>NZ_CP165782.1:0-2552500 GCF_000513895.2 Ensifer sp. WSM1721
ATGCGGCATGACGCACTTTTTGAGCGGGTAAGTGCGCGTTTGAAAGCCCAGGTCGGTCCGGATGTCTTCGCAAGCTGGTTTGGACGCCTCAAGCTCCATTCTGTATCGAAGAGCGTCGTGCGCCTTTCTGTGCCGACGACCTTCCTCAAATCCTGGATCAACAACCGTTATCTCGATCTGATCACCACGCTCTTCCAGCAGGAGGACGGCGAGATCCTGAAGGTGGAGATCCTCGTGCGCACCGCGACCCGCGGTCAGCGCCCGGCGGCCGCCCAGGAAGAGCCGCTGCCGGCGGCCGTCGAAGCTCCGCCGGCGCCAACCCGCCGCGCGACGGCAGCGCAACCGATCGCAGCCGCCGCGGCGGCAACGCTGGCGACGGTCCAAAGGCCGGCGCAGGCGCCGCTCTTCGGCTCGCCGCTCGACCAGCGCTACACTTTCGACAGCTTCGTCGAAGGCTCGTCGAACCGGGTGGCGCTCGCGGCAGCGCGCACGATCGCCGAGGCCGGTGCCGGGGCGGTGCGGTTCAATCCGCTCTTCATCCATTCGAGCGTCGGCCTCGGCAAGACGCATCTCCTGCAGGCGATCGCGCTTGCGGCGCTTCAGAGCGCGCGATCACCGCGTGTCGTCTATCTTACGGCAGAGTATTTCATGTGGCGCTTCGCAACCGCGATCCGCGACAATGACGCGCTGTCGCTCAAGGAATCGCTGCGCAACATCGATCTGCTCGTCATCGACGACATGCAGTTCCTTCAGGGCAAGTCGATCCAGCACGAGTTCTGCCATCTGTTGAACATGCTGCTTGACTCCGCCAAGCAGGTGGTCGTCGCCGCCGACCGGGCTCCCTGGGAGCTGGAATCGCTCGACAGCCGCGTTCGCTCGCGCCTCCAGGGCGGTGTGGCGATCGAGATGGAAGGGCCCGATTATGAAATGCGTCTCGAGATGCTGAAGCGCCGGCTCGAAGCGGCGCGCCAGGACGACGCTTCGCTCGAGATTCCGCAGGAGATCCTGTGCCATGTCGCCCGTAACGTCACGGCAAGCGGCCGCGAGTTGGAGGGCGCCTTCAATCAGCTTCTCTTCCGCCGCTCCTTCGAACCGCAGCTCTCGATCGAACGGGTCGACGAACTGCTCGGCCATCTCGTCAATGCCGGCGAGCCGCGCCGCGTCCGCATCGAGGACATTCAGCGCGTCGTCGCCAAGCATTACAACGTCTCGCGCCAGGAACTGGTCTCGAACCGGCGCACCCGCGTTATCGTCAAGCCGCGCCAGATCGCCATGTATCTGTCGAAGACGCTGACGCCGCGCTCCTTCCCGGAGATTGGCCGCCGCTTCGGCGGCCGCGATCACACGACCGTGCTCCACGCAGTGCGCAAGATCGAGGAGCTGATCGCCGGCGACACGAAGCTCAGTCACGAAATCGAGCTCCTGAAGCGTCTGATCAACGAGTAGCGTGATCGCAAGGTAAGCAGAAGCTTACGAAGGCTCGGCTCCGCCGGGCCTTTTTGTTGCGCATGTGCTTGCGCGCGGTGCAAGCTCGGCGTGGAGAGGCTCGCCACCCCGCCGAATATTCAGACGAAGCGCGTCCAAGCATTTTTTTCGCCTCGCTTGTCGGCTATCACTTGCTCCAATCGTCTTCAGATCAGAGCGGAGAGTTCCCAATGCTTTATGCGGTGCTTTGCTACAATGATGAAAGCGTCACCAGTGCCTGGAGTAAGGAGGAGGACGACAGGGTCATGCGTGATCTTACCGCCGTCCAACGCAAGTATGTCGAAGCCGGCAAGCTCGGTCCGGTGGCGCGCCTCCTGCCGACGACCGCGGCGACGACACTGCGGCACGGCACCGGCGAGACGATCGTGATCGACGGCCCCTTCGCCGAAACCAAGGAGCAATTGCTCGGCTTTTACCTGATCGACTGCGGCTCGCTCGACGAGGCGCTCGACTTCGCCCGCGAGCTGAGCACCGCCAATCCGAGCTCCGGCTCCTACGAGATCCGCCCGCTTGCTCTCTACAAACCCGGTGAGTTTCCCTCATGACCGACACAGCCTGGATCGATCTCGCCCTGGTGTCCGCGCGGCCGCAGGCAATGGGCGCGCTCCTGCGCTATTTCCGCAATCTCGACCAGGCGGAGGAAGCTTTCCAGGAGGCCTGTATCCGGGCATTGAAGACTTGGCCGCGCACCGGCCCGCCGCGCGATGCGGCTGCCTGGTTGATCTTCGTCGGTCGCAACAGCGGCATCGACCAAGTCCGGCGCCAATCGCGCGAGACGGCATTGCCGCCGGAGGACCTGCTCTCGGATCTCGAAGACAGGGAAGCAGAGCTCGCCGAGCGCCTGGACGGGTCGCATTATCGCGACGACATCCTGCGGCTGCTCTTCGTCTGCAGCAATCCGGCTTTGCCGGCAACTCAGCAGATCGCTCTCGCGCTCCGGATCGTTTCCGGCCTTTCCGTGAAGCAGATCGCCCGCGCTTTCCTTGTCAGCGAGGCAGCGATGGAGCAGCGCATCACCCGCGCCAAGGCGCGGGTCGCCGCCGCCGGGATTCCGTTCGAGACGCCCGATGCCGCCGATCGCGCAGAGCGGCTCGCGGCCGTCGCGACCATGATCTATCTCGTCTTCAATGAGGGCTATTCGGCGATGAACGGGCCGGAGGGCGTCTCCGCCGATCTTTGCGACGAGGCGATCCGGCTCTCCCGGCTGCTCCTGCGGCTGTTCCCGGCGGAGCCCGAGATCATGGGCCTGACGGCGCTGCTTCTCCTCCAGCATTCGCGCGCCCGAGCCCGCTTCGACGCCGACGGCGCCATCGTCCTGCTTGAGGATCAGGACCGGCGATTGTGGAACCGGCCGATGATCACCGAGGCGCTGGCGATGATCGACAAGGCGATGCGTCATCGCCGCCCCGGTCCCTATCAGATTCAGGCCGCGATCGCGGCGTTGCACGCGCGCGCTAAGACCCCGGCAGAGACGGACTGGGAGGAGATCGACCTGCTCTACCGGGCGCTCGAGCGCCTCCAGCCGTCGCCCGTCGTCACGCTCAATCGCGCCGTCGCCGTATCGAAGCGCGAGGGGCCGCAAGCCGCGCTGGCGCTCGTCGAGTCGCTTGGCGACAGGCTCTCCGGTTATTTCTACTATCACGGCCTGCGTGGCGCATTGCTTAAGCAGGTGGGGCGCAGAAGCGAAGCGCGCGTCGCCTTCGACCGGGCAATCGCCTTGGCGACCAATGCGGCGGAGGCCGCCTATATCCGGATGCAGCTCGATCGTCTGGATGGCGAGGCGGCTCCGGCGGTTGTCGCAGAAGAAAAACGATAAAAACTTCCGGCGGCTGTCGGCAACCGGCCCCCTCCTTCGTCCTTGGATCAAAACCAATATGGAGGAATTCGAAAATGACTGCAGCGACTGACACCAAACCCGCCGGCGAACGCGAACTGGTCCTGACCCGCCTGATCGATGCACCGCGCGAAAAGGTCTATCGCGCCTTTACCGATCCGGAACTTCTGAAGCAATGGTTCGCGCCCTTGCCGTGGACCATCACGGAAGCGGAGCTCGATGTCAGGCCGGGCGGCACCAACCGCTTTGTCATGCGCTCTCCGGATGGTGAGCTCTACCCCAACCAGGGCGTCTATCTTGAGGTCGTGCCGAACGAGAAGATCGTCGTCACCGACGCCTATACGGGGGCCTGGAAGCCCTCCGAGAAGCCATTCATGACGGCCGTCATGACCTTCGAGGATGAGGGCGGCAAGACCCGCTACACCGCCCGCGCCCTGCACTGGAGCGTCGAGGACCGGGAAGCGCATGAGAAAATGGGATTCCATGAGGGCTGGGGCCAATGCGCCGATCAGCTTGCGGCGCTTGTCGCAAAACTCTGAGAGGAGGGTGGATCATGTCCGGTACCGAAAGCAGGACTGCAGCCGTGGCAGAGATCAAGGCGGTAATCGAAGATTGGGCTGAAGCCATTCGCCGGAAGGATGCTTCTCGTGTCCTCGCCCATGGCACGGAGAATTCGGTCATCTTTTCGCTTGCGCCGCCCCTGAAGGCTTCGGACTCGGATCCCGATGGCCTTGAGCAGTGGTTCTCGACGTGGAAGGGGCAGCTCGGCTTCACGTTTCAGGACCTCGATATATCCGCAAGCGGCGACGTCGCTTTCATGACGGCATTGGCGCATCTGTCCGGCGAGAAGCACGACGGGCAGAAGCCGGCACTCTGGTACCGTCTGACCTTGGGCTTGAAGCGCACCGACAGGGGATGGAAGATCGCCCATCAGCACGAATCCGTCCCCTTCTATATGGATGGAAGCGTCAAGGCGGCCGTCGATCTCGACCCGAAGTCCGAAGTCGACTGGCAGGCGCCCTCGCATCCGCCGATGGCCGGCGTCGTCGCCTATCTCAACGTGCAGGACGCGAATGCCACCGCGGAATTCTACCGCCGCGCCTTCGGTGCCAAGGAGGAGGACCGCAAATATGCCGAGGACGGAAAGCGGCTCATCCATTGCCATCTGACAATCAATGGCGGCGCGCTGATGCTCAACGACCCCTTCCCGGAATTCGGCTATCCTTGGAAGCCGCCGGAAGGCTTTGTGCTGCACCTCATTGTCGACGATGCCGACTTCTGGTGGAAGCGCGCGGTGGAGGCGGGGGCGCAAGTGACGATGCCGCTCGAAATCGCCTTCTGGGGCGACTATTACGGCCAGCTCCGAGATCCCTTCGGTGTCACCTGGGGGATCGTCGCGCCGGTGAAGAAGAACGATTGAAGAAGAGATCTCAGCAGGCGAGGTCAGCCACCACCGCGTCGAGGATCAGCATGCCGGCGGGCGTGCAGCGCAGCCGCGAATTGCCGATGCGTTCGACGAAGCCATGCTCGATCAGGAACTCTTCCCGGGCGGGATCGGGATCGCGGCCCGACAGGCTCTGCCAGCGGGCCAGGTCCACGCCCTCCCGAAGCCTGAGGCCCATCAGCAAGAGCTCGTCGGCTTGCGCCTCGAGATCGAGCAATTCCCGCTCGACGGTGCCGTCGCCGCGCTCCTCGACGAGACTGAGCCATGTCTCGGGATTGCGTTCCGTTGCAGTCGCGACCTTGGAGCCGCCGACCGTGAGCCGCCCATGCGCGCCGGGTCCGATTCCCGCATAATCGCCATAGCGCCAATAGGTGAGATTGTGCCGGCTTTCGGCCCCGGGCCGCGCGTGGTTCGAGACCTCGTAGGCCGGCATGCCGATCGCAGTGGTGATCTCCTGCGTCGCCTCATAGAGCAGAGCCGACTGCTCGCCGTCCGGCACGACCAGCTTGCCGGCCTTGTGCAGCCCGTAGAAGGGCGTGCCTTCCTCGATGGTGAGCTGGTAGAGCGACAGATGGTCGACGGCGTAGGAAACCGCTTCTTTCAGCTCTCGCTCCCAGTCTTCCACAGTCTGCTTCGGCCGAGCATAGATCAGGTCGAAAGACATGCGAGGAAAAATCTCGCGCGCCAGGCGCACGGCTTTCAGGGCATCCTCGACATTGTGCAGTCGGCCGAGGAATTTGAGGTCGCGGTCGTTCAGCGCTTGGACACCGAGCGAGACGCGATTGACGCCGGCCGCCCGATAGCCGCGGAAGCGCGTCGCCTCCACGCTCGACGGGTTGGCCTCCATGGTGATCTCGATAGCGTCCGGCACATGCCAATGGCGAGCAATCCCGTCGAGGATCGCTTCCACCGTCTGTGGCTCCATTAGCGACGGCGTGCCGCCGCCCATGAATATGCTGGTCACGGTCCTCTGGCCGGAAAGCGCGCGCACAGCGGCCATCTCTTTCAGGAACGCGGCGACGAAGCGCGGCTGGTCCACCGGCTGGTGGCGGACATGGCTGTTGAAGTCGCAATAGGGGCATTTCGCCGCGCAGAACGGCCAATGCACATAGACGCCGAAGCCGGGATCCATGCCGTCACCGATCACCGAAAGCGGGGCCATCTGCAAAATCATCGTTTTCTCACGCGCCGAGGCAGGTCTCGGCGAACAGCTTGAAGGCGCGAGCGCGATGCGAGAGCGCTTTCGCGTCGCCCGGCTTCCAACCGTGCTTCTCTTCCGCGCTCATTTCACCGAATGTGGTCTCATAGCCCTTGGGCTGGAAGACCGGATCATAGCCGAAACCGCTCGTTCCGCGCGGCGGCCAGACCACCTCGCCTTCGACCTCGCCGCGAAAAAGCTCCACATGGCCGTCCGGCCAGGCGAGGCAGAGCACGGAAACGAAGCGCGCGGCGCGGCTTCCGGGCGTTGTGGCTCCCTTCTCGCGCAATGCCTTCTCGACCTTCTCCATCGCCATGGCGAAGTCGCGGCTGCCGTCCTCGCGCTCGGCCCAATTGGCCGTGTAGACGCCGGGAGCGCCATCGAGCGCGTCGACGGCAAGACCGGAGTCATCCGATAGCGCCGGCAGGCCGGAGGCCCTCGCCGAGGCGAGGGCCTTGATCCTGGCGTTTTCCTCGAAGGTCGTACCGGTCTCGTCCGGCTCGACAAAGTTGAGGTCGGCCGCCGACCTTGCCTCGAAGCCGAGCGGGCCGATGAGATCGCGGATCTCCCGGATCTTGCCGGCATTGTGGCTCGCGACTACGAGCGTCTTATCAACCAGTTTGCGCATCCTGTTCCGTTCCGTTCAAGCGCATTCAGTCTTTGGCCCAGAGGCCTGGTTCCGCGCATTCGAGGCTGTTCCCGGCCGGATCGCGGAAATAGAAGGAGCGGGCGCCGTTCGGCCAGCGGATATCCGCCTCGATCGAAATGCCGGCGCCCTCCAGTTTCTCCTTCCAGCCGTCGAGCGCCTCCGCCGCGACGCGGAAGCACATGTGCCCGTTGCCCTTCGTGCCGTGCGGCGGCACGGGAAGGGCACCGGCCGGCGGCGGCTTTACCGTTTCGTTGGGGTTGAAGATCAGAAGCACGCCCTCGCCGCAGCGAAAGAAGACATGCCGGTTGCCCGCGCGCGTGATCCGCTCCAGACCGAGCACGCCACCATAGAAAGCCTCGGCACCGTCGAGATCGTCCGCGTAAAGCGCGGTTTCCAGAATGCCTTCGAATGCCGGGGCCAAGTCCGCTCCTTTCATGCGCGCGCGTCTGTGCGGGAACCCCGCGCAAACTCAACCGGCGATCGCCTGCCTCTGCAGCTCGATCAGCTCGGCGATGCCGTTCTTTGCAAGCTGCATCAGGTTTGCGAATTCTTCCTCTGTGAAGGGCTGGCCTTCTGCCGTTCCCTGGATTTCCACCAGCCCGCCGCTGCCGGTCATGACGAAATTGGCATCGGTTTCGGCAGCCGAGTCCTCGAGATAATCGAGATCGAGCACCGGCTGACTGGCGAAGATGCCGCAGGAAACAGCGGCGACATGATCCTTCAGCACCCGCTCCACCTTGATCATGTTGCGCGCCTCCATCCATTTCAGGCAGTCGTGGAGGGCAACCCAGGCGCCGGTAATCGAGGCGGTGCGGGTGCCGCCGTCCGCCTGGAGCACGTCGCAGTCGATCGAAATCTGGCGCTCGCCGAGCGCCGGCAGATCGACGACGGCGCGCAACGACCGTCCGATCAGCCGTTGGATCTCCTGCGTGCGGCCGCTCTGCTTGCCGGCCGCCGCCTCGCGCTTCATGCGCTCGCCGGTTGCGCGCGGCAGCATGCCGTATTCTGCGGTGATCCATCCCTTGCCGCCGTTGCGCAGCCAGGCGGGAACCTTCTCTTCGAGGCTTGCCGTGCAGAGCACATGCGTGTCGCCGAAGCGCACGAGGCAAGAGCCCTCCGCGTGCTTGGAGAAATTGCGCTCGAAGGACACCTTGCGCATTTGGTCGGTTTTTCTGCCGGATGGCCGCATCTTCAACTCCTATCGTCTCTGCTGAGCCTTCTAGAGCCTTTCCCGGCGAAATGGAAACAATTCTGTTGGCTCAAACGGATATCAGGGCGGGGAGGGTTTTTCCCTTTTGCCATAGCCGGTGCGGATTACTATATTCTGCGGCATAGGAATGGTCGTTCGCATGGAGTGACATGGTACTGCGCAACCCGGAAACCAAGGGCATCGCATCGACGCTGGACGAGCGCTCCGGCGAGATCTTCCGCCGCATCGTCGAGAGCTACCTGGAAAGCGGCGAGCCGCTCGGCTCGCGCAATCTCTCGCGGCTCCTGCCGATGTCGCTGTCGCCCGCTTCCGTGCGCAACGTGATGAGCGATCTCGAGGATCTGGGCCTCATCTATTCGCCCCATGTCAGTGCCGGCCGACTTCCGACGCAGATGGGCCTGCGCTTCTTCGTCGATGCTTTCATGCAGGTAGGCAACCTCTCCGCCGAGGAGCGTGCCTCGATCGAGCGGCAGGTGCGCCCGGGAAATCGAAACCAGCCGGTCGAGAACCTTCTTGCGGAGGCGAGCCAGATGCTGTCCGGCATGTCGCGCGGCGCCGGTCTCGTCATCACCACCAAG
Organism: Ensifer sp. WSM1721; assembly: GCF_000513895.2. Classification (GTDB taxonomy): domain Bacteria; phylum Pseudomonadota; class Alphaproteobacteria; order Rhizobiales; family Rhizobiaceae; genus Sinorhizobium. Next base: position 8,399 of record NZ_CP165782.1, read on the forward strand.
AGCGATCCCGTCCTCAAGCACGTCGAGTTCATCCGCCTGGCGCCGACCAAGGCGCTCGCCGTCCTGGTCGGCGATCATGACCAGGTGGAGAACCGCATCATCGAGCTGCCCGCCGGGATCACCAGTGCACAGCTCACGGAAGCCGCCAATTTCGTCAACGCTCATCTTGCCGGGCAGACGATCGCCGAACTGCGCACGCAGTTGGAAAAGGTCAAGGAGACGGTCCGCGGCGAACTCGACGCCCTGTCCCAGGATCTGGTCGAGCGCGGGCTGGCGATCTGGTCCGGCAGTGAGGACGACGGCCAGCCGGCGCGGCTCATCGTGCGCGGTCGCGCCAATCTGCTCGAAGGATTGGAGGGGACCGAGGACATCGAGCGGCTGCGCATGTTGTTCGACGACCTTGAGAAGAAGGACAGCCTGATCGAACTCCTCAACCTTGCGGAGAGCGGCCCGGGTGTGCGTATCTTCATCGGCTCCGAAAACAAGCTGTTTTCGCTCTCCGGATCGTCGCTGATCGTCGCGCCCTATCGCGATGAGGACGACCGCATCGTCGGTGCCGTCGGTGTCATCGGCCCGACGCGGCTCAACTATTCCCGCATCGTTCCCATGGTGGATTACACCGCGCAGCTCATGTCACGTCTGTCGCGCTGATGCATGTCGCCCAAAAGTGTGGAGCGGTTTTGGGATGACGACACGCATGGAATTTACTTAGGTAGCGCGGCCGGCCGTTTTCCTCGCTTCAGACAATCCTTTCGGCCGATGGACGGAAGGACCCTTGATTTTTCGGGCTCAAACCTCGATATCGGCTTCAAATCCAGGCAGCAGAACGTTCAAGCAAAGCGACTTCCGCTGGTTTGATGATGCCGAACGCACCAAAGAAAACACATTCGGAGAACGTCATGACCGACGAAACGAACAAGAACGGACCTGAGGCCGCGGCGCCGGAAGAAAATCAAAAGGCTGCCGCGCCGGAAGCGGCGGAGCAGACGGAAGCCGACGCTTCCACGGCCGCGCCGAACCCGCTGGAGCTCGCCAAGGCGGAAAACGCGGAGCTGCGTGACAAATATCTTCGCCTCGCCGCCGAGATGGATAATCTACGCCGTCGCACCGAGCGTGAGGTGAAGGATGCAAAGTCCTATTCCGTCGCCGGTTTCGCGCGCGACATGCTGGCGGTCTCCGACAATCTGCGCCGCGCGCTGGAAGCCATCCCGGCCGAGGCGAGGGAATCCGGCGATGCCGGTCTTACTGCGCTGATCGAAGGCGTCGAGATGACCGAGCGCTCGATGCTCGCAGCGCTCGAACGCCATGGCGTGAAGAAGCTGGAGCCAACCGGCCAGAAGTTCGATCCGAATTTCCATCAGGCGATGTTCGAGGTTCCCAACACCGAGGTTCCGAACAACACGGTCGTGCAGGTCGTCCAGGCCGGCTACACCATCGGCGAGCGGGTCCTGCGCCCGGCAATGGTCGGCGTTGCCAAGGGTGGGCCGAAGGTGCCTGCTTCGGAAAACGAGACGCCGGCTGCCTGATCGCGGATGGCTTGACGATCACGTCGAAGCGCCGCGCGTTCTTGTGAATGCGCGGAGCTTGCTGTTTTGTGCGGAATTAGGCGATGCGTCGAATGCTTCGTCGCCCCGTTCTAAGCTGCTTCTTGATCGCCCCTGCACCTCACCTCATCGTCATCCTCGGGCTTGACCCGAGGATCCACGCCGCACGCATGCCCCGCGATATGCGAGCACCAGGTCGCGTATTCTGGGGTGGCTGGCCATGCCTTTTCGAATCTCGCTGCTCCTCGTGAATGGATCCTCGGGCTTGACCCGGTCAAGCCCGAGTATGACGACACTTTCCTGGAATCGCTTTAGAGAATGCGGCAGGCCGGCGAGGCACTCCCACCATTCTCTTCACCGCGAGCTACCCAAACAGCTGCCGGAGGTGGTCGTTTAGGAAGCGGCCTTCCGGATCGACTTTGGCTCTCAGCGCGCGAAAGTCCCCCGAGCGTGGGTAAAGCGCGGCCATGTCCTCTGCGCCGAGAAAATGCAGCTTGCCCCAATGGGGGCGCGAGCCGTATTGCCTGAGGATCGTGTCGACGTCCTTCAGATATTCCCAGTAGTCGGTACCCGGCTCGCCGGAGACGGAGAGGGTTATCGAGTCCTGCTTGTAAAAGGGGCTGATCCAACCGGAGTCGCCGGCGGTGAAGCGATATTCGATCGGGTAGATGCAGGTCGGGTGCTTCTCCAGCATGAGCTTGCGCACTGCTCTCACGGCGTCCTTTCCGTGCGCGACCGGCACCGCATATTCCAGTTCATGGAAGTTGGGCACGTATTCGATCGGATAGATTTCCGAGGAATAGGCGATCCTTTCGAAGTTGCCTTCCATCGGCGGCCGGTCGGTGATGTCTATCACCTTCATTTCGCAGACATCGGCCGTCTTCTCCGTCGTCGAGACCGAGGAGGTGTCCGGCAAGCAATAGCAATGGCGGCTTTCAGGGAGCGGGCACCAGAAGAAGCCAAAATGCCGGTGCTTCGCCGCAAGCTCGTCGTGCTGTTCCATGCATTCGTCGAAATCGCAGCGCCACAGCTTTTCATAGAGGTTATAGCTGTCCATCACCTGAAGCGTGATTTCCGAGATGACGCCTAGCATGCCGACGGAGACCCGCGCGGCCTCAAGCAGATCCGGCGTCGTCTCGTCGACGACCAGGATCGAGCCGTCGGGCTGGACGAGACGCATGCCGACGATCTGCGAGGCCATGTTGCCAAGCGCCGCGCCGGTTCCGTGCGTGCCGGTGGTGAGCGCGCCGGCAAGCGCCTGGCTATCGATGTCACCCTGGTTGATCAGCGACAGGCCGTTCGACTTCAGCACCTTGCCGAGCTGGTTGATGGTCGTCCCGGCCTTGACCGAAACCCGTTTGCGCGCCTCATCGATTTGGACGACGCCCTGCATGCTTGAAAGCGTCAGCATGAGGCCGCTCGTCAGGGCGACGGGGGTGAAGGAATGACCGGACCCGGCGCAGCGCACGTTGAGGCCGGCGCTCGTCGCCTCGCGCACCATCTCGGCGAGGGTGGCTTCGCTCTCCGGCGCGCCCCTATGACGGACGATGCACGATTGGTTTCCGACCCAGTTTCGCCAGTGGCCGCCCTCTTGCAGCATTCTTGTCTCCCCTCAGACCGCAGTGAAGCAATTGTCGACGAAAAGATGCGTGCCGTTGATGAAGCTCGCCTCGTCGCTCGCCAGGAACAGTGCGGCATGGGCGACCTCCTTCGGGTCGCACATCCGTCCCTGCTGGGCGGCGATTGCCGCCTCCGAAACGTCGACGCCGTATTTCGTCAGGCCCGCGATTTCGCGCTTGCCATGGTCGGTCGCGATGAAGCCCGGGCAGACGGCGTTACAGCGAATGCCGCGGTCGCGGAACTCGACGGCGATCGCGCGGGCGAACATGTGGCAGGCGCCCTTGGTCGTGTCGTAGAGCACTTCCATGGGTGTCGCGGCGACCGCGGAGATCGAGGAGGTGCAGATGATGCTGCCGCCGCCCGCCTGAAGCATGCCGGGAAGCACCGCTTTGGTCATCAGGAACATGCTCTTCACGTTCACCGCCATCAGCCGGTCCCATTCCTCCTCCTGCGTTTCGAGGAAGGGGCCGACTGCGAGAATCCCCGCGTGGTTGAAGAGCACCGTTATCGGCCCGAAGGCACGCTCGACAGTTTGAACGGCGGTGGTGACCTCGGCCGAAACCGAGACGTCCGCGGCCGCAAAGACCGCCTCGCCGCCTTCGGCGCGAATGGCGGCGGCGACCTCTTCGCCCTTGCTCTTCGGCAGGTCGACGATGCCGACCTTGGCGCCCTCGCGGGCGAAGAGCTGGGAAGCCGCGAGCCCACAGCCACCCGCACCGCCGCTGATCAACGCAATCTTCCCCGAAAGCCTGCCCGTCATCGCCTCGCTCCTTCCCCATCCCGCTCTCCCCGAAGGGTTTGACGGGCGACCGCCTTGCAGGTCGGAAGTATTATTGACGAAGGGAAGCCTGTCGAGATCCCATGGGCGATACGGGGTCGGCGCACCCGAGCCTCCCGGCGGGAGGCGTAAAAATGGCTGCGGGCGGCGCGCATCAATTCGGTGATGGCAACGGACTCAGCATCTCCGGCCCGGGCGCTGTTGCGCCCATTCATCGACCAGCTCGACCGTTGTCGGCTTTACTGGGGCCGCAGTCTTATCGGTCGCGCAAAGCTCGCTGTAGCACTTTGAATTGCCGCATGTTTTTCCGATTCAAGGAAACATGCAGTAGGCGTTCAGGCGGCGTGCGAGGTGGCGTCGTCGTTAAGGAGCGTGTAGATCGCGCTCGCAGAATCGCTCGCCCGGATGCGCGTCACCATGTCGTGGTCGCGCAGCACGCGCGCGATCCGTGACAGGGCCTTCAGGTGGTCGGCGCCGGCGCCTTCCGGAGCCAGTAGAAGGAAGACGAGGTCAACCGGCTGGTCGTCGAGCGCCTCGAAATCGACGGGCGTCTCGAGCCGCGCGAAGATGCCGACGATCGATGGAAGCTTGCCGAGCTTGCCGTGCGGGATGGCGATGCCGTTGCCCACACCGGTCGACCCGAGCCGCTCCCGCTGCAGGATGACGTCGAAGATTTCCCGCTCCGGCAGACCGGTGAGTTTCGATGCTTTTGCCGCCAATTCCTGTAGGAGTTGCTTTTTCGAGTTGGCCCTCATGGCCGGGATGATCGCATTTTGATGCAGCAAGCCTGCCAATGCCATTCTTTTATCCTCGTTCGCCGGTTAGAGCCTGACGATCTCAGCACAAATGTGTCGTGCTGGCTCTACCCATCTTTCTCTGGGCGGGTCTGATGCACAGAAAAGTCGAACTTTTCCGCCTTCCCGCTGATCGGAGCGCGGGGAAGTCCGGGTATGCCGGCCTTCCCCTCGTGCCACTCATGCCTTGATATTGGCGGCGTCGATCCAGCCAATATTTCCATCGTTGCGCCGATATACGATGTTCAGGTCTTCCTTGCCGGGGCTACGAAACATCAGCACCGGCTCGTCCGTCATGTCCAAAGCCATGACGGCGTTGGCGACAGACATCGTTCGCAACTGTTTCGTGGTTTCGGCGACGATTGTCGGCGCGTAATCCTCGGGAACTTCCTCGTCCTCGAAGGGAACGGAGTCCATCACCCGATAGGCCACTTCGGCGGTATTCTGACCATTGCCGTTGTGATGGTCCTTGAGCTTGCGCTTATAGCGCCGGAGCCGCTTCTCAATTCGGTCCGCAGCCGTATCGAAGGCCGCCTGCGGTTCGCTCGCCTGGCCATTCGCCTGCAAGACCACGCCCGTATCGAGATGAAGCTTGCAGTCGGCGCTGAAGCGCGAGCCCGACTTTTCCACAGTGACCTGGCTCGAATATCCTCCGTCGAAATATTTGGTTACGGCCTGTCGGATCTGCTCGCCGATGCGCGAGCGAAACGAATCGCCGATTTCCATATGTTTACCGGATACACGCACACTCATGGAGTTTCCTCTCTCGTTCGTGACTTGCGTATCCAGTCTATTCCAAGCGCTTCCGTCATCCAAGCTTTTCAGCACGGACCGCGCGGAAGCATCGCCGGAGCGGAGTTGTCGTCCTCCGGAAATTGCGGCGGGCTCATATCCGCTGTGTCGAAGAGAGTCAATCGCAGCCCGCGAAAATAAACGGTTGTGGGGTCTGTGGGGTTCCACATTGCAGTCGCAAATCTGAGCTGGATCGGCCCTACCCTATCCCCAGGGCAGGCATAGATTGAGAGGCCGCAGCGAGCCTTCTCCGCCCTGCCCGCCGCGAAAAGGTGGCCGCCAGGCGGCATGGAGGCAAAGCCACCCTTTGCCGATTAGAAGCCGGCAGCCTTGGCGAGTGCGCGCTTCTCGCGTCGCCGCTGGACCGAGGAGGGGATGTTCATCGCCTCGCGATATTTGGCGACGGTGCGCCGTGCAATGTCGACGCCGGCCTGCTTGAGAATGTCGACGATGTCGTCGTCAGACAGCACCGCGTCGGCGCGTTCCTGACTGATCATCGTGCGGATGCGGTGACGGACGGACTCGGCCGAATGGGCGTCGCCGTTTTCCGCAGAGCCGATCGAGACCGTGAAGAAGTACTTCAACTCGAAGAGCCCACGCGGGGTCAGCATGTATTTGTTGGAGGTGACGCGGCTCACCGTCGATTCATGCATCTTGATCGCATCGGCGATGATCCTGAGGTTCAGCGGGCGCAAATGGTCGACGCCGTGGAGGAGAAAAGCGTCCTGTTGTCTGACGATTTCGCTCGCCACCTTCATGATCGTCTTGGCGCGCTGGTCGAGGCTGCGCGTCAGCCAGTTTGCGTTTTGCAGGCACTCGCTGAGGAAAGCCTGATCGCTGCTGCTCTTCTGGCTGCTGCGTGATATCTCGGCGAAATAGTCGTGATTGACGAGAACCCGGGGCAGCGCGTCGGGATTGAGCTCGACCAACCAGCCGCCATCGGGTCCGGCGCGCACGACAACGTCCGGGATGATCGCCTCGGTGACGCCCGTTTCGAAGCTGGTGCCGGGTTTCGGATCGAGCTTGCGGATCTCCGCGAGCATTTCGACGAGATCTTCCTCGTCGACGCCGCAGATCTTCTTAAGACTTGCGAAGTCGCGACGCGCGAGCAGCTCGAGATTGGCGACGAGCGCCTCCATTGCCGGATCCAGCCGATCGCGGGCGCGCAGTTGAATGGCGAGGCATTCGCCGAGCGAGCGCGCGAAGACGCCCGGCGGATCGAACTGCTGCAGGACCAGGAGCACGCGCATCACATCGTCGCTTGTCGTCCCGAGCCTTGCCGCCGTCTCCTCAAGGTCGGCATGCAGGTAGCCCGCGTCGTCGAGCTGGTCGATGAGATGCTGAGCTATCAACCGGTCGGCGTGCGCATGGAACGCGAAGGGGAGCTGCTCGACGAGCGCTTCCGTGAGGGTCTTCCGGCAGGCGACGAAATCGTCGAGGTCGTATCCCTCACCGTGGTCGCCGTCTCCGGCTCCCGGCATCGATTTCCATTGGCCGAGCAATTCGGGGGCATCGGCCCGCTGCGGCGTCGTGTCGTCCTGAAAGACGTTGGCGAAGTCGGCATCGAGCCCTTCGCTCAGCCTCTCGCCTGGATCCGAGATGGCACTGTCGTAAAGGTCGCCCTGGCCGGCGGGCTCGTCGAAGCCGCTCTCCGCCGCAGGCGCGCCCAAGTCCTCGCGGCCTGCGCGCTCCGACGCGACCGCCATCTCGTCGCCGGACTGAAGCTCGAGCAGCGGGTTCTTCTCGACTTCCTGCGCGATGAACTGGGTAAGCTCCAAATGAGTCATCTGAAGCAGCTGGATCGACTGCATCAGTTGCGGCGTCATGACCAGCGACTGTGACTGTCGCAAATGAAGGCTGGCAGACAAGGCCATGCTGACGTTGAAGCTCCCGTCAAATCTCCTTGGCCATGTCTTCCGTTGGACAGGCCATTATTAATTGGCCCAAAAATTGCTTATTACTGAGATTTGGTCAAGCGCGGACGGCAGCAAAGACGCCGATTCAGCTGCCGGTCGCATCTTCTTTGCATGCACGCCGTCGTCGTGAAGGCGCGTCGGAGCTCTGACGGCGATTCGAACGAGCGGCAAGGGGACGTAAGGTCGAACACCCTTCTGCTTAAGCTACAGGCTGAAGTTATCCCCGAGATAGAGCCTGCGCACATCCGGATTGGTGACGATGTCGTTGGCGCGTCCATGCGTCAGCACTTCACCGGCATGTATGATATAGGCGCGGTCGATCAGCCCCAGCGTCTCACGCACATTGTGGTCGGTGATGAGGACGCCGATGCCGCGCGAGGTCAGGTGGCGCACGAGAGCTTGGATGTCCGCGACCGAGATCGGGTCGACCCCCGCAAAAGGCTCGTCGAGCAGCATGAAGGTCGGATCGGTTGCGAGAGCCCGGGCGATCTCCAGGCGCCGCCTCTCGCCGCCGGAAAGCGCTATGGCCGGGGATTTGCGCAGGTGTGTGATCGAGAATTCGCCAAGGAGGTCGTTGAGCTTGCTCTCGCGGCGCTCGATGTTCTTGTCGTGCACCTCGAGAACGGCGCGGATATTCTCCTCGACCGTCAGCCCGCGGAAGATCGAGGCCTCCTGCGGCAGGTAGCCGACACCCAGGCGCGCCCGGCGATACATCGGCATCGTCGTAACGTCATTGCCGTTGATCTCGATCGAGCCCTCGTCGACCGGCACCAGGCCGGTGATCATGTAGAAGCAGGTCGTCTTGCCGGCGCCGTTCGGGCCGAGCAGGCCGACGGCCTCGCCGCGCCGCACGACGAGCGAGACACCGTTCACGACACGGCGCGAACGGTACGTTTTCGTCAGTCCGCGGGCGATCAGCGTGCCGTCATAGCGCGCCTTGTCGACCGTGCGGACAGGGGCCGCTGCCGCCGACGGTTTCTTGACCCGTTTGCGTTTGTGAAGAAAGGGTAGCTGCACGAGCGGATCTTGTGTCAATTCTGCTGCTGCTTGCGGGACTGCGGGTCGAGTTGGATCTGCACGCGACCGCCACAGGCCTCGAGTTGTGCCTCGCCCGTGTCCATCTGCACGTTCAACTGGCAGCCGACGAAGACGTTCTTGCCCTCGGAAAGGACCACCTTCTGGCCCTTGAGCACGATCGTCTGGTCGGTCAGGTTGACAAGGCCGCTGTCGCCCGTCGCCTGCTGCGTGCCGGAGCTCAGGAACACCTTGTTGCTGACCTCGATCCGATCAATGTCGGCATTGCCGCTGGTGACCGAGCCTCCGCCCGCCTTGTAGAAGACGGTCATGTTGCCGGCCTGAAGCGTCGTCGTGCCCTGCACGACCTTCACGTTGCCGGTAAAGATCGCCTTGCTTTCCGGATCCTTGATCTCGAGCTTGTCGCTTTCGATTTGGATCGGCTTGTCGTTCGAGAGCTGGATCCCCTGCATGCGGCTGGACGTGGCCTGCGCCGAAGCAGTCGAAGCAATCAACAAAGCGCCAATTCCGGCAGCGGCCAGAGCGGCGGAAATTCTAAAAAAAACGGCAGGTTTGACCGACATGGCTGCACCGGGTCCTGTTATTTTGCGTTCTTGCGTATGGCGGTGGGTTCGATATTGACCCTTACCATGCCTTCGAATGTTACAATACGTCCCTTATCTGTCATTCGCAGCTTCTGCGCAACGATCGATCCGCCCTTCATGCTGATGGCAATCGGCTTTTTCGTTTCCATTTCGCCGGCATTGATATCCAGATAGGCCGACTGGAAATCGGCATTGACGCCATTATTCATGGAAATAGTGAACGGGGCGTTCATGTCGAGCGTGTTGGCGCCGCGATCGTAGATGCCGCTTGCTGCATCCACGGTCGCTATCAGCGTATCGTTGACCGGCATCTCGGCATGTATCGTCTCGAGCGTGATGATGTTCGGATTGGCGATATCCTGGAGCGCGCGCTCCGCCTTCATCGAATAGCTGATATCCTGCCTGTTGCGGCCGGAGATCGCCGGCTTCTGCATCACGATCTTGCCGTTCTCGATCGTCGCCGTTTCAAGCTGCAAATCTTCGGGAAGAAAGGCACGCACGAACGAAACCGCCGCGAAGATCAGCGCGATCGCGCCAGCCGCCACCGGCAGGATGACTTTCAGGCGCTTGACACGCGCCGAGTGCCGCGCGGCCGAAGCGTAGGCATCGGCGGAGCTCGTGCCATAGTCGGTAAAGATCCCGGGGGATCGCGCTTCGTTCAGCATGCGGGGCCTGTCAGTTTCGTTGGGGCTTCGGCGAATCCGAAGGATCCGCATTTACATACACTGGTGTAAGTCACGGCGAATATGGTTATTTTGTCGCCGGCCGACAATGGAGCGGCAAAAACTTTGCATTACGGCGAATGGGACCAGCTTCGGCTTTGAGCCGCCGCCACGCGCGACTATCTACTGCATGTTTCCTCAAAGTGCTACGGCGAGCCTTGTGCCTCCGAAGGACACGTCGCGCTATTGGTAGGGCTAGCTTGCCGCAGCTCGCGCAGATAGCATGTTTCCCGGGAAACTGACAGGACTACTGCATGTTTCCTTAAACGTACCGATTTAAGGACAAAAACATGCAGCAATTCAAAGTGCTACAGCGACCTTTGTGCGTCTGAAAAGACGCACGGCGCTGTAGGACCACAAAATCGGGAGAAACTGATGGACGAACTCGCCATTGTCGACCGCCGCAACTTGCGCAGAAAGCTGAGCTTCTGGCGCTGGGCGGCGGCGGCCATCCTCGCGGCCGCAGGCCTCGCGCTGTTTGTCTTTTCCGGCTGGAGTGAAGTGACAGAGCGCGCCCGCGATCACGTTGCCCGCGTGACCGTTTCGGGCCTCATCCAGGATGACCGGGAACTGGTGCAGCGGCTGGAGAGGATCGCCGACAACCCATCCGTCAAGGCCCTGATCGTGACGATATCCTCCCCGGGCGGGACCACCTATGGCGGTGAAATCATTTACAAGGCGATCCGCAAGGTTGCCGCGAAGAAGCCGGTCGTCTCGAACGTGCGGACGCTTGCCGCCTCCGCCGGCTATCTAATCGCGCTCGCCGGCGATCGGATCGTCGCCGGCGAGACATCCATCACCGGCTCGATCGGGGTCATCTTCCAGTATCCGCAGGTCAAGGATTTGATGGACAAGCTCGGCGTGTCGCTTGAGTCGATCAAGTCGAGGCCGCTCAAGGCCGAACCGTCTCCGTTTCACCCTCCGAGCCCCGAGGCGAGGGCAATGATTCAGACGATGATCGACGACAGCTACGACTGGTTCGTCGACCTCGTGGCCGAGCGACGCAAGCTGCCGCGAGCAGACGCGCTCGCCCTTGCGGACGGCCGCATATTCACCGGGCGCCAGGCGCTCGAGGGCAAGCTTGTCGACACGCTTGGCGGCGACGACGAGATCAGGGCCTTTCTGGCCGAGCGCAAGGTATCGAGCGACCTCCCGGTGGTCGATTGGGAGGCGCCGAGCAGCACGTTGCCCTTCGGCCTCGGAGCGCTCGTCGCCGAATGGGTCAAGGCGTTGGGATATGAAGCTTTTCCGGGCGCGAAGGGCCTCGAAAAAATGGGCCTAGACAAGTTGTTTCTTGACGGTCTTGTCTCCGTTTGGCAGGTTGATGGGCAGTGAGGAAGGTGTGCTGCCCTGCGCCCCTGGGGCCGTAACCGCAGGCCGGCGTCAGTCGAGACTTCCGAACGCAGACAGAACAAGCAAAAAAACCAAGGGGGCGAAAGTGATCAAGTCAGAACTGGTGCAGATTGTGGCGGCGCGCAATCCGCATCTCTATCACCGCGATGTCGAGAATATCGTCAATGCGGTCCTCGATGAGATCACCGATGCGCTCGCGGCTGGAAACCGGGTTGAACTGCGCGGCTTCGGCGCCTTCTCGGTCAAGAATCGGCCTTCACGCTCCGGTCGCAACCCGCGAACGGGCGATTCCGTTTTCGTCGAGGAAAAATGGGTGCCGTTCTTCAAGACCGGCAAGGAACTGCGCGAGCGGCTCAATCCCGGCATGAACGGCAAGAACAACGACGACGATTGACGCGCGGTGCAGCCCTATAGGAGCACATGGCCTCCCCGGATGCAGGGCACTCTGCATCTCTTTCAAATCTACACGTCGTGCTTTGCCGAAATCAACTGAAACAGACGCGGCAGCGGGATGAGGGCGGAAAATCGCCTGCGCTTTCCTCATCCTGCTCTAGTTCTTACGATCGGAGCGGGTGCATGCTCAAGAAAGTGATCAACATCGTCGTCCTTGTGCCGCTGGGCATCGTCCTCGTCCTCTTGAGCGTTGCCAATCGCCAGACGGTGACATTCGCGCTCAATCCCTTCAACACCGCCGACCGCGTGCTTTCGGTCTCGGCACCCTTCTTCGTCTTCCTGTTTCTCGCCGTCATTCTCGGCCTCGTTCTCGGGGCTGCGGCGACTTGGTTCGCCCAAGGAAAATATCGCCGTCGTGCACGCAACGAGGCCAGCGAGGCGCTGAAGTGGCATCGCGAGGCTGAAAAGCAGCGCAGCCAGGCAGAGAAGCTGGCGGCGCAGGCGAGCCTGCCGTCACCGCAGAACTGAAGGCGGCCTCAGCTCGCCGCTTCCGCCGTGCCGCTGACGATGAGATTGAAATCCGCGAAGAATTGCTGGGCGAGCTTGCGCGCGGTCGAATCGATCAGGCGCGAACCGAGCTGGGCCAGCTTGCCACCGACTTCGGCCCTGACGTCATAACGCAGCACCGTTTCGTCGCCCTCCTCGGAAAGCGTGACGTCGGCGCCGCCCTTGGCGAAACCGGCGACCCCGCCCTTTCCTTCGCCCGATATCGTGTAACTCGCAGGCGGGCTCAGATTGGAGAGGGTGACGTTGCCGTTGAACGTTGCCGACACCGGGCCGATCTTGACCTTGACGACAGCGGCGAGCTCTGTCGGCGATTTCATCTCGAGCGACTGGCAACCCGGAATGCACCGCCTCAGAATGTCCGGGTCATTCAAGCATTGCCACACCGTATCGCGGGCGGCCGCAATACGTTCCTCCCCCTTCATCTCCATGCCGTTTCCTCCCTTGCGCTCCTTTTCGCGATCTTCGCAAATCGGAAACGGCTTTGCCAAGAGCATCGGCGGTGCTATTTGCACGCTTGAGCATGGTGCGCGTCGAATCCGGACGCGTGAAGGCGCAGATGCACGGTTCAGGAGTGCACACGCTCGGTTGGTTTGAGCAAGGTCCAAGGGTCAGCGCGTGAAGGAAAAAGATCGGCGATCGAAAAACGCCTCCGTCACAACGGCAAAAGGCCGAGGCGCGGAGGCACGCGGCGGCCGGCAGGAGCTGCGGCATCTGCCGCCGAAGGGTGCCGGGCCAAGAGGCAAGGCCGGCGGACCGCCACCCCCGAAAACACTTCCGCGGAAGGCAGTGGCGCAGGAGACCGGGCGGCCGTCCGCGCAGGAGAGCGCATCCGTGCGCCGCATTGAGCTCAGAACCGGCGAGAAACCGGCCGAGACGGTGCCGCTGATCCTGGAGACTGCGGCAACCGCCGGCTATCATCTGATCGACAGCGGCGACGGCGAGAAGCTGGAGCAATACGGGCCTTACCGCATCGTCCGGCCCGAGGCCCAGGCGCTATGGCCGAAGGCCCTGCCGGCATCCGTCTGGGACAAGGCCGACGCCCTCTTCACCGGCGATACCGACGAGGACGGCATGGGGCGCTGGCGCTTCCCGCGCGAGGTGCTCGGCGAGACCTGGCCGATGCGGCTCCTCGACACGGACTTCCTCGGTCGTTTCACCTCCTTTCGCCACGTCGGCGTCTTTCCTGAGCAGCTCGCCCATTGGTCGTGGATGAAGGATGAGGCGGAGGCCGCCGGCCGACCGCTGAAGGTCCTCAATCTCTTCGGATATACCGGCGTCGCCTCGCTGATCGCTGCCAAGGCGGGCGCAGAGGTAACCCATGTGGACGCCTCCAAGAAGGCGATCGGCTGGGCGCGCGAGAACCAGGCACTGGCACGCGCCGAAAAGCTGCCGATCCGCTGGATCTGCGACGACGCGATGAAGTTCATCCAGCGCGAGGAGCGGCGCGGCAGCCGCTACGATATCATTCTGACCGACCCGCCCAAGTTCGGCCGCGGCCCGAATGGCGAGGTCTGGCAGCTCTTCGACCACCTGCCGGCGATGCTGGACATCTGTCGCGAGATCCTGTCGCCTGAAGCGCGGGGCCTCGTGCTGACGGCCTATTCCATCCGGGCAAGCTTCTACTCGATCCACGAACTCATGCGCGAGACGATGCGCGGGCGTGCCGGCCGGGTGGAATCGGGCGAGCTCATCATCCGTGAGGGCGGTCTCGATGGCTCCAAGCCGGGCCGGGCACTCTCCACCTCACTCTTCAGCCGCTGGGTACCGAAATGACGCATGAGAGAAACGATCACGGCACGCCGCGCGTCGGCCAGGTGAAGGAGGTCACCAGTCTCACCAATCCGATCGTCAAGGATATCCGCGCGCTCGCGCAGAAGAAGCATCGGGACGACACGCGTTCCTTCATGGCGGAAGGCCTGAAGCTCGTCATCGACGCGCTCGATCTCGGATGGAGGATCAAGACGCTCGTCTATGCCAAGGCGGCGAAGGGCAAGCCCCAGGTCGAGCAGGTGGCGGCGAAGACCGTGGCAAAGGGCGGGCTCGTGCTCGAGGTCAGCGAGAAGGTGATCTCGACGATCACCCGGCGCGACAATCCGCAGATGGTCGTCGGCATCTTCGAACAGCGCTACCGGGCGCTCAAGGACATCCGCCCGCAGGAGGGCGAGACCTATGTGGCGCTCGACCGCGTGCGCGATCCCGGCAATCTCGGCACGATCATCCGCACGGCTGACGCGGCCGGCGCTTCCGGCATCATCCTTGTCGGCGAGACCACCGATCCCTTTTCGCTCGAGACGGTGCGCGCGACCATGGGCTCGGTTTTCGCCATGCCGATCGCGCGGGCGAGCGCGGAGGATTTCATCGCATGGCAAAAAGCCGCCGGCGTTCGGGTCGTCGCGACTCATCTGGCGGGCTCTGTCGACTATCGGACGATCGACTACAAGTCGAAGCCGGTCGTGCTCTTGATGGGCAACGAGCAGGCGGGCCTCCCGGTGGAACTCGCGCGCGAGGCGGGCGCGCTCGCGCGCATCCCGCAGGCGGGGCGCGCAGACTCGCTCAACCTCGCCATCGCCACTGGCATCATGCTGTTCGAGGCGCGGCGTCATCTTCTGTCTCTGGATGCCGGCTGATGATAGAAAGCAAGACCCTGTTCTCGCGGCCGCTGCCGATCGCGATCTTTATCCTCGTCGCGCTCGCCACCGACCAGCTCCTCAAATACCTGGTGGAAGCCTTCCTGCCGTTCCAGGAGGCCGTGCCGGTCATTCCGATGCTCGCGCTCTACCGGACCTATAATTACGGCGTCGCCTTCTCGATGCTCTCCGGAATGGAGGGCTGGTTCATCGTCGGCATCCGGCTGGCCGTCGTCGCCTTCGTTCTCTGGTTGTGGCGCCGCACGCCGAAGGATCGCTTCTTCGCCCATCTCGGCTATGCCATGATCATCGCCGGCGCGCTCGGCAATCTCGTCGACCGGCTGCTCTTCGGCTACGTCATCGACTATATCCTGTTCCATACCGCTACATGGTCCTTCGCGGTCTTCAACCTGGCGGACAGCTTCATCACGGTCGGAGCGGGCGCAATCATCCTCGACGAACTGCAGCAGGCGAAAAAGGCGCGATCGCTAAAACTTTAGAAATGCGCTGAAGGCATTCGGAAGGCTCCCCATGCTAGCGCGGGATGAGGAAAAGTGCGTGCGGTTTTCCGCCCGCATCCCGCGTCAACTTATTAGAGTCGATCACGTTCATGATTTGGGTTGATCCGACCTAAAATCATCGCGATCTAGGGCCAAGAGCATGAGCGAGCCGTCACGAATTCAGCGATCGATGGCGACGGGCGGGGGCACGGCTCCCCGCGCAAGAGAGCGTGCGCCCGCCGCTTTGATGCGGAACGCCGCCGCGCTCCTGCCGGCGACCGGCACCATTCCATGCCCTTCCGTTATCCGGACCGCCTTTGCCCTTGTGGGCATCATCGCGGCAACGTTGGTCCTTGCCATCGGCGCAAGCGCCGGCATCCATCTGCTGCCGGCACTCGTCGCCGTCGGTGGCCTTGCCGGGGCGTTCCTGCTTCTTGCCGAGGATAGGGGGCCGCCGGCGCCGAAGCGGGCAAAGAGGGACGAAGACGCGCATGACGCGGCGTGGCAGTGCTCGGAAACTGCGGCGCTGTTTTCGACCATCCATGACGCGCTGGGCGATCTCGCCATCGTCCGCGACATGGACGGCAGGATCGTCGAGGCCAACGGCATCTTCCGGCAAGTCAGCGGCCGTGCCGAAGCCAGAGGATCGACCTGCGCCGAGCTGGGATTGCGCTTCGAACCGGGATCGCGTCCCGACCGTTATCTCGTCCGCATCGCGACGCCCTCGGGCACCCGCCTTTACGATTGGCACGACGTCGTGGTGCGCGAGCCGATACGCGGCCGGCTGATGCGTCACAGCATCGCCCGCGACATAACCGAGGAGGCATTGGCTGCAAGCCAGAGGGAAGAGGCACGCCGCCGCGCGGAGGAGGCGAGCAGGGCGAAATCGCGCCTGCTCGCGACCGTCAGCCACGAGATCCGCACGCCGCTTTCCGGCCTCCTCGGCATGAGCCGCCTGCTTGCCGAGACGCGACTGTCCAGCGAGCAGGAGAATTATCTCGCCGGCATGCAGCAGTCCGGCCACGCGCTGGTGCAACTCGTCGAGGATCTGATCGACTTTTCGTCGCTCTCGGCCGGACGGTTCCTGTTGCACCCCTCGCCGCAGGACTTGCGTCAGGTGATCGAGAACGTGGTGGAAATGCTGTCTCCCCGCGCGCACGAGAAAGGCATCGAAATCGGCGCGACGGTTGCCGCGGACGTGCCCTCGCTGATGGCCTTCGATGCGGCGCGCCTTCGCCAGGTGCTGTTCAACGTGATCGGCAATGCGGTCAAGTTCACGGAAGCGGGCGGTGTGCTTGTCACCGCCGATGTCGGTAAAGCCTTCGTGCGCATCCGCATCGACGACAGCGGCCCCGGCATGTCCGCCGACGAGCTCGCCCGCGTCTTCGAGGAGTTCGAGCAGGCCGGCGACGACGCTCAGCGCGCCAAGGGTACTGGCCTCGGTCTCGCGATATCGCGCCGGATCATGGAGACATTCGGCGGCAGCCTGGCGGCTTCGAGCGTCGCTGGAACGGGAAGCCGTTTCGAAGTCCGCTTTCCGGTGGAGGGGACCGATCTCTCCTCTGCTCCGTCACGTGACAGAGTGCTTTCGGGCGCGGACGTGCTTGTTCTCGCGCCGGACGGCCCAGCCTCCATCGCGCTTGCCGCGACCATCGAGACGCTCGGCGGCCGATGCCATCGGGCGACGACGGTCGCCGTCGCCCGGGGCGTGATCGCGCGCTCGGCGACCGATCGTCTGCCGCTGACGGATATCATCGTCGATCACCGCTATGCGGCCGAGTTTCGGGAGCTTCTCGCATCGGAGCCGGCGATGGGACGCCTCCGCTTGCGCAGGACCTGTCTCATCAGCCCCGAGGAGCGCGCAAACCATCCCGTCAGCCGAATGGGCGGATACGAGGCCTGGTTGATCCGGCCCCTGCGCGAGAAGTCCTTGGTCGAGGTGCTGCTCGGCCACCGGCGCGGCATCGAGAAGCGCGACGCGATCAACGACAACGGGCCGGTGCTGCGGGATGTGCCGGCTGCTGCTTCCGCCTCCTCGAAAGCTGCTCCCGGCATCCTGCTTGCGGAGGACGATCCGGTCAATGCGCTCGTTTTGCGCACGGTCCTCGAACGCGCCGGCCATGCCGTCGATCACGTCGAGGACTTTGCGGGCCTCGAGACTGCGCTCCGTGGCGACGCCACCGGCGCGCCGCCCGCCCTCATCGTCACAGACTTCAACATGCCGGGCGGGGACGGTTTCGCCATGCTCCGGCGCCTTCGCGAAAGGGAGGCGACCGGCCAGCGACGGCGCGTACCGGTCGTTGTCCTGACCTCGGACGTCCGCAGCGACCTGCATCAGCGCCTCATCGCCGCCGGCGCGGACGCGGTGCTCGCCAAGCCCGCCGAACCGGCGCGGCTCCTTGCGGAAGTCGCCCGCTTCATTGAAGGGCGGTGAGAAGAAATGCGAGCGGTCCCCCCCCCCGCACTCCCGCACCTCAACGGCTTGGATCAGGCTTACGCTTGATGGCTGTAATATAGATTAACAGCAGCTTATAATGGTGCACCATCAGCATCGCGCCCTACCGGGGTTGCATAGTCTGTTCGTGTCACTATCTTGTTGCAGAAACGTGGTCTAAGCCCGGCAGGAAAGCGATTCGGGATGACACGGTATGACAATCGAACTTCTGGATTCGACAGGCGTGGCTGATGCTGCACAGCCTTGCGTCCGCAAGACGATCGCGGCGCCGGCAACCGATGTTCTCGGCCGCATCGCCAATCTCGAGACGCGGCTTGCCCGTACGGCCGCCGAGATCGATGCGGCGCAGGCCGTGCGCTACAGGGTCTTCGTCGAGGAGATGAAAGCGCAGGTGGCGCCCGAGGCTGAGCGACGCAAGCGCGACATCGACGGCTGGGATGCGATCTGCGACCATCTGCTCGTGCTCGACACGTCTATCGAGGGCGATCCGGAAGAGCAAATCGTTGGCACTTACCGCCTGCTGCGCCAGGAAGTCGCGGAACGGGCAGGCGGTTTCTACTCCGCCTCGGAATTCGCGATCGATGAACTGCTCGCGCGCCACCCAGGTAAACGCTTCATGGAACTCGGCCGCTCCTGCGTGCTGCCCGAATACCGCACCAAGCGTACGGTCGAGCTCCTCTGGCAGGGCAATTGGGCTTATGCCCTGAGGCATGGTGTCGACGCCATGTTCGGCTGCGGCTCGTTTCCGGGCGTCGTTCCCGAAGAGCATGCACTGGCGCTTTCTTTCCTCCATCACAACATTCGGACGAAGGACGAGTGGGCCGTTTCCGCCCGACCTGAACTTCACCGGACGATGGATCTGATGCCGTCGGAGGCGATCAATCCCAAGAAGGCGCTTGCAGCGCTTCCGCCCCTGATCAAGGGCTACATGCGGCTGGGCGCGATGGTCGGCGACGGCGCGGTGGTAGATCACGCCTTCCGCACCACCGATGTTCTGATCGTTCTGCCGATCAGCAATATCTCCGGCCGATATCTCAACTATTACGGTGCCGACGCAGGGCGGTTTTCCTCGTCGGTATCCTAGTCCTCTTCAGAACAGGCGATATCGAGCGAACCAATTTGAGAGCCTGGACGGCATTCGATTTCGCGTTTTCTGACAAAGGGCGCGCAGCAGGGCGACCGCGGCTACATGTCTTGGTCTGTAGTAGTATTAACCAGTTGTTAATGATGTATTTGACTTTCGATTTTGAAAGAGCGAAGTGTATCGTCGTGGTTGATCTGGATTTAATGACGAAGAAATGTAAAAAGATAAAGGGGAAGATGGGCTAGCCGACTGGAGGGAGTCGATGACGCTATCAAGTCCCTGGATTTTTCATCACGTAGGAGATAGGTCGGCCATTATGTATTGAGCCCGCTTCCATTCCCAGGAAGGCGGGCTCTTATTTTGTTTGGAGTATGTGTGTCGTTACTGTACGGCCTTTAGGAGGAATGTTCAGCCGCGACGCGATTGCGTTCGGAAACGGGACATCTACAGCGCCGTGCGTCTTTTCAGACGCACAAAGGACGCTGTAGCCCTTTGAGTTGCTGCATGTTTTGTCCTTAAATCGGGTACAATCTAAGGAAACATGCAGTAAAACGGGATTCAGGTGCCCGCATTATAGGCTGCGATCGCCGCCATGTTGACGAGATCGGAGTCCTTTGCCGACATGGAGGCGATCTGTACCGACTTGTCGAGGCCGACGAGCAGCGGGCCGATAACCGTCGAGCCGCCCAGTTCCTGGAGCATCTTGGTCGAGATCGAAGCCGAGTGGAAGGCGGGCATCACCAGGACATTGGCGGTGCCGGACAGCCGGCAGAATGGATACTGCTCCATCACCCGGTGATTGAGTGCCACGTCTGCAGCCATTTCGCCGTCATATTCGAAATCGACGCGGCGCTTGTCGAGGATCTTGACGGCCTCACGCACCCGCTCGGAGCGTTCACCGGAGGGGTGGCCGAAGGTGGAATAGGCGAGCATGGCCACACGCGGCATGTAACCGAGCCGCTTTGCAAGACCGGCGGCCTCCTCGGCGATGTCGGCCAGCTCCTCGGCTGTCGGCATGTCGTGCACCGCCGTGTCGGCAACGAGCACCGTGCGGCCGCGGCAAAGCGCGATCGTCACGCCGATCACCCGATGGCCGGGCTTGGCGTCGATGCAGCGGCGAACGTCTTCAAGCGCCGTCGAATAGTTTCGCGTAAGGCCGGTCACCATGCCGTCGGCGTCGCCGAGCGCCACCATCGAGGCGGCGAAGTGGTTGCGGTCGTTGTTGATCAGCCGCTGCACGTCGCGGTGCAGATAGCCTTTGCGCTGGAGCCGCGCATAGAGGTAATCCGTGTAGGCCGCCACGCGCTTCGAAAGCCGCGCATTGACGATCTGGATTCCGGGCCGGTCTAGGTCGATGCCCTCCTGCTCCGCAGTTTCGCGCATCTGCTCCTCGCGACCGAGCAGGATCGCCGTGCCGAGCTGCTGGTTGGCGTAGGCGATGGCGGAGCGCATCATCTGCACTTCCTCGCCTTCGGCAAAGACGATGCGCTTCGGCTGGCGGCGGACGCGCTCGTAAATGCGCTGCAGCGTCGAGGCGATCGGGTCGCGCCGTGCGGAAAGCTGCTGCCCATAGGCGTTGAGGTCCTCGATCGGCTTGCGGGCGACGCCGCTCTCCATCGCCGCCTTGGCGACGGCCATCGGAATGGCCGATATGAGGCGCGGATCGAACGGAACCGGGATGATGTATTGCGGCCCGAAGCGCGGCCGGTTGCCCTGGTAGGCGGCGGCGACATCGTCCGGCACGTCCTCCTTCGCGAGGTTCGCGAGCGCTTCCGCCGCGGCGATTTTCATCGCGTCGTTGATCGTCGAGGCGCGCACGTCGAGAGCGCCGCGGAAGATGTAGGGGAAGCCGAGAACGTTGTTCACCTGGTTCGGATAGTCCGAACGGCCGGTCGCGACGATCGCGTCGTCGCGGATTTGCGCGACCTCCTCAGGCGTGATTTCCGGATCCGGATTGGCCATGGCGAAGATGATCGGCTTCGGCGCCATGGAGCGCACCATGTCCGCGGAGAGGGCGCCCTTTGCCGAAAGCCCGAAGAACACGTCCGAGCCCTCCAGCGCCTCGGCGAGCGTCCGGCGCTCGGTCTCGACCGCGTGCGCGGACTTCCACTGGTTCATGCCTTCAGTGCGACCCGTGTAGATCACGCCCTTGGTGTCGCAGAGGATGACGTTTTCCGGGTTGAAGCCCATGGCCTTGATGAGCTCGACGCAGGCGATCGCCGCAGCACCCGCGCCGTTGCAGACGAGCTTCGTCGTCTTGAAGTCACGGCCCGTCAGCGTCAGCGCGTTGATGAGGCCAGCGGCCGCGATGATCGCGGTGCCGTGCTGGTCGTCATGGAAGACCGGGATGTCCATCACCTCGCGCAGCCGCTGCTCGATGATGAAGCAGTCCGGCGCCTTGATGTCCTCGAGATTGATGCCACCGAAGGAGGGACCGAGGAAGCGGACGCAATTGACGAATTCGTCGACATTCTCGGTGTCCACTTCGAGGTCGATCGAATCGACATCGGCAAAGCGCTTGAAAAGGACGGATTTGCCTTCCATCACCGGCTTGGAAGCGAGCGCGCCGAGGTTGCCGAGGCCGAGGATCGCGGTGCCGTTCGAGATCACCGCCACCATGTTGCCGCGCGAGGTGTAATCGTAGGCCGTCGCCGGATCGTCGGCGATCGCTTTAACGGGAACGGCGACGCCGGGGGAATAGGCGAGCGACAGGTCGCGCTGCGTTGCCATCGGCTTCGTTGGCGAGATCTCCAGCTTTCCGGGACGACCCTGGGAGTGAAAATCGAGCGCCTCCTGCGCGGTGACGCTCGTCATCGTGCGGTCGGACTTGTCGGTAGCCGGCATGTTTCCTCAACCTCCTGTGGGCGACCCCTCCGGTCCGCCTCTTTGGTGTTGTCGTCTATAAATGCTTGCGGATAGTGTGACATCTCTTTTTTTGGAACAATCATGAATTTCCTGATGGATGCATCGAACCCCACGGGCGACGTCCTTTCCGTGTCCGACCTCGCCAGCGAGGTGAGCCGCTCCGCCGCCACGCCGATGATGGAGCAGTTCATCGAGATCAAGGCGAACAACCCGGATTCGCTGCTGTTCTACCGCATGGGCGATTTCTACGAGTTGTTTTTCCAGGACGCGGTCGAAGCCTCGCGCGCCCTCGGGATCACGCTGACGAAGCGCGGCCAGCACTTAGGCCAGGAAATCCCGATGTGCGGCGTGCCGGTCCATGCCGCCGACGACTATCTGCAGAAGCTGATTGCGCTCGGCTTCCGGGTCGCCGTCTGCGAGCAGGTGGAAGATCCGGCGGAAGCCAAGAAGCGCGGCAGCAAGTCGGTCGTGCGCCGCGACGTCGTGCGCCTGGTGACGCCGGGGACGATCACCGAGGACAAGCTGCTTTCACCCTCGGAATCCAACTATCTGATGGCGCTCGCACGCATCCGCAGCAGCGGTTCCGAACCTGGCTACGCCCTTGCCTGGATCGACATTTCGACCGGCATCTTCCGTCTCGCCGAGACGGCGCAGAACCGTCTGCTTGCCGACATATTGCGGATAGAGCCGCGCGAGCTGATCCTGCCCGACACCGTCTTCCACGAGCCGGAGTTGCGGCCGGTCTTCGACGTGCTCGGCCGCGTCGCCGTACCGCAACCCGCCGTCCTCTTCGACAGCGCGACGGCGGAGGGACGCATTTGCCGCTATTACGGCGTGAAGACGCTCGACGGCTTCGGCAGCTTCTCGCGCGCCGAGCTTGCAGCCGCTTCCGCCGCGATCTCTTACGTCGAGAAGACACAGCTTCAGGAGCGTCCGGCGCTAGGCACTCCCGAACGGGAAAGCGTCGCCTCGACGCTCTTCATCGATCCGGCGACCCGCGCCAATCTGGAATTGGTCAAGACGCTCTCCGGCTCCCGCGAAGGAAGCCTGCTGAGAGCCCTCGACCGCACCGTCACCAGCGGCGGCGCCCGGCTTCTTGCCGAGCGGCTGATGTCGCCGTTGACCGACCCCGAGCGAATTAACGAACGGCTCGATTCCATCGAGATCCTGATCGACCAGCCGAGCTTTGCGGCGGACGTCCGCGATGCGCTCCGGCGTGCACCGGATATGCCGCGCGCCCTGTCGCGGCTGGCGCTTGGCCGCGGCGGCCCCCGCGACCTCGGCGCGATCCAGGCGGGCTTGCGCGCATCGGCGGCAATCTCGGCGCTGCTTTCGAGCGCGCCTCTTTCGGCGGAATTGACCGAAGCGCGGGACGCGATCGCCGCCTTGCCGGCTGATTTGCTCGTGCGCCTCGATTCGACGCTTGCCGAGGAACTGCCGTTTCTGAAGCGCGACGGCGGCTTCCTGCGCGAGGGAGCGAGCGCCGAGCTTGACGAGATGCGGGCGCTGCGCGACCAGTCGCGCCGCGTGATCGCCGGCCTGCAGCTCCAATATTGCGAAGAGACCGGTATCAAGTCGCTGAAGATCAAACATAACAATGTGCTCGGCTATTTCATCGAGGTGACCGCCGGCAATGCCGGCGCGATGACCGACACGGATGCCGGCCGAGCCCGTTTCATCCATCGCCAGACTATGGCGAACGCCATGCGCTTCACCACGACCGAGCTCGCCGAACTCGAGACCAAGATCGCCAATGCCGCCGACCGGGCGCTGGCGATCGAGCTCCAGGCCTTCGAGGCGATGACGCGCGAGGTGGTCGCCAATGCCGAGGCGATAAAGGCGGCAGCGCTTGCGCTTGCGACCTTCGACGTCTCGGCCGGTCTCGCCGTCCTTGCCGAGGAGCAAAATTATGCGCGCCCCGTCGTCGATCACTCGCGGATGTTCGCCATCGAAGGCGGGCGCCACCCGGTCGTCGAGCAGGCGCTGAGGCGCCAGGCGGCCAATCCCTTCGTCGCCAATGGCTGCGACCTGTCGCCTCCGGTTGGTCAGGACGGCGGCTCGATCTGGTTGCTCACCGGCCCGAATATGGGCGGCAAGTCGACCTTCCTGCGCCAGAACGCGCTGATCGCGATCATGGCGCAGATGGGCTCCTTCGTGCCGGCCGCCGCCGCGCATATCGGCGTCGTCGACCGGCTCTTCTCGCGCGTCGGCGCTTCGGACGATTTGGCGCGCGGCCGCTCGACCTTCATGGTCGAGATGGTCGAGACGGCGGCGATCCTCAACCAGGCGACCGACCGCTCGCTGGTGATCCTCGACGAGATCGGCCGCGGCACGGCGACCTTCGACGGTCTGTCGATCGCCTGGGCGGCGGTCGAGCATCTGCACGAGGTCAATCGCTGCCGCGGTCTCTTCGCCACGCATTTCCATGAATTGACGGTGCTTTCGGAAAAGCTCGGCCGACTCTCCAACGCGACGATGCGGGTGAAGGAATGGGACGGCGACGTGATCTTCCTGCACGAGGTCGGTCCTGGCGCCGCCGACCGCTCCTACGGCATTCAGGTCGCCCGTCTTGCCGGCCTGCCCGCTTCGGTTGTTGCGCGCGCGAAGGACGTGCTCGCCAAGCTCGAGGATGCCGACCGCAAGAACCCGGCCAGCCAGCTCATCGACGACCTGCCGCTCTTCCAGGTCGCGGTCAGGCGCGAGGAGGCGGCGAGGGCATCCGGGCCCTCAAAGGTCGAGGAGGCGCTGAAGGCCCTGAACCCGGACGACATGACGCCGCGCGAGGCGCTGGAGGCTCTCTATGCGCTGAAGAAGGAAGCTGCGAGCCGCTGAGGCCGCCGCCTGTCAGCACTGTCCGATCTGCTCGATTTTCCCCTGTCATCCGGTGGGCAAAAACGTTATACAGCGCCGCGTGCCTTTCAATCCGGCACCCGAGATCACGATGATCTTTGGGTCGACTCGACCCAAATGATAAACGTGATCGATTTAAGGACGTTGGAGCGGGATGTAGGCGGAAAACCGCTTCACACTTTTCCTCATCCCGCTCTAGTAATTGAAATGCTGCATGATTCCGGCCTGGTGAGATTCCGATCCGAATGACATGCAGAAGCGCTTGGCAGGAGCGCTTTGAGATGCAGCGGACCACACAATCAGTCGGACAGGACGCCCTTCGGCACTTCATGGCCAGACACGAACCTTCCTTTCCCGAAATTCTCGACATCGCGGGCCTCCGGGCGAAGTGCGATTTCATCGCCTCCGCCCACGCCGAGCAGCGCGAACCGATGCGCCGTGCTTTGCTCGCCGCCTTCAAAGAGGCGAATGTGGCGGGCCGCGCCAAGGCGCGCGAACTGCTTGGCGCCGACGGCGCGGGGATAAAATGTGCAGAGCGTATATCCTGGCTGCAGGATCAACTCATCACGGTGCTGCACGACTTCGTGCTGAACCAGGTGTTCGATGCGGCCAATGCGCCGGAAGCCGCCCGTATAGCCGTGACCGCCGTCGGCGGCTATGGTCGCGGCACGCTCGCGCCGGGCTCGGACATCGACCTCCTCTTCCTGCTGCCGGCAAAGAAGGCGGTCTGGGCGGAGCCGGCAATCGAGTTCATGCTCTATATCCTTTGGGATCTGGGCTTCAAGGTCGGCCACGCGACACGGACGATCGAGGAATGCATCCGGCTGTCGCGCGCCGATATGACGATCCGCACGGCGATTCTCGAATGCCGTTACATCTGCGGCTCCGGGACCCTGGCGAGCGAGCTGGAAGCGCGCTTCGACCGCGAGATCGTCCGCAACACCGGTCCCGATTTCATCGCTGCCAAGCTCGCCGAGCGGGACGAGCGCCATCGCAAGGCGGGCGACACACGCTACCTCGTCGAGCCGAATATCAAGGAAGGCAAGGGGGGCTTGCGTGACCTGCACACGCTGTTCTGGATCGCCAAATATTTCTACCGGGTCAAGGACCCGGCCGACCTCGTGAAGCTCGGCGTCCTTTCGAAGCAGGAATACAAACTTTTCCAGAAGTCGGAGGATTTCCTCTGGGCAGTGCGCTGCCACATGCATTTCTTGACCGGCAAGGCGGAGGAACGGCTTTCCTTCGACATCCAGCGCGAGATCGCCGAAGCGCTCGGCTATCACGACCATCCCGGCCTCTCGGCCGTCGAACGCTTCATGAAGCATTACTTCCTCGTCGCAAAGGACGTCGGTGATCTCACCCGCATCTTCTGCGCGGCGCTCGAGGACCAGCAGGCCAAGGACGCGCCGGGAATCTCTGGCGTCTTCAGCCGCTTCCGGAACCGCACCCGGAAGATCGCCGGCACGCTCGACTTCGTCGACGATGGCGGGCGCATCGCACTCGAAAGTCCGGACGTCTTCAGACGCGACCCGGTCAATCTGCTTCGCCTGTTTCATATCGCCGACATCAACAGCCTGGAGTTCCATCCGGCCGCGCTGAAGCAGGTAACGCGCTCGCTGAGCCTGATCACGCCGCACTTGCGCGAAAACGAGGAGGCCAACCGGCTCTTCCTCTCGATTCTCACCTCGCGGCGCAATCCAGAGCTGATCCTCAGACGCATGAATGAATCCGGCGTTCTCGGACGGTTCATTCCGGATTTCGGCAAGATCGTCTCGATGATGCAGTTCAACATGTACCACCACTACACGGTGGACGAGCATCTCCTGCGCACCGTCGACGTCCTCTCGCGGATCGAGCGGGGCCTGGAGGAGGAGGCGCATCCACTGACGGCGATGCTGATGCCGGGCATCGAGGATCGCGAAGCGCTCTACGTCGCCGTGCTGCTGCACGATATCGCCAAAGGCCGTCCGGAGGATCATTCGGTCGCCGGCGCAAAGGTCGCCCGCAAGCTTTGCCCGCGCCTGGGGCTTTCGCCGAAGCAGACGGAAACGGTGGTCTGGCTGGTCGAGGAACACCTGGTGATGTCGATGGTGGCGCAGACCCGCGACTTGAACGACCGCAAGACCATCGTCGACTTCGCCGAGCACGTGCAATCGCTCGAACGGCTGAAGATGCTGCTCATCCTGACGGTCTGCGACATCCGCGCCGTCGGCCCAGGTGTCTGGAACGGCTGGAAGGGGCAGTTGCTGCGCACGCTCTATTACGAGACCGAGCTTCTGCTCTCGGGCGGCTTCTCGGAACTGTCGCGCAAGGAGCGCGCCAAGCACGCCGCTCATATGCTGGAGGAGGCGCTCAAAGACTGGCCGCGCAAGGAGCGGGAGGCCTATGTGCGGCTGCATTATCAGCCTTACCTGCTGACGGTAGCGGTCGAGGATCAGGTCCGGCACGCCGAGTTCATTCGCGAGGCGGATCGCGCCGGCAAGACCTTGGCGACGATGGTCCGCACCCACCATTTCCACGCCATCACCGAGATCACGGTGCTTTCGCCGGACCATCCGCGCCTGCTGACAGTCATCGCCGGCGCCTGCGCCGCAGCGGGCGCCAACATCGTCGATGCGCAAATCCACACCACCGCCGACGGCCGGGCGCTGGATACGATCCTCGTCAACCGCGAGTTCTCGGTCGACGAGGACGAGATGCGCCGGGCCGCAAGCATCGGCAGGCTGATTGAGGACGTGCTTTCCGGCCGCAAGCGGCTACCGGAGGTGATTGCCAGCCGAACCCGGGTGAAGAAGCGCAGCAAGGCCTTCACCGTGACGCCGGAGGTGACGATCAGCAACACGCTGTCTAACAAGTTCACCGTGATCGAAGTCGAAGGCCTCGACCGGACCGGCCTGCTTTCCGAGATCACCGCGGTGCTTTCCGACCTCTCTCTCGATATCGCCTCGGCCCATATCACCACCTTCGGCGAGAAGGTGATCGACACCTTCTATGTGACCGACCTGGTCGGAGCGAAGATCACCAACGAGAACCGGCAGGTAAACATTGCCGCGCGCCTGAAGGCGGTGTTGGCCGGCGAGGTCGACGAGGTGCGCGAGCGCATGCCCTCCGGCATCATCGCCCCGGTTCCAGCGCCGCGGACATCGCACGGCGCCAAGACGACAAAAGCCGAAACATGAGTCTCGTCAAGAAATTCGCCACCGTCGGCGGCGCGACGCTCGGCAGCCGTGTTTTCGGTTTCATCCGGGAAACCTTCATGGCGGCCGCACTTGGCACCGGGCCGGTGGCCGACGCCTTCAACACCGCCTTCCGCCTGCCGAACACCTTTCGCCGGCTCTTCGCCGAAGGCGCCTTCAATTCGGCCTTCGTTCCGCTCTTCGCCAAGGAGATCGAGGCGCGCGGCATGGATGGGGCCCGCCGCTTCTCGGAAGAGGTCTTCGGCGTGCTCTTCACCGTCCTCCTTCTTCTGACGATCGGCATGGAACTGGCGATGCCCTTCATCGTCAGGGAACTGATCGCCCCCGGTTTCGCCGACGATCCCGCGAAATTCGCAAGCACCGTGATCTTCGCGACGATCATGTTCCCCTACCTCGCCTGCATGTCGCTGGCGGCGATGATGGCGGGCATGCTCAATTCGCTGCATCGCTACTTCGCGGCAGCGATCGCTCCGGTCTTCCTGAACATCATTCTGATCGGCGTACTGGCCTATGCCTGGCTGAGCGGCCAGGATGCCGTTGCCGTCGGCTACGACCTCTCCTGGGGCGTGCTGGCCGCAGGGTTGGTGCAGCTCGCGATCGTCTGGTTCGCCGTGCGCAACGCCGGAATCAGGATCGGCTTCCGTCGCCCGCGGCTGACGGCGAACGTCAAACGGCTGCTGGTGCTGGCGCTGCCGGCGGCGATCACCGGCGGCATCACCCAGATCAACCTCCTGATCAACACCAACATCGCCTCGGCCAAGGAGGGAGCGGTCTCCTCGCTCGTCTATGCCGACCGCATCTACCAGCTTCCGCTCGGCGTCGTCGGCATTGCGGTCGCGACCGTGCTTCTGCCGGAGCTCGCGCGCGCGTTGCGTGCCGGCAACCTCAATGAGGCGGGGAACCTGCAGAACCGCTCCGTCGAGTTCACGCTGTTCCTGACGCTGCCTGCGGCGGCGGCACTCCTTGTCATGTCCGAGCCGATCGTCCGGCTCCTCTTCGAACGCGGCAAGTTCTCGCCGGAGTCCACCGTCGTCGTCGGCCAAATCCTGGCGATCTACGGTCTCGGGCTGCCGGCATTCGTGCTGATCAAGGCCTTCATTCCGGGCTTCTTCGCGCGCGAGGACACCCGCACGCCGATGGTATTCGCCGGCATTTCCGTGGCTGTGAACGTCTCCCTTGCGCTGGCGTTGTTTCCCTCGCTTGCCGCAAGCGGCATCGCCACCGCCGAGATCGTCGCCGGCTGGGTGAATGCGCTCCTTCTCTTTGTGACGCTTGTCTGGCGGGGCCATTGGGGGCGCGACATCCCCTTGCTCACGCGGATCCCGCGCCTCGTCATCGCGGCTGCGATCATGGCGATCGCGTTGCATTTCGCTGTTCAATGGCTGGCATTTCCGCTTTCCTCGGCCGCACCGCTCGCAATGCGTGCCGTCGCTCTGTGCGGGCTCATCGCCGCGGCGATGGTGATCTATTTCGCACTCGCCTTCGGCCTCGGCGGCGCCAGCCTGGCGATGATCCGCCGCAATCTGAAGCGCAAGGCCGCGTCGGTGGCTGAACCCGCCTCGGGCGATGGGGCGGACGCGCCATGAAGCAGATCATCGCCCATGTGGCCCTCGTCGTGTCGGACTACGACGCGGCCATCGCCTTCTTCTGCGGCAGGCTCGGTTTCGATCTGGTCGAGGACACGGAACTCGGCGACGGCAAGCGCTGGGTGCTGGTTCGTCCGAAAGGCGCGACGGAAACCGCCCTTCTGCTCGCCAAGGCCGACGGCGAACGCCAGCGGGCCGCCATCGGCAACCAGACCGGCGGGCGGGTCGGCTTCTTTCTCTTCACCGACGATTTCTCACGCGACCATGCGGCGATACTTGCCGCGGGCGTCGCGTTTCTCGAAGAGCCGCGCCACGAGGCCTATGGGACGGTCGCCGTCTTCGCCGATCCCTTCGGCAACCGCTGGGACCTGCTGCAACCGGCTTGATCCATGCCTCTTGATTGCATCTGCCCCGCCGTGCATAAGCGCGGCGGACATCAACTGGAGCCGGGCCCTCCACAAGCCCGATTGGGAACGACATGAACGAATTCAAGCCGCTCGTATTTTCCGGCGTTCAACCGACCGGCAACCTGCATCTCGGCAACTATCTCGGTGCGATCCGCAAGTTCGTCGCCCTGCAGGAGAACAACGACTGCATCTATTGCGTCGTCGATCTCCACTCGATCACGGCGCAGCTCGTGCATGAGGATCTGCCGGGCCAGATACGCTCGATCGCAGCCGCCTTCATCGCCTCCGGCATCGACCCGGAGAAGCACATCGTCTTCAATCAGTCGGCCGTGCCACAGCACGCCGAGCTCGCCTGGATCTTCAACTGCGTCGCCCGCATCGGCTGGATGAACCGGATGACCCAGTTCAAGGACAAGGCCGGCAAGGACCGCGAAAACGCCTCTCTGGGCCTGCTTGCCTATCCGAGCCTGATGGCGGCCGACATCCTGGTCTATCGCGCCACGCACGTTCCCGTCGGCGATGACCAGAAGCAGCACCTGGAACTCACCCGCGACATCGCACAGAAGTTCAATATCGACTTCATGGAGCAGATCCGGCGGCACGGCTACGGCGTCGATATCGTCGTCGGCGACGAACCGATCCATGCCTATTTTCCGCCGGTGGAGCCACTGATCGGCGGGCCGGCGCCGCGCGTCATGTCGCTGCGCGACGGCACGAAGAAAATGTCGAAGTCCGATCCTTCCGATCTGTCGCGCATCAACCTGATGGACGATGCCGACACGATCTCGAAGAAGATCCGCAAGGCCAAGACCGACCCGGACGCGCTACCGAGCGAAGTAGATGGCCTTGCGGGCCGCCCGGAGGCCGAGAATCTCGTCGGCATCTATGCGGCACTGTCCGACACGTCGAAGGAAAAGGTACTGGCCGAGTTCGGCGGCCAGCAATTCTCGGTGTTCAAGCCGGCGCTCGCCGACCTCGCCGTCAGCGTTCTTTCGCCGATCACCGGCGAGATGCGCCGACTGATGGACGACCCCACGCATATCGATACCATCCTGCGCAAGGGCGGCGAGCGCGCCCGGGCGAGGGCCGAAAAGACGATGCGCGAAGTCCGGGAAATCATCGGTTTCTTGCAGTAGACAAAAGTTGGAGCGGGGCGTGGGCGGGAAGCCGCACACACATTTCTATGATCCCGTTCCACCCGTAAAAAACAGCGCTTGCGGGCGCCCGGCGGCGATGTCATGTTCGCGGCATGGTTTCGACCCGACTCTCACGACTGGAAGGTCATCGCCGCAAGTTCATGGCGGTGATCGACGACACGCCCGAATGTGGCCGTGCCGTGCATTACGCCGGCATGCGCGCAAAGAATTCCAATGGCGGCCTCGTGCTGCTCTACGTGATCTCAGACGCCGATTTCCAGCAATGGCTGGGGGTCGAGGAGATCATGCGTGCGGAAGCGCGTGAGGAGGCGGAGGCGACGCTCGCCAAGGTCGCCCAGACTGTGCGCGAAAGAATCGGCATCGAACCGGAAATCGTCATCCGCGAAGGCATCGCGACCGAACAGATCCATGCCGTCATCGAGGAGGATCGCGACATCGCGATCCTGGTGCTCGCGGCCGGGTCGGCAAAGGAAGGACCAGGGCCCCTCGTGTCGTCCATCGCCGGGAAAGCCGCGGCCTTCCCAATCCCCGTCACCGTCATCCCCGACCTTCTGACGGACGAGGAAATCGACGCACTGACCTGAGCTAGAAGCGCCATTACGCCCTTGCGGGTTCACTGCAGGGCTCCTATATTTTTGAACAATTCTAAAGTGCCGGTCGAGGTCGCTCCCGGCAGAACGGAGAGAGACATGTTCATCCAGACCGAAGCCACACCGAACCCGGCAACCCTGAAGTTCCTGCCCGGCAAGGTCGTGATGGAGAACGGCACGGCCGAATTCCGCAGCGAGGAAGAGGCACGTGCGGGATCGCCGCTCGCAGCGCGACTCTTTTCGATCCCCGGCGTTACCGGCGTCTATTTCGGCTATGACTTCATTACCGTGAGCAAGGAAGGGCAGGAGTGGCAGCATCTGAAGCCCGCCATTCTCGGCTCGATCATGGAACATTTCATGTCCGGCCAGCCGATCATGTCGGGAGCAGGCCGCGCCGAAGAAACGGATCAGGAAGGCGAATTCTATGACGAGGGCGACGAGGCGATCGTTGCCACGATCAAGGAATTGCTGGAAACGCGGGTACGGCCGGCCGTAGCCCAGGACGGCGGCGACATCACCTTCAGGGGCTTCAAGGATGGTACCGTGTTCCTGAATATGAAGGGGGCGTGCTCCGGCTGCCCATCCTCGACGGCGACCTTGAGGCACGGCGTTCAGAACCTTTTGCGTCATTTCGTTCCGGAAGTCGAGGCGGTCGAATCCGTCTGACCCGGAGCAGATCGAGACGCGGGAACATGCGTGGGAGCCCCGCGCATGTTTCGCTTTCCGTTCGGCTCCATATTTCTTAAACCGGATGTGGTTTGGGGCTAGAATCGCGCGAGCGATTCCAAGCGCCGCAGTGGCTTGGACGCGCGGGTGTTGCGGCTGTGCGCACGCCGCAGTGCGTTTTGCTTGCGAGGCAATCGAGGGAGGAGATCGCAGCGGAAATGTTAGTGCTTGCCATCGACACATCCGGGATCGGCTGCTCCGCGGCGGTCTATGACGGCGGGCCGGGGGAGCTTCTGGCACGAGCCGGCGCGGAGATCGGCCGCGGCCATGCCGAGCGCCTCATGGACTTCGTCGACGAGGCCTTGATCGCCGCCGGCAGACAGCTCGCGGATATCGACCGCATTGCCGTGACGATAGGCCCTGGGTCGTTTACCGGCATCCGCGTCGGCGTTGCCGCCGCGCGGGGCCTCGCGCTGGCGCTTGGCAAGCCGGCGGTCGGCGTCACGACGCTTCAGGTCATCGCCGAAAGCGCGCGGCTCAAAGAGCCTGGCCGGCCGGTGCTCGCCGTCATGGACGCAAAACGGGACGAGGTCTATGTTCAGTCGTTCGACGCCCGCGGCAGGGCCGAGGGCGCGCCGGAGATCCTATCCGCGGGCGAGGTGCATGAACGCTTTTCCGGCTTTTCCGGCATCGTCTCGGGTTCAGGCGCCCATTTGGTCACCGCCCATGCGGCCGCCGGCAAGCCGGACGAGATCGACATCGGCGTCGTCGGTCGGCTCGGCGCTGTCGCCGATCCGGCCGCGGCCAAGCCGAAACCGCTCTATCTGCGCGGGCCGGATGCCAAACCACAGGCCGGTTTCGCGGTCACTCGAGCCTGATGCATGTCGCCAAACGAAATGCATCAGACAAGGGCCGGAAACCGCGAGCACTTTTATCAATTCCCAGATCGACGTCGATGAGCTTCACCGATTACATCACTCGCCGCACCGAATTCGACATCTTTCCGCTCGAGGAGACCGACCTCGGCGCGGCCGCGGCACTGCATCGCCTGCGCTTTGCCGCCTCCTGGAGCGACGGCGAGATTCACGCGCTTCTCACCCAGGATACGGTCTTCGGTTTCGTTGCCCGCCAGACCAACGGCATGTTCCGTCCTGCTTTCGGCGGTTTCGTGCTATCTCGCGCTGTGGCTGGCGAGGCTGAGATCCTGACGATCGGGGTGGATCCGCGCTTCACGCGCTCCGGGCTCGGCTGGCGGCTGATGCAGGCGGCGATGCGGGAAGCGCTCGTCAAGGGGGCCGAAGCGCTCTTCCTGGAAGTCGACGAGACGAACGAGGCCGCGATCGGGCTCTACAAAAAGCTCGGCTTTGTGAAGGTCGGCGAGCGCAAGGCCTATTATCAGGCGCGGCCCGGGGAGCGTACGGCGGCGCTTGTCATGCGGCTTGATCTTCGCTAGTCCGATCCGGCGCTTGAGCATGCCCACGGCGGAGCGACGAATGACGAGCTTGGAAGGTGCCTGCGGATGATCAACTGGGTGCGGGTCGCGCTCTGCGTCATGCTGCTCATTTTGGTCTCACTGGCGCTGATGCCGATCCAGATCGTTTGCCTGTGGCTGGATCTGAGGCCGCGGCGATGGTTGCCGCGCTATTGGCACCGCGTGGCGTGTCTGCTGCTCGGCCTCCGCGTTCGCGTCCATGGCGAGCTCGATCACCGGCGTCCCTTGCTCCTGAGCGCCAATCACGTCTCCTGGAAGGACATCCTGGTGCTTTCGTCGGTCGCCGACGTCATCTTCGTCGCCAAGTCGGATGTCAAGTCCTGGCCGATCTTCGGGGTTCTCGCGAAGCTTCAGGCCTCGATCTTCGTGGAGCGCGAGCAGAAGCGCACCACGGGCCATCAGGTCAATGAAATCGGCCGGCGCCTCGCCGATGGCGAGATCGTCGTGCTTTTCCCCGAAGGCACGACGTCCGATGGCAACCGCTTGCTCGACATCAAGACGTCGCTGTTCGGTGCCGCCGCCTCGGCCATTCCGCAATCGCCGACGGGCGTGGTTCACGTCCAGCCCCTGGCGATTTCCTACACCGGCATCCACGGCATGCCGATGGGGCGCTACTACCGGCCGATAGCCGCCTGGCCGGGCGACATCGGCCTTCTTCCGCATCTCATCGGCGTGTTGCGGGAAGGCGCCCTCGATGTGGACGTCGATTTCGGCGAGGCGGTGGATTACGATCGTCAGTCGAACCGCAAGGAAGTGAGCCGCACCATCGAGCAGCGGATCCGCAAGATGCTGTCGGATCGGCTGCGGGGGCGGGCGGCAACGGGCGGAACGAGCGCGGCCGCTCCCGCTCTTCTCTCGCAGAAAGGGCCGCAGCGAACCTGAATTGCCTTATTTCTGGATCATTGTGATCCGGACGGGCGCCTTGGCTGCGGCCCCGAAAACGCTTCAACTTTGGGGCGGTTTGCACTAAAGAACCCGCATGACCCAGGAAACAGCTCTACTGTCGACGTCGCCCGTGACGGGCGAGATGAACGCCCCGGCACGCAAGGTTTTCGTCAAGACCTATGGCTGCCAGATGAACGTTTACGATTCCGACCGCATGTCGGATGCGCTCTCGCGCGACGGCTACGTCGCAACCGACGTCCTGGAAGAGGCCGATTTCGTCCTGCTCAACACCTGCCATATCCGCGAGAAGGCGGCCGAAAAGGTCTATTCCGAGCTCGGCCGCCTGCGCGAATTGAAGAAGGAGAAGGCGCGCGAGGGCCGCGAAATGCTGATCGGTGTCGCCGGTTGCGTCGCACAGGCCGAAGGCAACGAGATCCTACGCCGCGCCCCGGCGGTCGACCTCGTCATCGGTCCGCAGACCTATCACCGCCTTCCCGAGGCGCTGAAGCGGGCGCGAACCGGCGAGCGCGTCGTCGAGACGGAATACGCGATCGAGGACAAGTTCGACTATCTGCCCGCGCCGGACAAGGCGAAGACCCGTTCACGCGGCGTCACCGCCTTCCTGACGGTGCAGGAAGGTTGCGACAAGTTCTGCACCTTCTGCGTCGTGCCTTATACGCGTGGAGCGGAAGTCTCCCGCCCGGTGGCGCAGATCATCGCCGAGGCGGAAAAGCTGGTCGAGGCCGGTGTGCGCGAAATCACGCTGCTCGGGCAGAACGTCAATGCCTGGCACGGGTTGGGTCCGGACGGGCGCGAGTGGGGTCTCGGCGATCTCTTGCAGCGCCTCGGCGAGGTCGTGGGCCTCGCACGGCTGCGCTACACGACCAGCCATCCGCGCGACATGGACGACAGCCTGATCGACGCGCACCGATCGATGGCAAAGCTGATGCCCTATTTGCACCTGCCGGTGCAGTCCGGCTCCGACCGCATCTTGAAAGCCATGAACCGGCGCCACACGGCCGCCGAATACCTGGCGCTCATCGAACGCATCCGCGCCGTACAGCCCGATCTTGCGCTCTCCGGCGATTTCATTGTCGGCTTCCCCGGCGAGACCGAGGCGGACTTCGAGGACACCCTGCGTCTCGTGGAGGCAGTGAATTATGCACAGGCGTTCTCCTTCAAATATTCGACGCGCCCCGGTACACCCGGCGCCGAGCTCAAGGATCAGGTCCCCGAGGACGTGAAGGCCAAGCGCTTGGAAAGATTGCAGGCTCTGCTCACGAAGCAGCAGCGCGGCTTCGCCGAGGCCTGCGTCGGGCGGGAGATCGACGTGCTTCTCGAAAAGCCGGGCCGTCTGCCGGGCCAACTCGTCGGACGCTCGCCGTGGCTGCAGCCCGTGAATGTTGATGCAAAAGCATCGCAAATCGGTGACATTATCAAAGTACGAATCACCAAGGCCGGCCCGAACAGCTTGTTTGCCGAGATGATCGAGGAACCGGAAGCGAGGAGCTTGACCGCTTGAACGGACACGAACTGATTTCTTCCTCATCACGCCAGTCGAAAACATCCGCGACAGACGCCAATCACTTCGTGCTCACTTTCGAGAACAATCGCTTTGCCAGCGAACTCTTTGGTCAGTTCGATCAGAACCTGAAATTGCTTGAAGAGCGGCTGCGCATCGACGCCCGGCCGCGCGGCAATTCCGTCGCCATTTCCGGTGATGTCGTGGCGACCAACCAGGCACGCCGCGCCCTCGACTATCTCTATGGAAGACTGCAGAGTGGTGCCTCGATCGATACGTCCGACGTCGAGGGTGCGATCCGTATGGCGGTCGCCGCGGACGATCAGTTACAGTTGCCGACGATGGAGCGCAAAGCCAAGCTGACGATGGCGCAGATTTCGACGCGCAAAAAGACGATTGCTGCGCGCACGCCGATGCAGGACGCCTACATTCGGGCGATGGAGCGCGCGGAGCTCGTCTTCGGCGTCGGGCCCGCCGGCACCGGCAAGACCTATCTCGCCGTCGCGCACGCCGCCCAGCTTCTGGAGCGCGGTGCGGTCGATCGCATCATCCTGTCGCGCCCGGCGGTCGAGGCGGGTGAGCGTCTCGGCTTCCTGCCCGGCGACATGAAGGAAAAGGTCGATCCCTATCTGCGGCCGCTCTATGACGCGCTCTACGATATGATGCCCGGAGACAAGGTCGAGCGGGCGATTACGGCAGGCGTGATCGAGATTGCCCCGCTCGCCTTCATGCGTGGCCGCACGCTTGCCAATGCCGCGGTGATCCTCGACGAGGCTCAGAACACGACATCGATGCAGATGAAGATGTTCCTGACCCGCCTCGGCGAAAACGGCCGGATGATCGTCACCGGCGATCCGAGCCAGGTCGACCTGCCGCGCGGGGTCAAGTCGGGTCTCGTGGAAGCGCTGCAGATCCTCAAGGGCGTGGAGGGTGTCTCGGTCATCCGCTTCAAGGACGCCGACGTCGTGCGCCACCCGCTGGTTGCGCGGATCGTTCGGGCCTATGAGGGCCACACGGCGGTCCATGACGAGAGCGAGCAGAGCGATCGCTAGGTGCGGTCGCGGTGGATCATGACGGCTTTGGACATTCAGGTCAGCGTCGATGCGGGAGATTGGCCGCCGGAGGACGAGCTTCTATCCTTCTCGGCAAATGTTCTCGATGCGGCCGCCGATTTTCTCGCCCGCGAAGAGGGGCAGGCATTGCCGGGCGAGCCGCCGGAGCTGTCGCTCGTCTTCACCGACGATCGCTCGATCAAGGCGATCAACGCCGAATGGCGCGGCCAGGACAAGCCGACCAATGTGCTCTCCTTCCCCGCCTTCCCGGTGACGCCCGGCAAGATGCCGGGGCCGATGCTCGGTGATATCGTCGTCGCCCACGAGACGCTGAAGCGCGAGGCGGAGGAGCTCGGAAAGCCGTTCGAGGCCCATTTGACGCATCTTCTCGTCCATGGATTCCTGCATCTTTTCGGGTATGATCATATCGAAGATGAAGAAGCGGAAAGAATGGAGGGGTTGGAGACTCGCATTTTGGCGCGTCTTGGCCTATCTGATCCCTACGGGGACCGGTCTCCGATTTGACAGATTGGAACGATGAGCGACTTCAAGACACAGCCGGCCGTGGCCGCGACCGAGGAGGCCGAGGCTTCCGGCGAGGCCGAGGCGGGCAGTAGTAGTACCGCCGCCCGAACAGAGGGCAGCAAATCCAATTCATCCTTTTGGAGCCGTGCCGCACGCCTGTTGCGTGGCGTCAGCCCGTCGAGCCTGCGCGAGGACCTTGCCGACGCGCTGACGGCCGATGCCGACAGCAATGCGGCCTTCTCGCCCGAGGAACGGGCGATGCTCAACAATATCCTCCGCTTCCGCGAGGTCCGCGTCGAGGACGTGATGGTGCCGCGCGCCGACATCGAGGCCGTGGACCAGAGTATCACCATCGGCGAACTGATGGTCCTCTTCGAGGAGTCGGGACGCTCGCGCATGCCGGTCTATAGCGAGGGCCTCGACGACCCGCGCGGCATGGTGCATATCCGCGACCTGCTCGCCTATGTGACCAAGCAGGCGCGCAACCGCCGCCGTAACGGCAGGGCCCACACGGCCACGAACGGCGAGAAGGCGCCCCGCCAGCAGAAGCCCGGCTTCGATCTTTCCCGCGTCGATCTCGACAAGACATTGGAGGAGGCCGGCATCATCCGTCAGCTCCTGTTCGTGCCGCCGTCGATGCTGGCTTCCGATCTCATGCAGCGGATGCAGGCGGCGCGCATTCAGATGGCCCTCGTCATCGATGAGTATGGGGGCACGGACGGCCTCGTATCGCTCGAGGATATCGTCGAGATGGTCGTCGGCGACATCGAGGACGAGCATGACGACGAGGAAGTGATGTTCGCCCGTACGTCAGACGACATCTTTGTCGCCGATGCCCGCGTGGAACTCGAGGAGATCGCCAGCGCGATCGGTCCGGATTTCGACGTGCGCGAGCAACTGGAGGATGTCGATACGCTCGGCGGGCTCGTCTTCGCTTCGCTCGGCCGGATTCCGGTGCGCGGCGAAGTGGTTCAGGCGATCCCCGGTTTCGAGTTCCAAATTCTCGATGCCGATCCGCGCCGCGTCAAACGCGTGCGGATCATGCGCAAACGTCCGCCTGCGCGACGCCGCCCGCCGAAGGAAAAAGAAATGTTGCCGCCGGCAGGCGAGCATCCAGCGCTTCCGGCCCCGCCCTCGGCTGAATGAACAGCTTTGTCTTTATAAGGTAAAGCGGGACGGGGGCGAAAAACCGCACGCATCCTTCCGATTTATGAGTTTACGTCCACGTTGGTCGGGGCCACCGGCCGTGTCGCGGAATCCGGCGGATGGCGGTCGATCTCCTTACGCAGGCTGATCAGGTCGATGAAACAGTCGGCTTGACGGCGTAGTTCGTCGGCAATCATCGGCGGCTGCGTCGACATTGTCGAGACAACGGAAACCTTGCGGCCTTTTCGTTGCAGCGCCTCCACCAGGGTGGTGTAATCGCCGTCGCCGGAGAAGATCACCAAATGATCGAGCACTTCGGCCTGCTGCATCGCATCGATAGCGAG
Source organism: Ensifer sp. WSM1721 (assembly GCF_000513895.2). Taxonomy (GTDB): domain Bacteria; phylum Pseudomonadota; class Alphaproteobacteria; order Rhizobiales; family Rhizobiaceae; genus Sinorhizobium. Next base: position 47,447 of record NZ_CP165782.1, read on the forward strand.
TTCTATGTCCATATTGCCTTTGATCTTGCGGCGACCTTGGGCATCCGTGTATTCCTTGGCAGGCTTTGTCACGACCGTGTAGCCGTTATAGTCCAGCCAGTCGATCAAAGGGCGGATCGAGGAAAACTCCAAGTCTTCGATAAGTGCCGTGTAATAGTAGGCTCGCAGGAGGTACGCCCGTTTCTGGAACGCGGCGAGCAATTTGCGGTAGTCGATGTCGAAGCCCAAGCTCTTGGATGTGGCGTAGAGATTGGCGCCATCGATGAAAAGCGCGATCTTCTCGCGGGGATCGAACAATGAGGCCTCCTCATTCACGGGTCCGGACTATCTTTGCGGGGGTTCCTCACTCAGGAGGCGGCGGAGGCGAACCCGCTTCCTCCATCGTACGCCAAGATAGGGTGACTGGGAGCGGCTCGGTCATCAATTCAGCAACTGTGGTTAATATGCATTACAGCGCCGCGCGCGTCTCATCAGACGCCCAAAGGTTGCTGTAGCACTTTGAATCGCTGCATGTTTTTATCCTTAAATCGGCTAGGATTTTAGGAAACATGCAGTAGACAATTCTCAACTGAGCCCCGAGCTTGTCAACCCTCTGAAAGGAGGGGTTATGCGGCGGCGGGACAAGCCGTCACTTTTTTGGAAGACTGCCGCCGACTGATTCGGTTTTCTTCCCGCGCAAGGCTGTCGAAGGCCGGCGCCGACTGGAGGCTCTATGGAGAGACTGGCAGGCAGGATCATACTTCTTTCCGGAGTTTCCCGGGCACTCGTCGGCTTCGCGGCCGGGCTCGTGGCAGTGCTTACGCAGCCGCCCTTTGGCATTTTCGCGGCGGCCTTCGTTTCCTTTCCGATATTGGTCTGGCTGATAGACGGGATCGCGACCAATCCGAACGACGGCCTGTTGAAGCGGCTTCTGCCGGCCGCGTCGATCGGCTGGTCTTTCGGTTTCGGATATTTCCTGGGCGGGCTCTGGTGGCTCGGCAATGCGCTGCTTGTCGAGGCGGATGCCTTCGCCTGGGCCTTGCCATTGACGGTCGTCGGCCTTCCCGCCCTGCTCGCGCTATTCTATGCCGTGGCGGTTGTCATCGCCCGCTGTCTTTGGTCCGACGGCATGGGCCGGATCGCCGCTCTTGCCCTCGGATTCGGGCTTGCGGAATGGCTGCGCGGGTTCCTGTTCACCGGCTTTCCCTGGAACGCCATAGGCTATGCGGCCATGCCGATGCCGCTGATGATGCAATCGGCGAGCGTCGTCAGTCTCGCGACGATCAACATGCTCGCCGTCTTCGTCTTTGCCGCGCCCGCACTCATCTGGACGGGCAAGGGCGCGCGCACCGGCCTCGCCATCGCCGTGGCCCTCTTCGCGGCGCATGTCGCCTTCGGCTTCTACCGGCTCGGCCAGCCAGCGCCGCAGCCATCCGCACCGGAAATGACCGTCCGTGTCGTCCAGCCGGTGATCGATCAGGCCAAGAAAATGGACGATCGCGAACGCTCGTCGATCTTCGAAGATCATCTCTCCCTAACCGCCGCTCCAGCGGAGGAGCGTGGCAAGCGGCCGGATATCGTCGTCTGGCCGGAAACGTCGATCCCCTTCATCCTCACCGACAACCCCGACGCACTGGCGCGGATCGCCGAAGTCCTCGAGGAGGGGCAGATTCTCGTCGCCGGCGCGGTCAGGGCCGAGGACGCCGGCGCCGGCCTGCCGCCGCGCTACTACAATTCGATCTACGTCATCGATGACCGGGGACAGATCGTCGGGGCGGCCGACAAGATACATCTGGTGCCGTTCGGCGAATACCTACCGTTCGAGGACCTGCTCTCCTCCTGGGGCCTGAGTTCCGTTGCCGCTTCTATGCCGGGCGGCTTCTCGGCGGCCAAGATCCGTCCGCTGCTGACCTTGCCGGGCGGAAGAACGGTCTATCCGCTGATCTGCTACGAGGCGATCTTCGCCGATGAGGTCGACGGTAACGCCCGCTTGGCCGACGCGCTCTTGAACATCACCAACGATGCCTGGTTCGGCGACACGCCCGGTCCGCGGCAACATTTCCATCAGGCCCAGCTTCGCGCCGTCGAAACCGGGACGCCGATGATTCGCGCCGCCAATACCGGTATATCAGCAATTGTTGATGCACGCGGTGTTTTAGTGGTAGGATTGGGGTACAATTACAAGGGAGTTGTAGACACAATTCTGCCGGGAAAAATGCCTAGCGTCACGGACGCCGCCATGAGAAGCAAAATCTTCTGGTTGACGGCGAGTTTTCTTCTTTTGGTTGCGGCAATCTCTCGCTTAGGTTTTAATATTAGGAAGAATTGACGTAAAACCCCTAAAATTGCATAGTGGTATTTGCCGGCAACTTTCACCTGCCGCGAGCGAGTGACAGGTTGCCATTACGCGAGGAGCAGCAATGCCAGGTTGTCGGCAACCGGAACAGCGAGTTTAGGAAGGCGAATATGATTGAAAACAAGAAGAAGCCGAACCCGATCGACATCCATGTCGGTAGCAGGATTCGCCTTCGTCGGACGATGCTTGGCATGAGCCAGGAGAAGCTCGGCGAGAGTCTGGGGATCACATTCCAGCAGATTCAGAAGTACGAAAAGGGAACGAATCGCGTCGGCGCGAGCCGGTTGCAGAACATTTCGCAGATTCTCAATGTACCGGTGTCGTTCTTCTTCGAAGACGCGCCGGGCGAGGGCGCCGGCACCGGCATGGCCGAGGCGTCGAGCTCCAACTACGTGGTCGATTTCCTGTCGTCGTCGGAAGGGCTGCAACTCAACCGCGCCTTCGTCAAGATCGCCGACCCCAAGGTCCGGCGCAAGCTGGTGGATCTCGTCAAGGCGCTTGCTGCCGAGGCGGAGGCGGAATAAGCGGGAACACTCCCCGTGCCGAAAAAGCGGCCGCCGGCCGCTTTTTTCGTATTTCGGGCAGCGTAGTCGATTTGCGCGCTGCAACCCCAACTGCATGTCTCCTTAAATCGACCTCGCTTTAAGGACAAAGACATGCAGCAATTCAAAGTGCCCAGCGACCTTTGCGCGTCCGATAAGACGCGCAGCGCTGTAGCCTCCCCCCGACGCGAAATTTTTCCACGAAACGAGGCAATTTCGACAAGGTCGGGCGTGGCAGCAATGTCGATATAAAGATATATTTATGTCGTTGTGTGCTTGTTTTTCGACGGCAAAACCACTAACACGTTCGCACCGCTTTTTCATTGAGGGGACTTCCCGCATGCGCGCAAACTACCTGTTCACAAGTGAATCCGTTGCCGAAGGTCATCCGGACAAGGTGTGTGACCGTATCTCCGACGAGATCGTCGATCTGGTTTACCGCGAAGCGGCGAAGTCCGGCGTCGACCCGTGGAGCGTGCGCATCGCCTGTGAAACCTTGGCCACGACCAATCGCGTCGTCATTGCCGGCGAGGTCCGCCTGCCGCCGAGCCTCCTGAAAAAGGACAAGAACGGCAACGACGTCATCAATCCGTCGAAGTTCAAGTCGGCTGCCCGCAAGGCGATCCGCGACATCGGCTACGAACAGGATGGCTTCCACTGGAAGACGGCGAAGATCGACGTGCTGTTGCACTTCCAGTCCGCGCACATCGCGCAGGGCGTCGACAGTGCCGCCGACAAGCAGGGCGAGGAAGGTGCCGGCGACCAGGGCATCATGTTCGGCTATGCCTGCCGCGAGACCGCCGAGCTCATGCCGGCGCCGATTTATTATTCGCACCGCATCCTGAATCTGCTTGCCGCCGCCCGCAAGAAGGGCGAAGGCGAGGTAGCCAAGCTCGGCCCGGATGCCAAGAGCCAGGTGACGGTGCGCTATGTCGACGGCAAGCCGGCCGAGGCCACCTCGATCGTTCTTTCCACGCAGCATCTCGACGACAGCTGGGATTCCGCCAAGGTACGCTCCGTAGTCGAACCCTATATTCGTGAGGCGCTCGCCGACCTGAAGATCGCCGACGACTGCACCTGGTACATCAACCCGACCGGCAAGTTCGTCATCGGCGGACCGGATGGCGATGCCGGCCTCACGGGCCGCAAGATCATCGTCGACACCTATGGCGGTGCCGCGCCGCATGGCGGCGGTGCCTTCTCGGGCAAGGACACGACCAAGGTCGACCGCTCGGCTGCCTATGCCGCCCGTTACCTCGCCAAGAATGTCGTTGCCGCCGGCCTCGCCGATCGCTGCACGATCCAGCTTTCCTACGCCATCGGCGTTGCCCAGCCGCTCTCGATCTATGTCGACCTGCACGGCACCGGCAAAGTCTCGGAAGATCAGGTCGAAAAGGCCATCCGCAAGACGATGGACCTCTCGCCGACCGGGATCCGCCGTCACCTCGACCTCAATCGGCCGATCTACGCCAAGACGGCCGCCTATGGTCACTTCGGCCGCAAGGCCGGCCGCGACGGTTCCTTCTCCTGGGAGAAGCTCGACCTCGTCAAGCCGCTCAAGGAAGCAATCCAGCACGACACCACGGCCGTCAACGGAAGGGCGGCCAGCCGCGCGGCGTAAGCGCCGCTGATGCGGCTTCTTCCGAAGCCGCGCATTGAAGATAGCGCAGCGGCCTGCTATCAGGCGCTGCAAAAAATCAGGGCGGGCGCTCCGGTGAGGGGCGTCCGCCTCGTTCATTGTGATTTCGGTCCGGTCCGACGCGAAATCATTGTGATCCAGGAAGGACGATATGACTGAACCGCGCCGTGCAAGAGCAACGGAGGCTTTCTTCGGCCGCCGCAAAGGCAAGCCCCTGCGGGAGCGCCAGGCCGCGCACCTAGAAAACCTGCTGCCTGCTCTGAAGCTCGATCTGACTGAAGCCGCGCCGCAAGATCTGGCGTCGCTTTTTTCCGAACCCGTCAAGCGAATCCGGCTGGAGATCGGCTTCGGCGGCGGCGAGCACCTCATCCACCGTGCCGCGGAGGATTCTTCGACCGGGTTCATCGGCGTGGAGCCCTTCGTCAATTCGATGGCGAAGCTGCTCGGTCAGATCGAGGCGAGGGGGATCAGCAACGTCCGCCTCTACGACGACGATGCGACCCAGGTGCTCGACTGGCTGCCCGCAGCCTCGGTCGATCAGATCGACCTGCTCTATCCCGATCCCTGGCCGAAGCGGAAGCACTGGAAGCGGCGCTTCGTCTCCAAGGTCAATCTCGACCGCTTCGCGCGCATTCTGAAGCTGGGCGGCCTCTTCTGCTTCGCATCCGATATCGACAGCTATGTCAATTGGACGCTCATCCATTGCCGTGACCACGCCGCCTTCGAATGGACGGCGGAAAAGGCGGCCGACTGGCTGACGCCCTTCGCCGGCTGGCCGAGCACGCGCTACGAGGCCAAGGCCCGCCGGGAAGGGCGAAGCTCGGCCTATCTCACCTTCCGCCGCGTTTAGAATGCTTTGGATTCGCTCCTCTCCTCGGGTTTAACCCGAGGACTAGCCCTCTCCCCGCGTGCGGGGAGAGGGTGGCCGGTAGGCCGACGAGGGGCCAAATTCAAGTTAATACGCGCCAGCCGATTAATGCAGGCTGACGGTGCGCAGGTCGTCCTCGGCCGCCTTGAAGAAGGTGCTGGAGCGGTTATCCGTCAGGAGAATCGGAGTGCCGTCGGCGCCGAACAGGGCCCACAGGTCGATTCCGGGACCCATTTCGGGCGCCTCGGGAAAGCAGCGGGAGACCTCCTCCGAACGCATCTTGCGGATATAGCCGACTTCGCCTGCGCCGAGATGCGCAAGGTCGCTCTTCGACAGCGATGTGTTGATGGTTTTCAGTCCCATGGTGATGCTCCGTGGTCGCCGGCTTTCAAGGAAAAATCCCGCCGGTTATCCTATTCTGGGACCGAAATGTTAATTTTCTTTACCATGCGGACCGGCTCCGGGCGCACGAGGTCGACCGAGAGGAGGCCGTTGCGCAGCTCCGCGCCGAGAACTTGCATGCCGTCGGCAAGCACGAAGGTGCGCTGGAACTGCCGAGCGGCGATGCCGCGATGCAGATATTCCCGCTCGCCGGTGTCGACCTGACGGCCGCGAATGACGAGCTGATTTTCCTCGGTCATCACGTCGAGGTCTTCCTCGGAGAAGCCGGCGACCGCGAGCGTTATCCGCAGTCGTTCCGGCGCGCCGGAGGCGTCGCCGCGAATGCGCTCGATATTGTAGGGTGGATAGCCGTCATTGCCCTTGGCGATGCGCTCAAGGGTCTTCTCCATGCTGTCGAAACCCACGAGAAGCGGGCTCGTAAATGGCGTTATTCTGCTCATTCCCAAAGTCCTTGCAGCTCAAGCGACCATCTTGTCGGACCTGCCATGCAGCATCCTGGCAGCAATATGGTAGCTGTGTGCAACGAGTGCAAGCCGCTTGCCTCCGCAGCCCGCGCAAATCATAGTCGCTTCTCGGATATTCGGCCCGAAGGGCGACCACGTGATTTCGATGCCGCGAGCAGAGATCGCCGTGGTCCGGCAGGAGACGTAAAGTGTCAAGCGCGAGAAAGATCATCATCGACACCGACCCGGGACAGGACGATGCGGCGGCGATCATGCTGGCCTTCGGCAGCCCGGAGGAGATCGAGGTCCTCGGCGTCACCACCGTCGCCGGCAATGTCCCGCTCACGCTGACGGCGCGCAACGCGCGGATCGTTTGTGAGCTTTGCAACAGGACCGACGTGAAGGTCTTTGCCGGCGCCGAGCGGCCGGTCGCCCGCCCGCTGATCACCGCCGAGCACGTGCACGGCAAGACGGGGCTCGATGGCCTCGAACTCTCCGAGCCGACGATGCCGCTTCAGGAGCAGCACGCCGTCGATTTCATCGTCGAGACTTTGCGCACCGAGGCACCAGGCGCGGTCACGCTCTGCACGCTCGGCCCCTTGACGAATATCGCGCTGGCCCTCACCAAGGCGCCCGAGATCGCACCGGCGGTACGCGAGCTCGTAATGATGGGCGGCGGCTTCTTTGAGGGCGGCAATATTACGCCCGCGGCGGAATTCAACATCTATGTCGATCCGGAGGCCGCCGAGATCGTCTTCCGCTCCGGAATTCCGATCGTGATGATGCCGCTCGACGTGACGCACCGCGTTCTTACACGCAAGGCCCGCGTCGAGAAGATCCGCGCCATCGGTAGTCCGGCGGCTGTTGCGCTTGCGGAGATGCTGGAATTCTTCGAACGCTTCGACATCGAAAAATACGGTACCGACGGCGGGCCGCTGCACGATCCGACGGTGATCGCCTATCTGTTGCGACCGGAACTCTTCACCGGCCGCGACTGCAATGTCGAGATCGAAACGGCTTCCGCCCTGACCGCGGGCATGACGGTGGTCGATTGGTGGCAGGTGACCGGACGCAAGCACAATGCCAAGGTCATGCGGCACATCGACGACGAGGGCTTCTTCGATCTCCTGACCGACCGGCTGGCGCGTATTTAGGTCCTCTCTCTGCAGCATCGAAGACCCCTCCCCACAAGGGAGCGGTTATCCTGCCGTACCTTCCGACATGGCTCAAACCGTCACCACTTGCGGAGATGTTGATGGGGCGGGACGGTACGCCCCCGCAAGCCCTTCCCCTTGTGGGGAGCGGTCTTGTCCACGGAACGGGAGGCCGTTTCCGTTACTAAGCACCTGAAAACCAAAACGGCGCCGCATCGGGCGCCGTTTCGCGTTTCGCCATGTCGCCGGGTCAGAACTCTTCCCAATTGTCCTCGGCCAACGCATTGGCGCCGGACGCCTTGGCACGCACGCGCTGCATCGGAGCCGAATAGGCGCCGCTGCGCGGCGCTGCCTTTGCCGTCGCTGCTGGGCGAGGGGCGGGGCTTTCCGCGGCCCGCATCCGGTCGGCGGTGCCGCGCAGCATCTCGGCCGAGGACTGGGCAGGCGCCTGCGTGACGCGGAAGCGAGAGACCAGCGCACTCAACGCCCGTGCCTCGTCGTTCAGCGCCATGCTCGCGGCGGTCGTCTCTTCCACCATCGCGGCATTCTGCTGCGTCACCTGGTCCATCTGGTTGACCGCCGAGTTGATCTCCTTGAGGCCGACGGCCTGTTCCGATGCGGAGCTGGAGATCTGGCGGATGAGGCCGTTGATCTCAACCACCTGCTCGGCGATCTTCTCGAGCGCGCCGCCCGCCTTGCCGACGAGATCGACGCCTTCGCGTACCTGGCCGGCCGAGGTGTTGATCAGCGTTTTGATCTCCTTGGCGGCATTGGCCGAGCGCTGCGCGAGTTCGCGGACTTCCTGTGCGACGACCGCGAAGCCCTTGCCGGCATCGCCGGCGCGCGCTGCCTCGACCCCGGCATTGAGCGCCAACAGATTGGTCTGGAAGGCGATCTCGTCGATGACGCCGATGATGCGGCTGACCTCATGCGACGACTGCTCGATGCCCCGCATGGCAGCGATTGCCTTCTGGACGACTTCGCCGGACTGTTCGGCATCGTTGCTTGCGACCTCGACCGATTTCGCTGCGACCTTGGCGTTTTCGGCGCTGGCGTTCACCTGCGAGGTCAACTGGTCGAGGGCGGCGGCGGTCTCCTCGAGGCTTGCGGCCTGCTGTTCCGTCCGGTGCGACAGATCGTTGGCGGCGCTTGAGATCTCGCCGGTGCCGCTGCCGATATTCACGACCGAGTGGTTCACGGTGCGGATCGTTTCTTCGAGGCTCTCCATCGTCGCGTTGAAGTCGCGCTTCAACTGCGCATATTCGCCCGGGAAGTCGTCGGTGATGCGGAAGGCGAGATCGCCGGAAGCAAGATGCGACAGGCCTTTGCCGAGGCGTGCGACGATGTCGCGCTGGAGCACGTTGCTTTCGGCGCGTTCGTTTTCCGACCGGCTACGCTCGAGTTCCGCCCGCTCACGCTCATGGCGGGCCTCGCTTTCCAGGCGCCGGTTGTCGGCGAGCTGGTGGCGGAAGCCTTCGAGTGCCTTGGCGACGGCGCCGGTTTCGTCGGCACGGTCCTGTCCGGAGATCGGCTGCGTGTATTCGCCGTTGCTGAGCGTCTCGACGTCGCGAACGAGACCGGCAAGCGGCTTCTGCACGAACCGGCGTACGGCGAAGTAGAGGCCGGCGAGCACCGCGCCGAGTACCACCAGACCGCCGACGATCATCATGTAGGTTTGATCGCGGACCGGCGCGTTGATGGCAGTGCGCGGAACATCGACCAGCACGACCCAGCTCGCATTCACATTGGGCAGCTTGAAAGGATAGACGACGCGGTCGAAAGGCTCGTTTCCGTCATAAGTCAGGTTCTTGACCATGCCGGACGCACCCGTGGTGAGGGCGTTCTTCACGGTGTCGACACCTTCGCCGTCGTAATCCTTCATCAGAAGCTCGGGGATCGGCGCGGCGAGCCATTTACCGCCCTGCGAAAGCAGGTAGACGCGCCCCGTCCCGAAAGGCTTGAGCTTGCCTAGCCGATCGGCGAGCGAGGCAAGCGAGATATCGACACCTGAGACGCCGATCATCTTGCCGTTCGACATCACCGGATAGGCGATAGAGGTCATCGTTGTCGGAACGTCGGTGCCCTCCGCCAGGTATGGCTGGGTGATGGCGCCCTTCCCGCTCTTGGCCGCGAGAGCGTACCATTCGGCCTCATAGTCGGCCTTGAATGTCGAGAGCTGCGCCTTGCCGTTGCGATCCTTCGACCAGTAGGGCGTGAAGGCGCCCTCTGCATTGCCGCCAAGCTCGGTGTTGTTGACGACGTCCTTCCCGTCGAAGGCTTTTGATTCCTCGGCGAACCAGCTTCCGAAGGCAAAATCGTGCTGGTCGAGATTGGCTTTCAGGAGGTTGATGGCGCCGGCCCGGTCGGTGGACTGCCCGGCGTGACCACGTCCCAGCACGCCCGACATGGTGCGCGCTGCGGCGGCCAGCTCTCCGACGCTTCCGGCGATGTCGGAAGCGATGGCGCGTGCCTCCGTCTGCGCGCCATCGAAGACCAGCGTCTCGACGCGATCCTGTGTCTGGGAGATGAGAATGAAATTCGATGCGAGCAGCACGAGGGCGATCGTGCCGCCCGTCACTGCGATCAGCTTGGTCGCCAGCGATTTGGCTTGGAACTTGAACATGAAATCCTCACGCATTTGGAGGTCCGCAGGTGTCACCTGCGACGTCACGCATTCCGATGTTTGGGTGAAAGCCCCGTCATGGAGCGCCAGATGCCGACCGGCACGAAGGAGATGGCCCGAAGTAATCGGCCTTCTCGTTCAACTGATTAGACGATCAAAGATTAAAATACGGCCAACACGTGAGCCGATTCATGCGCCGCTCAAGTAAGAATCACACGGCAAGCGTCGTTACCGCGACCTATACTGTTCAGATTGCGAAAAGCGCGGAAATGGAGTGTCAGAGCGGGGAGTAACAAGCGGTTTCCGCCCGCAGCCGCCCCGGCCCTTCAATGCCGGTCGCCAAGTGTGCAGCGGCTTTGGAACGAGCGCCATTGCACAGAAACAAAGACCTAAAACGCGGCGCATCGAGTCCGGTTGAATGCACCGCGCTTCAGGACGCATGACCTAAAGCCGGGCGGCGACCTCGGCGGCGGTGGGGATCGCCGGCTGCGCGCCGGGCTTGAGGCAGGCGAGCGACCCGGCGACGGCGGCGCGTCTTAACGCATCGGGGAAGGCGAGGCCGGCATCGAGGCTCGCCGCGAGATAGCCGCAGAAGGTATCGCCCGCGCCCACCGTGTCGACGGGCTCGATCTTGAGCCCCCTGGCGCGATGGACTTCGCCTTCGTGAGCGGCGACGACGCCCTCGGCGCCAAGCGTCACGATGACAGTCTGGCCCGTTTCGGCGTGAAGCTGCCGCATCTCCGCTTCCCGCTCGGCCCCGTAGATGCCGCTCTTGCCGGCAAGCAGTTCGAACTCGGTCTCGTTGGCAATGACGATATCGGCCATGCGGCCGAGCCTTGCCGCATCCGCTGTCAGCGGCGCGATGTTGATGATCGAGCGGACGCCTTGCCGCTTGGCTTCGGAAAGCGCCTTCTCGACCGAGGCGGCGGGGATTTCGAGCTGCAGCATCAGCGTATCGCCGGGAGCCATTCCCGCGACTGCCGAAACGGCGTCTTTCTCGCCGACCGTTCCGTTGGCGCTGGCGACGACGACGATGACGTTCTCGCCGTCTCCGCCGACGATGATATGCGCCGTGCCGGTCGGCTCGTCGACGGTCTTCGTGAGGCTGAGATCGGCGCCCGCCTCCCTGAGCAGGGCGAGCGCGCCGTCGGCGAAACTGTCGGACCCGACCGCACCCGCCATGCCTACCTGAGCGCCGGCGCGGCGCGCGGCGAGCGCCTGGTTGGCGCCCTTACCTCCGGCTGCGGTCGAAAAGCCCGTCCCGGCGACCGTCTCACCGGGTTTCGGAAGGCGTGCGGTCGTGGCGATCAGGTCCATGTTGATGGACCCAAAAACAGTGATCATGGAAAAGTCCCGTCGGCTTCGTGATCCTAAGCGCGTTGCATTCATGGGACGCGCTTAGGTCTTTGTTTGGTGCATGTCGTCATCCCAAAAACGCTGCACACTTTTGGGCGACATGCACTGGCCGGAGAGTGCCCGACCGCGTCAGTCCTCGTCAACCACCATAAGCTTCAATTGGCCGACGCGGCTGTCCTTGGGGCGCACGACCTTGTCTGCCTGGCTGGGATCGGCTTCGCCCTGCAGTTCGAGCGCCTCGATCTTGGCGCCGCGCCGGGTAAGCTTGTCGGAGGAGATCAGGATCTCCTCGACGTCCTTCTGGGTCATGGCGAAGTGGCCCTGCAGCTTGCGCACACGTTCGTCGAGCCGCGAAAGGTCTTCCATCAGCCGCACGACTTCGCCCTGGATGAGATGGGCCTGTTCGCGCATGCGGGCGTCTTTCAGGATCGCCTGGATCACCTGAATCGACAGAAGCAGGAGCGACGGCGATACGATGACGATACGTTGGCGATGCGCCTTCTGGACGATCGCTTCGAAGTGCTCGTGGATTTCGGCGAAGATCGATTCGGAGGGAACGAAGAGGAAGGCCGTATCCTGCGTTTCGCCGGGCAGCAGGTATTTGCTGGCGATATCGCGGATATGCACTTCCATGTCGCGGCGAAAGGCTTGTGCGGCCTGTTGCCGTCGCTCCGCGCTCTCGGCATCGCGCATGGCGTTCCACGCTTCGAGCGGAAACTTCGCATCGATGACGAGCGGCGGCTGGCCGTTCGGCATGCGGATCGTGCAGTCCGGCCGCGCGCCGTTGGAGATCGTCGCCTGAAAGGCGAAGGCGCCCATCGGCAGGCCATCGGCGACGATCGCCTCCATCCGCGACTGGCCGAAGGCGCCGCGCGTCTGCTTGTTGGCGAGGATGCTCTGAAGCCCGGCCATATCCTTGGCGAGCGACTGGATGTTGCTTTGCGCGTTGTCGATCACCGCGAGCCGCTCTTGCAGACGCCTGAGATTCTCATGCGTCGCCTTCGTCTGTTCACTGAGCGAGGCGCCGATCCGGTGCGTCATGCCGTCGATGCGCTGGCTGATCGCTTGGTTGAGTTCCGCCTGCCGCGCGCCGAAGACCTCAGTCATGGCGGCGATGCGGCCCTGCATTTCCGTCTGCGCCGTAAGCAGCGTCGCGATCTGCTCGTCGCGCTCGATTGCCCGAAGCGAGCGAGTGCGCCGCGCGAAGACAACCGAAAGCGCGGCGAGCAAGCAAGCGGCGGCGGTGACGAGATGGCCGGCCGTGACGGGCAGGGCGCCGATGAGGAACAGCGGTTGGTCGAAGGAAAAGGCGATGGGCTCCATAGCCAGAGCCTAAACAGATTCGCACTCGAAGACCAGATCAAAACAAGAACATATGAGCCGCGCCGGTTGAGAGCCAACGGTTCGGCAATTTTCTTGCACCGAAAGCGGAAGATCGGCTATGGGACGAGCATGACGATCAAGCCGCTCATCATCCTTCCCGATCCGGTCCTGCGCCAGTTGTCGACGCCGGTGGAGACCATTGACGCCGACATTCGCCGCCTTGCTGACGATATGCTGGAAACCATGTACGACGCTCCAGGCATCGGTCTGGCGGCGATCCAGATCGGCGTGCCGAAGCGCCTCCTGGTTCTGGACGTGACGAAGGAGGGCGAGGAGAAGAAGCCGCTCGTCTTCATCAATCCGAAGATCGTCCGCTCGTCCGACGAGCGCTCGGTCTACGAGGAAGGCTGCCTCTCTATCCCGGACTATTACGCCGAGGTCGAGCGGCCGGCAGCGATCACGGTGGAATATCTCGATCGCGAGGGCAAGGAACAGGCGATCGAAGCCGACGGCCTCCTCGCCACTTGCCTGCAGCACGAAATCGACCATCTGAACGGCGTCCTGTTCATCGACCATATCTCCAAGCTCAAGCGCGACATGGTGATCCGCAAGTTCACCAAGGCCGCCAAGACGCGCGGCGCCAAGGCGATCTGATCGGCGCTTGGGCTGGAGCCGCCGCCCGCTTGCGGGCAATTGAATAAAGACGGAGTCCGCCGCTTTGCCGCTTCGCATCATCTTCATGGGCACGCCGGAATTTTCCGTGCCGACGCTTCTGGCACTTGCCGGGGCGGGTCACGAAATCGTCGCCGCCTACACGCAACCCCCGCGTCCCGCCGGGCGGCGCGGCCTCGACTTCAAGAAGTCGCCGGTGCACGAGGCTGCCGAGCATCTCGGCGTTCCGGTGTTGACACCCGTCAATTTCAAGGACGCGGCGGATCGCCAGGTCTTCCGCGACTTCGATGCCGATGTGGCGGTGGTCGTCGCCTACGGCCTGCTCTTGCCTGAGGAGATCCTCTCGGGAACGCGCCACGGCTGCTATAACGGTCATGCCTCGCTCCTACCGCGTTGGCGCGGTGCGGCGCCGATCCAGCGCGCGATCATGGCCGGTGACCGCGAAACCGGCATGATGGTCATGAAGATGGACAAGGGGCTCGATACCGGCCCGGTCGCGCTTACGCGAACCGTTGCGATCGACGAGACGATGACGGCAGGCGAGTTGCACGACCGGATGATGCAGGTGGGCGCGGAATTGATGACGCAGGCGATGGCCAAGCTCGAGGCGGGCGAGCTGACACTGACGCCACAGCCGGAGGAGGGCGTCGTCTACGCCGCCAAGATCAGCAAGGACGAGACACGGATCGATTTCACACGGGCCGCTGAGGAAGTGCACAACCACATCCGCGGCCTCTCGCCCTTTCCGGGCGCCTGGTTCGAACTCGAAATCGCGGGGCGGATGGAGCGCATCAAGGTCGTGGGCTCAGAGCGCGTCGAAGGGACCGGTGCGGCCGGCCTCGTTCTGGATGATGCCTTGACCATTGCCTGCGGCGAGGGCGCGGTACGGCCGACAAGGCTCCAGCGGGCGGGCGGCAAGGTGCTCGCGGTCGCCGACTTCCTGCGCGGCACGCCGCTGGCCCCCGGCACGAGGATCACTTGATGCCGCGCTATCGCTTGACCGTCGAATATGACGGCTCCGATTATGTCGGTTGGCAGCGGCAAGAGAACGGCCCTTCCGTTCAGGGCGCGATCGAAAAGGCGGTCCTGTCGCTGACCGGCGAGACGGCCTCGATCCGCGGCGCCGGACGCACCGATTCCGGCGTGCACGCCGTGGGCCAGGTGGCGCATCTCGATCTCACGCGCGAGTGGAAGACGCATACACTGCGCAATGCGTTGAACGCGCATCTGACGCTCGCCGGCGAGCGCGTCTCGATTCTCGAGGCAGCGGAAGCGCCGGCGGATTTCGACGCGCGTTTTTCGGCGATCCGGCGGCATTATCTCTACCGCATCATTTCCCGGCGCTCGCCCCTGGCGCTGGAGGCAAAGCGCGCCTGGTGGGTGCCGAAGTCGCTGAATCATGAGGCGATGCACGAGGCAGCGCAGCGGCTTGTCGGGCATCACGACTTCACGACGTTCCGTTCGGCCCATTGCCAGGCCACAAGCCCGCTTCGCACGCTCGATAGGCTGGATGTGACGCGTAGTGGCGAACTGATCGAAATTCGGGCGACGGCGCAGAGTTTCCTGCACAACCAGATACGCTCCTTCGCGGGCTCCCTGAAGCTCGTCGGCGAGGGCAAGTGGACGCCGGACGATCTTGAGGCCGCCCTCGAAGCGCGCGACCGCAAAGCCTGCGGGCCCGTCGCTCCGCCGGAAGGCCTCTATTTCCTGCAGGTCGACTACTGACCTCATGCATGTCGCCCAGAAGTGTGTAGCGGTTCTGGGACAACGGCATGCATCGAAACAAAGAGGCTCAGCCCGGCATTACCCCCAGGAGGCGCTGCAGAGACTGCACGATCATCAATGGGGACAGCAGGAAGAGTGCAGCCAGTGCGGCGGCGAGCAGGTTCTGGTTGGCGGTCACGGTGCGCAAGAGGCGGAAGAGCAGGGCGGCATTCACGAAGAGCAGAAGAAATGACAGCAGGACGGCGACGTCCTGGCCGCCGGGCACCAGCAGCAGGATCGCCGCCGGCACCGCCATGGCATAGGACAGCGGCACCTGGAGCCAATTGGTGGTGACGATCACCGGCACCACGAAAGCCGTGAAGTCGAGCGGGCGCGAGAGGATGAGTGTCAGCGCGACCGGCAGCAGCCAGGCCGCGAGATCGACGACGAAAAGCTTGACGACGAAGCCGAGACCGACCGTCGTGCCGCTCGGCATCGCCGAAAGATAATAGAGCCGCCATGACGCCCAGCCGACGGCGAGCGCCGGCAGCGACCAGAGTATGGCCGTGAACGACCGCCAGAGACCGGCCTCGCTGATGTCCAGCCAGCGAAACCCTTCGCGGTTGCCCTGGATCAACAGCGATAGTCCCTTGATATAGACAAGGACCTCCTCAAGCCGTGACATGGCCGAACCAGCGGGCGATGAAGGTTTCGTAGATGCCGGTCAGGGTCTCAACATCGGCAAGCGCGACGCGCTCGTCGATCATATGCATCGTCTTTCCGACCAGGCCGAACTCGACGACCGGGCAATAGTCCTTGATGAAGCGCGCGTCCGAGGTGCCGCCGGTGGTCGAAAGCTGCGGCCGCCGCCCAGTGACGGCTTCGATCGCGCCGGAGAGAGAATCGATGAGGGCGTTGTTGCGCGTCAGGAAGACATGGCTCGGACGCTCGTTCCAGACGATGTCGTATTTGACCGGCGCACGGCCGGGCCTGAGCGCCCCGTCCGCAGCGGCGCGGTCGAGGCGAGCTACGATCTCGGCCATCAGGCTCTCGGCCGTCCAGCGATCGTTGAAGCGGATGTTGAAAGCGGCGCTCGCCTTGGCCGGAATGACGTTGACCGCGGCATTGCCGACATCGATCGTCGTGACCTCGAGATTTGACGGCTGGAAATTTTCCGTGCCGTTGTCGAAGGGCGGCTCCATCAGCGCCTGCGTAAGCTGCAGGATGCCGCGCACCGGATTGTCGGCGAGATGCGGATAGGCCGCATGGCCTTGGACCCCGTGCACTGTGATACGGCCGGAAAGCGAGCCGCGGCGGCCGATCTTGATCATGTCGCCGAGGCTCTCCGGATTGGTCGGCTCGCCGACGAGGCAGGCGTCCCAGCGCTCACCTTTTTCCGCCGCCCATTCGAGGAGCTTCACCGTGCCGTTGATCGCCGGGCCTTCCTCGTCGCCGGTGATGAGTAAGGAGATCGACCCTTTAGGGGCGCCATGCTTTGCGATGTGGCGGCCGACGGCCGCGACGAAGCAGGCGATGCCGCCCTTCATGTCGACGGCGCCACGGCCGTACATTTCGCCATCGGCGATTTCGGCAGAAAATGGGGCGTGGCTCCAGGCAGCCTCGTCGCCGACCGGCACGACGTCGGTATGGCCGGCGAACATCAGATGGGGGCCATCGGCCCCGAGCCGGGCGTAGAGATTCTCGATGTCGGGTGTCCCTGCCTCCTTCGCCACCACGCGATCGACCTGGAAGCCGAGCGGCCCGAGCATGGCCTCCAGAGCCGAAAGCGCACCACCCTCGGCCGGGGTGACGGAGGGGCAGCGGATGAGGGCGGCGAGATTAGAAATGGGATCGGTGGGGAACATCGAGCGGAATGCCTGCGAAGCCGGTGGGCCAAGGAACTGAGATTGCTGGTTTATCCGATCGGTCATCGGCTGTCACGCACGATGAGGCGGGCCGGGTCTTTGGCTGCGGCTCGAAACGACACGGGCCGGACAAGCGTCCGGCCCGTTAGGATACCCGTTTGCGGGCAGGGAAGGCTATTCGCCAGGGGCGAGATGCGGCGCCTCGATGTGCCCGCCAGCGTGCTTCAGAGGCCGCTCGCCGGAAAGCTTGCGGATCAGCACGTAGAAGACCGGGGTCATGAAGATGCCGAAGGCGGTGACGCCGATCATGCCGGCGAACACGGCGATGCCCATCGCCGAACGCATCTCCGCGCCGGCGCCGGTCGACAGAACCAGCGGCACGACACCCATGATGAAGGCCATCGAAGTCATCAGGATCGGCCGAAGGCGCAGCCGGCTCGCCTCGATCGCGGCGCTGACGGCATTCTTCCCGGACAGCTCGAGCTCGCGAGCGAACTCGACGATCAGGATCGCGTTCTTCGCCGAAAGACCGACAAGCACGATGAGACCGATCTGCGTGAAGACGTTGTTGTCGCCACCCGTCAGCCAAAGGCCTGTAAGCGCCGCCATGATGCCCATCGGTACGATCATGATGATCGCGATCGGCAGCATCAGGCTTTCATACTGAGCCGCGAGCACGAGATAGACGAGCAGCAGCGCTAGCGGGAAGACGAGGACGCCCGAATTGCCGGCGAGGATCTGCTGATAGGTCAGGTCCGTCCACTCGTAGGAAATCCCGGGCGGCAGCGTCTCGGCGGCGATCCGCTCTATTGCAGCCTGCGCCTGGCCGGAGGAGAAGCCCGGAGCCGGCCCGCCATTGATGTCGGCGGCGAGGAAGCCGTTGTAGCGGATCGCCCGTTCGGCACCCACCGTCTGTTCGACCCTGAGCAGTGCCGACAGCGGGATCATCTCGCCCGATTGCGAACGGACCTTCAGCTTGCCGATGTCGTCGGCATGCGCTCGGTAATTCGCATCGGCCTGGATGCGTACGCTGTAAGTGCGGCCGAAGGCATTGAAGTCGTTGACGTAGAGCGAACCGAGATAGATCTGCAACGTCTCGAACACGTCGGTCACCGCCACGCCGAGCTGGCGCGCCTTGACGCGATCGAGGTCGGCATAGAGCTGCGGCACGTTGATCTGGAAGCTCGAATAAAGCCCGGCGAGTTCCGGTGCCGCCATCGCCTTCTCGAGGAAAGCCTTGGCCGCCTCGTCGAGCGTCCGGTAGCCGAGGCCGTTCCTGTCCTCGATCTGCAGCTTGAAGCCGCCCGTCGTGCCGAGACCCTGCACGGGCGGCGGCGGGAACATGGCGATGAACGCGTCCTGGATCGCACCGAACTCCTGGTTCAGTTGCATCGCGATCGCGCCGCCGGAGAGTTCGGGGGTCTTGCGCTCCTCGAACGGCTTCAAGGACACGAAGACGATGCCCGAGTTCGACGAGTTGGTGAAGCCGTTGATGGACAGGCCGGGGAAGGCGATGGCGTGCTCGACGCCCGGGTGCTTGAGCGCGATCTCGCTCATGCGCCGGATGACGTCTTCCGAGCGATCGAGCGTCGCCGCATCCGGCAGCTGCGCAAAACCGATCAGATACTGCTTATCCTGCGCCGGCACGAAGCCGCCGGGCACGGCGCGGAAGAGGACGAAAGTGACGCCGAGGAGGACGACATAAAGTCCCACGATCAACGACTTACGCGTGAGAATGCCGCCGACGCCGCGGCCATAGGCTTCCGAACTCGCTCCGAAGAAGCGGTTGAAGCCACGGAAGAACCAGCCGAACAGCGCATCCATGATCCGCGTCAGCCGATCCTTCGGCGCGTGGTGGTCCTTCAGAAGCAGGGCTGCAAGCGCCGGCGACAGCGTCAGCGAGTTGAAGGCCGAGATCACCGTCGAAATCGCGATGGTCAGCGCGAACTGGCGGTAGAACTGGCCGGTGAGGCCGGTGATGAAGGCGAGCGGCACGAAGACCGCGACCAGCACCAGCGCGATCGCGATGATCGGACCGGAAACCTCCGACATGGCCCGGTAGGTCGCCTGGATCGGCGACAGCCCCTGCTCGATGTTGCGTTCGACGTTCTCGACGACGACGATAGCGTCATCGACAACGATGCCGATCGCAAGCACCAGGCCGAAGAGACTCAGCGCATTGATCGAGAAGCCGAAGACATACATCACCGCGAAGGTGCCGACGATCGAGACGGGCACGGCGACGAGCGGGATGATCGAGGCGCGCCAGGTCTGCAGGAAGACGATGACGACGATGACCACCAGCGCGATCGCTTCGAGCAGCGTGTGGATGACCGATTCGATCGACGCCCTGACGAACTGCGTCGTGTCGTAGACGATCTCGTAGTCCACTCCTGCCGGCATTGTCTGCTTGAGCTCGGCCATGACCTTGTGGACGTTTTCGGAGATCTGGATGGCGTTCGAGCCGGGCGCCTGGAACACGCCCATGCCGACGGCGGCCTTGTTGTCGAGGAGCGACCGCAGCGAATAGTCCGCCGCGCCCATTTCGACGCGGGCGACGTCGCCAAGGCGCGTGATCTCGCCGTTCTCGCCGGACTTGACGACGATCTCGGCGAAGTCCTCGGGCGTCCTGAGCCGCCCCTGCGCATTGACGGAGAGCTGCAGGTCGAGACCAGGAACGGATGGGGAGGCGCCGATCACGCCGGCGGCCGCCTGGACGTTCTGTCCACGGACGGCGTTGGCGATGTCGCTTGCGGCAAGGCCGCGTTCGGCCGCCTTTTGCGGGTCGATCCAGATGCGCATCGAATAGTCGCCGCCGCCGAAGATCTGCACTTGGCCGACGCCTTCGACGCGCGCCAGGCGATCCTTGACGTTCAGGACGCCGTAATTGCGCAGATAGTTGATATCGTATTGGCCGTTCGGCGAAAGCAGATGCACGACGAGCGTCAGGTCGGGCGAGCTCTTGACCGTCGTGACGCCGAGACGCCGCACCTCTTCCGGCAGCCGCGGCTCGGCCTGCGAGACGCGGTTCTGCACGAGCTGCTGGGCCTGGTCCGGATCGGTGCCGAGCTCGAAGGTGACGGTGAGCGTCATCAAGCCGTCGGCGGTCGCCTGGCTCTGCATGTAGAGCATGCCTTCGACGCCGTTGATCTGCTCTTCGAGCGGGGTCGCGACGGTTTCCGCGATGACGGCCGGGTTGGCGCCCGGATATTGGGCGCGCACGACGATCTGCGGCGGCACGACCTCCGGATATTCGGAAATCGGCAGACCGGTCATGCCGATGAGCCCCGCCACGAAGATGAGCACGGATAGAACGCCCGCGAAGACCGGGCGGTCGACGAAGAAGCGTGAGAAGTTCATAACGATCCCCCTTTGGGAACTTCAGGCAAGGGCAGGGCGTCTGCGGCGAAGACTTGTCGCCGCACGCGCCGATGCATGCCGTTGCAATATCTTTTTGAGCGCCCGCCTCTTAACGAGGAGGGCGCGCTTCCTATGGTTTGGCGATCGAGGCGGTCGCCTGCTCGACCGGCTGCGGGGCGACCACGACGCCGGGACGCACACGCTGCAGACCGTTGACGACGATGCTCTCGCCGGGTTTGAGGCCGCTTTCGACGATCCTGAGACCGTCAGCCACCGGGCCGAGCGTTACCTGCCGGTACTCCACCTTGTTGTCCGATCCGACGACCAGGACGAATTTCTTGTCCTGGTCCGAGCCGATGGCGCGGTCGCTGATCACCAGCTTTTCCTCAGGCTGCGGATCGCCGATCCGGATGCGCACGAACTGGCCCGCGATCAGCCGGCCGTAGGCATTGGTGAGCGCCGCCCGTACGCGGATCGTGCCGGTCGCCGCATCCACCTCGTTGTTGATGAGCTGGATATGGCCGCTGATCGGCGTACCGGCGTCGGCGGCGGTGCCGATTTCGACGGGGATGCGTTCGATCGCATCGGTGCCGGGGGAGGCGGAAAGCTTGGCGAGTGCTGCGGCCACCACTTCCTCGCTGACGTTGAAGCTCGCATAGATCGGATCGACGGAGACGAGCGTCGTCAGGATGGGCGAGGCCGCGCCGGCGGCGACGAGGTTGCCGGCCGTGACCTCCAGCCTGCCGACGCGCCCGGTGATCGGAGCGCGCACCTCGGTGTATCCGAGGTCGAGCCGGGCCGAGCGCAGCGCCGCCTTTGCCGAGCGGACGTTCGCCTGCGCCTCGTCGAAGGCGGCGAGCCGCTGGTCGACGCCGCTTTGCGCGATGGCGCTGGTGGTGACCAGCTTGCGGCCGCGCTCGAGTTCCGTCTTTGCCAGAGCGACGCGCGCTTCGGCGGCCGCGACCTCCGCCTCCGCGCGCTCCACTGCGGCGGCATAGGGTTCGGGATCAATGGTGACTAGCAGATCGCCCTTCTGAACCACGGCACCCTCGCGGAAATGCGCGCTCAGGATCGCGCCGCCGACGCGGGGACGAACCTCGACGCGCTCGATCGCCTCGAGACGGCCCGAGAAGCTTTCCCAGGTGGTGATTCGGCGCGCTTCCGCTTTTGCTACGGAGACGGGAACGGCGGGTGCCGCTGCCGGCGCTTCAGTCGCTGCGTCCGCTTTGAAATGGCTTGGAACGCCGAGGAACACGGCTGCTCCACCGACGACGGACAACAGGATGCTGAGGCCGGCGCCCCACAGGACCCGGCGGGTTACGGTCGACGTCATGTTTTTCTCTCCTCGCCGGTTGGGAGTCCGGCTTCAATTACTGCTTGTCTGTTTACTGCTTTGTCGGCCTCGCCCCCGCCTGTTCGAAGAAGCGGGCGAAGATGCCGGATATGGTCTTTTCCTGCGACGGCCAGTTTTGCTCAGCCGCGGTATTGGCGGGCAGCCAGGCGGCGCGACCTGGCAGTACGTGTATTTCCACCGGAACGCCGGCCTTGCGCAGCCGCTCTGCATAGGCCTGGGTCTCGTCGCGCATGGGACATTCGTCACTGGTGATGACGAGTGCCGGAACGAGGCCGCCAAGCCGCGTACAATGGCCGGGCGCCGCATAAGGGTGCGTCAGCCCGCTGCGCTCGCCGAGATATTGCTGCCAACCATCAGCGATCGACTGCACCGAACTCTGCGGACAGAACTTGCGGAACGACGGCGTCGCCAGACAAGGGTCGAGCATCGGCGAGAGCAGGATCTGGCCCTTGAGGTCGGTCAGGTACTGGTCACGCGCCATCAGCGCCAGCCCGGCCGCAAGGTTGCCGCCCGCCTCCTCGCCGGCGACGAACAGCATGGACTTCTTATGCGCAAACTGCGGACAGCGGCTGCGCATGGATGAAAGCATGGCATAGGCGGCTTCGAGCGCCGCCGGGAAAGGGTTGAGGCACGCGGACGGGTATTCCGGCGAGATGACGACTGCGCCCGCGGCCGCGAGCGCATTGGCCACCTTTTCCCCCGCTGCGATCGAATCCTCCACAAAACTTCCGCCATGCAGATGCAAGACCACCGGCGGCGGCGATAGCAGCGACGCACCGCGGTAGACACGTGCGCGGCACGAGCCTTGGCTCGTCTGCATCGTTTCTTCCGTAAAATGCGCGTCCATCTCTTGTCTCCACCGTGAGTGAATCCCTAGATGAGGGACAACCCGCGATGTTTGCAGCATAACATTGTCTTTCGTCTGGAATAGTCCGCGGGCGCTGACTACACTATTCGGAATTTCGAACAATCCGGTATTGAAAATGGACCAGCTCACGGCCATGCGCGTTTTCCTTCGAGTGGTGGAAACCGGCAATTTCACCCGGGCCTCCGCTTCGCTCAACATGCCGAAGGCGACCGTCACCAATCTCATCCAGGGCTTGGAGGCGCACCTGCGGACGAAGCTGCTCAATCGGACCACGCGACGGGTGCTGGTGACCCCGGACGGCGCGCTCTACTATGAACGCGCTGCTCGCCTGCTCTCCGATCTCGACGAGTTGGACGGCAGCCTCTCAAGCGCCCAGAGCCTGCCGAAGGGGCGGCTGCGCGTCGAAACGGCGAGCGCCTTCGCCAACCTGATCATCATTCCGGCGCTACCCGAATTTTACAAGAAGTACCCGGACATACAGGTCGATCTCGGCGTTTCCGACCGGACGATCGACTATCTCGCGGAGAATGTCGATTGCGCCGTCCGTGCCGGCACGCTCACCGACCAGTCGCTGATCGCTCGCCGCATCACGGAGATGAAGTTCATCACATGCGCCTCGCGGGATTTTCTCGAGCGGCATCCGGTGCCGCAACATCCTTCCGATCTCGAGAAGAATTGCTATGCCGTCGGCTATTTCCTGCCGAAGTCGGGGCAGCAGATGCCCTTCCATTTCCGGCGCGGAAACGAGGAGATCGAGGTCAACAGCCGCTACACGGTCGCGGCAAACGAGTCGACGACCTATATCGCCGCCGCACGGGCAGGCCTCGGCGTCATCCAGGCGCCGCTCTTCATGGTGCGCGAGGACCTTCGCGCCGGGACGATGGTTCCGGTCTTGCCCGATTGGCAGGTGGATCCGATGCCGATCTATCTGGTCTATCCGCCGAACCGGCATCTGAGCAGCCGGCTGCGCGTCTTTGCCGATTGGGTGGTGAAGGTGGTGGCGCAAATCGACACCGATCAGGCGGACCTCTCACTTGCCGCTTCGGCGTCGTAACGCGCCCGCGGCGTCGCGCTCGCGGAAGCGGGGTTTCCACCCCGCGGTCTTGCAAAGAGCTCAGGCCCGCCGGCTCTTGGCATTGTTGCGCTTGCCCTTCGGCTTGATGCCGCCCTCTTTTTTCGCCTCGGATGTTCCCTTCTTCTTGCTCCACGGCTTCTCGTCCCGCTTTGCAACGGCGGAGTCCTGAGCAAAGGCAGGCTTCTTTTCGAACTTGCGCTTCGGCCCGAAGTCCTTTTTCTCGCGGACCGGACCGCTGTCATCGGACCGCGGCCGCTTCTTTTCGAAGTCCGGCTTCTCCTGTCGCGGCTGCGAGAGGTCGGGCGCGCCCGAAAGCGTCTTGATGCGAATGCCCTTTTCCAGCATCCGGTTGGGCCCGATCGCCGACAGAAAGCGTTCCGCGCCCTCCGACGTCAGTTCGACATAGGTCTCTTCCGCCTGCATGCGGATTGCCCCGATATCGCGCTTGGTGAGCTTGCCGTGGCGGCAGAGCATGGGAATGAGCCAGCGCGGCTCGGCATTCTGCTTGCGCCCGACGGAAAGCGAAAACCAGCTGCCGTCGGTGAAGTCGGCTCGCGGCGCGTGGGCCGTCTCGCGTTCGGTGACCGGGCGGTCCCGCCGCGTTCCCCGATCGCCCGTAACTGGAACGTCCGATAGATCTTCAGGCGCCGAGCGGCCGGCGCGGAACTGCCGCACAAAAGCGGCTGCGACCTTCTCCAACCCGTGCCGGCCGATCAGCATCTCCACGATTGCCCGCTCGTCATCACCGAGAGGCTCGTCGAACGCAGGATCGGCCAGCAGCCGCTCGTCGTCGCGACGCGTCACTTCGTCCGCCGAGGGCGGCTTTGCCCAGGCGGCAGCGATGCGGGCGCCGTCGAGCAGTCGCTCGGCCTTCCGTCGTTGATTGACCGGTACGATCAGTGCGCTGACGCCCTTCCGACCCGCGCGGCCGGTGCGGCCGCTACGATGCAGCAGCGTTTCCGGATTGGTCGGCAGGTCGGCGTGGATCACAAGCTCGAGGCCCGGCAGGTCGATCCCGCGGGCCGCGACATCGGTCGCGATGCAGACCCGGGCGCGGCCGTCGCGCATGGCCTGCAGAGCATGGGTGCGCTCGTTTTGGCTGAGCTCGCCTGAAAGCGCGACGACGGAAAAGCCGCGATTGTTGAACCGTGCGGTCAGGTGATTGACGGCCGCGCGGGTCGAGCAGAAGACGATCGCGTTCTTCGCCTCGTAATAGCGAAGCACATTGATGATGGCGTTCTCGCGGTCGCTCGGCGCAACGACGAGGGCGCGGTATTCGATATCGCCGTGCTGCTTCTGTTCCGATGCGATGCCGATGCGGACGGCGTCGCGTTGATAATTCTTGGCGAGCGTCGCGATCGAGCGTGGCACCGTCGCCGAGAACATCAGCGTGCGGCGCTCGGTCGGCGACGCCTCGAGAATGAATTCCAGGTCCTCTCGGAAGCCGAGATCGAGCATCTCGTCCGCCTCGTCGAGCACGACGGCGCGGAGCGCCGCAATATCGAGCGAGCCCCTGCGGATGTGGTCGCAGAGCCGCCCGGGGGTGCCGACGACGATGTGGGCGCCGCGTTCGAGCGCCCGCCGCTCGTCGCGCATATCCATGCCGCCGACGCAGGAGGCGATGGTGGCACCCGCGATGTCGTAGAGCCATTCGAGCTCGCGCTTGACCTGCAGCGCCAACTCGCGCGTGGGCGCGATGATGAGCGCCAGCGGCGCATCGGCCGTATCGAACCGTCCGCTCGGGCCGATGAGCGTCGGCGCGAGGGCGAGGCCGAAGGCCACCGTCTTACCGGAACCGGTCTGTGCGGAAACCAGCGCGTCGGCGCCGTCGAGCGCCGGGTCGAGCATTGCCTTTTGAACCGGCGTCAGCGCATCGTAACCGCGTTTTGCCAATGCCTCGGCGATCGCAGGCGCGATCCCTTCAAACTCTGTCATCTCTCGTCTTTCGGATTTCGGTTTTCACGCCGGCAGAGGAGCGGACCTCGGATCGGGTCCTCATCAGGCGTCGATTGCCGCGGCCAACATGTCGCGGCCCTGTTCGTTGCCGCGCTACATACCGGGCGGGGAGGAGAATGTACAGGCGGAATCGCTACTGCTGCGGGGCGTTGCGGCGGCTGCCATATTCGTTTGCTCCGTCCGCGCCCGGCCAGAGGCAGAGCGCGATGAAGACGATCGGGCTCAGCACCGGTATGAAGAGACAGAGCGCAAAGGGCCCGGGATAGCCGATGTCATGCAGGCGCTTGATCGCCAGCATGGCAATGGAAACGGTGGAAAGCACGCCGGAGACGATCAGCGGCAGGGTCCAGAGGGCGAGTGCTGTCTCCTCAGCCTCGTTCTTCAGCACCTGCATGAGAAAGATCGAGCCGACGGCGAACCAGAACAGCCAGGAGAAAAGGAAGGGCAGTCGACCTATGCGGCCGGACGGGCTGAAGAACAGCCAGGTCATGCTCGGCTGCCGCCCTTCCTCGGCCATGATCAGTCCCGGAGCAGTTCGTTGATGCCGGTCTTGGAGCGGGTCTTTTCGTCGACTCGCTTGACGATGACGGCGCAATAAAGGTTCGGCGCCGGCTGGCCGTTGGCCATGGTCGAGCCGGACGGCATCGAGCCGGCGACGACGACCGCATAGGGCGGGACTTCGCCATACATCACTTCGCCCGTGGCGCGATCGACGATCTTGGTCGACTTGCCGATGAAGACGCCCATGCCGAGCACCGAGCCCTCGCGGATGATGCAGCCTTCGACGACCTCGGAGCGCGCGCCGATGAAGCAATTGTCCTCGACGATCGTCGGCCCCGCCTGCATCGGCTCCAGAACGCCGCCGATGCCGACGCCGCCGGAAAGATGGACGTTCTTGCCGATCTGGGCACAGGAGCCGACGGTCGCCCAGGTGTCGACCATCGTTCCCTCGCCGACATAGGCGCCGAGATTGACGAAGGACGGCATCAGGATCGCGTTGGGGGCGATATAGGCCGAGCGACGGACGACGCAGTTCGGCACCGCGCGGAAACCGGCCTTTTCGAATTCGTTGACGCTCCAGCCGTCGAATTTCGACGGGACCTTGTCCCACCAGACCGAGTCGCCGGGGCCGCCCTTGACGAGTTCCATCGGGTTCAGCCGGAAGGAGAGGAGGACCGCCTTCTTGAGCCACTGATTGACCGTCCAGGTTCCGTCCTCGCCGCGCTCGGCAACGCGCACCTTGCCGCTGTCGAGCAGGTTGAGCGCCGCTTCGACGGCATCGCGCACGGCCCCGCGGGTGCCGGTATTGACGGTTTCGCGATCTTCGAATGCGGTCTCGATCGTCTGGGACAGGGAGGCGAGGTCGTAAATCGTCATCGGAATTCCTTAGGGTTCGGCAGGGTTCGGCGGTTGTGCTGCAAGCTCTACTGCATAATTCCCCAAATCGGAACCGGTCCTGAGGGATTATGCTGCGATTCAAGGTCTCACTGCGCCCTCGCGCGTTCAGGAAAGCGCGCGATGCCCTGAGCCACCATGCTGAAAAGTTGAAGGCCTTTTCGCCTTCGCCCCTTCAACAGGACTTGGCAAGCTTCCAGGTTTCCGGCAGTAGGACGCCTCTATGGCCGAGGAACCGCGAAAGGAAGCGTCCGGACGAGGTCTCGGCTGTTCGAAACGCGACGGGAAGATGAAAAATGGCACGCATGAGAAAGCGCAATCTGCGCCGCAGGGATGGGGTCTGGGATCCGTTGGCAGACAGCGCGCAGAGCAGACAGCGCGCATCGACCGTGCCGTTGACGCCGCAGTCGGCCTCGCCGACCTACCGCCTCGCCTATATCGACGACGACTTTCTCTGCCGCGAGGAACTGAGACCGGTCCGCCTGCAGCTCGAGCTTTTGAAGACGGAGATGATGCTCGAGGAGCGCGGTATCAACTCCACCGTCGTCATGTTCGGCGGCGCGCGCATTCCCGAGCCCGGCGGCGAGGCCTGGGCGGCCAAGAACGATGTCCAGCGCAAGAATCTGGAGGCCGCTTCGATCTACTACGACGAGGCGCGCAAATTCGCTCGCCTGTGCTCGGAACAGTCGGCAAAGCTTGGCTATAAGGAATATGTCATCGTCACGGGCGGCGGCCCTGGCGTTATGGAGGCGGGAAACCGCGGCGCGGCCGATGCCGGCGCGCCCTCGATCGGGCTCAACATCGTGCTTCCGCACGAGCAGGCGCCGAACCGTTTCGTCACGCCGGATCTGTCGTTCAATTTCCATTACTTCGCCATCCGCAAGATGCATTTCCTACTGCGCGCCAAGGCGGTGACGGTGTTCCCGGGCGGTTTCGGAACGCTCGACGAATTGTTTGAGACGGTGACGCTGATGCAGACCGGTCGGCTCGCCCTGGTTCCGCTCATCCTGTTCGGCGAGAAGTTCTGGCGCACGATCATCAATTTCGAGGCGCTCGCCGAGTTCGGCACCATTGCGCCGAACGATATCGACCTCGTGCATTTCGTCGAGACGGCCGAAGAGGCCTGGGAGATCATCGCCCGCTTCTATGAGTCGATCGACCCGCGTTCGGTGCCGATGGCATCGGGCCGGCGATGATCGGCAGGTCCCGGATTACACCGGCGAAACGACGCGGCGCAGAAAACCGGCAAGGTCCTCGGTGACGTAGTCGATCTGCTCGTCCGCGTCGCTCGACGTCTCCCAGGCTTCGGCGAACTCGTATTCGAGGTTGCGCGGCACCAGGAGCACGGTCGTCATGCCGAGCGCCTTCGGCACCAGCAGGTTGCGCGGCAGATCTTCGAACATCACCGCATTTTGCGTGTCGATCCGGTGAAGACTCATGAACTTGTCATAGGTGTCGCCGGCGGGCTTCGGCACGAAGTCGGCGGCGACGATGTCGAATATGTCGTCGAAATGTTCGAGAATGCCGAGCGCGCGCGCCGTCATCTCGGCGTGGGAAACGCTGCCGTTGGTGAAGATGAACTTGCGCCCGGGCAATGCCTTGATCGCCTCGCCGAGAGCCGGATCCGCCGGAACGACGCTGTAGTCGATCGCGTGTGCCCGTTCCAGAAAGTCGTTCGGATCGACGCCGTGATGGATCATCAGCCCCTGGAGTGTGGTGCCATGGTCGCGGTAATATTCCTTCTGCAGCTTCTTCGCCTCGGCCGGATCCATTGACAGGAGCTCGGCGACGTAGGCCGTCATGTTGCGGTCGATCTGCGCGAAGAGATTGACGTGGTGCGGATAGAGCGTGTTGTCGAGGTCGAAGACCCAGTCGGTGACATGGGCGAATTCGGCATGGGACGGGAGACGGTCGAGCTTCTTCATGGCCCGGGTTATGGCATGGCGGACCGACGAAGGAAAACGGATTATTCGCCGCAGTGCTGGATTGTCTCCCGCCCGCATGCTACCGCACGTCGCCCGAAAGTGCGCAGCGGTTTTGGGATAACGACATGCACAAAAACGAGGACCTAAAGCGCGTCGCATCAATTCGATTGCACGCGACGTGCTTTAGCCGGCAGATATGGAAACCTGGGTTCTCATCACCATCGCTGCGGCCTTCCTTCAGAATGTCCGCTCGTCCATGCAGAAACACCTGAAGGGCGTTATGGGCACGACCGGCGCGACATTCGTGCGCTTCGGTTTCGGCCTGCCCTTCGCACTTTTCTACCTGGTAATGCTCTGGCGCGTCGCCGGGCATCCGCTGCCGATACCGAACGCGACCTTCTTCCTCTGGGCGGTCGTTGGCGGATTGGCGCAGATCGCCGCGACATTCCTGCTCGTGCATCTCTTCTCCTTTCGCAATTTCGCGGTCGGCACCGCCTATTCGCGTACCGAGCCCGCACAGGCGGCGCTCTTCGGACTGATCTTCCTTGGGGAGAAGGCGAGCCAGGGCGCGCTCATTGCGATCGCCATCTCGGTGATCGGCGTCATGCTGATCTCGGTCGCTCGAACGGCGCTCAGCGCGCGGTCGCTCATGACATCAGTCTTCAGTCGCACAGCCGGGATAGGCCTGCTTTCCGGCACCTTCTTCGGGCTTTCTGCAGTTTCCTATCGCTCCGCATCGCTGGCGCTCGCCCCCAGCCTGCCGACACCGGATTACCTGATGCAGGCGAGCTTCACCCTCGGCTTCGTCATTTTGATCCAGACCGTCATCATGCTCGCCTGGATCATCGCGCGGGAGCCGGACGAGTTGAAGCGCATCAGTGCCGCCTGGAAGCCCGCCTTCGTCGTGGGCTTCGTCGGTGCGTCAGCCTCCTTTGGCTGGTTCGCGGCGATGACGCTGCAGCAGGCCGCGATCGTCAAGGTGGTGGCGCAGGTGGAGATGCTCTTCACCTTCGCCTCATCCTTCTTCATCTTCCGCGAATGGATCAATCGTCTTGAACTCCTGGGCTGCCTCCTGATCGTGCTCGGCGTCGTCATGCTGGTCGTGCTGTAAGCGGCGGGTCAAAGAGAAATAGGCGCCCGATTTTCGGCGGACGGCGCAGTCGGCGGATGCTACAAAGCGGCATGCTTTTCGATTTGCCCAACGACGATGTCCTTTACGATGCGCTGCTGGCCCGCAGTTCCGACTATGAGGGCCAAGCCTTCGTCTGCGTGAAGAGCACCGGCATCTTCTGCCGGCTCTCCTGTCCCGCCCGCAAGCCGAAGCGGGAAAACACCCTGTTCTTCGATAGCATCGCCGCCTGCATCGATTCCGGCTTTCGGCCCTGCGAGCGATGCCGTCCGCTGGAGCAGGCAGCCGAGAAGGAGCCGCTGGTCAAGAGCCTCATGGAGCTGCTCGACCGGCAGCCGGACCGTCGCTGGACGGAGCAGGATCTCGTAGAGCGCGGCTTCGATCCGTCGACCGTCCGGCGCGCCTTCAAGCGGGCCCTCGGCGTGACCTTTCTCGATCTCGCCCGACAGAGGCGAATGGCCGAGGCGGCGCGTCAGCTTTCGACTGGCGCCAGCGTCATCGAGGCGCAGATCGACGCCGGCTATGAATCGCCAAGCGGCTTCCGGGCCGCCTTCGCGAAACTGATCGGCGAGGCGCCGGCAAGATCCCAGGGGCGCGCGCTGCTCTTTGCCGACTGGATAGAAACGCCACTCGGGCCCATGGTGGCGGTAGCCGACCGGACCCATCTTCATCTCCTCGAGTTCCACGATCGCAAGGCGTTGCCGGCCGAGCTGGAAAGCCTGAAGCGAAAGGTGCGATCGGCGGTCGTTCCGGGCAGGACGCCGCCGATTGACCAGATCGAGGCCGAACTCAAGGCCTATTTCGAGGGTCGCTCGGGCGACTTTTGCACGCCCCTTGCTCTCGACGGCAGCGCCTTCGAGCGCCAAGTATGGGCAAGGCTCATCGAAATACCTTTGGGCGAGACGCGGTCCTATGGCGAGATCGCGCGGGAGGTTGCTACCATGGAGGCGGTCCGTGCGGTTGCCAGGGCCAATGGCTCCAACCGCATTGCGATCGTCGTCCCCTGCCACCGCTGCATCGGCGCCGACGGATCCTTGACCGGTTATGGTGGCGGTATTGCGCGTAAGCAATGGCTGCTTCGGCATGAGGGAAAGATGAGGCCTGTCGGACTTTTCAGGGCGGGATGAGGAAAAGGGTGGCCGGCCTTTCGTCCGCATCCCGCTTTTGCCTACAAGAGTCGTTCACATTCACAGCCATATTTGGGAGGAGATGCGATGAACCAGGAGGAAAGGGCGATCGCCTTCACGGCGCTGCACCGCAAGGGCGATCCGGTGATTCTCTACAACATCTGGGACGCGGGCAGCGCCCGCTGCGTCGCCGAGGCCGGCGCCAAGGCGCTCGCGACCGGAAGCTGGTCGGTCGCGGCCGCCCATGGCTTTGCCGACGGGCAAAAAATACCGCTGGCGCTGCTGATCGAGATCGTCCGCGAGATCGTTGCTGCGACCGAGCTTCCGCTTTCGGTCGATTTCGAAGGTGCCTATTCGGAGGACCCGGCCCAGGGCGCCGCCAATGCGGCGCAGCTCATCGATGCCGGCGCGATCGGCATCAATTTCGAAGACCAGATCGTCGGCAAGGCCGGCGTTCATGCGATCGACAAGCAGACGGCCCGCATTCGGGCCATCCGCGAAATGGCGGAGCGGCAGGGCGTTCCGCTGTTTATAAACGCCCGCACAGACCTGTTCCTGCAGGAGAGCGACGCGGCACGCCATGCAGGTCTGATGGACGAGGCGATCGCCAGAGCTGAGGCTTATGCCGAGGCAGGAGCAAGCGGCTTCTTCGCCCCGGGGCTCGCCGATAAAGAGCTCATCGCCAGGCTCTGTGCAGCATCGCCTCTGCCGGTGAATGTAATGATGAAGCCCGGCGCGCCGGATCTCAAGACGCTCGCCGCCGCCGGTGTCGGCCGGGTGAGCTACGGGCCATTCCCCTACCGGGCGATGATCGCGTGGCTGCGCGGAGAGGCGGAGAAGGTGTACCGAACGAAGTAAAGGTTTTCCGCCCCTCAGTTCCCTCTCCCCGCGCGCGGGGAAAGGGGGCTGGGGTGAGGGCAAATCGAGTCTTCAAGCTGCGTGCTACGGCACGATCAGCGTGCCGGCGCCGTGCTCTGTGAAGATCTCGAGCAGCACCGAATGGGCCGTCTTGCCGTTGAGGATGACTACGCCCTGGACGCCGGCCTTGATCGCGTCGATGCAGGTCTCGACTTTCGGGATCATGCCGCCGGAAATCGTGCCGTCGGCGATCAGCGCGCGTGCCTGCGCAACCGAAAGCTCCTTGAGCAGGTTGCCCTGCTTGTCGAGAACCCCCGGAACGTCGGTCAGGAACAAAAGGCGCGTAGCGTTGAGCGCGCCGGCGATGGCGCCAGCGAAAGTGTCGGCATTGATGTTGTAGGTGTGGCCGTCGCGCCCGGGCGCCACCGGCGCGATGACCGGAATCATTTCCGAGCGCGCCAGCAGGTCGATAAGCGTGCGATCCACTTCGACGACCTCGCCGACGAAGCCGAGGTCGAGCACCCGTTCGATGTTGGAATCCGGATCGCGAATGGTCTTTTTCGCCTTTTCGGCGAAAACCATGTTGCCGTCCTTGCCGCAAAGGCCGATCGCCCACTCGCCCGTCTGGTTGATGAGGGCAACGATCTCCTTGTTGATCGATCCGGCGAGCACCATTTCGACGATCTCGACCGTCTTCTCGTCGGTGACGCGCAGCCCGCCTTCGAATTTCGATTCGATACCCATCTTGTTGAGCATGGCGCCGATCTGCGGGCCACCGCCATGCACGACGATCGGGTTGACGCCGGACTGCTTGAGGAGCGCGATGTCGCTTGCGAAGGCGCGCCCGAGTTCAGAATTGCCCATCGCGTGGCCGCCATATTTGACGACGATCGTCTTGTTCTCGTAACGCTGCATGTAAGGCAGGGCCTGGGTGAGCAGGCGTGCCTGGATTTCACTTTCTGATGCGGACATGGCGGACCCTCGAAAAATACCGGCTGCTGTTTAGCCCAAGTTTCCGGCAGATGGAATGATCCCTGCGCAACATAAGAGCATCATGACGGGCGCACCATCCCCGACTCGGCCGGCGCTCGGTTGCGGATATCGGCAGCGCCTTCGCGTAATCGCGCGATCGATCGCGAGGGCAGGAAACTCACCGTCAACCTGATTGACGAGACTGACGATTTGGCTGATCCTGTTATCGATCCGGAAAGATCGGCGCCTCCTGATGTCGAGAGAGTGCATGGAACGATGACGCCGCAGAAGCCCGAGAGCGGGGATTCTCGCCGTGACGAAGTGATCGCGGGGGAATACGTGCTGGGAGTTCTGTCCGCCGAGGACCGTCGAAGGGTCGAGGCGCGCATCGCCACCGATCGCAATTTCGCGGCCATGGTCGTGCGCTGGCGGAAAAATCTCGCCTCGCTCGATCCTGCCTACGAGCCGGCGGCGCCGCCGCGCGGTTTTGCCGCGATCGAGCGGATTTCCGAATCGTCAGGAGCTGTCGGCGAAACCTCCGGCCTGTGGAGCTCTCTGCCGCTCTGGCGCAGCCTCGCCATCGCGTCGCTTACAGCCGTCGCCGCGCTCGTGATATCCATGCTCGGCGTTTTCGGCGGTGGCTCGGGCACGCCGCTCGTTGCGGAACTGGCCGGGCAAGGCACTCCCGTGAGCCTTGTCGCCGAGTTCAATACCGGTTCCGGACGCGTAAGGCTGACGCCTGCCGCGGCGGGCCAGGGGGAGGAAAGATCTCTCGAGCTTTGGCTGATCAAGGGCAGCGACCCTGCCACTTCGCTTGGCGTACTGCCTCAATCCGGCCAGGGGGAGATCCTGCTCTCCCCGGGAATGCGAGCGAAATTCACCGCCGGCTCCACGCTTGCCGTCAGTGTAGAGCCGTTGGGCGGCTCGCCGACCGGTTCTCCCACCGGACCGATCATCGCACGCGGCACCACTCGGCATCGCTGAAGCGGGCCAGACGCGCCCGGAGTAAATGCCGCTGCCGCGCTGCACCTATGGTCCGAACGTGCCGGCCTGCGGCGAGGGCGTCTGTGCGTCCGTCAGCGCGGCTTGCAGCTTCTGCTCCTGCTCGGGTGAAAGCGAAGTCTTGAGCACGCGACCGCGAAGTCCCGAGAACTCTGCCAGCACCTTCTCCGGCTGCACCTTGCGCACCAGAATGAAGAGAGCCGACGAATTGTTCGGAATCGTGCTGCCGAGCGACTTGATGAAATCGTCGTCGATGCCGTAATCGGCAAACGAGCCGGACAGCGCTCCGGCGCCGGCGCCAAGAGCGCCGCCGATCGCGAAGCCCGCGAGTGGGTTCAGGAACAGCAGGCCCACGAGGCCGCCCCAAAGCGAGCCTGAAAGCAGGCCCGATGCCGCACCGACGGTGGTGAGATTGAGGCTCTGTTTCAGATGTACCTTGCCATCGGCGTCCCGTATGACGACGACGGCGTCTTCCAGATCGATCAGATATTCCTTTTTAAGGCTGTGGAGCTTCAAGAGGACCTTGTCGGCCTCTTCCGGCGAATCGAAACCCACGACGATCAAATCGGACATGTCTCTCTCCTGATCCTCCCGCATGATGCCTCGAATGGGATTCGAGGTGGAGTCATGCGGCGATTTCAAAGGGCCACAGCGAGCGTCCGCATCTCATTGGACATGCGGCGCTGTAGAGCAGACAAAACCTGCGAGGTAGAAATAGAGCGGTTTGCGTGTCAGGGTAGTGACGCAAATCAAAGAGTTTTCATTTGGCGCTCAGCGCGTGACGGCGAGCTCGATCGCCATCCGGAGCTCTTCGATGCCGTCGCCCTTTTCCGACGATGTCGAAAGCACCTCCGGATAGGCGGCCGGGCGCTTCTTGATCTTCTCCAGCGTCTCGGCGATCAGCCGCGGCACGCCGGCCGCCTTGATCTTGTCGGTCTTGGTCAGCACGATCTGGTAGGACACTGCCGCCTTGTCGAGAAGCGAGAGCACCTCCTCGTCGTTCTTCTTGACGCCGTGGCGGGCGTCGATCAGCACATACACGCGCTTCAGCGTCGAGCGGCCGCGCAGATAGTCGAAGACGAGTTTCGTCCAGGCATCGACCTGTTCCTTCGGCGCCTGGGCATAGCCGTAGCCCGGCATGTCGACGAGCGCCATTGGCGGCAGGTCGTCGGCCTCTCCGGAATAGCCGTCCGGCACGAAGTAGTTGAGCTCCTGCGTGCGTCCGGGCGTGTTGGAGGTGCGCGCGAGGCCCTTCTGCCCCACGAGAGCGTTGATCAGCGACGACTTGCCGACATTCGAGCGGCCGGCAAAGGCGATCTCTGTCGGGCCTTCCGGCGGCAGGAACTTCATCGACGGAACGCCGCGGATGAAGATCCACGGCCGACCGAAGACGCTCGAGGCATTCTGGTTGTTCTTCCCGGACATATCGCGACGTTCCTTCTTGCCGGGTCCGCATCCGGCTTTTGTGCCCGCTTGTCAAGCGCGGCGGCGTCTGGCGGTGAGCTTCCGCTTGTCGGAGCAAAAAGCAAAAGCCCCGGACGGTGCTCGATCCGGGGCTCTCGCGTGAAGCTCGCTGCCGGCTATTCCGCCGGCTTGGGTTTCTTCGTGAACAGCCCCTTCAGATTGTCGAAGAGTTCGATCTTCACGCCCTGGCGCTTCATGATGATCCCCTGCTGGAGGATCGACAGCGTGTTGTTCCAAGCCCAGTAGATCACGAGGCCGGCCGGGAACGAGGCCAGCATGAAGGTGAAGACCACCGGCATCCAGGTAAACAGCATCGCCTGCGTCGGATCCGGCGGCGTCGGGTTCATGCGCATCTGCAGGAACATGGTGATGCCCATGATGATCGGCCAGACGCCGAGATGCAAGAAGGCCGGCGCATCGAAGGGAAGCAGACCGAAGAGGTTGACGATCGTCGTCGGATCGGGCGCGGAAAGGTCATGGATCCAGCCGAAGAACGGCGCATGGCGCATCTCGATGGTGATGTAGATTACCTTGTAGAGCGCGAAGAATACCGGAATCTGGATGATGATCGGCCAGCAACCCGCCAGCGGATTGATCTTCTCATCCTTGTAAAGCTGCATCATCGCCTGCTGCAGCCCCATGCGGTCGTCGCCGAACTTCTTTTTCAGTTCCTCCATCTTCGGCTGAACCTTCTTCATGTTCGCCATGGAGGCATATTGCCTGTTGGCGAGCGGGAAGAAGATGAGCTTGACAACGATCGTCGTGATCAGGATCGCGACGCCGAAATTGCCGAAGAGACGGAAGAAGAAATCCATCATTTTGAACATCGGCTTGGTGATGAAGTAGAACCAGCCCCAGTCGATCAGCTTGTCGAAGTTGGGGATCGAATAGGCAACCTCGTAATTGTCGACGACCGGGACTTCCTTGGCGCCGGCGAAGACCAGGTTCTTGACCTCCACCGTCTGGCCGGGAGCAACGGTGACCGCGTCGCTCCTGTAGTCGCTCTGGTAGCGCGCGCGGCCATCGGTGAAATGCGAGAAGCGGGTGTCGAACGGCGTGTCCTGGGGCGGGATGATCGTCGCGGCCCAGTACTTGTCGGTAATGCCGAGCCAGCCGCCGGTCGACTTGCCCGGTTCGACCGTCTTCTCATCCTCCGCGTCGGAATAGCCGACCTCCTGCAGACTGCCGCCGGTGACGCCGACGAAGCCCTCGTGCAGGACGTAGATGCTCGGCGTCGTCGGTTTGTTGAAGCGGGTGACGCGGCCGTAGGAGGAAAGCGACAGCGGGGCGGAGGTCTCGTTCTTGATGCTGTCGACGACCTGGAACATGTAATGCTCGTCGACCGAGATCGTCCGTGTGAAGGTGATGCCCTTGTCGTTCGTGTAGGTGAGCGTCACCGGAGTGGCCGCGGTCAGCTTGTCGCCACTGGCCAGCGTCCAGACGGTCTGCGGACCGGGCACGGTGCCCGTAGCCTCATTGCCGATATAGCCGAGTTCGGTAAAGTAGCCGTCGGCGGTCTCCGCCGGGCTGAAGAGCGTGATGACCGGGCTCTTCGGATCGACCGTTTCGCGGTATTCCTTGAGCTTCAGGTCGTCGAAGCGTGCGCCGGTCAGGTTGATGGAGCCCGAGAGCGCCGGCGTGTCGATGGCGACGCGTGCAGACTTGGCGACGGCCTGTTCGCGGTTTTCGCCCGCGCCGGGGATCGTCCCGCTGCCCGGCAGCGCCTGTCCCGGTGCCGCCGGCTGAGCGCTCGGCTGCGGCTGGACTTGCTGTGTCTGCTGGGCCTTTTCCGCGGCGATGCGGTCCTTCTCCATCCTCGGATTGACATAGAAGAACTGCCAGGCGACGAGGATCAGCACGGATAGGGCAATCGCCACGAAATAATTGCGGTTGTTTTCCATCATGGTTTCCTGGAACCGGCCGACGGCCGCTTCTGTTTCGGCTTGTTTTCGATGCGATCCCGAAGCGCCCGAGTCAATGCGTCAAAAGGAGCGTTGAGGAGATCGCGTCGGGCGACAATCACATAGTCGTGTCCGGGTTTCATTGCAAACCCGGCGGACAGCCGCACGGCTTCTTTGAGGCGTCGGCGCATTCGATTTCGCTCGACCGCATTGCCGTGTTTCTTGGTAACTGTGAAACCGACTCGCGCCTCGCTTTCCGGATCGTTCCGGTCAAGCACTTCGAGGAGAAATAGCGGTCCTTTGCGGCTTTCTCCAGCCCGAACGGCCAAAAACTGCGGACGGCTTTTCAGCCGTCCGACAGTCGTTTTGTCTTTGTCTGACGTCATTTGCCCGGACACATATTTCGGGCAAGCTCGGCTCAGGCCGAGAGACGCTTGCGGCCACGAGCCCGGCGGGCTGCGAGAACCTTGCGACCACCCTTGGTGGACATGCGTGCACGGAAGCCGTGACGGCGCTTGCGAACAAGCTTGGACGGTTGGTAGGTACGCTTCATTTATTTAAATACCGCGGTGTGCGGCCCTTCTTGGGTTTGCATAATGCAAGAGCGTTTACGCGACCGGGCATAGCTCCGCCTTCGGGCGGCCGGACCGGACGTGCGCGGCTTATAGGGATAAAAGCCCGAGAAAGTCAATTGCTGCTCAATGATCCTGCTAGACGGGCGCGGCTAATCGGAAATCGCCTGCACCCCTGAGAATTAACTGGAGCCCAGGAGGCCTTTGTTAACCACATGTATTTTAGAGTTTAATCAAATACGTGTAAA
This sequence comes from Ensifer sp. WSM1721, assembly GCF_000513895.2. Classification (GTDB taxonomy): domain Bacteria; phylum Pseudomonadota; class Alphaproteobacteria; order Rhizobiales; family Rhizobiaceae; genus Sinorhizobium. Next base: position 85,579 of record NZ_CP165782.1, read on the forward strand.
CCGCAATCAACTTCCCGTTTTGGGCGAGTGCGCGGGGGAGGGGGCAGGAAATGAAAATTCGCGGAAAGATATATTTGATCGTCGGCATCATGAGTCTGCTGGCGATCGCCATCACCGGCATGTCGTTGCTGATCGTATCCGAGTACAATGGCAAGCTCCGTCAGTTCCAGAGCGCTTCCGAGCGGGCATTCAAGGGCGAGCGTCTCAACCGCCTGGTCACCGCAGTCGTCATGGAATCGCGCGGCATCTACGCCGCGCCGACGATCGAGAAGGCGAAGTCCTTCGCAGATGGCCTCCTGAAAAACCTCGACAAGATCGACGCGCTTCTGAAGGACTGGCGCCCGCTGGTTCCGGCCGACAGGCTTTCGGCCTTCGATGCGCTGGCAAAGCGCGCGGAAGAGTTCAAGACCTTCCGCACCGAAACGGCGCGCCTCGGACTGGAGGTTTCGCCCCAGGCCGCCAACGAGCAGGGCAATAACGACGCCAATCGCGCCAACCGCAAGGCTTTCCAGGCCGAGATCGATGTGGTGGTCGATGCCGATCGTGAATCCCTAGACGCCATCACCGCCGAGATCGACGCCTTCGAGCGCTCGATCGTCCTGATCGTCCTCGGCATCGCGGGGATCGGCATGGCCGCCGGCATCGGCACGGCCTTCTATATCGGCACCAATCAGCTCAGCCGTCCGATCCTCGATTTAACGGAGGGGATGAAGCGGCTGGCCGCAGGCGATCTTTCGGTCGACGTTCCCTTTGCAGGGCGCAACGACGAGATCGGAGACATGGCGGCGGCCGTGGAGGTCTTCAAGCAGAACGGTCTTGCCGTGCGCGAGCTGAATGCCCAGGAGGCGGCTCTGCGCGAGAAAAGCGCCGATCTGCAATCGAGCATCGGCATCGTCGTTTCGGCGGCGGCGGCGGGCGATTTCACCAAGCGCATCGGCAAGGACTACGACAATGAAGACCTCAACCGCTTTGCGGCGAGCGTGAACGAACTCGTCGGAAGCGTCGACAGCGGCATTGCCGAGACGCGCCGCGTCATCGCGAGCCTTGCCGCCGGCGATCTGACGCAAAACATGAACGGCCAGTTCCAGGGCGCCTTTGCAGAGCTGCAGAAAAACGTCAACGACACGCTTTCGACCCTGCAGAAGACGCTGCGTGAGATCCGCCTGACAACGGACTCGATCAACGGCAACGCTTCGGAATTGCGCACGGCCGCCGACGACCTGTCGAAACGCACCGAGCAGCAGGCCGCCTCGCTCGAGGAGACTTCCGCCGCTCTCGACGAGATCACCGCCGCCGTACGCAGCTCGACCGAGCGGGCCCAGGAAGCGACGGTGATGGTCACGGAGGCGAAGGAAAATGCCGCAGAGTCCGCGTCGGTGGTGCGCAGCGCGATCGACGCCATGGGCCGCATCGAACAAGCTTCGAGCGAGATCGGCCAGATCACCAACGTCATCGACGAGATCGCCTTCCAGACGAACCTGCTGGCGTTGAACGCCGGCGTCGAGGCGGCGCGGGCCGGTGACGCCGGAAAGGGCTTCGCCGTCGTCGCGCAGGAGGTCCGCGAGCTCGCCCAGCGCGCCGCCAGCGCCGCCAAGGACATCAAGACGCTCATCTCGAAATCCGGTACCGAGGTGGCGACCGGCGTCAAGCTCGTCCAGGCGACCGGAGCGGCACTCGGTGAGATCGAAACGCGCGTCCTCAAGATCAACGACCACATCCATTCGATCGCGACCGCCGCACGCGAGCAGTCGACGGGCCTCGGCGAGGTCAGCACGGCGGTCAACCAGATGGACCAGGTCACCCAACGCAATGCCGCGATGGTCGAGGAGGCGAATGCCGCGACGCACAAGCTCTCCGCCGAAGCGGACAATCTCGCGAGCCTCATCGCTTACTTCAAGGTTGAACGCGATCAGGCACGCGCCGTCACACCGGCCAGGGAGGCGAGCCGCCCGGTTGCGTCGCCAGCGCGGCGCATGATCGGCACGGTTTCGCGTGCTTTCGGCGGCTCGGCCGCCGCCGCCCGGGACGAATGGGAGGAGTTCTGAGCCACATAGCGGATGCTGCCGACGTGCGCGCAGAGCCTGCCTTTCGGCAGGCTCTTTCGTCTCACGGCAACGTGAGTTGTCACGCTTGTCCGTTCACGCTGTCGTTGGAGGGCGCGACCATTCGTTATTGGTTCCGCGTCCCGATTCTCACTACTGCATGATTCCTTAAGTCGGAATCGATTTAAGGACAAAATCATGCAGCGACTCAAAGTGCTACAGCGACCTTTGCGCGTCCGATCGGACGCGCGGCGCTGTAAAGCGGGATGAGGAAAGGTGCGCCCGCATACCGCTAAAGAATCGCTCACGATGGTCCGCGCCGATACGATCCGGGGATCATCGCGATATGATGCAGGGCCGAACCCCGAGGAAGGCAGAGCTCGATGAGCCATGACGTCAGAGGCAAGGCGGAAGAAGGCGCGACCGTGACACCGCCGTCCGGCCGGCCACATCGCGAATCCCTGTCGCGTCGTTCGCCCTGGCGATTCCTGCCATTTGCGTTTCTCCTGGCGGGCGGTCTCGCGTCCTACGCACTCGGGCTGCATCATTATGTTTCCCTGTCGACGCTCGTCGATCACCGTCAGGCTCTCGGTGGCTATGTCGAGGCTTTTCCGCTCCGCTCCGGCCTGCTTTTCTTTGCCGTCTATGTAGCGGTCGTGATCTTCTCGATTCCCGCGGCATCGGTTCTGACCATGTTCGCGGGATTTCTGTTCGGTCCGCTTCTCGGGGGAGCCATTACGGTCCTTGCCGCCACATTGGGATCAAGCCTTCTGTTCCTCGCGGCACGTGGCGTCCTCAGCGATCTGTTGCGTCGGCGTGCCGGACGGTTTCTGGAGCGTCTTGCCGAAGGATTTCGGCGCAACGCTTTCCTCTACCTACTGATCCTGCGGCTGGCGCCGATCTTCCCGTTCTTCATCGTCAATATCGCGCCCGCCTTCTTCGACGTGAAACTTCGCACCTTTGTCGCCGCGACGCTGATCGGCATCGTGCCGGCAACCTTCGCCTACGCCTGGCTCGGTTGCGGGCTCGACGAGGTGATCGCCCGCGCGGCCCACAGCGGCGGCGCACTGTCCTTTTCGGATTTCGCCACCACGGATGTTTCGTTGGCGCTTCTTGCACTGGCGCTGATTGCGGCATTGCCTCTGGCCTACAGGCTAATACAGTCACGCCATAGGAATGCCTGACGACGGGAAGGGCGTGCGGCGTGGCGAAGATACTCACTCCCGATATCTGCGTGATCGGCGGCGGCGCGGCCGGTCTCTCCGTGGCCGCAGGCGCCGCCGCCTTCGGCGTACCGGTCGTTCTTGTCGAGCATGGCCGGATGGGCGGGGACTGCCTGAACTATGGCTGCGTGCCATCGAAGGCACTGATCGCGTCGGCGAAGCATGCGGAGGCAATCCGCGGGGCCGCAGAGTTCGGCATCACCGCCTCCGAGCCGGGCGTCGACCATGAGCGGCTGCAGGCACGCATCCGTTCCGTCATCGCGGGCCTCGCGCCGCATGATTCGGTCGAGCGCTTCACCCGCCTCGGCGTTGAGGTGATCGAAGAAAAGGCCCGCTTCATCGACGAGCGCACGGTGACCGCCGGTGACCGCCTCATCCGCGCGCGCCGCTTCGTGATCGCGACAGGATCATCTCCCGCCGTTCCCCCGATCCCGGGGCTGGCGGAGACGCCATTTCTCACCAATGAGACGCTCTTCGAGCTGAAGCACTTGCCGCAGCACCTCGTCGTGATCGGTGCCGGGGCGGTCGGCCTCGAAATGGCGCTCGCCCATCGCCGGCTCGGCGCCCGCGTCACGATCGTGGAGAATGCGGCCGCCCTGTCGCAAGTCGATCCGGAACTGGCGGCGATTGTGCTCGAGGCTATCGCCGCGGAGGGCATCGTTCTCCATGAACGCACGACGATCCGCTCGATCGGGAAGACGGACGGCGGCATCCGCTTGCTTTGTGAAAATGGCAACGGAGCCTTCCAGATCGACGGAAGCGATCTGCTCATTGCCGCCGGTCGCGCGGCCAATCACTCATCGCTCGATCTCGATCTCGCCGGCATTCGCCACGACGCCAAGCACATAGAGGTCGGAGCCGATATGAGGACGAGCAATCGCCGCGTCTACGTGGTCGGCGACGCGGCAGGCGGCCAGTTCACCCATCAGGCAAGCTACCATGCGCGGCTGGTGCTGCAGCAGATCCTCTTTCGTCTACCCGCGCGCGAGAAATTTGATGTCGTTCCGCGCGTGATCTTCACGGATCCGGAACTGGCAGAGGTCGGCCTGGGCGAGCGGCAGGCACGCGACGGATTCGCCGGGATCGAGGTCGTCCGTTGGGATTATTCCGGGAACGATCGCGCCCGTACCGATGGGCTCGGCCGCGGGTTGATCAAGGTCGTGGTCGGCCGGCGAGGGCGGATTCTTGGAGCCGGTATCGCCGGCGCCGGCGCAGGAGAGATGATCGCCATCTGGGCCTTCGCCGTTGCCAACCGGCTGACATTGAAGCACTTCCACAACTATGTTGCACCGTATCCGACGCTCGCCGAGATTGGAAAACAGGCGGCGATCTCCTATTATTCGCCTGTGGCACGAAATCGCCTCTTGCGGTCCGCGATCCGGGTCCTGCGCTATTTCGGCTGACGGCAGGGAATGTTGTAAAAGTTATGGTAGAAGACGCGCGTCCGGCCAACCCGAATGCGGCACCACGAGCGGCAGTCGGCTTTCTTCGCGGGCTCTCCGGCAAGCTCCTGTTGCTGACCATCACCTTCGTCATGCTGGCGGAGGTGCTGATCTTCGTGCCCTCCGTCGCCAATATGCGCATCCGCTGGCTGCAGGATCGGCTGAACACGGTCGCCGCCGCCGCCGTCGTCGTCGACGGGCTGCAGAACATCGAGCTTCCGCGCGCCGTGCAGCGCGAAACCTTGATGGCGACCGGGACCAAGGCCATCGTCATTCGCCGCAAGGATGCCTCGCGGATGATTGCCACCGTCGACATGCCGCCCGCGATCGACGGCGAATACGACATCGCCAACTTCACGGCGCTCGGTGCGATCCGCGACGCCTTCGATACGCTCCTCTTCGGCGGCAATCGGGTGGTGCGCGTCTACGGCCCGCTCGGCGAGGGCGACGCGACCATCGAACTGGTGATGAAGGATGCGACCCTGCGCAAGGCCATGCTCGTCTATTCGCGCAACGTCTTCCTGCTGTCGATCGTCATCTCGCTCATTACCGCGGCGCTGATCTTCCTTGCCATCAATCGCATGCTGATCGTGCCGATCCGGCGTCTGACGACCAGCATGCAGGAGTTTTCCGACGAGCCGTCTAGTCCCGAACGCATCCTCGTGCCGCCGGAGGGCGGCGACGAGCTGGCGGTCGCCGGCCAGCATCTCGCCAGCATGCAGCGCGAGCTGCAGAAGACCCTGAAGCAACAGAAGAGCCTTGCCGAGCTCGGCCTTGCCGTCTCCAAGATCAACCACGACATGCGCAACATTCTTTCCTCGGCGCAGCTCATTTCCGACCGGCTCGCCGATGTCGACGATCCCGTGGTCAAGCGCTTCGCGCCGACGTTGCTTAGAACCATCGACCGCGCCGTCGGCTATACGCGCGAAGTTCTCTCGTACGGGCGCACCGCCGAGGCCGAGCCGCGCCGCCGCTTCGTCGCGCTCAAGCCCCTCGTCGAGGATGTAGCCGAACTCCTGGCGGTCGATCGCCAGAGCGGCATCGATTTCGATATCCAGATCCGCGACGATGTCGAGGTCGATGCGGACGGCGAGCAGCTGTTCCGCATCGTCCATAATATCTGCCGCAACGCGGTCGAAGCACTGATCAATCACGAGCCGGAAGACGGTCGCGCCAGGAGGGTTACCGTCTCGGCGGTGCGCACCGGAAGCGTGGTGACGATTTCGATCGATGATACCGGTCCCGGCATGCCGGCAAAGGCGCGCGAAAACCTCTTCGCCGCCTTCCGCGGCTCGGCGCGCTCGGGCGGTACGGGCCTCGGACTCGCGATCGCCCGCGAACTGGTGCTTGCCCATGGCGGCACGATCGCGCTTGTGGAAAAGCCCACGCCCGGCACGCTGTTCCGCATCGAGCTCCCTGATCGTCCGGTGCGGCTTGACGCCTTCCGCGCGAAGGGGCGCCCCTGATCTTCCGTCGCTTCGCCCCCGGGGGCCGGCAACTCCGGCCTTGGTCCACCCTCGTCGCAAAAATGAAATTTTTTGCCGAAAGGCGCTTGCAATCGCCGGAAGGACCCTTTAGAGGATCGCCACGCAAGCGGTGGTCGCCGCTTTCTAGGCAAGCACCCGTAGCTCAGCTGGATAGAGCACCAGACTACGAATCTGGGGGTCAGGAGTTCGAATCTCTTCGGGTGCGCCATTTTCCATTGCTGCTCACTGCACTGCCGACCCGATTAATCAGTCGCCCGCACAGCGCTGACGATCCATGCACGCGAGTCGAAAAACACACCTTCGGCAGTCATGTGCGCGTCCAGCAAATCACGCAGCCGCTGCTGTGGCTGCTCCGGTGGTTCATCGGAGCGCGCAAGCGCGTCCTTCACCAGATAGAGGCCGGTGAGAGCATCAAAAGCGGCATCAACATCCGGCCCGTAGAAGACCGGCTCTTGCACCTCGACAAAGTCGATTGAGGCGAAGCCGGCAGTGCTGAGAAGTTCTGTGGCGATGGCGGGATCGCTAAGTGAAAACGCCTTGCCGGCATTCTCTGAAATCGCGCGCCCCGGAGCCAACGCCTGCCTAATGGCACCAGACCACGCATTGCGCTCCTGGCTCTGCCACACCATCCACGCAAGACGCGCGCCTGGGCGCATCGCTCGGGCGATATTGGCAAATGCCGCCGCCGGATCAGCAAAGAACATTACTCCGAACCGGCTAATGCATAGATCAAAGCTGGCAGCCGGAAAGTTGTGGTGTTGTGCGTCGCCCAGTTCAAAGGCGACATTCCGAAGCCCTGCATCTACGCAACGACGCCGCGCAATCTCAAGCATCTCGGCAGAAGTATCCACACCGACCACGTCTCCTTCCACCGCGATGCAGGCGGCTTCACGGGTGGTTTGGCCTGCACCGCAACCGATATCGAGCACTCGGTCGCGCATTCCGACACTGGCAGCGGCCCGTAAATGCCGGTTGTGCAGTGACAACTCTGCGTCGTAAAAATCAGCACACTGCACCGCCATGAGAATCACCCCGTTTTGTGCTTGGCTACGGATGGAGTTCGTCCCTCTTCCGTTTCTACCGTGGCCTGGTAAGCCTTGGTCAGTTTTTGCAGCACCGAAAATTTGCTCGTCGGCGAAGCTGTAAGGTGCAGGACGCGCAGTTCGCCCATGACCTGTTCCCCATAACTTTGGCCCGCCCCTTCCAGCAACTGCCCGAACGCTGGGCTCCCGGTCGCGGGCAGGTACCTGCACCCTCCATGCTCCTATTGCAGCCATGACTGGAATCGTCGCTGCGGTCCCTATTCTCTCAGGAAACTGGTTGCATAACAGGAGCGGATATGCAAGAAGAATCTGGTTTCAATTTGCAATCGGAAGGATCAGTCAATGGCGCAGACCGGATCATTGCTCGTCACCGATAAGATTGTTGAGATCGGGGGCGCGGCGCTGCAGACTCAAGCTTTCGGCGACCCCTCCAGCCCACCCTTGTTGCTGATCATGGGGATGATGTCTTCGATGTTGTGGTGGCCGGACAGGTTCTGTGAAGAACTAGCCGCTCAAGAACGCTACGTGATCCGATACGACCAACGCGACACCGGCCTTTCCACGCACTATCCGCAAGGCGAGCCCGGTTACTCGTTTAGCGACTTGGCCGACGATGCCATAGGTATTCTAGACAGCTACGTCTTGGAAACGGCGCATCTAGCCGGCATGTCGATGGGCGGCTTCATCGCGCAGGAGGCCGCATTGCGCCATCCCCAGCGTGTGCGGACGCTCACGCTGATCAGCACGTCGCCGCTCGCGGTCGAGGGCTTACCGTCCTCGACCAAGGCCTATCGGGAGCACTCTATGGCGGCCGAGAGGATCGACTGGTCTGACATTGGAGCCATCGCCGATTTCCTGCGTCGCGATACGGCCATGCTCGCCGGCATCAGGCATCCACACGATGCCGATGCTGCAAGCGCGTTGATCGCCCGCGACATGGCCCGGGCGCCGTCATTTGCCAGCGCCACGAACCATTTCGCGCTGGTGAGTGAGGAGGAGTCTGCAAGGCTGCAGGCATCCGATATCAAAATGCCGGTTCTTGTGATCCACGGCACCGCCGATCCGCTGTTTCCTATCGAGCACGGGGAGGCCTTCACCAAAGTCATCCGAAATGTACGGTTGCACCGGGTCGAAGGGGGAGGGCACGAAATCCACGATCGGGACATTGACGAGATGGTCCAGGCCATCACCGATCATGCTGCTTACTGAACATTCGGAAAGTCCGCCATTATTCCGTTCGGCGGAAGCAAGCCGAATGGCTGTTTCCCCGACTGTTGTGACCGTTGATTTAGCTCATACAAAATTCCGTCGGGGCAAATAGCGTGGCAAAAAAGGTAACTTTGCTGGGTGCGCTGAAATCTGCATCCATACTTTTCAGACGATTTAGGAGAGGGTTAGGGGCAAAAAGGATCCCGTTTATCGGCACCTGTAAGAGCGTTGCGCTCTGATGCGCCGCTCCTGCGCGTGTCGGTTTCTGCTGTCGGAAGCCCTGCGACGGCAAGATCAACGGCTTGCTCGCTCGCTGACGCCAGATGCTCATCCGAGACTGTCAGCCGGTAAGTTGGCTGGGTTCCAGACAACCTCCCACAGGTGTCCGTTCGGGTCGCGGAAATATCCGGCATAACCGCCATAGAACGTGTCCTGAGCGGGCTTGATGATCTCGGCTCCAGCGCGAGCTGCTTGATCCATTACCTCATCAACTTCTGTCCGGCGCATAACGTTATGCCCGATCGTGAATGAGGTGGAGCTGATCGGCGTTTTCGGTAGGCCGGTGTCGTGGGCGAGGTCGTCCTGCGCCCAGATCGCGAGCTTTAGCCCGCCAGCCAACGTGAAGAATGCGACGGCGCCATGCTCGAACTCGCGGCCGATGATCCCTTCCGTTGGCAGTTGCAAACCGTCGCGATAGAAGGCGAGGGATTGTTCGAGGTCGGCGACCCCGATGGTCAGTACGGAAACACGCGGCTTCATGGCAGCTCCTCATTTTATCCGGTTGCCCAAATACCCTTCGGCTCCGATCGAAGAGTACGACGCCTGACGCGTTAACGTTATAGTAGCGCTCTCGGGAGGCAAACTTTTTCCCTACTCTTGGCCGAGCGACCCGAATTTTCCTTTAGCTGACAAAAACAGTAGATAATATATATTAAGCCTCGCCGATCAGCGCTGGCGTGCCATTCCGCTTGCCGAAGGAGAAACAATGCCCCCCCTTAAACTTGTCGGTCTTGCCGGAAGCTATAGCCGACCCTCCAAATCTCGAACATTGGTCGAGGAGGTTTCGGCGCTCGCGTCTGAACGCTACGGATTTCGCCGTCGCATCTACGATCTTCACGATGCCGGTCCTTTTCTGGGCCAGGCCCAGCGCTTTGCGGACCTCGATCCCAACGGACGCCAGCTCATAGAAGACATCATCGCCGCCAATGTCCTGGTCGTCGGATCGCCGACCTACAAAGGCAGCTATCCGGGCCTGTTCAAGCACCTGATCGACCTGATCGAACCGCTGGCATTGCGCGGCAAGCCGATCGTCGTCACCGCAACCGGTGGCGGAGATCGGCACGCCTTAATGGTCGAGCACCAGCTCCGACCGCTCTTCGGGTTCTTCATGGCCCATACGCTGCCGACCGCGATCTATGCTTCCGATCGTGACTTTTCCGACTCCCGCATTGCCGCGGAATCGCTGCGTCAGCGGATCGTCCAGGCAGTGGATGAATTGGAGGCGTTCTTTCCGGTGCTAGCGAGGCCCGCGGCCGCGGCGGAAGGAGGGTGGCGGCCGCTCGTCTCAGCAATCTGAAGGGTAGCGCTTGCTTCGATCAATTGAACAGGGAAGGAATTGAAATGACACGCAAGATCAGGCTTGGAGCATTTCTCCCCGGTGGCGGGCAACACATTGCGGCATGGCGGCATCCAGACCAGCCCGCCGATGGCGCGACAAGTTTCGAGTTTCACAAGCGTCTGGCCCAGACGGCCGAACGTGGTCTTTTCGACGCTTATTTCCTCGCAGACAATCTGGCGGTCGGCTTTGGCGGTGCGCGTGAGGGCGGCAATGCCCGCGTCGCCGGATTCGAGCCGGTGACGCTGTTTTCGGCTCTCGCGCCCTTCACCACCCATCTCGGCTTTATCGCGACGTCGTCGACGACTTATGAAGAGCCCTACACGACGGCACGCAAGTTCGCTTCCCTCGATTTGATCTCCGGCGGCCGTGCCGGCTGGAACGTCGTCACCACGACAGGCGACCTGACGGCGCAGAACTTCAATCGCGACACGCAGCTTCCTCATGCGGCACGCTATCGTCGCGCCGCCGAACATGTCGAAGTCGTTAAGAAGCTCTGGGACAGCTTCGAAGACGACGCTTTCATTCGCAACAAGGAAAGCGGCGTCTTCTACGATCCGCAGAAGCTGCACGAAAGCGATCATCGCGGCGAGCACTTCCAGGTGCGCGGCCCGCTCAATGTCTCACGCTCGCCGCAGGGCTATCCGGTCATCATCCAGGCCGGCCAGTCCGAGGATGGACGCGGGCTTGCGGCCGCCACCGCCGAGGTCATCTTCACTGCGCATCAACACCTTGAAACCGCCCAGGAGTTTTACCGCGACATCAAGGCGCGCGCCCGCGGCCTCGGCCGCAATCCGGGCCATATTCTCGTCATGCCCGGCGTCTCTCCTTTCGTCGGGCGGACGGAAGCCGAGGCACGCGAGAAGTACGAGCGCCTAACCTCGTTGATCGTCGAGGAGGACGGCATCGGCCTTTTGAACGGTCTGACCGGCGGCACGCTCGACCTGCGCGGCTACGATGTCGACGGACCGCTGCCGCCTGCGCCGCCCACGGAAGGGATGAAGAGCCGGCAGGCGCTTATCCGCCAGATCGCGGACGAGAACAACTTCACCATCAGGCAGCTCTATCAGTGGGTCGCTTCCGCCCGTGGCCATTACACGATCGTCGGCACGGCCGAGAAGATCGCCGACACGCTACAGGAGTGGTTCGAAAACGAAGCCGCCGACGGCTTCAACATCTTGCCGCCGTGGCTTCCGACCGCGCTCGACGACTTTGTCGATCTGGTAGTCCCGGAACTTCAGCGGCGCGGTCTGTTCCGCACGGCATATGAGGGCAGGACGCTCAGGGAAAATCTCGGCCTCCCTTTCCCCGTCAACCGCTGGACAGCCGCGCGCTCGGCCGTCCAGGCCGCCGAGTGAGGAGCGACCATGACCCTCGAAAACGTCAACTCACCGCTGACAACGAATTTCAGGCTTGCAAGCCCAGGGCGGACAGGTCTGGTCATGGCGCCACGTCTGCGCGCGCTGATCGGTCCGTTTCTGTCCCGCTATGGCCTGGTTCTAAGTTTTCTCGTCCTGTGGCAGGTATCGAGCAGCCAAGGCTGGGTTAATCCGGCGGTCTTTCCGTCACTCGACGTGATCTTGGCCGCCTTGTGGGACGGTATTGCCAGCGGCGCGCTACTGGACGATATCGCGATAAGCCTGCAGCGCTCGGGCATTGCATTCGCATCGGCCGTCGCGATCGGCATTCCCCTCGGCCTCTTCATGGGACAGGTCAAGGCCATCGAGCAGGCGCTTGACCCGCTGCTGCAATTCTTCCGGCAGACGTCTGCTCTGGCGCTCTATCCGGTCTTCATCCTGCTGCTCGGTCTCGGGGAGACCTCCAAAGTCTTCGTGATCTTCTGGGCCACGCTCTTCCCGACCTTGTTGTCGACGATCGGTGGCGTCAAAGAGGTCGATACCAAGCTCATCGAGATGGCGCGTACCTACGGCGCCGGCCGGCTCACGACCTTCCGTCGCGTGGTGCTGCCCGCGTCGGTGCCGGCGATCTTTGTCGGTCTGCGTCTCTCTGCCACGACGGCGCTGCTGCTCCTGATCGCGGCCGAGATGATCGGCGCGAACAAGGGTATCGGCTTCCAGGTCATGAACGCCCAATACAACTTCCAGATCCCGCTGATGTTCGCCGCGATCCTGCTGCTCGCGTTGCTTGGACTCGCCGCCAACGCCGTGCTCGTTCTTCTTCAACGCAAACTCTGCCGCTGGTCTCAGCCCAGCCTCTGACATGCTTCTCCCGGCTTCTCCCTTGAAAGGATAACGACATGACCTTCCATTCCCGCAAGCTGCTGCTGTCCGCAGCTCTCTTCCTCGGTCTCACCGGCGCTGCCGTGGCGGCGGATGCCGTCAAGCTCCGCTACCTGGCGAGCCAGGGCGGTCTCTCTGCGCATGAGCTTGCCGCCGAACTCGGCTATTTCGACGGCACCGGCATCAGCTTCGAGAATGTTGGCTATGCGACGGGCGGCCCGGCCTCGCTGATCGCGCTCGCCTCGGGCGACGTCGAAATCGGCAGCGCCGCGACCTCCGCCGTATTGAACTCAATCATCAGCGGCAACGATTTCGTCGCAGCCTATCCTTCGAACGGCATCAATGACGAGGTCCAGTCGATCTTCTATGTTTTGGAAGACAGTCCCATCAAGGAAATCAAGGACATCGCCGGCAAGAGCGTGGCGGTCAACACGCTCGGTGCGCATCTCGACTACACCATTCGGGAAGCGCTGCATTCGGTTGGACTGCCGCCGGATGCCGCCAATCAGGTCGTCGTACCCGGCCCGCAGCTCGAGCAGGTTCTCCGCTCCGGCCAGGTCGACATCGCGGCCTTCGGTTATTGGCAGACGACCTTCGAGGGGGCCGCCAGGAAAAATGGTGGCTTGCGCGCGATCTTCGATGACACCGACGTCCTCGGCGAAATCGCCGGCGGCTTCGTCGTACTGCGACGGGATTTCGTGAAGGCGCACCCGGAAGCCGCCAAAACCTTTGTCGAACAATCGGCGCGCGCTCTCGACTATGCGCGCGAGCATCCGGAGGAAACCAAGCAGCTCTTGGCCAAGGCGTTGAAGGAGCGCGGCGAAAATCCGGATATCGCTCAGTATTTCCGCGGCTATGGCGTTCGTGCCGGCGGCCGCGCGGTCGAGCGAGACATCCAGTTCTGGATCGACGTGCTCGTCCGCGAGGGCAAGCTGAAGGAGGGGCAGTTGGCGGCCAAGGACATCCTGTTCACCGATGGCGCTTCGGCGAGCAACTGAGGAACCGCGATGAGCTTTGCGCCGGAAATCCGCCGTGGAGAGGTGACCATCCGTCATCTCTCCAAGTCCTTCACCCTGAATGGCAGACGCTTGCCCGTATTGAAAGACGTTAATCTGCAAATTCGCTCCGGCGAAAGCCTGGCGATTGTCGGCGCCAGCGGTTCGGGCAAGACAACCCTGCTGCGGGTTCTGGCCGGCCTGGACGAGGCCGATGCCGGAGAGGTCCTGATAGACGGAAAGGCCGTCAGAGGTGTCGGCGCAGAGCGCGCCGTCATCTTCCAGGAGCCCCGGCTCCTCCCCTGGTTGACGGTGATCGACAACGTTGCCTTCGGCCTGGAAACACGTGGCGTCCGTCGCGGGGAGGCGAAGGCCCGGGCGCGACGCTATGTTCAGCTTGTCGGCCTGCAGCAGTTCGAGAACGCCTATCCGCGCCAGCTTTCAGGCGGCATGGCGCAACGCGTCGGCATTGCCCGAGCTCTCGTCGTGCAGCCCGAGATATTGTTGCTCGACGAACCGCTTGGCGCGCTCGACGCCATGACCAAGATCAGCATGCAGCAGGAGCTCGCACGGATCTGGCGCGACGAGGACGTGACGACCGTTCTCGTCACCCATGACCTCGAGGAGGCGATCTATCTGGCCGACCGCATTCTGATCCTGCCGCGCGAAAAGGGCGGCGAGCCGCGGCTGATCGAGATCGACCTGCCCCGTCCGCGTGACCGTAGCGCGCGCGAGTTTGTCCGACACCGCGAGGAGCTGCTCAATCTGTTCGGGCTGCACTGAAGTTTTCCTCTACTGCATGTTTCCTTAAATCGTACCCGATTTAGGGACAAAACATGCAGCAATTCAAAGTGCTACAGCGTCCTTTATGCGTCTGAAAAGACGCACGGCGCTGTAGGAGCGCCGGTCACAAATCGGGTACGATTTAAGGACTTGCAGCCGCCGCGGCGCGGACGTCGCGGCGGAAATCCGAAGGCGGCATGCCGGCGATCTGCCGGAAAGCCTTGTTGAAGGCGCTCACCGAACCGAAGCCGCTATCGAGCGCCACCTGTAGAATGCTGTCATTGCCGTTCATCAGCATGGCTTGCGCCCGCGAAAGGCGCAGCAGGGTCACGTACTTGATCAGCGTCATGCCCGTCGACTTGCGAAACAGATTCATGGCGTATTTCGGATGCAATCCGGCGGCGGCGGCGATCTCGACCGCATCGATCTCCTCGAGAAAATTGGCAGCGATGAAATCGCACATGCGCTCGACGGCGGGCGAAGGCGAAGCCGAGGCAGCTCCGGCATTGCCTTCCTTGCCCGACGCAATGATCGTGTAAGGCTCCAGGAACATTCGTTCAACGCGCAGCAGCAGCTCTTCCACGGCGTGCCGGGCCTTCACCTCATCTCCGGAATTGGCCCAGCTGCGCCATCGCGGAAAGTTCTGGTCGTCGGCACAATCGGTTTCGGATGTCAGCATCGTGGCGCCGCCCATAAGCATTGCCGATATCGCCGGCGGCAGCCGCATGCGGAAGAAATGCACCAACGGCAGATGGGCGCCCGCATAGAGGGAATCATCGGAGGACTCGTCCATCCTGTGGGGCTGCCCACCCCAGAAGAGACACATCTGTCCGGCGTCGAGCCTGAGATCATGGCCGGCCATGCGGTAATGCACCGAGCCGCGCACCACGTAATTCACTTCGACCTGCGCATGCCAATGCGGGCGCAGCATGATCGCGGGGTGGGCGTGGAAGAAATGCAGCTGCGTAGGCATGCCCTCGATGCTGCAGGCGCTGGGCTGGTAGACCGCTCTTTCGACAATCTTACTTTCCGACAACTCCACGTTCCCTTTGCACGAGACAGATTTTCGCCCGGCGATAATCTGCCCATGTTCGCTGAAGAACCACAATCGGAAAAGGGAGGAGGTTTCGATGTGCTTTAGATGTTGGCACTCCTCGATTTGGGCAATTCCATTCCCGCACGCTTCGTTCTATCGCCCGAAATGACCTTCCCGCAGGCAGTGGCGGCGCTGCCGACCTGTCCCTCAGCATGACCAATCCCGGGACTGATCGAAAGGATATTGCATGAACTCAGTACAGCGGATCCGTTGGGGTATCATCGGCCCCGGCACCATCGCGCGGACATTCGCCGAAGGCATTGCCCATTCCGCTACCGGGTGCCTGGTGGCCGTCGCCACCCGCAACCCGGACAAGCCTGGCCTCGGCGAAGGCTTTCCGGGGGCGCGCATCGTCAAGGGTTACGACGCGCTGCTCGCTGATGCGGATATCGATGCGGTTTATATCGCTACGCCACACACCGGCCATGCCGAATGGGCGATCAAGGCGGTGCACGCCGGCAAGCATGTGCTGGTCGAGAAGCCGCTGGCGCTTTCCGCCTTCGATGCACGATCGATCTTCCACGAGGCGACGAAGGCCGGCGTCTTCGCCGGCGAAGCCTATATGTACAGATTCCATCCGCAGACAGCCCGTCTCGTCGAACTGGTGCGGGATGGGACGATCGGCGAAGTGCGGATCATCCGCTCGAGTTTCGGCTTCGACATGGGCGTTTATCGCCCGGAGCACCGCCTCTTTGCCAATGATCTCGCCGGCGGCGGCATTCTCGATGTCGGCGGTTACCCCGTCTCGATGGTGTGCATGCTCGCCGGTGCTGCCGAGAAAAAGCCTTTCCTTGAGCCGCTGACGGTGTCTGGCGCTGCTCGGCTGGGACCGTCCGGCGTCGACGAGTGGGCGTCGGCGGTCCTCAAATTCCCCAACGACATCATCGCGGAGGTGTCCTGCTCGATCATGGCTGAGCAGGACAACGTGCTGCGCATCATCGGTTCCAAAGGCCGAATCGAGGTGAAGGACTTCTGGTTCGCCTCCGGCAAACAGGGCGGGATGGGCAGCATCGAGATCATCAAGGGCGACGGTCAGCAGGCGGTAGAGGTGGAGGAAAAACGCCATCTCTATTCGTTCGAGGTCGATGCGGTGGGCGAGGCGATCCGTGCCGGCCGCACCGAGTTCACCTTCCCCGGCATGAATGCCGAAGAGACCTGCGCCAATCTGCGTGTTCTCGATCTCTGGCGCGCGTCCGTCGGTCTTGAATTCGCAATCGAGACGGCCGCCAGGCGGACCGTCAACATCGCGGGCGCGGCGGTCGTCGCCGGGAAGAACGTACCCAAACGGCAGGTTCCCGGCCTGGCGAAGCCAGCGTCCACGGTTGCGCTCGGCTTCGAGTTCTTCCCCAATTTCGCCTCCGCCTCGCTGACGCTCGATGCGTTCTACGAGGCAGGCGGAAACCTGTTCGATACCGCCTTCATCTACGAGCGCGGCAAGGCCGAGAGCATCTTCGGCGACTGGCATACGAGCCGCAAGCTCAACCGCGAAGACATCGTCCTGATCGGCAAGGGCGCGCATTCGCCGCTCTGCTATCCGGATGTGATCGCCAAACAATTGGATCAGTCGCTCGAGCGAATGAAGACGGATTATGTCGATGTCTATTTCATGCACCGCGACAATCCGGACGTCCCCGTCGGCGAATTCGTCGACGCCATGGACGCCGAGGTCCGGCGCGGGCGCATCCGGGGCATTTTCGGCGGATCCAACTGGACACGCGAACGCATGGACGAGGCGATCGTCTATGCGGAGAAAAACGGCAAGGCGGCACCGGCCGCTCTTTCCAACAACTTCTCGCTGGCGCAAATGCTCGATCCCATCTGGCCCGGCTGCGTCGCGGCGTCGGACGATCGCTGGAAAGATTGGCTGATGACGCGCCAGATACCGAACTTCGCCTGGTCGAGCCAAGGGAGAGGCTTTTTCACCGAAAGGGCGGGGCGCGACAAGCATGACGATGAAGAGCTCGTCCGCGTCTGGTATTCCGAGCCCAATTTCCAACGCCGAGACCGCGCAATCGAACTCGCCAGGAGGCGCGGCTGCAGCCCGATCCATATCGCGCTCGCCTATGTCATCGCCCAGCCATTCCCGGTGATCCCGCTTATCGGCCCGCGCACCGTGGCGGAACTGGAAGACAGCCTCTCTGCCATTCAGGTTACGCTTACACCGGAAGAGGTGCGTTGGCTGGAAGGCTGATCCTTAACCTGCGCGGCCAAGCTCTCATGGAAACGGCGCACTTCAAGTCGCCGTTTCTGTTCACAGCCGACCGCCGCCGGTCAAGCCGCAAGCCAGTCGACCGGAAAACTACTATTTACGAAGAGCTTTGCGTTACTGCATGTTTCTTAAATCGTAGCCAATTAAGGACAAAAACGTCCAGTAATTCAAAGTGCTATAGCGTCCTTTGTGCGTCTGAAAAGACGCGCGGCACTGTAGGAAACCGCGGTACTCAGTGCCAATCTCCACATATCGAGTACCCTTGCAACAGGTTCCTCGAGCATCTTGCAAGCGGATAGCAAGCGGCGCTATTCCGAATAGAGGGTGCGGCACCCGTGGGCGGCATTATTTGAAGGGAACGCCTTCCTACCACTTGAAATTTGTTGAACCGACGTCTGTTTGAGCACAAAATTAGCCAGCAAGTCCAAAAGGCTACAGCGTCCTTTGCGCGTCATATTCCAAGTGCGGCGCTGTAGAGGAAAGGTGAAGCCAATGAAGAGGCTAGCAATCGTTGCCTTGTCGCTGGCGACGGCGCTCACGAGCGTTGGGCCGGCCATGGCGTTTCCCCCCGTTGTCCCACTGAAGGTCGAGGTACCGCAGGCGCAGCCGGTCAGCCACCGCAACGGTGACGACGATTGGGCCTGGGCGCTCGGCGGGCTCGCCGCCGGCACGATCATCGGGGGGCTGCTGACGCAGCCGAGGTATTACGGCCCGAGGTATTATGGCCCGAGCTACTACGATGAGGGCTACTACTACGGCCCGACCTATTACCGGCCGCGTTACTATGCGCCAGCCTACTACGCGCCACGTTACTACTACGCGCCGCGCTACTATGCGCCGAGTTATTACCGCCAGACCTATTATGGCGGCAATGCGCATGCGCGCTGGTGCTATGCCCGCTACCGGTCGTACAGGGCTTACGACAACACGTTCCAGCCCTATTACGGTCCGCGGCGGCCGTGCGTCTCGCCCTACTATTGATGGCGTCGCGCAACTACAGCGCTGCGCGTCTTATCAGGCGCGCAAAGGTCGCTGTAGCACTTTGAATTGCTGCATGTTTGCATCCTTAAATCGGGTAGGATTTAAGGAAACGTACAGTAGCCATTCATCGCGCCTTGGGCACTATGACGCGCAGGCCAGCGAGGAGATTGACTGGTATCTACAGCGCCGTGCGTCCGATTGGACGCGCGGCGCCGTGAGCGACAAGACTATCGCCCCTTCGATTGCCGCATCGCTTCGACGCCGCCGGAAACCATGCCGGCGTCCGCTTACGACGGGTGGCTGAACCGCGCCACCCGCGCATCCTTCGTCAGGTTGCGGAAATTGCTGCCGCTCATATGTACGAGCGTCCTATGGTCGCCGCCCTCGAAATAGATGTCGCTGGCCCTGTCGAGGCTTTCGTCGAGAATGACCGGTACGCCATAGGCTGATCCGATCGGCGGGACCGCGCCAATCTCGCAATCGTTGAAAAGTTCGCTGACCTCCTCCTCCGAGGCGAGGCCGAGACGCCGGTTCATGACGTCCTGCAGTGTCGAGAGTTCGACACGGTGCGTGGCCGGTACGACGGCTAACACATAGCCCATCTCGTGGTGCACGACCACGGATTTGGCAAGCCTGTTGCCTGGGACGTGAGCGGCCTCGGCTGTCTGGCTGGTGGTTGCCGTGCGGTGGTGGGCGACGGTGTCGTAGGCCACACCCTCGCTGTCGATGTAATCCTGAAGTTTCTTGGCGATCGTCATCGTGGCGCCCTTCTGCTGAGTAGCGACGCGGAAGACAAATATTCTCCTCTGATCGCCTGCGGAGTCAACGATGAATGGACCGCCCGAGGCGGGAGGCAAGGCGACTCCGCAGGCGGCGTTCGGCGCGATTCAGGAGCGATTCGAGGAAAAGTGTGTAACGATTTTCCGCCCGAAATTACGCGATTTTGCCTGTCTCACCGCGAGTTGAATTGTACATCTCCGCCGAAATCGAACACCGCTCGGACGCTGAAGATGTGGGCGGTCTCCTCGTCGGCGCTCCGTGCGAGTGTGTAAGCTGCGGTGAGTTTCCATGTCGCCCCTTCGGATTGTTTCTCCCCGTCGGGCTCATAGATGACTTCGAAGTCGGCCAGGTGCTCACTTGTGTCCGGCCTTCCGCTGATAAGGTTTAGCTGCCGGGTGTAAGTCGCGACGTAGGTCAGCGGCTCCGTTTCAAGCGCAGCGGAGCCCGTGAGGACCAGCGCATCGTCCGGACGGCCGTCGAAATGCCGAAGATAGGCCGCTTCGCCGAGCAGCCTGAGCGTCGCCCCGTCAAATTCCCGGCGGGCGGTCGCGGCGGCCAGATAGGCAAGCTCGTCGCCGCCCCTTGGCCGTTCGTCCTCGTCCTCGCCAGTTGCCTTCCCGGCCTTCTGATATCGTAAGCCCAGCCTGTAGCCAAAATCACCGTCCATATAGCAATCGCTCGGCTCCGCTCCGCTGCAGCCATCCAGTACAAGCGAGAGCGAGGAGAGGCCATCGGTGTTGCCGGCGCCGCCGTCCGACAGTTTCGTCCTGCCCCGGCTCGTGAACAGGGAATCGCTGAGGGTGCTGCGGTCCGTTGTAAACGCCGTTGCGGAAAGAGCCTGGTCCATCCCGAGACCGTCGAAATTGAGCACGATCTCGGAGCCAAGGCGCTCATCCGCATCGAAATCCGAGACCAGTTCCGTGGCGTTGATACCGGGCGCCACCTCACTGGCGAGGCTGAAGATAGTGTCGAACTTTCCAGCCCTGAGAGTGACCGCGTCGGTTTCGACGACGGCGTAGAGTTCGGCCAGGTAGGTACCGATGCTCTCGAAATTCGCGTTCTCGCCGGATTCGGGCTCTATGACGGGCTCGGTGATGATGGACGTGACGAAGCGCAGATAATCCGTCGGCGCGAAAAACAGATCGACGGTGAATGTCGGTTCCAAAACGTCGGACGTGAGACGGGAAGGCTCGGCGGCAAATGTCCAGTCGTTCTGCAGTTCTGCAGAAATCTCATACCTCGCGCAGGGCGCGGCGCAGCCTTCGACAAGTGCCGGTACTGTGTCCCCGGCCATTGCGGCAGGAGAGATTGCCGCGGGAGAGAGGATCAGCAACACCATGCTGATGCGGGCGAAGGCGAAAAGACGCAAGCAGACCCCCGTCAGCACGCCGCACCGACTGCTTGCCAGGGATCGGACTTCCTGTGTTGGAGGTCCTGGGAATCGGGACCGGAGTTCCTTTCGCCTCCTTCCGAAGAAATTGAACTCTGCATGGCCGCTGCTCCCCGTAACGCCGGCGGCAGACCATAGCGCAGGATGTAACCTCTACCAATGGCGCGAGTGGGTGATCCGACGGGCCGTTTCCAATCTGCACGCGCGAAACGACCCCGTGGACGCGCAACGACGAAGGCTGTTGGGCATCCACCCAACAGGGCACCGGCAAGTCGCGCATCTGACATCCGTACGATCGACCGTCCAGGTCCTTGAGCCGGCGGGCCTTTTTTCGCGTCACGCCTGCCGGATTTCCGGAAGGCGTCAGCCGCCGCATCCTCTGGTGGCGGCAAGCGGGCGGTCGGGGCGCGCTCGCGACGCGATCACCTCGGAGGACATGCCATGGCCATCTTGCCCAATTTTGGTGCGGCGACCTTCATTCCCGGAGCGCCGATCGACAATCCCTACTTACCCCTGATCCCCGGTCACGTCCTGAGCTATAAGGGCGATGAGACCGATCCGGACACTGGCGAGGTCACGACGGAGCGCAACGACCTCTTCACCACCTCTGCGACATTCGAGGTGCGCGGAATCACCACCACTGTGATCCGCGACACGGTCTACGAGGACGACGTGATCCTTGAGGACACCTTCGACTGGTATGCGCAGGACACCGAAGGCAACGTCTGGTATTTCGGCGAGATCGTCGTCAATTATGAGTACGACGACAACGGTAATTTCATTGGCATCAATCATGACGGCCAATGGTCGGCAGACGACCCAGGCAATCAGCCGGGTTGGGCGATGAAGGCGAGTCCCGAGTTCGGCCCGGCCTATTATCTCGAATATGCGCCGGGCATTGCCGAGGACGAAAGCATCATCGCCGAGACCGGGCTCCGCGTCGAAACGCCCTTCGGAGAATTCGACGACGTCATCAAGATCATCGACAGTTCGGCACTCTCCACCGGCATCGAGTTCAAGTATTACGCTCCCGGTATCGGCGAAATCACCGAACTTGCCGTGGCACCGGACGGGAGCACGGCGTCGCAGGTCGACCTCTACCGGCGCGGCGTGGTCGGTCAGGTGGATCCCGACGACACGGATGATGTAACGCCTCTTTTGGCGAAGCTTCAGGAAGGCAAGACAATAGAGGATCTCGCCGAGATACGTGACCTCGAGGCCGCAGATTTCGCGGGGGCCGGAGCGACGAAGCAGGTGACGGTGCTCGGTGGGTCCACCGACAGCGCTAACGCACTGGGCGCCTATTTCGTCGATACGGCGAGCGGAGCCATCAGCGAGGCAAGAATACTCGTGGCGGATCTCTCGGATGCGTCGAGCGGTACCTCGGTGCCCGTCGATGTGCCGGCGGGGCAGGCCTTATGCTTGTTCCTTGTGCGCGCTACGGACGAGATCGGCGTCGATCTGGAGCAGTTCACCGATGGTGGCTTGCGTCTCACCAATCTCCTCACGGGCGCGCCGGCCAGCGCGAACGACCTCTTTGCGCCGACGATCATGGACGATGCCGGCAATATCCTGCCGATCCAGCCCTTGAGCGCGCTTGGGGCCGACGACGGTACCAATCTATTGAACCCCGCCGGCAGCATGCAGGCGATCGGTCTTTCCTCGAAAGTCGCGGGAGCGGGTGGGATCGAGATCATCGGCTTCGAAGACCGGCTGAACACCAGCCCCAATTATGATGGCGATTTCAATGATGCGATTGTTGCCGTCAGCGATACGCCAATCGCGCCCGAAACGCTCAGCCAGCTCGTTCGCGAAGCCGGAGCCGCAAAGCCCGGAGAGACCGATGATGATCAGCCGGACAGCGACAGCCCAGACGGATTCCCAGTCAACCTTCCAGGCGATGACGAGGCTGAGCATCGGGATAGGGATCAGAGCGGAGACTGGTTTGCCGGCGATACTTTCCATTTCGCCGACGCCGCATTCCATCCCGAGCGGTTCGGCGATTCCAGCCGTAGCGATTTGACCGCGGATTGGGCGGCGCCCTGCGCATGCGCCAACGATGATCACCTCGCCGATATCGATTTTCTCCCAGGGGGAAGCGTCGAGGTTGGCATGGGCTCCGCCTCGCCGGGCGGCGATGGCTTCTTCCTGGCCTGAGCCGCCCGCTCAGCGCCCGTCTGTTGCGAAGCCCGACAGGCGGGCGCAAAATGGTTGGACTGTTGCAGCGCAGTGCGACGAGTTCGGGAGGCGAGCCATGGATTGGACCAGGGGGCGTGGCCGGCAGATCCTGATCGCCGGCGCAGTGGGAACCTTCGCACTGTTGCTCGGTCTTGAAGTGGTGAAAGAGGAAGAAGAGTGGACCGTCGCGGAATTGCTGACGGAGGCAGTGACGATCGCACTTCTCGTTGGCTGTTCGGCCTGCGTCGCGCTCTTATCCTCGCGCCTTCGTGAGCAGGAGGCCGGTAATCTCGATCTGCGCGACAAGATCGCACGCATCAGGGAAAGCAACGCCCAGTGGCGCGCCGACCTGGCGGACCATTTTCAGGAGCTCGGCGCAGCAATCCAGCGCCAATTCGCGGCCTGGGGCTGCACGCAAGCGGAGCAGGAGGTCGGATTGCTGCTGCTCAAGGGCTTCAGCCACAAGGAGATCGCGCGAATCCGGGGAGCAAGCGAAGCGACAATTCGCCAGCAGGCAGCCTCGGTTTACCACAAGGCCGAGCTTTCCGGCCGCGCTGCGCTCTCTGCCTATTTCCTTGAGGAGCTGCTGCTGCCGCCGACACCTCAGCCGCCCGCGCGCGGCGACGGGTTGGCTCGTCCGGAACCCCCGGAACCCGGCCGCTTCACGTCCGATTGATCTCGATCCGCAGCCTCTTCCGGCCGCGTAAAAGTCGGTGTGCAACTACCATACGAAGGGAACGAGCCGGTAGCGGACCCGTTCCGCATAGGTGTCATAACCGGCGAGGCCGGTGCGCAGCGCCTTCTCCTCGATGCCTATGCGGATGGCGAGCAATCCCGCCAGCCCGAATGCGGCGATAAGGCCCCACCAGGAGCCGAGAAGCAGCGACGTGCCGGCAACGAAGAGAAGGCTGCCGGCATAGAAGGGGTGGCGGACGTAGCGGTAGGGTCCGGTGGTGACAACCCTTTGCGCACGCTCCATTTGCACCTTGACCACCGGCGATGCGAAGCTGTTTTCGCGCAACGTCCGATAGCTGAATCCGATAGAGAGGATGACGAGCAGCGCCCCCACGGCCTGCACCCACTCCGGCACCGACGACCACTTGAACCGCACCGCGTCGAGCGCCATCAACACATAGGCGCCGAAGAGGAACAGCAGGATCACGGAAAGAAGCACCTTGTCGGCCAAAGGCTGGCCCTTCTGGATGGGCGGCGACAGTCTTTCTTTCAGGAGCGCCGGATCGTGCCGGGCAAGCAACAGCCCGGTGACCAGCGAAAGCGCAAGCATGATGGCGAGGTAGGTCCACGCGGCCGGCCAGGCAAGGGTCCCGGCGGAGAGGAAGAGGACGGCTCCGATGAACCCGAACCAGGCGACGGTCTGCACGATCAGTCGGACGAGCATAGCAAGCTCCTTGCCTACTGCATGTGTCCTTAAATCGTACCCGATTTAAGGACAAAAACATGCAGTAATTCAAAGAGCGTCCTTTGTGCGTCTGAAAAGACGCACGGCGCTGTAGCCTCGATCTCGAGGGCACCGCGGCGAGTGGGCGCGTCGACCTCTGAGATAGTGCCCAGGCCTCGGATCGCAACTCCGGTCGAACCTCACAGTCTTGTGCTCGGGACGCGCCTTAAAACCGCACGGCCCGATTCCCATATCGATTCGGGTGCCAATCGTCTCCGCAGGAGGAGGGCTCGCGATGTATCGTTACATGATGAAGGAGTTGATGGTCATCATCGCCGGGCTGACGGTCTGCGCGGTGCTGTTCCTGGCCGTCCTCTCTCAAGCACCGGCCGCATCTCTCTAGATCACGATGATTTTAGGTCGGATCGACCTAAAATCATAAACGTGATCGACTCTGATAAGTTAGCGCGGGATACGGGCGGAAAACCGCGCACACTTTTCCTCATCCCGCGCTAAAAGACGGCCGAAGGTCAAACCCTGCCGAGAATTTCGATGGTTCGCGGATCGCGAACCCCGTCGAAATAGAGGTCGAGCGCTCTGGCAAAAGCGCCGACGGTCGGCGCGGCAGCCTCGAACAGCGTCATGGACGAGCGGAATTTGAGATCGTCCGGCCGGCCGAAAATCTCGAGCGCGCTTCTTCCGCTGACTGCATTGACCGCCTCCGTGCATTCGAGGATCCGGCGGCCGAGAAGCGGATGGCCGAGATAGGCGCGCGCCTCGTCGAGGCCGGATAGCGCGTAATATTGCGCCGTCGGCGAATGGCCGAGACCCGCAATCTGCGGAAAGATGAACCACATCCAATGCGTCCGCTTGGCGCCGGCGCGCAGTTCGGCGAGCGCGGTCGCATAGGTGCTTTCCTGCGCCTGGACGAAGCGCTCGAGATCGAAGGCCTCGCTCGTCATCGGTTTTCCCCGACCGCCTGGCGGAAACCCCTTCGGCTTCCCGCTCACATGTCACCAGCGCTGATGAACATGAACCTTGATGAGGCGCTCGTAAAGCGCGGCGATCGCGCCCATGGTGGCGTCGTCGATCGGCGCCAGCGCGCTGGCGGCGGCGTTGGATTGCGCCTGGGCGGCATTGCGGGCGCCGGGGATGACGACGGAAACGGCGCCCTGCTCGAGGATCCACCGGAGCGCGAATTGCGCCATCGGCACATCAGCGGGCACGAGCGCGCGCAACTGTTCGACCGCCTCGAGCGCCACGTCGAACGGCACGCCGGCGAAGGTCTCGCCGACGTCGAAGGCTTCGCCATGGCGGTTGAAGTTGCGGTGGTCGTCTGCAGCAAAGACGGTGTCCTTGCTGATCCTGCCCGTAAGTAGGCCGGAGGCGAGCGGCACGCGCACGATGACGCCGACATTCTTCTTTTTCGCTTCGGCGAAGAAGAGGTCGTGCGGCCGCTGGCGGAAGATGTTGTAGATGATCTGGACCGTGGCCACACCAGGATATTCGATCGTTTTCAGGGCTTCTTCGACCTTCTCGACGGAGACGCCGTAGTGGCGGATCTTGCCCTTGGTCACCAGGCGGTCGAGCGCCCCGAAGACCTCGGGCCGGTAGTAGACCTCCGTCGGTGGGCAGTGGAGTTGCACGAGATCGAGCGTTTCGACGCCGAGGTTTGCGAGGCTGCGGTCGATGAAGGCCTCGATATTGGCGGCCGTGTAGCCGTCCGCCACGTGCGGATTGAGCCGGCGCCCGGCCTTGGTGGCGACGAATGGTTTGTCTCCGCCACGTTCCTTCAGCACCGCGGCGATGATTTTTTCGGACCGTCCGTCGCCGTAGACATCCGCCGTGTCGATGAAGGTGACGCCGCTGTCGAGTGCGGCGTGGAGCGCGCGCCTGCCGTCTTCCTCGCTGACATCGCCCCAGGACCCGCCGATCTGCCAGGCGCCGAAGCCGATCTCCGAAATCGTTGCGCCCGTCCGGCCCAAAACCCTCGTCTTCATCTCAAATCTCCTTCGCACGCCGTGCCGGTGTCGCTTGTCGTCTCGAGCATTTGTATGACGATTGTCACGCTTATGAAAAGCGGGGGCTCAGTTCTCCATCGATACGATCGCCTTTCCGCGACTGAGATCCGCGACGAGGACAAGCGTCTCATCTGCCACGTCCTTTCGCAGGTCGATCGTCAGCACCGCACCGATATCGGTGAAGCTCTCGCCAGCAATCATGACGCCGCGAGCCGTGAGCCGCGCCTTGATCAGCGCGAGATCAGCGAAGTCGCAGGCAATTGTCGCGCGCAGCATCTCGACGAGTTCGACCTTCTCCGCCGCCTTGAGGCAGAGTGCGGCGGTGCCGCCATAGGCGCGGACCAGCCCGCCGCTGCCAAGCAGGATGCCGCCGAACCAGCGAGAGACGACGACCGCGATGCGGTCGAGGGACTGGCCGTCGATCGCCGCGAGGATAGGCTTCCCCGCCGTACCGCTCGGCTCGCCGTCGTCGCTAAAGCGGTAGTTCTGGCCGATGCACCAGGCCCAACAATTGTGATTGGCGGAAGGATCGGAATGCGCGGCAAAGAATGCCTTTGCCGACCGCTCGTCCTCGATCGGAGCGGCGACTGCCGTAAACCGGCTTTTCTTGACTTCCTGTGTCGCGGTTTCGATGCTTTTGAGGGTGAACATCCGCTTCTTCCGTTTGGAGCGGTCATAGCGGAATGGGGAAGGGTGCGCCAGCGGTGTGCGGGCTTTCCGAGGCCGCCCCTCATCCCGCTGCCGCGACCTTCTCCCCGCGGGGCGGGGGAGAAGGGACAAGCCGCGACCGCTCGGTCCCCTCTCCCCGCCTGCGGAGAAAGGCTACAGCGCCGTGCGTCTTTTCAGACGCACAAAGGACGGTGTAGCACTTTGAATTGCTGCATGTTTTTGTCCTTAAATCGGGTACGATTTAAGGAAACATGCAGTAGGGGAAGGGCAAGCCTGACCGTGATTTCAGCCTATCGCCATCAGGCTGGCATTGCCGCCGGCCGCCGCCGTGTTGATGGAGGTGGAGACCTCTTCCACGAGCCAGTTGAGGCAATAGGCGTTCGGATTGCGGGCGATCTCCTCGCCCGATGCGGCCTGGACGAGCATTAGCGGACCGGGGAGCGCGGCGATTGTCTTGTTGACCTCGCGGATGCGTTCGTCATCTCCCTCCACCAGGGCGCCGGAAAAGGGGCCGTCGGCCGCCCAGTCCTTCGACCAGGAGACGCGGAGCGCAATGCTCTGCGGCAGGCCCTTCAGCGAAGCCTGGAGGCCGGAGGCCGCGTCTACAACGACGCTGTTGCCGGTCGCGAGCGCTGCCGCGAGCTGGTGATAGAGCCCGCTTTCGGTCGCCGGCACGAGGAGGATGCGGCCGCGCGGATGAAGCGCATAGAGGTTGCGCTCGCCGACGGGGCCGGGAAGCTCCAAATCGAGACCGAGCGCCGAGTTGCTGCCGGCGTTGCGGGCGGCTTCCGCTTCCGCCCGCGCGCCTTTGCCGTCGAGCCACTTTGCGAAGTCGAGGAGCGTGGGATCGGTATGCACTGAGCTGTGCTGCGGCGGCACGGGTGCGGTCATCACCAGGCGGCCGAGATAGAGCGGGCCGCCCGCCTTGGGGCCCGTGCCGGAAAGACCGCGGCCGCCGAAAGGCTGCACGCCGACGACCGCACCGATGATGTTGCGGTTGACGTAAAGATTGCCGGCTTTGATGCGGCTCGTCACATGCGCAATCGTCTCGTCGAGGCGCGTGTGCAGGCCGAAGGTGAGCCCGTAACCCGTAGCATTGATGTCGTCGATCAGCCGGTCGAGATCGTCGCGGCGGTAGCGGATGACATGGAGCACTGGCCCGAAGACCTCGCGCTTCAGATCCGAAAGCTTTTCCAGTTCGATGATCGTCGGCGGCACGAAGGTGCCCTGGCCGGTCTCGGCGGCAAGGCCGAGCTGTTCGACCTTGCGGCCGAGCCCGCGCATCCGCTCGATGTGCTTTTCGATGATCTCCTTGGCCTCGACGGTAATGACCGGGCCGACATCCACCGACAGGCGATCGGTGCGGCCGATGTTCAGTTCGCGGAGCGCCCCCTTGAGCATGGTCAGGATGCGGTCGGCGACATCCTCCTGCAGGCAGAGCACGCGCAGCGCCGAGCAGCGCTGGCCGGCGCTATCGAAGGCCGAAGTTATCACGTCGCCGACGACCTGCTCGGCGAGCGCCGAGGAATCGACGATCATGGCGTTCTGGCCGCCGGTTTCGGCGATGAGCGGGACCGGCCGCCCGCGGGGCGACAGCCGATCGGCGAGCTGCGCCTGGATGAGCCGCGCGACCTCGGTCGAGCCGGTGAACATCACGCCCGCGGTCTCGGGCGCGGCGACCAGCGCCGCCCCGACGCGGCCGTCACCCGGCAGAAGCTGCAGCACGCTTGCCGGAACGCCGGCCTCGTGCAGGATACGTACAGCCTCGGCTGCGATCAGCGGCGTTTCTTCCGCCGGTTTGGCAAGCACCGGATTGCCGGCGACGAGCGCCGCGGCGACCTGACCGGTGAAGATCGCCAGCGGGAAGTTCCACGGGCTGATGCAGACGACGGGACCGAGCGCCCTATGGGCAGGCCCCAGCGTGCGGCGCGTCTGTTCGGCATAGTAGCGCAGAAAATCGACCGCTTCGCGCACCTCGGCAATGGCGTTCAGCACCGATTTGCCCGCCTCGCGCATGATCAGCCCGAGAAGCGTCGGCATGCGCGCCTGCATCAGATCGGCAGCCCTTTCGAGTGAGGCCGCCCGCTCGGCCGGGGAAACGGCGGCCCAGCTCGCCGCCGCTTCTGCGGCAAGACGCACGGCGCGCCTCGCATCGTCGTCCGAAGTTTCGGTCACAGAGCCAACGACGTCGCGGCGGTCGCCCGGGTTCATGACCGGTCGCGTTTCGCCGCTGGCGACGCCCGTTGCGAGTTGCGGCGCAGCCGTCCAGCCGATCGTGGCGCTTGCCTTCATCGCCTCCGTTAGGGAACCAAGCGTCTCTTCGTTGGAGAGGTCGAGGCCGGCCGAATTCCTGCGTGTCTGGCGGAAGAGATCGGCCGGCAGCGCAATCTTGTCGTGCTTGGCGCCGACGACCGGCATGGAGCGCACGAGTTCCACCGGATCGGCGATCAGTTCGTCGACGGAGACTTTCGGATCGTTGATGCGATGGACGAAGGAGGAGTTGGCGCCGTTCTCGAGCAGGCGGCGCACGAGATAGGCAAGCAGCGTCTCATGCGTGCCGACCGGCGCATAGATGCGGCAGGGGCGATCGAGCTTGCCGCCGCCGACAACCTCTTCGTAAAGCGGCTCGCCCATGCCGTGCAGGCATTGGAACTCGTATTTTCCGACCTGAAAATCCTTGCCGGCCATGTGGTAAATGGTGGCGAGCGTCTGGGCGTTGTGGGTCGCGAACTGCGGGAAGATCACGTCGGTCGCGGAAAGCAGCTTGCGGGCGCAGGCGACATAGGAAACGTCGGTGTAGACCTTGCGGGTGAAGACCGGAAAATCCTCGAGACCATCAAGCTGTGCGCGCTTGATCTCGGCATCCCAATAGGCGCCCTTGACGAGGCGTAGCATGATGCGCCGGCCCGAGCGCCGCGCGAGGTCGATGATGAAATCGAGCACGAAGGGGCAGCGTTTGCCATAGGCCTGCACGACGAAGCCCATGCCGTTCCAGCCGGCGAGGTCGGCGTCGAGGCAGAGGTCCTCAAGGAGATCGAGCGACAGTTCGAGCCGGTCGGCTTCCTCGGCGTCGATATTGAGGCCGATATCATATTTCTTCGCAAGCAGCGCGAGCGCCTTCACCTTCGGCAGCAATTCACCCATGACGCGCGCTGCCTGCGGCCGCGAATAACGTGGATGCAGCGCCGAGAGCTTGATGGAAATGCCGGGACCTTCATAGATGCCGCGGCCGGCGGAAGCCTTGCCGATGGCGCGGATGGCGGTCTCGTAGTCCTTGTAGTAGCGCTCCGCATCGGCGGCCGTCGTCGCCGCTTCGCCGAGCATGTCGTAGGAATATCGGAAGCCCTTCTGTTCGAGCTCTCGTGAGCGGTGCAGAGCCTCATCGATCGTCTCGCCGGTGACGAACTGCTCGCCCATCATCCGCATCGCCATGTCGACGCCGCGGCGGATCACCGGCTCGCCGCAGCGGGCAATGAGCCGCGTCAGCGCGGCCGCGAGGCTGCGGTCGTTGACCGTGGACGTCAGTTTGCCGGTGACGACAAGCCCCCAGGTCGCGGCGTTGACGAAGAGCGACCGGCTGCCGCCGAGATGCGACTTCCAATCGCCGTCGGCGATCTTGTCGCGGATCAGGG
The DNA here is from genome assembly GCF_000513895.2 of Ensifer sp. WSM1721. Classification (GTDB taxonomy): domain Bacteria; phylum Pseudomonadota; class Alphaproteobacteria; order Rhizobiales; family Rhizobiaceae; genus Sinorhizobium. The sequence continues at coordinate 116,013 of NZ_CP165782.1, forward strand.
CGTCGCGCGTCGCGGTATCGGGAATGCGCAAGAGCGCCTCCGCAAGACACATCAGGGCAACGCCTTCCTGGCTCGAAAGCGAATATTCCTGCACGAGCCCCTCGACGCCGGAACTTGACTGCTTGCCGCGCAGCGCCTCGATGAGCCTGCGCGCGGTCTTCGCTGCAGCATCCCGGGTCTCCTTCGGCAGGGTCGCCGCCTCGATGAGCGGCGGCAGGCATTCCGTTTCCGGGCGGCGATAGGCGGCGGTGATTGCCCGGCGCAGCGTGCTTTGCGGCCGGATCGGTGGCGCGAAGTCGGCGAACGGCGCGGGCGCAGCGTCGGTCACGGGTTTCTGAAGCGGGCTCTGGCTCATTGAACGCTGTCCTCCACGGAACGGTAGCGGGCGCCACTCACGCCCTGATGTCGTGGCAGAAAATACGCTTGCTGCCGCCGAACATCCATCCGGCAAATTTCCGCTCCTTTAGGATGTTTCCCTACAATTTAGGTCGAAAACAAGCAACCATACGGAAGACGGCAAAACGCACCGAATGATCCGAAGTCAGGCGGCCGCTCCGAAAAGCCGCTCTCGCGCCATCAGGCACTCGTCGTCTCCCGGCATGCAGGTGCGGCAGACGATGGGGCGCACGGCGTAAACTTTGCAAATCACCGAACGGCCGAGTGTGCCCTCGAGCGCGGTGCAGCGGTCGTTTTCGCAGCGCATGCCGCCGAGATCGGCGGCCACATAGTCCGCCGGTATGCGATCGAGTTCTTCCTCCGTTTCAAGCGAGAAACGCGGCCATTCCGCCGAATAGGCGCAGCAGGCGCCGCAAGTCTGGCAGTCGAAATCCTGATTGACGAGAACGGCATCGGTCATAAAGTGAGCCTAGCACGAAGGCCGCTGCGCTGGAACGCTCACGCGACCGCCGCATCGCGCCTGGCGATTTCGTAGTCTTCCGTGTGCACGAGCACGCCGTCCTCGGTCACCAGCGCGATGCCGTAGGCTGCCGGTTCGTCGACGGAAAGGGAGGCGTCCGGTATGTCGAAGGGCATCGGCTGCTGGTGTACCGGGCTCTTGAAGATCGAGAAGGGAATGCCGTGGCTGGAGCCGCTGATGGTGCGGTGAACATGCCCGGCGAAAATATGGCGAACATTGCCGTGCCGCTTCACGAGCGCGTAGAAGTCGTCCCCGTTGATGAGGCGGATCATGTCGATGCCGGCAAAGCCGCTAGCGTGCGGCGGATGATGCATGAAGATCAGCGCCGGTCGGTCGCCGGCCTCGTCGAGCTGCCGGTCGAGCCAAGCGAGGCGCCTTTCGCAAAGACGGCCGGCATGGCTCATCGGATAGTCGTAGGGCGGCGCAAAAAGCGTGTCGAGCAGGATCGCGCGGCAATCGGCGAAATCGATCGCCTGCTGGACAAAGCCGTTGTCGTCCGTCGCCGCCTCGGCGAAGACATCCAGAAAAACCTCGCGGCGGTCGTGGTTGCCGATCATGAGCGCCGCCGGCGGGACCAGCTCGCCGAGAAGCGGTTTCAACCGCTCGTAGGACGGACGGTCCGCCCCATGCGCGAGGTCGCCGGCGAAAATCACCCGGTCCGCGTCCGCATGATAACGGTTGACATGGGCGATGCCGTTGGCGAGTCGCCGATAAGGGTCGAGCCCGATGATCGCCGCACCTTCGGGAACCATGTGCAGGTCGGTGAAAATGATGAACTTCGTCATGTTCGTCCGCGGTAGTGCCTCGCTATCACGCTCCTGCGCCTGCCGGCGCGCGTCAAGCGGCAAGTTTGGGCACGTGCCGACCGAGCGTTTGCGCGGGATGAGGAAAACTGTGCGCGCTTTCCGCCCGCATCCCGCCCGAACTTATGAGAGGCGATCACGATGATTTAGGTCGGTCCAGTCTAAATCATCGTGATCTAGCGGTTCCCTTGCGGCGGGATCGGGATCGCGATATGGATCGCCGCGAACGCTGATATATCAGGTGCCATAGCCGGAGACATGTGATGAGATGGAAGCGCACGATCCAGTTGCTAGATGTTCATTGCGAGGGCGAGATCGGCAAGGTGGCGATCGGCGGCGTGCCGAAGATCCCGGGCAATTCCATTGCCGAGCAGTTGAACCACATCAATACAGTGGATGACAGCCTGCGTCGCTTCCTGTGCCTGGAGCCGCGCTCGGGCTCGATCGGCTCCGTCAATCTGCTGGTGCCGCCGAAACGGCCGGAGGCGGATGTGGGCTTCATCATCCTGCAGGCCGACCAGGCGCATGCGATGTCCGGGTCCAATTCGATCTGCGTGACGACGGCGCTGCTGGAATCCGGCATTGTCGAAATGAAGGAGCCGGAAACCGTGGTGATGCTCGACACGGCGGCGGGCCTCGTGAAGGCAACGGCCACATGCCGCGACGGGCGCTGCGAACGCGTGAAGCTTACCATGGTCCCGTCCTTCGTGCAGGAATTGGATGTGGAGGTGGACACGCCCGATTGGGGCCGCATCAAACTCGATCTCTGCTTCGGCGGCATCTTTTATGCGCTTGTCGACGTCCGCCAGGTCGGCACGATGATTGAGAAGGCGAATGCGCGCCGGATCGTCGAGATGGGGATGGTGCTGAAGGACATCGTCAACCGCACGATCCCGGTGGTGCACCCGGAAATCCCGGAGATCAGGGGCGTGGCCTACGTCATGTTCCGCGACACGGAGGCGGACGGAACCGTTCGGACCTGCACGACCATGTGGCCGGGCCGCGTCGATCGCTCGCCCTGCGGTACCGGCAGTTCGGCCAATCTCGCGACGTTGCATGCGCGCGGCAAGGTCAAGCCGGGAGACGTCTTGAAATCCCGGTCCATCATCGGCTCGGAATTCGAGGTCGGACTCGAAGGCGTGACGACGGTCGCGGGCCGGCAGGCGATCATCCCCACCATTTCGGGTCGCGGCTGGACCTTCGGTCTGCACCAGGTGGCCCTTGATCCGTTCGATCCGCTCGCCGATGGCTTCGCACTGACCGATACCTGGGGGCCGCAGGCGGGCGAGATCCGTTGATGCCGGATCGCCCCGGCGCCTGACCATGACGGAAAGGCGTGATCATCGCGGCAGCCGGTCCGTGTCTGCCCGCGCCAGCCGGTCCGTGTCTGCCCGCGCCAGCCATTGGGAGGCAACTTCGTCGTCGACATTCGTCGCCAGGCCGTCGCGAGGAGTCGCGGCGAGATAGCGGGCGGCGAGGATATTTCCTTGAGCCGCCGCCCGCTGGTAGAGGCTGACGGCCGCTTCCGTTTCTCCACGCTCGGCAAGTACCTCGCCGTAGCCCACCATCGCGAGCGCATGGCCGTTCTTGGCGGCTTCGGCGAGAACGCGTTGCGACTGCAGCTTCTGCCCGGCCCTGTCGAGAACGCGTGCGAGCTGGAATTGGGTCCGGGCGCCGCCATTCTGGTTATAAGCCTCGCGGCACGCCGAAAGCGCGATGCCGATGCGGATGTCCTGTGTGGCAACGGCGGGGAACGCCCTGTTTCGCGTAAGGTCGAACTCGCTGCCGGCTTCCCGGTCACACTGTTCGGCCGCCGTGAGATCGGCGGCGCGCGCCGAAGGAAATGCGGTCGTAGCGAAGGCGGCAAGCGCGACGACCGCAAGCGGAACGCCCTTGGCGATCCTAATGTCCAAACCGGTCCGGTTCTTCATGATGATCTCCTAATGTTGTCCAATTCTAAAACCCCCGTGATGCGGCGCATGTTCCTCGGGAAACAGCGGCGATGAGGGCGAAGCGGCGAGGTTGGGGCGAGGCGATTGCATCTTGCATCACCAATGCGTGCGTTTATCCTCGGATGGCGCCGGAAGCGCGAACAGGAGGCGCTGCCATCAAGCAGCGGGCACAGGTCGATGCGGCAACCAGATGTGAAAAGAAGGCTCTTCCTTTGCGGCCTGATGCTTGCTGCCATGGGTGGCGGAACGGCTGTGACTGCGGCCAGCCCGGTCGTAGGCAAGGCGCGGAATATCCGTGGCAATGTTCGCCGCCGGCAGGGGGGCGACGAGGGGCGCCTCGCCGCCGGCGACGCGGTTCTCGACAACGACTATGTCTCCACGAGCACCAACAGCTTTGCCGATCTCGCGCTCAGCGAGACGCGCATCCTGCTCGGTCCACAGACGGAACTCCTCATCGATAGCTTCCTCGCCGCTGAGGGCGGCACGCTCGAACTCGGACTGGGCCGCATGGTGTTCGACCGGCCCGACAATTTGCCGAAGATGGATGTGGCGGTGCGAACGGCCTTCGGCATGATCGGGGTTCGCGGGACGAAATTCTTCTGTGGTCCGAGCCGGGCGGCCTTTGCCGTCTTCGTGGAGCGTGGCTCCGTCTCCGTCCGAGGCGGCGGCGTGACGCGGACGGTCTCGGCCGGCCAGGGCGTCGATTTCACGAGCCCGGGTGCTCCACCGAGCGAGCCGACGAACTGGGGCCAGGCGCGAATCCGGCAAGCCTATGCGAGCGTTGGGCTGAGGTGAGGTAGTTTCAAGGTCGAGATCCGCCCCTCATCCCGCTGCCGCGACCTTCTGCCCGATCGGACCGACACGTCGCGCCGCCCCGGCCCTTCGGCTCGTCGCGGCAGCGGGATGACGGGCGGCCATAAGCCTCATCCGTCGCCATCCACCACGGTGAAAAGCTCCAGCGACCCAAAGCCGCGAATGTCGTGTGGCCCGAGCGTACGCAGCGCTGCGCGCGACTGGGTGGCGGCGGCCGGGCCGATGCAGATGGCCGTGCCAAGGAACTTGTTCGCTTCCTGCAGGCGCGCGGCGAGGTTTACGGCATCGCCATGGGCCGTATAGTCGAGTTTCCCGCCGGCCCCGACCTCTCCAAGTACAGCCGGACCGGTTTCGATGCCGATCCGGGTTCTGCCGAAGCCATGTTCGGCAAATTGCGGGCGCTTGCGCATTTCCTCTGTCAGATTGCGGATCGCCACGGCGCATTTGATCGCTTTGTCGACATGGTCGGCGAGATCTTCGGGCGCGTTGAAGAGGGCATGGACGGCGTCGCCAACGACCTTGTCGACCATGCCGCCATGTCGGGAGACGAGGGCGTTCACCTCGGCGAAATAGATGTCGAGCAAGGACACGAGCTCGCGCGGCCCGAGCTTCTGCGACAGCGTAGAAAAGCCTTCGATATCGGTGAAGAGCGCCGTCACGGGGCGTTCCTCGCCGGCCATGCGGCCGCGATACGGTTCGTCGATGTAGCGCGCCACCACGGACTGCGGCAGATACTGCGCGAATTTCCGCCGGGCAATCGCTTCGGCGCGACGCACCCGGGCGAGTTGGAGCGCGCTCGTCACTACGAGGACAGCCACCAGGGCAACCGAGATGCTAACCGCGTCGACGAGCCAGCCGGTGGCGGCGTAGATCGCGCCGGCAACGGCGACGACCGCAAGCACGGCCGCCGAGCCGAGAGCGAGCGTCGTCAGGGGACGCAGTTTCGTTGCGCCATAGGCGGCGACCGTCCCCGCGGCGAAGCTGAAAAGCGCTTCGAGCAGAGGCAGATCGCCGTGCCGATAGGGCACGAAACCCGTCGTGATTGCATTGGCGATGTCGGCATGGATCTGCACCGAGGCTTCGAGCGGCATGGAGGCGGTCGGGCGTAGGCCGCCGAGGCTCGGCATGCTGCTGCCGAGAAAGACGAGCTTGCCCGCGAGCCGGCTTCCGTTGGCCTTATCAGCCAGGACGTCGGCTGCCGAAAGCGTTCGTTCGGCGATTGCCTCTTCCGAGCTTGCGACGAACCGCAAGTTGCCGCTTTCGTCGAGCGGGATGATAGCGTGGTCGAGCCTCAGCCAAGCGGGTTCGCCGCCGAGTACCGGCGTGCTGCTTGCCGCGGCAAGCCGGCCCGCTTCGATACCGAGCGCCGGATAGGCATCATTGCCGAGGATGGCGAAAGCCTGCACGCGCCGGACGCGTGCATCGTCGTCGCCGACGAGGAAGGCGGCGGCCGCGGCTTTCGATTGCTCCATGAAGGCGGGGCAGGAGGTTTCCGCGCCTTGGATGAACCATTGCGCGGGCACCGCAAGCCTGCGCCGCAAGGCGAGCGGAGGAACGGGGCGCGGGTGCTCCAGGGCGCGATCGGCAGCCAGGAAGCCCAGGACGACGGGCGCTTCGGCGAGTGCTGTGGCGAGCCCGCTGTTTGCCGGCAAGGCCGGATCGCAGTCAGCGCTGAAGACGAAATCGACCGCGATTGCCTTTGCCCCGGCCGCGGCGAGCCGCACTATCAGCTCGGCAGTCGCGCCCCTGTCCCAGATGCCGGATTTCGCTTCATAGGCCCGGCGGTCGACGTCGACGACGACGATCTCCGGCGACCGTGGCGAGGGGACCCATTGCGTCAGATTGTCGAAGAAGAGCTCGCGCTGCGTGCGGAACACCGGTTCGGCATAAAGATACAGCATGAGCGCCGCCGCCAGGCTCGCGACGATCCCGCCGGCAAGCGGGGTGATGCGATAATGCGGCCACTGCCTGAGGCTCAATCGGCCTAATCCTCCTCGGGATCCGCTATGCTCAGCAGACGGCCCACATTACACGAGATGATCCCGTCCGTCCGCTTGATGGCGCAGTTTTCCTCCAGCCAGAGGATGGCGCGGTTCACCTTGGGCCGACTGGCGCCGAGAATGGAGGCGATATCGGTCTGGCTGAGCGTCAGGCGGAGATTGGCGCTGGCCGGCAGCTCGCTGCCGTGGATTTGCCGCAGCGTCGCCAGGAAGAAGCGTGCCACACGGGCATTGAGGTCGTAAAGCGCGATGGTCTCCAGCCGATCCGTCGTGTCGCGCAATTGCGCGCAGAGGAACCGAATCACCGCTTCGGCGATCTTCGGCTTCTGCGTGATGAGAGCGAGGAAATCCTTCTTGCCGATCACGTAGCCCTCGGCGGCCGTGACCGCGGTCGCGTCCGCCGAGCGAGGCTGGTCATCCAGCACCGCCATTTCGCCGAACAGCGCGCCCGCCTCATGCTGGCGCAGCAGCAGCTCGCGGCCTTGCGGCGTGAACAGCGACAGCTTTATGCGGCCGGAAACGAGGACGATCATGTAGTTGCCCTCGTCGCCGCGCTGAAAGATCACCGTTCCGGCGGGCCACTTCCGATAGGTGGCGATCTCGGCGAGCTCGCAAAGCGTTTCCCGATCGAAGTCTTCGAAAATAGGGAAGGACCGCCAAAAGGCGGGACTCCGGTTCACTTCGGCCATGCGATTACCCCTGCGTTCCCCTTACAGCGCCGGGATTTTTCACTCTGTCGCCGCGTCTTGCAACAGAAAAGCGCTTGATGGACGGACGTGATCGCGTGCGAAGCGCTTTATGGGCGCGTCGGTTGACGACGAATCACTTCCGTCTCTAATTTGTGAACGATCTGTCGCCGGGCCGGCGGCTAGAGGATTCTCGAAATCTTGATATCTCTGCTGCCAACGTTTCCAACAGGAGCCTCGATCATGTCCCAGAATGTCATCGTCCTCATCGGACGCATTCTTCTCTCTATCATCTTCATCACCTCCGGTTTCGGCAAGCTGACCGATCCGGCGGCAACGGCGGGAATGATCACCAATGCCGGCTGGCCGGCGGCAACGGCGCTCGCTTATCTCGCCGGTATCTTCGAACTCGCCGCGGGCCTCGCGGTTCTCGTCGGTTTCCAGACGCGCATCGCGTCCTACCTGCTTGCTGCCTTCTGCTTGGTGACGGGTTTCGTCTTCCACAGCGGCGCGATCAACATCCCGGACTTCCCGCCGGCCGCCAATGGCTTGCTGACGGTCTTCAACCAAATCATGATGATGAAGAACGTCACCATCGCCGGCGCCTTCCTCGTGCTCGCCGGCTTCGGCCCGGGTGCGCTCTCGCTCGATGCCCGCGTCGGCAGGGCCGTCACCGCCTAAGCACTGAAATCCTTGATCAAAAAAAGAACCCGCCGGCCGCTCCGGCGGGTTCTTTGCGTCTTCGCTCCAGGTCAGGGATAGATTACGCCCTTGCGCAGGATGACGTTGCCATAGAGCCGCGGCTCGCTGGTCTGAACCACCGTGTGGGCGGCCCTGACGCGCGGGTAGAAGTCCGCGCCGAGCAATGGAACGACCGGCTGCTTCGGCTCGTGCTTCCGGCAGCAGGCGATGATGTCGCGATGCACCGGATCGAGCGCATCCTTGTCCTGCTTGACCGTGGCGCGGAAGATCGCTTCGGGCACGAAATCGTCGATCGGCAGCACGCTGAGAATAGCGTCGAGCACGGGGATCAGGTGGTGACCGTCGAGTCGTACCAATCGGCGTGCATGTTCCTGTCCGGGGTAGTTTCCGTCGACCAGCGCGATCTCGTCGCCGTGCCCCATTGCTCTGAGCGCGGAAAGCAGTTCCGGGCTCAGGATGGGATCTATTCCTTTTAGCATTAACTAAGCTCCTTAAAGAGAACATTCGTGTCGAGCAGGTAGCGGGAAAACAGCGGCAAGCTTGCGCCGCCGATCGCCCTGGCGTGGCTTCCGACGGCACCTTCGACGAGGTCCGGAACGGTGACGCCCTGGAGATCCAGCGTCCGCAGCGCCTTGCGGGTGGCCGCGAGAAGACGGGAGCGTACCCAGGACGGGAAGCCGCCGTCGATCACTGCGGCGGAGAAGTCGACGATGGAGACGGCCGAGACAACGGCCTGGGCGAGCGCCGCGGCCGAATCCTGGATCCAGATCTCCAAGGGCTCGCCGAAGTCGATCCAGTCGTCCGCTGAATACCAGAGCGGCTTCGGATCCATGCCGCGTTCGCGCAAGAGCTTTTCGAGCACGAAGACCGAGGCGATCTTCAGCAATTGCGTCGACCTGCCATCCTTGCCCGCAACCGGCAATGGACCGATAGCACCGGCCGTACCGGTCCGGCCGGAGAAGAGGGCGGAGTTGATGACCACGCCGCCGCCGATGAAGGAGCCGATATAGAAATAGACGAAATCCGGATAGCTGGCGCCGACACCGAAGGCGAGTTCCGCACCGCAGGCGCTCGTGCCGTCATTTTGCAGAAAGACGGGACGCGGGACACGTGCCGCGACGGCCGCCTGCAGGTCGAAACTGCGCCACTTGTCCATCTCTTCGCGCGGCGCGCCGACTTCCTCGGCCCAGTTCCACAGTTCGAAGGGCGTGGCGATGCCGACGCCGGCGATGCGCCCGCGCTCATCCGGCGTTAGCTGTTGCTCGAGTTTCTGCATGCCCTCGACGATGAAGGTGACGATCTCGTGGGGGAGCGGATAGGTATGGATCTGGTGCAATTGCAGACGAATGCTGCCGAGAAAGTCCATGAGCACGAGATCGGCGCTGCGGCGGCCGATCTTGACTCCGAAGGAGTAGACGGCGTCCGGATTGAGGCGCATGGGGATCGAGGGCTGTCCTACGCGGCCGCGCACCGGTGCGCCGCGGATGAGCAGGCCGTCGGCTTCGAGCGCGCGCATGATGACGGAGACGGTTTGCGCCGAGAGGCCCGAGCGGCGCGCGATCTCGGCTTTTGACAGGCTGCCGTGCCGCCGCACCAGCGACATGACCAGCCGTTCGTTGTAGGCGCGCACGCGTGTCTGATTGGCCCCGCCGCTTGGGTCGATCACATCCGGTTGAGCCGGTCCCGCATAGGGACCCTCTGTCAATGACATGCCACCGTCTCCTCCCGTTGGCACCACTGCAGCAGTTCTTCAAACGACCTGAGAAGAAATCATGCAGCAATTCTAAGTGCGACAGCTCGCGCGTCCGGCCGGACCGGCGACGCCATCGATGCCCGCTTGGCGCGAGTCTGTTTTTCCACTCGCCGTGACTACGTCAATTCGCCCGCCCTTCAGCTTACAGCCGGAGCGCCGCTAGCCGCAGAATGCCACAACCAGATAATAATTCAATTTGATTTATTTATTGACACCCCGGAAATTTGATGTTTGATTGATCGTCGGAAGCGCCGGTTGCAGCGGAAGGAGAATGCTGCGATGGCGAAGCCCGAAGCCGGTCCGCCGGCATTTTCATCCTTGGGAGGGTTTTATGAAGAAAACAGTTCTTTCTGCCGCATTCGGCGCGCTCGCACTCGGTGTAGCCTTCGCCTCGCCGTCGCAGGCGGCCGATGTCTCCGCCTGCCTCATCACCAAGACCGACACCAATCCCTTCTTCGTGAAGATGAAGGAAGGTGCTGCCGCCAAGGCCCAGGAACTTGGCGTGACGCTGAAGTCATACGCAGGCAAGGTGGATGGCGACCACGACAGTCAGGTTGCAGCTATCGAATCCTGCATTGCCGACGGAGCCAAAGGCATTCTCATCGCAGCCTCGGACACCAAGGCGATCGTCGACCAGGTGAAAAAGGCGCAGGACGCCGGCGTTCTGGTGATCGCCCTCGACACGCCTCTCGATCCGGCGACCGCAGCGGACGCCACATTCGCAACCGACAACCTGCTCGCGGGCAAGCTGATCGGCCAGTGGGCCGCCGCGACAATGGGTGAGAAAGCGAAGGAAGCGAAGGTCGGCTTCCTCGACCTCACGCCGTCGCAGCCCACCGTCGACGTGCTGCGTGACCAGGGCTTCATGATCGGGTTCGGTATCGATCCCAAGGATCCGAACAAGATCGGCGACGAAGACGATCCGCGTATCGTCGGTCACGACGTGACGAACGGCAACGAGGAAGGCGGCCGCAAGGCGATGGAAAACCTTCTGCAGAAGGATCCGGACATCAACGTCATCCACACCATCAACGAGCCGGCCGCCGTCGGCGCCTATCAGGCGCTCAAGGCCGTCGGTAAGGAGAACGATGTTCTGATCGTATCCGTCGACGGCGGTTGCCCGGGCGTTAAGGCTGTCGCGGAAGGCGTCATCGGCGCGACCTCGCAGCAATATCCGCTGATGATGGCCGCGCTTGGCATCGAGGCGATCAAGAAGTTCGCCGAGACCGGCGAGAAGCCGAAGCCGACCGAAGGCAAGGACTTCTTCGACACCGGCGTATCGCTCGTCACCGACAAGCCGGTCTCCGGCGTCGAGTCGATCGACACCAAGGTCGGCACGGAGAAGTGCTGGGGCTGATCGCCCGCTTGACCGAAACGCAAACCGACAGGGAAGGGCGGCCCCGGCCGCCCTTCGTGTAAGCGCCGGGGTCTTTGACAAGGCGCGAAAGCTGCGCGAACTTTAGAGCGGGATAATGGAAGTCGCGATGGCGCACGTCCGCTCTACTCTCGGAAGCGGTCACGGTCCAGGGCTCGAGAAAGTGAGTCCGCACTTGCCGTGATCGCTATCCGGAACTCGCCGCAAGGGTCGGCGGGCCGCGCATCCGGCAGTTATGCAACCCCTTGAGAGTGGGGTTTATGGGAGGAGTCTCCATGGCCGAGCCAAACACAGCCGCACAACCATCCCAGGAGTTCGAAAAGGTCCTGGTCAACAGTTCGACGGAGGTGGCGTCTTTCGACACGCACGAAAAGACGCCGCTCCAGAAGATCCAGCATTTCCTGCACTCGACGCCGGCGGCCGTGCCGTTCGTCGTGCTCGTCATGTCGATCCTCGTCTTCGGCCTTGCGATCGGCGGCAGGTTCTTCTCGTCCTATACGCTGACGCTGATCCTCCAGCAGATCGCCGTCGTCGGCATGCTCGGCGCGGCGCAGACGCTGGTGATCCTGACGGCCGGCATCGATCTCTCGATCGGCGTCATCATGGTCATCTCGGCAGTCGTCATGGGCAATTGCGCCGTCTCCTACGGTCTGCCGGCACCGCTTGCAGTGGCGGCCGGGTTCGTGGTCGGCGGCGCCTGCGGGCTTTTGAACGGCCTCCTGGTTTCGCGCCTGAAGCTGCCGCCCTTCATCGTCACGCTTGGTACCTGGTACGTGATCATGTCGACGAACTTCATCTACTCGGAGAACGCGACCATCCGCGAGGCGGACGTTACCGCGGTAACCCAGTGGCTGCACGTCTTCGGCGTGACCTTCAAGGTCGGCGCGGCGGTGTTGACCCTCGGCGTCGTCGCCATGGTCGTGCTTGTCTTCGGCCTCTGGTACGCGTTGAACCACACGGCCTGGGGACGTCACCTCTACGCGGTCGGCGACGACCCGGAGGCGGCCAAGCTCTCCGGTATTCGTGTCGGCAAGGTGCTCCTCAGCGCTTACACGATCGCCGGCCTGATTGCCGCTCTGGCCGCCTGGGTGTCGATCGGCCGAAACGGCTCGATCTCTCCGTCGGCAGCCGTCACTGACTATAACCTGCAGGCCATCACCGCAGCCGTGATCGGCGGCATCTCGCTCTTCGGCGGCCGCGGCTCGATCCTCGGAACGCTGATCGGCGCGATGATCGTCGGCGTCGTCTCGATGGGCCTCAACATGCTCGGCGCCGACCCGCAGTGGAAGGTCTTCCTGACCGGCGTGCTCATCATCTCCGCCGTAGCAATCGACCAGTGGATCAGAAAGGTAGCAGCCTGATGGCACAGGAACCCATTCTCACCGCTCGCGGTCTCGTCAAGCGCTATGGCCGCGTCACCGCCCTCGACCACGCCGATTTCGACCTCTATCCGGGCGAGATCCTCGCGGTGATCGGCGACAACGGCGCCGGCAAGTCCTCGATGATCAAGGCGATTTCCGGCGCCGTCACCCCGGACGAGGGCGAGATCCACCTCGAGGGCCAGCCGGTGCATTTCCGCTCGCCGATGGAGGCGCGGGCCGCAGGTATCGAGACCGTCTACCAGAACCTCGCTCTGTCGCCGGCGCTTTCGATCGCCGACAACATGTTCCTCGGCCGCGAGATCAGGAAGCCGGGCCTGTTCGGCAAGCTGTTTCGCACGCTTGACCGCTCGGCCATGGAGAAGATGGCTCGATCGAAGCTTTCGGAACTCGGCTTGATGACGATCCAGAACATCAACCAGGCGGTGGAAACGCTCTCGGGCGGCCAGCGTCAGGGTGTCGCCGTCGCGCGCGCGGCGGCCTTCGGCTCGAAGGTTGTGATCATGGACGAGCCGACGGCGGCCTTGGGCGTCAAGGAAAGCCGGCGCGTCCTGGAACTGATCCTCGACGTCCGCCGCCGCGGCCTGCCGATCGTCCTGATCTCGCACAACATGCCGCACGTCTTCGAGGTGGCGGACCGGATCCATATCCACCGCCTCGGCCGGCGCCTCTGCGTCATCAATCCGAAGGAACATACCATGTCGGACGCGGTCGCCTTCATGACCGGAGCGAAGGCGCCGCCTGGCGAGGCAATCGCCGCATGAATGTCAAATCCGTCAGGGATGAGATACTGAAGCGGGCGGGTGATGCCGGCCGCTTTATCGTCGCAATCGCCGGTCCGCCCGGCGCCGGTAAGTCGACGCTTTCCGAAACCCTTGCGGAGGCGATCGCCGGGACGGGGGAAAGTGTGGCGGTGCTGCCGATGGATGGCTTCCACATGGACAATGCCGTGCTGGAGCAGAAGGGTTTGCTCGCGCGCAAGGGCGCGCCCGAGACTTTCGACGTCCGTTCCTTCGTTTCGATACTCGCCGCCGTCCGGGCAAATGACGGCGAGGTGCTCGTTCCGGTCTTCGACCGTTCGCGCGAACTGGCGATCGCCTCGGCGAGAGCGATCCCGCCGGAGACGCGGATTGTGCTTGTCGAAGGCAATTACCTGCTGCTCGACGAGGTGCCGTGGCGAGAGCTTGATGCCGCCTTCGACTTTTCGATCCTCATCGATCCCGGAATCGAAGTGCTCGAGCGGCGTTTGCTGCAGCGCTGGTATGATCATGGCTATGATGAGGAGACCGCACGCAAGAAGGCTTTCGGCAATGATATCCCGAACGCTCGCCGCGTGCTCGGCAATTGCCGCCCCAGCGATCTGGTGATCACCGATTTCTGAAGATGGCTCAGGAGCGGGATGAGGAAAAGTGCATTCGGTTTCTGCCCGCGCCCCGCTCAAACCTCATCGAATCACCATTGTCTTTGGCGATGCAATGGTGATATCGAGGCGCGGTTTCACCACATGAGTTGCCGCCCACCACGCGCATCGGCTGCCTCGGACGCCGTCTGCGCGAATCGGGCGCGAGCATCGGGAGAAGGCTGAAATGCAAGACCTCGTTATCCGCCGCCCGGACGACTGGCATCTTCACCTGCGCGACGGCGGCATGCTGCGCGGCGTCATCGCCGATACGAGCCGCCACTTCGCCCGCGCCATCATCATGCCCAATCTCGTGCCGCCGGTCGTGACCTCTGCCGATGCCGCCGCCTATCGCGAGCGCATTCTTGCTGCGGTTCCGACCGAAGATCGTTTCGAGCCGCTGATGACGCTTTACCTGACCGAAGGGACCGATCCGGATGACGTCGAGGCGGGCTTCCGCAGCGGTCTAGTCACGGCGGTCAAGCTCTATCCGGCGGGCGCGACCACCAATTCGTCGAGCGGCGTGCGCGATATCGGGAAGGCGATGCCGGTTCTCGAACGCATGGCCGAGATCGGCCTGCCGCTCTGCGTCCATGGCGAGGTGACGACGCCGGACGTCGACATCTTCGATCGTGAGGCGGTGTTCATCGAAACGGTCCTCGATCCGCTGCGCCGGCTACTGCCCGACCTCAGGATCACGATGGAGCACGTGACGACGAAGGACGGCGTTGACTATATCAAGGAGCACGCGGCCAATCTCGCCGGATCGATTACAACCCATCACCTGATCATCAACCGCAACGCCATCCTCGTCGGCGGCATCAAGCCGCATTATTACTGCTTGCCCGTCGCCAAGCGCGAGACCCACCGCCTGGCCCTGCGCGCCGCTGCGACCTCTGGCGACGTGCGCTTCTTCCTCGGCACCGATTCCGCCCCGCATGCCGACCCGCTCAAGGAATGCGCCTGCGGCTGTGCCGGTATCTACACCTCGATCAACACGCTGAGTTGCCTCGCCCATGTCTTCGAGGAGGAGGGCGCGCTTGACCGGCTGGAGGCCTTCACGTCGCTGAACGGCCCCGCCTGGTACGGCCTGCCGGTGAACGAGGAGACGATCACGCTGCGCAAGCAGGGCGAGCCGGTCCGCTATCCCGCCAAGATCGATACGGACGCCGGCCCGGTCACCGTTTTCGATCCGATGTTCCCGCTTTATTGGACGGTGGTCCAATCCTGAGGTTGTTTTGTCGCGTAACGGACCCGAAAACCGGCTCCCACTTTTCGGGTCACACTAAGGAAGGAGAATTCATGTTTTCGAACGCGTTCACCGACAAGGCGGTGATGGCCGAACTGGTCGCGAAGATGCTGTGGGAAATCAAGGCCGTGCATTTCCGCGCCGACGAGCCTTACAAGCTCTCCTCCGGCATGGCGAGCCCGGTCTACATCGATTGCCGCAAGCTGATCTCCTATCCGCGCATCCGCTCGGCGGTCATGGATTTCGCCGCCGCGACGATCCTGCGTGAAGCCGGCTTCGAGCAGTTCGACGTCGTCGCCGGGGGCGAGACGGCCGGAATTCCTTTCGCCGCGATGCTCGCTGAGCGCCTCGGTCTGCCGATGATCTATGTGCGCAAGCAGCCGAAGGGCCACGGACGCAACGCCCAGATCGAAGGCCACATGCCGGAGGGCGCACGCGTGCTGGTGATCGAGGACCTGACGACAGCCGGCGGCTCGATGTTCAAATTCATCGACGCGATCCGCGCGGCCGGCGGTATCGTCGAGCATGGCATCGCGCTCTTCTATTACGACATCTTCCCCGAAGCGCGGGCGAACATGAAGGCGAAGGGCGTCGACCTGCACTACATCGCCACCTGGCGCAACGTGCTCGCCGTCGCGCGTGAGCAGGCGCTGTTCGATGAAAAGACACTGAATGAGGTCGAGGCCTTCCTCAATGCGCCGCTCGCCTGGTCGGCCAAGAACGGCGGCGTCGGCGAACTTGCGGTCCAGTGACGAGCAGCAGAGGCGCGGGTTTATCGACTTCGATTGAATAGTTTTACGGGAGGAATGTGATGATCGTTTGTTGCGGAGAGGCCCTGATCGACATGCTGCCGCGCGAGACGGCGGCGGGAGAAAGCGCCTTTGCCCCCTATGCCGGCGGGGCGATCTTCAACACCGCGATCGCGCTCGGGCGGCTCGGCATCCCGACCGGCTTCTTCACCGGCCTTTCGGACGATATGTTCGGCGATATCCTGCGCGCAACGCTGAAGGCCGCGAATGTCGATTTCGGGCCCTGCGCCACCCTGCCGCTGCACACGACGCTCGCCTTCGTGAAGCTCGTGAACGGGCATGCGAGCTATGCCTTCTTCGACGAGAACACGGCCGGTCGGATGATCACCGCGGAGCACCTGCCGGCGCTCGGAGATTTCTGCGAGGCGCTGCATTTCGGTGCGATCAGCCTGATCCCCGAGCCCTGCGGCTCGACCTACGAGGCGCTGATGGCCCGGGAACACGAAAAGCGGGTGATCTCCTTCGACCCGAACATCCGTCCTGACTTCATCAAGGATCGCGCGGCGCATCTCGCCCGGATGAACCGGATGGCGGCGATGTCGGACATCGTCAAATTCTCCGACGAGGATCTTGCCTGGTTTGGCATGGAGGGCAGCCACGACGCGCTCGCCGCCGAATGGCTGAAGCGCGGGCCGAAGTTGGTGCTGATAACCCGGGGCGCTGACGGGGCCGTCGGCTATACGCGGAACCACACGGTCGAGGTCGCGAGCGAGCGTGTCACGGTCGTCGATACGGTCGGGGCCGGCGATACCTTCGATGCTGGCGTGCTCGCCTCATTGAAGCTCAATAACCTGCTGAGCAAGGAACACGTCGCAAACCTGAGTGAAGAGGCGGTGCGCCAGGCGCTTGCCCTTGGCGCGAAGGCAGCCGCCGTGACCGTGTCGCGCGCCGGCGCCAATCCGCCTTGGAAATACGAGATCGGGCTCTGATCCCGACTGATCTGGGGGCAAAAAGGGCGCCGGCATCGCTGGCGCCCTTTTTGTTGTCAGCGTGCAGCCTTGAGAAGGGCTGCAACAAGGCCGGCGGTCGAGGAATCGTGGCCTTCCGCACTCTCCCTGCCTTCGATGACCGGCAGCAGGCCGGTCGCGAGCTCTTTGCCGAGCTCGACGCCCCACTGGTCGAAGGAGTTGATGTTGAAGAGCGCGCCCTCGACGAAGACACGGTGCTCGTAAAGCGCGATCAGCCGACCGAGCGCGAAGGGGTCGAGCTGATCGTAAACGAAGGTCAGCGACGGCCGATTGCCGGTGAAGACGCGATGCGGCGCGATCCTGTCCGCCTTCGCCTCGTCCATGCCCTTGGCGGTGAGCTGCGCCTTGGCTTCGCCAAGCGTGCGGCCCTTCATCAGTGCTTCCGACTGCGCCAGGCAATTGGCGATCAGCAACTGGTGCTGGTGGCGCAGGTCCTTTTCGTGGCCGTTCGCGGCGATCATGAATTCCGCAGGGATAATGTCCGTGCCCTGATGGACGAGCTGGTAGAAGGCATGCTGGCCGTTGGTGCCCGGCTCGCCCCAGACGACAGGTCCCGTCGAGAATTCAACCGGGGTGCTGTCGAGCGTGACGCCCTTGCCGTTCGATTCCATGTCGAGCTGCTGCAGATAGGCCGGGAAGCGGGCGAGGCGCTGGTCGTAGGGCAGGATCGCCCGTGAGGGGTAGCCGAGCACGTTGCGATGATAGAAGCCGATGAGTCCGAGGAGCATCGGGATGTTCTGACGAACGGGCGCGGTGCGGAAATGCTCGTCGATGGCATGGCCGCCATCGAGGAAACGGCCGAAATTCTCCTTGCCGATGGCGATCATCAGCGGCAGGCCGATTGCCGACCAGATCGAGTAGCGTCCGCCGACCCAGTCCCAGAAGCCGAAGACCCGCGAGGCGTCGATGCCGAAGGCGGCGACCTTGTCGAGCGCGGTGGAGACGGCCGCGAAGTGGTGGCCGACCGCCGCCTCGCCGAGCTTACCGGCGATGAAGGCACGCGCCGTCGCCGCATTGGTCATCGTCTCGATCGTCGTGAAGGTCTTGGAGGCGACGATGAAGAGCGAGGTCTCCGGATCGAGAAGCTTCAGCGTGTCGGCGATATGGGCACCGTCGACGTTGGAGACGAAATGCAGTCGCGGGCCGTCGTGAAAGGGCGCGAGCGCCAGCGTCGCCATGGCCGGGCCGAGGTCGGAGCCGCCGATGCCGATATTGACGACATCGGTGATCTTCTTGCCGGTGGCGCCCTTCAGCCCGCTGGAGCGGACGCCGTCGGCAAAGGCGCCCATCGCATCGAGCACGGCATTGACGTCGGGCATGACGTCCTTGCCGCCGACGAGGATCGGCCGGTTGGCCCTGTTTCTGAGCGCCGTGTGCAGGACGGAGCGTTCCTCGGTGATGTTGATGATGTCGCCGCGGAACATCGCATCGCGCTTCTCCTCGACCTTCGCCGCCTTGGCGAGCGCCTCGAGGCCGTCGAGAATCCTGTCGTTCACCGCGCACTTCGAATAGTCGAAAAGCAGGTCGCCGAGGCTCGGGCTGAAGCGGGAGAAGCGGTTCGGATCGGCCGCGAAGGCGGCGCGGATATCGGTCGCATTGGTCTCGCGTGCAGTGGCTTTCAGGTTTTCGACAAGCGCTTTCATCGCAGGGCTCCTTGCATCGGAATTGGCTGCGATAGCTAGTCGGTTTAACCGCGGCAAATCAAGGGCACCTGTGCGCTGCAGCAAAAAAAGCGGGGCGGCGGTACCCTGGCCAAGTCGTGTACTCTGCCCCGCCCAGGATCGGGCCTTGCTGCGCCGTTACTCGCGCAAATCCTTGCGCAGGATCTTGCCGACGTTCGATTTCGGCAGTTCGGTGCGGAATTCCACGTGTCGCGGCCGCTTATAGTTGGTGAGGTTTTCGGCGCAGTGGCGCTTCACCTCTTCTTCCGTGAGGTTCGGGTCCTTGCGCACGACGAAGAGCTTGACCGCCTCGCCGGAGTGGGGATCGGCGACGCCGATGGCGGCGCATTCGAGGATGCCCGGATGGGTCGCCGCCACCTCCTCGATCTCGTTCGGGAAGACATTGAAGCCGGAGACGAGGATCATGTCCTTCTTCCGGTCGACGATCTTCGTCAGCCCCTCGGCATTCATGAAGCCGATGTCGCCGGTACGGAAGAAGCCGTCGGGAGAGATCGCCTTTGCCGTTTCCTCCGGGCGCTGCC
The DNA here is from genome assembly GCF_000513895.2 of Ensifer sp. WSM1721. Taxonomy (GTDB): domain Bacteria; phylum Pseudomonadota; class Alphaproteobacteria; order Rhizobiales; family Rhizobiaceae; genus Sinorhizobium. Next base: position 135,020 of record NZ_CP165782.1, read on the forward strand.
AATAGCCGGCCATGACCTGCGGGCCACGGATGCAGATTTCGCCGATCTCGCCGATCGGCAGCGTTCGCCCCTCCTCGTCGCGGATCTCGACCTCGGTGGAGGGGAGCGGCATGCCGATCGTCCCGGTAAAATCGCCCGTGTCGAGCCGATTGGCGGTCGCGACCGGAGAAGTCTCCGAAAGGCCGTAGCCTTCGTGGATCGGGCAGCCGGTCAATTCCAGCCAGCGTTCGGCGACCGGGCGCTGCACCGCCATGCCGCCGCCGAAGGTCAAAATCAGTGACGAGAAGTCGAGCTTGCGGAATTCTGCGTTGTTCATCAGGGCATTGAACAGCGTATTGAGTCCCGGGAAAATGTTGGTCCTGTACTTGCCGAGTTCCTTGACGAAAGCCGGAATGTCGCGCGGATTGGGGATCAGGATGTTGTTGCCGCCGGTCGCAAGCCCCATCAGCGAATTCACCGTCAGCGCGAAGATGTGATAGAGCGGCAGCGCGCATATGAAGGTGAGGTTTTCCGGGCGCGGCTTGCGCAGGAAGGCCGTGTTCAGCCACAGCTCCATCTGGGCCATGTTGGACAGAAGATTGGCGTGGGTCAGCGTCGCCCCTTTGGAGACGCCGGTCGTCCCCCCCGTATATTGCAAGAAGGCGATATCGCCCGGCGCGACGTTGCGCTTCGCCATGGTGAGCTTCGCGCCCTTGGCAAGAACCATTTTGAAGGGAAGATGTCCCGGTATCGACCAGGCCGGGACGAGTTTCTTGACACGGCGCACGATGAGATTGACGACCGCCCCCTTGGGGCCGAGCATGTCGCCCATGCTGGCGACCACCACGTGTTTCACCGCCGTGCGGGCCAGCACCTGCTCGACCGTGTGGGCGAAATTCTCGAGCACGAAAATCGCCTTGGCGCCGGCATCGACCAGCTGGTGCTCGAGCTCGCGTGGGGTGTAGAGCGGATTGACGTTGACGACCGTGAAGCCGGCCCTGAGGATGCCATAGACGATGACCGGATTCTGCAGGATGTTCGGCATCATCACCGCAACCCGATCGCCCCTGGCGAGCCCCAGCGATTGCAGCCAGGCACCGATCCTGCCCGATTGAACATTGAGGTCGGAGAAGGTCAGCGACTTGCCCATGCAGGTGAAGGCCGGGCGCCAGGAATATTGCGCGACCGCATGATCGAAGAACTCGCCGATCGAGCGGTAGGCGAGCGGACCTATCTCGGCAGGCACGCCCGGCGGATAGGAGTTGAGCCAGATTTTCCCCGTATTGGAGCCCGCCTGCTGGGCGCTTGCTTCCGCCATGATCTCTCTCCCTCTGGTCGCCAACGAACGGCCGTGCTCACGGCGAAGAAAAATCCCTCCCGATCTTCCTCTCCGTCGAAGATGCTGCTTTTGCTCTACATCTTCAAGCCGTATCCGGATTATATAACCTTGACGTAAACGTCAATAAGTACCCACCTCCCACGAGAACCGGAGCGGCCGGCAAATCGTGCCTGCCGAACCGATATCTCCCTGTCATGGGCTTTCGCTAGACGGAGAGGCGCATCGGGGGTTTGCCGATGTAAACCGAGCGTTCCGAGGCGTCGTCATTATTGTGCCGGAAAGCGCGCGTCAGTGCCGCAAAACGGGCTGGCAAGGTCACGGGTTTGTTGTAAGGTCGGAAAAGACGGAGGACTACAGGTGCAATTGGGCAATCGTGAACGAGAAAATGCTCCCGTGGAGCCGCGGCTCTTCGGGCAGCCGGCCCATTCGCGCTCCGCCCTCGTCGTGCCGATTTCGGCCGCCCGCTGGCTGCTCGTGCTCGTTCTGCTCGCCGGCGTCTATTTCTTCCATGGCTTCGTGGTGCCGGTGCTCGCGGCCGTCGTCATCGGTTTTGCGAGCTGGCCCGTCTATCGCCGGCTGCTCCAGGCCTTAAACGGCAATCGCACCCTTGCCGCGACCATTGCGCTCGTCTCGGTGATCGCCTTCATCGTCGTGCCGATCTCGCTCGCTGCGGTCTATGCCGTGGACGAGGTGCGTGACTGGCTCGTCTGGGCGGTCGCGACCAACGAGAACGGCGCGCCGGTCCCCGCCTGGCTGACGACGATCCCCGTCGCCGGCTCCTGGCTTGGCGAGCAATGGGTCAAATATGTCGGCCATCCCGGCGCGCTTGGCGAGCTCGTGCAGCTCGTCAGCGGCTCGAATATCGGCAATATCTATCGCGGCGTACTGGTGATCGGCGCCTCCGCCTTCCAGTCCTTCCTGACGCTGCTGTTCATGCTGATCACGCTGTTTTTCGTCTATCGCGATGGCCAGTCGTTTTCGAGGCAGCTCGATCATCTCGGCGAACGGATCTTTCCGATGCGCTGGGAGCGGCTGTCGCGCGTCGTGCCGCTCACCATCAGCTCGACGGTAACCGGCATGGGCATCATCGCGATCGGCGAAGGCATCGTGCTCGGCGTGGCCTATTGGCTGGCGGGCGTGCCCTCGCCGGTGACGCTCGGCATCATCACCGGCATCATGGCGCTCGTGCCGGGCGGCGCGCCGCTCTGCTTCACGCTCGTTTCGATCTATCTGGTGGCGAGCGGCTCGCCCATACACGGAGTCGCGCTCTTTACCTGGGGCACGACCGAGCTCTTCATCGTCGACAAGACGCTGAGGCCGAGGCTCGTCGGCGGTCCGATCAAGCTGCCCTTCCTGCCGACCTTTTTCGGCCTCGTCGGCGGCGTCAAGACCATGGGCTTTCTCGGCCTCTTCGTCGGCCCCGTCCTCATGGCGCTGCTCGTCGCCATCTGGCGCGAATGGCTGCACGAGGTCACCACCCAGCCTGAGCCGACGGTCAATCCGATCTCGAGGGTGGACATCTCGGTGAAGTGACGCCTCCGTGCGTCCATTCGGAGCCGAAAAGCCCGCTTGCCGTTCCGTTCCTCTCCAGAAGCCCGCGGCAGCTCGCCTTTATCTTTTCTTTACGCGTATCTTAAAGCATCCCAATCGATAATTGATCCGGTGTGGGTGCATTATCCGGACTCGTTGCATGGCCGCCAAATCGAGGCGTGGCTCGCAGAGATCTGGAGCATACAATGCCCGACGTCCTTTTTCTTGCCGCCGGCACCGGCGGCTTCGTCCTGTTTGCGCTCTACGCACGCGCGCTGAACCGGCTTTAGGAGGGTTCGATGATTGGAGCTCTCATTGGGCTGATCGTTGCCATCGCCCTCGCGGTCTACCTCGTCGTGACGCTCGTCCGGCCGGAACGGTTCTGACCTTCCGCCGTCTTCGAGCGCCGAAAGCGGCGCGCGGTTTTCCGTCGGCATTCCGCTCCATAGCCTGTCAGATTCGGAGATTTCCCCATGACCGTCATCGGGTGGCTGCAGATCAGCCTCCTCTTCCTCGCCGTCCTGGCCGTCGTCAAACCGCTGGGGCTTTACATGGCGCAGGTCTTTTCCGGCGGCCGTAACGTCCTCTCGCCCCTTCTCGGACCGGTCGAGCGCGGCCTCTACGCCGCCGCCGGCGTCGATCCGGCCAGGGAGCAGCGCTGGTTCGCCTATGCCTTGTCCATGCTCGCTTTCAGCATGGCGGGTTTCGCGTCTCTCTACGCGATTCTGAGGCTTCAGGCTTGGCTGCCCTTGAATCCCCAGGGCTTCGGCAACGTCCCCCCGGATCTCGCCTTCAACACCGCCGTCAGCTTCGTCACCAACACCAACTGGCAGAACTACGCGGGCGAGACGACGATGAGTCATCTCAGCCAGATGATGGGGCTGACGGTCCAGAACTTCGTTTCCGCTGCAAGCGGTATCGCCATGGCGCTTGCCTTGACGCGGGCCTTCGCGCGTTCGGCCGCGTCGACGGTCGGCAACTTCTGGGTTGATCTCACTCGCGCCACCCTCTACGTGCTTTTGCCGCTTGCCATCGTCGTGGCGCTCGCTTTCGTGGCGATGGGCCTGCCGCAGACGTTTCACGCCTCGGTCACGGCGACGACCCTTGAAGGGGCGCAACAGAGCATCGCCCTCGGGCCTGTCGCCAGCCAGGAGGCTATCAAACAGCTCGGAACCAATGGCGGCGGCTTCTTCAACGTCAATGCGGCGCATCCTTTCGAAAACCCGACGGCGCTTTCGAATTACCTCAACATCTTCGCCATGCTGTCCGTATCGGCGGCGCTGCTCTACACCTTCGGCCAGCTCGTCGGCAATCGCCGACAGGGATGGGCCTTCATTGCCGTCACCTTCGCCTTTCTGATCGCAAGCGTCGGGGTCGTCTACTGGGCGGAGGCGGCGGGCAATCCGATCCTCACCGCGCTCGGCCTCGATCCGGCACCAGGCAACATGGAGGGCAAGGAGGTCCGCTTCGGCCAGGCGATGACGGCGCTTTATGCTACGGTTACGACCGGCCTTTCGGATGGCGGCGTCAACGGAATGCATGGCTCGTTCACGGGTCTTGGCGGTCTCGTCCCGATGTTCCTCATCCAGCTCGGCGAAGTGCTGCCCGGCGGCGTCGGCTCCGGACTCTACGGCATGGTGGTCTTTGCGATACTTGCCGTTTTCGTCGCCGGTCTGATGGTCGGGCGCACGCCGGAACTGCTCGGCAAGAAGATCGAATCGCGCGAGATGAAGTACGCCATGTTCGCCGTGCTCATTCTGCCGCTCGCGATCCTCGGCTTCACGGCAATTTCCGCGGTCCTGCCTTTCGCCGTTGCCAGCGTCGGCACTGCCGGTCCGCACGGGCTCTCGGAAATCCTCTATGCCTTCACCTCTGCCGCCGGCAACAACGGTTCGGCCTTCGGCGGGCTCACGGGCAACACGCCCTGGTACAACACGACGCTCGGCATCGCGATGCTGCTCGGCCGCTTCGCCTATGCCGTTCCGGTGCTCGCGATCGCCGGCTCGATTGCCGCCAAGACGCGGGTGCCGGCTTCCAAGGGCACCTTCCCGACCGACACGCCGCTCTTCGTCGGCCTCCTGATCGGCATCATCCTCATTCTCGGCGGGCTGCAGTTCTTCCCGGCGCTCGCCCTCGGCCCGATCATCGAGCATCTCGCCATGCTCTCGGGCCAGACCTTCTGAAGGAAAACCGTATGCTCAAGAAACCAGATGCGCCGCGCCTCTTCGACCCAGCGATCCTGCTCCCGGCAGCGAAGGCCGCCTTCGTCAAACTCGATCCACGCCAGCTCGTCCGCAACCCCGTCATCTTCGTCACCGAGGTCGTGGCGGCGCTGGTGACCTTCTTCTTCGTCCGCGATCTCGTATCCGCGGGCGGCAGCCCGCTCTTCTCCGGCCAGATCGCGGCCTGGCTGTGGTTCACTGTGCTCTTCGCCACATTCGCCGAAGCCGTTGCCGAGGGGCGTGGCAAGGCGCAGGCCGACTTCCTGCGCCGCACCAAATCGGAGCTGGCCGCGCACAAGCTCCTCTCGCCGGGAGGCCGGGAAACGCAGGAAATTCCGGCAACCATGCTGAAAGTCGGTGACTTCGTTCTGGTCGAGGCCGGAGAACTGATTCCCGGCGACGGGGAGGTGGTCGAAGGCGTGGCATCGGTGAACGAGAGTGCCATCACGGGCGAATCGGCACCAGTGATCCGCGAAGCGGGCGGCGACCGCTCCGCGGTCACCGGCGGCACGCAGGTCCTTTCCGACTGGATCAAGATCCGCATCACCACCGCGCCAGGCTCGACCTTCGTCGACCGCATGATCGCGCTCATCGAGGGTGCGCGGCGGCAGAAGACGCCGAACGAGATCGCGCTGTCGGTCCTGCTTTCCGGACTGACGCTGATCTTCCTGATTGCGGTCGTGACGCTTTGGGGCCTTGCCGGCTACTCGGCAACGATCCTCTCCGTCACCGTGCTCTCCGCGCTGCTCGTGACGTTGATCCCGACGACCATCGGCGGTCTCCTGTCGGCGATCGGCATCGCAGGCATGGACCGGCTGGTCCGCTTCAACGTCATCGCCACCTCCGGCCGCGCCGTCGAGGCGGCGGGCGACGTCGATACGCTGCTGCTCGACAAGACCGGAACAGTGACCTACGGCAACCGTATGGCGAGCGATTTCCTGCCGGTTCCGGGCGTCATGGAGACGGAACTTGCCGATGCCGCATTGCTTGCCAGCCTCGCCGACGAGACGCCGGAAGGCCGCTCGATCGTCGCGCTTGCGACCGGTGAGTTTGGCCGGCATGTGCCCGATGCGAAGATGGATGCCGTCGTTCCTTTCGCCGCCGAGAGCCGACTCTCCGGCGTCGATCATGCCGGCCGTCGTCTGCGCAAGGGCGCGGTCGACGCGATTCTGAAATTCGCCGGTCTCCCCGAGGACAATGTGCCGGCCGAGTTCCGGCAGGCGGTCGACAGGATCGCCCGCACAGGCGGTACGCCGCTCGCGGTCGCCGACGGCGGCAGACTGCTCGGCGTCATTCACCTGAAGGATATCGTCAAGCCCGGCATCAAGGAACGCTTCGCGGCGCTGCGGACCATGGGCATTCGCACGGTGATGGTGACGGGCGACAACCCGATCACCGCGGCGGCGATCGCCTCCGAGGCGGGCGTCGACGATTTCCTCGCCGAGGCGACACCGGAAGACAAGCTCGCCTATATCCGCAAGGAGCAGAAAGGCGGCCGGCTCATCGCCATGTGCGGCGACGGCACCAATGACGCGCCGGCACTCGCGCAGGCGGATGTAGGTGTTGCCATGCAGACCGGTACGCAGGCCGCGCGCGAGGCCGCCAACATGGTGGATCTCGATTCGAGCCCGACCAAGCTCATCGAGATCGTCGAGATCGGCAAGCAATTGCTGATGACACGCGGCTCTCTCACCACCTTTTCAATCGCCAACGACGTGGCGAAATATTTCGCCATCATTCCGGCGCTGTTCGTGACGACCTATCCGGCCCTTGGCGCGCTCAACCTCATGGGCCTCGCCTCGCCGCAGTCGGCGATCCTCTCGGCCGTCATCTTCAACGCGCTGATCATCGTGGCGCTCATCCCGTTGGCGCTGAAGGGTGTCAAATACCGTCCGGTCGGCGCGGCCGCCCTGTTGCGGCGCAATCTGCTGGTCTACGGCCTTGGCGGTCTTCTGCTGCCCTTCGCCGGTATCAAGTTCATCGACGTCGTCGTCTCGGCACTCAATCTGGTGTAACCATGCTCAAACAACTTCGCCCCGCACTTGTTCTCACCCTAGGCCTGACCGCGATTACCGGTCTCGCCTATCCGCTGGTGATCACCGGCGCAGCGCAGGCCCTGATGCCGGCTGAGGCCAATGGCAGCCTGATCCGGAAGGATGGCGTCGTGATCGGTTCCGCGCTGATCGGCCAGAACTTCATCTCCGAGAAATATTTCTGGCCGCGCCCTTCGGCGACCGGCCCTGAGCCCTACAACGCCGGCGCCTCCAGCGGTTCCAACCTGGGCACCACCTCCGTCAAGCTCAAGGACCGCGTGGCTGCTGATATCGACCGCCTCCGCGCAGCGGGCCTGGCGGGGGAGACTCCCGCCGATGCCGGCACCGCGTCGGGTTCGGGCCTCGATCCGCACATCTCGCCCGAATTCGCGATGGCCCAGATCGCCCGCGTCGCCAAAGCGCGCGGCCTCTCGGAAGCTGATGTGACGGGCATCGTCGAAAGGGCGACGCAGGGTCGCCTGTTCGGAGTGATAGGCGAGCCACGCGTCAATGTGCTAGAACTGAACCTCGCCCTGGATGGGTCAAGAACCTGAGTGAGTTCGAGACGCTGAATGCCCGAGAATGATCGCGACCTGACGCGCCGCCCCGATCCCGATGCCCTGCTGGCGCTGGCCGAGAAGGGCAGTAGAGGGAAGCTGACGGTGTTTCTCGGCGCCGCTCCCGGAGTCGGCAAGACCTACGCGATGCTGATGCGCGCGCGGCGTCTCATGGAAGAGAGCGTCGATATCGTCATCGGGCTTGTGGAGACGCATGGTCGCAGCGAGACCGCAGCTCTCCTCGAAGGGCTGGAGGTGCTGCCGCGCCGCGAGGTGAGCCATGGCGGTCGCACGCTCGCGGAATTCGATCTGGATGCGGCGCTGGCCCGCCGTCCGCGTGTCATCGTCGTCGACGAGCTTGCTCACACCAACATTGGTGAAAGCCGCCACCCCAAGCGCTATCAGGATATCGAGGAGCTGGTCGACGCGGGCATCGATGTGTTGACTGCCGTCAACATTCAACACCTGGAAAGTCTTTCGGATGTCGTCGCGCAGATCGCCGGCGTGCCGGTACGCGAGCGCATCCCGGACACGGTGCTGAGCCGCGCGGACGACGTGCTGTTGGTGGACCTGCCGCCGACAGAACTGATCGAGCGATTGAAGGAAGGCAAAGTCTACCTGCCCGAAAACGCCAGACGCGCCGTGGACCGCTTCTTTCGTTTAGGCAACCTGACGGCGCTTAGGGAACTGGCGCTCAGGCGCACGGCTGACCGGGTCGACGATCAGATGGTCGACTACCTGAAGCAGAACGCGATCGAAGGGCCCTGGGCGGCGGGCGAAAGACTTCTCGTTTGCGTCGGTCCGGATCGCCTATCGGAAAAGGTCGTGAGGACCGCAAGCCGCCTGGCTTCGGGCCTGAACGCCGATTGGATCGTCGTTTCCATCGAGCGTGCGGATCGCGATTCGGCCGACAGTCAGGCAATGCGGCAGCTCGACGAAACCTTCCGGCTGGCCGAACAATTGGGCGCGGAGACGCGCCGCGTCGTCGGGAGCGATTTCGTCGAGGAGATCCTCAAACTGGCAAGGCGGGAGCATGCGACGCAGATCGTCATTGGCACCCGCCGCCAGCGCTTTCCACTTCGGCTGTTGCGCAGATCCCTGCCGGATGCGCTGGCAGAGCGAGCCTCCGGCATCGGCGTTCACCTGGTGACCGACAGCGGCGCGACGCCCGCTGCGCCGAAGCCCGTGCGCAAGCGGGCTTTGCCGAAGGGGTTCGGCCGCGCGCTTGCCATCGCGGCAGGCACCGTGATCTCGGCAACCGTGCTCGGGGTCTTGATCGAGAGCTTCATCATCCTGCAGAATATTTCGCTTCTGTACCTGCTTGCGGTACTGGCATCGGCAACCCTCGCAGGCTACGTCGCGGCGATTGCGGCTGCGCTGTTTTCCGTTCTCGCCTACAATTTCTTCTTCATCGAGCCTGTGGGGACCTTCACTGTCGCCGAGCCGCACGAGGTGTTCGCGCTCTTCGTTTTCCTTGCGGCGGCTTTCCTTGCCGGCGGTCTTGCATCGCGCATTCGCGAACAGGCGAAAGCCGCCCGCCGTCGGGCGACGGCCACTCAGGCGCTCTATGATTTCTCGCGCAAGCTCTCCGGGACGGCCGATGTGGACGATGTGCTCTGGGCGACAGTCACGCAGATCCAGGCGACCTTGAGGCGCAATGCGGTTCTTCTGCTGCCCGAAGGCGAAGACCTCGTGCTGAAAGCCGCCTGGCCGCCGGATACGGAGCTTGGCGTCTCGGACATGACGGCGGCGCGCTGGAGCCTCGAAAAGAAGGAGCCCGCCGGTAGCGACACCGACACCCTGCCGACCAGTCCCTTTCAGTTCAGGCCGCTGACGAGCCCCCACGGCGTCGTCGGGGTTTGCGGTTTCGTGCAGAACGCCAAGCCGCTGGAGATAAACGAGGAGCGGGCGGTTGCAGCCATCCTCGACCAGACGGCGATCGCCGTCGATCGCGCGCGGCTGTCACGCGAAAGCCTCGAACAGGCGGCCCAGCTCGAAGGCGACAAATTCCGCGCCGCCCTGCTTTCGTCCCTGTCCCACGATCTGAGAACGCCGCTGGCGACCATCACGGGGGCGGTCACAAGTCTCCGCGAGCTCGGCGCGCGAATGACTGCGGAAAGCAGGGACGACCTCCTGAAATCGATCGAGGAGGAAAGCGACAGGCTGATGCGCTTCGTCGCCAACTTGCTCGACATGACGCGGATCGAGGCGGGGGCGATCAATGCCAAGCGCGACTGGGTCGATGTCGCGGACGTCATTCGTTCCGCCCTGGAGCGGGCGCGCAAGTATTTTCCCGACCGCGAATTCGAGACGAGCATCGCCGCCGACCTGCCGCTGATGCGCGGCGACAGCGTGCTTTTGGGGCAGGTGCTGTTCAACCTTCTCGACAACGCGAACCGGTTCGGCGGCGAGGAGCCGGTCAGCATCTATGCGCGGAAGGAGGGAGACGAGGTGGTGCTTTCGGTCACCGACCTCGGCAGGGGGATAGCACCGGCCGATCTCGAGCATGTGTTCGAAAAGTTCTTCCGCAAAGGAAAGCCGGATGGGCGCTCGCTCGGAACAGGGCTCGGCCTTTCGATAGCCAAAGCCTTCGTCGAGGCCATGGGCGGACAGATCAAGGCGGAAAGCCCGGCGGTGAAGCGCCGCGGGACGCGTATTTCCATGCGGTTCCCGGCCGCCGAGGCCGACGTCTCGGAGAAGGAGCGCGGATGACGGTGGAGCGTATTCTTGTGGTCGACGACGAGCCGCAGATCCAGCGGTTCCTTCGTCCGGCTCTCGGGGCGGCGGGTTACGAGGTGGTGGAGGCGGCGACCGGTCAGGAAGCGCTGAAGACGGCGGCGACGGCGGCACCCGACGTCATCATCCTCGATCTCGGTCTGCCGGACATGGACGGCCAGGACGTCCTCGCCAATATCCGCGCCTGGTCGCAGGTGCCGGTCATCGTCCTTTCGGCGCGCGACCGCGAAAGCGAGAAGATCGCCGCCCTCGATCTCGGCGCCGACGACTATATCGAAAAGCCCTTCGGTATCGGCGAACTGACGGCACGCATCCGCGCCGCACTTCGCCACCGCATCCAGATGGAGGGGGGCGAGGCGCAGCTCTCGGCCGACGGCCTGTCGATCGACCTCGTCAGGCGTGTCGTCACCCGCGACGGCGAGACCCTGCGGCTGACGCCGAAGGAATACGACTTGCTCGCAATGCTCGCGCGCCATGCCGGCCGCGTGGTAACCCACAAGACGCTGCTCACTTCCGTCTGGGGCGCGGCCCACGGAGAGGACCTGCATTATCTCCGGGTCTTCATCGGCCAATTGCGGGGCAAGATCGAGCGCGACCCCGGCGATCCGAAGATCATCCGCACCGAGCCCGGCGTCGGCTACCGCTTCATCGGTGACGAAGACTGAAGCGACGGAGGGGGTCTTGAGTGCGGAGTTGTTTTGAGACAGATTGCAATCATAAATTTGTGAGGGGCTGATTTCCACGAAGATGAGTGTCGCTCCCGACGGCGGAGAGGCTGAAGGGCCGGGCGCGGACCGGCGTCCAATCACGGCGCGCGATAGCGGCTTCGCGCGGCGGCTGACGGCGCTGCTTCTGAAAACACCGGTCACGCCGAACCAGATTTCCCTCTTCAGCATCGTCTTCGCTGCGATCGGAGCTGCGGCTCTCATGTGGGCGCCGCGCTGGCCGTTCCTCTATCTCGTGGCAATTGCCGGCATCCAGTTGCGCCTCCTGTGCAATCTTCTTGATGGCATGGTGGCGGTCGAGGGTGGGCGCGGCTCTCCGGTCGGCGTGCTCTACAACGAGTTTCCCGACCGCATCGCCGATACGCTGCTCCTCGTGGCGCTCGGCTACGCAGCCGGTGCGGGCTGGCTCGGCTGGGCGGGCGCCCTTGCGGCGGCATTGACCGCCTATGTGCGCGTCTTCGGCGGCTCGCTCGGCCAGGCGCAGGACTTTCGCGGCCCTATGGCGAAGCAGCACCGCATGGCGCTAATGAGCGTTGCCTCCTTGCTTGCGCTCGGCGAGGCGATGCTGACAACAGAGCGCTTCGCGCTCTATCTCGCAGGCTGGATCATCCTGATCGGGGCGCTTCTCACCTGCGCGACCCGGACGAGGGCGATCGTCTCGCGCCTTTCGGGAGCGGCGGAGCCTTGATCGACATCGTGCTGATCGCTCTCACGCGGTTTCTCGTCGGCGGGCAGGCACATTGGATCGGCTCGGCGCCGGAGATGCGCCAGCGCATCTATTTCGCCAATCACGCGAGCCACCTCGACGCGCTTCTGATCTGGTCGGCCTTGCCGCGGCGGCTGCGCGCATCGACGCATCCGATCGCCGCGGCCGACTACTGGGGCGCGGGCAAGGTCCGGCGCCATATTGCGCTGAATGTGCTGAATGCCGTGCTCATCGATCGGTCCACGCAGTGGCCGCCCGGGGCAGCACTTGCGCCCTTGCGCGGCGTGCTCGCCGAAGGCGAGTCGCTCATTCTCTTCCCCGAGGGCACGCGCGGCAGCGAGCGCCTGCCCGGACCCTTCAAGAGCGGGCTTTACTGGCTGTCGCAGGAATTCCCGGATGTCGAACTGATCCCGACCTATCTCGACAATCCCTCCCGCGCCTTCCCGAAAGGAACATTCCTGCCCGTTCCCATCAGTTGCACGGTCCGTTTCGGCGGGCCGATCGCTCTGCAAACGGGCGAGGAAAAGGATGATTTTCTTGAACGCGCCCGGGCGGCGGTCGCGGCGCTCGCGTCAGATCCGGTTGAATGAGGCCGCCATGTCCCTGAACGACAAGCTTTTCGTTCTCTTCGCCGGCATCTGCGGCCTTCTCGCCGTGGCATCGGTGATCGGCTTCGCACTCTCGCGCCGGGTGGCGTCGGAGAGCGGACGGGCGACGGTCGACAATCTCAACGCCCGCATAAGGGCCTGGTGGGTGATGGTCGCGATCTTCGCGGTCAGCTTCGGCCTCGGCCGCGGCGTGACCGTGGTGCTCTTTGCGCTCACCTCGTTCTACACGCTGCGCGAGTTCGTGTCGCTGACGCCGACCCGCGCGGCGGATCATCTGCCCCTAGTCGCCGCCTTCTACGTGCTGCTGCCACTTCAGTATTGGCTGATCTGGATCGACTGGTATGCGCTGTTTACGATCCTCATTCCGGTCTACGGCTTCCTGCTGCTGCCGAGCCTCGCAGCGCTGAAAGGCGATCCGGAGCAGTTTCTGCTGCGGGTGTCGCGCATCCAATGGGGTCTGATGCTGACGGTCTATTGCATCAGCCATGCGCCTGCATTGCTGACGCTCGACGTTCCGGGCCGTCCGCGCGAGGGCTTCCTGTTGCTCTTCTTCCTCATCACCGTCGCGCAGTTCAGCGACGTGATGCAATATGTCTTCGGAAAGCTCTTCGGCAGGACAAAGGTCGCGCCCGTTGTCAGCCCATCGAAGACGGTGGAAGGTCTCTTCGGCGGCGGGCTTTCCGCCGTCGCCGCCGGTGCCGCCCTCTGGTGGATAACGCCGTTCACGCCGCTCGAGGCGGCTGCGATGGCGCTTGCCATTGTCGCCATGGGCTTTCTCGGTGGCCTCGCCCTTTCCGCCGTGAAGCGCTCGATGGGAGTGAAGGACTGGGGAACGATGATCTCCGGGCACGGTGGCGTACTCGATCGCATGGATTCGCTGAGCTTCGCCGCGCCGGTGTTCTTCCACCTCACTCGGTATTTCTTTACCTGAAATCAGCGGCGCCAGCTGCCGAACCCAACACCTCCGGCGGAGGTCGTTGCTTCGCCTTGACGAAGCAGCCCCGCTTAAGTGCGAAGGCAACATTGAGTCCGGGCTCCGCAGCCTGTATGGTTGAGTATATCGGTAGTTATATTTTGTGGCACGGGGCGCCGCTCCAAAGTATCTCGGCAAATAGTCGCGCGGCTGCCATTGATCTATATCGAGGTCCTGACCCTAAGATGAGAGCTTCGCGGGCCTTCATGCGCTGTGCATTCGATCTCTCCAACTGGCGGCCCTTCCTGAGCGGTCCGCTCGATAGCATCAGGCTATGGTTTCGCACACTCGCGCATGGGCGTTTCGAAAGCGATCAGGGTGCCGCAATCGGTCGAAAAACGTGGATCAATACATTTCGTGCCCGCTCGGATAAGGTCATTGCCATCGGCCGTGTTATGGCGGCGGTCGGTAGCTTGTTCATCGTTCAGTTGGAGGCGACGAACCCGGCATTCGGCAGCGAGATCGTCTTTGCAATTCTTGCCGTCTATCTCTGCTATGCCGTCGTCGCTGCTTTCCGCGTTCTGAATGCCGAGATCTCGCGGGTTCGCGGAACGTTGATACGCCATGCGGTCGACGTAACTGCCTTCGTCGTCCTCGTGTTTCTCACTCAACGGGTGTCCGGCCCATCCTTCATCTTCACGCCCTTTCTACTGCTTTCCGCGACGCTGCATTGGCGTTGGAGAGGGGCTCTCTGGACCGCTGCCGTATGCTTCGCTGTTCTGCTGTATGCGATGGTTTCCCACACGGCCGTCCTGCGCGATCCGCACGTCGACTCAGCATTGGAATTGTCGCGCATACTCTTCGTGGCGATGGCGGCCACCGTCCTGATCTGGCTCGGTTCCCATCAGGAGGCCGTGCGCGTCGAGCTGCTGCGATTGGTGGAACGGGCACCCGCGCAGCCGGAGGGCCGTGACTGGCCGGCTGCCGCTGCGCTGGATTATGCGGCGCATGTGACACGTGTACCGCGCGCGCTCTTGATCTGGAGCGATGGTGAAGAACCGTGGACCAATCTCGCGGTGTGGGAGAATGGGGCTTCGCACGTTAAACGGTTGCCGCCGGACGCCTATCTGCCGTGGACGGCGGCGGCGCTGCAGCGCGCAAGTCTCCTCGTCACGGATGCGAAGCGCGCGCGCCTGCTCGTCCACCGGGGCGACGGACGGTTCGATCGATGGACCGGTGACGCCCCGCCGATTTCCCCGGCCCTCATCGCCGACTTTTCCATGGCCTCGGCGGTTTCCGTGCAGTTTCAGGTGAATGACCTCGAAGCGCGCCTTTTTCTGCTGGATCCGCCGACGCCGACGCTCGACGACGTGGCGGTCGCCGAGATTATCGCCGACAGGCTGAAGGCGCTGTTCGAGCAAGCCATATTGGTGCGCAGACTGAGCGACGCGGCCGCCCTCGAGGAGCGGCTGAGGATCGGACGCGACCTTCACGACGGCGTCCTCCAATCTCTGGCGGGTACGGCTCTTCACCTCCAGGCGCTGCGTGCATCCGCCGGCGATGCTCCGGAGGAGCTCGATCGTCGTCTGGTCGCGATCCAGGCCATGCTTGCCGATGAACAGCGCGACCTTCGCACGTTTATCCGCGCGCTTGAACCGGGCCAAGACGACCGCCATGCCGGCCAGTCGCCGCTCGCCCTTCAATTTGACGCCCTGGCTGAACGGTTGCGCAAGCAATGGTCGATCGATTTTCACTTTGTTCTGCAGCCGCCAGATCTTCATCTGCCGGCAACGATTATCTACGAGCTCAGCCGCATGACCTCGGAGGCGACTGCCAACGCCGTACGCCATGGCGCGGCCCGAACGCTTAACGTCAGCCTGCGCCTCGATGCGGGAGCCATCGTCTTGACGGTGGACGACGATGGAAAGGGCTTCGGCTTTGACCGGCGGGTCGAGCATGCGGAGCTGGAGAGCGGCAAGCTCGGCCCGCGTAGCCTGCGCGAACGCGTGGCCGCCCATGGCGGACAACTCATAATAGACCGGGTGGAACAATGGACGCGGATAATCATCAGGATCCCGACACATCGATGACTCTGCGCATCGTTGTCGTCGATGACCATCTGATCATCTTGGACGGCTTGCGCCGTTTGATCGAAGCCGAGTCGGGCTGGTGCGTCGTCGCGACATGCAGAAGCGCTCGACGCGCGATCGAGGTCGTCACGACCGAAATGGTCGATCTCGTGGTCCTCGATCTGCGGATGCCGGACATGAACGGGATCGAACTCATTCGTCGCCTCCGCAGCGACCGGCCGGATTTGCCGCTCATCGTTCTTACCGCCGATATCAGCGACGAGCATCTCGCCGAAGCTACGCGGTATCGTGTCAATGGTATCGTACTCAAGGAGCAGGCGCCAAGTGCGTTGGTCGAATGCATCCGGGCGGTAGCGGCCGGTCGCACCTGTTTCACCGATCAAACATTGAAAGCCGCGCTTGAGCGGATCCGTGAAGGCGACGTCGCGCGTGAGCAGGTTCTGGAGAAATTGACACCACGCGAAATCGAGGTCTCCCGGCTTGCGGCCGCAGGGCTGCGCAGCCGAGAGATCGCCGCCAGACTTGGAATCGCACCGGGCACCGTCAAGCTTCACCTCCATAGCGTTTACAGTAAACTCGACATCACCACGCGTGTGGAACTCGCCAACCTCTCGCGAAGGCTGCAGCTTGGATCTGATTGATGCGATTGCCGGCCTGCGCGAAACGTTGTGCCGGCCGTTGGCCAATTCATTTAATTACGGCGATATTCTTCGGGCTTTGTTCGATCGCTCCCAGGTGGCGCAAGATCACATCTGCGGCAAGACTTGCGCCCTCACGGCTGAAATGATGGTCCGGGGCATACATACGCGCAGGTTCGGGATGGCTGCGAAAAGCTTTGTGGAGATCGACCACTGCAATACCTTCTGCTTTAGCCGCATCGAGCACCATCGTCTTGAGTTGATCGATGATACGATCCGACGAGAGCGAGCCCATGAATCGGTCGGCCCTCGGCACATAGACCAGGGTAAAAGTGCCGCCCCAGCTCTCGGTCAGCGCTTTCGCACGGTTCAACGTATCCCTGAACTCCGGTATGGTGTGAGCAATCTTCGGGTAGATCACCCCAAGCTGCGTGAAAGTTTGCTGCAGGGCGACGAAATTGCGGATCATGGCGGTTTTTGAAACCAAGTCGGCCATCGTTACCGGCCGTTTGTTTCGCTCTCCCATTATCATCCGGGCGGCTCGCATGGTCTCTTGCGCGGTCGACTGCGATCCGAAATTTGCCTCCGATGAGAGCGCGGCGCGGAGCCATGGCACCGTCAGCTCCTTCTCGAGATTCTCCCAGTCATTGCCTTCGAAGAACGCCATCATGACGTGCCGGGGCCGGAGCTCCTCGCCGAAACGGCCCAGCATCGCGAGTTCGAGCAGAGGACCGTTTCCCCTTATGCCTAAGCTTACAGCGGCAAGGCCGCCGTTCCGCAACTGCGATGCAAGGTCCTCGCCCGGAGGCAGGCAGAAGCCTTCAACAAAGGAATCCCCAAGGAGCACCAAATCCAGCTTGCCGCCATATACCTGGTCCGGATTGTTGAAACCGTAGCGGTCTGCGGTGTAGCTGACGATGTCGCTTTCCGATGTGCACAGCACCACCTGCGACGACGGAAAGCCAGACAGCAAGGCTTTAGAAAGCTCGTCGGTACCGGACCGACGGTTGAGGTCACGAAGCGTAAAGCCACGAACGGCATTCGTCATGCGCCCGAGCGTTTCGGCTTGCGCTTCGCTCAGGCGACCGAGCATCCCCAATTGAACCGAGAGGCCCTTGACGGTGAGCATTGCTTCGAAAAGGAACAGGCCTGCTAATACGCTCAAGCCGCAGGTGCCCACCATCACGGACGAGCGGGGTTTTGCAAACAGACCAACGGCCACGAATGCAAATCCCAGCAGTCCGGGTATTATCACATAGCGCATCAGATGCGGGGTCAAAGATGCGAATTGTCTAAAGTGCAGCAAAGCGTAAACGGGACTGATCAAAAGGTACAAGCCGAGGAGCCCACATAACAGGAGCCCAAGATGCCGCATCTTCATGACATGCGTCCTCTCTCGCAAATCCGTCAGCGCATCGTGCCGTCTTCGACCGCCGAAATCTTGAGCATTGCCTGTCTTGCCTTAACGATTTGGGAGCCTGTAAAGAGGCTCGTCGCGCCGAAATACTTAATTTAAAGAGCAGATCAGAACTTGTGTTACGATGTGTTTTTGCAGACCGAAAGTTACCGATTTTTCGTGATGATGTCTCGCAGAATTTAGCGCAAGAGCTTAAAGCCTCCTGATCGCTGCGCTACAGTTGAACAGGGCTCTAGCGCCTATATCCAATGGTATATTGACCGGATTGACCGCGTCGGTTCTATAGTTCTCATTTTCTGAGTGCATTGCGGTCCAAGATGATATTTGAGAGGTTTAGCACTGACTTCCAAAGGAAGTGCCAGAATGAACAGTTCGCACGAAGCTTTTCTCGAGCATACGCCTGAGGGGCCTTCCAATAGAAGCTTCGGTTATACGGTCGGAGGCATTCTTCTCGCCTTCGTGCTGGCACGATCGCTGATCACCGGTTCGCTCTCGCTCCTTACGACGACGCTTGCCGTCATTGGTGCAGTCCTTGTCATAGCGGCGTTCGCCTTTCCCGACTGGCTTTCCTTGCCGAACCGGCTCTGGACCAAACTCGGTCTGCTTTTGTTCAGGGTCGTCAATCCGGTGGTGATGCTCGCGATCTATGTCACCACTTTCGTGCCGATCGGCCTTTGGTTGAGGTGGCGCGGTTACGACCCGCTCGGCGCGTCGTTTGATCGATCAGCCGGCACGTACTGGAAGACGCGACCCTCGCACGAACCCCAACCGGCGACCATGCGGAATCAATTCTGATACGGCAGGTGTGACGGGGAGCCATTTGATCGGGGAGGAGAAACGAGATGGAACTGGTACGTGAACTCTGGACCTATATGGGCGTCCGCAAGAAGTTCTGGCTCCTGCCAATATTCATCGTGCTCGGTGTTTTCGGTGCGTTGGTGGTCTTGACCCAAGGCACGGCAGTGGCGCCGTTCGTCTATACCTTGTTCTAGTCCGAGCTGTTCATGCGTATTCTCGGTATCTCGGCGTTTTACCACGACAGCGCAGCAGCGATGATCGAGGATGGGCGCATCGTTGCCGCCGCTCAGGAGGAGCGCTTCACGCGCAAGAAGCACGACCCTGGCTTTCCGGCCAATGCCATCGATTACTGCCTGGCCGCGGCCGAGTGCGACATGGCGCAAGTCGATCATGTCGTCTTTTATGACAAGCCGTTCCTGAAGTTCGAGCGGTTGCTGGAAACCTACCTTGCGACAGCTCCCAAGGGCTTTCGCTCGTTCAGGATGGCGATGCCGCTCTGGATCAAGGAAAAGCTGTTTCAGAAGAAGCTGTTGCGCCAGCAGCTCGGCAAGCTTGCAGGATCGAAGCACTGGACCGGCTCCCTTTTGTTCACGGAGCATCACCTGGCGCACGCGGCCAGCGCTTTCTTTCCTTCTCCCTACGCAAGCGCCGCGGTCTTGACGATGGATGGCGTCGGCGAGTGGTGCACGACGTCACTCGGCCATGGCCGCGGCAACAGTCTCGATATCTTAAAGGAGATACGCTTCCCGCATTCTCTCGGGCTGCTTTACTCCGCGTTCACGTACTACACGGGCTTCAAGGTCAATTCCGGCGAATACAAGGTGATGGGCCTTGCGCCTTACGGCCGCCCGCTCTTTGTGAACAAGATTCTCGACAACCTGATCGATCTGCGGGAGGACGGCTCGTTCAGGCTCGATCAGCGTTACTTCAACTACTGCACAGGCCTGACGATGACGTCACCGGCCTTTCATCAACTGTTCGGGGCCGAGCCGAGAAAGCCGGAATCCCCTTTGACTCAACGGGAAATGGATCTGGCCGCCTCGATACAGGCGGTAACGGAAGAGGTCGTCATGAGGCTTGCCCGCTTCGCCCGGCGGGAAACAGGCGAGCGTCATCTGTGCCTTGCCGGCGGCGTGGCCCTGAACTGCGTGGCAAACGGCAAGCTCCTGAAGGAACGCATTTTCGACGACATCTGGATCCAGCCCGCCGCTGGTGACGCGGGTGGGGCGGTCGGCGCGGCGCTTGCGGCCTGGCATGGATACCTCGCCAAGGATCGCGTTCCCGCTGAACGGGATGGGATGGCAGGCGCCTATCTCGGGCCGGCCTACGATCAGGCCGATATCGAAAAACGCTTGAGGACGGCGGGGGCGATTTACACGGTGCTGGGCGACGATGCGCTGATAGCGGCCACGGTGGATTCGCTTGTCCAGGAGAAGGCGGTCGGATGGGTGCAAGGGCGCATGGAATTCGGGCCGCGCGCCTTGGGCGGCCGGTCGATATTGGGCGATCCGCGTTCGCCGACAATGCAGAAGACACTCAATCTCAAGGTCAAATACCGAGAAAGCTTCCGTCCCTTCGCTCCCTCGGTCAGGCGCGAGGATGTGGCGGAATGGTTCGATATCGACACCGACAGTCCGTATATGTTGCTTGTGGGAGATGTACTCGATCGGCGCAGACTGCGCCAAAGCCCTGACGAGGCAATGCTGTTCGGCATAGACCGGTTGAACGTTCCGCGTTCAGAGATTCCAGCCGTGACACATGTCGATTATTCGGCGAGGGTACAGACGGTGCATCGGGACACCAACCCGCGCTATTGGGAACTGCTGACCGCGTTCAAGGAGAGGACCGGCTGTCCTGTGCTCGTCAATACGAGCTTCAACGTCCGCGGCGAGCCTATTGTCTGCACTCCGGAGGACGCCTTCCGGTGCTTCATGGGGACGGAGATCGAGTGCCTGGTTATCGGCAACTGCTTTCTGCGGAAAGAGGATCAACCCGCGAACCTCAGGCAGGACTACAAGGAGACCTTTGAGCTCGACTAATGCATGTCGCCAAAGTGTGCAGCGGTTTGGGGCAACGACATGCGCCAAAAACAAAGATCTTTTAACGTCGAGCACAATCGTTTTGGTCAGACAAGCCGCATTCAAAACGACGCACGCGGTCGGGATCTATTGTCAGGATCAGTTGAAGCTCCGGTCATTTTTGCCGCGTCAAGGACCGACCGCTGCGCCGATCGGACGCCAATCGAAGCGAGCTGGTGCCGCGATTGGCATGTCATTTTCGGCTTCGAATGTACTACGCGCGGACGGTTGCCGAGCAGCGGACTTCCAGGCTGTGTTTGACTTTTACCGCAACCGTCGGTGCCCGACGCGGGCGGTTGGCGCAGAGCCCGGCTGTCCAACTCGGCGATGGCCGCAGTTACGGGCCGAACGATACCCTGCCGAGCGCCATAGTAAACCGTCAGGCGGCGAAAGGTTCTGCTGGCGGCAAAAATCTCCTCGGCGGACTGCACGGCCTCGCATACGCGAGCTTTGTCGCGGATGTCGATGTAGAGCACGCCAGGGATCAATATCGGCAACGTGCTTACGATCGGATCCAGGACCAGGTCGATCGACTGGGGAGTCACGCCGTTCAATATGAATGCCACGAGACGGTCTTGGCTAGCCCAATAACCTGCCAGTATCAACTGAACAGGGACAATGCCTTTGGTGTCCGCGATCTCAATGACACTTCGCGCGTGCATGCCCGCCGCCCTCATAAGATGCGCCGCGGTGCCTGGGTAGGCACGCGGCGCCGCGCAAGAACGCGTTTAATTCAATATGAAAAATTCACCTGAGCGCCATATCGATAGTTCCAATGGGGCGGATGTTAGCGCCTTCATGGACCGAGCACTATATGCCCATGGATATAGGCTGCGCCTGATGGCAGACGTGGGGGAGGGCGCTGCTCGCAACGGCAGGAGGTCAGGCGGCGGCGCTGCTGAATCACGATGATTTTAGGAAAGAGATGGTGCCGCTTACGTGACTCGAACACGTGACCCCATCATTACGAATGTTAAATGCTGCGATCTCTCCATTTCCTAATTATGCTTTTGAGTTCATATTTTTCAATATGTTAGCTGTAGACAGGCGAAATTTCAATCGTGAGATCGGCTGGCTTTTGCCGATTTTCTGCTTAGAGATCGCACTAATCTCGTGCCCAGTGGCAACGAACGGCCGAGCGCCCTCGTGAGGGAGCTACACATGGTTAGGTTGAAATAGTCGTAATTTTATCCGCCGCATTTCGAACTTCATAAATTCTTCAGTGGCCGCATAGGGTCGATTCTTCCGGTTCGCATCCGTCGCAGAAGGGTGGAAGCGTGCCGTTTGAAGCGTTACCGGGAACGAGCGAGAAGCGCCCATTTGCGGCCTCGAACCTCATCTTTCGAACGTGCCTTTTCCCTGCCCCTCTGCGGTGATTCTGCGGTAGAATGTCGAGCCTTTCGCTCCGGGCAGACGGAGGCAGGAGGAGCCCCATGGACGTCGGCGCCTGGCTGTGCGATCTCGGGCTCGCGCAGTACGAACAGGAGTTTCGCGCCAACGACATCGATGCCGAGGTCCTCGCCGACCTCACGGCCGAGGATCTCATCGCGTTAGGCATCACCTCGGTTGGCCACCGCCGAAAACTCCTTGCAGCCATCGCCGCCCTCCGCGACGGCGCCGACGCGATGACCGCGGTGCCAAACGCCGAGCGCCGCCAGCTGACAGTTATGTTTGTTGACCTGGTCGACTCGACCGCGCTCGCGTCAAGGCTCGATCCCGAGGAGATGAGTGAACTTCTGCGGGCCTATCGGAACGCAGTGGCGGCCGCGATTACGCGTTTCGAAGGGCACATCGCCAAATATATGGGCGACGGCGTGCTGGCTTATTTCGGTTACCCTCGAGCCCATGAGGACGAGGCGGAACGTGCGTTGCGCGCTGGCCTGGCAGTGGTCGAGGGCATTCACCGCCTTAGGCCGAAGCACGATCTGTTGCTCGAGGTCCGCGTCGGCATAGCAACGGGCGCGGTAGTGGTAGGAGAGCTTATCGGAGCCGGGGAGGCGCGGGAGAGGTCTGTCGTCGGTCAAACACCAAATCTGGCAGCACGGTTGCAATCACTCGCCGGGCCCAACGGCGTCGTGATCAGCCGGAGCACGCGCCGCCTCGTCGGTGGTCTGTTCGACCTTGCCGACCTCGGCTCACAGGATATCAAGGGGTTCGCCAAACCAGTGCGTGCCTGGCGAGTGATCGGCGAGAGTCAAGCCGAGAGCCGTTTCGACGCGCTGCACGCGGCCGGCCTTACGCCCCTCGTTGGCCGCGAGGAGGAGCTGGCATTGCTGCAGCGGCGATGGGACCAGGCCCGGGATGCCGAAGGCCAGGTGATCCTGCTCTCAGGGGAGCCGGGTATTGGCAAATCACGCCTCACGCGCGCTCTGCAGCAACGATTGGACGAGATCGCCTACACGCGCATCATGCACTTCTGCTCTCCGTACCACATAAACAGTGCACTCCGTCCGATTATTGATCACCTGCAGCGGGCGGCCGGGTTCAGCCGTGACGACGATGACGAGCAGAAACTCGCAAAGCTGGAGCAACTGCTGGCGCAGTCCACGGCGGACGTTAAAGAGGTCGCACCCTTCTTTGCGGCGCTGCTGTCGATTCCGACCGGCGGGCGTTACCTGCCGCTCAACCTCGCACCAGAAGAACAGATGTCAAAAACGCTCGATGCGCTCGCCGATCAGGTGGAGGGTTTGGCGCGGCGGCGACCGGTGCTCGCGCTGTTTGAGGACGTGCACTGGATCGACCCGACAACGTTGGAGCTACTTGAGCAGCTCATCGAGCGTGTGCGCAGTCTACCGGTTCTATTGGTGATCACGTTCCGGCCCGAATTCAGACACTCCTGGACCGGTTATCCGCATGTCACGTCTCTCACGCTGAATCGGCTCAGTCGCAAATCGGGTTGCGCGATGGTCGAACGGCTGACCGCCGGCAAGACATTGCCGACAGAGGTGCTGCAGCAGATCGTCGCAAAGACGGATGGGGTGCCCTTGTTCGTCGAGGAGCTGACCAAAAACGTCCTCGAATCCGGACTGCTGCGGGAAGAGGGTGGAAGCTACATGTTGGCCGGCCCCCTGCCACCATTGGCAATACCAGCAACTCTTCAGGACTCGCTTACCGCACGTCTCGATCGTTTGATACCGGTCAAGGAGGTGGCACAGGTGGGCGCGATCATAGGCCGGGAGTTTTCCTACGAGCTGCTCGCCCTGGTGATTCCACTTCGCAACAACGAGCTACATGAGGCACTGGCGCGGCTCGAGGAATCGGAACTGGTCTATAGGCGTGGGACGCCGCCGCACGCCACTTTTGCGTTCAAGCATGCCCTTGTTCAGGAAGCCGCATATGAGAGCCTGCTCCGCAGTAAACGGCAGCAAATGCATGCTACTGTTGCGCGAGCCATAGAGGAGCACTTCCCTGAGAAGGCGACGACCCAGCCGGAGATACTCGCCCGCCATTACAGCGAAGCCGGCCTCGCAGAGCAGGCAATCTGCTATTGGTTGAAAGCCGGCCAGCAAGCGGCGGAGCTCTCCGCCAACGCAGAGGCGATCGGCCATCTGATGAAAGGTCTGGACGTTCTAAAATCAATTCCCGCATCGCGCCGGCGCGATGAACTTGAGCTGAACCTCCAGACTGCTCTCGGCATGCCGCTCATTGCCACGAAGGGCTACGGGGCTGGAGAGACCGGTGCCGCCTACTCCAGGGCGCATGAGCTTTGCGAGCGGTTGAGCTGCAGTGACAAGCAGCGTTTTCCGATTTTGTACGGTCAATGGGCTTACAATGGTGTCCTCGGCAAGTGGTCGAAGGGACGCCAACTCGCAGAGCAATTCGTGGCTCAAGCCGAACACGGCGCGGATCTGGCCATGAAGGTGGTCGGCCATAGGATTCTCGGACTCTCGCTCGCGCATCTTGGAGATTTGCGGGCGGGCCGCGAGGAAATCGAGCAGGCACTTTCGTTTTTCGATCCGCACCAACACCGGGTGCTCGCCTTCCGCTTCGGACAGGATCAAAGGGTAGCCGGCCTCGCTTATCTGTCCGTGATCCTGTGGCTGAGCGGCTTTCCCGATCGCGCGTCGCACGCAATGGACTGCGCTCTGGAGGAGGTTGGAGAGATCAAGCACCTGAACAGCCGAGGGTATCTATTCGCCTGGGGTGCCGCAATCCTGGCCCATTTCCGCCGAGATGCGGCGGCTGTCCGACGGTCCGCAGACGCGCTAATATCCCTCTGTGAGGAGCACGGGCTGCTTATGTGGTTAGCCTATGGAAGGGTCTTTCGAGGTTGGGCATCCGGCGCTCAGGGACGACCTTCGGAGAGTATATCAGAGATCACCCAGGGAATTGCGGATTGCCGCGCGACGGGAACACTAAGAGATGCGCCTTATCACCTGAGTTTGCTCGCGGAGACCCTGCACCGCGTGGGCAAAACGGAGGCAGCCCTGGAGGCTCTCCAGGATGCTCTCGGATTTGTGGCGAAGACCGAGGAACGCTGGTGGGAGGCAGAGCTCTACCGGTTGAAGGGAGAATTGCTGCTCTCCCTCGCCACTTCAGACCCGACTGAGGCTGAACCATGCTACCGTTCAGCGATCGAGGTAGCTCAAATCCAAGGCGCGAAGATGCTTGAGCTTCGCGCGGCGACAAGCCTTGCCCATCTCTGGCAAAACCAGGGCAAGTGTGCGGAAGCCTATCGGCTCCTCGCGCCCGTTTATGAATGGTTCAGCGAGGGCTTCGATACTTCGGATCTCAAGGAAGCGCGGTCGTTACTCGAGACACTTGCAGACGGAAAACGATCAGCTTAGGCCCAAAAAAGCAGCCACCAGACTGGATTAGGCCCCCCGGATCACAGACCGATATTGCGAATCCAGAGAAACTGTTTTCAGACCGAGGTTCTAGCATGATCGACAACCGCCTCACAATCCTGAACCTATACGAGCTGAAGAGGATGCCGAAAGACTTCGAGGTTGCGGTAGGCGCGCTGGCAAAGCGGGTCGAAGCCGAAGGTCATCCGGGCGTACTGTCCTACAGATTTTTCGTGAATGCGTCGGACAGGACAGCGCGCGGCGTCATCGACTACAAAAATCCTGACGCTTGGATCGGGCACCACGACATCGCCATGAGGTGGCCCGAAATGAGCGCGCTGCATGCGACGGCGACGTTGGCGGAAGTCATCTTTCTCGGCCCGCTGACATCCGAAATCCAGGCCTGGATTGAAAGCTCGGCGCTGACGGCACGAGTTCTTAGCGGGAATACATTCGCAGGCGGATTCCAGAGATTGCGCGGCTGGTCGAACGAATGACCGGATGGGGCTGAATCTGGCCATTCGTGCACCCGACGCCAACGACCGCAATGGGTCGAAACCGGTATTTTGTCCTCGGTAACATGCGCGAAAATTTCACGTAGGGGCGAACGTCGATCAAGACGTTCCCGCCAATTCCCGATTTTCTGCTTACTATGTGCTTACTGGCTTGGCTCGGCCAATTGAAATTCTGTGCTAAGTGCTTGAAATTAATGGTGCCGCTTACGTGACTCGAACACGTGACCCCATCATTACGAATGATGTGCTCTACCGACTGAGCTAAAGCGGCCCTTGGGCGGTTCCGCGGCAGCCCGCGGAACGAATGTGAGGCGCTGATAAACGCAAAGCGGCAAGATTTCAAGCCGTCAGTTTCGAGAAGTTGAAAATTCCTTCGCCGGCCGAACGTCGCTGTAGGAGCCGAAGCCGAGGCCGGTGCGTGCCGCGTTGTATTCTCGCTCCAGCCGGTCGACGAGTTGGGCGACGGTGCCGATCTCGCGCACGGCGCCGATCCCCTGGCCGCAGCCCCAGATGTCCTTCCATGCTTTGGCGCCATCGGCCGCCGTGCTGAAGTCCATCTTGGAAGGGTCCGCCTCCGGCAGATTGTCCGGATCCATGCCGGCCGCACGGATCGACGCTTTGAGATAGTTGCCGTGGATGCCGGTGAAATAGTTGGAATAGACGATGTCGGCGGCATTGCTGTCGACGATCATCTGCTTGTAGGCGTCACTGGCGCGCGCCTCTTCGGTGGCGATGAAGGGAGAGCCGATATAGGCCATGTCCGCCCCCATGGCCTCGGCGGCGAGGATGGCTCCGCCGGTGGCGATCGCGCCCGAGAGCAGCAGCGGCCCGTCGAACCACGTCCGTATTTCCTGGACGAGCGCGAAGGGCGAGAGGGTTCCGGCATGTCCGCCGGCACCGGCGGCGACCGCGATCAGACCGTCGGCGCCCTTGCGGATCGCGGAATTCGCATGACGGTTGTTGATCACGTCGTGAAGGACGATGCCGCCATAGGAATGGATGGCGGCGTTCACCTCGGGCACGGCGCCGAGCGAGGAGATGACGATCGGCACCTTGTATTTGACGCAAAGCATCAAGTCCTGCTCGAGCCGCGCATTGGACTTATGGACAATCTGATTGACGGCGAAGGGAGCCGCCGGCCGGTCGGGGTGCTTGGCGTCATGGTCGGCAAGCGTTTCGGCGATCTCCGCCAGCCATTCGTCGAGCTGTGAGTGCGGCCGAGCGTTGAGTGCCGGGAAGGCGCCGATGACGCCTGCCTTGCACTGAGCGATCGTCAACCGGGGATGCGAGACGATGAAAAGCGGCGCGCCGACAATCGGCAATCTCGTCTTTCCGGAAAGAATTGGCGGCAACGACATCGAAAATTCTCCATCCCATCTTTGACGTTTGCGTAAACGTCAAAACAAATAGCAGCAACGGAGGCGCTTGCCTACTGCGTCATTGACCGCGAGGTCGATATTTTCCCCGAGGAACGACGACCGATCACGCCACCGGACTTGCAGATTCAGAAAGCAGCAGTTACCCAATCCTTAACAAAAGCAACGGCGTGTGGCGGTCGGCGGCGGGCCATACCCGCGGGAAGTTTGACAACAGCTTGCCGCAGCCGGAAGGCTTTCGCACAAAAGGATTTGATGTGAGCGGACTCGAGACTGCGATCAGGAATGCACTGGAACGGTCGGACCGGAGCAATGCGGAGATCCGCGCGCGCATCTATCAGTCGGCGCGCCAGGCACTGGAAAACGGTTTGCAGAAGCAGCAGATCGAGGATCCGGACGTGATCGCGCGGCAACGGCATCGTCTCGAAGCCATCATCCACGCGATCGAAACGGAAGAACGCGCCGCCTTGAAGGCGCGCGCTGCGGCCACTCCGGTCGTAAATCTCGGAGATGCAACGCCAAAGGCCGAAGCCGCCGAGCGCGCCTCAGTCGCCGCCC
Source organism: Ensifer sp. WSM1721 (assembly GCF_000513895.2). Lineage (GTDB taxonomy): Bacteria > Pseudomonadota > Alphaproteobacteria > Rhizobiales > Rhizobiaceae > Sinorhizobium. The sequence goes on from NZ_CP165782.1 coordinate 162,625, forward strand.
AGGTCTCCGGGCGGCGGGAGCCGGAATTTGCGGCCGCCAGGCGCGCTCCGGCGCAGGCGGAGGGGGGGCTTGGAGGCTTGCGGGCAGAGCGCGATGGCGCCCTCTCGACGCGGCCCGCTGCCGAAGGCGAAAGAGCCGACGATCCCGGCAGGCGCGGCGCCCCAGCGCCCGATCTTGGCGTCACGGACAAACGACCGCCCAAGCGCAAACGCGGCCGTCTTCTTTCTTACACCATGGTCGTTGCGACACTCGCGGCTGCGGCGGGGGCCGCCGTCTGGTGGGTCCAGACCAATAATCTCCTCAAGCCACTGTCCGACACAAATGTCGCCAATCCGCCGGCGACGGTGGAGTCGGAGGATTTCAGCGGCGGCGCAGGCTTGCAGACGCTTCGGGCACAGGATGGTTTTACCGGCGATTGGCTGGAGGTTTTCATGCCGAAGGACGTCGCGGCGGTCAAGCCTGGTCCCCGCGCGAAAGCGGAACCGTTCGACGAGGACGGCGGCGAGCGCCTGCGGCTGACGTCGGCGGTGGCGACGAAGGACGGCGACGTGGCGATCGAGATTCCCGTCGATGCCCTCGAGCAACTCTCGGGTAAATCCTCGACACTCGCGTTGACGGTGCAGACGACGCCGGGCAAGACCACGGAATTCGCCGTCGAGTGCGAGTTCTCGACGCTTGGCGACTGCGGCCGTCACCGCTTCACGGCGCATGACGAGCGGCTGGACATGCTGTTCAAGGTCACTTTCGATCGCAAGCCTGCTCCGAACAGCCCTGGAAGGCTCGTGATCAACAGTGACGTCAGCGGCACCGGCAACAGCCTGGACCTTTTTGCGGTCCGTGTGTTGCCGGGCGAATGACGCGGGCGCAGCCGATCACTTGAGGAAGCCCGGTCCGGAGCCGACGATCTTGTGGTCGACTTCGCCGATCGCCGCCTTGTCCTTGCCGTCGTAGTCGAGGCTCTTGAGTATGCGGCGGATCAGGTTGATCCGGGCGCGGCGCTTGTCATTGCCGCGGATGACGGTCCAAGGCGCGTGTTCCGTATGTGTTTCCTTCAGCATCCGGTCGCGCTTCTCGGTGTAGTCGTCCCACTTGTTCAATGCCGCGATATCCATGGGCGACAGCTTCCAGATCTTCAGCGGATCGTGGCGGCGGTCATGGAACCGCTTCAATTGCATCTCCCGGCCGATGTTTATCCAGAACTTGAAGAGATGGATGCCCTCGTCGGCGATCATTTTTTCGAATCGGGGCGCCTGCTTGAGAAAATGCTCGTACTGCTCCGGGGTGCAGAAGCCCATGACCGGTTCCACGCCGGCGCGGTTGTACCAGGAGCGGTCGAAAAGGACGAATTCGCCGGCCGTCGGAAAGGTCGCCACATAACGCTGGAAATACCATTGGCCGCGTTCCGTCTCGGTGGGTTTGGTGAGCGCGACGGTGCGTGCGGAGCGGGGATTCATATAGGCCGTGGTCGCGTGGATGGCGCCGCCCTTGCCGGCCGCGTCGCGCCCTTCGAATACCGCCATCACCCGTTTTCCGGTCGCCTGCAGCCAGAACTGGACCTTGACCAATTCGATCTGCAGCCTCGTCAGCGTCTCCTCGTATTCCTCCTCGCTGAGCTTTTTCTCGTAAGGGTAGTCGTCCGAGCGGAAGGCCGCGTCGTCGATCCATTTCGGCAATTCCGGGTCATCGACGTCGAAGACGCGGGTCTTGCCGCCGATCCTCAATTCGACCGCCCGACTTTCAGGCTTTGCCGCGGCAGGTGCTTCCTCGAGTGCCATCCGTCTTCCTTCCGCTCGCTGGATTTCTTCGGAGGAGGCCATAATTGCATTGCGGATTCAAGCATGTCGTGAAAATCATGTCATGAAGCACCGCTATCTCTCTGCCTTCATGGCCGGAGCGAGGCAAAGGTCGCGAGGTGGTTTCCTCGCCGCCCTCATCCGCCGGTCGCGTCGATGGTCCGGAAGCATTACGGCAAACGTCATTGGGTCGGGAGACGGCAGATTGAGCGACGAGGGCATTGTGTTGGATGGCGCGAAGGTGTTCTGGCGAACCCTGCTGCCGAGGCTGAAGGCCGAACGCTGGATTCTCGGCCTGTCCGTCGTACTTGCGGTTCTCGCCGGCTTCGCGGGCATTCACGTGTTGGCCATTCTGCCCTTCTGGATCGTTCTTGTCGCGGCCGTCCTCAACCGGAGCGCGCCGGTGGCGCAGCCGATACCTGAGGCAGCGCCGACCACGGTCGAGAAGTCGATGGACCCGCTGATCCCGGTACTGAACGCGCTCGACATGCCAGTCATCGTCGTCGCGGCCGACGAAACCGTCCTCTTCCAGAATCTGGCCGCCGAGAAGGCCTTCGGGACCATTCCGAAAGACACCTACCTTTCCGCCCGCGTGCGCTCGCCCGGCATTCTCGACATGGTGCGCGAGACCATTGCGACGGGCAAGATCAATCAGATCGAACATACCGAGCGCCTGCCTTCGGATGCGATCTATGTCGTTCGCGTCGCGCCGGCCGACACAGGAGGCGAAGGGCCGGCCCAGCGCGTCTTCCTGCTCACCTACCGCGACATCTCGCAGGCCCGCCGCATCGATCGGATGCGGTCCGACTTCGTTGCCAATGCCAGCCATGAGCTGCGCACGCCGCTGGCATCGCTGCGCGGTTTCATCGAGACGCTGCAGGGGCCGGCCCGGAACGACCCGAAGGTGCAGGAGAAATTCTTCGCGATCATGCATGAGCAGGCCACCCGCATGAGCCGGCTCGTCGATGATCTCCTATCGCTGTCGCGGCTCGAATTGAAGTCGCACATCGCCCCGGACGACACCGTCGACCTCGTTCCGCTGCTCGGGCATGTGCGCGACAGTCTCGCGCCGCTTGCGAGCGAGCTCGACGTGACAATCGCGCTCGACGTGCCCGACGCGCCGGTCCTCGTCCAGGGAGACCGTGACGAACTGGTCGAGGTCTTTGAGAATCTGATCGAAAACGCCTGCAAATATGGCCAGGAAGGCAAGAGGGTCGATGTGCGGCTGACCGGCGGCGAGGACCATCAGGCGGAGGTGACGGTCAAGGATCATGGACCGGGTATTCCGGCCGAGCACGTGCCGCGGATTACCGAACGTTTCTATCGGGTTAACGTCGAGGCGAGCCGCTCGAAAAAAGGGACGGGCCTGGGACTTGCCATCGTAAAGCATATCCTTACCCGCCATCGCGCGCGGCTGCTCATTCATTCCGAAGTCGGCAAAGGTACGATTTTTACCGTGCGGTTCTGACATAAAAGTGCGGCTAAATATTGGAAGGTGTAAAATTTATAAGCATCTTCAATGACATAGGTTGTCATAAATGTTTCATGAAACTGACATAAAAGCTGTAGCCATCGGCGGCTAACTAGGGCAGCCGATCATACGGCGAGCGCAGGAACCTCTAGCGCACCAACACAAGCCCTTTCCGGGAGAACATCTATGAAAGCTCTTAAACTCACTGTAGCGGCGCTGGTCGCATCCGCCGCGTTCGCGGGTGTCGCAGCGGCTCGCGACCAGGTTCAGGTCGCCGGCTCCTCCACCGTTCTTCCTTACGCAAAGATCGTCGCCGAGAGCTTCGGCGAGGCTTTCCCTGACTTCAAGACCCCGGTCGTCGAATCCGGTGGCTCTTCCGCTGGCCTCAAGGAATTCTGCAAGGGCGTCGGCGAAGACACGATCGACATCGCCAATTCCTCGCGCAAGATCAAGGACAGCGAAGTCGAGGCCTGCAAGGCCGCCGGCGTGACCGAAATCCAGGAAATCAAGATCGGTTATGACGGCATCGTCTTCGCAACGGACGCCGGCAATGCCGACCTCGCCCTGAAGCCGGAGCAGCTCTACAAGGCGCTCGCCGCCGAAGTCGTCGTCGACGGCAAGCTCGTCGCCAATCCCTACAAGAAGTGGTCGGAAGTCGACGCTTCGCTTCCGGACGCCGAAATCGCCGCCTACATCCCGGGCGAAAAGCACGGCACGCGTGAAGTCTTTGAAGAGAAGATCCTTGCCCACGGCTGTAAGGACGCGGGTGCTCTCGATGTCATCAAGGCTGCGATCAGCGACGAGAAGGCCGCTGCCAAGAAGTGCGTTGCCGTGCGCAAGGACGGTCTCGCTGTCGATATCGACGGCGACTACACCGAAACGCTCGCCCGCATCGCCTCCAACAAGAGCGGCATCGGCGTCTTCGGCCTTTCGTTCTACGAAAACAACGCCGACAAGCTGAAGGTTGCGACCGTCAATGGCGTCGCCCCCTCCACGGAAACGATCGCCTCCGGCGAATATCCGGTTTCCCGCCCGCTGTTCTTCTACGTGAAGAAGGCTCACCTCGGCGTGATCCCGGGTCTCAAGGAATATGTCGAGTTCTTCATCGACGACCAGATGATCGGCCCTGACGGCCCGCTCGCCGACTACGGCCTGGTTGCGGCTCCGGACGCCGAGCGTGAAGAAATCCGCAAGTCTTTCGAAGCCGGCAACATGCTCTGATCAAGACAGGTCCCGGCGCGGCGTTCCGCTGCGCCGGGACAGGCATTCATTCGATTTTGCCGGCGACTTTTGACGGTCCTGCCGCGGAGACGTGCCGATGAGTACTTCGCTCCTTCTCCTGATCATTGTTGTGATTGGTTTCATTGCTTTTTTTGCCGGTCGAGCCCGTTCGTTCGCGCAATCGGGCGGCAAGCTCGCCAACTTGCATTCCCTGCCCGGATATCACGGCAGCTATGTTCTCATCTGGGCTACGCTGCCCGCCGCTCTCGTGCTCGCCGCATGGCTGATCGCTTCGCCGATCTACATCGATTCCGCCGTTCGTTCGGCCCTTCCGGACTCTGTCCAGAGCCAAGGCGCCGCAACCGTTCAGCTTGCGCTCGGCCAGGTGAAGTCCGTTGCCCTCGGCCTCGACCGGCTGAGTGCCGCAGACATCGGGGCGATCGAGAATGGATCGGCGAATCTGCGCGAGACGCTGGCCGCCAAGGGCGTGGCGCTTGCCGGCGAAGGCGAGCACTACATGGTCGCCGCCGCCCAGCAGTTCAATTCGATGCGGCTCTATAGCCGCTGGCTGATGAGCGCCGTCGTGCTCATCGTCTCTGTTGCCGGCGGACTCTATGCGATCCGCAACATCGCCACCCGTTTCCGTGCCCGCAATCAGGTGGAGCGCGTCATCCTCGCTTCGCTCATTGTCGCCTCGTCGATCGCCATCCTGACGACGATCGGCATCATCGGCTCGATGCTGTCGGAGGCCGGCCGCTTCTTCAGCATGGTGTCGCCAGCGGAATTCTTCTTCGGCACGGTCTGGGATCCTCGCTTCGCGGCGGCCGGAAACGAGGGCGCCTCGGGCCAGTTCGGGCTGTTGCCGCTTCTCGGCGGCACCATCTACATCGCCTTCGTCGCCATGCTCTTTGCCGTGCCCATCGGCCTCTTCGCCGCCATCTACATGGCCGAATACGCGAGCCCCCGGCTGCGCTCGACGGCGAAGCCGCTTCTGGAGGTGCTCGCCGGCATCCCGACGATCGTCTACGGCTTCTTCGCACTCGTGACGGTCGGTCCGTTCCTGCGCGATATCTCGACGCAACTGAACGGCCTTCTTACCGGCAACTACCAGAACTTCATCCAGGCGCAGAGCGTCATCACCGCCGGCATCGTCATGGGCATTATGCTCATTCCGTTCGTGTCGTCGCTCTCGGACGACATCATCACCCAGGTGCCGCGCGCGCTCCGCGACGGTTCGCTCGGCCTCGGCGCGACGCGCTCGGAGACGGTGAAGAAGGTCATTCTGCCCGCAGCATTGCCCGGCATCGTCGGCGCGCTGTTGCTGACCGCGTCGCGCGCGGTCGGCGAGACGATGATCGTCGTGCTTGCCGCCGGCGTTGCCGCACGCATGCAATTGAGCCCCTTCGAGCCGATGACGACGGTGACCGTCAAGATCGTGCACCAGTTGACGGGCGACCTGGAGTTCACTTCGCCGCAGACGCTCGTCGCCTTCGCGCTCGGCATCACGCTCTTCGTCATCACGCTCTGCCTCAACATCTACGCGCTCTACATCGTGCGCAAATATCGGGAACAGTACGAATGACCGAGATTGCCTCCCCGACGGTAAGGGTCTCCACCCGTCCTGCCGAAAGCCGCCGCGATATCGGTATCAAGCGCCGCTACGCCGCAGAGCGCCGTTTCCGCTTCTACGGCATCAGCGCCATCGTCATCGGCCTGTTTTTCCTCGCGGTCCTGCTCTGGAGCGTTGTTTCGAAGGGCTACACGGCCTTCCAGCAGACGACGATCACGCTGCCGATCGAGTTCTCCGAAAAGGTCATCGATCCGAAGAACGAGCGGGCGACCGATCCGAAGCAGCTGATGTCGGCCAACTATCCGCTGCTCGTCCGCGAGGCATTGGTAAAGCAGCTCGGCCTCGATCCGAAGAAGCGGCCGCTCGTCAAGCAGGCGACCGACATGGTTTCCGCCAGCGCCAGGACGCAACTGCGCGATATCGTCGTCGCCGATCCGTCGGTAATTGGTAAGACGATCCCCGTGACGCTGCTTGCCGAAGCGAATATCGACTCTGCCTTCAAGGGTCAGATCGACCTGCAGGTGGACGAGTCCAAGCGCAAGGTAAAGGACCAGCAGGTCGCCTGGATGAGCCAGCTCGCCGATGCCGGTGCACTCAAGAAGAGCTTCAACACCGGCATCTTCACCTTCGGCGCGTCGAGCCGGCCGGAAGCGGCGGGCGTCGGCGTCGCGCTCATCGGCTCGCTCTACATGATGCTGATCGTGCTCGTGCTGTCATTGCCGATCGGCGTCGCCGCCTCGATCTATCTGGAAGAGTTCGCCCCGAAGAACCGGCTGACCGACCTGATCGAAGTCAACATCAACAATCTCGCGGCAGTACCCTCGATCGTCTACGGTCTCCTCGGCCTTGCCGTATTCATCAACTTCGCGGGCCTGCCGCGTTCAGCCGCGCTTATTGGTGGACTTGTGCTGACGCTGATGACGCTGCCGACGATCATCATCGCCACCCGCGCGGCGCTGAAGGCCGTCCCGCCGTCGATCCGCGCCGCCGCGCTCGGCCTCGGCGCATCGAAGATGCAGACCATCTTCCATCATGTGCTGCCGCTGGCCATGCCCGGAATCCTGACCGGCACGATCATCGGCCTCGCGCATGCTCTCGGCGAAACGGCGCCGCTGCTCCTGATCGGCATGGTGGCCTTCGTGGTCGACTATCCGGGCTCGCCGCTGGAGCCCTCGACCGCGCTGCCGGTGCAGATCTACATGTGGGCGAACGAAGCGGAACGCGCTTTTGTGGAGCGCACGTCGGGAGCGATTATCATTCTTTTGATCTTCCTCGTCTTCATGAACCTCGGCGCAATTCTCTTGCGGCGTCGTTTTGAGCGTCGCTGGTAGTGGGGTAAGGACTATGAACATCATGTCGGAAGCTGCAGTCGAAAAGGCTCTGGACCAGAAAATGAACACGGTGCCCTACAAGATGATCGGCAAGGATGTGTCGGTCTATTACGGCGAGAAGCGCGCGCTCTTCGACGTCAACCTCAACATCCGCGAGAACACGGTGACGGCGCTGATCGGCCCCTCCGGTTGCGGCAAGTCGACCTTCCTGCGCACGCTCAACCGGATGAACGATACGATCGAGAACTGCCGCGTGACCGGCAAGATCACCCTCGACGAGGACGATATCTACGATCCGTCAATCGACGTGGTCGAACTGCGCGCCCGCGTCGGCATGGTGTTCCAGAAGCCGAACCCGTTCCCGAAGTCGATCTACGACAACGTTTCGTACGGTCCGCGCATCCATGGCCTGGCGCGCACGAAGGCCGAACTCGACGAGACGGTCGAGACGAGCCTCCAGAAGGCGGGGCTGTGGAACGAGGTCAAGGACCGCCTGCAGGAGCCGGGCACCGGCCTTTCCGGCGGCCAGCAGCAGCGCCTCTGCATTGCCCGCGCGGTGGCTGTCAGCCCCGAAGTCATCCTGATGGACGAGCCCTGTTCGGCGCTCGATCCGATCGCGACGGCCAAGGTCGAGGAGCTCATCCACGAGCTGCGCGCGAATTTCACGATCGTCATCGTGACGCACTCGATGCAGCAGGCGGCGCGCGTGTCGCAGCGCACGGCCATGTTCCACCTCGGCAACCTCGTCGAGGAGAACGACACCGACAAGATGTTCACCAATCCGGATGACCAGCGCACCCAGGACTACATCATGGGCCGCTTCGGCTGATCGGCCGAAAGTCCCCGTGAAGAGCGCGCGCCCTTGAGGAACCGAAAATGTCTCACCCCCACATAATGACCGCCTTCGACGAAGAGCTGAAATATCTGACGCGCCGGATCTCCGAGATGGGAGGACTTGCCGAGCAGATGGTCGCGGACTCGGTCCGGGCGCTGGTCAATTCGGACCTCGCCCTGGCCCAGAAGGTGATTTCCGATGATGCCATTCTGGACGATGCCGAACGGCAGATCGGCGAAAAGGCGATCGTCACCATCGCCAAGCGCCAGCCCATGGCCTCGGACCTCCGCGAGATCATGGGATCGATCCGCATCGCCGCGGATCTCGAGCGCGTCGGCGATCTCGGCAAGAATACCGCCAAGCGCGTGATTGCCGTTGCCGGCTCCGGAATCCCCCGCAAGCTCGCGCGCGGCCTCGAGCATCTGGCCGAGCTTGCCCTCGTGCAGCTCAAGGAAGTGCTCGACGTCTATGCCTCGCGCTCTCCGGAAAAGGCAAACAGCATCCGCGAGCGTGACGAGGAGATCGACGCGATCTACACCTCGCTCTTTCGCGAGTTGCTCACCTACATGATGGAAGATCCGCGCAACATCACGCCCTGCACGCATCTCCTCTTCTGCGCCAAGAACATCGAACGGATCGGCGATCATGCGACCAACATCGCCGAGACGATCTACTACATGGCGACAGGCGCCCAGCCTGCGGGCGAACGGCCGAAGGACGACACGACGTCGACATTGGGTTCCGTGACGGACTGAGGTCGCCCGGCGTCCCGTGCGTGCGCCAAATCTTTTCCGGCCGCGTTGGTTCGCGGTCTACTGCGTGTTCCCTTAAGTCGTAGCCGATTTAGGACAAAAACATGCAGCAACTCGAAGTGCTACAGCATCCTTTGTGCGTCTGAAAAAAGACGCACGGCGCTGTAGACTGTGTCGCGGCGGCATGATCGCGGTCGCGCGTAGGAAGGAGTCGTACTGAATGTTGCCGAAGATTGCAGTAGTCGAAGACGAGGAAGCGCTGAGCGTACTCCTGCGTTACAATCTCGAGGCCGAAGGCTTCGAAGTCGATACGATCCTTCGCGGCGACGAGGCAGAGATCCGCCTGCAGGAGCGCCTACCCGATCTTCTCATTCTGGATTGGATGCTGCCCGGGGTTTCCGGCATCGAACTCTGCCGCAGGCTCCGCCAGCGGCCCGAGACGGAACGTCTGCCGATCATCATGCTGACGGCGCGTGGCGAGGAGAGCGAGCGCGTGCGGGGTCTTGCGACGGGTGCCGACGACTATGTCGTCAAGCCGTTCTCGACGCCGGAACTGATGGCGCGCGTGAAGGCGATGCTCCGGCGCGCCAAGCCCGAGGTCCTGTCCACGCTCCTGCGCTGCGGCGACATTGAGCTCGACCGCGAGACGCACCGCGTCCATCGCCGCAGCCGGGAAGTCCGACTCGGGCCGACGGAGTTCCGCCTCCTGGAGTTCCTCATGTCCTCGCCGGGACGCGTCTTCTCCCGCTCGCAATTGTTGGACGGCGTCTGGGGGCACGACATCTATGTCGACGAGCGGACCGTGGACGTGCATGTGGGCCGCCTGCGCAAGGCCTTGAACTTCTCGAACATGCCCGACGTCATCCGCACGGTGCGCGGCGCCGGCTATTCGCTGGAGGGCTGAGGCCGGTTGCGAGCGGCCTTCCTGTGTCGCCCGCGTATTTTCAGTTGCAGCGACGAAAAAAAGGGGCCGTGCGGCCCCTTTTTCTTCCTCGTCAAAGACTTAGCGCAGGCGACGGCGCTCCGCCGAGGGCTGGTAAGCGAGCCGCGCATGATAGCTGCAATAGGGAGAGGACTCTGGAGAATCGTTGCCGCAGAAGTGGAATTCTTCCTTCAGCGGGTCGCCGATCGGCCACTTGCAGGTGCGCTCCGTGAGCTGGGTGAGTTCCAGGCGACGCGACATTGGAACGACGATGTTCGCCTCGAGCTCAAAATCCTGCTCGACCGCCAGTTCGAGCGCATTGTCTTCCTTGAGGGCGGTCGCGCCGGACGTGCGGGGAACGGTACGAGTGACGGCGCGCGCGGCGTAATTCGGCGCACGGGGCGCCGAGGTCGTCCGTTTCGGGCGGGCCGCCGCGCTCGTTCCGCCGGCCTTGGCGCGCCCGGGCAGGCTCAGCCGGTGGACCTTGCCGATGACGGCATTGCGACTGACGCCGCCCAACTGCGCCGCGATCTGGCTGGCGCTCAAGCCCTCGGACCACAGCTTCTTCAGTTTCTCCACCCGCTCGTCAGTCCAGTTCATCTCTGCACTCTCCGTTCTCGGCGTTGGGATGGCAGAATCCATCACCGCTCTCCGGAAAAATCCCGGAGATACAACGCGATAACACTGTTGGTGACTAGGTCCGCCGCATGCGTCTAGTAATTGAATATTAACCTACCGGTAGGGTGACTCCGTGGCAAGAGTCGCCGGAATCGCGCCGAATCGATTTTGCGGTTTTCCCCAACTTGCTGTCGGGGCGTTGCATTTTTGCAAGCCCCGGAGCGCGATTTTTTCGCCCTCGGAATCTGCGACCGCACGGCGCCCTGCAAGCCTTGGTTTTGTTGACATTGCGGCGCGAAATAGGAATAGTGCCTCCGCCGCCGCAAGGCGGCATTTTTGATTTTTGTCGGGCCTGACAAAGCCGATGCCGAGATGATGAAGGAGACGTTCACCATGGCCGCAACAACGCCGCTTTACGACACCTACCTGCGTGCGCCGTTGCGTTTCGACCGAGGTGAGGGCGTCTGGCTGATCGCGGAAGACGGCACGCGCTATCTCGACTTCGCCGCCGGCGTTGCCGTGAATTCGCTGGGTCACGCCCATCCGCATCTCGTGGAGGCCCTGAAGGCGCAGGCCGAGAAGGTGTGGCATCTTTCCAATCTTTACGAGGTTCCCGGGCAGGAGAGCCTTGCACGGCGGTTGACCCAGGTGACCTTCGCCGACCGAGTGTTCTTCACCAACTCAGGCGCGGAAGCGCTCGAATGCGCGATCAAGACGGCACGGCGCTATCATTTCGCCAAGGGCCACCCGGAAAGGTTCCATATCATCACCTTCGAAGGTGCCTTCCATGGCCGCACGATCGCGACGATCGCCGCCGGCGGCCAGCAGAAATACATCGAAGGCTTCGGGCCGAAGGCGCCGGGCTTCTACCAAGTTCCCTTCGGCGATATCGCCGCGGTCAAGAATGCGATCAATGACGAGACAGCGGCGATCCTGATCGAGCCGATCCAGGGCGAGGGCGGCATTCGCCTGGCGCCGAAGGAGTTCCTCCAGGAACTGCGCGCGCTCTGCGATGAACTCGGCCTGCTTCTGATCCTTGACGAAGTGCAATCCGGCGTCGGCCGCACGGGCAAGCTTTTCTCCCACGAATGGGCCGGCATCACGCCGGACATCATGGCTGTCGCCAAAGGCATTGGCGGCGGCTTTCCGCTCGGCGCCTGCCTGGCGACGGATGCCGCCGCCGCCGGCATGATTGCGGGGACGCACGGCTCCACCTACGGCGGTAACCCGCTGGCGATGGCAGTCGGCAACGCTGTGCTCGACGTGATCCTCGCCGAGGGCTTCCTGGAGCACGTGCGCGATGTGGCGCTCGTCTTCCGCCAGGGGCTCGCCTCGCTCAAGGATCGTTTCCCGGACGTGATCGAGGAGATCCGTGGCGACGGGCTGATGCTCGGCATCAAGGCGAAGGTGCCCTCCGCCGACTTCCTGAAGGCGATCCGCGCAGAGAAGCTGCTCGCCGTCCCCGCCGGCGAGAATGTGCTGCGCCTCTTGCCGCCATTGATCACCACCGCGGCCGAAGCGCGCGAGGGGCTGGCGCGGCTCGAACGCGCGGCGGAAGCGGCCCGGGCAGGCAGCGGCAACGCCGCGGCCTGAGATTGGGCTCTGATTGAACCAGGCGCGCAAGCGTGATCGACTACCGGTTTCTACGATAGGAAATGCAGCACGATGACCAGACACTTTCTCGATCTCTCGGCCATGGCGGCCGCCGACCTTAGGACGATCATCGACGATGCGCGCGTCCGAAAGTCGGCGACCAAGGCCGGAACGGCCGAGAAGCCGCTTGCCGGCAAGATGCTCGCGATGATCTTCGAAAAGCCATCCACCCGCACCCGCGTCTCCTTCGATGTCGGCATGCGCCAGCTCGGCGGCGAGACGCTGTTCCTCTCCGGCACCGAAATGCAGCTCGGGCGGGCCGAGACGATCGGCGATACGGCGAAGGTCCTGTCGCGCTATGTCGATGCGATCATGATACGGACCACAAAACACCGCCGGCTTCTGGAAATGGCCGAACACGCGACCGTGCCCGTCATCAACGGCCTCACCGACGATACGCACCCCTGCCAGATCATGGCCGACATCATGACCTTCGAGGAGCATCGCGGCCCGGTCAAGGGCAAGACGATCGCCTGGACGGGGGACGGCAACAACGTGCTCCACTCGCTTATCGAAGGCTCGGCGCGCTTCGGCTACCGCATGAACATGGCCGTGCCGCTCGGCTCCGAGCCGCAGGACAAGTTTTTGAACTGGGCGCGCAACAATGGCGGCGAAATCCTGCTCTGCCATGAGCCGGAACAGGCCGTGGCCGGCGCCCATTGCGTCGTCACCGATACCTGGGTGTCGATGAACCAGGAGCACCGCGCCCGTGGGCACAACGTCTTCCAGCCCTATCAGGTCAATGAAGCGCTGATGAAGCATGCCGCGCCCGACGCGCTGTTCATGCATTGCCTGCCGGCGCACCGCGGCGAGGAGGTTACCAACGAGGTCATCGACGGTCCGCAGTCCGTCGTCTTCGATGCGGCGGAGAACCGGATGCACGCGCAGAAATCGATCCTTGCCTGGTGCCTCGGCGTGGTCTGACGACCGCCGGTGCGAGCGATCCGGTCGAAGGGAACTCTTGAATTCGGCGCCCCGCGACACAATTTTAGGCGGCGACGGCTTATGCACGTCGCCTAACTGTGCAGCCGGGGCGATTTCCGCTCCTGCCGCGCTCCTCGACCATCATCTGCGGCGCCTGGTGGCGAAGCAACGCGCATTGCTGCTGGACAAATGTGTTCGCGGCGGGATCAAATGCAATTGCGGGTGGTTATAGCGGGCGCACTGGCGTGAAGCGGCCGTTGTCCGTTGCATAATTTCTTTAATTGGAATCGATTAAAGATGAAATTATGCAGCACTTCCAAGAGCGATCTTTGCGCGTCCGAATGGACGTGCTGGCGCCATAGAACGGGACAGGTCGGATTTCCGCCTGCATCCGTTTATCAGCTGATTGCTAAGATCACGATTTAGGATTGGGTCAACCTGAGAGGATGATCCAGGCAAGGAGTAAGCGATGACAGAGACTGGGCCGGGCCTTGGCGAGTTCGATTTTGCCGGTGACGACCATGTCGTGCCCTTCCAGGTCGAAGGGCTCGACGTGCGCGGCCGTGCGGTCCAGCTCGGCCCGATGCTCGACGCGATCCTCGAACGGCACAATTACCCGCTTCCGGTGGCACGGCTCGTCGCCGAGACAGTGGTGCTGACGGTGCTGCTCGGCACGTCGCTGAAGTTCGAAGGCAAGCTGATCGTCCAGACGCAAGGGGACGGCCCGGTCGATCTCGTGGTGGCGGATTTTTCGACGCCGGACCGGGTCCGTGCCTATGCCCGCTATAACGAAGAGGCACTGGCCGCCGCGGAGAAGGGCGGGCGCACGCAGCCCCACGAACTGTTGGGCAATGGCATTCTTGCCTTCACCATCGATCAGGGCGCACACACGCAGCGCTACCAGGGCATCGTCGCGCTTGACGGCGCAACGCTCGAGGAGATCGCCGGTGTTTATTTCCGGCAGTCGGAGCAGATTCCGACAAAGGTGCGCCTTGCCGTCGCGGAACTTCTCGACCGGGACGAGGACGGCAAGCCGCGGCATCGCTGGCGCGCCGGCGGCATGGTCGCACAGTTCCTGCCCGATGCTCCCCATCGCATGCGGCAACCGGACCTGCCGGGCGGCGACGGCGACGAAGGCGACAGCGAGGGCCTCTTCGAAGAGGACGATCTCTGGGCGGAAGCCAAGGTGATGGTCGAGACGATCGACACCGATGAGCTCACCGACCCGATGGTCGGAACCGAACGCTTGCTGTACCGGCTGTTCCACGAACGGGGCGTGCGCGTCTATCAGCCCCAAGCGGTCTATGATCGCTGCAGTTGCTCGCGCGAGAAAATCCGCAAAGTCCTGGAAGGACTAAGCGACGAGGACATCGAGGGCAGCATCGAGGATGGCCTGATCAAGGTTACCTGCGAATTCTGCTCGACGACTTATCGCTTCGAGGCAAGCGAGGTGCGGTCGCAATAAGGCGCGCTGGACGCGCGTTACAGCGCCGTGCGTCTTTTCAGACGCACAAAGGACGCTGTAGCACTTTGAATTGCTGCATGTTTTTGTCCTTAAATCGGGTACGATTTAAGGAAACATGCAGTAGCGCGGAATGAGCCTATGTTTGTTGTGCATGCCGTTGTCCCAAAACCGCTGCACGCCTTTGGGCGACATGCATTAATTGAGGGTGCGGACAAGGCCCGGCGAATCGAGCGAGAAGGCGGGGATGGCCACGTTGAAGGTCTCCCCGTCCTCGGCCTCCATGCTGTAGTGGCCGAACATCACGCCGGACGGCGTATCCAAGGGGCAGCCTGAGGAATATTCATAGGTGTCGCCGGGGTTCAGCAGCGGCTGTTCGCCAATTACGCCGGGGCCGCTCACCTCGTCCACCTGCCCGTTCTCATCGGTGATGTGCCAGTAGCGGGTCATCAGTCGAACCGCCATCTCGGAATGGTTCGATATGACGATGCGGTAACCCCAGACATAGCGACTATCGTCGGGATCCGACTGTTCTTCCAGGTAGTACGGCTCGACCGTCACTTCGATGTCGCGAGTCAGTGCGCGGTACATGTGCAACACCCTGTTCCAAATTCGTACGGGTATTCTACAGCAATATGGTTTCGTCAAGAATAACGGCAAGATTACGCGAGTCGCGTTCGATTTTGGCTGGGGGCCGGTGACATGTTTGACGGCGCGGTGCGCAAGCGTCTCGATCCGATACTGAACAGGATCGGTGCAGCACTTGCGGAGCGCGGCGCAAGCGCCGACGCCATCACGATTCTGGGTTTCGTCCTCGGCCTTGCGGCCGCCGTCCTCATTGCCGAGCGGGTCTATTCTTGGGCGGCCGTTCTGATCCTCGTCAGCCGGCTGTGCGACGGCCTTGACGGGGCGGTCGCTCGTGCGAGCGGCAAGACGGACTTCGGCGGCTTTCTCGACATCGTGCTCGACTTCGCCTTCTACGGCGCCATTCCACTCGCCTTCATCGTCGCCGATCCGGAGGCCAATGGCCTTGCCGGCGGGCTGTTGCTCTTCGCCTTCTACGTAAACGGCGCGAGCTTTCTCGCCTATGCCGTCATGGCCGAGAAGCGCGCGATGACGACTGATGCGCGTGGTGCGAAGTCGCTTTATTTCACCACCGGGCTTGCCGAGGCGACCGAAACCATCGCCGTCTTCCTGGCCTCGTGCGTCTTTCCCGGCTGGTTCCCGGCGCTGGCTTCGATCTTCGCCATCATCTGCCTCTATACGGCCCTGTCGCGGATCGTCCTGGCGCGCCTCACCTTCCGCAATCCAAAATAAAAACGCCCGCTGCGGAACAGCGGGCGAGTTCGATGTCCTGATGCGTGCCGCGCGTCAGGCCTTCACGTTCTTCAGTGCCCGCGCGAAGTCCTCGACGAGGTCTTCGCTGTCCTCGATCCCGGCCGAGAAGCGGACCGTTCCAGCGGAAATGCCGAGTTCGGCACGGGCCTCGTCGGTCAAGTTCTTGTGCGTCGTGGTCGCCGGATGCGTGATGAGGCTCTTGGAATCGCCGAGGTTGTTGGATATCCGCACGATTTCGAGCGCGTTCTGCAGGGCGAAGGCCGCTTCCTTGCCGCCCTTGAGCTCGAAGGCGACGAGCGTCGAGCCGCCGCTCATCTGTTTCGCTATGATCTCGGCCTGCGGATGGTCCTTGCGCCCCGGATAGATGACGCGGACGACCTGCGGCTGTTCGGCGAGGAAATCGGCGACGCGGCGGGCGCTTTCGGTCTGCTGCTTGACGCGCAGCGGCAGCGTCTCGATGCCTTTGAGCAGCGTCCAGGCGTTGAACGGCGACATGGCAGGGCCGGTGTGTCGGAAATAGTCGTGAAGGTTCTCGTCGATCCACTGCTTGTCGGAAAGCACCACGCCGCCGAGGCAACGGCCCTGGCCGTCGATATGCTTCGTGGCCGAATACACGACCACATGGGCGCCGAGCTCGAGCGGCTTCTGGAAGAGGGGGGTGGCGAAGACGTTATCGACCACCAGCTTGGCGCCGATCTGGTCGGCGAGCCTGGCGACGCCGGCGATATCGATGACTTCCAGCGTCGGGTTGGTCGGGCTTTCGAGGAAGAAGACCTTGGTGTTCGGGCGCACCGCCTTTTCCCAATTGGCGAGGTCGCGGCCGTCAACCAGCGTGCATTCGACACCGTATTTCGGCGCGAGCGTTTCGACGACCCAGCGGCAGGAGCCGAAGAGCGCGCGGGCGGCAACGATGTGGTCGCCGGCCTTCACCTGGCACAGGATCGCCGCAGAGACGGCGGCCATGCCGGAAGCGGTGGCGCGTGCATCTTCCGCGCCTTCGAGCATGCACATGCGCTTCTCGAACATGTCGTTGGTCGGGCTGCCGTAACGCGCATAAATGAAGCCGTCGGTCTCGCCCTTGAAACGGGCCTCGGCCGCTTCGGAGCTGTCGTATACGAAGCCTTGCGTCAGGAAGATCGCTTCGGAGGTCTCTCCGTATTGTGAACGGAGAGTGCCGCCATGGACGAGTTGGGTTGCCGGGCGCCAGTTCTTGCTCATGCGACGATCACTTTCAAAAAACAAAAAAACCGGCCGCGAAACGACCGGTTTGACACCCGGCCTTTTTAGCTACTTGTTTAACGTGGCTGCAAGCCGACCGGCCAAATCACCACGGGATAAAGCTCCAATACTGCCTAGCCGTGCTTGCGTCAATTCCCGGAGTTTGGTTTTGTCTGGCAGGTTGAGAAGAGGATCGGAATGGGCCGCGAAACAGGGATTTTGGCCGACCGCGCGATCGCCGCGCTGTTTGCCTCGGGACGCTTGAAAAGCGAGAGGCCGCTGGATGACGACCAGATCCAGCCGGCGAGCCTCGATCTTCGCCTCGGATCCAAGGCGTTCCGCGTGCGCGCAAGCTTCATGCCTGGCCCCGCTCACCTCGTTGCGGACAAGCTCGACCGCCTGAAGCTGCACGTCATCGATCTTCATGACGGCGCGGTGCTCGAAACCGGCTGTGTCTACATCGTGCCGCTGATGGAGAGCCTTGCACTGCCGCAGAACATGTCGGCTTCCGCCAATCCGAAGAGCTCGACCGGCCGCCTCGACATTTTCACGCGCATCATTACCGACAGGGCTCAGGAGTTCGACAAGATTCCCGCGGGCTATAGCGGGCCTCTTTACCTTGAAATCAGCCCGCGGACGTTCCCGATCGTGGTGCGGCGCGGTTCGCGCCTGTCGCAGATCCGTTTCCGCGTCGGCCACGCGGTGCTGTCCGAGCAGGAACTGCTGGGGCTGCACGAAAGCGACGTGCTCGTCGCCAGCGAAAGACCGAACGTCACCGGCGGCGGCATCGCGCTCTCGATCGACCTCAAGGGCACCGGGCCGGATGGGCTCATCGGCTATCGCGGGAAGCATCACACCTCGGTGGTCGATGTCGACAAGAAGGCGGAGCATCCGGTCTTCGACTTCTGGGAGCCGCTCTATAGCCGGGGCCGCGACGATCTGATCCTCGATCCCGACGAGTTCTATATTCTCGTCTCCCGCGAGGCGGTGCATGTGCCTCCGCTCTATGCCGCAGAAATGACGCCCTTCGATCCTCTGGTCGGCGAATTCCGCGTCCACTATGCCGGCTTCTTCGATCCCGGTTTCGGTCACGCCTCGGCCGGCGGCAGCGGCAGCCGTGCCGTGCTGGAGGTGCGCAGCCACGAGGTGCCGTTCATCCTGGAGCATGGCCAGATCGTCGGCCGCCTCGTCTATGAACATATGATGGAGCGGCCGGACGGGCTCTACGGCCTCGATCTCGGCTCCAACTATCAGGCCCAGGGCCTGAAGCTCTCCAAGCATTTTCGCGCCGAGTGAGATGAACGCTTGACAGATCGCGGCCGTTGAGGAAATTTCCGCTTCTGTTGCGGGTGTAGTTCAGTGGTAGAACGCCAGCTTCCCAAGCTTGATGTCGTCGGTTCGATCCCGATCACCCGCTCCACTTTCTCTCTTCTCCCGATCGAGAATGATACAGCCCCGTTTTGACGGCCCTGTAGCCAGCACCGAGACATCTCGCTAATCTCCGCGAAAAGCCAATCGAATCCGCGTCTTCCTTCCCCGCGGTTTTAAGAAAACGGATCGCAATGACGGGCGCTCTTTCTCGACGAATTCGCTGGATACTCGCTCTCTCGGCCGTGCTCGCTGCGGGACCGGCTCTCTCTCAGCCGAAGGAACTGCCCCGGCTGTTCGACGCCCGGGAGCGGATTGCCAAGCCCGACCTGACGGGGCTCGCCCGGCTTCGCTTCCTGACCACGGTCGATTTCCCGCCCTTCAACTTCATCGACCAGTCGGGCAAGCTTTCTGGCTTCCATGTCGACCTCGCCCGCGAGATATGCCGAGAGCTCGAGATCGAGCCCAAATGTCAGATTCAGGCGGTTACCTATGCGGAGCTCATGCCGGCGCTCGATGAAGGGCAGGGCGACGCGATCGCCGCGGGCATCGCGGTCACGGCGGAACTCAGGCAGCGCTTCGCCTTCTCCCGACCCTTCATGCCACTGCCCGCCCGTTTCGTCGTCAACACCAAGGCCGCAGGCACCGTCGCAAGCCCTGCTGATCTGGAGAAAAAGCCCGTCGGCGTCGTGTCCGGCACGACGCACGAGGCCATGCTGAAAGCCTTCTTCCCCAAGCTTGAAGCCAGGCCTTTCCCCGACCGCAACGCGCTCATGTCCGCCTTGCGGGAGGGGAGCATTGCGGCAGCCTTTTCCGACGGCATGCAGCTTTCTTTCTGGGTCTCGGGCAGCGTCGGCGCGGGATGCTG
Source organism: Ensifer sp. WSM1721 (assembly GCF_000513895.2). Classification (GTDB taxonomy): domain Bacteria; phylum Pseudomonadota; class Alphaproteobacteria; order Rhizobiales; family Rhizobiaceae; genus Sinorhizobium. The sequence continues at coordinate 181,969 of NZ_CP165782.1, forward strand.
CGCTCTCGTGGACGGCGCCTATTTCTCGCAGCGTTTTCTCGGCGAAGGGCTCACCATCATGAACCGCAACACCGAGCCCGCCCTGACTCAGGCGATCGACCACGCCCTGCTGGCGCTCTCCCGCAGCGGCAGGCTGGAGGAGATCTACCTGCGCTATTTCCCGAACGGGATTTATTGAGCGAGGGAAATTGCCCCTCACCCTAACCCTCGCCCCGCAAGCGGGGCGAGGGAACTGGAGGGCGCAGCGAGTCCCTTCTCCCCCGTCAAAACAGGGAGAAGGTGCCGGCAGGCGGATGAGGGGCAGACGCGACGGCCTACCCACGCCGGAACGGCAGCATCAGCGACCATAGGAGCTTCGTCGGTTCGACGCGGCCATAGGCCTTGAGCCCCGTTTCTATCGCATCGCTGCCACGAGCCGGTTCGGCGATGTAGGTCGAGAACAGCCGGTCCCAGATGGAAAAGTTGAAGCCGTAGTTCGAATCCGTCTCAGACCTTTCGACCGAGTGATGGATGCGATGCATGTCCGGCGTCACGATGAGCTGGCGCAAGACCCTGTCGGCGCTTTCCGGCAGCCGTAGATTGGCGTGATTGAACATCGCCCCGGCATTAAGTGCGATTTCGAACAGAAGCACGGCGAACGCGGGTGCGCCGATCACGATGATGACCACACTCTTCCAGACCATCGACAGCAGGATTTCGACGGGGTGGAAGCGAAGGGCCGTGGTGACGTCTACGCCCGGATCAGCGTGGTGGACGCGGTGGATGCGCCACAGGAAGGGTATCTTGTGGAACAGCACGTGCTCCAACCAGATGGCGAAATCGAGCAGGAGGAAGGCGATGAGGCCGGCAAGCGGCGGCGCCACGCCGAGGGCCCGAAGGACGCCAAGTCCGCGCGCGCCGGCCCAGATGGCAACGCCGACGGCCGCGGCCGGGAAGACGATTCGCAAGAGAAGTGAGGAGACGAGAACGATCGATAGGTTGGTGAACCAGCGGCGCGCTTTCACTGCCCGCATCAGTTCCGGCCGCTCGAGCCGAGGATGGAGAAGCTCGAGCACAGCCAGCACCGCGAATGCCGCGGCAAAGGCGCTAAGCCGCCACACTGGTTCCGCGATGCCGAAGAACATGCGTCAATCCTCGATGCGCGTCGCCCCGTCGTCCTACTTGCGGAAACGCGCGATGGCGCCGCGCTCGATCGCGGCGCAGGTCAGCTTGTCAAGGCCGAGCCGGTCGCGCAGCAACTGCAACAGCCGGATTTCCTCGTTGCGGATGCGCTGGTCGGCGGCGGCGATCTCGACGGCAAGCGCGTAAGCCGTTTCATAGAGTCGCTGCGGCAACGCCTCGCGGACCATTTCCAGGACGACGTCGAGGCCCTCCGGAGCGGCGAGCTGTGCCGCGCATTCATGGCCGATGTGGATCAGATGGTCCTCATCGAACTCCTCGAAGGCCGGCAGAAACCGGACGAGCACGCCGATCCGCGCGAATTCGTCGTCGGTCATGTTGCGGTCGACGGCCGACATCATGACCATGACATGGACAAGAGCTTCGTGCTGGCTGAGGCTGGTGGCGGACATCTGACTTCTCGAAAAATGGTAGCGAACAGTTAGGGAATCCGCTGCGGGCTTACAAGTCCGGCGCGGCGTCGTCCAGGACTGCGCCTGCGGAGGGATTATCGACGGTGAGGGGTACGCGGCTCAAATCGCGCGGATCGTCACCGTGAAAGCCGAGTCTCGCTTTGCGCGCCGCTTCAGCCTTCGCTTCAAGGGCGCTGCCGGGCAGCGGCATCGCCCAGCCGTTGGCGACCAGCCATCCGGCAATGTCCTGGCCCCCGACGGAGCAGCGGGCCGTGACGGTCCCGCCGGACTCTTCCGGAGCGTCGCAGAAGAGCGCCCGCGCTCTCAGAAAATTGCGAAACGCCGTGCGTGCGACCATGCCGCAGGGCCAGCTCTTGCCATTGCCGTCGCACATCTTTTCGGCGTTTTGCGGCTCGATATCCTTGATCTGCAACGTCTTGTCGTCGGACCGAACGAGTCCTGCGGCCAGCGCGACGGGCCGCCGGTAGATGGTCGTAGCGGGCTTTTCCTCTCCCGGCGGTTTCGAAAGCGGTGGCCGCGGCGCCACCCGCTCCAGCGGCTTCGCCACACCGTCCTCGGGCAGGGTGAACAAGCCGGGCTCTATCGGCCGCACCGCGACGCGCGAGCTCTTGCCGATCTCGGCGTCCGGCGCGGGGGCAGGGGAAGCCGCTTCGTTACCGGCGCCGCCGTCGACATCCGTGACGGCGTCGGCAGGAGCCTCCTCCTGCAGCGGCGGTTCCTCGATCGTTGCCGCCTCCGGCGTTTCCAGGACGAATTCGGGCGTCGCCATGTTCTCGCCGTTGCGGATGGCATCGGCGCCGCTCATCAAGATGCCGGCGTACAGGGCAAGGGCGGCGAGCCCGCCCGCGGTGGTGATGAGCTGCTGCCGCATCGGAGGATTATCCTATTGGCTGGCCCAGATGATCCGGGCGATCCATTCCACGTCTTTCATCTCGAAATTGCGGTTGGGGTGGTCGGGGTTGAGCGACAGGAGCTCGATGCCGCGGGGCGTCTGCCGGGAGAGCACCTTCGCCATCACCTCGCCCTCGCGCGTCTTGACGACGACGCGATCGCCCCGGCGGACCTGCGCGCCCGGGTCGACGATCAGGACGTCGCCGTCGCGATAAAGCGGCAGCATGCTGTCGCCCTGAACCTCGATGGCGTAGACGCCGGCCTGGCGCTGCGGGGCGACCGGAAATTCGATCTCGTCCCAGCCATGGCCGACCGGAAAGCCGCCGTCGTCGAAGAACCCGCCGGCACCGGCCTGGGCGAAACCGATCAGCGGAATGCCCGGCGTCGGCCGGTTGGACTCCGCCGGCAAGCCGTTGCTGCCGCCGGCGCCGGGCTGCATCAGCGCCATGAACTGATCGATCGTCGCGCCGGTCGCCTCCAATATCTTCGAAATCGACTCGGTCGACGGCCAGCGGGCGCGGCCATCGGCGGATTGGCGCTTCGACCTGTTGAAGGAGGTGGGGTCGAGGCCGGCGCGGCGCGCAAGCCCCGACGGCGAGAGCCGATGACGCTCGGCCAACGCATCGATCGCGCGCCAGATGCTGTCATGTGAAAGCATATCGACCCCATCCCCGGAAAGGGAGACACCTGCGGGCGGCGGAGGACCATTCCGCGTCTCGTCGTCAATCCAGCGTAGATTAGCCAAGCGGCGGGCGACCGTAAAGCATGGCGAGGAAAATAGTCCTCTTTCCCACCGCCGGCTTTGAACGCACGGCCCGCAGCTTCACCCATCGTGGGCATCGCTCTCGGCTTCCGGCTGATCAGGCGAGCTGCCGTTCCTTCGCTCTGCGGGCCACCACTTCCTCATAGGCCGCTTGCAAGGTCTCGCGCACGGATGGGCCCTCGGGTGCTGCCGGCGCGGCGCCGAGATGTTCCGTGCGCAGTTCGTCCATAAAACGCTCCCAAAGGGCAGGGCCGCCTTCCTCCATCAGTTGAGCGCGGATGCTGAGCTCTTCGCTGGCCGGCAGATAGCGCCGGCCCCAGGCGCCGAGATGCGCCATGATCGGCACGAGCGCGATCGCCATCTCAGTCAGGCTATAGATCGCCTTTTGCTTGTGGCTCGGGTCGTCGCGCTTCGTCAGCATGCCGATGTCCACCAGCGTCTTCAGCCGGTCGGCGAGGATGTTGGAGGAAATCCCCTCCTGCGAGCGCAGGAGCTCGCGGAAGTGCCGTTTGCCTCCGAAGATCATGTCGCGGAGGATCAGGAGGCTCCATCTGTCGCCGAAGACTTCGAGCGAGAGATTGATGGGGCAACCCGAGCGGTGGTCGTCAGTCATTCCGGTCTCTGAAGCGAGAGCGGGATGCGGACACAATACCCGCTTTTCTGCTTTCCCGCTGCAAAACTGCTTGCATTATTGCATCAGTGATATTAAGGTGCAACTGATTTTGAAATGCAAGCAGTTTGATTGCCGTCGAAGATGCCAAACGCGACGGAGGGCGTTCCGAAAGGGGCCGCTCTATCAATCACCGAGGAGGAGATGACATGACCAAAGCATCGGTCGAGCACGCAAGCTTCACAATCGAGCGCGTCTTCAAGGCGTCGCCCGCGCGGGTCTTCCAAGCCTTTGCCGATCCCGCCGCGCATGATCGCTGGTTCGTCAACGCGGACAATTGGCCGGTGGCGGAATATAGCCACGACTTCCGCGTCGGCGGGCGCGAAAGCGGCCGCTTCAGCCAGGACAGCAAGACTATCTATTTCAACGAGACGGTCTATTTGGACATCGTCGAGGACCGGCGGATCGTCTCGGCCTACACGATGGCAAAGGACGACCGGCGGATTTCCGCCTCCATTGCCACGGTCGACCTTATCGCGGAAGGCACCGGCACGCGCTTCGTCTTCACTGAGCAGGCCGCCTTCCTGGATGGCCTCGACAAGGTCGAATATCGCCGCGACGGCTGGGAGCAATTGATCGGCGCTCTCGCCGCCGAGCTTGGCGAAAAGTCCGAAGCGGCCTGAGGAGCAGGCGGGCCGCTGAGGCGCCGTTACCTCAAAGGAAATGCGGCGTCAGCTCTTGTGCAGCCGAAGCGGGCGCGTCTTCTCCCGAATGATCGTGCCCTTCGCCTCGAGGTCGAGCTGCACTGTCTTCGACCACCAGGAAACGCCCGCCCCGGCTGGAAACCGTTCCTCCGGCAGGTGAGCGAGAATCCGCTGGCGGATTTCGGCGAGCGTCAAGCCGGGCACGTCCGACGGAATGACCGCGAGCAGGGCGGTCTTCATCGCCGCGTACTTGTCTGCATCGACCGAATAGGTCTTGCCGGGACGGATGACGTTCCCGACGGTAATCTTGCTGGACTTCGACATGGCGGCTCCTCCCTTCTTTGCGTCCGAAGGACGATCGAGAGAGCCTCGGGCCGACAAGGGCGGAGAAAGGGCCGCACCATCGGCACGGCCCTCGGACGTTCGTCGGATTGGCAGGCGGCCTACGCCGCCTTCTGCGCTTCGCCGTATGGGTCAAACCGCCCGTAGAAGGTCTCGCCCTTTTCCGCCATCTCCTTCAAGAGCGGCGTCGGCTTGAAGTGATGGCCGTAGTCTTCGGCAAGCTTCTCGCAGAGCTCCACGAAGGCTTTCGCACCCATGCCGTCGATGTAGGATAGCGTGCCGCCGGTGTAGGGCGCGAAGCCGAATCCGAGGATGGACCCGACGTCCGCCTCGCGCGGGTCGGTGACGATGCCTTCCTCTATGGTGCGGGCCGCTTCGAGCGCGATCGTCACGAGGAAGCGCTGCTTCAGCACCTCGACGTCGATCTTCTCTGGATCCTTCTGCGGATAGAGCTCCTTGAGGCCTGGCCAGAGATATTTCTTGGCCGGCTTTGCCGGATACTCGTAGAAGCCCTTGCCGTTCTTGCGGCCGCGGCGGTCGAGTTCGTCGACCATCTTGTTCACCAGCGCCATGTGCTTCGGATCGACGGCCTTTTCTCCGAGGTCGGCAATCGTCGCCTTCAAGATCTTCTGGCTGAGATCGATCGCCACTTCATCGTTTAGCGACAGCGGCCCGACCGGCATGCCGGCCATCTTGGCGGCGTTCTCGATCATCGCCGGCGGCACGCCTTCGATCAGCATGTCGTAGGCTTCGTGGATGTAGCGGAAGACGCAGCGGTTGACGTAGAAGCCGCGCGTGTCATTGACGACGATCGGCGTCTTCTTGATCGCGGCGACGTAGTCGAGCGCCGTGGCGATGGCGCGGTCGCCGGTCTCCTTGCCGAGGATCACTTCCGTCAGCATCATCTTCTCGACCGGCGAGAAGAAATGGACGCCGATGAACTGGTCCGGGCGCTTTGAATTTTTGGCAAGCCCGGTGATCGGCAGCGTCGAGGTGTTCGAGGCGAAGATCGCATCTTCGGCGATCACCGCTTCCACCTTCTCGATCACGTCTTTCTTCACCTGCCGGTCCTCGAAGACGGCCTCGACGACGAGTCCGGCGTCCTTGAGGTCGTTATAGTCCGCCGAGGGCGTGATGCGGGAAAGCAGCGTCTCGCCTTCTTCCTTGGTCAGACGGCCCTTGCCGATCGAATCCTTCACCAGTCCCTCCGAATGCGCCTTGCCCTTCTCGGCGGCTTCCATGTCGCGGTCGATGAGGGTGACCGGAATGCCTGCTGCGGCCGTCACATAGGCGATCGAGGCGCCCATGAAGCCGGCGCCGACGACGCCGACCTTTTTGAGCTCCGTTTTCGGCACGCCGGCCGGGCGGCGCGCGCCCTTGCCGAGTTCCTGCATCGAGATGAACAGCGAGCGGATCATCGAGAAGGCTTCGGTCGTCTGCAATATCTCGGTGAAATAGCGCTGCTCGATCTTGAGCCCCGTGTCGAAGGGCACCTGAAGGCCCTCATAGACGCATTTCAGGATGGCGATCGCACCCGGATAGTTGCCGAAGGTCTCGCGGCGGAGGATCGCGGAAGCCGCCGGCCAGAGCTGCGCCGATGCCGGCGTCCATATGCCGCCGCCCGGAAGCTTGAAGCCCTTCTCATCCCAGGGCTGGACCGGCTTGAGGCCGTTCTTGATCATAGCCTTGGCGGCCTCGACCAGCTTTTCGGGATCGACGACCTCATGCACGAGGCCCATCGCCTTGGCACGCGCGGCCGTCAGCGACGAACCGGTCGTCATCATCTGAAGCGCGTCCTGCGTATTGATGAGCCGCGGCACGCGTTGGGTGCCGCCGGCGCCCGGGAAGATGCCGACCTTTACCTCGGGGAGTGCGATCTTCACCGATTTCGCATTGGAGGCGACGCGGCCATGGCAGGCGAGCGACAGTTCGAAGGCGCCGCCCATGCAGGTGCCGTTGATCGCCGAAACCCAGGGTTTGCCGCAGGTTTCGAGCTTGCGGAAGAGCCCGCTCAGGCGGCCGACGAGGTCGAAGAGTTTCCTAGCGGCGTTGGCCGGATCCTTGGACTTCTCTTCCGCCTGGAAGGTGAACATCGACTTGATCATCGAAAGGTCGGCGCCGCCAGAGAAGGACGATTTCCCGGATGTGATGACCACGCCCTTGACGGCCGGGTCCGCGGTCGTCTGATCGACGATCGCGTTGAGCTCCTCCATCACCTCCCGGGTGATGACGTTCATCGACTTGTCGGGCATGTCCCAGGTGACAAGCGCGATGCCGTCGGCGTCGGTTTCGATCTTGAAGTTCGTGTAAGACATATTCTCTCTCCCCGGGATCGGATCAGACGCGTTCGATGATCGTAGCCGTGCCCATGCCGGCGCCGATGCAGAGCGTCACCAGAGCGGTGTTCAAATCGCGACGCTCGAGTTCGTCGAGCACGGTGCCGAGGATCATCGCGCCGGTCGCGCCGAGCGGATGGCCCATGGCGATCGCGCCGCCATTGACGTTGGTCTGGTCGTGCGGAATGTCGAAGGCCTGCATGTAGCGAAGAACGACGGCGGCAAAGGCCTCGTTGAGCTCGAAAAGGTCGATGTCCGAAAGCTTCATATCGGCGCGCTTCAGCAGCTTTTCAGTGACGTCGACCGGGCCGGTCAGCATCAGCGCCGGATCGGATCCGATATTGGCGAAGGCGCGGATGCGGGCGCGGGGCTTCAGCCCCATGGCTTCGCCGCCGGCCCTGGAGCCGAGCAGGACCGCAGCGGCGCCGTCGACAATGCCGGAGGAATTGCCGGCATGATGCACATAGTTGACCCGCTCGATTTCCGGATGCGCCTGGATGGCGACGGCCTCGAAGCCGCCCATCTCGCCGGGCATCTGGAAGGAGGGATTGAGCGAAGCGAGCGCCTGCATGTCGGTGCCGGGGCGCATATGCTCGTCGCGGTCGAGGATCGTCAGGCCGTTCTGGTCCTTGACCGGCACGACCGATTTCTCGAAGTAGCCTTTCTCCCAGGCATTGGCTGCGCGCTTCTGACTTTCGACCGCATAGGCATCGACGTCATCGCGGGAGAAGCCGTATTTCGTTGCGATCAGATCGGCGGAGACGCCCTGCGGCATGAAATAGGCTGGAAGGTTGACGGAAGGATCCATGAACCAGGCGCCGCCGGACATGCCGAGGCCGACGCGCGACATCGACTCCACGCCGCCGGCGATCACGATGTCGTCCGCTCCTTGCGCGATCTTCGCGGCGCCGAAATTGACGGCATCGAGGCCGGATGCGCAAAAGCGCGAGATCTGCATGCCCGGCGCGCGCGTCGAATAGCCGGCTTCGAAGGCTGCCGCCTTCGGGATCACCGCGCCCGCGTCCATGACCGGATCGACGCAGCCCATGATGATGTCGTCGACGGTCGACGTGTCGAGCCCATTGCGGTCGCGCACGGCCTCCAGCACCTTGGCTGCAAGGCGAACGGAGGGCACCTCGTGCAGCGCGCCGTCCTTCTTGCCACGGCCGCGCGGCGTGCGCACGTGGTCGTAAACGAAGACTTTCGTCATCTCTTGCTCTCCCTTTCGGCGGCACTCCCTTGGGCCGCGCAATTACCATATGGAGCAGAATTCGGGTGGAAGACCGCTCACATTCTCCATTCGGCTCCAGTCTGAAATCAGAAGGCTGCGGCGTCCAGCGCCATCAGCGTGTCGGCGCCTGTTTCGATGCGGGCCTTGCGCAGCGCCGTCTCCGGCATGATGCGTTCCATGAAGAACTTTGATGTGATCAGCTTGTTCTTGAGATAGTCTGCACGTGCGGTTTCGCCAGCGGCGAGCTTGTCTTCCGCCGTCCTGGCGATCTTCGCCCACATGTAGCCGAGCACGACGAGTCCGAAGAGGTGCATGTAATCGGTCGAGCCGGCACCGGCATTGTCGGGTTTTGCCATGGCGTTCTGCATGAACCACATGGTGGCCGCCTGCAGGTCGTTCAGCCCCTTCTTCAGCGCCTTGGTGTAGCCGGAAAGTCTCTCGTCGTTGCGGTTCTCCTCGCAGAAATCGCCGATCTCCTTGAACAGCGCCATGACGGCGCGGCCGCCGTTCGTCGCAAGCTTGCGGCCGACGAGATCCAGCGCCTGGATGCCGTTGGCGCCCTCGTAGATCATGGCGATGCGGGCGTCGCGCACATACTGGCTCATGCCATGCTCTTCGATATAGCCGTGGCCGCCGAAGACCTGCTGCGCCATCACGGCATGTTCGAAGCCCTTGTCGGTCATGACGCCCTTGAGGATCGGCGTCATCAGGCCGAGGATGTCGTCGGCCGTCTGGCGCTCCGCTTCGTTGTCGGAACGGTGGGCGATATCGGATTTGAGCGCCGTCCAAAGCGTGAAGGCGCGGCCGGCTTCGTTGAAGGCCTTGATGGTCATCAGCGTGCGGCGGATGTCCGGATGGACGATGATAGGGTCGGCCTTCTGGTCAGGCGCCTTGGCGCCTGAGAGCGACCGGCCCTGGAGGCGTTCGCGCGCGTAATTCGCGGCATTCTGGTAGGCGATCTCGGCGATCGCGAGCCCCTGCATGCCGACGGCAAGACGGGCTTCGTTCATCATCACGAACATGGCGCTGAGACCCTTGTTCTCCGCGCCGATCAGATAGCCGGTCGCCTCGTCATAGTTCATGACGCAGGTGGAGTTGCCGTGAATGCCCATCTTGTGTTCGATCGCGCCGCAGGAAACGCCGTTGCGCTCACCCGGTTCGCCGCTGTCAGTCAGCTTGAATTTCGGCACGATGAAGAGCGAGATACCCTTGACGCCTTCCGGCGCGCCCTCGATGCGGGCGAGCACCAGATGGATGATGTTCTCGGCCATGTCGTGCTCGCCGGCGGAGATGAAGATCTTCTGCCCGGAGATCTTGTAGGATCCGTCGCCGTTCGGCACGGCCTTGGTGCGAAGCAGGCCGAGGTCGGTGCCGCAATGGGGCTCGGTGAGGTTCATGGTCCCGGTCCAGGTGCCTTCCACCATTTTCGGCAGGTAGGCGCGCTTCTGCTCCTCGGAGCCATGCACGAGGATGGCGGCGATCGCTCCTTGCGTCAGGCCCGGATACATCATCAGCGACATGTTCGCGGCGGACAAGAATTCGCCGACGGCGGTATGAAGCGTGTAGGGCAGGCCCTGCCCTCCGAATTCTTCCGGCGCGGCGAGGCCGAGCCAGCCGCCCTCGCGATAGAGGTCGAAGGCCCTCTTGAAGCCCGTCGGCGTGGTGACCGAGCCGTCGTCGTGGCGCGTGCAGCCTTCCTGATCGCCGGAAAGATTGATCGGGAAGAGCTCTTCCTCGGCGAGCTTGGCGGCCTCGCCGAGGATCGCCGCCACCATGTCCGGCGTCGCATCCGCAAAGCCCGGCAGGTTGTGATAGCGCTCGATGCCGAGCACGTCGTTGAGGATGAACAGGGTGTCGTCAACCGGAGCCTTGTAGATGGGCATTCTTTCCTCGCCTTGATGTCCCTTCGGGTACGCCGCGCGGTATACCCTATTCCGCTTTCGAGCCCGCGCCGAGAAGCCGGTGCTGAAATATCGGAAGGATGCTACAAAACTTTGACGTTTGCGTAAACGTCAAAAACACCCATCGCGAAAGTTTCGCCGGCGCAGTCGCCGGTGGCGTGAAATGCGACGCCGGCGGTTCCGTCGGGCCGGCGATGATAAATCGTTAAAAAGTCAGACGGATTAACGGGTTGTTTACCACGTTTAATGAATTGTGCGCTTTGAGATGGTCAAAGCTGCAACCGGTCCGGTCCTCGTATTGTTGTGGCTTTGCCCGCATTGGCTGTGCCGCCGAGCCTACGAAGGCGGGGTTCTTTCGGAACGGCGTCAATGGTGGTGAAGACAGGGGCGAAGAGACAATGAGCGGATCACGATCCAACTCTCAGCGCACGGGCAACCCGTCCTATGGCGACAGGCCGTCGCTCGATGCCCTGAACCGCACCATCGAGGGGCTCGAGGCCCGCATCGAAGGCCTTATGGGCAGCATCGGCCGTGAGCCGCGCCAGCCGGAGCGGCAGCGTCCGACGGCAAGCGACGCCGTATCCGAAATTCTCCAGCGCCAGCGCGCCCTGAACGCCGCACGCGAGCGGCCGCTGCGCGAACGCATCCCGTCGCGAGAGGCCGATCGCCTCGCATCAAGTCGCGCCGCGGACGAGGCACCGTACCAATCTGCTAATGCGGCAGCGCCTCCCCCGGCGCGGTCTTCGGGCGCGACCGATATCGCCGAGGCACTGGTAGGTCTGAGGCAGGACCTGAAGCGTGACATCAGCGACGGGCTTTCCCGCGAGATGCATGCTCTTCGATCGGAAATCCGCGGCATCACGGGCGAAGCTGCCCAGGACCGCCGCTTCGCCGAGGATGTCCGGGATGAGATCGAGCGCCTTGCCGCCGGCATCAAGGAGCTTGGGCGGCAGGCCTCGCCCTCCGAAGCCGATGCGCTGAGGACGGAGTTCGACGACTTGCGGGCCATGATCGACGGGCTCGCGCGCGAAGACAGCATGCGCCGCATGGAAAATCGCTGGAACGGCGTCGAGGACCGGTTGAACGCCTTCGACCAGAATCGCGACGACGAACTGCTCGCGCTCGCCTATCGCCTTGACGAGATCAAGTCGCAGATCAACGCCTTGAACAAAGGATCGGCAGTCGAGGTTTTGGAGAACAAGCTCGTCGCGGTCGCGCAGGCGATAGAGTTGCTCGGACGCCAGATACAGCCGGACGACAGACGCTTTGCCTCGCAATTCGCCGATCTCGACGCTCGGCTCGACGAAATCAGCCGGGCTATCGCCGCCGGCAGCCGCAATGCGGCCGGGCTCGACACGTCCTTCATCAACCGCCTGGAGAATAGGCTCGGTGATCTGTCGCGCCACGTCGAGGCTCTTTCGCGCCCGAGCGATTCCGGCCTCGGGGCACGCATCGAGGCGTTGACGGCGCGCGTGGAGGATCTTGCCGGCGAAAGAGCGGCGGCTCGGCTCGAGGAGCGTCTCGATCAGCTTTCCGCATTGCTCGAACGCAGCCAGTGGAACGCCCAGCCGGATATCGCCGACCATCTCGCCGATATTTCCCGGAAGATCGAGACCCTCGGTGAAGGCAGCATCAATGAGGCGCTCTCGGCGCGGCTCGACCATCTCGTCCGGCGTATCGACGAGCTCGACATGCACGTCGAGCCCTCGGTCACGGATCCGCGCTTCGGCCGCCTCGAAGACCGCCTCGCCGATATCGCGCAGCGCCTGGAGGAGACGCATGCGGCGCCCTTCGATGATGGCGAGACCCTGCGCAACCTCGAAGCGCAGATCAGCAACCTCTCGACGCTGATCAGCCAGCCGCGGCATGACGGCGGTAGCGTGCCGGCGGATTTCGAAAGCCGCATGACCACGCTCGAAGATTATCTCGCGACCAGCGACGAATACATCATCGAGGCCGCCCGCCAGGCCGCCGAAGCGGTGATGGAGGCCTATGCGAAAAACGGCCCATCGCAGATGTCTGCAAACGCCGACATGGCGGCCATTTCCGCGCTCGCCGAAGATCTCAGGACTTTGGAGGAACTCAGCCGTTCGAGCGACGAAAGAACCGCCCGGACCTTCGAGGCGCTGCACGAAACGCTGGTTCATATTGCCGAAAAACTGGAGCGGCTCGAGGAGCGCGAACCGGTGCCGCTTCGTGAGGTTCAGCGAAACCTTGCCAAACAGAAGGCGGCGGAGCCGGAATTCGCGGGTCCCTTCGACGATGGCGAATCGGACGAAGGCGACGGCGAGCTCAAGCGCAAGGTGCGCGGGCTGCAGACGGAAGATGGCGCCGCCGTGAGGGCCGAAGAAGCTGCGGCTCCGGCGGCAGCGATGGCTTCCGTCGATGTCGCGACGGTCGGTGGTGATGAGCTCAGGGTGGAGGCGCGTGCGGCAAAGACAAGCCTGCTCGCCGGCCTGACCCGGCGGTTCGCGGCCAAGCGCATTGAGGCGGCCCCGGTGCAGGCCCGGCAGTTGGTGGAGCCCGCTCCGTCGATCGATCCCTCCGAAATGCTTGCGCCGGAGGATGCCAATCAGCTCCTCGAACCAGGCTCCGGCGTGCCGGACGTCAAGAAGATTCTCGAGCGCGTCCGGGCCGGCCAGATGGCCCGCGGTGGTCAGCAGGCATCCGAGGGTGAGAAACCGGATTTCATCGCGGCGGCACGCCGGGCGGCGCAATTGGCCGTCGAGGAATCCGATACGCTGAGCCGCGGCAAGGAGAGGGGCGCGTCATCGGCCGTCCGCGGCGCGCTTGCCCGCCACCGCCGCCCGATCCTGATTGCAGTCGGCGCCGTATTGCTCGCCATTATGTCCTATCCGCTCGTCAGCACGGTTCTGAAAGGCAAGGAGGCGCCGAGCCTTCCGCCGCCTGCGGCGATCGAACGCAAAGCGGATGCGCAAATTACTGAGCCGAAGGCCGTCGACGACCGCTTCGCGGCTGCTGCCCCTGCCGCCGCACCAGCTGCCGAAGAGCCGAAGGCTAAGGCTCCCAACGAGAAAGCCGGAACACCTGCGGTCGCGATGTCTGAAACCGCAGCGCAGCCTGCCGCCGAGTCGGACAAGGCGGGCGTCGCGGGCCAGGCGCCGATGTTGCAGCCCACGGCCGAACAGCCGCAGACAAGACCGGTCTCGACGTTCCAGCCGTCTTCGCAAGGAGAGGGCAAGGGAGGCGCCTTTGAAGCAACCAAGGCGAGCGAGATCGTATTGCCGGACGGTTTCGGTCCGCCCGCGCTGGTGACGGCGGCCAAAGGCGGCGATCCTCTGGCTTTCTACGAGATCGCCGCGCGTTTCACGGAAGGACGCCGGGTCGAGAAGGACCTGGCGGAAGCCGTGAAATGGTATCAGCGGGCGGCCGATGCCGGCGTGGTGCCGGCCGAATACCGGCTCGCCAATCTTTACGAGAAGGGCGCGGGTGTCGCGCGCGATGCGGCCAAGGCCAAGGAGCTTTATCAGAAGGCTGCCGCGGCCGGTAACGCCAGCGCGATCCACAATCTCGCGGTCATGCTCGCAAGCGGCCGCGATGGCGCTCCGGACTTCGCCGAAGCAGGCAAATGGTTCGAGAAGGCCGCCAATCTGGGCGTGCGCGACAGCCAGTTCAACCTCGCCGTTCTCTATGCGCGCGGCAACGGCGTCGCCCAGAGCCTCGAAGAGTCCTACAAGTGGTTCGCGATCGCTGCCCGCGACGGCGACAAGGATGCGGCGGAAAAGCGTGATGAGGTCGCCAAGGCCTTGAAGCCGGAACAGCTTTCGAGCGCGAAGGCCAAGGCCGATGCCTGGAAGGCGCAGCCGCTCGACGCCAAGGCGAACACGGTCGATGTTCCGGACGCCTGGGTCGGTCCGCCGACCAAGACGGCCAGCGTCGACATGAGCAAAGCAGTGCGCAATATCCAGGCGATCCTCAACAATAACGGTTTCGACGCCGGCAAGCCGGATGGCCAGATGGGCAAGAAGACGGTCGCCGCCATCAAGGCCTTCCAGGAGTCGGTTGGTCAGGAGCCGACCGGGGAAATCACCGACGGGCTGGTGCGCGAACTGCTGAAGCGCAATTCTTAGTCCAGGAAGGCATTGCGGGCTCGCCCCGGCGGCGCCGCGCCATGTATCTGAAAAGGTTGACAGCTCGCGCCTAGGGGCGCATGACGAAAAGTGTCGCCTTTTCTCCCCCGGAGCTGGGCGGTCCCAGATACATCCCTGTCCGTGGTGAATCACGTACCACTTTGAAGGATCACGCCGCGCGCCTCTCCGGACGCGTGAAGGCCCGCGGATAATTTTGGGACATTGCACAATTCCTCAATCCATTCGGGTTAGGAATTGTCGAGGAGCAATTTCTGCCCGCCTTGCGGGCCGCTGGCGCATCGAGGTTCGGCCGTGACGATCTATCTGCCCATAGCAGAGTTGTCGGTGAACATACTCATCATCCTCGGCATGGGTGCGGCCGTCGGCTTCCTGTCCGGCATGTTCGGTGTCGGCGGCGGCTTCCTGATCACGCCGCTCCTGATCTTCTACAATATTCCGCCCGTGGTGGCGGTGGCGACCGGCGCGAACCAGGTGGTCGCCTCGTCTATCTCCGGCGCCATCACGCATTTCCGGCGCGGCACCATCGATATCAAGCTCGGGACGGTCCTGCTCTGCGGCGGCCTCGTTGGAGCGACCTTGGGTGTCTGGCTGTTCTCTCTCTTGCGCCGCATGGGCCAACTCGACCTGGTGATTTCGCTTCTCTACGTCGTGCTGCTCGGCTCCGTCGGCGGATTGATGCTCTGGGAGAGCATCGGCGCGATGCGCAAGGCGGCAAAAAATCAGCCCACGGCATTGCGGCGGCCGGGCCAGCACATCTGGATCCACGGCCTGCCGCTGAAGATGCGCTTCAAGAAATCGAAGATCTATCTGAGCGTCATTCCGGTCGCCACGCTCGGCTTCTGCATCGGTATTCTGACTTCGGTGATGGGGGTCGGCGGCGGCTTCATCATGGTGCCGGCGATGATCTATCTCCTGCGCATCCCGACTAGCGTCGTCGTCGGCACATCGCTTTTCCAGATCGTCTTTGTCTCCGCCTACACAGTCATCGTCCAGGCATCGACCAACTATACGGTCGATATCGTGCTTGCCTTCGTCCTGATGATTGCCGGCGTCATCGGAGCGCAATATGGCGTGCGCGTCGGCCAGCGGCTGCGCGGCGAGCAGTTGCGGGCGCTCCTTGCGTTGCTCGTGCTCGCCGTCGGCATAAGGCTCGCAATCGAGCTCATCATACCGCCGAAGGACATCTATTCGGTCGTTTCAACGGGGGTCGGCTTCTGATGCTCCGTTCGGCGCTCACTCTCTTTGCTTCGCTTCTTGCCTTTGCCGCGCCGGCTCTGGCGCAGTCTCTGGAGCGGCCGGTGACAAACTTCACCGAGAAGCTCGAGATCGGCATCTCGACAGACGAGATTTCGATCACCTCCGATTTCCGCGGCGCCGACCTGACGATCTTCGGCGCCATCGACGGCTTCGACGCCAATCTGTTGGCGCAGGGCAAGTACAACATCATCGTTGCGCTGGAAGGCCCGAAAGACAATGCCACGGTGCGCAAGAAGGAGCGCGTCTTCGGCATCTGGGTCAACACGAACTCGATGACCTTCGAATTGGTGCCGGAATCCTATTCGCTATCGAGCACGCGTGATATCGGGACGATCGCGCCGCCGAGGGACGTCGCCAACATGGGCATCGGCATCGATCACATACGCCTGGTGCCGCTGGGCTTCGTCGGCGACGGCAGCACGATCGGCGAGTTTCGAAATGCCTTTCGCCGCATCCGCGAGACGAGCGGCGTCTTCCAGCGCGATCCGGGCGGCGTGCAATTCATCAGTTCGAGCCTGTTCAAGGCCTCCGTGCGCCTGCCAGCCAACGTGCCGAACGGCGTGCATGTCGTGCGCGCTTACCTTTTCCGCGATGGCGTCTTCGTCGCCGCGAAGGCCCTGCCGCTTCGCGTCGTCAAGACCGGCCTCGAACAGGCGATCACCCGCGCGGCGCATGAAGAGCCCGTCATCTACGGCTTGTTTGCCGTGACACTGGCGGTTATCACCGGCTGGGGCGCAAGCCTGCTCTTCCGCAAGGAGTAGCGCGAAACGCTGGATGCGTGTTGCCTTTAGGCCTCACCGGCGCGTTCCCTTTTGCCCGGTTGCGGTTTAAGGAGAAGCATGAAGGTCCGCATCGCCCGCCTGTGGCCGCGGGGATGATGCGGAATGTTTGGGAGGCTGCCCCTGATCGCCTCCTCCCGGAAGCAGAGGAAGCCCATGAAACCGATTTTCGTGCAACTGCAGTGCGCTCCCGGCAAGACCTACGAGGTGGCCGATGAGATTTACCGCAAGGAGATCGTCTCGGAGATGTACTCGACGAGCGGCGACTATGACCTGCTTCTGAAGATCTATGTCGAGGAGGGCCAGGACATAGGCAAGTTCATCAACGACAATATTGCCAGTGTCCCGGGCATTTCCCGTTCGCTCACGACGCTTACTTTCAACGCCTTCTGATCGGCTCTGATTAATTTAGTGCGGGATGCGGCGGGAAACCGCGCACACTTTTCCTCGTCCCGCGCTAGCCGAGGAGATTTGCGAAGCGCACCGAATAGATCCGGTCGCGGCCGAGCATGTGAGCGACGAGCCGCTCGCGCTCGAAGAGGCCGCTCATCGCGCGATGCCTGAGATCGAGCCCGCCGGTGGTCACGCCGAAGGCGGGCATCAGCAGACGTTTGCCGTCCGTCGCAAAGCAGGCGCGTCGGATGGACCTTTCCCGCCGCCTCACCGTGGCGGAGGGATGCAGATGGCCGGCGATTTCGCCGACGCCGTCGACGCTGGACGGCTGATGCCGAAAAACGAGGCCGGCATGGCAAAGCTCGTCCATCGACGTGCCGGGCAGTCCACACGCGCCGTCAGGATCATGATTGCCGTTGATCCAGATCCAGTCGCGCCCCCTTGCCATCGCCGAGATCATCTGGCGGAACGTCTCGGGCATTACCGCCGATCCCCTCCGGTCATGGAAATTGTCGCCGAGACTGATGACCGTTGCGGGATTGTGGCGGGCGATGATCGCCTCCAGGATGCGCAGCGTCGCCAGCGTATCGTAGGGCGGCAGCATCATGCCGCGCCGGGCGAAGGCCGAGCCCTTTTCCAGATGAAGGTCGGAGACGACCAGCGTGCTGCTCTCGGGCAGAAAGAGCCCGCCCAACGGATCGCAGACCGCGGTAACGCCATTGATCGTGGTGCGTGCCTGGAAGAAGCCGGTTGCGGCCTGGGCTGACGTCGCGTGCAGGAGACGATGCATTGTCACTCCGACGTGCTCAAGCTTGATGTGTCCGGGCCTACACCCCGCCTGGAATACTCGCAATCGCTCATATCGCTCCCCTATCCATCCGCACCGTGGCCGGCGCCCATCGCCTCGTTGATCAGTTCGTCCGCTGCCGCCTCGGTCAGCAGGAAGTCGTGAGCCTCCCCATGGACCATTTCCTTTCCAATCTCCAGCATCACCGGAACGGCGAGCGGCGAGATGTGGTCAAGCCGGCGGTGGGTGATGTGGCCCTTGATGCGTTTGAGCATGGAGCCGAGGCGGCCGATGTCCAGAAGTCCTGTGGCCGCGTCATTGCGCGTTGCCTCCAGGAGGATATGGTCCGGCTCGTGCGCCCGCAATACGTCGTAAATGAGATCCGCGGAAACGGTGATCTGCCGTCCGGTCTTTTCCTTGCCCGGATGGCGCTGGTCGATCAGCCCGGCGATGACGGCGCAGTTGCGGAAGGTTCGCTTCAGGAGGAAGGACTCGTTCAGCCACGCTTCCAGATCATCGCCCAGCATGTCCTCGTCGAAGAGCTGGCCGAGCGACGGCGTCCGCGCGCGGAAGGCCGCGCCCATGTCGTCGAGCGCCCAAACAGCCAGCGAATAGTCGGTCGCGACGAAGCCGAGCGGCTTCAGCCCGGCGCGGTCGAGGCGACGGGTGATGAGCATGCCGAGCGTCTGATGGGCGAGCCTGCCTTCGAAGGCGTAGATCACCATGTAGTGCCGGCTGCCGCGCGGGAAGGTCTCGACCAAAAGTTCGTCCTCTCGCGGCAGCATCGACACGTCCTTCTGCAGCGCCAGCCAGTCGCGCACCTGTTCCGGCAGCGCGGCGCGGTTCGTCTGATCGGCGAGCATTTTCCTCACCTGCGCTGCAAGATAGGTGGAGAGCGGGAACTTGCCGCCGGCATAGCTAGGCACTTTGGGATCGAAGGAGAAGGCTTGGGAAACGAGGCATTCGTTCTCCCGGATACCCTCGAAGCGCACCACCTTGCCGGAAAAGAGGAAGGTGTCGCCCGGCGACAGCATCTCAAGGAAATATTCTTCGACCTTGCCGAGGGACATGCCGCCGCGGCCGAGCGAGCCGCGCGCGTTCCGCTTGACCATCCGCACGTTCAGCATCGGCGATTCGACGATCGTTCCGACATTGAGCCGGTATTGCTGCGCGACCACGGGATTGGACACACGCCACAGGCCGTCCTTCGTCTTGCGGATGCGGGCGTAACGCTCATAGGTTCTGAGTGCGTAGCCGCCGGTGGCCACGAGATCGACGACACGCTCGAACGTCTCCCAGGAGAGCTGGGCATAAGGAGACGCGCTAATGACCTCCTCATAAAGTTCGATTGCATCGAAGGGCCTGGCACAGGCCATGCCGAGCACATGCTGCGCCAGCACGTCGAGCGCGCCCTTGCCGACCGGCGGCGTATCCTGCGCTCCGATATAGTTGGCGTCGAGTGCCGCCTGGCATTCCATCACTTCGAAACGGTTGGCCGGAACGAGGATGGCGCGGCTCGGCTCGTCCATGCGGTGGTTCGCGCGGCCGATGCGCTGGGCGAGCCGGCTTGCCCCCTTCGGCGCGCCGACATGGACGACCAGATCGACGTCGCCCCAGTCGATACCGAGGTCGAGCGTCGAGGTGGCGACGACGGCGCGGAGCCGGTTCTCCGCCATTGCCGCTTCGACCTTGCGACGCTGCGCCACGTCGAGGGAGCCGTGGTGCAGCGCGATCGGCAGGTTGTCGTCATTGATCGTCCAGAGTTCCTGGAACAGCATTTCCGCCTGGCTGCGAGTGTTTACGAAGAGCAGCGTCGTGCCGTGTTCCTTGATGGCCGCATAGATGTCGGGGATGGCATAACGCGCCGAGTGCCCGGCCCAGGGCACGTGGTTCTCCGTGCGCAGAATCGAAATCTCGGGTTTCGCTCCGCCGGAAACGGTGATCAGCCCGGCATGGTTCTCCCGGTCCGGACCCTGCGCCATGAGCCAGCGCTGGAGCTCCATGGGCTCGGCCACCGTCGCCGAAAGGCCAATCGATTGCAGACGGGGAGCCAGCCGGCGCAGGCGCGCGAGGCCGAGCGAGAGCAGATGGCCGCGCTTCGACGTGACCAGCGAATGTAGCTCGTCGAGCACCACGTAGCGCAGGTCCTTGAAGAAGCGCTCCGCTTCGCCATCGGCGAGAAGCAGCGCGAGCTGCTCCGGCGTCGTCAGCAGAATGTCGGGCGGGTTCAGTTTCTGTCGCTGCCGCTTACCCTGTGGTGTGTCACCCGTGCGGTTCTCGATCCGGACCGGCAGTCCCATCTCGCTGACCGGTTTCGTCAGGTTGCGCTCGATGTCGACGGCAAGCGCCTTGAGCGGCGAAATATAGAGCGTGTGGATGCCGATGAATGGCGAGCCGGGCGGGATTCGGCCGCGCCCGGTGATGTCCACGAGCGAGGGCAGGAAGCCGGCGAGCGTCTTGCCTGCACCGGTGGGC
Organism: Ensifer sp. WSM1721; assembly: GCF_000513895.2. Classification (GTDB taxonomy): domain Bacteria; phylum Pseudomonadota; class Alphaproteobacteria; order Rhizobiales; family Rhizobiaceae; genus Sinorhizobium. The sequence continues at coordinate 202,142 of NZ_CP165782.1, forward strand.
GCGATCAGCAGTGTGCTTTCGCCGGCCTCCGCGCGCCCGAGCAGCTCGAGCTGATGGGCACGCGGCCGCCAGCCCTTTTCCGCGAACCATCGGAGAAAGGGCGCCGGCAACGTCAGGGCGTCGCTTTCCGGCGATGGGGAATCGATCCTGTTCACGGGGAACAAATGTAGATCAAACGCGGCAAAAGAGAAGTCTGCCGTCTCTTCGGAGCGGTGGGATTGACGCAGCTCCTATTCGTGGATAATAAATATCCACGATTTGGAGGACAGTATGAAGCTCGGTGACGGTGTCGAACAGGCCATTCACAGCGTGACGATGTTGAGCTGTCTTCAGCCCGGCAGCACGCTCTCGGCTGCGGCGCTCGCCGAGTTCCACGGCGTTTCGATGAGCTATCTCCTGAAGCATCTGCAGGCGATGTCGGGGGCGGGACTGCTCGAGGCCGTGCCGGGTCCGAAGGGGGGCTACAGGCTCGCATGCGCGCCGGAGAAGATCACTCTGCTCGACATCGTGCTTGCGGTGGAGGGGCCGGAGCCCGCCTTCCGCTGCAACGAGATCCGCCTTCGCGGCCCCAATCCTTATGCCTGCAAGCCAACCGCTCCCTGCACGATCAACGTCGCGATGCTCAGGGCCGAGCAGGCCTATCGCGCCGAGCTCCGGCGCGTGACCATCGCCGACATCATGGCCGACCTGAAATCCATCGACCGCGACGGGGCGATCGCGGCCCGGACCGAAGGCTTTCTCGCCCTTCATGAACGCAAATCGGGCGCTAGTGCCTGATGCCGACCAACCAAAGGAGAAGACCATGCAGCCACGCTTGAATTTTGCGAAAGCCGCGCCGGATGCCTACAAGGCCGTCGCCGCGCTCGACAGCTATGTCAAAGCCTCGGGCATCGAGCCTCGCCTGATCCACCTGATCAAGCTGCGCGCCTCGCAGATCAACGGCTGCGCCTTTTGCGTCGACATGCATACCAAGGAGGCTCGCCACAGCGGTCTTAGCGAGCAATGGATCAATCTCGTCTGCGTCTGGCGCGAGTCGCCGCATTTCGACGAGTGCGAGCGTGCCGTGCTCGGCTGGACCGAGGCGCTGACGAATGTCGCCGAAACACGCGCGCCTGATGACGCCTACGAGGCACTAAAGGTGCATTTCACGGAAGAGGAAATGACCAAGATCACCGTGGCGATCGGCACCATCAACGTGTGGAACCGGCTTTGCGTTGGCTTCCGCGCTTTGCCCCCGATCGACGCACCCGCCGAGGCGGCGTAGCCTACTCTTGAAACGCAGCCATTCCGGACGAAAGCCGTTGCTGGAATTGCTCTAAAGCGCGACGTAACGGTCGGCGCGGTGGTTTATCGCCACGAACAGGTTGAGGACGACCGCACCCAGTACCGACCACATGACGACCGGTGGCGCGGTAACCGCGAATGCGGTGGCGAGCACGACCATGTCGATCGCAAGCTGCACGAGACCGGCGCGGATGCCGAAGCGCTCCTGCAGGTAGATGCCCAGTATGCCGACGCCGCCGAGGCTGGCGCGGTGGCGATAGAGCGCCAAAAGACCGTATCCGAGCAGGAGCCCGCCGATGAGGGCGGCCCAGCCGGGGTGGATCTCCCCGATCTCGAAGAGGCGCGATTGCGCGTCCATCAGGAACGAGGTGAGCCCGATGGCGATGAAGGTCTTGAGCGTGAAGGCCCGGCCGAGCCGCTTCAGCGACAGATAGAAGAAGGGCAGGTTGAGCAGAAAGAAGGCGAGGCCGAAATTGACGCCTGTGGCATAGTGCAGGAGGAAGGCGATACCGGCGGTACTGCCGGTCAGAAGTCCGGCACTCGCCAGGAAATAGAGGCCGAGGGCGGCGACCAGGCTGCCGGAGAAGATGCCCTGCGCGTCCTCCACCGGCGTGTGCCGGGTGGGGCTGGTGTTCCAAAGACCGAAAACTCTGCTTGCCTGTGCCATGGCGAACCCTCAGATCGCGATGACAGCAGCATTGCTGCAATGCACAAGAATAATCAAGAAAATACGTAAGTAATGCTGACCTATTTTCGCGAACCTGCCTTGCGTCTCACGCAGACTTTCGTGCGATGAACAGGATACCAGCGACGGGGTGACCCGCATCCCTGCGGATGGTGGAGCGCTCGACCGCAACAATCGACAGGCCGCTCGCGGTACAGCGAGAGACGACATAAGCTTCCGAGTGCGCGTAGCGCAGGGATGATCGGAGGACGAAACTGTCGATCATACCCCCATCCTCGACGGAAAATGCGAAGAGGCCGCCAGGCGCGAGTAGATGGTCGGCGATCACAAAGACGCTTTCGAGATTGCCGAGATACATCAGCACATCGGCCGCGCTGACGAGGTCGGCGCGCCCTGCGGCCAGCGTGCCAAAAACGCCCGAGCGCTCCGGTGCCAGCGACAGGTCCGCCTGGCCGAGACGGTCATAGATCGCCTTGTTCTCCGCCTTGGCGAGCATGTTGGCGGAAAGATCGAAGCCCTCGAGGACATCGGCGCGGCCGCGGATGCGCTCGCCGAAGAGCCCGGTGCCGCAGCCGAGGTCGACGACATGTCGAAAATGGCGACCGCCCGCCCGCTCGATGAGCGCGGCGAGCTCCTCGGGCACGCTGTAGTGAAGCTTCTCGACGAGCGCACGATCAAAGCGCTCCGCATAGTCATCGAAAAGCCGTTCCACATAGGGGCTTGGCGGCTGCTCCGGTGTGTCGACGGCACCAAGCAGGGCGAGCTTGAGGCCGGCGCCGAACACGTCCTTGGGGTTGAGGCGAAGAGTGTTGCGCAGAGCTTCGGCCGCCGCCTCTTTTCGGCCCGATTTTTCCTCATAGTCCGCGAGCCGGAACCAGCCGGCAGCCCAATTCGGTACAAGCTCCAGGGCCTGAGCCATGAGTTCAGCCGCGCCTTGGGCGTCGCCGGCCTCGGCGAGCATCTTCGCGTAGTCGGCGCGGCGGTCGGCGATCAGGTCGCCGGAGGAGAGTTGGTTTAGGGACATCGGGGTGACGGCTTGGTTGCGATCGGCGCATCTGACGTCGGACGAGCTAAAATACAAGCGGAATCTGGAAGACCGGACAACCGTTTTCGCCATGTCTTGCAGGCTAGGGAATGGCGGCTTATTGAAGGATAACAGGCGAATCTCGCCCATATCGAGCGGAATGAAATGTCGGACGGAATAAACAAATTCTTAGGTGATTCGCCGCTGCGCGTGCTGGTCAAGCTCATCGTCGTGTCGATCCTGGTCGGCTTCGTCATGACCGTCTTCGACTGGTATCCGGCCGATATTCTCTACGCCATCCGCAATTTCCTTGTCGATATCTGGCGTACGGGCTTTGCGGCGCTCGGCCGGGTGGGCGATTACCTGCTGCTCGGCGCCGCCATCGTCATTCCCGCCTTCATTATTCTTCGCATCCTGAGTTATCGACGGTAATCCATGCAAGATCCGTTTTTTCTCGCCCGCAGGCGGCTCCTTCTGCGCGCTGGCGCCATGATTTCCCTAGGCCTGATCGCGGGCTGCACGACTTCCAATGTCCTTGGCCCGGATGACGGCACCGGCAGCGACCAGACGGAAGCGACGCTCGGCTATGTCAACAGGCTGCGCGAGGGTAGAGGACTCTTGAGCCTCGCCGGCGATCCCGTTGCATCCGTTGCGGCGAAATACCAGGCCTTGCGCATGGCGCGTGCCGGCAAGATGAAGCACAATATCGGCTGGCGCGACAGTTTTGGCGACCGGATGAGAGGACAGGGCGTCACGCTCCCGGCTGCTGAAAACATTGCGATGGGCCAGGAGGATGCCGAGCGCGCCTACCAGGCCTGGTTCCACTCTCCGAAACATCTTGAGAATATGCTGGGCAACTACCGGGGCCTCGGGGTCGCCGTGGCGCAGAATTCCGCTTCCGGAAACCGCCCCTATTGGGCCATGGTGCTTTGCAGTTGAGCTGATTCCCGAAAGACCTGCGGGACCAGCCCGTCGGGATCGGGAAAAGATGACCGCAGCGGAAAGCCTGGAACGCAATCGAGACGCCAGCGAAGCGGGGCCGTTCCACGTCACCAATCGGCTGATCTTCTCGATCGCCCTGCCGATGACGCTCGGCTTCCTGACGACGCCGCTCCTCGGCCTCGTCGATACCGCCGTCGTCGGCCGGCTCGGCCGCGCGGAACTGCTTGCCGGCCTCGCCATCGGCGCAGTGATGTTCGACCTCATCTTCACCACTTTCAATTTCCTGCGTGCGTCAACCACGGGGCTGGTCGCGCAGGCCTATGGGCGCGGCGACCGGCGCGAGCAGCAGGCGGTCTTCTGGCGTTCGCTGGTGATAGCGCTCGTCTCCGGCGTTGCCATCATCCTTCTGTCGCCCCTTCTCATCGCCGCCGGCCTGTGGTTGATGGGACCGGATGCGGAAGTCGCGGCGGTGACGCGCACCTATTTCCTCTACCGCATCCTCTCCGGCCCGGCGGCGCTCGCCAATTATGCGATCCTCGGCTTCGTGCTCGGCCGCGGCGAGGGTTCGATCGGCCTCTTCCTGCAAACCATCATCAACGGCACCAACATCGTGCTGTCGATCCTGCTCGGCCTGGTGCTGGGCTGGGGCGTGGCCGGTGTCGCGGTCGGCACGGTGGCGGGGGAGGCGATCGGTGCGCTCGCGGGTTTCGCGATCGTCTACGGCCGCTTCGACAAGAGGGACGCGCCCGACTGGGCGACGATCTTCGCGGGCGAGCGCCTGAAGGCGCTCCTCGGCCTCAACCGCGACATCATGATCCGCTCCTTCGTGCTGCTTGCTGCCTTCACCCTGATGACGCGGATCGGTACATCGCTCGGGCCGGTCACGCTTGCGGCGAATGCGGTGCTGATGACCATCTTTCTGGTCGCCGGCTATTATCTCGACGGCCTTGCCAATGCTGCGGAGCAACTGACCGGACGATCGATCGGCGCCGCCTATCGCCCGGCCTTCGACCGCACCCTCAGGATGACGGCGCTCTGGTCGCTGGGGCTCGCCGCGCTGACGACGCTTGCCTTCCTCGCCTTCGGCAATGTGCTGGTCGACGTGCTGACGACGGCGCCGGACGTGCGCGAACTGGCCTACGAATACATGCCCTGGGCCGCGGTGACGGCCGTGACCGGCGCGCTCGCCTTTCTGATGGACGGCGTTTTCATCGGTGCGACCTGGTCGCGCGACATGCGCAACATGATGCTGGCTGCGTTCCTCGCCTATTGTGCCGCGCTCACCATTTTGGTGCCGGTGTTCGGTAACCATGGCCTCTGGGCAGGGCTCAACCTGTTCCTGCTGATGCGCGGGCTATTCCTCTTGATGCTGGTTCCGCGCCGGGCGGCTCAGACCTTCCGCCCGGCCCAATAATCGAGCCGGCTGTCGCGGATATCTCGGATCGAAGTGAGCCTTTCCCGGTCGCAAAGCGCCGAGAGACCGCGCACGACCCGGCTTGGCAGACACGGCCCCTGATAGACCATGCAGGAATAGAGCTGTACGAGATCGGCACCCGCGCGGATCTTCTCCGCAGCGGTTTCCGCCGAACTCACGCCACCGACGCCGATGATCGGCAGCTCCGGCCCCACGCGCTTGCGCATCCGGGCGAGCACTGCCGTCGATTTTTCGAACAAGGGCTTGCCGGAAAGGCCACCCGCCTCCCTCGCCTGCCTCTGGTCCTTGAGCCCTTCGCGCGAGAGGGTGGTGTTCGAGACGATGAGGCCGTCGAGATCATGCGCCAGCACTTCCGCCGCGATGTCGTCCATGCCCTCCTCGGTGAGGTCCGGGGCGATCTTGAGGAGGACGGGAACCCGTCGTCCGTTTTTCTTCGCTTCCTCGGCGCGGGCCGCAAGCACGGCCGAGAGGAGCACCGCGAGGCTCTCGCGCCCCTGCAGGTCGCGCAGGCCCGGCGTGTTGGGCGAGGAGATGTTGGCGGTGAAATAGCGCGCGACCGCGTAAAAGGTGCGGATCCCCGACACATAATCGGCAACGCGATCGGCGCTGTCCTTGTTGGCGCCGATGTTGACGCCGATCAGCGCCTCACGCGAACAGGCCTTGAGCCGCGCCAGCGCCGCGCCGTGGCCCTCGTTATTGAAGCCGAGACGATTGATGACCGCCTCGTCCTCGACGAGTCGAAAGATCCTCGGCTTGTCGTTGCCTGCCTGCGGCCTTGGCGTTACCGTGCCGATTTCGGTGAAGCCGAAGCCGATCTTCAGGAGCGCTTCGGGCACCTCGGCGTTCTTGTCGTAGCCGGCGGCCATGCCGATCGGATTGGGAAAGGTGAGGCCCGCAAGGGTTTGCTTAAGTCTCGGATCGGCCGGCGCGGCGGAGCCCGGGACCAGCCCGCTCTTCAGCGCCTTGATCGAAAGACCATGCGCGGTTTCCGGATCGAAGAGGAAGAGGCCGCGGCGTGCGAGGAATTCGATCGGACCGCTCATGGGGCAAGCTCGGGGAAGATGTGCAGACCGTCCGAACCCAAAGGCAAGGGCTTTTCCCACTGAACCGCGGCGAGCGGGAGCGGAGCATAGAGATGCGGAAACAATGCGCCGCCGCGCGATGGCTCGTAGACGAGCTTGTCGCCCAGCGCCTCAGCGTCGACGGCTACGAGCAGCAGGTCGTCCTGGCCTTCGAAGTGCCGAGCGGCCGTTTCGGCCACCTGGTCGCGGGTCGAAAAGTGAATGAAGCCGTCTGCAAGGTCAACGGGCGCGCCGATAAACTGCCCCGTCCGCCGCGCTTCCTGCCACAGAAGCGTCGGAACGATCTTGTATATTGTAGCCTTCATCTTGTCCGCTTTTGCGTAGTGAATCCAACCATGGCCTTGCCGCAAATATTGGCGCATGTCCACCGCGGAGCGTAAGATTGAAGCGGATTTCCGTGAGCATTCAACGGAGAGGACATCATGAGGCAAGTAATCACAGTGCTTGCGTTCGGCTTGGGCTTCGCCCTCGGCGCGCCGGCTTACGCGCAGGAACCGTCGCCCGGCCGCTACAGTATGCAGAAATCGGAGACGGGGTTTGCCCGGCTCGACACCGAGACCGGTGAGGTCTCGCTCTGCCACGAAAAGAATGGAGAGCTCGTTTGCAGGATGGCCGCCGATGAGCGGGCCGCTTTCGAGCGAGAGCTCGACCTTCTGACGAAACGTGTCGAAGCATTGGAAAAGGCCGTGAAAAGCGGTGAAACCGCCGTAAAACCGTCGCTTCCGGATGACGAAGAGATTGACCGGGCTATGGGCATCATGGAAAGAATGATGCGCAAGTTCATGGAGATCGTGAAGGATCTCGAAGGCTACGGAAGCGACTCCACCGACGAAGGTGAGGGTGCGCCGCAGAAGACCTGAGGAAGCCGGCCGGTCGTGAATGGTCGTGTTGGAGGACCGCCGCCCGCACGGTCCTGAAATCGGGATCGGCTGGCGACAAGATGATGCGGCGACTACAGCGCGGTGCGTCTTTTCAGACGCACAAAGGGCGCTGTAGCACCTGAATTGCTGCATGTTTTTATCCTTAAATCGACGACGATTTAAGGAACATGCAGTGAGACTGTTGCAGTGATCCATTGCGCTCCGACGAAGCGTGGCGCTGCAAGATCGCAGACTGAGGCTCTTGGGAGGGGGCGTCACTATGCCGGAAATGACCATCATCATCGCCGACGACCATCCACTTTTTCGCGGCGCGATGCGCCAGGCGTTGGGCGGCATGTCCGGTGCGCCGGCCGTCATCGAGGCAGGGGATTTTGCCGCCGCGCGCAAGGCCGCGGCCGAAAACCCGGATGCGGACCTGATGCTTCTCGACCTATCTATGCCCGGCGTCAGCGGTCTCTCCGGTCTGATCGCCCTGCGTGCCGAGTTCCCGAGCCTGCCTTTGATGATCGTCTCGGCCCAGGACGACCCGGCAACGGTCCATCGCGCGATCGATCTCGGCGCAGCCGGTTTCCTTTCCAAATCCGCCGGGATCGACGAGATCCGCGAAGGCATCGAGAAGGTCATGGCGGGCGAAGTTTTCGTTCCGGCCGGCTATGACCAGAACCAGGAATATGAACCGGAGGTCGCCGACCTCATGCACCGGTTGCAGACGCTCACGCCGCAGCAATCACGCGTGCTCTCGATGCTCGCCGAGGGCCTGCTGAACAAACAGATCGCTTACGAACTCGGCGTCTCCGAGGCGACCATCAAGGCGCATGTTTCGGCGATCCTGTTGAAGCTCAATGTCGACAGCCGTACCCAAGCCGTCATCCAGCTTTCCAAGCTCGGGACGGTTGCGGCTGCGTGAGGAGCCGCTCCTGTCATTGACGATTTTTTGCCCCCATCCGCTGCCGGCATCTACTCTGCCGCCGCGCGGGCCGTCGCGGCAAGCTGGGTGAGCCACGCGCGCATCGCTGCCGGACGCACCGGCTTGTGCTGTAGCGAGACACCGTCGCGCTCGGCGGCGCCGCGCACTTCGGGAGTGCGGTCGGCGGTCACCATCAAGGCCGGAATACTCGCGTCCCACAGCCCGCGGATGCGCGCGATCGCATCGATCCCGGTACCGTCGCCGAGATGATAATCGGCGACGATGGCGTCCGGCCGCACGCTCAGCCTGTCGGGTCCCATTTCGGAGCAGGCGGCAAGCGATTCGGCCGTCGTGACGACGCAGCCCCAGCCGCTTAAGAGCAGCGCCATGCCTTCGAGGATCTTCGGCTCGTTGTCGATGCAGATGACGGTGAGGCCGGTCAATGCGTCGTTCGCCTTCGCCGCCGCGACGGGTTGCGGTTTTGGCCGTTCGCCGGCGCTCGTGTCGAGCGGCACCGCGACCTTGAAGCCGGTGCCTTTGCCCGGCTTCGATTGCAGGCTGACCGGGTGGTTGAGCACGCGGGAGATGCGGTCGACGATGGAGAGGCCGAGCCCGAGCCCGGAAGCGGTACGCGCGCCCTCGTCGAGGCGCGCGAATTCCTTGAAGACCGTGCGGAATTTCGAGGAAGGAATGCCGATGCCGGAATCGAGCACTTCGACCGTCGCCGTCTGTCCCTGTCGGCGCACCCCGACGAGCACCTTGCCTTGCAGCGTGTATTTCACGGCATTCGAGACAAGGTTTTGGATGACGCGGCGCAAGAGATTCGGATCGCTGCGCACGGTGAGCGATGTCGGCATGACGACGAGCTTGATGTTCTTTGCCCGCGCCATCGGCGCGAAATCGGTCTCGATGCGCCTGAGCAGCTCGTTGAGCGGCACGGATTGCAGCCGCGGCTTCATCGCGCCGGTGTCGAGCCGCGAGATGTCGAGCACGGCGCCGAGAATGGCCTCGACCGATTCGAGCGACGAATCGATATTCTGCACCAACGCCCTGTTGTCGGAATCGCCGAGGCGCTCGACGAGCGAGGAGGAGTAGAGCCGAGCCGCATTCAAGGGCTGCAGGATATCATGGCCGGCGGCCGCGAAGAAGCGGGTCTTGCCGATATTGGCCTCTTCGGCGGCAGCACGCGCCTCGGCGAGCTCGCGGTTGACGCGCGTCAGTTCGCCCGTCCGCTCGGTGACGCGCAGTTCCAGCGTTTCATTCGCCTGCTTGAGCGCCATGTCGGCGGCGACGCGCTGGGTGATGTCGGTATAGGTGGTGACGATGCCCTTGTCGGGCATCGCATTGGTTCTGACTTCGATGATGCGCTCGCCGCCCGAAAGTTCGAGCAGGAAGGGCTTGTCGAGCGTCAGGAAGTTGGCGATCAGCGCCTTTTCCTCGTCCTTGCGGATGTCGCCGCGCCGGGCGAGGATCGCGACGATGTCGGCGAGCGGAAAACCGACCTGACCGGTTGCTTCCGGTAGGTCGAGCAGCTCGCGGAAACGGCGGTTCCAGATGATCAAGTTGTTGGCGTTGTCGAAGACGGCGATGCCCTGGTCCATCTGCGACAGCGCCGTCTGCAGCATGTCCTGATTGTATTGGAGCGCCTCGCTCGCCTGGTCGAGCAGCCAGGCCGTGTCCGAGGAAGTGTCGTCCATCCGCTGCAAGACGAGCGAGAGCACGAGGCGCGCCGAAGAGGAGCCGATGGCACTGCCGAGCAATTGTTCGGAGAAATGGACCAGGGCCATGTCGGCCGAGGTGTTGTCGTCCAGCCAGCGGCCGGATTGCTGCTCATAGGTATGGAAGGAGCGCTGCATGCGCTCCTCGCCCATATAGCGGGCGATCGTGGTCTTCAGGTCGCGCACCGTCACCTTGGTCTTGCGCCCGCGGAAAGTCCGTTCCGTGCGCGACCGCCGGGTGATGAAGACGCCGGCCTGGAAGCGCTCGAGCGGCTTCGGCGCACGCGTCAGCGAGCCCAGCACATAAGCCGCCACATTGACGAGCATGCTGAGAGCCGTCGCGTTGACGAGCGGGTCGGATTGCGGACCCGAGAAGAGTTCGGTGAAGGGGAAGAGAAAGCTCAGCACCGTCGAGGCGATGTGGGAATTATCGGGCCCGCCGAGGCTCGGCAGAAACAGGACATAGGCCCAGACGAGAAAGCCGCTGACCATCCCGGCGATCGCGCCGCGGGCATTGGCCTGTCGCCAGACGAGACCGCCGAGAAGCGCCGGCGCCATTTGCGCGATCGCGGCGAAGGAGAGCAGGCCGAGCGAGGCGAGCCCGGCGCTGATGTCGGCCGCGCGATAGTATCCGTAGCCAAGAAGCAGGACGACGAAGATCGCCGTGCGGCGGATATTGAGCAGCGTGCCGGCCATATCCTCCTGGAGCGAGCCGCGCGTGCCGAGGCGGCGGCGCAGAAATACCGGCATCACGATGTCGTTGGAGACCATGATCGACAGCGCGACCGAAGCGACGATGACCATGGCGGTCGCCGCCGAGAAGCCGCCGATGAACGTGAAGAGCGTGATGAGCGGCACGTCGCCGGCAAGCGGCAGGGCCAGGAGATAGAGGTCCGCATTGCCGGAGCCTGAGAATGTCAGGACGCCGGCGATCGCGATCGGCAGGACGAAGAGGTTGATCGCGATCAGATAGAGCGGGAAGAGGATGCCGGCGGTGCGCAGTTCTGTTTCCGTGCGGTTTTCCACGACGGTCACGTGGAACTGACGCGGAAGCATGATGATCCCGAATGCGGAAAGGCCGATCAGCAGGATCCAGCGCGCGACCGGCGTCTGGTATTCGAGCGCGGAAAGCACGGCGGGGCTTTGCTGGGCCTCGGCCCACAGATTCGCAGGTCCCTCGAACAGCACGAAGACGATGTAGATGCCCACCGTGAGCATCGCCACCAGCTTCACCACCGACTCCATCGCAATGGCGAGGATCAAGCCGTCCTGATGTTCGGTTGCATCCGTGTGGCGCGTGCCGAAGACGATCGCGAAACAGGCGAGGAAGAGCGTGACCAGGAGCGGCAGGTCGATGAAGTTCTGGCCCGAGCCTATACCGTAGTCGCTCGTGTCGATCATCGTGGCGACCGAACTCGAGACCGCCTTGAGCTGAAGCGCGATATAGGGAATGGCACCGACCAGCGAGATCAGCGCGACGATTGCCGCGACCGCCGGGTTCTTGCCGTAGCGTGCGGCTACGAAGTCGGCGACCGAGGTCAGCCTTTCGGTCTTGGCGAGCCGGACAATGCGGCGGATGAGCGGTATGCCGAGCGTGAACATGAGGATCGGGCCGATGTAGATCCCGGTGAATTCGAGCCCGCGTTCGGCCGCAAGGCCGACGCCGCCGAAATAGGTCCACGACGTGCAGTAGATCGCAAGGCTCAGCGCATAGACGAGCGGCCGGCCCTTGCTGGCAATTTTGTTGCGTCTGGCTCGCCGGTCGCCATAGCTTGCGACTGCGAAGAGCAGCAGCAGATAGGCGAAGGCCGAGGCAAAAATGACCGAACCCGAAAGCATGCCTCACTCCTCCGTAAGCCAGCATAGGGCAAGTCCATTTCGTTGGAAATTGCCGGCCCATCAGTCTTAAGTACAAGACTGGCAGCGCGTCGCCCGCCTCGCACGCAACAATGGCAGCAATCGGTTGGGTGCAATTTGACCGAAGACAAAGGCCGGTTCCATCGCGCCGCCCTTTGGTCTAAATTTCTAACCAGCGGTTGCCGCGCGGCAGTGCTGCGATCATTCTTAACGGGGAGCCACGGAGAGAGGCATGCTGAACGAATTCAAGGAGTTTATCGCCCGCGGCAATGTGATGGATCTTGCCGTCGGCGTGATCATCGGCGCTGCCTTCAGCAAGATCGTTGATTCGGTCGTCAACGACCTCGTCATGCCGATCGTCGGCGCGCTCACCGGCGGCGGCTTCGACTTCTCGAATTATTTCCTGCCGCTCTCCGGCAATGTCACCGCGCCGACGCTTGCGGCCGCCCGCCAGCAGGGCGCGGTCTTCGCTTATGGCAACTTCATCACCGTGCTCATCAATTTCCTGATCCTTGCCTGGATCATCTTCCTCCTGATCAAGATCGTGAATCGCCTGCGTGCGTCAATCGAGAGGGAAAAGACGCCGGCGCCGGCTGCGCCGCCGCCGCAGGACGTCCTGTTGCTATCGGAAATTCGCGATCTCCTGAAGCAGCAGCGTGCCTGACACCACCGTCGCTACAGCGCCGTGCGTCTTTTCAGACACACAAAGGACGCTGTAGCACTTTGAATTGCTGCATGTTTTTATCCTTAAATCGGCTACGATTTAAGGAAATATGCAGTAGCGGGCCTGGCGTGGGCGTCGAGCAGCGGCACACATCACGGGAATCGATAAATAGGTCAGAGAAAATCGCGTGATCGACGACGTCAAAGCGTCTAGAAGCGGCGGGCGCTTCACTTCTTTGTTTTTATGCATGTCGTTATTCCCAAAACCGCTGCGCACTTTTGGGCGACATGCATTAGGAGCCCGCCGACGATGACGATCATGACCAGCCTCAGCCCCCGCGCCCTTTCGGCGCCCGAAAGCGGCATCGTCGAGGTGGTGAACTATGCGCGCGGCCGCGAGGGACTTATTCCGCTCTGGGTCGGCGAGGGCGATCTTCCGACGCCGGACTTCGTCAGCCGCGCGGCGGCCGACGCGCTGATGGCCGGCGAGACCTTCTATACGTGGCAGCGCGGCATTCCGCCGTTGCGCGAAGCGCTGGTCCGCTATTACCAGCGCCGCTTTCAAAAGACGCTCTCGCCCGAGAATTTCTATGTGACCGGTTCGGGCATGCAGGCGATCAAGCTGGCGATCGAGGCGGTCGCCTCGCCCGGCGAGGAGATGGTGCTTTTGACCCCGGCCTGGCCGAACTTCGCGGCCGCGGCGGATCTCTCCGGCGTCCGCCCGGTCGCCGTGCCGCTCACATTCGAGAACGGCAAGTGGCAGCTCGATCTCGACCGTCTCGAGGCCGCGATCGGAGCGAAGACGCGGGCGCTCTTCATCAACACGCCGTCGAATCCGACGGGCTGGACAGCGACGCATGACGATCTGAAGGCCATTCTATCGCTGGCGCGCAAGCATGGCATCTGGATCATCGCCGACGAGATCTACGCGCTCTACCACTATCTCGGCGGGCGGGCGCCGTCGTTCCTCGACGTCATGGAGGAGGATGATCGCATCCTCTTCGTCAACTCCTTTTCGAAGAACTGGTCGATGACCGGCTGGCGCGTCGGATGGATCGTCGCGCCGCCCCCGATGGGGCAGGTGCTCGAAAATCTGATTCAGTATTCGACTTCGGGCGTTGCGCAATTCATGCAGCGCGGCGCGGTTGTCGCCCTCGACGAGGGGGATGGCTTCGTCGACGAGAACGTCGCCAAGGCAAAGCGCAACCGCGATCTCCTCTGCGATGCGCTGATCGCGACCAATCGCGTCGAAACGCTCAAGCCCGACGGTGCGCTCTACGCTTTTCTGAAGATCGACGGCGTCACCGACTCCCGCCGTACGGCTCTCGACATCGTCGACAAGACCGGTGTCGGGCTCGCTCCGGGAACCGCCTTCGGCGAGGGCGGAGCGCTCTTCATGCGCGCCTGTTTTCTGCGGGATCCCGGCCAGATCGCGGAGGCCGCGGAGCGTCTTCGCACCTATATTCTCAGCCGCTGACGATCGATCGATAAGATTTAAGCGATCGAGGAGGCGGAGGCTTAACCACGGTACCGAGAATAGGTGGTCCTGACCGGCGAGAAGCGGTCCGATTTACCAATTCTGAAAGCAGCGCTCGGCTTTTCTCTTCCTATGTTTGATGGGATGGGAAGCGGCTAATGGCCGTATTGGTGACGGGCGGGGCGGGTTATATCGGCAGCCACATGGTGTGGTCCTTGCTTGACGCGGGCGAAGCCGTGGTGGTGCTCGATTTCCTGTCGACCGGCTTCCGCTGGGCTGTGGCACCGGAGGCGCGTTTCTATTTCGGCGATGTCGGCGACCGGGCGCTGCTTCAGCGAATCTTCGCCGAGAACGACATCGATGCGGTCGTGCATTTCGCCGGATCGGCGGTCGTGCCGGAATCGGTCGCCAGACCGCTTGCCTATTACGAAAACAACACGGCGAATACCCGCACGCTCATCGCTTCGACGATAGAGGCCGGCGTTCGCCACTTCGTCTTCTCCTCGACCGCCGCCGTCTATGGAACCCAGGACACGCCGGATCCGGTCAAGGAAACGGCGACCCTGCGCCCCGAGAGCCCCTACGGCCGCTCCAAGCTGATGTCGGAGATGATGCTGCACGATGCCGGCGCAGCGCATGACTTCAGCTTCGTGGCGCTGCGCTACTTCAACGTGGCGGGCGCCGACCCGCTCGGCCGTGCGGGACAGTCGACGCTCGGCGCCACGCATCTGATCAAGATCGCCTGCGAAGCAGCCCTCGGCAAGCGCCGCAAGGTCGATGTGTTCGGGACCGACTACCCGACGGCGGACGGCACCGGCGTGCGCGACTATATCCACGTCAGCGACCTGGTGGCCGCCCATAGGAACGCCCTCCGATATCTTCGCCGCGGCGGCGAGCCGCTCGTCAGCAATTGCGGCTATGGGGAAGGCTTCTCGGTGCTCGAGGTTCTCGATGCCGTGCGGCAGGTTTCCGGTCGCGATTTTCCCGTCGATTACGCGCCCCGGCGCCCGGGCGACCCCGCGCAAGTGGTCGCGGATCCCACGGTCGCGCGGCTTAAGCTCGACTGGGTGCCGACCCACGCGAGCCTGGAACATATCGTCCAGAGCGCTTTCGACTGGGAGGGACATCTCGGCCGCAAGAACAGCTTCGACGACGACCATGAGAAAGACGGGCGGCTCGTCGCCAGCGACTGAAGCGCCCACGCAGCGAGGAATGTCAAGAATCGTCCTCGCCGAGCAGTTTGCGCTCATGTGCGATGGCATGCTCGATGAGCTCAGACCACAGGCGCTCGTAGAAGTCGGGTGCTAGACCGAGATCGATCGCATTCCGGCGGGCGTTTTCCCGGACCTCGGCGACGCGCGCGGGGATGTCCGCCTTCAGTTTCAACGGCCGCTTGATCTCGGCGGCACGCTCGATATAGCCCCAACGCTCGGCAAACAGCTCCATCAGTGCGCGGTCGAGCCGATCGATCTCGGCGCGCACGTCTGTCATGGTCGTGCATTCTGCGGGGGTTTTCTGCATGTCCGGCTCCTCGCGCGGCGGCTTCGGGCCCCGGCGGTTCGTTCGGCCGCACTGCTAGCAAAGGGGAGACTGGCTGAGAAGGGGTAAAACGGCCGCAGCAAGTGAGACTCGGCTGCTTGTGCGGCGCTTTGCAGCGCACTTGTCGGCCTCACATTCGTCATCCTCGGGCTTGACCCGAGGATCCAAGCACGGGCGACCAGAAGTGTGTCGCGTAGGACGGGTCTGGATTATGGATCCTCGGGTCAAGCCCGAGGATGACGAAAAACTAAAGTGATTGACGGCGTAACGTCGATAGTAGGCGGTGGCAGAGGCCTTCCAACATAGCCCGCTGGTCACCTCGGCGGGCGATCGCCTGCGGAGTAGGGTGCGGTCCTGTCTCCGGCGATCGCCTGCCGACGTGTAGGAAGATATTGCTTTCGCAAGCTTGAGCGGAGCTTTCTCTCCCTACTGCATGTGTCCTTAAATCGTACCCGATTTAAGGACAAAAACATGCAGCAATTCAAAGTGCTACAGCGTCCTTGGTGCGTCTGAAAAGACGCACGGCGCTGTAGAGCAATTCCAGGAAAAGTGTGTAACGGTTTTCTGTCCGGAATTGCGTCCTTTCAAAGGGTTAGATCATGAAACAACGAAATGATCTAACCGCCGAGCACGAGCTTGATCGCCAGGCCGACGATGCTGACCGCGGCGACGCCCGCCGCCCAGAGGCCGACGAACCAGAGAAGCTTTCTCGCAAGCCCGTCCGAACGCATCAATGATAGCCCTCCTCCGGGTCGACCTTGCCGCGGAAGACCCAATAGGCATAGCCGGTATAGGCCAGGATAATTGGCACCAGCACGAGCGCGCCGACGAGCAGGAAGGCGAGGCTGTCGTCAGGAGCCGCAGCGTCCCAGATGGTCAGCGACGGCGGCACGATATAGGGATAGAAGCTGATGCCGATGCCGATATAGCCGAGCAGGAAGAAGCCGAGGGCGGCGAGGAAGGGCTGAACGTCGTGCCGCTCGCGAATGCCCTTGAGGAGCAGGTAAAGGCAGCCGAGGACCAGCAGCGGCACGATCAGGCTGAAGATAGCCGTCGGCCAGCCGAACCAGCGCTCGAGGTAGACGGGCTCGAGGAACGGCGTCCAGAGGCTGACGATCCCCATGGCCGCGACCGTCGCGAAAGAGCATCTGAGCGCGATGCCGCGCGCGCGTTCGGCGAGATCGCCATGCGTCTTCATCGCCAGCCAGGTCGAGCCGAGCAGCGCGTAGCCGACGACGATCGCAATGCCCGTCACGATGGAAAACGGCGTCAGCCAATCCCACCAGCCGCCGACATAGGCGCGGTTTTCGACCGGAATACCCTGGACCAATGCGCCGAGCGCCAGCCCTTGAGCGAAGGCCGCGAGCATCGAGCCGCCGGCAAAGGCCCAGTTCCACAGGAATTCGCCGCGCCGCGTGCGCCAGCGATATTCGAAGGCGACGCCGCGGAAGATGAGCCCGATGAGCATGGCGATGATCGGTGCGTAAAGTGCCGGCAGGACCGTCGCATAGGCGAGGGGAAACACCGCCATCAGGCCGCCTCCTCCGAGCACCAACCAGGTCTCGTTGCCATCCCAGACCGGGGCGACGGAGTTCATCATCACGTCGCGGTCGTGCTTCTCCGGGAACAGCGGGAAAAGAATGCCGACGCCGAGGTCGAAACCGTCGAGAACGACATAGGCGAGAACCGCAAAGGCGATCAGTGCCGCCCAGATAAACGGCAGATCAAAGTCCATGATGGCCTCCATGGGGCTTGGCCGCTGCCGGGCCGGGGGTGACGCCGGCGGTTCGCAACGGTCCCTCGTCGAGTTCCGGCATCGTGTCGCGTGGCAGGCGCGCCATCAGCCGCAGGATGTAGAAGGTACCGGCGCCGAAGACGAGGAAATAGACGATGATGAAGGCGACGAGCGAAGCGCCGACGGCCGGGGCCCCGATCGGGGAGATCGAATCGGCCGTCAGCATGTGGCCGTAGATCGTATAGGGCTGGCGCCCGACCTCGGTGGTGATCCATCCGGCCAGCACTGCCGCGAAGCCCGCCGGTCCCATGAGCACTGCCGTGCGATGGAGCCAGACGCTCGTGCCGAGGGTGCCGCGATAACGACACCAGAGGCTCCAAAGCCCGATCCCGAGCATGGCGAAGCCGATCGCGACCATGACGCGGAAGGACCAGAAGATGATAGGCACGGGAGGATGCAGCTGCTCGGGCACCGTATCGAGGCCGGCGAGCGGCGCATCGAGGTCGTGTTTCAGGATCAAGCTGCCGAGTTTCGGAATTTCAACGGCGTAGTCGATCCGTTGCTCGGCGGAGTTCGGGATGCCGAAAAGGATCAGCGGGGCGCCGTGCTGGTGGCTCTCATAGTGGCCCTCCATCGCCATGATCTTGGCCGGCTGGTGTTCCAGCGTGTTTAGACCGTGCTGGTCGCCGGCGAAGATCTGGATCGGCGCGACGATCGCCGCCATCCACATGGCCATGGAGAACATGGTGCGCGCCCGCCGCGGCGCCGTGTTGCGCAGGAGGTGCCAGGCCCCGCAGGCGCCGACCACGAATGCCGTCGTCAGATAGGCCGCGAGCACCATGTGGACGAGCCGGTAGGGGAATGAGGGATTGAAGATCACCGCCGACCAATCGGCCGGAACGAACTGGCCGACGTCGTTCATGGAAAAGCCGGCCGGCGTCTGCATCCAGGAGTTCACGGCGAGGATCCACGTCGCCGATATCAGTGTGCCGAGGGCGACCATCGCCGTTGCCAGAAAGTGCAGTTGCTGGCCGACCCGGTTGAGCCCGAACAGCATGACGCCGAGGAAGCCGGCTTCGAGGAAGAAGGCCGTCAGCACCTCGTAACCCATGAGCGGACCGATGACCGGTCCCGCCTTGTCGGAAAACACGCTCCAGTTGGTGCCGAACTGGTACGACATCACGATGCCGGAGACGACGCCCATGCCGAAGGCGACTGCGAAGATGGTCTTCCAGAAGTTGAAGAGCTCCAGATAGACCCCATCCTTCTTCCAGAGCCAAAGCGCCTCCAGAACAGCGAGATAACTGGCAAGCCCGATGGAGAAGGCTGGAAAGATGATGTGGAACGAGACCGTGAAGGCGAATTGGATGCGTGCAAGCAGAGTTGCATCGAAGGCTTCAAACACGGCGCGATCCTTTCAGGCGGAGCCATCAGGCGGGGTCTGAGCGCTAGATGGGATCCGTATTCCGCATCGCCGCCCATTGGCGCCGCTCGTCGCCGGCGCCGTCATTTCATCGTGTGATTGAATCTGATGCAAAATTGCCAAAGGTCAATGACAGGCGGATCGTCACGTTGTCACACTGCGGCAATCTTTCGCCTGCGGCATTTTGAATGCGGGGCGCCTGAAGCGCGTCGCGTTCAATCGAATTCATGCGACGCGCTTTAGGTCCTTTTTTGCGCATGTCGTTGTCCCAAAACCGCTGCACATTTTTGGGCGACATGCATTACTCCTGCGCGAGATAGGCCTCGGCAAGCTCCGTCCAGAAGGCGGCGCCGATCGGCAGGAGGTCGTCGTTAAAGTTGTAGCCCGGATGGTGGAGCGGCTTTTCCTCTCGGGACACGCGCGACCCGAGGAAGAAGTAGGTGCCCGGCCTTTCTTTCAGCATATAGGCGAAGTCCTCGCTGCCCATGAACGGCCGCGCGAGATCGACCACCTTGTCCGCCCCCGCGAATCGGATGGCGAGGTCGCGGGCGAAATCCGTCTCCGCCTTATGGTTGATCGTCGCGTCGTAGCTGCGCTGGTAGTCGACCGTCGCGCACATGCCGAAGCTCGCCGCCTGCGCCTCGGCGATCATCCGGATGCGGCGCTCGAGCTCGTCGCGAACGGCCGGATCGAAAGAGCGGATGCCGACGACGATCTCGGCTCGTTCCGGAATAATGTTGCTTGCCGAGCCCGCGTGGAACGAGCCGACGGTGACGACGGACGGATCCATCGGGTGGATGTTTCGCGCGACGATCGTCTGCAGCGCCATGACAATGCTCGCGCCGCAGACGATCGGATCGGCGGTCTCCTGCGGTTCGGCACCGTGACCGCCGCGGCCGTGCACGGTGATCCGCGCTTCGTCGACAGCGGCCATGATCGGCCCATCGCGCAACGCGAACTGACCGAAGGGCAGATTCGGTTCGTTATGGAGCGCGAAGACGGCGTCGCAGCGGAACCTGTCGAAAAGCCCTTCCTCGATCATGATCTTCGCGCCGCCGAAATTCTCCTCGGCCGGCTGAAAGATGAGGTGGATCGTACCGTTGAAATTCTTCCGCTCGGCAAGCGCGCGGGCCGCACCCAGGAGCATCGCCGTGTGGCCGTCATGGCCGCAGGCATGCATCAGCCCCGGCGTTTTGCTGGCGTAGTCTAGGCCGGTTTCCTCGTGGATCGGCAATGCGTCGATATCGGCGCGGATGCCGATCGAGCGGGAGCCGGTGCCACAGATGAGCGTGCCGACCACTCCAGTTTTCGCAAGCCCTGTCGTCACGGTATAGCCGAGCGCCTGGAGACGGCGCGCGATGAAGGCGGAGGTCCGCGTCTCCTCGAGTCCCAACTCCGGATGGGCATGCAGGTCGCGGCGAATGGCGACAAGTTCCGGCATGGCATTGTCGATGGCGGCGGAGAGCATGTCAGGCACCACGGGTTGGTATGCGGTTTTCGAAATAGCGGAAGGCGACGACGAGGATGCCGGTGAGGCACATATAGATGAGCGCAAGCAGGAGTAGCGGCTCGTAGGTCAGGTAGGTTTCCTGCCGCACCTTGGAGATCACCGCATAGACGTCGACGACAGTGATGGTCGCAACGAGAGGCGTCGACTTCAATTGCAGCACGGTCTCGCCGTTGAGCGTCGGTAGCGCTCGGTGGATCGCCCGCGGCAGCCAGATGCGCCGGAACGTCGTCCAGCGTCTCATGCCATACGCGCGGGCGGCTTCCAGTTCCCCCGCAGGCACGCCCGCAAAGGCGCCGCGCATCACCTCGCCCTCATAGGCGGCGAAGGAGATCGTCAGCGCCGCGACGCCATAGGGCCAGGCCTCGCGCAGATAAGGCCAGAGAAACGAATGGCGGATCCAAGGAAACTGCGGAAACAGCGAACCGAGGCCGTAATAGAGCAGCCAGAGCTGCAGGAGCAGCGGCGTTCCGCGAATGATGGTGCAGAAGACGCGGGCAGGGGCCTTCAGGAACCAGGGGCCCGTCACCTGGGCGAGGCCGAGCGGCACGGCGAGCAGGAAACCGAGTATCGCCGTGCTGAAGAGCATAGCGAGGCTCACGAGGATGCCGGAGCCGAGTCTTGGCAGGTAACGCGGCAGCCAATCCCACCGCATGAAGATCGCGACCGCGAGGAAAAGGCCGGCGAAGACCAGCATCAGCACTATGCGGTGCGGTTTGAGGAAACTCTCCGGCTTAGGGAGATCTTCCGGCGTGAAGGCGAGCGCATGTGTCGTTTCGTCGGTCATCTTTGCTCCGCGAAACCGCGGCGGGCATGCCGCTCGATGATGCCGATGAAGACGTTGGAAACGAGCGTCAGCGCAAGATAAAGGGTGCCGGCGGCACAGAAAAAGAGGAAATAGGCCTTGGTCGCACCGGCCGCCTGCCGTGTGACGAGCGTCAGTTCGCTGAAGCCTACGACCGCGAGCAGCGCCGTGTCCTTGGTGGCGATCAGCCAGAGATTGGCAAGGCCGGGAATGGCGTAGGGCAGCATCGCCGGCAACGTGATGCGCCTCAGAACCTTGACGGGTGACATGCCGTAGGCGCGCGCCGCCTCGATCTGCCCGGCAGGCACCGCCTTGATCGCCCCGCGAAGTACCTCCGTCGAATAGGCGCCCTGCACCACCCCGATCACGAAGATGCCGGCCATCAGCCCGCTGATATCGACGGGCCCGATTCCGGCTGCGCCGAGGAGCTGGTTCAGGAGATCGGTGCCCGCATAGTAGAGGAGCAGGATGAGCACGAGTTCGGGCACGGCTCTGACGACGGTCGTGTAGCACTCCAGCAGGTCGCGCATCACCGGCCCGCCATAGAGCTTGCCGAACGCGCCGCCGACGCCGAGTGCGAGCCCGAGCGTATAACCGCCGATGGCGATTTCGATCGAATGGAGGAAGCCCTGCAGCAGAACGCCGCCCCAGCCAGGGGCCGAGAGCGAAAGCAGGCTCCAGTTGATGAAGGTATCCGCGGCCACGGCAGCCTCTCCTTAAAGAGCGGGATGAGGAAATATGCGCGGTTCCGCCCGCATCCCGCTCCGACACAACATGCACAGGCCGGCAAACGCAGGGCCGTCGGCCGGCCGCGGCTCAGCCGCCGTAGATGTCGAAGTCGAAATACTTCTTCGAGAAGGTGTCGTAAGTGCCGTTTTCGCGGATCGCATTGATCGCCGCGTTGATCTTGTCCTTGAGCTCAGTCTCGCCCTTGCGCAGTCCGACGCCGACGCCCGGCCCGAGAACGTCGACATCCTGAGCGACATCGCCCTTGTAGTCGCAGCATTCCTTGCCCTGGTCGGTCGCGAGGAACGACTTCAGTGCGATCGCGTCGGCTTGGACGGCGTCGAGACGGCCGGCGGCAAGATCCTGGTTTGCCTCGTCCTGGGTCTGGTATTCCTTGATCTCGACGCCTGCCGGAGCGAAGTGCTTGGTGGCATAGGCCTGGTGCACCGTCGCGACCTGCACGCCGAGCGTTTTGCCAGCGAGGCCTTCGGGCGTTGGCTTGATGTCCTCGCCCTTGGTGCCGATGATGCCGGTCGGCGTGTTGTAGTATTTGTCCGAGAAGTCGATCGTCTTCAAGCGTTCCGCGGTGATCGACATCGAGCCGACGATCATGTCGATCTTCTTGGAAGTGAGCGCCGGGATGATGCCGTCCCAGGCGACGGGCGTGACCACGCAATCGAGCTTGGCCTCGGCGCAGATCGCCTTCATGAACTCGATCTCCCAGCCCTCCCAGTTACCGCTGGCATCGGGCGAGGTGAATGGCGGATAGGGCTCCGCCGCAATGCCGACCTTGACCTGTTCGGCAGAGGCGGCGGCTGCGCCGGTGATCGCAAGAGCGGCGGCGAGCGCCAGGAGCTTCAATGTCTTCTTCATGCTGTTCCCTTTTTTGGTTGTTGAGCATTGCGGAATTCAGTGAATGGAGCTGATGAACTTCTTGAGCCTTTCGGATTTCGGTGCGCCGAAGATCGCCTCGGGCGGCCCCTGTTCCTCGATGACGCCGTTGTGCAGGAAGACGATGTGGTTGGCGACGTCGCGCGCGAACTTCATCTCGTGGGTCACGAGCACCATCGTCCGTTTCTCCCGCGCGAGATCGCCGATCACGGAAAGGACCTCGCCGACGAGCTCCGGATCGAGCGCCGAGGTCGGCTCGTCGAAAAGCATGACGAGCGGCTGGATCGCCAGCGCCCGGGCGATCGCCGCCCGCTGCTGCTGTCCGCCGGAAAGAAAGGCCGGGTAGGCATCGCGCTTCTCGTAGAGCCCGACGCGGTTAAGCAGCGCCTCGGCGGTCGCGACCGCTTCCGCCTTCGGTTTGCCGAGCACGTGCACCGGCGCCTCGATGACGTTTTCGAGGATCGTCATGTGCTGCCATAGATTGAAGCTCTGGAAGACCATGCCAAGCTGCGTGCGGATGCGCTGGACCTGCTTGCGATCTGCCGGCATCAGCCCGCCATGGCCGTCCGACTTCATCCGGATTTCCTCGCCATGCACGCTGATCCGGCCGGCCGACGGTAGTTCCAGCATGTTGATGCAGCGAAGAAACGTGGATTTGCCGGAGCCGCTGCCGCCGATGATCGCGATGACGTCGCCTCGGTTGGCGGTCAAAGAGACGCCTTTCAGCACTTCCAATGGCCCGAAACGCTTGTGGAGGTCAGTGACCGCGATTGCCTGGGCCACATCCGTCATCGACGCGCGGCTCCCTTCAATCGCGGAACGCTCGTTGAAGCCATGAAGACAATTCCCCTGGTCGTTCTCTCGTGCAGCATCTTCGGCTTGTCACGTTGTTCTTAAGCAGCATCGTTGCACTTGTGCCGCTATTATTCAAGTGTATAATAATTTCGTCGCCGATTTTTTGGTGCGACCCTCACGCTTTATTGAACTTCTCGTAGGAGAGCCGCATGAGCCGATCCGTCTGGCAGGCAGTGACGATTTGGCCGGGCGGCGCTGCGGTCTGGAGGCGCCCGTGAGCCGCCGCAGCTTTCATCGCGCGCCGGAAGGCGAACGGCGTCAGGAACTGATCGAGGCGACGCTCGACTGCATCTCCGAGTACGGGCTCAAAGGCGCGACGGTCCGGCAGATCGCGGTTCGCGCCGGCGTCACGGCGGGGCTCGTGCGTCACTATTTCGAATCCAAGGATCAGATGATCGCGGAGGCCTACCGCGCCGTCATCGCCTCGCTTACGGAGAAGGCGAAGAACGTCGAAGGCGATCCGGCGACGCGGCTGAAGGATTTCATCGCCATCAATCTGACCGAACCCGTGGCCGACAGCCGCAGCGTCTCGCTCTGGGCCGCCTTCATCAGCCAGGTACGGGTCGATCCGGTGCTCGCCGAAATCCACCGGGAAGGCTATCTCGCCTTCCGCAATGCGCTTCAGGAGCTGCTCAGCGACTTCCTTGCGGCCAGGGGGCGGCCCGCCGATCCCGAGGAATGCCGCCGCTATGCCATCGCAATCAACGGCCTGGTGGACGGGCTCTGGGTCGAAGGCTGCCTTGCCGGCGATCTCTTTCGCGAGGGCGAACTGGTCGGCATCGCCATGGCCTCCGTCGAAGCGCTGCTCGGCCTTCCCATCGAAAATTAGGGAGTGAATACTTGCGTTACGCGTCGATCACCTCACGCCTTGCCGACCTCGGTTCCGGGAAATGGACGCTGCACATACGCGCGCGCCAATTGAAGGCAAGCGGTGCCGACATCATCGAGCTGACGATAGGCGAACCGGACCTGCCGCCGGACCGCGCGCTTCTCGACGAATGCCAGCGGGCCATGAACGCCGGGCGCTATCGCTATTCCAACGGCCGGGGTGAGCCTGGCGTGGTGGCGGCGCTTGCGGAAAAATACCGCCGCCGCCGTGCCGACGTAACGCCGGAAAACATTCTTTGCTTCCCGGGAACCCAGACAGCGCTCTTCGCCGTGATGCTCGGCCTCGCGGAGGCTGGCGACGGCGTGCTTGTCGGCGATCCGCTCTACGCGACCTATGAGGGCGTCATCCGGTCCACCGGCGCGTGTCCGGTGTTCGTGCCGCTGAAGCCGGAACGCGGCTTTCACATGCAGGCGGACGATCTGGAGAGGGCGGTTACACCCGACTGCCGGGTGCTGCTCCTGAACACACCGCACAACCCGACCGGCGCTGTTCTGACGGCGGCGGAGGTTGCGGCGATCGGCGAGATCGCCCGTCGCCACGACCTCTGGATCGTCTGCGATGAGGTCTACGAGGAGCTGGTTTTTGACGCCGCGTTCGCCTCGCCCTTCGACAATCCGGATCTCGCCGAGCGCACCATTGTCGTATCTTCCATCTCGAAGTCGCATGCGGCCCCCGGCTTCCGCAGCGGTTGGGCCGTCGGCCCTGCTGAGTTCACCCGGCGGCTTTTGCCGGTTTCCGAAACCATGCTTTTCGGCCAGCAGCCGTTCATCGCCGACATGACGGCTTATGCACTGACGCATGACATCGATACGGCAAGGCAGATGCGCGAGGCTTACAAGCGGCGCGCCCGCCGGATCGCCGATGGCCTCGCCAAGGCGCCCGGCCTGTCGGTCCTGCCGCCGGAGGCCGGTATGTTCGCGCTGATCGACGTCGCCGGCACGGGCCTCTCGGGCGAAGCTTTCGCCTGGGCGCTGCTGGAGGAGGAAGGGGTCGCGGTGATGCCGGGCTCGTCCTTCGGCGAGGCGGCGCGGGACTTCCTGCGCATGAGCCTCACCGTCCCCGACGGCGTTATCGACGAGGCGTGCCGCCGCATCGCGTCTCTGGCCGAACGTTCGACCCTTCGCCGGGAGCGCCGCGCATGACCGCTGAAATGAAAACCGTCGGCGAGGTCCTCGTCGATCTGCTCGAGACGAACGGCGTCGAGGTCGTGTTCGGCATCCCCGGAGTTCATACGGTCGAGCTCTATCGCGGCCTGGCGGCGTCGAAAATCCGTCATGTCACGCCGCGTCACGAGCAGGGGGCCGGCTTCATGGCCGACGGCTATGCACGCGTCAGCGGTACGCCGGGTGTGGCGCTCGTCATCACCGGGCCGGGGCTTACCAATACGATCACGGCAATGGCGCAGGCCCGGCAGGATTCGATCCCGATGCTGGTGATCTCCGGCGTCAACCGACGCGACTCGCTCGGGCACGGCCGTGGATTGTTGCATGAGCTGCCCGACCAGCACGGAATGGTGAAGACGCTTGCGCTCTATTCCCACACACTCCTCAATCCGGCGGATCTGCCGCTCGTCGTGGACCGCGCCTTTGCGGTCCTGCTCTCCGGCCGGCCGGGTCCCGTCCATATCGAAATTCCGACCGACGTGATGGCGGCGAAGATCGAGAGTCGCGCGGCAAAGCCGGCGGCGGCAACCCGTCCGCGCTCCGACAGCGAGACGCTGCAGCGGGCTGCGATCCTATGCGCCGACGCCGCGCGGCCGGTGATCCTCTGCGGCGGCGGCGCGCTGACCGCCGAGGCGGAAGTGCGCGAGCTTGCCGAGCGGATCGGAGCGCCGGTGGTCACGACTGTCAACGCCCGCGGCATCCTCGCCGGTCATCCCCTCCGCGTGCCGGCAAGCCCGAGCCTCAAGGCCGTGCGCAGCTTGCTGCGCGATGCCGACCTCGTGCTGGCGCTCGGCACCGAGATGGGCCAGACGGATTATGACCTCTATGCCGATGGCGGCTTTCCGGTGCTCAAGAACCTCATCCGCACCGACATCGACGCCGCACAGCTCGCGCGCGGACCGCAGGCCGCCCTTTCGATCCTCTCCGGCGCGAAGACGGCGACGGCGGGCATCACCGGCTTCCTGCCCGGTCACGCCGCCGCCAAGGATGGGGCGGCCCGCGCCGATGCCACGCGCAAGGCGGCGCTGAAGGAGTTGACCGCGAAGATGCGCGCGGAGGTCGGCGTCATAGACATGATCTACACCGCGCTTCCCGATTGCACGATCGTCGGCGATTCGACGCAGGCGGTCTATGCCGGAAACCTCTACTGCGATGCGCCCCGGCAACGCGCCTGGTTCAATTCCGCGACCGGCTATGGCTCGCTCGGCTATGCACCGCCGGCGGCGGTCGGCGCCGCGATTGCCGATGGCGCGCGGCCCGTCGTCTGCCTTGTCGGCGACGGCGGCTTCCAGTTCTCGCTGGCCGAGATCGGCTCGGCGGTCGATGCCGCGGCCCGGGTCGTTTTCCTTGTCTGGAACAATGACGGCTACAAGGAAATTGAATCCTACATGGTGGACTCCGGGATCATACCCGAGGGGGTCAAGCCATCGGCGCCCGATTTCGTGATGGCTGCCAATGCCTATGGCGTTCCTGCCGAGCAGCTGGCGAATGTCCTGGATCTGCCGCGCGCTCTCGCCGATGCGGCCGCGCGCTCCGGGCCCTCGCTCATCGAAATCCACCAAGAGAAAACCGCCGGCGCTACGGCCTGACCATTTGCCTGCATTGTGGAGGAGACGGGGCGAGATTTGACTTTTCCGGCCCGGGGTGGTGTTAAGAGCCCGGACGCTCGAATCCGGCCACGTTCTTTCGTTAAGGTCGGCAAATCGAGCTAATCGTCTCGTTGGCGCTCGTCGCGGATAGATGGGCGCCGAGAGAAAGGAACCGCGTCCGCGATGGACCCCTTGGGTGGTGGCAGCAAGAGCATGCAGGCCGGCCGGCTCCTTGCCGTGCTGTGGCTTTTCTGTGCCTCACTTGCCATGCAGGTCATCGTGGTCGGCCAAAGCGTTTCCGGCCGCGCGGCGACGGGAGGTGGCGGTGTCGCCGCGCCGGATAGCGGTTCCTCCGACCGCCCGGCTGTCCGCCAGATATCAAGGGCCGCTGCCCTGCCGGACCTCCGCTTTACCGGAGAGCGCTCGGACGGGAAATCGACGACCGGCGGCGATCCCGTCTCGGTCCTTCCGCTCGAACGCATAGCCTTCCCCGCCCATGCAGACGCTCGCCCCGTGCCATTGCCCCGGGCCGAAATCGCATCAGGGGCGCTGCTTCGAAGCGAGCGCATCCGCGCCCCGCCTCCGTCCATAGCCGTTCTTTGAGTTCGGCAGGGGTTCTCGCTCCTGCTTCGGCCTTTGATGAAACCTAGCCCGGACGCCCGCGTGAAGGCGCGTTCAGGTTTTCATGGAATTTTCCACATGCGTACATCCAGATGGGCGGTCCTCGCCTATGTCGCGATCATCATCTTCGGATGCCTCGCGGCGCTGCCGAGCGTTCTGACGCCGGCCATGAGGGAGCAAGTCGCTTCCGTTCTGCCGTTCAAGCCAGTCACCCTCGGCCTCGACTTGAGGGGCGGCTCGCACCTCGTGCTCGAGGTCGACGGGGCAGGGCTGCAGAAAGCTCGCCTCAACTCGCTTCTCGACGATACCCGCCGGGTGCTGCGCGGCGAGCGCGTTTCCGCCTCCTCGGCCCGTATCAGCGGCAATAGCGTGACCGTGAGCATCCCGGACGCTGCGGACCGCGAGAAGGTCCTGCCGAAACTGCAGGAGCTGGCGACACCCGTAAGCACGGTCGGCTTCGGCGCCACCGCCGCCGAAGTCGAGGTGGCGACGAACGGCGACGTCGTGACGCTGGCAATGACCGAGGCAGGCCTTGCCGACCGCATGACCAAGGCGGTCGAGCAGAGCCTCGAGATCATCCGCAACCGCGTCGACCAGGTCGGCGTTGCCGAGCCGCTGATCCAGAGGATCGGTTCGAACCGCATTCTCGTCCAACTGCCGGGTCTTCAGGATCCGACTCGTCTGCGCGAGCTTTTGGGTTCCACTGCTCAGATGAGCTTCCACATGCTCGATCAGACCGTGGACGTCACACAGCCGCCGCCGCGCGGCGTCGACATTCTTCCGGGCGCGAACGACGGCAACAAATATCCGGTCGAAAGCCGCGTCGCCATTTCCGGCGAGCGCCTTGAAGATGCGAAAGTCGGCTTCGACCAACGCACGAACCAGCCGGTGGTGGATTTCGCCTTCGACTCACTCGGCGCCCGCCAGTTCGCCGACATCACCCGTGAAAACGTCGGCCGGCCCTTCGCGATCGTGCTTGACGGCAAAGTCCTGACGGCACCGGTTATCAACGAGCCGATCCTCGGCGGCCGCGGTCAGATCAGCGGCAACTTCACCGTCGAGGAGGCAACGGTTCTCTCGGCGCTCCTGCGCTCCGGCGCCTTGCCCGCGCCGCTCACCATCATCGAAGAGCGCTCGGTCGGCCCGAATCTCGGCAGCGACTCGATCCGCATGGGCCTCTATACCGGCCTTGCCGGTTTCGGTCTCGTCGTCACTCTGATGATCGTCCTCTACGGCGCCTGGGGCATGATCGCCAATGTCGGCCTCGTGCTGCACACGATCATGACGATCGGCGTGCTCGGCTTGATCGGCTCGACGCTGACGCTCCCCGGCATCGCCGGCATCATTCTCGGCATCGGCATGGCGGTCGACGCCAACATCCTCATCAACGCCCGTATCCGGGAAGAGACAGAGGCGGGTGCCGGTGCGATGAAGGCGCTCGACGTCGGCTTCAACAAGGCCTACGCCACGATCCTCGACTCCAACGTCACCACGCTTGCCGGCACGATCCTCCTGTTCTGGCTGGGCAGCGGTCCCGTCCGCGGCTTTGCCGTGACGATGATGCTCGGCATCGTCATTTCGATGTTCACATCGGTCACGGTCGTGCGTCTGCTGATGCGCGAGGTCGTCGTCCGTCGCAAGATGAAGAAGCTGGAGATCCCGTCGCTCTTCGGCCGCGTTCCGCACCTGCCGACCTTCTCCTTCATGAAGCGCCGCTTCCAGGCGATCGGCTTTTCGGCCTTCCTGTCGATCAGTTCGGTCATCCTGTTCTTCACGCCGGGTCTCAACTACGGCATCGACTTCATCGGCGGTATCCAGGTCGAGGCGGTGTCGAAGGAGAAGATCGACCTGCCGACGCTGCGTCACAGCCTCGAAGAGCTGAACCTCGGCGAGGTGGCACTGCAGGACTTCGGCGGCGGCCAATCGGTGCTGGTCCGCGTCCAGCGGCAGCCTGGCGGTGAGCAGGAGCAGACAGCGGCGCTGAACCGCATCAAGGACGCCGTAACGACCGCTATCCCTGGTGTCAGTATGGAGCGGACCGAGGTCGTCGGCCCCACGGTCAGCGGCGAGCTCGCACGGTCCGGCTTCCTTGCGGTAGGCCTCGCCATGGTCGCGATCCTGCTCTACATCTGGTTCCGCTTCGAGTGGCACTTTGCCGTCGGCGCGATCGCGGTGCTGCTGCTCGACATCACCAAGACCGTCGGCTTCTTCGCGCTGACCGGGATCGACTTCAATCTCACGGCGATCGCGGCGTTGCTGACGATGATCGGCTACTCGGTGAACGACAAGGTGGTCGTCTACGACCGCATGCGCGAGAACCTGCGCAAATACAAATCGATGCCGTTCTCCGACCTCATCGACATGAGCATCAATCAGGTGATCGCGCGATGCATCTTCACCTCGATGGCGACGGCGCTTTCGCTGGTGCCGATGGCGATCTGGGGCGGGGAGGCGGTGCGCAGCTTCGCCTGGCCGATGATCTTCGGTGTCATCGTGGCGACGACCTCGTCGATCTATATCGGCGGACCGATCCTGCTTTTCCTGAGCCGCTGGTGGAAAGATCGCGAAGCCGGCCGCTCCGGAGCGCAGCAGGCGGGAACGCCGACGGCCTAATCGGCTTTTCGCCATCGTCATCGCGCAATAGTGATGAAGCGAAAAGGGGCGGTCCTGCGGGCCGCCCCTTTTTCGTCCGAAAGTGCTGTCTTTATCAGAGCCGTCCCTTGCGGGTCGATTCGGCGCTCCCTAAATAGCGTTCGAGCTCACGATCGGCAAGCGAACAGAATTGTCCACGCAGTGGGCGCCTGAACGTTGAAAAGAGAATTATTTTTCGTTTCTTCGTTTCTGGAGTTGACTGATTTTGTGGATTATTCTAACTTGCAAATCGTGGGGGAAGGAATCCGCCTCGAATTGTTCATGAAACGCCCCGGCGCGCGCTGCCGGGCCAAGCCGAAGGAGAGTGACATGTTCGAAAACACCGCCGCTTTCTGCGGCTCGCGTTCCCTTTGTCGCGCAACGGTGAAAGGGCTCATTCGCACGCTTTGGCGAATGTGACCCTTCGAACTTCCCGAATTCACCCTTTGCCGAGAATCGAATGATCCGCGCCTACGCGCGGGGGAGCGTTATTACATGAGCAAGCAAGTTATCGAATATGACGGCGAAGCCGTCGGCGTTGTCGTTCCGGATAAAGACCGGCTGAAGTTCCTCGCCGTGAAGTATCACGTCTGGGATCTCGACAAGCAGCATTTCCGTTCGGCAGACGAAGCGCGGACAGCAATCCGGCACCTGCTCGCCGGCCGGGGCGGACAAAGCGAGCGTAGTCATTCGGCCGGCTTTGCGGCATGACGCCCATATCTGAAGCATGCCGCCGCAATATCGATCGAGGTCACGGTGATTTCGGGCCCCCCAAGTCATCGTGACCCGCTTTCCAATGTCGGTGCGCGATGGGCGCGTAAGACCGCACATGCTTTCTAACATCATTGCGTCGACGGCCTCCTTTCTGCAGCAGCATTCGACCCGCTCATCTTCGCCGATTGTCGACTATAACTGTATATTGACCGCGCATTCTTGTGCTATGCCAAGACGAGTTGTGTCATGGACGGTTTCGCCGTTAGCGGAACCGGGGAGAATTGGCTCGAATGCTGACGAAAAAGGGAAAATACGGACTGAAGGCGCTTGTCGATTTGGCGCGGCTGGGGCCTGGTGAAACCGCCTTCATCAACGAGATTGCGCTCCGCAACAATATTCCGAAGAAATTTCTCGACACGATCCTGCTCGAACTGCGCAACGCCGGCGTGCTGCGCTCGAAGAAAGGCCCCGGCGGCGGTTACTCGCTGTCGCGTCCGGCTTCCGAGATCCGCATCGGCCACGTGATACGCACGCTCGACGGACCGCTGGCGCCCATACGCTGTGCGAGCCGCACGGCTTACGAGGTCTGCGAGGACTGCAGCAATCCGGAGACCTGTCGGGTCCGCATCTCGATGACGTCGGTGCGCGACGCCATGGCCTCGATCCTCGATTCGATGACGCTCGCCGAGTTCGCCGCCGATGGCGCGGTCCCTCCGGAAACCTCAGTAGAAAAACGTGCCGGGTGAGACCGCCTGTCTCACAACGGCACCGCGTCTCATCAGCCGCGCAAAGCCGCTGTAGCACTTTGAATTGCTGCAGATGTGGCGGTAGAGAGCTGTGAAATGCCGTGCAAATCGGTCCGGATGCAAGGATTCATGCAGCGGGAGACTTGGTTTGCCAGAAAAAAGGGCCTATCTGGCTCAATATTTGCCGCGCCGCTGAAAAGAGCGGCCTCTCGTTAATGAATCAGGGGTCGATGATGGGCTTGAGACACGTGAAGGCGGACGCGCATTCCGGTGCCGCCGTAATGGATTCGATCCGTCGGACGATAACGACGGCGAAGAACGGCATCGAGGCGCTAGCCGACCACCTGGTGGCGGATGCAGCTTTTGCGCAGGGCCTCGTCGATGCCGTCGCATTGGTCGGCGACGGGGCGGGCCGCGTCGTCGTTTCCGGCGTCGGCAAGAGCGGACATATCGCCCGCAAAATCGCTGCCACCATGGCTTCCACTGGAACTTCGGCCTATTTCGTCCATCCGACGGAGGCGAGCCACGGCGACCTCGGGATGATCACAGCCGACGACGTGCTGATCCTGCTCTCCTGGTCCGGCGAGACGGCGGAACTCGCCAACATGCTCACCTACGCCAAGCGCTTCAAAGTGCCGGTCGTCTCGATCTCCTGCAACCGCGACAGCACCCTTGCGCGCAATTCCGAAATCGCGCTCGCCTTGCCGAAGGTGCAGGAAGCCTGCCCGCACGGGCTTGCGCCGACGACCTCGGCGATGCTGCAACTAGCGGTCGGCGATGCGCTTGCAATGGCCCTTTTGGAAAGGCGCGGCTTTTCCGCCGAGGATTTCAAGACTTTCCATCCGGGCGGCAAGCTCGGCGCGCAATTGCGGCTTGTCCAAGAACTTGCACACGTGGCCGAGCAGGTGCCCTTGCTGGCGGTCGGTCGCCCGATGAGCGAGGCGGTCATCGAAATGTCGGCGAAGGGCTTTGGTGTCGTCGGCATCGTCGATGAAAAAGGAGCGCTGGTCGGAGTGATTACCGACGGCGACCTGCGCCGCCACATGACCGGCGACCTCTTGAGCCAACCGGTCGAAGAGGTGATGTCGTGCAATCCGCGGGTCGTTCACGGCGACGTGCTTGCGAGCGCCGCCATGGAGTTCATGGAGGAGCACAAGATCACCGTGCTCTTCCTCGTCGATGAGGCGGGAATGCCGGTCGGCATCCTGCACATTCACGATCTGCTGCGGGCCGGCGTCGCCTAATCATCGGATATTTTTCTTTTCGCAGGCTTTTGCCGGGGCGGCGGATCGACGAAGCCGCCCGGCTGATTGACGCTGTCGCGATGCAGCCGCTCGGCGATCGCTTGAGCGCCGGCGTCCGTTCCGGTGCGGGAATAGAAATTGCCGCGGACCTGGATCGAGGCGGCCATCAGCCTGAACATCGCCGCATTGAGCTGCGCATCCGGCGGCTGCGGTGCCGCCCAGAATGCGTCGAGCGGCTGCTGATCGGTAAGGCCGCCAATGTCGAAGACGGCCTTGCCGAGGACCTTCACGGGCTTATCCTGTCTTAATGCATGGAGCCCGGCGGTCGAGTTGACGGTCACCATACCGGCACTGTGCTCGGTCAGCAGGTCGAGATTGCCGCCGTCGAGATAGAGGACACGCCCCGAGATTCCGAGCGCAGCCGCTTCGCGGCCGATGATCTTTCGCCAGGGGATGAGGCTGTTGTCGAGCGGATGCACCTTGACGGCAAGCCGGGCGGTCGCGGGCGCCGCGCGTGCGAAGGACGCGAGAATTTCATGGATCGCGTCGCGCTGACTGTTGAAGGGCGAATGCGCGCGCAGTTGATAATCGGTCTCGAGCTGTAGCGGATAGACGAAATAGGGCGAGCCGCTGGATAGAAGAGAGCGGACTATCGCGTCGGCCGCCTGCTGGTGGCGCTTGCCGGCCGCAAGCCGCCTCAGCCACCCGGCATACTCGGCGAGCGGATGAAAGATCGCGTGCCGGCGATAGCCGGGGAAGAGGAACCAGAGAAAGACGTTCGGGAGGTTGTAGAGAAGGTCACAGGCCGCCTCGGCGACGAAGCTCTGCCGGTAGCGCCGCTGCCAGTTCGGCTCGGGCAATCCCTCTGCCGCCTCTAAAATCTGCGCCGGGTCGGCGGGGAAATGCGAGTTGGACGACATGCCGCCGCGCTCGATCGTCAGCCAGTCCGGCCTGAGATATCCCATCTCGATGACGAAGACCTGCGCGCCGGCCCTTTTGGCGGCAGCTATGGCGATCCGGTGATAAGGGCGCTCCTCGCCGAGCAGGACCAGATCGCTCACCGCATGCCGGCGGATGAACGCCTCGATATAGGCCGGCCAGCCTTCGATGGAGCCGCGGTAGTTGTGGGCCCCCGGGCGCCGCCAGAAGATCTGGTCGCCTGCATTGAGATTGATGCGCAGGCAGACGTGGCCAAGCGCTGCGAGCCGCGCGGCGATCTTGGCGAAGATCGGCGAGGATGGTCCCTGCAGGAACAGGAATGTCCGCCGTTGCACGCTTTTGATCGTCTTGCCTGCCGTCATGGGTCGAGACTTCCGGATAGCCGCCGCTATTGCAGCGCGTCCTTTTGCAGGTTGGCGTGCCTGACCAGGGACCGGATCAGGTTCCACGGATCTTCGTCCTCAGCCGCTTTCGGCTTGTGACCGGTGGGCCGCGCATCGGCGAGCGGCACGATGAAATAATCCGTCCGCGGGTCCGGGAACGGGTCGGCGAAGGACTTCAGAAGCGGCGCATGATCGCCGTAGAAGACGAGCCAGACGGGCCGGTCGAGCTTGTCGAGACCGTCGATCAGCTTCTTCAGGGCGGCGTCCGATTGCTCGAGGATCGCCAGGTAGATATCGACCGGACTGGTGAGGCCTTCGACGCGCCCGGGTTCCCAAGGGCCGTGATTGGCCATCGAGGCGACGAAGACGAAGCCGCTCTCGTCTTCGGGTAGATTGTGAACTTCTTCAAGCACCCTCGCCGCGAGCGCCGCGTCGGAGACGTAGAGCCCGTCCCGTTCGGGATCATGGTCGAAGGCGTCGAGCATGGTGAGCTTCTCGAAGCCGAGCACCGGCATTGCCTTGTGCCGCAGGAAGAACGTCCGGTCATAGGGGTGGATGAAATGCGTGCGCCAGCCGGCGCGCTTCAGCTTTCCCGGCCAGACCACGTCGGCATAATGCGCCGCGCGGAGATAGGGGTAGCTCGCATCGACATGGATGTCGTCCGGCACGAGGCCGCTCAGGACGGCGAATTCGGTGCGCAGCGTATAGCCGCCCTCGAAGACATTGCTCAGGCGCCCCCATTGCACCGCTTGCTTGCGCAGCCGGTCGATCGTCGGCAGCTTGATCGAATTGACGCCGAAGTGCCGCATGTCGATGAAGGACTCCGACTGCCAGACAACGATCAACGGCGCTTCCTCGTGGCCGATGAGGTCATGGACCGCTGCGCGCAGGCGTTCGGAAAGCTCGGCGACGATCTTCTCACGCTTGACCCCCAGCCAGACAATGAAGTGGAAGACGACCGAACCGAAGGTGCCGAACCGCACCGTGCTCATCTTCACATTGACCTTTTTGCCCACCAGCCGTTGGACGAGCGCGGCAGTAGGCCGGTTCACCGGCCCGTAGAACAGGAGCAGCCAGGGTCCCGCCGCGATCAAGATCATCACCACGATCCAGAACGGCTTGTCCCTTGCGGGCAGGACGCTCGGCTCGAAATACATGTAAAGGCCCGAGACGCCGAACACGTAGAGGAAGGCGACGATCCAGAAGACGATGTTCAGCGAAGTCGCATAGAAGATGGTCTTGTATTTGAAGACGTCCGCGACAAGAGCGATGTCGGAAAAGACCAACGGCTCGCGGATGAACTTGAACTTCGCCCGGGAAATGCCGGTGAAGATGATGAAGAAGCTCATCGTGCCGGCAGCCGCATAGAGGGGGCGCCAGGAGATCGC
Organism: Ensifer sp. WSM1721; assembly: GCF_000513895.2. GTDB lineage: Bacteria > Pseudomonadota > Alphaproteobacteria > Rhizobiales > Rhizobiaceae > Sinorhizobium. Next base: position 237,885 of record NZ_CP165782.1, read on the forward strand.
GAAAAAGCCGGCAAAGACCAGCGCGATGACGGGCAGACGGGCAAGCGCATCGATGATGGCCCGATTGCGCCCGTAGGGGGGAGCGTTCCTCCTGCGCTCTCGTGCCGGCAGGGCGAAGCGGTCCGTGAAGAAGATCACCCCGCAGCTCAGCAGATAGCAAATGACGGCCAATGCTATCGGGTAGTCATGCAGGTGGAAGGGAAGAAGCGTCAAGCAAATACCTTTATGCCGTTTCACCGCCGATGCCGTCTCGGCGGGGGTGCCGTCCGTTGACTTAAAGACTAAGCTCGGCCGGCACAAGCATGGCCGGGCTGCGTCCGCCTCACCGTCCACCGTGGCGATCGATTGCCCTGTCGAACCACCAATTGATAAGGGGTCTTATCGCGGGTCCGAAACGGCCAAGCAGGTACAAAGTAGGCCCGAAGTAGATTTCGAACCGCCGGCGTTCGATGCCTCTTACGATCTTCCGGGCGACCGCCTCGGCCGTCCAGGGGCGAACCGCTCCCATCACGACACTCGCCTCCCGCGGCCGCGAGGCGAGCTCGCGCTCGAACTGCGGCGTCTCGGTGTCGGGCGGGAAGCAGACGGAGACGCTGACATTGTGGCGACGCGCCTCGCTGCGGAGCGCCTGGGCAAAGCCGTGCAGCGCGAACTTCGACGCGCAATAAGCCGTATAGCCGTAGATGCCGATCAGGGCGGCGCCGGAGGAGATCATCATGATGTGGCCTTCGCGCCGCCGCATCATGTCCGGATAGACGGCGCGAACTGCATGAACCGTGCCGGAGAAGTTCGTTTCGATCTGGCGATGGAAGGCCGCGCTCTGCAATGTCTCGAAAGGGCCGGGCTCGACGACGCCCGCCGCCGTGACGAGAATGTCGCAGGGGCCGAGCGCATCCACGCAACGGGAGATCGCGGCACCGATCTCATCCCCCTTGGAGACGTCGGCGGGCTCGATGCGGATATCTTCGGCCTTCACGCCGTATTTCGATGTCAGCTTCTGCGCCGCCGCTTGCAGGAGATCGCGAGAGCGGGCGATTAGCGAGAGACGCGCGCCGCGGGCGCCGTAGATCGATGCGAGTGCCAGGCCAATGCCGCTGGAGCCTCCGGTGATGATCACATGTGTCATGTAGAGAACCCGCTTGCGGCGCTGTAATGTTATCGGCAGGTGACGCTTTTGACCACTATGTTAGAGGCGGGATGCGGGCGCAAAACCGCGCACACCTTTCCTCATCCGCTCTAGCGCGCCGAGAGCGCTTTCAGCGTCTTTTCGATATCGACGCCGCCGAGGCCGAAATTGCGTTCCGTGAGCTCCTTCAGCCGCTCGGCGGTCAGCATCACGGTGCGGCGGATCTGCTCCTCCGTATGGTCTGAGGTGATGAAGAAGCGCAAACGTGCCTGTCCTTCCGGCACCGCCGGGTGAATAATGGGCAGCACGTTGATGCCGGCCGCCAGCAGGTCGTTGGAGAGCTGAACGGCGCGCAGTGAATCCCCGACGATAACCGGCACGACCGAGAAGCCGCCACTAAGCCCCGTGTCGAGGCCGGCTTCCTTGGCGAGCCTCAGGAAGAGGCTGCCGTTGCGTCTCAGCGCCGCCGTGCGCTCCGGTTCCCTTTCGAGGATATCGAGGCTGGCGACGGCGGATGCCGCAAGCACCGGCGCGAGGCCGACACTGTAGACGAAACCGCCGGCCGACGCCTTGAGCACGGCCGCCAGCGCCTCGCTGCCGGCAATGTAGCCGCCACAACTCGACGTGGTCTTCGAGAGTGTCCCCATCCAGATGTCGACCTCGTGCGGATCGACGCCGAAATGTTCGGCAAGGCCTTTGCCGCGCCGCCCAAGGACGCCGAGCGAGTGGGCCTCGTCGACCATGAGCCAGAAGCCGTATTCGGCCTTGAGCTTCAGCAGCGCGGGCAGGTTGGCGGTGTCGCCGTCCATCGAATAGATGCCCTCGACGATCACCATGATATAGCGATAGTCGCCGGCAACCGTGCGCAGCACATGTTCGAGATCGGCGGTGTCATTGTGCTTGAACAGGCGCCGTGTAGCGCCCGAGAGCTTGATACCGGCGAGCGCGCTGTTGTGGATGAATTCGTCGTGGATGACGAGGTCCTTCGGGCCCATCAGGCAGCCGATGGCAGCGACGTTGGTCAGATACCCGCTGACGAAGCAGACTGCCGCGTCGACGCCATAGAAGCGCGCGATTTTTTCCTCGAGCTCCACATGCTGCGGCCGCTCGCCGGCGACCAGCCGGCTCGCCGAGGCGGAGATTCCGAAATTGCCGATCGTCTCCTGCGCCCGGTCGAGGACATGGGCATGCTTGTTCAGCCCGAGATAGTCGTAGGAAGCGAAATTGATCAGCTTACGGCCGTCGATCATCGTCGTTGCGCCGGCTGCTGTCTGATGCGGCCGGTAAAAGGGATTGGCGATGCCGAACTGCTCGCTCACCAGCTTCTGCGCCTGCACCTGCTTGTATTCCGGCAGGTCTTCGAAGCGGGCCTGCTGGCGACGTGGCGCTGGCGGCAACTCCCGTTCCGAGCGCGCCATCCGGTTACGCTCGGACGATTGATGCGTGTTCCTCATCCTGTCCAGCAAGCTCTCCTTGAGGCTGCTGTTCATCTTGGAGAAGGTCTGGCCGTTTCCGTCGCTGCTCATTGGCTCAGTGCTTTTTCCTTGACCGCCCCGGCATGACGCTGCGCAAGTTCGGTGACGAGCTTGTCGTCGCCAGACTCGGCGTCTTCGTTCTGGTCGCGTTTGCTGACTTTCTCGTAGAGCTTGCGCGCAACATCGCCCACGGTCGTATTGTCGGCGACGCCGCTCAACGGCATGTCGAAGCCCGTATTCTGCTGGAAGCTCATGCCGAGTTCCACCGCCATCAGGCTGTCGAGGCCGATCTCCTTCAATATCTTGCCGCGCGTCACTGTATCCTTCGACACGCGGAGGATCGCGGCGATCTCACCGGCCACGAGGTCAAACAGGATCTCCTCCGCCTCCTGCGGCGACTTGCCTTCGACCATCGCGACGAGATCCATCTTCGTGCCCTCGGCGCTCGAAGCATGCTGGTCGGCGCTCCGCAGGATTACCTCGAAGAGAGCGTTGCGGGCGACCGGCAGGTTGCGCGCGGCAGTCCAGTCGATCTCCGAAATCATCACGACCGCGGCATCGACCGTGCCCGGATCGGCGGCGATATGGCTCTCGACCATGTCGAGCGCGACTTGCGCCTTCAACGCCGTCTTGCCGATACGCTTGGAGAGCAGGTCGTTCACGTCGGCGTTCTGGGTCAGGTAGCCGGCGTCGGCGATCGCGCCGAAGCCGACGGCCAGCCCCGCCAGGCCTTCTTCGCGTCGTGCGCGAGCAAGGCCTTCGAGATAGCCGTTAGCGGCGACGTAGTTCGCCTGTCCGGGATTGCCGACCATCGTCGTTGCCGACGAGAACAGGATGAAGTTGTCGAGCTCATCGCCGCGGGTGAGGCGATCGAGGATTGCCGCGCCCTTGGCCTTCGTGTCGATAACCGGCCGGTTGCGCTCGCGGTTGAGATTGCTGATCAGCGCATCGTCGAGCACCATTGCCGCGTGGACGACGGAGCGGAGCGGCGCTTCACGCCGCAGCGTTGTGAGAAGCGTATCCACGGCTGCGGCATCGGTGATATCGCAGGCATGCAGCGATGCGGAGACGCCGGCCTTCTGCCACCGTTCGATTGCTGCACCCGTTTCCGCATCCGGTTGGCCGCGGCGGGAGCAGAGTACGATTCGCCGCGCACCTTTTTCGACGAGCCAGTTGGCCGCCGCCAGACCGAAGCCGCCGATACCGCCGACGACGAGGTGGATGCCGTCCGCATCGACCTTCATGCTCTTGCTTCGTTTCGCCGTCACCTCGTGCTTGCCGGCCGTGGGCGGCAGGACGACGATCTTGCCGATGTGACCGGCATTCTGCATCAGCCGGAAGGCATTGCCGATTTCATCGAAATCGAAGGCGCGATAGGGCAGCGGCGTAAGCCGGCCCTGCTCGAAGAGCGCCCCGATTTCCGTAAAGATGCGTCTGGTCAGCTCCGGCGCATTGACGAGAAGCTGGTCGGCGTCGATGCCGAAATAGCTGACGTTGCGGCGGAACGGCCTGAGCCCGATCTTGCTGTCGGCATAGTAGTCGCGCTTGCCGAGTTCCAGGAACCGGCCGAAGGGTTTGACGAGGGCCAGGCTCTGCTCCATCGCCTCGGCGAAGAGCGAGTTGAGCACGAGGTCGACGCCTTCGCCGCCGGTGACCGCGCGGACGTCGTTGACGAAGCCGAGCGAACGCGAGTCGAAGACATGATCGGCGCCGAGCATCGTCAGGAAGCGCCGCTTTTCGCGCGTTCCGGCCGTTGCGATGACCTTGGCTCCCTTGAGCTTTGCCACCTGGAGCGCGGCGAGGCCGACGCCGCCGGCGGCACCGTGGATCAGGATCGTCTCGCCTGCCTGGATGCGGCCGAGCTCGACCATCGCGTAATAGGCCGTCAGGAAGGCGACCGGCACGGTCGCGGCGGCGACGGGATCCATCGTGCGCGGCAGCTTGGCAATGCCGGCGCGGGCAACGACCGCGTGCGTCGAGAAGGCGGAGGAGGCGATCGCCATGACCGCGTCGCCGACGGCAAGGTCGTCGACCCCTTCGCCGACCGCGACCACGTGACCGGAAAGCTCCATGCCGATCGTCGCGCCGGCAAAACCATCTTCCAGCGCTTCCTCGGGGAGCAGGCCCATCGCCCACATGACGTCGCGGAAGTTCAAGCCCGTCGCAGCAACGGCGACGACGACTTCGCCCGGTCCGGCCTCCGGCACCGTGCTTTCTTCCCAGGCGATGCTTGCGACCTGCGAGCTAACCCGCTGGCGAATGGTCGCCGCTGCAAAACTGTTCGTCTTGCCCGCGGTCCTGTTCGCCGCGCCGGGGACAGCGCGAATTTCTGAAAGCAGCCCGGCTGCCCGATCGAGCAGCCATTCGCGGTTCGGCCCCGACACCGTCAACAGGGGGAGCGCCGAGGAAAGCATATCCGCGTGGGTGAAGTCCGCGTGATTGGAGACGTCGAGCGCATGAACGTCGAGGAAGTCGTATTCGTTCTGCAGAACGCGGACGAATGTCCACAAGCCCGCATTGATCCCCGAGCTTGCCGATCCGGAGACCGGCGCGCCACCGGGCGCGACGAGCACGAGGCGCGGACGGTCGTCGCCGGTTGCTTCGGCGTCTGCCTGATGCTGCCTCAACGCCTCCGCGAAGGCGCTCAGTGCCAGCACGCGCGTTTGCAGCAGCGCGGAATCATCCGCGCCAACGCGGTCCGCCGGAGACACGAAAATCGCTCGCACCGGTCGCTCGCCAAGCGCCTCGAGGGCGGTGCGGAGCGTTGCGACATCAGCGGCCATATCGCCGGTCATGGCAACGGGCATTGCATGCGTATCGACCGGCAGCGGCTCTTTCCGGGCGTTTGCAGTGTCGATCAGCAGATAGGAGGCCGCGGCAATCCGGTTCGCCTCGGCGCCTGCACTTGCCGCCACCGCTGCGCCGCGCGCCTCGATGAGGATGGTGCTGCCATGCGGGCACTCGCGGTCGGTGACGGCGACGTCGCTGAGGTCGAGATCCGTGAGGCATTTCTGCCAGTGCGGCACGGCCGCGATCTTGCCGATCGGGAACTCCGCCGTCTGGCTGCGCGAAAACCATCCATCCGAGAGACCCAAGGCGAAGTCACCGAAGATCGACGGCGCGCTGACCGATGCGACAAGGGCTCCGTTTTCCCTGAGCGTGGATCGCAAGGCGGTGCGGACGCCGCTGTCCTCTTCGATCAGCTGGTAGAGATTGTCCGAAGCGCTGACGGCGAGATCGAAAGGCGCGATCGCAGCGAACTCGCTCTTCTTGAGGATGCGCACATGCGCGTCCTCCTCGAAGGCGATCTCGAGGTTGCGCTGGGCGTTGTCCCGCGGTTCGACGACGGTGAGCGTCGCCCCGTGTCTGGCCGCGAGCTCGGCGAGCCGCCGCGTGAAGCCGGCGGAGACGCTGGCGAATTCCACGATGCGCAAGCGGGCGCCTTCGGACTGCGAAGCGAGTGCCCGTTCGACGGCAGCGAGAACCTCGTCCATGCGCGAGCGGCTGGCCACCGAATGCACGGCCTGATGATCGAGCGTCGCCTCGCTCATGAAACCGGCGCTGAAGGACGGCGAGGCATCGCTTTCTGCGGTGGAGGCGAAGAGCTTGTCGAGCCGGCTGAGCGCTTCCGCATAGGCATTGTTGATGAGCACCGCTTCCACGGAGCGGTCGGGGCGATCGCCATAGAGTTCGCCGAGAATTTCCGGCACGGTCGGCAGCGCGAATTCCGGCGCGATTTTCCAGGTGCCGTCCTGATGCTCGCAAAGCCCCGCGTCCTCGAGCGCATAGAGACAGCTCATGAGGAAGCATTGGAAAGCGAAATCGCCGGGCAGCGCATGGCTTTGGATCGTGGTCTTTCCTCTGCCGAGCTTCAGGGCGATTTCCTGGCAGGCGCGGTAAATGGCGGCATTGAAGAGCAGCGTCGCATTGTCGGGACCGTCCTCGCGGGCAGTCTGATGCGTCAATTGCGCAGGGATGGCCGCTAAAGTCCTCCCGCCGGGCAAAGCCACGTCCGAGAGCGTCGTCTCATAGTGGAAGGAAAGCCCGTCCAGCGTCTTGTGCTTGCGCAAATAGGTGCGGCGGAAGCGGCAATCGTCGAAATGGGCGATCGGCGCGCCGGCCGCATCGAAGAAGTGGAATCTTGCCTTGATCGAATTGGTGCTGACGCGCTCGATCTCGATCAGGGCACGGGCAATCGGCCGGCCGGCGTTGACGATGCGTACCGAGCCGAAGCGCACCGGGATGTAGGGCGCGCCGCCCCGGTCGCCGCTGAAGCGGTCGAAGAGGGCGACCAATCCATGGAACGTCGCGTCGACCGAGATCGGATGAAGGGCATAGGTGACAAAGGGATGTCCCGCCGCCTCCGGTGCTTTCAGCTCGACATCGATGAACCGGTCTCCATAGGCCACGGCTCGCGACAGAAGCTGGAAATGCGGGCCGTAATCCAGCCCGAACTGTTTCGCCGTTTCATAGGCCTTCGATGCCGTGACGACCGCGGTTTTCGCCATGCCGGTGAAGGAGGGAGAATTTTCGTTCGTTCCCGGCGTGGGCTTGCGGCATCGGGCGACTGCATGGACCGTCCAATCGTCTTCCGAGAGACGCTCGCGCGACCGGATCTCGACGTCACCGGTCTCCGGCGACAGGGTGGTCGAGACCTCCATGATGCGACTGTCGCTGAGTTCCAGGTGCCGTACAATCTCCAGATTGGTGATCTCGATCTCGTCGCTGCCGTAATATTGCTGCGCCGCCGAGACCGCCACCTCGATGAAACCGCTGCCGGGAAGGATCGCCTTGCCGTCGACGACGTGCTCCGCGAGATCCGGGAAGAGATGCGCGTCGACGTGGTTCTTCCAGCTTCCGGAATTGGGATCGCTGCGCCAGCCACTGAGACGGTAGGGCTTGCCGGAGCGTCCGAAGAGGTCGGTCGCATCGGTCGTGGCAGTCGGGCGCAGTTCAACCGGCTCGAAGGGCAGGCTCGGCAACGTGATGAACGCGTTGCGCTTGCCGTAGACGCGCGGCCGGTCGACTGCCGCGCCATGCGCAACGGCACGCGCCATCGATGCCGAGATCGGGTCATGGCCGTTTGCTCCGGCGTCGCGAAGCAGCGTCGGTACGATGCTCGCCGGCACCGCCGCCTGCTTGATGGTCTCCTTGACATAGGATGCCAGGATCGGCCGCGGAGAGATTTCGATGAAGAGCCGACAGCCGAGTTCGAGCGCCGCTTCGGCGGCGGCTTGGAAGCGCACCGGCTCGCGAACGTTTTTCCACCAGTAGTCCGGATCGAGTTCGGTCCCGTCGAGCGCGGAGCCGGTGACTGTCGAGAGGTAGGTCAGCTCAGCGTGACGCGGGGCGATATCGGGAATATCGGCGAGAAACGCCTGTTTCGCCTGGTCGATGATCGGATGGTGGAACGGATAGTTGATGTCGAGAATCTGTACCGGGATCTTCGCCTTGCGGGCCGCGTCGCGAAACGCGGAAATCTCGTGTGCCGGCCCGGAAATCGTTACCGAGTTATGTGCATTGACTGCTGCGACGCAGAGCTCGTTGAGGCCGCGCGCCTTGGCGAAAGCGTCGGCCGCTTCCTCGCCGAGCATGACGGCGGCCATCGTGCCCTGGCCGGCGAGGAGATCCTGGTGCAGGGAACGCTTCGCAACGATCGACACGGCGTCGACCAACGAAAGCGCGCCAGCCGCGTAAGCCGCGGCGATCTCGCCGACCGAGTGGCCGAAGACGGCGGTCGGCTTGATGCCCATGGCGACGATCGAGTCCGAGAGCGCGGCCTGGATCGCGAAGAGCAGCGGCTGGGCGACCTTCGTGTCGGCAAGCTTTCGTTCCAGCTCCGGATCGGTCAAGAGGTCGGTGAGAGCGATGTCCGAATGGAACTTGAAGAGGGCGCTGACCGAGGTGAAGGACTGACGGAAGTGCAGGTTCTCCCGGAACGCCTCGACGCCCATGCCGGCCCATTGCGAGCCGTTTCCAGAGAAGACGAAGGCGACCTTTGCGTCCTTCACGGCTGCTTCGCCGATCTCGCCGATATCGGAACCGGGCTTTTCGAGGTGGCTCGCGATGGCCCTGACGATATCCTCGGGATGATCGCTGCGCGCTACGAAACGATGGCGCATATGCGTCCGGTTGGCGCCCGAGGCGGCGATGATCGCGCGCGTCTCGTCCCTGGAGGCGCCCTGAAAGGCGGCCTTGTAGTCCTTGAGCAGGTTCTCCAGGCTCGACGCCGTATGAGCGCTTGCGAGGAATACATGGCCTGCCGGCGAGGCCGCACCCTTTTCCTGCTGTGCCGGATCCGGATCGCTGATGACGACGTGCGCGTTCGCACCGCCGAAGCCGAAGGAATTGATGCCGGCGAGCCGGGCGCGCTTGCCTTTCAGGAGCTCGATCGGATTGGCCGTGACGCGGACATTGAGGCCTTCGAAATCGATGTGCTCGTTCGGCGTATCGAAATGCAGCGATGCCGGCAGATAGTTGTTCTCGAGCGCCAGGACGGCCTTCAGCATTCCGAATAGGCCGGATGCGGGCTCCGTGTGGCCGATATTCGATTTGATCGAGCCGATCGGTACCGGAGCCCTGCGCTTGGCGCCGATCACCGTGCCGATGGACCATACCTCCGCCGGGTCGCCGACTTTGGTGCCGGTGCCGTGACCTTCGATGAAGGCCACCTGATTGGCGTCGATGCCGTTGCCTTCGTAGATCGCCTTGAGCAGATTGGCCTGAGCCTCGCGCGAGGGCAGCGAGATGCCGTTGGTGCGGCCGGCCGAATTGACGCCGGAGGCGACGATGCGGGCATAGCTGCGGTCGCCCTCGCGGCGCGCCCGCTCCGTGCGGCGCAGGACGAAGACGACGCCGCCCTCGGCGCGCACATAGCCGGCGCCGTCGTTGTCATAGGCGCGGCAGAGCCCTTCGGGCGAAAGCATGCGCGCCTGGGCGAAGCCGACGAAGGGAAGCGGATGGGCAAGGATGTTCACCCCGCCGACGATCGCGGTATCGATCTCACCGGCGTTGAGCGCCCGCATCGCCTGGTCGAGGGCGACGAGCGAGGAGGAGCAAGCGGTGTCGACGGTCATGCTCGGGCCGCTCAGCCCGAAAACATGGGAAATGCGGTTGGAGACGATCGAGAGCGTGTTGCCCGTCATAAAGTAGGGGCCAGCGGCAGCCGGGTCTTCGACCGTCAGGTTGGCGTGGTCGAGGCTCGATGCACCGACATAGACACCGACGTTCTCGCCGTGCAGTGATACCACCGAGATATTGGCATCTTCGAGCGCACGCCAGGCCAGCTGCAGAAGGACGCGCTGCTGCGGGTCCATATACATGGCCTCGCGCTGCGACATGCCGAAGACGGCAGGGTCGAAGTCGTAAATCTCTTCGAGAACGCCGGCGGCAAACGAATAGGTCTTGCCCTGCGTGCCCATCGCCGGGTGCCAGAATCGCGCCAGATCCCAGCGGTCCGAGGGGACGCGGGACACGGTGCACTTGCCCTGACGAAGAATTTTGAACAGCGCCTGAGGAGATGTCGCTCCGGGGGCAAGGCATGCACGCCCTATGATTTCAACCGTCATGTATGATCGAACGCTCTGAACTGCCGTTAAAATTGTCTTGGCCCATTGCTCTATCAAACTTGAATTGCAATGGGCAACATTCGTCTTCGGTGGATTTCCCGGTTTTATCCCCTCTGCTGTATTAGGGAGCTTTTAACTCAAAGTGCCTAGCTTTCAACCCCGAAGGAGTAGATATACGCCTAGTATCGCTCGTCCAAGACAATTACCGCGACAGTCCGTAACCGAAGTCGAGGCGGTATGACCGGAAAGGCGCAGTCCCAAATAATTTGGCTGCCATGGCGGAGAGGTGGCTTGTTGCGGGACGGTCTTTGTGCTTTTCAGAGGCCGGCGGAATTTATGCGGCGCAGTTCCTTCAATAGAATCATGGCTGTGCCGAATACGGAGTGTCGTAGTGAAACGAGTGGCTGCCCTTTTGCTTTGTACCGCGCTTGCGGGATGTCAAGCCGTACCGGGCGAGGGCCCTCTAGCAACCGATATCGTCGCAGACGCCGGCCAATCCGGCGCACAGATCGGCAGAAAGAACGCCACGGTGTTCGATATCGTCGACGTTGACGGCCAATCGGCGCGGCTCGTTTCCGATTATGTCGCCACCACGCTCAGCCGCCGCTTCGGCATCGGCGGCGGTGTCGGCCAGGTGGTGATCGGCGTCGGCGACCAGTTGAAGGTGACGATCTTCGAGGCCGGCAGCGACGGCCTGTTTTCCACAACGGAATCGAAGCAGACGAGCATCGACCTGGTCGTCCAGCCCGACGGCAAGGCGGCGATCCCCTATGTCGGCTCGGTGCGCTTTGCCGGCCTGACGCTGGAACAGGCGCGGCAGGCAATCCTCGACGCGCTGAAACAGAAGGCGGTGGAGCCGGACGTGATCGTGACGTCGACGTCGACGGCCTCGCGCATCGTCACCGTTTCCGGCGCCGTCGGTCGTCCCTCGGTGGTGCCGCTCAACCTCGTCAGCGAAACGATCAACGAGGTCATCGCCAAGGCCGGCGGCCCGGCGGCGCAGCCCTACGAGACCTATGTCACGCTCGTGCGCGGCAAGAAGACCGGCACGGTCCTCTTGAAATCGATCATCGCCAACCCGTCGGAAAACATCCACGTCAAGCCGGGCGACCAGATCTTCGTCACCCGCGACCCGCGCACCTTCACGATTCTCGGCCAGGTCCGGGCCAATCAGCGCGTCGAGTTCGGCTCCAACGACCTGAACCTGCTCGAAGCGGTAGCGCTTGCCGGCGGCGGCGCGGACCAGACGATCGACGCGAAGGGCTACTTCGTCTTCCGCTACGAGGAGCCGGACATCGTCATGAGTCTGCTTGGCCAGGAGCGTTTCCACCAAATGCTCGGCAAGGGCCTGAAGGCCGACAGCGTCGGCCGCTACCCGATCGTCTATCGCTTCAACATGACCAATCCGGACAGCCTGATCGTCGGCCAGACCTTCCCGATCAAGAACCGCGACGTCATCTACGCCTCCCGCCATCCTTCGGTCGATATCGCGAAGTTCCTCGATTTCGTCGCGCGGCCGATCGGCATCGCAAATTCCGGCGTCGCGATAGCCGACAATCTCGACGATCTGCGCAACTGACATCGGCGTGGGAGACGTTCTTCACGAATGCGCTTCAGCCTGATCTCGGCCGCCTGCACTTGCCGGCCGACCCCTGCTCTAACAGCTTGGAAATGATCGCTTTTGCGGTGCCGCCGACAATGCGGCGCCGGATTGGTGCGCGGCCGATGAACATGCTTGCCGCCTCGCGCGTTCTGTGATTGATCTTGCGCTTAAATCGATTTGTCGATCGCCAATGCCGATCGGCCGGATCGCGAGGAGTGGTTCATGGCTGAAGATGCTCTGATCGTCGTCGACCTGCAGAACGACTTCTGCCCGGGCGGTGCGCTCGCGGTCGAAGGCGGCGATGAGATCGTACCGATCGTCAACCGGCTTATCGAAGACTCACGCCATGTGATCCTGACGCAGGATTGGCATCCGGCCGGACATTCGAGCTTCGCTTCTAGCCATCCCGGCAAGGCGGCTTTCCAGACAGTGACCATGCCCTATGGGGAGCAGACACTCTGGCCCGACCATTGTGTGCAGGGAAGCCGGGGGGCGGACTTTCATCCGGACTTGCGCTGGACGACCGCAGAGCTGGTCCTGCGCAAGGGGTTCCGCCGCGAGATTGACAGCTATTCCGCCTTTTTCGAGAACGATCACCGGACCTCGACCGGCCTTGCCGGCTATCTGCGCGAGCGCGGAATCTCCAAGGTGTCGCTCTGCGGCCTGGCGACAGATTTCTGCGTTGCTTTCTCGGCGCTCGATGCGGTGGCACAGGGCTTTTCGACATCCGTTGTGCTAGCCGCATGCCGCGGCATTGATCTGAACAGATCGCTTGCCGCAATGACCCGGCGCATGCACGATGCCGGCGTTCAGCTGATTTAACCGCGCCGGAGCGGGGCGCCACCCACCCTTCTGTGTCCCGCTTCGAATTTTTGAAATCGATCACGGCGCTTTTCTTCGAACGCAGGATCGTGGTCATCGAGAAGGAGCGTTGTCGCAGATGCCAAAGACCGATATCGCGCGGCGGGTCTACAACCATACCTGGAAGCTCGATCCGATCATCCGCAGCCTGTTGGATACGGACTTCTACAAGCTTCTGATGCTGCAGATGATCTGGCAGCTCTACCCGGATGTCGACGCGACCTTCTCGCTGATCAACCGCACGAAAGCCGTGCGCCTCGCCCAGGAGATCGATGAACAGGAACTGCGCGACCAGCTCGACCACGCGCGCAGTCTGCGCTTCACCAAGAAGGAAATGATCTGGCTCGCAGGTAACACCTTCTACGGTCGTAAACAGATATTCTCGCCGGAATTCCTGGCCTGGCTCGGGAAATTCCGCTTGCCGGAATACGAGTTGTCGCGCCGCGACGGTCAGTTCGAACTCACCTTCCGCGGCCGCTGGGTCGAGACGACGATGTGGGAAATCCCGGCGCTCGCCATCATCAACGAGTTGCGCTCGCGGGCGGCGATGAAGGGGCTCGGGCCGTTCACGCTCGACGTGCTCTATGCCCGCGCCAAGGCCAAGATGTGGTCGAAGGTCGAGCAGTTGCGGCACTATCCGAATCTGCGCATTTCCGATTTCGGCACGCGCCGGCGTCACAGCTTCCTGTGGCAGCGCTGGTGCGTCGAGGCGCTGAAGGAGGGCATCGGCTCGTCCTTTACCGGCTCGAGCAACGTGCTGCTTGCCATGGATACGGATCTGGAGGCGGTGGGGACCAATGCGCATGAGCTGCCGATGGTGGTGGCCGCGCTTGCCCGCAACGACAGGGAGCTTGCGGCCGCGCCCTACAAGGTGTTGCGGGATTGGAACCGGCTCTACGGCGGCAACCTGCTGATCGTGCTTCCGGACGCGTTCGGAACGGCCGCTTTCTTGCGCGATGCGCCGGATTGGGTAGCGGACTGGACCGGCTTCCGGCCCGACAGCGCGCCGCCGATCGAGGGCGGTGAGAAGATCATCGCCTGGTGGAAGGAGATGGGCCGCGACCCGCGCGAGAAGCTCCTGATCTTCTCCGACGGGCTGGATGTCGACACGATCATCAAGACCTATTGCCATTTCGAGGGGCGCGTGCGCATGAGCTTCGGCTGGGGCACGAATCTCACTAACGATTTCGCCGGCTGCGCGCCGACGGAGATCAGCGGTCTCGATCCGATCTCGATCGTCTGCAAGGTCAGCGAAGCCAACGGCCACCCGGCAGTCAAGCTTTCCGACAATCCGCGCAAGGCAACCGGCGATCCGGCCGAGGTTGAGCGCTACCTGAAATTCTTCGGCTCCGAGGATTTTGTGGAGCAGACTGTCCGGGTGTGATCGCTGCCTCGCTCCGGCGAAGTCCGCGGTACTTCACGGCGGAACTATGGCGGTTATTAACCGCCATCAGGTGAACTCATGTCTCAGCCCTTTCCCGAGCCCAATCCTGCATCACCCTGAGCGCGTCCGGCGTTGTCCGGACGGGCCGACGACAACCCTCGAGACGCCAATCATATGACTTATTGGGGTACCTCACTATTTTCTTGAATTTCGCCCGGAATACCCCATGATGACCCCATTGAGGTACACCTTGGGAGGGGTTCGTGCGTCAAGCCTATTCGCCGGATGACGTCGATGTGATGCGTGGAGCGCTCGATATCTGGTGCGCTCTGCACAACGTCGGGAAGGATGGTGCGGAGGCCAACAGGGCAGCCAAGCGCATCCTCGACCTGATGGGCAGGAAGAGGTGCTCCTGCGATGAGCTTCTGGCTCAGCTTGGAGATTTCCGGCCGGACCCGCGCCGCAAGCCTTCTGATGAGCCGCGCGGCCGCATGTCTTGAGCTTCAACGGTCGAAAGGTGTCCGCTTCCGGTGAACGCGAAGGAGCGTGAACCGGGCGGGCGTGGCTTTCGAGCGCCACAGCCTTCAGCTTTTTTGACGATCCGCCACCTGACACAGCAATCGGGAAGAGCGCCTGTGTATGCGGCACGCGTCATCGCGGTATCGACGAGGTGATCTCGCCGGATACGGCGGCGTTCGCTTCCGGCCGATATTGGGACAGCGCGACATGAAGGATGCCGCTCGCCGCGATCGAGAGGACGAGAACCGCGACGCTAACGCCAAGACCCGATTTGATCATGCCCATCTTCTCCACAACGCTTTAATTACCGGCCCGCGGCTGAAAGAGCGTGAAATGGAGTTAATCCTGTGGCGTCAATCAGGCTGTTCCCCGAGTAACGTCGGATATGGTTAAGGATGTCTTGATCGCGGTTGGGTCGGCTTCATCAATCCTCAACGGAGTAGAGCCGCGGCAAGCGTTCTAGTCGCACTGTTTTACTGCAATGCCCCAACCACAGGAGGACAGCGGTTCCGAACATGAAGTGACCCGAGGGGTGCGTGATCCCCGACAGAAGCGGTGGCGGCTGCCAACGTAGATGTCACGGCGGCGTAATCGTATGATGGCGTTCGTCGAGATACCGCTCAAGCCACGTATAGCCAGCATATGTACCCGATGGGACGATGTTGTTCCGATCGGCCGCATTGGTCGTGCTGAGACCGTTTGCCTGCTCGAAGCTGTTCGGCATGCCGTCGTTATCGTTATCGGTCGGCGGTGAACCGCCGGTGATCGTGGGGAAGGAGGCGGATGTCGTATAGACCGGATTGGTGGCAGGGGCCGTCGACACGTTGTTGACAAAACCGATCCATCTCGCGTCCAGGCTGTCGCGCGGGAAGGCCCCGACTTGTTGCATCAGGTGACTCTTGAGCGTCCCCGTGCTGATGATCGGGGCACTCAGCGTTCCGATAGGAGCAGCCATGCTTGTCTCGGTGCACGGGGCCACCGGGCTTAACTGCGTGAGTCTGCAATGGGGGATGGCCGGCGAGCCCAAGAGCACGTTGTCGTTGCCGCCACCCGTCCCAACTGGCGCATACCACTTGTTCGTGGCTGCGGTGTCGTCGCTTTGGTTGATGAGGGCGATCGGGCCCGTCGATTTCGGCCCGCGCTCCATGATGTTGGCCGCGACATTCGCACAGGTGCCGACGTTGTTCGCATCAGGATGATCGTCGACGACCATGATGCCAAACTGGCCCGGGTTCGAGATCAGCGTGTTGATGACGTCATGCACGCGTTCGTTCTGAGCACCGCATCCCACCGCTTTCAAAGCCGGATTGCGCCACCGATGCGAGCTGATGATGTTGCGCCAGATAGTGGTCTTGCCGCAATCTCCCTGGTGCTGATCTGAGCAGATGAGCGGGCCGTAATCGTGATTTGCGGGTGAAAGCGGGTAGGCGAACAGGCTGTATGCGATCGTGATGTTCCTACCGCTCTGAAGCGAGTACATCGTTTGGTCCGAACCGTATCCGATCGACATATGGTCGAGATAGATGTTCTGCGGATCGACCGCGTCTACCTTCTCAATGCCGATGCCGCTCCGACTGCCTCGCGTGCTATCCCATGCGGCCTCGTTGCCCGGGCGCACGCGCAGGTGCCTCAGAAACACGTTGCTGGCCACGATGCGAATGGGCGTCTTGGCGGCCGTCGCGGCGATGCCGGGCCTCAGGCGGATCTGGATGCCGCCCGGGCTTGTCTGCCCCGCCACCGTCAAGTCGCCATTGCTCACAACGATCGGAGCCACAAGCTGGATCGTTCCGCTCGTCCGGAATACGCAAGTGCGAGCTCCAGACGCCTCCATGCAGGCCCGGAGGCTGCCCGTGCCGGTGTCCGCCGTATTCATAACAATGAACACGGCGCCACCGCGCCCTCCGCTTGTACTCCTACCGGCGCCCGAAGCGCCTGGAAACGTGTCGAGCGCTTGTGCAGACTGCACAGTCGCGAAGACGAGCACGATCAACGACGCACCACCCCGAAACAGCCTCATGACCTGCCCCCTCGAGCGCCTGCACCACCGCCGTAAGTCAGGACCTCGCTCGACGCCATTCCAATGGGCCGCCCGGCAACGCGAAAGAACGTGGCGGACCTCGTCGCCTTCCTTGCCTGGTTCACCGCCTCGGCCCGTGAAGACAAAGCGCAGGATGACTGTTTGGATTTAACGATCTCCTGTGAGGCTCAGACAATCTTGTCGAGCTGCACATCTCCAGGCGCACGCCCGACGACATTCGACAAGCTAGGTCCTGACCTAATTGCCGAGGTTTTCACGATCCCTGTCGTGCTCACCCCACGCGCTACAACCGTCCAGCTCGAAGGGTCTCACAGCGCAGGTTGTAGTCAAGGATTAGGGACATCGCCCAAACGAGTTACCGGGCAACAGAAATCAGACCCGACTTGGTCACCTTCCGCCGCTGCAGCGTCGTTTGAACTTTCAATCAAACACCAAGGCGACGACCAGAACACCGCGCGAGCGGGCCGTACCATATCTGTGCCACAGGCCTATTCAGACAGATGCGCTACTGTGTATTTTTGTTCTGGGAAGCAAGCCGCAAGGTGCTGATGACACTCTTGGTTTAGCCGAAAAACTGGTGCTGCTAGAGAGATTTGAACTCTCGACCTCTCCCTTACCAAGGGAGTGCTCTACCCCTGAGCTATAGCAGCATCCGGCGGCTCTTTGGGACAAGCCGCATCAGGCGAGGCGCCTATTGCCATAGCTTGAGGGAGAGCGCAAGCCGCATTTCGAAGTTTTTGACGGCGCCACGTGGCAACGGTCTCCAGCAGCACCGCCTCTTAGGGAGAAAGGGGCCCGATTCCAATGCGTTAGCGCTGAACGCAGGCGCAAAATGGCTTCGCATTTTTCCTCGTTCCGCTACGGCGCAAAACGTCTGGCTGCTTCCGAAAACTCTGCTTTTGCGCTAATGGGTAACGCATGCAGAGCGACGACCACAAGAAGCATGCGCCGGGCCCGGCGAAGGGGGAGGAACACCTCAGCGAGGCCGAGGCGAGACGTGAGCGCTTGGCGAAGAACCTGCGCGACAATCTCCAGCGCCGCAAGCAGCAGATGCGCGCCCGTCGGGCGGGGGCCGCCGACGAGACATCCGGATTGCCTGCCGCAAAATCGGACGAATCGGAAGATTAGGTCCGACCCCGATCCATGGCTGTCCGGTAGGAAATCGCGTTGGGTAGCCGTGTATCGACTCAATGCTGCAGCAGGCTTTGCGTCTCTTGGACGCGCACGCTGTAAGGCGGCGGGGGACGGATGACGCAACGCCTTCCGGTTTCACGCCGTTTCTAATAGCCGCATTTCAAGGCACTTCTAATTTCACGGCTTCTCCACTAAAGAGACGCCCTCCAGCAACAACCGGATCTTGGCAACACCGGATTTTTTCAGAAAGGCGGGCGGCGGCCCGTGCGAGAGGTCTCATGGATCGCATCAGGATTGTAGGCGGAAATGAACTCCACGGGGTTATCCCCATTTCCGGCGCGAAGAACGCCGCCTTGCCGCTGATGATCGCGTCGCTTCTGACCGACGACACGCTGACTTTGGAAAACGTGCCGCATCTCGCCGATGTCGAGCAGTTGATCCGCATCCTCGGCAATCATGGTGCCGATATTTCCGTGAACGGTCGGCGCGAGCGCCAGGGCGAGAGCTATGCCCGCACGATCCATTTCACGAGCCGCAACATCGTCTCGACCACCGCGCCTTACGAGCTCGTCTCGAAGATGCGCGCGAGCTTCTGGGTCATCGGGCCGCTGCTTGCCCGCGAAGGCAAGGCCCGCGTGTCGCTGCCGGGCGGCTGCGCCATCGGCACGCGGCCGGTCGATCTCTTCATAGACGGGCTGACGGCACTCGGCGCCAACATCGAGATCGACGGCGGCTATGTCAACGCGACCGTGCCGGCAGGCGGCCTCGTCGGCGGGCGCTATGTGTTCCCGAAGGTTTCCGTCGGCGCGACGCACGTCTTGATGATGGCGGCGACCCTTGCCAACGGCACGACCGTGCTCGGCAACGCCGCACGCGAGCCCGAGGTCGTCGACCTCGCCAAGTGCCTGAACGCCATGGGAGCGAAGATCACGGGCCAGGGCACGAACACGATCACCGTCGAGGGCGTGCCCTCGCTCTCGGGTGCGCGTCACCGCGTGCTGCCCGACCGCATCGAGACCGGCACCTACGCCATGGCGGTCGCAATGGCAGGCGGCGACGTCATCCTGGAGGACACGGACGCGAGCCTCCTCGAGACGGCGCTCGAGGCGATCCGCCGCACGGGAGCGGAAATCAGCGAGACGAACAGCGGCATCCGCATCGTGCGCAGCGGCGCCGGCATCAAGCCGGTCGACATCGTCACCGATCCTTTCCCCGGCTTCCCGACCGACCTGCAAGCGCAGTTCATGGGACTGATGACGAAGTCGAGCGGCGTGTCCCACATCACCGAGACGATCTTCGAAAACCGCTTCATGCATGTGCAGGAACTCGCGCGTCTCGGCGCCAAGATCTCGCTCTCCGGCCAGACCGCGAAGGTCGAGGGCGTGTCACGGCTGAAGGGCGCACCGGTCATGGCGACCGACCTGCGCGCTTCGGTCTCGCTCGTCATCGCCGGGCTTGCCGCCGAGGGCGAGACCATGGTCTCGCGCGTTTACCATCTCGATCGCGGCTTCGAGCGCCTGGAAGAGAAGCTCACGCGCTGCGGCGCCCATGTGGAGCGCGTCAGCGACTGATCGCCAGGCTCCCGCGCTTGAAACCGTTGCGGTTTCAGGCGCGACGTCCTATGTCCTTTGCGATCACCTGCTTAAATGCGGGGCATGAAAACAGACGGATGGATCGCATGGACGCTTTGAAACTGCTGGCACTCGACGAGGAAGACCTTGGTGTCGTCTCCGCCCATGTGCAGGACGCAGTCTTCAAGGTGGCCGGCATTTCCTATGATCCCCGCCACCGTCAGTTTTCCCTGGTGATCAACCGTTTCGTCTGGGAAAAGGCAGATCGCAGGCGCCGCAGCTTCGAGCGGCGCCGCGCCGTGCTCCTGTTCAAGTGCGTCACAGCGGTGCGTTCGCTGGGCTTCGACCGCACCGATATGGAAGCGGTGCTCGATCTCCTGGCGCTGCGTTTTTCGGTCAGGGGCGAGGGGCCGGAGGGAACGATCGAGCTCGTGCTTGCCGGCGACGCCTCCATCGCCCTCGATGTCGAGTGTATCGAGGCGCAGCTTGCCGATGCGGGTGGTGCATGGGAAACCGCATTCAAGCCGCGCCATCCCGAAGGCGAGTAAACGCCCCCGCAAAAGCCCGCACCAAAAGGATCAACGCATTGGCAATCAGGCTGAACTATCTCGACACGAGCTTCGAACGTGAGTTCGCCGCATTCCTGACCACCAAACGGGAAGTTTCCGAAGACGTCAACGTCGTGGTGCGCGCCATCATCGACGACGTCCGCGCACGCGGCGATGCGGCACTCGCTGACTATTCCGCGCGTTTCGACGGGGTCGACTTCAATGTCACGGGCATGGCGGTGACCGCTGCGGAGATCGATCAGGCGATCGACGCGGTCGCGCCGGAAGTCCTCGGGGCACTCAAGGTTGCCGCGACCCGCATCGAGGCGCATCATGGTCGGCAATTGCCGAAGGACGATCTCTACGAAGACTCGATGGGCGTCGGCCTCGGCTCGCGCTGGACGGCGATCGACGCAGTCGGGCTCTATGTGCCGGGCGGCACGGCGAGCTACCCGAGCTCGGTGCTGATGAACGCGCTTCCGGCCAAGGTCGCCGGTGTGCCGCGCATTGTCATGGTGGTGCCCGCAAGCGGCGGCGCCATCAATCCTGCCGTGCTTGCGGCGGCGCGGCTTGCCGGCGTGGAAGAAATCTACCGAATCGGCGGCGCTCAGGCCGTCGCGGCCCTTGCCTACGGAACCGAGACGATCGCCCCTGTGGCGAAGATTGTCGGGCCCGGAAACGCCTATGTCGCGGCCGCCAAGCGGCAGGTCTTCGGCACAGTTGGCATCGACATGATCGCCGGCCCTTCGGAGGTGTTGGTGATCGCCGACGGCGACAACGAACCGGACTGGATCGCTGCCGATCTCTTGGCGCAGGCCGAGCACGATGCCGGCGCGCAGGCGATCCTGATCACAGACGACGCAGCCTTCGGCGACGCGGTCGAAAAGGCCGTCGAACGGCAGTTGAAGACGCTGCCACGCGCCGAGACGGCAACCGCGAGCTGGCGCGATTTCGGTGCCGTCATCCTGGTCCCGGATCTCGACCAAGCCGTGCCGCTTGCCAATCGCATCGCGCCGGAGCATCTCGAGCTGGCAATGGCCGACCCGGATGCCATGGTCCCGAAGATCCGCAATGCCGGTGCGATCTTCATCGGCCGTCACACGCCTGAGGTCATCGGCGATTATGTCGGCGGCTCTAACCACGTGCTTCCGACGGCGCGCTCGGCCCGCTTCTCCTCCGGTCTCGGCGTGCTTGACTACATGAAGCGAACCTCGATCCTGAGGCTTGGCCCGGACCAATTGCGCATGCTCGGTCCCGCCGCGATCGCTCTCGCCAAATCGGAAGGGCTCGAGGCGCATGCCCGTTCTGTCGCCATCCGCCTCAATCTCGGGGGAGAGGGATGAAGGCCGATCGCCACCTGCGGCTCTGCGATGTCGTGCTGGACGAGACGATCGGCCGCTCGACGCCGGATGTGGAGCACGAGCGCGCGGTTGCGATCTTCGACCTTTTGGAAGAGAACCTGTTCGAACCCGTCGGTCATCCCGGTGGGCCCTACCGCCTCAAACTGTCGCTGGTGGACGCCAAACTCGTTTTTGCGATTTCGACGGATGGCGGCACGGAGGTTGCCACCCACATACTGTCGCTGACGCCCTTTCGCCGGATTGTGAAGGACTATTTCATGATTTGCGAAAGCTATTACGCAGCGATCCGCACCGCGACGCCGAGCCAGATCGAGGCGATCGACATGGGGCGCCGCGGTATCCACAATGAGGGCTCGCAGACGCTGATGGACCGTCTGTCCGGCAAGATCAGGCTGGATTTCGATACGGCGCGCCGGCTGTTCACGCTCGTTTGCGTACTCTACTGGCGGGGCTGACGGAGGCGGAGATGACCGGGATCGCCGCACCACTGCCGAAGATGCCCCGCTCGGTTCTCTTTATGTGCGGCATGAATGCCATCCGCTCGCCCATGGCCGAAGCGCTCGCCCGTGCGGCCTTGCCGAAAGGAACCTATGTGGCCTCCGCGGGGGTGCGGCACGGCGAGCGCGATCCGTTCGTCGACGTCGTTCTCGAGGAGATCGGGCTCACGCTCGGTCGCCATCAGCCGCGCACGCTCGACGAACTTGAAGACGATTACTTCGATATCATCGTCACGCTGGCGCCGGAGGCGCATCACGTGGCGCTTGAATTGACCCGGTCGATGGCCGTCGACGTGGCATATTGGCCGACACCCGACCCGACGGTTGCGACCGGAACCAGAGAGCAGATCGTCGCTGCCTACCGGGCGGTGCGCGACCACCTGGCAGCCTTGATCGCAAGCCGGCTTGTCGCCGAGGAGCGCCGTAAAGGCGCGTGACCGCGGGCCGGGCGCGATCGTGCGCTTGCGCGGGAAATCGCCGCTGGGATGAATTACGGAAAAAGCGGAATCAAAGCGGTTCACAAAGCTGCGGCGATTGTGTAGTTTCCGGCAAATTTTTGAGGATGCGTGACGCATCCGCGAATGAACACAAGAAAGAACAATCCTGCATGGCGAAAGAAGAAGTCCTAGAATTTCCGGGCGTGGTCACCGAATTGCTTCCCAACGCGACCTTCCGCGTGAAGCTCGAGAACGACCATGAGATCATCGCCCACACGGCGGGCCGCATGCGCAAGAACCGCATTCGCGTTCTCGCGGGCGACAAGGTGCTCGTCGAAATGACTCCCTACGACCTGACGAAGGGCCGCATCACCTACCGCTTCAAGTGATTCCCGGCACTTTAGTGAACCCTCCGGGGATTGACGGCCCGTTTCGATGGCAGTGACCCAAAAACTGATACTGGCGTCCGGATCGCCGCGTCGTGTTGAGCTGCTGGCTCAAGCCGGCATCGAGCCCGCGCGGCTGCTGCCGATGGACCTCGACGAAACGCCGAAGCGTTCGGAACATCCGCGCTCGCTTGCGCGGAGGCTGTCTGCCGAGAAGGCGAAGGCAGCGCTCGCGGCGATCAAGGGTGATCCGGCCTGGGAAGGCAGCTACATCCTGGCCGCGGACACCGTCGTTTGCGTCGGCCGGCGCATTCTGCCGAAGCCGGTAATGGTGGGCGAAGCATCGAGCGCCTTGCATCTTCTCTCCGGCCGCAGCCATCGCGTCTACACCGGCATCTGCCTCGTCACCCCCGACCGGACGCTCCGCCAGAAGGTCATCGACACCAAAGTGCGCTTCAAACGCCTTTCCGGCCTCGACATCGAAAGCTATCTCGCTTCCGGCCAATGGCGCGGCAAGGCCGGCGGCTATGCCATCCAGGGCATCGCAGGAAGTTTCGTCGTCAAGCTCGTCGGCTCCTACACCAATGTGGTAGGCTTACCGCTCTACGAAACCGTCAATCTCCTCGTCGGCGAGGGCTATGACGTGCATAACCGTTGGCTGGAAGGCTGAGAATTGACCGGCGAAGGCAAGAAAAGCGGTTCGAACGTCGAACCCCTCCGCCCGACGCGGCCCTGTCCCGAATGCGGCCGCCCGTCCGCGCGGGAGCACTATCCCTTCTGCTCCGAACGCTGCCGCAATATCGACCTCAACCGCTGGCTTTCGGGCTCCTATGCGATTCCGGTTGCCGACGACGAATCGAAAGCGGACGACAGCGACGACCGGTAACGATCCCACATCCGGCGCCTGCTTGCCTCCTGCTCCCGCACGCGGCGCCCCTTTCCGTTCCGTCCCTCCGCGGCGACGGCTGGGGTGAGGGGCGACCCTACCGGTCGCCGCCGGTCGACCCCGCTTCTGATCCGAGATGGGCGCGACCGCGCTTGCGATCTCCCTGAATCCTTTTGCTTTTCGCGGTTCTTCCACCAGCCGGCAAATTCTTCGAAAAAGAGTCATTTGGTGCTGGACACGGCCGAACAAGATGCTATAACCCCGCTCGCTTCCGGGGCGAACGACAGTGCCCCACCGGTTTTCCTTAGAAAAACCGTCGCCGTTGAGGCGGGATGCCCGGATAGCTCAGTTGGTAGAGCAGCGGATTGAAAATCCGCGTGTCGGTGGTTCGAATCCGCCTCCGGGCACCATCACTAAAATCAGGCGCGGATTTTCCCGGTATTTTGGCCCAAAACGTCGACAAAACTCACAGCACTCTGCAGCGCCGTGCGTCTTTTCAGACGCACAAAGGAGCTGTAGCGCTTCACCTGGCGTGAGCTGCAAGCATCCGTTCGACATATGCTGGTTGTCGAGCTAAACGACGGCCGGGACGCAACCTTGTTGCCACCTGGGACACGAGGTCACCTACATCATGAGGAAGGCGGTGACCACGGCAGAAGGCGCTTGAGGCGATGCGCGCCAAGGGCGGATCGCGCGAGAAGGTCATGGAGCATCTGCAACGCAATTAGCAGATCCCGGAGCGATGGCTCTGGGGCATTCAAAGGCCGGGTCCCACCGCCGATCTTTAGGGCTTGGAATTCCCTTTGCCGCCCTTGTTGCCCTTTCCGCCACCCTTGCCCTTTCCGCCGCCAGATCCGCCACCATTACCTGATTTCGCGATTGCTTTTGATGTGAGGCTCGTGGACAGCAGCATAGTCACGGCAGGTGGTGTGACGGCCGCGAATCGGCCGCAAGCTTTCAGGAACTCGCGTCTATCTTCCTCGGGGGGAGAATGTTCCCTTTGAGCCTTCTCCATATGTGCCTCCTCCGGGCTTGGCCGCCGCCTATATTACAGCAATTGCTAAAAAACGAGACATAGCTCTTTGGAGCTAACTCACTTGTACACCCCCTAGCTGCTTGCCGGCATGCTCGCATCCCGCGCTCTTCCGTGGCGCGAATTAGGAGCCCTGCGGGCGATCACAGAAGGTCCCAGAGCGATTTGAGACATCGCGGTTATCTCTGGGACCTCCGGCGCCTCAGCGGCTGACGAGGTTTTCCGCCGACGCGTCCGTAGCAGTATGTATCACGAGAATCCCCATGTAACGGTCCCAGGACCTTTACCCCGATCGCATGGGACTTAAGTCCGTGGATCGGAGCGGCCGAGAGTCCTATGCTTCCTGTTCATAAGCTACAATAACCGATGTTTTTCAGGCGGATTTGCAGACTGGGCCCGAGCGTCAGACACGGGCCCGTTTTCTGCGTGAAAGTCGCTGAAAGGCAAGAATGTCCAATGGCATCTGATCCTCGGTGACCGCCTCCGCCACCAAAATCAGAGTTGATTACTTCCTCCGCAATCGACACGTTTTTTGCCTTACGTGTTTGATTCTGCATTCAAGGCAGTCCGGGGCTGGCGGGAATCCGGATTTTCGATCACAAATAGGCAAGTATGCTTGAGGCTTTGCGGGGTCGTCCTTCGGCGACGGCGGGGGTGTGGGGGATTGGAATGAAGTTCCGCATCTCCGAGGGGGCGCGTTTTTTTCTGCTGGGGCAACGCAAGACGATTTTCGTCGAATCGTCGCAGCAGATTTTTGAGGTCGATGACCTCACGGCCTATTTCACATGCGTACTCGCCGAGCCGGCATCGCTGCGCCAATTGGAGTCGGACCTCGTGGCACGTGGCGCCAGCCGTGCGACGGCACGCGCCTCCGTGCGGAAATACCTTGCTCATTGGTCCCGGCGGGGCCTGCTGGACATCCTCCTTGACGAGGAAGAGGGCCCGCCACTGCGTAGCCAAGCGCTTGATCTTGCGGGAACTACCGTCTCGATAGCCTTTTACGACAGGTCGCTCGCCGACCTCGTGCTGCCCGTTTTCCAGCATCAGGGGGGGCCGGAGCGAAAGTCTTCGATCGTCTACGAGGTAGCAGCCTTCGGCAACCGAGCCTGCATCAGCCGCAATCGCTCCCGTGGAATGATTGTTGCGGCCGATGAGGCGGCGCCGGCGCTTAAGGCCATGCTGACGGACGACGTGCTCGCAAGCCTCGGGAGCAATGTCGCGCTCCATGCCGCGCTGCTTGTAAGGAACCGAAAGGGCATGCTTATTTGCGGCGCGCCGGGGGCCGGCAAGACGACGCTTGCGCTTGCGCTTCTCAAAGCCGGTTTTACCTGTGGTGGGGATGATATCGCGCTTTTGGGTGCGGATGGTCTCGTATGCGGCGTGCCTTTTGCACCGGCACTCAAGCGTGGCTCATGGGGCCTGATCGACGGCATGCGCGATGCAATCGCCGCGGCTCCGATCCACCGCCGTCTCGACAAGAAGAGCGTTCGCTATCTCGCATCGATCCCCTACGCACCGCGCGAAGCGGTGCCGCTTGGCAGCATCGTGCTTCTTCGCCGTCGCAGGAAGGGTCCGGTTGCGATTTCCGCCGTGGAGCCGCCGCGGGTCCTGTCCGAGCTCTTTTCCGGCGCCTTCACGCCGACGGGGCGCCTCGAACTCTCGCAGTTCGAAACCCTGCTCGGCGTCCTTCGCAGCGCTCGCGCGATCGAACTTTCCTATTCGCGGCTCGACGAAGCCGTGGAAGCGTTGAGTCGGCATCATGAAGCGGCATAGCTACCGAAACCTGCTTGCACTTGCGTCCTGCCTCAATGGCAATCCGCCAAGCAGCGTCGACTGGGACGACATCATAGCCTTGGCCAATGAAAGCCTGACCGTTTCTTCCCTCGCCCTGGCGACAAGAAACGCGCAGAACGTGCCACAGGACGTTCGCGAGTACTTGTCTTTGATCTGCGAAAGGAACGCCGAGCGTAATCGCCGGCTGCTGGCGCAACTGACGGAGGCGGTGGATTATCTCAACCGCATCGGTGTCGAGCCCGTTGTCATGAAGGGTGCGGCCATTCTGCTCGCGCAGGAGCCGGACGAGATCGGCGGGCGGATGCTGACCGATCTCGACATGTTCGTCCGTCCTGCCGACATGAGCGCCTCGATAAAAGCACTTCAAAGCATCGGCTATGAAATCCGGCTGGGTAGCGGTTCCTGGCCGGGCAACCCCAAATTCCATCTGCCGGCCGTATTGGAGCGGCCCACCGACGCCGGCAGCATCGATCTTCATTGCCGGCCGAGAGGTCCGGCCTCCTTCAGCGATGTCGAATGGCTGTACGGCCACAGTCGGCGGATTACCCTCGCTGGAAAATCCGTCCATCTCCCGTCAGCCTTCGCCCAGATCGTCTTTCTAATCCTGCATGATCAGTTCCAGGACGGCGACTATTGGCGAGGCTTGATCGACCTGCGCCATCTGCTCGACATAGTGAAGCTCGCTCGCTCCGTTGACGTCGAGTGGGAGGAATTGCGGTCGCTCTTTGCCGCCGGTTACGAACGAAACGCGGTGGACGCACAGATCCTGACGGCGATTGCACTGTTCGGAATCGATGGCGCATCTAAATTGTCGTTCGCAAGACGGGCGCGAATTCAACTGGTGCGGCGGCAGCTCCAGATTGGAAGGAACCATCTCGCCACCCCCTTCACGTTTCTGACGCTTCTAACGGAGGTCTTCTACTATCGGTATTGGGATCGCTTCGGCGGCGAGCCTTATCCCTCGCGCCGACAGGAAACAGCGCGCAAAATTCGCGAAATGAGACGTATTTTCCGCTCGAAACCGCTGGGAAAGCTATGAGGCGAAACGAAAATAGGGTGATGTCGTCACGTTTCCGTTTTGCAGCTAACTTCATGAGAGTAATATGAAATCGGTCTCGCCATTATTATTTTGAATTAATCCGAAGTAAGTCCAAAATTCCAGAGCTGCGCGAAGGTAATCCGATGTTTGCACTATTAATGCATTAGACATCGCTGCATTATACGCAACGTAAAGGGGAGAAATATATGGGTTCCGAAACGCAGAACGAACCGTTGTCGGCGGGCGAAGA
Organism: Ensifer sp. WSM1721; assembly: GCF_000513895.2. Taxonomy (GTDB): domain Bacteria; phylum Pseudomonadota; class Alphaproteobacteria; order Rhizobiales; family Rhizobiaceae; genus Sinorhizobium. Next base: position 265,395 of record NZ_CP165782.1, read on the forward strand.
AGACCGGCGCGAATTCCTGAAGAGCTGTGGACGATTTGCGGTGGTGACGCCGCCGGCCGTCACCATGCTGCTTTCCACCAGCCTTACCTCCAACGCAATCGCCAAGTCGGGCGGCGGTGGCGGTCGCCCAAAAGGCAATAACGGTTATGGCAACGGAGCGACCGGAACAAATCCCGGCAGCTCTCATGGCGGCGGCGTGGCGCAGGGCGGTCCGGGAGCGGGGCAGTCGCAGGGCGGCTCCAAGTCAGCTAACATCATCAGGTAGGCGGCAAGCGTCGGGTGACGCCGTCGCGTATCGGCCGCTATTCCTAGTCTAGCCACGAGCGATGTGCTGTGCTCCTCGGCACTCACGCGCACAGGGGACGAAGCCGTGCACGAGAGCGGAGCTCGGGCGCAGCCCGTGATGATTTGTTAACCAAGTTGTTACAAAATTCTTGACATCGATGAGGCGGCCGGGCCCTCGCGCCGGCCCGGCCCGTTGCATTCGTCCATTCCTACAGCGCCGCGCGTCTTATCAGACGCGCAAAGGTCGCTGTAGCACTTTGAATGCTGCATGTTTTCATCCTTAAATCGGCTACGATTAAAGGAAACATGCAGTAGGGAGTAGAGGGTAAGGATGTACGAAATGACGGAACACATGATGAGAGTCTTGATGGGCATCATTGCCGCACTTTCGCTCGGCTCCGTGATGTTCCTCATAGCCGTTCTCTAGAGGCCTCAGGAGAAGTGCCAGCGCATCACAGCGCCGACACGTCGATCCATTCCGCACCGGTCAGCTCGGCGATGCGCGAGGGGCTGATATGCACGGCGGCGTTGGTCGCGCCGGCGGCAGGCACGACGACGTCGAAAGCCTTGAGGGATTCGTCGCAATAGACGCAATGAGGCTTGGCAAGACCGAACGGGCAGACTCCACCGACCGGATGCCCCGTCTCCGCCTCGACCTCGTCGAGATCCAGCATGCGCGCCTTGGTGCCGAAACGTGCCTTGTACTTCTTGTTGTCGAGGCGCGCATCGCCGCGCGTGACGATCAGGATAACGTCGTCTCCGACCCGGAGCGCAAGCGTCTTGGCGATCTGCGCCGGTTCGACGCCATGGCCTTCAGCTGCGAGCGCCACGGTCGCAGTGCTCTGTTCGAGCTCGACGACGTCGATATCCGGTGCGTGTTGAGAAAAGAACTGTTTGACGGAGGCTAGGCTCATTTCGGGCTATCTATGCTCTTGAACGAAAGAGAGGCGTCGACGAAGCGCCGTTTCGGCGGTGTCTGCGAATTGGGGGAGGAAAGCGAATGTCTCAGTCGTCGTTCGAGGCGTCAAGGTCTTCGGGGCGTCGGCCCTCCTGCTGCGGCGGCAGATAGCCGTGGCTGGCGAACCAGTTTTCGAGGATCGTCGATATCGCCTGCTCGCGCGTCAACGTGCCGGGGTGATCGCTGATATAGGTTTGCAGTGCCGCTTCGATCTTCTCGGCATAGAACTCGGTCATCTTTTCCTCCGCTTTCTCATTGTGCGGCGACCACGACTGGAGCGTGTCGCTCCCGCGTCCGCGTCTGATCTGTCGGACGGAGGTCGCCGTAGCGGTTGTTATCGCTGAATGATCTTGTCCTCAAACCGGTTCCGATGGTAGGCGAATCCTTGCTCGGATATCGCCATTTCAGGCCTGTTTGACGATGCGGATGAGCGCCAGAAGGATCACGGCACCGATCGTCGCGTGAATAATTGCCGCCATGATACCGGTGCCGAGGGTGATGCCGATCGCCGGAAAGAGATAGCCGGCAATCAGCGCGCCGATGATGCCGACGACGATGTTGCCGATCAGGCCGAATCCGAAGCCGCTAACGATGAGGCCGGCGAGCCAGCCGGCAACAGCGCCGACGATCAGCAAAACCAGAATGCTTTCGATACCCATCAATGTTCCTCTCGGTTGTACCCAGAGGAAAAAGATAGCCGATGATCTTGGATCAGTAGAGGGCAATTCGATCGCGCGGCGATTTTTCTGCGCAAACGGGATTGCCCGCCGCGGACCGGCTATAGCTCGGTCTGCTGTCGCTGCGTCATACGGGGCGAACAAAGGCCTGCTCGTCTGAAAGCCGGGAAGATCCCGGGCCGCATCGACCGGGATCGTGAGTCGGAACACACTATTCTATAGTAGCAGATTCAGACGATGCCGCCGCCACCGCCGCTGACCGCCGGGCGTTCGGAGGCCACCCTGGCGCGGTAGCCGCTCGCTCGATAGGTGGCGACCGGTGCGATTGCGCCACCGCTTTCGAGCCTCGCCATGGCCAGTATCGGCTCGACGTCGGTGCGGAAGGCGGCCTTCAGCGTTTCGGAGGCCATCAGCGCGTCGTTATCCTGCTGATAGGCCTCGAGCGCTCGCCGGTCGACGAGGAGCGCCTGGGCATAGGCGCGGCTCACCTCCATCGCACTCGTCATCAGGCTCTCGATCGGGTCTGTCACATTGTGGCTCTGGTCGAGCATATGCGCCGGCTTGAAGCCTTCCGCGGCCCGTGTCTCGGCATCGACGAGCTCGTTGAAGACGAGGAACAGGCGGTGGGGGTCGATGGAACCCGTATCGAGGTCGTCGTCGCCATATTTCGAATCGTTGAAGTGGAAGCCGCCGAGCTTCCTGAACTGGATCAGCCGGGCGACGATCATCTCGATGTTGACGTTCGGGGCATGATGGCCGAGGTCCACGAGGCAAAACGCCTTGGGCCCAAGCTCTTGTGCGATCAGGTAGTTGGTCCCCCAGTCCTGCACGACCGTCGAATAGAAAGCCGGCTCGTACATCTTGTGTTCGGTGAAGACGCGCCAGTCATCGGGAAGTGCGGCATAAACCTGTTTCATCGAGTCGAGGTAACGCTCGAAGGCGCGGGTGAAGTTGCTCTGCCCAGGAAAATTGGAGCCGTCGCCGATCCACACCGTCAGCGCTCTCGAACCGAGCGCCTTGCCGATTTCGATACATTCGAGATTGTGCTCCACGGCCTGCCGGCGCGTGGCAGCATCGGTATGGCTGAGCGAGCCGAACTTGTAGGAGTGGGCCTGGCCGGGCGCGTCTGAGAAGGTGTTGGAGTTCATCGCGTCGAAGCCCAAGCTGAGCGACATTCCCTTCTCCTTCAGCGCCTTGAGATCGGAAACGTTGTCCCACGGGATGTGCAACGAAACCTTCGGTGTCGCCCGCGTCAATTGCTGGATGACGCCGCAGTCCTCTAGCTTGTCGAAGATATTGCGCGGCTCGCCCGGGCCGGGGAAGCGAGCGAAGCGCGTACCGCCCGTGCCGACGCCCCAGGAGGGAACGGCGACGCCATAGGCGGCAACCTTGTTCTTGATCGCATCGATGTCGATGCCGCGGCCCGAGAGCCGCTCGCCGAGACTGTCGTAGTCGCGCTTGAGCGCTGGCTCGCGGCTTGCGTTCTCGGCATTCAGAACGGACGTGCTGATCATCTCTGTCATGATTTGCCTCCGACTCAGCGGGTGAAGGACTGGGCATTGCCCGCGTCGACATTGATGATGTTGCCGGTCGATTTCGCCGACATGTCGGAAGCGAGGAAGTAAATGGCCTCTGCGATGTCCTCTGGGAAGACGCTGCGCTTCAGCATCGACCGCTCGCGGTAATGCGCCTCCAGCTCGTCGACCTCCATCTTGTAGGCGGCTGCGCGCTGTTCCTTCCATTCGCCGGTCCAGATCTTGGAACCGCGCAGCACCGCATCGGGGTTGACGACATTGACGCGGATCTGCGCCGCCGCGCCTTCGAGTGCCAGGCACCGGGCAAGGTGGATCTCGGCGGCCTTGGCGGTGCAATAGGCGGACGCGCCGGGCGAGGCGGCAAGGCCGTTCTTCGAGGCGACGAAGACGATATTGCCTCCCGCCCTCTGATTGCGGAAGATGCGGAAGGCTTCGCGCGACACCAGGAAATAGCCGGTTGCGAGGATGTCCATGTTCTTGTTCCAGAGCGCCAGCGTTGTGTCCTCGACCGCCGCCGACGAGGCGAGGCCGGCATTGGAGACGAGGATGTCGAGGCCGCCGAAGGCGAGAAGCGCGTCGCCGAAGCCCGATTCGACCGCCGCTTCGCTCGTCACGTTCATATTGACGGAACGGACGAAGTCCTTGCCGTAACGCCCGGCAAGCTCGATTTGCGCTGCTTCGAGAGCCGCTTCATCGATGTCGGCGAGCACGACGCAGGCGCCTTCCTGCATCAGCCGGTTGGCCGTCGCCTTACCGATGCCACCGGCGCCGCCGGTGACGAGCGCGATACGCCCGGCGAGGCTCTTCGGTTTCGGCATGCGCTGGAGTTTCGCTTCCTCCAGCAGCCAGTATTCGATGTCGAAGGCTTCCTGCTCGGGCAGGCCGACATAGGTCGACACGCCGGAAGCGCCGCGCATCACGTTGATGGCGTTGACGTAGAACTCGCCGGAAATGCGCGCCGTCGCCTTGTCCTTGGCGAAGGTGATCATGCCGACGCCCGGCACGAGATAGACGACGGCGTTCGGATCGCGCATCGCCGGGCTGTCGACACGCTTGCAGCGCTCGTAATAGGCGGCGTAGTCGGCGCGGTAGGCGGCCACCGCCTCGGGCAGGCCGGCAAGGGTCTTTTCAATGTCCGGCTTCGCCGGGTCGAAATCGATCACCAGAGGCCGGATTTTCGTTCTGAGGAAGTGGTCGGGGCAGCTCGTGCCGAGCGCCGCCAGCGGCTCCAGATTGGTGGAGGTCACGAAGTCGAGCACCGCCTGGCTGTCGTCGAAGTGGCCGACTTTATTCTCTTCGGCGCTGATCATGCCGCGGATCACCGGCATCAGCTTCTTGGCGACGGCTGCGCGCTCGGCGGGGGCAAGCGTCGGTTTCGCCTGCCCACCGAAGGCCGGGGGCGCATTTTCAGCCTCGAACCAGGCGATGGCCCGGTTGATGATCCCGATCGTCGTCTCGTAGGCTTCTTTCGCCGTGTCGCCCCAGGTGAAGAGGCCGTGGCTTTCGAGCACCACGCCGCGCGCGCTGGGGTTTTCGAGGCAGAACTTCTCGAGCCAGAGGCCGAGCTCGTAGCCCGGACGCTTCCACGGCAGCCAGCCTATCTCGTTGCCGAAGATCTTCTGCGTCAATTCCTTGCTGTTCTTGGAGGCGGCGATGGCGATGATCGCGTCCGGATGCATGTGGTCGACGTGCGCCTTCGGCACATAGGCGTGCAGCGGCGTGTCGATCGAGGCGGCGCGCGGATTGAGATTGAAGGTGCAATGCAGCAGGTAGCCGACCATCTCGTCTTCGAATTCGACGCCGCGATAGATGCCTTTGAGCGCCCGGAGCTTGTCCATATAGAGGGTCGCGAAGCCGTCCATCTTGATCGTGCCGACGTCGCCGCCCGAGCCCTTGACCCAGAGGACCTCGACCATCTCGCCGGTGAGCGGGTCCTTCTCCATGACTTTGGCGGAGGTATTGCCCCCGCCGTAATTGGTGATGCGCTTGTCCGAACCGAGAAGATTCGAGCGGTAGAGAAGCTTCTCCGGCTCGGTCATGCCTGCCGCCTTGCCCTCGTCCCAGAGATTGGTCAGGCGTGCGCCCTGTTGCTTGTCGAGCATCTTCATTCCTCCCGGGTCAGCTGGCCGCGGCGCACAGGACCGCGGCGATATCGTTGCACTCAGATCACACGGTGAATGCATGGATGTCAATCAAAAACGATCAAAAACGCGCATATTGCGTCGCACAATGAAAAAATATGATTGATCATGATTGACAATGCTCGGGACTGGTGGAAGCATGCACGACATCGGAGGAGCGCATGCACGAGAAAGAAAGACATAGGATCATCCTGTCGGCGGTGCAGGAAAAGCCGGTCGTGACCGTGCCTGAGCTCGTGGACCTGACCGGCAGCTCGGAGGCGACGATCCGCCGCGACATCGCCGCGCTGCATGTGCAGAAGCGCCTGCGGCGGGTGCGCGGCGGCGCCGAAGCCATCAATCCGCCGCAGTTCGTCGGCCTCGCCGGCCGCCCCTTCAGCGTCAACGAGGGGCTGCATGCACGTGAGAAGCAGGCGATCGCCCGCGAGGCGGTGGCACTTTGCCAGGACGGCGAGCCGATCATCATCAATGGCGGCACGACGACCTTCCAGATGGTGCATTTTCTGGCGAACCGAAGGATGCAGGTCTTCACCAATTCCTTTCCGATCGCCGAGCACCTGCTCAAGCACTCGAAGAATACGGTGATGCTCTCGGGCGGCACGATCTATCGCGAGCAGAACATCATTCTCAGCCCCTTCGACAACGACGTGACGCGCAACTTCTATGCGCGGCGCATGTTCATGGGTGCGCAGGGGCTCGGACCACTCGGCTTGATGGAGGCCGATCCGCTCCTGATCCAGGCCGAGCAGAAGCTGATCGACCAGGCCGACGAACTGGTGGTGCTCGTCGATTCCTCGAAATTTCACAGGCGCTCGAGTCTCATTCTCTGCGGCTTGAAGCGCATTGCCACCGTGATCACCGATACGGGCATCGAGGACAGACATGCCTCGATGCTCGAAAATGCCGGCGTCAGCCTGATCATCGCCAATGCGAAGGCGGCGAGCGACGCCGAAACTGCTTCAACATCCGCCGGAGGCGGATGAGGAGAGGGGGAACGGCCTCCCCGGCGAAGCCCAGGGAAGGTCTCCAGAGTTGTCGGGCCGGACGCATCCATTCCGAATGCGGGCCCAAGGGAGGAGAAAGTGATGAAGATCCTGAAATCATTGATGGTCACGGCCGCCGTTGCGGTCGCGTTGATGGCCAATGCCGCTCATGCGGAGACGAAGAAGATCGCGCTCGTCGTCAAGGCGCTCGGCATCGGCTTCTTCGAGGCCGCCAACAAGGGCGCCCAGGAAGCCGCCAAGGAATTGGGCGACGTCGAGGTCATCTATACCGGCCCGACCTCGACGACGGCGGAAGGTCAGATCGAGGTGATCAACTCGCTGATCGCCCAGAAGGTGGATGCGATCGCGGTTTCGGCCAATGACACCGACGCGCTCGTGCCGGCGCTGAAGAAGGCGATGGACCGCGGCATCAAGGTCATTTCTTGGGATTCGGGTGTGGCCAAGGAAGGCCGGATGATGCACCTCAATCCCTCGTCGAACGCGCTGATCGGCAACATGATCATCAAGCTTGCCGCCGACCATCTGCCGGAAGGCGGCGACGTCGCCGTGCTCTCGGCATCGGCAACCGCCACCAACCAGAACACCTGGATCGCCGAGATGAAGAAGGTCCAGGGCAACTACAAGGGCATCAATGTCGTGACGACCGTCTATGGCGATGACCTTGCCGACAAGTCCTATCGCGAGACGCAAGGCCTCATCCAGTCCTATCCGAACCTGAAGGCGATCATCGCTCCGACCTCGGTCGGCATCGTCGCCGCGGCGCAGGCCGTCACCGACGCCGGCAAGATCGGCCAGATCAACGTCACCGGCCTCGGCCTGCCGTCCGAAATGGCCGGCCACGTTAAGTCCGGCGCCTCGAAGTCCTTCGCCATCTGGAACCCGATCGACCTCGGCTATTCGGCAACGATGATCGCCTATGACCTCATCGGCGGCGCGGAAGCGAAGCCCGGCGCGGAACTGAAGATGGGCCGCATGGGCACGGTCAAGCTCGACGAAAACAATGAAGGCGCTATGGCCGACCCGTTCGTCTATGATGCCAAGAACGTCGAGGAATTCGCGAAGATCTTCTGATCTGAGGGGATGAGGGGTGTTGCGCCCCTCATCCGGCCTGCCGGCCACCTTCTCCCCGCAGGCGGGGAGAAGGGAACAGCCGGCGACGCCTCGCCCCTTATTGACGCTAGCGGAAACCGCGGGCTCCGAAGGGGTCCCTCTCCCCGCGAGCGGGGAGCGAGTTGGTCCTCGGGTTAAACCCGAGGAGAGGGGCAGCCGCGCCGTGAGAGCCTCATGAACGACCGCCGCCCGATTGAAACGACTGAAATTGGTGGACTCTCTCTTGTTGCAGGATAAAACCACATCGCGGATGAAGCCCGCCATCACGCTCGAGGGCATCTCGAAATCCTTCCCCGGCGTGCGCGCTCTTTCGGATGTCTCGCTCGCGCTCTATCCGGGGTCGGTGACGGCACTGATCGGCGAAAACGGCGCCGGCAAGTCGACGCTGGTCAAGATCCTGACCGGCATCTATCAGCCCGATGCCGGGGTGATCCGGGTCGCCGACGCGGAGACGACGTTCCCGACAGCGCTTGCCGCGTCGCGCGCCGGAGTCACCGCGATCCATCAGGAGACGGTCCTCTTCGACGAACTCTCCGTCGCCGAAAACATCTTTCTCGGCCATGCACCGCGCAACCGCTTCGGCTTCATCGACTGGAAGAAGCTCAATGCCGACGCCGCAGCCCTGCTTCATCGTGCGGGGGCGGATTTCGACCCGACGATCCGCCTGCGCGATCTCGGCATCGCCAAGAAGCATCTGGTCGCGATTGCCCGCGCCCTCTCGGTCGATGCCCGCGTCGTCATCATGGACGAGCCGACGGCGGCGCTGTCGCACAAGGAGATCCACGAGCTCTACGCGCTGGTCGAGCGGCTCAAGGCTGACGGCAAGGCGATCCTTTTTATAAGCCACAAGTTCGACGAGATCTTCCGCATCGCCGACCGCTACACGGTCTTCCGCGATGGCGCGATGGTCGGCGAGGGGCTGATCGCGGATGTGAGCCAGGACGATCTCGTGCGCATGATGGTCGGCCGCGCCGTCGGCTCGGTCTACCCAAAGAAGGAGGTCGCGATCGGCGAGCCTGTGCTCACCGTTTCGGGCTATCGCCATCCGACCGAGTTCGAGGACATCAATTTCGAGCTGAGGCGCGGCGAGATCCTCGGCTTCTACGGCCTCGTCGGCGCCGGACGCTCGGAATTCATGCAGTCGCTGATCGGCATCACCCGCCCGTCGGCTGGAGCGGTGAAGCTCGACGGCCAGGTGCTGGTGATCCGTAGTCCGGCCGAGGCAATCCGCGCCGGCATCGTCTACGTCCCGGAGGAGCGCGGCCGCCAGGGCGCGATCATCGGCATGCCGATCTTCCAGAACGTGACCCTGCCGTCGCTCTCGCACACCTCGCGCTCCGGCTTCCTGAAGCTCGCTAACGAGTTCGCGCTGGCGCGTGAATATACGTCGAGGCTCGACTTGCGCGCGGCCTCGCTCGACCAGGATGTCGGCACCCTTTCCGGCGGCAATCAGCAGAAGGTGGTGATCGCCAAATGGTTGGCGACGAGGCCGAAGGTCATCATACTGGACGAGCCGACCAAGGGCATCGATATCGGCTCCAAAGCCGCCGTCCACGCCTTCATGAGCGAACTCGCCGCCCAGGGCCTGAGCGTCGTCATGGTCTCCTCGGAAATTCCTGAAATCATGGGCATGTCCGATCGCGTCATCGTCATGCGCGAGGGCCGCATCGCCGGCCGTTTCGACCGGGCCGAACTAACGGCCGAAAAGCTCGTCCGTGCCGCCGCCGGCATCGAAGCGCAAGTCAATGGCAGGGCAGCATGATGGCAAAGCTCCTCAAGAATCGCGAAATCCTGCTCGTTGCGGCGATCGCCGTGCTCGTCGCCTTGATCGCGCTGCGCTTTCCCGCCTTCGTGGCGCCGGCAAACCTCGCCCGCGTCTACAACGACACCTCCATCCTTATCATCCTGGCGCTCGGGCAGATGGCCGTGATCCTCACCCGATGCATCGATCTGTCGATGGCGGCGAATCTCGCGCTCTGCGGCATGGTCGCGGCCATGCTGAACAGCGCCGTTCCCGGCCTGCCGGTTCCGCTCGTCATCATCGCCGCCATGGCACTCGGCGGCGTGCTGGGCACGATCAACGGAACGCTCGTCTGGAAGCTCAACATCCCGCCGATCGTCGTCACCCTCGGGACGCTGACGATCTATCGTGGCCTGATCTTCCTCCTGACGGACGGCAAGTGGATCAACGCGCATGAGATGAGCGACGCGTTCAAGGCTCTGCCGCGGCTGGATCTTGCCGGCATGCCGGTACTCTCCTGGGTGTCGCTCGCGATGATCGTGCTTATGTTCGTTGTCATGGGCCGCACGCCGCTCGGCCGCGCCTTCTATGCCGTCGGCGGCAATCCGCATGCTGCCGTTTACACCGGCATCGATGTCGGCCGCACGCGCTTCTTCGCCTATTGGCTGTCGGGCACCCTTGCGGGGCTTTCGGGCTATCTCTGGGTTTCACGCTATGCGGTCGCCTATGTGGACATCGCCGCCGGCTTCGAGCTCGACATTATCGCTGCCTGCGTCATCGGTGGCATCTCGATCGCGGGCGGCATCGGCTCGGTGCCGGGAGCCGTGCTCGGCGCGCTGTTCCTCGGCGTGATCAAGAACGCTCTGCCGGTCATCAACATCTCACCCTTCGCGCAGATGGCGATTTCCGGGACGGTCATCATCATCGCCGTTGCCGTCAACGCCCGCGCCGAGCGCCGCAAGGGCAGGGTCATTCTCAAGAAAGCGGAGGCTGTCTGATGGCGGACGCCCAAATCTCCCCCCGCAACGTCCCCGATCGTCTTGAGGGGCGTGGCGCGCGCCTCCTCAAAAGCTGGGAGTCGCTGCTCATCGTCGTGGCGGCCGCCATCTTCCTCGGCAATTCGCTCGCCTCGCCCTATTTCCTCGATCCGTGGAATCTCTCCGACGCCACCTTCAACTTCACCGAAAAGGCGATGATCGCCTTCGCCATGGCGCTGGTGATCATTTCCGGCGAGATCGACCTCTCGGTCGCATCGATCATTGCGCTTGTCTCGACCGCCATGGGCTATGCCGTCCAACTCGGCTTCGACACGCCGGCGATCGTCGCGATCGGCCTCGGCGTCGGGCTCATTTGCGGCCTCGTCAACGGGCTCCTGATTACCGGCCTCGGACTGCCGTCGATCGTGGTGACGATCGGCACCATGAGCCTGTTTCGCGGCCTCTCCTTTATCGTCCTCGGCGACCAAGCCTTCACCGGCTATCCGGAAAGCTTCGCCTGGTTCGGCCAAGGCTATGTCTGGTGGGTCTTCTCCTTAGAGTTCACGCTCTTCGTTCTGCTCGCCGTCGTCTACGGCGTGCTCCTGCACAAGACGAATTTCGGCCGCGCCGTCTATGCCATCGGCAACAACCAGACGGCAGCACTGTTCTCCGGCGTCCGCGTGGCGCGGGTGAAATTCACGCTGTTCCTGCTTACCGGCTTGATGGCGGGGCTTGCCTCGATCTGCCTCACCTCGCGTCTCGGCTCCACCCGTCCCTCGATCGCGCTCGGCTGGGAACTCGAAGTCGTGACGATGGTGGTGCTCGGCGGTGTCAACATTCTCGGCGGTTCGGGCACGATACCGGGTGTCGTGCTGGCGGCGCTGATCATGGGTATGGTCACCTTCGGCTTCGGCCTCTTGAACGTGCCCGGCATCGTCATGTCGATCTTTATCGGCCTGCTCCTGATCTCGGTCATCGCCTTGCCGATCCTCTGGCAGCGCGCCCGTCGCCGTCTTGCGCATTGAGGTCTGATCCCATGGAAAAATACGCTTTCCGCATGCGGCTCAATCCGGGAATGGCCGAGGAGTATAACGCGCGCCACGACGCGATCTGGCCCGAGCTGGTCGCACTCCTGAGGGACGCCGGCATCTCCGACTATTCGATCCATCTCGACGAAGAAACCAACCTGCTCTTCGGTGTTCTCTGGCGGACCGACGATCACAAGATGGCCGACCTGCCATCACATCCGGTGATGCAGAAATGGTGGGCCTACATGGCCGACATCATGGAAACCCGCGCGGATAACGAGCCGGTCGCGGTGCCGCTCAAAACCGTCTTCCACCTGAGCTGATCGGGCCATGAAAACTGTCGCCGTCATCGACATCGGCAAGACGAATGCCAAAGTCGCGCTGGTCGACCTTGATCGCTTCGAGGAAATTGCCGTGCGCAAGACGGCCAACGCGGTGGTCGACGGCGGCCTCTATCCGCATTTCGACACCGAACGGCTGTGGCGTTTCATTCTCGACGGCCTCGGCGCGCTCAATCGCGAGCGACCGGTCGACGCGATTTCCGTGACGACGCATGGCGCGACCGCGGCGCTGCTCGACGAGACGGGCGAACTTGCCTTGCCTGTGCTCGACTACGAGTTCGCCGGGCCGGATGCGCTCGCCGACGACTATGACCGGGCGCGCCCGCCCTTTGCGGAAACCGGCTCGGCGCGCCTGCCGATGGGGCTCAATGTCGGGGTCCAGCTCTTCTGGCAGCAGCGCATGTTTCCGGAGCATTTCGCCCGCGTCGCGACGATCCTCACCTATGCGCAATACTGGTCCTATCGGCTGACCGGAGTGCGGACGAACGAGCTGACCTCGCTCGGCTGTCATACCGACCTCTGGAATCCGAAGGCGGCAAGCTTCTCGGCGATGGTAGAGGAACAGGGCTGGCGCCATCTCTTTGCGCCGGTGCGCAAGGCTGGCGACGTGATCGGCGGGTTGCTGCCGCCGCTGGCGGACGAAACGGGCCTGCCGCGCGGCCTGCCCATCTATTGCGGCATCCACGATTCCAACGCTTCGCTGCTGCCGCATCTCCTGACGCGACGCGCTCCGTTCTCCGTCGTTTCGACCGGAACCTGGGTCGTGATGCTCGCCGTCGGCGGCGACGCAGTGGAACTCGATGAGAGCCGCGATACGCTGGTGAATGTCAACGCGCTCGGCGATCCGGTACCGTCGGCCCGCTTCATGGGCGGCCGCGCCTTTTCGTTGCTCGTCGGCGACAGTCCGCCGCCGGCCTCGCACGAGGCGGAAGCGCGAGTCCTTGCGGCGAAACACATGCTGCTGCCGTCGGTGCCGGGTGGCTCCGGTCCTTTCCCCTCCGCAAATCCGCTTTGGACAACCGGGGAGGAGAAACTCACCCCGTCCGAGCGGCTCGCCGTCGTCTCCTTCCATCTCGCTTTGATGACGGCGACGTGCCTCGATCTCATCGGCGCCAAGGGAGAGATCGTCGTCGAAGGCCCTTTCACCGCGAACGACGCCTATTTGACGATGCTTGCCGCCGCCAGCGGACGGCCGGTCCTTGCCAACAGGCTCAGCAGCACCGGAACCAGCCTCGGTGCGGCCTGCCTCGTCGCGGGCGCCCGCGTCAGAACTGGCGCGGAACCGGTGACGGATGGGATAGGCGAAGTCTATGCCGACTATGCCGGCGAATGGCGCCGCCTGACCGCCGCGCATGTGCATGAGGACGGTCGTCTTTCATAACTCATCTGTGGACCCAGAGTAATGCCAGGCGCGTCATCTCGCGCAACACAAGTGTGGGTTCAAAGAGAGCTTCGAAAGCTGTCAGAATACGGAGTTTCTGCTCGCCGGCCGCCTGTGCTCGAGATTGACGACGATCGAAATCGCAGCCAGTGCGAGTGTTGCGGTGATGATGGCGCTTATCCCAAGAACAATCATTGTTCATTTCCCGTGGCGCACCCTCATGGTGGCGCCCTGTATCTGACGATCGTACTGTACGCGTGGTCCGCGCCATTTACACATCCGTCTCGATACTGGACGGCAAGTAGAACCGCAATACTAAACTCTTGTGATTGAAAACCTGTTGCTTCGCGCCTGTATAGACAGTGCAGAAACAGTGATCGGTAACGCTGTGGTTGAATTTTAGCGATTCCGATTACGGGCCGGGAACCGTTAACCTTCAAGCAAGGAATTAACCATAAACATGGTCCCACACGTCGGAATGGGAAGTTTTTCAGGTTCTTCACCAGGCATGATGCCGCGCCGCCGTACCGGTTCCGGTCCGGTATCCATTTTTCACCGAAATTACGTGTGGGGCGGACGATAACAGACGCTTAGGGCGCGCTGATCTTATCGATTTGGCGTGACCGGCCGCCGGCGGGCGATCCTCCCTCAGGCAATTTCGATTGCGCACTTGAGCGCCGCGCGTCAGTAGCCGGGGATTAGCGTGAAGCAGGAAGCGTCAGAACAGGCAAAAAGGGGCCAGGCCGGCAGCCTGCTGGAGCGCCTGCGCTTTGCCGGTCTCGACGAAGAGACCTGTGCACTCCTTCGCGGTCACCGGCAGGGCCTGTCGCCGCGCATCGAGCTTGCCCTGCGCGAGCTTTTCAACCGCCTGCAAGGCCATCCGGAGGCGGCGCGCCACTTCGAAAGCGATCGCCAGCTCGACCGCCTTCACGACCTGCAGTCATCGCATTGGAACGTACTGACGGACGCTCGTTTCGACGGGCTCTACGCGGAGCGCGTCAAGGTGCTCGCCGACACGGAAGGCCGCATGGGCCTCGACCCGCGCTGGCAGATCGCGAGCCACGCGGTCGTGCTGGAGCATCTTATCGTCGGCGTGATCGAGGACGCCTGGCCGAAATCCCTGCTTCCCTTCGGCAAGGCGCGCAGGAAGGAACTCAGCGACCTCGTCACCGCTCTCGTCCGCGCTGCCTTCGTCGACACCGAGATTGCCGTTTCGCTGCGCTTCAACGCGCTTCGCCAACAGCATCAGCGCCAACTTTCCGAACAGCGCCGGGGCGACGAAACCGAGGTGGCGGCGCTGTTTTCGGACTTCGTCGCGGCTCTTAGCGACGGCAACCTCGCCGCTCGTCTCCCGGAGGACGCGCCGGAGGCCTATCGCCCGATCGTCGCCAGCCTCAATGCGGCATTGACCAAAATCCAGGAAGCACTGCTCTCGGCGGATAAACGCGCCCGCGCGGCCGATACGATCGTCTCGGAGCTGCATGGCAAGGTGAGCGAGCTCTCCGGCAAGATTGGAGGAGAGGCTGAAGCCCTCACTCAGCACGTCGGCGCCCTTGGCGCCGTGACCGAACGCATGCGCTCCGGCTCAATCCGCATCGGCGAGACGGAGGCCAAGGCGAGCGCGACGCGCGTGGCGGTGGAACGGAGCGGTGAGATCGCCGGCCAGGCGATCTCGGCCATGGCCGACATCGAGGCTTCGGCGGAGAAGATCGGCCAGATCATCGGCGTGATCGACGAAATCGCTTTCCAGACCAATCTTCTGGCGCTCAATGCCGGCATCGAGGCGGCGCGCGCCGGCGAGAGCGGACGCGGCTTTGCGGTCGTGGCCCAAGAGGTCCGCGCGCTGGCGCAGCGTTCCGGCGAAGCGGCGCGCGAGATCAAACAACTCGTTAGCGGAACGAAGACCCAGGTCGAGGTCGGCGTCGAGATCGTCGGCCGCACCCAGGATGCGATCAGCAGCATTGCCGAGCAGGTCATCTCCATCAACGAGGCCGTTACCGGCATCGCACGGGATTCGGAATGTCAGGTGAATGATGTTGCCGCGGCAGCGTCCGGCATCGGCGGCATCTCCGAGGCGCTAGGCCGCGGTGCGACGCTCGCCGGCGAGACGGCGGCTTCGTCGGACGATCTTCACAGCGCCATCCTCGAACTCGGGCAGACGATCCGCCGCTTCCGTTTCGAGCGGCAGGCGCGATCCTCGGCAGCGGCCTTCGCCCAATCGCCCGCCCTGCTGCCGGAAACGCACGAAGACGAACTGTTCGGCGATGACGCCGTCTCGGAGCGGCATTTCGCCGGATGGCGGCGCTAGTTGAGGGAACAAAATGGCCAGCAGGAATACCGCTCGAAAAAAGCTGAAGCTCGCTCCGGTCTTGGACTTGAACGAAGCGACGGCGCTGCATGAAAGGCTCCTGGCGCTGAAGGGCGGCGCCGTGACGATCGATGCATCCGCCGTCGAGCGGGTGGGGGCGCTTTGCGTCCAGGTGCTGATGGCTGCCGCCAGAAGCTGGGAAGAGGATCACTTGTCTTTCACCTTTGCCGAGGTGTCGGACGCTTTCATTAAAACGACACAGCTCATCGGCGTGGACGTTGCTCCCCTGATGGCGAAGGAGATTTGAGCCATGAAGAAGAGAGTGCTGACTGTCGATGATTCCCGGACAATCCGGAACATGCTTCTCGTTACCCTCAACAATGCCGGATTCGAAACGATCCAGGCCGAGGATGGCGTCGAGGGGCTCGAAAAACTCGAGGACGCCAACCCGGATGTGATCGTCACGGACATCAACATGCCCCGCCTCGACGGGTTCGGCTTCATCGAGGGCGTACGCAGGAACGACCGCTATCGCGCCGTACCGATCCTCGTGCTGACCACGGAAAGCGACGCGGAGAAGAAGAACCGCGCGCGGCAGGCAGGCGCCACCGGCTGGATCGTCAAGCCGTTCGACCCCACCAAGCTCATCGATGCGATCGAGCGCGTAACGGCCTGAAAATCCGGGGATAGCCTCCAATGGATATGAACGAAATCAAAGAGATTTTCTTCCAGGAATGCGAGGAGCAACTCGCGGAACTGGAGTCGGGTCTCCTTAAGCTCAACGACGGCGACCGCGATCCGGAAACGGTCAATGCCGTCTTTCGTGCGGTCCATTCCATCAAGGGTGGCGCCGGCGCCTTCGGGCTGGATGACCTCGTCTCGTTCGCGCACGTGTTCGAGACGACGCTCGATTGCGTTCGATCCAACAGGCTGGAGCCCAATCAGGAAGTCCTGAAGGTCATGCTGAGATCGGCCGACGTGCTCGCCGACCTCACCAATGCCGCCCGCGACGGCGGCAGCGTCGACGAGGCGCGCAGCCGGCAACTGATCAAGGAACTCGAGGCGCTCGCCAACGGCGAGGTACCGCAAGCCGCCGCCGAACCCGCGCCGAAGGCAGCCCCGCCGGCTGCTGCCGAGCCAGTTCCTCCGGTGAACGAGGAAGGCTTCCAGCCCGTTGCCTTCTCCTTCGAGGAGTTCGAAACGGGCGAAGAGCCGGCGATCGACCTGCCCACTTACGAGATCCTCTTCAGGCCCAAGTCCGATCTCTACGCCAAGGGCAACGACGCGACCTTGCTCCTGCGCGATCTGTCGCGTCTCGGCGAGATGAGCATCCATTGCGACATGGACGACCTGCCGGCGCTCGACCGCATGAACCCGGAGGCGGCCTATTTCGCCTGGAAGATCTCGCTGAAGACCGACAAGGGTGAAGAGGCGATCCGCTCCGTTTTCGAGTTCGCCGAGTGGGACTGCGAGCTCGAGGTGATGCTTGCAGGCGATGAAGCCCAGGCGCACGAAGAACTGCCGATGCAGCCCGTGCCGTTCGATCTCTCCATGCTCGACGAAGAGCCGCGCGCGCCCGTAGAGGAAGAGGACCGGACTGTCGCGGGAGAGCGCAACATTCGTGAATCGGCTGATTCCGCCGCGGAAGGGGCGTCGAACGTCGTGCAGATGACGCCGAGCGCGCGCGCTCCCGCCGAAAACAGCAGGAGCGCGGCGTCGGCCGCAGCACAGTCGGCCGCATCCCAGCAAGCCGCCTCGGCGGCGACGCCGACGATCCGCGTCGACCTCGATCGCGTCGACCGCCTGATCAATCTCGTCGGCGAGCTCGTCATCAATCAGGCGATGCTGTCGCAGAGTGTGATCGAGAACGACGCCAACGGCACGTCGTCGATCAACATGGGTCTCGAGGAGCTGCAGCAGCTCACCCGCGAGATCCAGGACAGTGTCATGGCGATCCGTGCGCAGCCGGTGAAACCGGTCTTCCAGCGCATGTCCCGCATCGTCCGCGAAATCGCCGACATGACCGGCAAGTCCGTTCGTCTCGTCACCGAGGGCGAGAATACGGAAGTCGACAAGACGGTCATCGACAAGCTCGCCGAGCCGCTCACGCACATGATCCGCAACGCGGTCGATCACGGCCTCGAAACACCGGAAAAGCGCATTGCCGCCGGCAAGAACCCGGAAGGCACGGTGCGGCTGACGGCCAAGCACCGCTCCGGCCGCATCGTCATCGAGCTTGCCGACGACGGCGCCGGCATCAACCGTGAGAAGGTGCGGCAGAAGGCGATCGACAACGATCTGATCGCGGCGGATGCGAACCTTTCCGACGAGGAGATCGACAACCTGATCTTCCACGCCGGCTTCTCGACCGCCGACAAGATCTCCGACATCTCCGGCCGCGGCGTCGGCATGGATGTCGTCAAGCGCTCGATCCAGGCGCTCGGCGGCCGCATCAATATCTCCTCGAAGCCCGGGCAGGGCTCGATCTTCACGATGAGCCTGCCGCTGACGCTTGCCGTTCTCGACGGCATGGTGGTGACGGTCGCCAACCAGACGCTCGTCGTGCCGCTGACGGCGATCGTGGAAACGCTGCAGCCGGAGGCTTCAGCGATCCACAGCTTCGGCGCCAGCCAGCGGCTGATCTCGATCCGCAACTCCTTCTGCCCGCTCGTCGATGTCGGCCGCATCCTCAACTTCCGCGCCATCCAGGCGAACCCCGTCGAAGGCGTGGCGCTGCTCGTCGAGTCCGAAGGCGGCGGCCAGCGCGCACTGATGGTGGATGCCATCCAGGGCCAGCGCCAGGTGGTGATCAAGAGCCTCGAGGCGAACTACACGCATGTGCCGGGCATCGCGGCCGCGACCATTCTCGGCGACGGGCGTGTGGCGCTCATTCTCGACGTCGATGCCATCGTCGCCGCATCGCGCGGCCAATCCTTGAAACCTGAAATGTCACTTGCTGCAGCCGGATAATACCTATGACCTATGCCGCAAAAAATCTGACGACTGGCGGACGGGAGCTGATCGCTTTCCGCGTCGGCGACCAGGAATTCTGCGTCAACATCATGTCAGTCCGCGAAATTCGCGGCTGGACGCCGGCAACTCCCATGCCGCACGCGCCCGTCTATGTGCTCGGCGTCATCAATCTGCGCGGCGCCGTGCTGCCGATCATCGATTTCTCTGCTCGCCTCGGCATGAAACCTGCCGAGCCGACGGTCCGGCATGTGATCATCGTCGCTCAGGTGAAGAGCCAGGTAGTCGGACTCCTGGTCGACGCCGTTTCCGATATCCTAACAGTCTCCGATAGCGACATTCAGCCGACCCCGGACATCGCCTCCGATTTCGAAAGAAGTTTCGCGCGCGGCGTGCTGGCGATCGAGGGGCGGATGATTTGCCTCGTCGAACTCGACTCCGTGTTTCCTCACGAAGAAAGGGATGCGGCATGAGAGCCCAGGCCAACGTCGAGCAAAGATTGTCCCCGGACGAATGTCTTGCGAGCGGCGAATATCCGCTCACGCGTCGCGACCTCAACGAGATCGCGGCGATGATCTATGCGGATGCCGGTATCTTTCTCAACGAGTCGAAGGCATCGCTCGTCTATTCGCGGCTCTCGAAACATATCCGCAATCTCGGGCTCAGGGGCTTCCGCGACTATTGCCAGCTCGTCGCTTCACCGGCGGGTGCCGCTGCCCGCCGCGACATGCTCTCGCATCTGACGACGAATTTCACCCGCTTCTTCCGCGAGAACCATCATTTCGAGCATCTGAAGACGGAGGTTCTGCCGGATCTGGTCACGCGCGCGAAAAATGGTGGCCGGGTGCGCATCTGGTCGGCGGCCTGTTCGGACGGCCAGGAGCCCTATTCGATCGCGCTGACGGTGTTGTCGCTGTTGCCGAATGCGGCCGACTACGATTTCCGTATTCTCGCAACCGACATCGACCCGAAGATCCTCGCGCTTGCGCGCGCCGGCGCCTATGACGCGACCGCGCTCGAAACGGTCAACCCCGCCATGCGCAAGCAATGGTTCGACGAGGTCGAGGTCGCCGGTCGCCGCAAGTGGCAGGTCGATGAGCGCGTCAAGCGGCTGATCACCTTCAACGAGCTCAATCTCATGGCGCAATGGCCGCTCAAGGGACCATTCGACGTCATCTTCTGCCGCAACGTGGTGATCTATTTCGACGAGCCGACGCAGATGAAGATCTGGTCGCGCTTTGCCGGCGTGCTCGACACCGGCGGGCATCTTTATATTGGCCATTCGGAGCGCGTGTCGGGGGATGCCAAGGCGCTCTTCGACAATATCGGCATAACCACCTATCGCCATACCGGCAAGTTCCAGGGAGGTCGGGCATGAGTGCTCCCGCACGTGTTCTCGTCGTCGATGACTCGGCCACCATGCGCGGCCTGATCTCGGCCGTGCTCAATGCCGATCCGGACGTGACGGTCGTCGGTCAGGCGGCCGACGCCCTCGAGGCTCGCCAGGCGATCAAACAGCTCGACCCCGATGTCGTGACGCTCGATATCGAGATGCCGAACATGAACGGCCTTGAGTTCCTCGATAAGATCATGCGGCTGAGGCCCATGCCGGTCATCATGGTCTCGACGCTCACTCACAAGGGTGCGGAAGCGACGATCGCCGCGCTCGAGATCGGTGCCTTCGATTGCGTCGGCAAGCCGCATCCGGGAGACCCCAATCCGTTCGGCGGCCTGGTCGAGAAGGTCAAGGCGGCGGCGCGGTCGCAGCGAAAGGCGATGATCACCGGCAACAGGAGTGCCGCACCAGCCGCGCCCGCGGTTTCCGACTATAGGGCAGGGCGCAAGATCATCGCCATCGGCGCCTCGACCGGCGGCGTCGAAGCCTTGATCGCAGTGCTGCAGAAATTTCCGGCCAATTGCCCGCCGACGGTGATTACCCAGCACATGCCGCACACCTTCACCAGGAGCTTTGCCGAAAGGCTGAATCGGCTCTGCGCCCCCACCGTCCAGGAGGCGACCGATGGCGCGCGGCTGGAGATCGGCAAGATCTACCTGGCGCCCGGTGGCGAACGGCATCTGATGGTCACCAACGCCGCCGCGTCCTGCTGCCGGCTTGTCGACCGCGAACCCGTCAACGGACATCGCCCGTCGGTCGACGTCCTGTTCGACTCGGTTGCCGAAGTGGCGGGGCGTAACGCCATCGGCGTCATCTTGACCGGCATGGGCCGCGACGGCGCGTCCGGCCTGCTTAAGATGAGGCATTCCGGAGCGCGCACCTTCGGCCAGAGCGAGAAAAGCTGCGTCGTCTACGGCATGCCGAGGGTCGCCTATGAATTGGGCGCGGTCGAAACACAGCTCCCCCTCGGATCGATCGGGGAGGAAATATTGAAGACGGCGGCAGCGCGAAAAGAAGGAAGCGAATAATGTCCATCGCCGAAAAGATAAAAGTTCTGATCGTCGACGATCAGGTCACGAGCCGCTTGCTCCTGGGTGACGCCCTGCAGCAGCTAGGCTTCAAGCAGATCACCGCCGCCGGTGACGGTGAGCAGGGTATGAAGATCATGGCGCAGAACCCGCACCATCTGGTCATCTCGGATTTCAACATGCCGAAGATGGACGGCCTCGGCCTGTTGCAGGCGGTGCGCGCGAACCCGGCCACCAAGAAAGCGGCCTTCATCATCCTGACCGCCCAGGGCGATCGCGCGCTGGTGCAGAAGGCGGCCGCGCTCGGTGCCAATAATGTTCTCGCCAAGCCATTCACGATCGAAAAGATGAAGGCGGCGATCGAAGCCGTGTTCGGAGCGCTGAAATGATCATGGAGAATGCCGGCAAGCGCGTGCATGTCATTCAGGGCGAGTTCAAGGTCGTCAACGATCCGGATATCGTTCTTTCGACCATTCTCGGCTCCTGTGTGGCCGCCTGCATGCGCGATCCCGTCGCGGGCGTCGGCGGCATGAACCACTTCCTGTTGCCGGGCTCGGCGGCGTCGCCAGGCGGCGATGCCACGCGTTACGGCGTCCATCTCATGGAGCTGCTCATCAACGGTCTTTTGAAGCAGGGCGCGCGTCGCGACCGGCTGGAGGCGAAGATCTTCGGCGGCGCCAGGACGATCGCGCGTTTCTCGAATGTCGGGGAGCAGAATGCCGCCTTTGCGCGCCAGTTCCTGATGGATGAGGGCATCCGCATCGTCGGCGAAAGCACCGGCGGCGAGCATGGGCGCAAGCTCGAATACTGGCCTTCCTCGGGGCGCGCGCGCCAATATGCGCTCACGGGCGTGGAAGCCCAGCGCGCGATCCAGATGGATCAGCGGCCTGTGCCCGTGCCGAAGCCCGCGGAAAGTTCGATCGAATTCTTTTGAGCATGCCGCCTTTACCGCCAGGCGAACCGAAACGCGTCCCCAAGCCACGTGAGAGAGACGATGCAGATTGACTATAACCCTACGCCTCACGCGGAAGAATCCTTGCCGGACGTGCTGATGCGCATCGTCACCGAGCTTCATGACGTCGCCTACCTCATCGAACGCATCGAGCCCCAACTCCTCGATGGCGCAACATCCGCGGATGCGGCCGACAAGATGATGGTGCTCCAGGGCATCGACCTTGCGGTTCAGAAGACGCGCGGGCTCGCCGAATTCATCGACACGATCACCGCATCCATCCCCGACGACTGGCTGGTCGATATCAGCACGGCCGTCAATCTGGTCAAGCTTGCCGACATGAAGAGGGCACTTGCCAGCGGCATGCTGCGCCACGGACACTCGCAGCCGCTGACGAAAGTCGCGGGCGATTTCGAGGCGTTCTGACGATAGGTGTTGCCGCCTGTAGCCCTCTCTGCAGCTGCGGAGTCCCCGCGCAACAGCTCGCCCGATCCCTGCACTTCGTCAAGTTCGCGCAAGTTTCGCCGCCTAGCTTCGCATCGGGGCTGGTAGATTCGCGTGTATCGACGATCGGCTGAGCGCAGGCCGAGACCCAGCAAACCCGAATGTTGGAGCTGCGCATGGCGCCGGCCGGATAGACGGATCGGTTGCCCTGCGATACTGGGTGCGGAAACAGAATGAATCTGTTCGATCAATTCTCGGCGTTCACGAAAAATCTGAGCAGTCTCGGGCAGGGCAAGCTGATTGCGCTGGCTGTGGCCGGTATCGTGGCGATCGGCTTCGTCCTCGGCGCCGGCATTTACGTCAACAGGCCGGCCTTTGAGACGCTCTATGTCGGGCTCGAGCGCAGCGACGTCACCCAGATCAGCATAGCGCTTGCCGAGGCCAATATCGATTTCGAGGTTGGTACCGACGGCGGCAGCATCCAGGTGCCCGTCGGCATGAACGGCAAGGCCCGCCTGCTGCTTGCCGAGCGCGGTCTGCCGAGCAGTGCCAGTGCCGGTTACGAACTCTTCGACAATGTCGGTTCGCTGGGGCTCACCTCCTTCATGCAGGAAGTGACGCGCCTTCGCGCGCTCGAAGGCGAAATCGCCCGCACGATTCAGCAAATATCCGGCATCGCCGCCGCGCGCGTCCACATCGTCATGCCGGAGCGCGGCAGTTTCCGGAAAGCCGAACAGACGCCGACGGCGTCGGTGATGATCCGCGCGAGCGCCACGGTCGGCCGAAACGCCGCCGCCTCGATCCGCCATCTGGTCGCATCGTCGGTGCCGGGGCTCGATGTCGACGACGTGACCGTGCTCGATTCGACCGGCCAGCTTCTCGCCTCCGGCGACGATCCGGCGAACAGCGCCCTCAACCAGTCGCTCGGCGTTGTCCAGAACGTGCAGAGCGATCTCGAGAAAAAGATCGACAATGCGCTGGCGCCCTTCCTCGGCATGGACAATTTCCGCACCAGCGTCACCGCCGAGCTCAACACCGACGCGCAGCAGATCCAGGAAACCGTCTTCGACCCCGAATCGCGGGTCGAGCGCTCCACGCGGGTGATCAAGGAAGAGCAGAAGTCCAGTCAGCAGCAGCCGGACAATGCCGCAACCGTGCAGCAGAACATTCCTCAGGCGGCGCCGCGCGGTGGCGCCGGACCGCAGTCGAGCGATGAGGCGGCGAAAAAGGAAGAGCAGACGAATTACGAGATCAACAGCAAGACGATCGCCACCGTCAAGAACAGCTATTCGATCGAGCGATTGTCGATTGCTGTCGTCGTCAATCGCGGCCGGCTTGCGGCCATGGTCGGCGAGGCGGCCGATCAGGCCAAGATCGACGCCTACCTCAAGGAAATGCAGGGGATCGTGTCCTCGGCCGCTGGCGTCGATCCGAGCCGGGGCGACGTCGTCACGCTCAATGCGATGGATTTCGTCGAGACGCAACTGCTGGATCAGGCGGTCCCGGGGCCGGGCATCATGGAAATGCTGACGCGCAACCTCGGCGGCATCATCAACGCGCTGGCTTTCGTCGCCGTGGCCTTCCTGGTCGTCTGGATGGGCATGCGGCCGCTTGCGCGTCAGTTGGGCTTCGGCGGCAAGGCCGGTCAGCTCGAAGGCGAAGCCGCCGGTCTGGAGCTGCCGGATTTCTCGCCCGCCGGTGCCGGTGCGGGAGGCGCCCTCATGGAGGGCTTCGGTTCCGACTTCGGCTTCGATGGCGCGGACGACCTGCTCAATCTTGGCGACGAAAGCAGCTTCAACCGCCGCGTCAAGGAAGGACCGGAACGGCGGCTGGCGCGGATGGTGGAAATCAGCGAGGAGCGCGCCGCGAAAATCTTGCGCAAATGGGCCCTCGACCGCGCCGCCTGACGCAAGTCGCGACGGAAAAGAGATCCCGCCCTGGAGGCGGGATTTCTCTTTTGAGGGTATTCGGAAGATGGGCCTTGCTTTCGGCCCGCTTCGCGTTGGCGCCTGCGCTGCCACCTTGCGCGGATAGTGCAACGTAACTGACGCGGTGAATATTGGCGAAGTCTAATAGATTTCGGCGCTGGCGCGGCGGCATCCGCGATAAGAATCCATGTTGCGCGTCGGAGTCATGGTCCCTGCATTCCTCACACAACTTAATAGAAATTTAACGCTTTTAGATTCGAGAGCGCTGATGCCGCCCGGGTGGGGCAGCCGATTACTGGCCGTTGTTTGCAGCTCTCGAGGTGTCCAGTAAATATAACTTTGGATGGATGAAATATAATTTCGTGTCGAGTTCCCGTTATTCCTCATGTTGCTGTGATTTCTGCGTGGTGGATTTGATGCATTTTGGCAACAGCGGAGACCTTAAAGTAATGTTGCGCGTTATCATTTCGAAGCGTTTGATGTGCGCGACGGCGTCTGCGCCGCAAGAAGCGCCTCGCTTTGCTTCTTATGGACACCGCATTCCAGCCCGAACCGCAAGGCGCAGCGGTGCAGTGAAGTTTCAGAAAACCACTAAATATCAGGTAATTGCTCAACTCTATTCCGCTCCGGAGAGTCATGTTTTCGATCGGAGAGCGATGGCGGGATGCGAGATTCCTTCGCGGCGAGATGCGCAAGTAAACGGCCGACAGGCGCCCGTGTCATTTGGGGGGAAGCGATGTACAGTTTAGCAATTGATTCGCGTCCTGACTTGCGAGTGGTGGCACAGATACCGGGTTGGACCGGCAGCGCAAAATCAAGGGCGGTGAATCGGGGCACGGGGGCTGAAAGTCATGGAGATGTCGCGGGTTGACGCAGTCTGGTCTTTTGAGACCGCTGTGTCGCGGGTGTCTGGTCGGGGAATTTCGCGGGAACAATTGATCCGAAGGCTCGAGGAGCTGGCTGGGCGCAGCGGCCTCGGCAGCGGACTGGCGGCGCTGACGGAATATGTCGGCGCAACGCACTACCTTCTCGCCCGCCATGATCCTTCCCAGGATGGTGGGCTTGATTTTGTCGTCTGCTCTGACTGGCCTTTCGATATCGTCCGGCGCCTGTCGGGCATCGTCGCCGGACTGAATGCGAAGACGACGGAACTGGAAAAGTGCCTCGCCGTCCTCCAGCCCACATTCCAAACGGTGCCCGACGACATCGATCTGCCGCGTGGCGTCAGCCGGACCTATTGCGCCGTCACCTTCAACGTGGGGCGATCCCGGTTCTCCCTGATGCTCCTGTTTCCCGCGGACGTCATTCTCTCGCAGGAGGCGCTGCGCGACGTCGCCGTCTTGGCGGGCTATGTCGCAAGCCTGAAGACCGAAGTCGGAATCCGCCAGGATCGGGAGTGCGAACTGACCGAGCGCGAACTCGAATGCCTTTTCTGGATCGCTGAAGGCAAGACGAGCGAGGAGATTGCCGTCATCCTCGGCATCTCCCGCAACACGATCAACAACTACATCACCAGCGTGATGCGGAAGACGGCGACGCGCACGAGATCGGAAGCGATCGCCCACGCGGTGCGCAACAATCTCGTTTAGGAGTGACGAGGATGTCCTATTTCGTGATGGAAGATGGCGACGACGCCGGCCGATCGGGCCGAAACGGGCGCGCGGCGCGGGCCGCAACCCTGGTGACGCGGCTGCAGGCGATGCAGCGGCAGATCAACGCAAAGAATTTCGCCGTCCTGCGCATCAACGGAAGGGGCATGCCGGCGGCGCGCAAGCTCACCTGCGTCCTCCATAATTGGGGCGTCGCCTCGGAAGCGAACGCACATGATCTGATCAAGGTCTACGGCGACGAACTGCTTCAGCATCTCGATCGTTCGCTGTTGCCCGTGCTCTGGGACGGGCAGGGCGAGCACCAGGCCGCCGAAACAACCGATTTCCGTCAATTCACGCGGCGGCTGGAGGGGCGGAAGCTCTCCTATTCGGGGATCGCCTTTCCGATACGGCTCGGCGCTCAGGGCAATGGCTATGTCGTCTTTGCGGGAAGCTACCTCGACGCCTCGGGCGAACAGATCGTCGACCTGCACGGCCGCAGCGCGCACATCATGACCGACATGCTCGCGGCAGACGAGAAACGCTTCTTCAAGGCCGAGGCCCTGAGCGATCGCGAGATCGCCTGCCTGCAGATGGCGGGCGACGGTCATATCAGCGAGGAGATTGCCGAAAAGATGGGCCTTTCCGTGCACACGGTGAACGCCTATCTCGGCGCGGCGACGACGAAGCTCGATTCCGTCAACCGGATCCAGGCGATCGCCAAGGCGATACGCCTCGGTTACATCAGCTAACAGCGGCTGTTCATCAAATTCGCCTTCATGCCGGTCACCTTCTCCCCGCAAGCGGGGGTGAGGGGGACGCGCGGCAGCGCTTCGCTTGAGTCCCTCTCCCCGCGCGGGGCGTGGGCGGGGAGAGGGTTAGGGGGCAAGCCTGCTCCCGATCAGCTCGCCAGCGGCAGCGGGAAGGACTTGACGAACTTCGCTTCCTCCAGGCTCTTTGCGAGAAAGGCCGTGTTCTCGTCCGGATCGCTCGAGGGCTGCTGGAAGTTGATGTGGCTGATCTCGATGCCCGCAGTGTCGGCCGCGAGCACAAGACGCGCATAGACGGTGACGCCGCGCGGCTTCAGCTCAAGGTCGAGGATGATCTCCGGGCAACTGTTCCAGTCCAGTTTGTAGTTGCCGCCGAGGCCGAAGTTCACGGTCCCGGGGAGGAAATAGAGTTCGGCCGCCGATTCCACGAGATCGGCCAGGCTCGCATAGGACTCGAATCGTAGCAGCGCGATGAAATCCGCAGCGTCGATCAGGCGCAGTTCCGTTGCAATCGGGCGGATCGCCTCCGCCACAATCTGTTCGCGTTTTTCGGAGAATTCGCTCTTTCTCAAGATTATGTCACCCGTCTCTGTTGCGGCTGAGCCGAATAAACCCGGTGAATGAGCTCGGCGACCGCCTTGTAAAACACCGGTGGAATGACACTATCTACCGAGACTTGTGCAAACATGGAGCGTGCGAGCGGCGGATCCTCGAAAACGGGGATGCCGTTCTTTTCGGCAATCTCGCGGATCTTCAAGGCCACGAGGTCCTGTCCCATCGCGACGACGACCGGCGCCTCGCTTTCTTCGCGAACATAGCGCAGCGCGACGGCATAGTGGGTCGGGTTTGCGATCACCAAAGTGGCGCGGGGCACCGAGGCGATCATGCGTTTGCGGGCGCGATCGCGCTGCATCGATCGCAATCGCGATTTGACGATCGGGTCGCCCTGGGACTGCTTCAGCTCCTCCTTGACCTCATGCCTGGTCATCCTGAGTTCCGTGTACCAGTGATGGCGGGTCCAGAAGAGATCGACGATCGCGAGCACCGCGGTCGCGAAAAGGACGACGATGATGATCTGCTTCAGGTCTGAGACCATTGCCGTGAAGATCGTCACCGGATCGGAGAACATCAGGTCGAGCGCGGCGAAGTAGTCGTTCCACAGAACGAAGACGACGATGGCCGAAATGGCGATGATCTTGAACAGCGACTTGCCGAACTCCACCAGTCCCGGGACGCCGTAAATGCGCTTGAAGCCTGCGACCGGCGACACGCGGTTCCATTTGGGCTGGATGCGGTCGAGCACCGGCCGCGGCAGGTTCTGGAAGATCGACGATCCGACGCCGAAGAGGATGAGCAGGATGAAGATCGGCACGAGCAGCGCCGCGGACTTCAGGAGGACGTGTGAAATCAGCGCAACCGCGTCGCTAGCCGTGTCGAGGCGCCAGGCTTCCGGTTGTTCGAAGATGTCCTTCAGTGCTTCGGCCGTCGTGGCCGCGCCGTCCGAAAGAAAGAAGACGACGAAGATGTAGATCGCGAGCGTCGACGCGAACGCGGTGACTTCGCGAGAGAAGGGGACATTGCCCTTTTCGGCCGCATCGGACAGTTTCTTTTCCGACGGCGCCTCTGTTTTGCTTTCCTTGTCCTGCTCTTCCGACATGAAAGAGGAAGCTCCCGACCGCCTGGCAAACGAGCGTCAACGAGGCGGAGCTACAGCCGAGCATCGGATCAAACGTACAAAGGCCCCGCAGCGCTCGGAATCGCTGACGCCCGCTTCTGTCGTGAACGCGGAGGCTTTCGCGCGCAAGAGCCGAAAGCCGGCAATTGCCTCGGTTCAACAGAAATCAGCATCAGGCGCCGGCTTGCCGAGCAGCGGACGACGCGCCTCAGGCCGCCTCGGCTTCTTTTTCCTTGAGCTCGAGCTGTCCGCTGGCGGCCAGACGAATCGCTTCCTGGGTGATCGAGCGTCTGGCGATCGCGATGTCGCGCGGGTTGATGCCGGCGTCGCCGATCGCGAGGTCCGCTTCGATCATGCGCCGCTGGCGGGCGCCGATGGAGGCGAGAATCGATTCGCGCAGTTCCGGGGCCGAGCCCCTGAGCGCCATCGTGATGACGTCGGTGGAGACGTCGTTGAAGAGCTGCACGCGGCTTCTTTGCGGCATGTAGAGGATGTCGTCGAAGAGGAAGATCTTCGGGCGGACCCTCTTGGCCGAATCGGTGCTGATGGTTTCGAGCGAGGCAAGCAGCGTATCGACCTGCGGCTTCTCCAGCTCGTTCATCACTTCCGCGATCTTGGCCGGTCCGGGCGAATTGCGCTCGGCCTCCATCTCCTCGATCATCTCGATCACGCGCGCCTCGATGATGGCGGAGGCTTTCGGGCTGACGTTCTTGATGTTGACGGCGCGGTTGAGGATATCCGGCCGCTGCTTGTCGGAGATCTGCAGCAGCACCTTGGCGCCGAAGCTCGACGGCATCATCGACAGCACATAGGCGATCGTCTGCGGATGTTCATCGGCGAGCAATTGAGCAATAGCGGTGGGGTCGCAGTCCATGAGCCGATCCCAGATGCTCGCTTCGTAGGACTGGAAGGTGGCCCGGCGGCCAAGCAGGCCATCGACCTCGTCCGGCGTCAGGCCCTCTTCGAGGATGCTCTCGATCGCCTTGGCGTTGTCCATCAGGCCGGCCCCTTCCGTGAAGAGGTCCTCGAATTCGTTGACGAGCGCTTCGAGTTCATGCGGGGGGATGGCTCTGAGCGATTGCGCTGCGGCGATGATCGCCTGCAACTCGCCCTGCGTGAAGAACTTCAAGAGCTTCCCGGCCACGGATTTGCCCATGGCGAGCAGCACGGCCGCCGCCTTCTCCGTCTGGCTCAGCGGTTGGGCCAGCGCCTGCTCGAAACTTCCGAAATCCGTCATGGATTCATCCCTCGCCCAATCATCGGGCTGCTATTTCTTGCTGCCTATTATCTCGATGAGCTTGACGCCGAAGCGGGTCACATCGCCCTCGAGGACGGTGATTTCGCCGCGGCCGATCACCCGGCCGTTGACCATGATCTCGACCGGCTCGCCGATCTTGCGGTCGAGCGCGATCGTGGCGCCCTCGTTGAGCCCCATCAGACCCGAAACCTGCATGCGACTGGTGCCGAGCACGATCTGGACATCGATCGGAATGTCCATGATCAGGTCCATATTGGCCGTCATGGCGCTTCCCGGTGCCGGTTCGCTCACGGCTGCTGCCGAATCGAAATCGCCGCCCATGAAGCCGGTGCCGGTGTCGAAGCCGCCGACGTTGCCCGTATCGGCGAAATCGCCGCCGAAACCGCCAGCGTCGAAATCGCCGCCGAATGCGGCGCCGCCGGTGGCGGCAAAGTCGCTGCCGAAATCCGCGGGCGAAGCGAGCGGCTCGGCGGCGAAGTCTGCGCCGAAGTCACTCGTTCCGCCGTCCTTCTTGAGAACGCCGCGCAGGTCGTCGATCGCCTGGTCGAGTTCGACGTCTGCCGTGAATGCGGCCGGTTCTGCGGTGGGTGCTGCTTTCTTTGATGCCATGTGGAGAATATTCCAGTTGAACCTTGCCTCAGGCATTCTGCCGGCGAGGCTGATTAACTCATGATGTGGCGAAGGATGTCCTGTTCGGACCCGTGGGTATCCCTGACGCGGACCGTATACTTCGAACCCGAGCGGCCGAACTCGCAAACATAGAGGTCGCGGCCGTTGGCGTTCACGTCGACACGCACCTCAGAGCCGTCGTGAAACGGGATCACGTCCCCCGGCTGCAGGCGACTGATCGTGTTCAGCGTCAGGCTTTCCAGTCGAATGCGTGCCTCGAGCGTCACTGCCGAACGGCGAACCTGCTCCTCGAGCTGTTCCGCCCACTCGCTCTTCGCGTTTTGGTTCTCGCCCGCGCCTCTCAGGGAGGCGATCTCGGTTTTGAGAAGCACGCTTTGCGGAACGATCACAGAGAAAGTGGAAAGCACTGGCCCAAGGCCGATGGTCATGTCGATCGCGGCCGCATAGACATCCTCGATCGTGGGGTCGGGCTTCGGTCGTTCGGGGCTGTTGTAGGGGCGGCCGACGACCGGTTCGAACCCGCCAGGCGCATTTACCGCGGTTCGCAGGACCTCGGCGACCTTGTGGAACACCGGCACGCCGACATCGATCTCGATTTTCGAGAGAGGCCGCGGCAGCGGTTCCTCGATGCTCGTGGGCTCGGCTCCGAGCACGGCTTCGACCAAGGCGATAAGCACCGGGCTGTCGCAGCCGACCGTAAAATCCGTGCACCAGTTGCGCAGTGAAACGTCGCCGAGCACGGCCCCGTCTCCGAGATCCGCGATCAGTTCGTTGCGAAGCCCGGTGCGGAAGCCTGCGTAGCCGATCGTGATGTCGCACCCGGTCTCCGCCTCGAGCATGTCCGGCAGAAGTTCGCTGAAGACGTGGCCGAGCTCGAGCGCGATACGGCCGATGATCTTGTCTTCGCCAAGCGCACCAATCATGCGCGCAAGCAGCCTTTTGTCGAATGCGTGGACGTTCGATGCGATGCTCATGATCAAGCCGCCTTGCTCTCGCTGCCACCGCCCGGATTCATCATCTCCTGTTCGACCGCGTCGATAGACGGCCGTTCATAGGCGGAGATGGTCTTGCGGCCGTATTCGAGCGCGACCTGCGGAACCGAGCCGTTCATGTAGGCAAGCAGCGTCTGTTTCACGATGACGTAAAGCCGGTTCTGCTTCTCGCGTACGGCCTTGATGTTCGAGACGAGCGGGCTGACGATCGAATAGGAAAGGAACACGCCGAGCAGCGTCCCGACCAGCGCGGCGGCGATCTTGGCGCCCAGCACTTCCGGCGCTTCGCTGATCGCTCCCATCGCCTTGATGACGCCGAGGACCGCCGCGACGATACCGATCGCCGGCAGCGCGTCGCCCATGGTCGTCAGAGCGTGATAGCACTTCATTTTGTCGTGGGTGATCGTCTGGATTTCCTCGTCCATCAGCGCCTCGATCTCGTGCGAGCGGGCGTTGCCGATGATGATGAGGCGCACATAGTCGCAGATGAAGGCGGTCAGCTCCTTGTTCTGCAGGACGGTCGGTGCGGACTGGAAGATCGAGGATTCTTCCGGATTGTCGATGTGGCTTTCAATCTCGTTGCGAGACTTGGTCCTCAGGTCGCGCATCAGGCTGTAGAGGACGCCGAGCGTGTCGAGATAGTGTCGCTCCTTCGGAACCTTGTGCTTGAAGGCCTCCAAAAGCGCCTTGCCGGTGTCTTTGACCACCTTCATCGAGTTGGCCATGATGAAGCCGCCGATACCTGCCCCACCGATGATCATCAGCTCGAAAGGCTGGTTCAGGACTTCGAGATGGCCGCCCATCGCCATGTATCCGCCGAGGATACAGCCGAAAGTCACAAGAAGCCCGATGATGATGTTCATTGCCGATACCTGTCGCGATCCTTGATTTTCCCCCGAGGGAATAGGCTCTGATCCTTGCGTGAGGCTGGCCCCGAATCCGGTGCAGATCCCGGTGGTCGGGACAGGTTCGCGCAAGCCAATGCGGTCAGGGTTTGCCAAGGTTGGGCCGCAGCGCGCCCGATTCTACAGCGCCGCGTGTCTTATCGGACGCGCAAAGGTCGCTGTAGCACTTTGAAATGCTGCATGTCTTTGTCCTTAAATCGAGGTCGATTTAAGGAGACATGCAGTGGAAATTGGCGCGGGATGCGGGCGGAAACCGTGCACGTTTTTCCCATCCCGCTCTATTGCGACAGGGCGAGCCGATCGTGACCACGACCTATACGAGCTACAGGCTGATAACCGCAGACCTTACGAGGTCGCTGCAGCGCGTCTCCGAACAGCCGGACGTCGCCCGCGAGACCGAATATTATCTGGCGAAGATTGGCAGCATCAAAACGATGGACGACTTTTTCGCCGACAGCCGGCTCTACAATTACACGATGAAGGCGCATGGCCTTGAGGACATGGCCTATGCAAAAGCCTTTATCCGCAAGGTGCTTTCCGAAGGCGTCGACAAAGAGGACGCCTTCGCCAACAAGCTCGCGGACTCACGCTACAAGGCCCTGGTCGAGTCCCTGAATTTTGCCCGCCACGGCGAAGCGGCGACTTCGTTCGACCGCGCGCAGAAAGGCGTCGTCGACAAGTATACGCGCCAAACGCTGGAGCAGAATGCCGGCGAGGAAAATACCGGCGTACGGCTGGCGCTCTACTTTCAGCGCATGGCGCCGACGATCACCAATGGCTACGAAATCATCGCCGACGAGGCGCTTTCCGAGGTGTTCCGGACCGCGCTGCAATTGCCGGACGAGTTCGCGGCCGCCGACGTGGATCGCCAGGCGGAGGCCTACGAGACGGCGATCGATCTCAAGGACTTCCAGGACCCCGAGAAGCTCGCGGCCTTCCTCGACCGCTTCACCGCACTTTGGGAGATCGAAAACTCCTCCGACAGCTACGATCCGCTTGCCGTATTCGGTTCGTCGAGCGGCTACGGAATTTCCCCCGACCTGCTTCTCACCATCAACAACCTGAAACTCGGAGGACGCTGAAGTGCAGACCGGCCTTTATGTGGCGCTCTCGTCGCAGATGGCGCTTGAAAAGCGCCTGAACACGCTTGCCGACAACGTTGCCAATTCCAATACGGTCGGCTTCCGCGGCACGGAAGTGAAGTTCAACCAGGTGCTGGGCGACACGAAGCCGACGAAAGTCTCCTATGTTTCCGAAGGCGAGGAATTTCTCAACACCAATAACGGCGCTCTTGCGCGCACCGGTGCCGCGCTCGATTTCGCCGTCAGGGGCGAGGCCTGGTTTTCGATCGACACTCCAGGCGGGCCGGCGCTGACACGCGACGGGCGGTTCATGCTGACGGAGACCGGCGAACTCGTGACCATCAAGGGGTATCCGGTGCTCGATGCCGGCGGTGCGCCGATACAGTTGAACGGCGGAGCGGGCGAGATCACCGTCGGCGCCGACGGCGCAATTCACCAGAACGGCGTCCAAGTCGCGCTGCTGGGGCTCTATGAAGCCGATTTCAGCAAGGGCTTCATGCGCTATGACAATAGCGCCGTGATGCCGGCCGCCCAGCCCGAGCCTGTCGTGGACCGCTTCGGCGTCGGCGTAATGCAGGGGTTCCTCGAAGAATCGAACGTCAATGCCATTCAGGAAATGTCGCAGCTCATCATGATCACGCGCGCCTTCGACAACATCACGGCGCTGATGCGCGACAGCGAGGGATCGCTGGACGAGGCGATCAAGACCCTCGGCGGTAGCCGCTAAGCCCGCCTGTGGATATGTGCCGGCGGCTCTCCGCCCGCGTCCCGATAAGAGTTGACCCTGACGGAAATCCGCATGGAACGCCAAAGCTCCGACACCATCGCGACATCGACATCGCTGGCGGCGCTCGCCGGCCTAGTAGAACGTTATGCGAAACCCGATTTCGCGATCGCGCCAGGCGGCCATGTCCAGACGATTTCGCCGGGGCACTATACCGTCACCGGTCTTTCGCGCCACGTCCGGCTCGGCGACTTCGTCGCCCATAAAAGCGCAACCGGCACGCATCTCGGCGAAGTCGTGCGGGTCGAGCCCGACCGGGTGGTCGTCTGCCCGATCGAGCCCGGCGATCCGATCGGCATTCATGACGTCGTCATCCGCAAGGGCGCCTTCCGCATAGCGCCGACCGACAAGTGGTGTGGCCGAACGATCAACGCCTTGGCCGAGCCGATCGACGGTCTTGGGCCGCTCCTCCAGGGCGACATCCGCCGCTCGATCTCGAACACCGCTCCGCCATCCATGACCCGCAAGCGCGTCGAGCGGGGTTTCAAGACGGGTGTGCGCGCGATCGACATCTTTTCGCCGCTCTGCCTCGGGCAGCGTCTCGGCATCTTCGCCGGCTCCGGCGTCGGCAAGTCGACGCTGCTTTCCATGCTGGCGCGTGCCGACGCCTTCGACAAGGTGGTGATCGCGCTGGTCGGCGAGCGCGGCCGCGAGGTGCGCGAATTCATCGAGGATACGCTCGGGGATAACCTCGCCAAATCGGTCGCGGTCGTCGCCACCAGTGACGAAAGTCCGATGCTCAGGAAAATGGCGCCGCTTACCGCCGTCACGATCGCCGAGCACTACCGCGACAAGGGCGACAATGTCCTGCTCATCGTCGACAGCGTCACCCGCTTCGCCCATGCGATCCGCGAGGTCGCGACGGCGGCCGGAGAGCCGCCGATCGCGCGCGGCTACCCGGCCTCCGTATTCACGGAATTGCCGCGCCTGCTCGAACGCGCCGGTCCCGGCGCGGAGGGGACGGGCACGATCACCGCGATCATTTCGATCCTCGTCGACGGCGACAATCACAACGACCCGGTCGCCGATTCGGCGCGCGGCATTCTCGACGGGCACATCGTGCTTGACCGCAGCCTCGCGGAGGAGGGGCGCTATCCGCCGATCAACCCGCTCGCCTCGATCTCGCGCCTCGCCAGGAAGGCCTGGACATCGGACCAGGAGAAGCTGGTCGCCCGGTTGAAATCGCTGATCCACCGCTTCGAGGAAACGCGCGATCTGAGGCTGATCGGCGGTTATCGCCCGGGCGGCGACGCCGATCTCGACATGGCGATCAAGCAAGTGCCCGTCGTCTACGATGTCCTCAAGCAGACGCCCGGCGAGCGGCCGGCTTTCGACGCCTTCACCGATCTCGCCAATGCGCTGAAGTCGGCAGCAATGGGGAACCAGCCGGGCGCCGGTGCCGGCATGCGGGGAAGAGCGGGATGAGAAAACTCAGGCGCCGTGTTCCGCGCGCATCCCGCTTCAACTTACTAGGCTCGTTGATTTCCGGTCGCCGCCACTGGAGGTCATCGTGATCCGGAGGATAGGAATGAGGGACTCCGACGCAGACGAAATCGTTCGCCAACGGCGGCGCGAAGCCAAGATGCCCTTGGTCGACAAGATCCTGGGGGCGATCGGGCTGGCGATGGCCGCTGCCGCGACCTTCCTGCCCTGGTACGTCTTTCTGCACCCGGAAAAATTTTCGATTCCTCCGCTCTGGCAAGGAACGACGCGCGACCTGCCGGAACGCCCGGGCCGCTCGGTCGTGTCGGTCTCGCCATTGGCGATGACGGACATGGACAGCGAGACCGCCGCAGCAGTCGATCGTCTGACGACGGCGACGGTACCCGGCCTCGACGGGGAGACGGCCAGGGCCAAGGAGAACGCGAAAGAGGGCCTCGACCAGCCCTTCCCGGGACAGGCGAGCTTCAAATTGATGCACGTCGCCAATGGCCGCGCCCTGATCGAGGATGCGAGCGGCATGTATATCGTCCGCGTCGGTTCTGTTCTGCCGGACAACAGCCGGCTCGCCACCTTCGAGGAGCGCGGCGGCCGCTGGGTGATGATCACCTCCAAGGGCGAGGTCTACGAGGCCCGGTAGCGCGGCTGCAAGTCGTCCGGCGAATCCCGGCCACGCTGTTATTCCCGTCTCCCGCGACCTTCTGTTGTCGCTCGCCGCACCCGGATCGGAG
Organism: Ensifer sp. WSM1721; assembly: GCF_000513895.2. Taxonomy (GTDB): domain Bacteria; phylum Pseudomonadota; class Alphaproteobacteria; order Rhizobiales; family Rhizobiaceae; genus Sinorhizobium. The sequence continues at coordinate 301,455 of NZ_CP165782.1, forward strand.
GATTTTGGCGCGCCACCGCGGGAGGCCCGCCCGGAAACGCACGAACATTCTCGGTTCGGCATCTCTCGACAAGTCCCACGCAAGATTGCCTGCCTAGTTTCGCCATCAGCAGCAGGAGCTCTTGATGGAACCGATTCAGCTTTTCGAACTCGCGTCGCGGCAGGCCCAATGGCTGACCGTTCGCCAGAACGTCGTGGCTGGCAACATCGCCAATGCCAACACGCCGCACTACAAGGCGAAGGACGTGCAGCCCTTCGAAAGCGTTCTCCAGAACACCGGCATCCAGATGGCCGCGACCCATCGCGCCCATTTCACCGAGAGCCCGGAAGCCGCCCAGGTGACCGAGGTGAGTGCGCTCGATGACGTCGCGGTGCAGCAGTCGGGCAACAGCGTCGCGCTCGAAGAGGAAATGATGAAGACCGGTGAGATCAAGCGCGATTACGAGCTCAATGCTGGGCTGGTGAAGGCCTTTCACCGGATGATGCTCATGACGGTACGGAAGTAAGAACCATGGATCCATTGACCTCTGCGCTGAAAGTCTCGGCCTCCGGGCTGCAGGCGGAATCGACCCGCTTGCGCATCGTGTCAGAAAACATCGCCAACGCCCGTTCGTCCGGCGACGTGCCCGGCGCCGAGCCGTACCGCCGCAAGACGATCAGCTTCGCCGCGGAGGTCGACCGGGCGAGCGGCGCCGCTCTTGTCGAGGTCCAGCGCCTCGGCACCGACGATTCGGACTTCAACATCGAGTTCGATCCCGGCAATCCGGCGGCCGACGAGAAGGGCATGGTGAAGATGCCGAACGTCAACATCCTGATCGAGATGGCCGATATGCGCGAGGCGAACCGCGCCTATGAGGCCAACCTGCAGACCATCAAGCAGTCTCGCGATCTCATCTCCCAGACAATCGACCTGTTGAGGGCTTCGCAGTAATGATCGATGCAATCCAGTCCATCGGCGCCTTTTCGGCCATGAAGGAGGCCGAAGGGACGAGCCTCACCTCATCCTCCGCGCTCGTCACGCCTGCCGCCGGGTTCGCCGTCCCGCAATCGCAGAGCTTTGCCGAAGTCCTCGGCAATATGACCACCGACGTCATTCAATCGATGAAATCCGCGGAAGGGGTGTCGCTGCAGGCGGTCCGCGGCGAGGCCAACACCCGTGAAGTGGTCGACGCCGTCATGAATGCGGAACAGTCGCTGCAGACGGCGCTCGCCATCCGCGACAAGCTGGTCACCGCCTATCTCGAAATCGCGCGCATGCAGATCTGAGGGAACGAGACATGAAGGCCCTTTCCATCGCCGCAACGGGCATGAACGCCCAGCAACTGAACCTCGAAGTCATCGCGAACAACATCGCGAACATCAACACGACGGGCTACAAGCGGGCGCGCGCCGAGTTTTCGGACCTGCTTTACCAGACCGAGCGCGCCCAGGGCGTGCCGAACCGTTCCAACCAGGCGATCGTGCCGGAGGGCGCGATCATCGGGCTCGGCGTGCAGACCGCCGCCGTCCGCAACCTCCATATCCAGGGCAGCCTCGTCAACACGGGCAACGACTACGATCTCGCGCTCGTCGGCCGCGGCTGGTTCCAGATCGAGACCCCCGACGGCGAGACGGTCTATACGCGCTCCGGCGCCTTCAACACCAATGCCACCGGCCAGCTCGTCACCATCGACGGCTACACCGTCGTTCCGGGCATCACGGTGCCGCAGGATGCGACGGAAATCACCTTCACCTCCTCGGGCCAGGTAATGGTGCGCATCGGCAACGACACGGAGCTGCAGGAGATCGGTCAGTTGACGATCGCGAATTTCGTCAACGAGGCCGGCCTCGAACCGATGGGCGAGAACCTCTTCCGGCAGACGCCGGCCTCGGGCGATCCAATCGTCGGTACGCCGGCCGACCCGGGTTTCGCGCAGATCAAGCAGAACTATCTCGAGGCCTCGAACGTGGATCCGGTGAAGGAGATCACCGACCTGATCTCGGCCCAGCGCGCTTACGAGATGAACTCCAAGATCATTCAGGCTGCGGACGAAATGGCGGCCACGGTGAGCAAGAACCTCAGGTAAGGGCAAGAGGAGGCAAACATGACGTTTCGCCGATCCGTCTTAAGGATAGCTGTCGAAAACAGCCTCGCCGCCCGGGTGCGGACCATCGCATTCGCCGCGATGGCCATCGCCTTCCTGTCGCCTTCGGCCGCCTCCGCCGAGCCCCCGACGGCGGTCATTCCAAAGCAGACGATCTATCCCGGCGAAGCGCTCGATGCGAGCATGCTGGAGGTCGTCGACGTCACCAATCCGGACCTGCGCGACGGCTATGTGCGCTCGCTTGAAGAAATCGAAGGCAAGGTAACGAAGCGCACCCTTCTTCCCGGGCGTGTGATCCTCGCCTCGGCGCTACGCGAGCAATACGCGGTCGAGCGCGGTTCCACGATACGGCTCGTTTTCAACAACGGCGGACTGATGATCACGGCGGCCGGCTCGCCGCTGCAGGATGCCGCGGTCGGTGAACTGATCCGCGTGCGTAACATCGATACCGGTGTCATCGTTTCCGGAACGGTGATGGCGGACGGCACGATCCATGTGGTGGCGAAATGAAGATGCGCGCCTTGAATTGGCTGCTGACCTTCGCCGTGGCTTTTGCCGCGGCCCTGACCCCTGTCCATGCCGCCTCGCGCATCAAGGATGTTGCCTCGCTGCAGGCGGGCCGGGATAACCAGCTTATCGGCTACGGCCTGGTCGTGGGCCTGCAGGGGACCGGCGACAGCCTGCGCTCCTCGCCTTTCACCGATCAGTCGATCCGCGCAATGCTGCAGAATCTCGGCATCTCCACCCAAGGCGGCCAGTCGCGCACGCGCAACGTGGCGGCGGTGCTCGTCACCGCGACGCTGGCGCCTTTCGCGAGCCCCGGCAGTCGCCTCGACGTGACCGTCGGCTCCTTGGGCGATGCGACGTCGCTGCGCGGCGGTACGCTGGTCATGACCTCGCTTTCGGGCGCCGACGGGCAGATCTACGCGGTGGCGCAGGGCTCCGTCGTCGTCAGCGGCTTCACCGCTCAAGGGGAGGCCGCTGAGCTGTCGCAGGGCGTGACCACCGCTGGCCGTGTCCCGAACGGCGCCATCATCGAGCGGGAATTGCCGTCGAAGTTCAAGGACGGTTTCAACCTCGTGCTGCAATTGCGCAACCCTGACTTTTCGACCGCCGTCGGCATGGCGGCGGCGATCAACAAATATGCCGCAGCGCAGTTCGGCGGCCGCATCGCCGAAGCCTTGGACTCGCAATCGGTCCTGGTCCAGAAACCGAAGATGGCGGATCTCGCGCGGCTGATGGCCGATGTCGAGAATCTGGTGATCGAGACCGATGCGCCGGCCCGCGTCGTGATAAACGAGCGGACGGGCACGATCGTCATCGGCCAGGATGTCCGCGTCTCCGAGGTGGCGGTGAGCTACGGTACGCTGACGGTGCAGGTCACCGAGACGCCGACAATCGTGCAGCCGGAGCCATTCTCGCGCGGCCAGACAGCCTACGAACCCAACACCACGATCGAGGCTCAGGCCGATGGCGGCACGGTAGCGATCCTCAACGGATCGAGCCTTCGTCAGCTCGTCGCTGGTCTCAACAGCATCGGCGTCAAACCGGACGGGATCATCGCGATCCTCCAGAGCATCAAGTCGGCGGGAGCCCTACAGGCGGAGCTTGTTCTGCAATGATCGGACATTTGGACCATCTTCGCGGCACACCGCTCCGCCTTCTCCTCGCCTCGGTTGCCGGCGCGCTGATGCTGGCGATGCCGGGCGCCTTCGCGCAGGACGTGACGGCGCCGCCGGCGGAAGACGCCACCGCGAGCGAGATCGAGAAGTTCTGCACCAATATCGCCGACGCCGCACGCGACCAGCGTTACGTCTTGCAGCGCAAGGATTTAGAGGCGCTGCAGGCGAGCGTAGACGAGCGTATCGCGACGCTCGAGAAGCGCCGCGCCGAATATGAGGACTGGCTGAAGCGCCGCAACGATTTCCTGAAGCAGGCGGAGCTGGGCCTTGTCGACATCTATAAGACGATGAAGCCGGATGCCGCCGCGGGCAAGCTCGAGATGGTGCGTCCGGAGATCGCCGCGGCGATCGTCATGAAGCTGCCGCCGCGCCAGTCCTCGCTGATCTTAAGCGAAATGAGCGACGACAAGGCGGCGGTACTGACCAACATCATCTCGAGCGCGAGCGACCCCAGCACCTCGAAGGAGCCATCATGAGAACGCGTATCACGGCCGTGCTGGCCGCAGGTCTCCTGGCGGGGTGCCAGAACCAGGCCTTCAACGAAATCGGACGGGCGCCATCCATGAGCCCGATCGGCAGCGGCCTGCAATACACGCAGACCCCGCAGCTCGCCATGTATCCGAAGCAGCCGCGTCAGGTCACGCATGGATACTCGCTGTGGAACGATCAGCAGGCCGCGCTCTTCAAGGACGCGCGCGCGATCAACATCGGCGACATTCTGACGGTCGATATAAGGATCGACGATAAGGCGTCCTTCGAAAACGAGACGGATCGCAGCCGAACCAACTCGAGCGGCTTCAATCTCGGCGCAAGCGGCGAGTCGCAGACGAGCGACTTCGCCTGGTCGGGCGACCTCGAATACGGCTCAAACACCAAGACCGAGGGCGACGGCAAGACCGAGCGCTCGGAAAAGCTCCGGCTGCTCGTCGCCGCCGTCGTCACCGGCGTTCTCGAAAACGGCAACCTCCTGATCAGCGGTTCCCAAGAGGTGCGCGTCAACCACGAACTGCGCATCCTCAACGTCGCCGGCATCGTCCGGCCGCGCGACGTGGATGCCGACAACGTCATCTCCTACGACCGCATCGCCGAAGCGCGCATCTCCTACGGCGGTCGCGGCCGCCTGATGGAGGTTCAACAGCCGCCATGGGGCCAGCAGGTCGTGGATCTCGTCTCGCCGATCTGATCGACGAAAGCCTGGAGAACGAGACCGGTACGGAACGACACGATGGAAGAAACCGAGAGCAAAGAAACGAAGTCCCCCTCGCTGGTGATGACCGTTGCAGCCGTGGCCGTGCTGACACTCGTCGCAGGCGGTGGCGGCTGGCTCGTCGGCGCGATGCTGGCGCCGCCACCGGCGGAAAAGACGGAGACGGCCGAAATCGCGCCGAACGCCACCGGCGAGGAAGAGGTGCCGAAGATCGCCACCGAAGCCAACGGTATCGTCGAGCTCGAGCCGATCACGACGAACCTCGCCTATCCGTCGGAAAACTGGGTCCGCCTCGAAGTCGCGCTTCAGTTCGAAGGCGCGCCCGACGTCACCCTGGCGGAAACGATACACCAGGACATTGCAGCCTACCTCAAGACCGTGTCGCTCCAGCAAATCCAGGGGCCGCGCGGCTTTCAATATCTCCGGGATGACATTCAGGAGCGGGTTGACCTGCGCTCCGAGGGACGCGTAACGAATGTGATGTTCCGCACCTTCGTCATCCAATGATTCGCTGATGCTCCGGATTACCACCTTCATAGTCGCCATGATGGCGATGTCGGGAATTGCCGGGGCTCAAGGGTTTCCCGCCGATATCCTGAACACCCCGGTCGAAGGCTCGGTCGCCTCGTGGATCATCCGCACCTTCGGCTTGCTTACCGTTCTTTCGGTAGCGCCCGGCATCCTGATCATGGTGACGAGCTTCCCGCGCTTCGTCATCGCTTTCGCGATCCTGCGCTCGGGCATGGGACTGGCTACCACGCCCTCCAACATGATCATGGTGTCGCTGGCGCTCTTCATGACCTTCTACGTCATGGCGCCGACCTTCGACCGCGCCTGGCGCGACGGCATCGATCCGCTCTTGAAGAACGAGATCTCCGAGACCGACGCGATGCAGCGCATGGCGGAACCTTTCCGCGAGTTCATGCTCGCTAATACCCGCGACAAGGACCTGCAGCTCTTCATCGATATCGCCAGGGAAAAAGGCCAGACGGTCGTCGTCGACGACAAGGTTGATCTGCGCGCAGTCGTGCCGGCCTTCATGATCTCGGAAATCCGCCGCGGCTTCGAGATCGGCTTCCTGATCATGCTGCCCTTCCTCGTGATCGATCTCATCGTCTCGACCATCACCATGGCCATGGGCATGATGATGCTGCCGCCGACGGCGATCTCGCTGCCCTTCAAGATACTCTTTTTCGTGCTGATCGACGGCTGGAACCTGCTCGTCGGCAGCTTGGTGCGATCGTTCATCTGACGCAGGCTGGGGAGGCGACCGCACGCCTTTCAACCCGCGCTCAGCTCCCCAATAAGATTCCGTTAAGTATAGGATTTCACGCGCGATTCACCACGTTTTCGCGTGGGATCCGACGCGTCTTTCCGGTTAAGTAGTTGGCAACGAATGGCTGCGAATTTCGTCCTCACACGACGGGTTTGGTGTCCTTCACGAGTGAGCGGAGCCGAGTGGCATGATGCCGGATCGTCGTGACCGGTAACGTTCTTCAGTCCGGTATGTCCCCCCACCTGTATTTCGTAAAAGGGACAACGAATATGGCAAGCATCCTCACCAACACCTCCGCAATGGCGGCCCTCTCCACCTTGCGTTCGATCTCTTCCAGCATGGAAGACACGCAGAACCGGATTTCGACCGGCCTTCGCGTTGGCGCCGCCTCTGACAACGCCGCTTATTGGTCGATCGCGACCACGATGCGCTCCGACAACGCCGCCCTTTCGTCGGTAACCGACGCACTCGGCATGGGCGCCGCCAAGGTTGATACGGCCTATGCCGGTATGGACGCTGCAATCGACGTGGTTACGGAAATCAAGGCCAAGCTCGTCGCGGCCAAGGAACAGGGTGTCGACAAGACCAAGATCCAGGAAGAAATCGATCAGCTCCAGGAGCAGTTGCTCTCGGTCGCTCAGTCCGCTTCGTTCAATGGGCAGAACTGGATTGCGGGCGCTACTGGCACCGCCAGCGTCGTGACGGGCTTCGTCCGTGCGTCCGACGGCACCGTGTCGGTCAAGACCACCGACCTTACTCTGGCCGCCACCAATATGCTGTTTACTGAAACCGCGGGCGCCATCGACACGACGACCGGCATTCTCGGCGCCACCGGCGCCGCGAGCGGCGCGAGCGTCTATGGCTTCGCCATCACCGCTGCCACCACCGACACGCAGCTCACCAACCTGCTGACGGACGTCGAGACGGCGCTGAAGTCCATGACCAGCTCGGCATCGGCACTCGGTTCGATTTCGACGCGCATCGATCTCCAAGAAGATTTCGTCGCGAAGCTCTCTGATGCCATCGAAAGCGGTGTCGGTCGCCTGGTCGACGCAGACATGAACGAGGAATCGACCCGCCTGAAAGCTCTCCAGACGCAGCAGCAGCTTGCGATCCAGGCGCTCTCGATCGCCAACTCCGACTCGCAGAGCATCCTCTCGCTCTTCCGCTAATCGGCAAACCGGCACTGAGGCTGACCGTGCCGCAACGCTGGAAAAGAGCCGCGACCGCACTCGGTCGCGGCTTTTTCACGTTTTTTGTTTCGCTTCAGCATTCCTTAACCATCTTGCTGTTTTCTAGCACCATCGAAACGGCGGGTTAACCAAGAAAATTAAGTGGTTAGCAGGCATGATGCTGACCGTCGCTTCCCGGTGCAATCCGGAATGTCCCTTCTTAATCAGCCACTAAGGGGCACTCAAAATGACAAGCATTCTCACCAATATCGCTGCCATGTCCGCACTCCAGACGCTGCGGACCATCGGCACCAACATGGAAACGACCCAGGGCCGTGTCTCCTCCGGTCTGCGTGTCGGCGAAGCTGAAGACAACGCCGCCTACTGGTCGATCGCGACCACCATGCGTTCCGATAACATGGCGCTTTCCGCCGTCCAGGACGCGCTCGGCCTCGGCGCCGCCAAGGTCGACACGGCTTACGCCGGTATGGAGTCGGCTATCGAGGTCGTGAAGGAAATCAAGGCCAAGATCGTCGCCGCGACTGAACAAGGCGTCGACAAGGCCAAGATCCAGGAAGAAATCACGCAGCTCCAGCAGCAGTTGCTCTCCGTCGCCCAGTCCGCCTCCTTCTCCGGTGAAAACTGGATTGCTGGCGGTGTCGACACTGCCACCACGCCGCTCGGTGTTACCGTTGTCTCCGGTTTCGTGCGCGACGCCAACGACAACGTTTCTGTGAAGACGACCACCTACACGCTCGATGCGTCCACTGCGGGCACTATGAACGTTCTCTTCGGTGGCGATGCGACCGGCGCTATTTCCCTTACGACGGGCATTCTCGGAACGGTGGCTTCGAGCTGGAGCACGATCGACTTCGACCCGAGCGATGTTGCGATTACCGCCGCCGGCGGCGCAGTGGCTGGGATGTCCATCCACACGCTTAACATCACCAGCCTGACGGCGGCAGAGTTGGATGATGCTCTGACGCTGGTCGAAGCCGGTCTCGATGCGATGACGAGTGCTGCGGCCGAACTTGGTTCGATCTCCATGCGAATTGGTCTGCAGGAAGATTTCGTTAACAAGCTTTCGGACTCGATCGACTCGGGTATCGGTCGCCTCGTCGATGCCGACATGAACGAAGAATCGACCCGTCTCAAGGCTCTCCAGACGCAGCAGCAGCTCGCCGTCCAGTCGCTGTCGATCGCCAACAGCAACTCGGAAAATATCCTCCAGCTCTTCCGCTAATCGGCAGCGTCGGGTAGCGATCCGACGATCCGATACGTTCAGCGGTTACCCGCCATCTCGAGGCCGCACCTTGCGAAAGGTGCGGCTTTTCGCGTGTCTGAACAGCTAGCGCAAAGGAATCGGTAAGATTTCTTAATTTTGTTAAATTCGGTTTAGGGTTCGTTAACCATATTTCCGTTAGCTGGCCGCAGCGAAACGATGAGTTAACCGAAGTGACCAATCGGTTAACAGGCATGAGGCTGATCATTGTTCCCCGGTGGTGACCCGGAATGTTCCTTTCATTCCATGCCATTGAGAGGCACTTAGACGATGACCAGCATCCTGACGAACACGGCGGCAATGGCCGCGCTCCAGACTCTTCGCGCGATCGACGACAGCATGGAGACGACCCAGGGTCGCGTTTCCTCCGGATTGCGCGTCGGCCAAGCCGCCGACAATGCCGCCTACTGGTCGATCGCCACCACTATGCGCTCGGACAATATGGCGCTTTCCGCGGTGCAGGATGCGCTCGGCCTTGGCGCTGCGAAGGTGGACACCGCTTATGCCGCGATGGAAAGCGCCATCGACGTCGTCAAGGAAATCAAGGCCAAGGTCGTGGCCGCCACGGAAGAGGGCGTCGATAAGGCCAAGATCCACGAAGAAATCAAGCAGCTTCAGGAACAGTTGATGTCGATCGCGCAATCGGCGTCCTTCAGCGGTGAGAACTGGGTTGCCGGCGGCGTCGGTACCGGGACCGGAACGCTCGATGCCGCTGTCGTTTCTGCCTTCGTGCGCGACTCCAACGGCGCCGTTTCCGTCAAGACGACGACTTATACGCTCGATGGCTTCACCGCGGGTTCCATGAACCTGCTCTTCGGCGGCGACGCAACGGGTGCCATCTCCGCCACGACCGGTATCCTTGGAACGATCGCGTCGAGCTGGACCACCGTAGACTTCGACACCGCCGTTGCCGGCACAACCCCCGCCGGCGCGGCGGTCGGTGCCATGTCTATCAACACGCTCAACATCACCAGCTTGACGACCGCAGAATTGGCTGAGGCTTTGACACTGGTGGAAGCCGGACTCCAGGCCCTGACCAGTGCTGCCTCGGAGCTTGGTTCGATTTCCATGCGCATCGGCCTGCAAGAGGAATTCGTCTCGACCCTCACCGATTCGATCGACTCCGGTATCGGTCGTCTCGTGGATGCGGATATGAACGAGGAATCGACGCGCCTGAAGGCGTTGCAGACGCAGCAGCAGCTCGCCATCCAATCGCTCTCGATCGCCAATACCAGCTCGGAAAACATCCTCCAGCTCTTCCGCCAGTAACGGGTAGATAGGCGCCTGCTCGCTTGCTCGCTCGCTATCAGTTCCAAGGTCGCGCGGTTACCGCGCGGCCTTGAATGTTTTCTGGCGCAACTTCATTGCAACGTTTGCAAGAAATTTCGTGGGAGCGGTGGGGCGAGAGCGCTGCGCTCAGGGCTTCGAAGCTTTACGAAGCATTTACTCATATTAATGACTCGTTAAGCGTTAACTGTTTGTTAACCATTTCGCGTTAACCGTTCGTTAAGAACGATGGTCTGGTCACCCAGGGCAAACAAGGTGCCAGCGTGCATGACGCCTCACCGTCGTTACCGGCCCTCCCGGAATGTTCCCATTCCTCCCCCCAGTTAGGGCGATAGCAAATGACCAGCATCATGACCAACGCCGCCGCGATGGCGGCATTGCAGACCTTGCGTTCCATCAACCGAAACTTGGAGGAAACGCAAAATCGTGTTTCCTCCGGCTATCGGGTAGAGACGGCTGCGGACAATGCAGCCTATTGGTCCATCGCGACCACGATGCGTTCGGATAATACGGCTCTTTCCACCGTTCAGGACGCTCTGGGCTTGGGCGCGGCAAAGGTCGATACCGCCTATGCAGCAATGGACACGGTCATTGATCTCATGAGCGAGGTTAAGGCCAAGCTGGTTGCTGCCCGAGAACCCGGCGTCGACAAGGACAAGATCAACAAGGAGCTTACCCAGCTCAAGGAACAGTTGGTATCCGCGGCGCAATCGGCGTCCTTCTCCGGCGAGAACTGGCTTTATAACAATGCTACCGCAGCGGTCGGCGTGAAATCGGTAGTCGCCTCGTTCAATCGCAGCGCTGATGGCAGCGTTTCGGTTACGACGCTCGATTATGACACCTCCACGTCCATATTGGTCGACGTCGTGGACCCGGCGCGCGGCATGCTCACCAAGGCGGTCGACGCGGATGCCCTGCAGCCCACTCCGACAGGCGTGCCGCGCAACTTTTTTCTCATCGACGCCGGTGCTGCTCCCGCTGGTGCCACTGAGATCGAGATCGACGACACGACCACCGATGCGCAACTCGACGACATGATCAGCGTCGTCGACGAGCTCATCAGCCAATTGACCGACTCCGCTTCGACGCTCGGCGCGATCACCAGCCGTATCGAGATGCAGGAAGGCTTCGTCGCCAATCTGATGGATGTGATCGACAAGGGTGTCGGCCGTCTCGTCGATGCCGACATGAACGAGGAATCGACGCGGCTGAAGGCACTGCAGACGCAGCAGCAGCTCGGCATTCAGTCGCTGTCGATCGCGAACACGACGTCCGAGAACATCCTCCGCCTGTTCCAGGAGTAAGAGGATCCGTCGCATGGGTCCGGACAAGCGCAGCCCCTCTCGACCATGCGGCCTTACGCTTCCTCGCACCCGCTTTCCGCCGTGCCGCCGGTCATCGGCATCGGAGGAAAAAGGTTGGACCGCGCTGTTGCCCTGGCGCGGTCCAACACCTTCATTTTCGCACAAGTTTGACCGGATAGCCTCCATTCCGCAGCAATTCAGAGTGCTACAGCGACCTGCGCGTCTGATCAGACGCGCGGCGCTGTGGACCGACTGCCGGCCAAGATGGTGTTGGCCGCCGCTTGCAGCGGTCGTCGCTTGGGCTCCGCCTTTTTGCGAACCGGTGCGCATCGAGAATGCTGGTCCTGTCGCTATCTCGTGCGAGGGGGCCGAAGGAGACATTTAAGACGTGTCAGGCTCTATGGATTTCCGGGCCATGAGGCAGCCTTTGCCGGCGAGGCAGGGAGCATCGACGCTGGTGGCGTGCCGGCCGGAGGCGTGCCGATGAGCGCGTCGCTTTCCCGTTACCTCAAGGATTTCAGCCCGCCGAAGATCGAACTCGCGCGGATGCCGCCGAAATATTTCCCGGATCTCGATGCCGATCTTCCCGACAATAATCGTGTAGGCATGAGGCCGGTCATGCCCGAGATCGACATCGACGCCGAGCGACGTGAGGCTTTTGCGCAAGGTCGCGCCGAGGCGAGTGCCGAACTCGCCTTCGAGCACCAGAAAGAAATCACCGAGCTCAAAGCCCGGCATGCCGAGGAACTCGAAGCGCTGACGCGGCGTCTGGAAGATGACGCCGCCCGGAAGCTGGCTGCCGCTTTCAGCGACATGACGGAGCAACTGGCGCTTGCGCTCGGCGATCAGGCGGCGCGTGTGCTGGCGCCGGTGATGGACGAGGCGCTCGTCAAGCGGGCGATCGAGAATCTCGCCGGCATGATCCGGCAGAGTCTTGCCGCCGGCGAGGGGCTTGCAATAACCGTCCACGGGCCGCTTGCGCTTTTCGAAGCGCTGAAAGCGCAACTGCCCGAGGCGACGGCGTTTCGCCACATCGAGGGTAGCGATGTCGATCTCACCGTTGAAATGGGCGAAGCCGTACTGGTGACCCGCATGGCTGCCTGGTCCGATACTGTGCGGAAGGTTCTGGCATGAGCGACGAGAGCCATCACAACGGCAAGAACGAAATCATCATCGTCAAGCGTTCCGCGGATGGTCATGACGGCCATCACGGCGGCTCGTGGAAGATCGCCTATGCCGACTTCATGACGGCGATGATGGCCTTCTTCCTGGTCATGTGGCTGATCAACGCCGCCAATGAAGAGACGAAGGCGGCGATTGCGGCCTATTTCAATCCGGTACAGCTTACTGATCAAAAGCCGTCTGAGAAGGGGCTCAAGGACCCGGCCAAAGACGCACAGGGCGAAGAAACGCAGGAGCGCTCCAAAGTCGACGGCGAACAGACGAAGTCCGGTGGTTCCGCCAAGTCCGGCGACCAGTTGACGGCGACGTCGGGCGAGGAAACCAAATATTCCGACGCCGACTTTTTCGAAAACCCTTACTCGGTTCTTTCCGAGATCGCCCGCGAGGTCGGCCACGAGGCCAATATCAGCATCAAGGGCGACGGCGGTGCCGCGCAGTCGGGACCGGCGACGGGCGCCTCCGGCGGGGAGGCCTATCGCGATCCCTTCGATCCGGACTTCTGGACCAAGCAGGTCGAAGTGAAGGACGGCGGCAACACGGCGGAGAGCGATGTCGCGGCAGCGGCGAACGCCGCCTTGGATAGCGCCGTCGGGCAGCAGGCCGAAGCAGAAAATCCGGCGAAGGCCGAAGGCGAAACCGCAAAAAGCCCGGACGCACCCGGAAGCGAAGCAGAAGCGAAAGACCGCAAGGAAGCCGAAGCCCTTAAGGCCGAGATCGAGAAGGAGGTCGGCGGCGAGGCGGGGCGCCTTCTCGAGGGGCTGGTGGTCACACCCTCCGAAGGCGGCCTTCTGGTGACGATCAGCGAACAGACGGATCAGCCGATGTTCGCCGTCGGTTCCGCTGTCCCGCAGAAGGAACTGGTGCTCGCCATGGAGAAGATCGGCCGGCTCCTTTCCGGGCGCCAGGGTGCCGTGGTCGTCCGAGGTCATACCGACGGGCGTCCCTTCAAGGACGGCACCTATGACAATTGGCGGCTCTCGGCGGCCCGCGCCCAGAGCGCCTACTACATGTTGGTCCGCGGCGGCCTGAAGGAAGAGCGCGTCAAGCAGATCAGCGGCTTTGCAGATCGGCGGCTGCAGGTGCCGAAGGATCCCTACGCGCCGGCCAACCGTCGGATCGAGATCCTGCTGCAGTCGGAGCAAGGGTGAGCGGGATGCTGAAGCGGCTCGGCGCTATCCTCGCGACATCGGCACTGGCGGTTCCGTTGGCGGTCGGTCTCGCCCGCGCGAACGGGTCGGAAGAGCTCGCGCCTTTCAAAATGATAAGGTCCCTGCAATATGTGCAGGATTCGGTGGTCCTCGGAGACCACTCGGCGATCGAGATGCAGCGCTTCATGCTGGGCGCGATCGACGAGCGTCTGCGCGCCGCCGATCCATCGGCCTTTCGTGATCCGCGCAACGTCGATGCGGCCCTCGTCTATGTCATGAGCGGCGGCAATCCCGCGACGCTCGATTTTCTTGCCGACCGCGATGTCGAGGGCAATTTCGATTCCCGCGTGACCGACGCGCTCAGGCAGTACCTCAACGGCAAGGGCCCGCTGATCGTCGAAAATCTGTCCAAGGCCGCCCCGGAATACAAGAACGCCCGCATCGGCCCCTACCTCTTCCTGATCCTCGGCAATGCCACGTCGCAGCAGGATCCCGTCGCCGCGATGAAATATTATGACTGGGCACGCCTGACGGCGCCGGGCACCATTATCGAGGAGGCAGCACTTCGTCGTTCCGCATCGCTTGCGGCGCAGGCCAACGATCCGGAAAAAGGCTTTCGCTACGCGCTGAACTATGCGCGCCGTTATCTGACCTCTCCCTATGCTAGCCAGTTTGCAGACGTCTTCGTCGAACTCGCGGTCACGCATTTCGACGAGAAGGCCGAGCAGAGGGTATCGGAAATCCTCGCCTTCATGGACGATGCGCACCAGCGTGAGGTCTATCTGCGCGTTGCGCGGCGCGCCGCCATTGCCGGAAAGCAGGCGCTCGCGCGTCTTGCGTCGAAGCGCGCCGAAGACCTGGCAGAGGAGAGCGGCTCGCAATCGCAGGTGCTCGCGAGCTTCTATGAGGGACTCGTTGCGGTGCCCTCGGATGATGTCCTCGCCGCGACGCAAACCCTGAGCGCGATCCCCGACGAAAAGCTTTCGCCGCGCGATCGCGCCTTGCGCAAGGCGGCGAAGGCGATCGCCGATGCGGTCGTGCGGCCGCCGATCGATGAAAGCTCCGCGCAAGCGTCCGCGTCTAAAGACGATAGACCCGCCGGGGAGGAAAGCCAGGCGGCCGCCGAGGAAACCGGAAGCGGCATCAGTCCCTTCGGACAGACTGCCGATGCGCAATCGCCCGGAGCGGGTGATGGCGACGCAATCGCCGCCGATGCCGCTCAATCCGGCGACCCGGTTCTCGACGGCTTTCTTGCGAGCGGGCGTTCGAAGATCGAGCAGATCGACGCGCTCCTGAAGGAGGAGAGACAATGAGGCCACTTGACCAGAGTTTGGGTGCGGCGGCCGCGGCCTCGACCGGCAGGCCGGGTTCGCGGCATGGCCGTGGACAGGCCGAGGCTCCACCCGGCGCCTTCGGGGAGGCGGTTGCCGACGCCGGTCGCCAGAAGGCGCAGGGCCAGGCCGCAGCCCAAGCGGCAAATGGTTCAGATGTTCCTGCGGATGACGTCGCCGGCGCCGGTCGCGGCGCGAACCTCTCGATCGCGAGGAATGGCCGCGAGGAAAGCCTACCGGGATCGGTAGCGGTCGATGCGCCTCCTGAGGGCGAAGCCTTGCCGTCGGCGGCTTCCAACGCGGGCCGCGACGCTGCGGCGAAACCGGTTCGCCGAAACTCGGCGATGGTCTTGGCGCAGGCGTCGCCCAAGGGCGAACGGAGCGTCGGCGTAGAGGAAAAGGCGGCGCCGACCGAGGAGGGTTCCTCGCGTCGAAACGTGCGGACGGTGAGCGATGTCGCGGAGGAGCCGGTCGGCGCCGATACGCCGGACGGCAGTGGGGGTACCGCTGAAACGGGGGCGGCAAGCGGTACCGTCAGCGATCTGCTGACGATGCTCGGCGGTGCCACGCCGGTATCGGTTGGCGTTCCTCCGGGGAACGGGGCAGAGCTTAGCTCGAAGAGTCACGCCGCTGCCGGCGTGTCAGAGAGAACGGCAGACGGCATCCTGGCGGGTGCAGCGGATGGGGGGCAGTCGCAGGCTGGAGAGCCCACGCTGGACGGCGGATTGGATCAGCTCTTCCGCTTCGCCCGCGCCGACGGCAGGGGACAGGCCGTCTCCATGAGCATCTCGCAGGACGGCGAGAGGGTCGCCGTCGAGAACAGCAGGTCGTCGGCCGGCGCCAAGGGCGAAACCGTCACCGTTCTGGAGGCGCGCCGCTATCTCGGTCTGGCGATGAACACCAACGCAACATCCGTAACCAATGCGATCGCCGGCGATGGCGGGTGGGCCGAGACGCTGCAATCCAGCGCGACCGCGGCGCAACCTGAAGCCTGGAGCCAGGCAGGCAAGACGCTGAACACGCTGAAGATCCAGATGCATCCGATCGAGCTCGGTGTCGTGACCGCCACGCTGAGGCTCAAGGACGACGAACTCCAGGTCGACTTGAAGGTGGAAACGGGTGAGGCCTTCCGCCAATTGCAGGACGACCAGGGCGAGATGGTGAAGGCGCTGCGTGCGCAAGGATTTGCGGTCGACCAGGTGAACGTCGTCTTCAATGCCGGTGGCGATGCATCGAGCGGCAACGGCTCGCAACCGCAGGCGCAGACCCAGTTCGGGGGACAGGGCCGCGAGCGGGCAGGGGACGATGGCGGCGAGCGGCGTCAACGGCAGGATGGCGGGCAGGCGGCGATGGAAAGGTGGACCGGCAATGATGCAATGGATGACGCGCCGATTGGTGCTGAGCGCCCTCGCACTGGCCACGTCTACATGTAGCGCTTTTGCGAGCGCCGGCGTATGCGAGCGTGAAATCCTTTCCGCCGCCTCGAAATACGGCATTCCCGCAGGCATTCTCTATTCCGTCGGCTTGACGGAGACCGGCCGCAAGGGATCGCTTCAGCCCTATGCGATGAACATTGAGGGCAAGGCCTATTTCGGGACCGACATAGAGGATGTTCTGGCGCGCTTCGGTGCGGCGCGCGCTGAGGGCGCGAAGCTCATCGATCTCGGCTGCATGCAGATCAACTACCACTTCCACGGCGAGCACTTCAGCTCTCCGCAAGAGATGCTTGATCCCCGCAGGAATGTCGAATATGCCGCGCGCTTTCTCTCCAACCTGCGCGCCAAGCACGAGAGCTGGACCATGGCCGTCGCTCGCTACCACGCCGGTCCCAACAACGATCCGGCGCAGAAGAAATATGTCTGCCGGGTGATCGCGAATCTCGTCGCGACCGGCTACGGCAAGTGGACGCCGAACGCGCTGCGGTTTTGTCAATAATCAACCTTTGATTGCCTTTTGGGCGGCAGTCCCGCATTGTGGCGACAATGCGGAGAGATTGTGATCGCAAGCAATTTCGTCACCGCGCATTAACTTTTCCACACGATTTTAGTGGCATGATTAACAGCTACCTACTAGATATAGATCAAATCGGCACGCAATCCTTAATCAACTATTAAAATCTCCCATTAACTTCCTCTAGTTGTTCGTGAATCCTTGGATTCGTACCTCTTTCTCAACGAGGCACCCATATTGATTCGGAGGCGGACGAATGATCGTGGTGGTTGATGAGAGAGAGCTCGTAAAGGACGGCTACGCGTCCCTGTTCGGGCGCGAGGGCATTCCCTCGACGGGGTTTGATCCAAGGGAGTTCGGCGAGTGGGTGAGCACCGCCGCCGATTCCGATATCGACGCAGTCGAGGCGTTCCTGATCGGGCAGGGCGAGAGCGCGTTCAGCCTGCCGCGCGCGATCCGCGACCGCTCCCAGGCGCCGGTCATCGCGATGAGCGACACCCCGTCGCTCGAAAACACGCTGGCGCTCTTCGACTGCGGCGTCGACGATGTTGTGCGTAAACCGGTGCACCCGAGGGAGATCCTCGCGCGCGTCGCAGCGATCCGCCGGCGTTTGAAGGCGATCGCCAATTACACCGACATTGGCGCGATTCGTGTTTTCGCCGATGGCCGCGATCCGGAGATCAATGGCGAGGTCTTCGCGCTGCCGCGCCGCGAGCGGCGCATCCTCGAATATCTCGTCGCCAATCGCGGCCGCCGGGTGTCCAAGGCGCAGATCTTCAACGCGATCTACGGCATCTTCGATGAGGACGTCGAAGAGAACGTCGTCGAAAGCCACATCAGCAAGCTGCGCAAGAAACTCCGCAAGAAACTCGGCGTCGATCCGATCGATTCCAAGCGCTTCCTTGGCTACTGCATCGACTGGAATTGAGTGTGGGCCGGGCGGGCGGGGCCAGCCTAAGACAGGTTCACGCAAGGCCCGGCTCCTAGTGTCGCCGCAACGAGGAAACGAGGATCCCACATGAGTCTCTACGGTACCATGAGAACGGGCGTGTCCGGCATGAACGCCCAGTCGAACCGGCTCAGCACGGTCGCCGAGAACATCGCGAATGCCAACACGACCGGCTACAAGCGCGCTTCGACGGAATTCTCATCGATGATCCTGCCGTCGAGCAACGGCGCCTACAATTCCGGCGGCGTGCAGACGCAGGTCCGCTACAGCATCTCCGAACAGGGCGCGACGACCTTCACGACATCCGCCAGCGATCTGGCGATCGACGGCGGCGGCTTCTTCATCGTTGAGGCCGCCAACGGCCAGGAGTATCTGACGCGCGCCGGCGCTTTCGTCCCGGACAGCGAAGGCAACCTGGTCAACGCCGCCGGCTTCACGCTGATGGGCTACGAATACGAGGCCGGCGTCGATCCGACGGTCGTCGTCAACGGCTTCGACGGTCTGACGAAGGTGAACCTCGCTTCCGAGGGCCTCATCGCCGCGGGGTCGACCACCGGTTCCATGGGCGCAAACCTGCCGTCGGGCGCGGCAATAGGCGATATCTCCACGACCTCGCTCGTCGTCTATGACAGCCAGGGTAACACCCGCATTCTCGACTTCAATTATGAGAAGACGGCCGCCAATACCTGGAGCGTGGAGGTTGTCGATCGGACCTCGGCAACGGTGCTGGGCACCCAGACGCTGAACTTCACCGCGGCCGGCGAATTGACAGCAACCCCAGTCACCCTGACCACCGCGGCAATGACGGGTTTGCCGGTCACGGGCGCCAATCTCGGGGTATTAACCATCGATCTCTCCAAGACCACTCAGCTAGGCTACGCCTTCAGTGCTGACGGCGGCACCATCGACGGCAATGCGCCGAGCAAGGTGGCCGGTTATCAGATCGATTCCGACGGCATCGTCTACGTGAAATACGAGAACGGCAAGCTCGATCCGCGCTATCGCATCGCGCTCGCCAATGTGCAGAGCCCGGACAAGCTGCGGCCGGAATCGGGCAACGTCTATTCGCAGGGCGTCGACTCCGGCGTCATCATCACCGGCTTCGCCGGCTCGGGTGATTTCGGCGAAATCCTCTCCGGCGCGCTCGAAAGCTCGAACGTCGATATCGCCGAGGAACTGACGGCGATGATCGAGTCGCAGCGCAATTACACGGCCAACTCCAAGGTCTTTCAGACCGGTTCGGAGTTGCTTGAAGTTCTTGTGAACCTGAAGCGCTAATCCCTGAAGAAACGGTCCCGGCATGTCGCTGTCTTCTGCAATCGCAATTGCGCAATCCGCATTCAGCACCACGGCGCTACAAACCGCCACCGTGTCGAAGAACGTTGCGAATGCCGGCAATGCCGACTACTCCCGCCGCATGGCCATGCTCGGGACCACGTCGGGGGGCGCCCAGATCGTTTCGATCTACCGGGCACAGAACGAGGCGTTGCTCAAGCAGAATCTGGTGAGCATCTCGCAATCCTCCGCGCAGAGCAGCCTGCTTTCCGGCTTGGAGATCCTGAAATCCGCGCTCGGCGGCAACGATTACGAATCGTCGCCGTCAACCTACCTCTCAGCGTTCCACGACAGTCTGCAGACCTTCGCCTCGACGCCCGGCAATTCGACGATCGCCGCGACGGTAGTGTCGGACGCTTGGGATCTTGCGAACTCGATCAACAAGACCGCGGCCGCCATTCAGGACCTGCGCCTCGATACCGACAAGCAGATTGCCGAGGAGGTCGCCAACCTGAACGCGTTGCTCGCGCAGTTCGAGACGACGAACAATGCGGTGAAAACGGCGACTGCCGCAGGCACGGACGCGACCGCGGCACTCGACGACCGCGACAAGATTCTGAAGCAGATATCGGAGCTGGTCGGCATCTCGACCGTGACGCGAGCGAACAACGACACGGTGATCTATACGTCCGACGGCACGGTCCTGTTCGAGACCATGCCGAGGCAGGTCACCTTCACGCCCACGGCGGCCTATGACGCCACCATCACCGGCAATGCCATTCTGGTCGACGGCGTACCGATCGCGGCGGGGACCGGCGCCGATACGACGGCACAGGGCAAGCTCGCGAGCCTCCTGCAGCTTCGCGACGACATCGCTCCGACGTTTCAGTCGCAACTCGACGAAATGGCACGCGGGCTGGTCACGTTGTTCGAGGAGGGCGGTCTGCCCGGTCTCTTCACCTGGTCGGGCGGTACCGTTCCCGCCGCCGGCACGGTCGTGCCCGGAATCGCCTCTACGCTTTCAGTCAATCCTGCGGCAAAGGCCAATCCGTTCCTGCTTCGCGACGGCGGGTTCAACGGCGTCGTTTCGAATCCGGGCGGCGCAGCAACTCCGGACGCCGGCTTCACCGATTTGCTCGACGGCTTCATCACGGCGATGGACGCCGACATGGCGTTCGACGCCACGACCGGGCTGGACGGCACGAGCTCGATCATGGAATTCGGCGCCTCCTCGATCGGCTGGTTCGAGCAGATCCGCAGCGGCGCTTCGACCGCCGACGACAACAAGACGGCGCTCCTCGCCCGGACGCAAGAGGCGCTCGGCAATGTGACAGGGGTGAGCATCGACGAGGAGCTGTCGCTGCTCCTCGATCTGGAGCAATCCTACAAGGCTTCGGCCAAATTGATCAGCACCGTCGACGCCATGATGGCGTCGCTTCTGGAAGCCGTGAGGTAATCATGAAGACATCCTTCGTTTCTAACCTGGCCGTGCAGAATGCGATGCGCCTGACCATTCAGCAGGGTCAGGCTGAGCTGCTCAAGCTCCAGACGGAGGTCACGACCGGCCGGCTGGCGGATGTCGGTGTGGAGCTCGGTTCCTCGACCTCCCGCTCGGTCAGCCTGCGGCGGGAGCTCGCTCGGCTGGAGACGCTGGTCGACACGAACTCGGTCGTCACCCAGAGGCTCTCGGCCTCGCAACAGGCCCTTTCAATGATGGCCGACGCGGCCCAGGAGGTGCGCAACGCGCTCGTCACTTTCAAGGGTAACGATGCCGCGGATCAGCTCGCCACCCAGAAGACGCAAATAGAAAGTGCCATGTCGGCCTTCTCTTCGGCGGCGAACCTGTCCTTCAACGGAGAGTTCCTCTTCGCCGGCATCAATACCGACGTAAGGCCTTTCGAGGACTATGCTGCCGGTTCTGCGGCGAAAACGACCTTCGACAATGAGCTGGCCACCTTCATGACGGCAAACGGCATCGCTTCCATGAGCGACTTCACCGTGACGCAGATGGAGGATTTCATCACCAACACGCTCGAGCCGCTCTATGCCAGCGACGCGCAATGGGCGGCGGATTGGTCTAAGGCTTCGAGCCAGAACATGACCAGCCGCATCAGCACGACCGAGGTCGTGCAAAGCTCGACGAATGCGACGACCGACGGCTTTCGGAAGTTTGCCCTTGCCAGCGTGATCGCGTCCGAACTGATGGATGAGAACGTGAGCTCCCAAGTCCGCGCCTATATCGGCGAGGCGGCGCTTGGCTATATCGAGCAGGCCAATACCGAGCTCACCGCAGAGCGCAGCACCCTCGGCATTTCCGAGGCGCGGGTGAAAAAGGCGAACACCTCGCTCCAGGCCCAGATCAAGCTGATCAACACGCATATCACGGATCTCGAAGGCGTCGACACCTATGCGGCTTCGACCCGGATGAACACGCTGCTTACGCAGGTGGAGACGTCCTACACGCTGACGGCGCGTATCCAGCAGTTGAGTTTGATAGACTTCCTCTAATGACTAGAGGATGAGGACAAGCATGAGGGATGTCTGAATGTATCAGTTTGCTTACGCCGAGATCATGGAGGAAGGCGTAGTCGTTTCCAAAGATCGAGAGCGGCAGGTCCTCGATCGTTCCATCGCGCTTCTGCAGGCGGCGAAGGAAAAGAACGGCTATTCGCGCGAGGCGATCGAGGCGGTCTATTTCACCCGACGTCTCTGGATTCGGTTCATCGAAGATCTGCGCGCGCCGGACAACCAGCTCAACGACGAACTGCGCGCCAATCTCATCTCGATCGGGATCTGGATCCTGAACGAGACGGAGAAGATTCGCAAACGCGAGTCTTCCAACTTCCACGGCATCATAGACATTACCACCATCATCAGGGATGGACTGAAATGAAGAGCACTTTGCGTATCTCGCTGAAATCGGGCGAAAGAATCTTTGTAAACGGCGCGGTGCTTCGCGTTGACCGTAAGGTTGCGATCGAATTCCTGAACGATGTCACCTTCCTTTTGGAAAACCACGTCCTCCAGCCCGAAGATGCGACGACGCCGCTGAGACAACTCTATTTCATCGCCCAGATGATCCTCATCAATCCGGAAGGCGCGGAGCAATCGACCGCGATGTTCCGCAAGTCGATCGTCATGCTGCTCGCTTGCTTCAAGAACGAAGAGGTGCTGGCGGAATTGAAGCGCATCGACGGCCTCGTCACACAAGGGCGCGCCTTCGAGGCGCTGAAGGCGATCCGCGCGCTCTACCCGATCGAGGATCGCATCCTCAACGCGCAGGAATTGGCACCGTCTACGGTGGAACAGATTCGCAAGGAGATCGCACCATGGCGGTAAGCGGCGTCAGCACGACTTCGACCAGCTACACACCGACCGTTTCCGCCACGGAATCGACGAGCGATGCGAGCGCGGCGACGCTCAACTACGAGAATTTCCTGAAGCTGCTCGTGGCGCAGATGAAGAATCAGGATCCGACCGAGCCGATGGACGCGTCAGAGCAGATCGCGCAGCTTGCGACCTTCTCGCAAGTGGAGCAGACGATCAAGACAAACAAGAACCTCGAAAGCCTGCTGCAGCGCACCTCTCTCAGCGAAGCGGACGCGGTGATCGGCAAAACCGTCACCAGCGCCGACGGCAAGACGACTGGTGTCGTCAAGGAGGTGAAACTATACTCCGATGGAATCATCGCCGTGCTGGATACGGGCAAGGAGCTCGTCATCGGTCCGGGTGTCAAAGTGAAGTGAGCTCCCATGAATGAGGCAGATGCCCTCGACATCGTACAGGCCGCGATCTGGACCGTGATCGTGGCCTCGGGGCCTGCCGTTCTGGCCGCAATGGTGGTCGGCGTCGTCATCGCCTTCATTCAGGCCCTGACGCAGGTTCAGGAAATGACGCTGACCTTCGTCCCGAAGATTCTCGCCGTGATGATCACGGCAGCCATTTCGGCGCCCTTCGTCGGCGCGCAGATATCAATCTTCACCGACATCGTCTTCTCCCGGATCCAATCCGGGTTCTGATTCTCTCGCTTCCATGAGTTAGCCGGTGCGGGCGGCACTATTCCTCATCTCCGCTTTGATGCCACCTTCGCGCAAGCTTGGACCTTTAGGTCTTCCGTCATACGTTGGGCAGCTTCGCGATCGCTGCCCGCCTCTCATGAAGAGACGGAAGAGACATGGCACAACAGGCGACGCTGACCATCCCGAAACTCGCACCCAAGAGCCGGGACATCGGCTTTGCGCTCGGGATCGTAATGATCCTGTCGATCCTGTTCCTACCCATTCCTCCTTTCCTGATCGACCTCGGACTTGCGTTCTCGATCTCCTTTTCGGTCCTGATCCTCATGGTCGCGCTCTGGATCCAGCGGCCGCTCGAATTCTCGTCGTTTCCGACGATCCTCCTGATCTCGACCATGACCCGCCTGGCGCTGAACATCGCCACGACGCGCGTCATCCTCTCCCACGGGCATGAGGGTCATGGTGCTGCCGGCGGCGTCATCTCCGGTTTCGCAAGCCTCGTCATGTCTGGCGACTTCGTCATCGGTCTCATCGTCTTCCTGATCCTGATCACGGTGAATTTCATCGTCATCACCAAGGGCGCCACCCGTATCGCCGAAGTCGGCGCCCGCTTCACCCTCGATGCAATCCCCGGCAAGCAGATGTCGATCGACGCCGATCTTTCGGCCGGGCTGATTGATGAGAAGGAGGCCCAGCGCCGTCGCCGCGAGCTTGAGGAGGAAAGCTCCTTCTACGGCGCGATGGACGGCGCGTCGAAATTCGTCCGCGGCGATGCGATCGCCGGCCTGATCATCACGGCCATCAATATCTTCGGCGGCATCATCATCGGCTATCTGCGGCACGACATGCCGATCGGCGAGGCGGCCGACGTCTTCGTCAAGCTTTCCGTGGGCGACGGCCTGGTCTCCCAGATTCCGGCGCTCATCGTCTCGCTTGCCGCGGGCCTCCTGGTCTCGCGCGGCGGCACCGCCGGCTCCACCGATCAGGCGGTTGTCGGTCAGCTCAGCGGCTACCCGCGGGCGCTGATGGTGGCCGCCGGCCTTGTCATCCTGCTCTCCGTCATGCCGGGGCTGCCCTTCCTCCCCTTCGCCGCGCTTGGCGGCGGCATGGCCTTCCTCGGCTGGGTTATTCCGAGGCAGATCGAGGCCGCGAATGCCGAGAAGCGGGACGAGGAGGCGGCGCAGGCGCAGCAGATCAAGGAGAGCGACAAGGACTCCGTCAAGTCGGTCTTGAAGACGGCGGAGATCGAACTGCTACTCGGCAAGCAGGTCTCGACGCGGCTTCTCGGCGCACACCAGGAACTCGCCTTCCGGGTCGGCAAGATGCGCCGGAAGTTCGCCCTGCAATACGGCCTCGTGGTACCGGAAATCAAGGTTTCCGACGACATCACCATTCCCGACAAGGCCTACCATGTGCGCATCCACGGAACGACGATCGCGTCCAATACGGTTCGCGTCGGCGAGGTGCTGGTGGTGACCGGCGGCGGCCGCCGGCCGAGCGTACCGGGCGACGACATCCGCGAGCCGGCTTTCGGCATGCCGGCGGTGTCGATCCTCGAGACCTTCACCGAAGACCTGAAGCGCGAGGGTTTCCACCCGATCGACAACGTCTCGGTGGTTCTGACGCATCTGAGCGAGGTGATCCGCAACAACCTGCCGCAGCTTCTCTCCTACAAGGACGTGAAGGTGCTGATCGAGCGGCTCGACCCGGAATACCGCAAGCTCGCGGACGAGATCTGTACCTCGCACATGTCCTATTCCGGCCTGCAGGCGGTGCTGAAGCTGTTGCTTGCCGAACGCGTGTCGATCCGCAACCTGCACCTGATCCTTGAAGCGGTAGCCGAACTGGCGCCGCATGTGCGCAAGACCGAGCAGATCGTCGAGCATGTGCGCGTGCGCATGTCGCAACAGCTTTGCGGCGATCTCGCCGACAACGGCGTCCTGCGCGTGCTTCGGCTCGGCAACAAGTGGGACATGGTCTTCCATCAGGCGCTGAAGCGCGACGCCAAGGGCGAGATCGTCGAGTTCGATATCGATCCGCGTCATCTCGAAGAATTCAGCGAACAGGCGACGAAGGTTATCCGTGAACATCTCGATCGCGGCATGCCCTTCGTGCTGGTAAGTTCGCCCGAATCCCGCTCATATGTGCGCATGATCATCGAACGCCTCTTCGCCACATTGCCGGTGCTCTCCCATGTCGAGCTTGCCAAGGGGCTTGAGATCAAGATCATCGGCTCGATTTCATGATCAACGACCCCGAGGGCACGGTGCTGGCGCTGTTCGCAGCCTTCTGCCGGATAGGCGGCTGTGTCATGATCATGCCGGGCTTTTCGGCGGCGCGCGTTCCGATGCAGGTGAGGCTCTTCATCGCCGTGGCCCTCTCGATGGCTATCCTGCCCATCATGTGGACGGATA
Organism: Ensifer sp. WSM1721; assembly: GCF_000513895.2. Classification (GTDB taxonomy): domain Bacteria; phylum Pseudomonadota; class Alphaproteobacteria; order Rhizobiales; family Rhizobiaceae; genus Sinorhizobium. The sequence goes on from NZ_CP165782.1 coordinate 327,013, forward strand.
TCTATCCGCAGGTGACGGGGAAGGACCACACCTACATTTACCTCATCGCCACCGAGACCGTCGTTGGCGCGGTCATCGGGCTCGTCGCGCGCTATTACGTGCTCGGGCTGCAGTTCGCCGGCACGGCGATGACCATGCTGATCGGCTTCAGCCCACCGCCGACCGCGGACGTGCTTGAAGATACGGCGGAAAACCAGCTCACCAGCATGATCAGCTTTACCGGCCTGCTCATTCTCTTCATGCTGGATTTCCACCACGTCATCTTTGAAGCGATCGCCCAATCCTACCGCGTCATGCCGATCGGCGTCGGCTTCGATGCGCACGGCATGCTGATCACGCTCACCGATTCGCTCGAGCAGACCTTCATGATCATGCTGAGGCTCGCGAGCCCCTTCCTGATCTACGGCCTCCTGTTCAACGTCGCGATCGGCATGGTCAACAAGCTGGCGCCGCAGATCCCGATCTACTTCATCTCCCAACCCTACCTCATCATGGGCGGTATGTTTCTCCTCTATCTCGGCATCGCGGCGATGCTGCGCCTCTTCGCCGATGGCTTCGCGCCGGTCATGCAGGGCGGCTAGAGATAATGAAGGCGCGCTCGGAGAAGCTGAAACGCCTGGTCGCCGTTCAACGGCACCTGGAGCGAATGGCCGAAAGCGAACTCGTCGAGACCACCCGCCAACGCGCCGCGCTTGCCGAGACGATCGAGGTCGTCGTCGACGCGATGGGATCGGCCCATCCGATGCATCGCATGTTTTCGGGCCACTACGCCTCCCAGCTCGGCCGCCTCGTGCAGAAGGATCAGATGTTGCTCGGCATCCAGCAGGTGCACGAATCCCGCATGCTGAAGGAACGCGCCAAGGGCGACCGGCTCGAGGAGAGCATGAAGGATGCACGCCTGTCGGAGGAGCGAGAGGCGATCGACAATTCGATCCTCGACCTCATCGACCAGCACGTCTCGGTCGATGCGCCAGCTTCCCGTAAGGTTGACGGGCGATAGTGCGTCATCCGGATGGCGCACCTGGCCTTCCGGTTCGGGACATGGATGGCGTCGCGAAGACGCCGGCTTCCGGTTTTGAGAGGATTTGACATGGCTATTTCCCCGCCCAGCGATCTCGTGATGGATGTCGTCCGCGCAGCGGATCCGGCGGAAGTGCAGGAGGCCCAGGCGCGGCTCAAGGCCAATCGCGCGGCCTTCCAGGCGACAAGCCTTGCAGAGAACGGCAATGGCTTTGCTGCTGCCGTTTCGGTGCTTAATCCCTCCGACGGATCGAGCGGGCTCGGCGACATCAACAACCACGTCGAGCAGAAGAAGATTCCGGAGACTTACCGCAAGTTCGAGGCGATGGTCTTGCAGAACTTCGTCAAATCCATGCTGCCGAGCGAAAGCGAGAACGTCTTCGGCAAAGGCACTTCCGGCGACATCTGGAAGAGCATGATGGCCGAGCAGATCGGCGACGTTCTCGCTAAAGGCGGCGGCATCGGCATTGCCGAGCAGATGGTCGGCGACGATGCCAGCGACCGCGTCAACGCCTCGGTCGACGGCAACAGCCTGAACCTCGCCGCGAGCATGGTTCAGGAATACGAGCGCAAGGCGTTCTCGACCTTTTTGAGCAGTGACGAAAAGAAGAAGCAGGCCTAAGCGCATCCCGCTCTAGAGCGGGCAAGCGTACGCGGTTTTCCATCCCGCGTCTGAACGACTTAAATCGCGCGGGACAAGAGAGTGCGCGGGCATCGTCCCGCCGGCGTCCTGCGACAATGCATATGGGGAGTTGATTTATGGAAGCTGTGGCATCCAATGACCTGCGGATACAGAATGTTCTCGGCCGGTTGGAGATGATCATCGACAACGAGAACAGCCGCATCGGCGTGGACCCCGATTTCGACATCAAGACGTCGAACGCTCACAAGAGCCGTTGCCTTTACGAGTTGACGATGCTCCATCGCGATGCCGCGCCCGGCGAAATCTCGCCCGCCTTCGTCTCGCAGACGCGTCATCTCCGCAACAAGCTGCAGATCAATGCCCAGAAGGTTGCCGCGCATCTGGAGGCCGTACGTTCCGTCGTCGATATCCTGAAGACGGCGGCCCAGGATGCGGATGCGGACGGCATCTATACCGAAGCGCAATTCCGCTATAGCGATTTCTGATGCTGAAGCTCGTTCTCACCGGTGTCTGGGTCTGCGCCGTCACGCTCGGATCCGTGTATTTTTCGATGCAGCACGCGTCGGCGCCTGCGATTTCCGACGCCGAGGCCGACCGTCGCGCATCGGAGGAATACGTGCCGGGGGAAATCATAACGGTTCCCGCCATCAAGGACGGGGCCGTGCAGGGTTATTTCCTTGCAAAGCTCTCCTTCTCGGCGACGAGAGAAGGCATTGCGAAGCTGCATGCGCCGCTTAGGCAGCTCGTCACCGACGAACTGTACGACATGCTTGTCGGCTCGCAGTACATCGATATCGCCGACTCCGAGACCTTCGACCTGCCGGGCTTCAAAGGTGCGGTCAAGGACGGTCTCAACAAGAAGCTCGGGAGCGAAGTCATCACCGAGGTCCTGGTCGAGCAGCTCGAATATCTGACCAAGGACGACGTCGAACGTGTGGCGAACAGCCAGAACAGGCCGTACCAGAAGCCGGTCCCGGTCGTCGACAAAAATGGAAAGGTTGCGGCCGACAAGATACCCGAAGGCGCCGTGTCGGCGACCGGCAGCGCGCATTAGAGCCCTTCAGGGTTAAATGGAAACAGTTCTGTTGGCTCAAACGGAGTCGGATGGTCGACCGGCCGGCGCGCGGCGTAGCCAAAGCATACGTCCAAGCCGGCCGGCCGATCGGGGCCCGTTTCAGCCAACCCGCAGGGCCGGGCATCTTTCCGCCAGGCTCAGAGGCGATCGTCTCGGCCGTACATCCGGGTACGCCCTTCGCCGATCGCCTCTGCCCTGACGAAAACCTGCTCCGGCAGAACTGCTTCCATTTAACCCTGAAGGGCTCTAATCCTGCGCGTGGTTTGAGCCGACCTTGGCCGTCAGGCGGCCGATCGCAACATACAGGGGATAGAGGCTCGCGGCGGCAAGACCGGTCTCCGCCCACAGTCTGAGGCCGACCGGCAGAGCCATGACGAGCAGACCGAGGGATTTACCGAGCGTCCGCAAACGACCGGCGAGCGTTGCATCGCGCTGATGCTCCAGAATTGTCGAGATCGCACCTTTTTCGAGGCAGCGGGCGCGGACCCACGACGTGGTCGTGTGATAGACCGGGACTGTTTCCGCCACCCAGGCCTCCGCCGCCCAGGCAAAGGAGAACCCTTTCGCCCTGCACCGATCGAAGAAGTCCGCGTCGCCGACACCGACGATGTTGAGCGTCGGATTGAGAAACGGCTGAGCCATCCCGTCGAGCACCCGTCGTGTGATCAGGACGTTGCCTGCGGAATAGAGAATGGGTACCGGCCCGGTCTCGTCATAAGGGGGCCTGAAAACGGGATGCCGCTTCCATTTCTGATCCCGCGGGTGCTGGAAGACGGGCAACTGCGGACCACCGACGATGTCCGCTCCATGGGCGTCCCGGACCGCGACAAGACAATCCAGCCATTCGGGAGCAGCGACCTCGTCATCATAGATGGCGGCGAGCACGGCGAGATTGGGATAGAGATTGAGGGCGGCCGCCCAACCGGCGTTGCATGCATGGGCGAGCCCGCGGCGGCGAACGACGATAATGGTGGAATCCAACGCGTGCCGGACGAGGAAATCCTTCGCCGCTCGCGCCCCTGCCAGACCGTCCGCGTCGTTTTCGACGACGATGGTCGCCAAAGGTATGTCGGGCCGCTGCGAGACGATGGTTTTCAGCGTCTTAAGGAGGTGGTCCGGTCGGCGGAACGTCGGCACGACGATGACGAGTTCGATATCCGCTGCGTCTTCCAGCCTGGTCTGGAAATGGATGGAAACATCCTCGCCGTTCGACTTCATCGTCAAAATCCGCGTACAGAGTTAGGCAATCACTGCAACAAAATCTTCCTGAAGAGATGAGCCGAAAACGGCTTTCAGATGAGAAGTTTACGCCGCGCGTCAGCACATTGCAAAAGCCGAATTGATGGCTCGGGGATACCACTCAACGCTGCTCGCGCCGGCGCAGCGGTGCCTCAGCGAATCTTGCGTGACGGGACGGGTCTTTCATCAATGCAAGGAAATGGGGTTGGCGGCCGGCCGGAAGCCGCGGCGACGTCTTTAGGCTCTTGCATTTATGCGTTTGGAACAGCATAGGGCGCATGCAGGCAATCGCTTGAGGCCGCGTAATTTAAAGTGTGCCGCATTCAGGACCAGCCGGGAGACATGCCGTGACGACTGTGATTGATGGCAAGAACGTTGCCGCTTCGGTCATCGAAATCGTGAAATCCGCCACCAGGGCGCTGGAAAGCGAAACGGGCGTGCGGGCGGGACTCGCGGTGGTCATCGTCGGCGACGATCCGGCAAGCCATGCCTATGTGTCGGCGAAGAGCAAGATGGCGAAGGATTGCGGCTTCCTGTCGGTCCAGCATACGCTGCCCGAAGAGACCTCGCAGGAGGAACTGGCCGCACTGGTCGCGGAGCTCAATGCCGACCCGTCCATCCACGGCATTCTCGTGCAACTGCCTCTGCCGAAACATCTCCGGTCCGAACCGATCATCCAGTCGATCCAGCCGGAGAAAGATGTCGACGGGCTGCACGTCGTCAATGCCGGCAAGGTCGCGACCGGCGATCTCGAAGGCGGCCTCGTCTCCTGCACGCCGGCGGGCGCCATGGTCTTCGTGCGCCGTAACTACGGAGAGGATCTTTCCGGCCTCAATGCCGTCGTCATTGGTCGCTCAAACCTCTTCGGCAAGCCGATGTCGGCGTTGCTTCTCGCGGCGAACGCGACGGTCACGACGGCGCATTCTCGCACCAAGGACCTTGCCGGCGTCTGCCGCAACGCCGACATCCTTGTCGCCGCGGTCGGCCGTCCGGAGATGGTCAAGGCCGATTGGGTCAAGCCCGGTGCCATGGTCATCGATGTCGGCATCAATCGCGTTCCGGCGCCGGAGCGCGGCGAAGGCAAGACGAAGCTCGTTGGCGACGTCGCTTTCGAGGAATGCGCCAAGGTCGCAAGCGTGATTACGCCTGTGCCGGGGGGCGTCGGACCGATGACGATCGCCATGCTGATGGCGAACACGATCATCGCCGCCTGCCGCAAGGCCGGCCGCAACCCGCCGAAGTTCTGAGAACGCCAGAGCGCAGGCGTCTCTTGATCTCACTTATCGGCCGGGCACCGGCCCTGTCGAGGCCCGCACGATCAGCTCGGCGCGCCAAAGCTCCTGCTCGGGATAGTCTCCGCGGTTGAGGATGCCGCCGATCAGCCGCTTGGCGATGCGTGCGCCTGCGGCCCTGAGCGAAGAGCGCGTCGTCGTCAGCGGGACGCTGAAGTTTTCTGGTTTCAGCATCGGCAGAACGTCGTCATGAGCGATGACGGAGATGTCGCTGCCGATTGCGAGACCTGCCTGGTTGATCGCGCGCACGGCCCCGAGCGCCAGCACCGTACTCGAGCAAAGAACGGCGGTCGGCGGATCCGGCCGCCCGAGGAAACGCCTCATGCTGCGATAACCGTATTCGTCCGTCATAGCCGAATGATGGACCAGCGCCTCGTCCAGTCGCAGGCCCTTTTCCTCGAGAGCGCGTACCACGCCCTTTTTCCGGCGGATGGAGAAGCTCAGATAGTCCGGTCCGTTGATGAGAGCGATCCGATGATGGCCGAGCTGGATGAGAAGCTTCGTCGCATCATAGAACGCGCCCTTATTGTCGATATCGAGAAACGGATAATCCCGCGGGCCGCCGATCGAGCGGCCGTGCACGACGAAGGGAATCGAGAGCGACTTCAATATGGCGATGCGGGGATCGTTCGCGCGCATGTAGGCAATAAAGACCGCATCGACATTGCCGCTTGCCGCCAGCCGCCGGAACGTCGCCTCCTCGTCGTCAGGCGCACTCGGGTTCAGCACGAAGTGGAAGTCGTGCTTCACTGCCTCCTCAGCGAGCCCAGCCAGGAATTCGCCGAAATGGATATCGGAATCGATGCCGGAAGCGATCGGCATGACGAGACCTATGGAATAGGCCTTGCCGGTCGCGAGCCGCTGCGCAGCGCGGTTGGGCCGATAGCCCGTCTCGCGTACCGCCTGCAAAACGCGCTTCCGTGTTTCGGCATTGACTTCCGGGTAGCCGTTGAGCGCCCGGCTGACGGTCGTCTGCGACAGGCCGAGCTGCTGCGCGAGCTGCTTGAGATTGACCGCCATGCTCATTATTCCTCCCAAAGCGCTTTGGGTATCTTTTTCATTTTCCCGTTTCAGCAAGCGCCTTTACGTCCTCTATCACTCGTGCTTGCCTGGAAAAAGCGAAAACCCGCGTTTGGCGCCGCAAAAATGCTACCTCAGAGCAAAAAATGCGGCGCCTGAAGGCGTCAGAGGAAAGCTCTTGACTCTTCCCCCGCGGCAAGGGAGTGTTAGCGAACTCAAAGCGCTTTGAATTTGCCTTTGAATTCGTGCCTGACGATCCACCCGCGGCGCTTACGTCCCGGGTTTTCTTTTGGGGAGGACTAGACGTGAAGAGATCATTGCTGTGGGGCGCGGCTGCGCTCGCATTGCTTGCGGGCAGCGCCGGCGCTGCCGACCTGAAGTTCAAGCCGGGCGAAGATTCCAAGTTCAACTGGGCGAGCTTCGAGGAGTTCAAGAAGGGCCATGATCTGAAGGGCCAGACGCTCACGGTCTTCGGGCCTTGGCGTGGCGAGGACGAAACCCTGTTCAAAAGCGTTTATGCCTATTTCGCCGAGGCGACGGGGGTGGAGGTCAAGTACTCGTCCTCAGAGAACTACGAGCAGCAGATCGTCATCGACACGCAGGCAGGCAGCCCGCCGGATGTGGCGATCCTACCGCAGCCGGGTCTGATCGCCGATCTCGCCGCCAAGGGTCTTCTGACGCCGCTCGGCGACGAAACCAAGCAATGGCTCCTCGATAACTATGCCGCCGGTCAGTCCTGGGTGGACCTTTCCACCTACAACGGCAAGGACGGCCAGCCGGCGCTCTACGCCTTCCCCTACAAGATTGATGTGAAGTCGCTCGTCTGGTACGTGCCGGAAAACTTCGAGGATGCCGGCTACGAAGTCCCGAAGACCATGGAGGAATTGAAGGCGCTGACGGAGCAAATCGCCGAGGACGGCGAGAAGCCCTGGTGCATTGGGCTCGGCTCCGGTGGTGCAACGGGCTGGCCCGCGACCGACTGGGTCGAGGACCTGATGCTGCGCACGCAGCCCGCCGACGTCTACGACAAGTGGGTCAAGAATGAGATCCCGTTCACCGATCCGGCCATCACCGCGGCGCTCGATGAGTTCGGTTGGTTCGCGCGCAACGACAAGTTCGTCGATGGCGGCGCGGCGGCTGTCGCCTCGACCGATTTCCGCGACAGTCCCAAGGGCCTCTTCGCCTCTCCGCCGAAGTGCTACCTGCATCACCAGGCCTCGTTCATTCCGTCCTTCTTCCCAGAGGGAACGGTCGTCGGGGAAGATGCCGACTTCTTCTACATGCCGCCTTACGAGAGCAAGAAGGAGCTCGGCAATCCGGTGCTCGGCGCAGGCACGCTCGCGATGATCACCAAGGATACGCCGGCTGCGCGCGCTTTCATCGAGTTTCTGAAGACCCCGATCGCGCACGAGGTCTGGATGGCGCAGACCAGCTTCCTGACGCCCTACAAGAGCGTCAATGTCGACGTCTACGGCAACCCGCCGCTCAAGAAGCAGGGCGAGATCCTGCTCAGCGCGACGACCTTCCGTTTCGACGGCTCCGACCTGATGCCCGGCAAGATCGGTGCGGGCGCCTTCTGGACCGGCATGGTCGATTTCGTGGGCGGCAAGTCCTCCGCCGATGTGGCGGCTGGCGTGCAGAAAGCGTGGGACGCGATCAAGTAAAGCCAGTTGAGGCGGACGATGGGGCCATCGTCCGCCTGTTCCTCATTTCGGACGGCCTTCGGACAAGCGGGCGGTCCCAACCAAAAACGGTAGCAGCCGTCACGCGACGCGCCCGATGAGGCGTCTCCGAAGGCGTGAGAGGGGAGGAATGTGTCATGGAGCAATTGATTGCTGCCATTCTCACGATGGTGGCCGGTGTTCTGGTCTGCGCAGCCTATTTCTGGGGCACGAATCTGATTCTCGACTGGATCTTCCCATCCAAAGGGAAGTTCGGTGCCGTCGCGTCCCGCAACCTGCGCATCGCGAATAGCATTCGCCCTTGGCTGTTTCTTGCGCCGGCCCTGCTGGCGCTGACGCTCTATCTCGTCTACCCCGTCGTCCAATCGGTCTGGCTGAGCCTGCACGACAGGGGTGGCCAGAACTTCGTCGGGATCAGCAACTATCAATGGATGGTCAATGACGGCGAGTTCCGGCAGTCGATTTTCAACAATTTCCTCTGGCTCCTGGTGGTTCCGGCGCTCTCCACCTTCTTCGGCCTCATCATCGCAGCGCTGACTGACCGGATCTGGTGGGGCAATATCGCCAAGACCCTGATCTTCATGCCGATGGCGATCTCCTTCGTCGGCGCGGCCGTCATATGGAAATTCATTTACGACTATCGCGCCGCAGGCACGGAGCAGATCGGCCTGCTGAACGCGATCGTCGTCGCCTTCGGCGGTGGGCCGCAGGCCTGGATCACGCTGCCCTTCTGGAACAACTTCTTCCTGATGGCCATCCTCATCTGGATCCAGACGGGCTTTGCCATGGTCATCCTTTCGGCGGCGCTGCGCGGCATCCCCGAGGAGACGATCGAGGCGGCGGTGATCGACGGCGCCAACGGCTGGCAGATCTTCTTCAAGATCATGGTGCCGCAGATCTGGGGCACGATCGCGGTCGTCTGGACCACCATCACCATCCTCGTTCTCAAGGTCTTCGATATCGTGCTGGCGATGACGAACGGTCAGTGGCAGAGCCAGGTGCTCGCCAATCTGATGTTCGACTGGATGTTCCGCGGTGGCGGCGATTTCGGTCGCGGCGCATCGATCGCCGTGGTCATCATGGTCCTCGTCATCCCGATCATGATCTGGAACATCCGCAATGCTGCCAAGGAAGCGGGGGGCCGCTGAAATGAATCCGTCCACCCGTTCGCCGCTCATGTGGGCGGTTCATCTGTCCGTCCTGCTTCTGGTCCTGCTCTGGACCATGCCGACGGCAGGCCTTTTGATTTCGTCCTTGCGCGACAAGGACCAGCTCGCCGTCTCCGGCTGGTGGACAGCGCTTGCCACCTCCTCACGCAACGCCGTCGCACGCGCACCGTCGCCCGAAAGTCAGGTCGAGCGCGACGGCAAGTTCGTCATTTCCGGCAACGTGCTCGAAGGCCAGGGTGGCCAGATTTCCGCCTTCGGCTTTTCCAGCCGCGAGCCCGCCAAATTCAAACCCGGCGAGACGGCCGAGCTCAATGACGGCGAAAGGCTGACGGTACAGGCTGACGGCAGCTTCGAAATCGTCTCGGATCAGCGGATGGAGGGATCGCGCGGCCAGCGAATCTTCTTCACGGCCTCGACGCCGCCGCGCTTCACGCTCGACAACTACGCCGAGGTGCTGAGCGCGGCAGGCATCGGCAGGTCCTTCCTCAATTCGCTGACCGTTGCCGTCCCGTCCACGGTTATCCCTATCCTGATCGCCGCCTTCGCGGCCTATGCGCTTGCCTGGATGCCCTTTCCGGGGCGCGCACTGCTGCTCGCCGTCGTCGTCGGCCTGCTCGTAGTACCTCTGCAGATGTCCCTCATTCCGCTGCTGCAGCTCTACAACGGTGTTGGCGCGTTCTTCGGCGTCCCGGCCAAGACCTATATGGGCATCTGGCTTGCCCATACCGGCTTCGGACTGCCGCTGGCGATCTACCTCCTGCGCAACTACATGGCCGGGCTGCCGCGCGAGATCATGGAATCCGCGCGGGTGGATGGTGCCAGCGATTTCGAGATCTTCGTCAAGATCGTCCTGCCTCTGTCTTTCCCGGCGCTCGCCTCCTTCGCGATCTTTCAGTTCCTGTGGACCTGGAACGACCTGCTCGTCGCTCTGGTCTTCCTCGGCGCGGGGGATGACGAACTGGTGCTGACCGGCCGCCTCGTCAACCTTCTCGGCTCCCGCGGCGGCAATTGGGAAATCCTTACCGCCTCCGCCTTCATCACCATCATCGTTCCGTTGATCGTCTTCTTCGCCCTGCAGCGCTATCTCGTTCGCGGCCTGCTGGCGGGATCGGTCAAGGGCGGCTGATCCATTCACGACAAGGACCACCACAACATATGAACACGACAGAAACGACGAGCTCCCTTCTGCGGCCTGACAAGGATTGGTGGCGCGGAGCGGTGATCTACCAGATCTATCCGCGTTCCTTCCAGGACACGAATGGCGACGGCATCGGCGACTTGAAAGGCATTACCGCCCGCCTGCCGCATGTCGCGGCGCTCGGCGCAGACGCAATCTGGATCTCGCCCTTTTTCACCTCGCCGATGAGGGACTTCGGTTACGACGTCTCGAACTACAAGGATGTCGATCCGATCTTCGGCACGCTTGAGGATTTCGACGCGCTGATCGCTGAGGCGCACCGGCTCGGCCTCCGCGTGATGATCGACCTCGTCCTGTCGCACACGTCGGACCAGCATCCCTGGTTCGTCGAAAGCCGCTCGAGCCGCAGCAACGCCAAGGCGGACTGGTATGTCTGGGCGGATTCGAAGCCCGACGGCACGCCGCCCAACAATTGGCTGTCGATCTTCGGCGGCTCCGCCTGGGCCTGGGACCCGACGCGGCTGCAATATTACCTGCACAATTTCCTGACCTCGCAGCCGGACCTGAATCTGCACAATCCTGAGGTTCAGGATGCGCTCCTTGCCGTCGAGCGCTTCTGGCTCGAGCGCGGCGTCGATGGCTTCCGCCTCGACACCATCAATTTCTACTTCCATGACAAGCAGTTGCGCGACAATCCGGCGCTTGCGCCGGAGCGGCGCAATGCCTCGACGGCGCCGGCGGTCAACCCGTATAACTACCAAGAACACATCTACGACAAGAACCGGCCCGAGAATCTGGAATTCCTGAAGCGCTTCCGGGCGGTAATGGACGAATTCCCGGCGATCGCCGCGGTCGGTGAGGTCGGCGACAGCCAGCGCGGTCTTGAGATTGCCGGCGAATACACGTCCGGCGGCGACAAGGTGCATATGTGCTACGCCTTCGAATTCCTGGCGCCGGATCCGCTGACGCCCCATGGCGTCGCCGAGGTGCTGTTGGACTTTCAGAAGGCAGCGCCGGAGGGCTGGGCCTGCTGGGCTTTTTCAAACCACGACGTCGTCCGCCACGTCAGCCGCTGGGGTCACCGTATCGCCGATCACGAAGCGCATGCCAAGCTGCTCGCAAGTCTCTTGATGTCCTTGCGTGGCTCGGTCTGCATCTATCAGGGCGAGGAACTGGCGCTCACCGAAGCGGAACTCGCCTACGAGGATCTTCGCGACCCTTACGGCATTCAGTTCTGGCCCGACTTCAAGGGGCGGGACGGCTGCCGCACGCCGATGGTATGGGAGAGCCTGCCGGATGGCGGGTTCAGCGACGCGAAGCCCTGGCTGCCGATTTCGGAGAGCCACCTGTCGCAGGCCGTCGCCGTGCAGGAGGGCGATCCAAAGTCGGTCCTGCAGCACTACCGCCGCTTCCTGCAGTTCAGGAAGGCGTATCCGGCTTTTGCCAAAGGCGAGATCGAATTCGTCGAGACCAAGGGATCCGCGCTTGGCTTCCTGCGCAGCTTTGGCAACCAGAAGCTTTTCTGCCTCTTTAACATGAGCGGCGAACCGGTGACGAAGGAATTGCCGCGCGAACGGCTGCACGTGCTCGAAGGCCACGGCTTCGTCTTTGAGATTATGGACAACGAGATCAATCTACCGGCCTGGGGCGCGTTTTTCGCGCGCCTGGTCTGAGAAGTGAGGGGAGGGTGTAATGACGGGCCTGCTGTTAAAAGATATCCGCAAGTCCTACGGGGCGGTCGATGTCATTCACGGTATCAATCTCGATATCAAGCAGGGCGAATTCGTCGTCTTCGTCGGCCCATCCGGCTGTGGCAAGTCGACCTTGCTGCGGATGATCGCGGGGCTGGAGGAAATCACCGGCGGTGACATGTTCATCGACGGCGAGCGGGTCAACGACGTGCCGCCGTCGAAGCGCGGCATTGCCATGGTGTTCCAGTCCTACGCGCTTTATCCGCACATGACGGTCTATGACAACATGGCCTTCGGCATGCGGATCGCGAGGGAGTCAAAGGAGGAGATCGACCGTCGCGTCCGTGCGGCGGCGGAAATGCTCCAACTCACCCAGTATCTGGATCGTCTGCCGAAGGCGCTCTCGGGTGGTCAGCGCCAGCGCGTGGCGATCGGGCGGGCGATCTGCCGTAATCCCAAGGTCTTCCTCTTCGACGAGCCTCTCTCTAATCTCGACGCGGCGCTGCGCGTCGCAACCCGCATCGAGATCGCCAAGCTCAGCGAGCGGATGTCCGATACGACGATGATCTATGTCACCCACGACCAGGTGGAGGCGATGACGCTCGCCGACCGGATCGTAGTTCTTTCCGCCGGCCATATCGAGCAGGTCGGTGCCCCGCTGGAACTCTATGAGCGACCGGCAAACCTCTTCGTCGCCCGCTTCATCGGCTCTCCGGCGATGAACGTCATTCCCGCAACGATCACGGCCGCCGGCGCGCAGACGACCGTGACGCTCGTGCGTGGAAAGTCCGTGACGCTCGACATTCCGACCGAGGCTTCCGAGAACGGCAGGAAGGCAAGCTTCGGGGTTCGGCCGGAAGACCTTGAGGTCACCGAGTCCGAGGATTTCCTGTTCGAGGGAACGGTTTCGATCGTCGAAGCGCTCGGTGAGGTGACGCTGCTCTATATAGAGGGGCTCGTGGAGGGCGAACCGATCATTGCAAAGATGCCGGGAATCCCGCGGGTCGGCCGCGGCGACAAGGTGCGCTTCACCGCCGACAAGGCGAAGCTTCACCTTTTCGATGCCGAAGGGCGCAGCTATCGGGCTTAGGCCTGCGACAACAGCGACTTGTCCCTCCCCCCGGGTTTAACCCGAGGACCAGCCTTCTCGCCGCTTGCGGGGAGAAGGCCGGCAGGCGGATGAGGGCTTCGCGTGGATGCCTGTTCACCCCTGCGTCCAACCAAACTCTCTGTTAAATATCATGGGTTAGCGTGATCGCAGAATGAAATGCGAAAGGTGAATTCATGCGCAGTGCAGCCCCCGTGATGTTCCGGCATTTTCTCAACAAGGAAGAGTCCTTCATGTACGATCGGGAAACGAATTTCCCGATGGAGGACACCCGGAACGACGCACGGATCGAATTCACCGAGAAGGGGATCCAGCACCTGGCGTCGCGCCGCTGCGAGATCATCAAGCTCTCGAAGAGCAGCGCCGTGATCGGCATCCTGACGAAGTTTCACTTGCCGCAAACCTTCTATCTCGATATCCCGAGCGCCCGAATTCCCTTGATCGGCTGCCTCCTCAAGCGCGTCCTCGCCAACAACATTATCGAGGCGCGATTCCTGCGGCTCCTGAGCGACCGCGACTTGAATCGCATCTTCGTCTACAGCACCCATCCGAACCACCGCAACCGCACGCTCGACATCTACCGCTGATCCGACGGGGTGTGGTTGAAGCGGCTTCCGACGGGGACCTCGCCCTCCGTTCAGTGGAACAGCACGCTCGCGCCGCTGTCGGCCGGGCCGGCGATCTGGCGGAACGGAGCGAAGAGTTCGCGACCCATGCCGAAATCGTTGTCTGACAGATCGATATGCGCCGGTACGCGCGTCTTCAGAGCGATGTCTTCGACGAGCACCTCGATCGTGCCCTTGACTGCGTCGATGCGGATGATGTCGCCCTCCTGAATGCGGGCGATGGGGCCGCCGTCCTTTGCTTCCGGCGTGACGTGGATTGCCGCGGGCACCTTGCCGGAAGCGCCGGACATGCGGCCGTCGGTGACGATCGCCACTTTCTGTCCGCGGTCCTGCAGAATGCCGAGAACCGTCGTCAGTTTGTGCAGTTCCGGCATGCCGTTGGCCTTCGGGCCCTGGAAGCGTACGACTGCGACGAAATCGCCCTCGAGCTTGCCCGCCTTGAAGGCGGCGTTGAGCTCGGCCTGATCGTTGAAGATCTTGGCCGGGGCCTCGATGACATGGCGTTCAGGCTTGACGGCCGAAATCTTGATGACCGCCTTGCCGAGATTGCCGGTCAGCATCTTGAGGCCGCCCGTATGCTGGAACGGCTGATCGATCGTCGTGAGCACCTTTGGATCACCGCTGGCCTCGGGCGCCGGCTCGCGCTTGACGCTGCCGTTCTCGCCGAGCTTCACGTCGATCGCATAGGCCTCCAGCCCCTGGCCGAAGACGGTGCGAACATCGTCGTGCAGCAGGCCTTTCTTCAAGAGCTGGCTGATCAGGAAGCCCATGCCGCCGGCGGCGTGGAAGTGGTTCACGTCCGCAAGCCCGTTGGGGTAGACGCGCGCGAGCAGCGGCACAATGTCGGAGAGCTCCGAGATGTCCTGCCACGTGAGCACGATGCCGGCCGCCCGCGCCATGGCGACGAGATGCATGGTGTGATTGGTCGAGCCGCCGGTCGCATGCAGGCCGACGACGCCGTTGACGATCGAGCGCTCGTCGATCATCTCGCCGGCGGGCGTGAATTCGTTGCCGAGCGCGCTGATCGCTAGTGCCCGTTTCGCGGCCTCCTTGGTCAGCGCGTCGCGGAGCGGCGTGCCGGGATTGATGAAGGAAGCGCCGGGCAGGTGGAAGCCCATGATTTCCATCAGCATCTGGTTGGAGTTGGCGGTACCGTAGAAGGTGCAGGTGCCGGGGCCGTGATAGGATTTGGATTCTGCCTCGAGCAATTCGTCACGGCCGACCTTGCCTTCGGCGAAGAGCTGCCGGACCTTGGCCTTCTCGTCGTTCGGCAGGCCCGTGGTCATCGGCCCGGCGGGGATGAAGACCGCGGGCAGGTGACCGAACGTCAGCGCCGCGATAGCGAGGCCGGGAACGATCTTGTCGCAGATGCCGAGATAGACCGCCGCATCGAACATGTTGTGCGAGAGCCCGATGCCGGCCGCCATGGCGATGATATCGCGCGAGAACAACGACAGCTCCATGCCGGGCTGCCCCTGGGTCACGCCGTCGCACATGGCCGGCACGCCGCCGGCGACCTGGGCCACACCGCCGGCCTCGTGTGCGGCTTCGCGGATCAGCGCGGGGTAGGTCTCGTAGGGCTGATGCGCCGAGAGCATGTCGTTATAGGAGGTGATGATGCCAAGGTTGGGGATGCGGTCGCCGGCGAGCGCTTCCTTCTCGGCGGGGGAACAGGCCGCAAATCCATGGGCGAGATTGCCGCAGCCGAGCACGGTCCGGTGCGGTCCGTCCGCGGCGGCGCTGCGGATGCGATCGAGATAGCGTTCGCGGTAGGGCTTCGAGCGCTCGACGATCCTGGCGGTAACGGCGGCAATGCGGGAATCGGCGGACATGGCACATCCTCTTCCGGAGTCTCCGGACTCCTGTCATTGGGTTACAGCGGCATGGCGTGCAGGTGACGCTGTAACGCTTTGAATTGCTGCACAATTTACGCCTAATTCGAACTCGAATTAAGCCATTGTGCTACCGAGCGCCGCGCCTTCGCGCGGATCACTCCTCTGCTAGGGAGCGCGCTCCGCTTCCGGCGACCTGCCGCGAAACGGTCGCACCCGTCGCGGGCGCCTCAGGGCGCCCAGTATATCTGCAGCGGCGAGGCTGCGCGCCGCAGCATGGCGCGGATCGGCATCTCCAGCTCTTCCCCGGAAGCTTCCGCGCGGGCAAGCACGTCCCTTTTACCGTCACCTTCGATATGCAGCACCAGGTACCCGGCATCCTGCAGGCTCGAGAAGGTAAAGGTGAGGCGGGTTTCGCCCGCACCGTCCGCTTCCATGGTGATCACGCCGTGCGGCGTCGCGGGATCGAGCGCCTCCTCGAGGCGTGTCCCTCCGGGAAAGAACGAGGCGGTGTGCCCGTCCGTTCCCATCCCGAGCACAACGACATCGAAGGGTGCGCTGAAGTCTGCCGTCGCCTCGCTCGCAATCAGCGCCGCCGCCTCAGCCGTCTCCGCGGCATGGTAGAGCGGCACGAAACCGGCAGCCGCCGCCTTGTTCTGCAGGAGATTAGCCGCGACGAGTCCATGGTTGGAGCGCTCGCTTTCCGGCGGTACGAAACGTTCGTCGACGAGGGTGACGGTCACCTTCGCCCAATCGAGCTCGCGTTGTGAGAGCGACTGAAAGAAGGCCTTCGGGGTGGAGCCCCCCGATACGGCGAGGCTCGCCGCGCCGCGAGCGGCGATCGCGGCGGCGAGCCTTGCGCTGACCGCGTCCGCCAGGCCCTCCGCCAGGGCGGCACCGTTTTCGAATGTGTGCAGGGTTGCGCTCATGGGCCGGTCCTAGATCGTATCGTTCCAGGTGCGGCCATCGCGCTCGATCAGCGCGATCGACTGGCTCGGACCCCAGGTGCCGGCCGTGTAGCCCTGCACCTGCTGCCCGGTCGTTTCCCAGGCCTTGAGCATCGGGTCGATCCACTGCCAGGCGGCCTCAACTTCGTCGCGGCGCACGAACAGCGTCTGGTTGTTGCGGATGACGTCGAGCAGCAGCCGTTCATAGGCGTCGGCATTGCGTACGCCAAAGGCTTCGGCGAAGCTCATGTCCAGGGGCACGTTCCTGAGGCGCATGCCGCCCGGTCCGGGGTCCTTGATCATCAGCGACTGCTTGACGCCCTCGTTCGGCTGCAACCGGATCATCAGCTGGTTGGCCGAAATGCGGCCGGCACTCCGGTCGAAGATCGAGTGCGGAATCTGCTTGAAGGTGATGACGATCTCCGACATGCGGCCCGCCATGCGCTTGCCGGTCCGCAGATAAAAGGGCACGCCGGACCAACGCCAGTTGCTGATTTCCGCTTTGAGCGCGACGAAGGTTTCCGTGTTGGAAACGCCACCCTCGAGTTCCTCGAGGTAACCCTTGACCGGGCCACCTGCGGATGCGCCGGCGCGGTACTGGCCGCGGACGGTCACCTGCTCGACATTGGCTGCGGTTATAGGCTTCAGCGCCCGCAGCACCTTGAGCTTCTCGTCTCGCACCGCTTCCGCATCCATCGAGGTCGGCGCCTCCATGGCGACGAAGCAGACGAGCTGGAGGATGTGGTTCTGCACCATGTCGCGCAGCGCGCCCGCCTTGTCGTAATAACCGGCGCGGTTCTCGAGCCCGACGGCTTCCGAAACGGTGATCTGCACGTGATCGATATGGGCGGAATTCCAGAGCGGCTCATAGAGCGCATTGGCGAAGCGCAGCGCCATCAGGTTCTGCACCGTCTCTTTGCCGAGATAGTGGTCGATGCGGAAGATCTGTTCTTCGCGGAACACCTTGCCGATCGTGTCGTTGAGTTCCGTCGCCGAGGCGAGATCTCGCCCGATCGGCTTCTCGACGACGATACGGGTGTTCTTGGTGATCAGCTTGTGGTCGCGGATCTTTTCCGAAATGTCGCCGAAGATCGCCGGTCCGACAGCGAGATAGAAGGCGCGGATGCGATCCTTGCCTTCTTCCAGGATTTTCTTCAGATCGTCCCAGCCTTGCTCCGACTTGGCGTCGACCGAGACGTAGTAGAGCCGGGCAGTGAACTTCTCCACTTCCGCCTCATTGAACTCCCCGGGCTTCAGGTGTTCCTTCAGCGCATCGGTCGCGAACTTGCGGTAATCGTCATGGCTGAGGGTCGCGCGCGATGCACCGATGATGCGTGTCGGCTCCGAGAACTGGCCTTCCATCTGCCGGTGGTAAAGTGCGGGCAGAAGCTTGCGCTCCGCAAGATCGCCGGTGCCCCCGAACACAACGTAGTCAAACGGTTCGACGGGAATGATCTGGCTGCTCATGGGATGTCTCGATCTCGTTGAGGTCTGGGCTGGTATAATCTAATCGATTTAAAAACGCTAGGGTGCGACGCAACAAAATAGCGCCGCGCAGCATTTTCTCGATCGTGAGATTTTGGGGGTGAATTCACCCAAAATCAAAAAAGGCCCTTTCCAAGGCGTTGCCGGAGGGAAAACCGGCGAGCCTTTTCCCGCCGCGCTAGAACCGGTCGCGTAGTGCATACCAGCTCAGCGCAAGGAACAGAAGCGCCGAGCGGAACCGTGTTCCCCCCG
The DNA here is from genome assembly GCF_000513895.2 of Ensifer sp. WSM1721. GTDB lineage: Bacteria > Pseudomonadota > Alphaproteobacteria > Rhizobiales > Rhizobiaceae > Sinorhizobium. Next base: position 345,232 of record NZ_CP165782.1, read on the forward strand.
GAAAAGCCGGTATCTTCAGGTCCTTGAGAAGGTCGAGCTCCGTCGTTTTGCCAAGCGCGACGTCCGCATAGAGCTTGCCGCAATAATTGGACAGCATCACGCCGTGGCCGGAATAGCCGCCGATCGTGGTCACGCCCGGCATGACTTCGCGGTAGAACGGTTGGCGCGGCAGGGTGATGCCGACCGATCCGCCCCAGGCATGGGTGATTTCGACATTGGCGAGCGCCGGATAAATTTCGCTGATCTGCCGACGGATGTGGGCGGAAATGTCGCGCGGATTATCGGCCGTATAGGCTTCGCGGCCCCCGAAAAGCAGCCGTCCGTCCCGCGATTTGCGGAAGTAGCGGACGACGAAGCGCGAATCATCGACCGATTCACCGCCGGGCAAGACCTCTGGATGGTCGCGCAGCACCGTCGTGGCGCCGATGAAGGAGCGGATCGGCATGACGTGGCTCGCCGTCACCGGTTCCAGGTTGCCGATATAGGCGTTGCAGGCGATCAGCGCACGATCGGCCGTGACGACCCCGCGGTTCGTCTCGATGACGACGGCGCCCCCTTTCTTTTCGATCTTGAGTGCCTTCGTCTGCTCGTAGAGATTGGCGCCGGCGAGAGCCGCCTGGTTGGCGAGCCCGACAAGCAGCTTCAACGGGTGGATATGGCCCGTCCCGGTGTCACGGATGCCGAAGTGGTAATGGCTCGAGCCGAGCCGGCTCACCGTCTCCTCGCGATCCATGAAGGAAAGATGCGGATAGCCGAAGCGCTCCGTCATCGCCTCCACGTGGTTGCGGTAATCCCTTTCGAAGCTCTTCTTGTGGCTGACCGAGAGCTGGCCGGGCACGAATTCAATATCGATCGCGTGCTCCCGGGCGAAGTCCAGCACGTAGCGCTTGGCGTTCTCCGCCATGTCGAAGAGCTGTCGCGCCCGCTCGTGGCCGAGCAACTCCTCCATGTCCTCTGCCCAGGCCCGCTGGCCGGTGCCGAATTGCCCGCCATTGCGCCCCGAGGCGCCGTCGCCGAAGCGGCAGGCATCGATCAGGGTGACGTCGGTGCCGTTCTTCGCGAGATTGTAGGCGGCCTGAAGCCCGGTATAGCCGCCACCGACAATGGCCACGTCGGCCTTGCGCGAGCCGGGCATGGCCGGATAGGCCGGCCGCTCGGGCACGGTTGCCTCATACCAGGAGATTCCGGGCGAGATCGGGCTTTGCCAGGCCATCGGAACGCGTCTCGTCTCAGACATTCAGAAGCAGGAATTCGCGTTCCCACGGGCTGATGACCTGCATGAAGGTCTCGAACTCGCCGCGTTTCACGCCGGCATAGATGGCGATGAATTCGGCGCTGAAGACGTCGGCGAGGGAGGGCGCCGATTCGAGCAGGGAAACGGCCTCGAGCAGGCCACGCGGCAGTTCGATCTCGCCCTCGTTGGCGGTGTGTTCGGTCGGCGGACTTGCGTGCAGGCCCTCGACGATGCCGAGATAGCCGCAGCCGAGCGAGGCGGCGAGCGCGAGATACGGATTGGCGTCGGAGCTCGGCAGACGGTTCTCGATGCGCCGGGCGCCTGGATCTGAGACCGGGATGCGGAACGCGGTCGTCCGGTTGTCGTAGCCCCAGGCGGTGTTGACCGGTGCCGACATGTCCGGGGTCAGGCGGCGGTAGGAATTCACGTAGGGTGCCATCATCGACAAGGTCTTCGGCACGTAATGCTGCATGCCGCCGACGAAGGAGAAAAACTCCTTGGATGGCGATCCGTCCGGATTGGAGAAGATATTGCGGCCGGTCTTGATGTCGACAACCGACTGGTGGATATGCATGGCGGAACCCGGCTGGCCCTGCATCGGCTTGGCCATGAAGGTTGCGTAGATGCCGTGCTTCAGCGCCGCCTCGCGGATCGTGCGCTTGAACAGGAAGACCTGGTCGGCAAGCTCGATCGGATCGCCATGCCGCAAGTTGATTTCAAGCTGTGCCGGCCCTTCTTCGTGGATCAGCGTATCGATTTCGAGGCCCTGTTTCTCCGAGAAATGATAGATGTCGTCGATCAGCTCGTCGAACTCGTTGATGCCGGCGATGGAATAGCCCTGGCCGCCGAGGATCGAGCGACCGGAGCGGCCCTTCGGCGGGCGCAGCGGATAGTCCGGATCGTCATTCTGGGCGACCAGGTAGAATTCGATCTCGGGGGCGACGACAGGCTTCCAGCCCTTCTGGCGGTAGAACTCGATGACGCGCTTCAACACGTTGCGCGGCGTGTAGCTGATCTGTTCGCCCTGGGAGCCGACGATGTCGCAGATCACCTGCGCCGTCGGATCGGTTTCCCATGGGACGATGGAAAGGGTTGAAAGGTCCGGCACCAGCTTGATGTCGCTGTCGCGGGAATCGTAGCGGAACTGGCCGGTCTCCTCGGGATATTCCCCTGAAATCGTGTGGCGGTAGATCGCCGAAGGCAATGCGAGCGAGGTGTTGGAGGTGAACTTCGAAGTCGGCATCATCTTGCCGCGCGGCACGCCGGCAAGGTCCGGGGTGATGCACTCGATATCTTCGATGCCGCGGATCTTGAGCCAGTCGACCGCCTCATTCCAGGTCTTGACGCCACGGGGGGAATGCAAGCCGAGGGGTATTTTTGAACTCTTGCTGACCTTTGCTGTCTGTTGGGCAACACTTCTCTTGGAAGACATAAATCACCGGGTTTGGCTTCGGATAGCGCATCATAACCGCAGTTTGACAATTGGCTAGGCTTCTTCGCAATTGACTTTTGGCCGCTTGCCGGAAAGGAAGGCGCGTTCGGCAAGAGGGATTTCCGTGGCGGAAAAACAGGACGTGGTGATCATCGGCGCGGGCGCCGCCGGCATGATGTGCGCCATCGAGGCTGGCAAGCGCGGCCGCCGCGTCGTCGTCCTCGACCACGCCAAGGCGCCCGGCGAGAAGATCCGCATTTCGGGCGGCGGTCGCTGCAATTTCACCAACATCCATGCGGGGCCGAAGAATTTCCTGTCCGACAATCCGCATTTCTGCAAATCGGCGCTCGCGCGCTATCGCCCTCAGGATTTCGTGGCGCTTGTCGACCGACACGGCATTGCCTGGCACGAGAAGACGGTCGGGCAGCTTTTCTGCGATCACTCCGCCAAGGACATCATCCGCGTGCTCGTCGCCGAAATGAAGGAGGCGGGGGTCGAGCTGAGGCTCGAGACGGCGATCTCGGGCGTCGAGAGGATGGCGTCGGGCTTCCGCGTCATGACGAGTGCCGGGACGATCGATGCCGCATCCCTCGTCGTGGCGAGCGGCGGCAAGTCGATCCCGAAAATGGGGGCGACCGGCCTTGCCTACCGGATTGCGGAGGAGGTCGGGCTACCGGTCGTGGAAACGCGGCCGGCACTAGTGCCGCTGACGCTCGATCAGGCGCAGCTTGCGAAGCTCTCAGTGCTGGCCGGCGTCGCCGCCGACGCCGAAGTCCGCTTCGGCAAGGCTGCGTTCCGCGAAGCGGTACTCATCACGCACAGGGGCTTGAGCGGGCCGGCGATCCTGCAGATCTCCTCCTATTGGCGTGAGGGTGCGGAGATCGTCCTGCGATTGATGCCGGACATCGACATCGCCGCCCTTCTCAAGGGAATGCGCCGGACGAACGGCCGCCAGGCGGCGCAGACGGCGCTCGCCGATATCCTGCCGCGACGGCTTGCGCACTTCTTCGTCGAGGAGGCGAAGCTGACGGGACGGCTGCTCGCCGACCTTTCCGACAAGGTCATCGACACCTTGTCGAGCTCCATCCAGGCCTGGACGCTGAAACCGGCGGGATCCGAGGGATACCGGACCGCCGAGGTGACACTCGGCGGCGTCGATACGCGCGCAATCGACTCCCGGACGATGCAGGCCAGGAATATTCCTGGCCTCTATTTCATCGGTGAATGCCTCGACGTCACCGGCTGGCTCGGCGGCTATAATTTCCAATGGGCCTGGGCGTCCGGTTTCGCCGCCGGTCAAGACGTGTAACCATGCGGCAAAAATGGTGATTTGCATCTTCAGCCATTGTTAAGGGAAATAATTGAACCTGCTCTTCATGGCAGCATGAACCGCGAGCACTGACGAAACGTCAACGAATGGAAACCAGATCGTCTCCATTTCATGGACTTTCTTCAGCCGCAGGATGGATGCACCATGATGCGCATGGGCAAAGGCGGAGGGTCTTTGCCGGCTACTGCATGTTTCCCTAAGTCGTAGCCGATTAAGGATAAAACATGCAGCAACTCAAAGTGCTGCAGCGACCTTTGCGCGTCTAATGAGACGCGCGGCGCTGTAGTGGACTAGGACAGGAGCCATGAACAAGCAACGTCGCCGTCCCCGTGCCATCGCCATCGCCCGCTCCGACAAGGGCCGCTCGCAATACGAACTGCTTGCGTATGGTGCGACCCTCGTCCTCTTCGCCGTCACCGCCTTCGCCCTCTTCCCCTCTCTCTGAGAGGCGCGGCAGCGCTTGAGCGGCATGGCACCGCCATGCACAGCTCCACGACTGAAGTCGTCCTTTGGCGCAAAAGTCCGCTTATGGAATTCTTAAATCTTTGAAATGAATATCATGAAGTTGAGTCCCGTCAGGGCCTCGCCGCCTTAAATCGCGGCGTGGTCCAGCAATGATTGCCGGCGGACTGGCGGTGTGCGCCGCATGACCTTTCGAAAAGACATCAGCCTGTTTGCGCATCGGGTGCACCCGAGCGTCCGGCCTCGGGGGGCATTGTCCTGAGGTGAATCGGACGTTTCGAGCCACCGGGGGAGGCGAAACGCGCGCTGTGAGCCAAGGTGTTTTCCATGTTCATTGACAGGATTCTTGCCCGCTTCAAGATCCAGACGAAGGTTCTCTTCTTCATCCTGCCGTTCGTCGTCAGCATTTCGGCTGTCGGCATTACCGGTCTCTATGCCTCCGGTCTGCTTCAGGGCCGCATGGAAATCTCGAACAGCGTCCTTCAGACGCTGAGCGGCTTCAAGGACGTCTATGCCGGGATGAACAATTTCCTGCACAAGACCACCGAAGAAAGCCGCAACGCGGTCCTGGCTACGATCGCCGCGCAAAAGGATGTGCTGGCGGAGACGGCGGCGCAGGTCGCCGGCCGCAGCGGGGAAGATGAACTCACTGCCGCCATCGCCGCGACGACCGACATCGAGGCACGCATTGACGGTCTTTGGACGCTGCATGAAGGCGAGCAGAAGCTCCGGGCGGAGACCAGGGCCAATCTGGAGCGCCTTGCGGCCGAACAGGTCAAGATCAATGACGAGGCGAACCGGCTGCAATATGCCGTACGCAAGGACGAGAATGCGGCCAAAACGATGCTGCGCAATGCCGAAAAGCTCATGCGCGCCAGCCGCTTCTACACGGAATTTGCGACCGAGGTGAGCAAGGTTACGACGGTCGAGGAGAAGCTGAAGGTTGCCCAGGACCGCTTTCCGCTGATCGGCCGCACGCAGCGCGATATCTTCGTTCTGCTGCCGAAGGGCGAAAAGTCTCTCACTGAGACGGTCAACTCGGCCGCAGGTGCGATCGGCGCCCTTATCAGGGCACCGGCAGGCCCCGAGACGCTCGTCGGCCTTTCGAAATATGTCGATCGTTTCCGCACCGCGAGCTTCCGGCTGGAGGCCGCCTCCGTCAGCAAGATGCGCGAGGCGACGCAGATCTTCAGCGAGCTTGACGGCAAGATAGCCGGTACCGAATCCGTTCTGACCGCGACGCGCAGGCTCTCTGTCTCGATCACCGAGATCCAGATCGCCGCCGCGGCATTCCTTGGAGCCACGACCGAGGAAAATCGCCAGAAGCTTCTCGACAAGTTCCTCGCCGTCCAGGCCAACATGACGACGTTGCGCGGCATAGCGAAGGACATGAGCTTCTTCGATGCCACGGCCGAGGCGGTGCTGCCGATCATCAACGCGATGAAGAAGGATGGCGTCGCGCTCGTCGAGATCACCGTCAAGCGGACCGCCGAATTCGAAGCGGCAGGCGCCTCGATCAACGAGATCTGGAGCGATCTGACCGGCTTTGCGGAGCAGCAGAAGGTCGCTGCCGGTACGGAGCGTGAGGAAGCCAACCAGATTTCCGTGGCCGCGACCGTGGCCGGTGTCGTGATCGCCCTTCTTGCCGGCATCGCGCTGACGATAACGCTCAAAAAGCCGATCGGGCAGATTACCTCGGCCATGCGGCGGCTCGCCGACGGCGTGCTCGACACCTCGATCGACGGCGGTACGCGCCGCGACGAGATCGGCGACATGGCGCGCGCCCTCGGCGTTTTCAAGGAAAATGCCCTTTCCAAGGTGCGCATCGAGGCGGAAAGCGCGGAAGAGCGCGCCCGTGCGGAAGCCGAGCGCAGCCGCAACGACGCCGAGAAGCGTGAGCTCGACAGGCAGATCGACCTGGCGGTGAGCGAACTCGCCGCAGGCCTCGGGCGGCTGGCACAGGGTGATCTGTCGCGGCAGATCGAGGTTCCGTTCCACGGCCGGCTCGAGCAGTTGCGGATGGATTTCAACGGCTCGCTGATCCGCCTGCAGGATACGCTGGCGCAGATCCGCGCGAATGCCCAGTCGATCCAGCAGAGCGGCGCCAACATGCATCACTCCGCCGACGCGCTGTCGAAACGTACCGAGGCGCAGGCCGCTTCGCTCGAGCAGACGGCGGCCGCCGTCGATGAGATCACCGTGACCGTGCGCTCCTCGGCCGAGCGGGCGCATGAGGCAAACCAGGCCGTGTCGCAGACCAAGAAGAGCGCCGACAGTTCGGCGACAGTGGTCACCAACGCGATCGCCGCAATGGGACGCATCGAGGAGGCCTCGCGCCAGATCGAGCAGATCATCGAGGTGATCGACGACATCGCCTTCCAGACCAACCTGCTCGCGCTCAATGCCGGCATCGAGGCGGCGCGCGCCGGCGAGGCGGGCAAGGGCTTCGCGGTCGTCGCGCAGGAGGTGCGCGAACTGGCGCAACGCTCGGCCGAGGCGGCGCGGGAGATCAAGGTCCTCATCAACAAGTCGACCGAAGAGGTCAGTTCCGGCTCGCACCTCGTCAAGGAAACCGGCGCGGTGCTCGCCTCGATCAGCGCCGAGATCGTCAGCGTCAGCCAGCATGTCGAGATGATTGCGACCGCGAGCCGGGACCAGGCGACCGCGCTCCACGAGGTCAACGGCTCCGTCAATCAGATGGACCAGATGACCCAGCAGAATGCGTCCATGGTGGAAGAGGCGACTGCGACCAGCCGCGCGCTCGCCAACCAGGCAGACACGCTGATGATGCTCGTCGAGCAGTTCCGGCTGGAGCCGGAGACCGGAGCCGGCCAGGTTTACCAGGCGGCGTAGCAGCCCGACTGACGCCTCACCGTCCCAAGCCGCGCATCAAGAGATGCGCGGCTTAGTCATTTGCCGCTGCCACGCAGGAAGCATTCCAGGTCCCGGTGTGATCCCCGGCTTTTTCCCCCGCATGCCGTTTGCTGAAAAACGCGGCAAGGAGCCTTTTCGCGAAGGTCTTCGTGCGGGCCGGCCTACGCGGCTCGAACTGTTCGTCCCAGCGGCGATTTCTCGAGGCCATATCGAATAGCAATGCCATTGCCATCATATCCATGGTGATGCTCCTTTTGTTTTCGGGCATCTCCTCTTTTATGCATTCTGAATTGTTTTACATACAGCCGGTTTCCCCTTATGTTTTTCACCGATGAAAAACGTGGACTGGGATATCTACCGCTGTTTCATAACCGTTGCGCGCGCCGGCGGGCTCACCGGAGCGGCGCAGGCGACGGGGCTTAGCCCGGCCACGGTCGGCCGCCGCATGCTGGAACTGGAAGAGCGCACCGGCCGCGTGCTGTTCGTCCGCAGCCAGACCGGTTACACGCTGACCGGCGATGGCCGCTTCCTGTTCGAGCAATTGCAGGAAATGGAGGCCGCGGCTCGCAAGGTCGAGAGCTGGCAGCAGGAAGGCGAGGGGACCACGACCGTGCGCATCACCGCCGGTACGTGGATTTCCTGGCTGATCACCGAGAACTTCCCCGCGATCTGCACGGAGCGGGACTCATTCGGCATCTCGCTGTCGATCGGTGAAGTGCGGGCGAACCTTGCTTATCGGGAGAGCGACATCGGCATTCGCGCCTTCGAACCGGAAGAAACCTATCTCGCCGCGCGGCCCGTCGGCGAGCTAGCCTATGCCGCCTACCGCCAAAAGAATGCTACCGGCGGATCGGAGCGCTGGGTCGCGGTCTCCGAGGATCAGGCGATATCCGCCTATCTGCGCTGGCCGCACGAGCACGCGTCGGGGCGGATCGTCGCGTCCGTCACACGCCCCCGATCGCTGCTCGATCTCGCGCGGGCGGGCGCCGGTTCGGCCGTGCTGCCGTGTTTCGTCGGCGATCTCGATCCGATGTTGGAGCGGGCGAGCGATGAAATCGAGCCGCTTGCGCACCGACAGTGGATCGTCATGAACAACGAGGACCGTCACCGGCGTGACATCCGCACCGTCGTCGACCGGATGACGCGTCTCTTGCGCAGCCATGCGGACCTCTTTGCCGGAAAGCGCCCACGGCGGAGCGTTGCATGAATCCGCAAACGCACATCGCCCGACGGTGACGCCGGGCGATGTTTTTTCCACTCGATCTGCGCTCAGCGTCGCTGGTGACGACTGCTGACCGGGATCGGGCGAACCGCCGGCCTCCGCAGCTGGTACCAGCTTGCGGCGAGCACGAACCCAACCATTGCCAACGCGAGCGCGATCATTACTTCCGCCCCTGGGTGACGATGACCGGTATCAGGAGATCGCCCCAATTGCCGTCGCCGCCGTGATGGCGCGCCGAGCGCACCAGTTCGACGGAGACGCCCGCATCGACGGCCTTCATGACCGCCTGGTTGAGACGGTGCAGGTCGTTTGCGACCATACGGATCGCAGCCTGCTGTTCCGGTGTCATGGCCGACGATTGTTCCTCGGCCCGTTCCTTGACGCGTGTCTGTACTGTCATCGGAGTGCTCCTTTAGGGCGTTTAGAGCCGAATGCGGGGACATCTTCCTCCCATCTGCGCATTCGGTTCGAGGTTTCTCTGGGGCAGCGCGGCGGGCAGGGATGCCGCGCGCCAGTCTTTCATTTTGCGTCCTTCATTCGGCCGCCGGCTTGAACTGGTCGTGCTCGGTCGACTCCTTCATTGCGGTGGTCGAAGACTGGCCGCCGGTGATCGCCAGCGAGACGGCGTCGAAGTAGCCGGTGCCTACCTCGCGCTGATGCTTGGTCGCGGTGTAGCCGTTGGCCTCGGCCGCGAATTCCGCTTCCTGCAGCTCCGAATAAGCGGCCATCTGCCGCGCCTTGTAGCCGCGTGCCAGCTCGAACATGCCGTAGTTCAACTGATGGAAGCCTGCGAGCGTGATGAACTGGAACTTGTAGCCCATCGCGCCGAGTTCACGTTGGAACTTGGCGATCGTCGCGTCGTCGAGGTTCTTCTTCCAGTTGAATGAGGGCGAGCAATTATAGGCGAGCAGCTTGCCCGGATGCGCCCTGTGCACGCCCTCGGCGAATTTACGCGCCTGCTCCAGATCCGGCTTCGAAGTCTCGCACCAGATAAGGTCACAATGCGGCGCATAGGCGATGGCGCGGGCGATGCAGGGTTCGAGCCCGTTCTTCACCTGGTAGAAGCCCTCCACCGTGCGGCCGGCATCGTAGTCGACGAAGGGCCGGTCGCGCTCGTCGATGTCCGAAGTCAAGAGCTTCGCGGCTTCCGCGTCGGTGCGCGCAATCACAAGCGTCGGCGTACCCATGACGTCGGCGGCAAGCCGCGCGGCATTCAGGTTGCGGATATGCGCCGCGGTCGGGATCAGCACTTTGCCGCCGAGATGGCCGCACTTCTTTTCAGATGCGAGCTGGTCTTCGTAGTGGACGCCCGCGGCGCCCGCCTCGATGAAAGCCTTCATGATTTCGAAGGCATTGAGCGGACCGCCGAAGCCCGCTTCGGCGTCGGCGACGATCGGTGCGAACCAAGTCTCGACGGAGAGGCCCTTGCCTTCCGCGGTCTCGATCTGATCGGCGCGCTGCAAGGTTCGATTGATCCGCTTAGCGAGTTCCGGCGCCGCATTGGCCGGATAGAGCGACTGGTCCGGGTACATGGCGGAGGCGGTATTGGCATCGGCCGCGACCTGCCAGCCGGAGAGATAGATCGCCTTCAGGCCGGCGCGCACCATCTGCATCGCCTGATTGCCCGAAAGCGCCCCAAGCGCGTTGACGAAATCCTCCTCATGGATGAGCTTCCAGAGGCGGTTTGCACCCATTTCGGCAAGGGAATGACGGATTTCGACCGAGCCCCTGAGCCGCTTCACGTCCTCGGCGGAGTAGAGCCGCTCGACGCCGTCGAAACGGCCCTCCGGTGCGCTCGGAACGAGTTTGTAAAAATCAGTCATTCTTGTCTCCTCGCGAAAAGCGATTGGTTCTTCGACCTTCGTCTTACGGCCTCAAACACCGCAAGTTCATGTGACATTTTTTACATTGCGGCGCGGAATATCGCCATGAAAATTGCGATTGTGATCAAATCAAAAGGGTTATCTTGTCTTGTGTTTGACAATGCGGAGAAGTAAAGATGTAAAATATGTCAAAGCCGCTCGTGCAATAAGTTTGTAAAGGGACTTACAAATGGCCGAGAACAAGATCTTCGCCGGGCCGCGGGTCCGGCGCATCCGCAACGGCCTTCAACTGACGCAGACGGCGATGGCCGAGGCGCTCGGCATCTCGCCCTCTTATCTCAACCTTATCGAGCGCAACCAGCGGCCGTTGACGGTGCAGCTGCTCCTGAAACTCGCTTCCGTCTACAAGGTCGACCTCGACGAACTGCAAGGCGAGGCGGGCGGCGGTCTCGCGCGGCTACGCGAGGTCTTCGCCGATCCGCTGCTTGCCGGAGAGCTGCCGGGGGATCAGGAGCTGATCGAGGTCGCTGAAGCGGCGCCCAATGTCTCGGGCGGCATCGTCAAGCTCTATCGCGCCTATCGCGAGCAGGCGTCGCGCCTGAAGGATCTTGCGGATCTGCTGGCGGGCGAGGGCCACATGGCGGCGCTTTCCGATACGCGATTGCCGATCGACGAAGTGCGTGAGGCCTTCGAAGCGCGGCCCAATCACTTCGCCCGGATCGAGGAGGCGATGGAGGCATTTCACGCGAGCCTGGCCCCCGGCGATGACCTTGCAGGGGCGCTGAAGGCCTGGCTCAAGAAGGAGCACGGCCTTGTCGTCCGGACGCTGCCGGTGCATGTGATGCCGAACTTGCGCCGCCGCTTCGACCGGCATTCGATGCGCCTCTTCATATCGGAACGCCTGTCGCCCTTCGACCAGATGCGCGAGATCGCCATGGAAGTGGCCTCGATCGCCTGCAACGAGGCGATCACGGCTGAGCTCGACCAGTTGCGTTTCTCCACCGCCGAAGCGCGACGCATCGCCCGTTTCGAGCTTGCGCGCTATGCCGCCCACGCGCTGATGATGCCCTATGCGGCGTTTCTCGCGGCCGCGCAACGCGCGAGATATGACGTCGACATCCTGAGGGCGCGCTTCCAGGTGTCGTTCGAACAGGCCGCCAATCGCCTCACGATGTTGCAGCGTCCCGGCGCCGCCGGAATTCCGTTCTTCCTGATGGAGATCGACAGTGCGGGCAACCGGCTGCGCCGGGCCGGCGCGCAGGGCTTTCCTCATGCCCGCTTCGGCGGCGCCTGTCCGAAGCTCAACGTCCATGCCGCCTTCGCCGTCCCCGGCCAGGTTCTTGTCGACCGCGTCGAAATGCCGGATGGCGGCGCCTTCCTCGTCGTCGCCCGGACGGTCGATGGCCCACAGGCGGCTTTCGAGGAGCGGGTCAGGCGAACCGCGCTGATGATCGGCTGTGATGCCGGTTTCGCGGACGATACGATCTATGGGGCCGCGCGGATGCCGGCGATTGCCGTCGGTCCCGCTTGCCGCCTCTGCGAACGCCAGGGCTGTCTGGCGCGGGCCGAGCCGCCCGTCACCCGTCCCCTCGGCCTCGATGAGATGGCAACGGGTTTGAGTGTATTCGACTTTCAGTAGCCGGCTGACCGCTCGTGCGCGAGTACGGCCGGGCGGGTGCCCGATCCGATAAGTATCCGTTTTTGCTTGCGCTTGGTAAAACATATCCGATCCGGGACGGTGCTTTGCTCCGAGCGCGAAAGCGCTTGAGGTTAGCGAGAAACATGCCTAACTTCGGCTCGGCAACGATCAACGGACAAGGCGCCACCGCGGAAACAGCGGCTTGTCTCGAATCGATAAAAAGAGGGGAGTTGTATGTCCAAACTCATCGTCGCAACCTTGGCAGCCGCATTGTTGGCGGGAGCGGCCACGCTCGCTTCCGCCCAGGAGCGGGTCGTCAATGTCTACAACTGGTCTGACTATATCGACGAAAGCATCCTTGAGGAGTTCACCAAGGAGACCGGCATCAAGGTTGTCTATGACGTCTTCGATTCCAACGAGATTCTCGAAACCAAGCTGCTTGCCGGTGGCTCCGGTTACGACGTCGTTGTGCCGACGGCCTCCTTCCTGCAGCGCCAGATCGCCGCGGGTGTGTTCCAGAAGCTCGACAAGTCGAAACTGCCGAATCTGAAGAACATGTGGGACGTGATCGTGGAGCGTACGGCCAAGTACGATCCGGGCAACGAATATGCCGTCGACTACATGTGGGGCACCACCGGGATCGGCTATAACGTCGAGAAGATGAAGGAAATCCTCGGCACCGACGAGAAGCCGAACTGGGATGTCATCTTCAATCCAGAGATCGCCGCGAAGTTCAAGGATTGCGGCATCCATCTTCTTGATTCGCCCACCGACATCATGCCTTCGGCGCTCGCCTATCTGGGCCTCAATCCCGACAGCCACGAGCAGGCCGATCTCGACAAAGCAGCCGACCTGCTAATGAAGGTCAGGCCCTATATCCGCAAGTTCCACTCGTCGGAATACATCAATGCGCTCGCGAACGGCGATATCTGCCTGGCCGTCGGCTTCTCCGGCGATATCTTCCAGGCGCGCGACCGAGCGGCGGAGGCGAAGGCTGGCGTGACGATCGATTATTCGATCCCGGTCCAGGGGGCGCAGATGTGGTTCGACATGCTGGCGATCCCCGCCGATGCGCCGCATGTCGCCGAGGCACATGAGTTCATCAACTACATGATGAAGCCGGAAGTCATCGCCAAGGCCTCGAACTACGTCTTCTACGCCAACGGCAACAAGGCCTCGCAGCAATTCCTCGACAAGGAGGTGCTTGAAGACACGGCCATCTATCCGTCGGACGAAGTGATGCAGAAACTCTTCACCACCACGCCTTTCGAGGCGAAGGAGCAGAGGATATTGACCCGGCTCTGGACCAGGATCGTGACCGGCCAGTAAGCGCGTAACAAATTGCCCGGACCCCAAATCCGGGCGATTTTTTAGAGCGGGATGAGGAATAGTGTGAAGAGGTTTTCCGCTCGCATTACGATGGGTGCAGGGCGGGGTAGCGCGCCCATCGGCTGTGTCATTCGGGGATAGATGATGAAGTCTCTCGGCAGTATCCGGCGTTCCTTCGCCCCATGGGCGGACCCGGCCTCCAAACCTTTCATTTCCTTCAAGAACGTAACCAAGAAATTCGGGGACTTCACGGCCGTCGACGACCTGTCGCTGAACATTTACACGCGCGAATTCTTCGCGCTGCTCGGGGCCTCAGGCTGCGGCAAGTCCACCCTCTTGCGCATGCTTGCGGGTTTCGAGCAGCCGACCTCCGGCGAAATCATCCTCGACGGCCAGAATTTGGCGGGCATTCCGCCCTACCGGCGCCCCATCAACATGATGTTCCAGTCATACGCGCTGTTCCCGCACATGACGGTCGAGAACAACATCGCCTTCGGGCTCAAGCAGGACGGCATGGCCAAGGCTGATATCGCCGGGCGGGTCGCGCAGATGCTGAAGCTCGTCAAGCTCGAGAAGTTCGCCAAGCGCAAGCCGCACCAGCTTTCCGGCGGTCAGAGGCAGCGCGTGGCGCTCGCCCGCTCACTCGCCAAGCGGCCGAAGGTGCTGCTCCTTGACGAACCGCTCGGAGCGCTGGACAAGAAGCTGCGCGAGGAAACCCAGTTCGAATTGATGGACCTGCAGCAGGAGCTCGGCCTCACCTTCGTCGTCGTCACTCATGACCAGGAAGAGGCGATGACGATGGCCGACCGCATCGCCGTCATGAGCCACGGCCAGGTTGTCCAGGTGGCGACGCCGGCTGAAATCTACGAAGCGCCGAATTCGCGCTTCGTCGCCGATTTCATCGGCGACGTAAACTTGTTCGACGGTGCCGTGACCTCGACCGAGGAGGGCCGCATTCAGATCGAAACGACGGGCGGCATTCCGGTCCGCATGGCATCGCCCGAGAAATTCGCAAACGGCGCCAAGGCGGCAGTCGCCATCCGTCCGGAAAAGATCCGGATCAGCCGCCAGGCGCCGGCGCACGCACCCACCAATGCGGCAGAGGGGGAAATTTGGGATATCGGTTATCTCGGCGATATGACCGTTTTCCACATTCGGCTGAAGGACGGCAAAGTCATCAAGGCATCATCGCTCAACGCCGTGCGCGCGGTCGAAGATCCACTCGGTTATGACCAGCAGGTGTGGATCTCGTTCGGCGAAGATGCCGGCGTCGTGCTGAAGGATTGAAGCCATGGCGAAACTTGCCTCAGCCCTCGTCAACCGCCTCGTCATCATCATTCCCTATGCTTGGCTGTTGTTCTTCTTCCTGATCCCCTTCTTCATCGTCTTTCGCATCTCGCTGTCGCAGACAACCGTGGCAATGCCGCCCTACACGCCGGTCTTCGATCTGGCGGGCGGCCTCACCGGTATCCTGGACAAACTGCGCGAGCTCTCCATGGACAATTACGTCTGGCTGACGGAGGACGTTCTCTATTTCAACGCCTATGTTTCGAGCGTCGTCATCGCCGCCGTCTCGACCTTCCTGACACTCCTCATCGGCTATCCGATCGCCTATGGCATGGCGAAGGCGCCGCGCTCGCTCCGGCCGATGCTCCTGATGATGGTGATCCTGCCCTTTTGGACGAGCTTTCTCATCCGCGTCTATGCCTGGATCGCCATCCTGAAACCGGAAGGCCTGCTCAACCAGTTTCTGATGACGATCGGCCTCATCGATCAGCCGCTGATCATCCTCAACACCAATTGGGCGATCTATATCGGCATCGTCTATTCCTATCTTCCCTTCATGGTGCTGCCGATCTACTCGGCGCTCGAGAAGATGGATCATTCGCTGACGGAGGCCGCTCAGGACCTCGGCTGCACGCCTATTGTCGCCTTCTGGCGTGTGACGTTTCCCTTGTCGCTCCCCGGTGTCGTCGCGGGCTGTCTGCTCGTCTTCATCCCGGCCGTCGGCGAATTCGTCATCCCCGATCTCCTCGGCGGCTCGGAAACACTGATGATCGGCAAGACGCTGTGGAACGAATTTAATTCCAACCGCGACTGGCCAGTGTCCTCGGCCGTGGCGATCATCCTCTTGCTCATCCTGGTGATCCCGATCGTCTATTTCCAGAACATCCAGGCCAAAGCCGACAGCGAGGGGAGGTAGAGCCATGGAAAGATGGTCCCGCTTCAACATCGCCTCCGTCGTCCTCGGCTTCGGCTTTCTCTATCTGCCGATCGTGCTTTTGGTGATCTTCTCGTTCAACGAGTCCAAGCTGGTGACGGTCTGGGCCGGCTTTTCCACAAAGTGGTACGCTCAGCTCTGGCATAACCAGAGCCTCCTTGACGCGGCCTGGGTGACCATTCGGGTGGCGCTGATTTCGGCGACCTGCGCGACGGTTCTCGGCACCTTGGCGGCGCTCGCGCTGGTGCGCTACACGCGCTTTCGCGGCCGCGTCCTTTTTTCCGGCATGGTCTATGCGCCGCTGGTGATGCCGGAGGTGATCACCGGTCTATCGCTGCTCCTGCTCTTCGTTGCGATCGGGCTCGATCGCGGCTTCTGGACGATCACGCTCGCTCACATCACCTTCACCATGTGCTTCGTCGCGGTCGTCGTGCAGTCGCGGCTCTTGAGCTTCGACCAATCGATCGAGGAGGCGGCGCTCGACCTCGGCGCGACGCCCGTCAAGACCTTCTTCGCCATCACCCTGCCGGTGATCGCGCCCGCGGTCTTTTCCGGCTGGGTGCTTGCCTTCACGCTGTCGCTCGACGACCTCGTTATATCGAGCTTCACGACCGGGCCGGGGGCTACCACCCTGCCGATGAAGATCTACAGCCAGGTTCGATTGGGTGTGACGCCGGAAATCAATGCGATTTGCACGATCCTGATCGGCATCGTCGCCCTGGGTGTGGTCATCGCGTCGATCGTCACCAAGCGGCGGGAAGTCCAGCGCGAGAGGGACGAGCGTGCGGCCTTCGCCGCGATCGGGTGATGGGCTGTTGCGCCTTCACTTCGGGCTGACGAGAACGGAAAGCGGAGAGATCACCGCATTCGGCCAGGAACCGCCGACGAAGAACTGCAGCGGCGGGCTCGCCGCATCGGGGCTTCCGAGCGTTCCGGCGAGCGCCAGGCTGCCGTTGCGATAAGGAATGACGCCGGTGACGGACATGGTACCGGAAGGGCCGACGAAGTCCGCCCGGTCGAGCCGGGCTGTGCCGCTGCCGAAACTTGCCTCGATATCGGCCGCCTGGAATTCGAAGGTACCCTCGCTTGCTTCCGACAGCGAGAAGAATTCGCCCTTGCGGATAAGGTCCGTGAAGGCGTGGACGTCGAAGCCGCCGACGCTGCCATTCGTGAGCGAATAGGTGACACGGCCGAAGACATCGGCAATGCCGGCCTCCCAGAAGGCGCGGCCGGTGGCAATATCGATGTTGAGCATGCCTCTGCCCGTCGGGACCGGGCCCCGGAGCCCGAAGCTGTCGAGCACGGCCGCGAAATCGGCATTCTTCAGGCTGACCTGAAGCTTGCCGCCTTGCTCCAGCCCTTTCTCCGACAGCACCGCGCGACCACTCAACGTACCGTTCGCATAGGTGCTGTCGCCTATGTCGAGGGAGGCGCGGTTGCCGTCGACCATGACGCCGGCGGCGACGTCGGTCAGATGCAAGGGGCCCACAAGGACCTCCTGGGATGAAAGCCGGAGATCCGTGCGCCAGGCGCCGACAAGGGCTCGCGCCGTTCGCAAAAGCCGGTCGTCGCCTTCGGCGGGCTTCAGCGCGGCAGGGGGCAGGCCGTTGAGGTCGATGCGATCGAAGGCGAGCGTCCCCTCGATCTGCGGCGTCCCGCCGGCCGGCAGCGCGATGTCCAGGAGGCCGGTCGCGGTCGCACCGCCGAGCGTAAGCTGCAGCTCCTCCAGCTTCAGCGCCTTTTCGCCGGTCGTCACTCTGGTATCGATGCTGAAGCCGCCGGCCGGGAGCGTCGCGTCCGATGTCCCTCGATACCACGCAACGAGGCTGGCAAGCGAGGAAGCGGACATTTGCAGATGACCGGAGGCGAACGGCTGCATCGAAAGGTTGCCGACGCCCTCGAAGGAGAAGGTCAGGGGAGCCGACGTCAGCGACGTCTTGAGGCCGGCGTCGCGCCTGGCAAAGAGGGCGAGCGGATCCTCGCAGACGAACGCCCAGGCCACCTCCTCACCGCTCATGGTCGTCGAGAACTGCGCGCTCAACCGCTCTTCGAAGGAAGGCCATTTGACGGTACCGGAGATTCCGGCGAGGTCGATGCTGCCGCCGTCGCTCGCCATGCTGTCGAGCACGCGAAGCCGTCCGTTCGCGATCGTGATGTCGCCGAACGGGCGCTCCTGGTTCGGTATTGCCGTTTCGGGCGCCACGAGCCAGCGCGGCTTTTGCCAGTTGACGGCACCATCCGCCCTGCGTTCGATCGTGATCACCGGATCGACGAGCGTGATCTCGTCGAACGCCTGTTCGCCGCGAAGGGCAGAAAGAAGGCTGAACGAAGCAGTGATGCGTCCGATCTCCGCAATCGGGCGCGGATCGGGCCCGGTCGAGACGATCGTGGCTGCTGGGAGCGTCAGTTCCGGATCGGGCCAGAACCGGATTTCCGGCTCTCCCCTGATCCTGCTTTTGCCCCCCGACCAGGCATCGAGCATCCGTTCCATCGTCTCGCGAGCGTCGGTCGTCGGGACAAGCAGCGGCAGCACCGCATTATAGGCGACGGCAAGGCCGATGCCGGTCACGGCCGACCAGACAAAATGGCGGCGACCGAGCCGCGACCATAGGCGCGAACCGCGCAATATCTGCAGGAACTCTCTCTTCATTTCGATCGGATTGCCATCGCCTCGGTGAAGCCGTCTGGATAGGCCTTCAGCTTGCATAAAGCAAATACGGCTGACATGGAAATGTCGCCGCTACGATGCCGTGGATTGGTGCGCATGCTGTTTATCTTGCGTTGCAGCATGATATACAGTGGGCAGAGGAGTGGAGGACAGCATGCAAGCAGATCGACCTTTGTGGGTTCCGGACAGCGCTATTCTCGAGCGAAGCCCAATGGCGCAGTTCATGGGGTGGTGCGGGCAGCGCTTCGGAAGGACATTCGCCGACTATGACGCCTTTCACGATTGGTCCGTGGCCCATCGCGGCGATTTCTGGACCGGCTTATGGGAACATTGCGACGTTATTGGCGAGCGTGGGGAGAGGGCGCTGATCAACGGCGAACGGATGCTGGACGCGCGGTTCTTCCCGGATGCAAAGCTCAATTTCGCCGAAAACCTGCTGCGCAAGAGTGGTGGTGGCGATGCGCTGATCTTCCGCGGCGAGGACAAGGTGAGCTATCGGCTTTCCTGGGACGAGCTCCGCGCGCTCGTATCGCGCCTGCAGCAGGCATTGAAAGGGCAAGGTGTCGGCGTCGGCGACCGCGTCGCCGCGATGATGCCGAACATGCCGGAAACGATCGCGCTGATGCTGGCGACCGCTTCCCTCGGCGCCATCTGGTCGTCCTGTTCGCCGGATTTCGGCGAGCAGGGCGTGCTCGACCGCTTCGGCCAGATCGGCCCCAAACTGTTCATCGCCTGCGACGGCTACTGGTACAACGGCAAGCGGCAAGACGTGGACGCGAAGGTGCGCGCGGTGGCCAAGGCCCTCGGCGTGCCGACCGTCATCGTGCCCTATGCCGGCGACAGCGCGGCGCTCGCGGCGGTCATCGAGGGCGGCGCGACACTTCCCGATTTCATTGCCGGCTTCGATGCGAAGCCGCTTGCCTTCGAACGGCTGCCGTTCGGCCAGCCGCTCTATATTCTCTTCTCGTCAGGCACGACCGGTGTGCCGAAATGCATCGTCCATTCGGCCGGCGGGACGCTCTTGCAACACCTCAAGGAACACCGCTTCCATTGCGGGCTGAAGGAGGGCGAACGGCTGTTCTACTTCAGCACCTGCGGCTGGATGATGTGGAACTGGCTGGCTTCGGGCTTGGCAGCGGGGGCAACGCTCTGCCTCTATGACGGCTCCCCCTTCTGTCCCGATGGCAACGTCCTCTTCGATTACGCCGCCGCGGAGCGCTTCGCCGTCTTCGGCACCTCGGCGAAATATATCGATGCGGTGCGCAAGGCTGGTCTCACGCCGGCGAAGACCCATGACCTCGCGTCCCTCAGGCTCATCACCTCCACCGGCTCACCCCTGTCGCCGGAGGGCTTCTCCTTCGTTTATGAAGGCATCAAACCGGACGTCCAGCTCGCCTCCATCTCCGGCGGCACCGATATCGTCTCCTGCTTCGTGCTCGGTAATCCACTGAAGCCCGTCTGGCGCGGTGAAATCCAGGGGCCGGGCCTCGGCCTTGCGGTCGATGTCTGGAACGATGAGGGCCAGCCGGTGCGCGGCGAGAAGGGCGAACTCGTCTGCACGAAGGCGTTTCCGTCGATGCCGGTGATGTTCTGGAACGATCCCGACGGCGCCAAATATCGCGCCGCCTATTTCGAGCGCTTCGACAATGTCTGGTGCCATGGCGATTTCGCCGAGTGGACGGCGCATGGCGGCATCATCATTCACGGCCGTTCCGACGCGACGCTGAACCCCGGCGGCGTGCGCATCGGCACCGCGGAGATCTATAACCAGGTCGAGCAGATGCCGGAGGTCCTCGAAGCGCTCTGCATCGGCCAGGATTGGGAAGATGACGTGCGCGTCATCCTCTTCGTGCGGCTAGCGCCGGGCGTCGAGCTGACGGAGGAACTGACGAAGGCGATCAAGAACCGCATCCGCATCGGCGCCTCGCCGCGGCATGTGCCGGCGAAGGTCATCGCCGTTGCCGACATTCCGCGCACCAAATCCGGCAAGATCGTCGAGCTCGCAGTCCGCGACGTCGTGCACGGCCGCCCGGTCAAGAACAAGGAGGCGCTCGCGAATCCCGAGGCGCTCGACCTCTTTGCGGAGCTCGATGCGCTGAAGAGTTGAGTGCGGCGCGGGAGGAGGCGGTTAACCTCTTCGCGCTTGCGAAATTAACCACGACCGCCGACTTGTGGAGTGTTCGCTAAGATTATCGGAGTGCGAGGTAAGGTCTTGTTTACGTGTGGGCGGGCATGGTCAAGCCAACTCGACGCCGGTCAAGGGGCGGTGCGCAGGAGCGATACCGGTGCCGGACATGACGTCGCCAGTTCTCCCGTATTTGTTGGTGAGCATCGACTCATAAGGCGGCCACTGGGCCGCCTCTTTTTTGCGCCCTGCCGCCTGCCGCCCGCCTCCGGACGGGGCCGTCAGGGGCGGCGCTCGAGCGACCGCGACACCAGCACGACCGGGATCATCCCGGCGATGACGATGATCATCGCCGCGACGGACGCATCCTCCACCTTGGCGCGCGAGGCGTCCTCGTAGACCAATGTGGCGAGCGTGTTGAAGTTGAACGGGCGCAACATGATGGTGGCAGAAAGCTCCTTCATCGTCTCGATGAAAACGAGCAGGGCGGCCGTCAGCACGGCCGGCCGCATCATCGGCAGGAGCACCGTGCGCAATGTTTGTCCGCTGGTGCGTCCGAGCGCGCGTGCGGCCATGTCGAGATGCGGCGACAATTTCTGGAATCCGGCCTCGAGCGTGCCTTCCGCCATCGTCAGGAAGCGGACGGTGCAAGCGTAGACGATCGCAAAGCCGGTGCCGCTCATGAGAAGACCTGTTGATATGCCAAACAGGCTCCGCAGCTCGCCGTCGACGGCATTGTCGAGCGCTGCGAGCGGAAAGAGCACGCCGATCGCGAGCACCGTGCCGGGTACGCCATAACCGAAGGAGGCGAGCCGGCCGGCGACATCGGTTACCCGCGAACGGCCAGTGCGGGCGGCGTAGGCGAGCACGAAGCCCAGCAGCACGCTGGCAAGTGCCGTAAGGCTCGAGACGATGATGCTGTGCAGCAGCGCGCTCAAGAGGCGCGGTTCGATGAAGAGCTCGAGGCGCTTCAGCGCATAGTTTCCGAGGATGAAGAAGGGAATGGCAAAGCCCGACAGGGTCGGCAGCATGCAGGCGGCCGTCGCCGCCCACTTCTTCCAACCGGAAAGCGGAAGTCTGGCGATGTCGTGGACGGCGGCGGTGGTCTTCTGACTGGAGAAACGCTGGCGGCGGCGGGCGGCGCGCTCGACCATCATCAGAGCGATGACGAAGACCAGCATGATGCAGGCGATCTGCGCCGCGCCGGCAAGGCTGCCTCGGTTGAGCCACGTGTCGAAAATCGAGAAGGTCAGGGTCTGGACACCCAAAAACTCGACCGCGCCGATATCGTTCAGCGTCTCCATCGCAACGAGGGTGAGGCCGATCATGATCGCCGGCCGCGCCATCGGAAGCTGAATGCGGAAAAACACCTTCAGCGGCCCGGCGCCGAGCGTGCGGGCCACATCCGCTGCGGCGCGGCCCTGCATCAAGAACATCGATCGGCAGGCAAGATAAATATAGGGGTAGAGCACCGAACTCAGCACCAGCACCGCTCCGCCGAGCGATCGTATATCGGGAAACCAGTAGTCCCGGCTCGTCTGAAATCCGAACAGCGCCCGGACGAGGCCCTGCACCGGGCCGGTGAAGGTGAGAAGCTCGCCGAAGGCGTAGGCCGACAGATAGGCGGGTATGGCGAGCGGCAACACCAGCGCTGCGGAAAGAAAGCGGCGCAGTGGAAATTCGCAGGTTGCCACCAGCCATGCGGTGAGAATGCCGATAACGGCGGTGGCCGCGCCCGTCAGCGTCACGAGCAGCACGGTTCGGCCGGTAGCACGGGGGATGACGTTTTCGACGAGGTGCGGCCAGTCGGCGCCGCCGCCGGAAACGGCAAGCCAGGCGATGGCAAGGATCGGCATCAGCACGATCGCCGAGGCGAGGCCGGCCCAGGTCGCGAGCAGCGGGTGGTGAAGGCCTGTTCCGGATCTGGCGTAGCGCCGCCTGAGGCTTTTGGAAGTTGGGTACAAACGATCCGTCCGAAGCGCTATGCCGATCGATCTTGATGAGTAGAGCGGGTGCGGGCGGAAGACCGCGCACACTTTTCCTCACCCCGCTCAGGAACCTGCAAACTGGTTCCGAAAGCTCAACATTTCCTTACAGCATTCGTGTTCAGTTCGCCAACACGCGTTGCGACGGAAAGGATATTTCGACGAGCGTGCCCTCGTTCGGTGCGGAGCTAATGGCGAATTGGGCGCGGTTCGCCTCCGTCATCGCCTTCGTCAGCGGCAGGCCGAGGCCGGTGCCGTCGCCGCGCTTGCGGCCGCCGGTGGTGACCTGCCGGAACGGCTTCATCGCCTGGTCAAGCTCGTTACGGGTCATGCCGATGCCCGTGTCGCGAATCCTGAGAATAACGCTGCCGTTCCCCTCGTAAGACGTCGATACGACGATCTGGCCGCCTGACGGCGTGAAACGGATGGCGTTTGCCAGGATGTTGAGCGCGATTTGCTTGATCGAGCGGCCGTCGGCCACCACCTCGGGCACAGAGGCCGAAAGCGAGGTTCGGATGATAACGCGCTGGCTATTGGCCTGCGGCTGCACCAGTGAGACCGCCTCCGAAACAGCCTCGTTAAGGTCGACAGCGCTGAAATCGAGATCCATCTCGCCGGCCTCGATCTTCGAGATGTCGAGCAGATCGTTGACGATGTCGAGGACGTGCCGCCCCGACCGGCCGATGTCGCCGGCATATTCGATGTAGCGCGGGTGGCCGATCGGACCGAAATGCTCGCTCGCCATCATGTCGGAGAAGCCGATGATGGCGTTGAGCGGCGTGCGGATCTCGTGGCTCACCCGCGCCAGGAACTCCGTCTTGTGAGCGTTCGCCGTCTCGGCGGCACGCTTGGCGTTGCGCAATTCCTCCTCGGTCCGCTTCCATTGGGTGATGTCGCGGATGACGGCGCAATAGCCGTTCGAGGAGGAGAGCCGACCGATGGTCATGAACAGCGGGATGAAGCCGCCGGCGGCCTCGCGGCCGATCACCTCCCGCCCGTCGTTGAGCACGCTTGCGACACCGTGGCCGGAGAGGCCCTGGAGATAGTCGATCACCGCCTTCTGGCTCTCGTGCGCGAAGAGGGCGGCAAATGGCTTTCCGCGCATCTCCTCTTCGTCATAGTCAAAGAGGGCGCTTGCCGAGCGGTTCATGGTGCGGATGTCGCCATCCTGGCCAAGGACCACGACGCCGTCGGTGGCGGTTTCCAGGATTGAGCGGAGCTCATCGATCTCCGTCCGAAGGCGGGCTTCACTTTGTGCTGCGAGATCGTCGCCTTGGAGCGCCTGCTTCGCGGCAACGCCTCCGCCCGCAGCCGTGAGCGCAAGCATGAGTGCGGCCTTTCCTTCCCATCGGATCGAATGCAGATGGGCGTTGACCGGCATGGTCTCGCCATCCTCACGGATCAGCGTCATCGTTCCCTCCGGCCGTTCCGCACCGACGTCCTCCGCCTGCGCGAAAAGCGCTTCGAGCCCGCCTTGGCGCCCGAAAGCCCCGACGTCGGGATAGCCGGTCAGGCGCAGGAACTCCGTATTGGCATGAAGCAGCTCGTCGCCATGATGAACGAGGAGGGCGATGGGCAGGCTGTCGAGAATCTCGCTGCTCATGCCGACAGCCGTGCGCGCGGCGGAGCCGGTCTCGTCGCCCACTGGGGGAGTCTCGTCTTCCGTTTGCTGCGCGTCGTCTCGGACGCTCGCTGCCTCGGGCAGGTCGGGCTGATCGCTCACCGGTGTGGCGGTAGATGTGTCCTCCGGCGGCACCGTTTCCACAACGGGTGGGCTTTCGGCTTCGTCCTCCTCAGGCGCTACGGGGGGAGGGGCGCCGAAGTGCTCGCCGAGCTGCCGTGCGATCTCGCGGAAAGCCGCCTGTTCGCCGCGCGTCAGCGCCCCGGGCCCAGCCGATCGGCGCTCGTCGAGGGCGATGACTTTGTCGGGCGCTGGCCGGTCCGGCATGTCGACGATGCGCAGCGCAGGCCGTTCGCCGCGGAACGGGTCTTCAGCCACATCCGGCGGGGTCGCTGCGACGCCTCCTTCAGCCGGCGATGCCTCCGCCGCAGTCATTTCGGCGGCTCTCTCTGCGCCCGCCTCGTCGGAGCTGTCGGCTCGCGCCTCAGTCCGGTTGGCATCGGGGGCTTCAGCCGTGGGCTCTTCCCGACGGGCGGGCTCAATACCGGCGAGCGACAGGCCGGTCCCCTTTTCGTCAGGCATGGCGTCGGCGATCCTGACGATGCCGAAACCGCGGAAGCCGTCGAACTCGCGCGAGCGCGAATAGGTCGGAAGGGCCGCGAGATCGACGGGAACTTTGAGGTTCGTTCCCTCGACCGGCCAGAAGATGGTCTTGCCGGACCAGGTGTCGCGGCGGTGCAGAAGCTCGTCGATCTTGTGGTCGGGATCGAGATCGTAGCGGGCCGCAAGCTCGGCGAAGGTCACGCCGATCACGTCGGCCGCCCTCGGACCAACGGCCGACGCGAACTCCTCGGAGATTTCGCTGAAGCGGCCTTCCGCGTTGATCTTCCAGACGAAGCGGACGGCGCGCCCACCGGCCGCGAAGACGAAGTCGGATGCTTCGGCTTCTGCCGCAGGTCCTGTCGGTTCCGGTTCCGCGGCCTCTTCGCGTCCCGTCGCTTCCGCCGTTTCCTCGTTGGGCTCAGGGGCCGGTTCTCCCTGGAGCTCCGCCGTCGCGCCGAGCGGCTCATCGTCATCGACCGTCACGGCCGGCTCGGCATCGGGCGCCGCGGAATCATCCTCGGAATCATCGGCCGGTGTGGAGGTCCGGGCGGTTTCAGCCGATCCGACGGACGGCGCTGCGTCGTTTTGCCCGTCAAGCTCCGCTGCAGGCGTGGCGCCGCTTGCCTGAGGCTCGGCGGCCGCCTCCCCGATTTCGGGCTCATCGAGAATGGCCTCCACCGCGAAGAGGAGGTGAAGCGCCGGATAGTCGGAAATCTTGCCGATCGCAGCCGGCAGCCGTCCCTTCTCGGTCGCTACCGGACGCTTGATCAACCGGTCCCTGTCGCGTGCGACGGCCGAAACGAGTGCGCGGCGGGTCTCCGCCGGCAGCCCCAGGCCTTCGAAACCCGCTGAGCGGGCAATGACATCGCCATCGCCGTCAAGCACGGCCATGTGCGTATCCGGGCCGTCGAGCCCCGCGATCATCGCCTGAGCCCGCTCCTCGGTCGAAAGCGTCCTGCCGTTGCGCGGCGCGGTGAAGAGAACGGCGTCCTCGCCCGGCCGGATGCGGATCAATTCCACGGCGGCATTGAGCGGAAGCCGCCGGAAGCCGGAGGCGATCCTTATCAGCAATTGCCGGCGATCGCCGACGGCGGCGAGCTGTGATGCCGCGGCGTGCAACTGGCGAAGCGAAAGGTCGTTTGGATCCAGGGTGGTATCGATGAAATCATAGACCGAAGTCACGCCGAAGAGCCTTGCGCCCTGATCATTGGCCCACAGTACCCGCGCGAGATCCTTCGAAAACAGGACGGACGCATCGCCCTGAGCAAAATGCTCCCGCACCCGTGCGTGCACGGCAATGTCGATGAAGGGATACTGTCTTGCGGGCATGGGCAGGCCTATTGACGGGTCGCTTGCGCGTTAACACTCTATTAATATCCGCCCCTCCAGCAAGGGTCCAGCAACGGCCCCTCCTCTGTAACGCCTTTTGCGGCACAAGGTTAACGTACGTCTTGTGCGGTGCACAATTTTGTTGCAACGCACAATGATATCGGCTATAGGATAGGCATCAACCGAAACGGCGCCTCTGAAGAGGGCCACACCAAGGAGCGCATGCCATGGCTACCAAAAAGACCGAAGACGCATTTTCCTTTGAGCCGAACAAGTTTGCCGACAGCTTCCGCGAATTCGCCGAAAAGGGCGCCGCGCAGTCGAAGGAAGCCTATGCCAAGATGAAGACCGCCGCGGAAGAGGCGACGAAGACCGTCGAAGCAACGATTGAAAACGCCCAGTCCGGCACTGTCGAACTCGGTCTCAAGGCCATCGATGCACTGCGCACCAATGCCGAAAACTCGCTCTCCCACATGGAAGCGCTGCTTGGCGTGAAGTCGCTCTCCGAGCTCGTCGAACTGCAGACCGCCTTCATCCGCAAGCAGGCCGAAGTCGCGGTCGAGCAGGCGAAGACGATGCAGGAAGCAACCCGCAAGGTCGCCGAAAACGTTGCCAAGCCGGGCAAGGACGCCGCGGAAAAGGCAATGTCCAGCCTCAAGAAGGCCTGATCGGCGACCCACAATCGATCGGAATCAATGCACAGACCGGGTGGCTTGCCATCCGGTCTTTTTGCTGGATAATCTGAACTTAAGGCTTGCAAATCGGCCGAAGTGACCGTATGTGAGCCGCCAAGCGACTTAGGGTCGCGCACCGAGTGCGGTTGTAGCTCAGTTGGTTAGAGCGCAGGTTTGTGGCACCTGAGGTCGGTGGTTCGAGACCACCCAACCGTACCATTCATTTTTCCCATAACGGATTGTAATTATTTAGCTTTTCAGCTTTACCGCTGGCCCCGTATTGACGTTTTCCGATTTTTTGCACTACAAAACGCACAACAAGGCTGTTGCGCGGGGGTGCGAATTGGCGAGGAAAGCGGACGGGAAAAACGGCGCCCCAGATCCTATGCGGTATCTGAAGGACCGCGGCGGAAATTGGCAT
Source organism: Ensifer sp. WSM1721 (assembly GCF_000513895.2). Taxonomy (GTDB): domain Bacteria; phylum Pseudomonadota; class Alphaproteobacteria; order Rhizobiales; family Rhizobiaceae; genus Sinorhizobium. Next base: position 372,224 of record NZ_CP165782.1, read on the forward strand.
TACGTGCGCCGCGTGCCCTCCCATGTCGCCTTTCTCGACAATCGCGGCACCATACAGGCTTCCCTGAAAACCCGATCCCTCGAAGTGGCGAAGCTTCGCCGCGACGCGCATGAGCGCGCCGATGATCTCTACTGGCAAGGGCTCGCCTCCACAGATGGCGCCGGCGTCGTCGCCTCCTACGAGGCGGCGCGATCGCGTGCGCGCGTTCTCGGCTTCGAATACAAGGCCGCGGCCGATCTCGCGGCCTCGGCGCCGATCGAGGAGCTGCTGCGCCGGCTGGATGTGGCGCACAAGGGCGGCGAGCGCGAAACGGTCGCCGTGACGGGGCAAGCCGATGAGCCGAAGCTCTCGGTGACGAAAGCGATGACGTTCTACTTGGAGACCATCGCGATCGGCGAAACCAAGGGCATGAGCGAGAACCAGGTCCGCAAGCGCGAGGAAAAGAAAAAGGCGGCGGCAGCGAAGTTCGTCGAGATCGTCGGCCATGACGGGCCGCTGCTCGACGTCCCTAGGGCAGACGCGGTCAAATATCACAAGTGGTGGATGGACCGCGTGCTCGGCAAGGACGGGCGGAAGAAGACATCCGGCAACACGGCCAATCGGTCGTTCGGCAGCATGCGGAAGCTCTTTCGAGAATACGCCAACTATCTCCACCTCGAACTCAAGAATCCGTTCGACGGGCTTACCTTCCCGGATCGCAAATCGCAGAAGCGCGTGGTGCCGCCCTTCGAGACGGAGTTCATTCGGGACAAGATCCTTGCGGTCGGGGCGCACGAAGGCCTCAACCGGGAAGCACTCGCGATCATGCTGGTGCTGGTTGAGACGGGGGCACGCCCGTCGGAGATCTGCAACCTACCTCCGGAGCGCATTCACCTGAAGGCCAACGTGCCTTACATCACCGTCGACTATCAGGAAGAGCGAGTAATCAAGACGGAATCCTCGACGCGCGATATCCCGTTGATGGGCCTGGCGCTGTCGGTGATGCGGAAGTTCCCGAACGGCTTTCCGCGCTACCGCGACAAGGAAGACACGCTCTCGGCCACGCTGATGAAGCATTTGAGGGCGAAGGAACTGCTGCCGACGCCGGCGCACAAGGTTTATTCCTTCCGTCACTCCTTCGAAAAGCGCATGCTGGAAGCGGGGCTCGATTACGAGTTTCGCAAGGCAGCCCTCGGCCACAGCGTCGATCGCGAGAAGTATGGTGACGGCGGTTCTATGGCCTGGCGGCTGGAGCAACTGCAGAAGATCGAGCTGCCGTTCGATCAGTCGATTGTGCCGTGACGCGGGCTTTCGCCGCGGCGATCCGGTCTTTCTTGCCGATCGCCTTCTCCCGTTCGGCCTCAAGTCGGTCGAAGAGCAGCCAAAGCCTCTCCTCCATGTGCGGATATCGCTCGATCAACTCGGCGCACTGCGCGAGGCCGATATCGATGTTCTCGATCGTGGGGGCATAATCGCGTCTCATCCGCGCTGCACCTCCTCGCATTCGAATGCCGGTCCGCCGTTGTGGCCGATCATGCCGCGCTTCGCCTGTTCGCGGCGCTTGGCGTTTTCCCTGCGGGTGACCATCTCGACGTGATCCTTTTCCGGCCGGACGCACAGGCGGTTACGGCAGGCGTGATCGAGTTCTTTCTTGCCGGGGATGTAGCCGTGCTCGTTGGTCCACATGGCGATGTGGACGGCGACGGTCTGGCCGTCGAGCGACATGCGCGGATAGCCCTTGCCGCGACCTTTCTTGCCTGAATCAGGGCCGGTCCACTCCCAGCAGCCGGTTACCGGATCAATCCGGACGCGTGCCATGATCTTTGCGCGGATACGATCGCGACGGCTGCTCATCCCTGGCGCCTCCAGGCATCAAAGGCGCTGCGCAGGTCATGCCAGCGGGCAGCCGCGGCGGCATCGTCGTTCAGCTCGGCGCGCGAGCGAATGTTTAGGATCGAACGGACCTTGATGGCGACGCGATCGTCGGTCAGCGGGCGTGCCAGGCCGTGGCACTCCTCGAGGAACTTCTTGAAGGCGGGCTCGGCGCATTTCATCGCGCATTCGGCGGCGTAGTCTTTGTTCGGCTGCCGCTGCTGCGGACCCGGGCGGGCCATTCCGCGCGTTAGCTCGCGGTAGCGCCTCACCAGGGCGTCATAGGCAGAAAGCAGCCAACGCAGATCGTCCGGCGCGTGGCAGATCAGCTCGCAGTCGTCGAAGCCGGCGGTTTTTTCGAAGGTGGCGATGATCTCGCCTTGGCCGGCTGTCAGGCAGAAGGTGTCGGATGCCGTCACTCCCCAGTCTTTGGCGGCGAGTGCTACGCGGTTGCGGATTGCGTCAAGCCGCTTCTGTTGTGGCGATGCCTGCGGGTGGCTCATCGACCGACCTCGTCGGTGTTAGGGCGATTGGCGAGTTCGAGCAGCACGTCGCCATGGCAGGGCGCGCCAGGCCTGCACCAACAGGCGAGGTTTTTGCCGCGCAGCTCATCGACATTCTCGGCGGCGAAGCGACGGGTGCGCTCAAGCGCTTCGAGATCCGGATCGGCGCCGACGCGCAGCAGGCCGGCTAGCAGTGCCTTGTAGAGATCGACGCAATAGGCGGCGTCGCCGTGCTTACCGACGACGAAGGGATTGCCCCACGGGCCGGGGCGGCCGACGTGAACGGCTTCGAGGTCGTTAATGGACTTCGAATGCGTCTGCAGGTCGAAGCCCTTTCGGCGGGAAAGCTGGAGGCGGACCGGCTTCGTCATATGGCTTCGCCCTCGCATGCTCGGAAATCCCAATTGAAAAACTTGTGGCAGTGCGCCAATGCCTCCGGCGTGAGGTCAGGAACCGGCTCCGCCTGCGTCTTGTTGACGTGGCGGGCGAGATAGACGCCGAAACGCTCCTCAATCGCGGCCATGTCGGAGAACTGAAGTATCTCGGTGCCGAGGTCGGGCCGCAGGTACATGAACTGGCTCTTGCGGTTTTCCGGCAGGGGATGCCGAACCGTATACTGCGGCCAGAACCGGCCGTAGCCGGCGGAATCGTAAGGCGTGGTAAAAGGCACGCGGTTGTTGACGATCCACTCGCTGAAGGACATGGAGACGCTATCACGCATCGCAGCGATGTAGGCCTGGTCATGGTCACCGTCGAAGGTGCGCAGGAACTTGTAAAGGCTCCAAAGGCGCGCCACGGGGTGACGCACTACGCCAACCTTGCGCCAGCGATCGTAGCCCGCCGGCACGCCGTCGGCTTCCATGTGGCGATAGATCAGCGTCGATCGCGGATATCGGTCGGCTATCGCGCGGCGCAGCGAACCCGAGCCAGTGCGCGGCACGAGGATGATCACGGTTTCGCGTTCTGGTACGAGGATCATTGCCGCGGCCCTCCGATAACGACCGTCTGGCAGTGGCCGTTACCTCTTGCGATCGCCTCGGCCAGCGCTCGAGGAAGCGCACGCTCCATCGCCTTGCGCAGTTCTTTTCGGTTGTGCGGATCGGCGACGGAAGAAAGCACAGCTGCCTGCACAGTGACCAGCGCGCCGCACAGGGCATTCATAATTGGCGCGTCGAAGTGTTTTGCCGTTTCTTGGATTGCCGCGTCGATCGCGTCCGCAAGGATCTGCGCCTGGCGCGCCTCTTCGGCTTTCCATGCTTTGAGCGCTTCTGGAGTTGGGCTCACCGCCGCACCTCCGGAAAGCCGTTATGCTCGATGCCGTCTAGCAGTCGGCCGGCAGCTTTCTTGCCGACGTCGAAAGCGAACACTGCTTCGGGCGGGTCGGCGATGTCGTGACCGACGAGATAACGACCATCCCTTGCGACGACGGCATGCTTCCCGTTGATCGTCTTGTTGGGAGCCTGATCGAGCGGCAGCCAGTTTCCCCATTGCTTGAACAGGTGCGGCACGTCTGCGGCCGCGCACTGATCCCGGAGCGAGAGCGCCCAATGGGGATGCATCGGGCGGGCGCCAGGGCCGCTCTCGCCTCCGACGACGACCCAGTCGATCATTGATCTGACCGGGATGGTCGGATGCACTTTGGTGAACCTGCCGACCTCACGATCTATCCAGTCGGCCGGCGGCTCCATGCTCATCATGCGAGAGTCCGCTTCGGTCCAGCCTGGCTTGCAGCGGCAGTTGCCGCAGTTGGGGCAGGCGAGCGTCCAGGCGCCTCCATCCTTGTGCTCGCACGGGTCGGCGTTGTGCAGCCAAAACGGCTGCTTGCATTGCTTAAAGGTGACCTCAGCGGTGGCTGTCCAACGTCCGATATCCACCGGCCCGAGCAGCGGCTCGGCGCTGATCCAGCGGACGGCGGCCGGCGTGTCGAGCAGGATCGGGATGCGTTCGTCGGCGCGCTTCTGATCCTCGACCGAGACGCCGAGCCAGACGTTGGGGAGGGGAATGTGTGGCCAGCGGCCGGGCGACGGCACGGGGAACTCGAGCTGCACCTGCGCCGCGGCAAGACGATGCTCCAGAAGGCTGCCGGTCAGATACTCGCGCATCCGCTCCGGCCGCTTGGTCAGCACCTGGAATGTATGCTGAGGGCAAAACGCCATGACGGCAAAGACCTGGTCGATCCACTCGTCCGGCACGCCCTCGGCGAAGAGATCGCCATGGGCGCAGACGAAGATCATGCGCGGCTTCGTCCAGCGGAGCGGCTGGTAGAGCCACTCACGGTTGAAGCGCACCTCGCCGGTCCAGACCGGGCCGGCCTTGGTGTCCTTCGTCAGGTCCTTGCGGCTTTCGTGGTTCTTCAGCCGCGTGCCGGCGAGCTTCATCGCGTAGCAATTGGTACAGCCCGGCGAGACGACGGCGCAGCCAGTGATCGGGTTCCAGGTGGCGTCCGTCCATTCGATCTTCGTGCCGTCAGCCATTGAGCCGCTCCTCGATGAAGGCGGCGAAGTCGCCGACGGTTTTGCCCTGGAAGGTGCCGACCTCGATTTCCTTGCCGGTGATTTCCTCGACCTCGATCTCCATCGCGATAAGATCGACGCTGTCGGCGCCGAGCTCCTCGAAGGTGTCGTCGATGGCGCCGGGATAATTGCCGAGCACCTTCTCGACGATCTCCATTGCGTGTTTGCGCGCAAAGATGCGCTCTGGGGTAAGCTCGGCCGTATCAGCCATTTGCCTTCTCTCTGATGATCTTGACCTTGCGGATGGCGCCGGCGGGGACTCCGCGGCGGGTGGCGGCGAGCTGGCGCGCGGCTTCGGCATCGCGCGCGTCGAGATCGATCGGAGCGATCTCCGGATCTTCGAAATGGATGCGGAACGGCAGGAGCTTATGCATCGAGATGCTCCTCGGTGAAGCCGGCCTCGGCGTTGACGCATTCGACGATGAAGAGCGCGATCGCCAGCGCCTCGTCGTCGGGGCGATCGTTGTTCACGTCGACGGTGAAGACATCGCAGCCGTGGCGATCGAGTACGACGCCGATATCCTCCTCGGAGAGGCGGAGGGGCAGCTCGACGTTCTGATCAAGGAAGGCGGTGCGGATGGTGCGGTGGCTGACTGGCTTGGCCAGGTCGGCTGCCGCGTTGAAGGTGAGAATTGCGGCGCGATGAGGGGTGCCGATGCTCATGGCTACACCTCCCCGTTGCGGCCGGCTCGCTCGGGAACGGTAGCGTTCCATATCGCGGCCTGTTCCGGCTTCATTCCTTGGTAGGTTTCCGCGATCAGCCGTTCCATGTACTTCGGGTTGAGATAGTTGCAGTCCTTTAGAGCCCATGAGAACGCATTCTCGATGATGCGGTGAGTGAAATCCCGCTCACGCTGCCAAGCTGCCAGCAGCCGCTCGACGATCTGCTGGCCGGCGTCCTCGTCCTGGTCGCCATACTCGTCGTCGCGATAGTTGATGGCGGTGTAGATCAGTTCCTGATCGTCCGGCCTCCAATCAACGTTGCGCTTCGGACCTTCGAAGTTCGACCAATCGAGCGCCTGCGCGTGCAATTGGGGGGAGGCAGTGTCCACCGGCGGCTGCGCGGTTGCTGACACGGCGGCAATGACGGACGTGGCGATTGTGCCCGGCGAAAAGTCGCGGCGGTTCCAGCTTGCTGCGATCTTTTCGGCGGTGGCCTCGCACGGCATCGCGTTGTGCGTGCCGTACAGGACGCAGTCGTCGGTGTGCTCGCAACTGATGGTCCAGCCATGCTCGAAGGCAGGGAAGGCGTTGTAAGCGTGCGCCGGTGCGCAGCAGAATGGGCATGACAGCAGTCGTATCGCAGTGCTCATACCCGCGCCTCCATGGCCTTGACGTGCATCGAAATGCGCGGAAGCGAGATCTGGATTTCGCGATAGCCGTTGTCGCTGATGGCGATGACGGTGTGGACGATCTTGCGGGCGTTGGTCGCGATCTGCGCCGGCGGCTGGTTGCGCCAGCGGTCGACGCGGCGGCGGAGGTATTCGGCCATGCCGCCTTCGGAGACGCCGTAGCGCTCGGCCATTTCGGCGCGGCTGACGCCGTTCTTCCAGTCGCGATAGACGATGCTCTCGGCGGGCATGGTACCGCGCCTTTTGATCAGGTGGGACATCATTAGGTCCTTCGGGTGGGCTGGAGGAAGAGATCGAACCAAAGCTCCTGTAGGCGCTCGCGGTCCATGCCGTGCGTCGTGGCGATTTCGAGAAAGGTGCGGTCCGGGGTGGCGTAGCAGTCGAGCAGCGCCGAGCGCTCGGCGACGGTGAGATCATGGCCGCGAAGCGCGGCGATCGGCACGGCGCTGGCGCGCTCGCGGCGCGTGGCGGCATCGTGCCCGACGGGGAAGGGGACGGGCTGGGCCATCAGACGCGCGCCTGCGAAGCGAACTGCCATTCCTTGCGGAAGGCTGTGGTGCCGGCCAACGCTGCGGACATGAGCAGCGCGATCGAAAGCGCGAGAATGGCGCAGGCGAGGAAGAAGCGATCGGGGCGGCCTTCGAGCCGCGCCTTGTTGTATCCGGTGAGATGCTCGTTCATGGCCAGAGGCTCCAGAGCAGGATCAGGTGAAGGGGAAGAGTGAAGGCGAGGCCGGCGAGCGCGCCGCACGTGAACCACAGGGGCATGGGTCCGCGGCGACGCGCCCTCTTCGCCATGGCGGTTACGCCGCGTGGGCCATGGCGGTGGCGAGCTCGGTGGCCTTAGGGCCGAAAACGTCGATCTGGCGCTCGGTGAAGCCCTTCAGGAGAAGATCATCCTTGGTGCATCCGTCGCCGATCGAGCGCATCGCCTCGGCCATTCGGTTGATGGTGTTTCGGGTATTGATTCCGCCGTTCGGCTGCATCGTTCGTCTCCGGGTTAGAGGAAGAACCTCCCGGCCGTGGCGGAGACTTTTCTGTGGGTTTCCGCACGCGTCACAGGGAGGTGACGGCGGAAAAGGTTGCATAACTTGCAACTTTCGTCAACGATCAAAGTTGCAAGTTATGCAACTTCGATGTTGCAAGAAATGCTACCACTGGAGGGTTACGTTGACCAGCGGCAATGAGAAGGCGAGTGATTCTGCCCGCATCCTGGCGCGCCAGGCGGCAATGATTCTTTCTCAGATCGGTAGAAGTGTAACGAGCGCCTTAACGGCGGGTTTTCTTATCCAGCGATGTAATGAGCTGGTGAACGAACTCGTCGATGATGCTCTTGGCCTCGGCCGGCACGCTTTCGCGCGAGAAAGTCGATTCCAGGCGCGCGACGATCTCGGACGTCATGGTCCGGTGATTGCGCGCTGCGGCGTCCTCAATCCTGCTCTTGAGGTCTTCCGGTAACCGCAAACGGAAATGGGGGTCTTGTCTCGCCATGGCGGACAAATGACACAAATTATGATTGACGGATATGCCGCACGGATGCCACACCAATGCCACACCGATGCCATGAAGGCACGGTGAAGCGCTGGAGGGTAAGATGGGTGAGATAAGAAAAACGGTTCGTCTTCCGGTTGACGTGGCACAGTATCTGACCGAGCAGTCCAAGTGGAATTTCACCTCGATCAATGCGGAGGTGGTACGCTCCGTTAGGGAGAGAATGAGCGCCGAGGAAGCGGCGCGCGCCGATGCGGGAAGCGCACCGGCGTCAGGTGGTCAGAAGGAGTAATGATGGCGCATGTGGAAAGGGCCGCTCAAGATGCGGAAGAAATCGAAGGCGGCTGTCCCGCTGCGGCGGCGCGAATGACTGAGGATGATCCGATCTTAAAGGCGATCGTCGACTTTCGATCGGCGCTGGAGGATTACAATGCAAACGCCCCAAGCCAGGATAGCGGGGCGGAGATCTACGCGGAAAGGACCTACCGGCGTCCTCGTCGCGTGATCGTAAATTGGGAGACTGGCGCGCGCACCCGGAGAGGGGCCGTGGAGGCGCTGAAGCTCGCAAACGACGCCGATCGGGATGGCGACTACGTTATTATCGGCCCAATGGTGAGGGCCGCTCTTTCCTATCTCGAAAACACCATCTGAGGTTTCACGCACGCCTGTTGCCATTCGAGGCCGCGGCGTGCGTCTCTCTTTCAGCCGCCCGTGCCGGTCTTGTCGTGCTCTCTGAAGAATATCCGGAGCATTTCGATGGCGCGCTCCTTCTGCTCTTCCGTCTTGTCGCGAAAGAACTTCGCCAGCCAGTCGTCATCCGGGTGGCGGAAAAGTCCGTGGACATCCGTGCCGAAGAGTGCGGCAAGCCTCTCCAAATACTCGGCCTTCGGCAGGGTGCCGTCGAACCATCGCGACACGAGGCTCTTGTCGACGCCGATCTCGCGGACGATGTCGGCCTGGCTCAAATTGCGCTTATCCGCCCACTCCGGAAGGTAGTGGATCCGGATCGGGCTTTTGCCGCCGTGTATCTCTTCGATGTTGCTCATGTTGCAACTATAAACAATCCGTGAGGACATATCGTTAGCTCCTCGTGCAACTGGATGGCTTGAAAAAGGTTGCAACTTATGCAACTACTCTGCGCCATGGAAACGAAGCAGGCAATCACCCCCGCCATAGCTCTTTATCGTGAGCAGCGCGACCGGATGTCCCTTGCGGACTTCGGCAAGCTCTTCACGCCGCCCGTCGACAAGTCGACTGTTTCGCGCTGGGAGCGCGGGCAGATCTCGCCGAAGAGAGCGGTCATGGTCGAGAAGGTGACGGGTATTCCGCGCCAGGCTCTGCTTCCCGAAGTGTTCGGTCCTCTCCTTACGGAGGCGGCCGAGTGATGATGTTCCCTGAGCAAGGCACCGGTCTCCTCCTCCCAACTGGCGACCTTGCCACCTGGCAGGGACGCGCTCGCACCGGGCGCGTCCCTGCCTTTTCTCTTCTGTCTGCGTATGCATGCGGGCCTCCTGAACTGATGGGCTGACCCTACGCGCGGGGCTCTCGCGCTTCACTGAATCCTTTGTCGGTTTTCTTTCATTGATCTCCACGGCTTTTCCGGGGGTGTTTTCGTGCGCACTATTCTTGATGCAGACGTGCTGGCGCTGAAGGGCGCGACCGAAGCGAGTTTTGTTCTCGGCAAGGGTCTCACGTCATTTGCCAACTTCACCCGCGTGGGTGTCTCGACGCTCTCGAAGTACGCATCGGGAAGCGAAGAATTTCGCGACAACGTGATCCCCGTCGATATCGCCGTTGAGGCCGACCGGCGCGCGGGCTCTCCCATCATCATCGGAGAGGCTGCGCGGCAGCTCGGTTACGGGCTATCGCCGCTCGTCGGCCAGGCCGAAGGTCGGCCGGTGACCGAGGCGGCGGCCCTCAGGGTGCTGCACGAGGCCAACGATGTCTCCCGCGCCATCGTCGAGGCGATCGCCGACGGCAAGGTCGACGCGCTCGACCGGAAGAAGATCGCACAGGAGACGCGCGAGGCAATTCGCGCGCTGCAGGAAGTGCTCGCCGGGCTGGAGGGCGCGGAGTGAGCACGCTTTCCCGACAGGTCCTCGTCGAGCGAGTGCTGATGCTCTGGTTTCAGGAACGTCGCGACACGCACTCGATCGCCGCTGAAGTCGGCATCGACGAAGACGAGGTCTGCAAGATCATCGAACAATCGGAAGGAAGAAGGCCGTGAGGGCAGTCCAGGCATTGCAGTTTCCTGACGTGCAGCCAGCCGAGATCGTCTCGGCGCCGCCGGAGGTGCGGATGGTTCCGCCGTCCGAGCTTTGGGTGGATGAGTCTTACCAGCGCGGTCTCTCCGACCGATCGATGCGCCTGATACGCAAGATCGTCAGCGAATGGGACTGGACGGCATTCAAGCCGCCCGTGGTCGTCGAGGTCGATGGCAAGCTGCAAGTGATCGACGGGCAACACACGGCGATCGGCGCCGTTACGCATGGCGCGATCGAGCAGCTTCCCGTGCTCGTCGTCAAGGCAGACCGGCAGGAGCTGCGCGCCAACGCCTTCGTGCGGCACAACCGCGATCGCATTCAGGTCACGCCGACGCAACTGCATACGGCGATGGTGGCGGCCGGCGACGAGGATGCGCTGACGATCGCGCAGGTTTGCGAGCGGGCAGGCGCCACGATCTTGAAGAACGCGCCTCCGTTAGCGCGATTCAAGGCAGGCGAGACGATGGCGATCAGCACGATCGCCGCGCTCGTTAACCGCCGCCATGCGGCTGGCGCGCGCAAGGTGCTCGAAGTCTGCGTCAAAGGGGGGGCAGCCCCGGTATCCGCCGCCATGATCAGGGCCGTCGAGCACCTGCTCTTCGCCAAGGAATACGCCGGAGAAATAGAGCCGGAGCGCATTTCGCTGCTGATCTCCTCGCGGCTTTCAACTCTGGAAACGGAAGCGCAACGCTTCGCCACGGAGCGAAAAATGCCTCTCTGGCGGGCGCTCGCCTCGGTGATCTACATGAACCGGCGAAAGGCGCGCTGATGGACAGGATCATCATGGACCTGCAGCGCGAAGTCGCCATTCTGCGTGAGCGTGTTCGCCAGCTGGAAGAGGTGCTGGCGCCGAGCACTGTCCCGATCCCGCTCGAATTCAGGCTGACGAGCAGCGAGGCTCGCGTGTTCGCGCATCTCGCCAGCCGCGACATTGCGACCAAGCAGTCCGTCATGCTCGCGCTCTACAGCGATCGGCATGACGTCGAGCCGGAGCCCAAGATCGTCGATGTCTTCGTCTGCAAGATGCGGAAGAAGCTGGCGCGCTACGGCGTCACGATCGAGACCGTGTGGGGGCAGGGCTACCGACTGCTGAACCGGCACGAGTACTGCACGGGGAGGGCGGCGTGATGCTCGACGGCCGCACAACCACCCAATCCCGCATCCTGGCGGAGATCGAGGCTCATGGCAGCTACCGTTGCCGGAAACCGAGCGAGCTGACGGCGGCGCGCCATCTGAACGCCAAGGGGCTGATCCGCCGCGACCGGAAGGACGGGTATCTCTGGCATCATCCGGCGAGGCTCGCTGCAGCTGAAGGTGGGGTGAGATGAGCGAATTCGACCCCATGGCGGTGCGCGGCAAAGCGGCAGCCGCCGACGACGATACGCCGCCGCCTTCCTCCTCTGCGACCGGTCGGCCCGGGCACCAAGTTTCCTCCAACCAGGTGGCGCGCGACCAGCTGCGCGCCTTCGTCGAGCGCGTCGAGCGGCTGGAGGAGGAGAAGAAGCAGGTCGCCGACGACATCAAGCTTGTCTACGGCGAGGCGAAGGCCATGGGCTTCGATTCCAAGGCGCTGCGCGCGATCGTCCGCATCCGCAAGAAAGACTTCAGCGAGTTCGAGAACGAACAGGCGGTGCTCGACTCCTATCTGGCGGCCCTCGGCATGATCCCGGGAGGCTTCGATGAGTGAGTCTGAATTCTCAGCAAAGATCGGCAACAATGATTTGCCGGTGGCGTTGCGGATCAGCCAGATCCACGTCGGGCACCGGCTTCGCGTTGTCGATCAGGCTAAGGTTGACGCTCTCAAGGCTTCGATCGAGGAACTTGGCCTGCGCACGCCGATCTCCGTCGTCGGGTCCACGCTCGCGGCCAGCACGCCCTTGCAGATGGTGACGCTCGCCGCCGGCGCGCACCGTCTCGAGGCGATGAAGCAGCTCGGCCGCGAACATATCGCTGCGATCATCCGCAACGAGGACGATCTCGACGCCGAGCTTTGGGAGATCGACGAGAACCTTTGCCGCGCGGAACTGACGCCGGCGGACCGGGCGCTCTTCGTGTTTCGCAGGAAAGAAATCTACCTGCTCAAGCATCCGGACACGGCGCACGGGGCAGTCGGCAACGGACGCGAGAAGAGTCGCCAAGTTGGCGACTCTACCGACGAGCCAAAGCGCTTCACTGCGGCGACGGCAGAGGCGACCGGGCAATCCGAGCGGGCCATCCAGCGCGACGCCGAGCGCGGCGAGAAGATCTCCGCGAAGGCGCTGCGCATGCTCCGCGGCACGCGCCATGACAAGGGCGTCGTGCTCGACCGGCTGAAAAGCCTTCGCGACGAAGAGCAGGAAGTCTATGTCCGGGCGCTGTTCGAGGCGGACAAGGCCAAGGAAGCGGAAGCGCACGAGATCCGCTCGGACAAGATGGCGACGAAGCGAGCCGTCCGCATCGGCATCATCAACGCGATCGCCGAGCACGGCCAGCGGGTGGCCGGCGAAATGCCGCGCGCCGCCTATGCCGTCGGCTATGCCGATCCGCCGTGGGAGCAGGAAGCCTGGAGCGACGAGACCGGGCAGGACAAGGGCCTGATGTACCCGCCGATGCCGCTCGAGGAAATCAAGGCGCTTTGTGCCGGCGAGAAAAGCCCGTTCACGCGCGACGCGATCCTCTTCCTGTGGGTGACGACGAACCGTCTCGACGACGGGATCTCGGTTCTGAAATCCTGGGGCTTCGAGTTTGTCTCGGCGATCACCTGGGACAAGCAGCATATCGGCATGGGGCGCTGGGTGCGCGACCGCACCGAGCACCTGCTGATCGGCAAGCGCGGCGACTTTCCCGGCCTCATCATGGGCACGCAGCCGGAAAGCCTCTACTCAGAGGCCAAGGGCGGGCATAGCCGCAAGCCGGTGTGGTTTGCCGAGCAGATCGACCGGCTGTTTCCGGAGATGCGGAAGCTGGAGCTTTTCCAGCGGCGGGAAAGCCTCGGCGAGGGCGATATCCGGCTGAACGGGCTTTGGGATTTCTGGGGGTTCGAGGCTGGCGGTGACGATGCGGAGCCATCTGCAGAGGCGCCTGTAGAGCAACCTGCAGAGCCGGCCGCGGTTGCGCAAGGTGGTGATCCATTGGCAGAGGCCATTATTGCGGCCGGGCTCGCGCCAAGCGCCTATATTCTGAACCTCAATCGAGGTTTGACGAACCCTGCGACCCTCGACCTTCCGTCGAGACTGTTTCGATTCCCTGTCGAGTTCATGGCTGCCGATCGAAGCGGCGGCGAAAGCCGCCTTCTGCTGCGTCATCCTCTGCTTTGGCAGATTCTTCAGGTTTCCGATTTTCTTGCCGAGATCGAACAGAAAATCGGCGTTCGGCCGACATGGGAGCCGCTCGACGAGTTCGGTCGCGACTTCGGAGAGCAGTGGCGGTGGTACCACTCCGTCGACCTTTGCAACGACCAGCACTGGCAAGGATTGCTCAAGACCCAGCGATTTACCGACCGCGACAAGATTTTTACCGCCGTGCAACTCGGGCTCGAAAGCAAAAGTTTGTCGGTGAAGAACGCGCGATCGGTGATGGCGGAACTGGAGAGCATCGAGCCTGCAAGATCTGCAAGCGTCGAGCTGATGCTCGGCAACGTGCTGATGCCCTACCGACACGACAAGGGCAAGCTCATCTCGCCGAACATATCGGAGCGTAATGAAATCGGCGCGTGGCTCGTCATCCACGGGCTTGAAGATGGTTTCTTCAATTACGCCGGTAGTTACCTGTCGGTGACGGCCGATGGCATGGCGCGTCGCGAAAAAGTGGAGAATGTTCCCGCGCCTACGACGGAAGAGTCGGCGCCGCAGGCGGAGCCGGCATCGAAGCTGCCGCCCGGACCCGGCAAGAAGGCGCCTGTGGAGTTCCATGTCGGCGGCATGCGCAAGGGCAGCTTCGCGCGCTTCGCCGTGCATCTGAACGATGACGGCACGCACTCGATCTCGGCCGCCTACGACATCAAGGACTATGCCGGCGGCACGAGCGAGCGGATCGGCAATCTCTCGACATTTGCCGGGGCGTTGCGGATGGGACTTGCCGAGCTGGCCGGGCGCCTGCGGCCGATCCTGAAGGACGAGTCGGCGGCCTGCACATCGGCGCACCGGGCGTGCGCGCGGGCCGGGCTAAAATGGATCGAGGCGCGCTTCGAGGAATGGGGCCTTGGCGCCGTCGCCCCGGAAAGCGAGGCGGCATGACGGCGATGCTTCCGATCATCGAAGAGCTGGCCGACGCGCCGGACCATGCGGCGCGGGGGCGGTGGCTGCTCGAAACGCCGCTGACTGTTCTGATCCGCGATCAGGTGGCGATTACCCGGCTGCTCTCCGCGGCCGGTTTTCATGAAGGCCTTGCCTATCTCGCAGCCGAGATCGCGGCGCTCTCGGCGGTGCGCGGGCCTGATGGTTTGGCTGCTTTCACAGTTCGAATGATGCGGGAGCATGCCCGCATCGGAATTCAGGTCATTGCGCGCGGGGGCGCGGGAGAGGGGCAACATGCTGCAATTGGCTGACAGGCGCCGGTCGCGCTCGGCCGCGGTGATGAGCGGCAAGATGGATGAGCGGCAGGCGATCGCCGCCCTCATCCTATGGAAATCCGGTCACTTCGACACGCTCGACATTGCTGATGTGCTCGGCTGCGGCGAGGACGCCGTATGCCGCACGCTGCAGGCGGCGCGGCATGTGGAAAGGGGGAAGGCGTGAGCATCGCCATCATGTCACAGCTCTTCAGGGCGCATCTCGGCTCGACCGGGCGCAAGATGCTGGCCCTGCGCCTAGCGGACTTCGCAGACGACGACGGCAAGGGCATCTGGCCGACGGTCAGGAAGCTTTCTCAGGAGACGGAGCTTTCCGAGCGCACCGTCCAGCGCATCCTCGCCGAGTTCGTCGACGAGGGGCTCCTGCTCGTGGTGAAGAAGGGCGGCAGCAAGCCAGGTGAGGCGACGCGATACGATTTCAACATGGCGGCGATCGCGCGCCTGCCGTCCGCAAAATCGGTAGCCGACGGGTGTCATGGTGTCACCCATGACACAGTGTCACCCGTGACACCGGCGACAGAGACGGGTGACACTGACGACGCCGACGGGTGTCACGGTGTCACCCAAACCGTAATAGAACCACCAATAGAACCATCAGAGAGAGAGGGTGCGCGCGAAGGCGATTTGAAGGATCAGGACGATCCGGCAAAGTTCGTCCAGCGGGTGAAGGCTCTCGAAATGGGCAGGGCGAACAATCCGTGGCCCGGTGCGATCGCCTCGTCGACGGCATGGGCGCTGCAGCAGTTCGAGAAGCTGACGCCGGAGGAGCGGCGTTTGGCTGAGGAACGGCGGGATGCCTACCTCGCCGAATGCAAGGCGCAGAAGGTCAAGAACGTCGCGCTGGGCGTCTACCTGCGGGACAAGAAATTCCTCGATGTGGTGCCTTCCGCCGTGAAGGCGCAGGCGGCCGGCGCGAAGATTCCGGTTGCTCCCTTCGGTCCAGTTTGGGCCGGCATGAGGGCGCTGGCGCTGCTCGATGGGCCGGAGCCTGTCGAGGTGCCGCTCGATGTTCGCGATCGCGTCAGGCAGACGTTTGAGGTCATGCGCCGAAGCAGCGAGGCGAGGGCGCTGGCCTACCTGCACGGCAAAGGGATCGGGCTCGCCGACGGCGACCAGCTGATCTTCCCGGATGACTTCGACCAGGCGGAGCTGCGTCGCCGCGTCGTGGAGGACGGTTATCCGCGGGCAAAGGAGCTGCACCAGCAGGCGAAGGGCCGCGAGCGCGGCGTAGCCGAGGCGCGCTTCGAAGTGCTTGCCGATCTCTGTGAGCCGGTGCCAGTCGGCTCCGATCTCTTCGAGTGCTGGCGAGACTATCACGAGGAGGAAGGCTGGCCGTTCGTGCCAGATCCCGGACAGATGCCGGTCGTCTATTTCCCGAAGGGCGGCCCGGAAGGACTTCACGATTTCGAAATCGCCGCACGCGCGGCACTGAGACAGGAGCGGAGAGATGACCATGCAGCGTAGGATCTTCACCGGTAGCCCGATTGCGCTGCAGGGCCGCGAGCGTTTCGAGGACCGGATGCGCCGAATCACAGAAAGAAGCTTGAGGGCTGCCTCCATGAAATTTACCGAAAAGAACCCCGAATCGGCTCGCTGGTACTGCCTGCTCGTGAAGCGGGGCCGAGAATTCGATGTGGAAAACTCTCTGAGGGAGGCAAACGTCGAGGCATTTATGCCGCGCGAGCGGGTCATCAAGGTCCGTCACGGACGGAAAATCGAGGGCGATATTCCCTATTTCCCGAGCTACATGCTGGTGAGATGCGTGCCGTCGCCCGAGGCTTTCCTCGGCCTTCGGCGGCACAAGAATGTGCTCGATATCGTCGGGGGAGCAACGGGCTATCACATCGTCAGAGACGAGAATGTTGCAATGTTTAAAAGGGTTTGCGAGGGGGCCGAGGTGCCGCGCATTGCGACGGACAAGACGTTCCAGCAAGGCGACAGTGCCGACATCGTGCTCGGTCCCTTCGCCGGCTTCATGTGCATCGTCACGGCAGTGAAGTGGTGCCGGCAGGCGAAGGCGAGCGTCCGCATCGACGTGCATGGGCGCCCGTTCGACATCGACAGCATGCCTCTTGCGTTTTTGAAAAAGCTGTGAGAGTCATTCTCCAACGGACGAACCGGATACCGTAACCCTCCGATCCCCTTGTCTCGATACAAGGGCAGAGCAGGCGAAGAGCCTCAGGGAACAACGCCCCGGTCCCGCACCCTGACAGCCTCGAAAGAGAGGCACCGACTCAGGGCCAGTGCGCAAGCTATGACCAGATGACAGGCGGCCGAGAGGTCGCCTTTTTTCGTTTAAGGTTATGGAGTTCCAGTTCCAGAGCAACATTGCCGAGTGGACGAAGAACCTGGAGGACATCTACCGGCGGCAGATACCGTTCGCGACGGCGCAAGCGCTGAACGACACGGTCGAGGATCTGCGCGAACACCATCGCATGATCCTGCCGGTCACCTTCGATCGGCCGACCCGCTACACGTTGAACAGCCTGCGCATCCTGAAGGCGAGCACGCGACGTGATCTGGTCGCCGGCATCTACTTCAAGGAAAGTAATCGCAGCGGCCAGCACTATCTCATGCCGCAGGTTGAAGGGGGCGGCAGGCCGCACAAGGCCTTCGAGCGGTGGCTTATTCAGCGTGGCATCATGGCATCGAACGAATACGCGGTGCCAGCCTCCGGCCTGAAGCTCGATGCCTATGGCAACGTCTCCGGTAGCGTGATCACCAGCATCTTGTCGCAGCTCTACGCTTCACCTGATGCGCATCAATGGGAGACGGCTCGATCGCGCAAGCGCGCCGGTCCAGCGCGCAATCGCTACTTCGTGCCGCAACCGGGCAGCTCGCTTCGGCGCGGCATCTGGCGGCGGAAGGGAAAGAAGACGATAGAGCCTGTCTTCGTCTTCGTTTCCTCGGTCGCATACCAGGCGCGGTATCCGTTCTTCGATATCAGCATGGAACGTGCACGCATCTATTTCCCGATGAACTTCGAACGGCGCTTGCTCGCCGGCATCGAAGACCAGCGGTCATATCGCATGAGCCAAGGCATGGCCGCCCCTGCTTCGAATTGGTCGATGTCGACCTGACCGGAAGGCGGAAACCCCGGCCGAGGCACATGCGACCCCTCGATCAGCCCATCACGGGTCCTTCCAGCGATTTAAGGCCCCGCGAGGTAGTTCGAACCCCGATTTGTTTGACTATTTGGTGCGGCCGATGGGCTGCTTTTTCCATTGTTGTTGTTGTGGTCCCCTGAATGACCGATGAAGGCAACGCACTGACCGAAAGTCAGGTGCTCGACCTCGTGGCGCGCTATCCGCTGCCAGAGGGCGTGGTCGATTGCGTCATGACGCGGGAAGAGCTTGCTGAAGCGGTTGCTGTTTCGCTTCCGACCATCACCGAATGGATCGGCAAGGGGATGCCGGTCAAGGAAATGGGCGGGCAGGGCCGACCGTATCAGCTCGTGCTTTCGCACTGCTGGGCCTGGCGGCAGGCGTGGAAGGCGCAAGAGGACCTGCGGTCCGAGCAGGTGAAGCGGACGCAGGCGGCAATGCGCCTCGCGCTTGTCGGCGGCTCGGCCGGTGACAGCGAAATGGCGCTCGACCCGAAAACGCGGCGCGAGATACTTGCGGTGCAGATCGAGCAGGAGCGCTTCCAGCGCGAGCGCAACGAACTGCTGCGCCGGGGTGACGTCTCCGAAACCTTCGATACCCTGCTCGGCATCATTCGCGACACGATGGAGAGCGCCCCCGACCGAGTCGAGCGTCGGCAGGCGATTCCGCCAAAAGTCACCGACATGCTCGTCGAGATCTGCGACGAGATGCTCGCCGAGCTGCGCAGGCGGATCGAGGATTTCTGGGACAAGCGGCAGGTGCGCGACATTCGGCAGGCGCGGGATCTGTTCGATGCATAGCACTCCCGCCTGGTTGCGGTTTCTGCCGCCAGTGCCGCCGCCGAAGTTTGCTGATCCTGGTGATCTCATCATCGAGCGGCTCGGCACCTTGCGGCCGGCGCTCAGAATAGACGTTCCGACGTGGGCTGAAAGCAGCCGGCGTCTGTCGACAAAGGAGTATCAGGGTCTCTGGAGGAATGACTTTGCGCCGTACATGACCGAGCCATCGCGCATGGTGACGTCGCGGAAGTACAGGGCGGTCGTTTTTGCCGGCCCGGCGCGAACGTCGAAATCGGAAAGCCTTGTCCTGAATGGCATCGGTCACCGTATCGCCTGTGCGCCGGCCGATACCCTGGTGGTCTGCCAGACGAAGGACAGCGCCAAGGCATTCTCGGAGAAGAAGCTGGCGCCGATGCTCCGGGCGAACCGCGACCTTGCCGCCAAGCAATTGACGAGCCGGGGTGCGGACAACATTCACGAGAAGAAGTTCCAGGGGAACATGAACCTCGTGATCGGCTGGCCGGTCATCGGCTACTTCAGCCAGAACGAATACACCTTCGTCATCCTGACCGATCGCGATCGTATGCCCGACGATGTCGACGGCGAAGGTGATCCGATGACGCTGGCGAAAAAGCGGACGCAACAGGCCGGCTCGCTCGGCATGGTCATAGAGGAGAGTTCTCCGGGCCGAGTGATCGAGCAGGACGATTGGAAGCCGGGGACGCCGCATGAGGCGCCGCCGTGCTCGGGTATCCTGGGCGATTACAATCTCGGGACGCGTGGCGCGTTCTACTGGACTTGTCCTTCCTGCAATGAGCCGTTCCGGCCGGAATTCGATCGCTTGCAGTGGGAAACGAAGGCGACGCCCAGCGAGAGCGCGCAGACCGTCGAGATGGTTTGCCCGAACGGCTGCTGTATCCCGCAGTCGCACAAGTTCGAATGCAACCGGGCCGGCTTCTGGTTGCACGAGACCAGCGACGGCAAGGACGTGTGCGAGATCGATGATCCGAACGTTCGTGATGCCGAGATCGTGTCCTATCGGTGCGAGGGGCCGATCGCCGCGATGCAGAGTTGGGAACAGCTCGTTTCCACCTACCTCGAGGCAAAGGAGAAGTTCGACGCCACCGGCGACGATACCTCGCTGAAAGCGACGATCACCCTCGACCAGGGCAAGCCTTACCTGCCGCTCGTCAGGAGCATCGGCGAGTCGGTGTCGGAAGATACGCTGCGGGCGCTCGCCGAGCGCTATCCACTCCGGATCGTCCCGGCAGAGGCGCGGTTCCTGACGGTTCAGATCGACATCCAGGGCAACCGTTTCGTTGTCCATGTCGATGCCTGGGGCGAGGGGCTGGAGCGCTGGCTGATCGACCGCTTCGACATCGCGCAGCCGCCGGAGACGGCGCCCGGCGGCCAGCGCGACGAGAAGGGCAACGCCCGCCGCGCGATCGACCCGGCTCGGTATTTCGAGGATTGGGCCGATCTGCCGGCGTTGCTGCACAAGGCCTATCCGGTCGAGGGCAGCGAATTCTCGCTGATGCCGGTTGCGATGATCATTGACTCGGCCGGTCGGCCGGGCGTCACGCCGAACGCCTATCGCTTCCTGCGCAAGATGAAGCGCGAAGGCCTTGGGCAGCGCGTGTTCCTGGCGAAGGGCAGTTCCCGCCTCGATGATCGCGCCCGGCACGTCGAACCGGAAAAGGTGCTCCAGCAGAAGGGCCGCAAGATCAGCGATATCAAGCTGGTTTTCGTCGGAACCGACAAGCTGAAAGATGAGGTCATCCTGGCGGTCACCCGCAAGGAAGCGGGGCCGGGCAAGTATCATCTCAGCGAGCATCTGCCGGCGCAGGTCTTTGCGGAGATGACCGCCGAAGTCCGGACAGAAAAGGGCTGGGAGCGCCGGAAGAGCGGCGCTCCCAACGAAGCCTTCGACCTGTCGGTCTACGGAAAAGCGCTCGTCATCATCCTGAAGGGCGAGAAGATCGACTGGGGCAATCCGCATACCGTCCCGCATTGGGCGCGGCCAGCCAACGAGAATTCCTTCGCCGTGCGGCAGCAGCAGGGCGCGGCGCAGAAGTCCGAACTGATCCATCCCGCGCCGGTCCGCCGGCGCAGGGTCCTCTCACAGGGTATCCGCTAAATGGCCGGCATCACTCTCGACCAGGCACAAGCGCAGCTTGACCTGTGGCTTGCAGCCTCCGCCGCGGTGGCGAAAAAGCAGTCCTACTCGATCGCGGGGCGTTCGCTGACGCTCGCAGACGCGGCCGACATCCAGCGGAACATCGAATACTGGAATTCGATGGTGCAGAAGCTCACTGCCGCTGCGACCGGACGCGGCCGGCTTCGTTACGGAGTCGCCGAATGAAGCTGCCACCTCGCGCATCGATGACGCTGCTCGATCGCGCCATCGCGGTTTTCGACCCCGTGCGGGCGGTGCGTCGTCACCAGGCGCGGCAGGTGCTGGCGCTCGCGACCGGCGGCTACAAGGGCGGCAAGAAGAACCGTCGGCAGACTCAAAACTGGAATGCCGAAGACGGAAGCGCCAACGCCGATACCGTGCCGGATCTGCCGACGCTTCGTGCCCGCTCGCGCGACCTGCGCCGGAACGTGCCGATCGCCACCGGCGCGATCGCGACGCGCATCACCAATGTGATCGGCGAGGGGCTGAAGGTCTACCCGCAGATCGACCGCAAGGCGCTCGGTCTTTCGGTCAAGCAGGCCCGAGAATGGAACCGGAAGGCCAAGGCGGAATTCGAGCTTGCCGCCTGGACGGCCGATTTTACCGGCGTGCAGAGCTTCGGCGAGCTGCAGGCGCTCGTCTTCGGGGCGACGGACGAATCCGGCGACGTGCTCGCAATCCGCCGCTATCGCAAGGATGCCGGCGACACCTATGGCACGAAGCTGCAGATCGTCGAGGCGGATCGGCTATCCAATCCGAACTTCGGCATGGATACCGACACGCTCGTCGCCGGCGTCGAGACGAACGAAAGCGGCGTCGTGAAAGCCTATCACGTGAGCGATCGTCACCCGGGCGATCTGTTCCGCAAGGCGATGACCTGGCGCCGCGTGCCTGCTTACTACAACGATGGGCGGCCGATCGTGCTGCACCTCTTCAAGCGGCTTCGCCCGGACCAGGCGAGGGGCGTGCCTTATCTGGCTCCCGTCGTCGAGATCCTGAGGCAATTCGGCGAATACACCGATGCCGAGGTGCAGGCGGCCGTCATCTCGGCCTTCTTCACGGTTTTCGTGAAGGGGTCGCCGGACGGATCGACCGGCCCGCTTCCGACCTCGGATGCCGGATCGGCCTCGGGCGCCGAGGAAGTGAAACTCGGCGCCGGCGCGATCGTTAGCCTTGCCGATGGCGAGGATATCGCGATCGCCAATCCGAACCGGCCGAACCCGAATTTCGACGCCTTTGCAATGGCGCTGCTGCGGCAGATCGGGGTGGCGCTGGAGATCCCGTTCGAGCTGCTGATCAAGCACTTCACGGCCAGCTATTCAGCGAGCCGGGCCGCGCTGGAAATGGCGTGGCAGACGTTCCGGCGTGAACGCGCGTGGCTGGTCAAGAGCTTCTGCCAGCCCTTCTACGAATGGGTGATCGAAGAGGCGATCCTGATCGGTCGCCTGGAGGCGCCGGGCTTCTTCGACGATCCGGCGCGCCGTGGCGCCTGGCTGAAAACCGATTGGTACGGTCCGACAAAGGTCTCGCTCGATCCGAAGAAGGATGCCGAAGCCGATCGGCAGGACCTCGAGAACCGCACCAAGACGCGCCAGCAGATCATCATGGAGCGCACCGGCGGCGATCTGGAAAGCAAGTTTGAGCAGCTCGGCGTCGAGGAACGGCTGGCCGAAGAGAACCGCCTCTCGGCGCCGGCCGCAACCTCGGGCGTAGACGAGACGGCAAGCGAAGACGATGAGGAGAAAGAGGAATGAACACCGCCACGCTCTCGCTTATTCAAGGCTTTCTCCAGCAGATCGGTGGACGTGGGCCGCAGGGGCTCTCGCCTTGGGCGATCCGCGAAGACGCCATCGCAGCATCCTTGCAGACAGTCCGCGCTATTCGCTCGCCGCAGTCTATGGGAGAGGCTGCAACAAACGTCGTGTCGATCAACCGTCGCGGTTCCCCGATCGCCAACGGCAGCTTCGCCACGCGCGTCGGGAACGTGGCCATAGTCCCCGTCATTGGACCGCTCGTTTCCCGGTTCAGCTGGCAATATTGGTCCTACGACGAGATCGTGCGAGACCTTCGCCTCGTCGGTTCGATGCCTGACATCGAGGCGACGATTCTCGACATGGATACACCCGGCGGCATGGTCGACAACGTCGATTCCGTGCCGGCTGAAATCGCCCGTCTCAGGGAAAAGATGCCGGTCTATGCTCACGCGAATTTCTGCTGCAGCGCCGGCTATTGGATTGCCTCCGCGGCAGAAAAGATCGTCGCCAGCAAGACGGGCCTCGTTGGTTCGGTCGGGGCGTTGATCCGCTATGTCGAGATGGAAGGCATCCTGACGCGGCTCGGCGCCAACGTCGTCGAGATCATTGCCGAGCAAAGCCCGAACAAGCGGCTTTCCCGAGACAGCGATGAAGGCAAGGCAGAGCTGCAGGCGATCGCCGACGACGGCGCGGAGCTGTTCATTCAGGGAATCGTCGCCAATCGCGGCATCACACGAGACGCTGTTCTCGAAAAGTACGGGCAAGGCCTCGTCTTCACGGCCGGCGAAGCGCTGCGGCGCGGGCTGGTCGATGAAATCGCCTCCCTCGAAGATGTTCTGACGGAACTGGCGGGCCGTCGGGAGAGTACAAGCCTCGCGGCCTCCGCCACCGCGAAAGCCGGAACCGAAAAGGAATCCACCATGCTTACACTTGATCAACTGAAGGCGGAGCATCCGGATCTCGTTTCCGCCCTTCGCGCGGAGGGTGCCGCTGATGCGGCGCAGGCCGAGCGCGATCGGCTTCTCGGGATCGAAGAGCACGCGGCCGGTCTCGTCGGCCACGACGAGCTCGTCAAGAAACTGAAGGCAGACGGCAAGACGACGCCGGCCGAAGCGGCCGCGCAGATCCTTGCCGCGGAGAAGGTGAAGAACGCCGATCGGCTGAAGGGGCTCGAGCAGCTCGACCAGGCCGCCGCCGGCGTGAACAGCACGCTTTCGGGCGGCGCAGAAGGTGGCCCGCAGAAGTTTCCGCAGACGGCCGAAGGCTGGAAAGCCGAGTGGGAAGCGACGCCGAAGCTCCAGCAGGAGTTCCCGACCGCCGAGTCCTACGTCGCCACCATGAAGCGCAAGGCGGCCTGACCGGGCGCCCGTCCATCATTTCTGGGCCGCGTTGCGGGCCCTTTCCAGAACAAAGGACTTTGGACATGAAGACCGTGTTTTTCGCAGTCGGACTTGCGGTGCTGGCCGTTGCCTGCGCCACGCTCATCTATACGCCGGACGTGGCGACGCACCTGGCGGTGATTTCTCCCGCCGACGGCATTGGCTTCGCGATGGCGACGCTTGCCGCGAACAAGCAGCGCGACTACCAGCTCGGCGACAAGGAAGAATATCCTGTCGTTGCGGCCGACATCATCTATCAGGGTGCCGCCGTCGGCGAGAATGGTTCTGGTTACGCCCGTCCGCTCGTCGCCGCCGATCCTTTCCTCGGATTCGCGGAAGCCATTGCCGACAACTCCGTCGGCGCGGCTGGCGCCGTCACCGTAAACGTCAAAAAAAGCGGCAACATCGTCCTGCCGATCTCCGGCATTGCCGTTACCGCTAACGACCGTCCGGCCGTTTATGCCAGTGACGACGACACCTTCACGCTCACAGCGACGGGCAACAGCCTGATCGGCTACGTCTCGCGCTGGGTCTCGACTGGCGTTGCCGTCGTTGAGTTCGACGCGGCGCTCTGCAAGGCCGCACTGCAGGCCTGATTTCTTCTTCTGAAAACCTGACCGCATTTCATCGACGGGGCACGCCCCCGGTTTCGAAAGGACACTTCGATGCTTCCACAGCAGTTTGACAAAATCACCACACGGGGCGTGCGCGGTCTTATCCTCGCTCGTCTCGATACCGGCCCGATTGCCTGGGTCGGTTCCGTCGCGATGCGCATGCAGTCCGACCAGGCGGTCGAGACCTACGCCTGGCTCGGGAATGCGCCGGCGCTGCGCGAATTCATCGGCGGTCGCACGCCAGCGGAGTTGAAGGAAAACGGTTTCCAGATCTCCAACAAGGACTATGAAGGCTCAATCACCATCAAGTCCAAGGATATGCGCCGCGACAAGCTGGGCATGATCACCATCCGAGTCAACCAGCTCGCCGATCGCGCGCTCGATCATCCGGCAAAGCTATTGTCGACGCTGATCATGAACGGCGAGTCGACGCTGTGCTACGATGGCCAGTATTTCTTCGATACCGACCACTCGGACGGCGCCAGCGGCACGCTTTCGAACGACATCGAGCACGACGTGACGACGACCACGGCGCCGACTGCCGACGAGTTCGCTGAGGCGATCCTGAAGGCCATCCAGCAGATGTACGGCTTCAAGGATGATCGCGGCGAGCCGATCAATCAGTCGGCGACGGAATTCACCGTCATGGTGCCGACCGTCTTCATGGGCGTGGCGCTGAAGGCCGTCACCGCCATCCTCGGCACGGGCGGGGCGAGTGCGACCCTGCCGGCGCTCGACAAGTATTTCAAGATCACCGTCGTTCCCAATCCGCGGCTCACCTGGACCACGAAGTTTGCCGTGTTCCGCACCGACGAGGCGGCAAAGCCCTTCATCCTGCAGGAGGAGACAATTCCGGATGTCATCGCCCTTGGCGAAGGCAGCGAGTACGAGCAGCTCAACAAGGAGCAACTGTACGGCATCGATTGGACCGGCAACGTCGGCTACGCCTGGTGGCAGCACGCCTGCCTCGTGACCTTCATCTGATCCTGATCAGGTGTTGCCGCCCGGCCTGTGCTGGCCGGGCGGTGGGATCTCCACCAAGACAAGGAAACATGGTCATGAAGTACACGGTAACCGGGCGCGTATGCGCCTTCGGGGAGGGTCAGAAGCTCAAGCTTTCGTCTGACCAGATCGACGCCCGCCGACATGCGCTCGAAGTCGTCGACGAGAAGAGCGGCAAGGTCATCACGAAATCGGAAGTGCAGTTCAAATCCGGCGAGACGATCGATCTCGACCAGGCCGAAGACGATCTGCCGTCGAGCCTGGCGGCCGTGTTGACGGCGGGTGCCGCTTCCAAGGGAAAGCCAGGGAAGGGGAGGTCAGCGAAGAAAGCCGATGTGGAACCGGATCTCGACGCGCTGGAAGCTGAGCTCGAGGCGGCGGAAAAGGAATTCGATGCTGCTTTGGTGAAGCATGGCATCAGCGTCTTCGATGAAGTGTCAGACGAGCAAAAGGCGCTCGTCACAGACGAAATGGAGCGCCTCGCGAAGGCAAAGGCTGCATTCGACGCTGCGGTTGGTGAATAATCGTGGCGATCGAAACGGATGAGGATCGGCTGATCTTCGTCGATCCGGATGACTTCGGAGCGCTTGCCGTCTGGACCTCGGCGAGCGGCGCGAAGCCGGCGGTCTCCTGCATCTTCGACGATACTTTCATCGCTTTGTCGGCCGGAGACCTCGACCTGGCGCAAGAGGGCGGCCGGGTCCAGATCACCCTGCGATCGAGTGACGTGCCCGGCGATGCGGCGCACGAGGACGCAATCGAGATCACCGGCGACGTTCTCGGCACCAAGACATTCACGGTGCTTGAATTCCAGCCGGACGGCACGGGAATGACCGTTGTTCGCCTGCAGGAGGCCTGATCTTGGCTCACATTCGATCCGCCATCCGCACCTACGTCGGCGACATGATCAAGGGCAGCGGCCTTGTTGGCGCGCGTGTCCATGTCGCCCGGGCGCGCCCTTTGGGCCGCAACGAACTGACATCAGCCTTCGTCTACACCGCCGCCGAGCAGTCCGAAGATCTCGATACGGATGGAACGCAGGGCCGGCGCATTCGGATCAAGATTGACGCCGTGACGAAGGGAGAGGAGGCGGGGCGGCAGGACGATCTCGACGGCTTCGCCCTCTATGTCGAGCAGAAATTCGCGGACGATCCCCATCTCGGTGGCCTGGCGAGCGCGACCGAGTATCGATCGACCGACTTCGGCGCCAATGCCGATGGCGAAAAGGTGCTTCAGGTGATGTCGATCACCTACGAAATCACCGCCCTCACTCTCAACTCCGATCCTGAAACCACCCTCTAGAGGAGGCTCCGATGGCAGTCCATCATGGCAAGAACGGCAAGGTAAAGCTCGGCAGCAATGCCGTCGCGGCCGTCCAGAAATTCTCCGTCAACCAGAACGTCGAGGCCGCTGATACGACGGTGATGGGCGACACCTGGCAGACGCATCTGACCGGCATTCCCGGCTGGTCCGGTTCGGTCGAATGCCTTTACGATCCTGCCGACACCAACGGCCAGGTGGCGCTCGAAATAGGCGACTCTGTCACAGTCGGCCTCTATACCGACGGTGATGCGACCGGGAAGAAGTACCTGACCGGCACGGCGTCGGTGACCAGCATTCCGATCGAGACCGACATGAAAGGCGCGGTCAAAATCAGCTTCAACTTCCAGGGCAACGGCGCCCTGACCGTCTCGACGGTGGCCTGATGAGCAGCGTCATTTCGAGTGCCAAGGCGCACTTCTCCGGACAGAGGTTGCGCCACCACAACGTTCCGGAGTGGGGCTCCGCCGGAAAGCCTCTGAAGGTCCACTTCGGGCCTCTGACGGTCGCACAGCGTCGCAGGATCTGGCGTGACGAAAGCGGCGCCACCGTCGACGGCAATGTCGCCGTGGTGCGGGCGGTGTTGTTCAATGCACTCGACGCAAGCGGAAAGCGCCTTTTCGACGACATGGACGAGCACGCGCTGATGCATGAAGTCGACAGCGATGTCGTTTCCCGCATCGGTGCCTTGATCCTCGGCTTTGCCAAGGGCCAGCCGGTTTCGGCCGAACAGCAGATCGACGACGCAAAAAACGACTGAGCGGCGATGTGGAGCTGATGCTGATGTATTCGCTCGCCGCAAAACTGAACAAGACGCTCTCCGAAATCGAGGCGATGACGGTCGACGAGTTCGTCGGCTGGATCGCCTATTTCGAAGTCACCAAGCCGGCATAGCCGCCGGCGCTTTCCCCTCGAAGCGAAGGAACGATCATGGCCGGGCAGATGTCCGATCTGATGTTCAATATCGTCGCGCAGGACCGAACCCGCGCGGCGTTCAACGCGGCCAACAGCAATGCCGATGCCTTCGCCAAGAAGGGGGCTGCCGCGGCGCGCGACGCGTCCAAGGGGCTCGACATGGCCCGGGGCAGTGTTGCGAATCTGGCGGCGCAGTTCAGCGACATCGGCGTGCAACTCTCCGGCGGCCAGAGTCCGCTGTTGATTGCGCTCCAGCAGGGCTCGCAGATCAGCCAGGTGCTGGGGCCGCTGGGCGCTGCTGGTGCCGCGCAAGCGCTCGGCTCTGCCTTCATGTCGATGCTGTCGCCGGTCAACCTGTTGACGATCGGAGTGATCGCACTTGGCGGTGCAGCGTTTACGTACCTGACCGATCTCGTTTCGGGGAGCGAGAACGCCGAGGAGACCCTCGAGCGCCAGCGCGACTTGATCGAGCAGGTCGTCAGCCGCTGGGGCGACGCCGTTCCGGCCTTGCAGGAATATGTTGCTGCGCTCGATCAGGCGGATCGGATATCGCAGATCGTCGACGCCAACAATGCGGCGGCCAGCAATCAGTGGACGGGGCTGCGCAGCCAGGCAGCGGAACTGAACATAGAGTTCGCGGACCTGCTTTCATTGCTTCAAGCGGCAGGTGCCGAAACCGACAGCATCTCCGCGCTCCAGTCCGCCTTCAACGATCTTTCTGACGGGATCTCCGATGGCACGGCGACCGCTGAGGACGCGGAAGCCGTGCAGTCGGCCCTGTTCGCGCTGTTTCAGCAAACGGGCATTCCGGCCGTCGACGCGCTGATGGGACGCTTTGCCGGTCTGGCCGCGCAGATCGCCAACGCCAGCAATGCGGCGGCGAAGTTCAACCTGACCGGCGCCTACCCGAGCCGGGGCGCCTATGGCAACGTGGAGCGGAGCGCCGACGGCCGCATCCAGGGCAGCGGCGCTGATCTGCTGCCGAACGGCGAAATCCCCGTGCCGGAGTCGCGCGGGACGCCGGAGCTTTCGGGATTTCCTTTCGAGAGCATCGGCGGCCGGCGCAGCCGCCGTGGTGGCGGAGGGGGTGGCAAGAGCGACGAAGAGCGCCAGGCGGAGAATATCCAGAAGATCGTCCAATCGCTCGAGGACGAACAGGCAGCGCTTGGAAAATCGAAAACCGAGCAGCGGATCATGCAGGCGCTGCGGCGTGCTGATGTCGACGCGACCTCCGTGCAGGGGCAGCAGATCGCCAACCTGATCACGCAGATCGAGGCCGAAAAGGAATCGCTTAAAGCCGCTTCCGATGCCGCCGATTTCATGCGCGACGCATTGAAGGACAGCTTTTCCGAGTTGATACCGGAAATCGAAACCGGCAATCGAGCGCTGGACAGCTTCATCAACAAACTGATCCAGGCGAGCGCCGAAGCGATGTTCTTCGGCTCTGGGCCGCTGGCGAGCTTCTTTGGCGGAAGTGGCGGAGGCTTCCTCTCCGGTCTCTTCGGCGGCGGGCGTGCCGTTGGTGGCGGTGTTGACCCTTGGCGCGACTATCTCGTCGGCGAAAATGGTCCGGAGATTGTCCGGATCGGCAGCCGTGGCGGCCGTGTGGGTGAGGCGAGCGTGGGTGAAGGTGGCGGCTACACTTATGCGCCGAAGTACAATATCGACGCGCGCGGGGCCGATCAGGCGGCGATTGCGCGGCTGGAGCGGGGGCTGGCGGAGCGCGACCGGACCGAGGCGAAGCGCTGGGCCGGTTATGAGCATACGCGCACGACGCGGAACACGAGGGCCTGATGGGACGGTTGATTTCGATGCCGAACGGGCTCTGGCCGCGTTCGATGCAGCCGCTTTCCGGCCCCCGTGCCGTCGGCGGGGCAGCGAACACGTCAATCGGCAATTTCATGCAGACGGTCTCTTCGCCCTTCGGCGGCTGGCGGTGGCAGTTCGTGTTCCCGGTTTCGAAGAATGCGAAGTTCCGGCGCTATCGCGGCTGGGTGACGGCGCTGCATGGGGGCGCCAATGCGACGCGCGTGCCGTTCGGCGATCCAGACATGATGACGCTCCTCGAGGCGGGGATGACGGTGACCACGGCACAGGAGCGGTTCGGGCTGCCGTGGAGCAATGGCGAGCCGTGGAGCAACGGGCAGAACTGGAAGGTGACGGCGCCGAACGTGCCGGTGGCCGCAGCCGCGACGCGCGATGCCACGATCATCCGGCTCGCGGATGCGTTCTGGGGCTATCGGCTGCAGATGGGTGATTACCTCGGTTTCTTCCCGCTTCACTTCGGGCTCTACACGATCACGCAGGAGCTCGGCGACGGCGAATATCGGATCTGGCCGCCGCTGCGCAAGGCGCTCACGATCGGGGACTTTGCGACGCTGTATCCGACCATGGCGATGCGACTCGAAAACGAGGATGCGGCGAGTGCTGCGCGTGGCGTAGGCTATGCCGAAGAGGCGACCGTGACGCTGGTCGAAGTTTTCGATTACGACGTGCGGGATTATTTCGCGGACTGATCATGGCAAACCTGTTTTCAGCCGACGACATGGCGTTCCTGCGCCGGCCGCACATTGCGCGGGCTTGGTTTGCGGATCTCGATCTCCCTTCCGGCCGCTGGCGGCTGCACAATGGCGTCGGGCGCAAGACCGTCGGTGGTTTCGAGTGGCGCGGGGTTTCTGATCCCGCCGGCGGGCAGCTCGTGTCGATCAGCGCCGTCGAGGATCCGCGTTTCGGGCAGGCGGCGAAGATCGACATCGTAATTGCGGGGGTCAATCTCGACTTCGTGCGGTCCGTCAAGGATCAGGGGCGCCAGATCGAAGGGCGGCTTGCGGATGTCTACTGGTGTGCCTTCGACCAGGAGACGCAGGAGGTCTGGTCGTCGGGACTGAAGAAGCTCTTTCCTGGCTATCTCTCCTCGCCGAAGATCCGCTGGAGCGGCATTGGTGTGCGCACGGTCTCCTTCACCATCGAGAGCCTCTGGCACTCGCAGAACTTCCCTTTCGGCGGCAAGTGGACGCCGGCGGACCAGCAGGCGCGCTATCCCGGCGACAAGGGGCTCGAATTCGTCGGGGTGAAGGTGCAGGAGATCATCCGTGCGGACTGATTTGATCGAGCCGCTGCGGACCTTCGTCGAGGAGGCGCAGGAGAGCGAAAGCGTCTGGGGCGTTTCCGATTGCACCAGGTGGGCGGCGGATTGGG
This sequence comes from Ensifer sp. WSM1721, assembly GCF_000513895.2. GTDB lineage: Bacteria > Pseudomonadota > Alphaproteobacteria > Rhizobiales > Rhizobiaceae > Sinorhizobium. Next base: position 402,987 of record NZ_CP165782.1, read on the forward strand.
TAGAGCAGGTGCATGGCCGCTCGCTCGAGCTGCCGCGCTGGTCGAGCCGCGAGGAGGCTCATCAGCTGATCGCGGCGGCGGGATCGCTGGAGGCGCTGTGGTCGCGTTCGCTGGCTGATTTCCGCCTGTTCGAGACCGGGCGCCCGCAGCTCGGCGACGTCGGTGTCATCGACACAGGCCGCTATGGGCAGGTCGGCGGCCTCTTTCTTCATGGGGAATATTTCGCGTGGCGCGCCGAGACGGGCGTCGCCTTCCTGGTTCCCCGGATCATCGTCAAGGCCTGGTCGGTGCTATGAAATCCGTCAGATTGCTGTTTGCCAGCGGCGCTTCCTACGTCGCGATGACGGCGCATGCGCACGCGGACCCGGTGTCGCTGATCGCGACGGCCATTCACGGCTTTCTGCTGTCGAGCACGGCGGTTGCCGCCACGGCCGCCGGCACGATCGCCACCTTCGCCGCGAATGCGATCGTCGCCGGCGCGATCGCCGGGCTATCGCTCGTCGGCGCCGGCCAGCGGCCGACAGGCACTGTGAAGGCGGCGGACGCAAAGAACACCTTCGAGAGTGGCGAAAGCTCGGTGATCGAGGGGCTCGGCCGCGTGCGCGTCGGCGGCCTCAAGGCTTTTGGCAATACGGACGGTTCGACGCGCTGGAGGCTTGTCTGCCGGCTGCAGGGGCCGATCGACGCCGTCGAGGCATATTTCGTTGGCGGCCGCGAAGTGACGGTCGATCCCGACGGCACGGTTTCCTCGCCGCCCTGGTCCCGCGCCGGTGGCTCCTGGATGAAGTGGGAGGACAAGAAAGGCGACGGGACGGAAACGGCTTGGCCGGCGCTGATGAGCGCTTTTCCGGCGCTCTGGACCAGCGCGCACCGCGTGCGCGGCATAGCGCAGTCGTTGGTGACCTTCTTCAATCCGGGGCTCACCTCGTCGAAGTATCTCTCGCTCTACCAGGGCGGCGTGCCGGACACCGAACAGGTTAAGCGCGCCTCGCTGATCTATGATCCGCGCGATGAGGACCAGGACCCCGACGACAAGACCACCTGGAGGTGGAACGAAAACGGCATTCTTGGTGCGGCACATGTGCTTCGCCGAGATCCGGCATTCACATCCGATCGCTTTGACTGGCCGCTGATCACCACGCAGGCGGTGAAGGCTGATGTGTCGGTTGCAACAAAGACGGGCACGGAAAAGCGGGCGCGGTGCTGGGGCATGTGGGCCTGGGAGGGTGCGCGCAAGGAAACGATGGAGGACATCCTTCGCTCGATCGGCGCCGAGATCCGGCTGACGGCGCAAGGCAAGATCTGGTTCGAACTGATCGACGACGATCCGACTCCGGAAATCTCGTTTGAACCAAGCGATGTTGTCGATCTCGAATGGATGTCCGGTCCGGAGGCTGTCGAGCGGCCGAACATCTGCCGCATCAAATACTATTCGCCGGAGCGCAATTACGAGCTGGCCGACATCGACATGACGGGCATCGCCTGGGCGCGCATCGACGATGAGGTGACGCGCTACGGCCCGAAATATTTCGATGTCGAGCTGCCCTTCTGCCCCTCGGCGAGCCAGGCGCAGCGGATCGCGCGGCGTCTTTTCCTGCAGGCGAGGGCGGACACAGGCGTCGCAGTGACCAACATGGTCGGGCTCGCCGCCTGGGGGCTTTATTACGGCGAAGTGGAGCTGCCGGATCTCGGAGATGTGGAAAGGGTGCGGCTCTCGCCGCCGCGCGTCGACGATAGCCGCGGGACGGTGGAAATTCCATTCTCCGTTTGGCCGTCTCTGTCCGCGTGGAACCCTGCGACCGACGAAGCGGACGCGCCTGAGTCTCTGCCGGACATGCAGTATGAAAGTGACCTGCCGACGCCGAACGCGCCGGTTGGCGCCGTGCAGGTGACCTATCCGGGCGGAGCGAAGGAATTCCGCATCGGCTACAGCCTGCCGGCCGTGAGCTACAACACGATCGAGGCGACCTACCGGATCTATAGCGGTGGGTTACCGGGTTCCTGGAGCGGCATGACGGAAGCGGCGACGGTTGCCTATGTCGCAGCCGACCTGCTTGGCGCCGAGATCGACGCCCGCGTGCGCATCTTCAGGGGCGACGACGGAAGCTATTTCTCTCCGCTGCTCCACACCGTCGTCGGCATCGACAACTCGCCCTGCGGTGCGCCGTCGGTCGTTTCTGGCGGGGCGGAGAGCGGGCTTCCGACTGCAACGCTCGATGTGGACGTGACGATCGCGGAGATCCGCGGCGCTGCGGTTAAGCTGGAGCGGCGGCGCGAACTATCCGGCGGGGGCGGATGGACGGCCTGGACGACGATAGGCCAGCAGAACGCCCGCCCAAACCAGAACCTGCACTTCGCCGACAGCTACACGAACGCCAATCCCACCGGAATTGCCGTTGAGTGGCGCTTCACCACCCTGACCAGCGACGGAACACCGGGGGCGGCCCTGATCCTCTCGGCCGTCGCACAGGGCTCATAGCCGCTCGCCTTATAACAACCGGAGAATTTGAATGTCTCTTTTCACGAAGACGGCAGAGGATACCTTTGCGCCCTACGACAGCGCCGGCAATCCCCGTGAGATCGTGCCGCAGGAAGCGCAGGTCTGGGGGAGCGAAGTCGAGCGGCTTATTACGTCCTTCCAAGCGGGCGGCGGCATCATCTTTCCAGACAAGGCGACGATGGATGCGACGCTCACCTATGCCGCAAATCAGATGGCATGGGTGATGGGCGATGGTGCTGGCATCTATCGCAAAATTGGGGCCTCCGGCACGGGATCGTGGCAGCGGCTCGGCGACCTGCCGTACAGCTTCGTCAAGCTGGTCGATGTCGGCGCGGGAACAGCGAACGCAATCCAGCTCGCGAGCGCCATTCCGACCTCTCCGTCCGTACTTCGCGTGGCCAACATCTTCGAGGCCAATACCGGAAACGTCACCGTCTCGGAGAACGGCGCCGCGGCCAAGTCGCTTTTGACAAACAGTGGAAACCAGATCGCGCCTGGCGGCTTAACCGCGGGCATGATGATCACCTATGTCGACGATGGTGCGGCGTTCCGTCTTCTGAACGATCAGGTTTCGGCCGCGATCGTGGCTGCTGCAGAGGCGCTACTTGAGGAATTCCAGAGCACTTATCTGGGCGCTTATGCCAGCGATCCTACGACCGACCCTAACGGCAATCCTCTGATCGTTGGTGCCTTCTATTTCAACACCACGTCGAACCAGCCTCGGATATGGAATGGCACTGTTTTCGTTCCGATCCAGGCGCCAGACCCTTACGCGAGCCAAGCCGAGGCGGCGGCAGGTACGGCTACGAACCGCAGCATGAACCCGCTGCGAGTGGCGCAGGCGATAGAGGAATACCAGTTCCAAGCACAAAATACGGGCGCCACCTCAAAGAGCTCGGTTACGCAGCGCTACGGAGACGTCCCCAACCTCATTCGGGATTTTGGGGCTCCAACGGATGGCAGCGATTGCTCGGCGGCCTTCAACACCGCCCTCACTCAGGTCGCCGCCAATGGGGGGAAGGAGCTGTTCGTCCCAGCCGCCACCTATACGTGGACGGGCGGCGCTGTTTCTATGCGGAAATTGAAGCTTCGCGGCGCCGGCATGGACACCGCGCGTATAGTCGTAAAAAAGACCAATAGCACGATTTTTCGGTTCGACACTGTTATCGGATATCCGGAGATTTCCGACCTGCATATCTCTCAAGATGCAGCGACCCCGGCGACGGCTGGCGCGGCCTTCCATTTCACGGAAAAGGGTGTCCTTGGCCCTAAGCTCGCGCGTATCAAAACGAATGATCTGTGGCAGGCAATGTCGTGCGATGTTGGTGTCGGTAGCGCCGGCGCCGGCGTCAATGGTGCTGTCATTGAAGACTGCTCCTTCGACGGCTGCAAGAAGTATGGGTGGTATCTGATTGGCGCCGTGAACTGGGTGTTCAAGGGCGGTTACACGACCATGTCCAGTTTCGCGTCGAACACGGCGGCTTGTGTGCTGGACAGCAACTGTGAGGGCATCCTGCTCTCTCAGCATTTTGCTCTCGCCGGCGAGTATCCGTTCATCATGCAGAATTCCCAGAGTGGTGGCGTGCCGCCGAAGGAATGCATGTTCAGCCAGTTCACTTTTGATGGTGGGGCAGGCGCAAGCGCAGCTGCCAAGATTGCTGCGGGAAGGCGAAACCATTTCGCCCAATGCTGGGTTTCCAATCAAAATGGGGTTGGAATCGATTGGAATAATCCGAGCGGAGATGCATCAGCTCTCCTTGGCAATTCGTGGGTTGGTGGCACTCTGATCAACATCGGCAGAAACGCAATGGAGCTCCACGGGAAGGTCAACGGCCTGAGGGTCATTGGCGCACACTTCGGCTCGTGGGGCCTTTTGGCGGCGAACACCTATTCCGGCGTTTACGCCACGGCTGATGTCGACACAGCTTTCGACATCTCTCATAACTTCTTCGGCGATGATGACGACGTGCCGGCCAATTCGTGGAATGGAATTACCGTCAACAGCGGAACCTATAGGCGATACATCATCACCCGAAACATGAATCTTGGCCTCACGGGTTCGCTTGTGAGCGACGGCGGAACTGCCAGCGTTGCCAAGGATGTTTCGACCAACCTCTAGCATCGATCTTGCTTTCAAACGGCTTAATCAACGTCCAGACGGACCAATAATTGTACTCTTTGAAGAAGGTCGTTGGGTTTCCCATTGTGGGCCCGTAGCCAGAGCGGACAAAGCGGTTATACGCCTCAACATCGAAAAAGAGGCCGTGTTTTTGGAACAGGCGTGTCCAGTAGGAGATTGGCTGTATATTCACATGCGTCGGGTCGCCCATGTACTGCTCTTTAGTCTCTCCATCGCGTACAGCATCCAGGACGATGAAAGCCCTTCCGCCCGGCCTAAGGATGCGATCGAACTCACGCATCACCTGTTCAGTAAATTCATCAGGGATGTGCTCAAGGACCTGATGTGAGTGAAGCAGGCTCACCGAACCAGTCTCCACATGGATGTCCGTCAATGAGCCTGCGACGAGTTCGTGGTTGCCAAATTGGAAGTGGGTTCGTCCCAAGCGGACCATATGCTCGGTGATGTCTACACCGAAGATGCGTGCATAGGCGCCGGTCTGACGAAAGCCGTTCAACTGAGTGCCGCATGCAGACCCCGCATCGACGACGAATGGGGCGTCATAGGTGTATTGAAGCGTAGCCTCGGTGACCATCCTGGCGTACGATTCCTGCCAGTACCCGTAGGCAAGATAGTCTAGACCATCGGCCTTGTGCTCTTCGTAGTAGGCCTGATCGTAGACCGTTGACTTGAGCATCGCGCCCCTCCTGAGTTCCTGCTGTTCGAGCTGCCGCCCGCCGATCGGTGTTATGCTTTCTCTATATCAGGCCAATTTGGCAGGTCGGCTGATCCGCCTAGTACGAGATAGCCGTGGACCAACCGCTTGTAGACATGGATCAATTTATCGACGACTTCTGACGTCAGCTTGATCCTTAGGATGCGCCCTTTTCGCGTGTAAAAGAACTCTCGCGTACTCTCGTCAAAGCTGTTCATAATGATGCCGGAAGATCCCGCGGCTTTTTTCATCAAAGGCACCTGCAAACCCTCGGTCGAGGCGTGTCTCTCCATATCGTCCGGGATTTCGTACATGTGGGCCACTGCGTGCCTAATATCTCTAATATTCGGAAACTGCCGGCGGAAGGTATCGAGGGCGTCCCTTGCAATTGCAGAGTCAATGCCATGAGCTTCGATCCATTCCGGCAGGCGCTCAAGCTGCCTCTGATACTCGTTTATAGCCATGATGGCCGCGCTGGCCGCGAATCCAGGCCACCGATTCACCAAAACAACTCTTTCGTATGCGGCATCCCGTTGAGCGCTCAACTCGTTGTAACCAGCGCCAAATGATCTCTGTCTTAGGAAAGCGCGCCACTCATCGGTTACGTTATCGCTTTCGCTTGACGCTATGGCGCCCTGACGCAACGCATGGTCGAGAAGAGAGACGGCAGATTCCAAGTGATCGATGGCCGAAGTGCCGTCGTTTATTTTGTCGAAAACATCCCACCATATCCGCTTCTGCTCTAACGGCCGGTCCCACTCGGGAAGGAACCTGTAGTGAAAACGAGTTCTGATCATTGGCCCTCCACCCAGCTGTGAAACCGGCCACAACTATTCAGCGCGATTTCTGTGGCGTCAACCCAAGGATCGCTCCGTAATCCTCTGATCTCCAACCAACAGGAACCCCTAAATGGATAAAACCGTGCCTCCCGGCGCGGCGATCCTGCTCGACTTTATCCGTGCAACGGAAGTCGGGCGGAGCGACCGCGCCTCGTACGACGTGATCTACGGCCACAACCAGGACAAGCTAGCGAAGGCGCTCACGGCCATGACCTATGGCGAGGTGGTCGATGCGCAGAAGGACTGGTCGAAGGAGTTCGGGTCGAGCGCTGCCGGCGGCTACCAGTTTCTAAAGGCGACGCTGCAGGCGCTCGCGAGGGAGAACCTGAGCGAGATCGGCGGCGCTATGCTGTTCACGCCCGACCTGCAGGATCGGCTCGGCTACAAGCTGCTGGTCAAGCGGGGCTATGCGAAGTTCATCGTCGGCCAGATCAGCCTCGTCGAGTTCGCCGAGAACCTGGCGATGGAGTGGGCTTCCCTCCCCGTGTTAAAGGCGACCAAAGGTCATAAGCGGCAGGTGAAGCGCGGCCAGTCCTACTATGCCGGCGACGGGCTTAACAAGGCGCTAGTAAAGCCAGAAAAGGTCGAGGCGATGCTGAAGCTGGTCCTCGATGCGGCGCGCCGGCCGCAGGAGGTGGAAGAGGACGCGGCGCCGGTGCCCATTCCCGTTCCGAGGTCCGAACCGCAGCGCAAGCCGGTGCGCAAGTCCGGCCGGTTCTGGACGTGGCTGCTGACGGCCGGCGGCACGATCGTGACCGCGCTCAAGGAACTGAACCTGGTGGCGCTCGACTGGCGGGTGCAGCTCGCGATCCTCGTCGCGATCGTCGGCTTCGCGGTCTACGCGATCACCTCCATGCCGGCCGTGCGCGAGGGGCTGGGGCTCAAGTGATGGTCGACTGGCCGAAGATCCTGGGCGGCGTGCTCGTGCTCGCCGCCATCGCCTGGGCCGTCCTCGAGATCCGCGAGGATGGCGCCCAATCCATCAAGAACGCAGTCGAAAGGCAGAACAATGAAGCGGCGAACCGCGCTGATACGAAGCGCCTTGATTATGATTCCTGCCTTGCTGCTGGCGGGCTGTGGAACTTCGGGGCCGGGAAGTGCGACGGGCCTAAGAAACGTGGTGGGGACTGATCTGATCGGCGCGCGCGGCGCGACGCCGGCGGATCAAAGAAAGATCGACCGGACCGTCGTCGGCATCTGCGCCGCGGCGGTCTGGACGCAGGCGGAATGCGCGAGGCACGGGGAAGGGCGCTGATGTCGCAGAAATACACGTCTTTGATTGAGCTGCTCAATGCCTGGTTCGGCGGTGCGGCAACCACGATGATCGGCGCGCTGGTCGGCCGGCTCATGTGGCACACGAACGAAGTCCGGAAGATGCGCCGGAAGTTCTTCGGAAAGGAGCTGCTCTGGGAAATGCCGATCGCCGTCGGTATGGCTTTCATCGGCGAGGCGCTTGCGTCCTGGCTGCAGCTTGAGCAGCCGATGGCGACAGGCCTAATTGCGGCGCTGGCCTATCTCGGGCCGCGCGGCTCGGAAGTGCTGTTCATGCGATGGTTTGGGGCGAGGGTGGAGAAAGGCGGCTAACAGCCGCCTTTCTCAATTAGTCGGAAACTACTATCCGCGGGTGATCGACGTCCACTATGACGTGGACAGGAACGGGGGAGGAAACTCGGATAGCAGAATCGCGCATAATGGCGGCGACGTTGCCGACATCCGACGCGGAGTTGACCGTCAGCACTTGAGCGTTGGCGGTATCGCGATACGTTAGCGTAGCATCCGATGTCATTTGATAATTGATCATATCTTCTTCCACCCCTCGAATGATCGTTGGTCCGTCACAACTACCGACACGCCAGCTGGGTCAGCGGGATTCGGAACTTGCGAGCGCACTAGCGTACCTTCTGACACAAATCCATAGCTATTCTTGCCTGTCGGGCTTTCAATAAGACCGCGCACCAGGCGATAGTTCGCAGATGCCGCCGGTCCAAGCTCCACATTTGGGTTGAATGGCTGCAGCAGCTTCATCTCTTCAGTGTAACTCTTATGAAGCTTCTTTAAAATCCCGTAAAACTCTGTGGTTGGCTTGACAACGGGAAGGCCTAGCCCCTCGGCCTCGCGTCGGTTAATTGTGTAGTCGTGGCTTCCGGAATCCGCGCACAGGAAATCAATGATCGCCTTGACCTTTTCCGCGTCTTGCACGTGGTGACGGAGTAGCTTGTCTGCAAGAAAGCGGATCTGCTCCCTGGACCGGAAAATCTCACCCAGGACCAGCGGGTGAACCTTGTTGGAAAGATCCATTAGGATTGCGCCGAGAGTGTGCGCATCGGTGATCTTCAGTTCCTCTGCAGCATCGAGATACCCTCGAACAGCCTCGACACTCACGGGGATGCGAGCCATCTGATTGCCCATTGGGATCAGCGGTCCGAGAGCATGCGTGAGACTCGGATCGATTGGTCCAAGTACGGCCTGCTTCGACATTACGATCTCGCTGGCGCCGAGAGATATGAGTGTGCCGGCGCTCATCGCCTTCAGAGGGATCAAGACTTCGAACTTTTCGCAAAAAGACTTGATAAGATTGACCAGCTGCCATGCTGCGGCTGTTTGCCCTCCATTGGTGTGGAGGACCAGCGAGATTTTGTCAGTCGGTCCGATCTCATCAAGGATGTCGACGAACATCGCGACGCAGTCGTGAGCAATCTGTGTCTCTGCGCCGGCTCGATCGCTGGTCACAAACGCGATCACCTTGGAATTGCGCTCTTTCTCAATTGCCGCGTAGAGGCGGCGTCGCGCTGCGAAGTTCATGTGTCCCCTTCCATTTTTGCGCGAGCATTGACACAGGGTTCTCATATGTCAAGGTTGTGCGGGCTCTTCTGCACAATCGAGTTTAGAGACTTGGACCTTGCGCGACGCTGAATTTGCGGCGGGGCTGGTAGAGGCCGGCTTGATCTCCGCTAGCGCACTTACTCGACGCATTCCAACTCCTGCAGTGCGTCGATTTCGCTATGAGTGATCCTGTGGGGCTCAAGCCAGATTACGCGCTCCGCCCACTGGAGTTCCTGATCAAGAAGAGGGTCCCCGGTCACCGAGATCAAGTCCCAGGTGTCCGTCTTCCTGCCTTTCCGGAGAAAACGCAGGAGCGTCTTGCCGGCCCGGGTGCGAGCGATGCAAAGCTCATCGATCAGATCATCATTTGGTTTTCGTCTGCGGCTTGAGATGAACGCCCACCAGCCGTCCCGGATCGCTCCCATCGAATAGCCGCGAACGGAAAAGGCGGCCGCGTCCTGAGCGTCGAAGGCTGCGGGGCTCATCATCTTGTTCATTTCCAATCTCCGGAATCTGTGGAACCGGCTTGCGCCTGTAGTTGTTCTCTGTTCGTTCCTATATTATCTGGCTGTCATGGTCGAGACGATCGGAGAAGCATTCAGCCTTGGCTGGCAGTTGCGGGCGCGCTGCGCATATGGCAACCGCGAGGGTTTGAAGTCCGTCCGACAGTGCGTCTGGACCTATGATCTCGACATGCTCACGCTGGTCGCGACGCGCGGCCGAGACTTCCCGCTCTCGATGGTCGCCAGTCGGCTTCGCTGTCCGCGGTGCGGATCAAGAACGGTGTCCGTCGTGTTCATGCCTCCGTCGCAGGGAGACAGGCGAAGGGGAGCGGCGTGAGACACGCAAAGGTCTGCTAACCCCTTTGTGCAGCTATTGCTAATGAACGACATCGATTACGATCTCCGTTCGTGGCAAGAACAAAATCGAAGAAGCCTACCGACAAACCGCCGCCGGATCCTATGCCGGCACGCGTAGATCCCTGCCTCGCTATGCTCGTCGACAAGCCACCGAAGGGGCCCGATTGGGCCTTCGAGGTGAAATGGGACGGCTACCGCCTCGCCGTTCATATCGAGCCCGGTCGAGTGCGCATCATCACGCGCGGCGGCTACGACTGGACCGATCGTTTCCCAACGATCGCCGACGACGCACGGCGGCTTGCGGTGAAGACGGCCATCCTCGACGGCGAGGCTGTCGTGCTCGACGACAAGGGCCGATCGGACTTCGGCATGCTGCAGCGCGCTCTCGGGCGGCTGCCGTCTGCTGTCGAAGCTGGCGCCATCGTCCTTTATGCGTTCGATCTCCTCTATCTCGACGGCCGCGATCTGCGCCGGCTGCCGCAGCGCGAACGCCGTCGACTGCTGGAGCCGATCGTCGCCGGCCGGGAAGGGGCGGTTCGGCTCTCGGAAGAGGTTCAGGCGGACGGGGAGGAGTTTCTCCGCGTCGCCTGCGCGCACGGCCTCGAAGGCATCATCGCGAAACACCGCGAGAAGCCCTATCGCTCCGGTCGGAATGATTCGTGGCGGAAGATCACCTGCACCAGGCGCGACAGCTTCGTGATCGTGGGCTTCGAGCCTTCGACGGTACCCGGCGCGATCGGCCGGCTACTGCTGGCGGCGAGGAAGGGCGGCGAGCTGGTCTATGTCGGCGGCTGCGGGACAGGCTGGAGCCGACAGGAATCGGTGAAGCTGCGCGAGCTCCTCGAGGAGATCGTGACGAAGTCGCCGGCGGTGAGCCTCCGGCGGAAGAATGCCGTCTTCACCGGGCCAGTGCTTGTCGCAGAGGTCGAATATCGCGCCTGGACCGACGACGGGAAGCTGCGGCATCCGTCGTTCAAGGGGATCAGGGAGCGGGCGGACGATGCGTCCGTTTTCGAGCTTCCTTGACCTTCGAATTTTGCACTACTGTTTGCACTACAAAATGCGTCGATCATGGTCCTAAGCGGTTGATTTTACGTCAGCGTGGTAGCGGCTCGAACCCACCCAACCGTACCATTTTCTTCCCAAAATCTCACACGAATATCTGATGCTCCGCCGTCACCAGTTCCTGTAGGAATGAGACGACCGTGCGCACGCGCACGAGTTCGCGCGCGCTTTCATGATAGGTCGTCCAATAGGCGCGGCGGATCGTCGTTTCGGGCAAAAGGCGGGTGAGTTCCGGATATTGCCGGGCGATGTAGTTGTGCAGGATGCCGATGCCGGCGCTGGAGCGGACGGCCTCAGTCTGCCCGGTGGCGCTGGAGATCTCGAAGGAGGCGTCCCAGCTGCGCATGATCTCGGCCGAAAAATTGAGCGAGGGCGTGAAGATCAGGTCCTCGACATAGCCGATGCGGCGATGGTTCTTGAGATCGTCGATCGTCTTGGGTGTGCCGTAGCGGGCGAGATAATCTGCCGATGCGTAGAGCCCGAGTGTATAATCGGTAAGCTTGGATGAAACGAGCCGGCCCTGTTCCGGACGTTCGATGGTGATCGCTATGTCGGCCTCGCGTTGCGACAGCGAGAAGGAACGCGGAACCGGAACGAGTTGGAGCTTCAGCTCCGGGTGGCGCGCCGTAAGCGCCCCAAGACGCGGCGCCAGAAAGGAGACGCCGAAGCCGTCGGGCGCGCCGATGCGCACCGTGCCTGCTATCGCCGTGTCGATCCGCCCGATCTGCGATTGCGCGGCGAGCATTTCGGTTTCCATGCGCTCGGCGGCGGCGAGGAAGACCTCGCCCTCGGCGGTCAGTTCGCAGCCGTTGGGGCGCCGGATGAGGAGTCTCGTTTTCAGCGTTTCCTCGAGCGCCGTCACGCGCCGGCTGAGCGTCGCATGGTTGAGGCCGAGCCTTTTGGAAGCGGCGAGGATCTGGCCCGTTCGCGCGACCGTGAGAAACACCCTGACATCGTCCCAGTCCATGCCAATGCTCCAATGGGCTTTAATTTTTGCACAACGGTTCCTGAATTTCGGAAATTGATTTGTTGAAATCGTAGTGCGATCATGCGCTCAAGATCAAGACAGGAGGAGACCCATGTACGAAATCGGTCATTTCATCGACGGCAAGCGCGTCACCGGCAAGAGCGGACGCGTCAGCAACATCTTCAACCCGGCAACGGGCGAAGTTCAGGGCACCGTGGCGCTAGCGAGCGATGCGGAGCTGGCCGCCGCCGTCGAAAGCGCGAAGGCTGCACAGCCGAAGTGGGCCGCCACCAACCCGCAGCGCCGCGCCCGCGTCTTCATGAAGTTCGTCCAACTCCTGAACGAGAACATGAACGAACTTGCCGAGATGCTCTCGCGCGAGCACGGCAAGACCATCGACGACGCCAAGGGTGATGTCGTTCGCGGCCTCGAAGTCTGCGAATTCGTCATCGGCATTCCGCATCTTCAGAAGAGCGAATTCACCGAAGGCGCCGGCCCCGGCATCGACATGTATTCGATCCGCCAGCCGGTCGGCATCGGCGCAGGGATCACGCCGTTCAACTTCCCGGCCATGATCCCGATGTGGATGTTCGCCCCGGCGATCGCCTGCGGCAATGCCTTCATCCTGAAGCCCTCCGAGCGCGATCCGTCCGTACCGATCCGCCTTGCCGAATTGATGATCGAGGCCGGGCTGCCGGCGGGTATCCTCAACGTTGTCAATGGCGACAAGGGCGCGGTCGACGCTATCCTGACGCATCCGGATATCGCCGCCGTCTCCTTCGTCGGCTCGACCCCGATCGCCCGCTACGTCTATGGCACTGCGGCGATGAACGGCAAGCGCGCCCAGTGCTTCGGCGGCGCCAAGAACCATATGATCATCATGCCGGATGCCGATCTCGACCAGGCCGCCAATGCGCTGATCGGCGCCGGCTACGGCTCTGCCGGCGAGCGCTGCATGGCGATCTCGGTCGCCGTCCCGGTCGGCGAGGAAACCGCAAACCGCCTCATCGACAAGCTGACGCCGATGGTCGAGAGCCTGCGCGTCGGACCCTATATGGACGAGAAGGCCGATATGGGCCCGGTCGTCACCAAGGAGGCCGAACAGCGCATCCGGAGCCTCATCGAGAGTGGCATCGAGCAGGGCGCCAAGCTCGTCGTCGATGGTCGCGACTTCAAGCTGCAAGGCTACGAGAACGGCCACTTCATCGGCGGTTGCCTCTTCGACCACGTCACTCCGGACATGGACATCTACAAGACGGAAATCTTCGGGCCTGTTCTCTCGGTCGTGCGTGCGAAGAATTACGAGGAAGCCCTGTCGCTGCCGATGAAGCACGAATACGGCAACGGCGTCGCGATCTATACCCGCGACGGTGACGCGGCCCGCGACTTCGCGTCCCGTATCAATATCGGCATGGTCGGCGTCAACGTGCCGATCCCCGTTCCGCTCGCCTATCACTCCTTCGGCGGCTGGAAGTCCTCGTCCTTCGGTGATCTCAACCAGCACGGGCCGGACTCGATCAAGTTCTGGACCCGCACGAAGACGATTACCGAGCGTTGGCCCTCGGGCATCAAGGATGGCGCGGAGTTCTCGATACCGACCATGCGGTAAACGGAATACGATACCCTCCCCATTTGGAGCCTCCTTCGGAGGCTCTTTTTTGTTGCATTGGCGATGCAAATACAACTAACGTCGCACGCGATCCGACGACGAAGAATTGCGCGGATCACGGCGCGTGGCTGGCGCTTCGGGGATGTGCAACAGCCTACTGCATGTTTCCTTAAATCGTACCCGATTTAAGGACAAAAACATGCAGCAAATCAAAGTGCTACAGCGTCCTTTGTGCGTCTGAAAAGACGCACGGCGCTGTAGGCCTACAGTTTCGATCGGGCAGAGTGCGCCTTCCTGCCGTAATCTGGGAAGGGCTGGTTTGTAGAGGGGATATCATGGCTTTGGTTGAGCCGTTGCCGGCGCAGAACGTCGGTCAGGTCAGCTTTGGATGCTCGGCTGAGGGAGGCTTCCAGCGCCTCTCCTTCACCGGCACCGGTAGCGAATATTTCGGTATCTGGATCGTCAATATCCTGCTGACGATCGTCACCCTCGGCATCTATTCCGCCTGGGCCAAGGTTCGCCGTAACCGCTATTTCTATGGCAACAGCGTGCTTCTCGGCCGTGGTTTCGAGTATCACGCGACCGGCAAGCAGATTCTGGTCGGCCGCCTGATCGTCTTTGCCTATCTGGTCCTCTATAACGTCATGCTGACATTCGTGCCCTATGTTGGCATCGGGCTTGGCGTGCTGATTCTGTTCTTCTTGCCATGGCTTCTCGCCCGCGGCCTGCGCTTCAGCGCGCGCGTAACGAGCTACCGCAATGTCCGTTTCGATTTCGTCGGTCGCGCCGGCGGTGCCTTCCTCGCCTTTATCGTCGGGCCGGTTATCGCGGTGCTGACGCTCGGGATCCTCGCGCCGCTCGCCAGCCGCTGGTCGTACCGGTATATCGGCAACAATCTGCGCTACGGCCAGAAGGCCTTTTCAACCGATCCCTCCGTCGGCGCGATATACAAGAGCTGGGCGATTTCGGCGGCTGTCGTCGTGCTCGGGCTGTTGATCATAGGCTTCATTGCATTTCTCAACATTGCGCTCATTACGACGGCGTTCGAGAACCCCGACCTCGCCGAGGCGGTCGGGATGCAGGTATCGCTTACGCTTCTGATAGTGATTGGCTACGTCCTCGTTTTCGCTATCTTCGGCGTTGCGGCTCTCATCTATCGCGCCGGGGTGCGCAACGTCGCCTGGTCCGCCGCCACCCTCGATGGCAAGCACCGGCTCCTGAGCGATCTCTCACGGCTGCGCTACACGTCGATCGCCGTCTCGAACTTGCTCCTCACGCTTGTTACACTCGGGCTGATGCGGCCATGGGCCGCTGTTCGGATGGTGCGTTACGTCAACGAACATACGGGCGTCCGCTTCGAGGGCAATGTTGGCGAAATCTTCTCTGCAATCGCGCAGGAAGGTTCCGCCGTCGGCGCCGAATTCATGGATATAGAAGGCTTCGACTTTGGATTCTGACAGTTCGGCCTTCGCGCGAGGCGAGTGGCATCCCGCAGGATCGAGCCGCTCGGTAGTCGCTGGTCTCAGCGAGGTCGGAGAGCGCGTGGTCGCCTGCGACGAAACCGGCGCCGAGCTCGCCGGCGGCAATTTTTCGGCGATCAGGATTTCCGCTCGGGTCGGACGCATCCCGCGACGCGTCACCTTTCCAGACGGCTCGCTGTTCGAAACCAACGACAACGATGCGATAGACCGGTTCCTGGCACGCAACGGTCGGGCCGGGGCAGGGACAGTCCATTGGCTGGAGCGATTCCATCCGCGGCTGGTCGCCTTTGTTGCCGCGACCATCCTGCTCGGAGCGCTGGTTTATCGCTACGCGCTGCCAGCCCTGGTGGAAGTCGCCGTCGCCGTCACGCCGCCGATCCTGCCACGCATCATGTCAGTGAGCACACTTGAAACCCTGGACAAGACGCTGCTCGGCGAGTCCAAGCTGGACGAGGCGCGGCGCGCCAGGATTCTCGACGGCTTCCAGCGCATCGCGGCACTTTCGGCCGCGGGTGAGGGGGGCTATACGCTGAACTTCCGTGAGGGTGGTCCGCTCGGCCCCAACGCCTTCGCGTTGCCCGACGGCACGCTGATCCTGACGGACGAACTCGTCGAGCTTGCAGGCAGCGACACCGAGATGATCGTCGGCGTTCTGGCGCACGAAATCGGTCATGTCGAGCACAAGCATAGCCTCAGGCAGATCTATCGAGCCGCAGGCGTTGCCGCACTCATCATGCTGGTCGCCGGCGATATCGGCTCGGGCGCCGAGGATATTCTGGTAGAAGGGGGTGGCCTGCTCGCACTCTCCTATTCGCGCTCGGCCGAAGCCGAGGCGGACCGGCATTCCGTCGAGCTGATGATGAAGGCCGGTCTGGATCCCGCTGCGATCGCGCGGTTTTTCGAGTTGTTGGAGACGAAGCTCGAGGACCGTTCCGAAACGAGCATCTTTTCCACCCACCCCGGAACGCCGGAGAGGCGCAAGGCGATCCTGGACCTGATCGCCGAGCACGCGGGAGAGTCGATAAAATAAAGACAGCGAGCGTGAACCCGCTGTCTCTGTCCGTCAACAACCGGTCCGCTTCAGTCCTGCGGGCCGTCGTTGTATCCGATCTTGTCGACCAGTTCCGACGCCTTCTTGCGGTTTGCCGCAATGTCGGCGAGCGGCAGCGTGTCCGGCTTGATCGGGCCGAAGGACTTCACCACTTCGGAGGGCTCGGCGCCCGGCAGGACGGGATACTCGAAAACCTGCTCGGCATAGATCTTCTGCGCGTCGCCGGCCGAGAGGAATTCCATCAGTTTGATTGCATTCTCCTTGTTCGGAGCGTTCTTCGCGAGCGCCATGCCGGAGATGTTCACATGCGTGCCACGGTCCTTGGCGTTCGGGAACAGCACCTTGATGGCCGAGGCCCATTCCTTCTGCTGGGGCTCCTTCTCGTTCGTCAGCATCAGACCGACATAGTAGCTGTTGCCGAGCGCCAGATCGCATTCGCCGGCAAAAATGGCTTTCGCCTGGTCACGATCGCCGCCGTCCGGCTTCTTGGCGAGATTGTTCCTGAGGCCGGTCAGCCATTTCTCCGTTTCGGCTTCGCCGTGATGCGAGATCATCGAGGCGAACAGGCCGACATTGTAGGAGTGCTGGCCGTCGCGGGTGCAGACCTTGCCCTTCCACTTCGGATCGGCGAGTTCCTCATAGGTGATATCGTTCTGCGTCACCCGCTCTTTCGACGCGTAGACGACGCGTCCGCGCGTGGTGAGCCCGAACCAGTTGCCGTCGGGATCGCGGAAATGCGCCGGGATATCCTTGTTAATCTCCTCGTTGACGAGCGACTGCGTCACGCCGGCGTCCTTCGCCTCGGTCAGGCGGCTGATATCGACGGTGAGGATGACGTCCGCCGGCGAATTCGCGCCTTCGGCTTGAATGCGTTCGACAAGGCCCTTGTCGAGGAAGAGCACGTTGGTGGTGATACCGGTCTCCTTGGTGAAGGCATCCAGCAGCGGCTTGATGAGATCGGGCTGGCGATAGGAATAGACGTTGACCTCGCCGTCGGCCCGTACCGATGCCGTGAAGGCTAGGAACGCTGCCGCCGCCGACAGGGTGCCGATCAGGGCTTTCGAGACTCGCATGGTGTTATCTCCGTTGGATGTTTATAAGTTAACCGGGCCGGTCATATTTCTTACTTTGCCATGGACGACAGTCAACGAGAAACGGTGAAGTTGAGTGTGTTCGTATGTTTTTTCTTTTTTGGAATTGTTCCAAACTATGAACCGTCCTATATGATGAGGAACGAATTTTCGATTCCGGAGTGAATGATGCGTCTGACGAAGCAAACAAACTACGCCGTTCGCATGCTCATGTACTGCGCTGCCAACGGCGAGAAGCTCAGCCGCATTCCTGAGATCGCCAGGGCTTACGGCGTTTCCGAACTGTTCCTGTTCAAGATCCTGCAGCCGCTGACGAAGGCGGGCCTCGTCGAAACCGTGCGCGGCCGCAATGGCGGTGTTCGCCTGCCGAGGCCGGCATCGGAGATCAGCCTTTTCGACGTCGTGAAGGTGACGGAAGACAGCTTCGCCATGGCGGAGTGCTTCGAAGCGGGCGAGATCGACTGCCCGCTGGTGGATAGCTGCGGACTCAATGCGGCCCTGCGCAAAGCGTTGGACGCCTTCTTCGAGGTGCTGCAAGGCTACACGATCGACGATCTCGTCAAGGCCCGTCCGCAGATCAACTTCCTCCTCGGCCTCGAGGAGACGACGCGCGCCCAGACCTCGGCCGCCTGAACTAGCTCGGTGATCAGTATGAGATCGCGCGTGCAGTCGCTCTGCACGCGCGTTGTCGTTTTTTGACGAACTTGTGCAGGTCTCTACTTGTGGAAGAATTTTTCGCCTAGACAAATTTCTGAAGCGACTTATTGCATTGCGACGCCAAATGTCGTTCCATCCGTTCGTTGACCGGATGGACAATTTCATGCCGCGTCAGGAAAAATACGAGAACAAAAAACAAATCTGGGAAGCAAGCTCATGAAAAAGCTCACTACGCTCTTCGCAGCGACGGCGCTCGCCACGCTGATGGCCGGCACCGCCTGGTCAAAAACATTCGTCTACTGCTCCGAAGGTTCGCCGGAAGGCTTCGACCCCGGCCTCTACACGGCTGGCACGACGTTCGACGCTGCCGCGCACACAGTCTACAACCGCCTTCTGGAATTCAAGAAGGGCACGACCGAGACCGAGCCTGGGCTCGCCGAAAGCTGGACGATTTCCGACGACGGTCTCGAATACACCTTCAAACTCCGTCCGGGCGTCAAGTTCCAAACGACGGAATTCTTCACGCCGACCCGCGAACTCAACGCCGACGACGTGATCTTCTCTCTCGAGCGTCAGTGGAAGTCCGATCATCCGTGGCATGGCTACGTGACCGGCGGTTCCTGGGAATATTTCGCCGGCATGGGCCTGCCGGACGTTCTCGAGTCGATCGAGAAGGTCGATGACATGACGGTAAAGATCAAGCTGAAGCGCAAGGAAGCGCCGTTCCTTGCCAACCTTGCCATGCCCTTCGCTTCGATCATCTCGAAGGAATATGCCGATAAGCTGCAGGCCGAAGGCAAGATGAACCAGCTCAACCAGATGCCGCTCGGCACCGGTCCGTTTGCCTTCGTGGGCTACCAGCAGGATGCGGTCATCCGTTACAAGGCACATCCGGACTATTGGGGCGGAAAGCAGAAGATCGACGACCTGGTATTCGCGATCACCACGGATGCAGCCGTTCGCTACCAGAAGCTGCAAGCCGGCGAATGCCACCTGATGCCCTACCCGAACGCGGCCGATGTCGAGGCGATGAAAGCCGATCCGAACCTCAAGGTGATGGAACAGGCGGGGCTCAACGTCGCCTATCTCGCCTACAACACGACCCAGCCTCCCTTCGACAAGGTTGAAGTCCGCAAGGCGCTGAACAAGGCGATCAACAAGCAGGCGATCGTCGATGCCGTTTTCCAGGGACAGGCGCAGCCGGCGACGAACCCAATCCCGCCGACGATGTGGTCCTACAACGAACAGATCGAAGACGACACTTACGAGCCGGAAGTCGCCAAGAAGATGCTCGAGGATGCCGGCGTCAAGGACCTGTCGATGAAGGTCTGGGCGATGCCGGTTGCGCGGCCCTATATGCTGAACGCCCGTCGCGCCGCCGAGCTGATGCAGGCCGACTTCGCCAAGATCGGCGTCAAGGTCGAGATCGTCTCCTACGAATGGGCCGAATACCTCGAGAAGTCGAAGGCCAAGGACCGCGACGGTGCGGTGATCCTCGGCTGGACGGGTGACAATGGTGATCCGGACAACTTCCTCGACACTCTGCTCGGTTGCGACGCTGTCGGCGGCAACAACCGCGCTCAATGGTGCAACAAGGAGTTCGATGACCTGGTCACCAAGGCCAAGGAAGCGACTGACGTTGCAGAGCGCACCAAGCTCTACGAACAGGCGCAGGTGGTCTTTAAGCGTGAAGCGCCCTGGGCAACCATCGACCACTCGCTCTCGATCGTCCCGATGCGCAAGAATGTCGAAGGCTTCGTGCAGAGCCCGCTCGGCGACTTTGCTTTCGACGGCGTTGACATTGTAGAGTAATCTTATCGACTGACCCGAAGGGGGCGTTTGCCGTTGGGCGAGCGCCCCTCTTCCTTTTTGCCGGTGCTGCCGCTCAAGCGAGTTCGCGGCCACGACGGCATGAGGTTTGACTATGTTCCGATTTCTTCTGGGGCGCTTGGCAGTGTTGATCCCGACATTCATCGGGGTCTCCATCATCGCCTTCTCCTTCATCCGCCTGCTTCCTGGCGATCCGGTGGCGCTGCTGTCCGGCGAACGGGTGATGTCGCCGGAGCGGCACGCGGAAATTTCTCACCAGCTCGGTTTCGATCGCCCGATCGTCGTGCAGTATCTTGATTATCTCTGGGGCGTTCTTCAGGGCGATTTCGGGGTATCGATCGTCACCAAGGAGCCGGTGATCGATCAGTTCCTGCAGCTCTTCCCGGCAACGGTCGAGCTCTCGCTCTGCGCCATCATCTTTGCCGTCGTGGTCGGCATCCCCGCTGGCGTCATCGCGGCAATCAAGCGCGGCTCCATCTTCGACCAGATCATCATGGGCACGGCGCTCGTCGGCTTCTCGATGCCGATCTTCTGGTGGGGCCTGCTGCTGATCATCGTCGTTTCCGGCATCTTGCAGTGGACCCCAGTCTCCGGACGCATTTCGCTGATGTTCTTCTTCCCTTCGGTCACCGGCTTCATGCTGATCGATTCGCTGTTGTCGGGACAGGCGGGGGCGTTCCAGTCGGCCGTCAATCACCTCGTTCTGCCGACGATCGTGCTCGG
The DNA here is from genome assembly GCF_000513895.2 of Ensifer sp. WSM1721. GTDB lineage: Bacteria > Pseudomonadota > Alphaproteobacteria > Rhizobiales > Rhizobiaceae > Sinorhizobium. Next base: position 423,317 of record NZ_CP165782.1, read on the forward strand.
GACCATTCCGCTCGCCGTCATTGCGCGCCAGACGCGCTCTGCGATGCTGGAGGTGCTTTCTGAGGATTATGTCCGAACCGCACGCGCCAAGGGGCTCCCGACTTTCCGCGTGGTCGGCATCCACGCGCTCCGCAACGCAATGATCCCGGTCGTCACCACCATCGGCCTGCAGATCGGCGTGATGCTGGCAGGCGCCATCCTGACTGAGACGATCTTCTCCTGGCCGGGCATCGGCAAATGGATGGTCGATTCAGTGTTTCGGCGCGACTATGCCGTCATCCAGGGCGGGCTGTTGATCATCGCCGGCGTCATCATGCTGGTGAACCTCGCCGTGGACCTGCTCTACGGTCTGATCAACCCTCGTATCCGGCATTGAGGAAGGCGATATGACCGAAGTTACCGCAACAAGCCCCATATCGACCGATCCGTCCCGCCGTGCGAGGCTCGCCGAATTCTGGTTCTATTTTTCGGAGAACCGCGGCGCCGTCATTGGTCTCTTCTTCTTCCTGTTCCTGGTCGTTCTCGCCATTTGCGCTCCGCTCGTGGCACCGCATGATCCGACCATCCAGTTCCGCGAGTCCGTGTTGCTGCCGCCGTTCTGGCAGGAAGGCGGTCGCGTCGGGTTCCTTCTCGGAACCGATGCCGTCGGCCGCGACATGCTCTCCCGCCTCATCTATGGCACGCGCTTCTCGCTGTTCGTCGGCGTTATCGTGACCACCTTGTCTCTGACCGGCGGCATCCTCGTCGGGGTGATTGCCGGCTATTTCCGCGGGTGGGTCGACACCGTCATCATGCGGATCATGGACATCATCTTGGCCTTCCCGTCGCTCTTGCTGGCGCTCGTCCTCGTGGCGGTGCTTGGGCCGGGGCTCACCAATGCGATGATCGCGATCGCCCTCGTTTTCCAGCCACACTTCGTTCGCCTGACGCGAGCGGCGGTAATGACGGAAAAGACGCGCGATTACGTCGTGGCGGCAAAGGTCGCCGGAGCCGGCCACCTGAGGCTGATGTTCAAGACCATCCTGCCGAACTGCATGGCGCCACTCATCGTTCAGGCGACGCTGTCCTTTTCGAACGCGATCCTCGATGCCGCGGCTCTCGGCTTCCTCGGCATGGGCGCGCAGCCGCCGACGCCGGAATGGGGAACGATGCTGGCAGAAGCACGCGAATTCATTTTGCGTGCCTGGTGGGTCGTCACGCTCCCCGGTCTCGCTATCCTCGCGACCGTTCTCGCAATCAACCTGATGGGCGATGGCCTGCGCGATGCTCTCGACCCCAAGCTGAAGAGATCCTGACATGGCGCTTCTCGAAATCGAAAATCTCGTCGTCGAGTTCCAGACCGCAACAGGGCCGTTCCGGGCCGTCGATGGCGTCTCACTTAAGGTCGATGAGGGCGAGGTCCTGGCGATCGTCGGAGAATCGGGATCGGGCAAATCCGTGTCCATGCTCGCCGCGATGGGGCTTCTGCCTTGGACGGCGACGGTGACGGCGGACAAGCTCACCTTCAACGGGCGGGATCTCTTGAAAATGTCGTCGGCCGACCGCCGCAAGATCATCGGCAAGGATGTCGCGATGATCTTCCAGGAACCGATCGCAAGCCTCAATCCCTGCTTCACCGTCGGGTTCCAGATAGAGGAAGTGCTGCGCATTCATATGGGCCTCGACCGGGCGGCACGGCGCAAGCGCGCGATCGGGCTTTTCGAGGCCGTCGGCATTCCCGATCCGGCCGAGCGCCTCGGCCATTTTCCGCATCAGATGTCGGGCGGACAGTGCCAGCGCGTTATGATCGCCATTGCCCTTGCCTGCAATCCGAAGCTGCTCATTGCGGATGAGCCAACGACCGCGCTCGATGTGACGATCCAGAAGCAGATTCTCGACCTTCTGATGAAACTGCAGCGGGAATACCGCATGGGCCTGATCATGATCACGCACAATATGGGCGTGGTCGCGGAAACGGCGGATCGCGTCATCGTTCAATACAAGGGCCGCAAGATCGAGGAGGCGGATGTGCTGTCGCTCTTCGAATCGCCGAAGAGCAACTACACGCGAGCGCTTCTCGCAGCCCTGCCGGAGAATGCGACCGGTGACCGCCTGCCGACAATCTCCGAACTTTTCAAGGACCAGCAGATGCTCGAGGGAGCCGCTCGATGACCCACGTTCTCGAAGCTCGCAACCTGGTGCGCGACTACCACATTCCCGGCAACCTGTTCCGCAAGGCGCGCACCGTTCATGCGCTGAAGGGCGTCAGCTTCACGGTCGACGAGGGCAAGACACTCGCGATCGTCGGCGAGAGCGGCTGCGGCAAGTCGACCCTCGGGCGTATCATCACGCTCATCGACCCAGCGACCGCGGGAGAGCTGTTGATCGATGGTCGGAAAGTTGACATGGCCCGCGAGGGGCTGACGCCGGAGATGCGCCGCAAGGTGCAGATCGTCTTCCAGAATCCCTATGGTTCCCTCAATCCGCGCCAGAAGATCGGCGATATCCTCGCCGAGCCGCTCGTCATCAACACCAAAATACCGGCGAGCGAGCGCCGCGACCGGGCGATGACGATGCTGAAGAAGGTGGGCCTGGAGGAGAAGCACTACAACCGCTATCCGCACATGTTCTCCGGCGGTCAGCGCCAGCGCATCGCCATCGCGCGCGCTCTGATGCTGAACCCGAAGCTCCTGGTGCTGGACGAGCCCGTTTCGGCGCTCGATCTTTCCGTCCAGGCGCAGGTCCTGAACCTGCTCGCCGATCTTCAGGATGAATTCAAGCTTACCTATGTCTTCATCAGTCACGACCTGTCGGTGGTGCGTTACATCGCTGATGACGTCATGGTGATGTATTACGGTGAGGCCGTCGAGTATGGCAGCCGGGACGAGGTGTTTTCCAACCCACAGCACAGCTATACCAAGACCTTGTTCGCTGCTACGCCGCGGGCAGACGTCGCCAGCATCAAGGCCCGGCTTGCCCGGAAGAATGCCGCGTGAGCGGCTCAGGCTTCTGCCGTCCGGTCTCCGCCGGACGGCAGGGCCGCCCTTCTGCAACCGACATTGACCCTCACGTGCGGCTTATTGGAGTTCTCACCGTAGTCGTGTAGAGCTTCCTCGCCGCCAATGAACTTGGCGCAGCCAGCCGCTATCGCCGGCAAATTCTGTTAGGCTCAACACCAGGATGACGATTATGGAAATCAAGCGCTTTGAAACCGGCCCGCGGATGAGCCAGGCCGTGGTCTACAACAACACGGTCTATCTGGCCGGCCAGGTGGGCAATGCCGGCGACGACGTCGTCACCCAGACGAAGCAGGCGCTGGCGGAGGTCGATCGTCTGCTCGCGCTCGCCGGCACCGACAAGACGCGCATCCTCTCCGCGACGATCTGGCTCGCCGATATGGCCGACTTCGCCAAGATGAATTCCGTCTGGGACGCCTGGGTGCCCCAAGGGCGCACGCCCGCCCGAGCGACCGGCGAAGCAAAGCTCGCAACACCGGAATATCTCGTCGAAGTCATCGTGACGGCCGCCGTCTAGATCGCGATGATTGGGCCGAATCGGCCACCTCCTCATCTCGCTCTGAGCCGTTGCGCTCAGGCCTTTTGAGGCAGCGCAGAGCGAGCCTTCTCGTTCACGCCGCCGGTCGAAACGCCGGCGGCGTTCTGCTGTCGTAGTGCAGGAACGATTCCCCCCGGTAGAGCGTTTATCGGTCGCACTTGGAGGATGAAACATGCTCTACTGGCTGCCGCGGCTTTGCGTCTTGGTGCTTGCTGCGGTGGTGGTCGGTCTGGGCCTTTTCCCGCAGACGTCGGAAGGCGTGGCATTCACATTGCTGATGATCCTTGTGGGGTTGGGATTGCTTTCCGTCACGCTCCACATATTCCCGCCCGAGAAACATTGAGCAGGAGGCGCGACGCGGCCTACCGATGCGCGGCGCGTCCCGCGTGCGTGTCGCGTCCGAGGCGGAGGGACCATCCGAAAGGTAGGTGCCGATGGACATAGCGAGGCGACCAACGGTTGACCGCAGACGCAAGCGCGAGGCGGAGAGGGAAATCGCCCTGGCGGAGGCATCGAAGCCGCGCAAACGCGATGGCGCCGACCCGCTGCTCACCTGGAGCATCGTCGGGCTGTTCGTCATTGCCTTGTCGGCAGCCGTTTACGCGATGGAAGCGATCCTGATGCCGATCGCCTTTGCGGTCATCATCGGTATTGTTCTCGGCAGGGCAGCCGACGAATTGGAGCGGTTCGGTCTTCCCCCGATATTCGGCGGCCTGTTGCTGGCCTTCTTCTTCGTGGTGGGTCTTTTGTCCCTGATAAATGCTCTGCTCGGCCCGGTGACGGACGTCGCACGCGAGGCGCCGCGGCTCGCCCAAGGTCTTATGGAGCGGATACTGCCATATCTGAAACGTTTTGAATGGCTGGACATAGCGCTTGCTCGCGGTAACGGTGAGGAAGCGCTTGCGGACGCTATCGTCAAGAATGCGGGGCCGCTGCTTGGGGCGGTCGCGGCAAGCCTCACGCCGGCTCTGGTCCAGACATTGATCTTCCTTGCTGCGCTTGTCCTGTTTCTGCTTGGCCGTGTCCAGTTGCGCAGCACTATCATTCTTGCCTTTGCCAGCCGCGATGGTCGCTTGAGCGCGATCAGGATCATGAACGCGCTCGAAGACGCGCTTGCGCGCTATTTCTCGACGGCCAGCCTCATCTACCTGGCGCTCGGCGCGTTGACCATGGTGATCGCGCTGATCGGAGGACTGGCGGTGCCGCCGCTTTGGGGCCTCTTCGCTTTTGTTTCGAGTTTCATTCCCTATCTCGGCGTCACCTTCATGACTCTGTCATTGCTCGTTGCCGGATTGATGACGCACGACGCGCTGCTCTTTGCGCTCGCGCCGGCTGTCGCCTTCTTCTTCGTTCATCTCGCCATGGAAAACCTGCTGGTGCCGGCGGTCCTTGGCCACCGCTTCGCCATCAACCCCTTTCTGGTTTTCGTCGCGATCATATTCTGGACGTGGATGTGGGGTGCCGTCGGGGCGATACTCGCTTTTCCCCTTTCGCTGATCGCAATGACCATTTTCGAGCAGGTGGTCGAGGCCCCGGCGGAACGGCAGTTGCCCGGCTGACGCCGGAAAGCGCAAACGGTGGCTACAGTGCCGTGCGTCTTCTCACGCACAAAGGACGCTGTGGCACTTCGAATTGCTGCATGTTTTTGTTCTCAAATCGGCTACGATTTAAGGAAACATGCAGTAGGGCGCGATAAGGAAGAGGGGGGCCTTATCAGCCTCCCGCGTGCGCCTCTTCGTTAAAGAAGAGAGCCTGGCTGATCAGCGCTTTCACCGTTTCCGGGTTGAAGGGCTTGGTCACCAGGAAAGCGGGTTCCGGCTTCTTGCCGGTCAGGAGCCGCTCCGGAAAAGCGGTGATGAAGATGACGGGAACGGCCGCCTGCGTGAGAATGTCGTTGACGGCGTCGATGCCGGAACTGCCGTCGGCAAGCTGGATGTCGGCGAGAATCATCTTTGGCGATGTTGCGCGGTAGAGATCGAGCGCTTCGGAGCGCGTGCGCGCAATCCCGGTCACCCGGTGCCCGAGGCTCCTCACCATGTCCTCGATGTCCATCGCGATCAGCGGTTCATCTTCGATGATCAATACGTCGGTTGCCACCTGGCGCGAAATCTCCTCCGAGGCGCTGGCGAGCAGTTTGGAGAAGGCGCCTTGATCGAGCCCCATGATTTCGGCGGCTTCGCCGGTCGAGAATCCCTCGAGCGCAACGAGCAGAAATGCCTGCCGTCGTGGCGGCGCCATGATCGCCAGGTTGGCCGCAGCCCTCTGCTCCCAAGCAAACGGCGATGTGAACTGCGACAAGTCCACCTTCAGCTTGCCGAAGAGGGAACAGAAAAGCTTGTAGAGAGCGATGCGATCGCTGGAGGCGGCCGGAAAGAGCCCGATGTCGTCGATCAGCGCTTCCAGCACCGCCGCGACATAGGCATCGCCGGCCGCCTGCGAGCCGGTCACGGAGCGGGCATAGCGGCGCAGATAGGGCAGGTGGGGCGCAATCCTCGTGGAAAGTGACATTTAGGCCTTCCTAAACTATTGTGCGTGTCGTCTCGTGCTGCTGAAGGTGCATGCAGCAGGATACGTCAAAGTTTTGAGCACGTCTTTTGGATTATGGAAATCCTCGAATATCGGATGACGGAAAATGGATTGAGAGCGGCCGGGAGCGCGGGTGTCGGGTCTCCGCCGCACGGAAGCGGAAAATGAATGAAACCTCCAGTGGACGCAGAGCGCGAGGCGCATCCGCCGGCCGCGCCGAAAAAACAGATCCCCACACGCAAATTGCTTCGAAGTTGAAGGCGCTTTATCAGGCGGTGGAGAGCGAGCCTGTGCCGCAGCATTTTATCGACCTCCTGCAGCGCCTCGATGAGGCCGAGAAGCGACGATAGCGCGGCTGAAATACCCCATGTGGCGCCGATATCCGCCGCCTTTCCTGCAAATGCATGGGCATGGACCGTCGCGGGTGTGAAGGCAGCACGCACCCCGGTCAGGAGCGACAGTGATCGCGAACGCGTCGAGATCAGCTCCCTCCGGAGTCCGTGACCCGAGCTACCGTAACCGGGTCGATGCCGCTTCCGCGTTAGCCACGCCCGCAATCAGCACCGCGCGGTGTAGCGGCGGCCGTAGCGGTCGCGGTAGACGCAGTATCCGGGCTCGCTCGCACGGCCGATGAGAGCGCCGGCAACGCCGCCGACGGCAGCGCCGACTGCAGCTCCCCTCACGTCGTTCGAAATGGCCCCGCCGATGATACCGCCGGAAGCGGCGCCGATTGCTGCGCCCCTTTCCGTTTGCGTGCAGGCGGCCAGGGGAAGGATCAGGCTTGCGACGAGAAGTATCTTCTTCATGATGCGTTCCTATCCGAACTTGGTTACCGAACTGCTGGAGACGCCGAACAGTGCCGCCCGGCCACCGGGACTTGCGACCGACCGGAATGACGACGATGGGGTGGAATCGCGGGTAAGCGCAGAGCTCGTGCCTCCGAGACGGGCGTCATCCCGCTGCGTTCCCGCCATTGCCGAGATGATCGTAGCAGGCGCCACGAAGGTTGGCATTCCTATCTCCCACGGATGCCGCCGCCGCGGCGCTCGTCATTGTCGCCAAAACGCCGACTGGCGCCTTTTGTTCCGCGCCATAGGACGGTCGCGCGCATGGTTCTTGCCTCCCTCCGGTCACCGGTGCTCAACGCTTGACCGCCGGCCTCGTCGAATAGGCTCACATCATGATCGAAGTCGCCGCCGCTTTCGACCGGCAGGCGCCGTTCAATTTCGCATCTTGCGTTCGGTTTGCTCCAGGCGCTCCAGAAGAGCCTGAAGGCGCATATTGTGTTTTTCCTCGGTATGCCGCTGGAGGTCCCGCATCGTTCTGCCGATATGCAGGTTTTGGTTCGACCGATCCGCCCTGTGTCGGGGGATATCGTTCACCGTTTTCCATATATGTCGCGAGGGAATCTTCATTTCTTCCCGACAACGCCGAGACCTGTCGAAGGTTCCTGTCACCCTGCTCATGAGCCGCTGTTTCCGCCGATTTCCAGTTTTCTTGGTTAATCAATGGTTTCGGAGCCGGGGCAAACATCCCAGAGATGTCCGCCGCGATTCGCCAGCGGCCCGATTCCGGAACAAGGCCGACCGCCACGCGTTTTCAATTCGGTAACTGAGGCAAGGAGATAGCAGATGCTTTACTATGCTCTCGTGTTTCTGGTCATTGCAATCATAGCCGGTATCCTCGGTTTCGGCGGCATCGCCGGTGCGTCGGCTGGGATTGCCCAGGTTCTGTTCTTCCTGTTTCTCGTCCTTCTGGTGATATCGCTCGTGGCGGGTCTAATCCGCCGGACCTGAGGCCGCAGGGCCTCCCCGGCGGCCGAAGTAGGCTTACCGAATTCACGCGTTTGAAGGGGTGAGCACAGAGCTCACCCCTTTCGGTTGGGGCGACATCCTGGTCCCTTGCTCTGGCAGGTCCGCTTGGCTATTCATGCGGATAGCCCGCCCTTCTATGTCAGGAACAGCAGCATCCCATGAAATCCCTGGAACTTATTGTCGAGCGTATCATCCTCTCGAGCCGATGGCTCCTCGTCGTCTATGATCGCGCAAATGGGGATCGGCTATGAAGACGGACGTGGTGGTACTCGGCGCGGGTATCGTGGGCATTTCCTCGGCCATCCACCTGGCGCGGCGCGGAAAATCGGTCGTCCTTCTCGACCGTCGCGGCCCGGGGGAGGAGACATCCTACGGCAATGCCGGCCTCATCCAGCGCGAGGGCGTTTTCCCTTATGGTTTTCCGCATGATTTCGGGGCGCTTTTTCGCTACGCGCTGAACAATACGATCGACGCCAGCTATCACTTCCGTGCATTGCCGGGACTGGTACCATTCCTGGTGCGCTACTGGTGGCACTCCGGATTCACCCAGCACCAGCGGATCGCACATCTCTACGCCCCCCTCATCGAGCACTCGATTGCCGAACACAGGGATCTGATCGAGGCTTCGGGCGCCGGTGACCTCATTCGCAAGGAAGGCTGGATGAAGGTGTTCCGTACCGAGAAGGAGCGCGACGCGGCCTACAAGGATGCCGAACGGCTCTCCGCCGGGTTCGGCGTCAACCACCAGAAGCTTTCGACGAGCGAACTCAAGACGATCGAGCCGTCGATCCAGGTGGAGCTCGCCGGCGGTCTGCGCTGGACCGATCCCTGGTCGATTCGCGACCCGCACAGCCTGAACAAGGCTTATCTCGCCTATTTCCAATCGCTCGGCGGGCGGCTCGTTTCCGGCGATGCGGCCACTCTTGAACACATTCTCGAGGGGGCCGGTTGGCGCGTGGCGACACCGGAGGGTCCGCTGGAGACCAGGGAAGTCGTGGTCGCCCTCGGCCCCTGGGCCGACACGGTGACACGCAAGCTCGGCTATCATTTTCCGCTCGCGGTCAAGCGCGGCTATCACATGCATTATGGCACCAGGGACGGCGCCCAGCTCAACAACTGGGTGCTCGATGCCGAGATGGGTTATTTCCTGGCGCCGATGTTGCGCGGCATCCGCCTGACGACCGGCGCCGAATTCGCGCTGCGCGACGCGCCGAAAACGCCGGTGCAACTGACCCGGGCGGAGCGGGTCGCGCGCGAATTCTTCCCGCTGGCCGAGCGGCGAGACGAGGAGCCGTGGATGGGCGCACGCCCCTGCACGCCCGATATGATGCCGATCATCGGCAAGGCGCCGCGGCACGAGGGCCTGTGGTTCGCCTTCGGCCACGCGCATCACGGCATGACCCTCGGTCCGGTCACCGGCCGCGCGCTCGCGGAGGCGATGACCAGCGAGAAGACGGTGATCGACATCGCCCCCTATCGGCCGGAGCGTTTCCTCGCCTGAGCAGAGCGGGATTCGCTCGAGGCGGAACGGCGGCGTCGCCGCTTTTTTTCGTCTCGGGTCGGGAACCAAACGGGAGGTCGAGTGTTTCTCCCGCGGCTGAAGTCGATTTTCGGCCCGCTTGGGGTTTGCTCAGGCGAGGGAGGAGTTCCACACACGATGAGCAAGCAGACGGTAGAGTTTGCCGGCGAGGCTGTCGGCGCGCTGGTCCCCGACAATGGTCAACTGCGTTTTCTGGCCGTCAAATACAGCGTCTGGTCCCTGGATGGACGGGTGTTCGCCACGCCCGACGAGGCCCGCAAAGCGATAGCCGCGCTCCATGTGCTGCAGCGACGGGCTCCGGTATTCAGGGCAGGCGGTCTCCCGTCTGCCGGTCCGGAGACCGCGGCCGCTTCGGGACTGTCGTAACCCCGCCCGGATGCGGGCGGTCCGCATTCGATCCGCTATCGTCGCTCCGAAGCCGCTTCGCTCCGCGCTGCGGAGTCTTTATCGCCCTGCTCGGCGGCGCTGTCCTGGAAGGACTCTTCCGGCTCCTTCCAATGCAGCGCGACCTCGAGCTTTCCGAGAACAAAAAGCACCACAAGGCTGGCGAAAGCGGCAAAAATGGCGATCAGCCACAAGCCGAAACCGATAGACAGCCCGGCTGCACCGGCGAGCCACATGCCGGCGCCCGTCGTCAGACCTTTCACCTCGCCCTTGGAAAAGACGATCATGCCGGCCGCGAGAAAGGCCACCCCCGCGGTGACCGCTTCCACGACACGGATCGGATCGATGCGCACCTCGGGACCGGAAAGGCCCGTCTGATGCACGCTTTCGACGGCGATCACTGCGAGGATCGCTGAAGCGAGGCTGACGAGAATATGGGTCCTGAGACCCGCGGGGCGTTGCCGCTTCTCCCGCTCGATGCCGATGAGTCCGCCGAGCACGATGGCGCCGCAGAGACGCGCGAAGATCACCGGGTAGGGTGTATGCGTGGTAACGAGGATGTCGGAAACGATCTGATCCATAGCCGGCGAACTCGGATGCTCCGACCTACTGCTGCAGTTTTCCTTAGATCGGCACCGGTTTAAGGATGAGAACACGCAGCGGTTCAAAGTGCTACAGCAACGTTTGTGCGACTGAAAAGATGCACGGCGCTGTAGCGCTCACGCAAGAGCGGGATGGCGAGTGCATACGTCGTCCCGCTCGAAAGAGAGCCTCCCTTCAGGGCTATTGCGCCGGAGTGCTCTGCGGCTGTGTCGGCGTGGCCGGAGCCGGCGTCTGCGGCTGCGTCTCAGGGGCGGCGGGCGTCGCCGTCCCGCCGGCCGGCGGCGTGGTCTGGTCGCCCGGTGCCGATTGGCCGGTGGGTGCGGTCGTCGTCGATTGACCAGGCGCGGCCGGTTCGTTCTCCGCATCCCTCGTCAACTCTGCAGGCAGCCACGCGATCAGCGCGAGCACAAGGCCCGCGAGGAGAATGATAAGCAATGGCCAGCTGCTGCGGCGCGATCTGGTTTCCACTTCGGGGGCCCGCGGGGTCGGTTGGCCTGTCGCAGGATCGAGCGGCGGTTTGTCCTTGATTTCTTCGTGCTGATTCATCGCACACATCCTTTCTGGGCCTTCGTCCCCGCCAGCAATCTTCGCGCGTGGATCCCTAAATCAGCAAGGACTTAAGGAGGGACTTCCGTGCCATCGCAAGTATAGTTGCGACATCGCTGCGGCCGGATGGCCGCACGATAAAATATTAAACGCCCGAGAACTTGCAAGGTTCCGTTGCATGGATGCCAGGCGCGCAACTTCTCGCTCGAAGGTGCTTTACAGGGAGGCACTTCAACTGCAAAAAGCGGTTGTCATTTCGACGGAAAACTGCGCGCAGGGGAGGAGACGCGATGACTGATAGCTTTGAGACTGGAACTTTCGTCGGGCGCGCCTGGCGGCCGGATGTCGAAGGGCCGAGCCTCGTGACCGTCCGGCAGGGGCAGTTGGTCGACATCACCGCGAAGGAAACGCCGACAATGCGCGACCTTCTCGAACTCGAAGACCCCGCAGCCTACGCCCGCTCGGCCCCCGGCGAGATTATCGCCCCTCTTGGCGCCGTGATGGCGGCGGCGGAGCCGAGGGCAAGGAGCGAGGTCCACCTGCTCGCCCCTTGCGATCTCCAGGCGATCAAGGCTTGCGGCGTCACCTTCGCCCGTTCGATGATCGAACGCGTCATCGAGGAGCGCGCCGCCGGAGACGCCACGCGTGCCGAAGGCATTCGCGAACGGCTGACGGCGATCATCGGAGACAGCCTCAGGAACTTGAAGGCCGGCTCGTCCGAGGCAGCACGCGTCAAGGCGGCGCTGATCGAGGAGGGCGTCTGGTCACAATATCTCGAAGTTGGCATCGGTCCCGACGCCGAGGTCTTCACCAAGGCGCAGCCGCTCTCCTCCGTCGGCTGGGGCGCCGCCGTCGGTCTGCATCCGATTTCGCGCTGGAACAATCCGGAGCCGGAAATCGTGCTGGCGGTCGCTTCCGACGGCCGCGTCAAGGGTGCGACACTCGGCAACGACGTCAACCTGCGAGACGTCGAAGGCCGCTCGGCGCTGCTCCTGGGCAAAGCCAAGGACAACAATGCCTCCTGCTCGATCGGTCCGTTCATCCGCCTCTTTGACGAGACCTATTCGATCGACGACGTGCGTGAGGCCGATCTCGATCTCCTGATCGAGGGGCCGGACGGCTTCCGGCTCGAAGGCGCGAGCACCATGCGCGAGATTAGCCGCGACCCGCTTGACCTCGTCAGCCAGACGATCGGTCGGCATCACCAATATCCGGATGGTCTGATGCTCTTCATGGGCACGCTCTTCGCTCCCGTGGAGGATCGCGGCGAACCGGGGCAGGGTTTCACGCACAAAGTCGGCGACGTGGTGACGATCTCAAGCCCAGCGCTCGGAAGCCTCGTCAACCAGGTGCAGCTTTCGACCGACTGCCCGGCCTGGACCTTCGGCACGGCCACCCTGATGCGCAATTTGGCCAAACGCGGCCTGCTCTGACCAAAGTCAGCAAAGGCGTGTGCACGCTCGTCTGTTTGGCAGGCGAGTTCTTCCGCGTCACGTCGGGAATATGCTAGTTTCGCGCTCGATCTGGAGATGGGTTGTGGGCATGTATATGGTCGCAAAACTGGCATTCACCGGCGCGCTTCTCGTCGTTTCGACGGGTGAGCTTTGCGCGCAGCCATTGAACACGGTGGACGATCTCGGGGCGGCGCTCAGCAAATGCTGGACCCCGCCGGCCGGCTTCGAGGACTCTTTCGTCACGCTGAGATTCGCCTTCCGTGGCGACGGCACGCTGATGGGTCCGCCGCAGCCGACGGCGAGCCGCGTCTCCGGGGACGGGGAGCAGCGCAAGGCATTCGTCGCAGCCGCCACTGCGGCCTTGCAGAATTGCACGCCGTTGGAATTCTCGAAGGAACTTGCCGACGCAGTCGCGGGCACGGTGTTTACGCTGCAGTTCTATTCAAGCCCGAAATAGACGGAGAGCAAGAAAGCAGGTCCGGCCGGGACGCGCGGCCGAACCTACCGAGGCTCGCGCGGGATGAGGAAAAGTGTGCGCGGTTTTCCGCCCGCATCCCGCGCTAACTTGTTAGAGTTGATCACGTTCATGATTTTAGGTCGATCCGACCTAAAATCATCGTGATCTAGGCGTTGAGCGATCTTGCGAACGGCAAGACGCGGATCCGCTTGCCAAGCGCTCTATAGGCCGCGTTCGCGACGGCAGGGCCGATCGGTGGAACACCGGGCTCGCCGATGCCCGAGGGCGGATTGGCGGAGGCGACGATGTGCACCTCCACCTTTGGCATCGCATCGATCCTCAGTGGCGTATACGTGTCGAAGTTGCCCTGGTCGACCTTGCCGTCGGTGAGCGTGATTTCCTCGCCCAGTATGGCGCTGAGCCCGAAGCCAATGCCGCCTTCCACTTGGGCGCGGACCTGGTCCGGATTGATCGCCAGGCCGCAATCCACGGCGGCGACGACCCGCTCGACCTTGATCCCGCCGTTCCCGTCAGCCGAAACCTCCGCAATCTGAGCCACGACCGAGCCGAAGCTTTCGGCGACGGCAACACCGCGGAAGCGGCCTTGAGCGAGCGGCTTCTCCCACCCTGCCTTTTCCGCCGCGAGCTTCAGCACGGTCGCGTGACGCGATTCCGGTTCGAGCATCGAAAGACGGAACTCGACCGGATCACGTCCCGCCGCCTCGGCCACCTCGTCGAGGAATGTTTCGGCGGCGAAGGCGGTGTGGGTCGAGCCGACCGAGCGCCACCACAGAACCGGAACGCCGGCGTCCGTCGTTGTCAGGCCGACCATTTGGTTCGGCATGGCATAGGGTAGGTTATTCGCCCCTTCGACGGAGGTCGGGTCGACTCCGTTCTGAACCATGCTGTCCCAGGCGGTCTTAGCCATGATCGACTGGCCAACGATGTGATTGCTCCAGCCAACGATCCTTCCGTTCTGGTCGATGCCGGCCTTCAGCCTGTGCACGTAGGCGGGTCGATAGCGCCCCGCGCGCATATCGTCCTCCCGCGTCCATTGCACCTTAACGGGCGCACGAAAGCCGATGGCCTTGGCGACATGCACCGCCTCGGCAACCACGTCGCCGTCAAACACGGCCCGCCTGCCAAAACTGCCGCCGGTCTTCATGACGTTGAGACGGATCTTTTCGAGAGGCACTCCGGCGATATCGCTGGCGAGCTTCTGGTAGACGTCGGGGAGCTGATGCCCGCCCCAGACTTCGAGCGTGCCGTCGTCGTTCATGCGCGCGACCGCATTCAACGGTTCCAGTGCCGCATGAGCCAGATAAGGAAACTCGAAACTTGCCTCTATGACTTTCGCTGCTTCTGCGAACGCAGCCTCGGCATCACCGTCCTTGCGCGCGAATGCCGCGGGGGCCGTGCCCGCAAGATCGCGATACATGGACATAAGTTCGGTCGTTCCGCGCTTTTCGGCCGGCGTCTCGTCCCACTCGACGGTGACCGCATCGCGCCCCTTGATCGCCGCCCACATATGTTCGGCGACCACGGCAATGCCGCGCGGCGTCTCGACGACGTCGAGCACGCCCTTGATGGGGCGGGCAGCCGAAGCATCGAAGGACTTCGCCTTCGCGCCGAAGACAGGCGGATGGATCATCACCGCCGTCAGCATGCCTGGAAGCTTGACGTCAATCGTGTATTGCTCGGTCCCGTTTGCCTTGCGGGCGCTGTCGAAACGCTTCAGCTTGGCATTGCCGATGAGCTTCCAATTACTCGGCTGCTTGAGCTTCACATCGGCCGGCACGGGTGTGCTCGCCGCCTTGGCGGCAAATTCCCCGAAGCCGCCGCTCTTGCCGGATGGATGGGCAAGAATGCCGTTCTGGACGGTGATCTCCGTCGCGTCGACACCCCACTCGGCGGCCGCGGCGGCGACCAGCATGGTGCGGGCGGCAGCGCCGGCCTTGCGATAGCGTTCCCATGAGGTCGACATGGAGGTCGACCCTCCCGTGCCCTGCATCGTGCCGCCGAAGGCGATATTGCCGTAGGCTGGTATATTGCCGGCGGCGCCCTTCACCTCGATCGTCGACCAATCGGCATCGAGTTCTTCCGCCACCAGCGTGGCGATGCCGTTATAGGAGCCCTGGCCCATCTCGAACTGCGACGAGAGGACGGTCACCTTTCCCTCGCCATCGATCGTCACATAGGGGGAAAAAGCGTGGGGACGGCTCTCTTCCGCAGTCTCGCTCGCGGCTGCCGGGGAAGCAGAGAGAAGGCGAAAGCCGACCGCGATGCCGGTTCCGGCGGCAAGCGCCCCGAGCAGGAACTGCCGACGCGACGCCTCGACCCGTGTGGCGGGAAGGGCAATCGATTGCATCAGTTTGGGGATCATGACTTACGCCTCCAGACGCTTTGCGGCTTCGTGAATGCCGGCACGAATGCGATGATAGGTGGCGCAACGACAGAGATTGCCCGACATCGCCGAGTCTATGTCCGCATCGCTGGGCTTGGGATTGTTCGTAAGCAGATCGGTTGCCGACATGATCTGGCCCGACTGGCAGTAGCCGCATTGCGGCACGTCGAGATCGGCCCAGACGGCCTGGACCGTTTCCGCGACCTTGCCCTGGAGGCCCTCAATGGTGGTCACCTGCGAACCTTCGATGTCGCCGATGAAGGTCTGGCAGGACCGGACGGGCGAACCATCGACATAGACCGTGCAGGCGCCGCATTGCGCCATGCCGCAGCCGAATTTCGTACCCGTCAATCCGACGAGATCGCGGATCACCCAGAGAAGCGGCATATCCGCCTCGGCGTCGACCGAGTGTTCAACGCCGTTGATCGTAACCGTTATCATGCTGCTTTCCTCGCGTTGTGGCGAGTGGCCGCGGGATGCGCCGACAAGGCCGTCCACGCCCACGTTCGCCAGATTGCGGGCAGCAGCTTATGCGGCGATGCCATGTCCTTGGTAGGTACAATCCTCTCGGATTATTGCCTATTCCTGTCGATCTAACGCAATCGTGATCATCGGACAAAGCGCCACGGCTCGCCCGGCAAAAAGATGTGTCCTGGCGGCAGCAGCGCTAACCGATGGAGTCGCGCCTGTTCGAATCGTCGGAGTTCAGGATCGCCTTGATGTCACGCAGCGGGGGATGGCCGAAGGCACGTCGATATTCCCGGCTGAACTGGGTCGGGCTCTCATAGCCGACGCGCATTGCGGCCGTTGCCGCATCGAGCGACTGCGAGAGCATGAGTTCGCGCGCGTGATGCAGTCTCAAATGCTTCTGGAACTGCAACGGGCTCATGGCGGTCATGGCGCGGAAATGATGGTGCAGGGTCGATACCCCCATATTCGCGATCTCCGCCAGTTCTTCGACGCGCAGCGGCCGCGCGTAATTTTCCTTGAGCCAGGCGATCGCCTTTGCCACGCGGTTGCTGTTGGTGCCGGCAAGCGCGAAACGCCGCAATTGCGGGCCCTGCTCGCTGGTCAGCAGCCGGTAGAGGATCTCATTTTCGATGTGACCGGCCAGAAACGGGATGTGTTCGGGCGCGTTCGCCAGTGAAATCAATCGCAACAGAGCATCGAACAGTTCCGGCGTGCCGGCGCCGATGGCGACGCCGAGGCCGCGATCGGGCGCCTCCCTCGAGTGTACATCGTGGTCGGCGATGATCCGCCGCAGCTTCTCGAGGTCCAGGCGCAGGGCGGCGGCTACGTAGGGTTCCCGCTCGCTTGCCTCGCAGACATGGCCGGTCATCGGCAGGCCGACGGCGCTCAGGAAAAAGCAGGATTCATCGTAGACAAGCGTTTTCTGGCCGACATGGACACGCTTGCTGCCCTTGACGATCATCGACACGATCGGCTCGGAGACACTGGTGAAAGGCCCCGCCGGCGCGACGATGCGATAGAGCGATAGACCCGGAATCGCATGATTGTAACGGACGCCGTCCCAAGGCAGTTGCGCCAGTCGGTCCAGAATGCGCGCGCGAATGGGCGCGGTTTCCTCGCGCAGGCGATGATGCTCGATCCTGGTGTTGCTCATCTCCATCGCTTCGTTCTTCCCGAACACCCCGTCAATCCAATTCTTATCACATTATTTTGATGTCGAGAGGATTAGGCAATTCTTACTCGGCGGAGCCGCCGGCTATTCGGCCGCCTTCCGCCGGGGCAGCACCCAATTGGGGCGCGGGAAGTGGCAGGTATAGCCGTTGGGGTAGCGCTCCAGGTAATCCTGGTGCTCTGGCTCGGCCTCCCAGAAGTCTCCGACCGGCTCGACTTCGGTCACGACCTTTCCAGGCCAGAGACCGGAAGCGTCGACGTCTGCGATGGTGTCCTCGGCTATTCGTTTCTGTTCATCGTCGACGTAGTAGATCGCCGACCGGTAGGAACTGCCGACGTCATTGCCCTGCTGGTTTCTCGTGGTCGGGTCGTGAATCTGGAAGAAGAACTCCAGAATCCGCCTGTAGCTGATGGTCTCGGGATCGAAGATGATCTCGATGCCCTCGGCGTGGGTACCATGATTGCGGTAGGTCGCATTCGGGACGTCGCCGCCGGTGTAGCCCACGCGGGTCGCAATGACTCCGGGGAGCTTGCGGATCAAGTCCTGCATCCCCCAGAAGCAGCCACCAGCCAAAACAGCTCTCTCGGTCATTCAGATATCCTCCACCTGGTTGATATACGCGCCGTAGCCCTCGGCCTCCATTTCCTCGCGCGAAATGAAGCGCAGTGCAGCGGAATTGATGCAGTAACGCAGCCCGCCGCGGTCCTGAGGGCCGTCGGGAAACACATGACCGAGGTGACTGTCACCATGGGCGGAGCGCACCTCGGTGCGGGTCATGCCATAGGAGTCATCCCGCAGTTCTTTCACATTTGCCGGTACGATCGGCTTGGTGAAGCTCGGCCAGCCGCAGCCGGAATCGAATTTGTCGGTCGAGGCGAACAGCGGTTCGCCGGAAACAATGTCAACATAGATCCCCGGCCTTTTGTTGTCATTATGCTCCCCTGTGAAGGGGCGTTCCGTGCCGTTCTGCTGGGTCACCCGATACTGCTCGGGCGTAAGCTTCCTGACTGCTTCGTCCGTCTTTGCGTAGGTCATTGCCCTATCTCCGCTCGTGGATGTGTTGCCTGAATATGGCGAGGGGCCACGAGGATTTCCAATATAGGCTGCGCATAGATTCAATAGTCGCGGGACAAGGACAGCTCTCCGGCTCACGTCTAGTCGCGCCGGGCTGCGAGCGGCCAGTGGGTGGCTCCCCGCATTGCGGACACCTCAGTTCATCTTTCGGGCGGCCCGATGCACCGGCAGCGTCACGACGAAACAGGCGCCGCCGTCCGACGGGGTTTCGTAACGGACCGCGCCGCCGTGGCGCTCGGCGATCTGGCGCACCAGCGCCAGCCCTAAGCCCCAGCCGCCCGTGGCCTCGCTGCGTCCCGAGGGCCTATAGAACGGCTCGAAAACGCGGGCGCTCTCGCCAGCCGGTATGCCCGGCCCGTGGTCGCGGACCCTGAGTTCCACCATGCTGTCCGCCTGCGCGACCGTGGCTATGACGGGCGGGCTGCCGTGGCGCAGCGCGTTCTGCATCAGATTGCGCACCAGCCTGCCGATGAGGCGCGCATCGCCCATGACAGTCGCGGGTGTGCCGGAGACCTCGACGCCGTTGCGCGCCCCTTCTTCCGAGACCAGAGCCAGAAGGTCGACGGACGCCGTCGAATCGAGTTTTTCGACGTGGTCGAGCCTGCTCGCCAGCAGGATTTCCTCGACCAGCGTGTCCAGCTCGGCGAGGTTGCGGACGATCTCCTCCCTGCGGTTCCCGCTCGGCGCCTGCTCATAGAGGTCGATCGCGATCCGCAGGCGCGCAAGCGGCGAGCGCAATTCGTGGCTGGCATTGGCGAGCAGGGCGCGGTGTGACTTGATCAGCCGCTCGACGTGATCGGCGGCGCTGTTGAAGCTCTTCGCCACCGCCGCGACCTCATCGCTGCCGTCCGCCGGCACGCGAGCCACGAAATCGCCCCGCCCCCAGGCATCGACGCCCGCGCGCAACCGCTCCAGCCGGCGCGTCAGGTGACGCACCACCGGATAAGCGGCGAGTCCGATGACGCCGGCGATCAACGCCAGATAGGCGAGCGGATTGCGGCCGGCCGGCCGTAAAGGCCTCTCCATGCGCGCGGCGACAGTGCGACCGTCGGGCAACTCGGTCATCATGGTGTGAAAGTTACCGCGCGGGCCGTGGCGCCAGGGCCGCTCGACCATGTCGCGGGGGAGCGGCTGGCCGGCACTCGCGATCAGCCTGCCGCGCGGATCGTATACCGCTATGTCGGCGTCAAAGGCTCGTGAAAGCCGCTTGAGCGTCGCCCCGACCGATTGCCGGTCCGCGTCGGGCGGAATGAGCGCGGCGACGAACCGCGCGCGTTGGCTCTGCCAACCGGATTCCTCCTCTCCCTGTCCCAGCCACACGAAGGCCGCGCTGGCGACGGCGACTGCGGCAAGGCTCGCCAGCAACGTCAGGTAGATCTTCAGGAACAACCGGCTGCGCATGCTCTAGGTCTCTGTTTTGATGCATGTCGTCCCAAAACCGCCGCATACTTTTGGGCGACACGCATTATCTTTCGTCGTCCTGAAAACGGGCAAAGACATAACCGGCGCCGCGCACGGTTATGATGCGCCTCGGGTGCTTCGGATCGCTCTCTATGGCCGCCCTGATGCGCGAGACATGGACGTCGATGGAACGGTCGAAGGCATCCAGCTCCTCGCCCTTGACCGTGTCCATCAATTGCTCGCGTGAGAGCGTACGGCCGGCATTTTCGGCAAGCGCCACGAGCAGGTCGAACTGGTAGCTGGTTAGCACACATTCGCGGCCGTCGATCCTGACCGAGCGGGATCCCGGATCGATCTCCAGCCGTCCGAAACGTAAGGTCCGCGAAACCGCCGCGCTGCCGTTGCGGCGGCGCAGGATCGCCTTCAGCCGGGCCAGCAGTTCGCGCGGATTGAAGGGCTTTGGGAGATAATCGTCGGCTCCGAGCTCCAGACCGACGATGCGGTCCGTCTCCTCGCCTTTGGCCGTGAGCATCAGGATCGGCACGTCCGAGGCCGCGCGCATGCGCCGGCAGGTCTCGAAGCCGTCAAGGTCCGGCAGCATGACATCGAGAATCACGACGTCCGGCGCACGGCGGCCGAGGTCGCTGAGGCCCGCTGTGGCCGTCGCCGCGGTGTGGACGGTGTAGCCGTTTCCGGAGAGATAGTCCGAGAGCATGGCGGAGAGGCGCGTGTCGTCGTCGACAATCAAGACCCGTTCCGCCATCTCTTGCGCTCCTTTCAGTCACCCGGTCGATTCACTCTTACCACCGGCCGTGGCCCCTGCGCTCCTTCAAATGTTCGACCAGCTTGGCGCGCTGCTCCGGCGTCAGTACTTCGGCGGCGTCGAGGAGCGCCGTCGTCATCTTGCGCGAGGCCTCGTCGATGGCCGCGATGCGTTCGCTGCGCAGCTTCTCGGCGGCGGCGCGGTCGATGGTCGATGCGCCGAGGAGTTCGATAACCTCCTCACGCGTCTCGCGGAAGTCCCGGAACGTCGGTCGGATCTCAGCGCGCGCCTTGTCGATTATGTCCCAAAGCTTGTCTTCCTGCTCGGGCGTCGCGTCGAGCTCATCGAGCACGGAGCCGATCCGGTGTTCCATGAAGCCACCTCCCATATGCGCCTGCATCACATGGCCGCCCATGCCGAAACGACCCATGCCGAAGCCGAAATCATCGCTGCGCGCGGCAGCAAAACCGACCGCGCCGACAACGGCGACGGCCGCGATGCCGCCGATCGCGGCGCGCCGGCCCCATCCTTTCGAGGCGGGCTCGCCGGCGGCCGGGCTCGAAAGGTTCTTGTCTTCGTTTTCCATAATGGTCTCCTTTCACTCCGCAGCACCTGCTGCAATGGAGGAAAGCTAACCGGGCAACGTTTCGAGCGTTCTGGACGAATGTAAAGAAATGTGAAGCGGTTCGGCGCGCATCGTCTGCAAAGGGTGGTGGCGAGCGGCGGTCTCCGTACTCGAGAGATAATGGTCTCGCTCTTTCGCGAATGTGGAAGAGGCGCGCCGCGGTCACAGACGGGGCGAGCGAAGGCATCAAGCATTTCGCCTAGTTCGATCAAGTTGCCGCGCGCGAGACGAACATTGTCCACGTCAGACCGGCAGCCCGGTCTGTTTCCGCAAGCTCTTGTCGAACGCGGATTCGGGGACGAAACGGCGCAGCAAGCGAACTTGGCCGGCCAGCTTTCCCGCGGTATAGCGTCTTCTCGGCGCCTTAGCCGTTGCCGCTTTGACAACGGTCTCGGCCACGACCTCGGGGTCGTCGCCTCTTTCGACGCTCTTCTGCATGTGCACTTCCATGTCAGCGCGCACCGCGTCGTAGACAGCAAGGGAGCGATCGGGCCTGGTTATGTTTTCCTCGAACGCCGTGCGGGTAAAGCCGGGCTCGACCAGCGCGACCCGAATTCCGAATGTGCGCAGTTCGTGATCGAGCGATTCGGAGTAGCCTTCGACGGCATGCTTGGTCGATGCATAAAGCGCATTGTAGGGGGAGGGGATCAGCCCCAGAATGGAACTTATGTTGATGATCCTGCCCTTGCCTTGACTCCGCATGGTTGGCAACACCGCGTTGGTCATGCGGAGCACGCCGAAGACGTTCACGTCGAACAGCGCCTGTGCCTGGGCGGTTGAGGACTCCTCCGCGCCGCCGAGCAGTCCAATGCCGGCATTGTTGACAAGCAGGTCGATACGCCCTGTCTCGGCAAGCACCTCCTCGACCAGTTTCGCCACGGATGCGTCATCGGTCACGTCACAGGTCAGCATGGTGACGCCATCGGATCTTTCGGGCACCGCGCGACGGCTGGTTCCGAAGACGTGAAAGCCCGCCTTCTGCAAGGCTCTGGCCGTCGCGTGCCCGATGCCGGTCGATGCCCCAGTTACCAGGGCGACCCCAAGATTGGCTTTGTTCATTGAAATTGCTTCCTTCTTTGTGCTGGAGTTCGTGGGGGAATGACGCAAGCGCTCTCGTTCATGCTGCCCGGCTAAGCTTCAGTCACGGGCGGCAAGCTTGTCAGTCCATCGTCGAAACACGGCGCTGGCGTTGACACCTCCGAAGCCGAAGCCGTTGGAGATCGCGTAGTCCATCTCCGTTGGCCGGGCCTGGTTTGCGATGAAGTCAATCCCGTCGGCAGCCGGATCAGGAGCGCTCAAATTGAGCGTCGGCGGGGCCGTCTGATCCCTAAGCGCCAGGATCGTGAAAATCGCTTCAAGCCCGCCGGCGGCTCCGAGCAGGTGGCCGGTGGCCGACTTCGTTCCGCTGACAGCCACGCTGAAATCCGCGCCGAAGACCCTCTTGATCGCCGCGATTTCCCCCAGGTCGCCGACTGGCGTGGAGGTCGCGTGCGCATTGAGGTGGCGGATCTCGCGCGGCGAGATTCCGGCCTGGGCAATCGCGATCTCCATGGCTCGGCGGGCGCCGTCGCCGTCCTCGGGACCGGACGTGACGTGGTGGGCGTCCGCAGTCGTGCCGTAGCCGACGAGCTCGGCGATCGGCTTCGCGCCGCGTGCGAGCGCGTGGCTCAATGCCTCGATCACCAGGATGCCGGCGCCTTCGCCCATGACGAAGCCGTCGCGCAACATGTCGAAGGGGCGCGAGGCCCGATCAGGCGTTTCATTGAAGCCGGTCGAAAGAGAGCGTGCCGCGGCAAAACCACCGAGGCTGACGATATTCATGCACGCTTCCGTTCCGCCGCACACGGCAATGTCGGCTTCATTGGCGCGGATAAGACGAGCCGCATCGCCAATCGCCTGAATGCCGGCGGCACACGCTGTTACCGGTGCGCCGATCGGCCCTTTGAAGCCGCACCGGATGGAAATTTGTCCCGCTGCCAGGTTCACCAGGAAAGACGGTACGGTGAAGGGTGAAAGACGCCGCACACCGCGCTGATCAACCGTTCGCACGGCCTCCGTTATGGCCGGAAACCCGCCAATGCCCGAAGCGATGATCGTGGCGGTGCGGGTCCGGTCATCTTCCGAGACCGGCTTCCATCCCGCCTGCGCAAGCGCCTCTTCTGCCGCCGCCAGTGCGAAGAGAATGAATCGGTCTACCTTGCGCTGATCCTTTGGAGCAAAGACGGTATTCGGATCGAAGCCCGCCTCGGGGTCTTCTTCCAGAGAGGGAACCGTCCCGCCGATCTTCGCCGGCAGGTCTCCCACCACTTCGTCCGGAAGCCGCCGGATTCCCGAACGGCCAGACAAGAGCCGAGACCAGGAAGCCGCCACATTGGCTCCGAGCGGGCTAACTGCTCCCATGCCTGTAACAACGATACGGCGCATGTGTTCTCCAGTTGTCATTTTGTTGGATCCGTCCGCGCGACTGCGCTGGGCGATCTTGAGGAACCAAGATTTGCGTCGGCGCGGGTACAGCGATGACGCCGCTGCGGGATAGCGGGAGTGATCTCATGCTTTCCCGGCGGACGCCGCAATCCGGCGAACCTCGTCGGCAGCCACGTTGAGAAACCGCTGCGACAGCTCTTTATCGTTCAGGATCCGGGAAATCGTCACGGCACCTACCATGAGCGATAGCATCGCCATGGCTTTGCCATAGGCTTCTGGGCTTTCCGCCTCCGGCATCAGTTCTTCGAGAATTTGAAGATGCGCTTGAATGCCGTCCTGGAACGGGGCCTTTACCTTCTCGCTTTGACGCGCCGCATCAGCGCCAAGCGCCACCAAGGGACAACCGTCGCTCTTCTCTTCGCGATGCCCCAGCGACAGGTAGAGCTCAATAACGGCCTCAAAGGGGTCGGGGCTCGCGGCAGCGACAGCCGACCACCTGCGGGTCGCCTGCTCCATCGCTCGCCTCGAAGCCTGTGCCGCAAGATCGTCCTTGGAATCGAACTGCTTGTAGAATCCGCCCTGAGTCACGCCGGCTCCTTTCATCAGATCCTTGAGCCCAATGCCGTCGAAGCCGTGCTCTCGAAAAAGCCGGCTTGCTGCGTTGATGACCGCTTCGCGATTTGCCTCCGCCTGTGCGCGGCTAACCCTCATGATCGACCTCCAATTAGATTTCACTTGACATCTATACTATGATTAGATTTAGATCGCAATCTAATAGAAGCAGCGCCCGTCAACAAGGGTCATCTGACATGAACCGCAAATTTCTTCTCACATCGATCGGTCTTATGGCTGCAGTCGGCGGCGCGGCGTTTGCGTTCGTTTTCGAAATGCCAACGCGAGACGCGGAGGCCGCAGATCCCCGTGTCGCGTCGCCACTTGTAAGGGTCGTGGAAGCGACGAGGCCGGAAAGAGCCAAGCGCGCCTTTACAGGTACGATCGCTGCCCGAGTGCAGAGCAATCTTGGTTTTCGCGTGCCCGGCAAGATCATTCAGCGCCTGGTGGACGTCGGTGAACAGGTGAAGGCGGGCCAGCCGCTGCTGCGGATCGATGAGACCGATCTACAACTTGCCCTCACGGCGAAGCGCAATGCTGTCGCTGCGGCACGCGCTGTTCTGGTTCAGGTGCGTGCGGACGAGAGGCGATATGCTGTCCTGGTGAAGAACGGATTGGCGGCGACGCCGCAGCGTTACGAGCAGGCGAGGGCGGCGCTGGACACCGCCACGGCACAGCTTGCCGCCGCGGAAGCGGAAGCGAAGGTCGCAGAGAACGAGGCGACCTATTCTGTCCTGGTGGCGGACGCCGATGGGACCGTAACCGAAACGCTTGCCGAGCCGGGGCAGGTTGTCGCCGCCGGTCAGCCGGTGGTCAGACTTGCCCACGCCGGCCCCCGTGAGGCGGTGATCGCACTTCCCGAAACGCTCCGGCCGGCGCTCGGCTCGGTGGCCGAGGCCAGCCTGTACGGGCGCGAGGAGCATCGCTACACGGCACGTCTGCGGCAGCTATCGGATTCCGCCGATGCCCAGACCCGTACATACGAGGCCCGCTATGTGCTCGACGGCGAGGCCGCGGCGGCGCCGCTCGGCGCCACGGTGACAATCCGGCTTCCAAGCCAGGCGAGTGAACCGGAGGTCCAAGTGCCGCTCGGAGCCGTGCTCGACGACGGCGAGAGGACCGGCGTTTGGGTGGTGGATAGCACCACCTCTACCGTACACTTTCGGCCCGTCAAACTTGTTCGCGTGACCAGTGAAGCCGCCATGATCTCCGGATTGAACTCTGGCGATGCGATCGTTTCGCTCGGCGCTCATCTCCTGCAGGAAGGTGCTCGCGTCAGGACTGCGCCTGAGGGGAACAACTGATGATGAATCTCAATCTTTCCGCGATCGCCGTTCGCGAACGCGCTGTCACCCTGTTCTTCATCCTCCTGCTGGTGGCCGCCGGCGTCTATGCCTTCCTCATGCTCGGACGAGCGGAGGATCCGAACTTCACCATCAAGACCATGACGGTCACGACAGCGTGGCCCGGTGCGAGGGCGCGCGAGATGCAGGATCTCGTTGCCGAACCGTTGGAGAAGCGGCTTCAGGAGCTGACCTGGTACGACCGGGTGGAGACGACCACACGGCCAGGTTATGCCTATATGACGGTCACGCTGAAGGACAGCACCCCGCCATCCGTCGTGCAGGAGGAGTTCTACCAGGCCCGCAAGAAGCTCGGGGATGAGGCCCGCAACCTGCCCTCCGGCGTCTTCGGCCCCTTCGTCAACGACGAATATTCGGACGTGAGCTTCGCCCTTTATGCGCTGAAGGCCAAGGGCATGCCGATGCGTGAGCTGGCGAGGCAAGCGGAGGTGATCCGCCAGGACCTCCTGCACGTGCCCGGAGTCAAGAAGATCAACATCCTCGGTGAACGCCCCGAACAGATATTCGTCGAGTTCTCCTACGCCAAACTGGCAACCCTCGGCGTCTCGGCACAGGATATCGTTGCCGCCTTGCAGCGGCAGAACACCGTCACACCGGCGGGCTCGATCGACACAAAGGGGCCGCAGGTCTTCATCCGGGTCGACGGCGCTTATGACAGTGTCCAAGCGATCGCCGACACGCCGATCGCGGCTGCTGGGCGGACGCTGAAGCTCTCCGACATCGCCGAGGTCCGCCGCGGCTACCAGGATCCTCCGACCTACCTGATCCGGCGCCAGGGTGAGCCGACCATCATGCTCGCCGCCGTCATGCAGGAGGGCTGGGATGGTCTCGCGCTCGGGAAGGCGCTGGAGGACAGGACTGCGGCGATCGCATCGGCACTGCCGCTCGGGATGACGCTCGACAAGGTGACCGATCAGGCCGTCAACATCAGCTCGGCGGTCGACGAGTTCATGATGAAGTTCGCGATGGCACTCGGCGTGGTGCTGGTGGTGAGCCTGCTCAGCCTCGGTTGGCGCGTCGGCATCGTCGTAGCGGCTGCCGTCCCCCTGACGCTTGCCGTCGTCTTCCTCATCATGCTCGAAACCGGCCGGTTCTTCGACCGCATCACGCTCGGCGCCCTTATCCTGGCGCTTGGTCTTCTCGTCGACGACGCCATCATCGCCATCGAGGTGATGGTGGTGAAGATGGAAGAAGGCATGGACCGCATCAAGGCGGCGGCCTATGCGTGGAGCCACACTGCGGCGCCGGTGCTGTCCGGAACACTCGTGACGATCGCCGGCTTCCTGCCGGTGGGCTTCGCGCGCTCGACGGCCGGCGAATACGCCGGCAACATTTTCTGGGTCGTGGGGTTCGCTCTCATCGTCTCCTGGATCGTCGCGGTGGTCTTCACGCCCTATCTTGGCGTCAAGATGCTGCCCGCGATCAAACCGATCGAAGGCGGTCACGACGCGATTTACAACACACCGAACTATCGGCGTCTGCGACGGCTCATCACCTTTGCGGTGCGCCACAAGTTTCTGACCTGCGCTATCGTCGGCATCGCCTTCGCGCTCTCTGTAGTCGGCATGGGCGGCATCAAACAGCAGTTCTTCCCGACGTCCGACCGCCCCGAGGTGCTGGTGGAGGTTCGCCTGCCGCAAGGCACCAGCATCGAGACGACGACCGCGACAGTCGAGAAGCTCGAACAGTGGCTGGACAAGCAGCCTGAAGCCAAGATAGTCACGAGCTATGTCGGTCAGGGCGCGCCCCGCTTCTTCTTTGCGATGGCGCCGGAATTGCCTGATCCCGCCTTCGCCAAGATCGTCGTGCTGACCCCGAACGCCGAGGCGCGCGAGGCCTTGAAACACCGGCTGCGCGAAGCGGTGTCACAGGGGCTTGCGCCGGAGGTCTATGTACGGGTCACCCAGCTTGTGTTCGGACCCTACACGCCGTTCCCGGTCGAGTTTCGCGTCATGGGACCTGATCCGGAGCAACTGTACAGCATTTCCGAGAAGGCCCTCGGCATCATGCGCGGCGTCCCGGACGTGCGGCAGGCCAACCGCGACTGGGGCAATCGCACGCCCGTACTCCGCTTCGTCCCGGATCAGGATCGGCTGAACCTCATCGGCCTCTCGCCGGCCGAGGCGGCCCAGCAACTGCAGTTCCTCCTCACCGGTATCCCCGTTACGCAGGTGCGCGAGGACATCCGCAATGTCCCGATCGTCGCACGCAGCGCCGGCAACGAACGACTGGATCCGACGCGTCTGGCGGACTTCTCATTGATGAGCCGCGACGGCCGTCCGATTCCGCTCGACCAGATCGGCCATTCGGAAGTCCGTCTGGAAGAGCCGATCCTGAAACGCCGCGATCGCACGCCGGTCATCACGATCCGCTCGGACATCAATGAGGCGACCCAGCCTCCGGAGGTCTCCAAGCAGGTCATGACGGCCCTTCAGCCGTTGATCGCATCCCTTCCCGCCGGCTATCGCATCGAAATGGGTGGATCGATCGAGGAGGCTGCCAAGGCCAATGCCGCGCTGGGCAAGGTTTTCCCGGCCATGATCGCCGCGATGCTGATCGTCATCATGCTGCAGGTGCGATCCTTCTCGACGATGGCAATGGTCATGCTGACGGCGCCGCTTGGCCTTGTCGGCGTCGTGCCGATGTTGCTCACCTTCAATCAGCCCTTCGGCTTCAACGCCATCCTGGGCCTGATAGGACTGGCCGGCATCCTGATGCGCAATACGCTGATCCTGACCGAACAGATCAAGGAGAACCGTGCTGCCGGCCTCGATGCCTATCACGCCGTCATCGAGGCCACGGTGCAACGCACGAGGCCCGTGATCCTGACCGCACTTGCCGCCGTGCTGGCCTTCATTCCCCTCACACACTCGGTCTTCTGGGGGTCGATGGCCTATACCCTGATCGGCGGTACGGCCGTCGGCACGGTGCTGATCCTGCTCTTCCTTCCGGCGCTCTACGCGGCGTGGTTCCGGATCAAGCCAACTGCAGATGAGCATGAGGTGCCGAGCGAGGAGCCGGAATTGCGCATAGCAATGGCTGCCGAGTAGGGCTGGTCGTCGGGTGGACACCGTGCGTCTCGCGCGCGAGGCTTTGCCCGACATGCCTAGGCCAGTTTCACGACCTTGCCGCTTACACAGGGCGTGGAGGCGGGCGAGTTCGAGGTTGAAGATGCCACGGAAGCGGCGCGTGCGGTTAAGACCGCGTTCACCCCGTTCTTCTATCCGATCCTGGTCGAACACTGCGTTCAACGCGGCGAAGACACCGAAGCGGCCCCGCGCGAGCAGATCCGCTTTATCCAAAAGGCTCTCGGCAAGTCGGACTATGCGGGCCGTAAACGGGGTCCGCCACTCCGGAAAATCAAGGAAGTGAGGGAATTTAGGGAGATTTGGCTGGGGAACCTGGATTCGAACCAGGACTAACGGAGTCAGAGTCCGCTGGTCTACCGTTAACCTATTCCCCAAGGTCCGCTGGTCAAGCTTAGCCGCCGCGTCGGTGTGGCGGGCTTATAAACAAAAGAACGGCGGATGCAAATACCTTTTGGCAAAAAAATGCGGCCGCGCTGCGTTCAACTCGTTCCAAGTTGCGGTAAAGCGCGCAGGGCCGCTATGCGCTTCGTTTCGATGGGCTTGTCGTCCAAGGAGAGTAAGACTTGGGGTCACGAGCCCTTCTCAGCCTCAAAAAAGGTTTGGCGAAAAAGGGCGGCGCTGGTACAGTCGCGCCAACGCAAAATCGAGAGAGCGCCTTGAGCGGCCGCAAGGCTTCGCGCGGCGCCATGGTTGAGACACGTGAAAGACCCCGAACACGGCGAGGTGCCGTCTGAATCCGGGGCGTCGGCAGCAGGTCGTGGCGAGGCGCGCAAGCATGCGTCGCGCGGCGGCAAGGGCAAGCGGAGGCGGCGCAAGCCCTCCGGTTCGCCGCCTGCAATTGCCAGCCGATCCGGCGAGGCCGGAGAAGCAGGGCGTCCCGCAGCAATGGATGAGGCGGAGCCGGCGCGCAAGCGCAAACGGCGCCGGCGCTCGAAATCAGCAAGACCACAAAACGAGCCCGCGGCCGCCGCTTCCGGCGGAGACGTGCCGCTTCTCCATGCGACGGTCACCGGCAAGAAAAGTCATAGGCGCAGCGGGAAGGCGCGTCATCGGCGCGGCCTTCAGGGGCGGCCGTTGGCGTCGGCGGGCAAACCACCTGCAACGCCGCGGCCCGGCGAATCGCAGCGCCCGCGCGGTGCCGAAACCGCTCCGCCGCAACCTCCACAGCAGCCGCGTTCCGAAAAGGTGAGTGCTCCCTATGTGGCGCCGAGCGAGCCGCCGTCGCCGTTTTACGCGGCGCTCGATCTCGGCACCAACAATTGTCGCCTCCTGGTCGCGCAGCCGACCCGCCCCGGTCAGTTCCGCGTCGTCGATGCGTTCTCCCGCATCGTCAGGTTGGGCGAGGGGCTCGGCGCGAGCGGGCGCCTCTCCGACGATGCCATGGAGCGCTCCGTCGAAGCGTTGAAGATCTGCGCCGCCAAGCTCAACACCCGGTCGATCCGCCGCCGCCGGCTGATAGCGACGGAGGCCGCGCGGTCGGCCGCGAATGGCGAGACCTTCCTGAAGCGCGTCGCCGAGGAGACCGGCCTCGAACTCGAAATCATCAATCGCGAGACCGAGGCGCGGCTCGCGGTTTCCGGCTGCTCCTCGCTCGTCGATCGTGAGACCAAGTCCGTCGTGCTCTTCGATATCGGCGGCGGCTCGTCCGAGATCGCCGTCATTCGCATTGGCGAGAACCGTTCGAGCCGGCTTGCCAATCACATCACCCATTGGACCTCGCTACCGGTCGGCGTCGTCACGCTTTCGGAGCGCCATGGCGGCGAGCACGTGACGCCTCAGAGCTTCGAGACGATGGTGCGCGAGGTCGAGGACATGCTCGCCGCCTTCGACAGCCCCTCGGTGGATGCGCTGGCCAGTGGCACCGACAGCGGCTTCCATCTGATCGGCACGTCGGGAACCGTGACGACGCTCGCCGGCGTGCACCTCGACCTGCCGCGCTACGATCGCCGCCGTGTGGATGGGTTATGGCTCTCCGACGACGAGGTTTCGGCCATGCAGGCGCGGCTCCTCTCCTGGGATTTCGCCGCGCGCGCCGCCAATCCCTGCATTGGGCCGGACCGGGCCGATCTGGTACTGGCGGGCTGCGCAATCCTCGAAGCGATCCGTCGCCGCTGGCCGTCGACGCGCATGCGGGTCGCCGATCGAGGTCTGCGCGAAGGGCTATTGACCGACATGATGGCAGACGATGGGGCCTGGCGCCGGGCACGGCCGCGCCGCCACCAGCGCAGCTTCGGTCCTCCGCCGGCCGGCGAGGAGCGGCTGAAGTCCCACGAAGGAAACAACGCATGACGAAATCCCCGATCGGCGGCAACCGTAGCGGCCGCAAGCTCGGTCAGAAGGTGAAGAAGGGCAAGCTCAAGGCATCCTCGCGCCGGTGGCTCGAGCGCCACATCAACGATCCTTACGTGCAGCGGGCGCAGCTCGAAGGCTACCGCGCCCGCGCCGCCTTCAAGCTCCTGGAGATCGACGAGAAGCACAAGATTCTTTCCGGAGCGAGGCGGATCATCGATCTCGGTGCCGCACCCGGGAGCTGGTCGCAGATCGCGGCCAAGGTGACGAATTCGACCGACGCCGATCCGCGTGTCGCAGCGATCGACTTTCTCGAGGTGGACCCTGTCCCGGGCGTCCGTTTCCTGCAGATGGATTTCCTCGATCCCGAAGCGCCGGAAAAGCTCAAGCAGGCGATCGGCGGAGCTCCCGACATCGTCATGTCGGACATGGCGGCGCCGACGACCGGCCATCGCCAAACCGATCACTTGCGCACCATGCATCTCTGCGAGGTGGCGGCGCATTTCGCCGTCGACGTGCTGGCCGAGGGCGGACATTTCCTGGCGAAAACCTTTCAGGGCGGCACCGAGCGCGATCTGCTCAACATGCTGAAGCAGAATTTCCGTCAGGTCGTGCATGTGAAGCCGGCCTCTTCCCGTGCCGAATCGGTGGAGATGTTCCTGCTCGCCAAGGGCTTCAAAGGCAGGCAACCGTCCGAGACCGGAGAGCCCGCGGAAGGTACGGCGGAGTAGGACGATGCTGCTTTATGTGACCCTCGGCTCCAACGACCTCGAACGGGCCGGCGCTTTCTATGACAGGACGCTCGCGACGCTCGGCCTGAAACGCGGCAAGCAGGACGAGGTCGAGATCGGCTACGGCGCGGAGAGCGACTTCCGCTGCCGCCTGTGGGTCGTCACCCCGTTCAACCGTGAGGCGGCAACGACCGGCAACGGCTCGATGGTGGCGCTCGAAGCGGATAGCCGCGCGGCGGTCGATGCGTTCTATGCCGCCGCTCTCGCCAATGGCGGTACGGACGAGGGCGCACCGGGGCTTCGGCCGTTCCACCCGAATTTCTACGCTGCCTATGTCCGCGATCCGGACGGTAACAAGCTCTCGGCCGTCTGCGAGCGGCCGGAATAACTCCGTTTATTTTCCGGCCGTCGTCGTCTCCGCCTGCCGCATCGGCAAGCGGTGGCCGGAAACGGAAGCGCCGGCGTTCTTAGCCATGGTCAAGAAGGGGATCGCCGCGAGCAGGTTGGCGACGGCGATGATCATGAAGGCGACGTGGAAATCCTCGAGGCTGAGCGGACCGCCGCTGATCGCGGTCTCGATTTCGAGGATCGCGCCTGCGAGCGCCACTCCCAGGGCAAGGCTGATCTGCTGCAGGACGGCGCTCATCGACGTCGCCTTGCTGGCATCCGCATCTTCGATATCGGCGAAGGAAAGCGCGTTGACGCTGGTGAAGAAGAAGGAGCGGGCGAAGCCGGCGATCAGCAGGATCGAGATCATCACGAGATAGGGCGTCGCCGGCGTGAAGAAGCCATTGGCTAAGGTCATGACGCCGGCGATCACGGCCGCAATGATCAGCGTCGTGCGGAATCCGGCGAAGGCGAGCACACGGCGGGCGAGGAACTTGGTGGTGATGGCGCCGACCGCGCCGATGAAGGTGATGAGGCCAGACTGGAACGCGCTAAGGCCGAAGCCGACTTGCAGCATCAGCGGCATCAGGAAGGGCACGGCACCGACGGAGATCCGGAAGATCGTGCCGCCGATCGAAGCGGCGCGGAAGGCGCCGTCGCGAAACAGTCGAAGATCGAGCACCGGTGCCGGATGCCGGCGCGCGTGGAAGATGTAGAGCAGCGACGCGGCGATTCCCGCGGAAACGGAGGCGATGCCGATCGCCGGCGGCAGCGCCGGCAGGCTGATGACGGAGAGGCCGAAGACAACGCCGGCGGCGGCGGCACCGCCGAGCAAAAAGCCGAGGACATCGACCGGCGGCGGGCTTCGCCGCTCCATCTCCGGGAGGTAAATGCCGGAAAGCACATAGCCCGCAATACCGACCGGCACGTTGATCAAGAAAATCCAATGCCAGGAAAAATAGGTGGTGATGAAGCCGCCGAGCGGCGGGCCGGCAAGCGGACCGACCAGCGCCGGGATGGTGAGCAGCGCCATTGCCGAGACCAACTCGCTACGTGGCGCGCTGCGGACGAGAACGAGGCGCGCGACCGGCGTCATCATGGCGCCGCCCATCCCCTGCAGGAAGCGTGAAAGAACGAATGCGAGGAGACTGTCGGCGACAGCGCAGAACACCGACCCGGCGATGAAGACCAGCATCGCGGCGCGAAAGATGCGCTTGGCGCCGAAGCGGTCCGCCATCCAGCCACTCAACGGGATGAAGATCGCGAGCGCCACCATGTAGGAAGTCAGCGCCAGCTTCAGCGTGATCGGCCCGACGCCGATATCGCGCGCGATCGCCGGCAACGATGTCGAAATGACCGTCGAATCCATCTGTTCCATGAACAGAGCGACGGCGAGGATCATCGGGACGATGCGATTCATGAAAAGGCCTTAGAGCTGTAGCGGTCGCGCGGGTAAAGGCTTCCGATGGCTTTGTCAGGGCCAAACCGGAGATTGCAGATCAAAAGCCTGTGATCCGGGCTGTCCTTTTCTGTCAAGGCGCTACTTCTCGCCTGTCATGTCTGCGCGCGGGCAGCGCCAAATTAGCAGGAGGGAATCGTGACGGCATTTTCATTAAAGCGGCGAACCTTGTTCGCAGCAGGGGTGGGCGCTTTGGCGGCGCCAAGCCTGCTGGCGGGCCTTGCGAATGCTCAGGAAAGTACGGGAAAGGACGCTGTGGCCAACGGTGCGGATTTCAAGACGTTGAAGCTCGGAAGCTTCAAAGTGACGGTGATCAGCGACGGCACGCGCGCCTCGGACAATCCGCACGAGACCTACGGCACCAATCAGCCGGCAGACGCAGTGACCGCGCTGCTCGAGCAGAATTTCCTGCCGACCGCCGGGTTCATCAATGGCTTTTCCCCGGTTCTGGTCGATACCGGATCGGACATCGTGCTGTTCGACACCGGGCTCGGTGAGGGTGGTCGGGACGCGGGAACGGGGAAGCTCGCTGCGGGTATCCGGGCCGCCGGCTACACGCCCGAGCAGGTTTCGGTGGTCGTGATCACCCATATGCACGGAGATCACATTGGCGGCCTCATGGAAGGCGGCAAGCCGGCTTTCCCTGACGCCCGCTATGTGACGGGCGAGGTGGAATATGATTTCTGGAAGGCTGCTGCCCGCGTCGGTACGCCCGCCGAAAACGGGCACAAGGCGGTGCTTCAGAAAGTCGTGCCGCTCGCCGAGAAGACCACCTTCATAGCCGACGGCGCGGAGGTCGTGCCGGGCATCAGCGCCATTGCCGCTTTCGGTCATTCGCCGGGGCACATGATCTACAGGCTCGACTCGGAGGGCAAGGCCATGATCCTGACGGCGGACACGGCCAATCACTATGTCCTGTCGCTGCAGCGGCCGGATTGGGAGGTCCGCTTCGACATGGACAAGTCAGAAGCGAGCGCGACCAGAAAGAAGGTCTTCGACATGATCGCGACGGATCGGCTTCCCTTCGTCGGCTATCATATGCCGTTCCCCGCTGTCGGCTTCGTCGAGAGGCAGGATCAGGGCTACCGTTTCGTGCCGGCGACCTATCAATTCGACATCTGAAAGTCCTTTGTTGCTCTGCAACGATATTTTAGCACGGCCCGGGAGATTTCCGGGTCTACAGCGCCGCACGTCTTCAGACGCGCTAAGGTCGCTGTAGCACTTTGAGCTGCGGCATGTTTCTTGAATCGGCTACGATTCAAGAAACATGCCGTGGGCTATTTTCATTCTGACATATCCGTGTTACGAGCCCTCGCCAACTTCCAAGACAAGCTTTGAAGTCGCCCGGTGGACAAGTTGCTGATCGTCCCCGGGGATTTTCGTTTATTGAAGAGGAACTGGCCATGGCGCGTATCATCGAAACGGCAACCGGTCTGGAGGCTTTGACCTTCGACGACGTCCTGCTCCAGCCGGGACATTCCGAGGTCATGCCGGGCCAGACGAACATCGCGACGCGCATCGCGCAGGATATCGATCTCAATCTGCCGATCCTTTCATCCGCCATGGACACCGTCACCGAGGCACGGCTCGCGATCGCCATGGCCCAGGCCGGCGGCATCGGCGTCATCCACCGCAATCTGACGCCCGTCGAGCAGGCGGAAGAGGTTCGCCAGGTCAAGAAGTTCGAAAGCGGCATGGTCGTCAATCCGGTGACGATCGGCCCGGATGCGACACTTGCCGACGCGTTGAGCCTGATGAAGGCGCATGGCATTTCCGGCATTCCCGTCGTCGAAAACGGCGGTGTCGGCGGGCAGACCCAGGGCCGTCTCGTCGGCATCCTCACCAACCGCGACGTTCGCTTCGCTTCCGATCCGTCGCAGAAGATCTATGAGCTGATGACCCGGGAGAACCTGGTCACCGTCAAGGAAAACGTCGACCAGCAGGAAGCCAAGCGTCTGCTGCACAAGCATCGGATCGAGAAGCTGCTGGTGATCGATCCGGAGGGCCGCTGCGTCGGCCTGATCACGGTGAAGGACATCGAGAAGTCGCAGCTTAATCCCAACGCCTCCAAGGACGCTCAGGGCCGCCTTCGCGTCGCCGCCGCCGTCAGCGTCGGTGACGACGGCTACGAGCGCGCCGAGCGGCTGATCGACGCCGGCGTCGACATGATCGTCGTCGATACCGCCCATGGTCATTCGCAGCGCGTGCTGGATGCGGTCGGCCGGATCAAGAAGCTTACGAATTCCGTCCGGATCATGGCCGGCAATGTCGCGACGGCGGAGGGCACCAGGGCGCTGATCGATGCGGGTGCGGATGCGGTCAAGGTCGGCATCGGTCCCGGTTCCATCTGCACGACGCGCATCGTCGCCGGTGTCGGCGTGCCGCAGCTCGCGGCGATCATGGCGGCCGTCGAGGCGGCTAAGGCGGCGGGCATTCCGATTATCGCCGACGGCGGCATCAAATATTCCGGCGACCTTGCGAAGGCGATCGCCGCCGGCGCTTCCGCCGTAATGATCGGCTCGCTGCTCGCCGGCACCGATGAAAGCCCGGGCGAGGTCTTCCTTTACCAGGGCCGGTCCTTCAAGGCCTATCGCGGCATGGGCTCCGTCGGCGCGATGGCCCGCGGTTCGGCCGACCGTTATTTCCAGGCCGAAGTTCGCGATACGCTGAAGCTCGTGCCGGAAGGCATCGAGGGCCAGGTTCCCTTCAAGGGGCCGGTGTCCGGGGTTCTGCATCAGCTCGCCGGCGGCCTCAAGGCTTCGATGGGCTATGTCGGCGGCGCCACGATCAAGGATTATCAGGAGCGCGCCACTTTCGTCCGCATCTCCGGCGCCGGTCTTCGCGAGAGCCACGCGCATGACGTGACGATCACCCGCGAGAGCCCGAACTATCCGGGCGCGGCCTGATATCTCCTTCGGTGCCCCGGTCAGGGTAGCGCTACAGCGCCCTTCCTGCCGCATGCCGGTCACGCAGTTTTGTAAGTCTTTGTAAGTCTGTGACCGCCCGCTGGCCTATCTTGTCGGCGGGCGGTTTTCCGTTCATCGACCGCCGAAACCAACAGAAGGAGGCCGTCATGGACAAGCCTGTGATCACCCAGGCGATGATCGATGCGTATGACGAATATACCCATTTGACTCTCGATCGCCGCCGCTTCATGGAAACGCTGACGGCGCTTGCCGGTTCAGCTGCCGCCGCCGCGGCAATCGCGCCGATGCTGACCGCCAACAGCGCCAAGGCCGAAATCGTTGCGGCGACCGACGAGCGGATCAAGGGAGAGGACATCCACTATCCCGGTGCCGATGGCGACATGAAGGGCTACCTGGTTCGGCCGGCCAACGCGACCGGCAAGCTTCCGGCAGTGATCGTCATCCATGAGAATCGCGGTCTCAATTCGCACATCAGGGACATTGCGCGTCGCGTTGCGCTTGAAGGCTTCGTGGCACTTGCTCCCGATTTCCTCTCGCCCGATGGCGGTACTCCGGGCGACGAGGACAAGGCACGCGAGATGATCAGCGCACTCGATCAGGCCGAGACGAGCGAGAATGCGGTCGCAACCGTCACGTACCTGAAGGGACACGCGGAAAGCACAGGCAATGTCGGCGCCATCGGCTTCTGCTGGGGCGGTGGTCTCGTCAACCGGCTTGCCGTGAACTCGCCGGACCTGAAGGCCGGCGTCGCCTATTACGGCTCTCAGCCGAAGGCCGCGGATGTGCCGAAGATCAAGGCTGCGTTGCTTCTGCACTACGCAGGGCTGGACGAGCGCATCAATGCTGGCATTGAAGATTATCGGAAGGCGCTGACGGAGAGCGGCAAGGACTTCACGATCCATGTCTACGAGGGCGCCAATCACGCTTTCAACAACGACACGTCGGCGGCTCGCTACAACAAGGAGGCGGCCGACCTCGCCTGGCAGCGTACGGTCGAGTTCCTGAAGGCGAAGCTCGCCTGACACCGATCGAAGTGCAGCGACGACCGGCGCCTCGGCCGAGGTGTGCCGTCTTCGTTCGGCTGCGCAAGTCGTCACCAGCCGGGCAGCATGTGGCTCTGCCTGAGGCGCGGATAACGCGGGAAGCCCTTGATATCGCTGTCGAGATCGTCGTTGACGGCGATCGGCGTGATGTTGTCGAGGCAGGCCGTGATGTGGTTGGTGATGGCGTTGGACAGCGACGGCGAAAGGCCGGGGCGCTTCATGATGCCGATCTGCACCGGTGCGAGCGCCGGAAATCCGTCCGCCAGAGTGAGAACCTTCATGCCGGGGCGCAGCGCCGATTCCGGCAGCACCGACACGGCCATGCCGGCAAGTACCGCCGCGGCGACGACCGTCGACGACCAGCTCGTGAACAGGATCTGGTATTCCCTGCCGGTCGCATCGAGGGCGGCGCAGGCGGCCTGCCGCCACAGACAGTCGCGGCGTCCGACGGCAAGCGGGATCGGTGCGTTTTCGGGGAGCGGATGGTTGATCGAACTCACCCAGCAGAGCGGCTCGGTGCGCACGACGTCAGAGGCCCGCGCCCGCGGATTATGGGTGACCAGCGCGATGTCGAGATCGCCCTTCGCCATCTTCTCGGCGAGATCCGCCGAAGGCTCGCAGACGATGTAGAGCTCGACGTTCGGATGCGTCTTGGCGAAACGCACGATGATTTCGGGCATGTAGCGATCGGCATAGTCGTCCGGCGTGCCGATACGAAGCGTGCCTTCGAGCCGGTTGTCGTCGAAGGATGCAATCGCCTCGTTGTTGAGGCGGATCATCCGCCGGGCGAAATTCAGGAGCCTGTCACCCTCGACGGTGAGCCGGTTACCTCGGCCGTCCTTCATGAAAAGCGGCTTGCCTATGCGCTCTTCCAGGCGGCGCATCTGCATCGAAACGGCGGACTGGGTCTTGAAAACGCGGTCGGCAGCCTTGGTGAAGCTGCCGGTGTCTGCAATGGCGACGAAAGTTTGCAATTGATCAATATCGAGCGGTGCGGACATGGCCGGAATACCCATAAGATTGTTTGATGAATATCATTAAAAACATTCGTTGGACTGATCAATAAGGATTTGCGATTGATAAGTCGCAAATTACGTCAATCTCTCGGCGCGCCCTCGCCGATCTAGCGAATTATTTTCCGCCTGCCCCTGCGTAGACCTCCCCGCAGGGGACAGGTCTCTTCGTGCCTGAGAAAAGGAGTTCCGTCATGCGCACGACCCCACACGCCCTCGATCTCGACCTCGTTGCAGGCAAGCCGTCGCTTGCGTCCCGCACGGCAGGCGTCGTCGGTGTGCTCACGGCTGTCTGGCGCCTGTACCGAAACCGCTGTCAGATCGCCCGTCTGCACGATCTCGACGACCGTCAGCTCCTCGACATGGGATTGAGACGCGAAGACCTGAACGAGGCCTTGACCTCGTCCTTCTTCGACAATCCGGGCAGCTATCTGACGCGGGCGTCGCGAAACCGGGTGAACCTCTTTTATAGGGGAGTCCGCCACGATTGATTATCCCGATGGCGCGTCCCGCCGCCTCGGACGCGCCATTTGCGGCATGATCCTGCGCGAGGTTGCCGCCGTTGCGCAGATCATGCCGCGAAGTTCCAGTTACGGTGTGTAAGTTGCGCCGAACAGTTCCCCGCAGGGTATGAGCCAATAGACCCTGCTCCTTGCCCGGTACATGCCAAGACATGTACCGGGCTTTTTTGCGTTGGCGGAGTGTGCCCCTCGTCCGGCTGCCGCCACCTTCTCCCCGCTTGCGGCGCGAAGGGACTCGCGGCGCTCCCTCAAGCCCTCTCCCCGCCTGAGGGGAAAGGGCTGGGGTGAGGGGGCATCCGCAGACCAGCTTAGCCCTTGCCACCAGAACTTTTTCTGTAGCTTTCGAAGAGGGCGTCGATGTTCTTCTGATATTCCTTCTGCATTTCCAGCCCGGTGTCGAACATCTTGTTCATCGCCTGCGAGAACTGAGTGAAGGCCGGGTTTTCTGCCGGCGCCTTATCGGAGGTGCCTGAGCTGTTGCTCATCATCTCCTGGAACGCCTTGAAGAACGGATTGTCGGCGAAAAAGTCGGGCGCCTTCGGCTTCTCCTCCGCTTTGCCCATGCCGAAAAAACCCTGCATCGCCTGGGTGAAGGGGTTGTCGAAGGGGTTCGGCGGAGGTGCCGGTTTTTTCGCTAGGCCCGTCGCCTCCATCCACTGCTGCATCAGCACCATGATCGGATTGTTGGCGAGGGCATCGCTCATCTGGCCCGTGGTCTGCTTGAACAGGCCTCCCATGAGGGTGCTCGCCATCACCGGCAGCATCTGCTTGTAGATCTCCTGACCGATCCCTGTCATCTGCGCCGCCTGCGCCGCGATCGCGCGCGACATCTCCT
Source organism: Ensifer sp. WSM1721 (assembly GCF_000513895.2). GTDB lineage: Bacteria > Pseudomonadota > Alphaproteobacteria > Rhizobiales > Rhizobiaceae > Sinorhizobium. Next base: position 462,778 of record NZ_CP165782.1, read on the forward strand.
TCGAGCCGAAAAGCTGACCGAGGATATCGTTGCCGTCGGCAACGCCTTGAGGCGTGAAGGCTTGTCTCATGTCCTCGAAATATTTGGCGTAATTGCCGGTCGAGAGTGCCGTGAGCAGCGCGCCGAAATCGTAAGGGTTGGTGGTGTTGCGCTTGAAGGCGGTGGAAAAGGCCGGCATCAGCGCCGCCGCGGCCTTCGCCATCTGCTCCTGCGCGAGGCCGAATTGCTTCGCCATCAGTTCAAGGGCCTGGCCGTTCTGCGCCTGTGCGAACATGTCATAAAGCGGTGCCATTGGCGTTTCCTTCCCGGGCGAACGACGCATGTCATTGCACTATAACGGGAATCAAGGGACTGGAAACCGCTTTTTATGGAATGCCTGCCGGAGCGGATTCGGATACCGATTCCCTTTCCTCGCTCAGTACTGGTATTCGGCGAATACCGGCTCGACCGATTCGTTCCAGCGGCCGTGGTAGAGCGCGAGCATGTCCTCGGCGAGCGTCGCCTTTTTCGCCAGGACTTCGTCGAGCGGCGCCAGGAATTGGCTTTCGTCGATGCCGTCGCCATTTACCCGATTGCGGCGCTTGAGACCGTCGCGCGAAATCGCGAGGACCTCGCGCGCGACGTCGAAGAGCGACATCGTCCTGAACCTGGCCGAAAGCGCCTGAGCGGGAACCGCGTTCCTAAGCGCAAGGACTTCCTTATAGGTCCAGTCGTGGGTCAACGTCTCGGCCGCCGCCAGAGCCTCCCGGTCGTAGAGCAGGCCGACCCAGAAGGCAGGGAGCGCACAGATCCGTCGCCACGGGCCGCCGTCGGCGCCGCGCATCTCGAGGAAACGCTTCAGGCGGACATCCGGGAAGAGCGTCGAGAGGTGGTTGGTCCAGTCGCCCATATTGGGCTGCCATTCGGCGACCTCGCCCTTCAGCGCCCCATTCATGAACTGGCGGAACGTGATGTGGGTACAGTCGTGATAATGTCCGCCGCGTACGACGAAATACATCGGCACGTCGAGCGCCCATTCTGCGTAATCGACAAAACCGAAGTCCGGCTTGAAGGCCGAGGGAAGCAGGCCCGCGCGTCGATTGTCGGTGTCGCGCCAAATGTCTCCGCGCCAGGAGAGAAGCCCGTTCGGCTTGCCGTCGGTGAAGGGGGAACTCGCGAAGAGGGCGGTCGCAAGCGGCTGCAGCTTCATCGACACCTGCATCTTGCGCCGCATGTCCTCCTCGGAGGAAAAGTCGAGATTCACCTGGATCGTGCAGGTGCGGTACATCATGTCGAGGCCCTTGGTGCCGACCTTCGGCATGTAACGCGTCATGATCGCGTAACGCGATTTCGGCATGCGCGGCGTCTCGTCAAAGGTCCATTTCGGACTGCCGCCGATGCCGAGGAAGCGGATGCCGAGCGGCTCGGCGATCTCGCGAAGAACGGCCAGGTGCTGGTTCGATTCCTTGCAGGTCTGGTGCAGGTTCTCGAGCGGTGCGCCGGAAAGCTCGAATTGTCCGCCGGGCTCCAGCGAGATCGCGCCGTTGCCTTCGCGATCGGCAAGGCCGATGATATTGCCCTCGTCGACGATCGGCTCCCAACCATTCCTTTCGGCCATGCCGTTCAGCAGCGCCTGAATGCTGGCCTCGCCGAAATAGGGCACGGGACTGTTGTCCGCCTTGAAGAAGGCGAATTTCTCGTGCTCCGTGCCGATCCGAAACTTCTCCTCCGGCTTTGAGCCTGATGCCAGATAGGCGGTCAGGTCAGCGACAGAGGTAACCGGCGTCTGGTCGGTGGTATCTCGGGCCATATTCGTCTTCTTTGCCTGGGCGGCTCCTGCCGATCAGCAGGAGTGGATGGAGGGTGCTTGAACCGGAATCAAGTGCGGTGCAAGTCAATTTCTTTCAAGATGTCCTCAAAAAAACTCCGCGAAGATTTTGCGACAAAACGCCATCTATCGCCAGTCGCCGATCGACGCCTGAATGACCGCCATTGCCGCGACCGCCGCGGTATCGGCGCGTAGGATACGCGGCCCGAGCGGGATCGCCGTCACGAAATCGAGACTGTGCAAGAGCGTTCGCTCGGCCTCTGAAAAGCCGCCTTCCGGACCGATCAGGAGCGCAAGCCGGCGTTCGCTGATACCGTTGAGGATAGGCAGCGGGTTCTGGCTTTCATTGCCCTCGTCGCAGAAGATGATGCGCCGGTCGCGGGGCCAATTCGCCAGAAGATCTTCAAGCTTCCGCGGCGCCTCGACGGCGGGGATGCCGAGGACGCCGCATTGCTCGGCCGCCTCGACGACATTGGCACGAACGCGGTCGAGGCTGGCGACCTTGCCCTGTACGTGCTGCGTCATCACAGGCTGAAGCACGCCGGCTCCCATTTCGACGGCTTTCTGTATGAGATAGTCGAGACGGCCGACCTTGAGCGGCGCGAAGAGGTAGACGAGATCGTAAGGGAGTGGTTGCGGGCGCGTCTGTTCGACTGCCGTCAGGACCGCCTGTTTGCGCGAAGGCATGGAAAGCTCCGCCCGCCACTCGCCATCCCGGCCGTTGAACACGAGGAGCGAGGAGCCCTCATTGAAGCGGAGCACGTTGACGAGGTAGTTGAACTGCTCTCTCGTGGCCTCGTGCCTTGCGCCGGCGTGAAGCGGACTCTCGACGAACAGTCGCTGCATGCGAAAGTTGGCGCGCATTTGGTCACCTACAGAAAAAGGCCGGAAAGGATGAAGTAGACGACGGCGGAAAGCAGCGCCGATACGGGAACCGTAATCACCCAGGCTGCAACGATCGTCAGGAAATAGGAGCGGCGCACCAGCCGGCGGCGGCGCACCTCGGCGAAGTTCGTTTCGACCTTCTCCATGAAGTCGGCGTGGCCGGTCCTGCGGCGGACATATTCGAGCCTTCGCTTGGAGCGCCGCGTATACCATTCACGGAAGAAGCCGACGCCGAAGACGGCGCCGACCGCGGTGTGGGTCGAGCTGATCGGCAGCCCGAGGGCCGAAGCGAGCAGCACAGTGATCGCCGTCGCGAGCGCCACGCAGAAGGCCCGCATCGGATTGAGACGCGTGATCTCCTCGCCGACGACGCGGATGAGCAGCGGTCCGTAGAGCGTGAGGCCGAGCGAAATGCCGAGCGCGCCGATGAGCAGCACCCAGAAAGGCGCCTCCGATCGCGCCGTCGAGGCGACGCCGTTGACGGCGGAGACGATCGCCGACAGGGGGCCGATCGCGTTCGACACGTCGTTGGCGCCGTGCGCGAAGGAGAGCAGTGCTGCAGCGAAGATGAGCGGCAGGCGGAACAGCTTGCGCAGCGACTGGTTGCGGTTGTCGAGACCTTCCGACTGGCGGTGGATCCACGGCTTCGACAAGACGTAACAAGCGGCGCCGGCCAATACACCGATCGACAGCGCGGTCGGAAGCGAGATAAACGTCACATGATCCAGGGCAAAGACCGCCACATAGGCAGTGAAGCATCCTGCCGTCACGCCGAGAACGACCGGCATCCAGCGCCGGGCGGCGGCGATCTTGTCGTCGCGATATATGACGAATTCCTTGAGAAAGGCGAGAATGAGCGCAGCGATGGCGCCACCGAGCAGGGGAGACACCGACCAGCTGGCGGTGATGCCGGCGATCGACCACCATTTGACGCTGGCAAAGCCAGCGGCGGCGAGGCCCGCCCCGACGATGCCGCCGACGATGGAGTGCGTGGTCGAGACCGGTGCGCGCGAATAGGTGGCGATATTGATCCAGATCGCCGATGAGATCAGCGCGGACATCATCACCCAGACCAGCGTCTCGGCGGTCAAGAGCTGCGTGCCATCGACGATACCGGCTTCGATGGTAAGCGTGACACGGCGCCCGGCGATCAGCGCACCGGCGATCTCGAACACCGCGGCGATCGAGAGCGCGGTCGCCATCGACATGGCTTTCGCACCAACCGCCGCGCCGACGTTGTTCGTCACGTCGTTGGCGCCGATGTTCATCGCCATGTAGCCCGCGACCGCTGCCGCAGCAATGACGACGGCCATGCCGGACGCGCCGGTGAAATAGCTCGCGGCGAAACCCATGCTGAGGATCAGGAAGAGAGCTGCGAGACCCGGCGCCGCCAGGCGGCGCATGACATGATGCGACGCCTCCTCGGCAAGACTGAACTTGTCGAGGTCCTTGTCGATCGTCAGCTTCTCCAGACGCGGGCGCGGCTTGGCCACTAGGTGTTCTCCATCGTGATGATCGCAGTAGCGGCAGCGGCCGGCGCATTCAAGCGGAATTGAGGAGGACGGGACTAGGCGGGGGGACGAAGCCCTGCCGATGCGCAAGGCGCGCCGGGATCGGCGTTAGTCCTTGGTGGTCTTCTGCTTCGGCTCCGGAGTGGCAGTCATCCGTTCGCCGAAGCCGAGGACGAGCTCCTTCAGTGAAGGCTCGGCCACGCGGCTGGCTGCCTCCTGGTAGTCGACCCACTCGAGTCGTCTGGCGCCCTTTTCCGGGAAGTTCTTGCAGAAGTCCTCGACTTCAAGCGCGTGCACCTGCACCTTGCAGGAAATCGCCAGGCCATGATCCATGCGCTTCTGGTAGACATAGGAGCCGATCGCGGCCCTATGCGCCTTGCCCTTGACTCCGGCCTCTTCGTAGGCCTCGCGTTCGGCGACCTCGTGCGCCCGCTTTCCCTGCATCGGCCATCCCTTGGGGATGACCCAGCGTCCCGTATCGCGGCTGGTGATCAGCAGGATTTCGAGCGCGTTGGTCTTCTTGCGGAAACGGTAGCACAATGCGGCATACTGCATGCGCGCCGGGCGACGCAGCATCAGATGCACATCAGAGGCCAGCCGATGCAAGATGTTCAAGGCGCGAATACTCCTTATGCGGGCGAATCGGCAGCAATCAGTTACCTTAAGTGTATGCCTTACTTGCCTTACCTTCAAATGAAGTTGCTTTGAAAAGAATAACCGCTGAAAAGGCGCTGCGGTTCCGACGCAAGCGCGGTCCATTTCAGAACAGCTCGGAATACATGTAATGCGCCGATCTGGCCCTTGCCAGGATGCGACATTGCTGTGCGCAGCGGCGCGAGCGGTGCGGTTTTCGGTATGTGGTGGCAACAGGGCCGTAAGAAGGAGTTCCCCGGAGCTTCGCGGCGGTTGGGGTGCCGTTACGATCCGGCGCGGCCGCGTTGCTGCAGGCGCAGCCGTGCCACGCGCGCCCAGTCGCCGCTACGCTCCGCCTCGCGCGCGGCCGCCGCGACGAAATCGATATGGCTCTGCGCGGCTGCCTTGGCCGCCTTCGCGTCACCGGCCATGATGGCCGCGTAGATCGCCTCGTGCTGCGCGAGAAGCTGGTCGCGCGCGCCCGGCGCACCGAAGACCGAGTTGCGATGGAAGAAGATGCCCTGCGTCAGGAGGCGGTAGCAGGCCCTGAGCGTGTGCAGCAGGATGATGTTATGGGCGCTTTCTCCGATCGCATTGTGCAACTCGACGTCGGCTTCGAGTTCCTCGTCGAAGTTGCCGCTCTCATGTGCGGCGCGCATGCGTTCGATGACGCGGGTGAGGATGTCGCGGTCGAAGTCCGTGGCGCGCTTTGCGGCGAGCTCCGCCGTCAGTCCTTCGAGTTCGCGCCGATATTCGAGATAGTCCTGCGTTGCCTTGTGATGGCGTCCGATGAGCTCGATCAGCGGTTTCGAGAAGATCTGGCCGACCACGTCGGCGACGAATGTCCCTCCGCCGTGCCAGCTTTCGACGAGGCCGCGCGCTTCCAGTTCCTTGAGCGCCTCGCGCAGGATCGGCCGCGATACGTCGAACCGCTTCGACAGCTCCCTCTCGCCCGGAAGCCGGTCGCCGTCCCGCAGTACCCCCTCGAGGATCAGAAGCTCGATCTGCTGCACGACCTCGTCCGCCGTCCGGCTGTGGCTGATGCGCGAATAGAGGTCGGTCTGGTCTTCGGTCACGGCCATATCTCCCGGGAGCGGTGAGGAAAAGCATGCGGTCTTCCGCTCGCCTGCCGCTCCCTTGCGGCAATCTAGCAGTCCCGGCAAAGTGGTCAAATTGATTGTCCACTTTGCCGCCGCCACACTGACAAAAGTCAAGCTGCGTCAATGCGTCCTGTTCTTTTTGCTCGGTTGGTTGATAAGAAAGTGATGATGAACGCGTGAGGGGGATGAAGCGCTTCATGTCGAAGGGCAGTTTTGCATTTCCGGTGGCGCCCTTGCGTGCCCAGGTGCTCGGCGAAGTTCATTCGCGGCCCTATGCGTTGGTCACGACGCCACGCGTCATCTTTCAACTCGCTTTCATGACCGAGGGCGGCGCGATCGTCGATCATGCCGTGCTTTCCGAGCTATCGCGCTCGCGCGGCATCGCGCCACCCGGACGCGACGCCAATCACCATGCGATGCCCTGGGGCCAGGGGACGCTGCGCTGGGAACGACACACGGAATTTTCCACCTATTTCTGGGACGCGCCGGCGCCGGAGCGCTTCGGCGGCGAAGTGCCGATCCATCCCTTCGGCGACGGCTTTTCGCCGCCGGGTTCGCTGATTTCCGGTATTCGGCTGGAAATTCGGCCCGATTCGCCCGAGGCACGCGAGGCAATCAAGGCCTTCGATCCGACGAGCCTCTGTTACAGCGAAACCAAGAACGGCCAGGCGGTACTTTTGACCGACTTTCGCCAGAACGGCGACGGCCTCACACAGATCCTCGTCATCGACCGCGGCATGACCGAGGCAGGAACAGGCGCCCTGGTGCAGCGTCTGCTCGATATCGAGACCTATCGCACGTTGGCCATGCTCGGCCTGCCGCTCGCGCAGTCGCTCTCGCCGGAAATCCGCCGCACCGAGGATGGCCTGACCGCCGTCACGCAGCGGATGAAGGAGAATGTCCGCGAGGAGGCCGACGAGATGCTGGCCGAAATCACGCGGCTGGCCGCCGATCTGGAGGCCGGCGCCGCCTTGAGCCTTTATCGCTTCGGCGCAAGCCGCGCCTATTACGGCATCGTCCAGGAGCGCATTCGCACGCTTTCCGAAACGCCCGTGCCCGGCTACGAGACGATAGGCACCTTTCTCGAACGCAGGCTGGCGCCGGCGATGCGCACCTGCCAATCGGTCGAGGAGCGGCAGGAGAATCTCTCGCGCAAGCTCGCCCGCGCAACGGCGCTCTTGAGAAGCTGGATTGACGTCGAGCTCGAACGCCAGAACAGCGCGCTTCTAAATTCGATGGATCGTCGCGCCAAGCTGCAATTGCGCCTGCAGCAGACCGTCGAAGGGCTGTCGGTGGCCGCCATTTCCTATTACGTCGTCGGGCTCTTCGGCTATCTTGCAAAGCCGCTGAGCCACCAGATTCCGGTCGATCCCGGCGTGCTCACCGGCTTCGCCGTTCCGTTCGCGGTCGTCGGCGTCTGGCTCATCGTACGACGCATTCGCCGCCATCACGAGGAAAGTGCGCAGAAATAGTGGCCGCTGTCGCGCGGCTATCGCTCCCAGTAGGGCACCGGACCGTAGAGACTGGCGAGATAGTCGATGAAAAGCCGCACCTTCGCCGGCAGGAATTGACGGCTTGGATAGACGGCGGAGAGCGAGAGCCCGCGCGATCCCTCCCATTGCTGCAGCACCTGGACGAGGCGCCCGTCCCGTAATTCCTTGCCGATATCCCAGGTGGAACGAAGCGCGATGCCGGCGCCGGCAATCACCGCCTCACGGATGATCTCTGAAGAATTCGTGACGAGCGGACCCTCCGGCCGGTAGGAGAGGCTGCCGTCCGGCCCTTCCAGTTTCCAATTGTCGTTGTTGTGCGCCGGCAGGCAGATGTGGTTCGCGAGATCGCCGATCTCTTTCGGCACGCCATATCGGTCAATGTAGCTCGGCGCCGCGCAAAGCAGACGGCGCACCGGCGCGAGCTTGCGGGCGACGAGGCTCGAGTCGCCGAGTTCGCCGATACGGACGGCAAGGTCGAAGCCTTGGGCGACGATATCGGTGAAATCGTCGCTGAGGACGATGTGGAGCTTGAGGTCAGGGTGGTCCTTCATGAAGCCGGTCAGATGCGGGGCGATGTGCATGCGGCCGAAGGATGTGGGTGCCGAGATGCGGAGCGTTCCCTGGGCCTGGGACGACCGTCCCGAGGCATAGGCCTCGGCTTCCTCGATGCCCGCGAGAATGCCGAGCACGCGGTCATAGAAACCCTGGCCGGCTTCGGTCAGCGAGATTTGCCGTGTGGTTCGTTGCAGGAGCCTTGTCCCGAGCCGGTCCTCGAGTCGCTTGATGCGCTTGGAGATCACCGCCGCGGAAAAGCCGAGCGCGCGACCCGCCGCCGACATGCTGCCGGTCGACACGACACGCGCGAAGATTTCGAGGTCGCCGAGATTCGTCATCAATCTTGACCATTGTTTCCAAAAGCGAAAAGATCATTAGCATTTGCCGCGTCACCTTCCCAGTGGTAAACAAAAAATACCACCTGCGGCGCATTTGGTTGGAGGAGCTCATGCCGGAGACGATCGGCTTTCTGGAGCCCAGGCAGGCCGTCCTCGACCGTCGGCGGGAGATCATCGCCGATCTTGCCGATCTGTTGCCTGACGGCTGCCTCATCAGCGAGGAACGCGGGCTGAAGCCCTTCGAGACGGATGCGTTCCTTGCCTATCGCCGCATGCCGCTCGCCGTAGCTCTGCCCGAGACGACGGAGCAGGTGGCCGCCGTGCTCAAATATTGCAGCCGCTACGGCATTCCCGTCGTGCCACGCGGCGCCGGCACGTCGCTCTCCGGTGGCGCCATACCTCAGGAGGACGCCATCGTCATCGGCCTCTCCAAAATGTCGCGCATCCTCGATATCGACCTCTTCAACCGTACGGCGACGGTGCAGGCAGGGGTAACCAATCTCAACATTTCCGAGGCGGTGTCCGCCGACGGCTTCTTCTATGCGCCCGATCCGAGTTCACAGCTCGCCTGCACCATCGGCGGCAACATCGGCATGAATTCCGGCGGCGCCCATTGCCTGAAATATGGCGTGACGACCAACAATCTCCTGGGCGTGAAGATGGTGCTCTTCGACGGCACGGTCATCGAGCTCGGCGGCAAGGCGCTGGGCGCGCCGGGCTACGACCTGCTCGGCCTTGTCTGCGGATCGGAAGGCCAGCTCGGCATCGTCACGGAAGCAACCGTCAGGCTGATCGCCAAGCCCGAAGGTGCGCGGCCCGTGCTCTTCGGCTTCGCCTCATCCGAGGCGGCCGGTGCCTGCGTCGCCGACATCATCGGCTCGGGGATCATCCCGGTAGCGATCGAATTCATGGACAAGCCGGCGATCGAGATCTGCGAAGCCTTCGCCCATGCCGGCTACCCGCTCGACGTCGAAGCGCTGCTGATCGTCGAGGTGGAGGGCTCCGAGCCGGAAATGGACGCGATGCTCGAGAGCATCATCGAGATCGCGCGCCGTCATGGCGTCGTTACGATCAAGGAATCGCAATCGGCGCTCGAGGCCGCATTGATCTGGAAGGGCCGGAAATCCGCTTTCGGTGCAACGGGCCGGGTCGCCGATTACATCTGCATGGACGGGACCGTACCGCTGAGCCAGCTTTCCTATGTCTTGCGACGGACCGGCGAGATCGTTTCGGGCTACGGCCTGCGCGTCGCGAACGTCTTCCATGCCGGCGACGGCAACATGCACCCGCTGATCCTCTATAACATCAACGATCCGGAGGATGCGGCCCGCGCAGAAGCCGCCGGCAATGACATCCTGAAACTTTGCGTCGACGCGGGCGGCTGCCTGACCGGCGAGCACGGCGTCGGCATCGAGAAACGCGACCTGATGCTACATCAATACAGCAAGGCCGATCTTAACCAGCAGATGGCGGTGCGCGCGGCCTTCGATCCGCAATGGCTCCTGAACCCGTCGAAGGTCTTTCCGCTCGAAGGGCGGCCGGCAGCATGATCGTTCATTTCGAACCGGCAAGCGAGGAGGGGATCGCCTCGATCGTTCGCTCCGCCGCCTCGGAGCGCGTCACCCTTGCGATCGTCGGAGGCGGGACGCGTCTAGGGCTCGGCAACCCGGTGCGGGCGGACCGGACGCTTTCGACGCGGCGTCTCTCCGGCATCGTGAATTACAATCCGGCGGAGATGACGATGAGCGCGCTCGCCGGCACGCCGCTTTCCGAGGTCGAGGCGGCTCTCGAGGCGAAAGGGCAGATGCTCTCCTTCGAGCCGATGGATCATCGGCCGATCTTCGGAACTTCGGGTGAGCCGACGATCGGCGGCGTCTTTGCTGCCAATGTCTCCGGCCCCCGCCGCTATGTCGCCGGTGCCGCGCGCGACAGCCTGCTCGGCGTTCGTTTCGTCAACGGTCGCGGTGAACTGATCAAGGCCGGCGGCCGGGTCATGAAGAACGTTACGGGGCTCGATCTCGTCAAGCTCATGGCGGGGTCCTACGGCACGCTCGGTATTCTGACCGAGGTCACGTTCAGGGTGCTGCCGCTTCCGTCGGCCACCGCCACCGTCGTGGTCTCCGGCCTCAACGATGCGGAAGCCGCCGCGGTCATGGCCGAGGCGATGGCGCAGCCGGTGGAAGTATCAGGTGCGGTGCATTTGCCGGAAAGCGTGCGAGGCCGCTTCGTTGGCGGTACGCTGCCCGAAGGTGCGGCGACCGTGCTTCGGCTCGAGGGCTTGGAGGCCTCCATTGCCATGCGCGCCGAAAAACTCGCGGCCGCGCTGTCGCGCTTCGGGCCAGTCTCGCGGCTCGATGCCGTACAAAGCAAGCTCCTCTGGGCGGAGATTCGCGACGTGATGCCCTATGCCGACGGTACTAGGCGGCCCCTGTGGCGCGTCTCGGTCGCCCCCTCGGCGGGCCATCAGCTTGTTGCCGCCCTGCGCCTTCAGACCGGCGTGGATGCCTTCTACGACTGGCAGGGCGGCCTTGTCTGGCTGCGCATGGAAGCCGAGCCCGAGGCCGAACTCCTTCGCCGCTACGTCGCCGCCGTCGGCGGCGGCCATGCCATGCTGATCCGTGCCGACGATGCATCGCGCGGCCGCATCCCGGCCTTTGAACCGCAGGCACCGGCTGTGGCACAATTGTCGGAGCGCGTCCGCGCCCAGTTCGATCCGTCACGGATTTTTAATCCGGGGCGGATGGCGACCGCCGCTTGAGCGCTTGCGGCATCATGATCCGGTGCCGATGCCTTACCGATTTGGGGCCGATCGCAGTCCGTTCCAACCAAGGAGAGACCGATGTCCGATCCCGGTTCGCAAACGCCGCTTTCCCGTGAGACCGATCGCTGGCTCGAACCGGGCAAGGTCAACATCCAGATCATCTACCTGCTCTATCTTGTCGGCTTTGCCGTCGGCATCACCGTGATCATCGGGCTTGTCCTTGCCTATCTCAACCGGGACAAGGCGGAGCTATGGGCAAGGACGCACTATACCTGGGCGATCCGCACTTTCTGGATAGCTCTACTATTCGGCGTCGTCTCGGCGCTACTGACCACGGTGCTGATAGGGGTACTCGGCTTCGTCGCTACGGCGGTATGGATCGTCGTGCGCTGTGTCATCGGCCTACAAAGGGTTGCCCGCGAGGAGCCGATCAGCGATCCCGAAAGCTGGTGGGTCTAGCGCGGATGAGGAAAGTGTGAGCGGTTTGAACGGCATCCACAAAAACAACGACTAAAGCGCGTCGCATTGGAGTATTCGGTTGCAGACCAATTTTTCCCCTGAGCAACTCGCCGACCCGCATGTCGCCGAATCCGAAAAGATCCTGCGCAGGTGCGTCCACTGCGGCTTCTGCACGGCGACCTGTCCGACTTATGTGGTGCTCGGCGACGAACTCGACAGCCCGCGCGGCCGGATCTATCTGATCAAGGACATGCTGGAAAACGGGCGGGCGGCGGATTCCGAGACCGTCACCCATATCGATCGTTGTCTTTCCTGCCTCTCCTGCCTCACGACCTGTCCTTCGGGCGTCGACTACATGCATCTCGTCGACCATGCCCGCGTGCATATCGAACAGACCTACAGACGTCCGTTCAAGGACCGGCTTGCCCGCTCCGTCATCGCCGCGACGTTGCCCTATCCATCACGCTTTCGGCTGGCGCTGAGGGCGGCCGGTTTTGCGCGCCCGCTCGCGGGATTGCTGAAGCGGGTTCCGCTACTCAAGACCTTCGGCGTCATGTTGGATCTGGCGCCAAACGCCTTGCCGGCATCCCGCGCGGCAAAGCCGGCGGTCTATGCGGCGAAGGGCACGCCACGTGGTCGCGTGGCATTGCTCACTGGCTGCGCGCAGCCGGTGCTGAGGCCGGAAATCAACGATGCGACCATCCGCCTGCTCACAGCGCAAGGCGTGGAGGTCGTCGTCGCGGCGGGCGAGGGCTGTTGCGGCGCTCTCGTCCATCACATGGGGCGCGAGGAACAGGCGCTGCAAGCGGCCCGACGCAATATCGACATCTGGCTGAAGGCCGCGGAGGAGGACGGTCTCGACGCGATCGTCATCACCGCCTCCGGTTGCGGCACGACGATCAAGGACTACGGCCACATGCTGCGGCTCGACCCCGCCTATGCCGATAAAGCCGCGAAGGTCTCCGCGCTTGCGAAGGACATAACCGAATATCTCGCCGGCCTCGACTTGCCGGAGCAGGGCGCGCGGGCCCTGACCGTCGCCTACCACTCCGCCTGCTCGATGCAGCACGGGCAGAAGATCACCACGGCGCCGAAGCAACTTTTGAAACGGGCGGGTTTCACCGTCCGCGAGCCGGCGGAAGGCCATCTCTGCTGCGGCTCGGCCGGCACCTACAACATCCTGCAGCCGGATATCTCGGCCAAGCTGAAAGCTCGCAAGGTCAGGAATATCGAGGCCACCAAACCCGATGTGATCGCTACCGGTAACATAGGCTGCATAACGCAGATCGCCAGCGGAACGAAGATCCCGATCCTGCACACCGTTGAACTGCTCGACTGGGCCTATGGCGGGCCGAAGCCGGCGGGGCTGTAAGGCCCGAGCGATCGTGTCTGCCCCTCATCCGGCCTGCCGGCCACCTTCTCCCCGTCTTGACGGGGGAAGGGACTCGCGGCGACCTCCCAGTCCCCTCTTCCCGCGCGCGGAGAGAGGGCTAGTCCTCGGGTTAAACCCGAGGAGAGGGGCAAGTCGCCATCAGTCGGTTAGTGGCTCAACCGCCGAAGATTTGGCGGAAGATGTCCACGCCGCGATCGTCGAAGTAGGTATCGCCGGGCTTGCTGCCGGGGCCGATGACGATGACTTTCGTGCCGATGCCGGCGCGGTCGTAGAGGTGCTCCACGTCCTCGTTCATCATGCGGATGCAGCCCGACGACATGTTCTGGCCGATGGTCCAGGGCTGGTTGGTGCCATGGATGCGGAAGATCGTGTCGCGGCCTCCCTTGTAGAGGTAGAGGGCGCGCGCCCCGAGCGGGTTGTCGATGCCGCCTGGCTGGGTGATCGGCAGGATGCGGCCCTTCGCCCTCTCGCGCACGCGCATCTCTGGCGGCGGCGTCCAGGCCGGCCACTCGGCCTTGCGGCCCACCTTCACGACGCCCGACCAGCCGAAGCCGTCGCGGCCGACGCCGATGCCGTAGCGCGTCGCGCGGTTCGGGCCATCGATGTAATAGAGGTATTTGCTGTTGGTATCGACGATGACTGTGCCGGGTGCCTCATCCGTGCGGAAACGGACCTTGGTACGCCAATATTTCTTCGCCGGCCGCTTTTCATAGGCGGCGAGCACGACGTCGGAGTCGACGGTCGGTCCGCTGCGATCGGCAGGCGTGAAGGCCAAAGCATTTGCTGCAGCAAAAAGGGCAGCGGCCGCGACGGCAAGCGCGACCAGCCTGGTGGCATTACGTTTCATTTACGATTCCCTCTGAACCCTCGTTAGCGGCAAGCTATGCAATCTAGCTGCAAGTGCAAGCCCGCGACATCTGCTATAGAGCAAGGACAACGACGGATCTTGTATCTCAGGGAACGGCTGTTGCTTCAAAACCACGCTTTGTCGGCAGCAAAAACGAGTGAGCGAAGGAAGTATTCTAGCCCAACGGCCGCCGCTATATGACGATAACCTTGGTGCCGACCTTGACCCTCTCGTAGAGATCGACAACGTCTTCGTTGCGCATGCGGATACAGCCGGAGGAAACGCCGTAGCCGATCGTCCAGGGCGCATTGGTGCCATGGATGCGGTAGAGCGTGGATCCGAGATACATGGCGCGGGCGCCGAGCGGGTTCTCAGGGCCGCCGTCCATACGGGCCGGCAGGTAATGACCCTTGGCCGCTTCGCGCGCGATCATCTCCTGCGGCGGGGTCCAATCCGGCCACTCGGCCTTGCGCGTGATCCTGTGCTCTCCCGCCCATTCGAAGCCCGGCTTGCCGACGCCGACCCCATAACGCCGCGCTTCTCCGTTGCCGGTGACGAGATAGAGGAAGCGGTTGTTGGTGTCGATGACGATCGTTCCGGGTTTCTCTTTCGCCTCGTAGGCGACCATCTGCGGCAGGAATTGCGGATCGAATTGCGACTTCACCGATTTATGCCGGCGCGCGATCGATACCGGCTGCACGACGGCCGGACGCGGCTGGCGTTTTGCCTGGCGCGCGATCTGTTTTCGGGTGGCTGCCGGAACCTGCTGGCGATAGACGGCCGGTCGGACGCGCTCGCCGGTCAACTGCATCACCCAGGGGGCAGTGAGATCGGGGCTGACGATGACCGGCGGGCGGTTTTGATAACGATCCTGCGCGCCGGCGATGCCGGAGAGGATCAAGAGGAAGGATGCGGCAAGAAAAAGGGACTTCTTCATCATCGGACGGACTCGCTACCTTACGCCGAAAAATCTCCAGAGGGCGCCGAAGCCGGAGGTCTTCCGGCCGGCGCTCGGATAAATTCCAATGGGTTGGAACGGAGGGCGGAAAGAAACCGCACGCTTTTCCTCGCCCCACTCCAGCAATGGCGCGATGCTCTCATCCATCCGCCACCGAAAGGTAAACGGCGCTTCGATAAAAAGCGGCAGCATCAATAAAGCTTTGGGTAGGGTTATTCGCAGCTTTATGAATCTGGTGTGCAAATGGTAAAGAGAACAAAAAGGAAACAGAAGAGAGAGGCGAAGCATGGCAGAAAAGGGCTTGATCACCGGGGA
Source organism: Ensifer sp. WSM1721 (assembly GCF_000513895.2). Lineage (GTDB taxonomy): Bacteria > Pseudomonadota > Alphaproteobacteria > Rhizobiales > Rhizobiaceae > Sinorhizobium. The sequence continues at coordinate 477,833 of NZ_CP165782.1, forward strand.
AGACGGGCTCAGCCGTTGCGCCTGGCACGGGAACCTCGAGGACTACCGCCGCTATCACGACGAGGAGTGGGGCCGGCCGGTCGCGGACGACCGCCGGCTGTTCGAGAAGATCTGCCTGGAAGGCTTTCAATCGGGCCTGTCTTGGCTGACGATCTTGAGAAAGCGCGAGGCGTTTCGCGCCGCGTTCGCAGGCTTCGATTTCGACAGGGTTGCCGAATTCGGAGAAGAGGACATCGAGCGTTGCCTCGCCGATCCCGGCATCGTGCGCCATCGCGGCAAGATCGTCTCGACCATCAACAACGCTCGGCGGGCAAGGGAACTGCGTGACGAGTTCGGTTCGCTGGCCGCCTATTTCTGGTCGCACGAACCGGACGGAAGCGAGCGTCCGAAGATGATGGATTACGACACGTTGATCGCCAATCCGACGACACCGACTTCGGCCAGGATCTCGAAGGATCTGAAGAAACGCGGCTGGACCTTCGTCGGTCCCACCACCGTCTACGCTTTCATGCAGGCCATGGGCCTCGTCAACGACCACATCGAAGGATGCTTCTGCCGCGCGTCCGTCGAGGAGATGCGGCGTCAGTTCGCAAGACCGCGGACATAGCGAGGATCCGTCGTCCCTGGCACGCGATGATTGCCCTCCCCGCCCTTCAAAGCGGGGAGGACGTCTGGTCAGCCGCCGTTCTTGGCAAGCCATTCCTTCATCATCTTGATCTCGGCTTCCTGCGCCTTGATGACGTCTTCGGCGAGCTTGCGGATCGCGTCATCCTTGCCGTATTGAAGCTCGACCTTCGCCATGTCGATGGCACCCTGATGGTGAGCGATCATGCCGCGCACGAAATCGACATCGGTGTTGCCGCTGAAGACAATGTCCATGTCCTTGTGCATCTTGGCGTTCGCCTCGGTAAAGGCTTTGCTCGAGGCCGACGTGTCGCCCGCCTGGTCGGTCATCTCCATGGAGCCGTGATCCATGCCGCTATGGCCACTGTCCTGCGCAAGGGCAGGGGTGGTGAAGGCCGCGGCGAGCAGCAGGACGGCGGTGAAACTTTTCAGGGACATGTATTTTCCTTTCCATCATTCTCTTGGTGGCGCGTGCTTCTTCGCGCCGGGAACATTTCGCCTCCGGGCGAGGCGCTGAAGCGGCCAGCGCCTCAAGGCGTCGGGTCATTCTTCGCGCTTTTTCGGAAGTGCGGCGCTAGATGGAGAGGACCAATTTGGGTGGCGGTGATCGCGGTTTGAGGAGAAGCGCACGAAGCTCTTTATCGCGATCCGGCGACAGCCGCACGGAAGGCCGCGCCGGACGGGTCACTCCGAGCTGCGAGGCGCCGATCGCGACGCATGCCGAACAAAGAAACGGATGGTTGGTCTTCGCCGGATGTCCGCACCGTTCGCCGTCTTCGCAGGCTGCCTCCGGCTTCGCGGAAGCGTGGCCGTGCCTGACCGGGGCCATCTGGTGATGATGCGCGACTGGGGCGTTCGCTGCCAGATCCCGGACCTGCGCAGCCGCGGCAAGCCCACCGCTGAGGGGCGCAGCGAGAAAGAAAAGAATGATCGCGAGAAGGCGCAACATGCGAGCAAGATAGGGTGCTTCCGTGCAATAAAAAAGGCAGCGATAGCGCAAGGCGGATGCCGGCCCTCATGAAGCTCAACGCCTGCCCGCTCCGGGAAGCGCGAACACGCCTTCGAGCAAGCCTTCGGCGCCGTGTTCGCTGAGCGTCGAATTGCCGATGCAGTAAAGCGGCGAGATTTGCCCCCTTGAACCGCGAACCGTCGTCGAGAAGCAGAAGGAAGAGGAGCTTGCCGTCGCCTGTTCCAGGATGCTGAGGATCGTCGGCCGGTCGCCTTTGTCATAGGCGCGGAGGAGATCGATGATGCCGCAGGGATTTTGCCTGAGGCCAAGAAGCGAAAGCGTACGCGCACCCAAGACGAAAGTGCCGCTGGCAACGTCGCAACGCCATGGTTCTACTAGGCAACCGGCCTCTGCGATACTGCGGGTCCAAGCCTTGTGGGTCTCCGGATTGAGGGGCTTTACCGCTCCCGATCCGGGCGTCATCAAAGTCAGCATATCGCTACGGCTCCCCATTTAAGCCCTCCTAAACTTAACTTATAAGCGTATGCGTTACAGTTTACAATCACAGCTTTGTTATCATGATGTCGGCTCTTGAACGCTTCGGCGCCCGCTAGGTTCCCTCCTGTTCCGGAGCTCACGGCGCTTTATTGTCGCCGCCCTTGCCGGTCTCGACTTGATCCGGTAGGGAAGGCACCGACCAAGCTTTAAAGCCCGGAATGCCTTCCATGAACGACAAACCGAAGAAAACGCAGAAGCTCAAGGCGCGCCTTCCGCGCGGCTTCGTCGATCGTTCGGCCGCCGACATTCGCGCGGCCGACGAGATGATCGCGAAGATCCGCGAAGTCTACGAGCGCTATGGCTTCGATCCGGTGGAAACGCCGCTGTTCGAATACACGGAGGCACTTGGCAAGTTTCTTCCCGACAGCGACCGTCCGAACGAAGGCGTTTTCTCGCTGACGGACGATGACGAGCAATGGATGAGCTTGCGCTACGACCTGACCGCGCCGCTCGCGCGCCACGTCGCGGAGAATTTCAACGAGATCCAGCTTCCCTACCGGACCTACCGCGCCGGCTACGTGTTCCGCAACGAAAAGCCGGGTCCAGGGCGCTTCCGCCAGTTCATGCAGTTCGATGCCGACACCGTCGGTGCGGCCGGTGTCCAGGCCGATGCCGAAATGTGCATGATGATGGCCGATACGATGGAAGCGCTCGGCATCGCACGCGGCGACTACGTGATCCGCGTCAACAACCGCAAGGTTCTGGACGGCGTGCTCGAGGCGATCGGCCTCGGCGGCGACGAGCAGGCGAACACGCGCCTGACGGTGCTGCGAGCCATCGACAAGCTCGACAAATTCGGCCCCGAGGGCGTGCGCCTGCTGCTCGGCGAAGGGCGCAAGGATGAGAGCGGAGACTTCACCAAGGGCGCTGGGCTTAACGAGGAGCCGATCCGCAAGATCCTGTTCTTCGTCGGCATCACCGACTATGCGAAGAGCGCCGACGAGCTGGCAGAGCTCGTCGCCGGCACCGCCCGCGGGGCGGAAGGCGTTGCGGAGCTGAATACCATCCGCAGCCTCGTGCTGAGCGCGGGTTACGAGGCGGACCGGATCAAGATCGATCCGTCGGTCGTGCGCGGCCTGGAATATTACACAGGCCCGGTCTTCGAGGCCGAGCTGCAATTTGCCGTCACCAACGAGAAGGGCGAGAAGGTCGTCTTCGGCTCTGTCGGCGGCGGTGGCCGTTATGATGGCCTCGTCTCGCGCTTCATGGGCCAGCCGGTGCCTGCTACGGGCTTCTCGATCGGTGTGTCGCGGCTGATGACGGCGCTGAAAAACCTCGGCAAACTCGGCGTCGAGGAGGTGATCGCGCCGGTCGTCGTCTGCGTCATGGACCGCGACCTCGACAGCATGGGCCGCTACCAGCGCTTCGTGCAGGGGCTGCGCCATGCAGGAATCCGCGCCGAAATGTATCAGGGCAACAAGAAGCACTTTGGCGACCAGCTCAAATATGCCGACCGGCGTGGCTCGCCGATTGCCATCATCCAGGGCGGTGACGAGCGCGCCGCCGGTGTTGTCCAGATCAAGGATCTGATCGAGGGCAAGCGGCTTTCGGGTGAAATCGAGGACAACGTCGCCTGGCGTGAGGCACGCGTCGCCCAGGTTTCCGTTCCAGAAAGCGAACTCGTCGCGAAGGTCCGCGAAATTCTGGCGGGACAGGCAGAGGATCGGAAAAGGGCAGGCTGATGCCGCTGATCAATCTCCCCGCCTTTGCCGGAGACTTGCTCGCCGATTTCGAGCGGCTGAAGACGCTGCGTGTCGACACGCCGGTGATCCAGCCGGCCGAGCCCTTCCTCGACATGGCGGGAGAGGATCTGCGCCGGCGTATCTTCATGACGGAGAGCGAGACCGGTGAAAGCCTCTGCCTGCGGCCGGAATTCACCATTCCGGTCTGCCTGCGGCATATCGAAACGGCGACCGGCACGCCACAGCGCTACGCCTATCTTGGCGAGGTCTTCCGCCAGCGGCGCGACGGCTCGAGCGAGTTCTATCAGGCGGGCATCGAAGACCTAGGCGACCCGGACACAGCGGGAGCGGACGCGCGGGCGATCGGCGACGCGATGCTGGTGCTCGCCCACCGGCTGCCGGACGCCCGGCTGAAGGTGACGCTCGGCGACCAGTCGGTCTTCGAGGCGGTAGTTGCCGCCTGCGGCTTGCCGGCGGGCTGGCAGAAGCGGCTGATCCATGCCTTCGGCGACCAGAAGCAGTTGCAGAAGCTCCTTGGCGAGCTTGCAGATCCCAAATCGCCCGGCGTCTTCGGCCCTGAAGTCGAGCGGCTTGCAATCACGAGCATTCTCGACGACGAGGAACGGCTCGTCGCCCATATCGCTGACACCATGGAGGCGACCGGCTATTCCACCAATGCCAGCCGTTCGCCTCGCGACATCGCCCGCCGATTGAAGGAAAAGCTGGAACTGGCGACGACGAGGCTCGATAAAGCGGCGCTTTCCGTCATGCGCGAGTTCCTGGCTTTCGACCTGGCGCTTGCCGACGCGCCGGCCGCCCTTCACCAGTTCGCCGGCAGATCGGGACTGAAGATAGACGACGCGCTTTCGCTTTTCGACGCGCGTGTTGCGGCGATTGCGAAGGTGGGGGCTGACCCCGGCGTCATCCGCTACCGCGCCGCCTTCGGTCGTCCGCTGGACTATTACACAGGTCTCGTCTTCGAGATCGAGATCGAGGTCGAGGGGACGCCGGCGGTGCTTGCCGGCGGCGGCCGCTTCGATCGCCTGCTGACGCTCTTGGGCGCTCGCGAGCACATTCCGGCCGTCGGTTTCTCTCTCTGGCTCGATCGGATCGAGCGGGCCATTGCTGCGGCAGGGAGCACGAAATGACGATCACCATTGCGCTGCCGTCCAAGGGCCGCATGAAGGACGACGCCTCGGCGATTTTCGAGCGTGCCGGCATGAAGATCGTCGCCGTCGGCAACGACCGCTCCTATCGCGGCCGGGTCGAGAATTGGGAAGACGTCGAGGTCGCCTTCCTCTCGGCCTCCGAGATTTCCCGCGAAGTCGGCAGCGGCGCCGTCGATTTCGGCGTCACCGGCGAGGACCTCGTGCGCGAAAGCCTGGCTGACGTCGACGCACGTGTCGAATTTTCAGCGCGGCTCGGCTTCGGACATGCCGATGTCGTCGTGGCCGTGCCGGAGATCTGGTACGACGTCGACACCATGGCCGATCTCGGCGACGTCGCCGCCGACTTCCGTGCCCGTCACAGCCGCCGGCTCGCGATCGCGACGAAATACTGGCGACTGACGCAGCAGTTCTTCTCCGGCAGCCACGGCATTCAGCTCTACCGCATCGTCGAAAGCCTGGGCGCGACCGAGGGCGCGCCGGCTTCCGGCTCGGCCGACATCATCGTCGACATCACCTCGACCGGCTCCACGCTCAAGGCGAACCACCTGAAGATCCTCTCGGACGGCGTGATCCTGCACTCGGAGGCCTGCCTCGTTCGCGCGCGCAAGGCGACCCACGAGGGCAATCCAGTCATCGATCGGATCGTTGCGGCTGTCCGCGCCGCGCTCTGACGCTACAGCGCCGTGCGTCTTTTGAGACGCACAAAGGACGCTGTAGCACTTTGAATTGCTGCATGTTTTTGTCCTTAAATCGGGCACGATTTAAGGACACATGCAGCAGTGTATGGGCTGGACGGAAATTGTCGGTTCGGCCCTGACAAATGCAACCGGCGTTACCTATGTAGGGGCGGCAGATATCCAACCTCCCAAGTCCCACCTCGAGGCATCCACTATGGCTGATCTTTCCTCTTTCCCGATCACGAGCCGTTGGCCGGCGAAAAATCCCGACATCATCCAGCTCTACTCGCTGCCGACGCCGAACGGCGTGAAGATCTCGATCGCTCTCGAAGAGCTTGGGCTCCCCTATGAGGCGCACCGTATCTCCTTCGACACCAACGAGCAGAAGTCGCCCGAGTTCGTGTCGCTCAATCCGAATGGCCGCATTCCGGCGATCATCGATCCGAACGGACCGGACGGCAAGCCGATCGGCCTCTTCGAGTCCGGCGCGATCCTGATCTATCTCGCGGAAAAGACCGGCAAGCTCATTCCGGCGGATGCGGGCCGTCGCTACGAGACGCTTTGCTGGGTCATGTTCCAGATGGGCGGCATCGGGCCCATGTTCGGGCAGTTCGGCCACTTCTTCAAATTCGCCGCCGACAAGGTCGCCAACAATTCCTATCCGGTTGAGCGCTACCGTGACGAGTCGAAGCGTCTTCTCGGTGTCCTGGAAGCAAGACTCGACGGCCGGCAATGGCTGATGGGCGACGAGTACACCATCGCCGATATCGCCACCTATCCTTGGGTGGAAGGCGCGCGCAAGTTCTATGGCGGCGCCGAGGCTCTCGATTACAAGAGCTTCCCGAACGTCATGGCCTGGGTCGAGCGCGGCCTTGCGCGCCCGGCCGCACAGAAAGGCATGGAAATTCCCAGAAAGGAATGACCCTTGCGTGATGCTCCGGCCCGAGTTGACGAAGCCCGGGCCGGAAGGATACGGGTGAGTAGAGACGTCGAGACGGGTGGAAAAGGTGTCGGGAAGACTTGTTGTTGTCGGCGGCGGGCAGGCCGCTTTCGCCTTGGTTGCCAAGCTCCGTGCCCTTGAGGACAAGCGCCCGATCACCGTTATCGCCGCCGAAGAGAGCCTGCCCTACCAACGGCCGCCGCTTTCCAAGAAATACCTGTTGCGCGAAATGACCCTCGACCGGCTGCTCTACCGGCCGGAGAACTGGTATGCGGAGCACGAGATCGATATCCGCCTCGCGACGACGGTGACGCGGGTGGACCGGGCGGCAAAGCAAGTAACGCTCAGCGACGGCTCGAAGCTCGACTATGAAACACTGGCCTTTGCTACGGGAGCCACACCACGCCGGCTACCGGCTCCGATCGGCGGCGATCTCGCCGGCGTCTATGTGGTGCGCGATTTCAAGGACGCGGACCAACTCGCCGAGGAGATGAAACCGGGTCGGCGCGTCCTGGTGGTCGGTGGCGGGTATATCGGCCTGGAAGCGGCGGCGGTCGCCAGAACCTGTGGGCTCGAGGTCACCGTCATCGAAATGGCGGATCGTATTCTCCAGCGCGTCGCTTCCGCGGCGACTTCCGCGATCGTCCGTGAAATCCATCGCTCGCATGGAGTCGATATCCGCGAACGCATGGGCCTTCACCGGCTGATTGGCGACGGAGGCCGGGTCTCGGGGGCCGAGCTTGCGGATGGCTCCATCATCCCGGTCGACCTTGTTGTCGTCGGCATCGGCGTGACGGCGAATGATGTGCTGGCGCATGATGCCGGGCTCGATACCGCCAACGGCATCGTCGTAGACAGCCATGGCCGGACGTCCGATCCGGCCATCTTCGCCATAGGCGATTGTGCAGTCTTCCCCTGGCACGACATGCGCGTTCGCCTCGAGTCAGTGCAGAATGCCGTGGATCAGGCGGAAGCGATCGCCGCCATCCTCGCCGGCGGTTCAGAGCCTTACGATCCCAATCCCTGGTTCTGGTCGGATCAATACGACGTGAAGCTGCAGATTGCCGGCTTTGGGCTCGGCCATGACGAGACACTGGTCCGCCCCGGCCAGCGCGAGGGCAGCGTCTCCGTCTGGTATTTCCGGCAGGGCAAGCTGATCGCGGTCGACGCCGTCAACGACGCCAAAGCTTATGTGACGGGGAAGAAATTGCTTGAGGCGGGTGCCACCCCGAACCGCGCACTCCTGGCCGATCCGCAGATCGATCTCAAGACGTTACTGGCATAGCGGCCGAATTGCGTCACCTGCGCACCGTTCTGCGCTGCGGTTTCGCGATTCATTAACGCAAAAAGCACTGTTTCATCTCGAAACGGCTGCCCGTCGGTTATCTTCATCCTTCCTTAAACGGCGCAGAGCCAACAGATAGAGACCCTGCGCGGTACGCGTGGCGGGCAGACTTTTTATGTGGGCGACCTGCGATGTTCAAGATCCTTTCGTGCCTCGTCGTGGAACATGATCTGCGCCTGGTTGCGCTGGCAGCGGTGATCTGCTTCCTGTCCAGCTATGGTGCCGTGACCCTGCTTCAGCGTGCGCGTGCTTCCAAGGGCAGGCCGCAGGCGATCTGGGTAGCGGCCGCAGGCGCCGCCAGCGGTTTCGGTATATGGGCCACGCACTTCATCGCCATGCTCGCATACGATCCGGGTGTCGTGCTCGGCTATCAGGCGAAGCTCACGACATTATCGCTGGTCGTCGCGATCGTACTGACAACGTCGGCCCTGGCGGTCGCGACCCATATGAGGGGGCGGGCCGCATGGCTGCTTGGCGGTCTGGTTCTTGGCGCCGGCGTAGCCTGCATGCATTTCCTGGGCATGGCCGCGCTTGAGGTGCCCGGAGCCATCCGCTGGGACACGGCGCTCGTTGCCGCGTCCATCCTGGTCGGCTCACTGTTCGACATAGGCGCGCTCCTCGCGATCGACCGCGGCGGTAGCGCGCTGAAATCCAAGCTGATCGCAACATCGGCGATGACGCTCGGCATCGTCGCGCTGCACTTCACCGCCATGGGCGCGGTAACTCTCGAGATCGAGCGCGCGAGAGAGATTCGCGAAGGAATGATCGCGCCGCATCTTCTGGCCTTCGTCATCGCCGGAACGGCCTTCTTCCTTCTTTCCGCCGTGCTGATCGCCGCCGCTTTTGCACGCCAGGCGGAAATCCTCGCGGCGGCCTCGGAGAAAGAGTTCGCGCGCTTTGTGCGGAGCGTCAAGGAGTACGCGATCTGCATGCTCGATGTGGACGGCCGCGTCGCAAGCTGGAACGCCGGCGCCGAGGCCAACAAAGGCTACACGGCTGCGGAAATCATCGGCAAGAACTTCGTCTGCTTCTATTCTCCTGAGGAGCAGGAGGCGAAGCTGCCGGAGCGCGCTTTGCGCATTGCCCTTGATGCCGGCAAATATGAAACTGAGGGCTGGCGCTACCGCAAGGACGGGACCCGGCTCTGGGCGCATGTCATCATCGATCCGCTCATCGACGATGACGGGCGGCATGCGGGCTTCATCACGATCGTCAAGGACATCACCAAACAGAAAGAAGACGCCGACCGCATCGCCGAGGTCACCAAGAATCTCGACATTGCGCTTGAGAACATGAGTCAGGGCATATGTCTCTTCGATCGTGCCGATCGGCTATTGATCTCGAACCGTCGCAGCCTCGAGATATTCGGTCTCCCTGAATCGCTCGCGGGCAAGGGACTGACCTTCCGCGAAGTTCTTGGCCGACTATCGGCCCGCAGCTATGCGGATCCGACTGTGGCGGAAGCGAGAGTGCAGGAGGCCTATCAGAAGCACAGGCTCGACATCGTCGCGAAGGGCGGTGGGGACCTGATCGAGAAATTGCCGAACGGCCGCTCCATCCTCACGAAGCACCGGACGCTTCCCGATGGCGGTTGGGTTTCCACCTACGAGGATATTACCGAGCGGCTCGACTCGGAGGAGCAGATCTCCTTCCTCGCCCGTCACGACAGTCTGACGGGTCTGCCCAACCGGCCGGAGTTCAATAGTTACCTGGACGAGGAGCTTGATGCGGCCGCCTGGTTCTCGCGCAAGGTGGCGGTCATCGGCATCGACCTCGACAAGTTCAAGGAAGTCAACGACCTGCACGGGCATGCGGCAGGCGATTTCGTCCTGGTCACGATCGCACAGCGGATGAAGGCGCTTCTTCAGGAAGGCGAGTTCGTCGCCCGCTTCGGCGGAGACGAGTTTGCCGCCGTCAAGCGCTTCGAGGAGCTCGCCGAGCTCAACGATTTCCTGCTGCGCCTCGAGAAATGCCTGCACGAGGAGATGCGCTTCGGCGATTTCGAACTGAAGTCGGGTGGCAGCATGGGCGTGGCGATCTATCCTGAGGACGCGGAGACCGCCGACGCGCTGATCAACAACGCCGATCTCGCCATGTATCGCGCGAAGGCGGCACTGAACCAGACGGTCTGCTTCTACGAGGTGTCCATGGACGAGGCGGCCCGCAGCCGCCGCGCGCTCGCCAACGATCTTTGGGACGCCGTGGAGAAAAACCAGCTCGCGCTGCACTATCAAGTTCAGAAATCGGTCACCACGGGTGATGTCACCGGCTACGAGGTGCTGCTGCGCTGGAAGCATCCGGAACGCGGCATGGTGCCGCCGAACGAGTTCATTCCGCTCGCCGAGGAGTGCGGCGCCATTCTGCCGATCGGCGAATGGGTACTGCGTGAAGCCTGCCGTGAAGCGGCCAGCTGGGACCACCACTTCAAGATCGCAGTGAACCTGTCGCCGGTGCAGCTTGCGAATGGCGACATCGTCAACCTCGTCCAGGCAATCCTCGTCGAAACGGGGCTCGACCCGAAGCGGCTCGAACTGGAGATCACCGAGTCGACGATCATCGACGACAAGGAGCGGGCGCTATTGACGCTTCGAGAAATCAAGGCGCTCGGCGTGACGATCGCCATCGACGATTTCGGCACCGGCTATTCCTCGCTGGAAACGCTTCGCTCGTTCCCGTTCGACAAGATCAAGCTCGACAAGAGCTTCATGTGGGAAGTCGAAGGAAGCCCGCAGGCCAAGGCAATCGTCCGCGCCATCCTTGCCCTCGGGCAGAGCCTCTCGGTCCCGGTCCTCGCGGAGGGTGTCGAGACGCAGAACCAACTCGAAATCCTGCAGGCGGAAGGTTGCGACGAGGCACAGGGCTACCTGCTCGGGCGCCCGGCGCCGATCGCCGCGGTGATCGGCGTCCGGACGCAGGCTGCCTGACGCTGAAGCTACCGCTTCGGCAGGACCTCCGGGCCGTCGATCATGAATCGCCGAAAGAGGAAGATGCCGAATATGGAGCCCGAATAGCGTTCCTCCAGCCCCATGACTCGCCCGTGCAGAAAACGGGCTGCCGCAGTCTCATCTCGATTATGATTGTCGTGCGGAAACAGAAGGACGAGAAGGCTCTTGCTGCCTGCTCGAAGAGTTTAAAGCACGTCACGTCGCTCGGCCGGGTTGTAGCAGCGAATGAAATTCGTGGCGCGGATCGTCTTTACTCGGCGGCTCCGATAGGCGTCTTGACGTACAGCAAAAAGGGCGGCCTCGAGGCCGCCCTTCCTGTCGGATGGTATCCCCTGTGCTAGGCCTGTCGCCCTATCACATCATGTCCATGCCGCCCATGCCGCCCATGCCGCCCGGCATTGCCGGAGCGTCCTTCTTCGGCAGCTCGGCAATCATGGCTTCGGTGGTGATGAGCAGCGAAGCAACCGAAGCTGCGTCCTGCAGAGCGGTACGAACAACCTTGACCGGGTCGATAATGCCCATGGCGATCATGTCGCCATACTCGCCGGTCTGGGCGTTGTAGCCGAAATCGTCGGTGTTCTTCTCGAGGATCTTGCCGACAACGATCGAAGCTTCGTCACCAGCGTTCTCGACGATCTGGCGGGCCGGAGCCTGCAGAGCGCGGCGAACGATGTTGACACCGGCTTCCTGGTCGTCGTTTTCACCCTTTACGGTGATCTTGACGGAAGAGCGCAGCAGGGCGACGCCGCCGCCCGGTACAATGCCTTCCTGAACGGCAGCGCGCGTCGCGTTGAGAGCGTCGTCGATGCGATCCTTCTTTTCCTTCACTTCGACTTCCGTCGCACCGCCGACGCGGATGACGGCAACGCCGCCAGCGAGCTTTGCAAGACGCTCCTGCAGCTTCTCGCGGTCGTAGTCGGAGGTGGTTTCTTCGATCTGGGCCTTGATCTGAGCGACGCGGCCTTCGATGTCGGCCTTCTGGCCGGCGCCGTCGACGATCGTCGTGTTTTCCTTGGAGATCGAAACCTTCTTCGCACGGCCGAGCATGTCGAGCGTGACGTTTTCGAGCTTGATGCCGAGGTCTTCGGAGATCACCGTGCCGCCCGTCAGGATGGCGATGTCTTCGAGCATGGCTTTGCGGCGGTCGCCGAAGCCCGGAGCCTTGACGGCAGCGATCTTCAGGCCGCCACGCAGCTTGTTGACGACGAGCGTAGCAAGAGCCTCGCCTTCGACGTCTTCAGCGATGATGAGGAGCGGCTTTCCGGTCTGGACGACGGCTTCGAGAACCGGGAGCATGGCCTGAAGATTCGAGAGCTTCTTCTCGTGCAGGAGAATGAAAGCGTCTTCGAGGTCGGCGACCATCTTTTCCGGGTTGGTGACGAAGTAGGGCGAGAGATAGCCGCGATCGAACTGCATGCCTTCGACGACTTCGAGTTCGGTCTCGGCGGTCTTGGCTTCTTCAACCGTGATGACGCCTTCGTTGCCGACCTTCTGCATCGCTTCCGCAATGTCGAGGCCGATCTGCTTTTCGCCGTTTGCGGAGATCGTGCCGACCTGCGCAACTTCATCCGAGGTGTTGATCTTCTTCGCCTTGGCGAGGAGGTCCTTGACGACTTCGGCGACGGCGAGGTCGATGCCGCGCTTCAGGTCCATCGGGTTCATGCCGGCAGCAACGGCCTTTGCGCCTTCGCGAACGATCGCCTGGGCGAGAACGGTTGCCGTAGTCGTACCGTCGCCAGCGATGTCGTTGGTCTTCGAAGCGACTTCGCGGACCATCTGGGCGCCCATGTTCTCGAACTTGTCTTCGAGTTCGATTTCCTTGGCGACCGAAACGCCGTCCTTTGTGATGCGCGGAGCGCCGAAGGACTTGTCGATAACGACGTTACGACCCTTCGGGCCGAGCGTTACCTTGACTGCATCGGCGAGGATGTCGACGCCGCGCAGCATCTTTTCGCGCGCAGTACGGCCGAACTTGACTTCTTTAGCTGCCATTTTTGAAAGCTCCTGGTTTCGAAATTCCGGGCAGGCCCGGTTTCAAATTGCGGAAGTTTGGAAAGGGATGCCGGCCGATCAGCCGATGATGCCCATGATGTCGGCTTCCTTCATGATCAGAAGGTCTTCGCCGTTGATCTTGACTTCGGTGCCAGACCACTTGCCGAACAGGACGCGGTCGCCAGCCTTGACGTCGAGCGGAACAACCTTGCCGCTTTCGTCGCGGGCACCCGAACCGACAGCCACGATTTCGCCTTCTTGCGGCTTTTCCTTCGCGGTGTCCGGAATGATGATGCCGCCCTTGGTCTTTTCTTCAGACTCAACGCGGCGGACGACAACGCGGTCGTGCAGCGGACGGAAATTGGTGCTTGCCATTGTCTAATCCCTCGATCAAATGACATTGCGGATCGTTGATAGACCCGGTGGATGGTTGTTAGCACTCATAAATTGCGAGTGCTAGCGCCGCCGAGATAAGGCCGGGTGCGGGAGGAGTCAAGGACAGGCCGCGAGAAATTTTCCCGGCGCCGATCGTTGACAGGCTGGGCCGATCGTCCATGACTTTCGCGGCCGCTCTATGACGCGCTTTGCCGTTGGTTGCCGCCCAGGAGATTGGGTCTCCACGGCGGGCAAAGGGGAAGCGAATGTAAACGCTGAACCACCGAATCCTTGGGAAGGGCGGCGTTTTTCTCTGGGCAAGGCTTGTATTCTTGCCCCTTCCTTGCGATGTCAGCCGGAAAGCCGACTTTGCAGGAAGCCAGCATGGCCGTGAGGATCAACAGTTTTCGGGAAATCGCCGGTCGCTACGACGTGGTGCTTTGCGATGTCTGGGGCGTGCTTCACAACGGCGTCCAGGCTTTCGCATCCGCATGCGAGGCGCTTGCCGAGGCGCGCGCCCAAGGACTGACGGTCGTTCTCATCACCAATTCGCCCCGGCCGCATCCGGGCGTCAAGGTGCAGATCCGCGGCCTCGGCGTTCCCGACGAAGCCTATGACCGTATCGTCACCTCCGGCGACGTGACGCGGGCACTGATCGCCGCGGCTGAGAAGCGTATCTTCTTTATCGGCGCCGATCGCGATCTGCCGTTGCTCGAAGGGCTCGGCACCGAGATCGTCTCCGCCGACGACGCCGAGACGATCGTATGTGCAGGGTTCTACGATGACGAGACCGAGACGCCCGAGCATTACCGCGCGACGCTGACGGGGCTCGCCAAACGCAAGATACCCTTCATCTGCGCCAATCCCGATCTCGTCGTGGAGCGCGGCCACCGTTTGATCCCCTGCGCCGGCGCCATCGCCAAGCTTTACGAAGAGCTCGGCGGTGAGGCCCGCATCGCCGGCAAGCCCTATATCGCCATCTATCGGGCCGCCCTTGCGGAGGCGAAGGCGGCGAGGGGCGCTTTCGATCTTTCGCGCGTCATCGCCATCGGCGACGGCATGCCGACGGATGTTAAGGGTGCGCAGGACGCGGGCTTCGATCTGCTCTATGTCAGCGCGGGCATCCATGCGCAGGAATACATGCATGAGAGCCGCACCGACGAAGCCAAGCTCGCCGCTTTTTTGAGGCAGCACGGGGCCACGCCGAAGTGGTGGATGCCGCGGCTCGGCTGACGGGAAGACGGAGATGACGGTCTTTCATCGCAACGAAACCCGTGATCCGCTTCCGGAGCGCCTGCACGGCGGCGTGATCGCGATCGGCAATTTCGACGGCGTCCACCGCGGCCACCAGTCAGTGCTGAACCGCGCTCTCGACGTAGCCAAAGACCGCGGCGTTCCCGCGCTGGTGCTTACCTTCGAGCCGCATCCGCGCACCGTCTTCCGGCCCGACCAGCCGGTGTTCCGGCTGACGCCGGCGCCGCTGAAAGCCCGTATCCTGGAGGGCATGGGCTTCGGCGCCGTCATCGAATATCCCTTCGACCGGACCTTTTCGGAGCTTTCGGCTTCCGACTTCATTCATCGCATCCTGCGCGAATGGCTGCACGCCTCCCACGTCGTTACCGGTTTTGACTTCCACTTCGGCAAGGGCCGGGAAGGCGGGCCGGCCTTCCTGATGGCGGCCGGGGAAAGGGAGGGCTTCGGTGTCACCCTGGTCGATGCCTTCCGCGACGAGAATGCCGCGGTGATCTCCTCAAGCTTCATAAGGTCCTTGCTCGCCGAAGGCGACGTTTCCCACGCCGCCGGCCTTCTCGGTTACCGCTATACGGTCGAGGCGGAAGTGATCGGCGGCAAGAAGCTCGGGCGCACGCTCGGCTACCCGACCGCGAATATGCGGCTGCCGCCGGAAGTGGAACTGAAGAACGGCATTTACGCCGTGCGGTTCCGCCGGCCGGACGGGTCGCTCCATGACGGCGTCGCGAGCTTCGGTCGCCGTCCGACCGTCGACAGCGACGGCGAGGCTCTGCTCGAAACCTTCGTCTTCGACTTTTCCGGCGACCTCTACGGCGAGGTTTGCGCGGTGTCCTTCTTCGGCCATCTGCGCGACGAGCTGAAATTCGACGGGCTGGAACCGCTGATGGTCCAGATGAAAGAGGACGAGAAGGAGGCGCGCGCGCTTCTTTCCGGCGTTCAGCCGCTGAGCGGGATCGACCGCAGGATCAATTTCGTCTGAGGAAGCTGGGAGAACGCTCACGGCGTTCGCAGCCAAAGAATTCGGGCACCGAAGCTCGCGGACCTTTTCAAAAGGCCGAAAACGCCTTAAAGAACCGGCCACCATGACCCGGCACCGTCGATTGATCGTCGATCAGCGAATTATTGGCCCGGCTTTCCGTGCGCGCTAGGCCGCGCCGGAAGGTCCGGGATTTCGGCGTTTCGCGCCCCCAGCCATCTTCAAGAGACCGATTCTTCCGCATGCGTGACGATCCCGCGCGGAAAAGGCGAATGCAAAGACCATGACAGAGACCGCTGAAAAGATCGATTATTCCTCCACACTCTACTTGCCGCAAACGGAGTTTCCGATGCGCGCCGGCCTGCCGCAGAAGGAGCCGGAAATCGTCGCCCGTTGGCAGAAGATGAAACTCTACAAAAAGCTGCGCGCCTCGGCCGCCGGCCGCGAGAAGTTCGTGCTGCACGACGGACCGCCTTACGCCAACGGCAACATCCATATCGGCCACGCGCTGAACAAGATCCTGAAAGACGTGATCAACCGCTCCTTCCAGATGCGCGGCTACGACGCCAACTACGTTCCGGGTTGGGACTGCCACGGTCTGCCCATCGAATGGAAGATCGAGGAGAAATACCGCGAGAAGGGCCGGAACAAGGATGACGTTCCGGTTAACGAGTTCCGCAAGGAATGCCGCGACTTCGCCAGCGGCTGGATCGAGGTGCAGACGGAGGAGTTCAAGCGTCTCGGCATTGAGGGCGACTTCGAGAATCCGTACACGACGATGAACTTCCACGCCGAGGCCCGCATCGCCGGCGAATTGATCAAGATCGCCAAGGCCGGCCAGCTCTATCGCGGTTCGAAGCCGGTCATGTGGTCGGTCGTCGAGCGCACGGCACTGGCCGAGGCGGAAGTCGAATATGCCGATGTCGAAAGCGATATGATCTGGGTGAAGTTCCCGGTGACCGAAGGGCCGGACGCGCTCGCCGGCGCCTTCGTCGTCATCTGGACGACGACGCCCTGGACCATCCCCGGTAACCGCGCGATCGCCTATTCCTCGCGCTATGCCTACGGTCTCTACGAGGTCGCGACGGCAGAGAACGATTATGGCCCGCAGCCCGGTGAAAAGCTGATCTTCGCCAAGCGGCTCGCCGACGAATCCGCCGCTAAGGCGAAGGTTACGTTCAACTTCGTCCGCGATATCGAAGCGGGCGAGCTGGCGGCGATCATCTGCGCCCATCCGCTGCACGGCCTCGGCGGCGGCTACGCCTTCAAGGTGCCGCTGCTCGATGGCGACCACGTGACCGACGACGCCGGTACCGGCTTCGTGCACACCGCACCCGGCCATGGCCGCGAGGACTTCGAGGCCTGGATGGACAGCGCCCGGGCGCTCGAAGCGCGCGGCATTTCCTCCGCGATCCCATTTACCGTGGACGATGCCGGTTACTTCACGGCTGAGGCGCACGGTTTCGGTCCCGATGCGGAAGGCGGCGCCGGCCGTGTTATCGACGATAAGGGCAAGAAGGGCGATGCCAATGATCGCGTCATCAAGGCGCTGATTGCCCGCCACGCGCTCTTCGCCCGCGGCCGCCTGAAGCACTCCTATCCGCATTCCTGGCGGTCGAAGAAGCCGGTGATCTTCCGCAACACGCCGCAATGGTTTGTCTATATGGACAAGGACTTCGGCGACGGCACGACGTTGCGTTCTCGCGCGCTCAACGCGATCGACGGAACCCGCTTCGTGCCCGGCGCCGGCCAGAACCGCCTGCGTGCGATGATCGAGCAGCGCCCCGACTGGGTACTGTCGCGCCAGCGCGCCTGGGGCGTTCCGATCGCGATCTTCGCCGATGACAGCGGCGAGATCCTCGTCGACGATCAGGTCAATGCCCGCATTCTCGACGCCTTCGAAAAGGAAGGGGCGGACGCCTGGTTCGCGGAAGGTGCCAAGGAACGCTTCCTCGGAAACGACCATGACCATGCCAAATGGCACCAGGTCATGGACATCCTCGACGTCTGGTTCGATTCCGGTTCGACCCACACCTTCACGCTGGAGGACCGACCGGACCTGAAATGGCCGGCGGACGTTTATCTTGAAGGCTCCGACCAGCACCGCGGCTGGTTCCATTCCTCGCTGCTCGAAAGCTGCGCCACGCATGGCCGTGCGCCCTATAACGCCGTTATCACGCATGGTTTCACCATGGATGAGAAGGGCGAGAAAATGTCTAAGTCGAAGGGCAACACCGTCACACCGCAAGAGGTGATGAAGGATGCCGGCGCCGACATCCTGCGGCTCTGGGTGATGACGACGGACTATTGGGAAGACCAGCGCCTCGGCAAGACGATCATCCAGACGAACATCGACGCCTACCGCAAGCTCAGGAACACCATCCGCTGGATGCTCGGCACGCTTGCGCACGACAAGGGCGAAGTGGTCGCGCTTGCCGACATGCCAGAACTCGAGAGGCTGATGCTTCACCGCCTTGCCGAACTCGACCGGCTGGTGCGCGAAGGCTACGACGCCTTTGACTTCAAGCGGATCGCGCGCGCGCTCATCGATTTCTCGAACGTCGAACTGTCTGCCTTCTATTTCGATATCCGCAAGGATGCGCTCTACTGCGATGCGCCGTCGTCGCTGCGACGCCGCGCCGCGCTGCAGGTCATCCGCACCCTGTTCGATTGCCTGGTGACCTGGCTCGCGCCGATGCTGCCCTTTACCGCCGAGGAAGCCTGGCTTTCCCGCAACCCCGAGGCCGTATCTGTGCATCTCGAACAGTTCCCGCTCGTGCCCGCGGAATGGCGCGACGACGCGCTCGCCGAGAAGTGGCGGAAGATCCGCGAAGTCCGCAAGGTGGTGACCGGCGCGCTCGAAATCGAACGCAAGGACAAGCGCATCGGCTCCTCGCTCGAGGCCGCTCCGATCGTCCATATCACCGATCCGGAACTGCGCCAGGCGCTCGACGGTCAGGACTTTGCCGAGATCTGCATCACCTCGGCCATCGAGATCGACGGCAGCGAAGGGCCGGCCGGCGCCTTCACCTTGCCGGAAGTCGCGAAGGTGAGCGTCGTGCCGAAGCTGGCAGAGGGCCGCAAATGCGCCCGCTCCTGGCGAATCACCACGGATGTCGGCTCCGATCCGCTCTATCCGGATGTGTCGGCGCGCGACGCCGCCGCGTTGAGGGAGCTCGGCTTCAAGCCCTGACGGGACGTTTTACCGGGTGAATTGCGCTTGAGGCGTTCATCCGGTACAACCTGCCCGAAATTTGGCGGAATTTTCCGCCAAGGGGCGCTTGAGTGGCCGCGGCAGGCGAGGTGCGGTCGGCTGGAAGGAATTCATGGATATGACGCGAGAGATGCGAGTGTTTGCCGGCATTGCCGTTGTCGTGGCGGGCAGCCTGATGCTTTCCGGCTGCGTCGGCGGCCCCACCTACGGCACCGATAAGACGGCGGGCGAACAGTTGCTCGATGACCTCGGCAGCGCCGTCAGCCTCGCTCCGCCGAAGACGGCTCCTACCAAGTACCAGCCGCGTGCACCTCTCGTGCTGCCGCCGAAGGAGCAGCAGGCCGCGCTGATCGAGCCCCAGAAGTCGCTCGCGAGCCGCGAAGCCAATCCGGCTTGGGTCGAGTCGCCCGAAGAGGTCCGCCAGCGCCTGCGCGAAGAGGCGGACGCCAACAAGACCAACCCCAATTATGTCTCGCCGCTCGCCAAGGCGAACGCCAACGGCCGCCGGCTTTCCGCCAAGGAACAGCAGGAGGCCTATCGCGAGGCCCGCAAGATCGAACAGGGCGCCTATTCCGACAAGCGCCGCTTCCTGAGCGACCCGCCGCTCGAGTATCGCCGCCTGCCCGAAGGCGCTGAAACGGATCTCGGCGAACCGGAAAAGGACAAGGATCGCCGCCGCAAGAAGGAAGCGCAGGTCGCAAACAGCGGCAGAAAGTGGTACTGGCCGTTCTAGGCGAGCTAGGTCGGAACTCAAGCATGGCAATCAGCATTCGCGATGCGGTTCCGGGTGACGCCGAGACGATCCTGCGTTTCATCACGGAACTCGCCACCTATGAAAAGGCCGCCCACGAGGTGGAGGCGACGGTCGAGCGTTTGCGCGGATCACTCTTCGGAACCGATGCGGTCGCGCATGCCGTCATCTGCGAGGCCGACGGCAAGCCTGCCGGCTTTGCCATCTGGTTCTACAGCTATTCCACTTGGCAGGCGCGCAAGGGTCTTTATCTGGAGGACCTTTATGTCTCGCCGGAGTATCGCGGCTCGGGTGCCGGCAAGGCGCTCCTGAAGCATCTGGCGCGGATCGCCATCGCCGAAGGCTGCGGCCGTTTCGAGTGGAGCGTTCTCGACTGGAACGAACCCGCCATTCGCGTCTACGAGGCGGTCGGTGCGGAGCCGATGTCCGAATGGAAGCGCTACCGGCTCGCCGGTGAGGCGTTGGAGGCGCTCGCGGCGGACTGAGCTTCACCGCCGCGCGGCAAAGAATTCCCGAAGAATATCCGCTGCCTCCTGCTCCGCCAGGCCGGAATAGACATCCGGCACATGATGGCAGGTGGGCGAGGCGTAGAACCTGACCCCGTTATCGACGGCGCCGCCTTTCGGATCCTCTGCGCCATAATAGAGGCGGCGGATGCGGGCGAATGAGATCGCGGCCGCGCACATGGTGCAGGGTTCGAGCGTAACATAGAGGTCGGCCCCCGAAAGCCGCTCGTCGCCGACAGCGGCCGCGCCCCGACGGATCACCTCGATCTCGGCGTGCGCGGTAACGTCGTTCAGTTCGCGCGTGCGGTTTCCGGCGGCAGCGATGATCTTGCCGTCGAGCACGAGGACCGCGCCGATCGGCACCTCGCCACGTGCCGCCGCCTTCCGGGCCTCTTGAAGGGCCGCATCCATGAAGCGCGCCGTTTCCGCCATAACTCGTTCAATATTTCTCTTAACCCAAAGCCTTCGACCTGATAGGACAGCCGCAAAAGGCAGGCAACACAAATGACATCGAAAGACAAGCCCACGAAGCCCGGCGGCAAGACGAGGAGCCGGGACAAGAAACCTCATTCGGGAGGCGAGAGCCGCTCCGCCGCGCCCGCCGTTGGGCCGGACGAGCCGCAGCGCATCTCGAAGATCTTGTCGCGTGCGGGCGTTGCATCGCGCCGCGATGTCGAGCGCATGATCATGGAAGGCCGGGTCAAGCTCAATGGAGTGGTACTCGATACGCCGGTCGTAAATGCGACGCTGGCCGATCGCATCGAAGTCGACGGACATCCGATCCGCGGCATCGAGCGCACGCGCCTCTGGCTCTATCACAAGCCGGCGGGCCTCGTTACGACGAATGCCGATCCTGAAGGCCGCCCGACGGTTTTCGAGAACCTGCCCGACGATCTGCCGCGCGTGCTTTCGGTCGGTCGGCTCGACATCAACACCGAGGGCCTGCTTCTGCTCACGAACGACGGTGGGCTTTCCCGCGTGCTGGAGTTGCCCTCGACCGGATGGCTGCGCCGCTATCGCGTTCGGGCGCATGGCGAGATCGACCAGGCCGCGCTCGACCGTTTGAAGGAGGGCATCGCCGTCGACGGCGTCCTCTATGGCGCGATCGAGGCGACCCTTGACAGGGTTCAGGGCTCGAATGTGTGGATCACCATGGGTCTCCGCGAAGGCAAGAACCGCGAGATCAAGAACGTGCTCGGCGCTCTCGGCCTCGACGTGAACCGGCTGATCCGCATTTCCTACGGGCCTTTCCAGCTTGGTGACCTGCCGGTGGGCGAGGTCCAGGAAATCCGCGGCCGTACGCTCCGAGAGCAGCTCGGTCCCCGGCTGATCGCCGACGCCAAGGCGAATTTCGACGCGCCGATCTATAACGACCAGCCGGCTGCGGCCGAAGCCGAGCCGCCTGCTGCCGCCGCGCCCGATCACGGCAAGGCGGACCGCAGCGGGTGGCGCGAAAAGCCGGAGGACAAGCGCGCGCGTGCCCTTGCCCGTCTCGACACGCGCCGCGACGATGGCCGCGACCACGAGCGCGGCAGCCGTAGCCGTGGGAAAGCGGAAGACCGGCCGGCGCGGCCGCCGGTGCGGCGAAGCCGCGCCTCGAACGTCTGGATGGCGCCGGGCGCCCGGCCCGTCGTCGAGAAGAAGGCGAAAGCGGCGGACGATGCCACGTCGAAGCCTGTTCGCGACAAGGGCGCTGAGACGAAGCGGGCTCCCCGCGCCGCAGCCGATGTCTCTGCGAAGGCCGCAGCCGCGCCTGGTGCGGAGGCGAAAGGCCGGACGAAGAAGCCTGGACGTCGCAAGGACGAGTCCGCCGGCGGTTTCGATCGGCGCCGGCCGCTCGATGCCGCAGAACGGAAATCGCGCGATCACGGCGATCGCCCACCGCGCCGCGAGGTCGGCGAGCGCCCGCGCGGTGAGCGCGCTGCGCGTCCAAAAGACGAAGGTCGCGCATTCTCCGCCAAGGCAGGGGAAAGCCGTAAGGATGCGGCACGCCCTCAGCGCCGTGGCGACGAGGCTCGGCCCTCTCACGACCGGCCGCGTGCGAAGCCCGCCGGCGCCAAGCCGTCTGGGGCGAAATCGTCCGCCCCGCGCTCGTCCGGTCCCCGTGACGGCAAACCCAGGGGCGGTAAACCCGGTGGCGGTAAACCCGGTGGCGGCAAACCTGGCGGCGGCAAACCTGGCGGTCGCAGCGGTGGCGGCAGGCCGCGGGGGAAAGGGAAGTAATCGGCCGTGCGTATTGTCGGCGGAGAGTTTCGTGGTCGCACGCTCGCCACACCCAAATCCAACGATATCCGGCCGACCACTGACCGGACGCGCGAGAGCCTTTTCAACATCGTGAGCCATAGCTATCCCGAGGCGCTTGACGGCACTCGGGTACTCGATCTTTTCGCCGGAACGGGTGCCGTCGGGCTCGAGGCCTTGTCGCGCGGCTGCCGACAGGTGCTCTTCGTCGAACAGGGCGTGGAGGGCCGCGGTCTGCTCCGCGTCAATATCGAAACGCTCGGCCTCCAGGGGCGCGCCAAGATCTTTCGCCGCGACGCGACCGATCTCGGCCCGATCGGGACGATGGAGCCGTTTCATCTGGTCTTCGCAGACCCACCCTACGCCCAGGGCCTTGGCGAACGGGCGTTGGAGGCGGCGGCCACCAGCGGATGGCTCGTGCGCGGCGCCTTGGCGATCCTGGAGGAGCGCGCCGACGTACGGCCGCAACTCTCCGCTGCGTTCGAGCCGCTCGACGTGCGCGCATTCGGCGACACGAAAATGCACTTCTACCGGTTTCTTGGCGCCTGAACTACCTTACAGCGCCGTGCGTCTTCAGACGCACAAAGGAAGCTGTGGCACTCCTTAAATCGGCTAGGATTTAAGGAAACATGCAGTAGGGTAAAGGTCTGCGACCGCTGCGCGCATTGTTCTTCCGCCAAGGCGCAAACGGAACGGAGCAGATAATGGAGCAGAACGTATCCTCGCGGCGCGATCTGCCGGAGACGAAAGGCGGACCGACGATCGCGCTCGCGCTCGGCGGCGGCGGCGCGCGGGGTCTTGCCCATATCCATGTCATCGATGCGCTGGACGAGATGGGTGTCCGGCCCACGGCGATCGCCGGCTCGTCGATCGGGGCGCTGATGGGCGCTGGCATGGCCGCCGGCATGAGCGGCAAGGAAATCCGCGATCACGTGTTGGCGACCGTCGGCCACCGCGGCGAAGTGCTCAACCGCCTCTGGCAGTTACGGCCGGCCAGCCTGTCGGAGGCCGTCGCAAGCGGCCTCCGCTTCGGCCAGTTCAACATCGAGCGGGTACTGAAAGCATTTCTGCCCGAAGCTGTTCCAGCCCGCTTTTCCGAGCTCCCTATCCCGCTCAAGGTCGTCGTCACCGACTATTACGGGCAGACGGAACGCGTCTGCGAAAGCGGCGACCTCTATAAGGCGCTCGCGGCCTCCTGCGCCTTGCCGGCGCTTTTCACGCCGGTGAAGATCGATGGCCGCGTCATGATAGACGGTGGCATCTACAACCCGATCCCCTTCGACCATCTCCGGGACGCGGCGGATATCGTCATTGCCGTTGACGTCGTCGGCGGTCCGGATGGAGACGGCAGGACGATCCCGAGCCGCATCGACAGCCTGTTCGGCGCAAGCCAGCTCATGATGCAGTCGATCATCGCCATGAAGATGAAGGCAGGCGCACCTGATATCCTGCTGCGGCCCGATGTCGGCCGCTACCGCGTGCTCGACTTCCTGCGGGCCAAGGAGTTGCTCGCCGCCACGCAGGAGACGAAGGAGCAGGTGAAGCGCGCACTGTCGGAGCGTATCGGAGCGTGGGAGGAGAAGCCGTAGCTCACTCCGCCTTCGCCAGCGTCTCGTCTCCTTGCGGTTGGTCCTCGGAGGGAAGGATCGGCAGGATTCGTTCCTCCGTTTCGGCCGTGTGGTTCACGTCGCGCTTCGGCTTGACCAGCGGCTCCGGTCGGACCGGTCTCGAATGCAGCATGTGGCGGCCGGCCGTGATGCCTTCAGCTTCCTGCAGCACCAGCCGCGCCTCGTCGCGACGGCGAATGTCGTCCATGATCGCGATCGCTTCGTCGCCGTTCACGCCCAGCGTCTCGAGCGTCCTACGGCCGAAGAGCAGGCCGGATTCGAACGTCTCGCGCAGCTCGTAGTCAACGCCGAGCGCACGCAGCTCGAGCGTGTGCAGGCGATCGTAGGAGCGCGCGAAGATGCGGGCGTTCGGATATTCCGCCTTGACGAGGTTGATGATCCTGTCCGTGATTTCCTTCTTCTGCGTGCAGACGGCGACGATCTTTGCCCGTTCGATGCCGGCCGCCCTCAAAACGTCGAGCCGGGTGCCGTCGCCGAAATAGATGCGGAAGCCGAAGGTTGCCGCCTGGCGCACACGCGCGGCGGAGTGGTCGATGATCGTCACCTCGCGGCCGCCGGCAAGCAGGATCTGCGCGGCGATCTGGGCGAAACGGGAAAACCCGATCATCAGCACGTCGGCACCGGCCCCCTCGAAGTCCTCGTCCAGTTCCTCGGCCATTTCGTCCTGCTCGTGCAGCAGCCGTTTCGAAAGCATCGCCGCGACAGGCGTCAGCGCCATCGAGAGCGTGACGATGGCAACGAGCAGCGAGGAAGTGCCTTGCGAGAAGACCCCGGCCGCGGCCGCAGCGGTGAAGAGAACGAAGCCGAATTCACCACCCTGGGGCAGAAGCAGGCCGATCCGAAGCGCATCATTGTGGTGGGAGCCGGTCGCCCGGCAGAGCCCGTAGAGGACGAGGCTCTTGACCGTCATCACCACCGGTACCGCGATGATGATCTGGAGAAAGTTCTCCGCCACGACGCCGAGCTCCAGTGACAGGCCGACGGCCATGAAGAACAGCGCCTGAAGGATACCGCGGAACGGCTCGATATCCGCCTCGAGCTCGTGGCGATAGGAGGATTCCGCGAGTAATACGCCGGCAAGAAAGGCGCCCATCGCCATCGAAAGGCCCGCAAGCTGCATCATCGTCGCCGCGCCCATGACGACGAGCAGCGCGGCCGCGATCATGACGTCGCGTGCCCCCGTGCGCGCGATCACCTGGAAGAGAGGATTGAGCAGATAGCGACCCGCAGCGAACAGCGCCGCGACGGCGGCAACCGCGATCGCGAAGTCCTCGAGAGGCGTGGTCGTGTCTTCCGGCGCCTGCGCCGCCATCAGCGGGATAAGGGCGAGCAGGGGAACGATCGCCAGATCCTGCAGCAGGAGGATGGAGAATGCGCGCTGGCCGTAGCGCGTGTTGGTGTCGTTGCTCTCATCGAGGATCTGCATGGCGAAGGCAGTGGAGGAGAGCGCCAGGCCGAAGCCGGCGATGATGCTTCCGGCCCCTCCGAGAAGACCGCTGAATGTAATAAGGAACGACAGAACGAGGCCGGTGAAGACCACCTGCGCCGTGCCGAGCCCGAAGATATCCCGCCGCATCTGCCACAGCCGCGACGGCTTCAGTTCCAGGCCGATGATGAACAGCAGGAAGACGACGCCAAGTTCCGACACATGGAGAATCTCCTCGCCCTCGGTGATCCGCTGGGCGACCGGGCCGATCAATATGCCGGCTGCAAGATAGCCGAGAATGGTGCCGAGCCCCAGGCGCTTGAACAGCGGTGCTGCGACCACGGCGCCGCCAAGCAGCATAAGCGCCTGGGTATAGAGGATCGGTGTCGTTTCCATGCTCGCGCTTTCATTCAACGGCTAGCGGCGCCACACGATGGCCGCTCGGCCGACTATCATTTTGCTGCTGAGGCGGGAATCATGTCGATGCCCTTGATGCATGCTTCAGTGCACAATAAATGGGGCAGGAATGAAAGGCCAAATCATGTCTGAGATGATCGATTCCGCCGTCCTGGAAACACGTGCCGCAGAGCTCGTCGATCACGCACGCCGGGCCGGGGCGGATGCCGCCGATGCAGTCGTCGTGCGCGGCCGCTCCCGCTCCGTCTCGGTTCGGCTCGGCAAGGTCGAGGCGACGGAAGCTTCCGAGAGCGACGACTTCTCGCTCCGGGTCTTCGTCGGGCGGCGTGTCGCCAGCGTCTCCGCCAATCCCGGCTTCGACCTGAAGGTCCTGGCGGAACGGGCGGTGGCGATGGCGAAAGCCTCCCCCGAGGACCCCTACGCCTCGCTCGCCGATCCCGACCGGCTGGCGAGATCCTATCCGGACCTCGATCTCTTCGATAGCCGCGAGGTTTCGACGGAGGCGTTGACGGAGGCGGCGCTCGCCGCCGAAGAGGCCGCGCTCTCGGTCGCCGGTGTTACCAATTCCAGCGGCGCCAGCGCTTCGGCCGGCATGGGTGGACTGGTCCTCGTCACCTCCCACGGCTTTTCCGGCTCCTATCTGGCGACGCGGTTCGGGCGCTCGGTGAGTGCGATCGCCGGCGCAGGCACGAAGATGGAGCGTGACTACGATTACGACAGCCGGCTCTATTTCGACGAGCTGCGCACTGCCGACGACATCGGCCGCGTTGCCGGCGAGCGGGCGGTGGCGCGCCTGGATCCGCGTCGCGTGCCGACGGCCAAGAATGTGGCCGTCGTCTTCGATCCGCGCGTGGCGCGCGGCTTCGTCGGGCATCTGGCAGCCGCCATCAATGGCGCTTCGGTGGCGCGCAAGACGAGCTTCCTGCGCGACATGATGGGCAAGCAGATCATGAAGGCGGGCATTTCCGTCACCGACGATCCGCTGATCGTCCGCGGCTCCTCTTCACGCCCCTTCGACGGCGAAGGGGTCAGCGGTTCGAAACTGTCGATGGTCGAAGATGGCGTTCTCAGGCACTGGTTCCTGTCCACATCTGCGGCCAAGGAACTGGGGCTCGAAACCAACGGCCGCGGTGTTCGAGGCGGACCGACAGTCAATCCGGCCTCGACCAATCTCGCGCTCGAGCCGGGTTCGATTTCGCGCGAGGATCTGATCCGCGGTGTAGACACCGGCTTCTACGTGACCGAGCTCATCGGCCAGGGCGTCAATATGGTGACGGGCGAATACAGCCGCGGCGCCTCGGGCTTCTGGATCGAGAACGGGGAGATCACTTATCCCGTGTCGGAGGTGACCATCGCCTCCAATCTCAAGCAGATGTTCATGGCCTTGACGCCGGCCGATGATATCGACAGGAAATTCGGCATCGCCGCGCCGACCTTTGCGATCGAAGGCATGACGCTCGCCGGAACATGAATGCGGACGATGCGTTCCGCCAGGAGTTGAAGGTGCGTGGGGCTGGTCCCGCGCGTAAGGATTTGAATGTCAGAAACAGCCCTTTCGATTGTGCCGGCTTGGGACGAGGATCTTGAGCTCATCCTCGCCGCGGCGGTGACGGCTGGCGACACGGCGCTCGGATATTTTCGCACGTCGTTCGGCGTCCATTGGAAGAACGAAGGCCGGTCCCCCGTAAGCGAAGCCGACCTTGCCGCCAACGACATCCTTAAAGGGCGGCTGCTCGCCGCGCGGCCCGATTACGGCTGGCTCTCCGAGGAGACCGACGACGACGAAACCCGTCTCACCCGCGAAACCGTCTTCGTCGTCGATCCGATCGACGGTACCCGTGCCTTCATTTCCGGAAAGGACCTCTGGTGCGTGAGCGTCGCCGTCGTCCATCGGGGGCAGCCGGTGGCGGGCGTTCTCTATGCGCCTGCCCTCGGCGAGGTCTTCCAGGCGACGCTTGACGGCGCGGCACGAAAGAACGGCGACGCGATTGCGGTGCGAGATGCCGGCGACATTCTCAAGGTCGCGATCGCCGAGGACCTGATCGGCAAGCTCGCGCTGCCCTACCGCAAGACGATGTTGCGCGTGTCGCATGTGCCGTCGCTCGCCTACCGCTTGGCGATGATCGCGGACGGCCGCATCGATGGGACGGTCGTCAAGAGGAACTCTCACGACTGGGACCTTGCCGCCGCCGATCTCATCCTTTCGCGCGCCGGCGGGGCGCTTCGTAGCCTCGACGGCGAGCCTCTCTCCTACAATCGCCCGATCGTTACGCATGGCATTCTGGGAGCGGCTTCAGGGTCGGCGCTCTCGGCTTTGCTCGCCGCCTCCAGGCCTCTTGAGCCCCATTGACCTTTACGGGCTAATGCCGCAAACCAACGCCCACACCAAAAAACAGATGGAATTCCGATGGCTCACGATTCCGAGAAAAAACAACGGCTGCATCTCGTCTTCGGCGGAGAGTTGACGACGCTCACCGACGTGCAATTTCGCGACCTCGAAAATCTGGATATCGTCGGCATCTTCCCGGATTACGAGAGTGCCCACGTCGCCTGGAAGGCCAAGGCGCAGATGACCGTGGACAATGCCCACATGCGCTATTTCATCGTCCATATGCATCGCCTGCTTGACCCGGAAAACAAATGATGCCGACGGTGTCGGACGGAGCTGAGGGCAAGCATTCATGAGTAGCCTGCGTGCACGGCTCGCGCTCTCCGGCTATCGCTGGCTGGGTACGGCGATTTACCCCTTCTTCTGGTCTTATCTTGCGCTCCGCGCGGCGAAGGGCAAGGAGGATCCGGCGCGTCGGCGCGAGCGCTACGGCTACGCCAGTGCGCCCCGCCCGCCGGGACCTCTCGTGTGGTTTCATGCCGCCAGCGTCGGCGAGACGGTGGCCGTCACGCCGCTGATCAAAGAGATCCGCCGCCGCGGCATCGCCGTGGTGCTGACTACGGGAACGACGACCTCGGCCAAGGTCGCGGCAGAGCGCCTCGGGTCGACCGTCGTGCACCAATATGTGCCGCTCGACTTCAAACCGGCGGTAAGCCGGTTCCTCGAATACTGGCAGCCGGATCTGGCGATCATCGCCGAATCCGAAATCTGGCCGATGACGATCATCGAACTCGGTCGGCGCCACATTCCGCAGGCCCTCGTCAACGGCCGCCTTTCCGACCGGACCTTCGCCCGCTGGAAGAAGCGGCCGTCGCTCGCGGACGCGCTTTTCGAGAATCTTGCGCTGGTCATCGCCCAGTCCGATGTCGATGCGGATCGTTTCCGCACGCTCGGCGCGTTGCCGGTCATGGTTTCGGGCAATCTCAAAGTCGACACGGATGCTCCGCCGCACGACCCGCGGGCGCTACGCGAATACCGCCAGCAGATCGGTACGCGCAAGACCTGGGCGGCGATCTCCACCTTCGACGGCGAGGAGAATGCGGCCGGCACCGTTCACCAGGCGCTGAAGGATCGCACGAGCCTTTTGACGATCATCGTGCCGCGCCACCCGGAGCGTTGCGACGCCATCGAGGCCGCCCTTGTCGCGAAGGGCCTGAAGGTCGCACGCCGGACGCGCGACGATCCGCTGACGCCCGACGTCGACATATTTCTCGGAGACACGATTGGCGAAATGGGCCTCTATCTGAGGCTCACCGAAGTCGCCTTCGTAGGCCGTTCGCTCTTTGCCGAGGGCGGCCAGAATCCGCTGGAGCCGGCCATGCTCGGCTGTGCGGTGCTTTCGGGCGGCAACGTCCAGAATTTCCGCGAGACCTATCAGATGCTCGCCAAGAACGGCAGCGCCAAGATCGTGCGCGATACCGAGATGCTCGCAAAGGGCGTGAACTACCTGCTCGCCAACGACGACATGCGTCGCTCGATGATCGACGCGGGACTTGAAACCGTGCAACAGATGCGAGGCGCGCTGACGGCGACGATGAAGGGGCTCGAACCCTACATCAATCCGCTGGTGGTGAAAGCGCGGCTGGAGCCGCGCGCGGAAGGCTAGGTAGGGATCGTGGCCGCAACAGACATTGCCGGCATATTGTTCGACAAGGACGGCACCCTGCTCGATTACGTGAAGAGCTGGGTGCCGGTCAACTACGAGCTGGCGCGCATCGCCGCCAAGGGCGACGATGACCTCGCAAGGACGCTGCTTTACGCGGGCGGTATGGACCCGGATACGGGGCTCGTCGCCCCCGACAGCCTGCTTGCTGCCGGAAACACGGTGGAGATTGCTTCCGGCATGGTGGCAGCCGGCGCGCCATTCACGATCGAGGAACTGACCACCCTTTTCGACGGGCTCTTCGCGTGTTCCGCCGATTACGCCGTCCCGGTGACCGACCTCGCCGCCTTTTTTGCCGGATTGCACGCGAAGGGCTATCGCCTCGGTGTCGCATCGAGCGACAACGAGCGCTCGATCCGGGAGACGGCGAAACGCTTCGGTTTCGACAATTACCTGCATTACGTTGCCGGCTATGACAGCGGCTATGGGGTCAAGCCGGAGCCCGGCATGGTGCTCGGATTCTGCACCGCGACGGGGCTCACACCGGAGCAGGTCGCCGTCGTCGGCGACAACAACCACGACATGCATATGGGCCGTAAGGCGGGCGTCGGCATGACGGTCGCAGTGCTGACGGGCACCGGTTCGCGCCAGTCGCTTGCAGACGCCTCGGATCATTGCCTCGCCGATATCACCGAGCTGGAAGCGGTGCTCACCGCCTGACCCGCTTGCCTTTTTTTCCGTTCTGACGTTCTTTGTCGGCGATCATGCCGTCGCCGGCCGTGCGGCGGAGAGTTTCGGGTACAGCCCTCCTGGCCGTGCGGGCAGGGGGCCGGGCAGGCTTTGCGGGTAGAGATGGTTTCTGAAGCGCCTCCGTTCTGGTGGACCAAGGCCGACTGGCGCGCCTATGCTCTTTGGCCGTTCTCCTGGCTCTATGGCCGCATCGCCGGCATGCGCATGGACCGGGCGCGCCGCGCCACGGCGCCCGTGCCGCTCATCTGCGTCGGCAATTTCACCGTCGGCGGCGCGGGAAAGACGCCGACGGCGATCGCGCTCGCGCGGGCCGCCAAGGCGAAAGGTCTGAAGCCGGGTTTCCTGAGCCGCGGCTACGGCGGTTCGCTGGATGTCACAACAATTGTCGACCCGGAACACCATCGCGCTCGCGAGGTCGGCGACGAGCCGCTTCTGCTCGCCCGTGAGGCGCTGACGGTCGTCTGTCGCCGCCGGGTCGAGGGCGCCAGCAAGCTCGCCGCCGAAGGCGCAGACATCATCATCATGGATGACGGCTTCCAGAGTGCGAGACTCGTCTTCGATTTCGCGCTGCTGGTGATCGATTCAGGCCGCGGCATCGGCAACGGCCATCTCGTGCCGTCCGGTCCGGTTCGCGCGCCGATCGGCAACCAGATCCGCCACGCCACCGCGCTTCTGAAGATCGGTCACGACTCTGCCGCCGATCCGCTGATCCGCCGTGCGGCGCGGGCGGGCAAGCCCGTCTACCCGGCCGAGACCGTCCGGACCGACGATGGCTCGCTAGCCGGTGTCAAGGTGCTTGCCTGGGCCGGCATTGCCGATCCGGAGAAGTTTTTTCGGACGGTGCGGGAGACCGGCGCAATCATCGAAGAGACCCGAAGCTTTCCGGATCATCATCACTTCTCCGAGGACGAAGTCGCCGACCTCGTGGATCGCGCCGCACGCCAGGGCCTGACGCTCGTAACGACGGCGAAGGACATAGTTCGCCTGGAGCCCGGTCACGGCCGGGCAGCGGAACTGGCGGCAAAAAGCAGAGTGATCGAGATCGACGTGCGGTTCGACGATCCCGCGGCGCCGGGAAAGATCATCGATGCGGCGCTTGCCGCCGCTCGCGCTCGCCGGCTGCGTGCGCCTAAATCCGGTTAATGCATGTCGCCCAAAAACGCACAACGGTTTTGGGACATGTACAAAACAAGGACCTAACGGCGCTGGTTCGGCAACGCACCGGCGCGCTTCTCGGCCTCCAACGAGGCGGCTGCGTCCACATAGGGCTCCTGGCGCGCGACGCTCCAGTAACGCAGCTCATCGACCGGAATGGCCTTGCCGGTCATAGCACAGACAACGTGCGATCCGGCAAGCACGACCTGAAAGTCGCCGTCGAGATAGCGGATCTTCGCCTCGCGGGAGGAGCTTCCTTCAAAACGGTTCATCATGCCTGCGTCAGCCTCGTCGCCTCTGCATGTTTCCTTAAATCGTAGCCGATTTAAGGATAAAAACATGCAGCAATTCAGAGTGCTACAGCGTCCTTTGCGCGTCTGATAAGACGCGTGGCGCTGTAGTGGATGTCTTGATCTATCCGGCCGCCTCCGAAAAGGCCAGTGGAATTCGGAAAGTTTCCGCCCCCGAAAGGAACGGATACTTAGCTCCGGCCGAAAAGTCGCTCTATGTCGGCGAGCTTGAGCTCGATATAGGTCGGCCGGCCGTGATTGCATTGACCGGAGCCCGGCGTTGCTTCCATCTGGCGAAGCAGCGCGTTCATCTCTTCGGTGCGCAAGCGGCGGCCCGAGCGCACCGAACCGTGGCAGGCCATCGTCGCGGCCAGATATTCAAGCCGGCCTTGAAGACCATTTGCCGTGTCCCATCCGGCGAGCTCGTCGGCAAGCTGCCTTACCAGTCCGGCCGCATCCACCTCACCGAGCATCGCCGGGGTCTCGCGCACGGCGATCGCTCCGGGTCCGAAGCGTTCGATCGAGAGGCCGAGCCGCATGAATTCCTCCGCATGCGCCATCAGTCGCTCGCAGTCGTCTTCCGGCAGGTCGACGATCT
This sequence comes from Ensifer sp. WSM1721, assembly GCF_000513895.2. Taxonomy (GTDB): domain Bacteria; phylum Pseudomonadota; class Alphaproteobacteria; order Rhizobiales; family Rhizobiaceae; genus Sinorhizobium. The sequence goes on from NZ_CP165782.1 coordinate 510,284, forward strand.
CCGGGATGAGAAGCGCCTGGGCCGGCACTGGCCGCGAATGCAGCGCCGCCCGCATCGTTTCGAAGACGAGCCTTTCGTGCGCGGCGTGCTGGTCGACGATGACGAGCCCGTCATCGGTCTGCGCGACGATGTAGTTTTCGTGAAGTTGCGCACGGGCGGCGCCGAGCGGGAAGGAAGGCGCAGGTCCTTCGGCCTGTCTCAACTCGGTCGGCGGTGCGGCTGCCCGCGCCGATGGCTGCGCGAATTCCGTGAACCTTGCCTGCGGCGCCTCGGCGAAACCGTAGGCGGCCTCGTCGAAGCGCATCGGCCGGTAGGGGGAGGCGGCGGCCGTCCAGGGCTCCCGCGGCCCTTGGTGCTCGGGTCTGTAGGCCTCGGGCCGGAAGGCGCGCATCATCGCGCTGGCGCCGGTCGTAGCAGCGCGATCGCCGCCGCGCGCCAGGGCCTCGCGGATCGCGCCGATGATCAACCCTCGGATCAGTCCCGGATCGCGGAAGCGCACGTCCGACTTCGCCGGATGGACGTTGACGTCTACGAGGGCGGGGTCGAGCGTGATCGATAACACCGCGACCGCGTAACGCCCCTGCGGGATGGTCTCGGCATAGGCGGCGCGGATCGCGGAGAGAACGAGCTTGTCCTGAACCGGTCGGCCATTGACGAAGGCATATTGCTGCAGCGAATTGCCGCGATTGAAGGTCGGCACGCCGGCAAAGCCCGTGAGGTGTGCGCCCTCGCGCTCGGCATCGATCTCGATGGCGTTGTCGCGGAAGTCCTTGCCGAGCACCTGCGCCATTCGCGCCAGCCGATCGTCACCCGTCGCAGGAAATTCGAGCGTCGAGCGATCGGAGCCGGAAAGTACGAAACGCACCTTTGGAAAGGCGATCGCCATGCGGCGCACGACTTCGGAAATCGCCGCGGCCTCGGCCTTTTCCGATTTCATGAATTTGAGCCGAGCCGGCGTCGCAAAGAAAAGATCGCGCACTTCCACCACGGTACCGACATTGGCGGCCGATGGGCGCACGGGGTCGCTCCGGCCGCCGGTGACCGCGATCGCCGCGCCTTCTCGCGCCTCTGCCGTCCGCGTGGTGATCGACAGGCGCGCCACCGATCCGATCGAGGGAAGCGCCTCGCCGCGAAAACCGAGCGTGCGGATGTCGATGAGGCTGTCGCTGATCTTGGAGGTGCAGTGGCGGCGGATCGCCAGTTCGAGGTCCGCGGGCGACATGCCGCTGCCATTGTCGGTGACCCGGAGCAGCGTCTTGCCGCCGCCCGCCGTCGCGATCTCGATCCTGGTCGCACCCGCATCGAGTGCATTCTCGATCAGTTCCTTGGCGGCGCTGGCGGGTCGTTCGATGACCTCGCCCGCCGCGATCTGGTTGATGAGCGTTTCGGAGAGTTGCTTAATGGCCATGGCCCATTTTCCAGGATTCGGCGAAAGAGGGAAAGGGCCGCGCGTCCTCTTCTTCGACAACGCCGACTCGAAGACGTCATCCCGGCCGCCCGGGACCCCGGAAAAACGGGACAACGACTTAATCCGGCTTTAACGTTCTGCTGCGATTTTCCACAGCAACCTGAATGACCACGGGTTTGTCTTTGGAGCCGCGCGGCGTTGCTGGACGCCGCCCGTATCCGCCCGAAGAGATGCCGTCCACGGCCAGCCAGCATGTTCCGAAAAGAAACCGCTACTGCATGACCTCGATCGGAACCGGTCCAGAGGCAAAACCGTGCGGTATGCCGAAGCGTTGCAGCGGCTTTAGTGCATTTGATTTGAGATGCACGGGGCTGCGGCGGGAACGAGGACAGCGCGATGAACGATGCGGCGTCGGGCGGCGCGGACATCATGAGGACGGTTCTGGAGGCGAGCAGCGATGCGCTCGGCCTGGCGCTTCTCGTTTGCGGCCGGGACGACACGATCCTTTTTGCGAGCGCCTCGGTGCTGCAGTTCTTCCCTGTTGCCGCGCACATGCTGGTGCCGGGCACGCGGCTGCGCGATTTCCTCGGCGCGGTCTATGATACCGGCGTGCGCCCGGGAACCTTACCGGAGGCGAGTCGGCGCCGGCCAAACCGCGAAGGCTGGATCGCCGAGCACATGACGCTTCATTGGCGCGAACGCTACGAAAGTGTCGAGCGGGCCGGACGGTCGCGCTGGATCTGCCTGCGCAAGCGCCGCCTGTCGAGCGGCATCGGCATTCTTGCCGTCAGCGACATCTCCGAGCAGAAGAAGCGCGACGAACAGCTCCAGACCGATCTCGAACGCGTCGCGCTTACCGAAGACATTCTCGACGCCCAGCCCAATCCGGTCTGCGTCAAGGACCGCAATCTCAACTACATCGCCGTCAACAAGGCCTTTTGCGCCATTCATGATCTCACGCAGGACGCAATCCTCGGGCGCTCCGCCTGGGATCTTGTGGAGGCGGAACTCGCGGAGCGGTTCGAACACTCGGATCGCTACGTCCTGGAGACCGGCAGAACCCACTCGGAGGCCGAGCATATCGTCCGTTCGGACGGCAGCGACCTCTGGGCCGTCACACGCAAATATCGCATCGGCTCGCCCGGTCGCCATTTTGTCGTGACATGCATGAACGACGTGACCGACATCGCCGTATGGTACCATGGCACGGAAGGCGGCGGCGATGCCGGGCTGCAGGTCCGCGACTACAGCATCTTTACGCCGGCCCAGAATTTCTACGATCCCTTCCGGGCCTTGAACGTGCAGCAGCTCGTCGAAGCCGGATCGATGATCGAGACGCTGCCGGCGCGCGGCCTGCGCGTGCTTCTGGCGACGGCGGATCGGCATTTGGAGGAGCGCTTTGTACCCCGCCTGCGCGGCTCCGGCCTCGATGCCTGTGCGGTCCGGAGCGTCAGGGAGCTCGAAGCCTTCGTAGAAGCCGCCGAAAGCCGTGGCTTGAAGCTCGACATTCTTCTGATCGACACTGCGCTTGCGGAAGGGGACCGTGCCATCGCCTCATGGTGCGCCAGTCCGTTCCTTCAGGTTTCCGGCGATATGGACGTAACGGCGCTGCTCGCCGAGACCTTCCGCATCTGTGCCGAGCCCCGGCCGTCACGATTGCCGCTGCCGCAGCCGGACTGGGGCATTGCCCTTGAAGGCGATGTCGCGCCCGTGCAGCATGCTCCGGCGGTGGAGGTGCTGGTCGCCGAGGACAACCAGATCAACCAGTTCGTCTTCGCACAGATTCTCGAGGGGCTCGACGTCTCACATCGGATCGCCGCCGATGGCAAGGAAGCGGTGCAACTTTGGCACGAGCTTCGGCCTGCCCTGGTCCTGATGGATGTATCCATGCCGGTCATGAATGGCTTCGAGGCGGCCGCAGCCATCCGCGAGGCCGAAAAGCGCGTCGGAGGCCGTACGCCGATCGTGGCGGTGACCGCACAAGCGCTCGACATCGATCTGGAGCAATGCAGGGCGTCCGGCATGGACGACTACATCATGAAGCCGGTCAGCCCGGATATGATCGAGGCGGTGCTCCGCAAATACATGCAGCCTGCAGACATGCGTGCGGCGGGCTGACCTCGAGTTTTGCCCGTTCGCGCCCATCGGCACTGTCGACGGTAGATTTCGCAGTGAGGTGATATGGGATTGTTAACCATCGGTCGTCATCGTCCACCGTATGGTTGTCTCGATCGACGCTGTCGCAAGTAGTCCCTTAACGGCGCACCGCCCGTGAGCCCGGTTGCCGCAAAGTGCAGAACATCGAAGGAATGAGCCCGTCCCACCCCGCCGTCGAGCACCTTTTATCCCGCCGGCCGGGCACCGGTTCCGGCCTGACTGTGCGGCGGCGTGAGCGGCTCCCTGCAGAGCTGGCCGGTCCTGTTGGGAATTCGCCGCGATGACCTGCAACTTGCCAACGGCTCGCCGCCTGAGCTCGGACGAGCCGCATGCGGTAGCGCTCGTCGATCCGCTGACGGGTCTCGGCAATGCGCGTTACCTGCGCCAAAGCGTCTGCGCCCTGGCGGACGAACGGGCAAGTGATCCCGCGCCTTTCACCATCGGCCTTGCCAATCTCGATGGCTTCAAGCCGATCAACGACCTTTTCGGGCCGGAAGCGGGTGATCGCATCCTGCGCCAGGTGGCGCATCGGCTGAAGTCCTGTGTTCCGGAAAGCGCAACGGTGACGCGCACGACGGACGACGAATTCGCGATCGTTCTGCCGTTGACGTTTGAACGAAAGGGCGCCGAGAAGCTCGGCCAGATGCTGAAGGAGGCGCTTTCCGCCCCCTTCGCGCTCGGTGATCGCAACGTCCGACTCTCCGCATCCTTTGGTTTCGCGGTCTATCCCTTCGCCGGGGGCACCTTCGAGGATCTGCTGAAGAGCGCCGACACGGCGCTCTATCGCTCGAAACGCCGCGGCCGCGGCCAGATCACCGTCTATTCCCAGGAAATCGCCCAGGAGATGAAGCGCGCCACCGCGCTTGAGCAGGCGTTGCGCAACGCGATCATCGCCGATGAGGTCGACATGCATTTCCAGCCGATCGTCGACCTGCGCACGGATACCGTGGTCGGCTTCGAGGCGCTGGCGAGATGGTGCGACGCGGATCTCGGCTATGTCTCGCCCTCGGTATTCGTTCCGCTCGCCGAGGAGCGCGGCTTCATCGACGCGCTGGCCGACGCGCTTCTGCGCAAGGCAGCCCAGGCAGCCCTGTCGTGGCCGAAGGAACTTTTCCTTTCTTTCAATCTGTCATCCGCCCAGTTGACGGATCCGGCAACAAGCGCTCGGCTGCTGGCGATCATCGGCCAGGTCGGCCTCGATCCTCGCCGCCTCGAACTCGAAATCACCGAAACCGCCGTGATGGCCGACGCGAACGTCGCTCAGAGGATCGTCTCCGAATTGAGGACGGCGGGTGTGCGCGTGTCGCTCGACGATTTCGGAACGGGGCAATCCAGCCTCGGGCGATTAAGGGACTTCACCTTCGACAAGGTGAAGATCGACCGCGCCTTCGTATCCCGGATTTCGGCCGACCGTGCCTCCGAGCACATCGTCAGGGCCATCGTCTCGATGTGCGAGGGGCTGGAGCTAGAGGTCGTTGCCGAGGGCATCGAGCACTCTTCCGAGGCCGCGAAACTGAAGGCGCTCGGCTGCGGCATGGGGCAGGGCTATTTCTACGGCAAGCCTGCGGACGCTCTCGCCACGATGCGTTATCTGTCGCACCGTTATAGCGATCTTTAGTCTTGGCCTTCGACCTGCGAACGGTCGCGCAAGCCCTCTTCGAGGAGCCAGTCGCGAACCCGCCGCGCCTGCGTGTTGAGCTCGCGCGACCGGGGCCACACGACATAGAATGCCTGGCCGGTCTTCAGCACATGTCCTCCCACCGGCACCAGGGCGCCGGACTGCACCTGGCGTTCGATCAGATGTTCCCAGCCGAGCGCGATCCCTTCGCCGGCAAGCACGGCCTGAATCACCAGGACATAGTCGTTGATGGCGAGCCGCTTGCCTTGCGCGGGATAGGCGATGCCGGCGCTTGCGAACCATTCCGTCCAGTCGCAGGCGCGCCGCACCGGCTCCTCCAGATGGATGAGACTGTGCTTGAGCAGCTCCGCCGGTGTCCTGGGCAGGCCATGCGCCTCGATATAGGCCGGCGTCGCCACCGCCTTGACCACTTCTTCGGCTAGCAGTGCCGCGTGATAGCGCGGCCATTGGCCAGGGTCGCCACCACGAACGCCCAAGGGGATCGGTTCCTCGTCGAGATCGAGGTCGCGTACGCTCGTCTGGATGCGGAGGTCGATTTCCGGCAGGTCCTCGCGTAGTCGGTTGAGGCGCGGCAGCATCCACATGGAGGCAAACGCCGTCGACGCCGCGAGCGTCACGTTCGTCTCGCGGCCCTTGGCGCGGATGTCCTCCGCCGATTTCTGGATGCGTGCGAGGCCGACGGAGACATTGGCGTGGAACTTCTCCCCGGCTTCCGTCAATTCGACCGCCCGGTGCACGCGGTGAAAGAGCGGAACGCCGAGCTGGTCTTCAAGCCCGCGTATGGCGTAGGAGACCGCTGCCTGAGTCATGCCGAGCTCATTGGCGGCGCGCGTGAAATTCTGATGGCGGCCAGCCGCCTCGAAAACGATGAGGCTTGCGGCCGAGGGAAGAAGGCGGCGCAGGTTGTCCATAAGGTCCACTTATATCATGCGTCAAATTTTTCCTGCGTTACAACGGCCTCTCTCGTCAATACCATCATTGCAAATGATGGGAGGTGACGATGGGAACGGTGTCAGAAGCCGGAGAAGTGCCAAGACGGACCCGCGGCGCGCGAGCGCAGCGGCGCGAGGGCGGCAGGGTTCCCGGCGTTCCCTATATTGTTCGCAACATACCGACCTACGACATTCTCGGCGAGGAGAGCCTGGAGCGCATCGAACGGACGGCGGATCGTATTCTCGCGGAAGTCGGCATCGAGTTCCGCGACGATCCGGCGGCGCTCGGGCACTGGAAAAGGGCCGGCGCGAAGGTCGGTGGCGTCCGCGTCACTTTCGAGCCGGGCATGTTGAAGGAGATCGTCCGTTCCGCACCGCGGCAATTCACGCAGCACGCCCGAAACCCCGTCCGCAGCGTCGAGATCGGCGGCCGCAACGTCGTCTTCTCGCCGGCCTATGGCTCTCCCTTCGTCACGGATCTGGACAGAGGGCGGCGCTATGGAACGATCGAGGACTTCCGCAATCTGGTGAAGCTCGCCCAATCGAGCCCATGGCTGCACCATTCCGGCGGGACGATCTGCGAACCGGTCGACGTTCCGGTCAACAAGCGTCACCTCGATATGGTCTATAGCCACATCAAATATTCCGACCGCGCCTTCATGGGCTCGATCACGGCGGAGGAGCGCGCCGAGGATTCGATCGAAATGGCCCGCATTCTCTTCGGCGCCGACTTCGTCGACCGGAACTGCGTCATTCTCGGCAATGTCAACGTCAATTCGCCGCTCGTCTGGGACGGGACCATGACGAAATCGCTGCGCGCCTATGCGCGTGCCAACCAGGCGGCGGTCATCGTGCCTTTCATTCTCGGCGGCGCCATGGGCCCCGTCACCAATGCCGGCGCCATCGCGCAATCCTATGCGGAAACGCTTGCCGGTTGTGCGCTGACGCAGCTCGAACGCAAGGGCGCGCCGGTGATCTTCGGCAATTTCCTGTCGTCCATGTCGCTCCGCTCCGGCTCGCCGACCTTCGGCACGCCCGAACCGGCAATCGGCAGCATGGTCGTAGGCCAGCTCGCTCGCCGGCTCGGCCTTCCCTTGCGCTGCGCCGGCAATTTCTCCAATTCGAAACGGCCGGACGCCCAGGCGATGCAGGAGGGCGTCATGTCAATGCTCTCAGCCGTGCACTGCGGCGCCAATTTCATCCTGCATTCGGCGGGCTTCGTCGATGGGCTGCTCGCCATGTCCTACGAGAAATTCGTGATGGATACCGATTTCTGCGGCGCGCTCCACTCCTATCTCGCCGGCGTCGTGGTCGACGACAACACGCTCGCCATGGACGCCTTTCTGGAGGTCGGGCCTGGCAATCATTTTCTCGGCTGCGAGCACACGATGCGCAACTATCAGACCGCCTTTTGGGACAGTGCGCTTTCCGACAACGAACCCTTCGAGAAATGGGTCGAGCAGGGGGAGACGGACATGGCGCTGCGTGCCAACCGATATTGGAAGAAGGCGCTCGCCGAATACGAAGCGCCGCCTTTGGACGTGGCAATCGATGAGGCGCTGCGGGACTATGTCGCAAGGCGCAAGAGCACTATGCCCGACGCTTGGTATTGAGAGTCTCCGAACAGGGCCGGTTTCTGCGACACGCCGAGATTGAATCGGCACGATTCTACAGCGCCGTGCGTCTTTTCAGACGCACAAAGGACGCTGTAGCACTTTGAATTGCTGCATGTTTCCTTAAATCGGGTACGATTTGAGGAAACATGCAGTAAGGAAAGATGCACTAGAGAACGAAAAGCGGCGCCTTGGGCGCCGCTCTCGCTAGCCAGTCACTCGCAGGCTTACTGCTGCGGTGCGGGCTGTGCCGGCTGAGTCGGAGCCGGGGTCGTGCCGGTCGCAGAAGTTGTCGACGTGTCGACCGGCTGGGCGGCGTTCCGCTCGGCCATCAACTGCGCCTTCGTCTTGAACTCCGGTGCAGCCTTCAGCGACTCGGCCGTTTCCGTGGTCGTCAGCTTCATCGTGTTCGCTTCAGCGTCCTCGGTGACCTCGATCTTATCGAACGGCACTGCGACGTTCTTTTCACCGATGCCGAGGAAACCGCCAACACCGACCACCGCAGCGGCAACGCCGCCTTCCTTCTTGATGATCAGGTCGTTGATCTCGCCGATGCTTTCATCGTTGGGGTTGTAGACCGATTGTCCAATATAGGTATTGGCGGAAATCTGGTCTGCGGCCTGTTCAGTCAAGTAGGTGGCTTCGCCAGCGGCCATTTCGGTCGACTTATCGGCAGGAGCCGGCGTCTGCGCCTGCTCGCCAGGTGCCGGGGCCGGTGTGGTCGCATCCGGTGTGGCCGGCGCCGGTTCCATGGTCTGGGTCTCGGGTGCCGGAGCCGGCGGCGTGGTTGTCTGCTGTGCGAAACTTGTCGGGGCAACGGCAACGCCCACGAGAAGCGCGCCAGCGGCAACGGAAGATATAAGTCTCTCTCTCATTTCAGACTGCCTTTCGTTGACGTTGTCGAGCAAGGCGCAGGCTCAGCCATCGGCCAGCGACACTGCGCCAGTGACACTCAAGCAACGCCCGGCGGCGGAAACTGTTCCGTAGAATTTGCAGCCGCCAAACGCATCGCCTCCGAGTATTGGCCGCCTTTTCAGCCAGTGGAAATGCGACGATCGTCAATTGGCCGGAAAGTCCGCGCCTGGCGACGCATCTCCATCATGCTTTCGCACGAGCGCGATCTTCTCAGCCGCTCGCCAATACGCCGCGCAGCCAGGTGACCACGCGGCGTACGAATATCGAGTAACGGTCGTCTTCCCCGATCACTAATGGCTCTCGCGAAGCACCTCATCGCCGCTCTTGCCGACGAGGAAATCCAGGTCGGCGCCCCTGTCTGCCTGCAGCACGGTGTCGTGATAGAGCTTATAGTAGCCGCGTTGCCATTTCTGCTCCGGCGGCTGCCAGGCAGCCATGCGGGCTGCGAGTTCCTCCTCGCTGATCAGCAGGTTCAACTCGCCTTTCATGGCGTCGAGCCGGATGCGGTCCCCGCTCTTAACGATCGCAAGCGGCCCGCCTGCATTGGCTTCCGGGCTCACATGCAGGACCACGGTGCCGAAGGCGGTGCCGGACATGCGCGCATCCGAGATGCGTACCATGTCGCGAACGCCTCTTTCGACGAGCCGGCGCGGAATCGGCATGTTGCCGACTTCCGCCATGCCGGGATATCCCTTGGGACCGCAGCCCTTGAGGACGAGGATCGTATCCTCGGTCACCGGCAGGTCCGGATCGTCGATCTTTGCCTTCAAATCTTCGATGGTTTCGAAAACATAGGCCGGTCCCTCATGGGCGAGCAGGTGCTCGCTCGCCGCCGACGGCTTGATGACCGCGCCGTTCGGCGCGAGATTGCCCTTGAGCACGCGAATGCCGGCAGCCGCGCGGAGCGGATTGTCGAGCGGGCGGATGACGTCGTCGTTATAGACCTCCGCGCCCTCCCAGTATTTGCTGATCGGCACGCCGGAAACGGTCGGCGCATCGGCGTGGAGCAGGTGCTGAATGCGGTTCATGACCGCCGGCAGGCCGCCCGCATAGGCGAGATCCTCGATCAGATATTTGCCCGAGGGCATGCAGTTGACGATGCAGGGCACCTGCCCGCCCACGCGGTCGAAATCGTCGAGACAGAGATCGACACCGGCACGTCCGGCGATCGCCAGCATATGCACGACGGCGTTTGTCGACCCACCGACAGCGGCATTGGCGATGATGCCGTTCTCGAAGTTCTCCTTCGTCAGGATCTTCGACAATCTCAGATCTTCGTGCACCATCGCGACGATCCGCTTGCCGGTCATGTGCGCGAGCGCCATGCGGCGGGCATCGACGGCGGGGAGCGCTGCGTTGGTCGGCAGCGAAAGCCCCATCGCTTCCACCACCGAAGCCATCGTCGTCGCCGTGCCCATGGTCATGCAAACACCCGGCGAGCGCGACATGCCGCTTTCGGCGGCCATGAACTCCTGCATGCTCATTTCGCCGGCCCGCACGGCCTCCGAGAATTTCCAGACATCCGTGCCGGAGCCGATATCCTTGCCTTTCCATTTGCCGTTCAGCATCGGACCGGAGGAAACGACGATCGTCGGCAGATCGACGGAGGCGGCCCCCATCAATTGCCCGGGTGTCGTCTTGTCGCAGCCGCCGAGAAGCACGACACCGTCGATGCCATAGGCGCGGATAGCCTCCTCGACATCCATCGCGAGCAGATTGCGGAAGAGCATGGCGGTCGGCCGCATCTGCGTTTCGCCGAGCGACGACACCGGAAACTCGACCGGAAAGCCGCCCGCTTCCCAGACGCCGCGCTTCACGCCCTCGGCGAGGATGCGCAGATGGCTGTTGCAGGGAGTGAGTTCGGACCAGGTATTGCAGATGCCGATGATCGGCCGCCCGTCGAAAACGTGGTCGGGAAAGCCCTGGTTCTTCATCCAGGACCGGTGAATGAAGCCGTCCTTGTGTGTCCCGCCGTACCAGTGACGGCTTCTCAGCTCTTTTTTCTTATCGCTCATTCGAGCACTCCCTTTCCATCGCGATTCAGCGCATGGATCAATTGTATGACTTTTTATCGGCGAGGCGCCAGAACTTAATTGAGATCAGAGCCGGAAGGCGGGTTCGAAGCGTCCCTTGACCTCGATGCCGAGCTCGAACGTCTTGCCGGCATCCGGATCGGCGGCGCGCGCGGCATCGTCCATGTCCTGCCAGGCGGAGGTCACCAGCAGCCGATCGGCCTTCGCCCCCACAAAAGCCGGGCAGCTCGGCTGCGTCGCAGGCACGGCATAGCGGGCGACCTTCCGTCCGTCGGGCTTATAGACCTCGACGGCGCCGGCACCCCAGCGGGCATTCCAGATCAACCCGTCGGCATCGCAGACAGCGCCGTCTACGCCGCCGGGCTTGGCACTCTCGTCGGAAAGGAGAACCGGATCGCCGGTGGGGAGGGCGGTCGCCGGATCGATGTCGACCCGCATCAGATGGTTGACGTCGGTGTCCGTGAAATAGGCGGTGGCGCCATCGGGGGAGAAGCAGATCGCGTTCGGGATGGTGATGCTGCTGTATAGCTTCGTCACCCGATCCCCGGCCACGTGGTATATCGCCCCCGCATGCTTCTCGGCCTTCCGTCCCATCGTGCCGATCCAGAGCGCGCCTGAGGGATGAACGCGTCCGTCATTGGAGCGGTTGCCCGGCCTGTCTTCGAGGGTGGCGAAGAGGCTGAGCGCATAGCTTTCCGTATCGCGGATGAACAGGCCCAGATCGGAGGCGATCAATTGCCGGGTCGGATCGATCACCGCGAGCACGCTGCCGAGGAAGGGCAGGGGATGAACCGTCTTGCGGCCGCTTTCGAGGTGAAGCTCATGCAACTCCTGGCCCTTGATGTTGAACCACCAGGCCGTGCCGGTCGCCGGGTCGAAGGTCGGGCCCTCCCCGAGTTCGGAGGCGAAGTCGCAGAGGATGCGGCCGGAAAAGGGTACGAGCTCGGTCATTGCCTTCCTCCATAGACGGCGTCATAGGCTGCAAGCGTCGCCGCCGCCCGCTCCCGGACATCAGCGGCGCTCATGCCCGGTTTGTAGAGGCTGGAGCCGAGGCCGAATGAGCGGACCCCAATTTTTGCGTAATCGGCGAAATTGGCTTCCGAGACGCCGCCGACGGCGGCGATTTCGAGATCCGCCGGAAGCACCGCGCGGATCGCCGCGATGCCGGACGGGCCAAGCACGCTAGCCGGGAAGAATTTAAGACCGCTTGCTCCGGCCGCCGCCGCCGCCAGCGCCTCCGTCGGCGTGAAGACACCCGGCATCGTCACCATGCCTTTCGCGGCGGCAAGGCGAATGACCGAAAGCTCGACGTTGGGGCTTACCATCAGCCGCCCGCCGACGTCGGCGAGGCGGTCCACGTCGGCAGTCGTGAGCACCGTGCCCGCGCCGATCAGAGAGTCGAGGGGGGCCATCTTCACGGCCGTTTCGATGGAGCGGAACGGCTCGGGAGAGTTGAGCGGGATTTCGATTGCCGTGAAGCCCGTTTCAAGCAGGGCGCCGACCACGCCCTCGGCCTCCTCGGGCTTCAGCCCGCGCAGGATGGCGATCAGTGGGTATTTCAACGGCGGCAGGGAAATGCGGTTCATGTTCTTGTCTTTCCGTCAAAGAGGCCATATCGCCCGGGCGGCGGCCGCGAGCCCGACTCTGACCGCCTCATCCGCGTCGACGACACGGACGGTGAGCCCTTGGCTCTCCAGGGCCGTGCGATAGAGTGCGCCGAGTCCGCCGGAGGCGACGAGGCAGATGCCGTCCACGCGGCCGGCCGCAGCGAGTGCTCCGGCAATTTCGAGGCCGATCAGGGTGCCTGAGAGCCGCGCCCTTGCGTCGGCGGCGCCGGTATTGTTCAAAAGTTGTCCCGCGCGGACGGAGAAAAGCAGGTTCGTCGCAAGCGCCGGATTTTCCCGCGCGCTCCTAACGGCCTCGGCGAAAGCAGGGCTTTCGGCGGCAAAGCCGTCCGCATCCGCCACGGCGTGGCTCAGAATCGTATGGCGCGAGATTGCCTCGAAGAGCTCGCCCGTCATGAAGGTCGAGAAGCCCTCAACCGTCTCGTCCGCAAGGCGAACCCATTTGCTGTGGGTCCCGGGCATGCAGACGAGATGCCGCCCGCCGCCGAGCATTCCGGCTGCGCCGAGGAGCTGCGTTTCCTCGCCGCGCATAACGTCCGGGTGCTGGTCGTTGCGCTGGGCGAGCCCCGGCAGGATGCGGATGTCGCGATCGACGTCCGGCACTGCGATGGCATGGCTGGCGATGGCGGAAAGCGCTGCCGGCGTTTCGAGGTAGCCGGCTTCCTTCCAACCCTGACGGGCGCCCGCCATCCCACAGATGATGATCGGCAGATGGGCAGGCGCCGAGACGGCGGCGAGGTGGTTGTCGAGCACGGCGTGGAAACCAGTCTTCGCCGCGGTCGTCATGCCTTCTGCGCTACGGCGCTCGGCGACCACCGCCCCGTCCTCGCCGATGATCCACAGCCGGAAGCTCGAGGTCCCCCAGTCCACCGCGGCGTAGTAACCTGCCGTCATCAAAACACGCCTCCATCGATGATCATGGTCTGTGCAGTCATCGCCGCCGAGCTGTCCGATGCCAGGAAGAGACAAGGTCCGACGAGATCGTCGGCGATGAGCATGCGTTTCAGGCACTGTCGTTCCTGCATGCGCGCGATCGCCTCGTCGTCGAGCCAGAGTCGCCTCTGCCGTTCGGTGACGATCATGCCCGGCAGGATGGCGTTGACGCGGATATTGTCCGGGCCGAGCTTCCCGGCGAGCGACTTGGTCAGGCCGATGATTCCCGCCTTGGCAGTGGCATAGGTGGGGATTTCCGGCATGTTCAGCATGAAGGCTATAGACGAGAAATTGATGATCGAGCCGCCGCCTTGGCGCCTCATATGCGGCGCGATCACCTGGGACATGAAGAAATAGTGCCTGAGATTGACGGCAAGCCCTTCATCCCAGCTTTGCTCGGTTACCGCCTCAAGCGTCTGGCGGTCGTCTCTTGCGGCGTTGTTGACGAGGACATGCACCGAACCGAGCGCCGCGGCCGCCGCTTCGGCAGCGTTCCGGGCCGCTTCGACATCGCGAAGGTCGGCGGGAATGAAGTGAGGTACTCGCCCGGTCTCTGCCGCGAGCCTTTCGCAGAACGCTCGGCTCGGCTCCTCCGCGATATCGACGAAGGCTACGCGCGCGCCCTGTCGCGCGAATGCCTCGACCAGAGCGGCGCCTATGCCGGAACCGCCGCCGGTGACCAGAACGCCGCGGTTGCGCAGGTCAGGAAACTGGCTGCTCGGTAAGGTCATGAATGGGCCTCTCCCCGACACCGCAGATGCGGAATGAACGAGTTCCATTATATGGAACAATGTTTTACTATCTGGAATTATCGCGCCAAGACGTTTATCCTGTCAAGGTGGCAGGGCCGGTGGAAACGGAAGAGATGAGTCGAAATAGAGCAAACGATTTGCAAGAGGAGGCTGCCGGCACCGGCACGCTTGGCAAGGCCATGGCAGTGCTCGAGGCCGTGGCGATGGCTGACCGCCCGCAACGCTTCACGGACATACTTCAATCCGTTCGACAGCCGCGTGGCACGTTGCACCGGTTGCTTGGCCACCTTGTCGAGGAGGGGCTCCTGGTACAGCGCCGGGATCTGTCCTACGAACCCGGGCTTCGTCTTCTGAAGTTCGCCTACCGCTCCTGGTCCGGCAACCGCTTTCGCGACATCGCCGAGCCGCATCTCCTGCGTTTGCACGAATTGACCGGCGAGACGGTGCATTTGGGAGTTCTGCGCGAAACCGAGATCATCTATGTCGACAAGGTGGAAAGCCGGCAGACGGTGCGCATGAGCTCGCAGATCGGCAAGGCATCGCCGGCCTATTGCACGGGGATCGGCAAGGCGGCGCTATCGTCGCTCTCTCCGAGCGAGCTGGAGCGGATTGCCGCGAAGCTGGAGTTCCGTCCCTTCACCGCGCACACCCATCGTTCCGCTCAATCGTTGCTGGCCGAAATCGAGGAGATTCGCCGTGACGGGCACGCCTTCGATCGCGAGGAGCACGAGGCCGAGATCTGCTGCGTGGCTGCGCCGATCGCGGTTCGGGAACAAGATCTGGTTGCCGGCGTCTCGGTGACGGGACCGTCCTATCGCGTCAACATGGAGCAGCTTGCCGCCTGGGCCGCGGACGTGCGAAGGGCGGCGGCGGCGATAGAGGAGGAAGTGCGGATCCGTCTTGGCCCACGCCGGGAGGGGCGCTAGAGCTTTTTGCGCTTGAATATGGAAGGTTGAGGATCGCTTTACGGTAAATTAGAAGTTTCGACTGGACGAAAGCACTCAGGATTAGTAGTTTCAACCTGTGAGAATCCCGTCTCCACGATTGGTTGCACGCTTGTGCCGTTGAGTCTGGCGGGCTTTGACAACGCACCATGACACCGAAGCGGCCGGATCTCGGATCGGGGCCGGATGCGGGAGCCGAAAACATGATAGATTTCAGCGCCGATATATCCTCATTGGTCCTCCCCGATGGCCGGTCCGTGAGGGAACCGATCGACAGCGAGGACGACGTTAGGCGCGTCCTCGACCGGGTCTCGGAAGCCTTCGGCTTTCGCGGTTTCATGGTTCTCGCCATTCCCGACACCGGCTGTCACAGCCTGGCCGCGCAGGCACTGCTAACGACCTGGCCGGCGGATTTCCTGAGGCGTTACGACAGTGCCCGTCTGATCGACGGCAGCCCTGTGATCCAGCGTTTGCGGCGCAGCACCATTCCGTTCACCTACGACGCGTACCAACTGGCGCGCCGACGCTTGGACGGCAAGGGCGATGCCGCCGTTTGCGTCTTCGAGTACGCCAATATGCCGCGGGGTGTCTACCTGCCGGTGCATGACGCCGCCGGACAGCGTGCGGCCGTCGCCTTCGGCGGCGATCGCTCTGCCGTCTCCAGTGACGAATTGCAGGCGCTCAATCTGTGGGCCGGACTTGTTTACAGCCGGCTTAACGAAGTGAGGGCGCGCGACCGGCGCGGCCCCGGCAGTCTTTCCCGGCGCGAGATCGAGTGTCTGCGCTGGGCCGCGGCGGGCAAGACCACGGTGGAGATGGCACGGATCATGGCGCTGTCGGAATACACCGTGAACCACTATCTGAACCGTGCGACCCGCAAACTGGATTCGGTCAACCGCGTTCAAACCGTCGCCAAGGCGATCCGCGCCGGGCTGATCAATTAGGACGGACGGGGTGCGCCGCGGCTTCCGCCTGCATGCCGTGTCACGGCCGCTGCCACTTCGCGGGCATGACGACTGAGGCGCGGCGAAATACACAGGCTTTTGCGTATCAAAAGTGACGATCGTCAATCACCTGTTGGCATTGCTCGGCGGCTCAGGCTATTTGATAAACGATGAATGCCATGGAACGCGCGAATGCAAGATATGATGACGACGGGGACGACTGAGATCGATCTGCCCCGGGGCGGTGATTTCGCGTCTGAAATCGCAAGGCTGGAGACCCAGTTCGACATCATCCGCTATATGCGGCGGATTACGCAGATCTTTGGCTTCAAGACCTTCCTCATTTGTACCATTCCGGCCATCGACGTCGAGCGGCTGTCCGCCACCACGGTGATCTCGAACATGCCGGCCGAACTCCTCAACAAGTACGACAGTCTGTCGATGCTGCGTTTCAGCACTGGTGTGCGCCGTTTGAGAGAGACTACGACGCCGTTCCAGATCACGCTCGAAGACTGGGAGAAGGAGAGAGGCAAGCCTGAATCCTCCGCGGACTATATCGCCATGCTGCGCGACAACGGCATCTTCCAGGCAAACTATTTTCCGGTCCATGACGCCGAAGGCGGGCGCGGCGCGGTCATCCTCATGGGCCCACAGGCGGAATTGCCGATGACGGCGGCGATGGAACTGCAGATGATCGCGATCCACGTCTATAACCGCCTGGCCGAGATCGGCTCCGTCTGGAAGAGCACCAACACCGTTTTGTCCGAGCGCGAAATTCAGTGCCTGAGTTGGACAGCGGCCGGCAAGACCAGCGCTGAGATCGCCGGCATCCTCGGTTTGTCAGAGCACACCGTCAATCACTACCTGAACCACGTCACCAAGAAGCTCGACGCGGTCAACCGCACGCAGGCAGTCGTGAAGGCGATGAAGAGGGGCTATATCACCTGATCCAAAGCACGTCGCTGACTGGGTTTGAATGCGGCTTGCCGAAATTGCCGGGTGAAGCGAAGCTGCCAAATGATTGCCAGTTCGTCGTGCTCTCTGCCTGTGCCTAAATCATGTGCATGCCCGGAAATCGAGCAAGTTTACTCTTGCATTTTTCGCGACGCGATCTCTCATCTATCTGAAAATACTCGTTTTTGCTGTTGTGCCGCAAACTGGCACGCATTCTGCATGTCCTTTGGCATGTCCAGAGGGGACTAAAATAAGACAGCGCCCAAGAAGGTCGCGAAGAAAGGGCCGCCACCGATCGCCCGTGATCCCGGATGTACGGACACGGCGATCGGCTGGCGGCTCCTCATTTTTTCTCCGTCGCATTGGCGAAGCGTCCCGGCTCCATTATCTACTGCGCACTGCATGTTACTTGGATCGAATTCGATTTAAGGACAAATACATGCAGCAAGTGCTACAGCGGCCGTTGCGCGTCTGAAAGGACGCGCCGCGCTGCAATTCCTTAAATCGGATTCGATTTGGGGATAGATTACACAGCAGTTCAAAGCGTTACCGCACGCACAGGGCCTCGGCCGCGTGAACGGAACAGATAAGAGGGCGAGATGCCGGACGTGACCAGGGAAATGGTTCTTGAGAAGCTGCGGAACGTCCGCGGTCCGGACATGGAGAGCAATATCGTCGATCTCGGCCTTGTCTCCGATGTTTTCATTTCCGACGGCAAGGCCTATTTCTCGATCACCGTGCCGGCGGAGCGGGCGAAGGAGCTCGAACCGATGCGTGCGGCGGCCGAACGGGTCGTGCGCGAGATACCCGGCGTGAAGGCGGCTATGGTGGCATTGACCGCTGACCGCAAGGCAGCGCCCCAGTCCGCACCGGTGCAGCGCCCGGCGCCAGCCTCCGGGCAGCCGCATGGCCAACGGCCGGCCGGCGCTGCCAAGACGGGCATTCCGGGGGTGGGCGCCATCATCGCCGTCGCCTCGGGCAAGGGTGGCGTCGGCAAGTCCACGACGTCCGTCAATCTGGCGCTGGCGCTTCAGGCAAACGGCCTGAAGGTCGGGCTCCTCGACGCCGATATCTACGGCCCCTCGATGCCGCGACTGTTGAAGATTTCTGGCAGGCCTCAGCAAATCGAAGGGCGCCTCATCCGCCCGATGGAAAACTACGGGCTGAAGGTAATGTCTATGGGCTTCCTCGTCGACGAGGAGGTCGCGATGATCTGGCGCGGCCCGATGATCCAGTCGGCGCTCCTGCAGATGTTGCGCGAGGTGGCCTGGGGCGAGCTCGACGTGCTCGTCGTCGACATGCCGCCGGGAACAGGCGACGCGCAACTGACCATGGCCCAGCAGGTGCCGCTCGCCGGCGCCGTCATCGTGTCGACGCCGCAGGACCTCGCGCTCGTCGATGCTCGCAAGGGCCTGACGATGTTCCGCAAGGTCGAGGTCCCGGTCCTCGGGATCGTCGAGAACATGAGCTATTTCGTGGCGCCGGATACGGGCACGCGCTACGACATTTTCGGCCACGGCGGCGCGAAGAAGGAAGCGGAACGCATCGGCGTGCCGTTCCTTGGCGAGGTGCCTCTGACGATGGGCATTCGCGAAACCTCCGATGCGGGAACACCGCTTGTGGTCTCCGAGCCTGAAGGCGAGGTCGCGCGCATCTACCGCGAGATCGCCGCACGGGTCTGGGAGCAGGTCGCCGCAGCGCGGCAGGACAAGAGCCGGGCAATGCCCAACATCGTTTTCGAGTAGATTTCAGTCCATGGGAGCGGAACGGCGCCGCGGTTCTTCGCCCATTTCGCGCTAACTCATCGGAAATGATCACATAATGTGATCCAGGGTGGATGCGAGCTCAGTACCGGAGCAACATGCCGCAGGGAACCGCATCCGTGGGGGGCATTGATTTTGCGTGACCTTTGCGTCATATGCCTTGCCTCGCGCGCCGGGCAATCGTCCCGGCGCCTCTCGCCGGAGATTTCGGCCCCGCGACAACCGGCTACCGATTGTCGATTCGGGCGGAAGCCTTCATCAGATTGATCTGCATCGTGGAAATCGTGTGGCGGCTGATCGCTCCAAACCTTCAGGGTTCATCGTCGTCGGCCGCATGAAAAAGGCGACCACATGATCACAGGCTACTGCGTCAACGGTGAAGCTGTCGTTCTCTCGACGGCAGAGCCGCCGGCGGCCCTGCGCCCCGATATCGTCTGGATCGACCTCGTCGAGCCGACCAAGGCGGAAGACCTGATGATGGAGGGTCTGCTCGGGATTTCCATCCCGACGCGGCAGGACCTCAAGGACATAGAGCCGTCGAGCCGGCTCTACACCGACGACGACGCCGTCTTCATGACCGCGTCGCTGGTCTATAGGAGCGACACTGAAATGCCGGGGCTGACGGATGTCGGCTTCATTCTGGCGGGTAAGCGGCTTGTCACGGTGCGCTACGCCGAACCGCGGGCGTTCGGGCTCTTCAAGGCCGGCATGCATCGCATCCCCGGCGGCTGCCGCAACGGCGCTGTGATCCTGACACGGCTGCTCGAGACGATCGCCGACCGCACGGCGGAAATTCTCGAGCAGGCGGTCGACAAGATCGACGAGTTGTCGCTTGAGGTCTTCGGCGAAAAGGCTACCGGCAAGCGCCGGCCGCCGCACTTTCTCGAGGCGCGCCTGCGTGACGTGGCTGGTCATCACCGACTCCTCGCCAAGACACGTGACAGCCTCGCGTCGCTTTCGCGGCTGCTGACCTTCGTCTACACCGTGCCCGATGTGCAGGAGGACAAGGACAGCCGCGAACTTTGCCGCTCCATCTCCCGGGACATACAATCGCTCTCCGAGCATGCGGCCTTTATCTCAGGCAATATCACCTTTCTGCTCGATGCTTCTCTCGGTCTCATCAATGTCGAGCAGAATGCGATCATCAAGATCTTCTCGATTGCTTCGGTCGTTCTCCTGCCGCCGACCCTGGTGGCATCCGTCTACGGCATGAATTTCCGCGTGATGCCGGAGCTCGAATGGCAGTTCGGCTATCCGTGGGCGCTTGCGGCCATGGTGCTTTCGGCCGTGATACCCTTCCTCTTTTTCCGCTGGAAAGGCTGGCTTTAAGAGCCTGTTGGACGCGCATGTCTCAATTGTCTGCTCCCGCCGTGCGTGGGTCCGAAAATACGCGTCGACTGATTGCGCTGGCGCTTGGCTCCATCGGCGTCGTCTACGGCGATATCGGCACCAGCCCGCTCTATGCCTTTCGCGAGGCGCTGCGCCCCGTTTCGCATGACGGTGTAACGGACGTGGAGATCATCGGCTTGATCTCGCTGATGATCTGGTCGCTGACGATCATCGTCACGATAAAATACGTGCTTTTCCTGCTACGAGCCGACAACCAGGGCGAGGGTGGCACCCTGTCCCTGCTGGCGCTGCTCATGAAGACCGCCAACGGACATACGGCGATCCTGTTCTTCATGGGGATTGCCGGGGCGGCGCTCTTCATCGGCGACGCGATGATCACTCCGGCGCTGTCGGTGCTCTCGGCCGTAGAGGGGTTGAAGCTGGTGACGCCGGCGCTGAGTGAATATGTCGTTCCGATCGCGGTGGTGATCCTCCTGCTCCTCTTCGCGGTGCAGTCGAAGGGCACCAGCGCGGTTTCCAATTTCTTCGGGCCGATAACGTTGGTCTGGTTCCTTGTCATGGGCGCGATCGGCCTCGTGCATATCGCGGACGATCCGTCGATCTTCAAAGCTTTCAACCCGTTCTACGCCGCCACCTTCCTGCTCAACGAAGGCTATGTCGGCATCGTTGTGCTTGGCGCCGTCTTCCTCACAGTTACCGGAGCCGAGGCGCTTTACGCCGATCTAGGCCACTTCGGCCGGAGGCCCATCCAGTGGGCCTGGTTCACCATCGTCTTCCCCGCGCTGACCCTTAACTATCTTGGGCAGGGCGCCTTCGTTCTCGAGAATCCGGAGGCGATGTCCGATCCTTTCTTCCTGATGTTTCCGAAATGGGCGCTGCTTCCCGCCGTCATTCTCGCCACGGCGGCGACGATCATCGCCAGCCAGGCGGTGATCACGGGCGCCTTTTCGCTCACGCGCCAGGCGATCCACCTCGGCTTCCTGCCGCGCATGGCGATCTTCCACACCTCCGAGACCCATACGGGCCAGATCTATCTGCCGAACGTCAACACGCTGCTGATGTTCGGCGTCATGGCGCTCGTTTTCGTCTTCGGCTCGTCCGAGGCGCTGGCGACCGCCTACGGCATCTCCGTCACCGGCGCGATGGTGGTCACGACGGTGCTCTCCTTCGAATTCCTGCGTATGCGCTGGAACTGGTCCGGCTGGTGGGCGGCCGGTGCGCTCCTGCCGCTGTTCCTATTGGAATTCGTCTTCCTTGGAGCCAATATGCTGAAGGTCCACGATGGCGGCTATGTGCCGATCCTGATCGCTACGACCTTCATTATCATCATGTGGACCTGGAAGCGCGGCACCGAGATACTGCACGCCAAGACGCGCCATATCGACATTCCGCTGGCGAGCTTCATCAAGTCGATCGAACGCAAGAGCGAACATGCGCCCGTGGCCGTGCCGGGCACGGCGATCTTCCTGACGAGCGACCCGGATTCGACGCCCGCCGCCCTGCTGCATAATATCAAGCACAATCATGTGCTGCATCAGCAGAACTTCGTCCTGACGATCCGTACCGCCAACACGCCGAAGGTGCCGAAGGAGGAGCGCGTCAGCGTGCGACCGCTGTCGGACCGCTTCACGCTGCTCGAAATGAAGTTCGGCTTCATGGAGACGCAGAACGTCTCGCAGGCGCTGGGCCTCTTCCGTAAATCGGGCCTCAAATTCGACATCATGTCGACCTCGTTCTATCTCGGCCGCCGCAAGCTCGTTCCCGACGCCCAATCCGGCATGCCGCATTGGCAGGACCGCCTGTTCATTGCGCTCGCCAACGCGGCGATCGACCCGTCCGATTATTTCCGCCTGCCGACGAACCGCGTGGTCGAGCTCGGTTCGCACGTGATCATCTAAGCGGGACCCCCACAATCTGCCGCTTCGGGCGCGTCCGCATTAACCAAACATCAAGGTTAATGCTTCATTTTCGAGGCTCGAACGAAGCGGTCCCGGGGAGCCGTCCGATCGCTTCCAAAACCTAGCGTTCTGCACGGAATCTTGCTGCTGGTCGTGTACCGGCCTGCGAGAACGCGTGCCCGAGTAAGAGTTGCGTGGAGCTGACCGGTGCGTAAGAGTGAAAGAGTGCGTCGCAAGTTTCGCCCGCCCCTCACGACCTGGCGCGCCCCCGCGATCATAGGCCTTGCGCTCTTCCTCGGCTTTCCTTCGGCCGTCGCCTATTCCGACCTCGCGACCTTTCTTTCCGGCATCAATCGCGGCGGAGAGCGCTGGCGGATGTATATGACGCAATCGCCCGCGGGCTCCGTCCACGAGGTGGAGATGGTGTTCGCCGATCCGATCACCACCGGTGCGCTCGATGGCGGCGCCGGCATGACGATGCCGGACGGCAGCCGTGTGGCGTTGACGGCTGAAACCAAACATCAGGGGACGCCGGACGAGGATCGCGTCACCCGCAAGCTCAAGAAGGGGCGCATCGTCGCCGTCAGCCCGGTGACACCACCGAAGGATTTTACTGCCGGCTCGATTCTTCAGCGCACGAGCTCGCTCATGGAACCGGTCTTCGACGGCCCCGAAAGAATGATCTTTGCCAAGCCGAAGATCAAAGGCAAGGAGATCGAGATCGCCACGGCCTTCTACCGGAAGAAGCCGCCGAAGCTCGAACCCGGCCTTTCGCCGATGCTTGCCAACCTCGTCACCAACGACAAGCCCGACATTCTCGCGACTGCCTATGTCCGGCCCGAGCCGGACTATGCGCGTGAATCGCCTTTCGATTCGATTCTGCGCGAGGACAAGAACGGCGGGCGTTTCATTCCGGACATTGCGCCTGACGACCATGCCTGGGCAGCAACGCCGTTGCCCGCCACAGTCTTCAGCAAGGAAGAGCAGACCTGCCTGGCCGAAGGGATCTATTTCGAAGCCCGCAGTGAGCCTGTGAAGGGGCAGGCGGCGGTCGCGCAGGTGATTCTCAATCGCGTTCGCAATCCGACTTATCCGAAGACGATTTGCGGTGTCGTGTACCAGAACAAGGCCTGGCGCAATCGCTGCCAATTCTCCTTCGCCTGCGACATGATCCGCGACCTGATCTATTCGCGCTCCCATTGGAAAACGGCCAAGGAAGTGGCGATGGCCGTCACCGCCGGCAAGATCTGGCTGCCCGAGGTGGGCTCCGCAACACATTATCACGCCACCTATGTGAAGCCCGCCTGGGCGAAGACGATGAAGCGGGTCGGCAAGATCGGGCTGCACATCTTTTATCGAACCTATGGCGGCGGCTGGAGCTGACGATTCCGGCAGCGCGGCGACGGCAGAAGCCGAGCCCTCCGGCGAAGATTCCCGTTGCACCTTTGTCGCAGCTTGTCGCACTTATTGTTAAGCCATTGAAATTCAAAAGCAATATTGTCCACGTTCAACCTCCCCGCATGCCTTGACTATGCAAGGTCCTAAAACTATGTTGCGCGCGACTTCAAATGGGGCCGAGGCGTGGCTTGAACACCGGCCGTTTGTATGACCGAGATCGCGTTCGACCGCGTGGGGCTGCAAAGGGGAGCCATGTGACGGAGAAACCGGAAGAGAGTCTGGAAGCGCGGCTCAAGCGCCTTGGCGAAGACATCAAGTCCAAGCGGGCGGATGTCTCGGACGAGACGGAAAGGCGCGCCGACGAAAGCCGCAAGGGCTACGCAGCGGCGATGAAGCTTTCGAGCGAATTCATCGCCGGCATCGTGGTTGGGGCGTTTCTGGGCTATCTTTTGGACCACTTTGCGGGTACAGGGCCGTGGGGCATGATCGTCCTCCTGCTTCTCGGGTTCTGTGCCGGTGTCTTGAACGTGCTGCGTTCTGCCGGCCTGGTGGCGACACCCGATCAGCGGAAAGGCGGCCCCGGGGATAACAAGAAGGACGAGGGTGGCACCTGAGGTGTCGCCCGGAAGAACACGGTTTCCGCTCGCGGGCGGGCAAAACGAAAGAGAAGCGCGGTGTCAAACGATCCGACCCACCAGTTCCTGGTCAACAAGATTGTCCCGATCGAGATTGGCGGAATTGACTTTTCCTTCACTAATGCGTCGCTGTTCATGGTCGCGACCGTCGGCGTGGCCGCTGGCTTCCTTTACCTGACGACGTCACAGCGCGGGCTGATCCCGACGCGGATGCAGTCGGTGTCGGAAATGTCCTACGAGTTCATCGCCTCGATGCTTCGCGAGGGCGCCGGTAGCCACGGGATGAAATTCTTCCCGATGGTCTTCTCGCTGTTCATGTTCATTCTCACGGCGAACCTGCTCGGCATGTTCCCGTATTTCTTCACTGTCACCAGCCAGATCATTGTGACCTTCGCGCTCGCCGTCTTCGTGATCGGCACGGTCATTCTCTACGGTTTCTACAAGCACGGCCTCGGCTTCCTCAATCTCTTCGTGCCGCATGGTGTGCCGGGCGCGCTTCTGCCGCTGGTGGTGGCGATCGAAGTCATCTCGTTCCTTTCCCGTCCGATCAGCCTTTCGGTCCGTCTCTTCGCCAACATGCTGGCGGGCCATATCACGCTGAAGGTCTTCGCAGGCTTCGTCGCTTCGCTCAGCGCCTTTGGAGCGCTCGGCATCGGCGGCGCGGTCCTGCCGCTCATCATGACCGTCGCTCTCACCGGTCTCGAATTCCTGGTCGCCTTCCTCCAGGCCTATGTCTTTGCGGTGCTGACTTGCATGTACCTCAATGACGCCGTCCACCCGGGAAGCCACTAAGGAATAACAGTCGCTCGCTTCCGGTCGGCTTGAGCCGCCGGGGGCGCAAATCCTAGCCGCAACACCATTCGAAGGAGTCAATCATGGACGCGGAAGCAGCAAAGTTCTTGGGTGCAGGTCTTGCATGCCTTGGTATGGCCGGCACGGCTCTCGGCCTCGGCAACATCTTCGGCAATTATCTCGCCGGCGCCCTGCGCAACCCGTCGGCTGCTGACGGCCAGTTCGGCCGCCTCGTATTCGGCTTCGCCGTTACGGAAGCTCTGGGCATCTTCTCGCTGCTCGTAGCGCTCCTCCTCCTCTTCGCCGTCTAATATCGGCTGGAGTTTTCGGCCGCGGCCCCGGGTCGCGGCCGCGCATTTTCTTGCACCTGGAGGTGAGCATGTTTGTGACCGCGGCCTATGCCCAGCAGTCAACCACCACCGAAGGCAACGAAGCGCACGATGCTCCTGCGGCCGGTGAGGTGCACACCGAAACGGGTGTGGCCCACGAAGGCGAGCATGGATCCGGCGTGTTCCCGCCCTTCGATTCGACCCATTTCGCATCACAAGTGCTCTGGCTAGCGATCACGTTCGGCCTCTTCTACCTGCTGATGTCGAAGGTCATTATTCCGCGCATCGGCGGAATTCTCGAAACGCGCCATGACCGGATCGCACAGGATCTCGACGAGGCCTCCCGCTTGAAGGGCGAGGCCGACACTGCCATCGCCGCTTACGAGCAGGAACTGGCAAGCGCCAAGGCCAAGGGCCATTCGATCGCCGATACCGCCCGCGAAGCGGCCAAGACCAAGGCGAGCGCGGAGCGTGCCGCCATCGAAGCCGATCTCGCCAAGAAGATCGTCGCTGCCGAGACGCGCATTGCCGACATTAAGTCCAAGGCACTTGCCGATGTCGGCGCGATCGCCGAGGAAACGGCTACCGCAGTAGTCAAGCAACTGATCGGTGGAACCGTCACCAAGACCGAGATCGCCGCCGCGGTCAAGGCATCGGCCGGCAACTGAGGAGCAACGAATTATGGCACTTGATGCGACTTTCTATGCCCTCGTCGGCCTGATCCTCTTCTTCGCTCTCATCGCCTACCTCAAGGTTCCGGGCATGGTCGGTAAGGCGCTTGATGCCCGCGCCGACAAGATCAGCAACGAGCTGGCGGAAGCCAAGCGGCTGCGCGAGGAAGCGCAGAGCCTGGTCGCCGAATACCAGCGCAAGCGCAAGGATGCCGAGGCCGAGGCTGCGAGCATCGTCGCCGCCGCACAGCGCGAGGCGGAAATGCTGACTGCGGAAGCCAAGCAGAAGACCGAGGAATATGTCGCGCGCCGCACGGCACTTTCCGAGCAGAAGATCAAGCAGGCCGAAAGCGACGCCATCAACGCGGTTCGCGCGGCGGCCGTGGACCTGGCGATCAGCGCCGCGGAGAAGGTGCTGGCGAGCAAGACTGATGCCGGCGCACAGGAAGCGCTCTTTAAGAAGGCGCTCGGCGAGGTTAAGTCGCGGCTCAACTGAGGCGCTCGTTTCTTCTCCGACAGTGCAGAGTGCCCCGCTTCGGCGGGGCTTCTCTTTTGGAACAGTCCTGTCAAGCGCAGGCTATTGCCCGGGCCTATAAGCCTGTCGAGATGTATTGCAGCTACTCCCTCCGGCCGGCTCCTCCATCGCGAGCGCCAAGTGTGTGGTCGAACTGAGTCCGATAAAATGACCGCCAGGAGCGGGCGACTGCCACGATGGCTCTGGGTATCGCCGCGGCCATCGACAACTGCCACAACTGGAGCAGCGGGAGGAGACGTTGTGGGGCCACAAATGGCCTCATCGCTGCCGCATCCCGCTGTTGCAGAGATATCAGGGGTGATGACTTCCTGAGCGCCGAGCTGAGATCCGAAACGGAGCCGCAAGCGCCTTTTTATCGCGCGTCGTCAGATCTGCCGAAAGGGGCGGAAGGTCATGCGGTGGAGCGAGCAGGGACCATGGCTGTCGATGGCAATGCGGTGTTTCTCAGTCGCATAGCCTGCATGAAGGGCGAAGCCATAAGCTGGGAAGGTCGCGTCGGCGCGGGCCATCATGCGGTCGCGGGTGACTTTGGCGACGATCGATGCGGCAGCGATGGAGACGGAGCGCGAGTCGCCCTTGACAACAGCCTTCGCACGGCAGGAGAGGCCCGGCGGCACGTCGCGACCGTCGACGAGGACGAAACGCGCTGCCGTAGCAAGGCCGTGGACCGCGCGCCGCATGGCATCGAGACTGGCCTTCAGGATATCGGTTGAATCGATGCGCGTCGCCGAGGACGAGGCGATCGAAACCGTCGCCGTCGCCAGAATTTCTTTAAACAGCGCTTCGCGCTGCTCTGCGGTCAGGAGTTTGCTGTCATTGAGCCCCGCCGGGACCGCATCGGGATCGAGGATGACCGCAGCGGCGACGACCGGGCCTGCAAGCGGCCCTCGTCCGGCTTCATCGGCGCCGGCCACCGGCCAGAAGCCGTCAAGGCGCGCTGCGGTCTCGAAGCTGAAATCCGGAACAGGCAGCTCAAGCGGAAAAAGTGGGGAATCGGGCGACTTGCGACGTGACATGCGGGGGACCCTCGCACATTCACCCGATTCCCTTCAAGCCCCTCGGTACAGGTGCGGCGGTGACCGAGGGGCGCCAGCGCATCCCGAGGCAAAGTGGATGTGCTGGAACCGAATTGTCTACTGCATGCTTCCTTAAATCGGACCGGATTTAAGGACAAAAACAAGCAGCAATTCAAAGTGCTGCAGCGTCCCTTGTGCATCTGAAAAGACGCACCGCGCCGTAATGCTGCTCCCGGATCCGTCCATTGCGCGGCAGGATCGACCTCCGCGACCCGGGCGTACCCGCAAGCGCTCTAAAGCAGTGACAACTGAACGCCCATCCCGAGCGGCGGCACGAAGATGTCGTTCCTCAACTGCCGGCGCGTCAAATTGAGCCCAAGCCGCTTGGCCGCGAGTTCGAAGCGGCGACCGATCTGCCAGGCATAGGGCCCGCTGCCCTTCATCCGCTTTCCGAACTCGGCGTCGTAATCCTTGCCGCCACGCATGGAGCGTATGAGCGACATGACATGGCGATAGCGGTCCGGATAGTTGCGGAGCAGCCAGTCGCGGAAAAGCGGGCTCACCTCCAGCGGCAGCCGCAGGAGCACATAGCTTGCCTCCGATGCGCCTGCCGTCTTCGCCGAATCGAGCACGCGCTCAATTTCATGATCATTCAGCGCCGGGATTATGGGCGCTACCAGGACGCCGGTCGGAATGCCGGCCTCGGAAAGCGCACGTATCGCATCGAGCCGTTTGGCCGGCGTCGACGCCCGCGGCTCCATGGTGCGTGCCAGCTTGCGGTCGAGCGTCGTCACCGAAATGCCGACCCGTGCCAGGCCCATTTCCGCCATCGGACCAAGCAGGTCGATATCGCGCGTCACCATGGCCGATTTGGTGACGATCATCACCGGATGGTTGGCCGCCTTCAGCACCTCCAATATCTGGCGCATGATCCGCCATTCCTTTTCGATCGGCTGATAGGGGTCGGTGTTGGTGCCGATCGCAATTGGACGAACCTTATAGTCCGGCCTTGCCAGTTCGCGTTCCAAAAGGCGAGGGGCATCCGGCTTGGCGAAGAGCTTGGCTTCGAAATCGAGCCCTGCCGACAGCCCCATATAGGCGTGCGTGGGCCGCGCGAAACAATAGATGCAGCCGTGTTCGCAGCCGCGATAGGGATTGATGGAGCGATCAAAGGAAATGTCCGGCGAATCGTTGCGCGTAATGACGGCCCTTGGCTTTTCCACCTGGACCTCGGTTTTGAACGGCGGCAATTCCTCGATTGTCTGCCAGCCGTCGTCGAAAGCCTCGCGTGTGCGCGGCTCAAAGCGTCCGGACATATTGAGGGCGGCACCGCGGCCACGTCGACGATCGATATCGATCCTGACGCCGGTTCCCGAGACGATGGCTTCGGCCACGTCCGTGCTGTTGCCGGGAGCAAAGGCGCCCTGCTTGAGTTGAGACAGCTCGTTCATCGAAATCTCCCCGGAACCGGACATGCGATTCCGTTTCATGATGATTATTTTCCTAACCTACGATGGAGAACAAAGCAAGAACAAAAAATCGCGAGGCGGAAGGAGAACGTCGGCAACCCATCAGGCAAGTTGTGGCATTTGGTTCGGCAATGCGGTAGGAACGGTCATGCTGACGATCATCATGGAAACAAGAGACAACGAAGCGGAATTGGCACAGACGCTCACCGCACTGGTTGCGGGCGCCGTGGAGGGGCTTGTCAGCGATGTCATCATCCTTGACCACGGCTCGAGCGACGGCTCCCCGCATGTTGCCGATGCAGCCGGCTGCCGCTTCTGCGTCGAATGGGATCTCGGCGATATCGTCCGCTCCGCGCGCGGCGACTGGTTGATGTTTCTCGAGCCGGGGGCGCGGCCGACCGGGCGCTGGGTGGACGAGCTCCTGGAATACGTATCGACCAGCAAAGACCCGGCGCGGTTTTCTCCCTCGCGCATCCACAAGCGCCCCCTTCTCAAGCGGCTATCGCGCCGCGCGCCGCTGGAGGCGGGATTCCTGATGCGCAAGAGGGATGCGGTTGCCGTCGCGCGCGGCAACATGCGGCTGAGCGACATCGCGAATGGTCGGGCAGTGCGCAAGCTCGCGACCGAGCTCGTACCGGCCTGGGTGACCATCGGCAATCGCCCAGCGACGGAGCGGGCCTGATCTACAGCGTCGCGCGTCTTGTCAGCGGGCAGCAAGAAAGGGGGTGCGCCTTGCGGCACCCCCAAGTGGCTCTCAAATGACCTTGACTTGAAAATGTCTTGCCATGCGTGCCCCCCTTTCCGAATGGGCAGCATGTCGTAGCCTTCCCTCCGCCCCAATATGCCCCAGGAAAGAGGGTGTCCTTGCATTCGCTCGATTTGGATAAACGGTGCCTGCCTTGCCCGCTTCGAGCGAAGCCGACGATAGCAATGTAGCGTCTTCGTCTGTCACGGGCTGTTCCAGATGGAACATGGAAATCGTCAGCCGCGCTGAAGATGCTCGTCCAGCCGCGGCATGATTTCCACGAAATTGCAAGGCATGTGCCGGTAGTCGAGCTGCTGCTTCAGGATTCCGTCCCAGGCGTCCTTGCAGGCACCGGGTGAGCCGGGCAGAACGAAGATGAATGTGCGGTTGGCGACGCCGCCCGTCGCCCGGGACTGGATCGTCGAGGTGCCGATCTTGTCGTAGGAAATCCTGTGGAACACCTCGGAGAAGCCATCCATCCGTTTTTCGAAGAGCGGCTCCAGCGCTTCCGGTGTCACGTCGCGGCCGGTGAAGCCGGTGCCGCCGGTGGTGATGACGACATCGATCGCCTCATTCAGCGTCCAACTGTTGACCTGATCGTAGATCTTCTGCCGGTCGTCTGGAACAATGGCCCGCGCTTCGAGGCGATGGCCGGCCTCGCGTATCCTCGCTTCGAGCGTGTCGCCGGACTTGTCGTTCGCGCGCGTGCGCGTGTCGGAGACCGTTAGCACGGCGATGCCGACAGCAATGAAGGGGCGTGTTTCGTCGAGGCCGGGCATCGGATTTATCCTCTTTTCCCCGCGGTTCGCGTGGCTTGAACGTACCATTCCGGATGGCTGGCGGAAATCTCTTCGCCGGCGGCTGCGACGCTTTCTTCGCCGTCAAACAGCCCGAAACAGGTGGCGCCGGAGCCGGACATCCGCACGAGTGTGGCGCCTGCGGCATTCAACGCGGCCGACACGTCTGCGATCACCGGTTCAAGGGCGCGCGCCGGAGGTTCCAGATCGTTACGCATGGCGGCTATCGCTGTCAGCCATTCCGCCTTCGATCGGGCGCCTTCAGGCAAGCCAAGCGGCGGATTGTCCTTCTTCACGAGCGTTCGGAAGATGACGGGAGTGGAAACGGCCACGAGCGGATTGACGAGGACGATCGCGAAGGATGGCAGGTCGGGAAGCGGCGTGATTTCCTCTCCGATCCCCTTCGCGAGGAGCGGCCGGCCGTCGAGGCACATCGGCACATCGGCACCGAGCGCGAGTGCAAGGCTCTCGAGCCTTGCAGGCGCAAGCGACGCACCCCAGAGCGTCATGAGCCCGCGCAGCGTCGCGGCCGCGTCTGCCGACCCGCCGCCTATGCCGGAGGCGATCGGCAGGTTTTTTTCGAGATGCAAATGGACCGGACCTGCTGCTGCACCTTCCGGCGCAAGCTCACGGCGCAACAGGTCGCGGGCGCGAAGCACAAGATTGCCGTCCTTGCCTTCAGCGGAAAGCGGCAGGACGGGTGCGAAACGGCCCGACAGCGTGAAGCGGTCCGCGTCCGCCGGCGTCAGTCCGATCCGGTCGCCGCAGTCGGCGAACGTCACCAGGCTTTCCAGAAGATGATGGCCATCGGTGCGCTGGCCGACCACATGCAAAGCAAGATTGATCTTGGCAGGCGCCGCAAAGGTCAATGCGAAGCCCGGAATGCCGTCTGCCCGCATGCCGTGATCAGGACTTCTTGCCCGGCGTCGCCACCTCGGGTCCATTCTTCTTCGGCAGCGTTTCCTTGGCGTCAGCGGCGGCCGGAACCCGCTCCTTGAGCGGTGGGAGGCCGTTTTCGATCTTTGCCTTGATCTTCGGAATTTCCGCTTCCTCGGGCTTCAGTTCGAGCGCCTGGTTCCACTGGAATACCGCTTCTAGCTTGCGCCCGACGCGCCAATAGGCATCGCCGAGGTGATCGTTGATCGTCGCGTCGCCGGCCATCAGTTCCGCCGCGCGCTCGAGCTCGGCCACCGCTTCGTCGAAGCGGCCCATGCGGAAATAGGCCCAGCCAAGTGAGTCGACGATATAGCCGTCGTCGGGCTTCAGCTCGACCGCCTTGCGGATCATATCGAGGCCCTCTTCCAGCTTAATGTTCATGTCGACCCAGGAATAGCCGAGATAGTTCAGGACCTGGGGCTGATCCGGATTGAGCTCCAACGCCTTGAGGAAGTTCGGCTCCGCCTTCTCCCAGATCTTTTGCCGCTCATAGGCGATGCCGCGCTGGAAGAAGACGGTCCAGTCGCTGCGCTTCGGCACGGGGCCGATCGCCTCCACCGCTCGGTCATAGAGCTCGCCCATCTCCTTGTAGGCTTTGGCATCGGAAAGCACGCTACCATAGGCGAGATAGTTGCGGATATTCTTTGGATCGACGTCGATCAGCGCCTTCAGGTGTCTCTTCGCTTCGTCGACCTTGCCGATACTGGCGAGGCTGAGACCAAGCTGAAGCTCGGAAAGGCGGCGCATCGGCGAATCTTCCGGCACGCTCTTGTAGAGCACTATGGCCTCTTCCGGTTTCTTCAGGTTCTCCGCGATACCACCGAGCATCACCAGAATATCGGGACTCTCCGGATCGAGCCGGCGCGCCGTCTGCAGGTAGAGCGAAACGATGTCTTCCGCTCCCTCACGATTGAGCGCGCCGCCGATCGAGAAGAGCACCGCCGCAGCACCCTGCACGGCAGTACGCACCTGCTGTTCCTGGGGCTTGCCTTCTTCGATGCTCTTTCTCAGCGCCTCGAGCGGCGTGTAGTTGTTGACGAGATTTTCGCCGACGGCAATCGTGTCCAGCGCCTTCTGCTTGTTGCCTTCCCGCGCTTCAAAGCGTGCCAGCGCCTCGACGGCGCGCATGAAGGTGTCCGGCGCAGCGCTGCCGCCTTCACGGTCGAGAATGGCGTCGTTCAGCCGGGCGCGCGCTGTCGCCTTGTCGCCGGCCGCAAGCGCGAGCGCTCCGGCATGATAATTCTTGAACACCCGGAACCATTCCGGTCCGTCCAGGCCCTTGATCTGGGCCAGCGCCTCCTTCGGGCGGCCTTGACCGAACTTGGCCCAGGCGGAGAGCAGATTGCTCATCAGACGGTCGAGGTCGTTCGGTCCCTGGTAGTTCAAGAGCTTTTGTGCGTTGCGGTATTCCCGCTTGCGGATCGCCTCGATGGCGCGGACCACCGTCGTGATCCGCTCGACGGCTGGATCGGACTTCAGTTCCTCGGCGATCTTGACGCCCTGATCGAACTGGCCGCTCATCAGCAGCGTGATCATCAGCCGCTGCTTGACGTCATTGTTGTTGGGCTCGAACTGCAAGGCGGTCCGGTAGAGCTCCGTTGCCGTCGCGTAATCGCGATCGACGTCGGCCGTCCGCGCGGCAAGGAATGCGCCCGCAAACGTGTTGACGCTGCGAATGTCGAAAGGCTTGGCGTCCTCGACCGGCGCCTTCTCTTCGGCAACCACTTGCTGACCGCCGGTCACCGATGCGAGGACCAGCATCGCTGCGCCGCTGAGAAGGCGAAGGAATGTATTCTGCCGCATATCAAACCTTTCATTGCCGGTGGTCACGCCTGTGGCGCCACCGCTGGTTGTGCAGAAAGCGATCGGAAATCGTTTCGCACAAGTCTTGGAGAATAGAATGGCTTTTTTGGCGCAGTGCGGCAAGAAATTCCTCCAGGGGAAGTGATATCCTGCCAGCCCGCGCTCAGCTCACACGGTCGATGCAAAAATCGATCACCTCGATCATTGCCGATTTCCAGGGAGAGGCGGGCAGCGGCGCAAGCGCATCGCGCGCGATCGTGCCGTAGTGCTTGGCCCGCGCGATTGTGTCGGTGAGCCCACCGTAACGGCGGATGAGGCTAAGCGCCTTTTCGAGATTTGCCTGGTCGCTGGCGCCACCCTCGATCGCCTCCCGCCAGAACGCCCGATCTTCCGGCGTGCCGCGACGGTAGGAAAGGATGACGGGAAGCGTGATCTTGCCCTCGCGGAAATCGTCACCGACATTCTTGCCGAGCTCGCTCGACGAGCCGCCATAGTCGAGAACGTCGTCGACCAGTTGGAAGGCGAGGCCGAGATTCGTGCCGTAGGACTTCAGCGCGTTGCGGTCAGCCTTCGCCGCGCCCGCGACGATCGGCCCGACCTCAGCGGCTGCGGCGAAGAGCGCTGCCGTCTTGGCGCGGATGACCTGGAGATAGTCGTCCTCGGTCGTCTCCATGTTCTTGGCGACGGAGAGCTGCAGCACCTCGCCTTCCGCGATCACCGAAGCGGCGGTCGAAAGCACGTCGAGCGCCTCGAGCGAGCCTACGTCGACCATCATGCGGAACGCCTGGCCGAGCAGGAAATCGCCCACGAGCACGCTCGCCTGGTTGCCCCAGATCGTCCGCGCCGTCGACTTGCCGCGTCTGAGGTCGCTCTCGTCGACCACATCGTCGTGCAGCAGCGTTGCCGTATGCATGAATTCGACGCTGGTCGCGAGCTTGATATGGCCGTCGCCCTCATAGCCGAACATGGCGGCCGCCGCGAGAGTCAGCATCGGCCTCAGCCGCTTGCCGCCCGACGAAATAAGGTGGTTGGCGACTTCCGGAATCATTTGGACGTCGGAGCCCGCCTTGGAGAGGATGAGCTGATTGACGCGTTCCATGTCGGGCAAGGTCAGGTCGACGAGCGGCTTCACAGATGCCTGTTTGTTTTTATTGTCTTCCAGCGGTATCACTACGCCCAACGCCCCGGACTCCTGTTTCATCGTCGGTTGCGACAATAGAAAGAGGGGCCTCGGGCGGCAAGAGGCGAATTGCCTCGCTCGCTGCAATTTGAGACAGGAAAAAAGAGCCTCTATGAAGGAACTGATCCGCACCAACGACGCCGTGCTTCTCTCCTTCGCCGAAAGCCTGATGAAGGATGCGGGCATCGCCTGTCTCATAGCCGATCGGGATATGAGCATTCTCGAAGGCTCGCTCGGCCTCCTGCCGCGGCGCTTTTTGGTCGCCGAGGAGGACGCCGAGCGAGCCCGGAGGATATTGATCGACGCGGGCTTGGAAAAGGAATTGCGGCAATGATGCCGGTGGACTTTCCCGTAAGGCCCAAACGGAGATGACGAGAATGTCGGAAACGGTGGACGCGTTCCACCGCGGCAGATTCCACCTGATCCAACCGCTTGGCCAGGGGCATCGCTCCGGCATGGATGCGATGCTGCTTGCCTCCCTCGTCTCCTGTAGCCGCCCGTGCCGCGTAGCCGATCTCGGCGCCGGCGCCGGGGCGGCCGGCATGGCCGTCGCCTCGCGGATCGAGACGGCCGAGGTGCTCCTCGTAGAGCGTTCGCCGATCATGGCGGATTTTGCCCGCCGCAGCCTCGCCTTGCCCGAGAACGCCCGTTTCGCTGCCCGGGTCTCGGTTCTCGAAGCGGACGTCGCGCTGAACGGCAAGGCGCGCGCGGCCGCGGGCCTTGCCGTCGATGTCTTCGATCACGTGATCATGAATCCGCCATTCAACGATGCCGCGGACCGCAGGACCCCCGACCGCCTCAAGGAGGAAGCTCATGCCATGAGCGACAATCTCTTCGAGACCTGGATCAAGACGGCAGGCGCCATCATGAAGCCGGGCGGCCAGCTCTCGCTCATTGCACGGCCGGAATCGATCGCCGAGATCATTGCGGCCTGCGGCCGCCGCTTCGGCGGCATCGAGATCACGCCGCTCCTGCCGCGGGCCGGTGAGAACGCCGTACGCATTCTCGTGACGGCGATCAAACAGAGCCGCAAGCGGTTGGCGCTGCGCGCGCCGCTCGTCATGCACGGGGGGGCAACTCATCGCTTCTCGCCGGAGGTCGACGATCTTAACAACGGGCGTGCGGCCTATCATCGCCGATGATTAACGGTAAGCACGGCATTGCGTTTGCCGCCGCAATGCATACATGCAGTGACAAGTTCGTATGGCAGGAGTTGAGATGGCCGGATTCTTGAAAAAGCTGATGCCGAGGCGTTTTCGCAGGGATGGCGTAACCATACCGGCGATCAGGCTGCATGGCGCGATCATGGCCGGCGGCGGCCAGTTCCGCCCGGTTCTCAATCTTGCCAGCGTGGCGCCGCTTCTTGAGAAGGCCTTCTCGATCAAGGAGGCTCCGGCCGTTGCCATTTCCGTTAATTCGCCGGGCGGCTCGCCGGTGCAGTCGCGCCTCATCTATCAGCGCATCCGCGACCTTGCGGAGGAGAAGAAGAAGCGCGTGCTGATCTTCGTCGAGGATGTGGCGGCCTCTGGCGGCTACATGATCGCGCTCGCCGGCGACGAGATTATCGCCGACCCGACCTCGATCGTCGGCTCGATCGGCGTCGTTTCCGGCGGCTTCGGTTTTCCGGAGCTTCTGAGAAAGATCGGTGTCGAACGTCGCGTGTATACGGCCGGCGAAAACAAGGTGGTGCTCGATCCGTTCCAGCCGGAGAAGCAGCGCGACGTCGACTTCTTGAAGAGCCTGCAACTCGACATCCATGATATCTTCATTCAGATGGTGAAGATGCGTCGGGGCTCGCTGCTGGCGGACCACCCGGATATCTTCTCGGGTCTCTTCTGGACCGGCAAACGCAGCCAGGAACTCGGCCTTGTCGACAGCCTCGGCGATATGCGGGGCGAAGTGAAGAAGCGCTATGGCGAGAAGGCGAGACTCGAGCTCATTCAACCCGCTCGTAGCCTATTCGGCCGGCGTCAGCCGGGGGCCGCCGTTGCCGGGTCGATCGCGGGGCCGCTCGCCGCGTCGACGGCCGCGGGTCTGGTCGAGGCTATCGAAGAAAGAGCCCTGTGGGCGCGTTTCGGGCTTTGACGCGGGCATCTGGTCAGCCGCGCAGGCTCGCGCTAACACTTTGGTGAAGATCACCCAGCTCATCGACTCCGATCTGAGGAGGAGGAACAATGCCGCAGATCATCCTGCTTCTGATCGTGGCTATCATCGCCTGGATCGGATATCGCAAGTTCATCGCCGACGCGGAGAAGCTGACTCGCCAGCGTGAGCGCCTGCGCCGTGAACAGCAGACCGGCGCCAACGGTACACTTGTGAAAGATCCGAAGACCGGAGAATACCGCCTGAAGCGCGACGATGAGTGACATTCGCCGCATTGCCCGGCGAAGAGCGTCGATCGGCCAAGGCGCTTGACCCTTACCTTCTGGCATGGCACCTGTCCGCAAATTTCGAAGAATTCGGACGTGATCTCATGACCACCGCATCCATCCCGGACCATATGAATCCGAAGCGTTCCTTTCAGGCCCTGATCCTGACGCTGCACAACTATTGGGCCGACAAGGGCTGCGCCGTGCTCCAGCCCTACGATATGGAGGTCGGCGCGGGTACCTTCCATCCCGCAACGACGCTGCGCGCGCTCGGTCCGAAGCCCTGGCGCGCCGCTTACGTCCAGCCCTCGCGCCGTCCGACCGATGGCCGCTACGGCGAGAATCCGAACCGGCTGCAGCACTACTACCAGTACCAGGTGCTCCTGAAGCCGAACCCGTCCAATCTGCAGGAGCTCTATCTCGGCTCGCTCGAGGCGATCGGCCTCGATCCGCTCTTGCACGATATCCGTTTCGTCGAGGACGACTGGGAAAGCCCGACGCTTGGCGCCTGGGGACTTGGCTGGGAATGCTGGTGCGACGGCATGGAAGTGTCGCAGTTCACCTATTTCCAGCAGGTCTGCGGCATCGAGTGCTCGCCGGTTTCGGGTGAACTGACCTATGGTCTCGAGCGCTTGGCGATGTACGTCCAGGGCGTCGACAATGTCTACGACCTGAACTTCAATGGCCGCGAGGGTGCCGAGAAGATCACCTATGGCGATGTTTTCCTGCAGGCCGAGCAGGAATATTCACGGCACAACTTCGAATATGCCAACACCGCGATGTTGCACCAGCATTTCATCGATGCCGAGAAGGAGTGCCTGGCATTGCTCGCTGCCGGCGCGCCGGGCGACGCCAGCAACAATCGCCTGCACAAATGCGTCTTCCCCGCCTATGATCAATGCATCAAGGCGAGCCACGTCTTCAATCTTCTCGATGCGCGCGGCGTGATTTCGGTCACGGAACGCCAGAGCTACATCCTGCGCGTGCGCACTCTGGCGAAGGCCTGCGGTGAGGCCTTTCTGCTTACCGACGCCGGCGGCGCGACTACAGCGCCGCGCGTCTTACCAGACGCGCAAAGGTCGCTTAGCACTTGAATTGCTGCATGTTTTTATCCGTAAGTCGGCTACGACTTAAGGAAACATGCGAGTAGTGAAGCCGCCTGATCACGAGACCAGCGCGGCACGCTGTGCGCAAGGCAGGACAAGCCCGTCGGCCGATAGCCGCATGCCGACAGGCAGTGGCGGGCAATCCGGTTCGCTCGCCCCGCCGTCGATCCGCCAGATCAGTTTCGTCACCGCATATGTGTCGTTCGACCACTCGCTGGCATAGATCTGCAGTGCGCGGCGAACACCGCTAAGCCCTTCAGCCGGCGTTGCGCTCGCATGGGCAACGAAGAGGGCCAT
Source organism: Ensifer sp. WSM1721 (assembly GCF_000513895.2). Lineage (GTDB taxonomy): Bacteria > Pseudomonadota > Alphaproteobacteria > Rhizobiales > Rhizobiaceae > Sinorhizobium. Next base: position 548,222 of record NZ_CP165782.1, read on the forward strand.
AAAGGCGATCACGTTGATGGAGGTTGCGAGCGGTTTCATGATCTTGTCTTCGGTTCTGCGGTTGTTCGATGGTTCAACTATCGGCGATTGGCGGGCTCGGCGCCGTTACCGGCGGAACAGCCCGGAGACTTCCGTCGGACGCATGACGTCGCCGGCAGAGGTTTAAAGCCTGAGCAGAGTCGAAGGACGGCGGGGGAGCCTTGCCGTTCCGCCGGCCGATGCAGAAAAGCCTTTGAAGTCGGAGCGGGATTGAGGAAAAGTGTGCGCGTTTTTCGCCGCGTCGGGCGGCGCAAGTTAATCGAGTCGGGGCCGCGGGTCTCAAGAAGGGGTTTTCATGATCGGGCTGGCAATCGGCATCGCCGTCGTTCTTTATCTCGTTTTCGTCTACAACGGCCTCGTCAAGGCGCGGCAGGTCGCCGAGGAGGCCTGGTCCGGCATCGACGTGCAGTTGAAGCGCCGTGCCGACCTCATCCCAAATCTCATTGAGACCGTGAAGGGCTACGCGGCGCATGAGAAGTCGACGCTGGAAGAGGTCGTCGCGCTGCGCAACCGAGCGCAGGCCGTGCCGGCGGGCGACATTGCCGAAAGAGCTGCCGTCGAAGGCGCGCTTTCGCAGGCGCTCGGACGTCTCTTCGCGCTTGCCGAAGCCTATCCGGATTTGAAAGCCAACGAGAATTTCGCGGAACTCCAGCGCTCGCTGGAGACGATCGAAGGCGAGATCCAGATGTCGCGGCGCTACTACAACGGTGCCGCCCGCGATCTCAACGTCAAGGTCGAGAGCTTCCCGTCAAATCTGATCGCCAATGTGTTTCGCTTTGCCAAGGCCGGCTATTTCGAGATCACCAACGAGGCCGATCGTGCGGTGCCGTCGGTCAAGTTCTAATGCATGTCGCCCAAAAGTGGGCAGCGGTTTTGGGGGAACGACATGCAAAATGCTTCTAATGCATGTCGCCCGAAAGTGGACAGCGTTTTTGGGGTAACGACATGCAAGATGCAAATGCGCGCGAAAGGGAAATCGCGATAAGGCGGCTGTTCGCGGCGCTTGTGTTTGCGGTTTTCGCCCTGGCCACGCCGGTCGTCGCCTTGGCGGAAGAGTTCATCTCTGCCTACCACTCGGTCATCGACGTCGCCAAGGATGGCACGCTCACGGTCACCGAGACGATCGCGGCAAATGTCGAGGGCAACCAAATCCGCCGCGGCATCTATCGGGATTTTCCCCTAACCTTCGTCGACGCGCACGGTCGACGGAGCCGGGTCGATTTCAAGCTTCTCGCCGTCGAGCGGGATGGCGAGGATGAGGAATATCGCACGGAATCGATCAACGGCGGCATCCGCATTTATACCGGCAGCGCCGACGTCCTCCTGCCGCGCGGCGAGCACACCTTTCAGATCACCTACGAGACGAGCCGTCAGATCCGCTTCTTCGACGATCACGACGAGCTCTATTGGAACGTGACCGGCACGGAATGGGCCTTTCCAATCGAGGAAGCAACGGCAACCGTGACCCTGCCGGAGGGGGTACAAGCGGAGGCGCTCGACGTCTTCACCGGCGGCTACGGGGCCACCGGCAAGGATGCGCGTGCGGTGGAAGAGGGCGATGAAATCTTCTTCGCGACGACCCGCCGCCTGCGCCCGCAGGAAGGCCTCACCATCGCGATCAAGCTGCCCAAGGGCAGTATCGACCGGCCAACGCCGTCGCAGGAAAACATCTGGTGGGTACGCGATCATCTGGCGCTTGTCATCGCCGGTATCGGGCTCATCCTCGTGACGCTCTATTATGGGCGCGCCTGGATCCGGGTCGGGCGCGATCCTGCCCGTGGCGTCATGGTTCCGCGCTGGGACCCACCGGACGGTATTTCGCCCGCGCTCGTCAACTACGTCGACAACAAAGGTTTTTCCGGCGAGGGCTGGACGGCCCTTTCGGCAACCCTGCTCAATCTCGCCGTCAAGGGACATGTCGTCCTCGACGACCTGAAGAACGCCATCGTCGTCACCGCGACCGGCAAGAGCGACGGCAAACTGCCAACCGGCGAGGCAGTGGTGATGAAAGCCGTGGAGGGGGCCGGCGGCAAGCTTACGATCGACCGGGCGAACGGCAAGAAGGTCGCGGCAGCAGGCGCGAGCTTCCGCAGCGCGATGGAGCGTGAGCACCGCGGCAAATATTACCGCGCCAATACCGGCTACATAATCGGCGGCGTTGCACTTTCGATCGTCGCTCTCGCTGCACTTTTCATCTTCGGCGATCTCAGCGAGGACAGCATTCCATTTGTAATCGTTCCGGCCTTTTTCGCCGTTTTCGCTTCCGTCTTCGCGGTATCCGTCGGCAAATCGTTCCGGCGCCAGTCCAGCCTCATGCGCCGGATCCTTTCGATCGTGGTGCTGGCCTTCATCGGCTTCGTCGTTTTCACGGTTTTCTCGAGCATTCTGGCCATCCTCGTCTTCTCGGCGGCGGAAGCAGACGATTTGCCGCTGTTCTTCGCGATTGGCGGCGTCGTGCTCGTCAACATGCTCTTCTTCTATCTGATGGGTGCGCCGACGCCACTCGGCACGCGCATGATGGATGGCATCGATGGGCTCCGGCAATACATGACGCTCGCGGAGAAGGACCGGATGAACATGCAGGGCGCACCGGAAATGTCGCCGCGGCATTTCGAGACGCTGCTGCCCTACGCCGTTGCGCTCGGTGTCGAGAAGCCCTGGACCGAGATCTTCGAGCGCTGGCTCGTCGCGGCTTCCGCAGGCGCCGCCGCGGCGGCCTACCAGCCGAGCTGGTATCATGGCGACTCCTTCGGCCCCGGCACCTTCACCGATACGATCGGCGGCTTTGCAGAGTCCATGGCCGATACGATTACCTCCTCCCTGCCGCCGCCGCCCAAGAGCTCGTCCTCGGGCTTTTCCTCCGGCGGCGGTTTCTCCGGCGGCGGCGGAGGAGGGGGGGGCGGCGGCGGCTGGTGAGAGGCCAATTTCCTCACCGGACTTGATGACATTTTCGCCAGAGCTTGCTAAGTCCCGCGGCAACCGTACGGAACAGAACAAAGTCTCGAATTCATGCCCGATCTTCTTATCGAACTGCGCTCCGAAGAAATTCCCGCCCGCATGCAGCGCAAGGCGGCCGGCGACCTGAAGAAGCTCGTGACGGACGCGCTGGTCGAGGCCGGCCTCACCTATGAGGGTGCGCGCGAATACTGGACGCCCCGCCGGCTGACGCTCGACATACGCGGTCTCGCCGCACGCTCCGCCGATATCCGCGAGGAGCGCAAGGGACCGCGCACCGACGCCAATGAAAAGGCGATCGAAGGTTTTCTGCGCGCCGCAGGGCTCGCTTCGATCAGCGAGGCGCATGTCCACAGCGACCCGAAGAAGGGCGATTTCTACGTCGCGCATATTCTGAAAGCTGGCCGTCCGGCCGAAGAGATCGTCGCGGACGTGATGCCGGCGATCATCCGTGACTTCCCCTGGCCGAAATCCATGCGCTCCGGCGCCGCTTCCGCAAGACCGGGCAGCCTGCGCTGGGTGCGGCCCTTACAGTCGATCGTCTGCACCTTCGGCTCGGAGTACGAAGAGACCAAGGTGATCCCGTTCGAAGTCGACGGCATCGTTGCCGGAAATGTCACCTATGGCCATCGCTTCCATGCGCCGGAGGCGATCACCGTGCGCCGCTTTGCCGATTACGCCGAAAAGCTCGAAAAGGCGAAGGTCGTGCTCGACGCGGAACGCCGCAAGGAGATCATCTCCGCCGACGCGCACAACATCGCCTTTGCGAGCGGCCTTGAGCTCGTAGAGGATGAAGGCCTTTTGGAAGAGGTAGCGGGTCTCGTCGAATGGCCGCGGGTGTTGATGGGAAGCTTCGAGGAAAGTTATCTCGAAATCCCCTCCGAAATCGTTCGGCTCACGATCAAGACCAACCAGAAATGCTTCGTCACCCGCAAGTCGGGCGCCGAAACGCTGTCGAACAAGTTCATCCTCATCTCGAATATCGAGGCGAAGGACGGCGGCAGTGAGATCGTCCACGGCAATGGCAAGGTCGTGCGCGCCCGCCTCTCTGACGCGGCGCATTTCTGGAAGCGTGACCAGGGCGACCTGCCGGACCTCGACACGCTGAAGGCATCTGCGGAGAAGTTCGGGCTCGATCTCAACAGGCCGCTCGACCAGCGCATGGCGAAGCTCGATGCGCTGAACGTGACCTTTCATGCCAAGCTCGGCACGCAGGGCGGGCGCGTCGCCCGCATCCGCTCGCTGGCCGCAGCACTTTCGGAAGTCACCGGCGCCGACAAGGCGCTCGTCGATCGCGCAGCCGTGCTCGCCAAGGCGGATCTGCGCACCGAAGCTGTGGGAGAATTTCCCGAGCTACAGGGCATCATGGGCCACAAATACGCGGTGCTCCAGGGCGAGAGCGCCGCAGTCGCCAATGCGATCGAGGATCACTACAAGCCGCAAGGCCCCTCCGACCGCGTGCCGACAGAACCCGTTTCGGTGACGGTGGCGCTCGCCGACAAGCTCGACACGCTCGTCGGCTTCTGGGCGATCGACGAAAAGCCGACCGGCTCAAAGGACCCCTATGCGCTGCGCCGTGCGGCGCTCGGCGTGATCCGGCTCATTCTGGAGGGCAGGGCTCGGCTGCCGCTCCTGCCCTTCTTCGATGTCGCGCTCGCCGGCTTCAGGGCACAGCGGCCGGATGTGGCGACGGACATTTCCGCAGACCTTCTGGCTTTCTTCCACGACCGTCTCAAGGTCTATCTGCGCGATCTCGGCGCTCGCTACGACCTGATCGATGCAGTTTTGACGCCCGAGGCCGACGATCTGTTGATGATTGCGCGCCGCGTCGAAGCTCTCACGGCCTTCATCACGGCGGAGGAGGGCAAGAACCTGCTCGCCGGTACCAAGCGCGCGACGCAAATCCTCGCGGCGGAAGAGAAGAAGGGCACCGAGGTCGCCGCTGCCGTGGACGAGAAGCTCTTCCGGCTCGATGCCGAGCGGACCCTCCATGCCTCGATCAAGCTTGCCTCCGGCGACGCGCGAGAAGCGATCGTCAAGGAGGACTTCCGCTCCGCTATGGAGGCGCTTTCAAAATTGCGGGAACCGGTGGACGTGTTCTTTAACGACGTGCTCGTCAACGACGAAGACGCGGCGATCCGTGCCAACCGCCTGGCGCTCTTGGGTCTTATCCGCGCGGCAACCGGCGAGGTTGCGGATTTCTCGAAGATCGCGGGATAAACAGGATCGTCGTTTCATGCGGCCCCGTCGACAACTGGCGGGGACCATCCTATTTCTGGAGGATGACGAGCGACAATCCAAGCGCAGGTGCGGGTGTTATCGAGCCTCCAGGCTTTAAACGAAACGGCGATTGGATTGCCGTCGCCGACGATGCGATCCCGTTCGAGCGCATAGAAGCCTTCTTTGCCGGGCGCGCCTACGAGCCGCACCGGCACGACACCTATGCCATCGGCCAGACGCTCAACGGCGTTCAGAGTTTCCGCTATCGCGGCGCCGTGCGCGCGAGCCTCCCCGGCAGGACGATGGTGCTGCATCCCGACGAAGTGCATGACGGCCAGTCCGGCAGCGAAGACGGCTTCCGCTATCGCATGATCTATATCGAGCCGGCGGCGATACAGAGCGTGCTCGGCGGCCGACCGCTGCCCTTCATCAAGGGCGGCATCTCGTCCGATCCGCGCCTTTTTGCGGCGGTCCGCGCGCTGCTGCCGGCAACGGACGCCCGGATCGAGACCCTGGAGTTCGAGGACGGCCTCTTTGAGCTCGCGCACGCGCTCGAAGCCGCCGCGGGCGGGCCGGCAAGGACCATCGGGGCGCTCGACTATCATGCCGCCGAGCGGGTGCGCGTCTACCTGCATGACTTGCCCGAGGGCGCCGTGACGCTGGAAACGCTCGAGGCGATCGGCGGTCGCAATCGCTGGGGCTTGAGCCGCGATTTCCGCCGCTTGTTCGGCACGAGCCCCTATCGCTATCTGGTACAGCGACGCCTGGCGGCGGCGAAGATCGATCTGCTAAGAGGCGTCTCGCCTGCGGAGGCTGCACTCGATGCCGGCTTCGCCGATCAGGCACATATGAGTCGCCACTTCAAGAAGGCCTTCGGCGTCTCGCCCGGGCGATGGCTGCGCATGGCGGCGCAGGCTCTCTGAGCGTTCCGGCCGACCTGTCTGCACGATCGTTCAAGATTGAGCTTCGATGCCGCGTTAACCTCGTCCAAAACGGCTGAAGGAGACGGCGATGGATGCGTCCAAGCGGACCTATGCTCCCATTAATTTTGCTCAGAAACTGGCGGAGTTTTCCGATCAGTGGCAGCCGCGCGTGATCGCCGAGCTCAACGACTATCAGTTCAAGATCGTCCGAATCAAAGGCGATTTCATCTGGCACGATCATCCGGAGACCGACGAGGCCTTCATCGTGCTGGAGGGCTCGCTTCGGATCGACTTTCGAGATGGCTCTGTGACGCTCGGGCCGGGCGAAATGTACGTCGTTCCGAAAGGCGTCGAACACAAGCCCTATGCGGCAGGCGAGGTTAAGATGCTGCTCATCGAACCGCGCGGGACCTTGAATACCGGTCATGCGGGCGGCGAGCGTACCGCCCGGAACGACATCTGGATCTGACGAGATCAGCCATGGCCGGCGACCTCGCGCTTCTTGTTCTCGCTGCTTTGCCGCTGATGGGTAGCCCCGGACCTGCGACGCTCAGCCTTGCCGGCATGGGTGCCGCCTATGGAGTGACGCGCAGCCTGCGCTACGCGGCGGGCGTCAACATCGGTACGATCGCCGTGGTTCTGTTGATTGCCACCGGGGTCACCGCCGTGCTTCTGGGCGTGCCTGGTATCCAGACGGCGGCGATGGTGCTCGGCGGCGCCTATATGCTCTATCTGGCGTGGCACATCGCCACCGCGCCGCCAGTCGTTAAGGACGGGCCGGCATCGCATGCTCCGTCCTTCGCCGGCGGTTTCGTGCTGGCAATCGCCAACCCAAAGGCCTATGCAGCGATCGGCGCCGTTTATGCCGGCAGCCTGGTCGAGACCGACGACGACGCTCGCACCGCGCTTGCAAAGGTTCTCGTGCTCTCACTCCTGGCGGTCGCCGTGAATACGACTTGGCTTGCCTTTGGGGCGTCGATCGCCACCATCCTGCGCGATCCGGCGAAAGCGCGTGTTGCCAATCTCATTTTCGCCGGGCTCTTGCTCGCGTCGGTCGCTTTCGCCGCTCTCGGCTGAGCTCTTGGCCCATTGAACAGAGGCGGCGCGGCCGCTACTGCATGGTTCCTTGGATCGGGAATCGGTTTGAGGAATCATGCAGCAAATCGAAGTGCTACAGCAAGTTTGGCGCGTCCGCTTGGAGGCGCGGCGCTGTCGGAGGACATGGTGACTTCCAGAATCCTTGTCAGCGCTTGTCTCATGGGCCATGCGGTGCGCTATGACGGCGCAGCGAAACCGCTGCTTCACTCGGCAATCGACCGCTGGCGGGAAGAGGGCAGGCTCGTCACCATCTGTCCGGAGATGTCGGCCGGCATGCCCGTTCCGCGCCCGCCGGCGGAGATCGCGACCGGTAGAACGGGCGCCGACGTGCTTGCCGGGAAAGCGCGTGTGCTGGAGAAAACGGGTGGCGATGTGACAATGGAATTTCGCCGCGCCGCCGACAATGCCCTCGCACTCGCACGCGAGACAAACTGCCGCTTTGCACTGCTGATCGATGGCAGCCCGTCCTGCGGTTCCGGTTTCATCTATGACGGTAGCTTTAGCGGCAAGCGTCTTGCAGGCGAGGGCGTGACGGCCGCACTGCTCAGCGCGAACGGCATCGAGGTCTATTCCGATCGGCAAATAGAGGTTTTGATCGCGAGGCTTGAGAACGAGGGTAGCGGTTCCCGCCAAAAGATTACGCCCCTGCTTCTCTCAGGGGCGCAACCTTTCGCCATTGCAGCGAATTGCCCGTCAGCCTTGAACGTCGACTGACCGGGGCAGGGAACCTCATTAATATGGGCTCAATCTAGGCGAAGATCGAAACCCGACGGATCAAATTTGCGTGAACCGCCAGCCAGAGACGCTGCGACGGGTTCGGCATGAGAGAGCGTCGTGACGGCGGCGGTCTTTGCCGCATGGTCGACGCCCACTGGCGTGCCCGGGGCGTCTGCCGCGGCATCGGCCATCATGGGCCCTGCGGCCTTCATCGCCGCAGCCCGGATCGCCTCCTCCGATGCCTTGTTGACGAAGACGACCGGTGACCCCCCGAGCCAGGCCTCGGTGCGTACCGACTTCACTTCGCCGTCGATCTCCTTGAGCTCGACCCGATCGGTCCCAGGCGCCAGATCCGGGACGACATAGGAGGGCTTCTTCTTCGGCTGTAGCGGCGGACAGGTGCTACAGGAGATCGTCGCGACGCTGGAATTGACGGCCTTGCCGGAGACCATCTCCTCGATCGAAGAGGCCGCCGCCGGGCCGGCGGCATGCAAGAGAGCGGTGGTGATCAGCAGAGAACGCATCTGTCTCCCCTCGAATTTTGTTGAGGCTAGATTAGGCGCTTTCCCTTACCGTCCGGTCAGGAGAATTGGTAAAAATTGAATGATGCGGGGTTTATCGGTATCTCACCGAGCGCTCAGGCCCTTTCGCGCGCGACCGCGCGCCAGCCGATGTCGTTGCGGTAGAAGCCGTTCTGCCAGACAACGCCGCGCAGCGCGGCATAAGCCGCGTCCTTTGCCTCGCTGACGGTCTTTCCCATGGCGGTGACGTTCAGCACACGGCCGCCGAAGGCGACCAGCTTGCCGTCCTTGATTGCCGTGCCGGCATGGAACACTTTGGTGGTGGCGGCGCATGCGACAGGCAGCGTCTCGATTGGCGTGTTTTTCTCATAGGTGCCCGGATAGCCGCGCGAGGCCATCACCACCGTCAGCGCCACTTCGTCGTGCCATTCGGCTGTCATGCCTTCGAGTGTGCCCGTGGCCGCGGCATAGAGCAGCGGCAAGAGGTCGCTCTTCATCCGCATCATCAGGACCTGGCATTCCGGGTCGCCGAAACGGACATTGTATTCGATGAGTTCCGGCCCTTTGTCGGTGATCATCAGGCCGGCGAAGAACACGCCGGTGAAGGGGTGGCCACTTTCGGCCATGCCGCGCACCGTCGGCTCGATGATCTCCTTCATCGTGCGCTCGACCATTTCCGCCGTCATCACCGGCGCCGGTGAATAGGCGCCCATGCCGCCGGTGTTCGGCCCCGTGTCGCCGTTGCCGACACGTTTATGATCCTGCGCCGAGGCGAGCGGCAGCACGGTCTTGCCATCGCAAAGGCAGAAGAAGCTTGCCTCCTCGCCATTCAGATAGGCTTCGACGACAACTTCCGCGCCGGCTGCGCCGAAAGCGCCGGCGAAGCACTCGTCGACTGCGGCAAGCGCCTCGTCGAGCGTCATCGCGACGGTCACGCCCTTACCGGCGGCAAGCCCGTCCGCCTTGATGACGATCGGCGCGCCCTGCTCGCGAACATAGGCCTTGGCGGCTTCGGCATCGGTGAAGCGCCTGTAGGCGCCGGTCGGAATGTCGTATTTGGCGCAGAGATCCTTGGTGAAGCCTTTCGAACCTTCGAGTCGGGCTGCCGCGGCCGAAGGTCCAAAGACCGGAATGCCCGCGGCGCGCAGCTCGTCCGCAAGACCCGCGACCAGCGGCCCTTCCGGGCCCACGACGACGAAGTCGATTGCTTGCTCGCGGCAGAAACCAACGACGGCTTCGTGATTTTCGGTATCGAGCGCGACGATCGTCGCCTCTTCGGCTATGCCCGGATTGCCGGGTGCGGCATAGAGGGCGGTCAGCTTCGGCGACTGCGCGATCTTCCATGCAAGTGCATGTTCGCGTCCGCCCGATCCGATCAGAAGAACCTTCATCGCCACCCCCGCCATCAGGAATTGTTGCGCTGCGGTTAGGACGGCAGGCGGGAGAAGGTCAAGGAAAAAGCGGGCGGGGCTGCAAATTTCCTGCGCGCCGGCCGCAGGTGGTCAGACATGACGTGCAATCGCTGGACGCGCGATGACGTCCTCGTTCGAGTGCTCGAAGGGGCGCATGGTTCGGCCGAGCGCCCAGATCGCGAGGTCCTCGAGCGAAAGCGGCTTGCTGATTAGGTATCCTTGGAAGCGGTCGCAGCCCGCCGCCGTCAGCATCGCGAGCTTCTCCGGGGTATCGACGCCTTCACCGACGACCGCCATATCCTTCGCATGGCAGAGTGCGACGACCGCCTTGAGAACCGGAAGGGATTGCGAGGCGGTCAGGTTCGATACGAGCACCCGGTCGAGCTTGATCGTGTCGGCGGGGTAGTCGATGATCTGCTGGACGGAGGTGTAGCCCGCTCCGAAGTCGTCGATCGATAGCCGCAGGCCCTTCCGCCGCAACTCCTCGATATTCCAGCGCAATTGGTCGCTGACCTTCACGGCGAAAGTTTCCGTGAGCTCGATGTCGACCGATCGGGGATTGAGCCCGTGTCGTGTCAGGCAATCGGAAAAATAGTCGCTGATCGACCGCGAATGCAGTTCGGCCGAAGAGATGTTGATTGCAAGCACCGTGTCCGGTCCGAAGAGGGCTCTCAAGTGGTGGCAATCGGACATCGCCTTGTCGATGACCCACCAGTCGATCTTGGTGAAGAGCCCGGAGCTCTCCGCGATCGGGACGAATTCGTCCGGTGTCACATGGCCGAGAACGGGCGAGTGCCAGCGCAGGAGCGCCTCGCAGCCGGTGACCTCGCCGCGCGCGTTGACGATCGGCATATAAACCAGACGAAACTGCTCGTCGGGATCGAGCGAGCGCAGTTCCTCTTGAATCTGCCTCTGCCGGGTGCGCTTGTCGTTGAGCGCGCGCGAGAAGCGAGCGGAGCGGTTCTTGCCGGCGCTTTTCGCCTGATACATGGCCGCGTCGGCATTCGAGATCAGTTCCGCGACGGTGCTCGCATCCCCCGGGCAGACGGCGACGCCGATGCTTGCCGTCACCGGATAGCGCTTACCGGAGAGCTCGAAGCCGCCGGAAAAGAGGGCGAGGATCGCGGCACATAACTCCTGCACGGTGCGGTCGCCCGCTTTCGACCGCACGAGCACTGCAAACTCGTCGCCCGAAAGGCGCGCCAAAATGGCCGGCTGGTGCCCTTGCTTTCGGGTGATCGCTTCGGCGTCATGCGCGATCCGGGCCGCGAGCGCTTTCAGGAGCTCGTCGCCCACGTCGTGGCCATGCTTGTCGTTGACGAACTTGAAGTTGTCGATGTCGATGAACAACAGGCTGCACTTTTCGCCGGATGCAATAGCCTCTTGGACTGCGCCCGCCGCAAGCATGTTGAAGTGCGCACGGTTGCTGATGCCCGTCAAAGCATCGGTCCAGGAACTCCGCTGTACGAGCTGGAGGGACTGAACGGACTGACGATGCAGTTCGCCGATGTTTCGCGTCAGACGGCCGATTTCTCCCGCCTCGTGCACCTCGGCGATTTCCTCGCGCGCGCCTGCCATGACCGCCATGACATTTGCGTCGAGTGTCGCAATCGGCCCGGTAATGAAGCGGCGGATGAGTACGATGAGGAGCCAGATGGAGAAGAGACTCATGGCGACGGCGCCGAGCGCCAGCAGCACTTTCTGACGCAGCATCAGTGCATCGAAATGCGCGTCCGAAACAGTCAGCGTCGCATGAAGCGAGGGACCGAGCGGCACGCTCGCCGAAAGATCGTCGGTAGCGGCAAGCGGCCAAGGTTGAAGGATGACGGGGGCGCCATATTCCCTCTCGAGAGCGGCCCGCAATTTGAGGAAACGGTCGGGCTGCACCGCCACCTGCATCAGAAGAGCGTTCGCCTTGTTGCTGGGTGCCGGCCGGCCAAAGGTGATCGGATCGACGAATTGGGAATAGACTATCCTTTGCCGGTCGCTGGCGTCGCCGAGATAGGTCCAGTCGCCGAGCCTTGAGCCGTTGATCAGTTGTCGTGCGAGATCGATCTGTGCCTGATCGATTTCCGCAAAAGGATCCCAACTGTTTTCGAAGTAGTACTCCGCTTCCAGTTTCGCGTCGAGAATAGCGAAGGAGACGAAGCCGGCAGGATCATCCGACAGCGACTTCACGCTTTCCTGCAGCCGCACGCCGAGGGCGTTGGCGCGGTATTTCTTGTCCGTTTCGGAGACGTATTGGCGCAGCGCATTGCCGTTCAAAAGCGCATTGAGGAAGCTTTTGCTGCGCCGGACCTCGTTCTGAAAGACGGCGGCAGCATGCTCGACCCGTTGTGAGAGCTTGGCATGCTCCAGTGCGCGGATCGACCGACTCTGCGCGACATGGACCGAGAGGGCTGCAAGAAGATAGCCCGCCAACACGACCGGAAAGATAAGGATGAGCGCACGCTTGCCGAGGGTCACTGGAAATTCGCCAACGTGTTGATGATGCGACGGCGCGCCTGTATCGACTGGATGGACAGTTCCCGCTGATACTGGTTTTTCGCCATGATTTCGGGGGGCGGATAGATTTCCGGATCGGAGCGCATCTCCTCGGGAAGGAGCTTGAGCGCCGCGCGACTTGGGGTCGGCATGTTCAGGGCGAGCGCATTGGCGGCGGACGCCTCCGGAGAGCCGATGAAATTCAGGAACTCAAGTGCCCGCTGCTTGTGGGGCGAATGCGCAACGACGGAAAAGCAGTCGAGCCATGACAAAGTGCCTTCCTTCGGGACCGAATAGCGCCACAGCCCTGCCTTGCCGACCTTGTTGTTGAGCACGTGCTGGTCGCCGCTGTAGCCTAGCGCCAAATGGATGTCCTTGCCCTTCGCCGGATCCTGGATCGAGCTCACGACATAGTCATAGGTCAGCACGGACGGTGCCTGTGCCCTCAAGAGCTCAAAGGCGGCCTTCAGGGTTGCCGTGTCGTCGGTATTGATGGAAGCGCCGAGCAGCAGCAAGGGGGGCACGAACATCTCGCTGTGGTCGTCGAACATGGCGATGTGTTTTTTGAGCGCCGCTGCCGGGCGCATCATGTCCTGCCAGGATGTCGGCGGGCGCGTGATGACGTCAGAGCGATAGAGGATGCCAACAGTGCCCCAGAAATAGGGAAGGCCGGATCCGGCGCAGCGTTTGCGCCATTCTGGCGCATAGTCCGCGAGCGCAGGAAGATTGGCATCGGAGACCGGCTCGATAACGCCCTTTCGACCGAAAAGCCGCGCCCCGTTCTCGTCAACGATGACGAGATCGATATTGCTGCCGGGGTCGGCGAGAATCTCGTCGCGCGCGTCGTCGCTGTCGAAATTGATCTGACGGATAGAAACGCCGGTCTTTTGCGTCCAGCGGTCGACGACGCCCTGGTCGATATAGTCTTCCCAGATGAGCAGATTGAGCGTTTCGGCGCGACTCGCGGACGCGCAAAGCAGTGTTGCCAGAAAGACGGAAACAACCCCGTGCGCCTTCATTCTCTGCCCCTGCTCGCCTCTTGACCGAAGCTATCCGGCAATAATTGAGGAATGCTTACAGCAGGCACTAATATTGCGGCGGACGAGGCGCGGCCGGCATCATCGTGCCGGTCGCAATCGTTATCGCGCCGGTAGCTTCGGCAGGAACACGGTGAAGAGTCCCAGGAGCGGCAGATAGGAGCAGAGCTTATAGACGAATTCGATCCCCTGGCGGTCGGCGAAGATGCCGAGCACGGCGGCGCCCATGCCGCCGAAGCCGAAGGCGAAACCGAAGAAGACGCCGGCAATGAGTCCCACGCGGCCCGGAACGAGCTCCTGCGCGAAGACGACGATCGCTGAGAAGGCAGACGAGAAGATGAAGCCGATGAAGATGCTGAGCACGCCCGTCCAGAACAGGTTCGCATAGGGAAGGAGCAAAGCGAACGGAACGACGCCAAGGATCGAAAGCCAGATGACGAATCGGGCGCCGTAACGGTCGCCGATCGGACCGCCGAGGAATGTGCCCGCGGCCGCTGAACCAAGGAACAGGAACAGCATCAGCTGTGCATGCTGCACGCTCGTGCCGAACTTTTCGATGACGAAGAAGGTGAAGTAGCTCGAAATGCTGGCGAGATAGACATTCTTCGTCGCCGTCAGCAGCACGAGGATGGCGATCGTCCAGAGGACCCGGGCCTTCGGCAGCGGCAAAGCGCGGCTCGGCACGGGCCGGCTCATGGACGAGCGGCGATGCCGCACATACCAGGTGCTCACCCAGGACAGCACGAAGAAGCCGATGATCGCGACGATCGAGAACCACCCGAGGCTGCCCTGCCCGAGGGGGATGACGATGAAGGCAGCGAGCAGCGGCCCCATCGCGCTGCCGGCATTGCCGCCGACCTGGAACAGCGACTGCGCCAGTCCGTGGCGCCCGCCCGAGGCAAGGCGGGCGACGCGCGAGGATTCGGGGTGGAAGATGGCCGACCCGACGCCAATCAGGCTCGCCGCAACGAGAAGCATCCAGAAATGATCGGCGTTGGCGAGAAGGAGGAGGCCCAGGCAGGTCGAAAGCATGGCGACAGGCAGCGAATAAGGCAGCGCCCAGCGATCCGTGATGATGCCGACGGCCGGCTGCAGCATCGAGGCTGTCACCTGAAAGGTGAAGGTCAACAGGCCGATCTGGACGAAGTCGAGCGCGTAGTTCGCCTTGAGCAACGGATAGAGTGCGGTCAGCAGCGACTGCATAATGTCGTTCAGCATGTGGCAGAAGCTGACGGCAAGAATGACGGAGAAGGCTGTCTTTTCCGGACTGATGCTGCCTGTCGAGGTGACCGATGCCATGGGATGTTTCCTTCGGGCGGCTCGCTGCCGGAGCCCGTTTCCGCCTTTCTCTAGCCGGCTTGTGCTTGGCCTGCTTTTGTGATTTGGTCGATTTCTTTCGTAAGTGGGCCAAATGGCGAAATCCGACCGAAACAACCTGCCAAACTTGCTGGATGCGGACCATTTCAGGAGTCTGGAATGGATCGAAAAGGCGAATGCGCCCGTGCTCGCGATCGGAAAGGATTACGGCAGCGGCCTGTTCGTACCTCTCCACAGCCATAGCCGGACGCAACTCTGGTGGGCGCGCTCAGGCGTCGTACTCGTATATACGCCGGGCGGACGGTGGATGATTCCGCCTGGCCATGCTCTGCTCATCCCGGCCGGGATGGAACATTCCGCCGAGATGATCAGCGATGTCCGCATGCATTCGATCTATATCGCGCCGGTGGTGGCAGGCCGGGCACAGCGGCCGCTCGTCCTGGAGATCAGTCCGCTTGTCGGCAGCCTCATCGACGAACTGGTCCGAGTGGAGAACGAGGCATCGTCAGAACGGCGGGAGCACCTGATCATGGATCTGCTACTCGAGGAAATTCCGCGCCTTGCCGAGCGGCCGCTTGGCCTGCCGTTTCCGCGGGACCGCAGGCTCGCCGCGCTTTGTCGGCAATTCCTGGAAGCGCCTTCGGCAAGCGCGAACATCGATGAGTGGGCGGCGCGCATGGGCATCAGCCGACGCTCCTTCACACGGCTCTTCAGACAGGAGACAGGCGTCAGCTTCGGCACCTGGCGGCAGCAGGCCTGCATCTTTGCCTCCCTGCCGCGCATCGCCGATGGCGAGCCGATCACCACCGTTGCGCTCGACGCCGGCTACGACAATGTCGCAGCCTTCACCACCATGTTCCGCCGCATGCTCGGCGCACCGCCGAGCCTTTATCTCGGCAGCCGGCAGGCCTGACCGGCTGAGCCGGCATGGCAAAACGAAGGCTGGGCTGGTGATTGCGGACGCTTGACCGCCCGGGTTTGCGGGGCCAAACAGGAGCCATGAACACTTCATCCGCCGATTCCGGGCGCGTGCACGATGCGCCGTCCAACAACTGGGTCTACCGCGTGCTGCCGCGCGCGCTCTGGCCCTATGCGCAGCTCGCCCGCTGGGACCGGCCGATCGGCTGGCAATTGCTGATGTGGCCCTGCCTCTGGTCCGCTGCGCTCGCGGCGGGAGCGGCAAGAGAGCTCGGCAGCTTCTCGGCCGGCCGCTTCCTCTTCCATGTCTTTCTCTTCATTGTCGGGGCGATCGCCATGCGGGGCGCCGGCTGCACCTACAACGACATCGTTGACCACGACATCGATATGGAAGTGGCGCGCACCCGTTCGCGGCCTCTGCCTTCCGGTCGCGTCACGCGCTTCGAAGCCAAGGCGTTCATGGTGCTGCAGGCGCTTGCAGGTTTCATCGTCCTGTTGCAGTTCAACGGCTTCACGATTTTCCTCGGCATTCTGTCGCTGGCGCTTGTGGCCGTTTACCCCTTCGCCAAGCGCTTCACCGATTGGCCGCAATTCTTCCTCGGCCTCGCCTTCTCCTGGGGCGCAATCATGGGCTGGTCGGCGGAATTCGGCGCGCTGTCGGTGGCGGCGATCATCCTTTACGCTGCCGCCATCGCCTGGACCATCGGCTACGACACCATCTATGCCTATCAGGACCGGGAAGACGACGAACTGATCGGCGTCCGCTCGACGGCGCGCCGCTTCGGCGACAATCCGCGGCCCTGGCTGATGGGACTCTACGGGATCGCCGTGCTCCTGATGTTTTTCGCCTTTCTGGCGGCGGGTGCCGGGTTCTTTGCCTATGCCGGACTTGTTGTGGCGGCGGCGATGCTCGCCTATCAGATCCTGGTACTGAACATCCACGATCCGCTGCAATGTCTTGCGCTGTTCAAATTCAACAGCGTCGTCGGGCTGATCGTGTTCTCGGGACTTGTCCTGGCGCTTCTCGTGCGCCTCATATGAAAAATCCCCCGGAGCTCCGGAGGATCGTTACAACGTTTCGACGTCTGGTGTGGGCGCCATTCAGGCGCACACCGAATGAGGCCTATGCCCAACTCATCTCGGCATCCGCCTTGCGCCGTCTGGCTGCAATCCGTGTGCCGAAGATCGCTCGGATGGCGACGAGGGTGGCGAGCAGGTGCTTGCGCATCTTGTGTCTCCTTCATACGTGTCCTTGGCTATGGAGCGCTTATGGCATGAAGAAGGCGATACGTTTGTTTCCGCGGTAACACTTCCTTGCGACGGAAAAGCCCTCGTGATCGCAGCGGGTGCGTCAAGCATGAAAAGCCGGCTCTTCGGCCGGCTGATCGGTGAGTTGAAGCGCGGAATGCCGCAGTCAGCGCCGGGCGATGATCTCGCGGCCGTCGATCTTCATATGCACGCCGAGATGGCCGGTCGAGCGGCGCACCAGGAAGCGCGGACGGCGTTCGGCGAAGAAGGAGTGACGGCGACGCGGCTTCACCGGCGCGGTGCGGATGTCGCCGAGATGTTCTTCGAGCGGCCGCGCGACCCCATCCGCCTCCACCATCAGCATCGGGGCACGGTAGGCTTCCGCCCAGGCGCGCCAGTCGGCCGCGATATCGGAAAGATCATGCGCGACGAGCAGCGGGATGCAGAGATCCGGATCGTCGTGATGAAGTTCGAGCGTCACTGTAACCTCCCCGTCGCCATGGTCGATCGCCCGCGCCGCAACGCCCTTGAAAGCTCGCGCCGGCAGAGCGATCGAAAGCGGCAGGCCGCTGGATGGTAGCACCTTGCGCAGAACAGCGCCACGCTCGTCAAGGCTGACGCTGACATTCCCCATCTGGCCGCGCAGCGCGTAACTTGCTTGCTGCGGAAAACGCTTCGGGTCAAGCCTGAGCGTGTTTCCAGCCCAAGCCGGTTGAGACAGTGTGTTGCGCATTGCAATTCGCCCTTGTTTTCCTTGAGAGCCGTCGCCGGCCTTTCCTGTCGAGACTTTTCGTCCTCTATGGGCGGGAAGATAGGCGGCCGCTCTTCCGGGCGACTTAAAATTCGCGGTTAAAAAAACTTTGCCTTGTCCGATGGTTAGCGAAAGCCGACGCGGCAAGGTTTCTTTTTCGTCAACGAAAACACGGGCATTTTCTGCACTCGCCCGACGGCCGGTGAAAAGCCACGCACAAGCATTCTGCGTGATCATCGGAACTATCGGAGTGGTTGTGGGGACGTCGGGTACCGACGATCCCCCATCCTTGTTGGTGGGTGGCGCATGGTTTCGACTTATCTCGACTATAATCTCATCGCACGAGACATGAAGGTGAGCCTGAAACGCGTGTCGGATCAGACGATCGTTGCCCGCGACACGCAATATTATCGGGAGAACATTGGCAGTGTGACCTCGGTCGATGAGTTTCTCGCCGACTATCGCCTCTATTCCTACGCGATGAAGGCCTATGGCCTCAGCGATATGATCGAGTCCGTTGCCTTCATGCGAAAGGTACTTGAAAGCGACCTCTCCGACGACAACAGCTTCGCCAACAAGCTGACGGACGAGCGCTACCGTGAATTCGCGATGGCCTTCAGCTTCAGCGGCGGAACGGCGGTTTCCCAGACGGAGGCGCAGCTCGATGAACTGATCGGCCTCTATAGCACCGGCATCCTCGACATCGGCGAAACGCAGAAGGAGGAGACGCGCTACTACAACATCGTGATCGATAAGATCACCAGCGTCGATCAACTCCTGAACGACGATCGGCTGAGGTCCTATGTTTTCACCGCCTACGGCATCGACGAGAATACCTATTCCCGCGAGACGATCCGCAGCATTCTCTCCAGCAATTCCAGCGATCCGGACAGCTACGAGAATACGGTGCTCGAACCCAGGCTCTCCGAACTCGAAGCTGCCAAGGCCGAAGCGCAGGCACGGCTGAAGGAACCGGATGTGACGGCGGCGGAGAAGCTCGAGCTCGAGGCGAAAATCGCTACCTACAACAAGTCCATTGCGGCCACTAACAGCTATTTGGCAATGGCGGCGGCATTCGACTTCAACGCCGATGGCACGGTGGCCGCGGGTGCTGCGCAGACGGCCGCAAACAAAGAGGCCACGAACGAGCTCTATGTCTACAGCAATCCGCGCGTGACGCCGCAGACAGCACTCCTGAACAAGGCCTATTTTGAAGAGAAGATCGCGAGCACCACGACGGTCGATCAGCTCGTGGCCGACGCACGCCTTTATGATTACGTCCGGACGGCCTTCGATCTTAACCAGGTCACGATCGTACCGGCGACGATCAAGAACATCCTGACGAGCGATCCGGACGATCCGAACAGCTACATAAACACGATCGGCAAGGGCAACGAGAACTATAAGGCGCTGGCCAGAGCCTTCAATTTCCAGGCGGACGGAACGCTCGCCGCCGGAGATGCTGCGCAGACGGCAGAACAGACGACGCTCACCTCCAATCGCTACATGACGCGCTACAACGACAAGGACGACGAGGCGGACGAAAAGGCGATCAGCGCCTACAAGACCGCCGTCGCGAGCATGACATCCCTCGACGACTTCATCGGCACCGCGAAGATCTATGATTTCGCGCTGAAGGCGGTCGGCCTCGATCCCGACACCGAAAGCGCGCGGACGATCAAGCGGGTGCTGACCAGCGACCTCACCGATCCAAAGAGCTTCGTCTATACGCTGAACGACGAGCGGTACCTGACGCTTGCCAAGCTGTTCAACTTTACGACGGCGGGCGAAGTCGGCGTTCCCGCGCTGGCCCAATCCGAGACGCAGATCCAGGAAACGGCGAAGACCTACATTGTCAACAAGTCTCGTTTCGGGTCGGAGGACGACAAGGCAGCGGCAAAGGAAGAGGGCGAGTATTACACGGCCGAGATCGCCAAGATTTCCTCGCTCGACGAATTTCTTGCCGATTCCCGCCTTGTCAGCTTCGCGCTCGAGGCGCACGGCATCGATCCGGAGAGCGTGACCGTCGATTTGATCCGTGACATCTTCACCTCCAATCTCGACGATCCCGAAAGCGTCATCAATCAGCAGGAGAATTCCGTCGCCTTCGTCACGCTGGTGACCTCCTTCAATTTCGACAGCGAAGGAAACCTGTTGCGCGAGGCCAAGGACGTCATCATCACGCGCCAGGGACTTTACGAGACGCTCGACCGATATTTGCACCAGACGTTGGAAGAACAGGCAGGCGAGGACAATCAAGGGGTCCGCCTCGCGCTCTACTTCGAACGCATGGCAGGCTCGCTCGTCGACGCCTACGACCTTCTCGCCGACGATGCGCTCGCCGAGGTGTTCCGCACGATCTTCAACCTGCCCGACGAGTTCAGGTCCATGGACATCGATCAGCAGGCAAAGATCGTCGAAAAGAATCTCGATCTCGAGAAGCTCAGCGACCCGGACGAGCTGAAGAAGCTGCTTGCGCGCTTTACCGTGCTCTACGATCTGGAAAACAACGTGAGCGTCGACCCGATCGTGTCGGTGCTTGCCGGGGGTGGCGGCAGCATCGGCATCAGCGCCGATACGCTCATGCAATTGTCGCAGCTCCGGATAGGTGGCTAAGAATTGTTGCCCATGAGAGAAAAGGTTTCAGCGGACTACAACTGAGCCTCGATAGCCGCCTTGTCTATGATCGACCATACCTGCTCGATCCTGTCTGCTCCAAACCGATAGAACACGTTCTCCGTGAATGACACTTTCCTCCCGTTAACGGGGAGGCCGAGGAAGGTGCCTGTGGGCGTGCAGTCGAAGCGCAGCCTGCTTGCGACATGCGGCGGGTCGGAAACGAGCAGTTCGATGTCGAAGAACAAGTCTGGAATTTCGAAGAAGTCCCGTTCCAGCATTTCTCGGTAGCCGGACAGGCCGATGCGCTTGCCGTTGTGAACCACGTCCTGCTGAATGAACTGACCAAGCATTGGCCAATCCCGTCTATTGAGGCAGGCGATGTAGCTTCGGTACAGCGCAGAAAGATGCTGTTTCGTCACGGCAACAGGCCCATCTCTGGTGCGTTCGGATTGCGGGCAGTCCGCCTCTGGCTGAGGCTGTTTGTCAACAAGTACCAGCCTAGCACGCCGATGTTTCCGAGACGCGGCGGACAATCGGCATGACCGAAAGTAGGGGGTGTTCTGAGCGAAAGTAGGGAGGTCGCGGCCTGGCGATTGGCGCTATGCGGTGAAGCACACGTGCCGAGGATCACGTGGCCATCGACGTCGGAGTGGGAGGAGCGGAATGCCGCACGGCTTCTCACCCCGCCTGTCCAGCCATCACGGGAGGAAAACGTGATACGCCTGTTGCTGCTAGCGCCCTATATCGGGCTACTATGGGTCCCCTTCTATAACTTCGAGGAGCCGCAACTCTTCGGCTTCCCCTTCTTCTACTGGTACCAGCTCGCCTGGGTGCCGCTGACGTCGCTCATCACCTATTTCGTCTACAGGAGCGTGCGTCATGACGGCTAATATCGACATGTCGGCGCTTGCCGTCTTTATCTTCTTCTTCGTGCTCGTCACCGCCATGGGCTTCTTCGCGTCGCGCTGGCGCCGGGCGGAATCGCTCGATCACCTGGACGAGTGGGGCCTCGGCGGCCGCAAGTTCGGAACCTGGATCACCTGGTTTCTGGTCGGCGGCGACTTTTATACCGCCTATACGGTCATCGCCGTGCCGGCGCTCGTCTATGCGATCGGCGCTTACGGCTTCTTCGCGCTGCCCTATACGATTATCGTCTATCCGCTGGTCTTTGCCGTCATGCCGCTGCTCTGGAAAGCGGCGAAGGAGCGTGGCTACGTCACCGCCGGTGATGTTGTCCGCGGCACCTACGGCTCGCGCGCCCTCGAGCTTGCGGTCGCCTCGACCGGCGTGATCGCCACCATGCCCTACATCGCGCTCCAGCTCATCGGCATGGAAGTGGCGATCAAGGCGCTGGGCTTAACCGGCGAGATGCCGATCATCCTCGCCTTCCTGGTGCTTGCACTCTACACCTATTCGTCCGGCCTCCGGGCGCCGGCACTCATCGCCTTCGTCAAGGACATCATGATCTATATCGTGGTGCTCGCGGCGATCATCGTCGTCCCCTCCAAGCTCGGCGGTTATGGCGCGGTCTTTTCGGCAGCGGATGCGGCGTTCGAGGCGAAGGGCAAGGGTGGGATCCTGCTCGATTCGACGCAGCTCGTGCCCTATGTCACGCTGGCACTCGGCTCGGCGCTTGCTGCCTTCATGTATCCGCATACGCTGACCGGCATCTTTGCTTCGTCAGGCGCCAATACCATCCGCAAGAACGCGGTGCTGCTGCCTGCCTATACCCTTCTGCTCGGCCTCCTGGCGTTGCTCGGCTATATGAGCCATGCCGCGGGGCTGCAACTCGAGAGCAACAACGATGTCGTCCCGGCACTGTTCAAGACTCTGTTTCCGGGCTGGTTTGCAGGCTTCGCTTTCTCTGCGATCGCTATCGGCGCGCTGGTCCCGGCGGCCGTCATGAGCATCGGCGCGGCGAACCTCTTCACCCGCAATTTCTGGAAGGTCTGGGTCAATCCGGATGTAACCGCTGCGGGTGAAGCGCAGGTTGCGAAGATCACCTCGATGCTGGTCAAGGTCGGGGCGCTGCTCGCCATCCTCCTGCTGCCGACGCAGTTCGCGCTCGACCTGCAACTGCTCGGAGGCCTCTGGATCCTGCAGACGCTGCCGGCGCTCGTCTTTGGGCTCTACACGAGCTGGTTCCGGGCTCCGGCGCTGCTTGCCGGCTGGGCCGCCGGCTTCATCGGAGGTTCGGCTCTCGTCTGGTCGGATGGACTGAAGCCACTACACGCTCTCGCCTTCGACGGCGTGACCGTCTCGGTCTATACCGGACTTCTGGCGCTGACGCTCAACGTCATCGTAGCGGTGGTCGTCAACCTCATCGTGCCGGCGAAAGAGACTGCCGACGACGACCTCACGGTCGCTGAAGCCGAGTCGCGCAGCTAAGTCCAAGGGGCCGGCCGGATCACGCCGGTCCCTTGCGCGATACTCCAGTTGCCGATGCCGGTTTTCGCGCGTCGCGTTGCCATTCGACCGGCGATATGGCAATGAACCAGTAGCGGGGCTAAAGGGTGTGCCGCCTTACAGCGATCTGCGTCTGAACGGACCCGTTGAAGCGCTGTAGCACTTTGAATTGCTGCATGATTTTGTCCTCGAGTCGGTTGCGGCTTGTGGGGTGCTGCAGTAGGGCAGCGAGGTGCCATGCCCGGTTGGGTCGTCCTCTCCATTTCTACAGCCTATGTCGTCATCCTGTTCCTGATCGCCTGGTGGACGGATCGGCAAGGTGCGGGGCGCAGCCTGCCCCTTCCGGCCGGCTGGGCGGCGGCGCTCGGCTACGCGCTGACGCTTGCCGTCTACAACACCTCCTGGAGCTTCTACGGCTCGGTCGGGCGCGCCTTAGGCGGTTTGGACTTCCTGTCGATCTATATCGGCCCGACGCTCGTGCTTCTCTTCGGCCAGCCGCTGATCTCTAAGGTCATAACGGTCGCGAAGAGCCAGAACATCACTTCGATCTCCGACTTCATCGCTGCACGATACGGCAAGAGCCAGGCGCTCGCGGCGCTCGTCACCATGGCCGCGCTGCTCGCCGTACTGCCCTATGTTGCACTTCAACTGAAGGCCGTCGGCACCAGCTTCGATATCCTGACGTCGTCGTCGTTGCCGACGGGCAGCAATCGGCCGATCCGCGGCGACAGCACCTTGGCCGTTGCCGCTTCGATGGCGCTCTTCGCCATTATTTTCGGCGTCAGGCACATTCACGCAAGCGAGCACCATCGCGGGCTGATGGCGGCCATCGCCTTCGAGAGCCTGGTCAAGCTCTCCGCTTTCGTCGCCGTCGCGCTGTTCATCGTCTTCGGCATGTTCGACGGCTTCGGTGACCTCATCGCCCGCGCCCAGGCGGACCCGGCCATGGCGCCGTTGCTGACGCCGGATTTCTCCGATCCGACCTGGCTGTCGAACACCGTCATCGCCGCGATCTCGTTCCTTTGCCTTCCGCATATGTTCCACGTCGCGGTGGTCGAGAACAACTCGCAGTCGCAGGCGCGCGCGGCCGCCTGGCTCTATCCCGGCTATCTGCTTGTCTTCAGCGTTCTGATGGTGCCGATCGCCATTGCCGGGCTTGCGACCTTCGCCGAAACGGTGAACCCCGATACATTCGTGATCTCGCTGCCGCTCGCCGGCAATGCGCCGGCGATCGCTCTGGTGGCCTTCCTCGGAGGGTTTTCGGCAGCGACCGGGATGGTGATCGTAGCCTCGGTGGCATTGAGTACGATGCTGTGCAACGATGTCATCGTGCCGCTGCTTCTGCGCTCTCGCCTCGTCGGGCACAGCGGCGCGGCATGGCCCTCGCCGTCGATCCTGCTTCTGGTGCGACGCGTCTCGGTCGCTGCCATACTTCTCCTCGCCTACATGATGAATCGCCTGGTCGACCAGGCCTATCCGTTGACCGTCATGGGCCTCTTGTCCTTCGTCGCCATTGCCCAGTTCGGCCCTGCCTTTCTCGGGGGATTGCTCTGGCGACGTTCCAACGGGGCGGGGGCGGTCGCGGGAATTGCTATCGGCTTTGGCTTCTGGCTCTACACGCTTTTCGTGCCCTCGATCGCGCCGCTCGTGCCCGCCGTCGACGATCTCGTCGCGAACGGACCGTTCGGGCTCGTGTGGTTGAAGCCGCAATCGCTCTTCGGCGTCGCCGGTCTCGACCCGATTTCGCATGCGACGCTCTGGAGTCTCGGCGCAAATTTCGTGGTCTTCCTTGCCGTCTCCCTGTTGAAGGATCGTTCAGCCCTTGAGCGGCTCCAGGCAGAGGCTTTCGTGCGGGGAGTTCCCGCCGACCAACTTCCTTTGGCTTCCTTGCCCGTCGTCACTCGCCTCGACGACCTGAAGGCGCTTGCCGCCCGGTTTGTCGGCGCCGACCGCAGCGCCATAGCCTTCGAGGAGTTCATGCAGCGCCGTCGCTCGGCGGGAGATGCAGCAAAGCGCGACGACGGGCTCGCCGACATGGAGGCGATGCGATTTACGGAAAATCTCGTCGCCGGCGCACTGGGTGCCGCCTCCGCCCGGGTGGTGATGGCCGCGGCGCTCGAAAGCCGCTCGCTGTCACGCAAGGCGGCAGTGGGCATGCTGGACGAAGCATCGCAGGCGCTGCATTTCAATCGCAAGCTGCTGCAGGGGGCGCTGGAAGGGGTGCCGCAGGGCATTTGCGTTTTCGACCGCGATCTTTCCATCGAAGCGTGGAACGGGCGCTTTCTGACATTGCTCGATCTGCCGAAGGACCTGATCCGTGTCGGCCTGCCGCTCGCCGAGCTCGTGGCGTTCAACAGCGAGCGCGGCGAATACGATGCCGACGACCTCAAGGCGCTCCTCGTCAATCGGGACCTCGCCATGCAATCCTGGCCCTACGTATACGAGCGCAAGCGGCCCGACGGCATGGTGCTGGAGATCGCCTATGACCGCATGGCGGAGGGCGGCTACATCTCCACCTATACCGACGTGACCGAGCGCCATCGGGCAGCGGCCGTTCTTCGTCGCGCCAACGAAGAGCTGGAGCGGCGTGTTCAGGAAAGGACCCAAGCGCTCGAGCAGGCCAAGGCGGAAGCCGAGCGTGCCAATATCGGCAAGACGCGGTTTCTGGCTGCGGCAAGCCATGATCTGCTGCAGCCGCTGAATGCGGCACGGCTCTTTCTCGCGGCGCTGGACGAGAGCCTGCGTTCCAATGCCGGCAGCCCTCCAAGGGATCAGGACGACGAGCGCGCGCTGGCAAGGAATGCCGCTGCCGCACTCTCTTCGACGGAGCGGCTGCTCGACGAGCTGTTGGACATTTCAGCCTATGACTCCGGCGCGGTTCGGGCGCAGCCCGTCGATTTTTCCGTGGGCTCGCTTCTCGCCCAACTCGAGCTTGAGTTTTCCGCGCTCGCGCGCCAGCGGGGGCTCGTGCTGCGCGTCGTCCCTTCGACTCTTTCGGTCCGGACGGACCCGCAGCTCCTGCGCCGCGTGCTGCAGAATCTTCTCTCGAACGCCATCCGCTACACGCCGGAGGGAAAGGTTCTTTTAGGATGTCGGCGCCGGGGCGATTGCCTGCGCATCGAGGTCCGCGACACCGGCATCGGCATTGCGCCGGAGCGGCAGAAGGAGATCTTCGAAGAGTTCCGTAGGCTGGACACGGGCGACGACAGAGAAAAGGGCAGCGGGCTCGGACTATCAATCGTCGAGCGCATTTGTCGTCTGCTCGATCTTCCGCTCGAAATCCACTCCCGGCCCGGCCGTGGAACAGCCTTCATCGTCGCCGTTCCGCTCGGGGCGCAAGGCGCGACCGTGTCGTCTTCGGCGAAACCGGCGGCGCCGGATGCCGATTCCGGGACCGCGCTGGCCGTGCTCTGCGTGGACAATGATGACGCCATCCGGCAGGGGCTCGCTTCTTTGCTCGCCCGATGGGGGCATCGGCCGATTGTCGCAAGCGACGAGAGAACGGCGCTTGCCAATAGCAACGGGCAAGTGCCGGATCTGGCGCTCGTCGACTATCATCTTGACGGCACGACGGGCATCGACGTGTTGACGAGCCTGCGCAAGTACTGGAGCCGGGAAATCAGGGGCCTGGTGATCACGGCGGATCGAAGCGAGGAGGTCAGCGCGAGGGCAAAGGCCCTCGGCTGCGAGGTCATGGCGAAACCGGTCAAGCCTGCCGCCTTGAGACGATATCTGGATACTGTCGCCCGACTGAAACGCGCCGGACTGCAGGAGGAAGAAGAAAATGAGCACGCGCATCGTCATCGCTGATGACCATCCTATGGTACAGGCAGCCCTGCGGAGTGCGCTTGTCGCGGCGTTGCCGGATCTCGAGCTGATCGCCTGCCGATCGGTCGATGAGGTCCTCGAAGTGCTCTCCGGCGATCGACGGGAGGTGGATCTGGTCCTTCTCGACCTGACCATGCCGGGAACGGACGGTTTCGCGGGTCTGTTTCTGCTGCACGCCCATCATCCGACCTTGCCCGTCGCGATCGTTTCCGCCAAGCACGATGAGGCGACGATCCGCAAGGCAATCACATTCGGCGCCTCCGGCTACATTCCGAAATCGTTGGATCTGCCGGAAATGGTGGAGGCGATCCGCTCTATACTCGATGGAGAAATATGGGCGCCGGCGCGCTTCGCCGCCGCAGCGACACCCGACCCGGATGCGGCGCTGAGCGCGCGGCTTGCTTCGCTTTCGTCGCAGCAGCTGAGAATTCTGACGAAGATCGTCGAGGGGAAGCTGAACAAGCAGATCGCCGGCGAAATGGAAATCGCCGAGCAGACCGTCAAGGTGCATGTTTCGGCGATCTTGCGAAAACTCGGCGTGGTCAGCCGCACACAGGCGGCCGTGCTGTGCGAGCGTCTGCTATCGACCGGCGCACGTGATCCCGGTTAGTGATGCGATTGCGTCTCATCCGGCCTTAGACCGGGATCACGGCGGCGACTGCTTCAATCCTGGCGCAGCACCTTGTCCGGATTCATAATTCCGGCCGGATCGAAAGCATGCTTGATCCGTTGCATGAGCCCGATCTCGATGGGAGAGCGGATCGCCGCGAGCTCGTCGCGTTTCAACTGACCGATGCCGTGTTCGGCCGATATCGAGCCGTTGTATTTCAGCACGATGGCATGGACGATCGCGTTCACCTCGCGCCAGCGGCCGAGAAAGGCCTGTGTATCGGCGTCGACCGGCTGGGAGATGTTGTAGTGGATATTGCCGTCGCCCACGTGACCGAAGGCGCAGATCCGCGCTCCGGGTACCGCCTTCGTGACGATCGCGTCGGCCTCTGCCATGAAGGCGGGGATGCTCGAGACGGGAACCGAAACATCGTGCTTGATGGAGCCGCCCTCGGGCTTTTGTGCCGGCGACATGCTCTCGCGCATATGCCAGAGCGCTTTGCGTTGCGCGTCGTTCTGGGCGATGACGGCGTTTTCGATGAAGCCGTCGGCGATGCCCGTTTCGAGCAGGCTCTCGACCATCCGCTCCGCGCTTTCGGCCGAATCCGGGGTGGAAATGTCGATCAGGGCATACCACGGATGCGCCGTTTCAAGGGGGTCACGGACGCCGTGAATGTGCCGGGTGGTGAACTCGATGCCGAGCCTTGGCATCAGCTCGAAGCCCGTCAGCGCCGGACCGCAAAGGCTCGAGGCCCGCTCGAAAAGGGCGAGCGCGTCCTCGACGCTCTTCACGCCGGCAAAGGCGACCTGATGTCCGCGCGGCTTCGGGAAGAGCTTCAGGACGGCTCCGGTGATGACGCCGAGCGTCCCCTCCGCGCCGATGAAGAGGTCGCGCAGGTCGTATCCGGTATTGTCCTTCTTCAGCCTTCTCAGACCATCCCAGATTTCGCCGGTCGGAAGCACCACCTCCAATCCGAGGCAAAGCTGGCGCATGTTGCCGTAGGCGAGTACCGCCGTGCCGCCGGCATTGGTCGAAAGATTGCCGCCGATCCTCGCCGAGCCCTCCGATCCGAGCGACAGCGGGAAAAGCCGGTCGATGTCGTCAGCGGCTTTCTGAATATCCGCGAGGATGCAGCCGGCGTCGGCGACGATGACGTTGCCGACCGGATCGATGTCGCGGATGCGGTTCAGCCGTTCGAGCGAAAGAACCACGTCGGTCTTGCCTTCACGCGGGACCCCTCCTGCCACATGGCCGGTGTTGCCGCCTTGCGGCACGATCGGCGTGCGGGTCTGGCTCGCGAGCTTCATGATCTGCGAGACCTCCTCGACCGAGCCGGGCCTGAGCACGAGCGACGTCGTGCCGCGATAGAGCCCGCGCGATTCGACGAGATAGGGCGCGATCTCCGTTGGCGCGGTGAGCGCATTGCCGGGGCCGACGATATCGGTAAAGGATGCGATCAGTTCTGGGGAAGGAATGATAGTCGTCATGGTCCTGCCTTGGATCGGGGTGTCTTCATGGCCCGCGGCGGAGGATCAAGCGCGCGGCGCGGCCGCTCGCTGCAGCCGGTCGATGATCGCTTCGCCGAGCCCCTCGTTCGGAATGGGGCCGAAGGCGATCGTCGCGGCACCGCTCGCATCCGCCTTTTTCATATAGTCGAAAAGGTTGGCGGCCGCTTCCCTGAGACTGCCGCTGGGGCTCAGATCCATGACGATCACGGCGTCACTCTCGCCGGGCAGCGCCTTTCCGCCGAAGCGGATCAGGGCCTCGCCCTTGCGAACGTCCTCGGCATCGAGCCGCACGGCGGCGCCTGGTGCGTAGTGCGAGGCAAGCATGCCGGGCGCTTCGATGGCAGCGCCGGCGGATTCGGGGCGCTCCACCGCGAGACCGGTGAGCGCCTCGATTGCCGCCGCATCGAGCCCGCCGGGCCTGAGCAAACAGAGCCTTCCGTCTTCCACCTTGATGATGGTCGATTCCAGTCCGATCTCGGAAGCTCCGGCATCAAGGATGAGCTTGAGCTTCGAGCCGAGGTCCGCCTCCACATGGGCAGCACTGGTCGGGCTGATCTTGCCCGAGGTGTTGGCGCTCGGCGCGGCGAGCGGCCGTCCGACGCGAGCGATCACCCGGCGCGAGAAGCCGTCGGGCATGCGGATGCCGAGCGTATCGAGACCGGCGGAAGCGAGCGCATGCACAGTGCTTTCCGGCCGCTGCGGCAGGATGAGCGTCAGAGGTCCGGGCCAGAAGGCCTCGGCAAGCTGCCGGGAAACCGGATCGAACGTCACATGCGCCTCGGCCATTGCGATGTCCGAGACATGGCAGATGAGCGGATTGAAGCGCGGCCGGCCCTTCATTTCATAGATGCGGCTGATCGCATCGGCATTGGTGGCAT
Source organism: Ensifer sp. WSM1721 (assembly GCF_000513895.2). Taxonomy (GTDB): domain Bacteria; phylum Pseudomonadota; class Alphaproteobacteria; order Rhizobiales; family Rhizobiaceae; genus Sinorhizobium. Next base: position 577,711 of record NZ_CP165782.1, read on the forward strand.
CGGCGGCAAGGCCGTAAACCGTTTCCGTCGGGATCGCGACCGGCTCGCCGTCGGAAAGAACCGCGCAGGCTCTTTCGATCGCCCGATCCGGTTCGATGCGCGTGTCGATGATTTCGGCCATGGCGGTTCTGATCCTTTCCGTCGCTTCCTTAATGGAGGCGCCGAAAAAACAGAACGATTTTCTTCTTTAATGATGCCGCCCAGAAAGCGTTGGGGGAAACGGCATGCAGAAAAAACGATCGCCGTCAAAGCCTCTGGATGATCCGGCGCAGCGCATCGTCGCGTGCGCCCAGCATCAGCACGTTCTTGAGCGCCACTCTCGGATCCTGCGTTTGGAAGATCAGCCCGTTGCCGCGCACGTCGCGATTGATGACGATGCGCCCCGCCTCATCAGGCTCGATGGCGACGGCGAAATACATGCGCGAATAACCCGTCTGAATCCGGTCGAAGAAGTGTGTCTCGTCGCCGAGCTCCGAGAAGAAATTCGCGAAATAGAAGGACCAGGTGACCTCATGCGCCCGGGCGAGGCGGGTTTTCGCGGCGGTCACGTGGCAATAGCCGAGATGGGGGCTGCTCGCGAGCGTGCGATGGAAGACCATCTTCGGGAACTGGATCGAAGCGTGGAAGGCGTTGATCCTCCTGTGGGTGGTCTCACCCGCTGCCGCCAGTTTCCGGCCCGTCTGTTCCGCCACCTCCGCATAGCTCAGATAGCGCCGCTGTTCGGGCATCCATTGGCGGCGCCGGTCGATGCGGCCCGTCCGCAGGAACTCGGTGTGGACCGCAGCTTTCGGCGTTTCGGCCGGCGCCTTATCGGCCGCGTCATAATATCGGAGCTTTGCCATCGGCGTCTGCGCCTGCTCTGTTTGCTACTGCATGTCTCCTTAAATCGACCTCGGTTTAAGGACAAAGACATGCAGCAATTCAAAATGCTACAGCGACCTTTGCGCGTCTGATAAGACGCGCGGCGCTGTAGCTCGTTGATCCCTCGGCGCAGGGTAGGACATCATGGTTAACAGAGCGTTTTGTCCAATCGGGCGCGCGCTTCTGCGGCCGGTGGCGTCGCAAAGAGATAAGGCATATTCGCGTTGGGAATGGCGCTGCCGAAAAAATCGTCACTTGCCCAATTTTTCTCGTATCATCTTGTTTGTTATAGATAATTTCTCTTTCGAACACACCCGTCCCGCATTGGTTTGGCTGTCGTCATTCTGGAATCGGATGTCGCGGATCGGCAGTTGCGCTAGCCGGCCGTAGGCTTAGATACGGGCAACTCAAGGTGCCGCCTTTAGGGAGGGCGGAGAATTGGGAAGCCGGTCAAATCCCGGCGCTGCCCCCGCAACGGTGGTGGAGCACAAGCCTCGGCAAAAGGCCACTGGACATGTCGTCCGGGAAGGCGCCGGGCAAGTCCTTGGCGGACGGCTCCAGAGCCCGGAAACCAGCCTTGACGCGAAAATCGACCGTAACTGGTTGCGGCGGGCAGCCGGATCGGGCCTTGGCGTTCCGGCATATCCGGCCGGCGCGGGCTCCAGTCCTGCCTCTCCGAACCAGGGTGAACGAGGACAAGGACATGGACACACAGAACGACATGCTGCGCAAGCTGAAGGCCCGCCGGGAGGGCTATAGCCTCGATCGTGCCTTCTACGTCGACCCGGACTATTATCGTCAGGACCTGGAGCATATCTGGTACAAGGACTGGCTCTTCATCGGCCATGATTGCGAAGTCCCGCGGCCCGGCAACTATTTCACCGTGCAGGTCGGCGATTACCCGATCGTCATCGTGCGCGACCGGCAAGGCACGATCCGGGCGCTGCACAATTCTTGCCGCCACCGCGGCTCGCGCGTCTGCACGCAGCACAAGGGCTCGTCCGCCAAGCTCGTCTGTCCCTACCACCAGTGGACCTACGAACTCGACGGCAAGCTGCTCTTCGCCCGGCAGATGCCCGAAGGATTCGATCCGTCTCAGCACAGCCTCAAGCCGGTGCATTGCGAGACCGTCGGCGGCTATATCTTCATCAGCCTTGCCGACCAGCCGATGGATTTCCAGCCTTTCCGCGACATGGTCGCAGGTTATCTCGCACCGCACCGCCTTGGCGAGACCAAGGTCGCGTTCGAGAGCACCATCGTCGAGAAGGGCAACTGGAAGCTCGTCTGGGAGAACAACCGAGAGTGCTACCACTGCGCCGCCAATCATCCGGAGCTCTGCCGGACATATCCAGAGGCGCCGACGGTGACGGGCGTCCAGGGCGCGATGGACGATCCGGAAATTGGCGCCCATTGGGAAAAGTGCGAGGCGGCGGGCCTGCCGAGCGCCTTCAAAATTGCACCGACCGGGCAGTTCCGGATGACGAGAATGCCGCTGATCAACGGGGCCGACAGCTATACCATGTCCGGCCAGAAGGCCGTGCGCAAACAGCTCTCCGGCGAGATAAATGCGAGCGGCATCGGCACGTTGTTGCTCTTCCACTATCCGACCACGTGGAACCACATCCTCGGCGATCATGCGATCACTTTCCGCGTGCTGCCGCTCGGGCCTGAATTGACGCAGGTGACGACGAAATGGCTCGTCAACAAGGATGCGGTCGAGGGTGTCGACTATACGCTCGAGGACCTCACCCACGTCTGGACGGAGACCAACGACCAGGATCGGCAGATCGTCGAGGAAAACGCCTTCGGCATCCGCTCTCCTGCCTATGAGCCGGGGCCCTATTCGGCCGAGCACGAGGGCGGCGTGATGCAGTTCGTCGAATGGTATTCGAGCTTCATGCTGGATCGTCTTCAGGGCGGCGCAGCCCGTCTTTCCCGGGTGGCATAACCCATGGAAATGGCACGCTTCTTCCACCACTTCGACGAGCTCCATCCCTGGAGAGACCGCCAGCACATGCTCGAATGCATCTCAGCGGTCGCCGAGACCGCGGACGTGATGACGTTCACCTTCCGCTCCGAAAAGCCGGCCTGGTTCCGCTACCTGCCGGGGCAGTTCGTCACGCTCGAACTGCCGGTTGGCGAGGAGCCGGTGATGCGTACCTATACGCTGTCGTCCTCGCCGTCGCGCCCGCTTTCGGTCGCCGTCACCGTCAAGGCGCAGCCGGGGAGCATCGGCACGCGCTGGATGTTCGACAATCTGAAGCCGGGCATGGCGCTGAAGGCGCTCGGGCCGCTCGGCGATTTCAGCTTCGTCCGGCACCCCGGCGAGAAGTATCTTTTCATCTCGGCCGGCTCGGGCATCACGCCGATGATGTCGATGACGCGCTGGATGGCGGACTGCGCGCCGGAAACCGACGTCACCTTCATCTCCTGTGCGCGCCGGCCGGACGATCTCCTATTCAAGTCGGAGCTGGAAGTCCTCGCGCGTCAGATGCCTCGGCTCAATCTCGGCTTTCTGGTGGAGGGACACGAGGCGCGCCACGGCTGGCACGGCCTGCGCGGCCGCATCGACGCGACGAAGCTGCCATTGCTCGCGCCGGATTTCCTGGAAATGACCGTCTTCTGCTGTGGGCCCGAGCCCTTCATGCGCGGTGTCCGAGAAATGCTGAAGACCGCCGGTTTCGACATGGCGCGCTACCACCAGGAGAGCTTCCAGCCGGCGGCCGCACCCGCTGCCGAGGAGCTTGCAGTCCGCGCGGGACCGGCCGCGGGCACTGAGGCGGCGAAGGTGAGCTTCACCATGAGCGGCAAGGAGGTAACGGCCGTTCCCGGTCAGACGATCCTGCAGACGGCACGCGCCAGCGGCGTCAGGATCGGTGCGGCCTGCGAGGGCGGCATTTGCGGCACGTGCCGGGTGATGAAGGTCTCAGGCGACGTCGAGATGAACCACAATGGCGGCATCCTCGATGACGAGATCGAGGAGGGCTATATCCTCGCCTGCTGCTCGCGACCGCTCGGCGACGTCCAGATCGAAGCGTAAATTGATCGTCGGTTGGGCGGGACGCGGTGGAAAACGCGGCCCGCTACCGCCGCTGTGCTTGGTTGGGCAATTGCGCCTCGGCCGCTTTCACGGCAATGGCGCCCGTGAGGGTCTTGTCGACTCCCGCACCTGATCCGCTTTCCGCCTCGGCCCGGCTGATGAGCAATGGCTGCGTCAGCGGCACCGCTACTGCAGCATGGGCCGCTGGCGCTGTACCTGCTGTCGCCGAGGCGATGACGGTGAGGACCGGCGGCTTTTCCGGCAGGAGACCGCCGTGTGGCCAGATTTTCCTCAGCGCTGAAACGGTCATGGCGGCGACGTTCACATCGATATCGTTGAGTGTGCCGGGCACGCGGTAGGGGCAGCGTTTCTTGCCGCAATTGTGTGCCGACGAGAACTGCCACAAAGCGTAGCCGTTCCAATTGCCCATCGGGAAGACATCGCGGATCTCGGGCTTATAGCGCGCGTACCAGAGCGGCAGACGCGACAGCAGCCTGTGCTTGTAGCGATTGGCGGCGATGTGTTTCGCGGTGATGTGATTGGTGTAAAGGATCGGGTAGCGCCCCGTGCGGGCCTTGATATGCCCGGCAAAGATCGCCGCATCCTCGAGCGACATGTATTTCTCGGGATCGATTCCCTCGATGTCGAGGACCATCAGTTCGTCGTCGCGCGGATCCGCATAGTCGAGGAAATGATTGGCCTGGTCGACGGGATTGCCCGGCCGTGCCAGATGATAGGCGCCCCAGAGCAGGCCCTGCGAGCGGGCGATCATCCGCCGCGTCTGATAGAGCTCCCGGCTCACCGCATACTTGCGCCACATCGTCTTGCAATGGGCGACCGTATCGCCGCCGTGGTCGCCGGTGCAGCTGAAGCTTTCCGGCAAACCGTCGGAGGCTTTGGCGATGAAGCCGGCGATGCGCTTGTCCTTCAGCATCGCTTCCCAGTCGATGCTGTTCATCTCGTAGGCGTCGACGATAATGGCGTTCTGCCGCTCTTTCCACGGCTCGACGGTGCCGGCGCGTGCATTCGCCGCCGCTAAGGCCAGGCCCATCAGGGCCGCCAGGCGCAAGATCATCCCCAGGATCGAGATTCCCCGCTTTTCCATTCTCTGAGATTGGCGACTTAGCGTTAAAAGGTCGTAAATCTCAGCCCCTCGGCCAATCTGCGCGAGACGGCCGCGTCTGTACACCGACCCTAGGCGGCAAAGTTTCGGCCGCGGTTCGGCTCTGGATTGTGGCGGCCCCGGGCAGGCGAGTGGGACATCGGCGCAAAGCAGTCTAAAGAATGCCGATGCGCTTGAGAATGAGCCAGGCGAGGCCCATGGAAAAGGCGATGATCATCCCCGCATAGAGCGTGCCGCTGCCGTCGGAGAAGGGCAGGGTGCCCGTGTTCATGCCGAAGAAACCGGTCACCAGCGTCGGCGGCAGCAGGAAGGCCGTCATCAGCGACAGGATGTAAAGGTGCCGGTTCGTCTCCGAGGAAAGCTTGCTGTCGATTTCCTCGTGTAGCAGCCTTGCCCGTTCCTGAAGCGCGAAGACGTCGCGGTCGACCGCCTCCAGCCGGTCGGAAAGCCGTTCCGTGACGTCGATGAAGCCGGGAGGCACCTCATCCTCCTCCGAGGCACCCGCCCGACGCAGCAGAGCAAGGATCGTCCTCAGGTGTCGGTGCAGCCGCACGACCGTGCGGCGCAGCGGCGCAAGCCCCGGCTGCTGCCTGTGCACGGCCTCGCCATAGACATGGTCCTCGATGACGTTCAATTCCTCTGTGAGTTCCAGCACCAGGGTGATCAAGGTGCGCTGGAACTCGACGACGAGCATTTCGAAAAGGTCGATCGGGCGGCTGCACTTGGTGCTCTTTTCGACAGCCGCCTTCACGCGGTCGATGCTTCTCAGCGGATGCAGACGTGTCGTGATGATGATCCGGTCGCCGACGGCGAAATGCAGCCAGCCGATCGTCTTTGTCATCGTGTCGAATGTTCGTTCGAAATCGACGAGCGTGCCGTGGACCACGTCCTCCGTGACCGTAATCGCCGCCTGAGTGTCATGGCTCGTGAGAGTGGTGATTGCCGCCTGCGGTAGTTTGCCGATGCGCTCGATCAGTGCCGGCGTGCGCGCGTCGCTCAGCGCCAGATGCAGCCAGATCCAGCCGTCGCCGGCCTCGAGATTTTCGACTGGCGAGTCGGCGGCAATGCGCTGGCATCGGCTCTCGCCGGGCACGAACCGGTAGGCCCAGACAAGGCCGGGTATGTCGGGAGAAATCAGATTCATCGAAGCGCCTTGGGAGCGGCCATGGGGATGGCTTCTATTCGTCCGCGATGACAGTTTTGTTACATTCTTTCGCTGTCTGCGCCAGTATGGAAGCGCCTCGGTTGACGTTGACGTTCACGTAAAAATCGATAGTCTGCGGCGCATGCAAGACGAACGACGCGGCCCGGCGAGGCTGTGGAGGCGCAGGAGGAGGCACCATGTACAAGGCACCGGTCGAGGAGATCGCATTCACCCTGAAGCACGTGGCCGGCATGGACGAGGCTTTCGCCGCCGGAAAATTCGGGGAACTCGGCGAGGATCTGGTCGACGCGATCCTTGCCGAAGCCGGCCGCTTCGCGAGCGAAGAGGTGGCACCTCTCGGCGACGTCGGCGATCGGCAGGGGGCGCGGCTGGTCGATGGTGCGGTGAAAACGCCCGAGGGCTGGCGCGATCTCTACCACAACTGGATCGCCGGCGGGTGGAACGGCCTGACCGCGCCCGAGGACTTCGGCGGGCAGAACCTGCCACATATGCTGCATGTTGCCGCCATGGAGATGTGGAACAGCGGTTCGATGGCCTTCGCGCTTGGCCCGACGCTGACCATGGGTGCGCTTGAGGCGTTGGAGAAGCACGGCAGCGACGACTTAAAGGCGACCTTCCTGCCGAAGATGGTCTCGGGCGAGTGGATGGGGACGATGAACCTGACCGAGCCGCATGCAGGCTCCGATCTCGGCGTGCTCAAGACCCGTGCCGAGCGCCGCGACGACGGCACCTATCGCATCTTCGGCCAGAAGATCTTCATTACCTGGGGCGAGCACGACTTTACCGACAACATCATCCATCTCGTTCTGGCGCGGCTGCCCGATGCTCCGCCCGGTACCAAGGGCATCTCGCTGTTCCTCGTACCGAAGTTCCTCGTCAATACCGATGGTTCGCTCGGCACCCGCAACGATCTTTTCTGCCATTCGCTCGAACACAAGCTCGGTATCCACGGGTCGCCGACCTGCACCATGATCTATGGCGACGGCAAGTTCGGCGATGAAAGAGGCGCGATCGGCTATCTAATCGGCGAGGAAAACCGCGGACTCGCCTGCATGTTCACGATGATGAACAATGCCCGGCTCGCCGTCGGCATGCAGGGCGTCGCCATCGCCGAAGCCGCCACCCAGAAGGCGGTCGCCTATGCGAAGGAACGCACACAGGGCCGGGCGCCCGGGTGGAGCGGCGAGGGCATGAGCCCGATCATCGAGCATCCGGATGTCGTCCGCACGCTTTTGACCATGAAGGCGTTAACCCAGGGGTCGCGGGCGATCGCCTATGCCTGCGCCCACGCCGTCGACATGGCGCATGTCTCCACAGGTGAAGAGGCGCGGCACTGGCAGGAGCGTTCTAGCCTGCTGACGCCGATCGCGAAATCCTTCGCGACCGATGCCGGCGTCGACGTCGCCTCGATGGGTATCCAGGTGCATGGCGGTATGGGCTTCATCGAGGAGACGGGGGCCGCCCGTTATCTACGCGATGCCCGCATCGCGCCGATCTACGAAGGTACCAACGGCATCCAGGCGATCGACCTCGTTACCCGCAAGCTGCCGCTCTCCGATGGCGACCATGTGCGCGGCTTCATCGCCGAGCTCCGGCAGATCGCCGCTGCCGTCGCGGCATCGAACCGGCCAGGCTTCGGCGAAACCGCGGCGCGGCTCGACGCGTCGATCGCCGATTTCGCTGACGCGACCGATTGGCTGCTCTCGGCAGTTGGCGCAGGAAGGCTTGCCGAAGCGCTCGCCGGCGCGACCGCCTATCAGCGCCTCTTCGGCCTTGTGTTGAGCGGCGTCTATCTCGCCAAGGGCGGGCTCGCCGAAACCGGCGACGGAAAAGAGGATCAGCGCATTGCGCTTTGCCGCTTTGCGGCCGAAAACCTGCTTGCCGAAACGGCCGCGCTTAAGGATCGCGTCGTCAACGGAGCGGCGAGCCTTGCCGCCGCTCGATCCGTACTTGACTGAAATTGAATTAGGCCAGGGAGATACTTCATGACCGACCACGTGCTCGTCGAACGGCCGGAAGCCTATCCCGGCGTCCAGATCATCCGCTTCAATCGGCCGGAAAAAAAGAATGCCATCACCCGCGACATGTACGCGAAGATGACCAATGCGCTGACGGTGGCCGGCACGGACCCGGCCGTCCGCGTCACTGCATTCCTCGGAACGCCAGGCTGCTTTTCGGCTGGAAACGATCTCGGCGATTTTCTCGCCGTCGCCATGGGCGGCAGCATGGGAAGCGATCTTCTTGAGTTTCTCCGGGCGCTCGCGGGTGCCACGAAGCCGATCGTTTCCGGAGTCGACGGGCTGGCGATCGGCATCGGCACGACGATCCATCTCCATTGCGACCTGACGGTCGCCTCGGCCCGCTCGGTCTTCAAGACCCCCTTCGTCGATCTGGCGCTGGTTCCTGAAGCCGCCTCCAGCCTGCTTGCGCCGCGCATCATGGGACATCAGCGCTCCTTTGCCCTTCTCGCAGCCGGCGAACCGCTCGAGGCCACCGAGGCGCTCAGCGCCGGACTGATCTGGAAGATCGTCGGCGAGGATACGGTCGAGGACGAGACGCTTTCGCTTGCGGCACGCCTCGCCAAGAAGCCGCCCGAGGCGCTGCGTATCGCGCGGGATCTCATTCGCGGCGATCGCCAGGATGTGCTTGCCCGTATCGATGAGGAAGCGAAGCACTTTGCTGCGCAGCTGAAGAGTGCCGAGGCGCGCGCGGCATTTGAGGCTTTCATGCGGCGATAAGGAAGAAAGCGGCCGCACTGCCGGCATTCCGAGTCACACATGTCAAACTTTAATTGCTTCTTAAATACCGTTCGCTAGCGTGCGGCCGCAGTAGGCCTTGCCGCCGAGCGGTCGCAACATGCGTGCTTGGTGCGGGGCCGCCGGCCGCATGAAGCATTTGCCGGCTCGCCCTTGCGGCATGTCCCACCGTTTTCCCGCCGTCTCTTGCGCGTCGCCCCGGCGACCATCCCTTGCGCGCGGGGAAATCACCGTGAGCTCATGTCCGGCGGATGACGCCGGCCACTCCGAGGAGCCCCATCTTGTCCAAACGATCGAATCTCATGACGCGCATCCTTGTTGCCGCGTCCTGCGTTGTCGTCGGCGCCTTTGCTGGCTTTTCCATCTATATCGACACGCTTCAGCGCGAAACGACGACGAGGGCGGTCGAAGAGAACATCGCCTCGTCCGGCAATCAGGCGGCCGCGAGCGTCGCCAACTGGCTGAACGGCCGCGTGACGCTGACGGCCATGGCGGCTGATGCTGCCGGGCACGCGGCCGATGAAGGAGCCATTCTAGGCGTCTTGAAAAACGACGTCCTGACCGGCGAGTTCATGTCGACCTATGTCGGCAACGAGAGCGGCAAGTTCATCACCTGGCCGGAGATGAAGCTGCCGGAAGGCTACGACCCGCGCCAGCGTCCTTGGTATCAGCAGGCGGTGAAGGCCGATGCCCGCGTGCTCACCGAACCTTATATCGACGCATCGAGCGGCGACCTGATCATCAGCGCCGCAGTGCCAGTCAAGAATGAGGGCAAGCTCTATGGCGTCGCCGGCAGCGATTTCTCGCTCAAGACCCTCGTGTCGATGATCAAGGACATCGACGTCGGCGGAGAAGGCTTCGCGTTTCTAGCGAGCAAGGACGGGCAGATCTTGGTCCATCCCGATGCGAAGCTCGTGACGAAGACGCTTGCCGATGCATTCCCGATCGCCACGCCGGCGATCGGCAGCGGCATCATGCACACCGAACTCGCCGGTAGGCCGATGCTGGTGAGCTTCGTGCCGGTGAACGGCCTGCCATCGGTCGAATGGTATGTCGGCTTCGCCCTCGACGCGGACGTCGCCTATTCGGCGATCAGCCGGTTCCGCGTGGCTGCGACGATCGCGACGCTTCTCGCCGTCGGCGCCATGATCGTCTTCCTCGCGACCCTCTTGAGCCGCCTCGTCATTCGCCCCGTGACCGACATGACCGGTGCGATGGAGAAACTCGCCGCTGGCAAACTCGATGTCGCGATCCCGGGCGAGGAGCGCCGCGATCAGATCGGCTCCATGGCGGCAGCCGTCGCAGTCTTCCGCGCGAATGCCGTCGAGCGGAAGCGGCTCGAGGACGAGGCGGATGCCAACCGCTCCCTGTCGGAACGGGAGCGCCTGGAGCGCGAAGCGCAGAAGGCGCGCGATGCGGCGGAAGTGCAGCATGCGGTCGACGCGCTTGCGACCGGCCTCGGCCGGCTGGCGGACGGCGATCTCGCCTACCGTATCGACAGCCCCTTCGCCGATCGTCTCGATCGCCTCAGGGCGGACTTCAACCATTCGGTCGCCAAGCTGCACGACACGCTGCGCGCCGTCGGCACCAACGCCCGCGCGATCGATGCGGGCGCGAGCGAGATCCGCTCGGCCGCCGACGATCTTGCCCGCCGCACCGAGCAACAGGCGGCATCCGTCGAAGAGACGGCTGCCGCGCTCGAGGAGATCACCACAACGGTCAAGGACTCTGCACATCGGGCGGAGGAGGTCGGCGCGCTCGTCGCCCGCACCCGCGCCGGTGCCGAGAAGTCGGGCGAGGTGGTGCAGAACGCCGTCGAGGCGATGCACGCTATCGAGAAGTCGTCGGGCGAAATCTCCAACATCATCGGTGTGATCGACGATATCGCCTTCCAGACCAACCTGCTGGCGCTGAATGCAGGCGTCGAAGCGGCGCGGGCGGGCGAGGCGGGCAAGGGTTTTGCCGTCGTCGCGCAGGAAGTGCGCGAACTCGCGCAACGTTCGGCCAATGCCGCCAAGGAGATCAAGGCGCTGATCACCACCTCCGGCGAGCAGGTCCGCTCCGGCGTGACACTGGTCGGCGATACCGGCCGGGCGCTGCAGGCGATCGTTGCCGAGGTGCAGGAGATCAACAAGCATGTGAGCGCCATCGTCACCGCGACGCGCGAACAGTCGACGGGTCTCCAGGAGATCAACACGGCGGTCAACACGATGGACCAGGGTACGCAGCAGAACGCCGCCATGGTCGAGCAGCAGACGGCCGCGAGCCATGGTCTTGCCTCGGAGGCGGCCGCGCTCAATGCGCTGCTTGATCAGTTCAAACTCAGCGACGGGTCCGTCGCCAGTTCGATGCTCGGACAGCGCCGCTACGCGGCGTGATGCATCCTCGCTCTTGAGGAGCAAGGCCCGGTCCCGCGCCGGGCCTTCATGGCGGTCGTTTGGAGGATAGTGATTTGCAGACAAGTCCGTTTGTGCCACATAAGTCCGTCAGGACATCGACCCACGGCCGGCATTCGGATCCACCCGGCCATTGAAAATTAGCACGGCAGCGCACGACAACGGTTACAGACAGACCCGGCTCATGAGCGGTTGGCAAATTAGCTGCATCATATGCCGCTCGCGCCAGGGTTCTCCCCTTCATGGCCGAAGGGGAGAACGCGCGTCGATAGGCTTGTCGAGTGCCGGGTCAAAGGTCCGCTTCAAGCCGGGCGTTCGGATGCGCTCGGACGCCACTTGATGAGGCGTTTCTCTGCTACGTCCAGTACGCTGTCGATGATCAGGACAAAGATCGCGAGGATCAAGATACCTGCAAAGACGCCCACTGCATCGAAATTGCCTTCCGCCTGAGCGATCAGATAGCCGAGGCCGGCGGAAGAACCGAGATACTCGCCGATGATCGCCCCAACGACGGCAAAGCCGACCGATGTGCGCAGGGAGGAGAGGATCCAGCTCGCCGCTGCGGGGAAGTAGACGTGGCGGAGCAGGTCCGACCGCCTGGCTCCCAGAATGCGGGCGTTCGACAGCACCACCGGGTTGACTTCGCGGACGCCCTGCATCGCGTTGAAGAAAGTGACGAAGAACACTAGCGTCACGGCCAGCGCCACTTTGGACCACAGCCCGAGGCCGAGCCAGAGTACGAAGATAGGCGCAAGCACGACTCGAGGGATCGCGTTCAAGCCCTTGATGAAAGGATCCAGAATGCGCGCGGCCGAACGGCTGAGGCCGAGCCAAACACCAGCCGCGACGCCCAGTGCCGTTCCGACCAGATAACCGAGCACGGTTTCCGTCAGGGTGATGGCCACATGGTTATAAAAGCTGGTGTCCACCACCCAGGATACCACCTGGTTGAAGATGTCGACCGGAGCCGGGAAAAAGAAGACGTCGATGACGCCGGCTGCGACACCGAGCTGCCAGCCGCCGACAATCGCCACCAGCAGCACGACTTGGATGAGGCGTTCAGTCATGGCGTTCATAGCTTTTCTCCACTTCGCCGCGCAGGGACGACCAGATGTTGCGATAAAGATCCATGAAGCGTGGATCGAGCTTGATTTCGGCGACATCGCGCGGGCGTTCGAGATCGACGGGGAAGCTGTCGATCACGCGCGAGCGCGGTCCGGCGGCAAGCACCACGACCCGATCACCGAGAGCAATTGCCTCCTCGAGGTCGTGTGTGATCATCACCACGGCGCGCCGTTCCTCCTGCCAAAGCCGCAACAGCTCGTTCTGCATCAGGTGGCGGGTATGGATATCGAGCGCGGAAAAGGGCTCGTCCATCAGGATGACCTTGGGGCCGGTGATCAGCGCCTGCGCCATCTGCACGCGTTTGCGCTGACCGCCGGAAAGCTGATGGGGATAGCGATGCTCGAAGCCCTTGAGTCCGACTTTCGCCAGCCATCTCATTGACTGCTCGCGACGTTCGGCAGCGCCGACACCCTTGAACATGGGACCGAGTTCCACGTTCTCGATCGCGGTCTTCCACGGAAGCAATGCATCCTGCTGGAAGAGATAACCGATGTCGTTCTGGATCCCGCGCACCGGTTGACCATCGATCGATACGGTGCCACTCGCTGGTTTCAGCAGGCCGGCAATCGCATTGAGTATTGTGCTCTTGCCGCAGCCGGTGGGACCAACGATCGCGAGGAACTCGCCATCGGAGACTTTCAGGTTGACATCTTGCACGGCCACGTAGGCGCCGAAGGCCATGGTGACCGAGTCGAGGGAAACCATCGACTTTGCTTGATGAGGGTTGTCCGTCGGGGGTGCGGTTTTAACTACGGCCAATGCCATAACCTCCTCCTGTCAGTTGGCGGCGATGTTCGGGACCTTGCCGACGAACTCGTTCGTGTAGGTTTTCGTAAGGTCGATTTCAGCCGCCGCGACTTTTTCGTTGAAGCTCTTCAGGACGGCGAGCGGAGTCTTGATATCTTCCTCGTCGATACGGCCGTCCTTTGAGAAGATCGCCTTCGCGTTCTCGACCGCCTTGATGTAGGTGTCACGATCGCCGGAGATGAACTCCTTCGGGAGCTTGTCGACGATCTCTTCCGCGGAGTGGCTATTCATCCACTCGAGCGCTTTGACCGTCGCATTCGTGACCTTCTGGATGGTCTCCGGATTTTCCTCGATATAGCTCTGTGTGGCATAGAGGACGGAGGTTGGGTAAATCCCGCCATAGATCGCCTTGGCACCGTCGTCGCTGCGCCCGTCGATCAGGATCTTGCCGACGCCTCTGGCCTCGATGAAGGTCGCTGCCGGGTCATAGTTGACGAGGAGGTCGACCTTGCCCTGTTCAAGGGCCGCGACGGCGGCAGAGCCGGAGCCAACGCCGATCAGCGAGACGTCGTCCGCGGACAAGCCGTTGCGCTGCAGGTAATAACGGACGAAGAAATCGGAAGACGAGCCCGGCGAGGTGATCCCGACTTTTGCGCCTTTGATCGTTTCCGGTTTTGCCGGGTCGAACGTGCTGTTCTTGCCGCCAGCCAGCACGAGCCCGGAATTGCGGGCGAGCTGCACGAAGGCCACGACAGTCTTCTTCTGCGACTGCATCTGGATCGTATGGTCATAGAAGCCGACGGCGATATCCGTCGAGCCGGCAACAAGCGCCTGAAGCGTCTTCGACCCGCCCGATGCGAAGTTTTCAACGGTCACCTCCAGGCCTTCCTTTTCATAAAGGCCGAGCCCCTGGGCGACCGGAAAGGGGAGATTGTTGAGGTTGTAAGAACCGACGCTGATGCGGACGGGATCCGCCAATGCCGAACCGCCAAAGGCGACGGTTGCCGCGAGGGCGAGCATGAGCTTGTGCATGATATTCTCCTCCTGTTGGTGGCGCCCTCCCGGCGGCCACGATCATTATGCCGCGCAACCCAGTTGCGTGACAGGTTTTGCGAAGACATGTCCTTCGAACAGCCGCCTGGCGGTGCGAAGGATGCCGGCAATGACCTTGCCGTCCCTTTCATGAAGCTTGACGTCCAGGTGGCCGCTCGGGTGCTCAATCGAAAGCACCACCGGCGGTTTGCGCGTGCCGACGAGAAGGGAAGCAACGGTGCCTTCATTGATGCAGGCGGTGGCAATCCCCACGGCCCCGGTCGTCGCCAGCGAAGGGTGACATTGATGCGGCATGAAATAGCGCACGTTGATGTCTCCTGACTTCGGTCTCGAAATGAGCACGGGCTTCGGGGTTACTTGGCTCCGCACGTCGCCAAGGCCCATTCGTTCTCCGGCAGCGATGCGCAGCCTCTCCAACCGGTCAAGCAGCGTCTTGTCGGCATTGAGCTGAGCCGCCGTCTCGAAGCCGCTTGCGCCGATCGCGCCAGCCTCGACCAACATCATCGGCATGGCGCAATCGATGCATGTGACAGCCACACCGTCGATCGAATCGATAGGCTTGCCGGTGGGGAAGAGCTGTCCGGTACGCGCGCCGGCTGCGTCCATGAAGGTCAGCGCGATCGGCGCAGCGCTGCCCGGTACACCGTCGATCGCCGCTTCGCCGAGATAGGAGACGTTGCCATTCGGCGTGGGAACGTCGGCTTCGATCATCTTGCCGGTGTTGACGTTGTGGATTCGGACGAGCGTTGTTTCGCCTCGCGCCAGAACGAGACCCGCCTCGATGGCAAAAGGGCCGACCGCAGCAAGCATGTTGCCGCAGTTTGGTGAGGTGTCGACGATCTGTTGGTCGACCCGCACCTGGGCAAAAAGGTAATCCACGTCAGCACCAGGGATGGTGGCAGGTCCGACGATGGCCACCTTGCTCGTGACCGGGTTGCCGCCGCCGATGCCATCGATCTGCAACGGGTGACCCGAACCCATGACCGACAGCAGGATCTTGTCCCGCTCGCTGGCATCCGCGGGAAGATCGCTTGCCAGGAAGAACGGACCTTTCGAGGTGCCGCCTCTCATCAGGACGCAAGGGATCGCCAGCAGGTCGTTCATCGCTTGTGCTTCCATTGGATTTATGTCATCGCCGTATCAATCGGCCTATTTGATCCAATTATCGGAAGTAGGGTTGATTTGTGAAATGCTAAGAATCGGGAAATTGATGCAAAATGAGCATTAATTGCGAGATCCTTGATCTTCGGGCGTTCTTGAGCGTGGTCGAGCTGGAGAGCTTTCATCGTGCTGCCGATGCGTTGCATCTGTCGCAGCCCGCCCTGAGCCGCCGGATTCAAAAACTCGAGCAGGCGATTGGAGCGCCCCTACTGGAGCGAACGACCAGGCATGTGTCGGCGACCGCGCTCGGAACAGAACTCATTCCGCTTGTGCGGCGCATGTTGGAGGAATTCGACGGTTCCTTATTCGCGGTACGCGACGTTGGTACCAATCGAGGCGGATTGGTAACGATCGCATGCCTCCCTACCGCAGCATTCTACTTCCTGCCGACCGTCATTCGCCAGTTCAACGAGGAGTATCCCAACATTCGCTTTCGTATCCTCGACCTGCCCGCGACCGACGGCCTCCAAGCCGTGGCACGCGGTGAGGTGGAGTTCGGCATAAATATCATGGGCACGTCGGACCCGGACTTGATCTTCGACCGGCTGGTGGAAGACCCTTTCGTGCTGGCAGCGCGCAAAGATCACCCGCTTGCGGCCAGGCCATCGGTCGGCTGGGCGGAGCTTGAACCCTATCATCTGATCACCGTTCATCGTTCAAGCGGCAACAGAACCTTGCTGGACGCGGCCCTGGCTAAATCCAACATCAAGTTGCGGTGGTTCTACGAGGTCACCCATCTGTCCACCTCGCTCGGTTTGGTGGAGGCCGGTCTCGGAATATCGGTCTTACCACGAATGGCGACCCCGCAGGATGACCATCCGTTCTTGATCACACGCCCGATTGGCGATCCCGAGATATCGCGCACCATCGGCGTGGTCCGCCGTCGGGGCGGCACCTTGTCGCCGGCGGCGGAGAGATTTCTTGAGATGCTGATGGGCGCATGGGGGAGTGATTGAAGGGACCTACCGAATACACGCTCCGATGCCACGTTTACCAGTCCGCAGGCGCAACACTATCAAGCCAATATCGACGTCCACAGAGCTACGTTATGCTATTGGAAGCGGCCGCGCCTGAGGATATCGAGCTGCTGCTCGAGCGCGAGTCGCCATCGTGCCGCGCAAGCATTGCCGATTACCTCGGCTTACCGAGCCCTCACATGTCCGAAGGTTGCACCGAAGCGCTCGAGATTCGCTGATCCGTGCCCTGCCGGCTTCAACAGCCTGCGCTCGACGACATTTGAGCGGCAGCGCCGCTTTTCTAAGCGGGATAAGAACTCAACCTGGTGCTGCAGCGCACAATATTTCATCATTATATACTAATGTTCATTTTTTGGGCAGGTCCCTAATCTTACATTTTCTCTTTAGATTCAACACCATCTAGTGACGGCGCAAAACTGGCACGGGCCTTGCTTTTTCATCAGTGCTTCGATCAACGGCGATTGAAGCGAGCTCAGGCGCCGATAGCGCCTGCCAAAGACACCGACGTCGCAAGGTCCTTGCCTCCAAGGGGATTCCTCCCAGCCCCAGGAGCGCAATGCCCAGCGGCGTTTTTTTGTCGGCTTCGACCGGCCAACACATTGAGGGAACGTGCGCATGACCAAGATTTCGATCGACGGCCTAACCCGTCGCAGCCTGCTGAAGACGACCGCGACGGCCGCCATGGTCGGCGCAGCCAAGACGCTGTTACCCTCCGGGGCCTTTGCCCAGGGCGCCGGTCCCGAGACCACGAAGGCCGTCCTCGGCTTCATCGCGCTGACCGATTCCGCCCCGCTCGTCATAGCCAAGGAAAAGGGTTTCTTCGACAAGTACGGCATGACCGAAGTGGAGGTTGTGAAACAGGCCTCGTGGGGCACGACCCGCGACAATCTAGTGCTCGGCTCGGCCGGCGCCGGCATCGATGGCGCCCATATCCTGACGCCGATGCCCTATCTCATCTCGACCGGCAAGGTGACGCAAAACAACCAGCCGCTGCCGATGGTGATCCTCGCGCGCCTCAATCTCGATGCCCAGGCGATCTCGGTCGGCGCTGCTTACGCCGATCTGAAGGTCGGTCTCGACGCGTCGGTCCTCAAGGAGGCCTTTGCAAAGAAGAAGGCCGAGGGCGCGGCCGCCAAGGTCGCCATGACCTTCCCCGGTGGCACACACGACCTCTGGATCCGCTACTGGCTCGCCGCCGGCGGCATCGACCCGGATAAGGACGTCGAGACGATCGTCGTGCCGCCGCCGCAGATGGTCGCCAACATGAAGGTCGGCACCATGGATTGTTTCTGCGTCGGCGAGCCCTGGAACGAGCAGCTCGTCAACCAGAAGATCGGCTACACGGCGGTCAACACCGCAGAGATCTGGGCGAAGCATCCGGAAAAATCCTTCGCCATGCGTGCCGACTGGGTCGAGAAGAACCCGCGTGCCGCCAAGGCGCTGGTCATGGCGGTCGAAGAAGCCGCGCAATGGTGCGACGATATGGCCAACAAGGACGAGCTCGCCAAGACCGTCGGCAAGCGCAGTTGGTTCAACGTGCCGCCGAAGGACATCGTCGACCGGCTGAAGGGCGAGTACGACTATGGCAACGGCAAGGTCGTCGAGAACAGCCCGCATTTCATGAAGTTCTGGCGCGATTATGCCTCCTACCCCTTCCAGAGCCATGACGCCTGGTTCCTTACCGAGAACATCCGATGGGGCAAGCTCGCACCGGATACGGACATAAAGGGGCTGATCGCCAAGGTCAACCGAGAGGATATCTGGCGCGAAGCGGCGAAGGAGCTCGGCGTCACCGACATCCCTGCGTCGACGTCGCGCGGTCCGGAGACCTTCTTCGATGGCAAGGTCTTCGATCCAGAAAATCCGGAGGCGTATCTGAAGAGTCTGGCGATCAGCCGCATCGCCTGATGCCGCAACGGCAGCCGGGTTTCAAAGCCGGCTGCCGTTCGACCCGAACCCTAGGAGGAACGGCATGTCCGTCACCAATCTCAAGCTCAAACCGCAGGCGGCGCCGCAGTCTCCCGCTCAGGTCATCGCTCTCGGGCACCTGGGCCGCCCCGGCACCGACAGCCGCCTGTCGCGCTTTGTCACCCAGACTGTCACCAACCTCTTGCCGCTGCTCGTCACGCTGACGTTCCTCACCCTCGCCTGGCAGCTCATCTGCTCGTCGCCGGAATCGAGCCTGCCGGCCCCGTCGCGCGTCCTCGAGGAAAGCTGGGAGCTGATCGCCCATCCCTTCTACATCGGTCAGGGTGTTGATCAGGGGCTGTTCTGGCACGTGTTCGCCAGCCTGCAGCGCGTCGCGCTCGGCTATGCCATGGCTGCGGCGGTCGGCGTCGCGCTTGGGACGCTCGTCGGCCAGAGCGCCCTTGCGATGCGCGGCCTCGATCCGATCTTCCAGGTGCTGCGCACCGTGCCGCCACTCGCCTGGCTGCCGCTTTCGCTCGCTGCCTTCCAGGACGGCACCCCTTCGGCGATCTTCGTCATCTTCATTACGGCGATCTGGCCGATCATCATCAACACCGCCGTCGGCATCCGTAACATTCCGCAGGATTACCAGAACGTTGCCAAGGTATTGCGGCTGAACGGCTTTGAATATTTCGGCAAGATCATGCTGCCGGCCGCTGCCCCCTACATCTTCACCGGCCTTAGGATCGGCATCGGCCTCTCCTGGCTGGCGATCGTCGCCGCCGAAATGCTGATCGGCGGCGTCGGCATCGGCTTCTTCATCTGGGACGCTTGGAACTCGTCGCTGATCAGCGACATCATCGTGGCGCTGATCTATGTCGGCATCGTCGGCTTCCTCCTCGACCGCCTCATCGCGCTGATCGGTCGCGCCGTTACACGCGGCACAGCAAGCGCCTAAAGAAAAGGAGGCTTTCATGCCCAAGAGCTATCTCTCGCTGGAACTCATCGACAAGACCTTCGAACGCGGCGGCACGCGCACCGAAGTTTTGAAGCAGGTCTCCCTTGGTGTCGACAAGGGCGAGTTCATCTCGATCATCGGCCATTCCGGCTGCGGCAAGTCGACCCTGCTCAACATCGTCGCCGGGTTGACGCAAGCGACAACCGGCGTGGTGCTGCTCGACGACAAGGTCGTCGACGCGCCGGGACCGGATCGCGCCGTCGTCTTCCAGAACCACTCGCTGCTGCCATGGCTGACGGTCTATGAAAATGTCCGGCTCGCTGTCGATAAGGTGTTCTCTAAGAGCCGCAGTAAGCAGGAACGCCACGAGTGGACCATGTGCAACCTGGAGCTGGTGCAGATGGCGCATGCCGCCGACAAGCGCCCTTCGGAGGTCTCCGGCGGCATGAAGCAGCGCGTCGGCATCGCCCGGGCCCTTGCCATGGAACCGAAGGTGCTGCTGCTCGACGAACCCTTCGGGGCGCTCGACGCACTAACCCGCGCGCATCTGCAGGACCAGGTCATGCAAATCCACGCGACCCTCGGCAATACCGTCCTGATGATCACACATGACGTCGACGAAGCGGTCCTGCTTTCCGACCGCATCGTGATGATGACCAATGGACCCTCCGCACGAATTGGCGAAATCCTCGATGTGCCGCTCGCCCGTCCGCGCCGGCGCATTGAGCTCGCCTCCGATCGAACCTACCTGAAGTGTCGCGAAGCGGTGCTGAAGTTCCTCTACGAACGCCACCGCTTCGTCGAAGCTGCAGAGTGATTATTCGCGAGCGGAATTCGACCTCAGTAATTTTGAGTATGGAGAAAGCGACCCATTGCGGACGGTAGCCATCGGCCCAGCAATTGCTAAATGCCTGAGGCAAGTGCCGATATTTGGTGTTTGATGATGGTATAATAGACTCGCTGTCTTAGGCCGTGTGGACGAATTTGATCAAGCATAGGCCTTCGAAAGGACGACGGGCTTGCCCGGGACTGTCCAGTCAAACCTTGCGAGATGGCGAGGCATCACCGGAATGCCACCGTCGAGGGGCGAGGAGGCACTGGCTGGGCATGGATGGCCACATCGGGGTGACCCATGGAGCGGCGCAACAAGGAACAGGAGAACCTTTCCCGGCTCGAACGGGCCGCGCAACAGACTGCTGATCCAAAAACTATGCAACAGAAGGCAAAGAAGCCTGAGGAAAAATTTCGCTTCAGCCTCCGCACGGAAGACGTCTGGTGGACGGCTGGCTTCGCTGCCGCAGCCTTGCTGCTTTTTGGCATCCAAGTCCTGATCAATTGGCGCTTAGAATGGCTTGACGCGCCTTTGCGCGTTCGCGTGCTGAATTACGTCAGGGGCGGCCTTCTCATTTTCGTTATGCTGACCGTAGCGAACATCATCGAAGTCTTTCTCATTGGCCGAATCCCCAATCGTGTTTCGCGTTTCAACCTGAAACGTATCTTTCGATTGCTCGTCGTCGTGGCCATCGTCTTCGTGGCCATTTCAGTCTTATTTGTGAACTGGTACGCCGCGGTTGTTTCGCTCGGCCTGATTTCACTGATTCTCGGCTTTGCGCTGCAAATGCCGATCTCCAGTTTCATCGCGTGGATTTATATTCTGGCCAGGGCGCCTTATCGCGTTGGCGACCGCATTCGCATCGGCGATGCCCATGGCGATGTCATTGATGTCAGCTATCTCGACACAACGTTGTGGGAATTCGGCGGCGAATATCTTTGGACGGATCATCCGAGCGGACGCATCATCAAGTTTCCGAACTCCACCGTGTTTGACACGCCGGTCTTCAACTATTCCTGGCCGCTGTTTCCCTATGTCTGGAACGAAATCAAGTTCCAGCTCGCGTATGAAAGCGATCTGGAATTCGTGGCGCAAACCATGAGGGAGGTCGTGGAAGAGCAGATCGGCGACATCATGAGCCAGAAGGTGAAGGTCTATAAACACATCCTATCGAAAACGCCGGTGGACGAACTCGAAGTGAAGGAGCATCCCGTGGTTCATTTTCGCGTCAGTGAAAACACCTGGCTCGAGGCCATCGTGCGTTACCTCGTGCCGCCGAAGGAAGCGGGGCGCACCAAGACACGCTTGATCAAGGAAATGCTGGCGCGGATGAATGCAAAACCCGATCGCGTGCTGTTTCCGAAGAGCAATTTGAGGTGAATTTCCTCACGCCAAGCCGGAAAGGCCACCCCCGCCCGCGTCCCGCAGGCAAGCCACTCGAACCTTGCCAGAAGGGGATCATTTCTCGACAGTCGCCACCGTTTCGACATGCGCCGACCAGAGGAACTGATCGATCGGCGTCACCGATGTGATGCGGTAGCCGGCGGTGACGAGAATCGAGAGATCCCTTGCGAGCGTCACGGGGTTGCAGGAGACCGCGGCGATCTTCTTCACGCCCGAGCGGGCAAGCTCGTGACATTGCGCCTCGGCGCCGGCGCGGGGCGGGTCGAAGACGACGGCGTCGAAGGCTTTCAGCTCCTGCGCCATTATCGGTCGGCGGAAGAGGTCGCGCTTTTCCACCGTCACCGGCTTCAGGCCTTGCGTATTGCGCGCGGCGAAGTCCAGCGCCTTCAAGGCCCTGTCCTCGCCCTCGACGGCATGGACCCGTGCCGTTCGCGCGAGCCTCAGCGCGAAGGTGCCGATACCTGCGAAAAGATCGGCGACGCGTTTCGCCTTGCCGATGTGGTCGAGCACGAGCCTCGCCATTGCTTCCTCGGCCGGCCGGGTCGCTTGCGTGAAGGCGCCGGGCGGCGGCGAAACCGTCACGCCGCCGAAGTCTATCATGGGCTTGACGGGTTCGATGATCACCTCGCCGTTGAGGCTGACGCGGGCGATGCCGCGCTCGCTCAGGACAGCCTCGACCGCCGCGCGTCTTTGCCGATCGTTGAGCTTGATGCCCTCGAAGGCGAGGTCGAGGCCGGTTGCCGTTTCCAGTACGGTGATCCGGAACGGTTCGGCGGTGGAAGCCATCACGGAGGCGATCTTGCGGATCGTCGCGAGCCGCGAGACGATGCCCGGGCTCGCGATCGGACACTCGCCGATCGCCACGATATGGTGGCTTTGCGCCTGATTGTAGCCGAGCAGCAACCCCTTTTCCGTGCGCCGGGCGGTGAAGACGGCGCGCCGCCGCTCGCCGGGTCGCGCGACGATCAGCGGTGCGACTTCCGGCGTCAGGCCTTTCGACCTTAAGGCGTCGATGACGAGATTGCGCTTGAAGGTGTGGTAGAGCGCGCCGGAGGCGTGCTGCAGCGAACAGCCGCCGCAAGTACCATTGACGCCTTCCGGGCCGAAGTGACGGCACGGAGGCTCGACCCGCTCGGGGGAAACCTCCTTCAGCGAGATCAGCGTGCCCTGAGCCTTGTTGACTGCGAGCGCGACGGTTTCGCCGGGCAGCGTGAATGGCGCGTAGATGGGGCCCGCCTCGGTTTGGGCGATGCCGTCGCCTTGGGCCCCGAGGCGGCTGATGGTCACGATCTCGGTGCTCATGGCTTCCGCCCCGCGAGAAGAAATTCCCTGTTGCCGTCACCGCCTGCAATGGGCGAGGGGACGAGGCCGAGGCTTTGCCAGCCCATGTCCTCGACGAGCCAGCGTTCGAGTTCGGCCGCGACGGCCGGCGCGCTCTCCGGGTCCTTGAGCAGCCCCGCCTTGCTGATCGCATCCCGTCCCGCTTCGAATTGCGGTTTGACGAGCAGGATCGCGCGCGCCCCGGGTTCGGCCATCGCAAGCGCCGGCGGCAACGCCAGTTTCAGCGAGATGAAGGAGACATCGGACACGATCAACGTGATGGAGCGATTGCCGATGTCCTCGGGAGCCAAGGACCTGGCGTTCAGCCCCTCGATATTCGTGACGCGCCGGTCCTCGGCGATGCGCGGGTGCATCTGTCCGTGGCCGACATCAATGGCGACCACGTGCGCGGCGCCGCGCTTGAGAAGCACTTCCGTGAAACCGCCCGTCGAAGCCCCGACGTCGAGGCAGGCCTCACCTGCCGGGTCGAAGCCGAAATGGTCGAGCGCTGCCGCAAGCTTCAAGGCCGCACGAGAGACATAGGCCTGCGCCGGATCATCGATGGTGATCGTCACGTCTTCGGCGACGGCAGCAGCGGGCTTGGTCACGGTCCGGCCGTCGACCTTGACGGTGCCACGCTGGATCGCGTCACGCGCGCGGGCACGGCTGGCCACCAATGCCTTGTTCAGGAGCAATTGATCGAGGCGGATCATCATCTGCTTTTCGTTGGACATGGTTCGTCATCGCGCGTCGGGCGGCGCATTGCAAGGGAGCCGCATGGCTGCCCGTGAATTAAGCGAAATTAAATCAAAGGCTGCGATCGTCCGACCGCTGGCAAAGCCTTCCAGACGAACCATGATCGGTTCCGTTTCTCTGCCATACCCAATGTCTCTCGCGCCAACCGAAGCGGCCGGCCCTCCCACGGCGCCGATCCGATTCGCGTGTCTGCATCCATTCCCGAAGCAGGGTCCCTCCCATGTCTCTGAAGAACATCTCCTTGAGCCGCAAACTCGGCCTGACCTTTTCGGCGCTGATTGCGCTTTTTCTGGTCGTGTCCGCGGTCGTCTATTCCAAAGCCGAATTCGCCAGGCAGGCATCGCTCCACCAGAGCCAGTCTGCGCGGCTCGTCACCCTCATCGACGAGGCGTCCCAGGCCATGCTGGAGCAAGCGGTCAATCTCCGCGGTTTCCTGCTCTTCCGCAGCGACAGCACCTATAACGACGTCTTTGCCAATCGCGAGCGGATGGAAAAGAGCATTGCCGCCGCCCGCGAGGCGGCCTCCGGCGAGGCGCAGTTGCTGACCCTTCTCGACAACATGCAGAAGGCGGCCGACGTCTATTTCAACGAACTCGCCAAGCCGCAGCTCGAGGCGCGCCGCACGACCGAAATGCCGATCCTCGAGGTCGTCGAGATCGGTCGCAAGGCCACGAAAGGCCAGCTCGACGCGTTCCGTGAGGCGGCCGCTGAGATCAAGCAGCAGGCGCGCGGCTGGTCGGCCGAGCAGGAGGCTCTGCAGGCGAACGCCACCTCGGTCCTGATGGCGGCGCTCGCGCTTGGTGCCGTCGCTGCAACTGTGGCGGCGGTCCTGATGGCCTGGATGCTTTCGCGCGCGATCGTGCGGCCGATCGTCGGCATGACGGGCGCCATGGGCCGCCTTGCCGGCGGTGATCACGATATCGACGTTCCCGCGCTCGACCGAAAGGACGAGGTCGGCCAGATGGCCCGCGCCGTGCTGGTCTTCCGCGAAGCCGCGGTCGAGAAGCTCCGGCTTTCCGGAGAGACAGAAAAGATGCGGAACGAGGCCGAGGCCGAGCGCAGCCGCTCGGATGCCGAAAAGACGCTTGAGGCGGGCGAGGTGCGCTTCGCGATGGAAGCTCTCGGCGCCGGGCTCACGGCGCTTGCGGAAGGCAATGTCGCCTACCGGATCGAGGCGCCCTTCGCCGACCGTCTCGATCCGTTGCGGAAGAACTTCAACCAGTCGCTTGAACGGCTTCAGGCGACGCTCCGCGCCGTCGGTGAGAACGCCGGCGCGATCAATGCCGGCGCCGCCGAAATCCGCGAAGCGGCAAACGATCTGGCGCGGCGCACCGAGCAGCAGGCTGCTTCCGTCGAAGAAACCGCGGCGGCGCTGGAGGAAATCACGACAACGGTGCGCGACTCGACGAAGCGCGCGGAAGATGCCGGCGTTCTCGTCGAGCGCACGCGGGCCGGCGCGGAGAAATCCGGCGAGGTCGTCCGCCGCGCCGTCAGCGCGATGCACGAGATCGAAAAGTCGTCGGGCGAAATCTCGAACATCATCGGGGTCATCGACGATATCGCGTTCCAGACCAACCTCCTGGCCCTCAATGCCGGCGTCGAAGCGGCGCGCGCGGGCGAGGCGGGCAAGGGCTTTGCCGTCGTCGCGCAGGAGGTGCGTGAACTTGCCCAGCGCTCGGCCAATGCTGCCAAAGAAATCAAGGCGCTCATCATGACCTCCGGCGAGCAGGTGCGCGCCGGTGTCGGGCTCGTCGGCGAGACAGGCGCGGCGCTGGAGACGATCGTCGCCGAAGTGCGCGAGATCAACCGCCATGTGAGCGCCATCGTCACCGCGGCACGCGAACAGTCGACCGGGCTGCAGGAGATCAATACGGCGGTTAATGCGATGGACCAGGGCACGCAGCAGAACGCCGCCATGGTCGAGCAGTCGACCGCCGCGAGCCACAGCCTTGCACGCGAAGCTGCGGCCCTGGACGAGCTGATTGCCCAGTTCAAGCTCGGCGACCGCCGCCAGCCCGCCGTGGCAGCCGCTTCGCCGTCAGCAAAGCCGGTCGCGTCTCCCGCCCGGCAACTCGGCCAGAAGCTGACGCGGTCCTTCGGCTCGGCGGCTGTTGCGCAGAGCCAGGACTGGACCGAGTTCTGAGCGGCCCGTCGATCTTGCGGAAAACAAAAAGCCCGGCCGCATCGGCCGGGCTTTTTGTTGAATGGAGTAATACGTCAGCCGGCGGCGCCGAGGCCGATGGTATGCTTCTGGCCGAGCGCCTTGAACACGGTCGAGACGATGCCGGCGCGATCGAGACCCGCATGCGCATACATCGCTTCCGGCTTTGCCTGCTCCATCCAGATGTCGGGCATAATCATCGGCCGCACCTTGAGACCGCCGTCAAGCAGGCCCTCTTTCGCAAGGAACTGCAGCACGTGGCTTGCGAAGCCACCGATCGCGCCTTCCTCGATGGTCACCAGCACCTCGTGATCGCGGGCAAGCCGGCGGACGAGGTCATGGTCCAGCGGCTTGGCAAAGCGCGCGTCGGCAACTGTCGTCGAAAGGCCGGCGGCATCCAGGTCTTCGGCGGCCAACAGACAGTCGGCAAGGCGCGTGCCGAACGAAAGCAGCGCGACCTTCGTGCCTTCCTTGAGGATCCGGCCCTTGCCGATCTCCAGGATATCGCCCCGCTCCGGCAGTTCGACGCCCACGCCTTCGCCGCGCGGATAGCGGAAGGAAATCGGCCCTTCGTCGTAAGCTGCGGCAGTACGCACCATGTGCTTGAGTTCCGCCTCGTCGGCGGCCGCCATCACCACGAAACCGGGCAGGGAGGCAAGATAGGTCGTATCGAACGAGCCAGCATGGGTCGGCCCGTCGGCACCGACGAAACCGGCGCGGTCGATCGGGAAACGCACCGGTAGGCCCTGGATTGCAACATCGTGGACGACCTGGTCGTAGGCCCGCTGCAGGAAGGTGGAATAGAGCGCCGCAAATGGCTTGTAGCCTTCCGCCGCGAGGCCGGCGGCGAAGGTCACCGCATGCTGCTCGGCGATGCCTACATCGAAACAGCGCCTCGGATGAATGGTCGCGAACTTGTCAAGGCCGGTGCCGGACGGCATGGCGGCAGTGATCGCGACGATCTTGTCGTCGAGGTTCGCCTCCTGGATCAGCGCATCGGCGAAAACCGACGTGTAGGCCGGGGCGTTCGGCTTTGCTTTCGCCTGGGCGCCAGTGATCACGTCGAATTTATTGACGCCGTGGTACTTGTCGGCGGCGGCCTCGGCCGGCGGATAGCCCTTGCCCTTCTGTGTCACTACGTGGATCAAGACGGGGCCTTTGGCATTGTCGCGCACGTTGCGCAGCACCGGCAGCAGGTGATCGAAGGAATGCCCGTCGATCGGGCCGATGTGGTAGAAGCCCATCTCCTCGAAGATCGTTCCGCCGGTGACGTAGCCGCGCGCATGCTCGACCGCACGGGTGATCGCGCGGTCGACCGTCTTGCCGAGATAGGCGGTGAGCTTCTTGCCGACTTCGCGAATGCCCATATAGGTCCGCCCGGAGGCGAGCCGCGCCAGATAGGCGCTCATGGCGCCCGTCGGCGGAGCGATCGACATGTCGTTGTCGTTGAGAATGACGATGAGGCGGGCGTCCAGTGCCCCGGCATTGTTGAGCGCCTCGAAGGCCATGCCGGCGGACATCGCGCCATCGCCGATCACGGCGATCACATTACGGCTCTTGCCGTCGAGCTCGGCGGCGACCGCCATGCCGAGACCGGCAGAAATAGAGGTCGAGGAATGCGCCGCACCGAAGGGGTCGTATTCGCTTTCGGCGCGGCGGGTGAAGCCCGAAAGTCCTCCTTCCTGGCGCAGCGTGCGGATGCGATCGCGCCGGCCGGTCAGGATCTTGTGCGGATAGCACTGGTGACCGACGTCAAAGATCAGGCGGTCGTGCGGCGTGTCGAAGATCTTGTGGATGGCGATGGTCAGCTCGACAACCCCGAGGCCGGCACCGAGATGACCACCGGTGCGCGACACGGCGTCGATCATTTCCGCACGCAATTCGGCTGCCAGTTGCGGCAGATCCCTGTCGTCGATCTTCTTCAGATCGGCGGGATACTTGACCTTATCGAGCAGGGGGGTCGCCGGCATCGGATTGGTTGGCAGTTGTGTCACGCTGCATGCCTCATGCGCGCCAGCGCATGGCGCGCGATCTGTTGGGTCTCGAAGGAGTTATTTAGACGCTATTGCGGTTGAATGCAAAATTAGGCTTTCCTGCGGCTTCAACCAAGGGCTTAACAGGAACTTAATGAAAATCAGCCCTGCGGCAAGGGTATGAACTCCTCCTCGTCCCCCGGCACGATATCGAAGCGCCCGGTGCGCCACTCTTCCTTGGCCTTGTCGATGCGCTCCTTCGATGAGGACACGAAATTCCACCAGATATGGCGCGGTGAGCCGAGCGCTGCTCCGCCGAAGAGCATGACGTGACAGCCGGAGCTGCTGGCCGTGATGGTGATTTCGTCTCCGGGACGGAAGACGAGGAGCTGGTTGTCGGCGAAATGGTCGCCGGCGATGATCGCTTCGCCGGAGAGGATATAGAGCGCACGCTCCTCCCACTCTGCGGCAAACGGCGCGCTTTTGCCCGGTTCGATCATGAGATCGACGTAGATCGTATCGGTGAAGACCGAAACCGGCGAGTCGGCGCCCTCGTACGTGCCGATCACGACGCGCGCGCGAACGCCGCCATCGGCAAGATGCGGCAGCATACGCTCTTCCGTGTGGGCGAAGAGCGGATCGATCTCTTCCTTGTCGTCGGGCAGAGCGAGCCAGGTTTGCAATCCGGAAAGCGAACGCTCGTGTCCGCGCTGGTTCTCCGGCGAACGCTCCGAATGCACGATGCCCCGCCCGGCCGTCATCAGGTTCACGTCGCCGGGGCGGATCACCATCTCGGTGCCGAGGCTGTCGCGGTGTTTGATCTCGCCGTCGAAGAGGTAGGTGACGGTCGAAAGGCCGATATGCGGATGCGGACGGACGTCGATCGCCTCGCCAGCACGCAAGAGCGCCGGGCCCATCCGGTCGAAGAAGATGAAGGGACCGACGAGCCGCCGCCGCGCCGTCGGCAGGGCACGGCGCACCTGCAGGCCGCCGATATCGCTGGTGCGAGGAATGATCAGATGCTCGATGGCGTCGCAGGCGGGCTTGTCGCCGGCAAGCGGATCGGGACCAGGAAAGAAGGACATGGCGGTCGCTCCGGTTGTGGGGCTCAACTGGAGATTATCGTCAATGCGGGCCGTTCGATAGCGACAATCGGGGGACGCTGCGTTTCTCGGTGGATCATCCTTGATAAGAGGCCAAGCGCCGGAAGCTGCCCCTCACTCTAGCCCTCTCCCGCAGGCGGGGAGAGGGGACTTAAAGGTCGCCGGAGAAGGTGCCGACGGGCGGAAGGGGCGAAGGCTCGCAAGCGCCCCATCCGGCCAGAACCTTCACTGTTCCGCGTCGAGCGGCTCGACGCCCTGCGGCCGGCCGGCACGGTCGAGGCGGATCTTCTCGATACGATCCTCGGCCGCCTTCAACAGGGTCTCACAGTGCTTCTTCAGGGCTTCTCCCCGCTCATAGATCTCGATCGACTTGTCGAGCGCCACGTCGCCGCGTTCGAGCGCGGAGACGATGCGCTCCAATTCCTCCACGGCCTGCTCGAAGGAGAGGGCGGAAACGTCCGGTTGCGTGTTGTTATTGTTGTCCATGGATGGATTACCCTCTCATCAGTCTCAGAATATGCAGGCCGGCCGACTCGGCGAGCCCCTGCAGGTCATAGCCGCCCTCGAGCGAGCTGACGATGCGGTTGCCGGCGCTTTTGCAGGCAACGTCCATCAGCCGCCCCGTCGCCCAGTCGAAATCTTCGGCCACCAGGTTGAGCTGCGCCAGCGGATCGCGGTGATGGGCATCGAAGCCGGCGGAAATCAGAATAAAATCGGGCCGGAAATTCTCTACCGCCGAAAGCACCCGCGTACGGAAGGCGTCGCGGAAATGCTCGCTGCTGCTGTTGGGGGAAAGCGGCGCGTTGACGATATTGTGCCTTGTTCCGGTTTCGTCCTTCGCTCCTGTGCCGGGATAGAGCGGCATCTGGTGAGTCGAGCAGAAGAGGACGGACGGGTCGTCCCAGAAGATATCCTGTGTACCGTTGCCGTGGTGGACGTCCCAGTCGACGATGGCGACGCGCTCCGCCCCATGCGCCCTCTGCGCGTGGCGTGCGGCGATCGCCACTGTGTTGAAGATGCAGAAGCCCATTGCCTTGTCTTTTTCGGCGTGATGGCCCGGTGGGCGGGCGGCGACGAAGGCGTTGTCGGCCTCGCCGGCGAAGATTGCGTCCACGGCGGCAACGGCACCGCCGATGCCGGTCAATGCCGCCTCGAGGCTCATCGGGCTCGCATAGGTGTCCGCCTCGATCTGGTTGATGTCGTCGTCCGGAATGGCACGTTTGATCGACCGCAGATGCTCTTCGGTATGGGCGAGCAGCACGAGATCCTCGTCGCACCGCAACGCTTCGACCCGCTTCAACTCCGCGAAATTCGGATGCTCGAGCGCGAGGTTCAGCGCCTTCAGCCGATCCGGCCGCTCGGGGTGTCCCTCGGGAACCTCGTGCTCCAGGAAGACCGGGTTTTCGTAAAGATGCGTGGTCATGTGCGCAAAGCTAGTGCGCGCGCCTGTCAAAATCCATGGCGGCGACGGCAAAAGTGCCGATTTTCAACAGCGCGGATCAAGCAGGATCTTGCCGTCGCGATGCAGATCGCCCTGGTGCGCGAGCGCGTCTGCGAGCCGGCTCAAGGGATAGACTGCGGCGACCGGGCTTTCGAAGAGGCCGCTGCCGATGCCTTCGAAGCTGCGGGCGAAGGCGGCTTCGAGCGCGTCGCGGCCGGCGGAATGCACCCAGGTCCTGAGCCAAAGGAAGGCGAAGCGCACATCGGGACGAGCGGCGATTGCCTCCTGCGGCACCGGCACGCCGCTTAGCGCGCCGTATTGGATGAAGGCTCCGCCCTTATCAACACACCGGCCGATCAAGGCGCCCGCAAAGGGGCCGCCAACAGCATCGAGCACGGCGTCGAATCTGGTGCCTGCTGGGAGATCGCCGGCATCCGCAACGAGGATCTGGTGCGCCTCGCCAACACGGGCGCGGCTTTTCTCACTGCGAAGGATGGCCGTCGGCGCCATCCCTTCGAGCGACAGCAGCTTCATGAGCATGCCGCCGATCGCCGAGCCTGCCGCCGTCACGCCGACGCTCAAGCCCGCGAGCGAACCGAAATGCGCGCGCAGAGCCTCGACCAATCTCAGCGCCGTCAGCGGGTTGACGTAGCTCATCGCCGCCTGCCGGTCGTCGATCCCGTCCGGCACGCGAAAGCACCATTCGGCCGGGCGAACGAGAAATTGCTGCCACAGACCGCTCGCGCCGATCGGAAGGACGCGGTCTCCAGGCTCAAGGCCCCGCATGTCCGGCCCGACGCGGCTGACGGTGCCCACGCCCTCGAAGCCCGGGACGAAAGGCAAGGTCGTGCGTGCGCTATAGGCACCGGTGACAGGGATCAGATCCGACGGGTTGATCGCAGCGAGAGAAATCTCGACCTCGACTTCGCCGGCCCCCGGTGCCCGACGCGGCGCTTCCACGAGTTCGATGACTTGTTTGGGATCGCCAAACTGTCTAACGAGGGTGGAGCGCATGGTGAGGACCTCGCATGGACGGCAGAGAGCGGGAAAACGTCACGGAAATCCGCATTCCGTTTCGCGATATAGACATGCACGGCCACATGCACAATGCTGCCTATTACGCGCATGCGGAGGCGGCGCTCGCCAACATGTGGCGGCATCGGCCGGCGGTGGAAAAGGAGCCCGCCTACCTCGTCCGCCGCTCAGGCTGCATCTTCCATCGCGGCCTGCGTTTCGACGAACCGGCGCGCTTCACCGTCACGGTCGCGAAGCTTGGCGGCAGTTCCGTGAGCTTTGCCGTTCGCGTCGAGACCGGAGATCGGCTTTCGGCGGAAGTCGAGATCGTCTGGGTCGCCGTCGACCCAGGAAGGCATCAGCCGGTGCCGCTGCCGGTCGCAACCCGGGAATGGCTTGCCGGCTACGCGGATTGATCCGGCCTCACGCTGCTGAAATGGGCGACGACGCCCATGCCGCCGCCGATGCCCATCATCGCAAGACCCTCCCTGTCCGGGCCGGCCGCGAGCATCTGCGAGAACAGCCGGACGACGAGGATGGCACCGGAGGCGCCGTAGGGATGGCCGAGCGCGATCGCACCGCCGTCGCGATTGACGCGTGCAGGCGAAATGTCGAGCCGGTCGAGACTGCCGAGGACCTGCGAGGCGAAGGCTTCGTTGAATTCGATGAAGTCGATATCCGAGAGGTCGAGCGCGGGATTGCGCGCGCGAAGCTTCGCCATCGCGGGAACGGGACCGAGACCGAGCAGGTTCGGATCGACGCCGGCGGTAGCTGCGTCGATGAATTGGAGTGCAAAGGGAACGCCGAGGCGGCGCGCTTCGGCGAGCGACGTCACCAGCACCATGGCTGCGCCGTCGTTGATGGGGCAGGCGTTGCCGGCAGTGACGGTGCCCCCCGGAACGAAAGCCGGCTTCAGCCGCGCAAGCGTCTCGGCGGAGGCGTTGGCGCGGGGGCACTCGTCCATCACGATCGACCCGGCCTGCGTCGGCACCGGCACGATCTCACGCGCGAAGCGGCCCGCCACTGCGGCCGTCACGGCCCGCCGATGGCTTTCGAGCGCAAACAGATCCTGCCGCTCGCGCGGGATGCCGCAGGCGGCCGCGACATTCTCCGCCGCAACGCCCATGTCCGGATCGCCGATGAAGTCTGGAGCCATCCGTGCACGCTTGATGGGCTGCAGTTCCTCGCCGCGCGCAAGCGGCGGTCGAAGCCGGATATGGGCGCGGCTGGCGCTCTCGGTGCCGCCGGCGAGATAGAAGCGGCCCGCGCCCGCCTGGACCTGCCGCGCCGCAAGGATGATCGCCTCCAAGCCCGAGCCGCATTGGCGGTCGACCGTCACGCCGGGGATGGAAACGGGCAGCCGGGCCTCGAGGGCGGCGAGGCGGGCGAGATTGCCGGCGCTGTTGGCGGCATTGCCGATGAGGACGTCGTCGATCTCGGACCGATCGATGCCGAGATCGGCGACGATCCTCTCGATCACCAGCGCCGCAAGGCTTGCGGGCTCGACCATGGAGAGGCTGCCGTTGACGCGCCCGATCGGAGTGCGCAGCGCGGCGGCGATGACCGGCGTTCGAGCCGGATCAGATGAGACGTTCAAGGGCACCGTTCTCCTCCGCGATCCATTGCCGGAGCTCCTTGGCGGCGATCTTGCCCGACGCGGTCATCGGCATCTCCCGGCAGAGCCAGATCTTGCGCGGATGCTTGTAGCGCGGCAGGGCGGTGGCAAGTTGACGTTCCAGCGCCGCGCGCACGAAACCGCCGTTCGGCTGGATCACCGCCGCAAGCTCCTGGCCGAGATCGGGATGGTCGAGGCCAAGGACAAGGGCCGCGCTCACGCCTGGGATCGTGAGGATCACGGCCTCGACCTCCGACGGATAGATGTTGTTGCCGCCCGAGAGCACCATGCCGCCAGAGCGGCCGATGAGATGGAGCGTGCCGTCGTCACTCAGGAAACCGACATCGCCGACGGTGGCGAGCGTACCCTCTCGCCGAAAGCCTACGCCGTCGCCGCCGGCAATATAGCCGTCCGAAATCAGCCCGCTTTCGACGAAGATCGTTCCGGTCTCTCCCGGCGGAAGGGTCCGTCCACGGTCGTCGAGGATCGCTAGCCGGACGCCGGGAAACGTCTTGCCGACAGCGGTCGCCGAATGATCATCGCCCGCGCCGGAGACCGTGATGAAGCCGAGTTCCGATGCGCCATAATATTCAGTGATCTCCGCCGCGGGAAAGGCGCGGACGGCTGCTTGGCGGTCGGTTGGCGTGAGCTTGGCACCGGCGACGGTGATCTTTTCGACGGAGCGCAATTCCCTGCCTTCCGCCTGCTCGCACAGCCGCCGCAGCATCGTTGGCACGAGTACGAGCCGCTTCGCCTTGGCACCCGCGATGGCATCGAGCGCCTGACGTGGCTCGAAATGCCGCGCTCCGATGAATTCGGCCCCGGCCGTCAGAGACTCGGCAAGCGCATAGAGCGCCAGACCATGCGCCAGTGGTCCCGGCGCATAGGTCGTCGTTTCCGGTCCGAGCCCGAAAAACCGCTGACCGGTTTCGAGGCTCACGCGCCAGGACCTGCGGTCACGGATGATGGCTTTCGGTTCACCGGTGGTGCCGGAGGTGAAGACGACGAGAAAAGCCTCGGCCCCGCCGCCGACGCCGATCGCCGACGAGCCGGCGAAGGCATCGAGTGAATGCGTTCGCCCCGCGGAGGGCACGTCCAAATGCAGAAGCTCGCCCTCGGCGCGGACGACGACGTCGGGCCGCAATTGTTCCTTCATCCGCCGGCGTGTCGCTTCCGGCAGATGCGGATCGATGAGCGCGGCGCAATTGCCGGCCGCCGTGGCGGCGACGAAGGCGGCGGCAAAGAGCGGATGATTGCCGGTTTCGATCGCGATCAAGCGTGCGCCACCGGCAAGGACGCTTGGCTGCGTCGCCTCTATGGCCGATTGTTCGATCGCATGGAGGATACGGCGGGCCCCCGTGGCAAGCTCCGCAAACGTGAAAACCCGGCCCTCCATACGGAAGGCCAGGCAATGCGGGCGTTCGCGCGCGTGAAGCGCGATTGCCTCGGCGAGCGGCATTGGCTCAGGCGCGTGCCGGCAGCAGCGGATAGCCGGCGTAGACGGCGCGGGCGGCGAGCGTCGCGATCGCCGCCTTCAGGAGGTCGCCCGGAATGAAAACGAGCGAGCCGGTTGCAGCCGCGACAAGCGGCGTGCCGGTGACCGCCGCAAGCCACGGAACGCCGATAGCGTAGAGCACGACGATGCCGCCGATGACGGAGGCGAGGAAGAAGCCAACGAACTGGCGCCCTTCTGAATTTCCCGGATGCACGAAGCGTTCGGCGATTAGGCCGGTGACGAAAGCGGCGATCGCCCAGCCGAGGATGAAGCCGCCTGAGGGGCCGGCGAAGACGGCGAGCCCGCCGCGGCCGCCGGAGAGCACCGGCAGACCGATGGCGACGAGCAGAATGAACAGGAGGAAGGCGAGCGCGCCGCGCTTGGCGCCGATGATGCAGCCCGCGAGCATGACTCCCATCGACTGCGCCGTGATCGGAACGGGAATGAAGCCGAGCGTGATCGGCGGAATAAGGCCGAGCACGACGACAATTGCGGCGAAGAGCGCGACGATGACGAGGTCTCTGGTGTTCATGTGGTCCTACCCTTTATTAGAAATCGCGAATTTATTGACGGCGAAAACCTCGGGCGTCAATGGCCGCCGCGATGGTATCCGCATCTTTCAATGTGAGAATGATCAGCGGTCCGATGATCGTCAGCGGTCGGATCGGCAGCCCCCGCGCGCGGTGCGCCTCGCTGATCGCCTGATAGCGGGCGAAGATATCGGGAACGAAACGCAAAACGAGACCGAGCGCCAGGCTGACATCGGCCGCCCGCAAGAGGCCGAGGCGCTCCAGAGGTCTGAGGAGGATCGTCACCTCGTCCATGAAGGCGCCGATCGTCGTCGTTGCCGTGACGGCCGCCGCGAAGAGCACGAGCGCCATCAGCCGCAAGAGGAGGGCGACGACCTCCGGGACAGAAATGAGGAAGAGGTTGACCGCGGCAAGAACGAGAATGGTGAAAAAGACGAAGCCGACGCGCGACAGCGCCTGGCGCGGGGTCAAGCCGAGGGAGAGATAGAGACCGCCGCAGACGAGGAAGGCGGGCAACAGCAGAAGCGGCGAGTTCGTGATGAAAAGCACGAGGCTCAAGACGAGGAGAGCGATCAGCTTGGCGCGCACCGGCACGCGGTGGAACCAGCTTCGTCCCTCGACATAGAGGCTCGTCAGCATCCGGCGACCTCGTGATAGCGTCGGATGGTCTCTGCGGGCGAGCCATCCGCAACGAGCCTGCCCTCATGAAAGAGCAGGATCCGCTCGACACCTTCGACAAGCGCCAGATCATGGGTGATGACGATCGTGTCTTCGTCGAGCGCCTCGATCGTTTCGGCGACCATCCGGCGATTGCGAAGGTCGAGCTGATTGGTGGGCTCGTCGAGAATCAGAATCTTCGGTCCGGTGACGACGACGCTCGCCAAGGCGACGAGCTGCGTTTCGCCTCCCGAAAGCTCGTGCACGCGCCTTCTTGCGAGATGGCTGACGCCGAAGCGCGCCAGCACCGCTTCCGTGCGCAACGAAATTTCTTTAGACGGCAGACCGCGGTTCTTGAGGCCGAAGGCGATGTCGTCGGAAACGATCGGCATGATCAACTGGTGCTGCGGATTCTGGAAAATGAAGCCGGCCTCGGCGAGCACGGCACGATCGTCTTTGATCGTATCGAGTCCGTTGACCGCGACGCGGCCCATGCTCGGTTTGACGAGCCCATTGATCAGCCGCGCGAAGGTCGTCTTGCCGGAGCCGTTGAGGCCGATGATGCCGATTCGCCGTTCACTGAGCGCGAGGGTCAGGGGGTGAAGCGCGACCCGTTCGCCGAAGCTGACCGAGCAATCGGTAAAGCGGATATCCAATCCTTGATTCCTCGCGAATTTTCGTGATTGCTCTATAGGGCAAATGGATCGGCGAGGGCAATGCGCCTCGGCTGCATCGCTTTGCGATCGAAGTGCGTTTGAATTATGGGAATAAAAGCCTATTCTTTCCGCCATGACGATTCGTCTTTCCAACCGTGATGCCCGGCGCATCTTTCTCGCTAAGCAGGGCCTTTCGAGCGCGCCGCATCGCGCGCTCGGCAAGGACGGTTTGCTGCGGCTGATCCACGACATCGGCTTCGTGCAGGTCGACAGCATTGCGACCGTCGAGCGAGCCCATCATCAGATCCTCTTTTCGCGCAACCAGACCTATCGCCGCGAGCATCTGGCCGAGCTTTTGGAAAAGGACGGCGAGCTCTTCGAGCACTGGACGCACGACGCCTCGATCATTCCGAGCGCCTTCTTCGTTTATTGGAAGCACCGCTTCAAATGGGAAAGCGAAACGCTGCGCGAGCGCTGGCGCAAATGGCGAGGCGAGGGCTTCGATGCGGGCTGCGACGAAACCTACGCGAGGATCGCGGCCAATGGTGCGGTAATGGCGCGCCACCTGAAGGAAGATGGTCACGAGTCCGGCGGTTGGTGGAACTGGCACCCGTCGAAGACGGCCCTCGAAGTGCTTTGGCGGCAGGGCAAGCTTGCGATCGCCCGGCGCGAGAATTTCCAGAAGGTCTATGATCTTACCGAACGCGTCATTCCGCCGCGTCACTACGAAGGCGGTGTAAGCCACCCAGAGTTCATCGACTGGGCCTGCCGCAGCGCGCTCGAACGGCTGGGCTTCGCGACTCACGGGGAGATCGCTGCCTTCTGGGACCTCGTATCGCCCGACGAGGCCAAGGCCTGGGTCGCCGCCCGTCGCGACGACCTCAGCGATGTCGTCATCGAGTCCGCCAATGGCGGCCGGCTGCGCCCGTCTTACGCTTTCGCCGGCTTTCCGGACAATCTCGGTGACATTCCCGATCCGCCCGGGCGCATGCGGGTGCTAAGTCCGTTCGACCCTCTGCTGCGCGACCGGAACCGGACCGAACGCCTCTTCGATTTCTTTTACCGCATCGAGGTTTTCGTGCCGGAGGCGAAACGCGAATACGGCTATTATGTCTTTCCGCTACTCGAAGGCGACCGGCTGATCGGCCGCATCGACATGAAGGCCGACCGCAAACGCGGAAGCCTCGACGTGCGCCGGCTCTGGCTGGAAAAGGGTGTCAAGGCATCATCGGGCCGTATGGAAAAGCTGATGGCCGAGCTCGACCGGATCGCCCGTTTCACCGGCGTCGAGGAGGTTGGTTTGCTCGAAGGCTGGAACGCTGGCCTTGCCTGACCGATCCTTTCGTGGCCTGTTTTTTTCTTGGCTTGCGGCGCCGCGCTCCCTAAATGGAGCCAATGATCCCTCACGACGCGGAGCAGAACCATGGACACCAATCTGATGAGCCTCTTCGATGCGGACGAGGCAACGGTCCGCAAGGTTCTTTCCGAGACGCTTGCCGGAGCTGACGACGGCGAGCTCTTCCTGGAACATGCTCAGGCGGAGGTGCTCTCCTTCGACAATGGTCGTCTGAAAGGCGGCAGCTTCAACACCGACCAGGGCTTCGGCCTTCGTGCAGTCGCCGGCGAGGCCGTCGGCTACGCTCATGCCGGCGAACTGTCGCTCGCCGCCTTGAGGCGGGCGGCTGACGCCGTGGGGCAGGTGACCCGCGGCTATTCCGGCTCCTACGCCGCCGCGCCGCAGCGCACCAACAAGAAGCTCTACGGCGACGAGAATCCGATCGGCGAGCCGACCTTCGAGGCCAAGGCGACGCTTCTTCAGGAGATCGATACCTATCTGCGCGCCAAGGAGCCCAAGGTCCGGCAGGTGACGGCGACGATCGCCGCAAGCTGGCAGGTGGTGGATATCCTGAGAGCCGACGGCCATCGCGTCCATGATGTACGGCCGATGACGCGGATCAACATCTCGGTCGTCGTGGGCGAGGGCGACCGGCAGGAAACCGGCTCGTTCGGCATTGGCGGACGGCGCGGCTTCGGGGATCTCGTTGTCGAGGAGAATTGGAGGCGTGGTGCGGACGAAGCGCTGAGGCAGGCACTGGTCAATCTCGACGCGATCGACGCGCCGGCCGGCACCATGGATGTCGTGCTGGCCTCCGGCTGGCCGGGCGTGATGCTGCACGAAGCGGTCGGCCACGGTCTCGAGGGCGATTTCAACCGCAAGAAGACATCGGCCTTCGCCGGGCTCCTGGGCGAGCAGGTCGCGGCAAAGGGCGTCACTATCGTCGACGACGGCACGATCGAAGCGCGGCGCGGTTCGATCTCGATCGACGACGAGGGGACACCCTCCGGCTATAACGTCTTGATCGAGGACGGCAAGCTCGTCGGCTATATGCAGGACCGCCAGAACGCGCGCCTCATGGGCATGAAGCCGACCGGCAACGGCCGTCGCCAGGGCTATGCTCATGTGCCGATGCCGCGCATGACCAACACCTACATGCTCGCCGGCGACCGCAGCCCCGACGAGATCATCTCGTCGGTGAAGAAAGGCATCTACGCCGTCTCCTTCGGCGGCGGTCAGGTGGATATCACCTCCGGCAAGTTCGTGTTCGGCTGCACCGAGGCCTATCTGATCGAGAATGGCAAGGTCGGCGCGCCGGTCAAGGGGGCGATGCTCATCGGCAACGGCCCGGATGCAATGAAGCGGGTGACCATGGTGGGCAACGATACGAAGCTCGACACCGGCATCGGCAATTGCGGCAAGGCCGGTCAATGGGTGCCTGTCGGCGTCGGCCAGCCGCATCTCAGAATGGATCAGATCACCGTCGGCGGCACGCAGGCTTGAACCTGCCGGATCGCGAACGACGGCGAGGACCGTGCACGCTTTCCGCTCTAACCCCGGTCGGGAAGCAGGGTGCACTTATAGGATCGCTTTTTTAGAACATCGCAGGCGGTGGATGCCGCCTCACGGCTGGCAAAACCTGTAAAGCCCACACTAAAGCGATCGGCGCCACCCGAGCCCGCTGCTTTGGTGTGCGGGGTAGCACCGAGAAGGGCGGCGCCACCGGCCGACTGCGCTTCGACAAGGATCTTGCGCGCGCCTTCCTCGGTCGGCGCGGTGGAAATCTGAATCTGCCAATAGCCGTTCGCGGCCGGTTTGACCTCTGTATTGGCACTCAGGGCCGTGGGCCGATCCGCCGGCACCACCGTTTGCGTGGAAGCGGCGATGATCGTTGCCGTTGCATCTTCGCCTGCGGGTGTCGTGCCCAGATAGGAGAGCGACACTCCGGGCAATGTCGCAACCTCGACGGGACGCCGCTGTCTGGCCGCGGCGACATTCGTTTGCCCAGCCCGCCCGAGGTGCTGGTCGAGCATGGCGGCCATCTTGTCGTCGCGGCTTTTCGCGGTGCGCCCGCCCAGCACTACGCCGACAACGCGGCGGTTGCCGTCGCTGACCGCACTCACCAAATTGTAACCGGAAGCCCTGGTATAGCCGGTCTTGATCCCATCCATGCCCTGATAGCGGTACATCAGATTGTTGTGGCCGCGGATCACACGGCCGCGGAAGCGGAAGCTTTCGGCCGCAAACATCCGGTATTCCCGCGGGTAATGCCTCATAAGGGCGACGGCGAGCCGTGCCATGTCGCGCGCCGTGGTGACCTGGTGGCTCGCGGGCAGGCCCGAAGCGTTGACGAAGAACGTGCGGGTCATGCCGAGCTGGCGGGCTTTTGCGTTCATGATGCGAGCAAAAGCCTCCTCGGATCCTCCGAGCCGCTCGGCGACCGCCGCGGCCGCATCATTGGCCGAGCGGACGATCATGCCGTAGACGGCCTCTTCGACGGTGATCGTCTCGCCTGCCCTGACGCCGAGCTTCGTCGGTGGCTTGCGCGCGGCCGTCTGAGACATGGGCAAAGGAGTACTCCAGGCGATCTGGCCACGGTGCAGCGCCTCGAAGGTCAGGTAGAGCGTCATCATCTTGGTCAGGGACGCCGGATGATTGAGGGTATCGGCATTTTCAGAAGAGAGAACTCGGCCTGTCCGGACATCTAGAACGAGGGAAGCATTGCCCGCCATTGCCTGCATAGTGCCGAAGAGAAAAGCGGCGATCGCCGCCAAGACAAACCGGAACCGCGTCATCGGATTTCCCCCTCATGCGAACGTGCGGCCGAGAGCGGCATACAGCGCCGCGCGTCTTATCAGACGCGCAAAGGTCGCTGTCGCACTTTGAATCGCTGCATGTCTCCTTAAATCGAGGTGATTTAAGGAGACATGCAGCAGTTCATCTTTGTGACAGGGTCGCGGCCTTGTTGCAACCTTGCAGCGGGAAAAGCGATTGCACGCAGCGGCCCTCCGCGCGGCGTTATCCGCGCAAGCCGACCAGATTCAGCAAGGTTTAACCCCGCCGAGGCTACCGTCCGGCATTGCAGGGCGGGCGAAGCAAGACGGACCGCTGCCCCAGCGATCATGGTGACCGTGGTCGAATCCAATCCGGCATGGGAAACGGAATAAGATGAAGCAGGGCCTCGCGCGGGCGGTCAGCAAGCACATCAGACGTGTCGCCATCGCCGGCGGCCTGGAGGCTTCGCACCTGCTGGCGCAAGCGCGGCTGATGACACGAGCCCGCGGACGG
This sequence comes from Ensifer sp. WSM1721, assembly GCF_000513895.2. Lineage (GTDB taxonomy): Bacteria > Pseudomonadota > Alphaproteobacteria > Rhizobiales > Rhizobiaceae > Sinorhizobium. Next base: position 618,562 of record NZ_CP165782.1, read on the forward strand.
GGCGCGATCTTCACCCTGCATCACGTTCGCCCGAAGGTCCCGCGGGCCTTCGATCCCAACGCGCATTTGGAAATTACGCCGGAGTTCCTCGAGGTCGCGGTCCTGACTTTGAAGCGAAACGGCTACCGTTTCGTCCCGCTGGAGGAGGTGCCGGCTTGCCTTGCTTCCGAGGATACTCAGCCCTTCGCCTGTTTTACCCTCGACGATGGCTACCGCAACAATCTCGATCACGGCCTGCCGGTGTTCGAGCGGCACTGCGTGCCTTTCACCGTCTTCGTCACTGCCGGCTGTGTCGATCGCACCCATACGCTCTGGTGGGAAACAGTCGCCGATCTGCTGTCGGCAGTTCATACGCTGCGCTTCGATTTCGGTGCGGGCGAGGAGATCATGGCGGCCGCAACGCTTGCCGAGAAACAGGCGGCTTTCGATCGGATCGCCGCGCATATTCATAGCGGCGACGAAGCGCATGCCGTCGCTAAGCTGAACCGGGCTGCGGCCGAACACGGCGTCGATCCCTTGGCCCTTACCGAACGATTGACGCTCGACGAGGCGGGCTTGCGCGCGCTGATCGCAAGCCCGCTTGCGAGCCTTGGCGGACACACGATCAGCCATCGCGCTTTGGCACGGCTCGATGAGAACGAGGCACGCCGCGAAATCTCGGCATCCGCCGACCGTATCGAGGCGGTTTCCGGTCGCAGGCCCCTGAGCTTCGCCTATCCCTACGGCGACCGGCTTGCCGTTTCGGCACGGGACCATCGCCTTGCCGCGGGTCTCGGCTTCGCCGCGGCGGTCACGACGGAGCCCGGCATGCTTTCGGCCGCCGCGAATCCGCATGCGCTGCCGCGCATTTCCCTCAACGGCCATTTCCAGAGCGCCCGCTACGTGACCGCTCTCGCGTCCGGCATACCGTTCCGGCTTTTCGCCTGAAAATCGACGAGCCGCCCGTCACAATGGATTAGATCGGATCGACCTAATCCATTGAACGTGATCGGGGCGGAAAACCGCGCACGCTTTTCGTCGTCCCGCGCTAGGGATACATCCGCACCTTCGTCCAGCCGCCTTCGGGCGTTGTGCGGCTGAATTCGATGCGATCGTGCAGCCGGAAGGGTCGGTCGTGCCAGAATTCGATCGAGATGGGGCGGATGCGGAAACCGGACCAATATTCGGGCCGTGGAATCTCGCCGATCGCGTAGCGCGCCGTGTATTCGGCGACCGCCTTCTCGAGCGCGAAGCGGCTTTCGAGCGGGCGCGACTGCTTGGAGGCCCAGGCGCCGATGCGGCTGCCGCGCGGCCGGCTGCTGAAATATTCGTCCGCCTCTTCGCCGGAGACGATTTCGGCCGGGCCGCGCAGGCGCACCTGCCGGCGCAGCGATTTCCAATGGAAACACATGGCGGCCTTGGGCGTTGCGAGGATTTCCTGGCCTTTCTTGCTTTCGAAATTCGTGTAGAAGACGAAGCCGCGTTCGTCGAATCCCTTGAGCAGGACCATGCGCACATTGGGCAGGCCATCGGGATCGACGGTCGCGAGCGCGACGGCGTTCGGATCGTTCACCTCGCTCTCCTCGGCGTCCTTCAGCCATGTGCCGAAAAGGGAAAAGGGCTCGCTTGCGTCCGTGAAGTCACTGCTTGTTAACTCATGCGCGGTCATATTGTCTTCCAATGCCGTGTGTCTGGCGCGGAACCACTACGGGATGTATCCGATCGGTGTTTCCGCATCGAAAAATGTCAGAGCCTGCTGCCGAACTTCCTCGGGGCATGCTGGCTCTGGCGAGTCTGACAGGATTGCCGTGCAAGACATAGCAAAGCGGATCGATGGCAAGAAGGGTTTTTGCTCCGTGTTGCTGCGCGGCGCGGCTTTTTGTCTGACGATTCTCATTCTACCAGGTTGTATGGGCGCGGGCCTCGATGTCTTCGGAGGCTCAGGCGTCGACCGCTCGGTCTCGACCGGGACCGTTCCGGTCGCCAAAACGTCGGACGGCCTTTCCGACGCTGTGGCCGTGCGCAATGCCGTGATCTCCGCCGACGTCAGCCAGGGCGCCGACAACGCCATCCCATGGGCGAACGCAACTTCGGGAAGCGCCGGCGTGATCAGCAGCATCCAGGAGGACAATGCCTCCGGCATGCGGTGCAGGCGGTTTACGACGACGCGCCACTCCTATGAAGGCATAGCCAAGTTCGACGGCAGCACCTGCCAGCTCGAAAGCGGTGAATGGTATCTGACGAGCTTCGGTCCGCGTAGCTGAAATCGGCGGTTAACCACGTTGCCGCAAAGCGGCGAATCGACGCGCCGGAGCATCGCTTTCAGGCTGGCGATGCCGCTTCCGACTAACCGATAGTTAGCAACTTCTCGCCGATCATCGCTGAAGAAGAAGGGCGTTCTGAGGCCCTTCGAATTCGTCAGGCATGCGGCGAGCTCCGGGAGAGGGCCGCCGATAAAGAATATGGTGGCAAGCCATGCGCGATCCCTACGCAATTCTCGGTGTGCGTCGCAATGCCGGGCAGGAGGAAATCAAGGCGGCCTGGCGCTCGTTGGCCAAGGCAGTGCACCCTGATCACAATCAGGACGATCCGCTCGCCACCGAGCGCTTCGCCGAAGCGGGTCGAGCCTATGAGCTGCTGCGTGATCCGGTGCGCAGAGGCCGATATGACTGGGCCCGGCGCGAGGCGGAACTCCGGCGCATGGAGGCGATGAAGGAGAAGATGCGCGGCCCGGAGGTTGCCGAGGAGCCGGTGGGCGCCGAGACGGCAGAGGAGGCGGTTTCCCGCATCTTCGGCGTCGAGCCGCAGACCGCAGCATCGGCCTCGCGCATGAAGGCGTCGGCGCGCCCCGAGAAGACCGGGGCGGCCGCGAATGCGGAGCTCGTGGCTGAACCGAAGCCGGAGCCGCCGAGAGCCGAAACAGCCACGGCTCGACGTTCCATTGCGCCTGCTGCTGAGCTCGTCTCGGCGATCGTCCAGCGCATTCGCGGCCGCATCGCAAAGACGGCGGAGAAGGTGCCGGATCTTTCCATTGACGTGCCAGTCAGTATCGAGGACGTGATCAATCGGGCGCGCGTCCCGGTCGAGCTTCCCGAAGGGGAAACGCTCAGGATCTCGATACCGGCCGGCACGACGGATGGCCAAACGATCCGCCTGAAGGAGCAGGGTTATCGCGTCACCGGGATGGCCCGCGGCGATGTCGTTGCGACATTACGCATCGGCCAGGACGGGCCGTTCCGCACCCGAAGACTAGACCTTGTGACCACTCTGCCGCTCGACCTTGAAAATGCGGTTCTGGGCTGCGAGACCATGATCGAGACCCCGAACGGGCCCGTCGCGGTGACGGTGCCGGCCTGGTCGGGGTCCGACAAGGTGATCCGTGTCCCGGGCAAGGGACTGCCAAGGACCGACGGCGAACGCGGGGACCTGCTCGTCGAATTGCGGCTTGTGCTTCATGAGAAGCCGGATGACAAGGTGATGGACCTTATGCGTTCCCAGCGCGACGGCCTCTATTTGTGACGCTTTTCTGACAAGGTGAACCAATATTACGGGGACTAACAGTTCCTGATCTGCGTCGCGCTTGAACCGCTTGGACGCCTATGCCATAGGCAATTCTCGACAATTTGCCGCACCCCGCTGAGGTGCGGCGTATTATATTGAACATTGCCTCGGCGCAGCCGGTGCAGGCAGACAGTATTGGGGACATTCCATGGCTCAGGCATCGGGTCTGATGAATGGCAAGCGCGGCGTCATCATGGGCGTCGCAAACAATCGCTCGATAGCATGGGGCATCGCCAAGGCGTTGTCGGAGGCCGGCGCTGAAATCGCGCTGACGTGGCAGGGCGATGCGCTGAAGAAGCGAGTAGAGCCACTCGCCCAGGAACTTGGCGCCGTGATGGCCGGCCATTGCGACGTGACCGACCTTGGCACGATCGACGCCGTTTTCTCGACGCTCGAGGAGAAGTGGGGCAAGATCGACTTCGTCGTGCATGCCATTGCCTTCTCCGACAAGGACGAGCTGACGGGGCGCTATCTCGATACTAGCCGCGACAACTTCGCTCGCACGATGGATATCTCCGTCTATTCCTTCACGGCGGTTGCTGCGCGCGCCGAGCGCATCATGAACGACGGCGGCTCGATGTTGACGCTCACCTATTACGGCGCCGAAAAGGTCATGCCGCACTACAACGTGATGGGGGTCGCCAAGGCTGCACTCGAGGCAAGCGTGCGCTATCTGGCGGTCGATCTCGGCAATCGCGGCATCCGCGTCAACGCGATCTCGGCCGGGCCGATCAAGACGCTCGCCGCGTCAGGCATTGGCGATTTCCGCTATATATTGAAGTGGAACGAGTACAACGCTCCGCTGAAGCGCACCGTCTCCATCGAGGAGGTCGGCAATTCCGCACTCTACCTGCTGTCCGATCTGTCGAGCGGCGTCACCGGCGAAGTCCATCATGTCGATTCGGGCTACCACACGGTAGGCATGAAGGCTGTCGACGCCCCGGATATCAGCGTTCTGAAGGACTGATCGTCTTCGCGCTGCAGCGTCGTGCTTTCAGTACGCACGAAGTCGCTGTGGCACTTTGAGCGCTGCAGGTCTTATCCTTAGATCCGCTGCGATTAAGGACATGCAGCAGGGACGGTGGCGACGGCTCGCCCGGAGTGAACACTGTGCTCATCTACATGGTCCGCCACGGACAAACGGACTGGAATGCGGAGAGCCGCCTTCAGGGCCAGAAGGATATTCCCCTCAACGAAACCGGCCGCCAGCAGGCGACCGGGAATGGGATAGCACTGGGGAAGATCCTCGGGAGTAATGCCGGCGGCTTCGATTTCGTCAGTAGTCCCCTCGGCCGCACGCGCGAAACCATGGAGCGCCTCCGGCGCGCGATGGGGCTCGACCCGTTTGCCTACGGCACCGACGAGCGGCTGAAGGAGGTCTCCTTCGGCGACTGGGAGGGCTACACGCTCCCAGAGCTGAAGCGCCTTGTGCCGGAGCGCATCGCCGAGCGGCGCGTCGCCAAATGGGACTTCATTCCACCGGGTGCCGATGCCGAGAGCTATGAGATCCTGTCTTGGCGCATAGGCGCGTGGCTCAAGGGCGTGACGCGGCCTACCATTTGCGTCAGCCACGGCGGCGTTATCCGGGCGCTGTTCAAGCTGCTCGGCGAAATGGAGGCCGAGGAAGCGGCGGCCGCAGCGATCCCGCAGGACCGTTTGCTGAAGATCGTCGAGGGCTCCATAAATTGGATTTGATCGTGCTCGCCGCGCCCGATGACCGAGTTAGCGGTTCAGCTGGCGCTCAGGACCTACTGAAGGATCTCCAAATCATTGATGACGCGTTTGCCGTCGACCTCAGTGTAGAAGACGAGAACCTTTACGCCGGCCTTCAGTCCCTCGAAATTGAATTCCTCGGGCGCCTGGTAGTTTTTGCCGTCATCGAGGGAGAGGCTCAGCCGGTCGGTATCGACACTGGTGATGACGGCCTCGACGTCGGCGCTTTCTGCAAGCGCGGAAAGAGGCGAAAGCAAGCTTGCGGTGGCCATGAGCGTGGCAATGACAAATCGCATCTTTCTTGCCCTCTTCAATGATTCTGCGAATGTTCTTGTCATCACGCTTTGATCCCCGATTGTGGCAAAAGTAGCCTTGTGTTGTTGCTTTTAGGACGCACCCGCGAACTGGGTGGCCGGCGGAGCGGAGAGTGAACGCCGACATCGCGAATTTCAAGCGAACCAAACCATGAACGGCCGCCCGCGCGCTCTCGCACGGCTCCTATCTTCAGGTTTTCCAAGGAAATTTCACGAAAGCCTATCTTAAGACTCCGCCGATATGGTAACGCGCGGATTGGGGAAAAACCATTGATCATTGCCGTTCTGCGTCATCACGTCCGCACGATCGCCAAGCTCGCCAAACCGTCGCTCGTCCCGGCGGTCATTGCGGCTGTCGTCGTTGCAACCGGTGGTCACATCTACGAGCGCCAGAATCGTGAGAACTTCCGCAGCGAGCTCAAGATCAAGGTCGAAAACGAACTTAGCCTTATCGCCAGCCGTGTCGAGGCGGAGATCGACGCCAATATTGCCGCGCTGAACGGATTTGCCAACGCCGTGGCGATCCGGCCGGATATCGGGGCGGAGGAGCTGAGCGAACTGGCGACGAAGCTGCTCCTGCAGAATCCGCTGATGATCCGCGTATCGGCAGCGCAAGGCGGCGTGGTCGGCGCCGCCTTTCCGCAAGACTCCCAACAGTGGTTCATCGGAACGGACCTCAACAAATTCGGGACGACCCGGTCTGCCGTTGAGCGCGCCGCGTCGATGGGCAAACCCGTCATCGTCGGGCCGGTGCGTCTGCCGAGCGGCCGCAGCGGCTTCGAGCTCTTCTTGCCCGTCGTCGGGAAGGCGGCAAGCGCGACGGTATCGTGGAGCCTCGTCGAGGCCGTCCTCGACGACAAGGCACTCTATCGTGCGGCGCATTTGCGGAAAGAGGGCCAGGAGCTCTCACAAATCTCCGATGGCCGCATGCAGGTCGACGTGCGCCTTGCCATTCGCGACGTTTCCGTCACCGACAATATTCAGGACGCGTTCCTCGGTGACGACGAGGTCTTCCGCAATGCTCCGGTCATCCGCGAGCTTCGTCTGCCGGGCGGCGTGTGGGAACTCGCGGCGGTTCCGGTCGGCGGCTGGGCGCAGGAACCGGAAAACGGCGACGATATCCGGCTGGTGATTTTTGCGGCGATCGTCATCGTCGTCATGCCCATCCTGCTGGCCGGTGGCCTCGTCAACGAGCGGCAACGGAACATCGCCAAATTGAAAGCGCGCGAAAGTGAGGTGCTGTCGCTCTCGCACCGTCTCAATCTGGCGCTTGAAGCGTCAAAGATCGGCATATGGGAGATCGATCTCAAGACGCAGGAACGCTCCTGGGACGAGCGGATGTTCCATTTGCACGGGCTTTCGCGCAGCGGCCGTGATCCGACCTACGACGAATGGCGCGCAACCGTGCATCCCGACGACATAGGCGCGGCATCTTCCGTTCTGCTGCGCAGCCTCGACCAAGGGCTCGAATACCGGTCGCAGTATCGTGTGGTCCGGCCGGATGGGGGCATACGCCATATTCGCAACGTGGGTTCGGGGCATGAGGGTGCCGACGGCCGAGCCAAGATCATCGGCATCAGTTGGGATGTGACCGACGACGTGCTGATGACCGAGCAGCTGCGGGCGGCGAAGGCCATGGCTGACCTCAAGAATGTGGAACTCGCCGAGGCCAAGGATCGAATCGAGCACAATGCGCTGCATGACCCGCTGACCGGCCTCGGCAACCGACGAATGCTCGACAAGGCATTGGAACGGCTATCGGCGGCAGGTGCCGAGCGGCCGCCGGACGTCGCTGTCCTGCATATCGATCTCGACCGGTTCAAACAGATCAACGACACGCTCGGACATGCAGCGGGCGACGCCATGCTGGTGCATGCCTCCGAGATCCTTCGCTCCAACATTTCGGCAGACGACATCGTCGCGCGCATTGGCGGCGACGAGTTTGTGGTGGTGATTTCCGGGGCGCCCGACGATGCCGCCTTGGCCGCTCTGTGCGACCGCATCATCGCGCAGATGCGCCAGCCGGTCGATTACAACGGCTTTCCCTGCCGTTTCGGCGTGAGCATCGGCATTGCCGTCGCGCGCGGCGCGACGATCGACGCGCGCAAGCTGCTCGTCAACGCCGACATCGCCCTTTATCGCGCCAAGGAAAACGGCCGCAACCGGCACCAATTCTTCACAGAGACGCTGCAGGCCGAGGTGGTCACCACCAAGCGGGTGGCCGACGAGATCCTCGAGGGCATCGAACGCGACGAGTTCGTCCCGTGGTACCAGCCGCAGTTCGACGCGTCGACCCTGGCGCTCGCCGGCGTCGAAGCCTTGATCCGCTGGCGACATCCGCGCGAGGGTACGCTTACGCCGGACCGATTCCTGAGGATCGCGGATGAGCTGAATGTAACGGCCGTGCTCGACCGCCTGGTTCTGGAGAAATCGCTCGCGGACCGAATGCGCTGGGCAGCGGCGGGCCTCGTGGTTCCGAAGGTCTCGGTGAACGTCTCGGCCAAGCGCCTGCAGGACCAGGAATTGCTCGCCTCACTCCAAGGACTGAGCATCGCGCCTGGCCAGATTTCCTTCGAACTGGTGGAGTCGATCTTCCTGGACGAGAGCGACGATGTCGTGACCGCCAACATCGAAGGGATCAAGAGGCTCGGCATCGACATAGAGATTGACGACTTCGGCACCGGCCACACCTCGATCGTCAGCCTCCTGAAAATCAAGCCGAAACGGCTGAAGATCGATCGCCAGCTTGTGGCGCCGGTGATCGGCGCGCGCAGGGAGCAGGCGCTGGTCCGCTCGATCATCGACATCGGCCGCTCCCTCGGCATTGAAACCGTGGCTGAGGGTGTGGAAACGATGGCGCATGCGGAGATGCTCGGCATCCTGGGCTGCGACCTGCTGCAAGGCTATGCTTTCTCGCGGCCGTTGAGCAGCGGGGACTTCGTGGCCTTCGCAACGGCCAAGGGTCTCCGAATGGCGTCCTGACCCGACCGCAAAAATTCTTGGACATCCCGGAAAGCCTTTTTGGTCGCTGTAGCGCTTTGAGTTGCCGCATGTTTTTGTCCTTAAATCGTTTACGATTTAAGGAAACATGCAGTAAGAGAGGGCACGCGCAAATTCGCGCGGATCTTCTTGGAGCGGGCGGTCGAATAGGACGTTGCCTTTTGCTCCAAGGCAATTGGAATCATGCCGACGCGGTCGAACCAGGATCGGTTCGCCCCGTCGCGATCCGGAGTTCGGTACCCGCCATGTCGCACAATACCTTCGGTCACCTCTTCCGCGTCACGACCTGGGGCGAAAGCCACGGTCCGGCGCTCGGCTGTGTCGTCGACGGGTGCCCGCCGGGAGTTCGCTTCACGCTGTCCGAGGTCCAGGCCTGGCTCGACAAGCGCAAGCCCGGTCAGTCGCGCTTCGTGACTCAGCGCCGCGAAGACGATCTGGTGAGGATCCTTTCGGGCGTAATGCTCGACGACGATGGCGAGACGATGATCTCCACCGGCACGCCGATCTCGATGATGATCGAGAACACCGACCAGCGCTCGAAGGACTATTCCGAGATCGCCAAGCGCTATCGCCCGGGCCATGCCGACTATACCTATGATGTAAAATACGGCATTCGCGACTATCGCGGCGGCGGCCGCTCCTCGGCACGCGAGACCGCCGCGCGCGTCGCGGCCGGCGTCATCGCCCGCAAGGTGGTTCCGGGTCTCGTCGTGCGCGGCGCGCTCGTGCAGATCGGCAAGCACAGGATCAATCGGGCCAATTGGGATTGGGCGGAGGTCAACAACAATCCGTTCTTCTCGCCCGATCCGGGGATCGTTCCGGTATGGGAGGACTATCTCGACGGCATCCGCAAGGCCGGCTCGTCGATCGGAGCCGTCGTCGAGGTTGTCGCCGAAGGTGTTCCGGCCGGCATCGGAGCGCCGATTTACGGCAAGCTCGACCAGGACATCGCTTCGAACCTGATGTCGATCAACGCGGTCAAAGGCGTGGAGATCGGCAACGGTTTCGCTGCCGCCGAGATCAGCGGCGAGGAGAATGCCGACGAGATGCGCATCGGCGCCGGCGGCGAGCCGGTCTTCCTCTCCAACAATGCGGGCGGCATTCTCGGCGGCATTTCGACGGGCCAGCCGATCGTCGCGCGCTTTGCGATCAAGCCGACATCCTCCATCCTCACCGATCGCCGCTCGATCGACAGCGACGGCAATGAGGTCGACGTGCGCACAAAGGGGCGCCACGATCCTTGCGTCGGCATTCGGGCCGTGCCGATCGGGGAGGCCATGCTTGCCTGCACGATCGCCGATCATTACCTGCGTGACCGCGGCCAGACCGGGCGGTTGAAATAATTTGCGGGAGAGAAATACAGATGTCCTATGACCAGAAGCGCGTCGTCGAAGCCATTCGCGCCTTCGAGGCCGGCGAGATCGTCGTCGTCACGGATGACGGCGGCCGGGAAAACGAAGGCGACCTGATCGTCGCGGCGGTGCATTGCACGCCGGAGAAGATGGCCTTCATCGTGCGCCACACCTCCGGCATCGTTTGCGCACCGATGCCGCGCGAGGAGGCGAAGCGCCTCAATCTGAATGCGATGGTCGCAGAGAACGACTCCGCCCACACCACGGCCTTCACCGTGTCCGTCGACTTCAAGCATGGAACGACGACCGGCATTTCCGCCGATGATCGGACTTTGACGGTAAGGAACCTGGCCAATCCGAATGTCGGCCCGACGGACTTCGTGCGGCCAGGCCACATCTTTCCGCTGGTCGCGCGCGAGGGCGGCGTGCTGATGCGCTCCGGCCATACTGAAGCGGCGGTCGATCTCTGCAAGCTCGCGAGCCTGCCGCCGATCGGCGTCATCTGCGAACTCGTCAATGACGACGGCACGGTGATGCGCGGTCCGCAGGTTGAGGCCTTCGCCGAGACCCACGGCCTGAAACAGGTCTCGGTGGCGGATCTCATCGCCTATCGCCAGCGCAAGGAAACTTTGATCGAGCACGGCAGTTGCTTCGACATCGACACGCCTTACGGCAAGGCGAAGGGCCATACCTATTCGCTGCCCTGGGATCCGATGCAACACCTCGCCGTCGTCTTCGGCGACATTCGCGACGGTATCGACATCCCGGTCCGCCTCCACCTCGAAAATGTCGCTGCGGACGTCTTCGGCGGCGACCGTCAGCTCGATGAGATCATGAAGCGCATCGCCGGGGAGGGCAGGGGCGTGATCGTCTACCTGCGCGAGGGCTCCGTCGGCGTCGGTGTTTCGCAGACCGCGCGCAAGGGCAAGCATGATCGCGAGGCGCATTCCGAGGCGCAGGCGCGCGAAAGCGAGTGGCTGGAGATCGGCCTCGGCGCTCAGATCCTGAAGGATCTCGGCATCAGCTCGATCCGGCTCCTCTCGTCACGCGAGCGTCACTATGTCGGCCTGGAAGGCTTCGGCATCAAGATCGCCGCGACCGATATCCTGTAAAGTAAGGGCTCCGCGCCCGGTCATCAGACTCCACAAAAAAGCCGCGTATCTCGAGCGCGGCTTTGTCATTGCGGATAAGACGTGGCATCAATCACGGCAGGGCGTCGTAACCCTCGCCGAAGCCCTTGAGGTCGACCGGGATGCCGATCCCTTCCTCGGGAGACTGGAACACGAAGAAGGTCGCGGTCGCGCCGGCGCGAAGCGTTTTCAGGAGCTCGTCCTCGAGCACCACTTCCGCATAGCAGCCATCGGAGAAGCAGCGCACGAAATAGGCGCGGCCGATATCCTTGCCGTCGACGTTGAGGCCGAGGCCGTTCGGCAGCAGCACGCCGAGCGGCGCCAGAACGCGGAGGATTTTCGCCTTGCGGTCGGCTGTCTTGAGCACGACGACCGATAACCCGACCTCTGGCCGGTCCTCATCGATCACGTTCTGCATGAGCGCGCATTGTTCGGCCGAGGCGCCGGCCGGCTTGTCGCAGACGATAGACCATGCGCCGTGGTTCGACTTTACCGTCCCGGGCGTTCCGCCGGATTGCTGGGCCATGCTTTGGGCGGGGAAGGCAAAGGCGGCAATTCCGAGCGCGGCCAGAACCGGCAGCCGGGAGAAGAGGGACAGGCCCATGTAAACCTCAAAAACCTCGAATCGTTGGGGCTATTCTTGAAGTGCGCGGAGATAAATGAAAAGCCCTGCTCCTTACATTCCAGCGCCATATGGCCGAAATTGGGCCCAGCCTCCCGCCGTACCGGCAAAAGGCACCCGCCGTTCTGGCCGTTATCCACGCACAGCCGGGTAGCGGAGAGATGCTTAACGCAGCCGGTAACCGAGCGCGAGGTCTCCTGTGCGAAAAAATCGCTTTGTGCAAAAATGCCGCACGGCGTTCATTGCACAGATGTTGCGGCGCTGGTCAAACTGTGGTTTGAAGCGCTTCAGTATCGCAGGGATTCTGCGTTCCGGGTTTGATCCTGATCAAGCGCATTGGGGAGACGTAATTGTGAGAAACAAGGCCTATGCAGTTCTGGCAGCGCTTGCCTGTCTGCTTTTTGCTTCAAGCGCCTTTGCTGACAAGCCTGTCGACTGGCAGGCGGGTCTGCAGCCGGCCGCGACAGGCATCATGGAAGAAATCAGGTGGTTTGAACATTATACCTTGTGGTTCATCGTTCCGATCACGCTTCTCGTCCTCCTCCTGCTGATCATCGTAGTGGTTAAGTTCCGCGAGAGCGCCAACCCGGTTCCGTCCAGGACCAGCCACAACACGCTCATCGAAGTCATCTGGACGGTCGGTCCCGTCATCATCCTGCTTTTTCTGGCCATTCCCTCGTTCCAGCTTCTCACCGCGCAACTCACGCCGCCGCAGAATCCGGACCTGACGGTCAAGGCGACGGGAAACCAGTGGTACTGGTCCTATGAATACGAGGTCGGCGAAAATCCGCTGTCCTTCGACAGTCTTCTCTTGAAAGAAGAGGACCGCGCAAGTCTCGGCAAGGAAGACAAGGCAGCTTATCCGCGCCTTCTCGCCGTCGACAACGAGGTCGTCGTGCCGGTCGGCAAGACCGTCCGTCTGCTGGTCACGGCAGCCGACGTGATCCATGCCTTTGCAATGCCGGCTTTCGGCGTCAAGATCGACGCGGTTCCCGGCCGTCTCAATGAAACCTGGTTCAGGGCTGATCGTGAAGGCCTCTACTACGGCCAGTGTTCCGAGCTCTGCGGCAAGGATCACGCTTACATGCCGATCGCCGTCCGGGTCGTCCCGCAGGACAAGTACGACGCATGGCTTGCGGCCGCCGCAACCAATCTCGGCGAAGCGAACAGGGCGCTGACGGCGTCCATCGACGGCGCGGCCAAGACCGTTGACGTCGCCGCAAACGCCGCACAGTAATCGGAAGGGGAGCTCGACCCATGGCTGGAACAGCCGTTCATCACGATCAACGTCATGATCATTCCGATCATGCCCATGGCGACCACGCACACAAGCCGCTGACCTTCTTTCAGCGTTGGTTCCTGTCGACCAACCACAAAGACATCGGCACGCTCTATCTGATCTTCGCGATCATCGCCGGCATCATCGGCGGTACGCTGTCGGTCTTCATGCGCGCCGAGCTGCAGGAGCCGGGCATCCAGATCTTCCACGGTCTCGCGCAGATGGTCTACGGCTTCGAGGGCGATGCTGCCATCGACGGCGGCAAGCACATGTTCAACGTCTTCACGACGGCGCACGCGCTGATCATGATCTTCTTCATGGTCATGCCGGCGCTGATCGGCGGCTTTGCCAACTGGATGGTGCCGATCATGATCGGCGCCCCGGACATGGCGTTCCCGCGCATGAACAACATCTCCTTCTGGCTGATCGTGCCGGCCTTCCTGCTCGTCCTGCTTTCGATGTTCGTCGAGGGTCCGGCGGGTGCCTATGGTGCCGGCGGCGGCTGGACGATCTATCCGCCGTTCTCGACTTCGGGCATGCCCGGCCCGGCCATGGATCTCGCGATCCTCGGCCTGCACATCGCCGGCGCCTCGTCGATCCTCGGTGCGATCAATTTCATCACGACGATCCTCAACATGCGCGCTCCGGGCATGACGCTGCACAAGATGCCGCTCTTCGCCTGGTCGGTTCTGATCACCGCCTTCCTGCTGTTGCTCTCGCTGCCGGTCCTGGCAGGCGGCATCACCATGCTGCTGACCGATCGTAACTTCGGCACGGCCTTCTTCGCTCCTGAAGGCGGCGGTGACCCGATCCTGTTCCAGCACCTGTTCTGGTTCTTCGGCCATCCGGAAGTGTACATCCTGATCCTGCCGGGCTTCGGCATCGTCAGCCACATCATCTCGACCTTCGCCCGCAAGCCGATCTTCGGCTATCTCGGCATGGCCTATGCCATGGTTGCGATCGGCGCCGTCGGCTTCATCGTGTGGGCGCACCACATGTATACGGTCGGCATGTCGCTGCAGACGCAGCGCTACTTCGTCTTCGCGACGATGGTTATCGCCGTTCCGACGGGCGTGAAGATCTTCTCGTGGATCGCGACGATGTGGGGCGGTTCGATCCGCTTCACGACACCGATGGTCTGGGCGATCGGCTTCATCTTCCTCTTCACCGTCGGCGGCGTCACGGGCGTCCAGCTCGCCAATGCCGGCCTCGACCGCGCGCTGCACGATACCTATTACGTGGTGGCTCACTTCCACTACGTTCTGTCGCTCGGTGCCGTCTTCGCGATCTTCGCGGCCTGGTACTACTGGTTCCCGAAGATGAGCGGCTACATGTACTCCGAGTTCATCGGCAAGCTGCACTTCTGGGTGATGTTCGTCGGCGTGAACCTGATCTTCTTCCCGCAGCATTTCCTCGGGCTTGCAGGCATGCCGCGTCGCTATGTCGACTATCCGGACGCCTTTGCGGGCTGGAACATGGTGTCGTCCTACGGCTCCTACATCGCCGCCGTCGGGGTGCTGATCTTCCTCTTCGGCGTAGCCGAGGCTTTCGCGAGGAAGCGCGTCGCGGGCGACAATCCGTGGGGTGCGGGTGCCAATACGCTCGAATGGCAGCTCTCTTCGCCGCCGCCGTTCCACCAATGGGAGCAGCTCCCGCGGATCAAGTGACGGGCAACGAACAGAAGCCGCCGGTTTCGGCGGCTTCACCCCGCCGGCCCTCCGGCGAAATGCGGCTGTCATGGTCGCAAGGAATTCAGGGACGAGACATGACGGTCATCGACAATCACGAAGCAGTCGGCATGGAAGGCGCACCGCGCCTGTCTGAGGCCTCTGCACGCGATTATTTCGAGCTCCTGAAGCCGCGCGTCATGTCTCTCGTCGTCTTTACGGCTTTTGCCGGGCTCGTCCTTGCGCCCGGACAAATCAATCCTTTCATCGGCTTCATCGCGATCCTCTGCATCGCCGTCGGCGCCGGCGCCTCCGGTGCGCTGAACATGTGGTATGACGCCGATATCGACGCAGTGATGAGCCGTACGGCCAAGCGCCCGATTCCCGCCGGCAAAATCCTGCCGCAGGAAGCGCTCGCCTTCGGCCTGACGCTATCGGCATTTTCGGTGACGATCCTCGGGCTTGCCGTGAACTGGCTTGCAGCCGGCTTGCTCGCCTTCACCATCTTCTTCTACGTGGCTATCTACACGATGTGGCTGAAGCGCTCGACGCCGCAGAACATCGTGATCGGCGGTGCCGCCGGAGCTTTCCCGCCGATGATCGGCTGGGCCTGCGTGACCGGCGGCGTATCGCTCGAGAGCATCGTGCTTTTCCTCATCATCTTCCTTTGGACGCCGGCGCATTTCTGGGCACTGGCGCTCTTCAAGATGGGTGATTACGAGGCTGTCGGGGTGCCGATGATGCCGAATGTCTGCGGCGAGGCGACCACCAAGAGGCAGATCGTCATCTATGCTGTCCTGACGGCGCTGAGTGGCATCTGTCCCACCTTGCTCGGCTTTGCGAGCCTTGGTTATGGGGCGTTCGCCGCTGCCATGGGAGTGGGCTTCGTCTGGTATTCTCTCGGCGTGTTGCGCATGCCTGAAAGCGACAAGCGTATGCTGCCGGCCAAGAAGCTTTTCGCATTCTCGATCGCTTATCTTTTCGCGATCTTCTCGGCCCTGCTGGCCGACCACGTGATCGTTCAGATCTGGCTCAAGGCCGGAGGTATCAGCTGATGGAAACCGTTGAACTCAGCGAAGCGCAGAAGAAGTCTCGTCGTGGCCGCAATATCGCCCTCGGCGTCGTGCTCGCGGGTCTCGTCGCGCTTTTTTACGTGGTGACGCTGGTCAAGTTCGGCAGCGGCATGGCGCAGTGAAGGCACGGCCGATGACCGACTCCCAGCAAGTGCCCAGGAAAGAACGAGCGAACGGCGTCATCGTCGGCACATGCCTCGCTTTCGTTGGAGGCATGATCGGCATGGCCTATGCCGCCGTGCCGCTCTACGACATGTTCTGCCGGGTGACGGGGTACAACGGCACGACGCAGCGGGTCGAGCAGGCTTCTGACGTAATCCTGGACGAGAAGGTGAAGGTCACCTTCGACGCCAATATTGCGGCGGGTTTGCCCTGGGAGTTCAAGCCGGTCCAGCGCGACATCGACGTCCGGATCGGCGAGACCGTGCAGGTGATGTACCGCGCGAAGAATCTTTCGTCGAAGCCGACGACCGGCCAGGCGACATTCAACGTGACGCCGATGGCGGCGGGTGCCTACTTCAACAAGGTGCAGTGCTTCTGCTTTACCGAGACGACGCTGCAGCCGGGTGAGGAAATGGAGATGCCAGTCGTCTTCTTCGTCGATCCGGAGATCGTCAAGCCGGTCGAGACGAAGGGCATCAAGACTTTGACGCTATCCTACACCTTCTACCCGCGCGAGCCGTCCAAGCCGGTCGCTCGTGTACAGGCGAAGGACGAGGACGCTCAAAACAGACTTTGACAGGAGCGCCGTTTCGGCTATGCCGGGCCGGCGACAAAAGAGGACTATCGGGGATTACTGACATGGCCGGAGCGCATCAGAAGAATCACGACTACCACATCATCGATCCGAGCCCTTGGCCGTTGCTTGCCTCCATCGGTGCCTTCATCATGGCCTTCGGCGGCGTCGGCTACATGCGCTATCTCGCCGGCGGCTCGTTCAAGATGTTCGGGCTGGAACTCGCCAATCCGTGGGTCTTCTTCATCGGCCTGGCGCTTATTCTCTACACCATGTTCGGCTGGTGGTCGGACACGATCAAGGAGGGGCGCGAAGGACATCACACCCGCGTCGTGTCGCTCCACCTGCGCTACGGCATGATCATGTTCATTGCCTCCGAGGTGATGTTCTTCGTCGCCTGGTTCTGGGCCTTCTTCGATGCGAGCCTGTTTGCCGGCGAACCCATCCAGGCCGCGCGCGCCGCCTACACCGGTGGCGTCTGGCCGCCGAAGGGCATCGAGGTCCTCGATCCCTGGCACCTGCCGCTCTACAATACCGTTATCCTGCTGCTCTCCGGCACGACGGTCACCTGGGCGCACCACGCGCTGCTGCACAATGATCGCAAGGGCCTCATCTACGGCCTGACCCTGACGGTGCTGCTCGGCGTTCTCTTCTCCTTCGTGCAGGGTTACGAGTACGCACATGCGCCCTTCGCCTTCCGCGACTCGATCTATGGCGCTACCTTCTTCATGGCGACCGGTTTCCATGGTTTTCACGTCCTGGTCGGCACCATTTTCCTGCTGGTCTGCCTGGTTCGGGCACTTGGCGGCGGCTTCAGCCCGCAGCACCATTTCGGCTTCGAGGCGGCCGCCTGGTACTGGCACTTCGTTGACGTGGTCTGGCTGTTCCTCTTCTTCTCCATCTACATCTGGGGTGGATGGGGTGCACCGATCGCTCACGGCTAAGAGCCATTCGTTTGATGATGACGGGGCGGCTGCGGCGATGCAGCCGCCCCGTTTCCATTAAAGGCACCGCTTGTGGTGGAATGATGAAGAGCGCGTACCTATGGCCGCTCGCGGCGGGTATCCTAGCGATGCCGTTTTCGGTGCTGGCCGCCGAAACTGCGGACAAGGTTGTCGTCTACAAGGAGCGGCGCGTCCTGCAATTGTTTCAGGGAGAGAAGCTGCTGCGAGAATTTCCAATCGCGCTTGGCGGCAATCCGGTGGGACACAAGAGGCGGGAAGGCGACCGGAAGACGCCAGAGGGGCGCTATGTCCTCGATTGGCGCAACGATGCGAGCCGCTTCTACAAGTCCATTCACATTTCCTACCCGGGACCGCAGGACCTGCAGGAGGCTGCCGTCAGGCGCGTCGATCCCGGTGGCATGATCATGATCCATGGCCAGCCCAACTATTTCGGCTGGTTAGCGTTTTTGACGCAGATGTTCGATTGGACGGATGGCTGTATTGCCGTTACCAATGCCGAGATGGACGATATCTGGGACATGGTCCCCAACAATACCGCGATTGAGATCAACCCATGAATGACGACAAGGCGCTGTACCCGCCCGTTGACCCGGTCATGACCGGCATCAAGGGGCTTTGCCCCCGCTGCGGCCAGGGCAAGCTCTTCGACGGCTTCCTGAAGCTCCGGCCGGCTTGTACGAGTTGCGAGCTTGACTACCGTTTCGCCGATTCCGGGGATGGTCCGGTCGTCTTCGTCATCCTTATTGTCGGCTTCATCGTCGTCGGCGCAGCGCTCTGGATGGAGGTCAACGTCAATCCGCCGCTCTGGCTGCACTTCCTGCTGTGGATTCCGCTGGCGACGATCTTCAGCCTGGCACTGACGCGCATGCTGAAGGGCGTGCTCATCAGTCTGCAATACCGCAACAGTGCGCGCTCAGGTGAAATCGACCGTGGTTGAAGAAAGCAAGTCGGCGTCGCGCCTCGGCCAGATAGCCGGCGCCGTTCTCGTCGTTGCGGCCTTCGCGGTGCTCGTTTCCCTTGGCACCTGGCAGATGCAGCGGCTGCAGTGGAAAGAGGCGCTGATCGCCGCGATTGCCGAACGGCGTTCGGCGCCGCCGGTCTCGCTGGAAGAGATCGAGGCCATGGCCGCAGCCGGCGAGGATATCGACTACCGCGCCGTGCAGGTCTCGGGAGTCTACGATCATAGGAAGGAGCGCCATTTTTTCGCGACCCATGAAGGCCGCACCGGCTACTACGTCTTCACGCCGCTCACGCTGGCGGACGGCCGCGCCCTTTTCGTCAACCGCGGCTTCGTGCCGTTCGAGAAGAAGGACGCATCGACGCGGTCCGAGGGCCAGGTCACTGGAAGCATGACGATTGATGGCCTGGCGCGCCCAAGGCTCTCGCAGAAACCGTCGGCGCTCGTGCCGGACAACGACATCGCCAAGAATATCTTCTATTGGAAGGATCTCGACGGGATGGCGGGTTCGGCCGGTCTGGATGCGGATAGGGTTGTCCCTTTCTTCGTCGATGCCGATGTCGCTGAGAACCCCGGAGGTCTGCCGATCGGCGGCGTCACGCAGTTCGACGTGCCGAACAATCATCTGCAATATGCGCTGACCTGGTACGGCCTTGCCGCCGCTCTCGTGGCCGTCAGCGGGCTCTACCTGTATCGCCGGAAGCGATAATCGGATTGCTTTCGGCCGCGGGCATTTGCCGGCGAGCCAAAGTCTTCTTCCTTGTGCGCGTGGTCGTTGCCGCTATATATGGCGCAGGGCTGCGAGCCCGGTTCCCGTTCGATCCACTGGCATTTTCAACATGGCCCCATCCGCAGCAGCAAAATCCCCGATCACCATCCGCCTTTGCGGCCCGCGCGGCTTCTGCGCCGGCGTCGACCGGGCGATCCAGATCGTGGTGCTGGCGCTTAAGGAATTCGGCGCCCCAGTCTATGTCCGTCACGAGATCGTGCACAACCGCTATGTCGTCGAAGGGCTGGAAGCGAAGGGGGCAATCTTCGTCGAGGAGCTCGACGAGATTCCGCCCGAGCACCGCAAGCAGCCCGTCGTCTTCTCCGCCCATGGCGTGCCGAAGTCGGTTCCGGCCGATGCGGATCAGCGCAACCTTTTCTATCTCGACGCCACCTGTCCGCTCGTCTCGAAGGTGCACAAGCAGGCGATGCGTCACCACCGGATGGGCCGCCATGTCGTGCTGATCGGCCATGCCGGGCATCCGGAGGTGATCGGCACCATGGGGCAATTGCCGGAGGGGGCGGTCTCGCTCATCGAGACGGTCGAGGACGCTGACGTCTATGCGCCGCCGGATCCGGATAATCTCGGCTTCGTAACGCAGACGACGCTGTCGGTGGACGATACCGCCGGAGTCATCAAGCGGCTGCATGAGCGCTTTCCCAACCTGACCGCGCCTGCCGCCGATTCGATCTGCTATGCCACGACGAACCGGCAGGAAGCAGTGAAGCAGGCCGCGCCCGGTTGCGATCTTTTCCTGATCGTCGGCGCTCCCAACTCATCGAATTCCAAGCGCCTCGTCGAGGTGGCGCTGAGAGCCGGGGCGAAGAAAGCCGTCCTGGTGCAGCGCGCCTCGGAGATCGATTGGGCGACGATGGGCGACATCTCAACCATCGGGCTGTCGGCGGGCGCCTCGGCGCCGGAAGTGATCGTCAACGAGATCATTGAAGCGTTCCGCGAACGCTACGACGCGGCGGTCGAGCTTGCCGACACGGTCGAGGAAAACGAGAACTTCCTCGTCAACCGCGAACTCCGTCACGTCGAATTGACCGCGGCCGACATGGCCTTCGTGAACGGTGACTAGAGCTGCGCGCGGATTCCGCCCGCATGAGGCTTAAATTTTTGAAATTTGCACTTCTGGAAAGTATCGCACCTTGGCAGTTTACACCGATATCACGGAAGACGAGCTAATCCGTTTTCTCTCCGCTTACGATGTGGGGGCGTTGACCTCCTACAAGGGAATCGCCGAGGGCGTCGAGAATTCGAATTTCCTTCTCCACACCACCCAGGGCTCCTACATCCTTACGCTTTACGAGAAGCGGGTGAATGCCGACGATCTGCCGTTCTTTCTGGGCCTGATGCATCATCTTGCTGAAAGGGGGCTCTCTTGCCCGTTGCCCCTGCCGCGTGCCGACGGCAAGCTGCTCGGCACGCTGTCGGGTCGGCCGGCCGCGGTGATCTCCTTTCTCGAAGGCATGTGGCTGAGGAAACCCGAGGCGCAGCACTGCCGCGAGGTCGGCCGCGCCCTCGCTGAGATGCACGAGGCCGGCCAAGACTTTCCCCTGAAGCGCGCCAACGCGCTTTCGGTCGGCGGCTGGCGGCCGCTCTGGCGGAATTCGGAAGCCCGCGCCGATGAGGTTCAAGCCGGCCTCCGAGAGGAGATCGCGGCGGAGCTCGCCTATCTCGAAGAGCATTGGCCGAAGGCATTGCCAGAGGGGGTCATTCATGCGGATCTCTTCCCGGACAACGTCTTCTTCCTCGGCGACCGCCTCTCCGGCCTGATCGACTTCTATTTCGCCTGCAACGATTTCCTCGCCTACGACGTCGCCGTATGCCTGAACTCCTGGTGCTTCGAGAAGAACGGCTCCTATAACATCACCAAGGGCATGGCGCTGCTTTCAGGCTACGAGAGCGTGCGGAAATTGACCGCTGAGGAGGTGGAGGCTCTGGCGCTTCTCGCCCGGGGCTCGGCGCTGCGCTTCTTCCTGACACGCCTCTATGACTGGCTGACGACGCCACGAGGGGCTCTGGTGGTCAAGAAGGACCCGCTCGAATATCTGACCAAGATCCGCTTCCATCGCGCCATCGTCTCGAGCGCCGAATACGGGCTCAGGCGCCAAGAGGCATCGGTATGAAGCACGTCGATATCTTCACCGACGGCGCCTGCTCGGGAAATCCCGGGCCGGGTGGCTGGGGAGCGGTGCTTCGCTACGGCGACGTCGAGAAGGAAATGTGCGGAGGAGAGGCGGAGACCACCAACAACCGCATGGAGCTGCTCGCCGCGATCTCGGCGCTGAACGCTCTGAAAGAGCCTTGCGAGGTCGACCTCCACACCGACAGCAAATATGTGATGGACGGCATCTCCAAATGGATTCACGGCTGGAAACGGAACGGCTGGAAGACCGGCGACAGAAAGCCGGTGAAGAACGGCGAGCTATGGCAGGCGCTGGATGAGGCGAGAAGCCGTCATCAGGTGACCTGGCACTGGGTCAAGGGCCACGCCGGCCATCCCGAGAACGAACGCGCCGACGAACTCGCGCGCAAGGGCATGGAGCCTTTCAAGAAAACGCGCCGGACGGATGCCGTCAAATAGAAACGGGCGCAATGGCCCGTTTCATTTCACCGGCTGTCGGAACAATGCGTGTGGATGCGACGCGCTCTAGCTCAGCTGCTCCAGCATCGTGGCAGCACCGGAAGCGATCGCTTGGCTCGGGACATCCTCGACGTTCAACGCCTTCACGATGCCATCCTCAACCAGCATCGAATAGCGCTTGGAGCGAATGCCGAGCGTTCCGGCCGAGAGGTCGATATCCATGCCGATCGCCTTGGTGAAAGCGGCGTTCCAGTCGGAAAGGAAATGGATCTTGCCGATGCCGCCGGAGGACGTCGCCCAGGCGCCCATCACATGCAGGTCGTTGACGGCGACCACTGCGATGTCGTCGACGCCGCGGGCCAGAATGGCGTCGCGGTTTTCGAGATAGCCGGGAAGATGGTTGAGCGAACAGGTCGGCGTGAAGGCTCCCGGCACAGCGAAAAGCACCACGCGCTTGCCCTTGAAGAGCTGGTCGGTGGTCACCTCGACCGGGCCGTCGGCGGTCTTCTCCTTGAAGGTTGCGTTGGGCAGCTTGTCTCCGACAGCAATGGTCACGGGTTTTCTCCTCGATTGTTCTCCGGGCTTGGCGCCGGTATTAGCAGCACTCGAGCCCGCGGGGGACTATAGGGGCGCGTCAATCAAAGGCAAGCGTCGTTTCCATGCTGCGCCCGCCGGCGCGAACGGTGAGTGCGATGGCTTTTCCCGTGATGCGCTTGTCTTTGCCGGAGAGTTTCACCGGAATTTCGGCCCGGCGCTCCATGCCCGGTCCGCCGAGGACCGGCTTGCCGAAGAAGACCCCGGGAGGGCCGGACAGAAACAGGTCCACTGGTCCGCCACCGACGGCCTTGGGCAATCGAAGATCGAGATGCATCATGCCCGCCGCGGCATCGAAGCTTGCCTTCGCTACCCGGAAATCGTCGGACGGCGGTTCCGGAAGTGCGGCAACCGCCTGGTCGATGCGTGCACCGTCGAGCGGGTTGTCGAAGCCGCCGCTTTTGAGAGTGAGGTTCAGTTCGCCCTGCACGGGGATGCAGATGTCCTCGCAGATGCCCAGAAAGACGGAGGCCCGGATCGCGAGGTCGCCGCCGTTGGCGACCTTCTTCAGCTCAAGCGGGAAGGCGACAGGCTGGTCATATCCGGCATAGCGCCCCGGCCCTTCGCCGAACGTCTTCGGTGCAGGGAAGCGGATTGCTTCCAGAACGACGCCACCCGATGGATCGAGGGTCACCTGCGGCGGTATGCCGCTTGCTCCCGGATCCCGCCAATAGGTCTTCCAGCCAGGCTTGAGCTGGACTTCGAGAATGGCGGGGATGGAGCCGTCCGGCCTTGGCTGCGACGCGACGATGCGTACGGTCCCGCCGGGGGAGGTCACCCATTCGCTGGTCGCTCCATGGGAGGGGGCCGGCAAAAGAAATGCAACGAGAGGGGTTGCCGTCGCGATGCACTGGGCCATCTTCATGAGGGGAGGGCGGTTGGTCATAGCTCAAGCAGTATAGCGTTTCACCTTCGGTCTCCAGCCGCCGTGATGCGTCGCCGCGATCATAATTGCTTGATCAGCGGCCACGCGCGAGGTCGAAACGAGGGCGCAACCGCTTTGCGGCGACGCCGGCATATGGAAACCGGATCGCAAATCTGGGGCTTGCAGCCCCGAATTCATCGCGAGCAAGCGTCGCGCGTGCAAAATTCCGCGACCGCCACGTAGAGGCGCTTTTCATTTCGTCGTGAATTGGTAGGCTATCTTCATTATGGCGACAAAGGCACTGCATACGACCCGCGAGCGTGGCTTCCTTGACGGTCAATTCCTGATCGCCATGCCGGGCATGTTCGATGCCAATTTTGCCCGAACGGTCATTTTCGTCTGCGCCCACTCGGAAGATGGAGCGATGGGCTTCGTGCTGAACCGTCCGCAACGGTTGACTTTCCCGGACGTCCTCTTGCACCTGCAGCTCCTCGATCCCGATGAAGCGATCCGTCTGCCGGCGACGGCGCGTGAGTTCCAGATACAGGCAGGCGGCCCCGTCGAGACGGGGCGAGGCTTCGTCTTGCATACGGACGATTACTTGAGCGATTCGAGCATTCCCGTCAGCGACGACATCTGCCTCACCGCGACGCTCGACATCGTCAGGGCCATCTCCCGTGGCGAGGGGCCGCACAAGGCGACCATGCTGCTCGGCTATGCCGGCTGGGGGCCAGGCCAGCTCGAGGCCGAGATCACCCAGAACGGCTGGCTGACCTGCCCGGCGCGCGAGGAGCTGATCTTCAGCCGGAACCTCGATGAGAAATACGACCGCGCCTTGGCACTGATGGGCGTCAGCTCGGCCATGCTTTCCACCGATTCCGGCCACGCCTAAGCCGTCGTCGGTCGCCGGTTTCCGCGTCAGGCTCTCTTCATCAATGGAAATCGCTCCTTCAGGAGCCGCAGGATCGAATCCGACCCGACCGGCGGCCCGAAGAGGAAGCTCTGGCCGTAGTCGCAGCCCATCTGCGAAAGCTGAACCGCATCCTCCTCGGATTCGATGCCTTCGGCGACCACCTGCATGTCGAGCTCGCGCGCCATGGTGATCACCGAGCGCAACACCACGCCGCGCCTGTCGCTCGGATCGCGCACCAGCGCCTTGTCGATCTTGATCGTGTCGAAGGGGAAGCGGGTGAGATAGGAGAGCGACGAATAGCCGGTGCCGAAATCGTCGAGGGCCAGCCGCAGCCCCGCTTGGCGGAGCTTTTCGAGTACGAGCCTGGCCTGCTCGGGGTTTTCCATCACCAGCGACTCCGTCAGTTCCATCCTGACCTTCGCCGGATCGCAGCGGTTCTTGTTGAGGATCGCGCGCACGTCGTCATAAAGCTCATTGTTCAAAAGCTGCGCGCTCGACAGGTTGACCGAGATGAAGATCGGCAGTTCCCCGGCCTGCATCTGCCAGTCCGAGAGGTCGCTCGTCGCCTTGTCGAAAGCGAACATGCCGAGCTGATTTATGATGTCGGAATTCTCGGCGATCGGGATGAACTCGGTCGGCGAGATGTTGCCGCGCTTCGGATGATCCCAGCGCATGAGCGCCTCGAAGCCGGCGATTTCGGCATCGCTCAAGCGGACGATCGGCTGGTAGACGAGGGAAAGCTCCTTGCGTTCGATCGCCCGTTTCAGATCCGCTTCGAGCTGGAGCCGATCCGAGCTCGACGTCCGGAAGGCCGGGCGGAACGGCTCGACCCGGTTTCCGCCCGCTTTCTTGGCGCGGAACATCGCGAGCTCGGCATCATCGAGCAGCCCGGCGGCGCTCTGCTCCTGGTCGAGCCAGGAAACGAGGCCGATCGACGCGGTCAGGTTGATCTCGCGATTGCCGTAGTTGAGCGGAACCATGATCGCCTTGCTGACGGCATCGGCGAAGTCGGCGATCTTTGCCGGATCGCGTTCGGACATGAGGATCAGTCCAAACTGGTCGCCGCCGAGGCGGGCGAGCGTGTCCTGCGGACGCAGGAGCCGGCGCAGGCGGCGCGTAAGCGCGATGAGGATATTGTCACCGGCCGCAACGCCAAGCATATCATTGACCTGCTTGTAACGATCGATGTCGATCGCGAGCACCGTCGGCCTCATGGCGTTGGTGCTGTCGGACATCAACAGGATAGCCTGCAGCCGGTCGAGGAAGACCTGCCGGTTAGGCAGGCCGGTCAGGTTGTCGAGGAGCGCATTGTGCAGGAGCCTCTCGACCGAATTGCGCTGTTCGGTGATGTCGACGATGGTGCCGACGCAGCGGATGATCTCGCCGTTGGCGCCGAGCACCGGCCGTGCCCGGATCGAGAGCCAGTGATAATGGCCGTCCTCCGCGCGCGCGCGGAATTCGTGGTTCAGCCGGCCGCGCCGGTGTTCGAGCAACACGTCGAGCGTCGCCCGGAAGCGGTCGCGGTCGTCGGGATGCAGCCGCGGCACCCAGTTGCGGACGGGGCCGTTCATGGTGCCGAGCGAGAGGCCGAGCTGGTGCGAAATGTCGGGTATGGTGACGACGCGGTCGCGCGCCACGTCCCAATCCCAGACGGTGTCGCCCGAGCCGGTCAATGCCAGCGCCTGTCGCTCAAGATCGGAGAACAGGCCTTGCTGGTAGGCGCCACCGGCAAAGGCGTGCTGCATGACGGTGAAGCCGATCAGCAGCACGATGAGCACGAGACCGCCGCCGAGCGCCGGCTGGACGATATCGTTGGCCAGTTGACCGGTGACGGCGAGCCACGCTCCGAACAACCAGACGAGGATCAACAGCCAGGCAGGGACAAGCAGGATGGCGCGGTCGTAGCGGTTGAAGCCGAGATAGGCGATGAGCACGATGCCGACGGTTGCCGTCAGCGCGAAGGACAGGCGGGCGATGCCCGAGGCGATCGCCGGATCGTAGACCGCGACCCCGAAGAGCAGCCCCAGCCCGAGAATCCAGGCGAGCGTCGCATAGCCGAGATGCTGGTGCCAGCGATTGAGGTTGAGATAGGTGAAAAGGAAAACGACGAGGCCCGCTGCCAGGAAGACTTCCGTTCCCGCCCGCCATATTCGCTCGTCGTCGGCCGTCACGCTGATGAGCTTCGACAGAAAGCCGAAATCGACGCAGATATAGGCAAGCACGGCCCAGGCGAGTGCGGCCGTCGCCGGCAGCATCGAGGTACCCTTGACGACGAAGAGAATCGTCAGGAACACCGCCAGAAGGCCGGCGATGCCGAGCACGATGCCGCGGTAGAGAGTGAAGGCATTGACCGTGTCCTTGTAGGCGTCGGGCTGCCAGAGATAGATTTGCGGCAGGTCCGGCGTCGCGAGCTCGGCCACGAAGGTGATGACCGCGCCGGGGTTGAGCGTGATCCGGAAGACGTCCGCCTCGTCGCTCGGCTGCCGATCGAGCGCGAAGCCTTCGCTCGGCGTGATCGAGAGGATGCGCTGCGAGCCGAGGTCCGGCCAGAAGAGCTTGGAATTGACCAGCCGGAAATGCGGGGCGACGATGACGCGTTCGAGCTGCTCTTCCGAGACATTGGCAAGCGCGAAAACGGCCCAGTCGCCTTGATGATGTTCCGTGCTCGAGCGCACTTCGATGCGGCGCACGATGCCGTCCGTGCCGGGGGCGGTCGAGACCTGAAACGCATCGCCCCTGCCGCTGTAAATCTCCGTCGTCGCGGTGAGGTCGAGCGCCGTGTCCTCGCGCGAAATCTTCACCGGCTCAAGCGCATGCGCGACCCCGCCGGCAAGACCGACGACGAAGACGACGAGTGCGACCAGAAACGCCGCCAGCCTTGCGGCTGGCCATGCGAACGGCTTCAGGTTCAGGGGCATCAAAGGGGCATATTCCTGTTCGGTACGGCATCGGCGGACAAGAGGGAGAACATCAGATGATCCCGCCACTGCCCGTTTATCTTCAAGTACTGTCTCAAATAGCCTTCACGCTCAAAGCCGGCCTTTTCAAGGAGCCGGATGCTCCGTGTGTTTTCTGGAATACAGGCTGCCTCGATACGGTGCAACTCGAGCACCGTAAAGATATAGGGGATCGTCAGCTTCAGCGCCTCGTACATATGGCCCCGACCGGCATATTTCTGGCCCATCCAGTAGCCGATCATGCAGTTCAGCGCGGCACCCCGGCGAATGTGACCAATGGTGAGACCGCCAAGCAGCGTCTCGTCCGGCCTGCGGAAGAGGAAGAGCGGCACGGCCTGGCCCGAGGCATATTCCTGCTCATTGCGAATGACGCGGCTGCGAAAGGCGCTCTCGGTCATTTCATCGGCGCGCCAGGTCGGCTCCCAAGGCTCCAGGAAGGCACGGCTTTCGCTGCGCAACTGATACCATTGCCGATAATCGGCGTAACGGGGAAGCCGGAGCAGATAATGCTGATTGGCGATCTCGACCGTCTCCGGCTGCCGCGACAGGAACCGAAAAACCGATCGTGTCATATACGCCTCCAGGCCAGTACCGCGGGCAACAGCCGCCGCCGTTCAGTCGAGCCGAGGACGCTGTCTCATTGCGAAACGTTGCACAAGTTTACGCTCAAATCGAATCCGATTTTTGAGAAATCGTGAGGAGAACGCAGGGCTTGGGCGCGGCCGTGGCAAAGCCTCTACCGCAATCTGCGTGTCAGCTCGCCACGGCGTGCATGGCGGTTGTCTTGCTGGCCAGCGACGAGAGAATGTCGTTCATGGGGGCAAGCTGCTCGAGCGGGCCGATGGCAGAGAGCGTCGGAGCCGTGTCGAAGAACAGTCGGCCGGCAAGGTCTGTCAGGCGCTCGATCGTGATGCCCGAAAGGCGCTCCATCAGCTCCTCGTTGGGAATGGGACGGCCATAGAGCATCATTTGGCGGGCGATCTGACCGGCTCGTGCCGCCGGGCTCTCCTGGCCCATAAGCAATTGCGCGCGGATCTGCGCGCGGGCGCGCTCGATCTCCTGCTGCTCGATGTTCATCGACGATTTGCGCAGCTCGTTGACGATCACCGGCATCAGTTCCGGCAGGTTCTCTCCGCCGGTTGCCGCATGAATGCCGAAGATGCCGGTGTCGGAGAAGCCCCAATGGAAGGCGTAGACCGAATAACAGAGGCCCCTGTGTTCGCGCACCTCCTGGAAGAGGCGGGAGGACATGCCGCCGCCAAGGATATTGGCGAGGATCTGCGAACAGTAGAAATCCCGCGCGTGATAGGCCTTACCTTCGAAGCCGAGCAGGATTTGCGCATCCATCAGATCGCGAGTTTCGCGGCTGTCGCCGCCAGTGTAGCGCGCCGTGTCGAGGACCGGCGGCGATAAGGGTGAGACGGGCAGGGCGGAAAAGCGCTCTTGGACCTGACGCACGATCGTCTCGTGATCGACGGCACCGGCCGCGACGATAAACATTCTGTCCGTCGTATAGTTGCGGCCGAGATAATGGCGAATCTGGTCCGGGGTGAAGGACATCACCGTTTCCGGCGTGCCGAGGATCGGCCGCCCGACCGTCTGATCGCGATAAGCCGTCTCGGCAAAGCGATCGAAAACCACATCGTCCGGCGTGTCGTCCGCGGCGCCGATCTCCTGCAGGATGACGTGCTTTTCGCGGCGAAGCTCGTCCTCTTCGAAGGTCGACTCCGTGAGAATGTCGGCGAGGATGTCGACCGCGAGCGGCACGTGGTCCTTGAGCACGCGGGCATAGTAGGAGGTGGTTTCGGTAGAGGTGGCAGCGTTGACCTCGCCGCCCACGTTTTCGATCTCTTCGGCAATCTGGCGGGCGCTGCGCCGCCTGGTGCCCTTGAAAGCCATGTGCTCCAGCAGATGCGCAATTCCGTGTTCGTCCACGGTCTCATTACGCGAACCGGACTTGATCCAGACACCGAGCGCCACGCTTTCAAGATGGGGCATGTTCTCGGTTACCACCGTCAGCCCGGAAGGGAGCCGGGTGCACTCAACTTTCATCATCCGTATTCTTTCGTTCTATTCCTGAACGCGGGTACGCTCGCCGATGAAGCTTTCGACGTTTTTCAGCTCCGGTTCCAGGATATCGAAACGCTCCGCCCTAGTCATGAGATCAGCAAGCCACGTCGGAAGCGCGGGGTCAATACCGCTTGCCGATTTTACTGCGTCGGGGAATTTCGCCGGATGGGCCGTCGCAAGAGTGACCATCGGTGCGGAAGCCTTCTCGTGCTTGGCCGCCACGAACACGCCGATTGCCGTATGCGGATCAATGAGATAGCCCGTATCATCGAGGGTCTTGCGGATCGTTCTGGCCACTTGCTTTTCCGAGGCGCGGCCGGCGCGGAACTCCTTGCGGATTTTTTTCAGTGCGCCGTCGCCGATCGCAAACGAGCCGGATTGTTTGAGGTTTGCCATCGCCGCGCGCACCTCCGCCGGGTCGCGGTCGTTAGCCTCGAAGATGAGCCGCTCGAAGTTCGAGGAGATCTGGATATCCATCGAAGGCGAAGTCGTCGCCTTCACCTCGCGCATCTCGTAGCGGCCACTCTTCAGGGTGCGCGTTAGAATGTCGTTGTCGTTGGTGGCGATGATCAGCTTGTCGATCGGCAAACCCATGCGCTTGGCGACGTAGCCCGCGAAGATATCGCCGAAATTGCCGGTCGGCACGGTGAAGGAGATCTTGCGGTCCGGACCGCCGAGCGCGACCGCCGTCGTGAAGTAATAGACGATCTGGGCCATGATCCGCGCCCAGTTGATGGAATTGACGCCCGAGAGCTTCACCCGGTCGCGGAAGGCCGTGTCGTTGAACATGGCTTTGACGAGGTTCTGGCAGTCGTCGAAATTGCCCTTGACCGCGATCGCGTGCACGTTCGAAGCGGTCGAGGTCGTCATCTGCCTTTGCTGGACCGGCGACACCTTGCCGTGCGGAAAAAGAATGAAGATGTCGGTGCGCTCCCGCCCGGCGAAGGCGTCGATCGCAGCTCCGCCTGTGTCGCCCGATGTCGCTCCCACGATCGTCGCGCGCTCGCCCCGTTCGGCAAGCACATGGTCCATCAGCCTTGCCAGCAATTGCATGGCGACGTCTTTGAAGGCGAGCGTCGAGCCATGGAAGAGTTCCATGACGAAAGAGTTGGGGCCGGTCTGGACCAGGGGTGCCACGGCCGGATGGCGGAAGGTGGCGTAGGCCTCGTCGATCATCTCGCGGAATTTCGCGGCCGGGATCTCGCCGTTCGTGAATGGTTCGAGCACGGTGAAGGCGATCTCCTGATAGGATTTGCCGCGCAGCGCTCGGATCTCTTTCTTGGAGAACTTCGGCCACTCCTTCGGAAGGTAGAGCCCACCGTCACGGGCGAGTCCCGCCAGAAGAGCGTCACAGAAACCGAGGGAGGCCGCCTCTCCCCGCGTCGAAACATACTTCACCATCGTCATCCTTCATCGTTTTGCCGCGCGAGCGTTGAAGCGAGGCTCGCTTCAGCCCAGGCGCCTTTTTGCGTCAGTTCCCGGCGAATCGCGCGGCCATTTTTGTCACCATGGCAAATTTCCAGCCTGTTCCGGAAAATTCGGTTGGGGAGCGTCGACCGGTCGATTTTTGAATTCGTCGCTGCTATAGACGATGCCCGAAGGTCAAGAAAGGCCTCGGGCCGTTTTCCGTCCGAGGCGAGGCGGCCTTGCGTTCTCGCATGTTTGATCGCGACGACGATGGTTCATCGAGCCACAGTCACCGCGATCAGGGAGTTTCGTTCTTTTCAGTAGAGGTTGTGCAACGTGTCAGTGTCTCGCCGTCTTCTCGCAGTATCTCTCCTTTTGGCCGTTGCCGGCTGTAACAAGACACAAACGGGCGGTGCCATCGATGCGGGCGGCAGTGCGAGCGCGCCGACGCCGGCGGTGGTCCAGGCGGCCTGCCCGCCGGTCACGCTCAGGGACGGCACCTCTTCCTACCGCACCTATGCGAAGGGCGCGAAGGACGATCCGAGCAAGGTCGTCTATCAGGCCTCGCTGGCCGATACGACGCGTCAATGCGTGCAGAGCGAAGATGCGCTCAAGGTGACGGTGGTCGCGCAGGGCCGCGTCGTCGCGGGCCCCGCCGGCGGACCCGGCAAGGTGACCCTACCGATCCGCGTGGCCGCAACCGATGGCGAAAAGACGCTCTATTCCGAACTGACCCAATATCCGGTCGAAGTCCCCCCGGGCAGCGCCACCACCCAGTTCGTCTTCACCAAGGCCGATGTCACGCTGCCGGCCGGCGCCGGCGCTGAAGCCAAGGTTTTCATAGGTTTCGACGAAGGGCCGTATAGGGCGAATTAAGGCGGGCTTCAGACCAAACGCCAGAATCGAAACGCCGGGGCATCGCCCCGGCGTTTCCGTTTGTCCGGTCGGCGTCCGCTTACTCTGCCGCGACGCTCTTGCCGGCTTCCCACTTGTAGAGCGAGAAGCTCGGCGAGGTGAGATCGCCGCTTTCGCCATAGGTTAGCTTGCCGATCACCGTGTCGATCGCCTCGCCGGATTTGATCGCAGTCGCAACGGCAGTCGGATCCTCGGCGGAGCCCGCCTTCTCGATGCCTGCCTTAAGGACCTGTACCGCGGCATAGGCATTGAGCGTGAAGGCTTCGGCCGGGATGTTCTTGGCATTGAGCGCCTCGATGACCGGGGCTGCGGCCGGGTGGCGGGTCGCGTCACTGGCGTTGGTGTAGATCGTACCTTCGGCAGCGTTTCCACCGATCGCCCAGAATTCTGTATTGGACAGGCCGTCGCCACCGATGAGCTGCGCTTTGACGCCTTGATCACGCATCTGACGGACCATCAGGCCGGCCTCGGCATGATAGCCGCCGAAATAGACGACATCGACATTCTCTGCCTTGAGGCGCGTGACGATGGCGCCGAAGTCCTTTTCACCGGGGGTCAAGCCCTCATAGACGACTTCGGTAATGCCACCCGCATTGATGGCGGCCTTGAAGCCGTCGGCGAGACCCTTGCCATAGGCCCCCTTGTCGTGCAGCACGGCGACGCGTTTGTCCTTGAGGTTCTGGACGACATAGTCGGCAGCGACGACGGCCTGCTGGTCGTCGCGGCCGCAGGTGCGCAGCACGTTCCAGAGCCCACGGGTGGTGAGATCCGGCGTGGTCGCCGTCGGCGTGACCATCAGGATGCCGTTCTCAGCGAGCACGTCGGATGCCGGCATCGCGGTGCCGGAGAGCACCGGTCCGACCACATAGCGCAGCCCTTCGCCGGCGAGCTGGTTGGCGACGGAGACGGCCTGCTTGGGTTCACCGGCATCGTCGACGATCTTGATAATGATCTTCTCGCCCTTGATGCCGCCGGCATTGTTGATGGCCTCGACCGCCGCCTCGGCGCCGTTCTTGACCTGCTCGCCGAAGGCCGCGACCGGACCCGTGAGCGGAGTAATCACGCCAATTGTGATATCGGCATGGGCGAGGGGCGCGAATGCGACGCCAGCCGCCAGGGTCAATCCCGTTAATAGTGAAAGACGCATGATGCTTCCTCCTTGGAAATAGCCTCTCAGGGCTTGCTTGAAATATGGCGCCCATGTGCGGTCCGACAACTCGGTTGATTGTCGAAGGGATACCATGCCTCTTTCAATGCGGCATGGCGTCCTTCGCACGTCACGTGGACAGGCGCCGTCGTGATCTTAGGATGTTCCCGCGCCCGCGGTTGGGGGGCGAAGAGTGGCCCGGCGGCTCAGGCCGTCATGGGTTCAGACCATTCGGCGAGCGCGGCGATTACACCTGGCAGAGCCGACATTCGCGAGATAACCGTTTCGGCGCCGGCTTCCGTGAGCTTGTCGGAATGCGCCGGATAGGTATGCGAACCGCCGGTGAAGCCGACGACGCGCATGCCGGCAGCGCGAGCGCCGTGGATGCCGTGCACCGAATCCTCGATGACGAGGACGCGCCCAGGATCGACGCCCAACTGGGCGGCGCCGTGAAGGAAGATATCTGGCTTCGGCTTGACCCGGTCGGGCCCGAGATCGCGCGCGGAATAGATGTGCGCACCGAAATGATCCTTGATCCCGACCTTGCCCAGCATAACCGCGAGGCGCCCGGAAGTGGAATTGGAGCAGATGCAATGCGGAAGCGTGAGTTGCATCAGCACCGATCTGACGCCGTCGATGATCTTGACGTCGCGAGCAAGGCGCTTGTCGAGGATGGCATCGACACGATCGATAAGCGAGGCCGATAGCGGGATGCTCGCCTCTTTTTCTATCGTCAGCAACGTGTCGCGCCAGGTCATGCCGGCGAAGCGTTGGTTCATTTCCTCAACGCTGATCGGATAGCCCGCCTGGCTCACCAGCTCGGACTGGACTTGCGAGGCGATGATTTCCGAATCGACGAGCACGCCGTCGCAGTCGAAGATGATGAGGTCGATACCGTTCATTTGGGTCGGGTTCCTTGGGAGAACGCGCCGCGGGGCAGGGGAGGATCCAGAATGCGGCGCTGAAAAACAGTCCCGGCAGATTTATACGACGGCAGACCAAAGCTCAACCTGCAGAAGCATGAGGGAAGCGGTTGCTCCGCGCTTGCCCCTCCAGTTTTTTTGCATGCATACTTCTCTACAGCGCCGCACGTCTTATCGGACGCGCAAAAGAGGCAGAGGTTTCCAATGGTTCGCCTGCGCGGGCATCATCTCCTGTGCCTGCTGACATTTGTCGGCGAGGGCTATACGCCCTCGTTCACCCGCAATTATCGCCGGATCGCCGAGCGCCTTTCCGCCGGCGAAGCGATCGAGATCGTCGACGGACCGGACGATATCTGCGCCCCGATGCTGGACCTGCCGGAAACTCATTGCCGCAGCGAAAGCGTTCGTAATCGTGACGGACGCGCCTTGGCTGCGGTTGCCGATCTGCTCGGGGTCGCGATTGAGTCCGGGTCGGTTCTCGTTCTCGACGGCGAACGCCTGGAGCGCTTGCGTACCGCCTTCACGGCCGGTGCCATCCGCGCCGCCTGCGAAGAATGTGAATGGTCGTCCCTTTGCACGCGCATTGCCCGCGAAGGTTTCCGCGACACGCTCGTCCATGACGGCGCGCCTTCGCGTCGCTGAAGCTATCGAGGAAAGAGTTCCAGGAAAGCCCTCTCGCCCGCGGCGGTGAAGCGGACGGCCCGGCTGTCCTTCTCCCGTCTCGCCCAACCCTCGTCGATGAAAAGCGCCAGCAGGGCCTCACCAAGCGATCCCGCGAGGTGCGACCGCCGCTCGCTCCAGTCGAGACAGGTGCGGCAGATCGGCCGGCGGGATTTCTTGAGTGCGGCATAGTCGATGCCGAGTGCCTCCATTCGGGCGCGGCCGGCATCTGTCAGCGCAAGATCGTCACCGCCAGTCACCTCGATCTCACGGGCTTCGATCAGGCTGTCTAATATGCGCACGCCGTAGTCGCCTGCGAGGTGGTTGTAGCACACGCGTGCCTTGCGCAGCGCCGGATCTTTCGGGCCGGGACGATGCCGCGTGAGGCCGCGGCTCGCGGCAAAACCCATGAGGCTTTCGAGCATCAGCCCGACTTCGTCTTCGCTCAAGGCGTAATAGCGGTGCCGGCCTTGCTTGCGCTGCGTGACCAGCCCGCCAGCCTCGAGCTTGGCGAGATGCGAGCTGGCGGTCTGCAGCGTGATGCCGGCCTCACCCGCAAGCTCCGTCGGCGTCAGCGCCTGACCTCCCATGAGCGCCGTCAGCATGTTGGCACGCGCAGGATCGCCGATCAGCGATCCGATCAGGGCTATGTCCGGGCCTTCTTTCATAGTTCGATCGTAATCGAAGCATCACTGACGGGCAAGCGGGCATAATGCAGGTCATCAACCAGGAGAAACTGATGATCACCTGCTTCATCCGCTACGAGATCGATCCGTTCCGCAAGGACGACTTCGCCACCTACGCCCGCAACTGGGGTGAGGCGATTCCACGCTGCGGCGCCGATCTCATCGGCTATTTCGCCCCGCACGAAGGCTCGGCGACCACCGCCTATGGCGTCTACAACATCCAAAGCCTCGCCGCCTATGAGGCCTACCGCGCACGTCTCGCCGCCGATCCGCTCGGGCGCGAGAACTATGAATTCGCCCGAAAGGAACGCTTCATTCTCCGGGAGGATCGAATCTTCCTGAAGAACGTTTCGCTGCCGCACGAAAAAGGAATTACGCGATGATCGCGGTGATCTTCGAAGTCCTGCCCGCCGAGGGCGAGCGCGATACCTATCTCGGGCTCGCCGCCGATCTGCGTCCGCTGCTGGACGGGATCGACGGCTTCATCTCGATCGAGCGTTTCCAGAGCCTCGCCGATCCGAACAAACTCTTGTCGCTCTCCTTCTGGCGCGATGAGGCGGCGGTGAGGGCATGGCGCAACGGCGCCGAGCATCGCGCCGCGCAGGCGGCGGGGCGGAATGGCGTCTTCGCCGACTATCGCCTCAGGATCGCTTCCGTCGTCCGTGACTATGGCTTCAATGAACGCGATCAGGCGCCGCCGGATAGCCGCCAATGGCACGAGGGGGCTGGCGCCGCCTGATAGAGGGGAGGGCGCAAACGAGAAGCGCGAGACGGTCGCGGGCAAATCAAAGTGTACGGTCGGGACGCGAACTTTTCTGGACTGCCTTCAGGCTTTGGTAACCATCTTCGGTAACCATAAGTGCTATAGTCAGTCCCGAGTAAGCGTATTTGCGAGTTGCCCATGTCTTCAGTTGTTTCGCTTGCCGAAATCTCCCGTGCCGCCCGTCCGTTGAATTGGCTGGACAGCATCATAAAGGGGGATTGCGTGGCCGCGCTGAACGCGCTTCCCGACAATTCGGTCGATGTCGTGTTCGCCGACCCGCCCTACAATCTCCAACTCGGCGGCACGCTGCACCGGCCCGACCAGTCGCTGGTCGATGCTGTGGACGACGATTGGGACCAGTTCGCCTCATTCGAGGCCTATGATGCCTTCACCCGCGCCTGGCTGCTCGCCTGCCGCCGTGTGCTGAAGCCCACCGGCACGCTCTGGGTGATCGGCTCCTACCACAATATCTTCCGCGTCGGTGCGATCCTGCAGGACCTGCATTTCTGGATCCTGAACGATATCATCTGGCGCAAGACCAATCCGATGCCGAACTTCAAGGGCCGCCGCTTTCAGAATGCGCATGAAACGCTGATCTGGGCGACGCCGAACGCCAAGGCCAAGGGCTACACCTTCAACTACGAAGCGATGAAGGCGGCGAACGACGACGTCCAGATGCGCTCCGACTGGCTCTTCCCCATCTGCTCGGGGACCGAGCGGCTGAAGGACGAGGACGGGAAGAAGGTGCACCCGACACAGAAGCCGGAAGCGCTGCTCGCCCGTATTCTGATGGCTTCGACCAAGCCTGGCGATGTCGTGCTCGACCCGTTCTTCGGCTCCGGCACCACCGGCGCCGTCGCAAAGCGTCTCGGTCGCCATTTCGTCGGCATCGAGCGCGAGCAGGACTATATCGATGCGGCCGCCGCGCGCATTGCCGCGGTCGAGCCGCTTGGCAAGGCGACGCTCTCGGTCATGACCGGCAAGAAGGCGGAGCCGCGCGTCGCGTTCAACACGCTGATTGAAAGCGGCCTCATCAAGCCGGGCACGGTCTTGACCGACGCGAAGCGCCGATACAGCGCGATCGTGCGTGCCGACGGCACGCTGGCATCGGGAGGCGAGGCCGGCTCCATCCACCGCGTCGGCGCCAAGGTGCAGGGCCTCGACGCCTGCAACGGCTGGACCTTCTGGCATTTCGAGGAGGGGAGCGTCCTGAAACCCATCGACGAACTCAGATCCGTCATTCGAAACGACCTGGCAAAACTGAACTGATCAACCAGTTCCGCTTGGGTCTTCGAGAAGCGCTCGGTCCGGTTTTGTGCCTTCAGTCCCGGAGGAGCGCTTTAAACGCCCGGAATCCGATGAGGATTCCGGGCGTTTGTATATGACTATAGCGAGACGGGCCCCTCATGCGGCCTGCCGGCCATCTTCTCTCCGCAGGCGGGAGAAGGCCAGGGTGGGGGCGATCGCAGACGCGTCGGGCTATGATCAGAGGAAGAAGTCGTCGACCCTGAGGCTTGTCACGCCGTTCACCTTGATCTGGAAATCGGCATAGCCGTCACCGTTTACATCCCCCGAGACAACGCCGGAGCGAAAATTCAGCTCGCCAGCCTCGCCGGAAAAGCCGCGGTTACCGATGAAGGTGAAGCTCTGGTTTCCGCTCCAGGTGGTATCGGCGTCGATCGTCGAAAGGTCGATGACGTCCCATTCGGACCGGTGGAAATCGGTGATCACGTCGCGCCGGCTGCCGACTGCCGTTTCCGCGATCGCATTGAAATCGAAATTGTCCGTGCCGGGGCCGCCAGTCAGATAGTCGAACCCGGTGCCGCCGCGCAGGATGTCGGCCCCCGAGCCGCCATAGAGATTGTCGGCGCCGGAGCCGCCATCGAGGAAGTCGTCGCCGCCAAGGCCTTCGAGGACGTCGTTGCCGCCGAGACCGCGCAGCACGTTGGCGACGGAACTGCCGGCAATGTCGTCATGGCCGTAGTTCGTGCCGGTCGCGTTCTCGATGCTGATCAGGTCTTCACGGCGGCCGCTTGCCGTGGTCGCGTATTTGTAGCCGAGATCGATGGTGACGCCGCGGCCGCGCTCCGAGCTCCAGTCGTCCTGGAACTGGTAGCTGATCGTGTCGATACCGGTGCCGCCGTTAAAATAGTTATTGAAGCCGACGGAGAGGAAAGTGTCGTTGCCGCTCTCGCCGTAATAGTCGCTGGCATAGCCTTCGATTTCGAAGCGGTCGTTGCCACTGCCGCCATAGACGACGTCGTAGGAGCTTGCGTCACGCGTGCGGATGTCGGCGACATAGAGATCGTTGCCGCCGCCCAGATAGATGTCGTTGCCGCCTTCGAAGTAGTTGACGACGAGGTCGTTGCCGTAGCCCGCATCGACGAAGTTGTATCCGCCGTAGCTGTCGGTCCGGTTCAGGTAGATGTCGTCGTCGCCGTCATAGGCGTAGATCTCGACGGCGATATAGCCGTTCTGCTTGAGGATGTCGGCGTAATTCGTACCGTAGATGCGCGTGACCATTGCGGGACCTTTCAGCGAAGCCGTTGAAATCTAACGCGATCATGAGGCGGCAAAGCTGAATGGTCCGTGAACCGATTGCGGCGGTTTCGTGAATTCACGAGGGCCGTTCGAAGACCGGCCTCGACTTCGATTCCCAGATCTCCCCGCCGCGGCCGAGACCGCCATAGGGTTGAATGCCGTAGGCCGCTAGATCGAGCTTCAGCTTCTGGGCATCGGTGAAATGAACCGAATGCCAGCCAGCGGCCCGGGCGCCCTCGACATTGGCAAAACTGTCATCGATGAAGATTGTTGCTGTCGGTTCGAGGTCGAAGGCCCTCGCATGGGTCCTGTAGATCTCGACATCGGGCTTGATAAGGCCGACATCGCCTGAAACCGTGACGCCGCGCGGCAGTGTCAGGAAGGGGTAAAGCTTCTGGGCCTCGCGGAAGGTGTCGGAGGCGAAATTGGTCAGCATCGTCACGTCCCGGCCATCGGCGATCAAGCTCTCCATAATGCTTACCGTCTCGACATAGGCGTGCGGCACCATTTCATGCCAGTGCCGACGGAAAGCGCGGATGTGCTCCTCCCGGTCGGGATAATCGCGGATGAGGAGGGCTTCCGCCTCTTCCCATGACCGGCCGCGATCCTGTTCCACGTTCCACTCCTGAGTGCAGATATTGGCGAAGAACCATTTGCGCTCCTCCTCGTCCGGGATGATCCGGGAATAAGGGAGGTGTGGGTCGTAGTGAATCAGCACCTTGCCGATGTCGAAAACGATGTGGCGGATTTCGATGCTCATTGGCAATTCCTGCGCGATTAACGACTTGCGATTAGAAATTGGACTCGTCCCACTTCGCTTTACCCGGCTTTGAACGCCTGCGGTATAGCTTTTGCGATTGCCTTCTTCATGACGGTCGGAAGCGCCTGCTCCTTGAGCGAGCCGATCGGTTCCCACCAGCCGTTTGCCATGCCCCGGGCGTGTCCGACACTGGCGCGATAGACGGAAAGGCGCAACTCGAAATGCGTGAACACGTGACTGACCGTGCCGCAGGGCTCCCAGGGAGCGGCGAAAGGCTGCGCCTCGATCGACGTGTCGCCGTCGCGACGCGCAGACCAGTCCGTGCCGGGGACCTCGGTCATGCCGCCGAGGAGACCATTGTCGGGTCGCTTCTGCAGATAGACGGCTTCGGAACTGTCGATCGCCACGAAAACGGCGCCGAGGCGCAGCGGCTTTTGCTTCTTGGCAGCCTTGCGCGGAAACGTCTCCGGGTCGGCCGTCACCAGTGCCCGGCAGCTTCCGCGGAAGGGACAGAGCGAGCAGGCCGGACGTCTCGGCGTGCAGATGGTCGCGCCGAGGTCCATCATCGCCTGCGCGAAGTCGCCCGGCCGATCGGCCGGCGTGAGGCCGAGGACCAGGGCCCGCATCTCGGGCTTGGCGGCCGGCAGCGGCGTCTCCATGGCGTAGAGCCGTGAAATCACGCGCTCGACATTGCCGTCGAGAACGGCGCTTCGCCGGTTGAAGGCGATCGCTGCGACTGCGGCTGCCGTATAGTCGCCTATGCCCGGAAGCAGTTTCAGCCCTTCCTCGGTGTCTGGAAAACGGCCGTCGTGCTCGCGCGCCACCACCTCGGCGCATTTCTTCAGGTTGCGGGCGCGGGCATAATAGCCGAGCCCGGCCCAGGCCTTCATCACGTCCTCGGCCTCGGCGGCGGCGAGATCTTCGATCGTCGGCCAGAGCGTGAGAAATTTCTCGAAATAGGCCTTGACCGCCCGGACCGTGGTTTGCTGAAGCATCACTTCGGACAGCCAGACATGGTAGGGATCGGCGGCTGCACCCCTTCGCGCCATCGGCGGCGAGACCCGCCACGGCAGGTCGCGGTGGTGGCGGTCATACCAGTCGAGGAGGAGGGCGACGTCCATCGCCTGAGGGGTTTCGCGCTTCATTTGCCGGGGAGTCCTTTTCCGGCCTATACTTGGCGGAGGCCAGCTCCTGCTGCAAGGCTCTGTGGCAATTGCAAACAGAAAGTCGTTCCGTGAGTGAGGGAAAAGCCCGTCGGGGCGTCGTTCAGATCAGCGAAGTCGCCAACGGCCTGATCGATCCGGTGCTGGCGAAGCGCGCCGGCATCAATACGATGCTGCTTGGCTCCTGGGACGAGATCGCTGGCCAGGAGTTCGCCGATTGCACCCGGCCGGAAAAAATCGCCTGGCCGCGCCGCGCATCGGAGATCGGGGCCGAAGGCGGCTACCAGCCGGGGGTGCTGACAATCGCCTGCGAGGGCGCGCGGGCGCTCTTCCTGACCCATGCCCAGGGTGAATTGATCCAGCGCATCAACGGCTTCTTCGGCTTCCACGCGATCGGTCAGGTGCGCATTGTCCAGAAGCCGGTATCAGCCTCGCCGAAACGCAAGGGTCGGCCGCGCGCCCTTGCGGGTGAGGCTGCCCGCCGGCTCGAGGCCATGGTGGAGGGCATCGAGAGCGAGGCGTTGAAGATGGCGCTTACGCGGCTCGGCACGGCAGTGCTTTCGTCGCGCCGGCGATGAGCGCGACTCGTGGCGCCGATCGTCGTTTGCAGTCACAATTCTTTGAACTCTGTTGAAACTGCCCCCCTTGTCGCCCTGCGCCTGGCAAGTTATCGAAATCACACCTCAAATTTCCCTCAAAAGAACACGGGTCCTTCCATGTCCGCTTCCGAGAAAAGCCTTCCGAAACGCCTGCTGAGCGGCGTCGCCATTGCCACGGTCGCCCTCGTGCTTGCAGCCTGCAGCGAAGAAAACAAGGAGGCGGCTTCCAAGGCGCCGGCTGAGACGACGAGCGCGGACGCTACGACCACCGCCTCGACGAGCGCAGCACCGGCCGCTTCCGGCGAGGCGAAGCCGGCAACTACCGAAGTGGCGCAGGCAACCAGCCCGGCCGCCAAGGTCGAGCTGCCGCAGCCGGAAGGCAGCGTCGATGTAGCCAAACTCATGGAACCGGGAGCGCTTCCGGAAATGGCGGTCGGCGAGGCCAATGCGCCGGTGACGATCGTCGAATACATGTCGATGACCTGCCCGCATTGCGCCAATTTCCACAACAACACCTTCGACGCCATCAAGACCAAATACGTCGACACCGGCAAGGTGCGCTTCATCGTGCGCGAATTCCCCTTCGATCCGCGCGCGGCGGCTGCGTTCATGCTGGCGCGCTGCGCGCCGGAGGGACAGTATTTCCCGATGATCTCGATGCTGTTCAAGCAGCAGGAGCAATGGGCCGCCGCCCAGAACGGCCGCGATGCGCTGCTGCAATTGTCGAAACTCGCCGGTTTTACACAGGAGAGCTTCGAGGCCTGCTTGACGAACCAAAAACTTCTGGATGATGTGAACGCAGTCATGCAGCGCGGCGCCAAGGAGTTCGGAGTGAAATCGACGCCGACCTTTTTTGTGAATGGCGAGCACTATTCGGGGGACATGTCGGTTGACGTTATGTCGGCCCTCATCGACAGCAAGCTCTGATCCTTCGCTTTTCCTGACAACGGGCGACGGCGGCAGCCGTGCGCCCGTTTTTGTTGTTTGTGGCTGGCGACAAGTGAGGGCACCACATGCCTCACGCTGACGTATCGCCCAAAGCTCGTGGCAATGCTCGTCGCATGCGCAGCGACATGACTGAGGCGGAGGTCAAGCTCTGGAACGAGCTGCGCGCCGATCGGCTAATGGGCCTCGGTTTTCGCCGGCAGGTTCCAATTGCTGGTTACATCGTAGATTTTGCCTGCGCCGCACATCGATTGGTCGTCGAGGTCGATGGTTCACAGCATGCCAGATCGGGTGATTTAGACTATGATCGGCAGCGCACGGAGCGATTAGCATCGGACGGCTGGACGGTCTTGCGATTCTGGAACGACGATGTACTCCGCGACATCGACGATGTGTGCGAGCATATTGTTCGCGTGGTCGGCAAGGGGGGCGCTCGAATGATGCATTCGTGGCTCACCCCCCTCTGCCCTGCCGGGCATCTCCCCCACAAGGGGGGAGATCGGCAAGTAGCGATGTCCCGCTCGACCAATTTCCTTTCGCTTGGATGGATGGTTTCGGACCGGCCGACCTTTATGTTGCGCAGGGCAGTGCTCCCAGCCACTCTCCCCCCTTGTGGGGGAGATGCCCGGCAGGGCAGAGGGGGGTGCGGCGCCGCCGACACACAGCGCAGAGGGGCATACGGTCTCCCATGAAGTTCAACAAACTTCGCCTGCTCGGTTTCAAATCCTTCGTCGAACCGGTGGAATTCATTATCGAACGCGGCCTGACCGGGGTCGTCGGTCCGAACGGCTGCGGCAAGTCGAACCTGGTCGAGGCGCTGCGCTGGGTGATGGGCGAGAACTCCTACAAGAACATGCGCGCCTCCGGCATGGACGACGTGATCTTTTCCGGATCGGGCAACCGGCCCGCGCGCAACACGGCGGAAGTCGGCCTCTATCTCGACAATAGCGACCGCACGGCACCCGCCGTCTTCAACGACAGCGATGAGATTCAGGTAACGCGCCGCATCGAGCGCGAGCAGGGCTCGGTCTATCGCATCAACGGCAAGGAGGCACGTGCCAAGGACGTTCAATTGCTGTTTGCCGATGCCTCGACCGGGGCGCGCTCGCCATCGATGGTCGGGCAGGGGCGTATCGGTGAGCTGATCGCCGCGAAGCCCCAGGCGCGTCGCCAACTGCTCGAAGAGGCAGCCGGCATTTCCGGTCTTCATTCGCGCCGGCACGAGGCCGAACTGCGATTGAAGGCGGCGGAGACCAATCTCGAGCGGCTCGACGACGTCACGTCCCAGCTCGAAAGCCAGATCGAGAGCCTGAAGCGCCAGTCGCGCCAGGCGAACCGCTTCAAGATGCTCTCGGCGGAAATCCGCCGGCACGAGGCGATCCTCTTCCATATGCGCTGGGTGCAGGCCAAGGAGGCGGAAGCGGAGGCGACGAGCCAATTGAACCAGATCACCGCGCTCGTCGCCGAGAAGGCGCAAGCGCAGATGGAGGCGGCGAAGGCTCAGGCCATCGCGAGCCTCAAACTGCCGGAGCTGCGCGAGAACGAGGCGAAACTCGCAGCGGCGCTGCAGCGCCTGCAGATCGCCCGCGCGCAGCTCGAGGAGGATGCGGGCCGGATCCTGCGACGTCGCGACGAATTGCAGCGGCGTCTGGCGCAGCTCGCCGAGGATATCGCCCGCGAAGAGCGGCTCGTCGCCGACAATGCCGGCATTCTTGCGCGCCTCGACCAAGAAGAGGAGGAGCTCAAGGATGTGCTCGCCGAGGCGGACGAGCGCGCAGCGGAAGCGCGCGAAAGGTTGGAGGCCGCCAACGAAAAGCTCGCTGGCAGCGAAGCCGATCTTGCCTTGCTGACGGCCGAGCGCGCCGAGGCGCAAGCCGCGCGCAATCAGATCGAGAGGACGCTGCGCGATCTCTCAGAGCGGCAGGCACGTCTCGCACGCCAGCTTTCCGATCAGAGGCGTGATCTCGACGACCTCGACCGCCAGCTGGCGGCTCTCCCTGATCCCCACGAGAAACGAGGGCAGGTGGACGCTGCGGAGGCTGCGCTGGAGGAAGCTGAGGCCACAGTCGTCGCAGTCGAGGAGAGTCTTTCCGAAGCGCGCGCCGAGGAAGCTGCCGCCCGCCCGCCGGCCGACCAGGCGCGGGCACGCCTGAACGGCATCGAGACCGAGGCGCGCACGATCCGCCGGATGCTGGAGGCGGCCGGCGCCAGCGCCTATCCGGCGGTCGTGGAGGAGATGAGGGTCGAGCGCGGCTTCGAGACGGTGCTTGGCGCAGCCCTTGGCGATGACCTAGATTCGCCGCTCGAACAGGCGTCGCCCTCGCACTGGCGCATGCCTGGCGACCACGCGGACGATCCGACTTTGCCCGACGGTGTTCTGCCGCTGATCGATTGCGTTGAGGGACCGGAGGCGCTTCGGCGAACGCTGCGCCAGGTAGGTATCGTCGAAAGCGAAGGGGACGCGGAGCGCCTGCTGCCGCTCTTGAAGACCGGCCAACGGCTGGTGACGAAGGAGGGCGCGGTCTGGCGCTGGGACGGCCACGTAACGGGGTCCGAGGCGCCGAGTGCCGCGGCCTTGCGGCTTGCGCAGAAGAACCGCCTGTCGGAGCTCGAGGGCGAAGCGGAAGAGGCGGTTGAAGCCTTGCGCCGGGCCGAGGCGGATCTTGCGGCGGCCGGCCAGCGCATCCGCGCCGAGGACGAGCGGCTCCGGCTTTCGCGTGAAGCCCAGCGCATGATCGCCCGGCAACTCGGTGAGGCGCGTGACGCGCTGGCGGCCGCCGAGCG
This sequence comes from Ensifer sp. WSM1721, assembly GCF_000513895.2. Lineage (GTDB taxonomy): Bacteria > Pseudomonadota > Alphaproteobacteria > Rhizobiales > Rhizobiaceae > Sinorhizobium. Next base: position 662,962 of record NZ_CP165782.1, read on the forward strand.
GGCTTCCGGCGATCTTGCGCGTCGCCGCGCGGTGCTCGCCGAGACGAAACTCCAACTGGAGGGCCAGGCCGAGGACGTAGCCGAACAGATCGAGGCGGCGAAGGAGGCCTTTGCCGATCAGCCCGATCTTTCCGAGCTCGATCTCAGATTGCGCAGCCAGATGGCCGAGGTCGCGACCGACCGTGCGGCCGTTGCCGAAGCGCGCGCCGCCCATGACGGCCTTGCCCGTGAAAACGAGGCGCGGCAGAGCCGCCTTTCGGCGATCGCCGGGGAGCGTGAGACCTGGCGGGCGAGGGCGGCGAGCGCCGAGGAGCACGTCGCCACACTCCGCGACCGCGAGGCCGAGGCGCGAGCGGAGGTCGAGGAACTCGTCGATGCGCCCGACGAGTTTGACGACAAGCGCCGCGCCGTGATGAACGAGTTGCAGAAGGCGGAAACGTCACGCCGGGAGGCGGCCGATCTTCTCGCCGAGGCGGAAAACCGCCAGCGCGAGGCCGATCGCCTCGCTGCGACGGCCCTTTCCGAGTTGGCCGAGGCGCGCGAAAAGCGCGGCCGGGCCGAAGAGCGGCTTGTCTCGGCGCGCGAGCGGCGTGTCGAGATCGAGGCACGCATCATGGAGGCACTCTCCTGCCCGCCTCATGAGGTGGTGCGCCTGACGGGTCTTGGCCCCGACGAGGCGCTGCCCGACATGCGCGCCGTCGAGCGCGAGCTCGAACGGCTGAGGATCGAGCGCGAGCGTCTCGGCGCGGTCAATCTGCGCGCCGACGAGGAACAGAAAGAGCTTTCCGAACGGCTGGCGGCCCTCTTGAAGGAGCGCGAAGACGTTATCGAGGCGATCCGCAAGTTGCGGAGCGCCATCCAGAACCTCAATCGCGAGGGGCGCGAGCGGCTGATCGCCGCCTTCGACGTGGTCAATGGGCAGTTTCAGCGGCTCTTCACCCATCTCTTCGGCGGAGGCACGGCGGAACTGCAGCTCATCGAGAGCGATGATCCGCTCGAGGCCGGGCTCGAAATCCTGGCCCGCCCGCCCGGCAAGAAGCCGCAGACGATGACGCTGCTTTCCGGTGGCGAGCAGGCGCTGACGGCAATGGCGCTGATCTTCGCCGTCTTCCTCACCAATCCGGCGCCGATCTGCGTGCTGGACGAAGTGGACGCGCCGCTCGACGACCACAATGTCGAGCGCTACTGCAATCTCATGGATGAGATGGCGGCCTCGACCGAGACACGCTTCATCATCATCACTCACAATCCGATCACCATGGCCCGCATGAACCGCTTGTTTGGCGTCACCATGGCCGAACAGGGCGTCTCGCAGCTCGTCTCCGTCGACCTGCAGACGGCCGAGCGCCTGCGCGAAGCGGTCTGAGCCTGCCGTCCTCGGTCCATTCCAGTCTTCTCTCAAGATTGATGCACTGCAGCAAAAATCTTCGCCAAGTGCATTTTCAGTCCGAAGCAGATACTGTAGATCGTCTTGAAAAGCTGTTTCTGGGTGGAGAACAGGCATGACGAAATGGGTTTACACCTTCGGCGGGGGCAAGGCCGAGGGGAGCGCGGAAGACCGCGACAAGCTCGGGGGCAAGGGCGCGAACCTCGCGGAGATGTGCAATCTCGGCTTGCCGGTCCCGCCTGGACTCACGATCGTCACCGATGCCTGCAACAGCTATTTCGACAACGGCCGAACCATGCCGGATGGCCTGCGCGAGCAGGTACGCGAGGGCATCGCCCGCATGGAGGAAATCACCGGCCGCGTCTTCGCCGACACCATTCATCCCCTTCTGCTCTCGGTTCGTTCCGGCGCTCGTGCTTCGATGCCTGGAATGATGGACACCGTCTTGAACCTCGGTCTCAACGACCAGTCGGTGCATGCGCTCGGCCATGATGCCGGTGACGCGCGCTTTGCCTGGGACAGCTACCGGCGCTTCATCCAGATGTATGGCGATGTCGTCATGGGCGTCGATCACGAGGTCTTCGAGGAAATCCTGGAGGACGAGAAGGCGCGCCTCGGCCACGAGCAGGATACGGAACTCTCCGCCGTGGAATGGCAGCACGTGACGTCACTCTATAAGGATGCAATCGAAGAGGTGCTCGGCGAGCCGTTTCCGCAGGATCCGGAGATTCAGCTCTGGGGCGCGATCGGCGCTGTCTTTTCCAGCTGGATGAACCCGCGGGCCATCACTTACCGCCACCTGCACGGCATACCGGCGGGCTGGGGCACTGCCGTCAACGTTCAGGCCATGGTCTTCGGCAATCTCGGCAATTCGTCCGCGACCGGCGTCGCCTTCACGCGCAATCCGTCGACCGGCGAGAGGGAGCTTTATGGCGAGTTCCTCGTCAATGCCCAGGGTGAGGACGTCGTCGCCGGCATCCGCACGCCGCAGAACATCACCGAGGCCGCCCGCATCGCTTCCGGTTCGGACAAGCCTTCGCTGGAAAAGCTGATGCCGGACGCCTTTGCCGAGTTCGCTGAGATCTGCAACACGCTCGAGCGGCATTACCGCGATATGCAGGACCTCGAATTCACGATCGAGCGCGGCAAGCTCTGGATGCTGCAGACGCGCTCGGGCAAGCGCACCGCCAAGGCCGCGCTGAAGATCGCGGTGGACATGGCGGAGGAAGGCCTGATCTCGAAGGAAGAGGCCGTAGCACGCATCGATCCCGCCTCGCTCGACCAGCTCCTGCACCCGACGATCGATCCACACGCCCGCCGCGACATCATCGGTTCCGGCCTGCCGGCCTCGCCAGGTGCTGCGACCGGCGAGATCGTCTTCACCTCCGAAGAGGCGGTGCATGCTGTCAAGGAGGGCCGTAAGGTCATCCTCGTTCGCGTCGAGACGAGCCCGGAAGATATCCACGGCATGCATGCTGCGGAGGGCATTTTGACGACACGCGGTGGAATGACGAGCCATGCGGCCGTCGTCGCCCGTGGCATGGGTACCCCTTGCGTCTCCGGTGCCGGCAATATTCGCGTCGATCACCGCAACGAGCAGCTGATCGCTCAGAGCGTGACGCTCAAGAAGGGCGACGTGATCACCATCGACGGGTCCTCCGGCCAAGTGCTGAAGGGGGAGATCCCCATGCTGCAGCCGGAGCTTTCCGGTGATTTCGGCAAGATCATGCAATGGGCAGACAAGAGCCGCCGCATGACCGTGCGCACCAATGCCGAGACGCCGGCGGACGCGCGCGCCGCCCGCTCCTTCGGCGCCGAAGGCATTGGCCTCTGCCGCACCGAGCACATGTTCTTCGAGGACGACCGCATCAATGTGATGCGCGAGATGATTCTGGCGGAGGACGAGGAAGGTCGGCGGGCAGCCCTTGCCAAGCTCCTGCCGATGCAGCGCTCGGACTTCATCGAGCTTTTCGAGATCATGCACGGCCTGCCGGTGACGATCCGCCTCCTCGATCCGCCGCTGCACGAGTTCCTGCCGAAGACCGACGAGGAAATCGCCGACGTCGCCCGCGTGCTCTCGCTCGATGCCGCCGAGTTGCGCCAGCGGGTGGACGCACTTCACGAGTTCAATCCGATGCTTGGACATCGCGGCTGCCGCTTGGCGATCTCCTATCCCGAAATCGTCGAGATGCAGGCGCGCGCCATCTTCGAGGCGGCCGTCGAGGCTGCCCGGGACACCGGGGCCGCCGTGGTCCCTGAGATCATGGTGCCGCTCGTGGGTCTCCGCGCCGAGCTCGACTACGTCAAGGAGCGGATCGAGGCGGTGGCCAAAGACGTCATCGGCGAGGCCGGAGTGAAAATCGACTACCTGATCGGCACGATGATCGAGCTGCCGCGAGCGGCGCTCCGGGCGGACACGATCGCCGAGTCGGCCGATTTCTTCTCCTTCGGCACCAATGACCTGACGCAGACCACCTTCGGTATCTCGCGCGACGACGCCGCCCTGTTTCTCGCGACCTATCAGCAGAAGGGCATCATCGAGCAGGACCCCTTCGTTTCGCTCGATTTCGACGGCGTGGGAGAGCTGATCCAGATCGCCGCGGAGCGCGGCCGCCGCACCAAGAACGGTCTGAAGCTCGGCATTTGCGGGGAGCATGGCGGCGACCCCGCCTCCATCCGCTTCTGTGAGGAGGCGGGCCTCGACTACGTCTCCTGCTCGCCCTTCCGTGTGCCGATTGCAAGGCTCGCCGCCGCGCAAGCGGCGATTAACGGCGGCGCTGACGCCAGGACCGAGGCGTTGGCGGCAAGCTGACGGCTGTCGGCATCACCTCTTTCGCTTTGGACTTTAGGTCCTATGCATGCCCTTGCCCCAGCCTACCCGGGCGACGCGCATCAGTACCAATAATAGGGGCCTCGTAGGAAAACGTCGTTGCCGTAGCGGAAAGCGCGCGCTTCCGCGCGACGGTCGAGTTCGATGCGCTGCAAGCAGGTGGCAAACGCGTCCGTGCCTCGGCGGAAGCCATAGGAGGCGCAGGTATTTTCGTCCCGCGCGCGCCGCTCCTGCGGCGTCGTCGTCTGGCACGCCGTGGCAAGCAGTCCCGCCGCCGCGACGGCAAGCAGTCTCATGGTTATCTTTGTCATCTTTGCCTCCCACAGCGCCGTGCGTATTTTCAGACGCACAAAGCACGCTGTAGCACTTTGAATTGCTGGATGTTTTTGTCCTTCACTCGGGCACGATTTAAGGAAACTGCAGTAGTCGGCGTTCCTTGGCGGGAACAGAGACCGGCGGCCTGGTTCGCCCTTTCGGCCATGGGTCGCGATGCAAAGGATGCGGCGTCTCGCTCCAAGCATGTCGGCCAAAAGTGTGCAGCGGTTTTGAGACAACGACATGCACAAACAAGGGCCGTCACCCGAATTCGATTGAACGCGACGCGCTGTAGGCGCGCGATGAACTGGCGGGCATCAAGGGACGACGCATGACGTGAAGTCCGTGGGCGTGATTCAATCGGACGATATCATGCGCCTGCAGCGCACGGCCGGTCAATCGCCGCGGGCCCGCCGCTCAGAACCGTTCGAGGACGCCGACGAAGGCTTCGGCAAAGCTCCTGAGGCCGGCGATGCGCTCGCTCGGCTGCTCGACCCGGATGGTGCTACCGTCCTGATCGAGGCAGACGATGAGGATCATCGGCGTCTTGTCGTCGGTCTCGCCATGGCGCAAGGCGGCAATCGTCAGGCAATCTTCGATTAGGCCAGAGGCGGGCAGGGCAAAGAGGAATTCGCCACCGATATCGTCCGCCACCGTGCGGATGAAGCCGGCAAAATCGTCCTTGCTTCCGGAAAAGCGGTCGAGAGAGAGCTCCAGTTCCAGAAGTGCCATCGGAAGGGCGGCGTCGCCGGCCGCATGCGGAGGGGCGGGGAGGGCTATGTCCATGCTCGTCTGCACTGTGGCCATGATATCTCTCCGTTGGTTGCCGCGCCTCTTGTCCTTAAGCTGCGGCCAAACTCCCCAAGCGACTTGCGCCTCCGATTGGCTGTCCGGTCGCAGGTTTCGCGGCCGGAATCGTGAACCTGAATAAGTGGTTAACGAGAATGGCGAATTTGCGGCACGCGCAAGGGTGGCATGTCTTATTCGATACCACCGGCGCCTTTCCGCCCCGCGCGGGTCATGGTCCAAAGCAGCGCATCCCGACCGCCGTAGCGCTTTGAATTGCCGCACGATTTCTGACTCTAATCGATTCCGATTCAGGCAATCATGCAGTAAGAAGGCGGTGTGTGCCGAAGCCTCGGGGATTGATTCCGCTAGATGATTGTCCGCTACGAGCGTCCCTATTCCTATGCTGCCCATTGGGCACGCCGCTTTGCCCGCATCGCCTTTGCGGTGTTTCTGCTGGCGTTGCTGGCGCATCGTTTCGGTCCCCTGACGACGCCGCATTTTCTGGCGCTGGCCTCGTTTGCCGCCGCATGCGCCCTTCTCGCTGTCTTGCTTGCGGCCGTGGGGCTCACCCGCCTGTGGCAGGTAGCGGCGATCGGCGGTAAGGCTTCCGTATCGGCGCTCTTCTATGCTGCGCTTCCGCTCGGCTTCTTCGGCTATGGGGCGGCGCAGTATTTCCTGCGGCCGGCGATCTACGACATCAGCACCGATACGGTGGCGCCGCCGCCTTGGATCAAGGAGCCCACGGTCGAGGAGAGCTGGATCAGGCGCAACCCGGCCGTGACGCCACAGGACCGCGAAGCCCAGGTCGCCGCCTATCCGGGACTCACCGGCCGGCGCTACGACGGGGCGCTCGACCGCGTATTCCAGGGCGTGCGGAAAGTGGTCGGGGAGACGCGGATTGCCACCACCGCCGAGTTCGGGGTCGAGAACGCGAGGCCCGATCTCGGGGACCTAGCCGTGCGCCCCGGCGCGGGTGTGGATACGAGCTCGGAGCCGGATGTCATTCCGGTGCCGGTCACGCGGCCCGCCGCGGGCATCGACGGCGGCATTCCCGGCCGGCGCTCCGGCGACATCGTGCTGCAGGGCGAATGGCGGACGCTCGTCGTCGGCTTCCGTTTCGACGTGCTGATCAGATTGCGCGAAGAGGCGGAGACGACCTTCGTCGACCTGCGCGTCGCTTCGCGCTACGGCCAGCACGACCTCGGTATGGGCGCCGAGTTCGCGGAAGAGTTCCTGCGGGCGCTCGATGCCGAGCTCCTGGGTATTGCCGGCGACTAACCCGCGTTCAGGAGAGGATGAACCGGCCGCGCTCCTCTGGCGTCGGCACGTAGCATGTCTGTCTCCGACCGGCGATGCGATAGCGGTTCTTGGCGACGAGATCATAGATCGGATCGCGGAAGAGCCGCGGTATGACGCGGAGGAGAGCGGCGAGCGACCAGGGCAGCCCGAGGCCCGACAGGGTGCGGATCGAGGCGTCCGACTTGAACCGGGCAACGCCGTTTTCGATCAGTATATTGCTTTCGAACTCTGTCGTATCGAGGCCGTAGTGACGATAGAGTGCGAGGCCAAGCGGCGATTGCGCGGCGAGGAAGCGATAACGTCCGTGGCGGTCATGGGCGAGCACAAACTGCACCCAACCGGAGCAGAAGATGCATTCGCCATCGAAGACGATGAGCGGGTGATCGTCGGCAAAGGGCGGCACCGTGGGGTCGTCGCGATAGCTGTAAGCGGAACGAGACGCGCTCATCAGGCGCCCCCGCCGGCGAGGCGATATTCGCCGAAGAGCGACGGCGGGCCGTCGGTCTCGACGCGGCCCTGCTCGATCAGATCCTCGATATGAGCGAGCAGCGAAAGTGCGGCCGCCCCGTGCAGCCGCGGATCGGTCGAGGCATAGATCACTTTGACCATGTCCGGGATTTTCCGGTCTCCGGCACGCAGACGCTCCAGCACTGCACGCTCGCGCATCTTTCGGTGTGCCTTCAGCGCCCGCACGAAGGCGCCTGGTTCGGTCACGGGGCCGCCGTGACCGGGGAGGTAGAGGCGGTCGTCGCGGAGAAGCAGCTTGTCGAGAGACGCCATGTAATCCGCCATGGCGCCATCCGGCGGCGCGACGATGCTCGTCGCCCAGGCCATCACATGATCCGCGGAAAAGAGGATACCGGCGCCGTCGAGGGCGAAGGCGATGTGGTTGGCCGTGTGCCCCGGCGTCGTGACCGCCGTCAGGCTCCAGCCGTCACCCTCGACCCGCGCGCCCTCGGCAAGCGCTATATCGGGAACGAACTGCATGTCCGAGCTTTCGGCGAAGGGATTGGTCTCGCCCTCGTGCAAGGGACGCGCCGCCCGGTGCGGGCCTTCGGCAACGATGATAGCCCCGGTTTCCGCCTTCAGCCGGCGGGCGAGGGGCGAGTGGTCGCGATGCGTGTGGCTGACGGCGATATGGGTCACCTCGCGTCCATCGAGCGCCGCCATCAAGGCATGGAAATGCGCCTCGTCCTCCGGCCCCGGATCGACGACGGCGACCGAGCGGCGGCCGACGATATATGTGTTCGTGCCGTGGAAGGTGAAGGGGCCGGGATTGTTGACGGTGATGCGCTGCACGCCGTCCGCAACGATCACCGCCTCGCCATGGGCGGGCTTGAAATCGAGGTTGAATTCAGGACCTTGCATGCGTCTACGCCTCGCATTCACCATGTACGGAGGACATCCTTTTGCCCCTCTCCTCGGGTTTAACCCGAGGAGAGGGGCAAAGCCGATCTCGATGGAAGAGTCGAAACGGTGGGCGGCCGCGGAACTTACTCATCGAGATCTCCATTTGCGGACGACAATAGGCCAAAGGGCGACGTGAGGAAACGGCCTCAATCGCCGGTTTCGTCGCGATCTGCGCTTATCGCCGAACCGGGCGGCAGCGTGCGCAAAGGCGCTAGCCAAGGCAGGTACGTCACAAAATCTGCGCGCAACGCGAAGTTAAGCATTGTGAGCGTGCGCGAGCTTTGCTAATCAGGCGCTCGATTTGGCGAGCGATTTCTCGCCGGCTTCAAGTTGGGGCGTAGCCAAGCGGTAAGGCAGCGGTTTTTGGTACCGCCATTCCCTGGTTCGAATCCAGGCGCCCCAGCCAATAAATACAAAGACTTACGGGGAGTCTGGTTTTACATGGTGTCCACCATGGTGTCCAGACGCCTCTTGGTGGACACCACTGCTCGACCGGAGCATACTTTCGCCCATGCCTCGGGAGCCTTCTACTGCAATCGCCGAAACGATGATCGCCCGACTGAAGGCGAGCGGCCTGACGCCGTCGATGATCGCAAGGGAAAGCGGTATCAGCAGGATGACGGTGTGGCGGATCGCCAATGGCGATGCCCGCCAGCCGAGCTACGATACCGTCCACCGTATCGAGCGCGTGTACGAGGCGCGATGTCTCACTCGACGATGATCCTGATGTTGAGCAGTTGTGTCAGCGCCTCAAGCGTCTCGGCGCGGCTCAACCGTTCCTCGACCAGTTCGCCGTTGCGCGAGACGACGGCCAACGAGAAGCCGCCACTACCAATGACGACTGCCACTGGATTGTCGGAGCCGTAGCGCGCCGTCGTCGGGAACGGCAGCAGCTCGGCTGTCGCGCCTGCGGTTCTCATTTGCCTGCCTTCTGGTGGTCGGACATCATCCGCTTCAACTTCGTCACGTCCAGCCGAACAGTACTCGCGCCCGCGAGCCGCGCCTCGATCTGGTCGAGACGCTCCTCTATGCGGCGCTCAAATTCCAGGCGGGCACGCGTCTGCCGCTCGGCTTCCTCATGAAAGCGGCGACCGAGAAATTCGCCGGTCCCTCTCATGAGCGAAACCATCTTTTTGTCGATCACCCTCCTGATCCACGCCTCCCACCGCGCGGTATTGCCCGCCTCGGCCTTGGCGCTCCTCTCGGCGGCGGCGGCCTTGTCTGCCTCGTGGCGCTGACGTACCTGACGCTCGGCGTCGGGGGAAAAGCCACGACCCGCGAGCCACGATTCGAATTGCTGGTCGTTCATCATTCGCAGGCCCTCCAGGAGGCTGAACGAAGAGTGTCCACCTCGTCGCAAAGGTCGTCGATAAGAGCCTCAGCCCGTTTCAACCGCTCGCCCAGCCGACGCAGTTCCTGATCGATCCTGCGGTTTTGCTCGCGCTCGGCGGCGCGCTTCCTCGTTTCGGCTGCGGCGGTCACCATGTGATGCCCTCCACGTAGGCCACCGAGCCGGGGCGGATGCCCCACGACACGCCGAGGCCGACGGAAAGCGCCTCGCTGTTCTGCTGCCACAGGCTCATCGTCGGCGCGGTGGCGACCGCCGGACCGATGCCCGCCTCGTCCTGCAGCACCAACGCCGCCTCCTTCGCCGCCTTGAAGCTCGGCACCCCGGCGAGCGCCATGACGATGCCGGAGGCATCGATGGCGACGAGGATGTCGTCGGCGATCGATGCCGACGCGGCGAGTTCATAGGCGAAATTGCCGAGAACGCTCGACAGATAGGCGACCGTCGCCGCCGAGCCGCAAAGCACGACGTCGCCAGGCGAACCGAGCGCCCTGACGAGGCTGCGGACGTCCTGCCTTGCCGCCTCCGATGGCGGCGTGGCATCGCTCGGCACAATCGGCGTGACGCCGACGAGCGCGCCGCCCGGAGTGGTGGCCGAGGCGGCGACGGGCGAGAAGAACGTTGCGTCGAGCGTTGTGGCGATGGCATCGGAGAGCAAACGCCTTGCGACCGCTTCGAAATCGCTGCTCTCGCGCAGTTCCTCGCTGTAGACGATGACGCTGCGCACCTTCGCCGCCTTGACGATCAGCGATGCCAGCGTCGCCGCCGTGACCGGGACCGGCTGGGCTTCGCCGACCCACGAAGCGCTCGCGACGACGTCGTCGTAGATCATCCGCACCTGCCCGAACGGATCGAAGCCAACCACCACGGCATGGCGGGCGACGGTGGTGAAGGCGGATTGCGTCAGCGACAGCAGCAGCCCGCCCACAGGCGAGGCGAGCAACTCCTGCGCCCAACCGGGGGTGTCGGTCCTGGCCGGATTGGTGATGGCCCTGTACTCGAAACGCTCTTTGCGGGCAGCGGCAACGGCAGCCTTGAAAAACTGTTCGGCGGGATCGCCCGTCTTGCGGGATCGCCGGAGCCCGCGCTCGACGGAAACGAGCAGGCCGCGCAGGTCACCGACCTGGCGCTCTATCCGCTCAAGCTTCTGGAACTCGATGCTTGTGGACATTGAAACACCTCCTCGCCGGGACCGGCGGGAGGCGGGATTATCGTCTCGGGCTGGCCGGCAGCTGGGTTCCACGGCAAGGCCAAGGATAACACCAATCATTTCGCTACCGAAACGATTTTGTCATACTGGCGGCATGGTAGGAAAACCCGGACGCAGCGGACGCAAGCCGAAGCCATCGCGGCTGAAAGAGGCCGAGGGCAATCGCGGCCATCGTGAGATCCTGCCCGATCTCGCCGCCTCTGGTCTGCCCTTGATGCCAATCGATCTCAACGACGAGGAAAAGGAACTGTGGGAGGAAACCGTCGTCTCGCTGCCGTCCGGGCTGCTGGCCCGCGCCGATACCGCGACCATCGAGACCTTCGTCGTTGCATGGCAGCAGTCCCGCGAGGCGCGGCGGATCATCAGGCGCACTGGACCGCTGGTGCAATCGCCGAACGGGCCGATCCGCAATCCGGCCTTCAGCATATGGGCGCGCAGCGCCTCGCTGGCGCTCAGGGCCGCGACCGAGATCGGATCGTCGCCGGTTTCGCGGGCGAGGTTTGCCGGTCGCGAAGAGGACGACTTCGATCCGATCGAATTGCTCTTGGATGGCTGCGAGATGCTGGAGGCCCGCTCCGGCAAGAAAAAATGAAATTTTCCATTTTTCGCGCGATCGACAACGCGACTACGGCGGCGCCTCCGGCGGTCGTTGGCCGAATTCCCGCCAGTCCCCCCGGCCTCAGCTCCCCCCCACGTTGCCGCTCTGGCGGGGCTAACGGCCACGCTTTTCGGCCCACGTTCGTCCAGGACGCGCTCCACGGGTCAGGCTGGTAGGCTTATCCGAGGGGCCGAACGCGCGCATCTGTGCTCGCAAGGCCGGAAGGCGCGGCTGCGCGCTCAGAGCCAGTTGCGCCTGCCTATCGGACCTCTGCCACCGAGTGGAGGCGTTGCAGCGGAAAGCCGCAACGAATTGACGCAAAAGTCACACACTGCGCTTACAGTTTCTCAAAACCGTAAGTTGGTTTTCTTTGTCATTGACGCAAGCTGGCATACACAGGCAGTGTGCTAATGCCTAAAACCGTGAACGTGGAATCAATAGATGAGCGTCGTCGCATTCTCCCGAACGCGCCCACTTGCAGGCGGCTTTTACACCGTCAGCGAGGCAGCACGTCTATTGAAAATTGACAACGAGCTCAAAATACGAGGCTGGTTGCGCGGTTACGGCGGCGACGCTGGACCGGTGATCGAGCGGCAGTATCCGCTGCGCAACGGAACGGACGAAATCGGCTTCTATGATTTGATGGAAATACGATTCATTGAGTATTTTCGTCGACAGAAAATCAGTCTGCAAAGCATCAGGAAAGCCGCCGCCGCCGCTCGGAAGGAACTGGGCCACCAACATCCGTTTGCCTTGTCCAACATCAAGTTCGTAACCGACCGGAAGCGAATCTTTCACCTGACTGCCGAGGAAACAAAAGATACCAAGCTGAGGGACATCGTAACCGGCCAGTACGCCATGTACGACGTCATTGAACAGTTCCTCGCGAAAGGAATTGAGTTTCACCCGGCCAGCAATCTTCCAGAATCTTGGCGGCCCGATCCCGAGACATTTCCAGATGTTGTGTTGGATCCACATCGCGCGCACGGCTTGCCGATCCTCGCTCAACACGGCGTGCCTACATCGGCTCTGTTTGGCTTGTGGCGGGCTGAGGAGCAGAATTACGACGCTGTAGCCGACTGGTATGAAATCCCGCGCGATGCCGTTGTGCAGGCGGTCGAATACGAGCTTGACCTCGCCGCATGATCATCATCGGAGACGAGCACCTTTCCCCGAGAATCGTTCGAGCGGTCAGCGAGGTCGCCCTTCGGAGAGGATGGCGCTTCGACAACGTTACCGGCAGCGATCTGTGCAGTCTTGAAGATGAGGATTGGATTGAAACATTCGCCAACGTCGGCGGCAATGCAATTGTGTCTGCCGACCGTGCAATGCTGAAAAGGCCCACCCTGATACAGAAGATTTCGGACCTCGGCATTACAGGCATCTACTTGCCTGCGGAATGGGCGAACGCGCGCCGCCAGTATCAAGCGGCCCATATTCTTTATTGGTGGCCAAGGATCGAAGCGGTAATAGAGGCGAGCAAGCCGGGCGCGGCTTGGATCGTGCCGAAAGGTTTTGCTCCGACGTCGGATCTGCGCGAGCACGTCGAAAAGTCTGGCGCGAAGAAAGCGACGGCGTAGGCCGATAGTTTCGTCCGGTTCCACGGTGGCCACGTTGATGAACGCCGAGCCAATTTTCTGGCTGCACCCCCGTTTACGAGTTGGGGAATGACTTACGACATCGATGGCGCGATCTTCATCCGCTTTGCGATGATCGGTCGTCTGGTGCTGGGATCGCCGAACCAGCAGGTGGCGACTTTTCGCCATTGCCGTTTTCCGCGCCGTTGTTTCCGTTTGCCTTTTGAGCGGCGGGTGGCGACTTTTCGCCATTCAGATCATTCCGGATTGTCTTGTGGTTCACCCCCAAAAGCCGCGCCGTCGCCCGCTGGCTGGCGTTGATTTTGGTGAGGCACGGGCGGCCTTCTCGTCTTTGCCGATGATCTTTTCGCGATTTGAACCGCAGCTCGTCGCGAACGGCGGCGCTGTTCGTTTGCCCGGTCATCGGCCTTTCCTTCCATCGTTGGGGCCGTGCCGGGAATGTTAGTAGGTACAAAGGGCAATCCTGTTCCCCGGACTCCCTTAATATTCTCTCTGATTCTCTATCTACTAATATTTCCGGTACAGGCATTGTTCAGTCCTTCAGATGCGCGAATCCCTTGGTGTTCAGCCGTTGGCCGAGCCAGAAGCCTGCCGTGCCATCGGTGCGATCCTCGGCTCTCAGCAGCCCGAGCACCGTAAGCGCGCTCGCGCACCGCTTCGTTGAACTGAACGGCTTGCGGAGCCGCTTGGCGATCTCGGCGACGTTACCGCCGGGATTGGCCTCGACGTCGAGGAGCACCATGAGTCTGGACGGCGGTATGGTGTCGTGGCCGCAGCGCTTGACGAGTGCCATCGCTTTTTCGCGCCCGTGGCCAATGGCAACGGCTCCGCAATATAGTTGCGCCAGTTGCTTGGCGAAGCGGGTCGGTGCTTCTGGCATATGTCCGTCGACGACATCGCCGCGGTAATCGGTGACGACGCCGGTGCGGGCGAAAGTGACTACGTCGGCGATGCTGATGATCGTATCCAGTTCCTGCGTGCTCATTGTGATCGGCTCGCGGCTCATACCGTCGATGACGGCTCTGGCGGCCCCGGCGAGTTCCTTCTGCATCTCCGGTTCGCGCCCGCCGTTCCTGATCGACTGCGAGGCGCTGTTGTCGCGATGCTTACTCGAATCGAAACGGACGAGCGCGAACCTGTCACCCATCGTCGCGATGACGCCGTGGTGCTCGTCCCAGCTGGTCGTGCATGCGCCGATCAGGGTGATGCGGCCTTCCCACGTCAGCGTCTGGCCGCCGTCGCTGCCGACGTTCCTTACCCAAACGCCGTCAAAAATCTCGCGCAATGCCGCCAGCATCGGCGCGCGTGTTACCGACTGCATCGACAGGATCGAGGTGAAATCCTTGACAACCAGCACGCCGTCGCCGCCGATCACCCGCAACAACCCGCCGGTCGCCGTCTTCGCCCGCCCTTTCTTCGGCGACGCCGACAGCAGCGCGCCTTCGGAGGCGATGGTCGAGATGATATGGACATCCGTTTCCCTGAGCGCCGAGACGGTCTCTGTCTTGCAGCCGCCACTGCCGGAGACGACGAGCAGCCACACCGTGATGCCGTCGAGTTCATGGCTGGCGCGGGTGGCCAAAACGATGTCGAGCAGGTCGCAGTCGTAATCGTCCGACAGCCATTTCCTGAAAACCTTATGCACCTCGTCGAGGGCGGCACGACGTTTCAGCCATGCCTGATCGAACTGGTTGCGGACATCATCCTCGCCACCACCGCGTAGCATGTCGTTGATGTCCATCATGCCTCCTCCGCCACTGACAGAGTGACAACATCGCGGCGTTGCCTGATCAGCCGTCGATGAAGCTCGCGCGCGGCGTTGTGCCCCGGCTGGTCGTCGTCCTCGACAATGGTGACCTGCCGCGCCCAAGCCGGAACGCGGGCTGCGAGGGCCGGAAGCCGTCCGGCGGAGCCTGCGGCCCATGCGGCGACGCCGACCGCCTGGAACAACGACAATGCATCCTCGATGCCCTCGGTGATCGCCAGATGGCATGAGCCTTCCGGTTCGGCACAGACGAGCGGGCAGCCGACGGTATCGGCTCCGAGCATCCTCTTGTCGAGCTTCGATCCGTCGGGATTGAGCCGCGTCAGATGCAGGCCGCGCAAGCGACCGGCGGCGTCGAGGAACGGCATCAGGACGGCGGCCGGATATCTGGCGGTTGCGCCGACGAAGCGCATCGACGGCGGCAGCGGACAGGTGATCGCCCGGTATCTGCGGAAATAGGTTTCGCCAAGCGTGCCTTGGACCGGACAGGCCTGCTGCCACAGCCATTCGACCACGCGCTGCTTGCGCTTGCGTTCGTCGGTTTCGGCCCGCCGCGCCTCGGCCACCTTCTGCTTCCATGCCTGACGCTCCTCGTCCGACCGCGCCTTCCCCTTGAAGTCGATCGCGTATCCCTTCGCCTCGCAGCGGGCGCAATGGAAGGAGATGGCAATGTCCGATAGCCACCAGAGCCGCAGCACCCGACGGTTCCGGTTGGCGGGCGTGCGGCAGAGCGGCCCGCACAGCGGACAGGCCGCGTCGGCTTTCGTCGCGGCACCGAGAAACGAGGAGAGCTCGGAATACTCGATCACGTCTGCCTCTCCAAGATGCGCCTGACGAGATCGAGGGCGCGTAGCGCGCGGGCCTGACGTCCCTCAAGTGCGTCGATGCGTTCCCAAGCGCGATCAACATCGTGTTCGCGAACGTCGAGCAGATCGCGGGTGTCCTCGGCCTTGAGTTTCCTGCTGCGCTTCTTTCCCAATGGTTCCTCCTATGCGGGCTGCCAGGAGTGACCGGACAGCCCGCCGGTTTCCTATTTGAAGAAGGGATGATGACGCTTGCGCGTCGGTTGCAGCTGGCACCACGAGCAGCAGATTCGCACGCCATCCCACTTCGGGCGGAAGCGGTGGCGGCAATGGCAGCATGTTTTCGGGAACTTCATTTGCCTGCCCTTCCTGATGGAGGGCCGCATTTGAAAGCGTCGAGCGAAACACCTATAATCCAAGATGCTTCGATTAGGTGTTTTCGGGTCGTGGTGCGCTTCCGCTGCGGCCCGTTTCATTTCCGGCACGTGCCGGACACGGAAAGGGCCGAACCGACCCCTTCCAGCTCCGGCGGCGCTTCTATGCTGCCGGAGGGGGCTCGTTTGCCTCGATCGGGATCAGGATGCGTTCGCCGACCCTGATATGCGGGATCTTTCCATCCTTGATCAGCTTGCGGATAAGCGACGGCGATACGCCATAGACGGCAGCTTTCTCATTGACAGAATAGAACTTGCGGGTAACTGCTTCCCGTACATTCCTGCTTTTATACGACATTTTTGTATCCTCGCGTAACAAAGTCTTGTTCCGTACGGTATTACGCACACATAGCTCCGTTTCTTGCAACGTCAAAAATGACGTGGTAGAAAATGCGTGCGCTACAAAGCAACGTGTGCGCAGCGTTGCAAAGAAAAATTTGGACACCGTAACGGAGAGACACGTGATTCAGGTCGATGTGCGATGGAAACCGACTCCGGGCAGAGTGCTCGGCTTGTGGCAAGGGAACCGGAAGGTACCTGATGGTGCGTCGATGCCGCCGGACACTCCGTTGCCGTTCCCGCCGGTTGAGGAACGGCGTCCGTACAAGCTGGAGGTCCCCGATGCGTGGGCGGTCATCCCCGACTTGTCGGAGTACAGCGCCTTTCTGGCCTTCGGCCCCGCCGGACACGGCGACGGCGACTTCGAGCCAGCCAGCGCGTGGCAGGCGGTTGCCAAGTTGCTTCGTGACGCCATTGCAGGCGGGCGCGGCATGGACCGACTGAAGGCTGCCGTCCGCAAGCACATCGACAACGGCGACCTCTACATCGATCCCGAAACTGTGCAGATGCGGGCGAAGACGCTCGCTGCGTTGTTCGCCTCGACGGCCTACAGCGACCTCAAGGCCGGACGCAAGCTCGGCCGGTGCCAGACGTGTAACCGCAGGATGGTCCTGATGAAGCCCAAGCAGCTTTACTGCAGTACGACGTGCCGCGTTCGCGGCAGCCGTGAAAAAAATCAACCGAGAAAGGAGGCCTGATGGCCAGCGCAGTACCACATCGCCGCAAAGGCACATTCATGATGCGGTGGACGATCACCGACCCGTCGACCGGCAAGCTCATCAAGAAAAGCAAGCTGTTCGATGGCCCCGGAGGCGAACGGGCGGCGAAGGCCGAAGCGAACCGCCTTGAAGCGACGGAGCGGGCACACGGGGCGGCGACAGCGCCGAAGACGCTGACCTTCGCCGCCTACGTAAAGGATCGCTACATGCCGCACTGCGAGGCCCACACGGCCGCCAGCACCGTCCGCGGCAATCGCCAGCGCCTCGACAAGGCGGTGGCCATCATTGGCGACATCCCGCTGCGCGACGTCGACGGGGTGGCCATCGACCTGATGACAGCGAAGCTCAAGTCGGCGGGCTTGGCACCGCTGATGGTCCGCCATTGCTATGACGCCGTCCGCACGGCATTGCGGCAGGCTCGTCGCTGGAAACTCATCGTCGGCACGCCGTGGCTCGACGCCAAGCGTCCGAGCGCGCCGCGCAAGCGCGCCAAGGTCGCACCACTCGAGGAGAGCTATCGGCTGTCGGCGCTGTTGCGCGCGAACGGACGGATTGTCGCCGCGACCTATGTCGAGACGATCGCCGACTGCGGCGGCAGGCCGGGAGAGATACTGGCTCTGATGTGGGACGCCGTCGATCTCGACAGGGGTGTTATTCACATCTGGCGGGCGCTGGAGCGCTACGACAGGAGCCAGTACCGGCTCAAGGAGTGGCCGAAGAACGAAGGCAGCATCCGCACCATCGCGCTGGCGACCAAGACCGTCGAGGCGTTGCGCGAGCTCAAGGTCTGGCACGCCGAAAACCATCTGAAGTCCGGTGGCGCGTGGCCGAAGGACGGTCTGTTGTTCCCCAGCAACACGGGCGAGCTATGGCCGGTGCACGCGGCAGCGGCGCTCATCAACAAGTGGGCGCGCAAGATTGGCGTCACCAGCGGCAGCTACAGCCGTCGCCACGGCATGGCCTCGGAACTGCTGGCAGGCGGAGTACCTGTCACGGTCGTCTCGCAGCGCATGGGACACGCCTCGACCAAGATGACGCTCGACACCTACGCCCACGTGCTGCCGGACCACGCCGACGCCGCCGTGGACTTCCTGAACCGGCGGAACGCAGCACCTGAACAGGGGAAGAACAAAGCCTGAATTCTGGTGTCCAGTGGTGTCCAAAATGGTGTCCATAGGAACGCAAAACACTGGCCGCATGTGGCGTTTTTGGGCGCATTTGGCCCGAAGAAATGTAGTAAAACGGCCTGTGTGCACCCTATCTGGCGGTTTTTGGTACCGCCATTCCCTGGTTCGAATCCAGGCGCCCCAGCCATCTCACTCAAGCGTCTTAGAAAAGAAGCCCGCCGACTTTCGCCAGCGGGCCGGAATTTTTCACGTGGACGCGAACGATCACTCCGCCTTTGCCCCACCCAAAAACTCTTCGCACCAGCTCGGGCCGTTCGCGCGCTTGCGGTCGCCGACGAGGCGGATCGAGCGGATGACGTAGTCGGAGGAGACGGTGAGCTGGACGGAGCAGCTTAAGTATTCCGTGCGGGCCGGCGAAATGCGCTTACCGCGTTTACCGTCGGCGGTCTTCTCGTATTCTGCAGGGATCCTGCGGGTCTTGTAGCCGCCCTTCCAGCTATAGACGGTGTCGCTGCCGGTTTCGACGTCGGAAATGGGCGGGCCGAACTGGGCGAAGAAGGTGCCGGCGGGCTGGCCGAGCCAGCGGCTCTCGACCGCGTTTCTGGCCACTCCGGTCGTCGTCGTGCAGCCGGCAAGCGCCAGCACGAGGCCGGCCGCCGTCATCATGCGGAAATTCATGTCTCTGTCCCTTTGGTCTGTCCTGAAATCAGCGGCGCGGAAGGCCGGTGTCCCCCGGTTTTCCTTGCAATCCGCCGAGGCTCTAGCGCCAAAACCGGCGAAAGAAAATCGGCTGAAAGCCTTCCGAATTAGGAAAATCCAAAGCGTTGCAGAAACGCCCTATTTTCGCTGGGCGGCGAAGGGGCAGGCAATGTTTCCGCCGGTCGAAATTTCGGCGAATGCCAGCCTTTTTTTGAGGAGGGCGCTTGTGAAAACGAAAATGCTGTTCTATAGAGGCGCCGCTGGTCACGGAGTGTAGCGCAGTCTGGTAGCGCACCACGTTCGGGACGTGGGGGTCGAGTGTTCGAATCACTCCACTCCGACCAGCCGAAAAGCCCGGGAAATCGGGCTTTTTCCTTTCTCTTAATAATTTCCGAAATTTCCACCATGAAATTCACCATGAGATTGAAGCAGAATCTCATGGGGAACACGTCGGTCGCCCCGCCAAAAGGTCTAAGAAGGACGCGGCTGGTGGTTGCAGGATCGAAAAGCCCCGCGTAAGGGGGCGCCTACACGCATATCCAAGGCAGCATGAATTGCGCGCTCGTTGCTGACCGCGTGAAATCTCTGCCTCCGCAATTATCCAGTTCTGAATGCACACCCTTCGGGAATGCTGGCTTGCCATTCAGTAGGCTATCATCACGCTCAAAGTGCCTGGTGGGCCATCCGTAGGATCTCGCACATGCATTGTTCTTCAATGCCTTCGAGTTCCACGTGTTTTGGGCGGTTTGCGGCAATCAGCAGCATCAATCCTTCAATCTGAGTAGCGATTAGCGCTGCCAAAATAGGCACTCGGGCGGGTGACAAGTTCGGATTTACAACCGCAAGCAGTTTCTCGATCGAACGCCGATGGTCCGTATACATCAGGTCCATCATATCTGAGACGAACGGGTTTCGCTGAGCCATTGCCCATAGGCTGAAGAAGATTGCGTTTGTCTTGGCAGATTTGCAATCATTGATCAGGAACCGGATCGTTTCTTCAAACTGCCGTTCGATATCGTCCTTATAGAGCCCAGCCAAGCGGTCATACTCGGCGAAATAGTGATAGAGAATATACCGCGTTACCGCCTGCAACAGCTCATTGTGGTTCGGATAGTAGTGCTGCAGGTTGCCAATCGTTATGCCCGATTTTCGGGCTACCGATCGAAGAGTCATCCCTTCGAAACCATCTTCAACGATGATCTCCAGCGCGGCTTCCAGAATTTGGCTTATACGCTCTTTACCCTTGGCTGTTGTAGCAACCGCGCCAAAAAACACGCCGTCGTCACCGTCGGGGCCTCCGGGAGCCACGACTTCGCGGATTGACCTACGCGCCTTGTTAGCTTTTGACGTCCTTTTTCTTTTATTTGGGTTCTCTGCGTCCATTCTACTTCCCGAAAAAGCGTCACAAAAAAACTCGTTGACAAAAAGGTCGTGTGACCTAATCTCTCAATAGGTCGAGCGACCTATTCTAGTCAGCATCGATGTGGCCTGCAATGCTTAACCGCATTCGCTTGGAGGAGCGGCTGTGTCTTTGACGCAGGTTGGCACATTTGTGCCTGCAAGCCAAAGCCCGGTCAGATGCGAGCTAGATGTCAAGACGCTCGCCATTCCTGGAGGAGAAGAACTATGAAGAATTCCCGCAACTTATTGACTCGTCGTGGCTTGATCAAAGCAGGTGGTAGTCTAGCCGCCGCGGCCCCGCTTCTGGCATCGACCGGCACCGCACATGCGCAGCAAGAGGGCATCGACGTCATCGTGATCGGCGGCGGTTTCGCCGGATGCACTGCGGCCCGGGAGCTAGGCAACGCCGGTCTGAAAACAGTCATCCTCGAAGCTCGTCCGATTCTCGGTGGCCGGACCCATACGGGCGAATACAACAAACATCCTACCGAGTTCGGCGGAACCTGGGTCCATTGGTGTCAGCCCAATGTCTGGGCGGAAATGAACCGCTATGGTCTCGGCGTGAAGGAAAGTGCTGGTGCGGCCCCCGATATCGCGGCCTGGATGGTCGATGGCAAGGTCCGCACCGAAGCCTCGAACGTCTACCTGGATATTTTTGTCGGCGCGATGCAGAAGTTCTGCGATGTCGACGGCATGGGCGGGATGACCGTCTTCCCTCAGGCTCACGCTCCGTTCGCGACCGACACCTGGAAACAGTACGACAACATGACGTGCGTCGAGCGCATTGAGGCGCTTGACGCGACGGCTGAAGAGAAATCGCTTTTGAACTCCTGGGTGGCGATCTGCTGCCACAATGACCCCTCGACAGCTGGATTCGTCGACATGCTGAAGTGGTATTCGCTCGGCGATTTCAATGTCGGTCTCCTCTGGGATCGTTGCGGGCACTACAAGATCGAGGAAGGCACGGCGGGCCTGATCGATCGTCTGATCGCCGATGGCAAGCCCGAGGTAAAGCTCTCCACAGCCGTAAAGAAGGTTGTGCAGTCCGCCGACAGCGTGGAGGTCACGGTCGAAAGCGGCGAGGTCTATCGTGCGAAGCGCGTGATCTGCACCGTTCCGATGAACACGCTCAAGAACGTTGAATTCAGCCCGCCGCTCATGCCAGCGAAGGTGACAGCATCAGAACAGAAACACACCGGATCGGGTCTCAAGTTCTATTTCACCATTGATAAGAATGTCGGCAATTACTTGGCCTCGGCTCCTCATCCGTTCCCGATGAGCATGTTCTGGACGGAATACGCCGAGAGCGACACGACGACGCTAGTGGCCTTCGCCAGCCCGACGGAACTCGATCTGCTCGATCCGGAAGTCCTTACCCCCTACGTCCAACAGTTTATCCCGGGTGCCAAGGTCATAGACACCGCTGGGTTCCCTTGGGCGGAAGATGAGTACATTCAGGGGACTTGGTGCTTCTATCGAAAAGGTCAGTTCACGAACGCGCTCGCAGCACTTCAGGAAGCTGAGGGACTGGTGCACTTTGCCAGCGCCGACAGTGCTAATGGGTGGCGCGGCTTCATCGACGGGGCGATCGAACGCGGCAACCATGTGGCCCATGCTGTGATTTCCGAACTTGTGAAAGCCTGAAGGGGATAAGGCAATGAACTTGAAAACCATTCTGTGCGCCGCCGTCGTTCTTGGAGCCGCTGCTACGAGTGCATTCGCGTCGGATCAGGGCTCAACGGCCAAAGCTGTTATTGAACAGAGGTTGAATGAACTTGAGACCTACTGGAACGGGGAGGACGCTGCTGGCCTAGTAGCAGACCTTTATGCCGAGGACATTGTTATTGCGGGTGAGGAACTTCCCAAGCCTGCCATCGGCCGGGAAGCTGTCAAAGACTTGGTGATCCACCTCATCGACGCTTTTCCGAAAGCAGAGGTCACGGTTGAGCGCATGGCTTCCGAAAGTGACGAGCAAATCGGGACATGGGTCCTCTGGACGCTCCCAGGTGCGGATGCAAGTGCTTCGGCCACAACTGTTCGCTCTCTTTTCCTTTGGACGAAGGAAGGCGAGAAGTGGGTCATTAAGGCCGACATGTATTCATTCGGCGGCTACTGAGGTGCAGGGGTGAGTAAGGCGATTCTTACTTCATTTGCTATGCTTGGTACGCTGATCACCTTCGTTTGCGGACGAAGTTGAGGTGATTGCAGGAAAGACAGTGTTTGGACGATGTAAAGCATGCCATGTGGAGGATGCCGAGCGTAATGCTGTAGGGCCTCACCTCCTTGGTGTCGTCGGTCGTCCAATCGCTGGCATAAGTACGTTTCGCTACTCATCGGCTCTGACAAAGTACGCTCAAGATGGCAAGGTCTGGGATGAGGGCTTACTAACAGACTTCCTGAAGGCTCCCAGGAAGACTGTCCCAAGCACAAAAATGGCATTTGCTGGACTTAAAAATGACAGCGACGTTAGAAACGTGATTGCCTACCTGAAGTCTCTTAGGCGTTGATTTGCAAACGGGGCATTTCGATGCCCCGTCTTTCTTTCAACCACCAAGAGAAGTGGTAAACGATCACTCCCACCATTCTTCAGCCTTTCTACAAACGTTCTACGACTAGGCATCTATGGCTTGGGCCTCAAAGAATCGTCTGGCTCGTCAATTTTGCTTGTCGTGGTTGGTGGTAAACTCCGGTCTGCCTCGGCTGACCCCAAGGGGGCATCACCAGGCTTCCGTTGCCTCTTCACCCACGCGAGGGTGGCTTGCAGAAATCTGATGTTGGTGTCTTCCTCGCTTAGATGGTTATCCTTTAAACCCGGTTTTTTAGCCGGTCACACGCGGATGCCCTCAAGCGCTTTCAACGATTCAGGACTTCGCGTTGAGGCGCGGCTCGCCGGAAGTACGGCCAGCCCAGGTTCGCTGCCAGATCGATCCTGTTTATTGTTCACCGAGAAACTAGGCGTTCCTAAAACGCCGTCTTATCAGGGTGAACAATCGGCGCGAATATCCCTGCAACAGACACGGTTCCACGAGGCAGCGATGACGAACGAGCCGATTTTCACCCTACGCGAAATCCTCATCTGGTCCGCCATCCTGGGCAGCGTCGTCGGCTATCAACTTTGGAGCCATGCCGATCCGCCGCCGCTTATGCTCGACCTCACCCGCATCGAGCGGCGCGCCTGATCGCCTGCGGCGGGCGCAGGCTTGCGGAGACTACTCCTCTTTGGGGGAAATTTCTTGCGTCTTGTGAGAGCTAACCAAGGCAAGGCCGCACCGGCGGGGCGCTCCGCAATTTTTCCAGCAAGTCAGTCACTGGCAATGACCCAGCAAAAAGGGGCCTCGCGGGCCCCCTCCGTAATCGGCTATTTACCTGTCACTCGTCGATCGTGTCGATGATCTCGACCGCTTTGGCGGCCGTGACGCGGCGGACCTCCACGTCTTCGCGGCGGTTGGCGAAGAACTCCGTTGCCATCAACTGATCGGCGAGGTCGGCCGGCAGCGACAGGATTACGCGGCTCTCCTCGGTGTGGATGCCGCCGAGTGCGGCGCGCTTGGCGGTGATCATGCCACCGGCGACCGTGTTGTTGGTGTCCGGGTCGATCAGGATGAAAGCGCCGGTCGTGCGGTTCTGCTCGTAGGTGTCGAAGATCGCCTGTTCGTCGAAGGCGAGATGCACCTTGCCAATGGCGTTCATCGGCAGCTCGTCCGCATGATTCCACTTGCCGCTCTTGAGCTCGAGCTGGCTTATCGGCTGCACCTGCACGCGCTGGCGGCGGCTGCCGGATTTCAACCAGTAGCGCTTGCCGGGCTGGATGCCTTCCGCCTGCAGAGCGACGAGCTGCGCGTCGAAGGCGAGGCCGATCATCGGCTGGCTGTCGATCGACGCGATCACATCGCCGCGGGAGACATCCACCTGCCGGTCAAGCACCAGCGTGATCGCGTCGCCGGCGACCGCCGCGTTGCGCACGAGGTCGAAGGTGACGATCTTGGTGACGTTCGCCACCATGCCCGATGGCAGGATGACGACGGAATCGCCGGGCTTCACCGAGCCGCCGGAAACCGTGCCCTGATAGCCGCGAAAGCTTTCGCCGGGACGCGACACGCGCTGCACCGGCAGGCGAAAGCCGACGGTCTGGGCCGAGCGGGTTGTCGCGAGCTCCAGAACCTTGATCAGAGTGGGGCCATCATACCAGGGCATCGAGGCGCGGCCGTCATAGACGACGTTCTCGCCTTTGAGCGCCGAGACCGGGATCGCGGTCACCTGGCGCACGCCGAGTGACAGCGCCAGTTCCTTGAACTCGTGCGAAATCTGGTCGAAGCGGGCGCGGTCGTAATTCGTAAGGTCGATCTTGTTGACGGCGAGCACGAACTGGCGGATGCCCATCAGCGTCGCGATCGTCGCATGGCGACGGGTCTGCTCGAGCAGCCCGACACGCGCATCGACGAGCAGCACGGCGAGGTCGGCGGTCGAGGCGCCGGTCGCCATGTTACGCGTATATTGCTCGTGGCCGGGCGTGTCGGCGACGATGAAGGAGCGCTTGTCGGTCGAGAAATAGCGATAGGCGACATCGATGGTGATGCCCTGTTCGCGCTCGGCTTGCAGGCCATCGAGCAACAGCGCGAAGTCCGGCAGGCCGAGATCGTTCTGCTTGCCGCTCGAATCGCGCTGAAGGCTTGCCGCCTGGTCTTCCTTGACCGCCTTGGTGTCCCAGAGCAGCCGGCCGATCAGCGTCGACTTGCCATCATCGACGCTGCCGCAGGTGATGAGGCGAAGGGGACGGGTGTCGCGCACGACCCGCGCCGTCTCCTGCACCGGGAGGGCAACGGCGGTTTCGTCCAAGGCTGCGTTCGCGAGTGCCGGTGCAGTCATCAGAAATATCCTTCGCGTTTCTTCTTTTCCATCGAGCCGGCCTGGTCGCGGTCGATGGCGCGGCCTTGGCGTTCGGAGACGGTCGCGGTTTCAAGTTCGGAAATGATGTCGTCGAGCGTGGTTGCGCTGGAGCGGATAGCGCCGGTCAGCGGGAAGCAACCGAGCGTGCGGAAGCGGATAACGTCCTCGCGCTTGGCCTCGCCCGGAAGCAGCTCGAGACGCGGGTCTTCGGCAAGAATCATCATGCCGTCGCGTTCGACGATCGGGCGCTTCTTGGCGAAATAGAGCGGTACGATCGGGATCTCTTCCGCCTGGATGTAGCGCCAGATGTCGACCTCGGTCCAGTTGGAGAGCGGGAAGGCACGCACGCTCTCGCCCTTGCGGATCATGCCGTTATAGATGTTCCAGAGCTCCGGGCGCTGGTTGCGCGGGTCCCAGCGGTGATCCGGCGTGCGGAACGAGTAGATGCGTTCCTTGGCGCGGCTCGCCTCCTCATCGCGGCGCGCGCCGCCGAAAGCAGCGTCGTACTGTCCGGCGTCGAGCGCCTGGCGCAGTGCCTCGGTCTTCATGATGTCGGTATAAAGCGCCGAGCCATGCGTGAAAGGGGTGATGTTCTCGGCCGCACCGCGCGGATTGGTGTGGACGACGAGGTCGAGGTCGTACTTCTCGACCATCTCGTCGCGGAAGGCGATCATCTCGTGGAACTTCCAGCCGGTGTCGACATGGAGCAGCGGGAAGGGCACGCGGCCGGGATAGAAGGCCTTGCGTGCCAAGTGCAGGAGCACCGACGAATCCTTGCCGATCGAATAAAGCATCACCGGCCGCTCGAATTCCGCGGCGACCTCACGGAAGATGTGGATCGCTTCGTTTTCGAGCGCCTTCAGATGCGGGTCGAGCGGCGGCTTCGTGCTCTGCGGGTTATGCAGTTCCGTTTCCGGATGAGTATGGGGCATTGCAAACTCCGGGGAGGATATTTTCTGGTCGACGCCGCGCTTGGCCGTCAAGCGGCATTGCTGGCGTTCGGGATGACGGAGGAGGCCGCTTCAGCGACGTGCAGACCGCACTCGCGCTTCTCGTCGTTCTCCCACCACCAGCGGCCGGCGCGCTCGGGCTCGCCGGGCTTGATGGCGCGCGTGCAGGGCTCGCAGCCGATCGACGGATAACCGCGGCCGTGCAGGGGATTGACGGGAATGGCTTCTGCCGCGACATGGGCACGGATCGTCTCGATATCCCAGTCCGCCAGCGGATTGATCTTGATCAAGTCACGCTCGGCGTCAGCTTCCGCAAAGGGGGTGGCGGCACGGTTGCCCGACTGGCCGCGGCGGAGACCCGTGATCCAGTAGCTTGCCCCTTCGAGCGCGCGAGCAAGCGGCTTCAGCTTGCGCACGCCGCAGCAGGCATGCCTTGCCTCGACACTTTCATAGAAACCATTCATACCATATTGCGCGACATAGGCTTCGATATCGGCTTTTTCGGGATAATAGCGCTTGATCAGGATGCCGTAGGTCTCCTCGGTCTTGTCGATGAGCGCGACCGTCTCGTTGAACAGGCGGCCGGTCTTCAGCGTCGAGACCTCGATGTCTAGGCGGTGGGTGCCGATCGCGGCGGTGATCAGCTGATCCTCGATGCCGAGCGACGTCGTGAAGACCGCGCGGCCTTCGAGCCCGGCGACGAGCGCCAGCCGGCCGGCAAGATCCAGGCCTTCGAGCTTCTCGTTGAGAGCCTTCGCTTTGGCTTCGAGGGATTGCGTAGTCATGGCTCAATCCTGTTGCGATTTGCACGGAATATCGCAGCCGTTTGTGACAAAGGACAGAAAAACGGATTTCTATTGCCTCAGGATCAGAGCAAATATCTCTCTGATCCATAAAGTTCTAAGAAAACCTAGTAAGATAGTAGATTATTCTGGTCGCCGTTGCGAGGCGAGCATTCCATGGCTGCACGGTCCGATCGGCGATGCCTGTGCCGTTCAAGAATTGTTGAATACCCTGTCTTTCCACTCTGCGCGCACCAGTTTTCAGGCTGATCCTGATCACATGAGAGGAGACAAAGATGGCGAGATTCCTGCCACGTCGCATATTCATCGGCGGTGCTGTCGGCCTGCTTCTCGTCACAGGTGCTTACGCGCATCACGGCTGGTCCTGGGCGGAAGAGGAGCAGATGGAGCTCTCCGGGACGATCCGCCGGATTTCGATGGCGCCGCCACATCCGACCCTTCAGGTCGAGACGAAAACCGACGGTATCTGGCGCGTCGAGCTCGGCAATCCACGGCTGACCGAACGTTCAGGGTTCGTCGAAGGCGTCGCAAAGATCGGTGATCCGATCGTCGCGCTCGGCAATCGCTCGCTCGATCGCAACGAGAAAAGGATGAAAGCCGTGCGGATCACCGTCGCCGGAAAGGTCTATGATATCTATCCGGAACGAATACGGACGAATTGATGGATGGCTTGCTGGAGTGGATCGGAGCCCTGCCGTTCGCCGTCGCGATACGGCGTTCGGCGACCCTCTACATCTTCGCAAATGCCGCCCACATCCTGTCGATCGGGATCATCGTCGGCTCGATCCTGCCGCTTGACCTGCGGCTGATCGGGTTTTTCCGCAGCGTCCCGGTCGGGGTGGTCGGACCGTATCTTTCGCGCGCAGCAGCAACCGGCGTTGCGCTGGCCATACTCACCGGCTTCTGCCTTTTCAGCGTCCGGCCGGTTGAATATGCCGGCAATCCCGCTTTCCTGACAAAGATCACGCTGCTCACCCTTGGCGTTCTCAACGCGGCTTTATTGCACATGACACCGCAATGGCGGGCCGCCGTCAAAGGCGGACCGCTCTCCCTGAGAGTCCGCCTTTCGGCGCTGCTTTCCATGGTGATCTGGATCGGAGCGGTCCTAGCCGGCCGCTGGATCGGTTTCCTTCTGGAGTAATCTTACCGGTCGCTCACCGACCAGCGCGGATTGATCCAGGGCTCCTGGTTCGAGCGGGCGAGCGGCAGCTTGCCGAGAATGTGGTCGGCGGCCTTTTCGCCCGTCATGATCGACGGCGCGTTGAGATTGCCGTAGGTGATGTGCGGGAAGATTGAGGAGTCGACGACACGCAAGGCGTCGACGCCGATCACCCGCGTTTCCGGATCCACCACCGCCGTCGGATCGTCCTTCGATCCCATCTTGCAGGTGCCGCAAGGGTGGTAGGCGCTTTCGAGGTGTTCGCGCAGGAAGGCGTCGATCTGCTCATCCGTCTGAACCTTCTCGCCCGGCTGGATTTCCGGTCCGCGATAGAGGTCGAAGGCTTTCTGGCCGAAGATCTCTCGCGTAAGCCGCACGCAATGGCGGAATTTCTCCCAGTCCTCCGGATGGCTCATATAGTTGAAGCGGATCACCGGATCGGCTTTCGCCTCGGAGGAGCGAAGCGTGACGTTGCCGCGCGACTTCGACAGATTGTAGCCGACATGCACCTGGAAGCCGTGCGTGTTCGCCGCCGCCTTGCCGTCATAGCTGATCGCCACCGGCAGGAAGTGGTACTGGATGTCCGGCTGCTTGACGCCCGGGGCCGAGCGCAGGAAGGCGCAGGACTCGAACTGATTGGAAATGCCGAGGCCTTTCTTGAAGAGGAGCCACTGCGCCCCGGCAACCCCCTGCCAGAACCATGGCAGCCAGGAATAGAGCGAGACCGGCTTCGTGCTCACCTGCTGGAAATAGAACTCCATGTGGTCCTGCAGGTTCTGCCCGACGCCCGGACGGTCTACCTTCACCTCGATGCCCACCTCCTTCAGATGCGCTGCCGGACCGACGCCCGAGAGCATCAGGAGCTTCGGCGAATTGAAGGAGGAGGCGGAGACGATGACCTCGCGATTGGCCTTCACCACCTCGATGCGTCCGCCGCGTTCGATCTCGACTCCCGTCGCTCGGCCGTTCTCGATCACGATCTTGCGGGCGAGGCAACGGATGAGCTCGACATTCGGGCGCTTGCGCGCCGGCTTCAGATAGGCGGAGGCGGCCGACCAGCGGCGACCTTGCCAGGTCGTCTGCTCCATGAGGCCAAAGCCCTCCTGCTTCGAGCCGTTATAGTCCTCGGTGACTTCGAACCCGGCCTGCTTGCCTGCTTCGATAAAGGCGTGGAAGAGCGGGTTCTTGACCGGACCGCGCTGGACGTGCAGCGGGCCGTCGGTGCCGCGCCAGCCGTCTTCGCCGCCATGCGAGTGCTCCATCCGCTTGAAATAGGGCAGCACGTCGGCATAGGCCCAGCCCTTGGCGCCGAGCTCTTCCCAGCGGTTGAAATCCTCCGAATGTCCGCGGACATAGACCATGCCGTTGATCGACGAGGACCCGCCGATCACCTTGCCGCGCGGCGCGGTGATGCGCCGGTTGTTGAGGTTCGGCTCGGGCTCGGAGAGATAGCCCCAATTGTAGCGGTTCATACTCATCGGCCAGGCGAGGGCTGCCGGCATTTGGATGAAGGGACCGACATCGGAGCCGCCGAACTCCAAGACGATGACCGAATGCTTGCCGTCTTCCGACAGGCGATAGGCGAGCGCCGAGCCTGCCGAGCCGGAACCGATGATGACGAAATCTGCCTGCATGCGAATGTCTTTCTTCTAGGTCCATGCCCCGCATCCGGCTGCCGTCACCTTCTCCCCGCTTTGCAGGGAGAAGGGATATGCCGCGCCGCCCGAATCGCCTCTCCCCGGGTGCTGGGAGAGTGCTAGGGGTGAGGGGGCAAGTGCTGTTAGTACGGCGCCTCTACCTTCCCCATGCCGACATAGACGGTCTTGAGCTCGGTGTAGTGATTGAGCGCCGCGACCGAATTCTCCCGTCCGAAGCCGGACTGTTTCGAGCCGCCGAAGGGGATCTCCACCGGGCAGAGATTGTAGGTATTGATCCAGAGCGTGCCCGCCTCTAGCTGGTCGGCGACCCGGTGGGCGCGGGTGAGGTCGGCGGTAAAGACGCCGGCGGAAAGGCCGAATTCGGTCGCGTTTGCCCGCGCGACGACCTCCGCCTCGTTGTCGAAGTCGAGCACGCACATGACCGGCCCGAAGATTTCCTCGCGCGCGATCGTCATCTCGTCGGTGACTTCGGCGAAGACCGTCGGCTGGACATAGGTGCCTTCGCCGCTCACATGGTTCGGGATGCCGCCGCCGGTGATGAGGCGCGCGCCTTCCGCCTTGCCGGTTTCGATATAGGAGAAGACCTTGTCGCGCTGCGCCTTGGATACCATAGGCCCGAGCTGCGTCGCCTCGTCCATCGGATCGCCGATGACGATCGCTTCGGTGCGTTCCTTTAGCCGCGCCAGGAAGGGCTCCTTGATCGTCCGCTGCACGAAGACACGCGTGCCGTTCGAGCAGACCTGACCGGTTGAATAGAAATTACCGAGCATGGCGCCGCCGATGGCGCTTTCGAGGTCGGCATCGTCGAAGACGATCAGCGGCGACTTGCCGCCGAGTTCCATGGTGACGTGCTTGAGTTCGGCCGCGGCAGCACCCGCCACCTTCTTGCCCGTCGGCACCGAGCCGGTCAGCGACACCTTGGCGACGTCGGGATGGTTGACGAGGACGGGGCCTGTCGTCCGGTCACCCTGGATGACGTTGTAGAGACCCTTGGGCAGGCCCGCTTCCACCAGGATCTCGGCGATCTTCAGCGCGCCGAGCGGCGTGTTTTCCGATGGCTTGAACACCATGGCATTGCCGGCGACCAGCGCCGGCGCGCCCTTCCAGCAGGCGATCTGCTGCGGGTAGTTCCAGGCGCCGATGCCGACGCAGACGCCGAGTGGCACCCGCTTCGTATAGGCGAAGTCGCCACCAAGCGGGATATAGTCGCCATTGAGGGCTGCAGCCGCAATACCGCCGAAGAACTCGAAGCTGTCGGCGCCCGAGGTCGGGTCAGCAACGATCGTTTCCTGGATAGGCTTGCCGGTGTCGAGCGTCTCGAGTTCCGAGAGTTCGCGATTGCGCTCGCGCATGATTTCGGCGGCGCGCTTCAGGATGCGGCCGCGGGCCGTCGGGCTCATTGCGGCCCACGCCGGCTGCGCACGCTTGGCCGCGGCGATCGCCTTTTCCACGATCGCCGGGGTTGCGGCATGGAGACGCGCGATCACCTCGCCGGTCGCCGGGTAGATGCTCTCGATCACCGTGCCGGCGGCGTCTTCGACATATTCGCCGTCGATGAAATGCGAGGCTTTCGGTTGGGCTCTCATCTTATTCTCCTCGCGGATAGCGTTTGGATTCCTCGAGATTGTCGAGATTCATGTGGTTGCGCATGTAGCGCTCGGATGCCTTCTGCAGCGGCTGGTGGTCCCAGGGATAATAGGCGCCGTTTCTTAGCGCCTCGTAGACCACCCAGCGCCGCGCTTGACTCTCGCGCACGGCGGCATCGAAGGCCTCCATGTCCCAATGCGCGGCTCGCATGTCCCGGAAGGCGGTGAGCGTCGCCAGATCGACGGGGCCGCGCGGATGCGCCGCGAGATTGGTGAGTTCCAACGGATCGGCTTCGAGGTCGTAGAGCTGGTCCGGATCGAGCGCGCAATGGACATATTT
Organism: Ensifer sp. WSM1721; assembly: GCF_000513895.2. Lineage (GTDB taxonomy): Bacteria > Pseudomonadota > Alphaproteobacteria > Rhizobiales > Rhizobiaceae > Sinorhizobium. The sequence goes on from NZ_CP165782.1 coordinate 694,416, forward strand.
CCACTTGCCCTCGCGAATGGCGACAAGCGGCGCGTGGGAAGCCTCCGCCGCATATTCCATCAGCACCGGTTCGGTGCGCTCCGCGCCGCCGATCATCGGAACGAGGCTGACGCCGTCGGTCCAGGGTTTCACTTCGTCCATCGAGATGCCGGCGAGATCGGCCAATGTCGGCGTCACGTCGAGATTCGAGGTCGGCGTCAGATGCAGGCCGGCTGTCACACCCGGTCCGGCAATCATCAGCGGCACGCGTGCGGATCCTTCGAAGAAGTTCATCTTGAACCATAGTCCGCGCTCGCCGAGCATGTCGCCATGATCGGAGCAGAAGAGGATGAGCGTGTCGTCGAGCATCCTCGTGCGCGTGAGCGTGTCGATGAGTTCGCCGACCTTCTCGTCGAGGTAGGAGATATTGGCGAAATAGGCGCGGCGCGAACGGCGGGTGTTTTCTTCCGTCACGTCGAAGTTCTTGTAGTCGCAGGAGAGCATGACGCGCTGCGAATGCGGGTCCTGCTCCTCAAGCGGGATGGTGCCGACGTCCGGCAGCAGGTGTTCGCAGCCCTCGTAGAGATCCCAGAACTTGCGCCGTGCCACATAGGGGTCGTGCGGGTGGGTGAAGGAGACGGTGAGACACCAGGGACGGCGCCCTTCGTCGTCGTTCTCGCGCGCGAGCTGGTAGAGCTTCTGGTTCGCCAGAAACGCCACCTCGTCGTCATATTCCATCTGGTTGGTAATTTCGGCGACGCCTGCGCCGGTCACCGAGCCGAGATTGTGATACCACCAGTCGATGCGCTCGCCGGGCTTGCGATAGTCCGGCGTCCAGCCGAAATCGGCCGGATAGATGTCCGTCGTCAGCCGCTCTTCGAAGCCGTGCAACTGGTCCGGCCCGACGAAATGCATCTTGCCGGAAAGGGCGGTGTAGTAGCCGGCGCGGCGCAGGTGATGGGCATAGGTCGGGATCGAGGATTGGTATTCCGCCGCATTGTCATAGACGCGGGTACGGCTAGGCAATTGCCCGGCCATGAAGGACGCTCGCGCCGGAGCACACAAGGGAGACGACGTATAGTTGTTGCGGAAGCGCGTCGAACGTGCGGCCAGCGCCTTCAGGTTCGGCGCATGCAGAAACGCGGCGGGACCGTCGGGAAAGAGCTTCCCGTTCAATTGGTCCACCATGATGATCAGGATATTCGGCTTCCCGGCGGTCACGTTGTCAGGTCCTCGACGTTCGAATTTGTCTTCTGCACAGTACGCGCGTGCAGGCGGCTGCCCCTCATCCGGCTGCCGCTCGTCCCCGCAAGCGGGGAGAACGCTAGTCCTCGAGTTAAACCCGAGGAGAGGGGCAGTCTTCACTGCTCGCCCGCAAATGCGCATTCACATAATCTTCTGTCAACGCGATCGAAGCCTCGATGCTGATCGGCGCCGATTTCAGACTTTGCCGAATGTAAAGCCCATCGATCATCGCAGCCGCGCCCTCGGCAAGGCGTTCCGCGTCATCGGCCGGGCAAAGCGCCTTGAGGCTTGCCAGAAGATTGGACCGCAGCCGCCGCGCATAGATGACGAGGAGCCGGCGGAACTCCTCGGACCGCTGAGCTTCGGAGTAGAAGGCGAGCCAGGCAGCGACGGTCTCGGGCGCGAATTGATCGGCGCGGAAGCTGACGCGGATCAGCGCGCTCACCTTCTCGCGCGGTGTCGCCGCAGCCTTCAGCGCACTCACAGCGTCCTCGCGCAACTTGCCGAGCAGGCTGCGGATCGTCGCGATCAGCAATTGCTCCTTGCTGCCGAAATAGTGATGCGCGAGCGCGGGCGAAACGCCCGCTGTCCGGGCGATGTCGGACATCGTGACGGAAAGCGTACCCTGATCGCCGATCACGCGCAGCGCCGCATCGACCAGCGCCTTGCGGCGTACCGGCTCCATTCCGATTTTCGGCATGCTAGAACTCCTTAGGATCACAGTTTATTTTTGATTGACTCATCAATCAATAAAAACTTTCCGCTTTTTCCCTTTCTTTTTGCTTGGAAATCCGGCTCAATCATGGGGTGGAGATCGTGCTTGCCTGCAGCACTGGAGGTTGAAAATGGCCCACACGCTCGATCCGGCCGGCAGGGAGGCTGTTGCTGGAAAATGGGGATGGTTCGTCGCGCTTGGCGTGCTGCTGATCATGTTCGGCGGCGTAGCCTTCGGCAACCTGCTGATGGCGACGGTCGCATCCGTCTATTATGTCGGCATCATCATGCTGATCGGCGGCCTGCTCAATCTCGCTCATGCCTTTCAGGTCAGGGGCTGGGAAAGCGTCCTCTACTGGGTGCTGAGCGGTGTCTTCTACGCTGCGGCGGGTCTCTTCGCCTTCATCAACCCGCTGCTCGCCTCTTCGGTCTTGACGTTCCTGTTGGCGGTGGCGCTGATCGTCGCCGGTTGCTTCCGCATCTGGGTCGGCTTCAAGCTTCGGCCGCTCGGCGGCTGGGGCTGGATGGTCGTCGGCGGGATCATCACCTTCATCGCCGGCCTCGTCATCGCGGCCGGCTGGCCGGTCAACAGCCTCTGGATCCTCGGGCTGTTCCTTGCGGTCGATCTCGTCATGCAAGGGCTTGCTTCGATCGCCTTCGGCGTTCTTGTGAGAGGTTGAGCCGCCGGCGCGCACAATTGCAGCAACCCAAGCGAGTGCGTTTCGGCGCGCTCTACTTCGAGCGCCGAACCTTCATCAAACTTTCACATTCGCGAAAGATTTCGTTGACGCTTGACTTCGATGCTGGCGCGCGTCCGTATATCTTTTCCCTGGAGCCCGGCATGTCGGCCGCCCCCGCAGAAGTCCTGTCGCTTCGCCGCTTCGGCGACGACCAGATCATAACGCTTGCCAAACTCGTGATCGAAAACGCTTTTCAGCCAATCGTGGAGGCGACGACCGGGGCGGTCTTCGGCTACGAGTCTCTGGTGCGAGGCTTCGAGCGCCTGGGCTTTGCCTCGCCGCTCGAGTTGCTCGACAAGGCCGAGGGCGCGGGGCAGTTGCTGGCTCTCGAGCACCTGATCAACAGCCGTGCGGTCGCTGCCTTTGCAACGCTTCCGGATTTCTCCGCGCGCACGCTGTTCCTCAATTTCGATTCGCGCCTCGTCGGCGGCGAGGGGGACATCGTCGAGCGCCTCGTCAATCATCTGAAGCGTTCCAACATTGCCCCGTCCTCCATTTGTTTCGAGCTGTCGGAACGTTTCGACAGCGGCAAGATGCCGGATTTCTCCGCGCTGGTGCGGCAGTTGCGGCTTGCCGGCTTCAAACTGGCGATCGATGATTTCGGCGCCGGCTTCAACGGTCTGAAACTGCTCTGCGACCAGCCGGTCGACTATGTGAAGATCGACCGGCATTTCATTGCAGAGATCGACAAGGACTCGCGCAAGCGCCATCTCGTTCGCCACACGGTCAACATGGCCCATGTCCTCGGCACGCGGGTGATTGCCGAGGGCGTGGAGACGGAGGCGGAGTTTCTCGTCTGCCGCGATCTTGGTTGCGATCTGATGCAAGGCTATTTCGTCGCCCGTCCGACGACGCATCTCACCGAACTGCAGCCGGTCTACCCGCATCTGGAACCCCTCGGCGGCACACGCCCCTCGTCGACGCTCGACAGCATCCTGATCAGGAAGGAGATCGAGCAGCTTCCCGCCGTCAGGGAAAGCGACGATCTCGATTCGGTTTTCGACCTTTTCCGCCGCAATCCGCGCCAGGCCTTCTTTCCCGTGCTGAACGCCAATGGCGAGCCGCGCGGCATCCTGCACGAATACCATGTGAAGGAGATGATCTATCATCCCTTCGGCCGCGACCTTCTGAAGAACCGCATCTATCAGCGCCGCATCTCGCACTTCGTCACGCCGGCACCGATTGCCGACCTCGACACCCCGGCCGACGAGATGCTGAAGATCTTTGCCGGCATGGACGGCAGCGACTGCGTCATCCTGACGGAAAACATGCGCTATGCGGGCATACTTTCGGCCTCGTCGCTCCTGAAGATCATCAACGAGAAGCAGTTGAAGATGGCGCAGGAGCAGAACCCGCTGACTGGTCTGCCGGGCAATCGCGCCATCCGCGACTACGTCCAGCACGCCATCCTCGACGGCGATGAGGCGCGCTATTTCTGCTATTGCGATTTCGACGACTTCAAGCCGTTCAACGATACCTATGGCTTCCAGAAGGGCGATCTGGCGATCACCCTGTTCGCAGCGCTCCTGCGGCGTCATTTCATAGGCGAGGAGAAGTTCCTGGGCCACGTCGGCGGTGACGACTTCTTCGTCGGCGTCAGCGGCTTTACCGAAGAGGAGATTCGTGCGGTCCTTATGCGTCTCGTCGACGATTTCCGGCTGGATGTGCGCCAGCTCTATACGCCGGAGCACCAGGCGGCAGGCGGCATTAGCGGTCATGGCCGCGACGGCCTCGCGAGGGACTTCCCGCTGATGCGCTGCTCGATCGCCGTGCTCAAGCTTCCGGAAGGATTCATCCTGTCCGACAGCCAGACGGTGAGCAAGCGGATCGCGGAGATAAAGGCGCGTGCCAAGGCAAGCGACGACGGGCTCGTGCTGGAACGGCTTGGCCAGGATTGAGCGGGCGGCGAGCCGGCTGTAGGTATAGGCGGAGCTCTGCTTTCGAGGATGCCGCCATGACCCTTCCGACCGAGATGATCTATGTCGACCTGCCAGCCCCGGGCGGACCGGAGAATATGGTTCTGGCGCGCGGGCCCCTGCCGCAGGTGAAGCCGGGTGATGTCCTGGTCCGCGTCGAAGCCTTCGGTGTCAACCGGCCGGATTTGCTGCAGCGCAAGGGCGACTATCCGCTGCCGCCCGGCGCGAGCCCGATCCTTGGGCTCGAAGTTGCAGGCGAAGTCGCCGCTCTCGGAGAGGGCGCGGCCGGCTTCGCGATTGGCGACAAGGTCTGTGCGTTGGCCAATGGCGGAGCCTATGCCGAATATTGCGCCGTGCCTGCGACACAGGTGCTTGCCTGGCCCAAAGGCTATGATGCGGTGAAGGCGGCGGCCTTACCGGAAACCTTCTTCACCGTTTGGGTCAATGTCTTCGACATGGCCGGCTTGAAGGCAGGTGAAACCCTTCTCGTCCATGGCGGATCGAGCGGCATCGGCACGACGGCGATTCAGCTCGCTAGAGCCTTTGATGCGGAGGTCTTCGCAACCGCCGGCAACGCGGGAAAGTGCGCGGCCTGCGAGGCGCTCGGGGCGAAGCGGGCGATCAACTATCGCGAGGAAGATTTCAAGGCCGTCGTGCTCGAGGAGACCGGCGGGCGCGGCGTAGACGTCATTCTCGACATGGTCGGCGGGCGCTACTTCGATCGCAACATTGCCTGCCTTGCCAAGGACGGGCGTCTATCGATCATCGCTTTCCTCGGCGGCGCGCGGGTGGAGGGCGCCAGCATCGCGCCGATTCTCACGAAGCGGCTGCACGTGATGGGATCGCTGCTTAGGCCACGAACGTCTGCCGAGAAACAGGCGATCCGAGACGGGCTTGCATCAAGCGTCTGGCCGCTGCTGGAAGCGGGCAAGGTCGCACCGGTGATCCATGCGGTTCTGCCTTTCGATAAAGTCGCCGAAGCGCATCGCTTGATGGAAGGGGGCGATCATATCGGCAAGATCGTGATGCGGGTCGCCTGACAATAAGACGATAGTCGCCCTTGTATTGGCGCAAAGAGGGCTTACGTTTAAATCAACGTCAACGAACAGAAAGGAAGGTGATCCAATGTCTAATGAGATTTCGGACCTCGTAATGGACATGGGAGAGGTGAAGGAGTCGAGGCAGCCCTTGGCTTGATTGCCGCCTTCCTTGGGGCCTTCGGGCCCGGCCATTACAGGGCCAAAACTCATGGAAGGGCCGCCGGAGCGCGGCCCTTTTCCTTTTTTGAGCGCCGGCTCTAAACTGCCGCTTCACATGCCGAGCCGGCCAACGGCCGGTATCTTGAAGCCGGGCCTTGCAATATCGAGCCCGGCCACCAAGCCCATGAAATGCAGTTCCAAGCCGCTGCGCCAGCCCGCAGAAATGCCGGCGAGGCCATAGAGTGTCGCATGGACGTCGAGCCCGTCGGCATCGACCTGGAAGAGCCTGGCCTCCGGCAGGTAATTGCGACCGACCGCATCGGGCGGCAGCACGGCGTCGAGCTCGGGCACGGAGCGCAGCACATGGGCAACGAAAGTGTTGGAGTTCGGCCCCGGCCAGATGCGATAGGCGCCGGGCGCTGAATAGGGATAGGCGGCAATCGCCTGCTCGACCTTGGGAATGAGCCGCTCCGCTTCCTCGCCTGTGACCGATACCACCAAGCGCGGCTCGTTCGAGTACCAGCGGGCGTCGGCCAGATAGGCGTTCTTCCGGATCGGACGGCCCCAGCCCACCTTCTCGTAGCGACTGTAGGTCGGCGCTCCTTCGTACTTGGTGACGATCCACGCGTGGCTTGCCACGGCGCCCTTCATGCCGCCGGTCGTCGCCGAGAAAACGTAAATCGCCGCGCCCGGGTTCGCCGCTGCCTTGGGCAGAATGCCGGCCGACGACCAATCCGCCTCCCGCCAGCTCTGCGGGCGGTCCTTGAAGTACCATAGACCCGCCGAGGCAAGCGCTGGCAGCAGATAGACGATGATGAAAGCGATGAAGAGGCGGCGGAGGAATTTCATCGACAACGTCTTTTCTGCGGGTGGAAACCTGATAGATGCATAACCGGAAGTACGCGGATAAGGAAAGTGGGTGCTTCTTTTGCCCGCATTCCGCTCAAGCAATGATGGAAATTTGAGGGCAGTGCATGTCGAATCCCGTTCTGGTCGAAGTGACGCGCGGAAACATGGTCGAAAGCCGCCACCGCGGCATGGTCGTCGCCGTCGATGGCGACGGCAATGAGCTGTTTTCGCTGGGTGACGCGGATGCCGCCGTGTTCCCGCGTTCCGCCTGCAAGGCGATGCAGGCCCTGCCGCTCATGGAAAGTGGCGCCGCGGACGCCTATCGCTTCGGTGCCAGGGAACTGGCGCTTGCCTGTTCATCACACTCCGGCGAGCCGGAACATGTGGCGCTCGCGGCCGAGATGCTGGCTGCCGCGGGGAGAGACGTCGGCGCGCTCGAATGCGGCGCCCACTGGTCTTCCGACCAGGCGACGCTCATCAGCCAGGCCCGCTCGCTGGAGAAGCCGAGCGCGCTGCACAACAATTGCTCCGGCAAACATGCCGGCTTCATCTGCGCCTGCTGCCATTCCGGCACGGAAGTCAGGGGTTACATCGGCTACGATCATCCGATCCAGCAGGAAATTCGCGGGGTCATGGAGGACCTGACCGGAGCAATCCTGGCGCGCGACAATTGCGGCGTCGACGGCTGCTCGATACCGACCTATGCGGTACCGCTGAAGGGGCTTGCCCACGGTTTTGCAAAGATGGCGACGGGTGCCGGTCTCGGGGCGGAGCGGGCGCGCGCTTCGAAGCGTCTGATCGATGCCTGCATGGCCGAACCCTTCTACGTCGCCGGTACCAAGCGCGCCTGCACGCGGCTGATGAACACCGCGCCCGGTCGCATCTTCGCCAAGACCGGTGCCGAGGGCGTCTTCTGCGCCGCCATTCCGGAGAAGGGCATAGGCATCGCGCTCAAATGCGAAGACGGCACGACCCGGGCCGCCGAGGCGATGGTCGCGGCGACGCTTGCCCGCTTCTTCGCGGACGAGCCGCAGGTTCACGCCGCGCTGATGGCTCAGGCCAACCACTCGATGCACAATTGGAACCGTATGCATGTCGGCAACGTGCGCGTGACCGAGGCCTTTATCGCGTGACCTACAGCGCCGCGCGTCTTATCCGACGCGCAAAGATTGCTGCAGCACTTTGAATTGCTTGAGGAAACATGCAGCAGCGTTCGCAAATCTCGCTATGCCGTGATCAATGTCGTGCTCCCGTCCTGATAGGGCGATAGAAGATCGGCTTCCATATCCGCGGGCACGACGAGGCCGGCGAGCTCGCCGACGCTCATGATGCGGTGGGGAGAGGCGGCGCCGAATTTCTCCGGCGTGGCGAGCACGTAGGTTTCAGCCGTATGCCGGGCGATCGCCCGCTTGATCGCCGCCTCCTCGTAGTCTCCGGTCGAAAGCCCGTGCGCGGGGTGAATGCCGGTGACCCCGAGAAAGAAAATATCGGCCCGAATTTGTTCGATTGCCGAGAGTGCCGCGGCGCCGGTCGTCACCATCGAATGCTTGTAGAGCCGGCCGCCGATCAGGACCACCTCCGCATCATGACGCTCGAGCTCTGCGGCGATCGTCGGGCTATGGGTGACTATGGTGACGCGGAGGTCGTACGGCAACGCGCGAGCGATCTCTGCATTGGTCGTACCGCCATCGAGAAAAACGACCTGACCCGGCTTGACGAGCTCCGCCGCGCGGCGGCCGAGCCGGCGCTTGATGTTGCCGGCGATAGCCTGGCGGGCGGCAAAATCCGGAAGCGGCGGCGTCAGCGGCAGGGCTCCTCCATGAACCCGCTTCAACAGGCCCTCGGCCGCCATTTCTCTGAGGTCGCGACGGATCGTGTCTTCCGAAAGGCCGAGCTCGTCGGCGAGCGCCTTTGCAACGAGCTGCCCGTCGCGTGCAAGTCTTGCCGAGATCATGGCTCGTCTCTGTGTCGTCAGCATTGATTCCTCCTTGACTCTTCACGAAATTGCATGAATCCTCATGACATTTCCAGAAATATCTGGAATTTTCGTGCAAAAAATCATGGAGAAAAGTCATGCTTATTCTGATTGCTGGACCCTACCGCTCGGGTACGGGCGACGATCCGGCCAAAATGGCGGCTAACTTGAAGCGTCTGGAGGAGCCGTCTTACGCGCTCTTCAAGGCGGGGCACGTGCCGATGATCGGCGAATGGGTGGCCTTGCCGGTGTGGCATGCAGCGGGCGGGCGCCATGTGGGCGACGATCTCTATGAGGAGATCTTTCATCCCGTGGCCGGCCGCTTACTCGCCCTTTGCGACGCCGTACTGCGGTTGCCCGGCGACTCGAAGGGAGCGGATAATGACGTGCGCATCGCGCGCGAACGCGGCATTCCGGTCTATTATCGTCTTGAGGACGTGCCGGGCTGCGCCGGTACGCTGGTCGCGTAAGCACAGGGGCCGGCGGATCGCCGCCGCCGGACCTTCCGCCCTTGTCAATCGCGGCGATTTCATCTCTTCTGCAAAGGCAATTCGCGCTTCCGCGCCGCCACCTTGAGAGGCAGAACGATGCTGAAACTGTTTTATACGCCCGGGACCTGTTCACTTGCCTCGCATATCGCGCTCGAGGAGGCCGGAGCGGCCTATGAAGCGCATCGTATCGATTTTTCCAAGGCCGAGCAGACGAAGCCCGAATATCTCGCCATCAATCCGAAAGGGAGGGTGCCGGCGCTCGTGACCGATCGCGGCATCTTGACCGAAACACCGGCCATCCTCGCCTATATCGCTCAGAGCTTTCCCGAGGCGCGGCTTGCGCCGCTCGAGGACGCGTTCGAGTTTGCGCGGCTGCAGTCGTTCCTGAGCTACCTCTGCTCGACGGTGCATGTCGCCCATGCTCATGCGCGGCGAGCGGCACGCTGGGCCGATGACCCGGCTGCGCACGAGGCGATGAAGGCGAAAGTGCCGCAGAATATGGCCGATTGCTCCGATCTGATAGAGCGTGCGATGTTCGCCGGCCCCTTCGTGATGGGCGAAAACTATTCGATCGCCGATCCCTATCTCTTCACGATTGCTAGTTGGCTCGAGGCGGACGGCGTCGATCCGGCGCGCTTCCCGAAGATCCTCGATCATCGCAACCGAATGGCCGCGCGGCCCGCCGTCGCCAAGGTGCTGGCGGTCGTGCAGTCATGATACCGCGGGTCAGGTCGGGCTGGAGATGCCAAAGCGATCCGCCAGCCGTTTCGGCGCTTTTTCGCGCCAAGCGGCAATCAGCCGTTGCGTCAGCGCGTCGTCGTCGATGACCGAGAGCCTGACCAACATCGCCGGCCATCCCTTGTAATGGTCGGTCTCGAAGAAGAGCGACGGGTCGAGCTCCATCAGCATCTCCTTTTCTTCGAGCGCACACATCACCACCAGCGTCTCGGCGTCCTTCATCCGTACGAAGCTCTTGCCTTTGACGAGTAGCGCCGGCGTCCCATAGGACGTGCCGACGGTCATTTCCGGTAGCCTCGCGGCTTCTGCAAGCCGCCGCACGCGCTCGAAGGAACGCTTCATCTCGTCCGTCATGGATTTCCTCGGTCAAACGGGAAGGACGTTGCGGATCATAGCTCAGCCGCCGTCGCCGATCACGTGTGGTCGCAAGCCCCGCTCGCCGCAGCGTGCGGCCATGGCCATCCGGGAAACGGCAGGTCCGCCAGCGCGCGTTCATCCATACGGGCGAGATCGGGATGCTGGAGAGGATCTCGCGACCAGTCGGAAGGCGTTTCCGCAAGATCGTCAGGGGCGATCCCGACACGTTTCAGTATAGAGAAAATCTTCGGCATGGAGCCATCCTTTTTGAGAGCGCGGCAGTGCCGCGTCTGCGGTCGGACGGGCGGGCAAACCCTTGCGGCCTTTGCTCTCCGTCTGGACTCTTACAGCAGGATCCGCCTGTCCGCCGAAATTTACAATTGAGATTACCGGGCCTTGCTTTTAGAAAAACTATATGAAGGACCTGAACACGATTCACCTGAACGGGCTACGCGCGGCGGAGGCGGTCGGTCGGCTGGGTTCGCTCGCCGCCGCGGCCGACGAACTCGGCGTGACGCCTGGCGCCGTCAGTCAGCAGATTGCCAAGACGGAGGCGCAGCTTGGGCGTGCGCTCTTCGAGCGCTCGCCGCGCGGACTCGTGGTAACCGATAGCGCCCGCCCGCTCATGATGCGGCTCTCGAATGCTTTTGCGGAACTCGCCGAAGCCGTCGCGCAGGTGCGTCGTCGCGACGAGTCGGTATTGACGGTGTCGGTAGCGCCGGTCTTTGCGGCTCGCTGGCTGGTCTATCGGCTGAACCGCTTCGCCGAGCGCCATCCGGGGATACGGCTCCGAATCGATGCTACGACGAGACTTGCCAATCTCGAAACGTCCGACGTGGATCTCGCCATCCGCGTCGGGGCGGGCGGCTGGCCGGGTGTGCGCTCCGAGCTGCTTCTCGAACAGGAGGTCTTTCCCGTCTGCTCACCGGCGCTCGCTGCCGGACTGCGTGTTCCGGCCGACATTTTGAAGTTGCCGGCCGTCATCGACGAGCATGCGATGTTTTCGTGGGAGGTATGGCTGAAGGCAGCCGGTCTTTCCGGCGCCCAGATGACCGTGCGCCACACCTTCAACGATGCGTCGCTCGCGCTCGACGCGGCCATTGCCGGCCAGGGCGTGATGATTGCCTGGCAGACGCTCGCTGGCTATGCGGTGATGAAGGGCAGTCTGGTGGCGCCGTTCGGCATCCGCGCCAAGACCGGCTTCGCCCATTACTTCGTCACCTCTGCTTCGCGACGCGAAAGCAAGGGCGTAATTGCATTCAAGCAATGGGTGCGCGAGGAGGTGGAAGAGGGAATGCGCGAGCTCGACTCTATTCCGGTTCCCTCAGCCGTTCCTCCATCATCGCCTTGAATGCGGGACGCGACTGGCACCGCGCCAGCCAGGCCGTGACGCGTGGGTGCCTGTCGAAAAGGGCGGTCTGGCTCATCGTGTAGCGGAAGACTTCCGCCAGGTTAAGGTCGGCGACCGTGAAGCGCTCGCCGACGACGTAGTCGCGGCCGGCAAGGTGCCCCTCAAGCACGGCGAAGGCTTTTTCGAGCGACTGTGAGCAGGTGTCGATCAGTGCCCGGCCTTCGGGTGTGTTCTCGATGCCGTTGTCATAGGCAAGAACGATCTTGACCGCATGCGGCTCTACCTCCGTCGCCGCCCACATGGTCCAGCTGCCGATCTGCCCTTCCTCGCCGATGTCGGCTGGGCCCAGCGGCCCGCCATATTTGCGGGCGAGATAGAGATTGTTGGCGAGCGATTCCGTCAGTACCAGACCTTCGTCTTCGATTGCCGGAATGAGACCCATCGGATTGACGGCAAGGAAGTCCGGCGATTTGGTATTCAGAGGAGCCTCCGCCGCCAACGGGTCGCTGAGGCGGCGCGCCTGGATCACCGGCGCGGATTTGAAAGGAATGCCGAGTTCGCGCGCCATCCAGTAGTTGCGCGACGCGCGCGAGCGGTAAACTCCATAGATCGTCAGCATCTCGGCCTCTCCGTTTGCGATTGATGGATCCCTTAAGCAATTGCCGCCGTTGGCAAAAGCGGCCGCCATTGATAGGCGCATGAAATCTTTTGATGCGACATCTCCGGAGAACCTTTAGACGATTTTTCGCTGCGGAATTTAGGGAAGTATAACTTCTCACAACTAAACCTAAGCGAGCGTCGCTCTCCCGGAGGCTGTGCTTGTCAAGGAAAACGTCCCGCAACACCCGTTATGCCGCCCTGAACGCCGGCGACAACGTGGAGACGCGCCGGCTGATCGATGCCGGCAACCGCCTGGCTGAAGAGGTGGCGCGCATCTTTCCGCGCGAGCCCGACATCGCCGACCGCCACTACTGGCTGGAGACGATGATCAACCATGTGCCGGACTACATCTATGCGAAGGACCTCGAAGGGCGCTTTCTCATCGCCAACGACGTGACCGTCGCCGATAACGGTCTTGAAAGCTTGCGGGATCTCGTCGGCAAGACCGATTTCGACCTGCACCCGCACGAATTCGCCCAGGCCGTCGCCGACACGGAACGGCGGGTGATCGAGACCGGCGAACCGATCTTCGGCATCGAGGAGCGGGCAATCGTGACCAAGGGACGCGACCGTTGGCTGATGACCTCGAAAGTGCCGTTGCGCAGCAAGAGCGGCAAGATCGTCGGCACCGTCGGCATATCTCGCGATATCAGCGACCGCAAGGAGGCAGAGCGTCTGCTCGAAGGCCAGGCGCGCCTATTGGAAATGATCGCCGAGGGCGAGCCGCTTGGTGAATTCTTCGATGAGCTGATCCTGCTGATCGAAGCGCTGCTGCCTGGCATTCGGGGGTCGATTCTGCTCCTCTCGGATGATGGCGGGCATCTTCTGCACGGCGCAGCCCCGAACCTCGACGAGGGCTATTGCGCCGCGATCCATCGCGCCGAGATCGGTCCGGTGGCCGGCTCCTGCGGAACGGCGGCCTGGCGCGGCGAACAGGTGATCGTTTCCGATGTTTTTGCCGATCCGCTTTGGCAGGACTACGCGCATCTTCTGAGGCCCTCCGGCCTGAGGTCCTGCTGGTCGACGCCGATTCTCTCGCGCGAGCGCAAGGTGCTCGGCACCTTCGCCCTCTACTCGCGTGAGGTGGGTACGCCGAGTGAGCGGCAGCAGGAACTGATCGCAATGGCCGTCCATCTGGCCGGGATCGCGATCGAGCGCAAGCGCGCTGAAGACAGAATCGGTTTCATGGCGCATCACGACTCCCTGACGGGCCTGCCTAATCGCGTCCTCTTCGAGGAGCAGGTTACCGGTATGCTCGAAGCAATCCGCGGACGGGACCAGTGGGCGGTGCTCGCGTTTCTCGATCTCGACAACTTCAAGCTGATCAATGACGGCCTCGGCCACGCCGCCGGTGACGAACTCTTGAAAGCGGTGGCCCGGCGCATGCTGGCCGCCGTGCGCAAATCCGATTTCGTCGTGCGCGTGGGCGGCGACGAATTCATCATTCTGCTGAACGGCCTGCCGAAGGAGCGCGACGTCGTGCTGTCGCGCCTGGAGGATATCCGGGCGGAGATCGCCATGCCGGTGCAGCTCCAGGGCCGCAGCCTGCGGGTCAGCTGCAGCATGGGTGTCGCCTGCTTCCCGGATCAGGGAAGGACGGTGAGCGAGCTGCTCGCCAATGCCGATACGGCCATGTACCGCGCCAAGGAACTCGGCCGCAACAACCTCCAGGTCTTCACCGAGGAGATGGCCGCGCGAGCGCACGAGAAACTGCAATGGCAGGAGGAACTGCGGGAAGCAATTGCCCGCGAGGAATTCCTTCTGCATTTCCAGCCGCAAATGAGCCTCGAAAGCGGCCGCATATTCGCCGCCGAAGCGCTGTTGCGCTGGAAGCACCCGGTGCGCGGCATCATATCGCCGGCGACGTTCATTCCGCTTGCCGAAGAGACAGGACTGATCGTACCGATCGGTGATTGGGTCCTGCGCGCTGCCTGCCGTCAGTTGAAGGCATGGCAGGAAGCGGGGTTGCCGCCATTGATTGTCAGCGCGAATGTTTCGGCCCGGCAGTTCCGCGAAGGCGACTGGGCGGAGCGCGTGGCGGCGATATTGGAGGAAACCGGCCTCGAGGCGCGCTACCTAGAGCTCGAATTGACCGAAAGCCTGATCATGCAGGACGTTTCCGGGGCGATCGCCACCATGCATGAGCTGGAGGCGATCGGCGTTCATCTGGCGATCGATGATTTCGGCACCGGCTATTCGAGTCTCAGCGCGCTCAAGCGATTCCCTGTGCGAAGGCTGAAGATCGATCGCTCCTTCGTCGCGGACATCCCATCGGATGGCGACGATATGGCAATCACCTCGGCGATCATTTCGCTCGCACAGAAGCTCGGCCTTCGCGTGATCGCCGAGGGCGTCGAGACCCAGGCACAGGTCGAATTTCTGCAGAAGGCAGGTTGCGACGAGATCCAGGGCTATTTTTTCAGCCGCCCGCTGCCCGCCCACGAATTCGAGTCGTTGCTGCGCCAAGCCGGCTGCGACGCTGACGGAATCTGAAGTCGTCAGCGGTTGTACGAGCCATGCCATGATTGTGATCGGAAGTTTACTGACACAAGTTCCGTTCCAGCCATTAATGCGAAGCAGAAGCTAAGGAAGCGGTTTCCACTTGCGTCTCGCTGCGACTTATCGGTAACCATCAATATGGCTCCGGAGCGATTCAATCCGGGGCCATCTGGACCTGACCCCCGGGGCGGAGCATGTGGATACCGACGCACATGGCGCCGCTCTTTACTCCTTCGCCGCACTTTGAAACCCGTTAGAGTTCGATGTCATCGCTGCCTGTTTTTTCCCGACGCCAGTTTCTCCGCACATCCGGACTCGCAATCGCCTCCGCAGGGCTTGCGGGCTGCACCTCTTCGATGAACACCGACCGTTTCCGCGAGCAAACGATGCCAGTCTTCCGCAATCCCGCGCTCGAGAGCCGTTGGATCGCGCCAGGTGGCGAAGTCCTGTTGGAAGGTCCGGTGGGAGAGGGGCCGATCGGCCTGCCACCGCAGGACGCCTATTACGGGGAGATCTACGCGGCGAAGGAAGACGGCGGCTTTCTGATCCCGGCCGTGCCCTATCGGCAGCTTGACCCACGTCTCTATCGCCAGGACGTGAGCGATCCGTTCGGCGAGGCTCCCGGTACCATCGTCGTCGATACGGCTGACCGCTATTTGTATCACATCCAATCGGGCGGCCGCGCCACGCGCTATGGTGTGGGTCTTGGCCGCGAGGGGTTCGCCTGGTCTGGTCGCGGCGTCATCCAGTGGAAGCAGAAGTGGCCGAGATGGACGCCGCCGGATACCATGATCGCCCGTCAGCCGGTACTGGCGAAATTCTCGGCGGACAATGGCGGCATGCCTCCGGGGGTCGACAACCCACTCGGGTCGCGCGCGCTTTACATTTTCCAGAACGGTCAGGACACGCTTTATCGCGTCCACGGCACGCCGGAGTGGCAATCGATCGGCAAGGCCGTTTCTTCCGGTTGCGTGCGCATGCTCAACCAGGACGTGATCGACCTCTATGATCGCGTGCGCGGCAAGGCGCCGATCCTCGTTATCTGACCGCTCGCTGCCCTACTGCATGTCTCCTTAAATCGACCTCGACTTAAGGGACAAAGCAGGCAGCAATTCAAAGTGCTACAGTTATCTTTGCGCGTCTGACAAGACGCGCGGCGCTGTAGGCTCAGTTCTCCAGGTTATTGTCGCTCAACCGCTGCGTCAGCCGATGCAGCGCATCGCGCAGTTCGCTGACCTCTTCCAGGCTGCAGCCGGTCGCCTTGCCGATCTCCGCAAGGATCGTGAATGCCTCGGTCTTCAATCGGCGACCGCCCTCCGTCAAACTGACGATGACTTGCCGCTCATCGGCCGGATCGCGCATCCGCCTGACATAGCCCGCCGCCTCCAGCCGCTTGAGCAGCGGGGAAAGCGTGCCCGAATCGAGGCCCAGCTCTTCACCGATCCGCTTCACGGTCATGCTGTCCTGTTGCCAGAGCGCCAGCAGCACGAGATACTGCGGATAGGTGAGCCCGAAGCGGTCGAGCAGAGGTTTGTAGGCGCGGTTGAAGGCATGTGCCGCCGAGTAGACGGCAAAGCAGAGTTGCTGGCCGAGTGCAAGCGCCTCATCGGGAAGAGCGTCGAGTTTTGCTGCTTCGGTGATCATGATGCCATTGTCGCAAATTCACGCCGCTAAAGCAATTTGCAAAATTAATTTGCGCGCAATTTAATTTTGCGCTATTAACATGTTCATCGACAACCGAGCAGAAGGAGACTGTCATGCCGATCCTCTATCGCACCACCGCTTCCGCAACCGGAGGCCGCGCCGGCCAGGCCAAGAGCACCGACGGCGTGCTCGACGTGACCCTCACCGTACCGAAGGAACTCGGCGGCGACGGTGCGCGCGGCACGAACCCTGAGCAGCTCTTTGCCGCCGGCTATTCCGCATGCTTCCTCGGCGCCCTGAAATTCGTCGCTGGCAAGGAGAAGGTAAAGCTTCCCGAAGACACGAAGGTGACGGGCACGGTCGGTATCGGCCCCCGTGACGATGGCACCGGTTTCTACATCGATGCGGCGCTGGAGATCTCTTCGCCGGGCGTCGACAAGGCCGTGCTCGAGGATCTGGTGCAGAAGGCGCATATCGTTTGCCCGTACAGCCACGCGACGAGGGGCAACGTCGACGTGAAATTGACGGTAGCCTGATGATGCATGTTGTCCGAAAGTGTTCGGCGGCTTTTGGGCCGACCGCACGTTTCGAAACAAAGAGCTGAAGCGCGTTGCGCAGCGCTTTGGAGACGCATTATCAAAAGCTGAAGCCCGGAGCGTGGCCCCGGGCTTCAGCTTTGTCCTTCAGTTCCCCGCGCGGAGCTCTTCCCGGCCGTCTCAGGCCTTCTTGAGAAACTCTGTACGCAGCACCAGTCCCTTGATCTTTTCCACGCGGCATTCGACTTCGTCCGGATCGTCCGTCAAGCGAATGCCTTTCACCAGTGTTCCGCGCTTCAGCGTCGTGGAGGTGCCCTTCACCTTCAGATCCTTGATCAGCGTGACGTTGTCACCATCCTTCAGGATGGCACCGTTAGAATCCTTGGCTTCCATGTCAATCCTTTCCAGGCGGCGGCACCTCTCGGCAGCATTTCCGAGATCCGAGCCGTGTCCGGCCTCCTTAAGCTGGCGACAGGCGCGGGCGCAAGGCAGGCCGTCGCCCAATCCGTCTGTAGCGCTCGGATTTCCCGCCCGTCCTAGCGCCTCAGACTACCGAGGATGCCGCGAACCAGCGCCCGTCCCACCTGGGTCGCGACCGTGCGTGCCACAGACTTCATAGCCGCTTCCATGACCGTCTCACGCTGGTAGCCGGAGGAGCGCCGCCTGGGCTGCTTGTCTGCGGGCGCCTCGGCCGCGTCGTCGCCGAAGCCGGGCAGGGTCCAACGGCTGCGGCCGGAAGTCTCTTCGGCTGTCTGTTGTTCGGCCTGTTTAGCGGCTTCGGCCTGTTCCGCGGCCTTGGCGGCACGTTTCGCAAGCATCTCGTAGGCCGATTCCCGGTCGAAATCTTCGTCGTAGAGACCGCGCACCGGACTGACATTTATGACGTTCTGCCGTTCGGCTTCCGTCAGCGGGCCGAGGCGCGAGGCCGGCGGGCGGATCAATGTCCGCTCGACCATCGACGGCGAGCCCTTGCCTTCCAACGTCGAGACCAGCGCCTCGCCCGTGCCGAGATTGGTGATGACTTCGGCACAATTGAAGTCCGGGTTGGGGCGGAACGTGTCAGCCGCCGTCTTGACCGCCTTCTGCTCGCGCGGCGAATAGGCGCGCAACGCATGCTGCACGCGGTTGCCGAGCTGCGCAAGCACGGTCTCCGGTACGTCGAGCGGGTTCTGGGTCACGAAATAGACGCCGACGCCCTTGGAGCGGATCAGGCGCACCACCTGTTCGACGCGCTCGACGAGCACCTTCGGCGCATCGTTGAAAAGCAGATGTGCTTCGTCGAAAAAGAAGACGAGCTTCGGCTTGTCCGGGTCGCCGACCTCCGGCAGTTCCTCGAAGAGCTCCGAGAGCAACCAGAGCAGGAAGGTTGCGTAAAGCCGCGGGTTCATCATCAGCTTGTCGGCGGCAAGTACCGAAATCGCTCCGCGCCCGTCATTCGTCGTGCGCATGATGTCGGTGATCTTCAGCGCCGGTTCGCCGAAGAAATGCTCAGCCCCCTGCTGCTCGAGGATCAGAAGCTCGCGCTGGATCGACCCGACCGAAGACTTCGAGATGAAGCCGAACTGGTTGGAAAGCGCGCTCGCATTATCGCCCATATAGTTGAGCAGCGCCTGCAGGTCTTTGAGATCGAGAAGCGGCAGCCCGCCTTCGTCGGCAATCTTGAAGGCGATGTTGAGCACGCCCTCCTGCGCGTCCGTGGCGTTCATCAGCCGCGACAGGAGAAGCGGTCCCATCTCCGAAACGGTGGTGCGGACCCGATGGCCCTTCTCGCCGTAGAGATCCCAGAAGATTACCGGGAATTCCTGGAAATCGTAGGGCTTGAGGCCGATCTGCTCGGCGCGCTTCAACAGGAAGTCCTTGGGCTCGCCCATCGCACCAATGCCGGAAAGATCACCTTTTACGTCGGCGCAGAAGACCGGAACGCCGGCATTCGAGAATCCCTCGGCAAGGATCTGCAGGGTCACCGTCTTGCCGGTGCCGGTGGCGCCGGTGATCAGCCCGTGGCGATTGCCGTACTTGAGTTCCAGATATTCGGGTTTGTTGATCGAATCATCCGACTTGCGGCTGGTGCCGATGTAGAGCTTGCCTTCCTGCAGCATGGGGTTTCATCTCCGTCTTATCGATTTTTCTTAATGAAAGCGGGTATTTCCCGCATGTCGCATACAGTCGGTCATCGAAGCATCGCTCGTTTCTGTTATAGGCGGTGCGCTTGCACCCGGCAACATGGCTGCAAGCGGAGGAAGGCTTGTGCGGTTGCCATCGGCGAAGGTCCGTGGAACGATGGCTTAGAGCAATTCCAGTAAAAGTGTGTAACGGTTTTCCGTCCGGAATTGGGGAGTTTCAACGAGCTAGATCATTTCACTGTTTCGATGAAGCAATGAAATGACCTAGGACGCAGCGGAGGTGAGTGCAGGGGCGGCTGCAGGATCGCTTTGGATCGTTGTCGGTGCCCTTGCCATCTCCGGATCGATCATTTACCTTGACGTTAACGTCAAAAATTTCAAGTGAGGAGATTTCCATGAGTGAACTGGTCACGCGCGTGGCGGAAAATGTCGGCCTCGAGCCCGCAACGGCCGAAAAGGCGGTGGGGATGATCCTCGGCTTCCTGCAGCGTGAAGCGGCCGAGGGCCCGGTGGCCAAAATGATCGAGGCGATCCCGGGCGCGCCGGAACTGGTCGCTCAGTACAACGGCGAGGGCAGCAATGGCAGCGGCATTCTCGGCGGGCTGATGTCGGCGATCGGCGGCGGCGGCGTCATGGCGCTCGGCCAGCAGCTGATGAGCCAGGGTCTCGGCATGGGCGAGATCACCGCGCTCGCCAAGGAGACGATCGCCTTCGCCAAGGAAAAGGCAGGCGACGAGGTCGTCGACGAGGTGGTCGCTTCCGTTCCGGGGCTCAGTCAGTTCGTCTGATCGGCTCTCGGGCCGGTTTGCAGGAAAGTTTTTACTGCATGTTTCCTTAAATTGTACCCGATTTAAGGACAAAAACATGCAGCAATTCAAAGTGCTACAGCGTCCTTTGTGCGTCTGAAAAGACGCACGGCGCTGTAGGCGCCCACCGGACTCCGTTCCGGTGGGTGCTCTGTATTTGTTAGGCCGCTTCGTCCCATTCCGGCGCGAGACCCTGGGGGCTGACGATCCGGCCGTCCGGACGGGCGAGACCACGGATTGCCGCCATCTCCTCCCGCGTCAGCGCGAAGTCGAAGATGGCGAAATTCTCCTGAAGCCGCGCCTCCGTCGCCGTCTTGGAGAGCGCGATCACGTCCTGTTGCTGTACGAGCCAGCGCAGCACCACTTGCGCCGCCGTCTTGCCGTGGCGGGCGCCGATATCGTTGAGCAGCGGATCGGAAGGGACCTTGCCGTTGGCCATGGCATAATAGGCGGTCAGCGACATTCCGAGCCGACGCGCCGTCTGCAGGACCTTCGTCTGATCGAGATAGGGATGGTATTCGACCTGGTTGGTCGCGATCGGCGCGTCGCTGAGCCGCGCCGCTTCCTCCATCTGCGCCGTGTTGAAGTTGCTGACGCCGATATGGCGCACCTTGCCGGCTTTGTGCACCTCGTTCAGCGCGCCGATGCGTTCGGCCATCGGCACGTCGCTGCCCGGCCAGTGCAGAAGCAAGAGGTCGACATGATCTGTCTTGAGCTTCCTGAGGCTCTCGTCGACCGAGGCGATGAAGGCATCATGGCGATAGTTGTCGACCCAGACCTTCGTCGTCAGGAAGATATCCGCGCGTGGGATCCCGGACCTGTGTATGGCCTCGCCGACCTCGGCCTCGTTGCCGTAGATCTGTGCCGTATCCACGTGGTGAAAGCCGAGCTTCAGGGCTTCCGGGAGCACGCGCAGCACCTCGGCGCCGGACATACGAAAAGTACCGAAGCCGAGGGCGGGGATGTTGGCGCCGTTGGAATAGACTACGTGCATGGAGAACTCCTTGATCAGGATCGCGTCGGGGTGAAGTCGCGGCGGAAAGGAAGAGACATCCTCCTATACTTGTCGCGTCCATCCGGGGCTTCAAGGCGCATCCGTCGTCGTCGGATTCAAGGCGCCTTCACCGCAACGATAAACAGGCGCGGAAAGCGTAGCAGCACGCGCCCGTCGGCCATCGCCGGATAGGCCCTCGCTATCCTCTCGGCATAGGTGGCGAGGTATTCTGGGCGCCGCTCGGCGGGCAGGGCGTCGAGATAGGGACGCAAGCCCGTTCCCTTCACCCATTCGACGATGGCATGCGCATTGGAGAGCGGATGGTAATAGGCGGTGTGCCAGACATCCACCCGCGCCGTTTTCGGGGCTAGCCTTTCGACATAGGTCTCCGCTGAGGGCAGGGGCTTCCGGCGGATCGCCTGGCCACGATAGTGCTCAACGAAGGCGGGTTCCTCGGCCGCTTCCTGCATCAGAAGATGCGATGGCTCGTCGAGATTGTCGGGCATCTGCACGGCGAGCGCGCCGCCGGGCGCCAATGCGTCGACAAGGCGTTCGAGAATGTCTATGTGGCTCGGCAGCCATTGGAAGACCGCGTTGGCGAAGAACAGCGCAGCTCCTTTCGGCGGCACCCACGCCTGAAGATCGGCCTTTTCGAAATGCAGATCGGGCAACCGCCTGCGAGCGGCCGCCAACATGTCCTCGTCGCCGTCGATGCCCACAAGCCTATTGCCGGGAAAGCGTTCCAGGATCAGCTCGGTCGAATTTCCCGGGCCACAACCGAGATCGAAAACGGGACCGGGCGGCAGCTCGGGCACTTGGGCGAGAAGGTCGCGCGCCGGGCGCGTGCGTTCATCCTCGAATTTCACATATTGCGCCGCCGACCAGGTCATCGGCGTTCTCCTTCAAATGCCGAACTGCAGGCTTTCGAGCGAGGGAAGGATGAGCGATGGACCATAATCCTTATATTCGTCCGGCATATCGGCGCGGTTGATCCAGACTGTGCGGAATCCGAATTTTGTGGCGCCGGCAATATCCCAGCGGTTCGACGACTGGAACGAGACAGCGTGCGGATAGAGCCGATACTTCGTCGTCACCAGATCGTAGACGGCAGGGGCCGCTTTGAACATCTTGACGGAATCCACCGAGAAAACGTCGTCGATGATGATGTCGAGCGCGGCGTTCTTGACCGCCGAGGCCAGCATGGCCGGGGAGCCGTTGGAGAGAATGGCGATGCGGGCGCCCCGTTCCTTCAGTCCCTTGAGGACGGCCGGAACTTCCGGATAGCAGTCGAGCGCCCAATAGGCATCGAGCAGCCGCTTCTTGAGCTTCGGATCGGCCGAGGGAAAGCGTTGGAAGGCGTAGTCGAGAGATTGCTCGGTCAATTGCCAGAAGTCGACATAGGCGCCCATGAGCGAGCGCACCCAGGAATATTCGAGTTGCTTGGCGCGCCAGAGTTCCGAAAAGGCCTGGCCATCCGGCCCGATCTCGTCGGCATGCCTGCGCACGGCAGCATGCACGTCGAAGAGCGTGCCATAGGCATCGAAGACATAGGCCGCGTGAGACATCGAACTCTCCCGTCTATCCACCGTCCGGCCCTGCGAAAGACGACTTGAAGTCGCTCGCGCGAACAGCCGCCGGACCCACGGCTTGCGGCAAAGGCGCTACGCGACGCTCTGCCTTCGCCAATTCTTTTGCGTGGATCATGTCAAAACTTTGTGCGCTGCACAATGCCTCCGGATCGCCGCTGCATTGTTCAAGCTTTCCAAACCTTTGCCGGAAAGCGCAGCGCCTGTTTGGCAAGTTTGCCTTTGAGGCTGAGCGCCGCGTCGCAGAGCGCGACCACATGCCGGTTCGGCTTGGCCTCGGGACGAAGGGCGTGAAGCTCGGCCGCGGCCTTTTCCGGCGCCACATAGCGCGCCAGAATGCCGAGCGTCAGCGCCGTCGAGCGCCCGATGCCTCTCAAACAATGGATCAGAAGATGCGCATCTGCGGGCAGCCTGTCGATGAAGGCGAGTGTCGCGTCGATCGCCTCAGGGCGCGCCGCGTCCGGCGCGTCCGGGTCGGTGGCATCGCCGAAAAAAAGCTCCAGATGCCGCTCCGGCGGCAGTTCGATCATCGATAGAAGCCGCGTCGCGGGAGCGCGGATGGAGATGAGATGCGTCGGGGTCCAGAAGGCGCGATTGTGCCGCGCCTCCGTCTGCGAACTCACGATCACCCGCATCGGCCAGCCGTTCGGATGCGCCGGATTGGCTTCGAGAACGGGCCGGTAGAGTTCGCCCTCCGTGGCTTGAGCCGCAAGCGCCATGACGGAACCTCCCTGATTCGTCTTGCTTGGCAAAAGGATAGCAGCGCCGGGAGGCGATCGGAAATCCCCGCGCGGTGAGGGCGGCCTTATCCTCCGCCGCTCAGAAGCGCGTAATCACGCTGATCCCAAGGTCCGTCGCGCGGTCCATCGCCACCAGCGCCGGCACCGCCTCCTCAAGCGAAATCTCCCGGCCGATCAGTTGTTTCGGGTTCAGCTTGTCGGCGGTGATCATCGCGAGCATCGCATCGTAGCGCCAGGCCTGCATGCCGTGGCTGCCGTAGATTTCGAGCTCGTGCCCGATCACCTGCGCCATCGGGATCTGAGGAGTGGCGTGCTCCGCAAGCATCAGACCCACCTGCACGTGGCGGCCGCGACGGCGCAGGTTCTTGATCGAGTTGAAGCAGGTGACGGGCGATCCGAGCGCGTCGATCGAGACATGCGCTCCGCCCTGCGTAATCTCCTTGACGGCGGCGGCGACGTCCTCCGTCTCGCGGCCGTTGATCGCGGCGACCGCGCCGAGCTTGCGGGCGAAGCTCAACTTCTCATCGGAAATGTCGATCGCGATCGGATTGGCCCCGAGCGCGGCGGCGATCATGATTGCCGAGAGGCCGACGCCGCCGCAGCCGTGCACCGCCACCCATTCGCCGCCACGGACGCGGGCCTGATCGGCGATTGCCCGGAAGGAGGTGGCGAAACGGCAGCCGAGGCTGGCGGCGGTTGCAAAATCCATGCTTTCCGGCAGATGCACGAGGTTCTGGTCGGCAAAATCGATCGCCACATATTCGGCGAAGGAGCCCCAATGGGTGAAGCCCGGCTGGAACTGCGCCTCGCAGACCTGTTGGTTGCCAGAGCGGCATTCGCCGCAGCGCCCGCAGCCGGAAACGAAGGGCACGGTTACCCGCTCGCCGACCTTGTAGCGCACAACCCCGCGCCCGGTCGCCGCGATGATTCCCGCCAGTTCGTGGCCGGGGACATGCGGCAGGCGAATGTCGGGGTCATGTCCCATCCAGCCGTGCCAGTCGCTCCGGCAGAGCCCGGTTGCCTCGACCTTGATGACGACGCCCTGTTCGCTTGGCGTCGGATCGGGCAGCGTCCGGATCTCCGGCGTCTTTTCGAAGGCATCGTAATACATCGCTTTCATCGGCGAACTCTCTCCCTAATGCGTGTCGCCCAAAAGTGTGCAACGGTTTTGGAGCAACGACATGCATAAAGACAAGGGGATAAAGCGCCTCGCATGAAGTGCGAGGCGCTTTATGCAATTTTCGCCATTCTCGCACGGCGCCTCGGTGGGCTCCAGAATGGACGCCATGACATTTTTTGATGTACCCATTCACCCCAATTCTCATTTTTCCGGCTAGAGCGGAAAGAACAAGAGGACGACGCGAGAAGGAGACGCCGATGGCCGTCGATACATCCCCCCGATCCATCACCTGGACCTATGTCGACGGTGAATGGCTTTCCGGCAATCCGCCGCTGATCGGCCCGACCTCCCATGCCATGTGGCTCGGCTCGACCGTGTTCGACGGCGCCCGGTGGTTCGACGGCATCGCGCCGGACCTCGACCTTCACTGCCAGCGCGTCAATCGTTCGGCGGAAGCACTCGGCCTCAAGCCGACGATGGCGGCGGAGGAGATCGAGACGTTGACCTGGGAGGGCGTGAAGAAGTTCGACGGCAAGACGGCGATCTACGTGAAGCCCATGTATTGGGGCGAGCATGGCTCCTGGAGTGTCGTCGCGGTCGATCCGGAATCGACCCGCTTCGCGCTCTGCCTGTTCGAGGCTCCGATGGGCAACAGCCATGCCGGATCGGCGCTGACGCTCTCGCCTTTCCGCCGGCCGACGCTCGAATGCATGCCGACGGATGCCAAGGCCGGCTGCCTCTATCCCAACAATGCCCGCATCCTCAAGGAGGCGCGCTCGCGCGGCTTCGACAACGCGCTGGTGCGCGACATGCTCGGCAATATCGCCGAAACTGGTTCTTCGAACATTTTCATGGTGAAGGACGGCGTCGTCTTCACGCCGGCCGCGAACAGAACCTTCCTTGCCGGCATCACCCGTTCGCGCGTGATCGGGCTCCTGCGCGAAGCGGGCTTCGAGGTGGTCGAGACGACGCTGACGATGGCCGACTTCGAGACGGCGGACGAAATCTTCACCACCGGCAACTACTCCAAGGTGCTGCCGGTGACCCGGCTCGATGATCGCGACTTGCAGTCCGGTTCGATCACCGCCAAGGCCCGCGATCTCTACATGGATTGGGCGCATTCGAGCGGCGACGTATAGCGCGTGGGCGAAGGCCGTGCCGTTTTCGGGCCCTCATCCGGCCTGCCGGCCACCTTCTCCCCGCAGGCGGGGCGAAGGAGACTCGCGGCACCGCCTCGGTCCCCTCTCTCCGTCCTTACGGGGAGCTCGGCGATCGTCACGGCTCTAGCGGACGCACGACGACATCCGGGGACGAGCGCGTGGTTGGGCCGTGATGCACCGCTTCGACATTGTTGCCGTCCGGATCGAGGACGAATGCGGCATAGTAGCCCGGATGGTAGCTGCGCTCGCCGGGAGCGCCGTTATCCGTGCCGCCATTGGCGAGGCCCGCGTCATAGAACCGATGCACGGCATCCTGTCCGGCGGCCTGGAAGGCGAGATGGACGCGGCTCTGATAATCATCTGCCTTGTCGACGAAGAACTCATCGAATGCAAAAAATGCGTCGGTCTCGAACGTCGGCTGGTGGCCGAGAGCGCCGAGCACCGCCTTATAGAATCGCTTGCTGACCGCGAGATCCTCGACGCGAAGATGCACGTGATCGATGAGCCGTCCCTGATGGAATTCCATTGTGTCCTCCCTGTTGTCGCAATGGGACGTCATTGCCCCGTCAGCGAACTAAATAGGACAGGAAACCCACGCGTCGATGCCGGCACCGGCCGATCCATATCGCCGGCAATGAAAGTATTTTGCGTGGCTTAGGGAAATTTTGGCACCGCATCGGTTGCCTCCGGCCAAGGCGCTGCCTATGTTCCCGCTCACAGATTTCCGTGACGAAATCCCATGCCAAGAGGAGATGCCACAATGGCTTTCGAATTGCCGAACCTTCCCTATGACTACGAGGCGCTCGCGCCCTACATGTCGCGCGAAACGCTGGAATACCATCACGACAAGCATCACCTCGCCTATGTGACGAACGGCAACAAGCTCGCCGAGGAAGCCGGTCTTTCCAACCTTTCCGTGGAAGAAATCGTCAAGAAGTCCTACGGCACCAATCAGCCGCTGTTCAACAATGCCGGGCAGCACTACAACCACATCCACTTCTGGAAGTGGATGAAGAAGGGCGGCGGCGGCACCAGCCTGCCGTCCAAGCTCGACGCGGCGATCAAGTCCGATCTCGGCGGCTACGACAAGTTCCGCGCCGATTTCATCGCGGCCGGTACCGCCCAGTTCGGCTCCGGCTGGGCCTGGCTCTCGGTGAAGAACGGAAAGCTGGAAATCTCGAAGACCCCGAACGGCGAAAACCCGCTCGTCCACGGTGCAACGCCGATCCTCGGCGTCGACGTTTGGGAACACTCCTATTACATCGACTACCGCAATGCTCGCCCGAAATATCTCGAGGCCTTCGTCGACAATCTCATCAACTGGGATTACGTCCTCGAACTCTATGAAGCGGCCGCGAAGTAAGCGGTTTCGCGCGTTTTCGGCAGATCGGCCCGGCCTTGCGCCGGGCCTTTTCGTTGCGGCTCGCGACGGAACAGATTGCGGCGTGCTCCGGCGATGCTCGCCTACGCGTCCTCCGCCTCAAGCGGCCGCACCGCGTTCGTCTTCCAGCCGGCGATCCATAATTGTCTCAGCCGGTTGCCTTCGCCGCGGAAATAGGCGTCGACGGGCTCGCAATGCTCCACGCGGTCGGCGCGGAAGTTGCGGATATCCTCGCGCAATTCGCACCAGGCGACCATCATCGCATGCTCGGAATAGTAGATGAGCGCCAGCGGCCGCACCGTGCGTTCCGTGGCGCGGCCGAGCTCGTCGCGATAGTCGAGTGCCAGCTTCCGCTCGTCGCGGATCGCCCTGCGAATCATGGCGAGGTCGACCGCTGGCGGCGGCGCCGCGATCGTGCCCCAGGCGTGCAGGGCGTGCGACTGAAACGCCTTGCGCAGGGGCCCCGGGACGGCGCCGGTGATCTTTTGGCTGACGCGTCGCGCCGCCGACTTCAGCTCCTCGTCGCCGGTGCGCGCCAGAAGGGCCAGCGCCAGCACGATCGCTTCCGTTTCCTCGATCGAGAACATCAGTGGCGGCAAATCGAAGCCGGGTCTCAGGATATAGCCGATGCCGCGCTCGCCCTCGATCGGCACGCGCATCGCCTGCAGCGCGGCAATGTCGCGATAGATCGAGCGCGGCGTGACCTCCAGGGACTCGGCGATCTCGGCCGCCGTCACCGGTTTGCCGGCAAGCCGCAATATCTGGATGATCTCGAAAAGCCGCGATGCCTTGCGCATGGCCGGACCCTTTTTTGCTGCAAAGGCTCCTGACAAGACCCTGTCAGTTGGACAGCGATATAGCATGTGCCAACGGATTGAAAAAACAGCAATCCGGTTTCGCACCTTATCCAAATTCTATGAGCAACTGACATGACCTACGCGGAAAACCTCTGGCTCTTCTTCACCCTTCTCTTCGGCATCATCATCGTTCCCGGCATGGATATGGTCTTCGTCCTAGCCAATGCGTTGACCGGCGGACGCACCTCGGGCCTATCGGCGACGGCGGGGATCATGGCGGGCGGCGTGCTGCACACGCTCTATGCTGCGCTCGGCGTTAGCGTCGTCCTGCATCTGGTGCCGCAGCTCTTCAATCTGCTGCTCGTTGCCGGGGCCGCTTACATTGCCTGGATCGGCTTCACCCTCATGCGCAGCTCGATCATCATCGGCGGCGTGGAAGGCGGAGCGCGGCTCACGCATTGGGCGAGCTTTCGTCAGGGGGCGCTGACGAGCCTGATGAATCCCAAGGCTTACCTCTTCATGCTTGCCGTCTATCCGCAGTTCCTGAAGCCCCAGTTCGGCCCCGTCTGGTCCCAGGCGGCCGTCATGGCGCTGATGATCGCCGTGACGCAGCTTGCCATCTATGGCGGGCTCGCGCTTGCCGCGGGCCGCGGCCGCGATTTCATCGTCGGCACTCCGGCTGCCACGGTTGCGATCGGCCGCGCCGCCGGTTTCCTGCTCGTCATCATTGCTGCCTTCACCGTATGGCAGGGTTGGGGCGGCGCTTCCTGAGCGCCGCGTCCCCGCAAGTATTAAACATGATTGTTATTTTCATGTTTTTTGAAAGCTGCAGATTTGCGCCGCGCCGTCAGGTATTGCGCGGCGAATTCCGCTGAAATGACAAGCACATCAACAAAATGTTACTTCCGTCGAAAAGCCGAAATGCCATCATGCCGGCGCTTCAACAGGACGCCGCTCGAGCGGGTTCGACTGACCGGGAGATCATGATGAGGATGAGGGCTTTTCTGCTTGCTGCCGCCTTGGCGGGCTTGGGCGTGACCGCAGTGACGGCAGCCGATGAGCCGCAGGCGGTACGTCAGCAATTAATGAAGAAGGTCGGCCAGGCCGCAGGCGCTCTCAGCGGCATAGCGAAGGGTGAAAAGCCCTACGACGCCGAGATCGTCAAGGCATCGCTGGCGACGATCAGCGAAACGGTGAAGGTCTTCCCGAATCATTTCCCGGCGGGCTCGGAAACCGGCATGGAAACCGAGGCGAGTCCGAAGATCTGGGAAAACATGGAGGACTTCAAGGCGAAGGCCGCCAAGCTCGGCGGCGATGCGGAAAAGCTCCTCGCCGAACTTCCTGCCGACCAGGCCGGCGTCGGGGCCGCATTGGGCGTTCTCGGCAAGGATTGCTCGAGCTGTCATGAGACCTATCGCCTGAAGAAAGACTGAGAAGAGCATCTCTCGCCGATCTTGACCAGCAGACCACGGTCTGGTCGAAGGTGCGCCGGCTTGGCTGGCGCATTCTTGTCTGACGCGAATGCCTGAAGAGGTGCCGATGGGTCGGCGTAGAAGAAAGCTGCTCTTTGGTGTGCTCCTGCTTGGCGCGGTCGCCGCCGGCGCCCTTTGGTGGCTGACGAAGCCCAATCCGTGGGACGCCGCGCATTGGCAGGGACTTGGCGAACCGGACCTCGCCAATGGCGAACAGGTGTTCTGGGCCGGCGGCTGCGTCAGTTGTCATGCCGCTCCGAGAGCGCCGGAAGACCAGCGGCTGGTGCTTGGCGGCGGCCGAACGCTGAAGAGCCCCTTCGGCACCTTTTATCCGCCGAATATCTCGCCGGACGAGACCGCCGGCATCGGAAACTGGACACTCGCGGAGTTCGGCAATGCGATGACGCGCGGCGTCGGCAAGGACGGCGAGCATCTCTATCCCTCCTTCCCCTATGGCTCCTATTCGCGAATGACCGCGAAGGACGTCAATGATCTCTGGGGCTTCATGCAGACGTTGCCGAGGAGCGCCAATGTGGCGCCCCCGCACGACCTGCCATTCCCCTACAATATCCGCTTGGCGCTCGGCGGCTGGAAACTCCTGTTCCTCACCGACGAGCCGCGTGCCGACGTGAATACCGCCGATGCGAAGCTCGCCCGCGGACAATACCTCGTCGAGGGGCCAGGCCATTGCGGCGAGTGCCACACGCCCCGCAATGCGCTCGGCGGGTTCGAAGAGGGGAGATGGCTCGCCGGCGCGCCGAATCCCGAGGGCGAGGGTCGCATCCCCGACATCACGCCGGGCTCGAAGAGTATCGGCAACTGGAGCGCATCCGATATCGCCTCCTATCTCGAGACCGGCTTCACGCCGGATTTCGACACGGTCGGCGGCTCGATGGTCGACGTACAGAAGAACATGGCGAAGCTTCCACCCGCCGACCGCGAGGCGATCGCCGCCTATCTGAAGGCCCTGCCGGCGCCTTGATGCATGTCGCTCCTGCTGCATGTTTCACGGCGCTGCAGTGCGCAGCGGTCTTCGGACATGCGTAAAACGACGAGCTAGAGCTTCTGGAGGTAGCGCATGCCGGTGACCGGGCGCGGAACGAAGCGCTCGGACTCGTAGAAGCGATGCGCCTGGAAGTTGCCGGTGGCGGCGCTGACGGAGAGGTATTCGCAACCGGCCATCTTCGCCTGTTCGCGGGCCTTGGCGACGAGATGGCGGCCGATGCCGGTGCCGCGGTGACCGGGGCGAACGTAGAGATGATGCAGCTCCATCCCGCGCGCCCCCTCGACGGCCCGGTATTGCGGCACGAGGATCGCGTAACCGATCAACGCACCGCCGGCTTCGGCGACAAGCGAGGTGATCCAGGGCGTGCGTCCGAAGAGGTCCCGCTCGAGTTGTTCGGGCGTGATCGGAGCGGCATCGCCGTGATGGGCGGCGAGCTCGGCGATCATCTCACGCAGCTCTGGGAGGTCACGCGGCTTCGCGCAACGGATCGTCACGATCGGTGCACGCACCGACGGAACGGCATGGAGATTGGGGGTGACGGTCTGCAGCATTCTCGGCTCCTCATGGTCCCGCCGCCATCAGGTGCCGTGAAAAACAAAAGCCGCCCTGATGGCGGCCTTGTTGAATATGATCAGCAGGCCGCTCCTATCGGAACAGCCAAAAATATACGCAGGAAATGGGTGCGTTCTTGATCATGCGCGTAGATTGTCCATTTCCCGGAATTTGTCAACGAGGATTCTTCGGCGCCCACTGCATGATTCCTTAAATCGGAATCGATTTAAGGACAAAATCATGCAGCAACTCAAAGTGCTACAGCGACCTTTGCGCGTCCGATTGAACGCGCGGCGCTGTAGCGGGACGCGGATCAATGCTCGCTCTCGCACAGCGAATGATCTGCGAGCGCGCGAATGACATAGCAGTCGCCGATCGTGTGATTGCCATGGCAGGCGACGATGCGCTCGAGTTCTTGCTCGAGCTTCTTCAGTCGGACGATCTTCTCGCGCACGGAGGCGAGGTGCTCCGTCGCGATTCGGTCCGCCTCGCCGCAGGGGCGTTCGGGATGTTCGCTGAGCGCCAGCAGGTCGCGGATCGCGTCGATCGAAAGGCCGAGGTCGCGCGCGTGGCGGATGAAGGCAAGGCGCTCGAGCTCACGCTTCTCGTAACGCCGCTGGTTGCCTTCGGACCGTTCCGGCGCGGCAAGCAGCCCCATCTGCTCATAGTAGCGAATGGTTGGAATTTTGACGCCGGTACGCCGGGCCAGGTCGCCGATCGTGTACATGTGACTCCATAGCTATAGCTTCTGGAGCTTATATAGGCTGGTCGGCCTCTTCATCAACCATTCGAAAGACCTCGCGACGCTTCTACGGCAAGGTATAGGCAATGATGTAGTCGCCCGGCTTGGTGCCGACCGAGCCGTGCCCGCCGGCAACCATCAGCACATACTGCTTGTCCCCGACCATGTAGGTCATCGGCGTCGCCTGGCCGCCGGCGGGAAGCCGCGCCTCCCAGAGCTGGTCGCCGGTGGTGAGGTCGTAGGCTCTTAGGAAATTATCAACCGCTGCTCCCAAGAAGGCGACGCCGCCCTTGGTGATCATCGGTCCTCCGATTCCGGGAACGCCCAGCTTAAAGGGAAGGGGCAGCGGCGTCATGTCGTAGACCGTGCCGTTCTTGCGTTTGTAGGCGATCTTGCCGGTCCTGAGATCGGCGCCGGCGACAAAACCCCAGGGCGGCGCCTGGCAGGGGATCTGCAAGGGGCCGAGGAACGGGCCCATATAGACGCCGTAGGGCGCGCCTTCGTTGCGGTTGAGCCCCTGTTCACTGCCTTTTTCACCTTCGCCCTTCGGCGGGATCTCGTCGCGCGGCACGAGCCGTGACGTGAATGCGAGATAGGTCGGCATCCCGAACATCACCTGGCGTTCCGGATCGACGGCCACCGAACCCCAGTTGAAGACACCGAAATTGCCCGGATAGACGATCGTGCCTTCGAGCGAGGGCGGCGTGTAGCGGCCTGCATAGTTCAACGAACGGAACTCGATGCGGCAGGCAAGCTGGTCGAACATGGTGATGCCCCACATGTCGCGCTCCGTGAGGGGCGGCGGCATGAAGGTGAGGCCGGAGACCGGCTGCGTCGGTGCCGTGAAATCCTCGGAAATCGCGCCGCCCGGAGCCGGCACCTCCTCGACCGGAATGATCGGTTCTCCGGTCCGCCGATCGAGCACATAGATGTCGCCCTGCTTGGTCGGCCCGACGAGTGCCGGCGCCACGGTCCCGTCTTGCTTGGTGATGTCGATGAGGGCCGGTTGCGCCGGTACGTCCATGTCCCAGAGGTCGTGATGCACGGTCTGCCGCACCCAGCGCACCGCGCCGGTATTGATGTCGAGCGCGACGATCGAGGAGGAATATTTCTCCACATGCTCGCTGCGTCCCGTGCCAAGCTGGTCGGGCACCTGATTGCCGAGCGGGACGTAGATCAGCCCGAGGCCCTCATCGACCGAGGAGACCGACCAACTATTCGGCGAATTCGTCGTATAGAACTGGCCGGGCGGCAGCGGTGCCGTCTGCTCGGGATTGCCGCTGTCCCAGTTCCAGATGAGCGCACCGGTGTCGATGTCGAAGGCGCGGATGACGCCGGATTGTTCCTCTGTCGAATAGTTGTCGTTGACGGCGCCGCCGATGATGATCTTGCCGGCAACCGCGACCGGCGGCGAGGTGGAGTAGTAATAGCCGGCCGGATTATACCGCATGCCCTGTTCGAGATGCAGGACGCCGTTGTCGGCAAAACTCGTGCAGACCTGACCGCTCGTTGCATCGAGCGCGATCAGCCGCGCATCCGATGTCGGCAGATAGACGCGCTCGGCGCAGGCGCCGCCGGGGGCGGCGGCCGGATCGGCCCAATAGGTGACGCCGCGGCAGGTTTGGTGCTGACGGTCCGGATTCATGCCGGAATTGGAATCGTACTTCCACTTCTCCTTGCCGGTCGCGGCATCGAGCGCGATCGCCCAGTTGTGCGGCGTGCAGAGATAGAGCGTGTCCTTCACCTTCAGCGGCGTCACCTGATAGGTGGTTTCGCTGACGTCTTCCGGCAGCTTCACGTCGCCGGTCTGATACTGCCACGCAACCCTGAGGTTCGCGACATTTTGCCGGTCAATCTGGTCGAGCGGCGAATAGCGCTGGCCGAAGAGAGTACGGCCGTAATGATGCCATTCGCCGGGCGGTATGTTGCCGCCGAGATTGGGATTGGCGGCAACGACATCGCCTGGCAGATCGCCACGGATGTTGTGCGGATCTCGCGTCATCGAGTAGAGCGCGACGCCGATCGCAACCACGCTCGCCAGCATGAGCGGCCAAGCGCTGGCGCTGTAGCGCTCGCCCGTAGGGCTGACGAAGCCGAGCGGCCGCCGGATCCAGGGCGTGAGCAGCCAGAGACCGAGAACGATGATCACGCCTCCTCGTGGGCCGAGCTGCCACCAGTCGAACCCCACCTCCCAGATGGCCCAGGCGAGCGAACCGAGGACGATCACGGTATGGTCCCAGAGCGCCGCAGCGTTCTTACGGAAAAGCAGGAGCCCCGTGACAAGGAAGCCCAGGCCGGCGACGATGTAATAGGGGCTGCCGCCGAGCAGCACGAGCCTCGTTCCGCCGCCGACGAGCCCGAGCCCGATCAAGGCGAAGAGGATAGCCGTCGCAAGGATGGGCATGAATTCGAACTCCCCGAGGTTGCGGGACGCTGCGGCGCCGTCGAAGCATGCGCGCAGCCCGAGCGAACCCCGGAAAGCTCTCCGGTTGGCACCGGCGCAGAAGCTTATCTCCACGGGCTCCTACGTTCGCTTGCAGGTCCCGCCGCACCATGCACACGCAGAGGCTGCTCTAACAATGTGAACGCTGCATCGTTCCCTGAAGCGTCCGCATTGATTGCAGAGATAACGCGGGCACACGCGCCTTCAATAGCGCGTCGTGCAAATGGAAAAGGCGATCGGCTGCGATCACGTGCCGCAGAAGGTCTGCAGCACCTCTTCGCCGGGCTTTGGCGGCTCCGCATAGCTGGCGCTTTGCGGCTGAGCGTCATAGGGCT
This sequence comes from Ensifer sp. WSM1721, assembly GCF_000513895.2. Lineage (GTDB taxonomy): Bacteria > Pseudomonadota > Alphaproteobacteria > Rhizobiales > Rhizobiaceae > Sinorhizobium. Next base: position 728,566 of record NZ_CP165782.1, read on the forward strand.
TGGCGGTTATGTCGAGCAGCGCCTCGAAGAGCGAGAAATCCGCATCGTCGATCGCCGCTTCGATCGCCTGCTCCACGCGGTGGTTTCGAGGGATGAAGGCCGGATTAACGGCGCGCATGGCTTGGGCTCGCTCGGCCGGTTGCTGCGATTCCCGCTCCAGCCGGCCGCGCCAGTCCACAAGCCACGGCGTCAAAGCCTCCGGATTGCCGAAGAGGCCCAAAAGCTGCGCATCGGCCTTCGCGTCTTCCGCGGATGCCGCAAGCCGGCGGAAGGTGAGGGTGAAGTCCGCGTTGCCCTTGTGCATCAAGGTGAGCAGCGACTGCACGAGGTCGAGGTCCCCGTCTTCCGCCGTCGAAAGGCCGATCTTGCGGCGCATGCCATCGAGCCAATGGTTCTGGAAGATCGAGCCGTATTCCGTAAGCACGTCATTGGCGAGATTCACCGCCGTGTCGGCGACCGGATCGAAAAGTGGAACGAGCGTTTCCGCAAGACGGGCGAGATTCCATTGTCCGATTGCAGGCTGGTTCGCATAGGCGTAGCGGCCGAACTGGTCGATCGAGCTGAAGACCTTTTTCGGGTCGTAGGCGTCCATGAAGGCGCAGGGACCAAAATCGATGGTTTCTCCGGAGATCGTCATGTTGTCGGTGTTCATCACCCCGTGGATGAACCCGATATGCAACCACCTTGCAATCAAGGCCGCTTGGCGCGCCGCGATTGCCTTGAAGAGCGAAGGGTAGGGCTTCTCGTCGTCCTTTAGCTCGGGATAGTGGCGGTCGATCACGTAGTCGGCGAGTATGCGAACAGACTCCATGTCGCCGCGCGCCGCGAAGAACTGGAACGTGCCGACGCGAATGTGGCTCGCCGCGACCCGGGTGAAGACGGCGCCCGGAAGAATCTGCTCGCGATAGACGGGCTGCCCGGTGACGGTTGCGGCGAGCGCACGAGTCGTCGGCACACCGAGCGCATGCATCGCCTCGCTGACGATATATTCGCGCAGCACCGGACCAAGGGCTGCCCGTCCGTCGCCGCGGCGGGAATAGGGCGTCTGGCCCGACCCCTTGAGCTGAATGTCGCGGCGGCGACCGTTCCTGTCGATCACTTCCCCAAGCAGGATTGCGCGGCCGTCGCCGAGCTGCGGGACGAACGTGCCGAACTGATGGCCGGCATAGGCCATTGCGAGGGGCTCCGCACCCTCCGGAACCATGTTGCCCGAGAAGATCGCCGCCCCGTCGCGTTCGAGCGCTGCGATATCGAGCTGAAGCTCTTCTGCAAGCGTTCGATTGAGCTTGATCAGCCACGGTTCCGCCACCGGCGTCGGCTCGACGCGGGCATAGAAGTTGGCAGGCAGCCGGGCATAGCTGTTGTCGAAGCGGAACGGCGACGTACCGGAGGCCTGTTGCGAGGATATCTGGTTCATGACACTCCAGCGGCGGGTGCTGAGGGATTTCCGGCCGCCCTTCCCGACGAGTCTACACGAGCCCTCCGCTTTTCGCGAGGTCGGGGTTGTCCCTCCCGCCGCCTTGGCGGGAGGGCAGGAGTGTGCGTTGTCATGCGCTGAGCGCGGAAAGGGGCAGGCAGGCCTCGCATATCGCCGCGATATGGCGATGATCGGTGCCGCAGCAGCCGCCGAGGATCCGCAGATGCGGCATGCGGCCGGTCAATGTGCGATAGCGCCGCGCGAGATCGCTGATGTCGCCAATGTCCAGTGTCTCGCTTTCGTCGAGCTCGGCATGGCTTTTCGTCGAGGCGTTGGCGCGGATGCCGCCGATCCGCCGCACCCAGGCCTGATGCTGGTCGAGGCTCTGCTCGAAGTGGCTCGGATGCGCGCAATTGATCATGTAGTAGTGCGGATAGCCGCCGGTCTCGGCGTCCACTGTTTCCACGGCCTCCTGGAGAGAGCGGCCCGTCACCAGCCGCCCGTCGGTCTCGACGGTGAACGAGATGGCGCAAGGCATGCCGTGCTTCCTCGCCGCTCTTGCCACGCCGATCGCCTCGTCGACATTCGTCATAGTGACCGCCGTCACCATGTCGGCTTCGCTGCCGGCAAAGGAGGCAACCTGGGCAGAGTGGTAGTCCTCCGCTTCTTCCGCATTCATCAGCCCGGCCTTGTAGCCGTCGCCGCGCGGACCGATAACGCCGTTGAACACGAGCGGCACCTGAGACCGCTCGTACTGCGCGCGCAGTTCCGTCAGCAAATAGACCGCGTCGCGATTGACCTGATCCAAGGCTTGAGCATCGTAACCGAGTTTCGCCCCCCAATCGGCGTTGGCGCGCCATGTGGCCGTGTCAAGAACGAATCCGGTATCATGGCATCGGGCGATTTCCAGATAGCGCGTGTAATAGCGCAGAAGCTGCCGGCGGCCTTCAGGCGAGGACAGCAGAACGAAGGACGCGAAATGCGGCAGATCGGCTCCCTCGTGGAATATCAGCGCCGTCTCCATGCCGCCGTCGCTGAGGAAAATGCCTCCCCGCAGCAGCGGCAGGTCGTGTCGGTACTTGGCGAATTCGTGTTCCATCGTTCCCTCCTGTTCTTAGCGGACGCTCGGCGCGAAGTCAGAAGAATTTCTGCCGTTTTATCATCTGCTAAACTAGCCGGCTTGCGGTACACTATGGCCCAATAATCCGCATACCGATGTTACATTAGGAACTTGGCATAAGATTCCGGCGACAGGCGAATGGCTCGCCGCCGATTTTCGATGGGAAAACTGTACCTGCGGTACAGGAGTTGGCCATGCGAAAGGGCGAGGAAACGCGTGCGAAGATCCTCGATGTCGCCGAAGCGGCCGTTCTGGCAAAGGGCTTCGGAGCGACCTCGATCGACGAATTGATCGTCGAAACCGGCATCACCAAGAGCGGTTTCTTCTACCATTTCCGCGATAAGAACGAGCTCGCCAAGGCATTGCTCGAGCGCTACATCGAGAATGACGAACGCATCTACGACGAGATTTTCGGACGGGCGCGCGAACTTGCGGACGATCCGCTGCAGGCGTTCCTGATTGGCCTCAAGCTTCTTTCCGAATTGCTCTCGGACCTGCCGAACGGTCATCCGGGCTGCCTCGTGGCCACGATGTGCATGCAGGAACGCGCCTTCGACAGGAAAATCCAGGAGATTAATCGGCAAGCGGCGCTGATGTGGCGCCGCCGCTTCGGCGCCATGTTCCGCGACATCATGCAGGTCTATCGGCCGCGCGAGCCGCTTGATGCCGACCAGCTTGCCGATATGGTCTCGACCGTCCTCGAAGGCGGTATCGTGCTGTCGAAGGCGCTCAAGGAGCCGAAGAGCCTGCCGGATCAGTTGCTCGTCCTCCGCACTTTCGTGCGGCTGCTGTTCCAGCCTGCCGGTCCGTCTTGATCCGATTGATGCATGTTGCCCAAAAGTGTGCAGCGGTTTTGGGACAACGACATGCACAAAAACAAGGACCTAAAGCGCGTCGCATGAATTCGATTGAACGCGACGCGCTTTAGGCTTGGCCGTCCTCCATCGCCGCCGCCATTTCCGCAAGCTTGCGCACGGTGTTGAGGTTGCGCGCCGTGCCGGGTTTTAGCGCCGGCAGCTTGAGCTTCGATCGTCCGGATCCGTCCGGATAGTGGATGTAAATTTCCCGCCCGCGGACTTGCACTTCTTCTCCATCCGGCGCCACGAGCTTTTCGAGGGCGTCGGCCGCCGGCGGTTCGGGCAGGAAGGTAACGAGAAGAAAGTTGGGCTTCGCATGCGGAAACGGCGCTTTCGAAACGACCGCATCTAGCTCGCGCCGGCTGCGTAGCAGAACGCCCGGGGCTTTGCCCATCCGCTCCGCCAGCGCCGACTCGAGCCCTGCCTGCACGTCGGTCTCGCTGAGCTCGGACCGGAAGAGCACGTTGCCGCTCTGGATATAGGTCTTGACATCCGCGAAGCCGAGCCGTTCACAAACCGCTTTAAGTTCGGCCATCGGCAGGGTGCCGGTGCCGCCGACATTGACCGCTCTGAGCAACGCTACATAGACTGGCATCGGCTCTGGCCCCTACATCCGGCCCGCAACCTTGATGGCGAAGGCATATTCGAAGGCGATCTCCTCCAGCCGTTGGAAGCGCCCCGAAGCGCCGCCGTGGCCGGCATCCATGTTCGTCTTCAACAGGATCGGCTCGTTGCCGATCGTCTTCTCGCGCAGCTTCGCCACCCACTTCGCCGGTTCCCAATAGGTGACGCGCGGATCGGTAAGGCCGCCGAGCGTCAGGATCGCCGGATAGGGCTTGGTCTCCACATTGTCATAGGGCGAATAGCTGGCGATGATATTGTAGAACTCCGCGCTCTCGATCGGATTGCCCCATTCGGGCCATTCCGGCGGGGTCAGCGGCAGCGTGTCGTCGAGCATGGTATTGAGGACATCGACGAAGGGGACGGCGGCGATAATGCCGCGGAATTTCTCCGGCGCCATGTTGGCGACCGCACCCATCAGCATGCCTCCGGCCGAACCGCCCTCGGCGATGATGTTCGCGTGGGAGGTGAACTTCTGCTGACTCAGATAGTCAGCCGCGGCGATGAAGTCATTGAACGTATTGCCCTTCTTCGCCATCTTGCCGTCTTCGTACCATTGGAAGCCCTTGTCTTTCCCGCCGCGGATATGGGCGATCGCATAGACGAAGCCGCGGTCGACGAGCGACAGGCAATTGGTGTTGAAGCCGGCCGGAATGGTGATGCCGTAGGCGCCGTAGCCGTAAAGCAGGCAGGGGGCGGAACCGTCGAGCGGCGTATCCTTGCGGTAGAGAAGCGTGACCGGGACTTCCGCACCATCCGGAGCCGGAGCGAAGACGCGGCGGGTCACGTAGTCGTCGGGATTATGGCCGGAGGGAACCTCCTGGGTCTTGAGCAGCGTGCGCTCGCGCGTCTGCATGTCGTAGTCGAAAAGTTGCGAGGGCGTCGTCATCGACGAGTAGGAGAAACGGATGACGTCGGTGTCGTATTCGGCCGCTCCGGCAAGACCCAGGGAATAGGCTTCCTCGGCAAAGGCGATCGCGTGCTCCTCGCCGGTCCTGCGGTCGCGGACGACGATTTCCGGCAGGCCGTTGCGGCGCTGCAGCCAGACGAGATGGCGAGCATAGCCCATGTGGCTGAGGACCAGCGTGCCCGGCCGGTGCGGCACGACCTCGCGCCAGTTTTCCTTCCCAGGCGCCTCTACGGGCGCTTCCATGATCTTGAAATCCTTGGCGCCGTCGGCATTGGTGAGTATATAGAAAACGTCACCGCCCTCGGTCATCGAGTATTCGAGGCCCGTCACGCGCTCGGCCACGAGCTTCGGTTTGGCGGCCAGATCCCTGGTCGGGATGATCCGGTATTCGCTGGTCTGGTGGTCGTGGATGTCGATAAAGATGAAGTCGTCGAGTAGCGAGCCGCCGACCGACATGAAGAAGCCCGGGTCCGCTTCCTCGTAGACGAGCCGGTCGTCGGCCTGCGGCGTGCCGATGACGTGATGATAGATCTTCGACGGCCGGTGGTTTTCGTCGAGCACGGTATAAAAGAAGCTCTTGCCGTCCGGTGCCCAGGCGCCACCGCCACCGGTATTTTCGATGACGTCGGCAAGATCCTCGCCGCTCGCAAGGTCGCGCACCTTCAGCGTGAAATACTCCGATCCCTTGTCGTCATAGCCCCAGATCCCTCGCGAATGGTCGCTCGAATGATCGAGGCCGGCGATGCGGAAATAGGCCTTGCCCTCGGCCTCCCGGTCGCCGTCGAGCAGCACCTGGCGGATCGACTCGTCATGTGCGGCTCCGTTGCGCGGAATTCGAAAATAACGCGGATGCTCGCCGCCCTTCACGTAGAATGTTCCGTAAGCGAAGGCGCCATCCTTCATCGGTACGGAGGAATCGTCCTCCTTGATGCGGCCGCGCATCTCCGCAAACAGCGTCTTCTGAAGGTCCTTGGTGTCCGCCATGGCGGCGTTCATGTAGGTGTTTTCCGCTTCGAGGTGCTTGCGGATTTCCGGAGCGAGAATCGAAGGATCCTTGAACATCGCTTGCCAGTTGTCGGCCCTGAGCCAAGCGTAATCGTCCGTTCGAGTTATGCCGTGGCGGGTATCCGCAACCGGTTTCTTCGGGGCGACTGGTGCGGCGGGCAGGTTCTTGAAAACGGACAAAGGATGTCTCCGGGATCGGTTCTATGGGGAACAATGAGATAGAGGCGGCCATCACCACGATCAAGCGGAAAGCGGTCGAGGATGTGACCGGCGAAAAGCCACTGTCACCACCGCCCCTTCAGCGATTGCACCGCGTGCTCGATGAAGGCGCGCACCTTCGGCGTCTCTGCGTGCCGGTCGAGGAAGCAGGCATAGAAATCAAGGGGCTCATGGGCAACGCTGGCGATGCCTTTGGTCGTATCGCCGCCGAAGAGCGGCACCAGCAGGCCCTGTTCGATCAGCGGATTGGCGATGAAGGCGCCGAGCCGCGTGACGCCCGCGCCCGCGATCGCCATTTGGGCCAGCGTGTCGATGTCGTTGCTGATGATCGTCGAGCGCAGTTCGGGTTCGAAGCGCAAGCCGTCACGCACGAAGCCCCAGCGGAACAGCCGGCCGTCGACCGCGAAACGGTAGGTCAGGCAATCGTGATGCTGCAGGTCGTCCGGCGTCTCCGGACGGCCGCGCCGGTCGATATAGGCGGGAGCGGCGCAGATGATCATCGGCACCGAGCCAAGCTTGCGCGCAATGAGGCCCGGTTCGAGCTGCTGGGCGAAGCGCACGCTGATATCGATCCCTTCGCCGATATGATCGATGCTGCGATCGGTGATCACGAGCTCGATCGACACATCCGGATAGCACGCGGCGAAGGGCGGAACGAGGGGTGAGATCACATGGCGGCCGAAGGCCACGGACGAGGAGATCTTTAGCTGCCCGCGGGGTTCCTCGTGAAGAGCCGAAACGGCCGCTGCCGCCTGTTCCAGGTCGTGAACGACGTTGCGCACGCGATCATAGTAGAGACGCCCGCTCTCGGTGAGACCCAGTTGGCGGGTGGTCCGGCTGAGGAGCCGCGTGCCGAGCGCTCGCTCGAGTCTTGCGATGTTCTGGCTCGCCGCGGCCGGCGTGATGCCGAGCTTGCGGGCGGCCGCCGCAATGCTGCCTTCCTCCACGCTCCGCACGAAGCTCTCGATACCACGCAAAGTGTCCATAACCAATTCCATCGAATGACGATCATCATTCGATAGTTTTGCCTAATTCTGAACAAGCCGGCAATGGGCTACCGCGGGCTCGCCGCGGCCGTATAGTAGCGGCAAATCCCACGGGGCATTCCTCCGCCCTTTCAAGGAGTTTTCGATGTCCGAAGATACGATGCCGCGGCTTCGCGCCGCGCGCAGCCGCAAGCTGCCGTCCAAAGCCGTGCCCGTTGCCTTCGCCTTCTTCATGTCGGCGATCATGGCTTTCCTCATGTCCGGCGTAATCGTCGCTGCCAATAGCGGTATCGACGCGGATTATCCGGCCCGGGTCCTCGGCGCCTACGGGCTCGCCATGCCGGTTGCCTTCGTCTGCGTGCTGATCGTCCGGCCACTTGTCCTGCGGCTCGTCGCCTTGGTCTGCGACATGCCGGCCTGAGGCCAGTCGCGGGCCCCTCCTGCATGCGGCGCCTATGCGGAGAGTTTGAGACCGATGCCCCACGGATCCGTGAGACTATGGATGCCGTTTTCGCCACTGGCCGCTATTTCGAGCGCGTCAAGCTTCCGGATCACTGCGGCGAGCGCCGCCGCATCGTTGAAACGGATCGTATAGCCGGCGAGACCGGTCATATTGCCTTCGCGTTTCGGGGCGCCGCGCGAGTTCCAGATGTTCGCTGCAACGTGATGATGGTATTTGCCTGAGGCGAAGAAGCTCGCTCCCGGGTAACGGGCCATGAGATCGAGCCCCAAGGCATCGCGGAAGAAGGCGTCCGCCTGGGGGATGTCCGAGACCTGCAGGTGGATATGGCCGATCGTGGTGCCGTCGGCGAGGCCGTTCCAAGCGCCCTTCGGCGCCTCGTCGTAAAGGGCTTGCAGGTCAAGCGGCAGCGTGTTCATCGCCACTGTGCCGTCCTCCTGGTAAGTCCACTCGTCGCGCGGGCGATCGCGATAGATCTCGATGCCGTTGCCTTCGGGATCGGCCAGGTAGATCGCTTCGCTGACCAGGTGGTCGGATGCCCCTTGCAGGCGCACCCCATTCTCGACGGCATGTGCCAGCCAGCGGCCGAGTTCCTTGCGGCCGGGAACGAGAAACGCATGATGGAAAAGACCGGGCGCGCTACGCGGCGCCTTCGCCGCATTCCCGTCGCTCGTCAACGTCAGCAAGGGCCTTCCGGCAGCGCCGAGCGTTACACCGCTCTTGCTCTGCTCAATCGGCGAGAGGCCGACGATCCGCTGGTACCAGGCCGATACCGCCTGCAGATCCTGGACGACGAGATGAGAGCGCTCGACAAAAGCCGGCATCGCGACCGCGTGGTCGGCCGGGAGGCTGGTCGTTTTCGGTCCTGTTGTGTTTTCCATTACCTTCGCCTTTCGGGTGGGGCGACGCCCGCCCGATGTCCTTCAAACTGTAACCCAATATGAGCACGTGAATACGTTCACGAAAGCTATTATATTACTTGATGTTGTGTTCGACGAACGTTGACAGTCATGGCGGACGCTCTACCTCATCCTAGGGCAATGCGAGCGCACGAGCGGCGGCCGATTTGATTTCAATCAATGCTCGGACTGCCGCCTCTGCGCAATTTCTGGTCGGCGCAGGAGGAGGGGATATGAGGCGGTTTCCGCCCGTATCCGGCGCAGGGAATTGAGTTGGCTCAAGCCAAGATCATCGTAACTCAGGGGATTGGCCTCGTATGTCGCGCCGGCGACCCGGGGGAGGGCCAGAGAAGGAACATAGCGGTATGTACAAGAAGATCATCGTCCCAATCGCCATGGATCAGTTGGAGCACGGCGAATCTGTCCTCCGCATCGCAGAAAAACTGATCGACGAAGGAGGAGAGATCATCCTGCTCAATGTCGTCGAGGACCTGAATGCCTATGCCCAAGGCTACATGATCGTCGATTTTCCACTGGAGATGATCGAGGAATCGCGCAAGCACGCGGTCAAGACGCTGGAGGCGCTGAAGACCAAGCACGGCATCAAAGGGCGCATAGAAATCCGCACCGGCGGAGCGGCCGGTACGATCAATGCTCTTGCCGAGGAGGAGAATGCCGATCTGGTGATCATCGCGTCGCACCGTCCGGGTCTGATCGATTATTTCATCGGTTCAACCGCCAGCCGCGTCGTCAGCCATTGCCCCTGCGCGGTCCTCGTCGATCGGTAATGCCAAAAACAAAAGGCGGCGCAGCCGAACTGCGCCGCGACTCGAAGGAGCCCCGCAATGGACAAGTACGCGCTTGACGATTTTCGCGAACAGCTTCTGCGCCGCAAACGCGAACTCAATGGCCGGCTACGAAAGATCGAGGAAGATCTCGACCAGCCGATGAACGCCGATGTACCGGATCGCGTCACGGAACGGGAAGGGGACGAGGTGCTGGAAGGCCTCGGCCTTGCAGGCCAGGGCGAGATCCGCGCGATCGACGCTGCACTCGACCGGATTGCGGCTGGGACCTTCGGTATCTGCGCGCGTTGCGGCGATCCGATTGCGCCGGAAAGATTGCGCGCCGTGCCGCACGCGCCGCTCTGCCAGACCTGTGCCGCCGAGGTCGCAGGAAGGGCGAGATAGCGTTGGCGCTTTCGCGCCGCCCGGTGCAACCGTCACGCAAGCGATATTGCTCTGATCGTGCCTCGTGCGGGCGTTTGTGCACGGGGCGCGCGGCTTCGAATCGAAGTCCGGCAATTGTTGTAATGCGTTGCAAAAATTGATCCTTTCGCCCTGTCCTGGCGCTTTGCCAGGGGCTCGCTCTGTGGCACGATGAGTTGCAGCGGGAGGGAGACTGGGCCGTCGTCTCGGAGCTCCTCCTCCCGTTCGTACTGTTGAAAGAGGGCGCGATCGGCGGCGAACGACGAAAGGGAAGGATCGTCGTTTCGACGCAGCGCATGCGGATATCGGGACCGAAGCGGGAGGGGCCTCGTGGATATCGGCGGCGTAAAATGGAACTATGACCGATCGGAGTTGATCGCCGATGGGATTGTCCACGGCATCGGGCTTTCCGCCGCGCTGGTTGGCGTGACTGCTTTGATATTCTATGCGACCGTCTGGAGCACCTCGGGTCAGCTTGCCGCTGCCTCGGTCTATGGCGGCGGCCTCATCATCACGCTTTCGGTCTCCTTCCTCTACAACCTCTATCCGATCTGCCGGACCAAGTGGTTGCTGCGTCGCTTGGATCATTCCGCCATCTTCGTATTGATCGCCTCGACCTATACGCCGTTTCTGCAGCGCGGCTGGGATGACCCCTTCCTGTTCTCGATGCTGATCGGCATTTGGGCGATTGCGATTGCCGGCATCGTGATCAAGTGCCTTCTCCCGGGTCGTTTCGATCGCCTGGCGATCCTGCTCTATCTAGCGATGGGCTGGAGCGGCCTTCTCGCCGCGCGGTCGCTATTCGCGGCCCTCAGCGAAACGACGCTCATTCTCATCGTGGTCGGTGGCGTCATCTACACGATCGGCGTGATCTTTCACGTCTGGGAGCGCCTGCGCTTTCAGAATGCGATATGGCATGGCTTCGTCGTCGCCGGGTCCGCCGTGCATTATTCGGCGGTTCTCACCTGCATCAGCAGCGCGACCGTATCCTGAGCAACTGGAGTGCCGACACGGCTCGCGTTTCGGCTCATTCGGGCGCAGCCTGGCAGCCTTCCGACGGCCGCAACGCTTCGGCCATGCGCGAGATGACGCCGTCGAAGCTTGTGAGCTTGCTCTTGCGGTACTGCAGTCTGAAATAGGCGGCGCTGCCGTCGCACAGCGCGATTGCCCGGGCATAGAAGATGTCATTGTCGCGCGCACCCGAGAAGCTGGCCCAAGCGGGCGTGATGCGCGAAAAGATTATTCGCCAGTCGTCCTGCTTCTCATAGCCGATCCGCTCGGCGACGTCCGTTTCAAAGTCACCGTCAGGCGGATGGGTGCCGAACACCATTAGCGTCGCACCGTTATCGTCCGAAAGAAAGCTCGCGCCATCGCCGTTGTCAGGCTCCTGACGCAGCTCGAATCCGGGCGGTATGTCGACTGTGTAGCCGAAGCGGGGATTGGCATAGGGATGCCAATCGTCGTCGGCTGCGGCGGGCAGGGCAAGCGCCGGAAGGAGAACAGCAGCAATAAAGGCACGACGCATGCGGGGACGTCTCCTCGGCTTATTTCGACCCGCAGCCATTCCTCCGGGCGCGCGGCTCCCTACGGCGCCGCGCGTCTTATCAGACGAAGGCCGCTGTTGCACTTTGAGCTGCTGCACGTTTTAAATCCCTAACTCGGCTCCGATTTAAGGAAACATACAGCAGATGCGTGAAGGTCGCTGGGAGTGCGAACTGCTGGTTCATCCTATCTTCAAATCGATCCCGATTTAAGCACCATCCGATACCGATGCGTCGGCCGTCGCAGTTCCCGCCGGAACAGCGGTCAACCCTCCTCGAAGATCATCGCCGCCTTTACGGGTCATCCCCTCGATCGGCTGGCGAATTGTTGCGCTTTGCACAGTATATCCGTCGCACAACTCCGTTCACGCCCGATTTCTCTTGAGGCGGAACCGCCGTTCTTCTATGTCCGATGAAAGCTTGACCGAATGATCAAACCAGAAGGAGCGTGCCGAGAAGATGGATACCGCGGCCCTGACATTCCTGGCCCTCGGTCTTCCCTTCGCCGCGGCCGCCTTCGCGCCGGTCTTGACGCGCCTTCTCGGCCAGCATGCCGCCTGGGTGCTGGCGCTTACGCCGCTCGCGATCTTCGCCCGTTTCGCAGCCTTCGTTCCGGAGATCGCGAACGGTGAGATCGTGACGGGCGGTTATGCTTGGGTACCGTCGTTCAACGTCAGTTTCTCCTGGTTGATAGACGGCTTGTCGCTGACCTTTGCCCTTCTGATCTCCGGCATCGGAGCCCTCATCGTGCTCTATTCCGGCGGCTATCTGAAAGGGCATCCCCAGCAAGGGCGCTTCTTCTCGTTCATCCTGATGTTCATGGGCTCGATGCAGGGGCTCGTCGTATCGGACAGCTTCCTGATGCTCTTCGTCTTCTGGGAGCTGACGTCGATAACCTCCTTCCTGCTGATCGGCTTCGATCACGGGCGGGAGGCCGCCCGGCGCGCAGCGCTGCAGGCACTCGTCGTGACGGGAGGAGGCGGCCTCCTCCTGCTCGCAGGCCTTCTCATCCTCTGGAACGTCAGCGGCATCACCCAGTTCTCGCTGCTGCTTTCCTTCGGCAGCGAACTGAAAGAGAGCCCGTTCTATCTCGCGGCACTTCTCCTTGTGCTCGGCGGCGCCTTCACCAAGTCGGCGCAGTTTCCCTTTCATTTCTGGCTGCCGAACGCCATGGAAGCGCCCACACCGGTTTCGGCCTACCTGCATTCGGCAACGATGGTGAAGGCAGGGGTCTATCTCCTGATGCGGCTCAATCCGGTCCTCGGCGGCACGCCGGAATGGCAGATTCTCCTGCCGCTCTTCGGCGTGACCACTCTGGTCACCGGCGCGGTGCTGGCCGTGCGCCAGACCGACCTGAAGCTGATGCTGGCCTACACGACGATGTCGTCGCTCGGTCTCCTGGTCATGCTCACCGGACTCGGCGCCCCGTACGCGCTCGAAGCCGCGGCGCTCTATCTCGTCGCGCACGCGCTCTTCAAGGGAGCGCTGTTCATGGTGGCCGGCATCATCGACCACGAAACCGGCCTGCGCGACATCACGCGGCTTGGCGGCCTGCGCTCGGCCATGCCGTTGACCTTTGCCGTCGCGCTCATGGCGGCACTGTCCATGGGCGGCCTGCCGCCCTCTTTCGGGTTCCTTGCGAAAGAGGAAATCTACGCAGCACTTGCCGGCTTCGACCGTCGCTCTGTGGTCTTCGCGGCCTTGACCATTCTCGGCAACGCGCTGATGTTCGCCGTGGCCTTCGCGATCGCGCTGAAGCCGTTCCTCGGGCCGAAAGTGGCGACGCCGAGGCCCGTGCATGAGGCGCCGCTTCTTCTCTGGCTCGGCCCCGCCATACTTGCACTGAAGGGCATTTCCATCGCACTGATGTCCGGGCTCGCGCACCGGCTCGTCACGTCGCCTATGGCCTCCGCCATCGCCGGCGAAACGCGGACCGTCACTATTTCTCTGGCGCCACACTTCGGGGTGCCGGTGCTGCTTTCCGGCCTGACGGTGCTTGCCGGCATAGCTTTTTATCTCAATCTCGCTCGCCTGCGCGCTGCCGCTGCGGCAATTCTTGCCGATATCGGCTGGGGGCCGGATCGCGGTTTCGACCAGTTCATGCGCGGCCTCGTGGGCCTTGCCGCCGCCGTGACCCGTCGGCTGCAGGGTGGCCGCTTCGATGTTTACATGACGGCCACCTTCGTTCTGGTCGCCGTCGTGATCCTGGCGGTTCCGCTCCGTTACGGCGAATTTCCACGCGCCCCGTTCTTTTCCTCGGATGTTCCGCTGCACGAGCTCGCGATCATGGCGATCGCCGTCGCCGGCCTTCTCGCCGTGGTGCTGGCGGCCGATCGGCTGACTGCGATCGTCTCGCTCGGCATCCAGGGCTTCGCGGTCGCCGTGATCTTCCTGCTCTACGGCGCGCCGGATCTAGCCTTCACCCAATTCATGATCGAGACGCTCTCCGTCGTTGTACTGGCACTGGTGATGACCCGGCTGCGACTGTCGCCCTCCGACCACCGGCCACTTGCTCAGAAGCTCCCCGACTTCGCGATCGCGCTCGCCTGCGGGCTCGGTTTCGGGCTGTTTCTCCTCAAGGTCACGGGCGTGCCGTTCGATAGGACGCTGACAGACTTCTTCAATCTCTATTCGAAGTCGATCGCGCATGGCGCCAACGTCGTCAACGTCATCATCGTCGATTTCCGCGGCACGGACACGCTCGGCGAAATCGCAGTCGTGATGGTTGCCGGCCTCGCCATTCTCGCGCTCGTGCGGCTGAGGGCAGGGTCGCTGAAGCGCGGCGTGCCCATGGAAGTCGCCGCCGATGAGGCGCATGCGGAGGAGCGGGTATGAAGTCGATTATCTTGCGGACAGTGGCGCCGTTCCTCACGGGCTTGATGATACTCTTCTCGATCTTTGTGCTGTTACGCGGCCACAATGCGCCCGGAGGCGGCTTTATCGGCGGCCTGATCGCGGTCTCGGCGCTGGCGATCTACGGCATCGCCCATGGCGTCGAGACGGTCCGCCGGGCGATCTTCTTCCACCCGATGGCAATTGCCGGGGCGGGGCTCTTGGCAGCGACCGTCGCGGGCCTCATCTCGATCGTCGCGCGGGTGCCGTTCATGACCGGGCTCTGGATCTATCCATCCATTCTCGGCGTCGAGATCCCTCTTTCCACCGTCATGCTGTTCGATACCGGGGTCTATCTGGTCGTCATCGGCGCGATCAGCTCGGTCGCGCTCTCGCTCGAAGAACGGGGAGGGGCGTGATGGAGGCCTGGTTTTCCCTGCTCGTCAGCATCTTCTTCACCGTTGCCGTCTATCTGCTGCTGTCGAAATTCATCATCCGCGTGCTCTTGGGCGTCGCGATCCTGGGTAATGCCGTGAACCTGCTGATCTTCACCGGCGGACGCCTCACACGCGCCGTTCCGCCGGTCATCGCCGGAGACGCAGATGTTCTAGCCGGTCCCGCCGCCAATGCGCTGCCGCAGGCGCTGATCCTGACGGCGATCGTCATTTCCTTTTCCTTCTTCGCCTTCCTGCTCGTTCTCGCCTGGCGCGCCTATGACGAACTAGCGACCGACAACACCGATGAGATGCGCGTCGCCGAACCGGTGAACGAGCCGGCGCCGCCGCTGGGATACTGACCGCGTCATGGCTGCTTCGATCTCTCCTCCCGCCGACCTTTCTGCTGCGCTGGTCCTCACGCCATCGATGGCGAGCGAATGGCTGGTGATCCTGCCGGTCGCCTGGTGTCTGGCTGTCGGCGCGCTGCTGGTGATGCTGCGTCGCTCGCTCGGCCTTCAGCCGGTCACTGCCATTGCGGGACTGGCCGGGCTGGTGATGATCGACGGGCTGCTCCTCGAACGCGTCGCCACGAACGGGCCGATGACCATGGTGATGGGTCGCTGGCTGCCGCCTTTCGGCATTGCTTTCACCGTGGACCTGACCGGGGCGCTGTTCGCCCTGGTGGCGGCATCCGTCGCGCTCGCGGCCGGTGTCTTCTCTCTTACCGACATCAACGATAGCGGCCGGCGTTATGGTTTCTATCCGCTGCTGATGGTGTTGATGGCGGGTGTTTCCGGGGCCTTTCTGACCGGGGATATCTTCAACCTCTATGTTTGGTTCGAGGTTCTGCTTATCTCGTCCTTCGGCCTTCTGGTGCTGGGCTCGGAGCGCGAACAGCTCGATGGTACGGTGAAATACGGGTTCCTGAATCTCGTCGCCACGACGCTTTTCCTGGTGGCGACCGGCTACCTCTATGCTGTCTTCGGCACGCTCAATATGGCCGACATCGCCCGCAAGGCCGAAAGTCTGCGCGACAGCGCTCCCCTGATGACGCTGGTGGGGCTTTATGTCCTCGCTTTCGGAATGAAGGCAGCCGCTTTTCCAGTGAATTTCTGGTTGCCTGCCTCCTATCACACGCCGCGCGTCGTCGTGTCGGCGCTCTTCGCCGGCCTGCTCACCAAGGTCGGCATCTATGCGCTGATCCGGGTGACGGTCATGCTTTTTCCGGTGGAAAGGGAGGAAATGAGCTTCGTCGTGGCGCTTGCCGGCGCTCTGACGATGATTGTCGGCGTTCTCGGTGCGCTGGCCCAGACGGATTTTCGCCGTATCCTCGGCTATCTCATTGTTTCGGGCATCGGCTCCATTCTCGCCGGCGTTGCCGTCGGCGGTCCGGGCGGCGTCGGCGGTGCGATCTTCTACGCGCTGCACTCGATGCTGGTGATGACGGGCCTCTATTTCGCCTCGGGAATTGCCATGCGTCTCGGTGCAAGCGCCTCGATCATAACGCTCGCCGGTCTTTATCGAAGGCATGTCGGCTTTGCCGCGCTCACTTTGATGTTGTGCTTCGCCGTCTCCGGCCTGCCGCCCTTTTCCGGCTTCTGGCCGAAGGTCATGCTGGTGAAGGCGGCCCTCGACATCGGCGCTTGGTGGCTGGCGGCCGCGCTCCTTCTGACCGGCTTTCTCACCACGATCGTCACCGGCCGCCTGTTCCTCTTCGCCTATTGGCGGGACGAGGCCGATCAATCGGGAGAGGCGGTGCCGGTCTCGGCGGTGAGCCTTGCGCCGCTTGCCGCCCTCACGCTGCTGGCGCTCCTGATCGGCCTTTATCCCGACCCGCTGCTCGGGGCGATTCAGAGGGCGGCGGCGGGGCTTGCCGAGCCCTCGGCCTATCTGAATTCGGTCTTCCCCGCAGGAGGCTCGCAATGAAGTTCCTGCTGACCAATCTTGTCTTCACCCTCGTCTGGGGCGCGATCAGTGCCAGTTTCACGCCCGCGAATCTCATTCTCGGCTTTGCCGCTGGTGCCCTGTCGCTCTGGCTCATCCGGCGCGAGCTGCACCCGGTCACCTACCCGCTGAGGCCGTTGCGGATCCTGCTGCTCGCATTGCTGTTCTTTAGGGAGCTTGCCGTTTCGGCCACGAAGGTCGCCATTCTTGTCATGCGCTCGAACATGGCGCTGAAACCCGGGATCTTCGCCTATCCGCTGACGGTCAAGGGCGATTTCGAGATCACCTTGCTCGCCAATCTCATAACCCTTACGCCCGGCACGCTTTCGGTCGACGTTTCGGACGATCGAAAGGTCCTCTATGTCCACGCACTCGACTGCGCCGATCCGGGCGCATTGAGGCAAGACATTGCCCGCGGCTTCGAACGGCGCATTCGGGAGGCCTTCGAACGATGATGCCCGCCATGCTTCTGAGCGCCGCCACAGGCCTGGCGCTGGTGCTCCTCTCTCTCGCATTGTTGATGACGGTATTGCGCATCATTCGCGGGCCGACCCTGCCCGATCGGGTGCTCGGCCTCGATATGCTGGTGGCGATCGCGATCGGCCTCATTGCTGTGATCGCGATCAGGACCGGGTTCAACCTCTACATCGATATCGCTATCGCTCTCGGTCTCGTCGGCTTTCTCGCGACGGTCGCCTTCGCCCGCTTCATCCTCGTGCGCGGCCTCGCGCCGGAGCACGCGCCCCAGGGGGCATCCGCGGCGGCGCCGACAAAGCCATCGTCGAAGCAGGTGCGCTCGGGGCAGGCCGGCCGCCGCAAACGCAAGGGGGCGCGCCGATGACGGGGCAAGTCAATAGCGGTGTTGCTGCCATCGTTGCGTTGATCGTCGTCATCGGCGCATGCTTCTCGCTGCTCGCAGCCCTCGGCCTCATCCGATTTCCGGACCTGTACACGCGCATGCATGCCGCCTCGAAAGCGGGAACCGTCGGCTCGGGCTTGTTGCTCTTTGCTGCCGGGCTGCATTCGCTCGATCTCGCGATCTTTGTGCGCGCGCTCGCCGGATTTGTTTTCTTCGTGCTGACGGCGCCGATCTCTGCCCATCTTCTGGCGAAAGCCGCGCATCAGGCGGGCTACAGGATGACGAAACTGTCGGTGATAGATCAGCTTCCGCAAAAGGAAGAGGCACGGCGTCACTGATCGGCAGCATTTCTGATTCTGTATTTCAGGAGAATTTTCGCGCTCACGTCAATTTTAGCACTTTGGAATAAAGTTGCTGCCTTCGGGCAAAAATTATGTTTGGACTTTTCGTCGATCAGTGTTAATGCAGTAAACGCAAAGTGTCGTTGTGGAATATACTTTGAACTGAAATTCCAGCTTGAGTTGTGATGCTGTCCGTTGCTTTGAGGTGCCAGCCGCAGCGGTGCCTTGGTGACGGATTTCCCTGTTGCAATTCGAGCCTTGATGTTGCGGCGAAACCACGGTCTCCGTCGCGCAGTTAGCGGTCAGTTCCGAGGTGGCAACCGCCGTTCGGCGGCATTTTGCACATCCTCCCCTGAAACGGGTTTCAGGGTTTTTGCTGGATTCCGATAGGAGAAAAAAATGACAGAAACTTCGCTCGGTACGAGCAATGAACTCCTGGTTGAGCTTACGGCGGAGATCGTCGCCGCCTATGTAAGCAACCATGTGGTTCCCGTTGCCGAGCTTCCGACGCTCATAGCCGACGTTCATTCGGCTCTCAACAACACGACGGCTCCCGCGCCCGTAGTGGTTCCGGTGGAGAAACCGAAGCCCGCGGTCTCGGTGCGTAAGTCGGTTCAGGACGACCAGATCACCTGCCTCGAATGCGGCGGCACGTTCAAGTCGTTGAAGAGGCACCTGATGACCCACCACAACCTCTCGCCGGAAGAGTATCGCGAGAAGTGGGATCTGCCCGCCGACTATCCCATGGTCGCACCGGCCTATGCGGAAGCCCGTTCGCGTCTTGCCAAGGAAATGGGCCTCGGCCAGCGTCGTAAGCGCCGCGGCAAGTGATCCCCGCAGGCTCGACGGCATCGCGCGCGGCGAGCCACGGTCGGCAGGAATTGTCCACACTCGGATGAACAAGTCTGTGTGGCGGCGAAGCTCGTCCAAGTGAAGAAAGGCCGGCTGAATCAGTCCGGCCTTTTCGTCTGCGCTAGACGGGACGATCGCTTCATCCCGGCCCGGTTTACGCGGAAATCAGGCCGGCAGGCGGACCTCGGCCTCGCTCTTGATTCGCCGGATCATTGATCTCAGACCGTTGGCGCGCTGCGACGACAGATGCTCGATCAGGCCGATCTTACCGAAGATGTCGAGAGCGTCGATTCTGGCAATCTCGGATGCACGTTTGCCTGAGAAGATGGCAAGGGCGATCGCCACGAGGCCACGAACGATATGAGCGTCCGATTCGCCCTCGAAGGTCAGGGTCGGGTCTTCCGGGTCGCCAGCGGTATGGGTCACGAGCCAGACCTGGCTCGCGCAACCCTGAACCTTGTTCTCGCTCGTTCGCGAGGCTTCGGGCATTTCCGGTAAGCTCTTGCCTAACTCGATGACGTAGCGGTAGCGGTCCTCCCATTCGTCGAGGAAGGCGAAGTCATCGATGATCTGGTCAAGTGAAATCATAACTGGTCCGACTGTCGGCGCCGCGAACAATCGTCGTTCGCAGGACATACCCTTTGCGATCCCACGCCAGGCCGGTCGCAAAACGGGATGCTTTCATTCCTCATATAGGGGATGCGGGCCACAAAGAGAACAGTCAATCGCGTTTTCGAGGCAAACCGCTGGGATTCCCGCCCGCTATGCCAGACAAAAAGAAGACGCCGCGGAGGAACGTGCCCCCCGCGGCGGCCGCAAGCGGCTATAGTCAGGCAGTTGGGACTGGAAGCAAGTCTATTTCGCCATCGCGGCCGTGGGATCGAGGCGCCTTTCCGGGACCGGCGTGCGCTTGAAGGTCGGCACGACTCCGCTCGCCGTTTCCTCGGCGGGGACGTTCGCTCCCGGCGTGACCGTACCAGTAGTGATCTTGGCATCCGGCGAGCCCGTATCGGTTTCGGCGAACCGCGTGTCGAGGAATTCATAGGCGATGCGGGCACCCTCGCGGGCACGATGGCCGAGGGCAACGAAGGTCTCCGCCCCCTTTTCACAGACGTCCGGCTTTTGAATGCACATCGCGCTTATATACTGGAACGCCTCGTTGGCGGCGGAGAAGGTGTCGCCGATCTCCACCTTCGGGCCGTGCTCGAGCTTGGCGTTGCTCGAAGGATCGAGAAACGGCAGCAGCACGAGCACCAGCGAAAACCAGAATGTCGCCTTTACGAGAAACCACATCTTCTGCCATCCTCTGTTTCGCCGCGGCTGTTTCCGCTCTTTCATGCGCCGCAGCTGCAGAGCGTCGATACTTCGGTTGATACCGCCCGCCCATGTCTTGCCGGCGACTGTAGAGCGGGAATCACAAGGCCGTTTTTCCAAAAACAACGGGATTTGCTTCAAATTCTAATGGAAAGCATGATCTCGGCTTTTTCACGTGGTCGGTTTTCTTCGCATTTTAGCGACCGCCGTTAAGGTTCGTGGCATGATTGTCGAGATCAGGCCCTGAGTTGTCGGCACC
Source organism: Ensifer sp. WSM1721 (assembly GCF_000513895.2). GTDB lineage: Bacteria > Pseudomonadota > Alphaproteobacteria > Rhizobiales > Rhizobiaceae > Sinorhizobium. Next base: position 748,647 of record NZ_CP165782.1, read on the forward strand.
GATGTCGCCGCCGCTTGCCCAAATCATTAACACGAAGCGAAAAATCCACGAAAATCCGCCGCTTACGCGGCGTTAACCACAACAGACAAAGCTCGTCCAAACTGCCTCAAAACGGGATTTTTCGACTGTCGGACGTGCCTTCCGGGGCCGCCCGCTTATTCTTTCATTAAGTCGGGAATGCGAGATTCGGATCATCACGAGGCGATCCGCCCGCGCCGTTGCGCGGGGCCCAGAACGGCCTCGCAAAAACAACAAGGCGGCAGGGCAAGCGTGAGTGTATTGCGTAACATGGCTGGCAAATGGGCATCCCGCGTGGATGAAACTGCCGCACCTTGGATGCCGCGCGGCCCCGCCTATGCTGCAGTCCCGCGCCGAGATTTCAGGCGCCTGCGTGCCGTCGCGGCCATTTCGTTGACCGCCTTGCCGATCGTGCCCTTGGCTCTGACGGCGGCATTGCCGGTGTCGGCGGCGTTGCCTGCGGGAACCGCACTGTGGGCCTCCGCTTCCCTGTTGGCAGCAGCCGCGGCGATTGCCGCCGGCCGGACATCATCCTCGGTCGAGCAGGACTCGGCGGTGTGCGCGGAATTGCCGGACCTCTCCGCCGCTTATGACCTTTTTGCCGGCGTCGTGACCGTCCATGACGCCCGCGGGCACGTCCTGTCCGTCCATGGTCGCGATGCGGGGGAGCATCTGAAACTGATACGCGATCCCCATGGACGCGGATTCATAGAACAGATTCACGTGTCGGATCGCATCGCCTTCCTGAGCGCGCTCGATTCGCTGCGCCAGGACAGCGATCGGGCTGCCGTCGATTTCCGGCTCGAACGGGCCTCGGTACCCGCCGAAGGGCCTCAATTCGCTTATATGCGCTGCGAGATGACACCGCTGCGGGACGCCGAAGGGCGGCTGCTTGCGATCGTTGCCCAGTCCCGCGACATCTCCGAAGAGGCGCGCCTGAGAGCGGAGGCGGCGGCGAAGGCTCAGCATGCCGAGTCGGCAAATGACGCCAAGACCCGCTTCCTTGCCGCCGTCAGCCACGAGCTCCGCACGCCGCTCAATGCCATTCTCGGCTTTTCCGATGTTCTCGCGGCGGAATATTTCGGCAAGCTGGAGAACGATCGCCAGCGCGAATACGTGTCGTTGATCCACCGCTCGGGTACGCATCTTCTTTCCGTCGTCAACACGATGCTCGACGTGAGCAAGATCGAAGCCGGCCGTTACGAACTTCTCCGCGAACCTTTCCGTGTGGCCGAGGCGATTGCCGCCTGCGAGGCCATGCTGTCGCACCAGGCGCGCGAAAAAGGCGTGAGACTGGCAAGCCGCGTCATGCGCTCGGTAGGCGAAATAAATGCCGATCAGCGCGCCTTCCAGCAGATACTGATCAACCTTGTCGGCAATGCCATCAAGTTCACGGATCCTGGCGGGCTTGTCACCGTCGATGCCGAACTCGACGGCGCCATGCTGAAGGTCACCGTCAGCGATACGGGAATCGGCATCGCCGAGGACAAGCTGCAGATGCTCGGCCAACCTTTCGTCCAGATTCAGAATGACTATACGCGCCGCTATGAAGGCACCGGGCTAGGCCTGTCGCTGGTCAAGGGACTGGCGGAACTGCACGGCGGAAATGTCTCGATCCGGAGCTCCGAAGGGGAGGGAACCGTAGTCGTGGTCTCGATTCCGCGCGAGGGTTCCGACATCGCCGATGCGAGGCATGCGGGCGCTGTCACGGTGGAGTTTCCGCCGCGGCTGAAGGGACGCGACGAAAGAAAGAGCGACCAGGGGAAGCCGGTGCCGGTCACGGCACCCCAAGGTGAAGGAACAGGCAAGGAAAGGGCACATGGCTCCGCGCAAGCGAAAACAGCCTGAGCGGAAGAGGCCGACGCGCCACGGCACCGGCGTTGCTCTGCGCGGCCTGGCTCTCGCCGGTCGCGGCCTGGTGCTCGTCGGCCGCTTGATCTCTCGCCATCCAATCAGTGCAGGCGGCTCGGCCGTCTTCGCCGTTGTTTTCAGTTTCGTCGCCGCAAATGCCATGTGGTACCAGAACGGCACCCATCCCTCGCCACTTCTGCGAACACGCGTCCCCCTCGTGAGCCCCGAAGTCGCCGCGCGGCTGGCTGCCGCCAACGGCGAGGCGGTCGAACCGCGCAACGTGACGACCTTCGTCATAGAGCGTGAAGGCGAGGCGAAGACGGAGACCGTCGAGGACGCGATCGCTACTGCCGAGAAGCCGGCACCCGAACCGCTGGCCCCGTCATCGACGGAGGCTGTATCCGAGACGCCTGCCGCGGCGAATTCGGCATTGGTCGCGAATATCCAACGGGAGCTGGCGAGGCTCGGCCTCTATGACGGAGCCCCCGACGGCCGTAGCGGTCCGAGAACCGTGGCCGCAATCCTTCGCTTCGAGAAACAGGCCGGCCTCATGGAGACGGGGGCGCCGAGCACCGTTCTGCTGCAAGCGCTGCGCGCTGCGAGCGGCCCACCGCCGGTTGCCACGCCCGACAGTCGCCCCTATTCCGACCCGAACACCGCACCGGCCGCTGCTGACCCCGTCGCGGCGGCGATCCGCAGTGCCGAGAAGGACAACACGCTCGCTCCGCCCGCGGAAGTTCCGGTTTCGAGCGAGATGGTCATGAACATTCAGAAGGGGCTGAGCAATCTCGCCTATGCGGATGTCATCGTGGACGGCGTCGCAGGCGACCAGACGCGTGCTGCCATCCGCCATTTCGAGAAGCACTACCGGCTTCCACAGACCGGCAAGCCAAATGCCAAGGTTCTCAAGAAGCTCAAGGAAATCGGAGCACTCTGAACCATCGGGAAGCGTGCATCGTTTTCTCGCTCTCGTTTGCATCTCGCCGGTCCGGCGTGTATCAGCCTCGAATGCGGCTCAAATCCCACATCTTCGTCTCCTCCCTCTTGCGCCATGCCTTTGCACGTGGCGGCTACGCGGCCGTATTGCGGAAGGGGGCGGAAGAGGCCGGCGCGATCTTCATCCGCCAGCGCACGCGGGTTGGAACCGAGACGCTTTATGCGCCGGCGCCGCAGAACTTCTTCGAGGAGGAAGGCGACACCACCCGCAAGTTCGAGGTCCGGCTGCGGGACGTGGAGGCGGAAATTATCGACCGCGCACTTTCGTCGGAAATCCGCTTCGATCCGGATTGCTGGATCATCGAGATCGAACTCGATGATTGCACCGGACTGCTCAATCTTGTGGACGATACCGCCGATCCTCGCCGCTGACCCCGCGGCACGGAGCCGTGCCTGTCGGCATCTGCTTCTAACGCCGGCCAACACCCCGCTGCGGTTGGGCCATATTGCCGTGACCCGCCGCCGAGCGGGTCTCCTGCCGGCGTGGGTCGGAGGTTCGATTTTCCGCGAACTGGCCCTCGTGGCGGGGCGGTCTCGCTCCCTTGCGATCAGCGCGAAGCCAGGCCTCCACGCGTTCGATGCTCGCGCGTTGATCGATGTCTCTGATCAGGTTCTCGACGCGGCTGCCGCCGCCGAGCCTTTCGGAAAGATGCGGGTAGAGGGCCACGAGTAGGCGGGCCATCTCGTCGGCCGGGAAGGCGAGCGCGGAAAGCGTAGCGGCGAGCTGCTGGCCGGAGACGTCGAGCAGGATGCGCTCGGCGAGCCCGCGGCTTGCCCCGAGGGCGTCGGCCAAGGCAGCGGCGAACAGAGCCGTTTCGCCGCTGCGCGCAAATCGCATGAGGAGCGCGCAATGAAGCTCGTTGATGGGCTGAACCTGCGCAGCGTCGTTGCGTACCCTCGTTCCGGCGCGTGCCATTGCTTTGATTTCTTCGCGCAGCTTTTCTTCGCCGGCCGCCGCAGTTGCCGGGGCCGGCATCGGCGCCGCGGATCGATCGATTTCATCGTTTGGGCGATTGGCGGAAGGCGCGGACTGGTGATGTTCGACCAAGGCGTCTACGATCGAGGGGGAGAGATCCTCCCTGCGCGCAATCGCGCCGGCATGTGCCGGCCCCTGCTGGCGTATGATGGAAACGAGCACGCGATCGGAGATCGCCTTCGAGCGGGTGAGGAAGATCGCCGCGATAGAGATCGGCATGCTGCCTATTAGAAGGGCCACAGCTTCCGGCACTTGGGGGCATTGCGAAAGAGCCGCCGCCGCCTGGCGACGGGCTTCGTTGCTGGAGCCGAGGAAGAGCGGCTCGAACAGTTCGGCGAACTGCTTCATGTCGGACTTGCTCGGGATGCGAAGGCTCTCGAAGCCGGTGACGGTCGCCATCAGCACGACGTCCTTCAACCGGCCCGTCTGCGGCCGTTCCAACTCACGAAACCGGTTCGTCACGACATGTCCTAGTGCGAAAAGCATGACGCCATTGCCGATGGCTCGGAACGGCACACGTCCTTAAAAGTAGATTGAAAACGTTAGCGTAGCATTAACTATGGACGTTGGGGCTTTATTCAGGCTTGCGTCATTCTCATGACGGGCAAGAAGGGCGACGTGAGGACGCCCGCTCAGCCATAAAAAGTCCACAAGCGCTTCCAATTGATCCCGCTGATGGTGAAGGACGACTCGCTTTCGCCGAAGAAGAGGCCGGTGCGGCCTTCCCATGGGAGATTTGATCTGTGAAGAAAATGTTGTTGCGGCTGGCGGCGGTAGGCGCCCTCCTTGCGATGCCCGCGCTTGCCTCGGCTGCTGAAGGCTTCGCGACTGCCAACGTCAATATGCGATCGGGCCCAAGCACCGGCTACCCGGCCGTGACCGTCATCCCCGCCGGAGAATCGGTGGAAATCCAAGGCTGCCTCGCCGACCGCCCCTGGTGTGATGTATCCTTTTACGGTGGTCGCGGCTGGGTCGCCGGACGGTACGTGCAGGCCGTCTATCGCAGCAACCGCGTCTATGTGGAACCGGAATATTATCGCCCGCTCGGCATACCGACGGTCGTTTTCGAGTTCGATCGTTATTGGGATCGTTACTACCGCGGACGCGACTTCTATCGTCATCGCGACCGCTGGCGCGGCGACACCGATTGGATCGAGGAGCGCCGTGACCGCGACTGGGAACGCCGGCGTGAACGGAGCGAGTGGGAGCGCGCCCGCGAGCGAGAGCGGCGCGAGTGGGAGCATCGGCGCGACGATGATCAGTGGCGGCGACGCGTCGACGAAGACGATCTCAGCGAATGGGACGAGCCGCGCGGCGAGCGCCGTTACGCCCCGAGAAATGACACCGAATGTGCCCTTGGCGATTTCCGGTGTGAGGACGAATAGAGCGGGAGGCGAAAACGCGGGCGGTTTTCCGCCAACGGTTCCGCCTTGACTATTCGGAAGAAAACAACCGACTTCTGCTCTGGTGCAACCCAGACGCATCGTGACTTGATGCGGGTGGCGCGCCGCTCCTTTTCCTCGACGATTGCGTCGTTCTCACCGGAACCAAATCCGATTTCGATGCGTTGAAACCGCGCAACGGAGGGAGCGAAAACATGGTAGAAAAGAAATTGGCGACGGTTGACGTCGAAGCGGAGACCGAAAAACGGCCACCACCGACCCAAGCCGAACTGGAGATGCAGATTGCCGATCTCAGAGCCGAGATCAGCCGACTGACGGAAACGGTCACGGCCATCGGCACCGGTGCCAAGGCGGTCGTGCAGGGGGAGGCGGAACTGATGACCGAGCGCGTGCGAGAGCGCGTTCGCGAAGATCCGATCTCGACACTGCTGACGGTCGCCGGAGTGTCTTTCCTCTTCGGGTTGCTTGCGAGACGCTAGAACGGATCGATCCGACCAAAATCACCATGATACGGGAGTGAAGCGCACGAGGCGCGCGCTCGCGCAACTTGGATTTGCAGGAGGTTAATGCGCCGCGGTCCGGATTAAGAAAGGGTTAACCAGGCTGTGGCTCAATCGGGGCGAGCAGGCTATTATCGGCTTCGCATCTCGTGACCGAAACGAACGACATCCGGGAATCCGGAAGAAGGAGTGAGTGAGAAAGGCGCGTCTGTCCGGACGATGTCCCGGGAATGCGTCAGCCCGCAAGCGGGCAGGGTGAAATCTGTACGGTAGTTCATCCGTCTCATGGAAATATGGAGACGAGCATGGCAGACGTAATCAGAATGCAGGACCGCAAGCCCAAACGACCGCGAAGGCGTCCCGTCACGACGGGCGGCGCTAAAGTGTTGTTCTTCACCGGTATTCGTTACGAACGCCTCGATGGCCGCGGGCCACAGCCCACCGCTCCGACGGGTAGGCAGGTCAAGAAGCAGTAACCACTGCGCGGCCGGAGCTTGGCTGCACCTGCCGGGCTGTACCGGCGTTACCGATGCCCAACAAATCCCTCCTTCCCAGCCATCATCTCTGAAAAGGCTCGCATCGCGAATCGGCGAGAAAGTTGCGGACCTGTGCGTCGAAGCTGTCGAGGGGCGCCAGTGCGCGAAGAACCGCATAGCCTTCCTCGTCCTTCATTTCAATCATGATTGATTGTGCCAGCGCCTCTGGCGGCGATTTGCGCAGCTCGACGAGCTGGATCGGCGTGGCGACGACGAGATCGAGATTGCCGTTCACGGCCGTCTGATCGTTCATGCTGAAGACTTCGTTCGAGCCGCTGTCGAAGATCGAAAGCGACCAGAACGGCACGGCGCCGCGGGCAACGAGTCGGACCGGCGCTTCCGCCAGCGAGAAGCTGCAGGCGGCGGTGCGCAGAAAGGGATCCTTGTTGTCGAGCCCCGTCGCGCCCGGTTCCGTAGTCAAGAGGAAGAAGCTGTCCATTTCCAGCAGGCCGAGCACCCGTGTATAGGCGTCCCGGCCCGTAAACTGCGGCAGTGCGAGCACGATGACGATGTGCAGAAGCGCGGCGCCGGCCAAGCCGACGAGAATGGCGAATAGGACGCTACGCATCTCCGCACCCGGTCTTGACGATATTCGGCATGGCAAGGTCGATCAGCCCGGAAGAGCCGGCCGTCGGCGTGTCGAGCAACGTTAGTACGAGCTGGAAGTTGCCCCTGTGACGGATGGCGAGCCAGTTGCCGGGCTGGGCGGCAGGGGAGGCGTGAATGACGAAGCGACTGTCCGAGCCACGAAGCACCGTCCAGGAATTGATCGCCGATGGCACCTCCGGTCCCGGCCGCAGCGTGGCCCCATCGGAGGTCGTCGCGTAAAGGGTCCAGAAGCGTGCCGGCGGCGTGATGCCCGAGATGTCGTAGGAACAGGCGGCCGAGAGGCGCGCGCCACTGTCGTCCGTTGCGGCCGTGAACATCAGCCCCTCGGCGCCGCCGTAAAGCAATTCGCCGGCGCGGGCACGGTGCGCTTTGGCGTAGGGGTCGGCCGTGACGGTCTGCGCCTCGGGGAAGGCAACCCACGGACCGATCGCGATCGACCCGAAGCCGACGGTCGCTTGCAGAGCCCATAGGGCCGAAGCAATCCCGCCGGCGAACGCGACAATGAGGGCAAGGGCGACGAGGAGGGGAACTCGGAACAAGAGGTGGCTCTATCGAATGAGGTGTCGTTTACCCTGCTGGCGCTCGGGCGGCGTCACTTGGTTCGGGGCTCAGAGAACGGATTTCCGGCTGTGAAGTCAATTGTTTGTCGTGTTTGTCCTGAAGCGAGCCGCCGTATCCTCGTCCGGCGCTTCGAGCACGGCCACCTTGCCGCCGGTCTTTTCGCGCGCCTTCAGCGGCGGGACGTTCTCGAACGTGTCTTCGATCTTTTTCAACAGCCGAGTGACCTCGGCGGACAGCGATCGCGGACGCACGAGCGGTGGCAGGGCGTTCTCGTCCGGCTTGGCCGCGACTGCCGGCTGCTCTTTCGATTTCTCGGGAGGCGGGATTTCGATGCCGGGAATCGGGCGGTGTTCGATGCCTTGCTCGGCATAGTCCATCAGCCGCTTGAAGGTCATGGCAGGCAGGGAGCCGCCGGTCATCTCGTCGGTGGAGGTGTAGTCGTCGTTGCCGAACCAGACGGCCGTCGTGTAGTCGCCCGTGAAGCCGACGAACCAGGCGTCGCGATAGGCTTGTGTCGTCCCCGTCTTGCCGCCCGTGATGACGCCATTGTCGAGGGCTGCCCGCCGCGCGGTGCCGATAACAGGGATCTGCGTCAGGATGCGGTTCATCGAGGCGACGGCCTGCTCGCTCAACACCCGCTGTGCCGGCGGCGCGTCGCGAGAAAAGTCGTACAGGATGTCGCCGTCGTAGTTGAGAATCTGGCTGATGCCGTGGCGTCGCGACTGGAAACCGCCCGCGGGGAAGACCGCGTAGGCCGTCGCCTGATCGAGCACGGTGACTTCCGAAGTGCCGAGCGGCATGGTCTTGTCCGTGCGGATTGGCGTCTCGACACCCATCCGTTTAGCCGTTTGCGCGATGACGTCGGTGCCGAGCTTGTCCTTGGCGAGGCGGACGGGAATCGTGTTGATCGATCTTGCGAGCGCGTTCATCAGCGTCACCCGGCCCGAATAGCTGCGCCCATAGTTCTGCGGCGACCAGCCGCGCCAGGTGATCGGCGCGTCGACGACGACCGTCTCCGGCGTCATGCCTTTTTCCATTGCGGCAGCATAGGTGTAGACCTTGAAGGACGAGCCCGGCTGGCGGAGCGCGCGGGTGGCGCGGTTGAACTGGCTTTCGCCATAGTCGCGGCCGCCGACCATGGCGCGCACGGCGCCGCCGTTCTCGATCATGACGAGGGCGCCCTGCTTCACCTTGTAGCTTTCGCCATATTGCCTGAGGCCCGACTCGACCGCTTCTTCAGCCGCCTGCTGCAGCCCCATGTCGATCGTCGTGCGTACGATCAGCGAATGCTGGGCGAAGGGGGCAGCAATGCGCTGGACCTCTTCGAAGGCCCAGTCGAGGAAGAAGTCCGGCGCCTTCACCTGGGCGCGGTCAATGACGGTCGCCGGGTTGAGGCGGGCGGCGATCACCTGGCCCTCGGTCATCAGCCCGCCCTGGACCATGTTGGTCAGCACTTCGTTGGCCCGGGCGCGCGCCGCCGGCAGGTTGACGTGCGGAGCGTAGCGCGCCGGGGCCTTGAAGAGACCGGCGAGCATGGCGGACTCGGCAAGATTGATATCCGTGATCGCCTTGCCGAAGTAGAACTGCGCGGCGGCCGCCGCCCCGAAAGTGCCGCCGCCCATATAGGCGCGGTCGAGGTAGAGGCGGAGGGTTTCCTTCTTGGAGAGATTGGATTCGAGCCAGACGGCGAGGAAGGCTTCCTTGATCTTGCGCTCGATCGTCCGCTCGTTGGTGAGGAACAAGTTCTTCGCAAGCTGCTGCGTCAGCGTCGAGCCGCCTTGGACCACACCGCCGGCACGAGCGTTCTCGGTCATCGCGCGCGCGAGGCCGAGGAAGTCTATGCCCCAATGGTCGAAGAACCGCCGATCCTCGGTCGCAAGAACTGCCTTGATGAGATGATCCGGCAGCTCGTCGATAGGGACCGAATCCTCGTGGATGATACCGCGGTGGCCGATCTCATTGCCGTAGCGGTCAAGGAAGGTGACGGCGAAGTCGCTCTGTGCGCGCCAGTTGCCCTTGGTCTCCTCGAAGGCCGGCAAGGCCAAGGCGAGCATCAGCACCGAGCCGGCGGTGCCCCAGGTCATGCCCTCGCCGAGCACTTCGAAAAGCGCCCTCTTCCAGCCGCGCACGCGAAAGCGGCGGAAGAAGATGGTCGTATCCTCCCACCATTCGGCAAGCCGGAACCCGGCGTTCCATACCGTCGAATCGATCCAGGAATCGATCCGAAGAAAGATGTGTCGCCTCTTCGGCCGGTTGTCCTCTTTCTTCGGTTCCTGCACGGCTTTCACGTCCCAGAAGGTTTCTTGCACCACGACAATATTTGCACGGCGCGAAAATCCAATCTACTTGCATATCGCGCTATCGGCCTTAAAAAACCGGCAATTTTCTGCGAATTTTCCACGTTGGCGTGGAACTGACGAAAGTGTGACGTAATGGGCGAAATGCCTTTCTGGAAGACGAAGAGTCTCGAAGAGATGACGACGGCCGAGTGGGAGAGTATCTGCGACGGCTGCGGGCTCTGTTGTCTCAACAAGCTCGAGGATTGGGATACGGGCGAGATCGCCTGGACCTCGATCCGCTGCACGCTGCTGGACGGCAAAAGCTGTCGCTGCAAGGACTATGACAATCGCCGGGCGACGGTGCCGGATTGCATTCAACTGACGCCGGAGGTGGTGCACGAGATCACTTGGCTGCCGCCGACCTGCGGCTACCGCCTCCTCGCCGAGGGCAGGGACCTCTATTGGTGGCATCCGCTCGTCTCCGGCGACCCGGAGACCGTGCATGCGGCGGGCATATCGGTGCGCGGGCGCACCGTCGCCGAAGACGGCATCGATATCGAAGACTATGAGGACTATCTGGTGACTTGGCCGCTGGAGGTGGGCAGGGAGCCGGCGGAGTAACGTTCGCGGGCGGACGGTCCGTCAATGACGGCCGTTCTTCTTCACGAGGCTCTTGGGGGCGACGTTGCGCCAGGCGGTTTCCATGGACTGGCGAACCAACTCCTCATCAACGCCGACAAAATAGAGAGAGGTCCAGCCGCGTGCGCCCCAGCCGCCGGGAACGGCGGCACAGGCGCCAGGCTCCATCTCGAGTAACATACGCTGCTGGTCGGGCGTGAACTTGAACACCGCCCGGCCGGCCTCGGGTAGGGTCATGAAGATGCGGTTGCCCACACGGAAGTCCCGCGTTCCGAAATGGGCATTCTCCTGAGTCCCGGGGAGGCTCAGCGCCAGCTTTTCGATCTCTTCGCTTAGCATCGGAAGAGAGTAGCACGGAATTGCCGATTGGCAAAAAGCCTTGCGGCCGCCCCGGTGCCGCGGCCCGCAGGACTTGCGTTCTACAGCGCCGCGTGTCCTGTCAGACACGCAAAGGTCGTCGTGGCACTTTGAATTGCTGCATGTTCTCATCCTTAAATCGGCAGGATTTAAGGAAAGATGCAGTGGCGATGGGCGCCCCTGACGGGTGCTCGTGAACGGAGAGTTATTCTGCAGGCGGAACGGGCTTTTGTGCAGCTTCGCCAGCCGTGCGCATTTCGCGCCACTCATTCTCGAAACGATCGAGCAGCGACTGCGGAACCCTGGATTGCGGCGATACGGGCGGCTTGTTCGCGAGTGTCTGCATCCGGTCCTCCTAAGCAAGACGTTGAACGTGCAGGACCGTTTCACATCACAAAGGCTTTGTAAATCAGTGGTTTAAATCATTTAAACGATTGAAGAATATTTTAATCGATTAATTTTCTGCCATCCACAGCGTACATCGGAGCAGTCGGAGGCCTCATGTCCGGCATACAACCTCGATCGCAGAGCAAAGCATCTTTGCTTGCGGCCAGAACCGCATTCCTCACTCAAGCGCCCGATTCGATTTCTGAAGCAGCGGATTCGATCTTTGAAAACGCGCGGCTAAGCGACTCGAAGGATTCGCGAATTTGCAGGTTGCTGAAACTGGGGCATTGTCCTTTTAAGGTCGAACGATCCGCCGACTGGGCCTCGAGCTTGCTGCAGCGGGGGCGAATCCATCGTCCAGTCACGTGAAGCTCCCTCCTTCACACCGCCTGCAATCTCTGGTCGCTTTTCGCCGAAATGGAGGACAATCGATTCACCTCGGCCCACGCGGTTGTGCGGGCCGACATTCATTTGCCATTCAGCCTGTATCGGTTAATGATTTTGCCATAGTGCTTCCCAAGTCGAAAGTGCGTTCATGTCTTCACCATTGACCATAGCCGCGCTCGCCGCAGGCCTCGCGGGCTTCTCTCCGCCCGCCCTCAACGTGCCTCCGGTTGTCATCCGTGCGGCTGGTGACTGCAGCGCTGCCGCCGCCCAGGTCGTGGCGGAAACGGGCGGCGAGTTGCTTTCCGCCCGGCCGACGGGCGATGGTCAGTGCGTTATAACCGTGCTAATCCCGGGCAATGGCGGGCGGCCGAAGAAGGTGACGGTGAAGGTGCCGATGTAGGCCGCTCAATGTGGCCCATCAGCGAAGGGACGTAAACGAGAGATGCGCATTCTCATAGTCGAGGACGACGCCAATCTGAACAGGCAATTGGCCGAGGCGTTGAAGGAAGCCGGTTACGTCGTCGATCAGGCCTTCGACGGCGAGGAAGGTCATTACCTCGGCGATGCGGAGCCTTACGACGCGGTGGTGCTCGATATCGGCCTTCCCGAAATGGACGGGATTACCGTGCTCGAGAAGTGGCGTGCCGACGGCAAGACCATGCCGGTCTTGATCCTGACGGCACGCGACCGCTGGAGCGACAAGGTGGCCGGCATCGACGCCGGTGCCGATGACTATGTGGCCAAGCCCTTCCATGTCGAGGAGGTGCTCGCCCGTATCCGGGCGCTGATCCGTCGCGCGGCGGGGCATGCAAGCTCGGAGATCGTCTGCGGACCGGTGCGGCTCGATACCAAGGGCTCCAAGGCAACCGTCGGTGGCGTAGCGCTGAAGCTCACCTCGCACGAATTCCGCCTGCTCTCCTATCTCATGCACCACATGGGGCAGGTGGTTTCGCGCACGGAACTGGTCGAACATATGTATGATCAGGATTTCGATCGCGATTCCAACACGATTGAGGTTTTCATCGGCCGGCTCCGCAAGAAGATCGGCAACGACCTGATCGAAACGGTGCGCGGCCTCGGATATCGGATGCAAGCACCCGGCAATGGCCATTAGATCCCTCACGGCACGCGTTCTGGCGGTTTCGACCGTTTGGGCCGTCGTTGCTCTCGTCGTGATAGGGGTGGTCATCTCGGCCCTTTACCGGCAAGGGTCGGAACGCGGCTTCCAGGATTTGCTGCGCGCGCAGCTCTACAACGTTATCAACTCGATCTCGGTCGACGAAAAGGGAGCCCTGTCGGGCAGTCCCCAACTCGGGGACCTGCGTTTTTCCCAGCCGCAGACCGGCTGGTACTGGATCGTCGAGCCGATCGGCGAATTCGATACGCCTCCGCTGATATCGACCTCGCTCGGTACCTCGAAACTGCCGATAACCAGCGTCGAGGAGGTGCCGTTCGACATCCGCTACGAGCGCTTCTATACGACCAAGGACCCGTTCGGGAACGAGGTCGAGGTGGCCGAAACCGAGGTCGTCCTCGACATTCAGGGTCACGCCGCCCGCTTCCGCGTCGCCGGCAATCGCGACGTGCTCGAGGCGGACATCGATCGCTTCACCCGCAATCTGACGATCGCGCTTTCGATCTTCGGCCTCGGCGGGCTCGGCGTGAACGCACTGACCATCCTGTTCGGCCTGAAGCCGCTCGATCAGGTGCGCCGGTCGCTCGAAAAGATCCGCGCCGGCGAGAGCGAGCGGCTGGATGGGGCTTTCCCGCGCGAGATACAGCCGCTTGCCAACGAGGTGAATGCGCTGATCGACAGCAATCGCCGCATCGTCGAACGCGCGCGCATGCAGGTTGGCAATCTCGCCCATTCCCTGAAGACGCCGATCGCGGTGCTGCTCAACGAGGCACGCGTCCTCGAAGTGCCGCATGGCGAACTGATCAGGGCGCAGGCGGACGCCATGCAGACGCAGGTGCAGTCCTATCTCAGCCGCGCCAGGATTGCGGCACAGCGCGGATCGGTGCTGGCGAGGACCGAGGCTCAGCCGGCGCTCGAAAGGATCGTCCGGGTGATGCGGCGGCTCAATCCGGAAAAACAGTTCAGCCTGTCGGTCGAGCCGCCGGGGCTGGTGCTCGCGATGGAGCAGCAGGATGTCGAAGAGACCGTCGGCAACCTGCTCGAAAATGCTGCGCGCTACGCGCATGACCAGGTGTGGCTCAATGTCGAGCCGGCTCCGGAAGGCGCCCGTGGCAAGGAGCCTGGCCGCCAATGGATCGTGCTCCAGATCGACGACGATGGGCCAGGGCTCGAGCCCGACCAGATTGCGCTGGCGATGAAACGTGGCAAGCGGCTCGACGAGAGCAAGCCCGGCACCGGGCTCGGGCTCTCGATCGTAAGTGAGATCGTCGGGGAATATCAGGGCACGGTGGAACTTAGCCGCCGCGACGAGGGTGGGCTGCGAGCCAAGCTGGTCCTGCCGGCCGCTGTCTGACACGGAGGCGGCAAAACCCCGCGAAGTGGGATCATCGTGATCCGGCGGTCACACCCGGAGCCGAAAATGCCGCCGCCGGTTAGCGGCGGTTGCCTCGACGGGCGGAGGGTGCAAAAAGGAAATCGAGAGGCGTTGCGGTGCTGACGGGGTCTCCCGAAGGCGCTAGCGACGACGGCCAATAAGGATTGAGTAGTCGCGTATCATGAGGAATTACGCAGAGATGGCGCGGGCCTTCGCATCAGGCGGAAGGGTCGCGGTGGTGGCTTCGACCGTGGTGCTTGCCGGCTGCGGCACAACCTCAACTGGCCAGCGCGGCGTTGCGATCGCCGGTCTTGGTGCGAGCTCGACGCGCGGCGTGTCGTCGGCGGCCTATATCGAGGCATTGCAGGGCGGCATCATTGCGCGCCTCGGCGGCATCGATCTCAGCAAATCGGATCGGCAACGGGCTCTCGAGGCGGAGTATCGCGCGCTCGAGGCGGCGCCGGGCGGCCAGCCGGTCGCTTGGGAAGGGCGCAATCTCAGCGGCTCAGTGGTGGCGGCCGCCCCCTATCAGGTCGGGTCGCAGAACTGCCGCCAATACAGCCACACTGTGATGGTGAAGGGTCAGCCGACAACCGCGCGCGGCACGGCCTGCCGCAACAGCGATGGAAGCTGGACGCCACTGACATGAACCACCTACAGCGCGGCGCGTCTTATCAGACGCGCAAAAGTCGCTGTAGCGCTTTGAATCGCTGCATGTTTCCTTAAATCGCATCCGATTTAAGGAAACATGCAGCAGCCGGCGCCGGTCATCAGTGACGAACGGTGCAACGCCTTGAAAGCAGGCTGATTTCGCCTCGATCCGGCGACAATGCCGGCGGGGTCTTGCGGCGAAACGCCTCAAATATGCGTCATTGCCTGTTTTCGAGTTGGAATGACCTGGACCTCATAGTATTCCCGATCCATGTTGTTCTGGATTCTCGTCGCCATCCTTACGGCGGCTGTCGCAGCCGTGCTCATCCTGCCGCTCATGCGCGCAGCAGCGCCGCTCCCGTCCCGCCATAGCCACGACGTCGAAGTCTATCGCGATCAGCTTGACGAGCTGAACCGGGACCGCGAGGCCGGTCTGATCGGCAGCGAGGAGGCGGAGCTCGCCAAGGCCGAGATCGCCCGCCGGCTGCTTTCCGCCAGTGCCGCCGATACGACCGCCGCCGAGGAGCCGCCGAAGCGGCTTCTTTCGAACCGGCTCGCACAGGCCTTCATCCTCCTCTGTCTTCCCGCCGTCGGGCTCCTCCTCTACCTGACGACAGGCAGTCCCGGCGTGCCGGCGCAGCCCCTGGCGGCAAGGCTTGCCAATCCCGGCGACGACATCAGTATCCTGATCGCAAAGGCTGAAAACCACCTCGCCGTCAATCCGGACGATGGCGCCGGATGGGATCTCCTGGCGCCGATCTATATGCGCAATGGCCGGGTCGACGATGCGGTTGCGGCCTACGACCGCGCGATCCGCCTGTTGGGCCCGACCGCGGCGAGGTTGGGCGGTTACGCCGAGGCCCTGGTGGTGCAGTCCGGCGGTCTGGTGACGGTGGAGGCCCAAAGCGCGCTGCAAAAGGCGCTGGCACTCGACGCCAACGATCCACGTTCGGAGTTCTACCTGGCGCTTGGCCTGAGGCAGGAGGGCAAAAACGCGGAAGCGCTCGCGGCATTCCGCAAGCTCGCCGGCAGTTCGCCTGCCGATGCGCCGTGGCTGCCGCTGGTGAATCAGCATATCGCCGAATTAGGCGCCGCCGAGCCGAATACCGCTGCGGCCCCGCCGGCAAATCCGACATCAGAGGATATCGCCGCCGCCGAGGAGTTGGACGCGGGCGATCGCCAAGCAATGATCCGCGGCATGGTCGATGGCCTGGCGAGCAGGTTGAAGGAAGACCCCGACAATTTCGAAGGCTGGATGCGCCTCATCCGCTCCTATGTTGTGCTTGATCAACGAGACAAGGCGAGAGATGCCCTACGGGAGGGCTTGAACGCCTTTCCGGCAAATGGCGAGCAGGGCAAGCAATTGCTGGCGTTGGGCCGTGAGCTCGGAATCGACGCGAGCGGAGAAGTAAAATGACGCGTAAGCAGAAGCGGTTGACGATCATCGGCGGCGGCGTCGCATTTCTGATGGGGGCCGTGTTGCTGGTGATGTTCGCCTTCAGCCAGGCTGTTGCCTATTTCTACGTTCCGGGCGACCTGGCGAAGGCCGGTGTCGCGCCCGGAACGCGCATCCGCCTCGGCGGCCTGGTCGAAGCCGGTTCCGTCAAGCGGGGCGAAGGGAAGACCGTCACCTTCAGCGTGACGGATACTCTGGCGACAGTGCCTGTGACCTATACCGGCATCCTGCCCGATCTTTTTCGCGAGGGCCAAGGCGTGGTCGCCGAGGGGGCGTTCGTTGCCGGCAGCCCGGTTTTCGTTGCGGACACGGTCCTCGCGAAGCATGACGAGACCTATATGCCCAAGGACGTCGCGGACCGTTTGAAGGCGCAGGGCGTCACGCTTGGCGGGAAGGAAAACATCCGATGATCATCGAACTCGGACACTATGCACTGGTGCTGGCGCTCGCGACCGCGCTCATCCAGGCATGGCTTCCGATCCTGGGGGCAAGGCGCGGCGATCGCGCCCTGATGGAGCTGGCGACAAGCGCGGCGCTTGCCTCGTTCCTGCTTGTCGCCTTCTCCTTCGCCGTGCTCGCCTTCGCCTACGTCACCTCCGACTTTTCGGTCAAGAACGTCTGGGAGAACTCGCATTCCCTTAAACCGCTGATTTACAAGGTCACCGGCGTATGGGGGAACCATGAAGGCTCGATGCTCCTCTGGCTGCTGATCCTCGTCTTCTTTTCCGCCCTCGTTGCGCTTTTCGGCCGGAGCCTGCCCGAGACCTTGAAAGCCACCGTGCTTGCGGTGCAGGCCTGGATAGCGGCCGCCTTCGCCCTCTTCGTCCTGCTGACCTCCAACCCCTTTGCGCGGCTCATGCCGGCGCCGGGCGAGGGCAAGGACTTGAACCCTGTCCTCCAGGACATCGGCCTCGCCATCCATCCGCCCTTGCTCTATCTCGGCTATGTCGGCTTCTCCGTCTGCTTCTCCTTTGCTGTCGCCGCGCTGATCGAGGGCCGGATCGACGCCGCCTGGGCAAGATGGGTGAGACCGTGGACACTTGCCGCCTGGATATTCCTGACCGCAGGCATCGCCATGGGCTCCTATTGGGCCTATTACGAGCTCGGCTGGGGCGGCTGGTGGTTCTGGGATCCGGTCGAGAACGCCTCGTTCATGCCCTGGCTTGCCGGCACGGCACTTCTGCACTCGGCGCTGGTGATGGAAAAGCGTGAGGCGCTGAAGATCTGGACCGTGCTGCTCGCGCTGATGACGTTCTCGCTGTCGCTGCTCGGCACGTTCCTGGTGCGCTCGGGCGTGCTGACGTCAGTGCATACCTTCGCCACCGATCCGACCCGCGGCATCTTCATTCTGGCGATTCTCGTCCTGTTCATCGGCGGGGCGTTTTCGCTCTTTGCCATCCGTGCCTCTCATCTGAAGGCCGGCGGCATATTCGCGCCGATCTCGCGCGAGGGCGCGCTCGTCTTGAACAACCTGATCCTGACGACGGCGACAGCGACCGTGCTCACCGGCACGCTCTATCCGCTGGTGCTCGAAGCCCTCACCGGCGACAAGATCTCCGTCGGCGCGCCGTTCTTCAACATGACTTTCGGCCTGCTCATGCTGCCGCTCCTTGCCGCCGTTCCCTTCGGCCCGCTACTCGCCTGGAAGCGCGGCGACCTGGCCGGCGCGTCGCAGCGGCTGTTTGCGGCCGCCGCCCTCGGTCTGCTGGTCGCAGGAAGCTGTTATTATGCGGCGAACGGCGGCCCCGTTTTGGCTCCGCTCGGCATCGGGCTCGGTGTCTATCTGATCTTCGGGGCGGTGACCGATCTCGTCCTTCGCTCAGGCCTCGGCAAAGTAGCGTTCGGCGTCGCCTGGAAGCGGCTTTCAGGTCTGCCGCGTTCGGCGTTCGGCACGGCGCTTGCCCATATCGGCGTCGGCATCACGCTCATCGGCATCGTGACGGTAACAGCCTTCGAAACGGAGACGGTCGTTGAAATGAAGCCCGGGGCGATCGTCGATGCCGGTCGCTATAGCCTGCGCTTCGACGGCATGCGCCAGGGGCGCGGGCCGAACTACACCGAGGAAACGGGGCATTTCACCGTCAGCCGCGGCGGCATCACCGTGACCGAAATCTCGTCCTCGAAGCGGCTCTACCCGGCGCGCCGGATGCCGACGACGGAGGCCGGAATTCGGACCTTCGGCCTCAGCCAGCTCTATGTCTCTCTGGGCGACGCAACGAACAGCGGCGGCATCGTCGTACGCATCTGGTGGAAGCCTTTGATCCTCTGCATCTGGGGCGGCGCGCTCGTAATGATGGCCGGCGGCATCGTTTCCCTGAGCGATCGCCGCTTGCGCGTGGGAGCGCCATCGCGCGCCAGGAAATCGGCACGGTTTGCCGTGGGAGCGGCCGAATGATCCGGGTGGTTCTCGCAGTTTTCCTCTGCATTGCCTCGGCCATGCCCGCCTTCGCGGTCAATCCGGACGAGGTGCTCGCCGATCCGGCGCTCGAGGCGCGGGCCCGGGCGATCTCCGCTGAGCTTCGCTGCATGGTCTGTCAGAACCAGTCGATCGACGATTCCAATGCCGACCTCGCCAGAGATCTACGGGTACTGGTGCGCGAGCGGCTGATGAATGGCGACACCGACGAGGCCGTGATCGCCTATGTCGTTTCACGCTACGGCGAATTCGTTCTCCTGAAGCCTCGTTTCGAAATCAAGACGATGGTTCTCTGGGGCATGCCGGTCATCCTGCTGATAGTCGGCGCCACCACGCTGATAGTCGCCGCGCGGCGCCGCGGTGCACGACTGGCTGGCGCACCGCTTTCGGACGAGGAAAAGGAAAAGCTGGACAAGCTACTGCGGTCGTAGGCCACCTCGGAAACGGAATACGCAGTGGGCGCCCGGGGGCGGCAAAGCGCGCGTGCCGCGGTTTTGCCGAACATTACGAAAAATTCATCCACCGGACAGAACTCAGTAATCTCCTCTTCGTTACACCTAGCGTCATCGGCTGTTCCTCTACAGTGGTCAGCCAGGCGAGCGGTTCCGGCGGAAAGCCGCGGGAAGCTGGCTCGTGGGAAAGGTTTCGAAGCCGCTGCCATCCGGTGGCCGGCTTCAAGAACGAGAGAAGGCAAAACGAATGTCTATGAACAAAACTCTGCGTCCCTCACTGAAAACGGTCCTGAAGACCTCGACCGTCGCAGGGCTTGCGGCCGTCCTGCTGACGACCGGTCTGCCGGCTCAGATCACGCAATCCTTTGCCGAGGCCGTCAACGTGCAGGCTCCGGCGGTTCCGAGCTTCGCGAATGTGGTCGATGCGGTCTCTCCGGCGGTCGTCTCCGTCCGGGTCCAGTCGCGCGAGCGGGCGACCGACGAAAGCAATTTCACTTTCGACTTCGGCGGCCGTGGTTTTGAAGACCTGCCCGACGACCACCCGCTGAAGCGCTTCTTCCGCGAATTCGGCGGCCCCGGCCCGGGTGACGGCGACCGCGCCGAACGCTGGCGTGATCGCCGTGGTCCGCAAGGAGAAGGTCGCCTGCGTCCGCGGGCCCAGGGATCGGGCTTCTTCATCACCGAGGACGGATACATCGTGACCAACAATCACGTCGTCTCCGATGGCTCGGCCTTCACGGTCATTCTGAATGACGGAACGGAACTCGATGCCAAGCTCGTCGGTAAGGACAACCGGACCGACCTTGCCGTGCTGAAGGTCGATTCAAACCGGAAGTTCACCTATGTCACCTTTGCGGACGATAGCAAGGTTCGCGTAGGCGACTGGGTGGTCGCCGTCGGCAACCCCTTCGGTCTCGGCGGTACGGTCACTGCCGGCATTGTCTCGGCGCGCGGCCGCGACATCGGCTCCGGCCCCTATGACGATTACCTGCAGGTGGATGCGGCGGTGAACCGCGGCAATTCCGGCGGTCCGACGTTCAATCTTTCCGGCGAGGTTGTCGGCATCAATACGGCGATTTTCTCGCCGTCCGGCGGCAATGTCGGCATCGCCTTCGCCATCTCGTCTTCCGTCGCCAAGGACGTCGTCAATGACCTCATCAAGGATGGCAAGGTCTCGCGCGGCTGGTTGGGCGTCCAGATCCAGCCCGTAACCAAGGACATCGCCGAGTCCCTCGGTCTTTCGGAAGCGAGCGGCGCGCTCGTCGTCGAGCCGCAGGCGGGTTCGCCCGGCGAGAAGGCCGGCATCAAGAAGGGCGACATCGTGACGGCGCTCAACGGCGAGCCGGTGAAGGATCCGCGCGATCTCGCCCGCCGTGTCGCGGCGCTTCGCCCCGGCTCCCCCGCCGAAATCACGCTATGGCGCGGCGGCAAGTCGGAGACTGTCAAGTTTGAGATCGGCACGCTGCCGAGCGAGACCAGCGACGCTACGCCGGCCACCCCTGACGAGCAGCCCGAGCAGGGCCAGGCGGGTGAGGAGGCTTTGGCCGATCTCGGCCTGGCGGTGACCCCGGCCGAGGACGGCAACGGCGTCATGATCGCCTCCGTCGATCCGGACTCGGATGCTGCCGATCGCGGCCTGAAGGAAGGCGAGAAGATCGTCTCCGTCAACAATCAGGAAGTGAAGTCGGCTGACGACATCCTCAAGGTGATCAACAATGCCAAGAAGGACGGGCGCAGCAAGGCGCTCTTCCAGATCGAGGCCTCGGAAGGCAGCCGCTTCGTCGCACTTCCGATCGGCCAGGGCTGAGGCCGCGGCGATACCGGGCCCGGGAGCGGGCGGGGATAGGCTGACACGCGATCCCCGCCCGCGTTCCGGTCTGAATTTGAGGACGCCGCGACATCGTTTCGGTATCGCGGCGTTTCTAATTTCTGCCGAACTCTGCGTTCGGATTTTGGTTACGACGATTTTCGGCCGGAGCGACCGAAAATCATAAGCGTAAACGTCCGAGAGTTAGGGCGGATCGGAGCGGAAATCGCTTAAACTTCCTTCGTTCCGCGCCCAATGCGAACCCGAAACCGGTTGAGGCGAACAGAGGTCCGGGACTATGGTCACGCGTATGAAAATACTGATTGTTGAAGACGATCTTGAAGCTGCGGCCTACCTCGCGAAGGCCTTCCGCGAGGCGGGTATCGTTTCCGACCACGCGAGCGACGGCGAGAGCGGTTTGTTCATGGCAAGCGAGAACACCTATGACGTGCTCGTGGTGGATCGGATGCTGCCGCGCCGCGACGGCCTGTCGCTGATCACCGAGTTGCGGCGCCGGGGCGTTCATACGCCGGTGCTCATCCTCTCCGCGCTCGGCCAGGTGGACGATCGCGTCACCGGTCTTCGCGCCGGCGGCGACGACTACTTGCCGAAGCCCTACGCCTTCAGCGAACTCCTGGCGCGCGTAGAGGTGCTGGGCCGGCGAAAAGGCGCGCCGGAACAGGATATGGTCTACCGCGTCGGCGATCTCGAGCTCGACCGCCTGTCTCACTCCGTACGGCGGCAGGGCAAGGAAATCCCCTTGCAGCCGCGCGAATTCCGGCTGCTCGAATATCTCATGAAGAATGCCGGGCAGGTGGTGACAAGGACCATGCTGCTCGAAAATGTCTGGGACTATCACTTCGACCCGCAGACGAACGTGATCGACGTGCATGTGTCGCGCTTGCGATCGAAGATCGAGAAGGACTTTGACCCACCGCTTCTGAGAACGGTCCGCGGCGCGGGTTACATGATCAAGGATGACCGGACATCCGACACATGAGCAAGGTCAGCGTTCTGTTCAGGACGACCGCGGTCCGGCTCTCCGCGCTCTATCTGGTGCTCTTCTCTCTATGCGCCGCCTTCCTCGTTTTCTACGTTACGGGCATGTCCGAGCGGCTGTTGCAGCAGCAGACGCGCGAAGCGATCGCCGCCGAGGCGGCCCAGGTCGAGGGCGTCTATGAGCGCGCGGGCGTGAGCGGACTGCTTCGCTCTCTGGAGCGGCGCGCGCGCCAACCGGGCGCCAATCTCTACGTCATTGCCGGCCCGAGCGGCGAAATCCTCGCCGGCAACGTGGCAGGCCTGGAGCCCGGGCTGCTGGACGATGAAGGCTGGACGTCCGAGCCGTTCCGTTACCGTCGCTTCACCGACGAGGGCGGCGCCGAGAGGCACGTGGCGCTTGCTCAGGTTCTGGTGCTCGACAATGGTCTGCGGATTCTCGTTGGCCGCGACCTGCAGGAACCCGAGAAGTTTCGCGCTCTCGTCCGCCAGGCGCTGATGGTGGCGCTCGGCATCATGGGCCTCGGCGCGCTGGTGATCTGGTTCGGCATCGGCCGCAATGCCTTGAAGCGCATCGACCGCATGTCGGAGGCGAGTACGAAAATCATGGCCGGAGACCTCTCGCAGCGCTTGCCGATGAGTGGCTCGGGCGACGAGTTCGACCGGCTATCGGAATCGCTCAACGCCATGCTGGGCAGGATCGAGAAGCTGAATGAAGGTCTGAAACAGGTATCCGACAACATAGCGCACGACCTCAAAACTCCGCTGACGCGACTGCGCAACAAGGCCGAGGCGGCGCTTGCCAGCACGGACGGAGGAAACCAGAGCGGCGCGCTCGAGGAGATCATCGCGGAATCCGACCAGTTGATCCGCACCTTCAACGCGCTCTTGATGATCTCGCGCGTGGAGGCCGGCTCAGCCCCCGCCGAAGTGAGCGATGTCGATCTGTCGCAGATCGTCGCGGATTGTGTCGAGCTTTACGAACCGGTTGCCGAGGACAACGCGCTTCGGCTCGAGGCGGATGTCGCGCCGGGCGTTGTGATCTCCGGAAATCGCGAACTGATCGGCCAGGCGCTCGGCAATCTGATCGACAACGCGATCAAATACGCGGAAGGTGCCGCAAATCCGTCGATCCATATCGAGATGAAGAAGAGCGACCGCCACGTCATGCTGACTGTTGCCGATCACGGTCCCGGCATACCCGAGGAGATGCGCGGCGAAGTGGTCAAACGCTTCGTCCGTCTGGATGAAAGCCGGTCGAAACCGGGCACCGGCCTCGGCCTCTCGCTTGTCGAGGCGGTGATGGAAATGCACCGCGGCTCGATGGAACTTTCGGCAACTGAAGGGGACGAGCGCGGATTGACGGTGCGTATGGTTTTCCCGGCGGCGGCGACCTGATAAACCGGTTGCGGAGTTGAAAGGGAGTATTCATGCCGGAAGCGATCGAGCGGCGCTTGCCCGATATCGGGACGGTCCCGATCCGGGCCGCAAGCCAGGCGGACGCCAAGGCTGCGCTTTCCATCCTCAAGGATGCATCCAAGGGCCACGAACGTATCGCGGATCTCATCGCCTCCGACGCGCCACTCAAGGATTTCCTTGTCGCCGCCTTCGCCCTCTCGCCGTTCCTGCGCGAAACCGTCGGCAGCCGTCCCGCAATCCTGGAGGCGCTGCTCAGGGAATCCCTGCCCGACTTCCTGAACCGGCGGATCGAGACAGCGCGCGCCGCCTGGCGGGCGGAGCCCTCGGGAGCCGCACTGCCCGACGCCGAGGTCATGTCGCGGCTGAGGCGCACCAAGCGTGAGCTTGCCTTCGCCGTGGCGCTCGCAGACTTGGCGCGGCTTTTCGACGGCCGGGAGACCACGCGATGGCTCAGCGACTTTGCGGAGGCGGCCGTGTCGGCCGCGATCGATCACCTGCTCATCGGCGCGCATGAGAACGGTAAATTCGCGCTGAAGGACCCGGCCGCGCCGAGCGCTGGCTCCGGCGTCGTCGTGCTCGGCATGGGCAAACTCGGCGCCGGAGAACTCAATTATTCCTCGGACATCGACCTGGTCGTTTTCTACGACCCGCAGTCCGGCATCGTCATCGACCGTGACCAAGCGTCGGAAACCTTCGCCCGGTTGCTGCGGCGGCTGATCCGCATCCTGCAGGAGCGGACCGGCGACGGTTACGTCTTCCGCACGGACCTGCGCCTGCGTCCCGATCCGGGTTCGACGCCGCTTGCCATCCCCGTCGAGGCCGCGATGCTCTATTACGAGAGCAGGGG
This sequence comes from Ensifer sp. WSM1721, assembly GCF_000513895.2. GTDB lineage: Bacteria > Pseudomonadota > Alphaproteobacteria > Rhizobiales > Rhizobiaceae > Sinorhizobium. Next base: position 772,700 of record NZ_CP165782.1, read on the forward strand.
GCAGAACTGGGAACGCGCCGCCTTCATCAAGGCACGGCCGATTGCGGGTGACCCGGAAGCCGGCGATCGCTTCCTCAAGGAGTTGACGCCCTTCGTCTTCCGCAAATATCTCGATTACGCGGCGATCGCCGACATTCACTCGATCAAGCGGCAGATCCACGCCCACAAAGGTCACGGCGAAATTGCCGTGAAGGGGCACAATATCAAGCTTGGCCGCGGCGGCATCCGGGAGATCGAGTTCTTCGTCCAGACGCAGCAGCTGATTGCCGGCGGCCGCATGCCCGCACTCCGACGCCGCGAGACCGAAGCGATGCTGCGCGTGCTTGCCGACACCGGCTGGATCGACCGGCCGACGGCTGACGAACTCATCGGCGCCTACTGGTTTCTGCGGGATGTCGAGCATCGTATTCAGATGGTGCACGACGAGCAGACCCATGTCTTGCCGGAGACCGAGGGGGAACTCAAACGGATCGCCTACATGCTGGGCTTCGAGGACAGTGCCTCGTTCTCAAAAGAACTGTCGCGCGTTTTGCGGACGGTCGAGCGGCGTTACGCGCAGCTTTTCGAGCAGGAGGCGAAGCTCTCGGCCGAGACCGGAAACCTCGTCTTCACCGGGCAGCAGGACGATCCGGACACGCTCGAGACGCTCAACAAGCTCGGTTTCCAGCGGCCGTCGGACATCGCCCGGACCATTCGCACCTGGCACTACGGGCGCTATCGGGCGACGCAGTCCGTAGAGGCGCGCGAGCGCCTGACCGAGCTGACACCGGAACTCCTGCGCGTGTTTGGCGAAAGCCGGCGCGCCGATGAGGCGCTTCTGCGCTTCGATCACTTCATCTCCGGCCTGCCAGCGGGCATTCAGCTCTTCTCGCTCCTCGGCAACAATCCCGGTCTCCTGTCGCTGATCGTCAACATCATGTCGTCGGCTCCACGGCTGGCGGAGATCATCGCCGCCAAACCGCATGTCTTCGACGGCATGCTCGATCCCGGCCTGCTTGCGGAACTGCCGACCCGGGATTACCTGGCGCCGCGAATTGCGAATTTCGTGGCGGGCGCCCGGCATTATGAGGAGGTGCTGGATCGTCTGCGCATCATCGCCGCCGAGCAGCGCTTCCTGATCGGCATCCGGCTCTTGACGGGCGCCATCACCGGCCTGCAGGCGGGGAGGGCCTTCACCGATCTTGCCGATCTGATCATTGCCGCAGCGCTCGATGCGGTTCTGGAGGAGGTCCGCTCCGCGCATGGCCGTTTTCCTGGCGGGCGTGTCGCGGTCGTCGGCATGGGCAAACTCGGCAGCCACGAACTGACCGCCGGCTCCGACGTCGACCTCATCTTGCTTTACGACTATGACGACGAGGCGTCCCAATCCGATGGCGCCAAGCCGCTCGATCCGGTGCGTTATTTTACCCGCGTAACGCAGCGCCTGATCGCCGCGCTTTCCGCGCCGACCGCAGAAGGGATCCTCTATGACGTCGACATGCGACTGAGGCCGTCCGGCAACAAAGGCCCCGTCGCAACGCGCATCACCGCCTTCGCCAAGTACCAGCGCAACGAAGCCTGGACTTGGGAGCATCTGGCTCTGACGCGGGCGCGATGCATCTGCGGCGACGAAAGTCTAATCGGCGAGGCGGAGACGATTTTCGCCGAAGTTCTCTCCGAGAGGAGGGACGTCGCGAAGATCCGCAGGGATGTCGAGGAAATGCGGGCTCTGATCGACAAGGAGAAGCCGCCGAACGGCATCTGGGATTTCAAGCTCATGCCCGGCGGCCTCGTCGATATCGAGTTCATCGCCCAATATCTGGCTCTCGCTGCACCGACAAAGGGCGTGGCGCCTCCTCCCGCCGGGACGCATACGCTAGAGGCGCTGAAGACGCTTGGCGCCGCGATGATGAATGCCAACGACCTCGATACGGCGATCGAGGCTTTGACGCTCTTCACCGAGGTATCGCAGATCGTCAGGCTTTGCATTGACGGCGATTTCAATCCGGACGAGGCTCCCGCCGGCCTTGTCGATCTCGTCTGCCAAGCCGGGGATTACCCAGACCTGACGCATCTCGAAGCCGACATTCGTCGTCTTTCGAAGGCGGTGCGCCGGATATTTCACTCCGCCATCGCGGCGTGAGCCATCCTACTGCATGTTTCCTTAAATCATAGCCGATTTAAGGACAAAAACATGCAGCGATTCAAAGTGCTACAGCGTCCTTTGTGCGTCTGAAAAGACGCCCGGCGCTGTAAAGCGCGCCGCATTCAATCATAGTCAGCAACGCGCTTTAGGCTTTTGTTTTATGCATGTCTTGCCCCAAAACCGCTGCACACTTCTGGGCGACATGCATTAGGATTGCTGTGACCGTTCAGCCGCAATCGGGAATCCTGACCGAAATGATCGTCCCGACGTTTTCCGTCGAATGGATCTTCATCGTCCCGCCGTGGAGGCGCGTGAGAGAGCGGGAGATTGCAAGCCCGAGTCCGGAGCCGCCTTTGCTTTTGGCATATTGACTCTGCACCTGCTCGAAGGGCTGGCCGATCTTTTGCAGGGCATCCTTGGGGATACCAATGCCGGAATCGGCGATCGTCAGCGTCACCGCCCCCCGCACCTTGCGCGCCCTCAAGGAGATGCGCCCGCCCTCATTGGTGAACTTGACCGCGTTCGAAAGCAGGTTGAGCAGAACCTGCTTCATTGCCCGCCGGTCGGCGAACATCGTCAGACCGGAAGATATCTGCTGAACCACGCGGATATTCTTCTGCTCCGCCGGTATCGTGGTGAAACGAAGCGTCTCCTCGATGAGCGGCGCCAGATCGATCCTTTCGCGCGAAAGGCGCATGTGGCCGGCCTCGATCTTCGACATGTCGAGAATGTCATTGATGACGTTGAGCAGATGCTTGCCGCTTTCGAAGATGTCGCGCGAATATTCGTGATATTTCTCCGAGCCGAGCGGCCCGAACATCTGGTTCTGCAGTATCTCCGAGAAGCCGAGAATGGCGTTCAGCGGCGTGCGCAGTTCGTGCGACATGTTGGCCAGGAATTCAGATTTGGCCCGGTTCGCCGCTTCTGCGCGCTCCTTTTCTGCCTGGTAATTGGCGTTGGCGGTAGAGAGCTCCGCCTTCTGCTGCTCGAGCGTCAGACGGGAGGCCGAAAGATCGCCGATGGTCGCCATCAACCGCCGCTCGGATTCGCGCAACCGCACCTGATGGCGCTTGAGCAGCGTGATGTCCGTGCCGACCGAGACGAGGCCGCCGTCACGCGTGCGGCGCTCGTTGATCTGCAGCCAGCGCTCGTCGGCAAGCTGCACCTCGCTTGTCTGGGAGTGGTTGCTTCGGTCCGGATCGGCGACGCGCCTTTCGATCACCGGCCTGGCCGCTGCCGCATGGACCACGGCACGCTCGGTACCGGGCACGAGGACGTGGTCCGGCAGTTGATAGGCCTGTTGGTAGTGGGTGTTGCACATCACCAGGCGGTCGTGCTTGTCCCAGAGCACAAAGGCCTCGGACGTGCATTCGATAGCATCGGCCAGACGCTGATCCGCTTCGGCGTAGCGCTGGGCAAGCCTGTGCTGCTCGGTCACGTCCATTGCGATGCCGATCAGGTGCACCCGGCCTGAAACGGTGCGGATGACCTGGGCACGCGCGCGCAGCCACACGTAATGGCCGTCCGCATGGCGCATTCGGAACACCTGATCGATCTGTCGCTCGTTGCCCTTGGCGATTGCGCGCGCAACGCGGTAGATGCCACGGTCCTCCGGGTGCATCAGGCGGGCAGCATCGCCGAAGGACAACACGCTGCTGTCGCCTGGCATGCCGAGCATCTCGTACATCGAGCGGGACCAGAACAGCCGCCGATTGGCGAGATCGAAGTCCCAGAGGCCGCAGCGGCCGCGGGAAAGCGCCGTTTCGACCCGCAGGTTCGACTCGGCGAACACGGAATCGGCATCGCGAGCGCGCTTCGCTTGGATATAGTAGGCGTAAAGCACGACGAGCAGGATCGCCGAGATGCCGGCGAACAGCGTGACGTTGAGCGAGACCTCGTCGCGCCAGGCGGCCTCGAAAGCCGCGATCGGCGTGGCTGCCAGAATGACGCCGGCCGAATCCGGCAACCGCAACAGGGCAACGAGATGCTCGACGCCATCGATCGTTGTTTTCGTGACGCTCGAACCTTCGCCGTAATATTGCAGCGTCGCCACGTCGGGAGCGACAGAGGCGAGGGTGCGCTCGATGAAATGAACGCCGTCCTGGGTGCCGGCAAAGATGCGACCATCCCTGCGGACCGTGAGCAGGAACATGCCGGCGTCGAGAATGTCGGCCGGCAGATACTCCGCCAACCGCTGCTCGACTTCCCACCGGCGGCCCTCGGCAAACAGTGCCGATCCGTCGGCCTGGAATGCGGCGGCAGCCGCTACGGCCGCGAGATTGACTGCGCGGCGCGAGCCGGCCTCCATCCGGGCGTGCTCGTCGATGATCCCGGACATACGCGAGATCGCCACGATGAGAAGGAAAGCGATGATGAGTGCGGGAATGGAACGTTTGAGAACGGGCTCGACCTTGGCGAGGCTCCGCGATGCCGGCTTGGCAAAGAGCTTCGCCTGCTCGATGAGCTCCCGTTCCAGACCGGAAAGGCCCGGAAACTTGAGTCGCAACCGCCCGTCGGCTGCGCTTCCCCGTCGCGCGTCCGCCATCTTTTCCAATCTGTCATCCTCGAGAGCGTGCCTCGCATTCATGAATGCGCAGGGGACGCTTTGATCCTGTCAATCTGAGCAGCAGCTTCTTCAGCGGTTCCCCGGAAGCTGGGCGTCTCAGCGATTCGGCGCGCCGCCCGCCCGAATCTGACTCAATGAATCACACCGCGATTCGCCTTGTCCAGAGGCAATCGTAAAGATTTATTAACCAATTCTCATCGTTGGAAAGTAATAGCGGACTGCTTGCGCATGCCGATCGCACGATAAGCTGGCCGCCGCGCGGCGCGAGGTCGGACTCACGCGCGGCTACCGCACGATTTTCTAAATGGGAAATCGAATCAAGGGGAAAGCATGCAGCAATTCAACATGCTACGGCGACTTCCTCGTGCACCCGATCGGGCACGGCGTCGCAGACTTATCCCTCGTCCTTCAACATGCGGTCGACGATATCGCTGACATCTGCGGAGAGGTTGGAGGCGCGCGCGATCTCCTCGAGGGCGCCTCGGGCATGATCGGCCCGCACCTTTTCGAGCGATCGCCAGGACCGCATCGAGGTCAGAATACGCGCTGCAAGTTGCGGATTGCGCGCGTCGATATCGAGAAGCTGATGGGCGAGAAAGCGGTAGCCTTCGCCATCGGCCCGGTTGAAGCCCGTCGCATTGGCGAAGGCGAAGGTGCCGACCAGCGCGCGGACGCGGTTCGGGTTGCTCGCGTTGAACAGCGGATCCGACATCAGTGTCCTGACGCGGTCGAGAGTGGCGGCGCCGGGGATCGTCGCCTGGATCGCGAACCATTTGTCGATGACCAGCGCATTGTCCGCGAAGCGCTTCTTGAATACGGCGAGCGCTTCCACGGTCTCGTCGGTATCTGGAAAGCGATGGGCGAGCAACGTCAGCGCGTGGCTGAGGTCGGTCATGTTATTGGCGGCGCGGAAGGCATTCACTGCCTTCTCCGGCCGGTCGTCGGCATAGACGAGATAGGAAAGCGCCGCATTGCGGAGCGCCCGCCGTCCCGCGCTCTCCGCGTCCGGCCGGAAGGGGCCGGATAGCGACATCTTGTCGACGAGTAGCGCGAACGTATCTCCACCGGCGGCGGCAATGGCCGCCAGAATCGCTTGGCGACCGGCCTGAATCGCGTCCGGATCGTTGTCGGAACCGATTTCGCGGGCTATGTCGGATTCGCTCGGCAGAGACAGAACCTGCGACCGGAAAGCCGGCTCCAGCCCCTCCTCGGCAGCCGCGGCCAGGAGGCCGTCGATGAGCGCGCCGTCGCAGGTGACCAGCTGTGCGCTGCGCGCTTCCGCTGCCGCCTTGACGAGATTGTCGAGCGCCATCGTGTTCAGCGCCTGCCAGCGCGCGAAAAGGTCGACCTCGTGGCGGGCGATCAGAGCCCGGTCCTCTGCACTTTGTTCGACATGCAGGTTGATCGGGGCGGAAAAGTCGCGGTTGAACGATGGAACCGGTCGCGACGGAATGCCGGAGAAGGTGACCGTCTGCTTGCGCTCGGTTAAGTGCACCACGTCCGCGGTGACATCGGCGCCGGAAATCGCCGTCGGTATGGCCTCGCTTCCGTCCTGGAGAAGCAGCCCCAGCCGCAGCGGTATGTGCATCGGCTTCTTGGCGCTCTGTCCGGGCGTCGGCGGTATCGTCTGCTCCAGCGACAGAGTGTAAGTCTGCTTGTCGGCGTCGTAGGAGCCGGAAGCGGTGACGAGCGGCGTTCCCGCCTGGTGATACCAGAGCGAAAATTGCTTCAGATCGCGGCCGCTTGCCGCTTCGAAGCAGGCGACGAAATCCTCGATCGTGACCGCCTTGCCGTCGTGGCACTCGAAATAGAGATCCATTCCCTTCTTGAAGAGGTCGCGCCCGAGAATGGTCGCGATCATCCGCGTGACCTCGGATCCCTTCTCGTAGACCGTCGTCGTGTAAAAGTTGTTGATCTCACGGTATTTGGTCGGCCGCACCGGATGGGCAAGCGGCCCGGCATCCTCGGGGAACTGCTCGGATTTCAGATGCCGCACCTCGGCGATCCGCTTAACGGTGCGCGAGCGCATGTCGGCAGAAAATTCGTGGTCGCGGTAGACCGTCAGACCTTCCTTCAGGCAGAGCTGGAACCAGTCGCGGCAGGTGATGCGGTTGCCGGTCCAGTTGTGGAAATATTCGTGCGCGATGATCGCTTCGATGTTGGCGTAGTCCGCATCGGTCGCCGTCTCCGGATCGGCGAGCACGTATTTGTCGTTGAAGATATTGAGCCCCTTGTTCTCCATGGCGCCCATGTTGAAATCGGAAACGGCGACGATCATGAAGATGTCGAGGTCGTACTCTCGGCCGAAGACCTCCTCATCCCACTTCATCGAGCGTTTCAGCGCGTCCATGGCATAGGCCGCGCGCGGCTCCTTGCCGTGTTCCACATAGATCTTGAGTGCGACCTCGCGACCGGAAACGGTGGTGAACGTGTCCTCGACAACGCCGAGATCACCGGCAACCAGTGCGAAGAGATAGCTCGGCTTCGGATGCGGATCGAACCAGGAAGCGAAGTGGCGGCCATCGCCCATGTCGGCGCCGCCGAGATAATTGCCGTTCGAAAGCAGAAGCGGCGCGGTAGCCTTGTCGGCGATGATATTGACCGTATAGACCGCCAGCACGTCCGGCCGATCCGGGAAATAGGTGATGCGGCGGAAGCCTTCCGCCTCGCACTGGGTGCAATAGACGTTGCTGGTGCGGTAGAGCCCCATCAGCTTGGTGTTGGTTTCCGGGGAGAGAACCGTCGTGACGGTGATCTCGAAAGGCGCCGTTTCCGGCAGACCGCGGATGGTCAGGGTGTCGTCCGTTGCTTCGTAAAGTGCGGCCGGTAATTCTTCCTGGTCAAGCAGCAAGCCGGTCATGGTGAGCTCGTCGCCGTCGAGGACCAGCGGCGCCGAGGGACTGACGCCTTCGCGTCGATGGAAGATCAGGCGCGCCTCGACTTTCGTTTCCTTCGGGTCGAGTTCGAAGGTCAGGTCCACCCTCTCGAGAACGAAATCGGTCGGCCGGTAGTCTTCCAGATGAACGATCTGGCCAGTATTTGTCCGCATGGTCAGTCCTGCTTGCGCCTTATGCCCTTCGATTTGTAGAGGGCGCTGGTGACGGTGAAAACCCAAGACCCGAGATTTTTGCACGATTGTGATACCGGCGACCGCACCCCGGCAGCAAAAAACGTAGAACCTCCCGCGCCCTTAATCCACCGGAGGTTTATCGGAGCGGCACTAACAAGAGCTAAATCGGCGGTGATTTTTTCGTCCTTGCTAAAAAATCGGGGCGCCGCCGCACGGCGCCAATCATCACGAAAAAACCGCGCCCATCAACAAATTTGATCCAACATCCGGCGTTGCACAGCTAATGTAACGCCGTCTTTAGCGGTGTTGCGGCCGCGGCCTTCCCGACCTATCCCTCGCCAATCGGCGCGCCGATGGCAATTTGAAAAGTGCATGTCATGAATGCGGACGTTCAGAGCCCGATGAAGGGGATTGTGCTCAAGATTCTCTCCGTCGGCGTCTTCATATGCATGTCGACCTGCATCAAGGCGGCCGGCAACGATATCGCCACGGGCCAGATCACCTTCTATCGCTCCGCCTTCGCCATGGTGCCGATCCTCTTGTTTCTGGCCTGCCGCGGGGAGTTGCGCGACGCTTTCAGGACGAGCAACGTCAGCGGGCATCTTGCCCGCGGCTTTGTCGGCATCCTCTCGATGAGCTGCGGTTTTTATGGTCTCGTCCATCTGCCCTTGCCGGAGGCGATTGCGATCGGTTACGCCATGCCGCTGCTTGCAGTCGCCTTTGCGGCGATTTTCTTAGGCGAGATCGTGCGGCTTTACCGCTGGTCCGCAGTCGTTATCGGAATGGTCGGCGTGCTCATCATCACCTGGCCGCGGCTGACCTTGTTTGACGAGGGTGGGCTCGGCTCGAGTGAGGCGCTCGGCGCGATCGCTGTATTGCTTTCGGCGACGCTCGGAGCGATGGCGATGGTTCTCGTGCGCAAGCTCGTGCAGAAGGAGCCGACGCACACGATCGTCCTTTATTTCTCGCTTTCCGCCTCGGTGTTTTCTCTCGCGACGCTGCCGTTCGGCTGGACTTCGATGTCCTGGCAGGCCTTCTTTCTCCTGATGATTGCAGGCTTTTGCGGCGGAGTCGCGCAGATCCTGCTGACGGAGAGTTATCGGCATGCGGACATGTCGACGATCGCCCCCTTCGAGTACACCTCGATCGTCCTCGGTATGGCCATCGGCTACGTCCTGTTCGGCGACATTCCGACTGGGACCATGCTCGCCGGCACCGTGATCGTCGTCGGTGCGGGCATCTTCATCATCTACCGCGAGCACCAGTTGGGGCTGGAGCGAAAGGGTGCGCGCAAGCACGTGACGCCGCAGGGCTGATCGCCCAAAACGGTGCGGCGATTGTGGTGTTAATCCGCGGACGCTGTCGATTGCGACAGTGAATGTCCAAAGGGAGAGTCGGAATAGAAGGGCCGGGTCAGTTCGGCAGCAACGGGCTCACCGCACGGCGGTGAGCCCGCCGGGCGTCGTCGGTCGTGCTCAGTCGGCTATATTCTCGCGAAGCGCGGACCGCCGTACCGATGTCGGAGATCGTGTCGAGCAGGCTGCGAATGCTGTCGAGCGGCTTGGACATGATCCTATTCTCCTGCAATCGTCTCGTGACGGGGCCGCCAAGCGGCCCCGCGCGATGATCAGCGCTGAATGAATTCGGCGTAGATCTGCGCCGGGCGCGTGGTCCGGGCGAGGCCGATCGCGGTCATCTGCTCGTTGGCTGCCGTACCGAAATTGTTGAACGGCGTCCGCAGCGCTGCACCGGCATGACGGAGCGTTTCGAAGCTGCTGTGAATCGGACGATAGCGGGCAGTCATGGTTCAATTCCTTATCCATTCCTCCCGCTGCTTCATATTGCGATGCAGCATCAATTTTGCAATGCATTAAAACGCTGCGCAGACATGCGCAAATCGCATGGCTTTCTTCATTGTTTGTTCATGAATCGGCTGTGCCGTTTCAGGCCATTATGCGGGCCTTGAAGGTCAACAGGTCCGCCCAGGCGAAGCGCTTGTTGACGGGGGCTGCAACGAGATCCTGCGGGTGCAACGTGGCGAGCGCGGGGACGCGGTGGCCGCTGGCGGAAAGCTCGCGCCACTCGCCGCGCAACTGGTGGATCGTCTCGCCTGCGCCGAAGAAAAAGCGAGCGGCGAAGTTGCCGAGGAGCAGTACCTGTTTCGGCTCTGCCAGCGCGATTTGCCGTTCGATGAACGGGCGGCAGATATCCGCCTCCCGGGCGCTCGGAACGCGGTTTCCCGGCGGCCGCCAGGGCACGACGTTCGAGAGCAGCACGTCCGCCCTCGATAGCCCGATGCCCGCCAACATGCGTTCGAGCATTTCGCCGTGCTTGCCGGCAAAGGGGCGGCCGTCGCGGTCGTCATCCGCATAAGGCATGGGGCCGATGATCATGATTCCAGAGGCGGCATTGCCTTCGGCGAAGACGAGGTTGCGGGCGCTGTTCTTGAGGTTGCAGCCGGCGAAGGCCTCCATCGCGGTACGCAGTTCCCCGAGCGACCGGGCTGCCTCCGCGGCAAATTGCGCCTCCTTCACCGCCTGCTCGTCGGGAATCGCGACGGTCGCCGCAACCGGTGGTGACGGCGGCGAGGCAACACGGGACCTGACGGAAGGCGCCGCCGATTGCCGTGGTTCGCCGCCTGAGATCTCCGAAGAAACCGCCTCCCTGTCGGATTGCGCAGCTCGGCTTTCGCCGCGCCTGGCCTTCATCGCTTCGAATTCGGCGAACCGGTCGACAGGTTCATCCTCAAGCAGCCACTCGACGCCGGCCTCCGCATGGAAGGCGAGCAGCGCGGCGAGTTCCTGGGGGGAGAGGTCGTTGGCCGAGATCATGGGGCGAATTTAGCAGATCGGCGGGGGCGGTCCAGCCGCAGCCGGAGCGGGATGAGGAAAAACTGTCCGGTTGTCCGTCCGCAGCCCGCGCCAGTTTGATCGCAATCCCGGGCCGATCATGCGGCGGCGGTCCAGGTCGCGATGTCCTCCCGCTCGCCAATGAGCGCCAGGCCATGGGCGATCGACAGGAGCTCACCACCGCTTTCGATGCGCTCTCGGCCGAAGCGGTTCTCGAACAGGCGGCGAACGGCAGGAACGAAGGACGTGCCGCCGGTCAGGAATATCCGGTCGATCGATTGCGGAGCCGTCTGCGTCTTTGCGAGGATTTCATCGAGCGCCCCTTCGATGCGGGCGAGGTCCGGCGCGATCCAGGCTTCGAAATCGGCACGCTTGACGGTTCGGCGGGCGCGTTCGCCGAGCGGCGGAAATGAGAATTCGGTTTCGGCCTCATCGGACAGCCGCATCTTGGTTGCTGAAATCGCCTGATAGAGCGGGTAGCCCTCGTCATGCTCGATGAGGTCCACGAAGGCTTCCAGCTTTTCCGGTTCGAGGCTCGCGCGTACGAGCTTCTTCAATTCGGTGAAATCTTTCAATGTTTTGAAGATGGAAAGCTGATTCCAACGGCCGAAATTGGCGTAGTAGCTCGACGGCACTTCGAGCAGCTTGTCGAAGCTCTTGAAGAGACTCCCCTTTCCGATGAGCGGCGAGACGATGTTGTCGATGATGCGGAAGTCGAAGTGATCGCCCGCTATGCCGACGCCGGAATGCCCGATCGGCGTTGCCGTCAGCCGGCCGGCCTCTCTTTCGAAGCGGATGATCGAATAGTCGGTAGTACCGCCGCCGAAATCGGCGACGAGAACCGTCGCGTCGTGCTCGAGATTGCGGGCGAAATAGAAGGCGGCGGCGACCGGTTCGTAGACGTAATGCACCTCGGGAAAGCCGAAACGCGAAAGCGCGCGATTGTAGCGTTCAAGCGCCAGCTTCTCGTCGGGATTGGCGCCGGCAAATTGCACGGGACGCCCGACGATGACGCGCCGAAGGTCCCTGTCCCAGTTGCCGCCGGCATAGTCCCGTAGTCGTGCAAGGAAGCGGTGCATCAGATCCTCGAACTCGTACCGCTTCGCAAAGACCAGCGTGCCCTGGAAGAGGGCGCTTGCCGCAAAGGTCTTGATCGACTGGAGGAAGCGGCATTCGCCCGGATTGTCGATGAAATCGCGGATCGCCGCCTGTCCGGCTTCGATCTTGAGGGGCACGTGACCGTGATTCTTCAGGAAAGAGAGTGCGGACCGCGTCGTGTCGGACTGTCCCGCCGGGCTTTCGACGAGGATGGAACGGGTGGACGCACCCTCCGCCAGCGCCAGTACGGAGTTGGTCGTGCCGAAATCGAGGCCGAGGGCCGATGCCATGGTCAACTCCATCTTGTTCGATTGGGGCGGGCCTCCTCGCATGCGGGTGCGGCAAAAGCAAGCCGCTACTGCATGTCTCCTTAGATCGACCTCGACTAAGGACAAAGACATCCAGCAATTCAAAGAGCTACAGCGACCTCTGCGCGTCTGATAAGACGCGCGGCGCTGTAGGCCGGGCTGATTCGTCGCAAATTTATTTACGTTTACGTGCAGGTAATATAATGGAGCTGTAGTAAACTCATGAACTCATGCGCAAATGCAGAGACAGTCTGTCGCATCCCGGCTCGACAAGCCGTTTCGCATTTGCCATGACGGGACGATTTGGCTGGGAACGGAGCCGGCGGAAGACCGGCGAGACTGGAGAATGGCGAAATGGTCGAGGCGACGGAACTGCCCGAACGCGAGAGCATGGAATTCGACGTGGTGATCGTCGGCGCGGGTCCGGCCGGACTTGCGGCGGCGATCCGGCTGAAGCAGGTCGATCCGGAACTCTCGGTCGTGGTGCTGGAGAAAGGCGCCGAGGTCGGCGCACATATCCTCTCGGGCGCCGTCGTCGATCCGATCGGCATCGACCGACTGCTGCCCGGCTGGCGCGACGAGCCGGACCACCCGTTCAAGACGGAAGTCACCGACGACCGTTTCCTCTTCCTTGGGCCGGCCGGCTCGATCCGCCTGCCCAACTTCCTGATGCCGCCGTTGATGAACAATCACGGCAACTATGTCGTCTCGCTCGGCAATGTCTGTCGCTGGCTCGCCACCCATGCTGAAGCGCTCGGCGTCGAAATCTATCCGGGCTTTGCCGCGACCGAAGTGCTTTACAATGACGAGGGTGCGGTGATTGGCGTTGCCACCGGCGACATGGGTATCGAGCGCAGCGGAGAGCCGGGGCCGAACTTCGCCCGCGGCATGGCGCTCCTTGGCAAGTACACGCTGATCGGCGAGGGCGTGCGCGGCTCGCTCGCCAAGCAACTGATCGCCAAATTCAAGCTCGACGACGGCCGCGACGTGCCGAAATTCGGCATCGGTCTGAAGGAACTCTGGGAGGTGAAGCCGGAGAACCATAAGCCCGGTCTCGTGCAGCATTCCTTCGGCTGGCCGCTCGACATGAAGACCGGCGGCGGCTCCTTCCTCTATCACCTCGAAGACAATCTCGTCGCCGTCGGCTTCGTCGTGCATCTGAACTACAAGAACCCCTATCTCCATCCCTTCGAGGAGTTCCAGCGCTTCAAGACGCACCCGGCCATCCGCGGCACCTTCGAAGGGGGCAAGCGCCTCTCCTATGGCGCTCGTGCCATCACCGAGGGTGGCTGGCAGTCGGTGCCGAAGCTCTCCTTCCCCGGCGGCGCGCTGATCGGCTGCTCGGCCGGCTTCGTCAACGTGCCGCGCATCAAGGGCAGCCACAATGCGGTGCTGTCGGGTATTCTCGCGGCGGAGAAGCTGGCGGCGGCGATCGCTAGCGGCCGCGCCAATGACGAGCCGATCGAGATCGAACACGGCTGGCGCGACAGCGCCATCGGCCAGGACCTGAAGAAGGTGAGAAACGTCAAGCCGCTCTGGTCGCGCTTCGGCACCGCGATCGGCGTCGCCCTCGGCGGCCTCGACATGTGGACGAACCAGCTCTTCGGCATCTCCTTCTTCGGTACGCTGAAGCACGGCAAAACCGATGCGCAAGCACTCGAGCCGGCCGCCAAGCACCAGAAGATCGACTATCCGAAGCCGGATGGGGTGCTTACCTTCGACCGGCTCTCCTCGGTGTTCCTGTCGAACACCAATCACGAGGAGAACCAGCCGGTGCATCTGCAGGTCAAGGACTGGGATCTACAGAAGCGCTCCGAATACGACGTCTATGCCGGCCCCTCGAGCCGCTACTGTCCGGCCGGCGTCTACGAATGGGTGGAGAAGGACGGCCAGCCTGTCTTCGTCATCAACGCCCAGAACTGCGTCCACTGCAAGACCTGCGACATCAAGGACCCGAACCAGAACATCAACTGGGTGCCGCCGCAAGGGGGCGAAGGCCCGGTCTATCCGAACATGTAGTGTTCGGGAGGCGCGCCGCACGGACCCCCACCAGGAGAAAGAGCGGTGAAGGCCCGGTCTATCCGAACATGTGATTTCGGGCGCTGAGCGCGACTGATTTCGAGGATCACTACAAGGCCGGCGAGCGATCGCCGGTCTTTTGGCATGCGCTTGCCCGCCGTCATCTCACGCTCCGCGTAATGTCGCCTCCATGCATCTTCGCCGTCGCTGCACATGAATTCGGGAGTACTAACCCCATCAAACATTTGTGTACTTTGAGAAAAAGACAGTAAGATCAACTGCTGACGCAAATGGGAAAGTGTTTGCCGGGAAGACAGGATAGCACTGGAATGCGGCATTGGTCCCGACGGGCACCGATGCAGCGGAAGCCGTCGCCTGCCAGCCCTCGGGCTGAAGCCGATCTTGTTCCATTCGCTGCCAGCGACCGCGGTGAGGCTGGCAGGTTGCGACAGATGCACCGCCAAACAGAGGGAACCTAATATGAAGAAATTTCTTGCAACGACATGCTTGGCCGCCGGTCTTCTCGGGCTTGGCAGCGCCGCATCTGCGCAGGAATGCGGTGATGTGACGATCGCCAACATGAACTGGCAGAGCGCCGAAGTGCTCGCGAATGTGGACAAGTTCATCCTGACGGAAGGTTACGGCTGCAGCGCCGAACTGGTCGTCGGTGATACGGTGCCGACCATCACCTCGATGATCGAGAAGGGCGAGCCGGACGTCGCGCCGGAAGGCTGGGTCGATCTGCTGCCCGATGTCGTCAACCGCGGTCTTCAGGAAGGAAAGCTCGTTGGTGCGGCCGTTGCCTTGTCTGACGGTGGCGTTCAGGGCTGGTGGATGCCGAAATACATCGCCGACGAGCATCCGGACATCAAGACGATCGACGACGTGCTGAAGCATAAGGAGCTCTTCCCCGATCCGGAGGATCCGAGCAAGGGTGCCATCCATAACGGCCCGCAGGGTTGGGGCGGTACGGTCGTCACGACACAGCTCTACAAGGCCTACGGTGCCGAGGCTGCGGGCTTCACGCTGGTCGATACCGGTTCTGCCGCCGGCCTCGACGGCTCGATCGCCAAGGCCTATGAGCGCAAGCAAGGTTGGGTCGGTTACTACTGGGCTCCGACGGCGCTGCTCGGCAAATATGAGATGGTCAAGCTCGACCACGGCGTACCCGCCGACCCGGCCGAATGGAAGCGCTGTAACACGGTTGCCGATTGCCCGGATCCGAAGAAGAACGATTGGCCGAAGGACAAGGTCCAGACGCTCGTCACCAAGACCTTCGCCGATCGCGCCGGCCCGGTCATGGATTATCTCAAGGTCCGCGCCTGGCCGAACGACGTCGTCAACAAGCTGATGGCTTGGATGACAGACAACCAGGCGAGCGGCGAGGAGGGAGCCAAGCACTTCCTCGAGGAGAACCCGGACATCTGGACCAAGTGGGTTTCTCCTGATGTAGCCGAGAAGATCAAGGCTGCACTCTGATCGGCTCTCCTTTCAACGAACGGCGCGCAGAAGGCGCGCCGTTTTTCGTATCAACAAGCGCACGATTTCGTTCACCGCATGTCGGTTTGAGAATAAGATTGCGCAGCTTCATTGGTTACAGCGCGTTGAGCGTTTGAACGTCGGCGGCGAAGCAAGAAAAAGAAGGATCCGCCGGCCGAAAGAGTGCAAAGGGGAACCAAGACATGGAATGGCTGACGAAATTTCCGACTATGGACGATGATCGGCTTCGAGAGCTGAAAAAGGTCATCGACGAAGGCTTCCGCGCATTCACGCGCACCTATGGCGACGTCATTGAATCCTTCTTTGATCCGCTGCAATTCTTCCTGATCCATGCCGAGCGCTTCATGACGCGCACGCCTTGGCCGGTGATCCTAATCCTGATCGCCCTGATAGCCTGGTTTGCCAGCCGCAACTGGAAGGTCGTCGCGAGCGCCGTCGGCACGCTGCTCCTCATCGGCTATTTCGATATGTGGGACGACACGATGAAGACGATCTCGATGATCTTCGTCTGTACCGTCCTCTCCATCGCGATCGGCATTCCCCTCGGCATTCTCATGTCACGCTCCGATCGCGTCCAGAACCTCGTCAACCCGGTGCTGGACGTGATGCAGACGATGCCGAGTTTCGTCTATCTGATCCCGGTGGTGATGCTGCTTGGCATCGGCAAGGTTCCAGGTCTAATCGCCGTCGTCATCTACGCCATTCCGCCGATGATCCGCCTCACCAACCTCGGCATCCGGCTCGTCGACAAGGATGTACTGGAGGCGGCGGACGCATTCGGCTCGTCGAACTGGCAGAAGCTGAAGAACGTGCAGATGCCGTTGGCGCTACCCACCATCATGGCCGGCATCAACCAGACGATCATGATGGCGCTGGCAATGGTCGTCATCGCTTCGATGATCGGTGTTCAGGGCCTCGGCCAGCCGGTCTTGAAGGCGATCGCCAACCAGTACTTCACGCTCGGCATCTTCAACGGCCTCGCCATCGTCGGCATCGCGATCATGTTCGACCGCGTCAGCCAGGCCTATGGCCGCCGCCTGCAGCGGCATCGTGAAATCGTTCACGGCTAGAGCGGTCATTACAGAATTACCCCCTCCCCAGCCCCTGCGCATGAAGGGGAAGGGGGAGGCGGCTTGTCGCGCAAGCCGCCTCCCAGACCATCCTATCAAAAACCGGCAAGCACGAGCTTGCCGCGGGTGCGTCCGGTTTCGATCATCTGGTGTGCCTTCCTGAGCGTTGCCGCATTGATCGGCCCCAGCGTCTCAGTCAGCGTAGTGCGGATCTTACCGGCATCCACGAGCTCCGCGACCCTGTTCAAGAGGTTGTGCTGTTCAATCATATCCGGCGTTTTGAACAGCGGCCGGGCGAACATCATCTCCCAATGCGTCGACACGGCCTTGCGCTTGAAGGGCATGATATCGAGGACGGGGAGGTCGTCGATCAGTGCGAAGCGCCCCTGCGGCGCGATCAGTTTGACGATTTCGGCGACGTGCTTATCCGTGTTGGTCGTCGAAAACACGAAAGCAGGCGCACCGAGGGCCAGTTGCTCTATTTCCGTCGCGAGAGGACGGCTGTGGTCGAGCACCTGATGCGCACCGAGCTTCAACGCCCAGTCGCGGGTTTCCGCGCGTGAGGCAGTGGCGATCACCGTGAGATTGGTGAGCGCCCGCAGCAACTGTATGGCGATCGAGCCGACGCCGCCGGCGCCGCCGATGATCAGTACGGCATTTGCCGCGCCCGGCACGGGATCATTGACCCTGAGGCGGTCGAAGAGCGTTTCCCAGGCGGTGATCGCCGTCAACGGCAGTGCCGCGGCGGCAGCGAAGTCGAGCGATTGCGGCTTCCGTCCAACGATCCGTTCGTCGACGAGGTGAAACTCCGCATTGGTGCCTGGGCGATCGATCGCCCCGGCGTAGAACACTTCGTCGCCGGGCTGAAAAAGCGTGACCTTCGCGCCGACCGCCTTGACGACGCCGGCAGCATCCCAACCAAGAACCTTCAGTTGATCCGGTTCCGGTTGAACACCGGCGCGCACCTTGGTGTCGACCGGATTGACGGAAACTGCCCGGACCTCCACCAGGAGATCGCTTTCGCCGGGCGTCGGCACAGGCAGGTCGACGTCGATCAGTGCGGTTTCGTTGGCGATAGGTTGCGGTGTCTTGTAGGCGACGGCGCGCATGGAATGCTCCTTTCAAGATTGAACAGGAGCTAGATGAGCCCTATACTCGCAGAGCACAAGAATGCACAAATTTGGCCTATAGTGTCGAAAAGGATACTGTCCATGTCCCGGCCGCGCGCGAAACTGACGAACACATTCCCCGGCTGCCCTGTGGAGTCGGCGCTGAGTTTCATCGACGGCAAATGGAAAGGTGTCATCCTCTATCATCTGATGACGGAAGGCATCTTGCGCTTCAACGAGCTGCGCCGAAGAGTGCCGAGCGTGACGCAGCGGATGCTGACCAAGCAACTGCGCGAACTGGAGGAGGCGGGGCTTCTGTCGCGCACGGTCTTCCCGGTCGTCCCGCCGCGTGTCGACTACGCCTTGACGTCCAGGGGAGAAAGCCTGCGGCCGGTGATCATGGCCCTAAAGGCCTGGGGCGATGAAAATGTCCTCTGCGACGGCGAACGCATGACGCTGAAGCCGCTCAAGGCTAAGTCACAGGTCGAATCGGAGAACGCCTGATCGCTCTCGATGATGCCGGGATGCGTACAGAACACCGCTCGTACTTTTCCGCGACCGCGCCCTAGAAACCCCCGTCATCGCGCTTATCTGAGATGCTGAAACACCCTACAGCGCCGCGCGTCTTATCAGACGCGCAAAGGTCGCTGTAGCACTTTGAACTGCTGCATGTCTTTGTCCTTAAATCGAGGTCGGTTTAAGGAGACATGCAGTAGCTGACGGAGATCGCGATCATTGAAAGTTAAGGCCATCTTCAATCGAGATGGGGGGACTTTTCGAACGACCGATATGCCGGCCTACAGCAAGAAGGTCGAAGACGTCTTTCGTGCGGCCGGCCACGAGATAGAGATCGCCATCGTCGAGGCGAGCGCTATCCGCCACGAGTTGGAGACGACCTGCCGGCGGGGCGATCTCGACGCGATCCTCGCCGGCGGCGGCGATGGAACCATTTCGGCCGCTGCGGGCGTCGCCTGGAAAGCCGGCATGCCGCTCGGAGTCATCCCTGCCGGAACGATGAACCTCGTTGCCCGTTCGCTGAAGCTGCCGCTCGATATCTGGAAAGTGCCGGAGGTTCTTGCCTCCGGCCGGATCATCGATGCCGATATCGGCAGCGCGGATGGCCGCGCCTTCGTGCATCAGTTTTCGATGGGCCTTCACGCCCGCATGGTACGCTACCGCGAATCTTACC
This sequence comes from Ensifer sp. WSM1721, assembly GCF_000513895.2. Taxonomy (GTDB): domain Bacteria; phylum Pseudomonadota; class Alphaproteobacteria; order Rhizobiales; family Rhizobiaceae; genus Sinorhizobium. Next base: position 791,603 of record NZ_CP165782.1, read on the forward strand.
GTTTCGCGTCCCGCCTTGGGAAAATACGGGCCAGCACCCGCGCCGCCATTGGCGTCATCTTCAACCCGCCGGATTTTGAGATCGAGTTCGACGCCGATGGCCATCGCGAGCGCCGGCATGTCTCGGCAATCGCGGTGTCGAACAACCACTTCGGCTACGACACGCTCATGTATGCGGAAGACCTGACGAGTGGTCATCTGGGCTTCTACACCGCGCCGCCTTTGAGCCCGGCGGGCGTCGCGAAGCTCGCCTTCGATATCCTGCGCGGAAAGTTCCGAAGCAGCCCGCTGATCACCGAGATGAGCGCCCTTGCCGTCGAACTGCATTTCCCGAAGGTGGATCGAAAGATCAATTGCGTCATAGACGGCGAGCTCCTGCCGTTGGCGCGGCGGGATGTCGTGCTGCGTGTTCATCCTGGCGAATTGAAGCTGCTGGTCGGTTCGCAGTAGTTTTCGCCGGCTCTATTCCACCCAGACATAGCTGAAGGTGTAGCGGTCCGAGCCGGACCCATAGACATAGGGCAGGGCCAGGTTGCGCGGTGTCCTCGCTCCCTCCGGTACGCCAGAAGTTTCGAGGGCGTGCCTCAGGAGGTCGGGAAGGGGCGGCTCAGAGTTCGCGTCGTCGTGCCAGACAACCAGAAGCGGCCTCTTCGACATGTCGACGGGGAGTGGATTCGACAGCCTGGGCATGGCAACCACCGCCTCCCCGAGCTGTGTCCTGATGTTTCCTGCTATCTGCTTGTCATTGGTGAGGACGAGGGCGGGCTGTCCGCCTTCCGCGCGCGCAACCGCCTCGACGAGAGCTGAGTAGGGGATGTTCAGTCTCGAATAATTCCCAAACCACGGACGCACGATGGCCCGCGCCGACACGATGACAAGCGCTGCGACTGCGACGCAGGCGACCAACAGGAAGAATCGTCTGAGGCTGTCGGTAAGGTCGATCTCGGCCGCTTCGATCTTGAGGCAGAGATAGAGCGGAAGAAGGACAAGAAAGAGGACGAGCCATTTCTCGCGAACGTGAGTCGCGGCGACCCCCAGCACGATCAGCAGCACCGCGAACAGGCAGATCGCAATCATACGTCCGACGATTCGGCTCCACTGGTTTCCAGCCCGCCACACCACAGGAATCTTGCGGCCAAGGACGAGGCCGAACATGAGCAAAGGGACGAGGCTGCCGCCGATGATGGCCGAAGCCAGCGAGTAGACGCCGTGGAAGGCCTGCAGGAGGCGCCCTTCCGCCTCACGTTCCCGCATTTCGTTCAAGGTGCCGCCCGAGGCGAAATCGAGGTTCTGCAGCACCCAGAGGCCGTGCGGCAGCGTAATGACGCAGGCGATCGCAATTGCTGCGAGGATGCGCCAATCGAAAATGCGCGCTCTGAGGTCGCGTTCCGGCAGGACGGCGATGATCGCAGCGATTGGCAGGAGAACGAAATTGTACTTCGCGATCAGGCCGATGCCGACGGCGGCACCGGTCAGGAGATAGGAGAAGAGGTTGGGGCGCGTGAGCGTCTTCAGAAAACCGTAGACAAACAGAGAAACGGCAAAAAGCGCTGCAACCGTGTGCGAGAGGTCGCGCTGCGCCAACAGGAAGACTGGCGGAAATGTGAGGACGCCGAGCATCGCCATCGCCGACAGGCGCTGATCCGAAAGAACGTGCCGCGCCGCGAGGCCGTAAAACAGACAGCAGAGAAACAGAAGGCCGTTCTTCAGGATGGTCATTGTCGCGAGCGACGGGCCCATCACTTGCGCCAGCCCGTATTGCAGCCAGTTGTAGAAGGGCGGTTGCGGCCCGTAGCCAAGCTGCAGGAACTGCGACAGGAACGCCTGTTCCGCCTCGTCGATCTCGAGCGAATTCGACACGGCGAGGCGCAGGGCGACACACAGCAGAAAATAAAAGGCGACGGCGAGGACGAACGCGCCGGACCGCCGATTGACAGCTTCAAGCATTCGGCGGCTCCCGCTCGAAGACCTGGCGCACGATATAGCTCGTCGTGTCGTCGTCGCTGAAATAGGCGCGCGCCATCATCTCCGAGAGAATGCCGGTGGTGATGAGCTGGATCGAGGACAGGAACAGCATCACGCCGACGATCAGCATCGGGCGGGTGCCGATATCATTGCCGAGGATGAACTTGTCGATCGCGAGATAGAGGAGAATCAGGGCACTGACGCCGCCCGCAGCCAGCCCGATCGAGCCGAAGAAGTGCCCGGGGCGCGCCTTGTAGCGCATGAAGAACAGCACGGCGAGCAAATCCAGAATCACGCGGAAGGTCCGTGAGATGCCGTATTTCGAGGTGCCGTAGTGCCGCGCATGATGCGTGACCGGCATCTCGCCGATGCGGCTGCTCGGCACCACGCCCGCGACCCAAGCCGGAATGAAACGATGCATTTCCCCCATCAGCTTCACCTGCTTGATGATGGAGGCGCGATAGACCTTGAGGCTGCAGCCGTAGTCGTGAAGCTTCACGCCGGTGATCTTGCCGATCAGGAAATTGGCGCACCAGGAAGGAATCTTCCTGAGTAGGAGGTCATCGCGGCGATTCTTGCGCCAGCCGACGAGCAGATCGAGCCCGCGCTCCTCTATCGCCGCAACCATCAGGGGAATATCGGCCGGATCATTCTGCAAATCGCCGTCGAGCGTAGCGATCAGCCGGCCCGAGGCTGCATCGATCCCCGCCTGCATCGCGGCGGTCTGGCCGAAATTCTTCTGGAGTTCGATAATCTTTAACTGCAGGTCAGCGCGTGCGAGCTCCTTACGTGCGTTCGGCAAGGTGCGGTCGGTGCTGCCGTCATCGACAAGGATCAGTTCCCAGGACTTCGGAAAGTCGGCCATCGCGTCCCGGATACGGGCAACGAGCGGCCCGACACTCTCCTCCTCGTTGAACACCGGCACGACTATGGACAGCTCGACGGCCTCCATAGCGTCGGTCGTCGCCTTCACGGGTTCTTCAATGTGATTCAAGGGGTGGTCTCCGATGCGCTCGCAGGTTTTCTTGCACAGTTAACGGTGATAACCAACGCGGAAATTGCATGGCTCGCTACAGGAAATCGGTCTCTCATGAATTCAAACTGGCAGTCTGGCCGGCGGCCATGGCTCGCACGCAACCGCATGGCGCTGATCTCCGCGGCGGCAATAGCGGCTTATGGCATCTTCGTCGAGTGGGTCTGGGGCTGGTTGGCCTTGCTCAGGCAATGGGCTGAGATCGGCCTTACGCCCATCCTCTCCGCCCTCGCTCTCCTCGTCGCCACCTATTTCATCCGATGCTATCGCATCCAGGACTACTTTCCGGGCGAGACCGGAGGCCGGTTCCTCACGCTTTTCCGGGTGACGCAGGTTCACAACCTGCTCAACATCATGCTGCCGTTCAGAGCCGGCGAGACGAGTTTCCCGCTGCTCATGCGCAGCGAATTCGGCGTTCCATTGATGCGCGGCACGTCGGCGCTGCTCGTCATGCGGCTCCTCGACCTGCATGCGCTGCTCATGGTCGCAGCGATAGGGCTGGTCATCGACCGGGATTATCGGGCGATCGACTGGTTGCTCTGGCTGCTTGCGTTCCTCGCACCGCTTGCATTCTTTCTGTTGAAGGAGCCGGCGGTTGCAATGATGCGCAGATTGGCGCCGGAGAAATTCCGGTCCCTTGTCGACGAGGTCGAGGCGGGCCTGCCGGACGGCATCAGCGCCTTCCTACGCGCCTGGACGATGACGGTGCTGAACTGGGCGGTCAAGGTCGCGGTGCTAGCCTGGGTGCTCGCCATCATGGGCGTGGCTCCGATCGCCGCCTCATTCGGCGGCGCGCTTGGCGGCGAATTGTCCTCTGTTCTGCCGGTGCATGCGCCGGCGGGTGTCGGCACCTATGCGGCGGCGATCGTCGCCGGCGCGGTCTCCTTCGGCGCGACGGCCGACCATGCGACGCTTGAATTGCTGGGCCGCGCCAGCGTCAACGCCCATCTGCTCGTCATCGTGTCGGCTGTCGCCGGCACGTTTCTGTCGCTGGTGCTGAAACCGAAGACGTGACGATCTCTACTGAAACGATGTCTCGTAGAAGCTTCTGAGCTTGCGCGAATGCAGCTTCTCGGGCGGCATTGCCGCCAGCTTCTGCAGCGCCAGGATGCCGATCTTGAGATGTTGGCTCACCTGTGTGCGGTAGAAAGCGCTCGCCATGCCAGGCAGCTTCAACTCACCGTGCAGCGGCTTGTCGGATACGCAGAGCAGCGTCCCGTAGGGCACGCGGAAACGGAACCCATTGGCGGCAATGGTGGCCGATTCCATGTCGAGCGCGATGGCACGCGCTTGCGAGAGGCGCTTGACCGGTCCGCGCTGATCGCGCAGTTCCCAGTTGCGGTTGTCGATCGTCGCGACAGTTCCGGTGCGCATGATGCGCTTGAGATCATAGCCGTTATAGCCGGTGACCTCCGCCACGGCATCCTGGAGCGCCACCTGCACCTCGGCCAGAGCGGGCAGGGGGATCCAGACCGGCAGGTCGTCGTCAAGCACATGGTCCTCGCGCATATAGGCATGCGCAAGAACGTAGTCGCCGAGGCGCTGACTGTTGCGAAGGCCGGCGCAATGACCAAGCATCAGCCAGACATGCGGCCTGAGCACGGCAATGTGGTCGGTGATTGTCTTTGCGTTGGAGGGGCCGACGCCGATATTGACGAGCGTGATGCCGCCGTGGCCCTTCTTCTTCAGGTGATAGGCCGGCATCTGGGGCAATCGGGCCAGCGAATAGTCGGCGTCCGGTTTGTCGGCGCCGGCGGGCGTGACGATGTTGCCCGGCTCCACGAAGGCGGTGTAGCCATTGCCGCCTTCCGCCATCTGCTGGCGCGCCCAGGCGCAGAACTCGTCGACATAGAACTGATAGTTCGTGAACAGCACGAAATTCTGAAAATGCGCGGCGCTCGTCGCCGTATAGTGGCTGAGGCGCGCAAGCGAGTAGTCGATGCGCTGCGCCGTGAAGGGAGCGAGCGGCGACGGCTCGCCGGGTCCGGGCTCATAGGAGCCGTTGGCGATCTCGTCATCGGTGGTCGTCAGGTCCGGGGCGTCGAACAGGTCGCGCAGCGGTATGTCGATGCTCTCTGCCGCCGACGCCTCCACATGGGCCCCTTCGCCGAAGGCGAAATGGAGCGGGATCGGTGTCGAGGATTCCGACACGGTGACGCCTACTCCATGGTTGCGCATCAGGTGGCCGAGCTGCTCCTTCAAATAGTGACGGAAAAGCTTGGGGCGGGTGATCGTTGTCGTGTAGACGCCCGGGGCACTGACATAGCCGAACGAGAGTCGGGAATCGACGTGCCCGAAGCTGCTCGTCTCGATGCTGACCTGTGGATAGCAGGCGCGGAAACGGGTGAGCGGTTTGCCGCTCTTGCCGAGCCCCTCGAAGGCCTGGCGAAGGAAGCGGGTGTTGCGCTCGTAGAGCGCCTCGAGGCAGTCGACGGCCTCGGCCGGGTCGTCGAAGAACTGCGGCTCAAGGGGCTCGGGAGTGGCGGTGGAGAGGACGGAGTTTGAAGAGATTCGTTTGTTCATGTCGCATTATAGGCTGCAGCTTCTGACAAGCAAACGACAAGATGCTGCGGTTTCACATCTTTGCGGTTGTGCTTCAACGGGGTCCGGCGAGGATGATTGCGCTGCCTGCGGCCACGTCCCACCGATCCGGCCGAACACCCTCGGCGAGCCACAGCCAGGCCAGCGACGTGGCGATATAGACGCCGCCATAAGCAGCATAGGCGCGACCCGCGGCAGCCGTGTCGATCATCGTCAGCAGCCAGGCGAAAAGGGCGAGCGAACCCATGCCGGGAAAGAGCCACAAGGCCGATTTGCCGAGTCTGAGCCATGCCCAGAAGGCGAAGCAGCCGGTGATCTCGGCAAGGGCAGCGAGGAAATAAAGGGCGAATGCGGGCATGATCTTCCGGTCCTTCCGAGCGTGAAAGGACCGGAATTTCAGGCGCCGTGCAAGAGGTCGAATGCGTTTCCGCCGCGCGGGTAGCCGTCAGCTCATCGCCTGACGCTGCAGCGTGACGAAGAGGACGAGGCCGGCCCCGTTCTTGCCGATACCGAGGCCGGAAGCTTTGCTGTAAGCGGCCGCTCCAATCGGCGCCATTAGCAGGCCCGCGAGAATCAGGAGGCGGAGCGAGATGATGGCGGAGGAGACGAGGGCGGCCATTTTCGTGATTCCTTTAATGCATGTCGCCCAAAAGTGTTCAGCAGTTTTGGGATAGCGACATGCGCAAAAACAAAAAGCTAAAGCTTGGCCTGGCAATATTGAGCCGTGTGGGCGGTGCAGTCGGTAAGCGAGCCGAGATAGGTGCTCTGGCGGCGGCGCTCCGTATCGGCGCCGACCGCTGCGGCGAGCGTCATCGCGAAGACAACCATCAGCAGACTGATGATGGTGAGGCGGCGAGCGAGAATATCCATGGTTTTGTCCGTTGGGCTGGAGACACGTTCAAATCGATTGATAGCCTTTTCGCACAACCAAACTGAATTCTTGCTGAGATGCCCGTTCATCTGCCATTCATCTTCGTAAAACCTCTTGGCCTTGCCGTGGGCGGTAGGCGTTCCTACGTCAATGCTCCCGTAACTTCAGGAGAGAACGCCTATGACCGCTCCCATCGAACTTTACTACTGGCCGACGCCGAACGGCTGGAAGATCACCATCATGCTGGAGGAGCTCGGCGTTCCCTACGTCGTGAAATACATCAACATCGGGCGCGGAGATCAGTTCGCACCGGACTTCCTGAAGATCTCACCCAACAACCGCATGCCGGCGATCATCGACCCTGAAGGTCCCGGCGGCGAACCTATTTCCGTGTTCGAATCAGGAGCGATCCTGCAATATCTCGGCCGCAAATACGGAAAGTTCTATCCCTCCGAGGAGCGCGCCCGCGTCGACGTCGAGCAATGGCTCTTCTGGCAGGTGGGCGGTCTTGGCCCCATGGCCGGGCAGGCCCACCATTTCCGCCAATACGCCCCGGAGAGGATTGCCTACGGCGTCGAACGCTACACCAATGAGGTGAACCGCCTTTACGGCGTGATGAACAGGCAGCTCGTCGACCGGCCGTTCGTCGCCGGTGATTACTCCATCGCCGATATGGCCGCGATCGGCTGGGTGATTCCGCACGAGAATCAGGGCCAGGACCTGAACGAATTCCCGAACCTGAAGCGCTGGTTCGAGACGATCCTCGCGCGACCGGCGGTCAAGAAGGCGATCGAGGTGGGCAAGGAAGAAAGGGCTCGCCAGAAGAGCCTCGCCGAAGACGAGGAAGCCAAGAAGATCCTCTTCGGCCAGAGGGCGCGCTAGCGCGGGATGAGGAAAGGGGTGCGCGGTTTTCCCGTCCGCGTCGCCCTCATTGATGGAAATGTCCTGATCGAAGGACGAAAGATGGGCGGCCTCGGCGGGCCGCCCCTCGCCATCCGGGGCGCTTACAGCCGCGTCCAGGTCTGCGACTTGCAAAGCACCTTCAGCACACAGCCTTTCATCCTCAGTGAATTGCCGCTGACGGAGCCGGAGCCGCTATAGGTCTTGTCGCTTTCGGGATCGGTTATCTCGCCGCTGTAGCTGCCGCCCATTCCGGAAAGGGAACCGATGCGCTTGCCCGCATGTTTGCCCGTCTTCAGGGTGATGCAGAACGCCCCGCCGCAGGGGGCGATCTCGGCCGTTGCGCCGCTTGCTGTCTTCCAGTCGCCGACAATCGGCTCGGCCGCGTGGACAGCACCCGTTACGGCGAAGGCGAGCGCCGCGGTGAAGAACAATGTACGAATCATTCGATTTCCTCCGAAAGAAGCGGCCGTCTTGCGTCCAGGCCCATGCTTGCGTTTCCTCATTTCTGGCGATCTCCCCGCACCAGAGCGCCGCACATTATCTTACGCGTACGTAAAGGTAAATATCCGTGCGGGCGCCCCGTTTGTCGGAGGGGAACAGCCATTGGGGATCCGCGAAATCGCATCCTCCTCGAAAGCGCTGCTGTTTATGTGGTTAGCGTTTGGTTGAAATCCGCGGCTGAATTTTTCGTAAATTTTGAGGCGAATGCCCGCTGTCACAGGCGGTCCGATGCTTAAGGAAAACCCAAGTTTACCAAGCGTTTGAACTTTGTTTGCGCCAAATTAAGCATGGATTTTAAGCGGGCATTGAAGCCCGTCGGGCATATTCGAACCATAAGACGAGCGGAGAAAACAACCCGCCGAAAACGCTGGAAGCGATGCCGCACAAGACGGTGTGCTTCCGGAAAGCCCGCCAAGAGGCATGACTGAACAGGGACAAGAAACTGCCGAACTGAAGCTAGGCGCGTCCGAGCCGGACCTGCCGCTTCGGTTGGACGACAAAAGAATACAGGGACAACTCAAATGGCAGGTTTTGACATTAATATTGTTTCGCATGATGCGATGGCGGGCGAGAATCGCGCCGAAGTTCTTTGCGAAATGGGTCTCGCCTATGCGACGGGTCGCGGCCGGCCCATAGATCTCGTGGCCGCACACAAATGGCTGAACATCGCCGCCATCAAGGGCTCGGACCGCGCGGCCGGCCTTCGCGCCGACCTTGCTGCGAGTATGAGCAAGACCGATCTTGCCGCCGCGCTGCGAGCTGCACGCGAATGGATGACGATGCACTGAGGTTCGCTCGCGAGTTGAACGGGCGGCCACCATGCCGTAACCGCGACAATCGAACGAGACAACAAGGCCGGTTGCCTCAATAGGCTGCCGCCAAACTCTTGAGCACATCAGGTAGCGCGTGAGCAAACAGGTCCATCTCGGTATCGGGGCCGGTGCTCACCCGGATGCAGCGGTTGAGAGGCGCGACGCCGGGCATGCGGATGAAGATCCCGTGGTCGCTCATCAGCCGGTCGACGATTGCACGCGCATAGGCCGCATCCCGCCCGCAATCGACAGCCACGAAATTCGTCGCCGAGGCAAGCGGCTCAAGCCCGTTATCGCGGGCGATGGAGGCGATTCTTTCCCGTGCCTGGGAGATCTTGAGCATCACCTCATTGAGATAGTCCTGATCGGCGAGCGCGGCGATCGCGGCCGCGACACTGATACGGTTCATTCCGAAATGATTGCGGATCTTGTCGAACGCCTGGGCTGTTCCGGCTGTGGTCAATGCGTAACCGACGCGCGCGCCCGCGAGGCCATAGGCTTTCGAAAAGGTGCGCGTGCGTATGACGTTGGGCTTGTCGATAAGGCTCGCGATCGACGGCAGCGCCTCCGGCTGTGCCGTTTCACAATAGGCCTCGTCGAGAACGAGGAGCGTCGTTTCGGGCAGGGCGTTCGCAAAGTCGATCACATGGTCGGCCGGCCACCAGCTTCCCATCGGATTGTCGGGATTGGCGAAATAGACGAGCGGGGCGTTCTCGCGCTTCGCGGCGGCGAGTAGCCCCTCGAGATCTTCGCGGTCTTCGACATAGGGTGTCGTCACCAGCCGTCCGCCGTGGCCCGCGACATGATAGTTGAAGGTCGGATAGGCCCCGAGCGAAGTCACCACCGGCGTGCCCGGCTCGACGACAAGACGCACGATCTGCCCGAGCAGACTGTCGATTCCTTCACCGACCGCAATATTGGCGGCATCGGTGCCGAGCTGTGCGGCAAGCGCCTGCTTCAGATCGTGATTCTCGGGGTCGGCATATTTCCAGGTTTCCCCGGCCGCCTGCTCGATGGCGAGCAATACCGACCTGGCCGGCCCGAATCCGCTCTCATTGGCGCCGATGCGCGCGGCGATCTTGCGGCCGCGCTGGCGCTCGATGGCCTCGGGCCCGACGAAGGGAATGGTGGCCGGCAGGGATTGGATGAGCGGCGTGAAGCGTGAGAATGCGGACATCTTGGAAAAACTGAACTCCGTTCCGAAAAGGCGCCGCGGAACTTATCGCATAAGGACGCGAATCGGAAACGGCTCGCGCAAAGAAAGATGGACGGCTGAGTGCCTCAGGGGACTGCCGCATCTGCCACAGGCGCGCTCGAGGGCTTTCAAGCGCCGCTGGAAAACTGCATACGGATCAGCCGGCGAAGGAAATCCTGCGCCAACAGCATGTTGAAGCGTACCCCGAGTTCGGTGCCGTTGCGGTGCACCGCGGCGCAGCCGATCTCCTCCTTGAACCCGTCGATCTCCAGAAAGAAGTGCTTCGGCAGCATGATCGCGGCGTTGAAGTCGAGCATCGCGCCGCCGATCGAGATGTGGCGCAGCAGGCAATGATATTTGGTTTTCGCCTTCAACTGCTGACCGATGACGAGGATGCGGCAAGGGCGCTCGATGAAATAATGCGGGTACTTACCGGCCGGTTGGCCGGAACTTGCTTGCGCGCGATGCATGATCATCGACATGGCCGGTTCCCCGGAAAACGATCCTTCCATCCAGCCGGCAGATCGCTTCATGAGAGAATCAAGCGCGGCAAAGACATGCCAACACGCTCTGTCGCGGCGCTTGCTTCAGCCTTGCGAGCGCTTTGCCGCCAGCTCCGGAACGATGGGTGCCGGACCTCTCGATTCGTTTTTACGATCGCTCCGGCCGCTTCCGCATATGGTCACGCCGGCAGGAACAAAAGCGCTGCAGCGTAGTTTCAGGGCCTCAATCGAAGGGAGAGAACAATGAGGTTCAAACACGCAAGTACTCTTGCTCTGGCGCTCGCGCTCGGCATCTCGCCACTCGTCCTCAGCGAGGTTGCAAACGCCCAGCAAGGCACGTCGGGCGGCACCCAATCCCAACAGGGAACATCGGGCAACCAGACCGAGAACAATCGAACAGATGAGACAAGCCAAAGCGGCTCGCGGGAAGATCGCTGCGCACAGGCGGATGCACCTGCCGATTGCCCTGACGACAGCGTCATGAGGCCGCCGAAGACGGAGGGAGGAAGCGGCGATAACAAATAAGCGCGAGGGCACGCGAAGTGCTTGCAATTCCTGCCATCCGGCGGCGGTGAAGGAGCCAGATCCATGGCTGGGGGCGGCTATGGGCCGGCCACATCAACTTCTGACAGTTTGAAGAATCGCAAGACACATCATCATCACGCCGTGGCAATCGTTGGTGGATAGGCGCTCCTCGCGGGGGAACCGATTGGCTTCTGGGAATCGTGCAGGGATTTGCCTCGGGCCCTATCACGCGATAGGAGCACCCGAGCCGAAAACAAAGCCCTGTGCGCTTTCGGAAACGCGCTGCAAATGGCTGAAATATCCGCGTCTGGCCCCATCGCGGCGGCTTTGTTGAAAAAATCGCCGTTTGTCGATTTTTCGCAAAAAACCCTTGCAATCACTGGCCTCTGGCAATAGCTAGGCCGTAACGGAGAGGTGGCCGAGTGGTCGAAGGCGCTCCCCTGCTAAGGGAGTATACCGGAAACGGTATCGAGGGTTCGAATCCCTTCTTCTCCGCCATAGACCTTGATTTTATTGCATTTTTTGACGTTTTTCGCCGTTTGCCATAACTCAGGCCGCCGCTTGCCTCCGAAGCCATGCAGCCTCATTGCGTCGCGCTCGCGGCCCGGAAGGCGTGGCTGCCACTACCTGCCGTACAACGCGGCTCCCGAATCGGAAATCGATCACGAGATGTTTGTTTGCGCGGACCAGTTCCCAACTGTCCGCACCGGCTTCTTCGGCAATGGATTTGATTTCGCGCGCAACTGCGGGCTTCATAGCGGGCCTCCCTTTTTTGTTTTTGTTATTGGGGCGGCGTCCTATTGCACGAAAATTATCGATCAGTCAAGCCAAGGTTGCAGGCCGCACTAGGCGGCCCGCAGTTATGTCGCAACGCCAGCCTCGACCAGCACGTTGACGAACGCTCGCCGCTCGTCGGGCTCGACCGATCGAATGTTGTAGACCACGCCGGAACGGGCATTCACGGCCCGCCAGGTGGTGTCGACGGTGGCGAAGTCCGGTTGCCATCGCATGATGAGCGCGAGCGTCTGCTTGCCTGCCAGACGGCCCGCCATGACGGTTTCCGTACCTCTCAGGATTTGCACGCGGGCCGCAGCGGCGAAGACAGTCTGGAATGGGCCGATATACCCACCATTACCGTACCCGTCATCTTGCCACTCTCGTTGCTGCATCTCGATTACTTCCCGAAGGTCGCCGCCGCCCGTCATGCTGCATCCTCGATCTTGCTGCGATTGTCGTTCGCGCCGCCTAGCTGGCCGTAGTTCAACGGCTGGACGTACGTGTCACCTTCCGGCCCGATGCTGCCGAGATTCTCGAATGCACGGATGGTGTTTACATTAAGCCATCCGCCCTCGCGGCCTACCCTGTAGGCGTTGTATCGCGTCACGAGGTCGCCTCGAAGCAATCCTGACATGTCATGCTCAATCATGAATGTCTTGCGTGCCTCCGGCGACAGCAGCGCCGAGTTAAGCGATTGCTCGATGCGACGGGCCATCGGTGCCAGGCAGCGAATAACCAACGCGCGACTCTCCGCCTCAGCGTTGCTGTACGTGCTGTTGTCGGTAATCCCGACGATTGAGGGCGGCACGCCGAAGACGCGGGCAATGTCGAGATTGCTCAGCTTGCGGCTTTCCAAGAATTCCGAGTCCTTCGCGGAAAATTGGAACGTCTCAAACTTCGCGCCGCCGTCAAGGATCATCACTTCATTCGCCTTCAGCGAGCCGATAAACCGCTCCTTGAACTTGGCGATGACGTTTTCCTTACCAGTAGCGGCAAGCTTGTCAGGGAACACGAGCGCGCCAGCGGGCCGGAAGGCGTTCTCCGCCGCGGCGCCGGCTTGATCCTGTTGAGCAACCGCAAGGCCGAACGTTGACGCTGCGATTTGAATTGGGCTCATGCCAAGGATGCCGTCAGCGGTCCTGTAGCGCAGGTGGAGCACTTCATCCTGAAGCAGCGTTTCCGTACTGCCATCAGGCAAGGCATGCTTATAGCGCAGGCGTCCAGACTTCAGGACTTCGACCGTAACCGAGCCAGCCACGAGCGGGTGAAGCGCCGTGACCTGGCCGCGGCCGTTCCGTTCGATCTTGGCGTAGCCGTTGCCATGGATCAGCAAGCTTGCGGCCAACCATTCGCGACCTTCGAAAGCCGTAAGCCGATCGTTGAAGTTGTCGTGCAGAACGGCGTACAGCGGATGGTCCTTGGCAGCTTGCCGGTCGTCGTTCGCGGCTTCGCGATAGACCTTCAGCGGCATGGCGGCTAGGTTCTCGGCAATGGTCTGCACGGCTCGGTGCGCAACAGCTAGGCCGCTTGCCTTCTCTACGTCCGCTCGAGCCGTCCACCGTGCACCAAGGAACTCTCCCAGGTACGGGTCGGACGTGGCAATGCGCTTCTCTGTCTTAGGAAAGGGCCACATGGGCAGCCTCCAATTCTAGAACAGCGAGCCGTCGGTCGGCGTCTGTGCGCTGCTGGCGAGCTCGTGCCTGAATGGACGTGCCGCCATAAGCCGGGAAGGACTGCACGACGCTGATTTCGTGAAGAACAACGTTCCGCAGCGTGCGCTTGTCGCCTCGCCACTCGTCTCCACCTTCCGGCACGGTGAAGCCAAAGGACATTCCGCCAAGGTCGGAACGTGTCGCCATCGCGAGGATATCGTTACCAAGGGTGGTCGGCGGAACGTCGATTTCGAACGCGAGACCGCGGGCGTCTTCCGAAAGGCGGAGCGTGCCGCTTTTCGTCCTTGCCAGTACCTTGCCGTTGTCGTGGTCGACCAATGCAAGAATGTCGCCGTTGGAGCGCAGGCTGGCCGCGAACGCGCCGGGGGCGATCGTCTCGTTAAAGTCGAGGATCCGCGTTTCATTGTGGAAGGTCGCAGCATACCCCGACAGCTTGCGGCCTTCGGCGCGAACTTCCGTCGCGATGCGAGTTTCGATCATAGAGATTGCGTCCTGTAAGGCTGGAGGAGGGCGTCGACGCCAAATGCAATGGCGCGCGGCGGCTCGGTCGCGGCGGCTTCGCGAGCGCCGTACCAGTGGCTGACGAGGAGAAGGACGGCGTGCTTAATGGGCGCGGGAACCGGGGCGGCAAGCGCCACCCCGATCTCCGACACATACCCTTCGGCCGCCTCAATGAGCGAAGTCACATAAGCGTCGTCAGCCGTGAAACTGATTCGCAAATGCGCCTTCGCCTCAGCGAGACTAACCTCAGACAATTAGATAGCCTTCCAGGCGAAGGCTTCGTTGTGGCGGATCGCGATGTCCGCGTCGAGGAACGCGTGAAGCTTCACGCCGCCCTTGCTGGCAACGTCCGAGTGGTACGGGTTGAGCAGGACATCGACGCCGGACCAGTAGCCAATGATCAGGTCCGACCAGTGACCGTAGATAAGCGGGTGCTCGCCAGCGATGGCTGCAACCTGATTGGTTACCGTGACCGGCTTGCCGTGGAAGACTTCAGAGGCCGGAATGTTGCGGCCTTCCAGGTCCTTCAGCTTGCGAACAACGCCCATGAGCGTGGCGTTCGTAAGGAAGGCGCCGGTGCCCATGACGTCATCGACTTCCAGATCGGCAATCAGATCAGCGGCAATGTCGGAGACGGCCGTCGAGACGGTTGCGCTTTCCGTAATGGCCGTGAGGATGCCAGTCGGCTGGTTAGATGTGCCGGTGCCTGCGATAGCGGCCTTGTCGAGGGCCTGTGCAAGCACGAAGCCGAGGTCGGCGCGAAGCACGCTTTCAAGCGCAACAGCGTTCTGCAGCATAAGGCGGCGGGAAAGCTGCATTTCGCCGGAAACCGTCTTCGGACCCATCGAAATCTTGCCGAAGGTCGAAGCCGATTCCGTGGTGTTGCCGTCTTCAGCAACCCAGTAAGCGGTCGGTCCACCCGTCAGCTTCGGCAGGTCGAGGAAGCCAGTCAGGCCAGAGAGCACGGTTGCGCCCATGCCCTGCACGGCGAGCGTCGGGCGAAGCCGATCAATCAAGCCGCCAAGCTGGGTTGCGACCGCGTAGCCGCCTGCCGTATTGGTGCCTACCGTCTGATCGCGGGTTTCAAGCAGAACCGAAGTCGGGATCATGACGCCGCGGGATTCGCGACCCTTGCTCAGTTCGTCGTGCTGTTCCCGTTCAAGGCCGGTCAGCGAACCGTTGAGAGCTTCCGTGAAGGCCTTGGCGATCGAGTAGCTGCGAAGCTCTTTGTTGAGCGAAGCATCCGGTGCGGCGTCGGCCTGGCGCTCGAATTCGGCCAGCGTAACGGCGCGCTTGATGTCTTTGTCGAGCGCGCGGACTTCAGCTTCGAGCTTGTCGAACTGTTCCGGGTTGCCGGTTGCGGCGCGCATTTCGGTAATCTTTGCGGCGCGGGTTTCCTGAAGGTGTGCAAGATTCATTTTATGCCTTTCATGCATGAAAAAGGCCGCTCTCGGCGGCCGGTGGTAGTGCGGGCCATGGTCCCGCTTGCTTATGCGGCGCGCTGCCGAAGCTCTGCGCAGGCCGCGTTTATCCCGGCGACCAACTGGCCGATGGGAATTAGAATGAGTGACTTATCGACTTGAAGCCGCGGTACGTCTCGGTCGGAGATGAACCGGCCTGCCTTGGGACTGATACGGCCCGCCTCGATGACGAAGATTGCGTCTGCGGCTGGTGGCTCCTGTAGATGCTCAAAGGCGCAGGCTATAGCCGTCAGCAACGGCATGCCGCCGCGCTCCAATTCGTGGGCCAGCCGCAGCACGGCAATGTCACGCGGCGAGAACCATCGCCTATGTCCGCGCTTTTCCGAGAACAATTCGGCAGGTTGACGGATGCACCACATATCCAGTGTGGAACGGCGTGTGCCGGCAAGGGTTGCGGCCTCGCCAACGGAATAGGCGCGCTCGCGCCAAGGGTCGGCCATGGCCGGTCTCCTTTCGTCAGTTGTTAGATTTTCGAATGGGTAAAAAAGGGGGAGGCGGCCAGGATCACCCTGCCGCCTCCCGATTTGCTCGTCGGGAACCACCCCGACTAAGACTCTCATCGCCAGGTCCCACCCAGGCAATTGCCGTGCGCTAATCGCCATGTCCTTTGACGGATGGGCGGCAACGATTCGCGCTTTAGGATTGGCCAGGCCCCGAATGGAGTGCCGCCCGAACCGGAACTGTCTTCCCACTTCTTACAAACTTGGAGCGGTTTGAGTATATACTCACCCCTCGGGGACTTGAGTGCGCGTGGGAGACGGTCGCAATCGACTGTATCTCTCACTTATACCCATCCGCAGCGCAATCAGGTTATAACCTGCCCGTCACTGTACTCTCTCCGAGACTGCGAAAAGTGCCACGTAGACCTCTACACAATAGTACGCACCCACGCGGCACGAAAAGGCACACTCCCCACTTATAGCAAACTTCGGGCCGATCGAAGCATGCTTCCCACTTCCTACAAACTTGGAGCGGTTTGAGTGTACACTCGCGCATGCACCCCTTCGCTGTACTCTCTCCGAGAACGCGGAAAGGGACGCTTCACTGATACACACCATGGGGAAGGGCAAAAGTGACACCCCTCTACTTATAAGGGGAGCGAACCTGCGTTTAGGTCACCTTTCCGCCGAAAATAGTTGGCCTGCCGCCAGCAAGTAGCGGCAGGGTGTTGCGGTTGCGCAACTATTAAGCGTTTTGGATCGTGTATTCCCTACCATCCAGACCGAGGCCCTTGGACGTCAGGACGACGTTGAATCGCTTGAACAAGCTGAAAAACTCGGCGAGCGGCAGATCAATATCCAATTCCTTGAATGCGAGGTTTTCGGTCGATTGGATTTGATCGTTGACGCTATCGAACCCGTCTCCATCGGCGTAAACAGCGCGAACGCCGATTTTGCCAGGATCGGACGACAGGTAGTAGGCGCGCAGCGCTACTACGAACCCGTTATCCGGAATTCCCTTTCCGCGAAAGAATGTCTGGATTGACGTGTTGTCGGCTTCGTCCGCCGCGGCGGTGCCTTTCAAGTCGTTGTATTGAACGCCTGCTGTAAAAACTTCTGCCATTCCCATCTCCTATTAAGCCGCCAGCAGACACGCCGGCAGCGATTCCGGCTCGTGCCTCGATGCTACGTTGAGGCTCATCGACAATGCAACCAGTCCGTCTATGCGTCCGGCCGCTTTCGCCTTATCCAACTTCCGGCCGCCGGCAGGGTCTTTCGTGACGACAGCGTTGGCAGCGCACATCTTCAAGATTGGATTTCCTGCGTGCCGCAGTTTTGTTTCCGCCACCATCCGCTCAAGCACGTCGACCGCAGGCGACATGTCCTTAAAGCCCTGGCCGTGCGGTACGAGGTTCATTTCCGCGCCGATCGCCGATAGCTCGCGCCGCAGATCCTCGATTCTCCATCGGTCGTAGGCCACGGCTTGGATGTCGAACCGTGCCGCGTCTTCGGCCATAGCCTCGGCAATTGCGGCGGGGTCGATCGTCTTGCCGGGAACTAGCGTCAGAAAACCTTGTTTCGCCCAGATGTCATAGGGCACGCGGTCGGCCTCCGATTTGTCGCCAATGCCAGTTTCCGGCAAATAGAACCGCGGCAGAACGTCTACCGTGCCGTCGTCGTTCGGAAACACGAGCACCCAGGCGCTAAGGTCGCGTGCGGCGGATAGATCGAGCGCCCCAAAGGCAACACGGCCACGCAACGCGTCCACATCAACCGCGCCGTCACAAGCATCCCATTCCGCCTTCGCGATGAAGCGCACATGCGCGTCAACGCGCTGATTAAGGATCAGGTTGCGGAAAGCGTTTTCCTTCGACGGTACGCGCTGTGCCTGCGCTGCCTGCCGCTCCACGTCATCCAGCGAACGGAAGTCGCCAAGGGCCGGATTAGCAAGCTCCCATGTCTCTGGCGCCCATGGGTCGGCATTGTCGGGCGCGCCGTAGAAGGTCAGATGGAAACTCTTGTCCTCTACCTCGCCGGCAGTCACCTTCTGGCCATAGTCGACAAGCTCGCTCATGATCGCGAAGTCACTGGCCGCTTGCGTGCTGATAACGCACATAAGCGGGTTTTCGCGGGCGCCCATGGCGGTGTCGAGCGCTTCGTAAAGGTCACGCTTGGTTGCCTGGCCGAGCTCGTCGTACACGATGAAGGAAGGCGACAGGCCGTGTTTTGTGGCAGCGTCGGCAGACAGCGCGGCAAACACGCTACCCTTGCCGTTGCCTTCTAGCACCTCGATCTCTTTCCGAAACCGAATGATATTGACGCGTGCCTCTATCTCCTTGTGCTCGGAGATGATGGCGACCATCTCATTGAAGGTTTTGCCGGCTTGGAATCTGTCGTTGGCACATGCAAACACTTCGCCGCGCGGCTCGGCTTCCGGGCCAACTAGATGGCATAGTGCCAAGCCGGCGACAATTTGCGTCTTGCCGTTCTTGCGGGCCATGGACAGGACAGCGGTTCGAACGGGACGATTGCCGGTTTCGTCCTCGCGATAGACCGCATCGAGGAATTTCCGCTGCCAAGGACGCACCTTTAGCTTCGTGCCGGCAAGCTTGCCCTGCGTGACGTTCAGGTCCTCAAGGAATGCAATGACACGATCGACGCGTGAGAGCCCTTCCGCCTCCCATGGCAGGACGGTGCGTAGGTTATCGTTGGCCGCTTCCCGCGCCTTTTTCGGCTTTGCGCCTGGCCCTCTCAAACCCATAGGTCACCATCCTCACATGAAACTAAGTATCTTCGTGTCTCCCGCGCCGGTCGGTTGGCCTCGATCGCTCGTCCTGCGAAGGCCCCCGGTTCCCATCCGTCGTCGCCCATGAGCGGATCGCCGTTGATGTCGCAGCCTTTGTACTTGCTGCGCTTGCCGCTGCGCTCCGCATTGGTCTTATGGTTGTGACATGCCTGGCACATGGACATCAGGCCGGACAGCGGCGGGAATTTCTCCCCGCCTGCCGATACTGGAATGATGTGGTCGACCACCTTGGCCGGCTCGACGACTTCCCGCCTAATGCACACTTCGCATAACGGCTGCACCGATAGCTTCGCGGCGCGAAGATGCTTCCACGCCGCGCTGTTGTGATACCAGTTGGTCATTATGCTGCTTCCCGTTCCGAACCGGACAGGACAGTTTCCCCCCTATCTATCTGTCCTGTCCGTCCGGCATCTCCTAACCGGACAGGACGGACAGATGCTTGGTTGGGGGAATGTCCGTCCGGCTGTCCGGCCTTTTCGTCGCGGACATTGGCAAACCACAAAAGTCCGCCGTCCTGTCCGTCGCCGCGAACCACCCATTGCTTTGAGATCCAATGCTCAAGCGCTCGATTGAAGGCCTTAAGCTTCGTGTCGGTAGAGCCTTCCTTGCGCTCATAGAAGGTGGAGCGGATGGCCTCGACGGCTACGACCTTCACTTGCGGGCCTTCCGAGCCAAACGGCTTTCGGGTCTCGGTGGATTCGAGGATAGCGGTCTGAATGATGCCTTGCAGTATCTTGGCATTGCCGGACGGGCCGCGTTCTTTCGGGCCATCTGCAACCGTTTCATCTGCCACCAACTCGTCAACCACGGCAGCCGATACGCCACCAACTTCGGCGGACGTGTAACGCACCTTGCCAATGTTGCGGTGTCCCGGCCCGCTGCGGTTCTTGCCGACATAGATGGTGAACCAGTCGCCTTCGCCTTCAAGCAACACAAGCTCAAGGGCTGCGACAGCTTCCAGCGTTTCGCCCTTCGTCGCCTTGTTGTTTTCGCGGTTGGTGTGGTTGAGGATGGCAATTACCGCGCCTTCGCTCTCTGCTACCTCACGCAATGCGTTCAAGGCCGGCGAGGTGGTCTTGTCCTCAAGAACGGAAACGCCGCCTAGCGCGGCTCGCAGGGTGTCGACAACGATCATGACTTGCCGCGTTGGGTCGATCGCCTTCGCTTGCCGAATGACTTCCCGCGTCACGGCTGCGGCTTTCGGCGGCTTGGTGAGCGGCAAGCCTTCTGGCAGCTTGGCAATTTTGATTCTATCGTTGCCCATTGCTTCGAGGCGGTTCGCCACGTCGCCGCCGTCCTCGGCCGCAATCACGACGATGGTGGTGGGTTTTGTCTCGCGGCCAAGGAACGGCTCGCCAGCATCGAGGGCGCCAGCCATGGCAAGGGTGAGGGCAGTTTTGCCAGCGCCTGGCCGTCCGCCAATGGCAATCAGCGTGCCGGTACGCACCAAGCCCTTAATGAGGGCGTCGGCGGTCGAGGATTCCTGTGCCTTGAACTCGGAAAAGGATAGCAGCCGAATGCCAGCCGTTTCGGGGGCTGCCTTCGGTACGTTGTCATTGGCGGCGGGTGGCGGATTCATCTTCTCGGCGAGCTTCGCTAGGCTCTCCGCCAGTGGTCCCGGCTTGTATTCCTTTGGGGGAGGTGTAGCGCCGATGTCGCGGCCAATAATCCGCATAGCAATGTCGCCGTCAGCGTCAGGGCCGGCAATCTGTTGCATGCTCGGGTCGCCAGTGGCGGGGTCGAGCCAGATCAACATGCACGTTTGATTGTCGCAGCCGTCGATTTCGTCGACTAGCACGGCCCAGCGGCGAACCTCTGCCATGTCAGCCGGCCCGCTATCGCTCGATGGCTTCTCGAGATTAAGAGGAGATGCGCGGTCCCAATCGCCTGAACCGTCTTCAGCGGCAGGTGCGACAACGATGTTGGAAACGGCATGCCCCCAATCGAAAATGCGGTCGTAAATACCATAATAGACTGATGCGATGCCATCGAAGTCGCCGGATGCGAAGCAGTCGGAAAGTGTGGGCTGGGCTGCATGGCGCGGCATGGCGCGCAATTCGTCAATGTTGGTGTCAAATTTCGCGAGTGTCATAGGCTGCTTTGCTCCCAAGGGCAGCTATTGCCGCCTGTGTCATCTGTTCGGCAAGCTCAGGATGGAAGCTAGCCGAATGCTTTCCGAAGGCTTTGGGCGCGAATGAGCGCAGCCGGCCGTCGGGGGACTTTCTTAGAAGGACATTGAAAAGCCGAAGGTGTGGAGTGATCTCCACATCGTACAAAGCAACGTCCTTCGGTCCGGCTACAGGCCGGATCGACAAAATCTCCATATTTTCTCCTGTGGGGGTTAGGCCGCGCGAGCGGCTATGCGCGCATCGATCCACGCCTCAACTTCGGCGCGGACATACGCAATGCGCTTTTCTCCAAGCGGTACGGGGCTTGGAAACTTCCTGTCCTTGGCCATCAAGGACAACATGGTGCGAGAGAACGTGGTCGCCTCGGCTGCTTCAGCCGGGGTCATGAGGCGGGGTTTGTTGTCGTTAGCGTGTTGCAAAATTTTCTCCTCTGAGGGGTTGACGATGTAAACAGTCCCGTGTAGTCTGAGCATGGGTGAAACTCCCACGCTTTGTTATGTCTACAATCTCTGAGCGTAGGACTGCTTTACAAATTAGTCAATGCCGCGAATAGAGAAATTGCGCCTATTTCGCGCTTTGGCAGTATTCGCCCCAATCAGCCATCAGCCTGCGGCGCTTCTCAAGCGCATCAGATCGGCGGTAAGCCGCCTCTGTCTTGTCGGTCAGGACGTGTGCCAAGGCTGCCTCAGCCACTTCCCGCGGATGCTCGGTATGGTCGCCGCACCAATCGCGGAAAGATGAGCGCAGGCCGTGCAGTGTCGCGTCTTTGTCAGGGGAGGCGGCCCGTAGGCTTTTCGTCATCGCCGTGTCGGATATCGGCCGATTCTCGATGCCGCCCTCAAAAACAACATCTCCAGTTGCGCGCTGCTGCTGCGCCTTGAGGATAGCAACGGCCCGATCACACAACGGCACGCGGTGTTCGCGGCCCGCCTTCATTCTCTCTGCTGGTATGACCCAAAGCGCAGCGTCCAAATCGAACTCAGACCATACGGCGCCGCGCACCTCGCCGGATCGGGAAGCGCATAGACAAGAGAACTCCACGGCACGCGCCGACACTGCAGACGACTCGCGCAATGCCTTCATGGTCGCAGGTATGTCCTTATAGCTTACGGCTGCATGATGGCCTCTGGTGAGCTTCTGACGGGCCGGCAGAAGGTCTTTCAGGCCGCCTTGCCAATCGGCCGGGTTGTCTCCGGTAAACAAGCCGCGCGCCTTTGCATGGTTTAGGACCGCCGCGATTCGCATCCTTGTGCGGTCGGCAGTCTCTGGAATCTTCGTCCAGATAGGCTTTAAGGTCTCAACAACATCGTCGCGCGTAATGTCCGCGATCGGCTTTTTGTGCAGCGGAGCGGCATAGACGTCCAACGTCATGCGCCACTGCGCCTTGTGCTTCTCGTTTCGGAAGGATGTCTCCTTCACGGTGATAACGTCTTCCATCACGTCCGCGAATGTCTTGCGGCTGTGCAAGTCGTCGCCCCGTGCTAGCCGCTCCCGAATCGCCTGAGCCTTCTCCCTGGCGAGTGCTAGGCTAACTGGCGCCGTCCCTTGGCCGTATCCTCCTAGACCGAGCTCTGTGCGCTTGCCGTCCCTCTTATAGATAAAGAACCACTGCGCCGAGCCGCCCTTGCGAATGCGCAGAAACAGGCCGTCACCATCGCTGTGAATGCCTACTTTGAGGGTTCGAATCCGTGTTTCAGACAGTTTGTTCCGAGCCATACCAATTCCCGTTGCC
The DNA here is from genome assembly GCF_000513895.2 of Ensifer sp. WSM1721. Lineage (GTDB taxonomy): Bacteria > Pseudomonadota > Alphaproteobacteria > Rhizobiales > Rhizobiaceae > Sinorhizobium. The sequence continues at coordinate 813,990 of NZ_CP165782.1, forward strand.
ATAACTTTGGTAACGAAAATACGGAAAATACGGCAATTAGCAAGGACAAAGCACCTGTATTTTCAATACTTTACGCGACATGGCGGTCTTCTTCTCCGCCATTTCCCGCATGTTCAGCCCGAACATAAAGCTGGCGGCCAATCCCAGAGTGGTAGCACCGTGGCCTTATGCGGAGCCCCCTTTCTCCAGTAGCGAAGCACACCGGCTGCGAGTTCGCAGCACATCTTCGCGAAAGCAATTGATCGCTCGCCTGCGCTTGAGCAATCTCACCGTCCCACGATCGACCCGACCTTGGCCGAATTCTGCGACCGAGGTGATCGTCGCCTCCGCAGATTCGCGAATCTCCGCCCGCTGATTCTGTTGGGAATCGGCGAAAGCTCCCCTGATCGCATTGTCCGACTCGGCCTTCGGGCGGCCTTAGGGGCTGCGGAAAGACCGGGCGCGGAGAACCCGATGCCGGCTTTTGCCCCCGTTTTTGGCCATTTTCTGCCTCTTTTCGATACAGAAGCAATGACGCAGCTTCACGCTAACCCCGCGTGGCTAAAGGATTTTCTTAATGGTTTGTTAATTCTCTCGGGCCGTCTGGGGCGATTTTGTGTCGTTTCAGCAACAGGGATCAGGGAAGGGCAGCGCAAAGGAGTTGATCAGGCAAGTTGGTCGTTGCGCGCCCCATCCGGTTTTGTATTTTCAACTCCGGAAGCGAGGGCGGTTGATCGTCCGACTTCTTGAACGTTGGGGATGGGGCAGGGAACGCTGTCCTTCAGCAAAGAAACCCAGACCCGTTTGAAACTTTTGACTGGAGGTCAGAAATGAACATCAAGAGCCTTCTTCTCGGCTCCGCTGCTGCTCTCGCAGCAGTCTCCGGCGCGCAGGCTGCCGACGCTATCGTCGCTGCCGAGCCGGAGCCCATGGAATACGTTCGCGTTTGCGACGCTTTCGGCACGGGTTACTTCTACATTCCGGGCACGGAAACCTGCCTCAAGATCAGCGGCTTCGTCCGCTTCCAGACGACCTTCGGTGAAGATCAGTCTGGTACGTCCGACTGGGATGCCTTTGCTCGTGGCTTCCTCGCATTCGACGCCAAGAGCGACACCGAATTCGGCACGCTGACCGGCTTCTTCGCTATCGAAGCTGACCAGGACAACCAGAACTCCAACAACTTCAAGGTTGACGAAGCTTATATCCAGCTCGGCGGCTTCAAGGTTGGTTCCTTCTGGAGCTGGTGGGATAAGGGCCTGAACGGCGAAACCGACATCAACGGTAACGACACCACCAAGTTCAACTCGATTGCCTACATCTACGATGGCGGCACTTTCCAGGCTGGTGTAGCCGTTGAAGAACTCGAAGGCGTAACCTCGAAGCCGAACGGTGTTGGCGTTTCCGCCATCGTTTCCGCTACGCTCGGCGGCGTATCCTTCGACCTGCTCGGCAGCTATGACTCGGAAGTCGAAGAAGGCGCGATCCGCGGTCTCGTTTCGGCAGACCTCGGCCCGGGCGTTCTCCAGGCTCTCGCCATCTGGTCGTCTGACCCGAACGCTTACTGGGCGGTTTCGGAATGGAGCGTTGCTGCTTCGTACCGCTTCAATGCAACCGACAAGTTCGCAATCACCCCCGGCGCTCAGTACTTCGGCGACATCCGCAATGGTGTTGAGTTCAATGATGCCTACGTCGGTGGCGGTGGTTCCTTCGGCAACGGCGACGCTTGGAAGGTCGGTATCACGGCCGACTACAAGATCACCGAAGGCCTGGCAGCTCGCGCAACGGTTAACTACACCGAAGTCGACTACGACACGCCGATCGTTGGCGCTCAGGACGATTTCGTCTCTGGCTTCATCCGTCTGCAGCGTGACTTCTAATCTGACCTGACCTCGGTCAGTGAAGGAAAGCCCGGCTCTTGAGCCGGGCTTTTTGCTTTTCAACATATGATCGCCTTTTATCACGAACGCGTGATCGACCAAGGTTGCTATGGCACAAATGGCCGCGCGCACCATTTCTTCATCAGAAAGGAAAAATGGTGAGGTCGATGAAGAGGTTAGCAATTGTTGCCCTGTCGCTCGCGACAGCTCTGACCGGTGTTCCGCCAGCCGAGGCATTTCCGGTGATTCCAACACCAAATGCGCAAGTTTCTGAGGTTCAACAGGTCCAGTATAAGGGCCACAATCCACGCAGTTGGAGCGGCGACAGCGCCATGGAGCAGTGGCTCTGGTTCAAGCGTAGAGGCGCGTACCGTAACCATGACCGCTGGGACGGCCCCCGCTACGGCTCGTACAGACGCTACCGGGACCGGGGTTATTACCGCCGCCATTACCGTGATTGGGACGATGACGACGACGATTTTGGCGCGGCTCTCGGAGGCTTCGCAGCCGGCGCGATTATCGGCGGTCTTCTGAGTCAGCCGCCCAGGGCCTACTACCGCGGCGGCGGCAATTCGCATGCGAATTGGTGTTATGCGCGCTACAGGTCGTACCGGGCTTACGACAATACGTACCAGCCCTATTACGGCCGGCGTCGTCAGTGCATTTCGCCGTACATGTAAGCGTGGAGGAAAATTGCCGCGCCTAATGGCCTAGTCAACGGCGTCGAGTTTTTGCGCTCGGAATTCGTAGCTTTCTCTGGGGACTCTTTCGTGGCGCCTTGCAGCAGGGTCAATCAGCCTCGAACGAATGCCGCTATGTGCGCTTCGAGCCCGCCGAGATGCAGATGCGGCGCGTGGCCTTGGCCGCGCGCGGTCACGGCCACCAGATCGGGATGCCGCCGCGCCATTTCCTGAACGGTCGCTTCGCTCAGCAGTTTGGAACGTTCGCCGCGAACGACCATCATCGGCAGGTCGTGAAAAGCATCGAATTGTGGCCACAGCTCCGGGAGTGCGGTGTCGGCGGTCACGCCTTTCAGTTGCGCAGCGATCGCCGGATCGACGTCGGCGATTGGGAGCCCGTCTTCATCCCGGTAGATCGCTTCGGCCATGTCACGCCAGTCCTGCTCGCGAAGAAGGGGGAAGTCTTCACCGTGCAAGCGCCAGAGAAAGATCGGCGCCTCCGCCCAACTTTCCGGTCCTCTTGCCGCGTTCAGGTAGTCGCGGATCTTCATTAGCCCCTCGACCTCGACCACAGGCCCGATGTCGTTGAGGACCACGCGTGCGATAAGGGCAGGGGCTGATACGATGAGGTGATGGAGAATGAGGCCGCCGCGGGACGTGCCGATGAATATTGCTTTGTCGATCCCGAAATAGGCGCAGGCAGTGATGACGTCGGCGGATTCGGCAGCGATCGTGTACCGGCTCTTGTCGTTGTCGCGCTCCGACTGCCCGCGACCGCGATAGTCGAGCGTGACGACGGGATGTCCGCCGCCGGCGGGGGAGGCGAGGAAGGTGGCCAAGGCATGGAAATCGCGGCTGTTGCGAGTGAGTCCCGGGAGGCAGACGATGGGAATGCCCGCCCGCCGCTCAGCCCCGAAGCCATAAGCCCGGCCGTAGAGCCTCAGCCCGTCCGTCGCGTGAAAATAATGCGGTTGAAACATCTGCCACCCTAATCGCCGCGTGTCGCATTGCCACCGATCGCCTAGTCGCCGCTGTGTCGCTGGCGACGGTCACGAAGGATCGCGCCCCATTCTCAAGTCCGACACGATGTCAGCCTTTTGCCCGAGCCGGGATTTATAGACCTGATAATTTTCCATCACACGCTGGACGTAGTTGCGTGTCTCCTCGAAGGGAATGCGCTCGATCCAGTCGACCGCCTCATCGATCGGCTTGCCACGCGGGTCGCCATAGCGGGCGAGCCATTGAGGCACGCGACGCGGACCGGCATTGTAGGCGATGAAGGTGAGGATGTACGAGCCGCCGAAGCTGTCGATCTGCTCGCCGAGATAGTGAGCTCCGAGCGTCGCATTGTAGCCGGCGTCCGTCGTCAGGCGGTCCTTGGAATAGGCGAGGCCGTAGCGGCTGGCGACACCTTTGGCAGTGCCGGGCAGAAGCTGCAGCAGGCCATGGGCGTTCGCCGCGGAAATCGCTGCCGGATTGAAGGCGCTTTCCTGGCGGGCGATCGCATAGGCGAGGGCCTTGCCGGCCCCGCTGATATCCGCGCTCGACGGAATGACGCCGATCGGGAAGGCTAGGGCGGCCACGTCTACGCCGCGGGCGAAGGCGATTTTCCCGACCTGCAGGGAAAGTTGGTGATTGCCCGCTTTCTCCGCCTGCCCCGCCAGGATTGCAAGTTCGCCGGGACTGTTGAGCTCCTCCGAGAGCGCCCGATAGAGACTGTCGGCCCGCCAGCCGTGGCCGCTCGCTTCGAGTCGGCCGATCGCCTTGACGGCTTCGCGGCTTTCGAAGCGGGCGCGATCTTCCTCGGTAGGCGAGGGGTAGGTCACATCGATCGTCGAGCGACCGATTCGTGCGGCGGCAAGCTGACCGTAGAAAGTGCCGGGATATTGCGCCGCATTGCCGAAATACTCGCCCGCGTTGCCGGGGCCACCGGCCTCGGCGGCGCGCCCAAGCCAATACCAGGCGCGGGAGGCGGAGACCGGCCGTCCAGATGCCTCCAGGATCCTGCGGAAATGGCGTGCGGCCGTCGCCGGCTCTTCGAGCCCTCGCAGCGCATACCAGCCCGCGTGGAATTCCGCATCGACGATGTCCGTCGGCCGGTTTGCCGCATGATTGGCAGCGATGTCGTAGGCGCCACGGAAGTCGCCCTTGTCGAGGAGGCCGCGGCTGACCACGCGCTGCTCCTTCCACCATTCTCCCGGGTCGACCAGGGCGCCGCTGTCCTCAGGCATCCGGGCGAGAAGCTTTGCAGCCTCCTCGTATTTCTCTCGTTTCCGCAGAAGCTCGATGCGAATGAAGAGATAGGCGGGTTTGTCGCGCCAGGAGGGGTCGACCGCCGCAACAAGCGCCGCCGCATCGCTGCTGCCGCGGATGACTGCGGTCCAGGCCCGGAAGAGCGATTGCGCCTTGCCGAGATCACTGAACCGCTCCGCCTGTTCGGTGCGGCCACGATAAAGCAGCATTTCCATCCGCCGCCTATGGTCGTCGGTCGTCAGCAGGCCCGGAAACTCCGAGAGGATCTTCGTTTCGATCTCCTCGTCGAGCGCCTCGTCCAGCCAGATAGCGCGCAGATGCTTGGCGGCCGTCGCGGCTTGCCCCTCGGCCGTCAAGGCACGCGCAAGGACGATCGCCCCTTCCGCCGTTTCCGGGCGGGTCGCACCGAAGGCGGCGATCACGTCGGCGGCCGGCGGATTTTCGCGATAGAGCGCTCGTTCCGAATGGGGGCGCAGCGACTTCAGGCCCGGCCAGCCGATAAGTTCCCGTTGCGCATCGGCGATTTCGTAGGAGGGGACGCCTCGCTGTCCGGAAACGGCGATCGCCCAGGTGAGAATATGCCGGTCCAGCGTTCCGGCCGGCATGCGGTCGCGAACAGCGATCGCCGTTGCCGGCTGCCGGTCCGACAAGGCATCGAGGCCGGTTTTCAGATCTCCATCGACTTCCGCGGTAGCGTCCGGTATCGCGGCAGTGACATCACCCGTCGTGATCCGTCCCCATTTGCCCGCGGAACCTGGCTTCTGCGCCGGTATTGGTATCCGGCTCTCGACGGCGCCGGCCGATGAGGCCAGTATCGCTGCACCGAGCATGGCGGCGACAGGCAGAAAGAGCATTCCGCGCATCAAGAGCCCCGTGGTTCCCCGTGTCTCAAACTTCATTTTGCCGTCGGATCGGCTACGCAAAGGTTAGCGGCATTTGTCGGTCGTCGTAAATGGCAGGCGAGCGGGCAGTTCATGGCTCTTGCTTCCCTGCGTGCCAGAGCCGGTCGCAGTTCCCTCAAGCTCTCCATTGGTCGGAAACGGACACGAAATGCGTTGTTGCGGCGCTTGCCGCAATCACGTCACATGATTATGGTGCGGCAGTTTTTTAACCGTCGATTGCGGCCAAAGCATGGGCCTGTTCCGTGTCCCCGGCCGTCAGGAGTTGTGCATGTTCAAGGGTTCCATTCCCGCACTCGTAACACCGTTCACGGCCACCGGCTCGGTCGATGCGGATAGTTTCGTCGCGCATGTGGAGTGGCAGATAAAAGCGGGCAGCCACGGTCTTGTGCCGGTGGGCACCACGGGCGAATCCCCGACCCTTTCCCACGACGAGCACAAGCAGGTCGTAGAACTGTGCGTCGAGGCAGCCGCCCGTCGCGTCCCGGTCATCGCTGGCGCGGGCTCCAACAATACGATCGAGGCGATCGAACTGGCACAGCATGCGGAAAAAGCTGGAGCGGACGCCATTCTCGTCGTCACGCCCTACTACAACAAGCCAACGCAAAAGGGGCTCTTTGCCCATTATGCGGCGATTGCCGAAAACGTGAAGCTGCCGATCGTTATCTATAACATTCCTGGCCGATCGGTCATCGACATGAGCGTCGAGACCATGGCGGCGCTGGCCAAGGCCTATCCCACGATCATCGGCGTCAAGGATGCGACCGGCAAGATCGAGCGGGTTTCTGAGCAGCGCATGGCCTGCGGCAAGGATTTCGTGCAGCTTTCGGGCGAGGACGCGACCGCGCTCGGCTTCAACGCACATGGCGGCGTTGGCTGCATTTCCGTTACCGCCAATGTCGCGCCGCGCCTCTGCGCCGAATTCCAGGAGGCGACCCTTGCCGGCGATTTCGCCAGAGCGCTAGACTACCAGGACAAGCTGATGCCGCTTCACAAGGCGATCTTCCTGGAGCCTGGCCTTTGCGGCGCGAAATATGCGCTCAACCGCCTTGGGAGAATGAGCCGCGCGGTCCGCTCGCCGCTGCTGCCGACGCTCGAGCCGGCGACGGAGGCGGCGATCGACTCCGCGCTTCGGCACGCGGGATTGATGAACTGATGGCACCGAAAGGCAGCGAAAGGACGGTCAAGAAGGTCGTGGCGGAAAACCGCAAGGCCCGCTTCAACTATGAGATCGTGGATACCTACGAGGCCGGTCTCGTGTTGACCGGCACCGAGGTCAAGTCGTTGCGTGAGGGGAAGGCCAACATCTCGGAGTCCTATGCGACCGACGAGGGCGGCGAAATCTGGCTGATCAATTCCTATCTGCCGGAATATCTACAGGCGAACCGCTTCAACCATGAGACGCGCCGGCGCCGCAAGTTGCTTCTGTCGAAGCGGGAGGTGAACCGCCTCCAAGGCGCCGTCAATCGCGAAGGCATGTCGCTGATCCCGCTCAGGATCTACTTCAACGAGCGCGGGCGCGCGAAGCTGGAACTGGCGCTCGGCAAAGGCAAGAAGCTGCACGACAAGCGCGAGACCTCCAAGGAGCGCGACTGGAACCGACAGAAGAACCGCCTGCTCAAGGAGCGCGGCTGAGTCTTTTTCATTGGGGTTTGCGAGGGAAAGCCCCCTCATCCGGCCTTCCCGGCCACCTCACCCCGCCTGCGGATAGAGGGTTAGGTCAGATAGACGGATCGCTTGCGTTAAAGCTCGACGTCGTCGGCAACCGGCTCTACAGGACGCTGCACCCGTTCGGAAGGCTCGCGGCCTATTTCGCCCCTGAGAGTTGCCAGATCGATGAAGTGGTCCGCCTGGCGGCGCAGGTCGTCGGCGATCATCGGGGGCTGCGTCGACATCGTCGAGACCACGGAGACTTTGCGTCCTTTGCGCTGCAAAGCCTCGACCAGCGTCGTGAAGTCTCCGTCGCCCGAGAAGATCACCAGATGGTCGACGGTCTCCGACTGCTCCATGGCGTCGATTGCGAGCTCGATATCCATGTTGCCCTTGATCTTGCGGCGCCCGAGCGAGTCGGTGAATTCCTTGGCGGGCTTGGTGACGACCTTGTAGCCGTTATAATCCAGCCAGTCGATCAATGGACGAATGGAGGAATATTCCTGGTCCTCGATGAGCGCAGTGTAATAGTAGGCCCTCAGCAGGTATCCGCGCTTCTGGAATGCTTTGAGCAGCTTGCGATAATCGATGTCGAAACCGAGACTCTTCGATGCAGCGTAGAGGTTGGCGCCATCGATGAATAGAGCGATTTTCTCGCGAGGATCGAACATCGTTATTTCCTTTTCCATGCCCTGCACACTGACCGGACCGACCTCGCGGAGGCTGCGCAGACAATAGGCGTATTACATTATTAATTGCTGATTTTGCAAATAATGTAGGTTAGGTCATGCCACCGCATTTATTCCAACATGGGCGCGGCGCCTATAGCTAGTTTTAGCAGTTGCTGCAGTTCGTCCACACTTCAATTTGCAATTGTCGTTGATCTTGGTACGAAGATATCACGAAACACAATCACTGTCTGGGACTTGCAGCGTCAACCCTTAAATGTCGTATATTAACATGCGTTGGGCGAATGCGTGAGCGCTGGATGCAGGAAAAACTTGAACTTATGTTGTTTTGAATGTATCCGAGCGGCTAATTCCAGAAATCGGAGCTGATGGAGCCGCATCAAGCGGCGTTCCGGTTTCGTGTCGTTAATCATGCCGCGGCATGCTGCCGCGCTTCTTAAGTCGTAAAGGACAGGCTATGGCCCGCGTCACCGTCGAAGATTGCATTGACAAGGTCGAAAACCGATTCGAACTCGTCCTGCTTGCCAGCCATCGCGCGCGCCTGATTTCGCAAGGTGCCCCGATCACCGTTGATCGTGACAACGACAAGAATCCGGTCGTTGCACTGCGAGAGATTGCCGACGAGACGCTCTCTCCCGGCGATCTGAAGGAAGACCTGATCCACTCGCTCCAGAAGCATGTGGAAGTGGACGAGCCGGAACCCGATGCGGCTGCGCTCGCTCAGACGGAAACCGCCGCTTTTGCCGAGGCTGCGGAGGAGGAGGACCAGCCGGAAGCGCTAACCTTCGACCGCATGTCCGAGGAGGAACTGCTGGCAGGTATCGAAGGTCTCGTTCCGCCGGAAAAGAGCGACGACTACTGAGATCCGTTCGGGAACAGCCGTTCCAACGTGTTTTCGAAGCAGTGCGCCACTCGTATGATTGGCGCACTTTTTTGTTTGCCTGATTTCACGGAGCCGCCAGCGGATGATGCGCCAATACGAACTCGTTGAGCGCGTGCAGAAATACAAGCCCGACGTCAACGAGGCCCTGCTCAACAAGGCCTATGTCTACGCGATGCAGAAGCATGGTCAGCAGAAGCGGGCAAGCGGCGATCCTTATATCTCTCATCCTCTCGAAGTCGCGGCGATCCTTACCGAAATGCATCTGGACGAGTCGACGATCGCCGTCGCCCTGCTGCACGATACGATCGAGGATACGACGGCGACACGGCAGGAGATCGACGAGCTCTTCGGGGAGGACATCGGCGCGCTGGTCGAGGGGCTGACCAAGATCAAGAAGCTCGACCTCGTAACCAAAAAGGCGAAACAGGCGGAAAATCTCCGAAAGCTGCTGCTCGCCATATCCGACGACGTCCGCGTCCTCCTCGTCAAGCTTGCCGACCGACTGCACAACATGCGCACGCTCGATCACATGTCGGCGGAGAAGCGCGCACGCATCTCCGAGGAGACGATGGACATCTATGCGCCGCTGGCCGGACGCATGGGCATGCAGGACATGCGCGAGGAGCTCGAAAATCTCGCGTTTCGCCATATCAATCCCGAGGCCTTCGAAACGGTTACGAGGAGGCTGGAAGAGCTCTCGCAGCGCAACGAGGGCCTGATCAAGAAGATCGAAGAAGAACTGAGTGAGCTGCTACAGGTGGAGGGCCTGAAGAATGCACTGGTGAAAGGGCGTCAGAAGAAGCCCTATTCCGTCTTCCGCAAAATGCAGTCGAAATCGCTCTCCTTCGAGCAGCTATCGGACGTCTGGGGCTTTCGCATCCTCGTCGACGACATTCCTTCGTGCTACCGAGCGCTCGGTATCGTGCACACCCGCTGGCGCGTCGTGCCAGGCCGCTTCAAGGATTATATTTCGACGCCGAAGCAGAACGACTATCAATCGCTCCACACGACGATCATCGGCCCGTCACGCCAGCGCATCGAACTGCAGATCCGCACGAAGCGCATGCATGAGATCGCGGAATACGGTATTGCGGCGCATGCGCTCTACAAGGATCGGGACATGGTCTCGGGGGATGCGACCCGCTCTCCGTCGTCGAATGCCTATTCCTGGCTGCGTCGGACGATCGAGTCGCTTGCCGAAGGCGACAATCCCGAGGAGTTCCTGGAGCACACGAAGCTCGAACTCTTCCAAGACCAGGTCTTCTGTTTCACCCCCAAGGGGCAGTTGATCGCGCTGCCGCGCGGTGCCACGCCGATCGACTTCGCCTATGCCGTCCATACGAACATCGGCGACACCTGCGTCGGCGCCAAGATCAACGGCCGCATCATGCCACTGGTAACGCGGCTCAACAATGGCGACGAGGTGGAGATCATCCGCTCGGGCATCCAGGTGCCGCCGCCGGCTTGGGAGGAAATCGTCGTCACCGGCAAGGCGCGCGCGGCCATCCGCCGCGCGACACGCGCGGCCGTGCGCAAGCAATATGCTGGGCTCGGCTACCGCATCCTCGAACGCACCTTCGAGCGTGCCGGCAAGACGTTTTCGCGCGAGGCGCTGAAGCCGGTTCTTCATCGGCTCGGTCAGAAGGAAGTCGAGGATGCGATCGCCGCCGTCGGGCGCGGCGAGCTCTCCTCGCTCGACGTCCTGCGCGCCGTCTTCCCGGACCACCAGGATGAGCGCGTGACCGTCAAGCCCAGTGCCGACGACGGCTGGTTCAATATGCGCAGCGCCGCGGGCATGGTCTTCAAGCTGCCGGAACGCTCGAAGGAGGCGATCGCGGCGGAGCAGGCGGAAGGACCCGAAGCCTTGCCGATCCGCGGGCTCTCCGGCAATGCGGAGGTGCATTTCAGTCCCGCGGGTGCCGTTCCCGGCGACCGGATCGTCGGCATCATGGACAAGGAAAAGGGCATCACCATTTACCCTATTCAGTCGCCCATCCTGCAGAAGTTCGACGAAGAGCCCGAGCGTTGGATCGACGTGCGCTGGGATCTCGACGAGGCGAACAGCAGCCGCTTCATGGCAAGAATCGCCGTCAGCGCCTTGAACGAACCCGGCACGCTTGCCGAGATCGCGCAGGCGATCGCGACAACCGACGTGAATATCCGCTCGCTATCCATGGGGCGCGTCGCCGCGGATTTCAGTGAGATGCAGTTCGACCTCGAAGTCTGGGACCTGCGTCAGCTCAACCATCTGATGGCGCAGCTCAAGGAATTGCCGAGCATTTCCATGGTCAAGCGCCTGTTCGATTAGGGTGCGCACCCGCTGGCGGCGTCGCAAGGCTCCGCCACCGCAAAACGCGTCAGGATTCAGCGCTTTCCTATGCAATTGCCTTCGAAATGGGCAACGCACGGCGCAGAAGTGATTTGCCATGCATGTCATGCATGGCTGCCGCCGCATCCTGGCGCTGGTGGCGAGCCGGCCTCTGAACTATCTTTCGCATTGGGAGGTAAACGAAGAGGTTTGCCATGTTCAAGCAGTTGAAGAAAATCACCCGTGCGCTGCACATTCCCACCGTCGAAGAGCGCGAGATCGCCTATCTGAACGGTTCCGTCGATCGCATCGACCTCGAATACCGTCAGCGTCAGATCGATCGCGGCCTGTTCCGCAAGGGTTTCTGATCCGAAAACGTGAGCGCGTCGCGACGGCACGCAGAGATTGTTTCGCGGGCTTGCGCCCAATCTCGACCGTGGCGCAGCCGATAATCTGCCAGCGTGAAAGCGATGAACGCCGAGCTATGCATTTTCAGAGTGGCTCGGATGTGTAATTTTGCCGCCTGCCGCATCGGCTTGCGCCCGGCTTGCGTCGCGCCTATCTTGCGGCCATCAAAAGGCGGAGAGGCCGCCTGCTGCATGATTCCTCGAATCGGAATTGATTTAAGGACAAGACATGCAGCAATTCAAAGTGCTACAGCGACCTTTGCGCGCCAGATAAGACGCGCGGCGCTGTAGATGCGATCATGACGGCAGAATGTTATTCAGGCGCAGAGAACCGGTAACGATATCCGAAAGGCTTCGTGCTTTCTTCTGGCCGCGCAAGGGGCTTTCGCGCGGTCTGCGCTATGTTGTGCTTCGCGTCCTCCGTCTGAAATCGTCTCCTCACTCGATCGCCGTCGGCGTGGCGGCGGGGGCCGCTTCGTCCCTTACGCCGTTCTTCGGCTTTCACATCGTTTTCGCGGTTATCATCGCCGCGCTCTTCTCCGGCAACCTGCTCGCCGCGGTGATCACGACTGCACTTGCCAATCCGATTACCATTCCGGTGATCCTGGCGGCGTCCTACGAGCTCGGCACGGCCCTTATGGAGCCGCAGGCCGTTCCGGCCATCAGCGGCCCGGAGATCGCCCGCATGATTGAGCGGCTGGACCTCGCCGAGCTGTGGGGCCCGCTCTTCAAGCCGATGATCGTCGGCTCGCTGCCGCTGGCCACCGGCGGCGCCTTGATCTTCTACCCGCTTTCCTATCAGGCGGCCCGGCTTTTCCAGGAGCGGCGCCGGCGGGCTCGTGCGCAAAGGGTCGGAACTCCATCATGATTATCGGTATCGGGAGCGATCTCATCGATATTCGCCGCATCGAAAATTCGCTTCAGCGTTTCGGTGAGCGTTTCGTCAACCGGTGCTTTACCGATATCGAGATCGCCAAATCGGAGGGCCGCAAGAATCGTGCGGCGTCCTATGCCAAGCGCTTCGCGGCCAAGGAGGCCTGTTCGAAGGCGCTGGGTACGGGGCTTGCGCAAGGGGTCCTCTGGAAGGACATGGGAGTCGTCAATATGCCGGGCGGAAAGCCGACGATGCAGTTGACCGGAGGCGCAGCCGCACGCCTCCAGCAGATCCTACCCGTCGGGCACCGTGCCACCATTCATCTGACGATCACCGACGATTTCCCGTTGGCACAAGCTTTCGTGATTATCGAGGCGGTTCCGGTTGCCCCCGCCGAGGGAACGGTTTAGAGCACTTGCCGGACCGACCGTCGCTTGAAGCATGGAGCTCCCGCGACATATAGGGTCGAATTCGCGCGGTGATGCGCAGCACGCGTCCGAGGCGCAAACGAAAGTTGAAGCGTGAAAACCAGGTGCCCTGGGCAGGATGACAAGGAAGAACTGAGCGTGGCAGAAAAGACAGAAACGAAGCAGAGCGGCCTCTGGGAAAATGTGAAGGTCATCATCCAGGCGCTGCTCTTGGCCGTGGTCATTCGGACCGTCTTCTTCCAGCCCTTCACCATTCCGTCGGGGTCTATGATGCCGACGCTGCTCGTCGGCGACTACATCTTCGTCAACAAGTTCGCCTACGGCTATTCGAAATACTCGCTGCCTTTTTCGCCGAATCTTTTCAGCGGCAGAATCTTCGCAAGCGAGCCGCAGCGCGGCGATATCGTCGTCTTCCGCTTCCCGCCCAACCCCGACATCGACTACATCAAGCGTCTCGTCGGCCTTCCGGGCGACCGCATCCAGGTCAGAAACAGCATCCTCTACGTCAACGACAAGCCCGTCGAACGCGTGCCGGACGGCACCTTCCGCGCGGATGATCAGTACGACACCGGCGGCGACGTTCCAGTCTATCGCGAGACGATGGACAACGGCATGTCTTACGACACGCTCGACCAGTTTCCCGATTCGCGCGGCGACAATACCCGCGAATTCATCGTACCAGACGGACACTATTTCATGATGGGCGACAACCGCGACAACTCGGCCGATAGCCGTTTCGACGTCGGTTTCGTTCCGGCGGAAAACCTGGTCGGCCGCGCAAGCCTGATCTTCTTCTCGCTCGGCAACGATACGTCCTTCCGCGAAGTGTGGAAGTGGCCGGCGAACCTGCGTTACGATCGCCTGTTCAAGGTCGTCGAATGATGAAGGGGCGCTCTTTGAGCGCGGAGGACCGGGCGAGGCTCGAGGCCGCGATCGGTTACCAGTTTGCCGAAAAGGAGCGTCTCGACCGGGCGCTGACGCATTCGAGCGCCCGCAGCGGGCGAGCAATCAACTACCAGCGGCTCGAATTCCTGGGCGACCGAGTATTGGGGCTATGTGTGGCAGAACTTCTGTTCCAGACCTTTGTCAATGCGAACGAGGGCGAGCTTTCGGTCCGCCTGAACCAGCTCGTGAGCGCGGAGAGTTGCGCGAACGTGGCGGACGAATTGTCGCTGCACGAATTCATCCGCACGGGATCGGACGTCAAGAAGATCACCGGCAAGCACATGATGAACGTACGCGCCGATGTGGTAGAGTCACTGATCGCCGCGATCTATCTCGACGGAGGCATCGAGGCGGCGCGCCGCTTCGTCCTGCAGCATTGGACGCGCCGCGCCGCGAGCGCGGATGGCGCCCGCCGTGATGCGAAGACGGAACTGCAGGAATGGGCGCACGCCAAATTCGGCGTTGCGCCGAAATACAGGACGGACGATCGCTCCGGCCCCGATCACGATCCGCGTTTCACTGTGACGGTCGAGGTCGACGGGCTGGCACCCGAGACGGGGATCGATCGCTCCAAGCGCGGCGCCGAGCAAATCGCCGCCACGAGATTGCTGGAACGCGAAGGTGTTTGGCAGAAACGATCTGCCGGAAATTGACGGAAGCCATGACGGATAAGGAAATTGATACGGCCGCCGGCGGCGCGCCGACCCGCTCGGGCTTCGTGGCGCTGATCGGCGCGACGAACGCCGGCAAATCGACATTGGTCAACCGCCTCGTCGGCGCGAAGGTGTCCATAGTCAGTCACAAGGTCCAGACGACACGTGCGATCATCCGCGGCATTGCCATTCACGACAACGCTCAGATCGTCTTCATGGACACGCCCGGCATCTTCAAGCCGCGGCGCCGGCTCGACCGCGCCATGGTCACCACCGCCTGGGGCGGCGCAAAGGATGCCGATGTCGTGATGCTGCTGATCGACAGCGAACGCGGACTCAAGGGCGATGCCGAGGCGATCCTCGAAGGCTTAAAGGAAGTGCCGCAGCCGAAGGTCCTGGTGCTCAACAAGGTCGACCGGGTGCGCCCGGAGGAACTGCTGAAGCTCGCGGCCGCGGCAAATGAGGCCGTCGCTTTCGAGCGCACCTTCATGATCTCGGCACTCAACGGCTCGGGCTGCGACGACCTTATGGCTTATCTGGCCAAGGCGCTGCCGGAGGGCCCCTGGTATTATCCGGAGGATCAGATCTCCGATCTGCCGATGCGCCAGCTCGCTGCCGAGATCACTCGCGAGAAACTATTCCTGCGACTGCATCAGGAGCTTCCCTACGCATCACACGTGGAGACCGAGAAGTGGGAAGAGCGCAAGGACGGCTCGGTGCGAATCGAGCAGGTGATCTACGTGGAGCGCGAGAGCCAGAAGAAGATCGCGCTCGGCAAGGGCGGGGAGGCGATCAAGGCGATCTCCACCGCAGCCCGCAAGGAAATCTCGGAAATTCTGGAGCAGCCCGTGCACCTCTTCCTGTTCGTGAAGGTGCGTGAGAACTGGGGCGACGATCCGGAGCGCTTCCGCGAAATGGGGCTCGATTTCCCGAGATAGGCATTGCCGCTCAGATCACGAGGATTTTAGGTCGGATCGACCTAAAATCGTGAACGTGATCGATACTACAGCGCCGTGCGTCTTTTCAGACGCACAAGGGACGCTGTAGCACTTTGAATTGCTGCATGTTTTTGTCCTTAAATCGGCTACGATTTAAGGAAACATGCAGTAAAAGTTAGCGCGGGTTGCGGGCGGAAAACCGTGCACACTTTTCCTCGTCCCGCGCTAGATCTTCGCCAAATTGACGCGCTGTTCGAGCTCGGCGGCCGCCTCCTTGCGCTCGCTGTAACGGTCCGTCAGGTAGGCGGAGCAGTCGCGCGTCAGAAGCGTGAATTTCATCAGCTCTTCCATGACGTCGACGACGCGGTCGTAATAGCTCGACGGCTTCATGCGGCCATTGGCATCGAATTCCTGGAACGCCTTCGCGACGGAAGACTGATTGGGAATTGTAATCATGCGCATCCATCGGCCGAGGATGCGCATCTGATTGACGGCGTTGAAGCTCTGCGATCCGCCCGAAACCTGCATCACGGCCAGCGTCTTTCCCTGCGTCGGCCGGATCGATCCTGTCGATAGCGGAATCCAATCGATCTGGGCTTTCATGATCCCGGTCATCGCTCCGTGGCGTTCCGGGCTCACCCAGACCTGTCCTTCGGACCAGATCGATAATTCTCGCAGTTCCTGCACCTTGGGATGGCTTGCCGGTGCTGCATCGGGCAGCGGCAAACCGGCGGGATCGAAGATTTTCACCTCCGCGCCGAAAAACTCGAGCAGGCGGCGGGCCTCGTGCGCCAAAAGGCGGCTGTAGGACACCGTCCGCAACGATCCATAGAGAATCAGGATGCGTGGCTTGTGCGTCGAAAGCGTTGGGCGCAGCGCGTCGCTGTCCGGCGGCCGCAGTTGCTGCAAGTTCGCGGAGGGGAGGTGGCCGTCGAAATTGCCCTCAGACAATGCGCTTGCCTTCTGAATCGAGCACGGCTTCGCCGTCTTCCTTGGAGAATGGTCCCTTGTGGGTATCCGGCAGGATGTCGAGCACGACTTCCGACGGGCGGCAAAGGCGTGTGCCCAGCGGAGTGACCACGAAGGGGCGATTGATCAGGATCGGGTGTTCGACCATCGCATCGAGCAGTTCCTCTTCGCCGAGCGCGGGATTACCGAGCTCGAGCTCTTCGAACGGTGTTCCTTTTTCACGAATGGCCTCGCGCACCGTCAGTCCCGCGGCCGCGATCATCGACTTCAGCTCTGCGCGCGATGGCGGTTCGTCGAGATAGGCGACAATGGTCGGCTCGATGCCGGCGTTGCGGATCATCGCCAGCGTGTTGCGCGAGGTGCCGCAGGCCGGATTGTGATAGATGGTGACGTTCATGGTGTTGCCTCGTTGGAGATTGGGCGGGCGATGGGTCGGGCCGGCCGCAGGAGCCAGGTCATCAGCGAAAGCGCGCAGACGGCTCCCAGTATTTCCGCAATCACGAAGCCGGGCAGATCCCCCGGACGAATGCCGGAGAAAGTGTTCGTCAGTGACCGAGCCAATGCGACTGCTGGATTGGCGAAGGACGTGGAGGCGGTGAACCAGTAGGCGGCTGTGATGTAGAGACCGACGAGCCACGGTACTGCCTCGCCACGGAAGCGGATGCCGGCGAGGATGGTGGCGACCAGGCCGAAGGTCGCGATCGCCTCCGAAAGCCACTGCGCGGGACCGGTGCGCACTTTTGCGGAGATGTCGAGCGGCGAAAGATCGAACATCAGATGGGCGATGACAGTCCCGGCAATGGCGCCCGTCACCTGCGCGACCAGATAAAACAAGCAGTCGCGTCGCCCGAGTCTTCCGGAAAGGGCGAAGACAAGCGACACCGCCGGGTTGAAATGGGCGCCAGACAGAGGGCCAAGGATCGTGATCAGGACGACGAGGATGGCTCCCGTGGCGATCGTGTTGGCAACGAGGGCCAATGCATTGTCGGCCGTCAAGGCATCCGCCATGATCCCCGAGCCGACGACCGCCGCCACGAGCAGGCCAGTGCCGAGTGCCTCTGCCACACAACGGCGGCTTAAGTCGAATTCCTGCATCAGCTTGCCCCGTCCGCGGTCGCGTCGTCCATGCGGCCGATCTCATCAAGATGGCTGTGGAGCGCCATTCTGTCGATCGAGGTGAGCGGCAGGCTGATGAAGGCCATGATCCGGTTCTTGAGGAACCGCGCCGCCTCGGCAAAGGCCCTTTCTTTTTCGAATTCGCTGCCTTCGACCGCGGCCGGATCGGCCACGCCCCAATGGGCGGTCATCGGATGGCCCGGCCAGACGGGGCATGCCTCTCCCGCCGCGCTGTCGCAAACGGTGAAGATGAAATCCATTTGCGGCGCATCCGGCATGGCGAACACTTCCCAACCCTTGGAACTGAAGCCCTCAGCCGGGTAGCCACGGCTCTTCAGTTCCCGAAGGGCAAGCGGATGCACGGTGCCCTTGGGGTTGCTGCCGGCCGAAAAGGCGCGGAAGCGGCCCTTGCCTTCCGTGTTCAGGATCGACTCGGCAAGAATAGAGCGTGCCGAATTGCCGGTACAGAGGAACAAGACATTGTAGACGGGTTCAGGCATGAGTGTCCTCCCTTGGTGAACAGCATGGCGTAAGGTCCGCGATCAGGGGTGCGCAGAGATCCGGATGTCCGGCGCAGCAGTCCCTGAGCATGAAGCTGATGACGTGACGCAGACCGTCGAGATCGGCGCGGTAGATGATCGATCGGCTCTGCCGCTCCGTCGTCACAAGTCCCGCCCGCTGCAACTGCGCTAGATGCGTCGACATCGTGTTATGCGGGACCTTGAGCACACGGGCGATCTCACCCGCGGGCAGGCCGTCCGGCTCGTGTTTGACCAGGAGCCGAAATGCGTCGAAACGCGTTGGTTGAGCCAGGGCGGCCAGGGCTGCAATTGCGTCGGATGTGTCCATGTGTCGAGATATATCGACGCATGGACATTTAGGCAAGCTTCGATCGCGACTGCAACGCGAATCAAGAAGGTATTTGCGGTTTCCGTCTGCAGGCGGCGGCGCATTGCTGCCGATCAGTCGCTCGAAGCGGCAAGCCGCTTGCCGAGCAGGGGGCCGATCGTTTCCGCCCGATTGGTCCAGACGTAGCCCGCGAAATCTTCCGGAACCATCACCAGGTCTTCCGCCTTGTCGATGCCGGAGGTGAAATCCCCGCCGCCATAGGGGCCAAGAAGGATGATCTCGCTTCCGACAGCCCGCATGCGGGCCGCGAAGCGGTGCGGCCAGCCCCACAGAAACGGCGCATAATTGCTGGGCACGATGATAAGCGTATCGCGGCAGGCATCCGGAACGATGCCGGTCCAGCCATAGGCGGCGTAGCGACCAAGGCAGGCGACGGTGGACTGTCGATCATAGCCTTTCAGCCCCGGGATCAGCCGCAAGGTTTCCTGTGTCGGGGCGCTGCCGCCGTAGACCCCGAACACTTGCTTGCGCCACTCCGGGTGGAACCGCAGCAGCACGGCAAGCGTTGCGCCTTCCTCCCGCCGCTCGCTTTTGAAATTGATCAGGAAGCGGCCATGGGGCAGGGCGTTGAAGACTTCCGTCAATGTCGGCATCTGGCCCTCCCCCTGACCGCGGAAAGGAAAGGTCTTGCCGCCGTCGGGCGTGTAACCATAACCGATATCGAGCGTCTTCAGCTTGGACATCGGCGTCTGCTCGGTGACGCCCGTTCCGTTCGTCCTGCAGTCAAGCGTCCAGTCATGGAACACGGCGAACTGGCGGTCCGGCGTCAGGTGCACGTCGAGCTCGACGACATCGGCGCCGCTGTCGAACGCTGCGCGCATCGAGGCGATCGTGTTCTCGATATAGCTGTGGCGCGGTGGATCGATGCGATCGGCCGTGCAGGTGTCTTTTTCGACGCCATCCGGTGAGTAGACCTGATGGATGCCGCGGTGAGCGAGGATTTTCGGTGCGCCGGTGGGCGGCGTCGCCAGCAGCGACGTATTGAGGAGCCAGACCACGGCGAGGACGACGAGCGCAACGGCAACGACCTTCTTCATCGGGTTTTTCCTCCTCTCGCGACGGCTTTACGCGATAATGGGACGTGACGATGTTACCGCGAGTGCACGCAGCAGGTTACGCGGATTGCGAACGATCTGTCACGTCGACGCGCGATTGACCGATAACCGACCTCATGGGAGGTAGGCGTTCGGCGTCGGCCATGCAACGCTTGTGGAGAATATACGTGCAGCAGCTCGCCGACGGAAATGCGTCAAAGCGATATCGCCGCAGCCGAGATGAGGAGCGGCGCGTTCCACCGCGAGCCGACGCGCTCGCGTGGGCGTTCGTACCACACGTCGTATGCCGACGATCAGGTCTTGCGCATTTACTAAGCATGCAAATCTTTGAGGGGCCACAAAAAAGCCCCCATTGATAAACCGGCGAACACAGCTAAGTTAATGGAAGTTCTGATGGATAGGAGCCCGCTGGGCTGGCTTGACGACATCCCGTAGCTGGCGCCGCGCGTCCGTGCGGCCCGTCGGAAGCCGTGAGGCTTGACCTGAGCCGGTCGCTGCTTCTGGACACATCGGCGCTGTTTCCTAGCGCACTCTTCCGGAAGCGACCGAACCGCCCGCGCTCCATGCGGAAGAACTAACATGGTCCGTGTAGGTCTGGCGCTGAGGTTGGAAATGAATGCAGCATTGTTGAAGTTGCTTCGCCGTCTTGTCCAGAAGGGGACTTTGACGGTCATTTTTTCATCGGGAGAGAAAGTTGTCCTGGGTGACGGCACGGGGAAGCCTGCGGCCATACGCATCACCGACGCCGAGGCGGAAAGGGCAATACTGTACGACCCCGGGCTGAAGTTCGGGGAAATGTATATGGACGGTCGCGTCGTCGTCGAGGAGGGCGACATTTTCGACGTCCTGTCCATCATCAAGAGTAATGGTGTGGAAAAGGCAGCAACCTTCGCGAACTCTATCGTCGCGCTGTGGCACGTGCTGCGCCAGCAGGTGAAAAGCCGCCTGCCTGTAAACCGCAATCGCTACAACGTTGCCCACCATTACGATCTGGACGGCAAGCTCTTCAATCTCTTCCTCGATGAGGACTGGCAATATTCCTGTGCCTATTTCCACCCGCCCGGCATCTCGCTCGACGAGGCGCAGCGTGCCAAGAAGCGGCACATCGCGGCGAAGCTGTTGCTCGAACCCGGCCAGAGGGTGCTGGAGGTCGGTTCCGGCTGGGGTGGCATGGCGATGTATCTCGCCGAATCGTCCGGCGTCGAAGTCACCGGCATCACGCTCAGCGAAGAGCAGTTGAAGGTCTCGCGTGAACGCGCAGCCAGGCGCGGCCTCTCCGATCGCGTGCGCTTCGAGCTGCAGGACTATCGCACAATGCATGGACGGCAGTTCGATCGCATTGTCTCCGTCGGTATGTTCGAGCACGTGGGCATCGGCAATTACGGCAACTTCTTCCGTAAGATGAAGGAGCTCCTGAAGCCCGACGGCGTGATGCTGCTGCATTCCATCGGCCAGATCTACAAGCCCTGGGCCACCAATCCCTGGATCGAGAAATACATCTTCCCGGGTGGTTATATCCCGGCCCTATCAGAGGTGCTGCCCTCGGTCGAGAACAGTCGGCTGCTCGTCAAGGACATAGAGATCCTGCCGATGCACTATGCCTGGACGCTCAGGGCCTGGCGCGAGCGCTTCGTCGCGCGGCGGGACGAGGCGGTGAAGCTCTACGACGAGCGCTTCTTCCGGATGTGGGAGTTCTATCTCGCAGCCTCTGAGACGGCATTCCGTTACGATAAGCACTTCATCTTCCAGATACAGCTCTCGCCGTCTCTGGGAACGGTGCCGGTCTCGCGGGATTACATCGAGGCGAAGGAGCGCGAACTGCTGGAGTTCGAGAAAACCCGCCGGCGGCTGGAGCTCGTCGCGGTTTGATGCAGTAAAGCGCCCAATGCCTTCGTAGCGGGATTGCCTCTCACCTCTAACCCCCTCCGGGCGAGGGGTCTGAGAGCGCCCGGCCTGTCTCGTCTGCCATCGAAACGCGCAGAAGGTCGCGGCAGCGGGATGAGGCACGCCGCACGCATTTCATCTTTGCCATCTTCTGTGGAGTTCAGGTGAGCCCTCACTTGGCCTTCCTCGTCTGCGCACGTATGGTCCGGCCGGAAAACAGGATACGGAACGCAAAATGACCGCAAAGCCCATTGCCTCCATCATAGCAAGCGAGATCAAGGCGACTGCCGCTCAAGTCGCCGCAGCTGTCGAATTGCTGGATGGAGGGGCGACCGTGCCGTTTATCGCCCGTTATCGTAAGGAGGTCACCGGTGGTCTCGATGACACGCAGTTGCGCGTTCTGTCGGAGCGGCTCACCTATTTGCGCGAGCTCGAGGCGCGTCGGGCGGCGATCGTCGATTCGATCCGCAGTCAGGGCAAGCTCACCGACGAGCTGGAAGCCAAGATCGCTGCCGCGGTTACCAAGGCAGAGCTCGAGGATATCTATCTGCCTTACAAGCCGAAGCGGCGCACCAAGGCGGAGATCGCCCGGGAGCGCGGTCTCGGTCCGCTGGCGGAGGCGATTCTGGCCGATCGCTCGATCGCACCGGCTGAACGGGCGACCGCCTTCCTGGCCGCCGAGGTGCCGGATGTGAAGGCCGCCCTAGACGGCGCGCGTGACATCATCGCCGAAGGCATGACCGAGAACGCCGATCTGCTTGGCCGTTTGCGGAACCATATGCGCGAAGCGGCCTTCCTGCGCGCCAAGGTGGTCGACGGCAAGCAGGAGGCGGGCGCGAAGTTCTCGGACTACTTCGACCATTCGGAGCGCTGGGCGGCGGTGCCGGGTCATCGCGCTCTCGCGATGTTGCGCGGCTGGAACGAAGAGGTCCTCTCCGTCGACATCGTCGTCGATCAGGAGGAGGCGTCTCCGGCGAAGCCGGTCGAGCGAATGATCGCCGCCGCCTACAACGTCGGCGTGCACCTGTCGGGCGACAAATGGCTGCTGGACGTCGTCGGCTGGACTTGGCGTGTCAAGCTTTCGCTGTCCCTCTCGCTGGATCTGATGCGGGAGCTGCGCGAGCGGGCGGAAGAGGAGGCCATTCGTGTCTTCGCGCGCAATCTCAAGGATCTTTTGCTCGCCGCACCCGCCGGCTCGCGCGCGACCATGGGCCTCGATCCGGGCATCCGCACGGGCGTCAAGGTCGCTGTGGTGGACGGCACCGGCAAGCTGCTCGACGCGACAACGGTCTATCCCTTCCCGCCGAAGAATGATCTGCGCGGCACTCAAGCCGAGCTCGCCTCGCTGATCCGCAAGCACAAGATTGAGCTGATCGCCATCGGCAACGGCACCGGCAGCCGTGAAACGGAGAAGCTCGTTGCCGACATGCTCGCTCAGATGCCGGCACCGAAACCCACGAAGGTGATCGTTTCCGAGGCGGGTGCGTCGGTCTATTCCGCTTCGGAAACCGCGGCCGCGGAATTCCCGGGTGTCGACGTATCGCTGCGCGGCGCCGTGTCGATCGCCCGGAGACTCCAGGATCCGCTTGCCGAACTCGTCAAGATCGAGCCGAAATCGATCGGTGTCGGCCAGTATCAGCACGATGTCGATCAGGCGAAGCTCAGCCGGTCTCTGGACGCGGTCGTCGAGGACGCCGTGAACGCCGTTGGCGTCGATCTCAACACCGCCTCCGCGCCGCTATTGGCGCGTGTTTCGGGTTTGGGAAAATCGTCTGCCGAGGCGATCGTCGCGCACCGCAATGCGACGGGCGCCTTTGCCAACCGCCAGGAGCTCTTGAAGGTGCCGCGCCTCGGCGCCCGGACCTTCGAACAATGCGCCGGCTTCCTGCGGATACCGAACGGTTCGGAGCCGCTCGATGCCTCGTCCGTGCACCCGGAAGCCTATGGGATCGCCAAGAAGATCGTCGCCGCATGCGGCCGGGACGTACGCGCGCTGATGGGTGACAGCGCCGCTCTCAAGAAGCTCGATCCGCGCGCCTTCGTCGACGAGCGTTTCGGCCTGCCGACGGTCAAGGACATCCTCGCCGAATTGGAAAAGCCGGGCCGCGATCCGCGACCGAGCTTCAAGACGGCAACCTTCGCCGAAGGTGTTGACGACATCAAGGACCTGAAGGTCGGCATGCAGCTCGAGGGGACGGTGACCAATGTCGCAGCCTTCGGCGCCTTCGTCGATATCGGCGTGCACCAGGACGGACTCATCCACGTGTCGCAACTGGCCGACCGTTTCGTCAAGGACCCGCATGAGGTCGTCAAAGCGGGCGACGTCGTCAGGGTGCGTGTCACCGAGGTCGACGTTGCGAGGAAACGCATAGGACTGACCATGCGCAAGGATGGCGGCGCGGATGCGGGGCGAGAGGCACGGGGGGCGGCGCCGAGCGGAGGCAACCGCGGCGCGTCCACGCGCCCGCAGAAGCCGCAGGCGCCGGCGGAGGGCGCGCTCGGCGCGGCGCTCTTGGCGGCGATGAAGAAAAAATGAGGGTGATCGTTGGAACGGCTCCGTGTTGCGGATCGTTACATCATCATCGATGCCCCCGGTGTGACGGCTTCAGGCTACGCTCTATATATTAGTTAATTGAAATATAGCCTGCTTTCCCTCATACTTCGCGAGTGGCGACAGCGGTTCGTCGCGAACAGGCGTCGACCAATGAATGCCGGACTACGGCGGAACAGGTCAGCGGAAATCCTCTTCCGCCGGGACATCCCGGCGAAAGGAGGTGCGTCATGGTACGCAATGTGGTCCGCGGCCTCGCTCTCGCCGCCCTGCTGGCGGTGACGGTCTATCCTGCTCCTGCAGATTCGCAAGCAGTGGCGAATTGCGCCGAGCGATCGCAGGTCGTCGAGTTTCTTGCCCGACAGTATTCCGAAAAACAGGCTGCCTTCGGGCTGATCAACCCGCAAGCAGTGATGGAACTTTATGCAGGCGATAACGGCAGCTGGACCTTGGTCGTGACCGACGTGTCCGGCCGAAGCTGCGTCATCCTGGCGGGAAAAAGCTGGGAGCAGGTGATCCCGGTCGGCCCGAAGGCTTAACCGCAGGTCTTCATCGGTCGCATCCCTAACGCCTACCATGCGTGGGGAGGGAGGCGCGGCCGACCCCCACCCCGCATCCGGCGCTGATTGCAAAAAAGGTCAGTCCGGCCTGCCGACGCTCGCATAGTGGAAGCCGTGCTTGGCGACTTCATCCTTGCGGTAGATATTGCGCAGGTCGACGAGCAGCGGAGTGTTCATGATGGACTTCAGCCGATCGAAATCCAGCGCGCGGAATTCGTTCCACTCGGTGATGATCACCAGTGCGTCGGCCTGTGCCGCTGCGTCATAGGGATCGGTCGCGTAGTCCATGCCCTCTATGAGGTTGCGGGCGTTTTCCATTCCTTCCGGATCATAACCGGTCACCTTGGCGCCGGCGTCCTGCAAGGCCTGGACGATCGCGATCGCCGGGCTGTCACGCATGTCGTCGGTATTCGGCTTGAAGGTGAGGCCGAGAACCGCGATCTTGGAGCCGCGTACCTCGCCACCCGCCGCGGCGATCACCTTGCGGCCCATCGCTCGCTTGCGGTTGTCGTTGACGGCGACCGTGGCCTCCACCAGCCGTACGGGACTGTCGTGATCCTGGGCGGTCTTGACCAGTGCCAGCGTGTCCTTGGGGAAGCATGAGCCGCCATAGCCCGGGCCGGCGTGCAGGAATTTTGCCCCGATGCGTCCGTCGAGTCCGATGCCGCGGGCGACATCCTGGACATTGGCGCCGACCTTCTCGCAGAGATCGGCCATCTCGTTGATGAAGGTGATCTTCATCGCCAGGAAGGCGTTACCGGCATATTTGATCAATTCCGAGGTGCGGCGTGTCGTGAAGACGAGGGGGGACTGGTTGAGATAAAGCGGACGATAGACCTCCGTCATCACGTCGCGTGCGCGCTGGTCATTGCCGTTGAGGCCGATGACGATCCGGTCCGGCCGTTTGAAATCCTCGATCGCAGCGCCTTCGCGCAAGAATTCCGGATTCGAGACGACGGCGAAGTCGGCATCCGGGTTGGTCTCGCGGATGATGCGCTCGACCTCGTCGCCGGTACCGACCGGAACCGTGGATTTGGTGACGATGACCGTGAAGCCCTGAAGATTGGCAGCGATGTCGCGTGCAGCGGCATAGACATAGGAGAGATCGGCGTGGCCGTCGCCGCGCCGCGACGGTGTACCGACGGCGATGAAGACCACATCGCTCGCCGCAACGGCAGTCTTGAGGTCGACGGTGAAATTCAGGCGGCCGGCGGCGACGTTGCTGGCGACGAGATGATCGAGGCCCGGTTCGAAGATCGGAATCTGTCCTTTCTTGAGCGCCGCGATCTTCCCTTCGTCCTTGTCGACGCAAACGACATCATGGCCGAAATCCGCAAAGCATACGCCGGAAACAAGGCCGACATAGCCGGCGCCGATCATCGTGATTTTCATCCGCTCTTTCCCTTTGATTGCGTGGTTTTTCTCGAGGATGTTCGGTTGGTGAAATGTATCGATTAAAAGGCGAAAATAGGATCAATCTACAGTTTTCTGCCCGCGTGGGCGCGATTTGCGCGCTGATCCCGCGGGACTACGTCAGCCTACTGTGTCTGTATTGCGGCTATATTCTTCATACCATTCCACGAAACGCGCAACCCCTTCTTCCACGGGAACGGAAGGTTTGAAACCGGTGAGTGCCTCGAGCAAGTCCGGCGATGCATAGGTTCGCGGGACGTCTCCCTGCTGCATCGGCAGCAGGTTGCGGATCGCCGGCCGCCCCATCGCCTTTTCGACCGTTTCGACGAATGTCATCAGCTCGACCGGCTGGCCGCCACCAATATTGACGACGCGGAATGGCGCGTGGCGGGACAGCGTATCGGCGGCCGTGCCCGCTGCCACCCGGTTCTCCTCCGATGGCGCGATGTGCGAGAGCTGGACAATGCCTTCGATGAGGTCGTCGATATAGGTGAAATCCCGGCTCATCTGGCCCTCGCCATAAATATCGATCGGCCGGCCATTGCGAATGGCATCGACAAACTTGAAGAGGGCCATGTCAGGCCTTCCCCAGGGGCCATACACGGTGAAGAAACGGAAGGCGGTGGTCGGCACCCTATAGAGGTGAGCGTAGCTATGTGCCATCACCTCCATCGATTTCTTGGTCGCCGCATAGAGCGTCATCGGCTCGTCGGCCCGGTCGGTTTCGGCAAAGGGGATCTTTTCGTTGGCGCCGTAGATCGATGAGGTGGAAGCCAGCATCAGATGCTTCGGCGCGATTTTCTTGGCCAGTTCGAGGATGTTCCACGACCCGACGAGGTTCGAGTCGACGTAGGCTTTCGGATTTTCAAGGCTGTAGCGGACACCCGCCTGGGCGGCGAGATGAATGATGATCTCCGGCTCGGCGAGTTCGGCCGCGCGATCGAGCGCGGCGCGGTCTTCGAGCATGGCCGTGACAGCTTTGAAGCCGTTTGAACGCTCGAGGACGGCGTGGCGACGTTGCTTGAGCCTCACGTCGTAGTAGGGCGTCATGCCGTCGAAACCGACCACAAAATGCCCCTCGTCGATCAGCCGCTTGGCGAGATGGAAGCCGATGAACCCTGCGGTGCCGGTAATGAGGTAGCGCACAACGATATCCCAAATTGCCCAACTGGATTGTTCATACGCAGAAAGGCCGACAATGGAAAGCCGAATCCGTTACTCCGATGGGTTGTCTAGTTGCCGTTGCAAGGCTGTCAGGACGGACATTGCATGGCCGGCATACTGGCTGATCCAGCGGTCGTGGATCGCCTGTATCGGCAGGGTGTTCAAATGGTTCCACCGCTCACGCCCGTCGCGCCGGACGAGAACGAGATCGGCCTCTTCCAGCACTTTCAGGTGCTGCATCACGGTGCAGCGGTCGAGGTTTTGAAAGCGCTCGCAGAGCATGCCTGTCGTCTGCGGCGACTCCTTCAGTGCGTCGAGCATCTGGCGGCGCAAGCCGTTGGCCAACGCCTTGAAAACCGCATCGTCTTTCGAATCGTTTGACATGTTATATTTTTATAACATATTATCGCCGGGTACAATCGTGAGGAGGACGTCATGGCTATCGAATTTCGTGTGAATGGGCGGATCGCCCGTCCCGTCGAAGAGGTCTTCGACGCGGTCGTGAATCCAGATCAGCTCAGTCGCTATTTCGTGACGCTCGGCGGCATCAGCGGTCCGCTGGTCGAGGGCGCCACCGTGACCTGGTGGGGCGAGGTTCCGGTAGAGGTGGAGGTGGTTGAGCCTAATGAGCGCATCGTCTTCCGCTGGGATGCCATGGTCGCAGAGGGCGAATCTCCCTATCGGACGCGGGTGGAGATGCGTTTCCAGTCGCTCGAAGATGGCGCTACCATGGTGACCATCGCGGAAAGCGGATGGCGGGAAAACGACCAGGGGCAGAAGGCATCATACTTCAATTGCGAGGGCTGGTCGCAGATGCTCGCCTGCATGAAGGCGTGGCTCGAATACGGCATCAACCTGCGCGACGGCTACTATGTCGCCGAGCTCTCCGGCAAGCCGGCGCTCGAGCCGCAAGTCTAGGAGGCCCCGTCATGTCAGTAGAGATCAAGGGCGGCATCAACATCGCCATGAAGGTGCCGAGCCATCAATATGATGCCGTGATCGCCTTCTACCGTGACGTCGTCGGGCTTCAGCCTTTCGACGAGAAGGAGCCGGCCAAGGGATTTATCCTGGGCCCCAATCGCCTCTGGATAGACGAAATGCCGCATTTCAGCCAGGCAGAGGTCTGGCTGGAACTGTTTACCGAAAACCATGAAAGGGCCCTCGACCATCTCACCGCGAACGGAACGGTGCGCTGCGATGCGGTTGAGGATCTAGGCGAGGGCTTTCGCGGTGGCTGGATCATGAACCCCGCCAACATCGTGCATCTCGTGCGCGAGCCGGATGCCTGGTAGGGCTTCAGAACGAAAGCGGTGCCCCGGCGGCCGCCGTCCCTATCGGAGCATCGGCCGGCGGCATCGCCGCACTCATCGGCGGTTCCGCCTGAATCACGACCACTCGGGTGCCTTCAGGCACACGGTTGTAGAGATCGATGATATCCGGATTGAACATCCGGATGCAGCCGCTCGAAACGGCTTGGCCGATGGACCAGGCCTCGGTCGTACCGTGAATGCGGAAAAGCGTGTCCTTGCCATCCTGGTAGAGATAGAGCGCGCGCGGGCCGAGCGGATTGGTCGGGCCCGGGTCCATGCCGCCGGCGAGCGGACCATAACGTTCCGGCTCGCGCGCGACCATGTCGGATGTCGGTATCCATCGGGGCCATACAGCTTTGCGACCGATGTGCGCCTCGCCGGCGAATTCCAGTCCCGCCTTGCCGACGCCGATCCCGTAGCGCAGCGCCATCCCGCCATTCTGCACGAGGTAAAGGTATTTGTTCGGCGTATCGATGACGATCGTGCCGGGAGGCTCATGGGTGACATAGGGCGCCTGCTGGCGCAAGAAGCGCGGATCGACCTTGCTGATGTCGGTCGCAGGCAGCGGGAACATCTCGTCCGGCATCGGTCCGTAAATCGTCGCATAGTAGTGATCCGGCCCCCGCGGTCGGGGCTGCTGCGCGGTGCTCGTCGCACAACCCGCCAGTGCGGCCAGAACAAGGAGGAGCGTGAGAGGCTGGGCGAGGCGGGACACACACATGCTCCAAACAATCCTGATGATTGCCAGCTGGAGATCAGCGGCAGGCTTCGACGGCAGGATAATGACAGAATTGTAGTGCGGCGAACATGCCGCGGAAAGGCGACGGTTCGTCAGGGGCCGCCCCCGATGAAGTCCCGTTGTGCGCGCCATCTTCGCTTGATCCGCTTTCCGCCGCGGGTGTATGCCTTTTTCATGCAATGGAGCGATCAGGCCATCATTCTCGGCATCCGGCGGCATGGCGAAAGCTCTGTCATAGCGGAAGTGATGACGTCCGGGCACGGGCGGCATCTCGGGCTGGTGCGTTCGGGCCGCTCGCGCGCAATGCAGCCGGTGCTGCAGCCGGGCAATTCGGTGGAGGTGACCTGGCGGGCGCGGCTCGACGAGCATCTCGGCGAATTTCGCGTAGAACCACTGCAATTGCGCGCCGCAAGGCTGATGGAGACGGCGACCTCGGTCTACGGGATTCAGGCGCTCGGCGCGCTTATGCGCCTTCTGCCAGAACGCGATCCGCACGCGCATCTTTACGAGGCGCTGGCCGTCATCGTCGATCATCTCCAGGACCCGGCGGACGCCGGCGAATTGTTCGTGCGCTTCGAGCTCGCGGTTTTGAACGATCTCGGCTTCGGCCTCGATCTTTCGGAATGCGCGGCGACGGGCAGGCATGACGAACTCGTCTATGTTTCGCCGAAATCCGGCCGCGCCGTCAGTCGTGAGGCCGGCGCGCCCTATGCCGAGCGCATGCTCGCCCTTCCGGCGTTTCTCTCCGGAGGGCACAAGGCGGCCGATCACGAAAGCCTCGCCGCCGCCTTCCACCTCACCGCATATTTCCTCAATCGCCATGTCTACGAACCGCGCGGCATCGATGCGTCGTCGGCCCGCGAGGGTTTCGTGCATGCGACATTGAAGGCGCTGAAGTCTGCTTCGCCCTCCGCGGCCTGAATAGGAAAGGCGCCGCGGGGCAAGCGCGGCGCCTCACAATCAAATCGAGCTCGTTTGGTCGTTTAACCGATCTTGCCGCCGCCCTGCTTGGTGACGGCGACGACGGCCGGGCGTACCGGCATGTCGTCGCGGAAGTCCGGCCAGCGCGTCGCCGGCTTTTCATAGGTGGCGAGGCCAGCATCGCCCGGATGCTGGACGGCGAGGAAGAAGGTGTCGCTGGTGGGGTTGAAGGTCGGACCGCACATTTCGGCGCCGACCGGCACCCGGAAGAACAGCTTCGATGTCCCGCGGGCTTCCCCTTCCGTATCGACTGCCCAGACGCCGTCGGTGCGGCCGGTCTCCTTCTCGCTGTTGCCGTCCGTCGAAACCCACAGGCGGCCGTCTGAGTCGATGGCGCAATTGTCCGGCATGCCGAACCAGCCGTTCTTCGTCGTTGCGGTCGAGAAGGAAGCACCGACATCGGCAACGCTTGGATCGCCGCACTTCAGGAGGACATCCCAGCGGGACTTCGTCGATGCGAAATCGCCGTCTGTTTCCGAGATCTCGATGATATGGCCAAAGGCGTTCTTGGCGCGCGGATTGGCAGCGTTGATCTCGTCTTCCTTGCGCTTCGTGTTGTTGGTCAGCATCACGTAGACCTTGCCGGTCTTCGGATTGGGCTGAATGTCTTCCGGCCGGTCCATCTTGGTCGCGCCGAGCGCATCGGCGGCAAGGCGAGTGTTGATCAGCACGTCGGCCTGCGACGCAAACCCGTTCTCGGCCGTGAGCGGGCCTTCGCCGTGGACGATCGGCATCCAGGTGACCGTGCCGTCCTCGTCGAATTTCGCCACGTAGAGCGTGCCGTCGTCGAAGAGATCCATA
The DNA here is from genome assembly GCF_000513895.2 of Ensifer sp. WSM1721. Lineage (GTDB taxonomy): Bacteria > Pseudomonadota > Alphaproteobacteria > Rhizobiales > Rhizobiaceae > Sinorhizobium. Next base: position 844,905 of record NZ_CP165782.1, read on the forward strand.
TTCGCCGCGCGGTCGTTCGGGTTGTAGGTGCCTTTCGTCACGAACTTGTAGACATAGTCGTAGCGCTCGTCGTCGCCGCTATAGAGAACGACCCGGCCGTCCTTGTTGACGATCGACTCGCAGCCCTCGTGCTTGAAGCGTCCGACTGCGGTGCGCTTCTTCGGCACGGAAGTGGGATCGAGTGGATCGACCTCGACGACCCAGCCGAAGCGATTGGCTTCGTTCGGCTCCTTCGATACGTCGAACCGGTCGTAGAATTTCGACCATTCATACTGGCCGCCCGGTGCGCCGAGGCGCTTCAACTGCTTGAATTCCGGATGATCTTCGGCGAGCTCGCCGCCGAAATAGCCGTTGAAGTTTTCCTCGGCCATCATGTACGTGCCCCAGGCGGTGACGCCGCCGGCGCAATTGTTGATGGTGCCGAAGACCTTCTTGCCGGTCGGATCGGCCGAGGTCTTCACGCGGTCATGGCCGGCGACAGGACCGGAAAGCTGCATTTCGGTGTTGACCGTGATGCGGCGGTTGTACTTGCCGTCGAGGACCGGTTGCCATTTGCCGTCGACCTTGCGGATCTCGACGACGGTGCCGCCATGGGCGGCCATTTCGATGTCGACCAGTTCCTTCGTGTAGTCGCCGAGGACGACCTTGTCCTGCTCCTTGCCGTCCTCCGTCACCTTCTCGACGCGGGCGAAGTTCGGGAACATGATCTCGGCGTTGGTGTATTCGTGGTTGACGACGAGGAGGCCGTGGTCGGGATTGCCGTCGAGCGGGATGAAGCCGACATAGTCGTTGTTGTAGCCGAACTGGCGGTTCTGGGCTTCCGCCGTCTGCTTGAGTGGATCGAATTCCGGGCTGTCGGCGAAGATCTTGTCGCCCCAGCGGAACAGGATGTCGGCGTCGTAGCCTTCGGCGACATGGTGCGTCTCGTCGACGCCGGCTTCGACCTCCTTGAAGTCAAACCGCGAAGCGGCTTCGTTGGCCCGTGCTTCGTCGGCCGACAGCAGGGCGAGCGGGCTGACAGTGGTCGAGATGGCGGCAACCGCGAGCGAGCCGCCGATGAACGAGCGGCGCGAGAAGCGGCGGTTGATGATGTCGCCCATCGTCGGATTGGTGGAACAGTTCTGGCCGATGTCTTCCCGAGCTTCGCGCTCCTCTGTCAGCGTCTGGAATTCGGTTTCTTCAGTCAGGCCGAGATGCTTGTCCATGCTCTGGTTTCTCCTCGTTTAGCGATCGAAGCCGCCGCGTCGATGCGCGGCGCCCGTTCGTCGCTCTAGCAGCAAGCTCATGTCAGTTCTGCGACAGTTCAATGAAGAGATTGCGGCACCCGGCAGTCAAGCGATTTGCGGCTGTGGAAGGGACGCGCCGATGCGCGCAAGCCACGAATATCTCATGCAGTATTTTCCGCGCCCGTTTCGCGCTAACGTCGTCCGAATCGATCGCAAAACTGGTTGCGATGCTGGGGGAATCGATGTTTGAGGTCATTGCCCTTCTTGCCTTTGTAATGGCGCTCACCGCCTTTCTCCGTGGCCGGAACACCGCCGAACGGCTGGATGCGGAGATCGAGACCCTGAAGGCCGAGATTGCCCGGCTCGCTGAGCGAAGGGTGGCAGAGCCAGCACCGGACCTTGCATCGGCTGGACCGGAGGGGCGCACACCGGAGGAAGAACCGGCCGAGGGGCCGTGGTCGCAGGCACGGCAGGGTGCTCGGATTTCCAGCGACGAGGCGCCGAATCAGGAGGGGCTCGATCAGGCTGCGCGCGAAATGCCCGCTGCCCCGTCAGCAACCGGCGAGCCCAGGGTGGATCGGACCGAGAGTCTTGAAAGCCGCATCGGCGGGCGCTGGCCTGTCTGGGTCGGCGGGCTCGCGCTCGCGCTCGGCGGCTATTTCCTCGTGCAATATTCGATCGATGCGGGCCTCCTGAGCCCGGCCGTGCGCCTGACGCTTGCCGCGGGCTTCGGCCTCCTGCTCGGCGTCGCCGGCGAGGTGATCCGGCGCCGCGCCATGCCGACGAGCGCCGATCGGTTCCGCAATGCAATGATCCCAGGCGTGCTGACCGCGGCCGGCGCCGTCACGCTCTTTGGCGTCGTCTATGCGGCCCATGGCATCTACGGTTTTATTGGCACCGGTGCCGCCTTCGTGCTGTTGGCGCTGATCTCGCTGGCGACTGTCGGTCTCTCGCTGCTGCATGGCCAGGCGCTTGCCGGGCTCGGTCTTTTGGCGTCGCTTCTGACGCCGCTTTTCGTGTCGAGCGCAGAGCCGAGTCCCTGGGTGCTGTTCGGCTTCCTCGCGATCGCCTGGTTTGCGACGCTCGCCGCATCGCGTCTGCGCCGTTGGACGGTGGTGCCTACACTCGCCAATGCCGGTCTCGGCCTTTGGGGACTTGCTTATGTCGCCTTGGCCACGCCTTTCGAAGCGCCGCCGGTCGCCCTTGCGCTCCTGGTGATGATTGCCGGCGTCGGCCTCGTCTGGCCGGGCGGTGTGGAGCGGCCTGCGGCGGCGTCGCCGATACGGGAGCCGGACGCGGCGGCGGAGGGAGCGTGGGAAAGGCTCTTCAAGCCGCCTTATGCAGCGATCTCCCTATCTGCTGCGATCGTCGCCACTCTTCTCGCCCTTCTGTTCATCAGCCCGGCGGTTGACGCCGCGCATTTTCCCGTAACCGAGTTCGTGGTCGTGATCGCGGCCCTTGCCGCGGTAGGTGCCTTGCGGGCAACGGCCGTCTATGCGGCACTGCTCGCCACCCTCGGCGCCATCGCCGGCACTTGGAGCCTGACGGCGCTCAGCAACCTTCTGGCCTATCTCGACCCGTCCTTCGCAGCGCCATCGCCCGAGATCGTCGTTCCCGGCCGCACGGCCATGCTGACGGCGATGACATTGTCGGCGCTCTTCGTTGTCTTCGGGTCTTTCGTGCTCGCTCGGCGCCTTGCCGCTGATCGGCAATTCGCGATCCTCTGGGCCGGCATCGCCGCCGTTGTGGCGAATGCGCTGCTCGCCATGTCGTTCCTGATGACCGGCACCTTCGCCTTCGACCTGCCGCACGGGCTTGCCGCCTTCCTTGGTGGCCTGTTCCTTCTCGGCCTGGTGGAATGGCTCTATCGCCGGAGCGCCGAGACGGAAGATGCGGACACGGCTGCAGGGCTTCTGGTACTGGGGTCCTTCGGCCTCTTCGTCATCGGCCTACATGCCTGGACAGAGGGCCTAGTTACGACGCTCGGGATTGCGGTCCTCGGAGCGGGGTACACCTTCGCCACGCGTCTTCGCTCATGGCCCATCCTCCCCTGGGTGACGGTGGCCTCCGCCATCGTTGTCCTTGCACGGATTGCCTGGGAGCCGACGATCGTCGGTGCCGGCAGCCTTGGAACAACGCCGGTCTTCAACGCGCTCCTGCCGGGTTACGGCATTCCGGCGCTGCTGCTTGTCGCATGCGCTTATTTCCTGCGGATCTCCGAGGACGTCCGCGCGCGCAATCTGCTGCAGGCGCTCGCGAGCCTTTTCGTGTTGCTGACGCTTGCGATTCTGGTGCGGCACGCCATGAATGGCGGCGTGCTCGACAGTTCGGTGCCGACACTCGGTGAACAGGCGATCTACACGCTCCTCGCCATCGGCGCCTCCGGCATCTTCATGACGCTTGACGGAAGATCGCCGAGCCCGGTGTTCCGCTATGGCGGAATGGTGCTCGGCGTCCTCTCCATGCTCTCGGTGCTTTCCGCCCATCTCGTGGGTCTGAACCCCTATTTCAGCGGCGAACTGCTCGGAAGTGTCCCCTTCTTCGACCTGCTTTTTGTCGGTTACCTGCTCCCGGCCGTCGGCTATGCAGGCCTCGCCTGGTACGCGCGCGGCAGACGCCCTCTGCCCTATGTGACGGCGCTTGCCGTCAGCGGGGCGGTCCTTGCCTTTGCCTGGGCGACGTTAAGCGTCCGCCGCTTCTGGCAGGGCGAGAACGTCGCCGACTGGAAGGGCTTCCTCCAGGGCGAGACATACACCTATTCGGTGGTCTGGCTCGTACTTGGGGTCCTGCTGCTCGTCGCCGGCTCGCGCTCTAATACCAAGAGCATCCGCATCGCCTCCGCCGTGCTCGTCTTCATAGCCGTGCTCAAAGTCTTCCTGGTCGATATGTCCAATCTCGAAGGCGTCCTGCGGGCCCTCTCCTTTATCGGCCTCGGCGGCGTGCTGATCGGCATCGGCCTGTTCTACCAGAAGATCCTGTCGGGCAGCGGCGGAGGAGGCCCAGGCAACGCTCCGGCGGGCGAAACCGACACCGGCGAGAGAGCGCACCCGGCATGACGCAATTTCACGTCCTGGCAGAGGCCTTCACGCCTCACGACGATCTTGCCGCAATTCTTCTCCCGCACGCCTTTGCTGCCGACGACGGCTCCCACGATGCGGCGCATCTGATGCGCGTCTGGAAGAATGCTATGCGCATCCAGGCGGACGAGGGTGGAGACACCCGTCAGCTTGCCGCGGCCGTGCTGCTGCATGATTGCGTCTCGGTCGAGAAGAACTCGCCGCTGCGCGCGGGAGCGTCACGGCTTGCCGCCGAAAAGGCTTGGCAAGTCCTCGACGGTCTCGGCTGGCGCACGCTGGAAATTTCGGCCGTCGCGCATGCCATCCTGACCCACAGCTTTTCGGCCAACATCCCGCCCGAGACGCTGGAGGCGAAGATTCTGCAGGATGCGGACCGGCTCGACGCCATCGGCATGGTCGGCGCGGCGCGCTGCTTCTACATCGCTGGACGCATGGGCAGCGGCCTCTACGATCCGCTCGATCCGCTTGCCGACGACCGCCCGCTCGACGACAAGGCCTTCGCGATCGACCATTTCGAGACGAAGCTTTTCCGTCTGGCAGATGGTTTCCAGACAGCGGCCGGGCGGCGGCTGGCAATGGAGCGCCAGGCGCGATTGCGCAACGTGCTTGCCATGTTCCTCGACGAAATCTAATTCTGCCAACATGTTGCCGCCGCTCCATGACTCAGCGCGCGAGCGGCCTGAATCAGTTTCTGAACTCGGAAGATTTGCGATGAAAGTGGCCGGCCTCAACATCCACCCCTTGAAGAGCGGTCGCGCCGTGCCGCAAACGACCGTCGCGGTCAATCTCGACGGACTGGCCGGCGACCGGCGTTTCATGGTTGTCGAGCCCGATGGCCATTTCATCACGCAACGCGAGTTGCAGGCGCTGGCGCAGGTGGAAGCGCGGCAGATCGAGGGCGGCGTGCACCTGAGAATGAACAGCCGCGAACTCGCCGTTCGCTTCGACCCCTATCGCCGCCTCGACGTTCGCGTCTGGTCGAGCGACGTCGATGCCGCCGTCGCCGACGATGCAGTCAACGACACGCTGTCCGGCTGGTTGGCTCGGCCCGTCAAGCTCGTTCACATGGATGAAGAGGCCGAGCGCTTCGTCGGCGCCGAATGGGCAGGGGCGGCGGCCCCTGTCAGCTTCGCTGACGGCTTCCCGATCCTCATCACGACGACGGCCTCGCTTGCCGACCTCAACCGCACGCTGATCGAAAAGGGGCAAGAACCGGTCGGCATGGAGCGTTTCCGCACTAATATTCTGATAGATTGCGACGAGGCCTGGGCGGAAGACCTCTGGGAAAGCCTGGAGATCGCCGGCATCATCTTCGATCTCGTCAAGCCCTGCGCCCGGTGCATCATGACCACACAGGACCAGACGACCGGCGGACGCATCGGCGGCAATCCCATCCAGGCGCTTGCGGAAAAGCGCATGTCGGCGGACCGCCGGGTGCCGGGTGTGCTCTTCGGCTGGAATGCCGTGCCGCGGAGCGAGGGAACCTTGAGGCTCGGCGACGAGGTCAAGGTCGCCCGCCGGCGGAGCGAAGGCTGGCCGATGAAGCTGCGCCGCAGCAGTTGAGCGACATCGGGCTGCCGCATCAATTTCTGTGATCCCATCGTCAATTTAATTGGCTTTCCTCATTTTGTGCGCGCCGCCATATTATGGGCCCTCATCAACCGGAGCTTGCCCATGTCCGCTGTTTCTCCCGCCGCTATCCGCGCCGTCGAGCGCAGCAGCTTGCCCTGGCTCATCATCGTCGCCGGCTCCTTGATCGCCATGCTAACCTTCGGTCCGCGCTCGGCCATGGGGTTCTTTCAACTGCCGATGTTGGCGGAAAAAGGCTGGGATAGAACGACCTTCGGCCTCGCCATGGCGCTCCAGAACCTCTGCTGGGGACTCGGTCAGCCATTCTTCGGGGCGATCGCCGACAAGTTCGGGACTTGGCGCGTGCTCGCGCTCTCGGGCGTCGTCTATGCCTCGGGCCTTTTCATGATGGCCTTTGCCGATGCGCCGATCTGGCTGCATGTCGGCGGCGGCGTCCTCGTTGGTCTCGGCGTCGCCTCGGGGTCTTTCGGCATCGTGCTCTCCGCCTTCGCCCGCAATGTCGCGCCTGAGCAACGTTCGCTCGCCTTTGGCATAGGCACCGCTGCGGGATCGGCCGGCATGTTCCTGTTCGCGCCGCTGAGTCAGGGGCTTATTTCCGCCTATGGCTGGTCCGACAGTCTCGTCTATCTCGGTCTGTTGATGCTATTGGTCCCGCTCGTTGCTGTCCCGCTCAGGGGCAATGCAGCCTCCGGGCGCCAGTCGGAGGCGCTCTACAAGCAGACAATCGGCGAGGCTCTCAAGGAAGCGTTCGGCCATCGGAGCTATCTGTTGCTTGTCTCCGGCTTCTTTGTGTGCGGCTACCAAGTCGCGTTCATCACGGCGCATTTCCCGGCCTATATCGGCGACATCGGCATCGATGCGCGCTATGCGGTGATCGCGCTGGCCCTTATCGGCTTCTTCAACATCATCGGTTCGCTGTCGGCCGGCTTCATCGGCCAGCGCTATTCGAAGCCCTATTTCCTCGCGCTGATCTATATTGCCCGCTCGGTCGCAGTCACCGCTTTCCTGTTGCTGCCGCAATCTCCGACTTCGGTCATCGTCTTCGCGATCGTCATGGGGCTCTTGTGGCTCTCGACCGTGCCGCCGACGAACGCTCTGGTGGCGATCATGTTCGGGACGCGACACCTCGGCTTGCTCGGCGGCATCGTCTTCCTGTCGCACCAGATCGGCTCGTTCCTGGGTGTGTGGATGGGCGGTTATCTCTACGATCAGTTCGGATCCTACGATCCGGTCTGGTGGGTGGGCGTGGCGCTCGGCCTCTTCGCTGCCATCGTCCATTGGCCGATCGAGGAGCGGGGCGTCGCGCGTCCGGCCATGGCGTAAATCAAATCCGATGCGCCCGGGATTTCTCGGGCGCATCTTCCTTGAAATCTGTCACAAAACTTTCTAAATCAGTCGCGGCGGCTCAGCCGCTTTTGTTTTGACGCAATTATGCTCAATGTGAGCATAATTGGCGGTTGCCGGAGACGGCAAGAGAGGAGAGCCCGATGACAACACTCGACCTTCGCGCGGATGCAGCGTCTGCCCCGACGTTCGTAAGCGCTGCGGCGCGCTTCGGCGTCATCGAGAAACCGGACCTCGCCTTTACAGCGGCGATCGCCCGCGAGACCGAGCATCTCTACGAGAAGGTCAAGGACTTCATTCCGGCGATCGAGTGGCCCGCCTATGCGCCCTACGTGCACGCGATCAACCGGCTGAAGAAAGAGCGCAACGCCGTCATTCTGGCACACAACTACCAGACGCCGGATATCTTCCACTGCGTCGCCGATATTGTCGGGGATTCCCTGCAGCTTGCGCGTGATGCCACCAAGGTCGATGCCGAAATCATCGTCCAGTGCGGTGTGCACTTCATGGCCGAAACGTCGAAGCTGCTCAATCCGGAAAAGACCGTGCTGATCCCGGACGTCAAGGCCGGCTGCTCGCTTTCGGAATCGATCACCGGCGCCGATGTGCGGCTGCTGAAGCAGCGCTATCCCGGCGTGCCGGTCGTCACCTACGTCAATACCTCGGCAGAGGTGAAGGCGGAGACCGATATCTGCTGCACCTCGTCCAACGTGCTTGCCGTCGTCGAAAGCTTCGAATCCGATACGGTGCTCTGCATTCCGGACGAATATCTGGCGATGAACGTCGCGCGCCAGACGAACAAGAAGATCCTGACCTGGAAGGGGCACTGCGAGGTCCACGAGCGCTTCACGGCGGGCGAACTCCTGGCCTACAAGGAGGCCAATCCCGGTATCGAGATTATCGGCCACCCGGAATGCCATCCGGACGTGATCGCCGTCTGCGACTTCTCCGGCTCCACCTCTGGCATGATCAACTACGTCAAGGACAAGCGGCCTGAGCGGGTGCTGCTCGTGACCGAATGCTCGATGGCGTCGAACATCCAGGCGGAAGTCAAAGGCGTCGACTTCGTCAAGCCCTGCAATCTCTGTCCGCACATGAAGCGCATCACGCTGCCGAAGATCCTCGACAGTCTGCTCAACATGACGGAGGAGGTTCTGGTCGATCCCGCGATCGCCGACCGCGCGCGCCTCGCTGTCGAGCGCATGGTCAACCTCAAGCAGTAATTCAAAGCGGGATGAGGAAAAGTGTGCGCGGTTTTCCGCCCGCATCCCGCTCCAACCTTTGACGCAGCCGGGCACATGGCCCGGCGCAGTAGTAGGCCGTTGGAGGAGTAACCGAGCCATGCTGACCGACCATTTTCGCCCGCAGTCCTTCAATGGGATCGACGACATCGTCATCGTCGGCGGCGGGCTTGCCGGACTTTTCTGCGCATTGAAGCTCGCGCCGCGTCCCGTCACCATCCTCGCTGCCGCGCCGATCGGCCACGGCGCTTCCTCGGCCTGGGCGCAAGGTGGCATTGCTGCGGCGATGAGCACCGGCGACACCTTCGAGAAACACGTCGCCGATACGGTCGCCGCCGGTGCCGGCATCGTCGACGAGAAGATGACGCGGATGATGGTCGCCGAAGGACCTGCCCGCATCCACGACCTGCTCGAATATGGCGTGCCCTTCGACCGCGATCTCGAGGGCAAGCTCCTGCTTTCGCGCGAGGCCGCGCATTCCGAGCGGCGCATCGTCCGCGTCAAGGGCGACATGGCCGGCAAGGCGATCATGGAAGCGTTGATCGCCGCCGTGCGGCGCACACCGTCGATCCGCGTGCTCGAAGGCTATGTCGTCGAGGAACTGGTGCGCGAAGGACGGTTCATTTCCGGCGTCGTCGCAAGGCCGGATGCTGGTCAGTCGAAGAGCCGCGTTTCCTTCCCGGCGCGCGCCGTCGTCCTCTGCTCGGGCGGCGTGGGGCATCTCTATGCCGTCACCACCAATCCGTGGGAAGCCTGCGGCCAGGGCGTCGGCATGGCGGCGCGGGCTGGCGCTATCATCGCCGATCCCGAATTCGTCCAGTTCCATCCGACCGCAATCAATATCGGCAAGGACCCGGCACCGCTCGCGACCGAGGCGCTGCGCGGCGACGGCGCGATCCTCATCAACTCCAAGGGCCATCGATTCATGCTCGACATCCACCCCGATGGCGAGCTGGCGCCGCGCGACGTCGTCTCGCGGGGTGTCTTCGCCGAGGTCAAGGCCGGACGCGGCGCCTTCCTCGATTGCACCAAGGCGGTAGGCAAGCATTTCCCCGAAATGTTCCCGACCGTCTATGCCTCCTGCATGGCTGCCCGGATCGACCCGGTGACGCAGCCGATTCCCGTCGCTCCGGCGGTGCACTACCACATGGGCGGGGTGCTGACGGATGGAGAGGGGCGGACCTCGATCGACGGTCTCTGGGCGGCCGGCGAGGTGACCTCGACCGGGGTTCACGGCGCCAATCGCCTGGCCTCGAATTCGCTGCTCGAGGCGGTGGTCTTCGCGGCGCGTATCGCGGAAAACATCAAGGGCACCCTGCCGGCGCCGAAGCTCGCCCATTGGGGCGACGATGCCGGCGAGAGCGACGATCTGGTGACGGTCGAGGATAGCCCGCCCTTCAAGGTGTTGCGCCGTCTGATGAGCGAATGCGTCGGCGTCGTGCGCACGCGCGGGAGCCTGACGCGGGCGATCCGCGAGATCGCCGATCTGGAGCGCGCCAACAACCGATTGCGCTTTGCCAATATCGTCACCACGGCCAAGCTCATCGCGGTCGCCGCGCTGCAGCGCACGGAAAGCCGTGGTGGCCATTTCCGCGCCGATTGCCCGACCGATCGGCCGGAATGGCAACGCAGGACCTATCTGACGCTCGCTCAGGCCGAGCGCCTCGCAGCAGACGTGGCCGAGACAGAGCCGGCATGACGTCGGCAACCCGCAAGATGACCTCAATCGCGAGAACAACGCCATGACCTCTGCCCTTCGTCCGGAATTGCCCACCCTCATGGTGGAAGAGCAGGTGAAAGCCGCGCTCCTGGAGGATTTGGGTCGAGCTGGCGACATCACCACGCTTTCCACCATCGGGCCGGACATGACGGCGACGGCGCATATGAGTGTGCGCGAAGCGGGCGCGATCGCCGGCCTGGACCTGGCGCGCACAGCGTTCCGCCTCGTCGATCCTTCGATCCGTTTCGAGGCGCTCGCCGCCGACGGCGACCGCGTGAGGCCCGGCACGACGATTGCCCGAATCTCGGGCCGTGCCCGCGGCGTGCTTTCGGCGGAACGGGTGGCGCTCAACTTTCTCATGCATCTTTCGGGGATCGCGACCTATACGGCGAAGTTCGCCGACGAGATCGCCCATACCGCGGCAAAGGTGTGCTGCACGCGCAAGACCATCCCCGGCCTGCGCGCCCTCGAGAAATACGCCGTTCGGCTCGGCGGCGGCTCCAACCATCGCTACGGCCTCGACGACGCGGTGCTGATCAAGGACAATCACATTGCCGTTTGCGGCGGTGTCGCGGGCGCGATCCGCGCCGCGCGCGGCTATTGCGGCCACCTTGTCAAGGTCGAGGTCGAAGTCGACGGGCTCGCGCAGTTGCGCGAGGCGTTGGCGGCTACGCCGCACGTCGTCCTGCTCGACAATATGGGGCCGGACCTGCTGCGCGAAGCCGTGGCAATCAATGCCGCGCATTGGGGATTGAGCGCTGCCTCCTATGCCGGCGATGAGCGTCGAACGCGGCTGGAAGCGTCCGGCAATGTGAGGATCGAGACGATCCGCGCGATAGCCGAAAGTGGCGTCGACTTCATCTCGACGTCGAAGATCACCATGGCGGCGCCAACCCTCGACATCGGCCTTGACGTGTCGATTTAGTCAGGCTCTCCGGTTACAATGCAACTCTGCCGCGTTCGCGCGGAACGACCCCGGCAGCCGCGCGTTGTCCCCCATCAGCCCGGGAGTGATGAGGAAGGATCTCCGATGATGAGAATGATGATCGCGATTGCCTATGCGGCGGGAATGGCGGCCGCCGCCTCGGCGCAACAATCCTCCCAAACGGCCACTGCCGAGTTCGTGGGCAAGGACGGCAAGGACACCGGAAGGGCGACTTTGACGGCCGGCGGCAAGGGCGTGCTGATCGAGATGGAGGTGAGCGGCCTACCCAAGGATACCTGGGTTGCCTTCCACGCTCATGAAAACGGGCGCTGCGATGCGGCAGGAGGCTTCGAATCGGCCGGCAACCATTTCGTCGGAGAGGACGAAAACGCGGAGCATGGCTTCCTCGCGGCAAACGGTCCTCATATAGGGGACATGCCGAACCAATATGTCGGGGCTGATGGCATCCTGCGCGCGCAGGTCTTCAACAGCTTCGTATCGCTCGACGACAAGGGAAACGCCCTCCGCGGGCGTGCCCTGGTGATACACGCGCATTCCGACGACAATCGCAGCCAGCCGGCCGGCGATGCCGGCGATCGCCTGGCCTGCGCCGTTGTCCAATAGTTATCGCCCTCCAACCTTGAGGCCGGGGGCAGGGCGTTCGTCGAGAATCTGACGGCGAAAGCGGAAGAGCGCTGCCGGCCGGCCACCCGTGGAGGCGAGCGTCACGCCGGTCGGCTCCACCAGTTCCGCCCCTTCGACCAGCCGACGGAAGTTCTGCTTGTGCAGGTGCCTGCCGGAGATCGCTTCGACGGTCGCCTGCAGGTCGGTAAGGGTGAATTCGGGAGGCATCAATTCGAAGACGACGGGCCTGTATTTGATCTTGCCGCGCAGCCGGGCAACGGCGGTCGCGGCGATGCGGCGGTGGTCGTGCCGCATCGCCAGCCCCAGCGCCGGGTTCTCGGGATTGCGGCGATGGCCGTCGATCACCGCTTCGCGCACGAGTCCCGCTTCGTAAAGCAGTTCGTAGCGCTCCAGCACGCGCTCCTCGTCCCAGGGAAAATCGTCGAGACCGAAGGCGAGGCGCACCCGCGAACGGCGCTGCACGGTCGAAGCGGACTTCTCCTCGCCCGATAGCTCTACCTCCCATCGACCAAGCGCCGGCAGGATCGTCTGGTCGAGGATGGCGGGGCGGCCCTGCCGCCAGTCTTCCCACGGCAGGTAGCCGTACCAGTCCCGCCAGTGGGCGCCGGCCTCGGCGAGCCGCTCGTTGTTCTCGGCGTCGGTGCGTGTCAGCGCCAGATAGCCGACCGAGACCATGTGCTTGCCTTCTTCCCCAGGCAGATGCTGGCGGCCGCGGTCGCCGAACGTATAAAGCTGCTCGATGTAGCCGAGCTTGAGCGCGGTTTGCTTTTCGACATGGGCGCGAAGGTTCGCCTCAAAGGTGCGGTGATGGGCCGGATCGAAGGGTCCAAAGGGCAGACTATCGCGCGAGTCTCCATCCGCTTCGCTGACGGCGAGGATACGCGGACTTCGGTTTACGACGGCGACGACGACCGCGTTGAGCCCGATCTCGACGGTGATCGGCCGCTCTTCAACGACCGACATCAGACGCCTTCTCCGGACGGAGCGGCAGGGCGAAGGGCGCATTGCCGTCGGCATCGGCGCCGCGGCCGATCGAGCGCACGGCGGCGGCAAGGCGTCCGTTGCGAGAGAGCGCCCGATCGCCGATCTCCACGAGCCGCGCATTCGGCGTTGCGAAAGGCGAAGCAAGCCGTAAGCGCCTCGCCAGATACTCATCGTCCTGGTCCGGCTCGACGGCGAGGGCGGCGATCAGCGCCGCGGCGGGCGAGCGGGAAACGCCCATCCAGCAATGGATGAGCAGTGGCCGCCCGCGGTCCCAGTTGCGGGCAAAGTCGATGATGCGTTCGACGTGCTCTTCCTGCGGCGCGACGAGATCGCCGGTGCCGGCAAAGCTGATATCGTTGACACCAATCGTCAGATGCTTCGTCTGGTCGATCACGGCGGGACGGTGAAAATCCTGACCTTTTGCCACGAGGCTCAGCATTTCGCGGCAGCCGTGGCGAACGGCCATTTCAGCGATGCGCGCGAGCGGCGAGACGACGATCACCGCCACGGTCAGGCCTCCTGCCGTGCCCTGCTGCGCTCGGCTTCCAGCGCGCTGAAGCGCGCCGCGAAGAGGCGCTGCGCCTCGACTGCGGGCAGGGGATCGATCAACAGGGCCTCGCGGGTGATACCACGCGGCTGGCCGAAGAACTTACGAGCCTCCTCCGCCGAGAATCCGGCGAGTTCCGTGGCCTCGAAATAGGCCGCAACTCGGTCGGCCTTCTTGATCCGCTCCTTGAGCTCTTTGGGCGTGTGCGGCGGCAGTCCGAAGCGCAGGTGCACGGCGCTCTCGAGCCGCTTTTCCACACTCTTGTAGCCGCCGCCGACGACCGCCTTGAAAGGGGAGATCATATCGCCGATGACATATTCCGGCGCATCGTGGAGCAGGGCCATCAGGCAGTCCTCGGCATTGCAGCGGTTGGTACGGCGGAAAATGTCCTCGACGACAAGGCTGTGCTGGGCCACCGAAAACGCGTGGTCGCCCGAGGTCTGACCGTTCCAGCGCGCCACGCGGGCGAGCCCATGGGCGATGTCGGAAAGCTCGACATCGAGCGGCGAGGGATCGAGAAGATCGAGCCGCCGGCCGGAAAGCATGCGCTGCCAGGCGCGCGCATTCATCATGCGCTCGCCTCGTCGGCCTCGCTCGGAAAGCCGAGGCCCGTCCATGCGGGCAGCGTTAGCGTAACCGGCACATCGCCCGCAAGTATAGGGTCTGCCCGCGCGATCGCCTCGCCGGCCTTATCGATGCGCACGATCGCAAGGCCGGATTTGTCTTGAACGGTGCCGAGCGAACCGATCAACCGCCCGTTGACGGAAATATTCGCGCCTGTCGGCGGCAGCGGTGCGTCGCCCGTAACGACGACGACCCTGCGCCGTGCCGTACCGCGGTGCTGCATGCGGGAGATGACTTCTTGGCCGACATAGCAGCCCTTACGGAAGGAAAGGCCGCCGTTGATATCCATCAGCACGTCATGTGGAAAGGCGTCCTGCAGGGCATAGTCGTGGCCTGCCTCCACTATTCCCGCTGCGATGCGCAACCGGTCGAGATCGGCAACGCTTGCGTCCGGGGCAGCCGCCTCGCGGTAAAGGCGGAAGACGGCCAAGCCCGCTTTTTCGAAGCGATAGTCGCGATAGCTCTCGGCAGGGCGGTCCTCCTCGAAGACGACCGTCACCGATGCCGGCGACTGCAGCGAGAGCTCCACGGCAGAGCGCAACTTGTACATCGTCAAACGCTTCAAGAGCGGCTCCGCCTGGTCGCCCGTCGTCTCCAGCCGCAACGCCTCGCCGTCTCGGGAAATCAGGAAATCGAAGAGGATCTTGCCCTGCGGCGTAAGCAGCGCGCCAGGTTTGACTTCGTCCTCAGCCAGCGCGCCGATATCCGTCGTGATCAGGCCTTGGAGAAGAGGCTCAGCGTCCTTTCCGGAAATGCGGATGATCGCGCGGTCGTCGAGACAAACCCTGGGCATATGTCGAATCCTACTGTCTTTCCCGAAGAGGTAGGATGTCCGCCGATGATCGGCAAGCGCACCGATCGATTCTCACGAGGCGAGAGGGAGAATATGGGCGAGACCGCTCAATCATTCCGGCTCTAGTCGCCGGCGACGAAGAATTTCCAACGGCCGTCCGGTGTGATGCCGACGCGATAGAAATTGTAGCTGCCGAATTCCTCCATGCCGGCGAAGTCTCCGGCAGTCACCAAGCGGAATAGGTCCACCTTCTCCGGTGGGGTCAGCGACGAGAGTGGCTTCTCGGCAAAGTAGGGCCAGACATAGACCTCGTCGGGCGTGCCCTTGTCCGCGAGCACGAAGCCTGTCGAAAGCACGTCGAGGAGGATCGCGAGGATCTCGATGCCCTCCTGGTCGCCGGAAAGCCCTTTAAGCGTCGCGATGGGGTCGTCGTCGCCCGTTCCGGTCACCTGGGTCTGGGTCGGGCCCTTGCCCAGCAAAGGCCGCAGCCGTTCGATATCGCCGGAAGCGGCTGCCTCGACGATCAGTTCGCGCATGCGGGCGACGGATTCCGGAATCTTGGAAACGTCGGTCAGCACTTCGACGGGTTCGACCACCTCGGGCGCGGCGATTTGATCGTCCTTGGTGCCGACCGCCGCCCTGTCGACCAGCGGGTCGGGCATCGGAATTTCGAGCGGAGACTCTTCTTCCGGCGCGGCTTCGTCGGGCGCTTCGGCCGGCGCCGCATTTTGACCGCCGGCAACGGGCGCGCCCTGGAGCTCGCTGAGTGCCAGCGCGGGCACGGCCGTGATCGGTGCGCAGACGGCCACGCTCGCCAGCAGCAACGTAACAAGGCCAACCGGGAAGGCCCGGTTTGCAAGGTTCCGGCTCATGGGGCAGTCCTGATGTTACTGAATTGTCCGCTGTGGCGAGAACTCTCCGGCGAGCATGCGCTCACGAAGCGAATTCAACATTGCCTCGGCACCTTCTTCGCCATGGAGCCGAATCGTCTCGCGCATGGCTAGTGCGATCGCTGCATCAGCAATGATTTCCGGCTCGATACCATCTGCCATGCCGTCCGCCCAGGCCTCGTTCTGGTGCTCAAGGGCTGCCTGCATCTTCTCGTGGACGATCATGTCATCGATGTCGGTCAGGCTTGGTTGCATCATTCGTTCCATGCGGCTTCCGTTACGTGCACTTGGCTAACCTAGCGCCTCTCCGCTGAACCGCGACTGAACGGGCAGACAGGCCGGTCACTTCTTACCACTCTCTTAATAAACTTAGCAGTCTTTTCCCGAAACGACACGGCCTCGCGGAAAAAGAGGTTAATTTATCCCTAATTTCCAAAACGGGCGACGATTTCTGAAGCGAGTGTTGCACCTTCGGCACGGTATCGCTGCTCTGCGAGCGTCGCCGGCTCAGTGCAGCTCGTATAGACGGATGCGAAGGTCCGGTAGCCTCGGTTGAAAGCGGCGGTC
Organism: Ensifer sp. WSM1721; assembly: GCF_000513895.2. Classification (GTDB taxonomy): domain Bacteria; phylum Pseudomonadota; class Alphaproteobacteria; order Rhizobiales; family Rhizobiaceae; genus Sinorhizobium. The sequence continues at coordinate 861,078 of NZ_CP165782.1, forward strand.
ATGCGCTCGCGCCGTTTCGGCTCGCCGGCCGTTTCCTTGTCGAGGAGTTCCTGCGCGGAGCGTCGCCAGGCGTCCTCCGGCTGGCCGAGGCAAAGATTGCGCAGATAGTGGACCGATCCGAGGATTTCGGCGAGGCGAAGCAGCCGCTCGTCGTAGGGCGTCGGCTTTTCCTCCGGGGCCGGGGCAGGGGAAGTCTGGTTTTTTTCCTGCGCGGCGGGCTGCTTTTCCTGCGCCACCGCACCTGCGGCTGCCGCGAGGAGGGCGCCCGTCAGGAGAAGTCTAAGCAAGAACGCTGCGCTGATCATGAGCGCATCAAATCCGAATCGGCACCGTTTGCAAGGCCACATCGGCCGGGATGCCTCGTCAGCCGGACGGCGGCCAGCTTCTCCACACAGTCGCGAACGCTAGGGGGAATGGGAAGCGCGAAGATTTCCTCCGGTGTGAACCAGCCGACACCGGCGGCGTCGTCGCAAGCGACGGCGACCGAATCGGCATCGGCCTCGACGGTGAAGACGGACAGCAGGAAATACCGCCCCTCCGATTCTTTTCCGGGCAGATCGTAGGTCTCGAAGAGCACGGGATCGCGACCGCTTATGCCGGTTTCCTCGGCGAGTTCGCGCAGGGCCGTCTCCGCCGGCGTCTCGCCGGGCTCCGCCCTGCCGCCGGGAAAGGCATACATGTCCGCCGACGGCGGATTGGCCCGCCGGACGAGCAGATAACGTCCGTCCCGTTCGAGGATGGCGGAAGAAGCGTGTTCGGGTTGGTTCGGCATCTGGGAATCGAATTTCAACTGGGTCGTTGACCCATCTTACGTGAAGTGCCACACCGATGTCATGTGCGGACGCTTTGCGCTGACGGCAACGCCGGAAGAATTGATGGAATTGTTTGGCTTGCTGGAGGCGGACGACTTCCCGGCTCGTTTCAACATCGCCCCGACCCAACCGATCATCGTGATCGTCGCTTCGGATCGGGCGGAGCCGGGCAGCAATCTCCCGGAGCGCAAGGCCCTACTCGTGCGCTGGGGGTTCACCCCGGGCTGGGTAAAGGATCCTCGTAAATTCCCGCTGCTCATCAACGCGCGTGCCGAGACGGCAGTCGGCAAGGCCGCCTTCCGCGCGGCGATGCGCCACCGCCGCATACTGGTGCCGGCCTCCGGCTTCTACGAATGGCGGCGTCCTGCGAAAGGCGGTGGCGAACCTTCGCAAGCCTATTGGGTGCGCCCCAGAAAAGGCGGCATCGTCGCCTTTGCCGGGCTTATGGAAACCTGGTCCTCCGCCGATGGCTCGGAGGTCGACACGGCGGCAATCCTCACGACCGACGCGAATCGCGTTGTCCGCCACATCCACGATCGCATGCCCGTCGTCATCGAGCCGGAAGATTTTGCCCGCTGGCTCGACTGCAGGACCCAAGAGCCGCGCGACGTGACGGATCTCATGGTTCCGGCTGCGGAGGCCTACTTCGAGGCGATCCCGGTCTCGGACAAGGTGAACAAGGTCACCAATACGGGGCCCGAGATTCAGGACGAGGTCGCGCCTGTCATTCCCGCCGCGCCGGCAGCAAGCAAAGCCCGGGCGGACGATCGCGACGATGACGGCCAGATGTCGCTGTTCTAAGTGCTTTTATGTCTGCGGGTCGGACCGACCCCGAGATGATCGCCCTCAACGGGGCGCTTCATGACCTTCTTGCCAGCAGGCTTGGCTTTTACCTGTAGTGCGGCGGCGAGTACGGCCTTCAGGCCGAGCGGGCGGTACTTCGTCAGCAGATCGGATGGGGGCGGCTTGCGTTCGGCGGTCTTGGCGGCCTTCATTGCATGTATTCCTTGGTGTCTTCCCTAATCAGCGCATTTGTCTTCGTTACTTTTGAACGAAAACCATGTCCCTGTTGTTCCTCGGGAAACAGGACCTGAAGCAGTGTCGGCTGCATTCGCGAATCTCCTCCCCCGGTATGGCGATGTCACATAAGCCAAATCGTGACAAATCCATGGCCGCTATGGTTGCAAAATGACGACTTTCGCTTGCATGGCGCTCTCCTCTTGACCGGCGCCGAGCGACGCGCGATAAGGATCGCCATGAAAACGGTTATCTGCATTATCTGCCGGAAGATTATTCGCTAGCGCTCCCGCTGGCCTGGCCGTTTTCGTCTCCAGAAATCCAAGATGACAAACGCGGGGCCATCCGGGCGCTATATTCCGATGGTTGCATGCAGGCTTGGAGATTGGGATGGCCGCAATGCCGATTTTGAAGCTGTACAACACGCTGACGCGGGAGAAGGCCGATTTCCGGCCGATCGATCCTCAAAACGTCCGCATGTATGTCTGCGGCCCGACCGTCTACGATTTTGCCCATATCGGCAATGCGCGGCCGATCATCGTCTTCGACGTGCTCTTCCGGCTGCTGGTTCATGTCTATGGCGAAAGCCACGTCACCTATGCACGCAACATCACCGACGTCGACGACAAAATCAATGCGCGCGCGCTGCGCGATTATCCGGGTCTGCCGCTGAACGAAGCGATCCGGCGCGTGACCGAGACGACTGAAAAGCAGTTCCTCGACGATGCCGCAGTGCTCGGCTGCCTCGATCCGACCGTACAGCCGCGCGCCACGGAAAATATCGCCGAGATGATCGAGATCATCGAAAAACTCATCGCCAAGGGTCACGCCTATGAGGCGGAGGGCGAGGTGCTCTTCGACACCACATCGATGGCGGATTACGGCCAGCTTTCGAAGCGTAATCTCGAGGAGCAGCAGGCCGGCGCCCGCGTAGCGGTCGAGGCGCATAAGAGAAATCCGGGCGACTTCGTGCTCTGGAAGCTCTCCGAAGAGCATGAGCCGGGCTGGGAGAGCCCCTGGGGGCGCGGCCGTCCCGGCTGGCATATCGAATGCTCGGCGATGAGCAGGCACTATCTCGGCGAAGTGTTCGACATTCACGGGGGCGGGATCGATCTGATCTTTCCGCACCACGAGAACGAGATTGCCCAATCGCGCTGCGCTCACGGCACCGAGGTGATGGCGAACGTCTGGATGCACAACGGCTTCCTGCAGGTCGAGGGCCGCAAGATGTCGAAGTCGGAAGGCAATTTCATCACCATCTACGAGCTTCTGCATACGGAGAAGTTCGGCGGCCGCAAATGGCCGGGCGAAGTGCTGAGGCTGGCGATGCTGATGACTCATTACCGCGAGCCGATCGACTTCTCGATGAAGCGGCTGGAGGAGGCCGAGCATCTGCTCTCGAAGTGGCCGGTTGCCGGTGAAGTTCGAGAAGAGCCGGATCCGGCGGTCGTGGCGGCGCTCGCCGACGATCTCAACACGGTCGCGGCGATCCAGGCGCTTCACGCTCTGGCTCAGAAGGCCTCCGCCGATTCGCGGTACCTCGGCGTCTTCGCCGCGAGTGCCGCGCTGATCGGCGTGGTGCCGAAGGAAATCGAGCTCGACGAGGCGGTGGTCCACGAGATCGACGGCCGCGTGCGCGCGCGTCTCGAGCTCCTAAAGGCGAAGAATTATGCAGAGGCGGACGCAATCCGAGCGGACCTCCTGGCGCGCGGCATCCAGCTCAAGGACGGCAAGGACCCGGAGACCGGCGAGCGGGTGACGACCTGGGAGGTGAAGCGGTCCCAAGCCTAGGCAAGACGACAGAGGAGGACGACATGGCTGACGATATCCATACCGGCGGCTGCCAATGCGGTGCGGTCCGCTTTCGCGTCGAAGGCAAGCTCGGCGACGCCTCGGTCTGCCACTGCCGCATGTGCCAGAAAGCAAGCGGCAATTTCTATTTGCCGCTCGTTTCCGTACGCGGCGCGAAGGTCACGTGGACGCGCGGCGAACGCAAGCGGTTCCAGTCCTCCAACTTCGTCTGGCGCGGCTTTTGCGGCGATTGCGGCACCCCGCTTACCTACGAGGCGCCGGACGGGATGGCACTGGCGATAGCGGCCTTCGACAGGCCGGACGGGATCCCCCCGATGATCCAATGGGGTGTCGAGGCGAAATTGCCGTACGTCGATCACATTCGGGAGCTCCCCGGCGAGGAGACGATGGCCGATGCGGACGCGGCATCATTCCTTGCGAATCTGGTTTCCTATCAGCATCCAGACCATGACACCAAAACCTGGCCACCGGAGGAAAAACGATGAGTAATGCCGTCAGAACAGGAGGATGCCAGTGCGGCGCCGTACGCTTCCGCATCCACGGTGAGCTTGGGCGACCATCGATCTGCCATTGCCGCATGTGTCAGAAGCAGTTCGGCTCGTTCTTCTCGGCCTTGGTGACGGCGCCGAAGGACGGAGTCGAATGGACGCGGGACGAGCCGAGCTATTTCCAGTCCTCGGTCAATATCGACCGCGGCTTCTGCCGGAAATGCGGCACGCCGCTGACCTATCGGCACCCGGGCGGCCTCGAAATCGCGATCGGCGCCTTCGACGACCGTTCCGATCTCGCCCCGAAAATTCAGGTCAATTACCAGGCGCGGCTTCCCTGGGTCGAGACGATCTTCGACCAGCCCATCCACGAGGATCCGGATTATTACGCTCGGCAGGAGCGGATCATCTCGTTCCAGCATCCCGATCATGAGACCGATCAATGGCCGTCGGCCGGGACCTGGGCATGATGATCCGACGCATCTTCACCGGCGGCTGCCAATGCGGCGCGGTGCGCTATCGCGCCGAAGGCACGCTCGACGATCCGCATATCTGTCATTGCCGCATGTGTCAGAAGGCGGCAGGGAATTATTTCATGCCGCTCGCCAATATCGCGCGCGAGGATTTCCGCATCACGCGCGGGGAGCCGTCCTGGTTCTGCTCGTCGGGCCTCGTGCGGCGCGGCTTCTGCCGCAATTGCGGCACGCCGCTCTTCTACGACATGCCGGAGGCGAGCTTCCTCAACATCGCGCTCGGAACGCTCGACGATCCCGATGACGTGCAGCCCATCTATCAATCCGGAGTCGAGTCTCGGATGTTCTGGTTCTCGCATCTGCCGAAGCTCTCGGAGAAGGAGACGGACGACGGCAGCGAAGCCGCGGCAGAGCGCCACCTGCGTGTCCTGGAAACCAACCGCCAGCATCCGGACTTTGACACCGTGCACTGGCCGCCCGAGGAAGACCTATCGTGAGTTCCCCATTGCGTAGCCTTTATCCGGAAATCGAGCCCTATGCCTCCGGCCACCTCGATGTCAGCGACGACCATAGGGTCTACTGGGAGCGGGTGGGCACGCCCGGCGCGAAACCGGCCGTCTTTTTGCACGGTGGCCCCGGCGGCACGATTTCGCCGAACCATCGCCGCCTCTTCGATCCGGCGCTCTATGACGTGATGCTGTTCGACCAGCGCGGCTGCGGCAAGTCGACTCCGCATGCCGAGATCGAGGCGAACACGACCTGGCATCTCGTCGCCGACATCGAACGGCTGCGGGAACTGGCAGGTGTCGACAAGTGGCTCGTTTTCGGCGGCTCCTGGGGATCGACGCTGGCGCTCGCCTATGCCGAGACCCACCCGGAACGCGTTTCCGAACTCGTCGTCCGGGGCATATATACGCTGACCAAGGCCGAACTCGACTGGTACTATCAATTCGGCGTCTCGGAGATGTTCCCGGACAAGTGGGAGCGCTTCATTGCCCCGATCCCGCCGGAAGAGCGCCACGAGATGATGCAGGCCTATCACCGGCGCCTGACGAGCGAGGATCGCGCGACGCGGCTTGCGGCCGCCAGGGCCTGGAGCATCTGGGAGGGCGAGACGATCACGCTCCTGCCGGAACCGACGACAAGCGCGCACTTCGAGGAAGAGGAATTCGCGCATGCCTTTGCCCGCATCGAGAACCACTTCTTCGTCAATGCCGGCTGGCTCGAAGAGGGCCAATTGCTACGCGATGCCCATAAGCTCCACGGCATTCCGGGCGTGATCGTGCACGGACGTTATGACATGCCGTGCCCCGCGAAATATGCTTGGCAGCTGCACAAGGCCTGGCCCGAGGCCGAATTCCACCTGATCGAGGGTGCAGGCCACGCCTATTCGGAGCCGGGCATCCTCGACCGCCTGATCCGCGCCACCGACAAATTTGCCGGCAAGACCGAATAACGCGGGAAAGGCCGCGTTGACTTAAACTGAACCGCACGTTGGAACCGAGACATGACCAGGGAACGCATCTATCTCTTCGATACGACGCTTCGAGACGGGCAGCAAACGCCCGGCATCGACTTTTCGGTCGAGGACAAGATCGCGATTGCGACCCTGCTCGACGAATTCGGCATGGACTATGTCGAAGGTGGATACCCGGGCGCCAATCCGACGGATACGGAGTTCTTCAAGCACAAGCGCACCGAAAAAGCGTCCTTCGTAGCCTTCGGCATGACCAAACGCGCCGGCGTTTCGGCCTCCAATGACCCGGGCCTAAATGCCCTGCTCGCTGCGGACAGCGATGCTGTCTGTCTCGTCGCGAAGAGCTGGGACTACCACGTGGCCGTAGCACTCGGTTGTTCCAACGAGGAGAATCTCGAGAGCATCCGCGCCTCCGTTGAGGCGGTGGTTGCCTCCGGCCGCGAGGCGATGGTCGATTGCGAGCATTTCTTCGACGGCTACAAGGCGAATCCGGCCTATGCGATCGCCTGCGCGAAAACGGCGCTCGATGCGGGCGCGCGCTGGGTCGTGCTCTGCGACACCAACGGCGGCACCCAGCCCTCGGAAATCCGCGAGATCGTCTCGGCCGTGATAGCGGCAGGCGTGCCCGGCGCAAGTCTCGGCATCCACGCCCATAACGACACGGGCCAGGCCGTGGCGAATTCACTGGCCGCGGTCGAAGCCGGCGTCCGTCAGATCCAGGGCACGCTTAACGGCGTCGGCGAGCGTTGCGGCAATGCCAATCTGGTGACGCTGATTGCGACGCTTGCGCTGAAGGAGACCTATTCCAGCCGCTTCGAAACGGCAATCGACACCGAAAGGCTCCAGGACCTGACCGAGCTCGCGCATTCCTTCGACGAGCTTCTCAATCGCTCGCCGGACCCGCAGGCCCCCTATGTCGGCGCCTCGGCCTTCGCTACCAAGGCGGGCATTCATGCCTCGGCGCTGCTCAAGGACCCGAAGACCTACGAGCATGTTGCGCCTGAAAGCGTCGGCAATCTGCGCCGGGTCATGGTCTCGGACCAAGGCGGCAAGGCCAATTTCATCAACGCGCTCAAGCGGCGCGGCATCGCGGTCTCCAAGGACGACCCGCGGCTCGACAAGCTCATCTCGATCGTCAAGGAGCGCGAGGCGACGGGCTACGCCTATGAGGGCGCGGATGCGAGTTTCACGTTGCTCGCCAACCGCATTCTCGGCACGGTGCCCGACTTCTTTCACGTGGAGAGTTTCCGGGTGATGGTCGAGCGCCGCTTCGACGCAAACGGCAAGTTGAAGACGGTGTCGGAGGCGGTGGTCAAGGTCGTGGTCGACGGCGAAACGATGATGTCGGTCGCAGAGGGCCATGGCCCGGTCAATGCGCTCGACCTCGCTCTGCGCAAGGACCTCGGCAAGTATCAGTCGGAGATCGCGGATCTCGAACTCGCCGATTACAAGGTGCGCATCCTGAACGGTGGCACCGAGGCAGTGACCCGCGTACTGATCGAATCGACGGACAACACCGGCGCCCGCTGGTGGACGGTCGGTGTTTCCGACAACATCATCGATGCTTCCTTCCAGGCGCTGATGGACAGCATCGTCTACAAGCTGCTCAAGAACCGGGACCAGGTCGGGTTGATCGCGGCGGAGTAGGTTATCCGGCTTTCACCCCTCTGCCCGGCCGGGGCACAGGGGCATGTAATGTTAAGCCGCTCTCAGCCTTCGCTTCACGGAAATGAATTGGTGCATCACCGTTCGTTGGAGTAGGACGCAAGAGGAGGGACGGTGACGGTCTTATGGGCCTGCCGTCGGTTAAGGCCGGAGCGGTTTCCGCTTGGCTCCGGCGAAGTTTTCAGGATCAAGACCATGGCTGAACCGAACGCGAAATCATCCGCCGAGAATGTCGATTCCGCGAGAGGTTTCGCCTTCGCACTTGCCGCCTACCTGCTTTGGGGTTTCCTGCCGTTTTTCATGAAGGCGGTAGCGCATATTCCTGCGGCGGAAGTCGTCGCGCACCGCATCGTCTGGTCGGTGCCTCTTGCCGGGCTCGTGCTCCTGTGGCTCGGCCGTACGCAAGAGATTAAGACTGCCCTGCGCTCCCCGCGGATGCTGAAGATGGCAACGCTGACGGCCGCCCTCATCACGGTCAACTGGGGCATCTATGTCTGGGCGATCGGTGCCGGCCGGGCGATCGAGACGGCTCTCGGTTACTACATCAACCCGCTGTTCTCGATCTTTCTTGGTGCCGTGCTGCTCAAAGAAAGGCCGAATACGGCGCAGATGGTGGCGATTGCCCTTGCCGCCCTTGCCGTCGCCGTGCTTGCCTTCGACGCCGGCGGTCTTCCCTGGGTCTCGCTCGGGCTTTGCTTCTCCTGGGGCTTCTACGCCTTCTTCCGCAAGACCCTGCCGATCGGTCCCAATCAGGGTTTCTTCCTCGAAGTCCTGCTCCTCAGCGTGCCCGCGGCCGGCTACATCATCTGGCTCGAAGCTACGGGGCAGGGGCATTTCGGCGATACCAGCATGGCCGACGTCCTCCTGCTTCTGTCCTGCGGCATCGTCACGGCAGTGCCGCTGATGATCTATGCGAATGGCGCGAAGCTGCTCAGGCTTTCGACAATCGGCATCATGCAATACATCGCCCCGACGATGATTTTCCTGATAGCGGTTTTCGTTTTCCACGAACCTTTCGGGACCGCAAAACTCGTCGCTTTCGTCCTGATCTGGGCCGCGCTCTTCACCTATTCGGGAGCGATGCTGGCCGAGAGCAGGGCCCGCCGTGCCGCCCAGCCGACACCGGCCGAGTGAGGCCGAAAATCAGAGCCTGGAAATGATCTCGGTTTCGCCGTCGCGGCCCATCGCAGCGGCCGATGCCAGGATGCCGGGAACGATGTCTTCCGCCCCGTCAATCACCAGCGGCTGGACCAGGTGCGCCGTGTGGACGAAGCCCTGTTCGCGCATGTGCTGGATGAGTTCCAGCATAGGGTCCCAGAAGCCGTTGATATTGCCGAAGACCATCGGCTTCCTATGGCGGCCGAGCTGCGCCCAGGTCATGATCTCGACGATTTCCTCGAGTGTACCGATGCCGCCGGGAAGCGCCACGAAGGCGTCGGCGCGCTCGAACATCTTGTGCTTGCGCTCGTGCATGTCGGCGGTGACGATCAGCTCGCTGAGTTGACCGAGCGAATGGCGGGTCGCTTCCTTGTCCATGAGGAATTCGGGAATGATGCCGGTGACATGGCCGCCGGCGGAAAGCACGCCGCTTGCGACCGCGCCCATGATCCCGCGCGTGCCGCCGCCATAGACGAGTTGCAGGCCGTGTTCGGCAATCGACTTTCCGAGGATACGGCCCGCCTGGATATGGGCGGGGTCGCGCCCGGGCTGGGAGCCGCAATAGACGCAGACGGATAGAATCGGGCTTGCTTCGTTTCTCATGAGCCCAAGAGACATTGCAGCGCAGTACGGGTCAAGAAAAATAAGGGAAAGAGCACTTTCGTTCAGGCCGATGAGCAGCAAAAGCTTGTACTGAACTGTAGGAAACGTTAGCAATTTCACTAATACATTGAAGAATTCGGACGGCTATGCCGCTATTGCGCTATAATGTGTATTGGCGTCGCAGGCTCGGGCCGGCGAAAGGGGCATGAGCGGAGCATAAAGACGCTCCGCCCTGTGGAGAGTGGCATGATAAAGAATAAGGCCAGCTGGGTGGCCCTCGGTGTCCTGGCGATTGCGACGGCGTTGATGGTCTTCGTGGTCCAGCCGAACCTGCGCGAAAGCGACGAGCAGGCGGCGCAATCCATTGCGAGCGGCGAGGCCGGCCAAACGGCGTCTGCGACGAAAACCGAAGGCCCATCCGCCAACGTGCAGCAAGGCACGGTCGGCGAGCAAGCGGCGGGCGCCGCGGGCAATGCGGCGCCGGCATCCGAGACCGCTGTAAACGGGACCATTCCGGGGTTCGACATCCTCCGCGTCGAGCCGGACGGCTCCACGGTGGTTGCGGGCAGGGCGGAGCCGGGCACCAAGCTCGAGATCCTGAGCGGCGATAAAGTCGTCGGTACGGCCGACGTCGGCGCCGCCGGAGATTTCGCCGCCGTCTTCGATAAGCCGCTTGCTGCGGGCGATCACCAGCTGACGCTCAGAAGCGTCAGCCCGGACGGCGCCACGAAGACGTCGGACGAAGTCGCAACCATCTCCGTGCCCAAGGATCCGAGCGGGCAATTGCTGGCGATGGTGTCGAAACCCGGCGAGGCGAGCCGCCTGATCACGACGCCGAAGGCCGAGACGAAGCCGATCCAGGCGAAGGCCGAGCCCGCCGTCGGTGACCCCGCTGGCGCTTCCGTTCCACTCGCGAAACCGAATGGCGTGCCGGGTCTTCAGGTCACGGCCGTCGAGATCGAGGGCGGCACGATGTACGTCGCCGGCAATGCCAAGCCCGGCTCCCTCGTGCGCATCTATGCGGACGACAGGCTGCTCGGCGAAATGAAGACGGACGACAAGGGACATTTCGTCGTCGATGGTTCGATCGAGCTCTCGGTCGGCACCCACATCATTCGCGCCGACATGATGAACGAGGATGCCAGCAAGGTGGCGATGCGCGCCTCCGTGCCCTTCGACAGGCCGGCGGGCGCGCAGGTCGCCGCCATTGCCGGCCCGTCCGACACGCCGGTTACGGCCCTCGGCAGCCTCAAGACGGAAGCAGGAAAGGCACTCGCACTGTTGAGGGGGCTCTTCGCCGACGGAAAACAGCCTTCGGGCGAACAGCTTGCCGCCGCCCGCTCGGCAACGGAATTCGCGCTCCAGTCGCTCGCCGAGTTCAAGCCGGCTGCCGATGCCGATCCGGCACTCGCGAAAGCCGCGGCCGAAACATCCAAGGCGGCGGCTAGCGCGCTGACCGCACTCAAGTCCTCTCCGCCGGACCCGGCAAGCGTTGCCGCCGCGTTGCAGAAAGTCGATGAAGCCATCGGTTCCGCATTGACGCAACAGAGCCTCGGCACCGCCGTTGCGACGGTTGAACTTCCGGCCGCCACGGGGAGCGGAGCCACCAGGGCGACGGACGCGCCAAAGGTCAAGAATGCGGAGGAAGCGGCCGCCCCAGCGGCCCAGCAGACAGCAGCATCCGATGCGACGCAGGAGCAGCCGGCAACGATCGAACAGGCGCCGCTCAAGGAAAGCAAGACGTCCGTCATCATCCGCCGCGGCGATACGCTCTGGCAGATTTCGCGGCGCGTCTACGGCGCTGGCGTTCGCTACACGACGATCTATCTCGCAAACCGCGAGCAGATCGGCAATCCCGACCTGATCCGTCCCGGTCAGGTTTTCGGGGTCCCCGACGAGGCCCTCTCCGACGAGGAATCGCGGGAAATACACCGCAAGCATATGCGTCACTAAGAATAGCCGGTCTTTTGCCGGCACTTCCATTGCACCGGCGGCAGGGTGGACCTATCTGTCAGGAAATGCGGCGTCTTCAAAGGGCGCCGCTTTTCATTGAAGCTGGAGCGGGAAGGACGATGTAGGGCTCGCGCCTGCCTCCCGCGTTTCCAAAAATCGAAGCGGACTGAGACGTGGCACCCCAAAAGAAGAAGACGGTATCCGCCGACAGCGCCAATCCCGTCGGAACCATTGCGAATCTCTGGCCTTATATGTGGCCGGCGGATCGCGTCGACCTGAAACTCAGGGTCGTTTGGGCAACGGTAATCCTTGTAGTCGCCAAGGTCGTGCTCATTCTCGTACCCTATTTTTTCAAGTGGGCGACGGACGCCCTCAACAACAAGCCGGACGCGCTCGGCCTTCTGCCGCAGTTCCTGACCGGCGCCGTCATGCTGGTGCTCGCCTACAATCTCGCGCGCCTGCTGCAGGCGGGCCTGAACCAGTTGCGTGACGCGCTCTTTGCGAGCGTCGGCCAGCATGCCGTACGCCAGCTTGCCTACAAGACCTTCGTTCATATGCATCAGCTTTCATTGCGCTTCCATCTCGAGCGCCGCACCGGCGGGCTGTCGCGCATTATCGAGCGCGGCACCAAGGGCATCGAGACGATCGTCCGTTTCACCATCCTGAACAGCGTACCGACAGTCATCGAGTTCTTGCTGACGGCGGTGATCTTCTGGTGGGGCTACGGCTTCACCTATCTCTTCGTCACGGCGGTCACCGTCTGGCTCTATATCTGGTTTACGGTGCGCGCGAGCGACTGGCGGATCGCGATCCGCCGCTCGATGAACGACAGCGACACCGATGCGAACACCAAGGCGATCGATTCGCTCCTCAATTTCGAGACCGTCAAATATTTTGGCAACGAAGAGATGGAGGCGAAGCGCTTCGACAGGTCGATGGAGCGCTATGAACGTGCCGCCACCCAGGTCTGGACGTCGCTTGGCTGGCTCAACTTCGGCCAGGCGCTGATTTTCGGCGCCGGCACGGCTGTGATGATGACGATATCGGCGCTTGCCGTGAAGCGCGGCGAGCAGACGATCGGCGACTTCGTCTTCATCAACGCCATGCTGATCCAGCTCGCAATTCCGTTGAACTTCATCGGCTTCGTCTATCGCGAAATACGTCAGGGGCTGACCGACATCGAACATATGTTCGACCTGTTGGACGTCCAAGCGGAGGTTGTCGACAAGGCGGACGCCAGGGAGCTCAAGATCGGGCGCGGCGCAATCGCCTTCCGCGACGTGCATTTCGCTTATGAAGGCGCCCGGCCGATCTTGAAGGGCATTTCCTTCGAGGTCCCGGCCGGCAAGACGGTCGCCGTCGTCGGGCCGTCCGGTGCCGGCAAGTCCACCCTGTCGCGGCTGCTCTACCGGTTCTACGACGTTCAGCGGGGCTCGATCACCATCGATGGCCAGGATGTGCGAGATGTGACGCAGAAAAGCCTGCGCGCGGTAATCGGCATGGTGCCGCAGGACACGGTGCTGTTCAACGACACCATCGCCTATAACATCCGCTATGGCCGGGTGACGGCGACGGACGCCGAAGTCGAGGCCGCGGCTGAAGCCGCGCAGATCGCCGATTTCATCCGCGGTCTGCCGGAGGGCTACCGGGCGACGGTCGGCGAGCGCGGGCTGAAGCTCTCGGGCGGCGAAAAGCAGCGCGTGGCGATCGCCCGCACCATCCTGAAGGCGCCGCCGATCCTGATCCTTGACGAGGCGACCTCCGCGCTCGACACCAAGACCGAGCAGGAAATCCAGGCGGCGCTGGACGTCGTGTCGCGTAACCGCACGACGCTCGTCATCGCGCATCGGCTCTCGACGGTCATCAATGCCGACGAGATCATCGTCCTGAAGGACGGCGTCATCGCCGAGCGCGGCACACACGGCGAGCTGATCGAGCGGGATGGCCTCTATGCTTCAATGTGGAGCCGCCAGCGCGAGGCAACGCAGGCCGAGGAGCAATTGAAGCGGGTGCGCGAGAGCGACGATCTCGGCATCGTCGATCGAGGCGTGCCGGCGATCTGACCGAAGCGGCCGGTGCGGTCAGGCGCTCTCGCCTGGCGTTCGGCATTGCCGGACCGTCGAGTTCGCGCTAGTTGACGTTCCACATCAATCTGGAGAGTAGGGTTCATGAGTTTGATCGACACGGTGCGCAACACGCTCGTTCCGGTGCACAAGGAAGGCTATCGTTTCATTGCGATCTTCTTCGTCGTTTCGCTGGTACTCGGTTTCGTATGGGAACCGCTGATGTGGATCGGCTTCGCGTTGACCGCCTGGTGTGCCTACTTCTTCCGCGATCCCGAACGGATGACGCCGATCGACGAGGATCTCGTCATCAGCCCGGCGGACGGCCGCGTGTCGTCGATCGCGACCGTGATCCCGCCCGAAGAACTGGGTCTCGGTTCGGAGCCGATGCTGCGCATCTCGGTCTTCATGAATGTCTTCGACTGCCATGTAAACCGTGCTCCAATGAGCGGCACCGTTCGCCGTATCGCCTACCGCGCCGGCAAGTTCGTAAACGCCGAACTTGACAAGGCAAGCCTTGAAAACGAACGCAACGGCCTCGTCATCGAGACGAAGCATGGCGCGATCGGCGTCGTTCAGATCGCTGGCCTGGTCGCCCGGCGTATCCTCTGCTGGACGACGGAAAATGCATCGCTCGAAGCGGGCGAGCGCTTCGGCCTTATCCGCTTCGGTTCGCGCCTCGACGTGTTCCTGCCGCAAGGCGCTGAGCCGCGCGTCACGCTTGATCAGACGGCGGTCGGCGGCGAGACGGTGCTTGCTGAATTCGGTTCGGCCAAGGGGCCGGTTATCAGCCGTCGCGCGTGAGGATAATCATGGAAGAGCCTCGGCACGAAAACTCAGCGGGAGCCCCGGAAACCGTCGAAACGGCGGGTTCGCATGACAAGGCGCGCGGACCGCGGTTGCGCGAAATTCCGCTGCGCCTGATGGTCCCCAACATGATCACGGTCCTGGCGATCTGCGCCGGTCTCTCCGGCATCCGGCTCGCCTTCGAGAACCGCTTCGAACTCGCAGTCGCCATGGTTCTCCTTGCCGCCTTCCTCGACGGCATAGACGGGCGCATCGCACGCCTGCTCAAGGCCACGTCGAGCTTTGGAGTCCAGATGGACTCGCTCGCGGATATCATCAATTTCGGTGTGGCCCCGGCGCTTGTGCTCTATGTCTTCCTGCTCGACCAAGCGCGTTCCGTTGGCTGGATCGCGGCGCTGATCTATGCGATCGCCGTCGGCTTGAGACTCGCCCGCTTCAACGTCATGGCCGAGCGCCAGGTCAAGGCGGCCTGGCAGTCTGAATATTTCGTCGGCGTTCCGGCGCCCGCCGGTGCCATACTGGTGCTGCTGCCTGTCTATATCGGGCTTCTCGGCCTCGCGCCGGACCGGATCTTCGCCCTTATCGCCTCGGTCTACACTGTGCTGATTGCATTTCTGCTGGTCAGCCGCCTGCCGGTCTGGTCGGGCAAATCCGAGAATCGCGTCCGCCGCGATCTCGTGCTGCCCGCCATCCTCGTTGTCGTTCTCTATGTAGCGACGCTGATGACCTATACCTGGGAGACGATGGCCGTAACCGCGATTGGATATTTGATCACCCTGCCGTTCGGCGCGCGCTCCTGGCAGCGCAAATACGGCGACTGGCCCGGCGGCCAGGACAGCGACGGCCTGCCGGGCTATAACGAATAAGCGACAAGAAACAGCGGTTGAAAGCGCTGCCGCCTACTCCGGTATCCGATAATCGACGATCTTCTTTTCGCGGACGATGAAGAGCTTGCCGGTCTCCGTCTGTTCCGGACCAACGAGGGGCATCAGCGCGGCCGCAACCTCCGACGGATGCGGCACCGTTTCCGGATCCTCCCCGGGCATCGCCTGCGCACGCATCGCCGTGCGTGTCGGGCCCGGATCGACGCTGAGGATGCGCAACGGCAGCCGCTGCGTCTCGTAGGCCCAGGTGCGTGCCAGCGCTTCGACCGCCGCCTTCGAGGCGGAGTAGGGCCCCCAGAAGGGCTTGCACTTGTGGGCGGCGCTCGAGGAAAGGAGAAGGGCGCGGCCGGCATCGGAGCGCGTGAGCAGCGGTTCGAGCGAGCGGATCAGCCGCCAGGTTGCTGTGACGTTGATCGTCATCACCTTTTCGAAAACCTTCGCCTCCACGTGCCCGATCGGCGAAATCGTGCCGAGCACGCCGGCATTCGCGACCATGATGTCGAGCTTGCCCCAGCGTTCGTTGATGGCGCCGCCGAGCTTATCGATTGCCGCCATGTCGGCGAGATCGAAAGGAACGAGCGTTGCCGAACCGCCCACGGCCTTGATGGCGTCGTCCAGCTCTTCCAAGCCGCCGACGGTGCGGGCGCAGGCGATCACATGCGCGCCGGCCTTGGCGAGTTCAAGGGCAGTGAAATAGCCGATACCGCGCGATGCGCCGGTTACGACGGCGATCCGGTCTTTCAGATTGGGCGTCATATTGTTGTGTTTATCCGTTGCTGGCGAGAACCGAAAGCTTGCGGACGTTGCTCGCAGCCTCCTGGTCGAGAAGACGGGTCGGGTAGTCGCCGGTGAAGTAATGATCGGTGAATTGCGGCGCCTGCGGGTCGCGCGGCATGCCGCCGACGGCGCGGTAAAGCCCGTCGATCGACAGGAACTCGAGCGAGTCGGCGCCGATGTAGCGACACATCGACGCGAGGTTGGAATGCTGGTTGGCAAGCAGCTTGTCGCGGTCCGGCGTGTCGATGCCGTAGAAGTCCGGATGGAAGATCATCGGGCTTGCGACGCGGATATGCACTTCGCGTGCACCGGCGTCCCGGATCATCTGCACGATCTTGACCGAGGTGGTGCCGCGCACGATCGAGTCGTCAACGAGCACGACGCGCTTGCCGGCGATCATCGCCCGGTTGGCGGAATGCTTCAGCTTGACGCCGAAGGCGCGAATCTGCTGCGTCGGCTCGATGAAGGTCCGTCCGACATAGTGGTTCCGGATGATGCCGTATTCGAAGGGGATGCCACTCTGCTGTGCGTAGCCGAGCGCGGCCGGAGTGCCGCCGTCGGGTACAGGGACGACGACATCCGCCTCGACGGGCGATTCCTTGGCGAGATTGACGCCCATGTTCTTGCGCGCCACATAGACGCTGCGGCCGCCGACGACCGAATCGGGGCGGGCGAAATAGACATACTCGAAGAGGCACAGGCGTTCAGGCCGCCGGGATTCCGGCTTGCGCGCGTCGATCGAGATCGAGCCGTCCGGCTGGATCTCGCAAATGACCACCTCGCCGTTCTCGATGTCACGGATGTACTTGGCGCCAATGATGTCGAGAGCGCAGGTTTCCGAGCAGAAGATCGGCTTGCCGTCGAGTTCGCCCATCACGAGCGGGCGGATGCCGATCGGGTCGCGCGCGGCAATCAGCTTGGTTCGCGTCATCGCCAGCATTGAATAACCGCCTTCCATCTGGCGGATGGCGTCGATGAAGCGATCGGAGGAGGAGGTCTGCTTGGAGCGGGCGATCAAATGAAGGACGACTTCGGTGTCCGAGGTCGACTGACAGATGGCGCCGTCGGCGATCAACTGGCGGCGGAGCGTCAGGCCGTTGGTGAAGTTGCCGTTATGGGCGATGGCGATGCCGCCGACTTCCAGCTCGGCAAAGAGCGGCTGGACATTGCGCAGCGCAACTTCGCCGGTTGTCGAGTAGCGCGTATGCCCGATGGAAATGTATCCCGGCAGCTTCGCGAGCGTGGCCGGATCGGTATAGTGGTCTCCGACGAGACCCATGCGCTTTTCGGTATAGAATTGCTTGCCGTCGAAGGTGACGATGCCGGCCGCTTCCTGTCCGCGATGCTGCAGCGCGTGCAGACCCAGCGCCGTCAGCGCGGCGGCGTCCGGATGCCCGAGAATGCCGAAAACGCCGCACTCCTCATGGAGGGTGTCGCCGTCGAGTTCGTCATGGATTTCGCTGGATCTGAGATCGGTCATCGCAATTCGCCTTTGCTCGGTGCCGGTGCGCATATCGTGATCAGGCCGCCAGTCGTCAAGCGATCTTAGCCGAAAACACTGGCAAGCGTCATTCCAAATGGACAAAGCCCGCACAGCGGGCTTTGTCGCGGATATTCTTCTGGCGTCAGCCGTTCGTCGCCGGCGCTTCCTCTACGGGCGCCTGCTCGGTGGCGGACGGCGGGTTCTCGCTCTCGCCTTCGCCGGTCGTGTCCTTGCCGCGCAGGCGGTCGAGAATGGTGGCGTCCGCCTCTTCGGGCAGGAGGGCGATTAGCTGGTTGCCGAGATTGTCGAGCAGCGGTTTCGATTTCGCCTGGGTCACCCAGACCGGCTGCTGTGGCGGCGCCACCAGCCAATTGAAGAACAGCATGGCGACGACCACCAGAAGGATGCCGCGCGCGGCGCCGAAGAGGAAGCCGAGCGTGCGGTCGAGCGCGCCGATGCGGCTGTCGATGATGAAATCGGCGATCCGCATCGTGATGAAGGAGATAATGATCAGCGCGATGAGAAAGATTACGGCAGCAGAGCCGATCATCGCGACCGTGTCGCTGCTCGTGTACTGCCTGGCATAAGGCAGCAGATGCGGATAGAGGAAATAGGCGGCGGCCGCGGCGCCGACCCAGCTCGCCACCGACAGAACCTCGCGCGAGAACCCTCTGACCATTGCGAGGATGGCCGAAAACAGCGCGACGCCGAGAACGATACCGTCGAGAATTGTGATGGGCATGTTGTCCTTACTCCGACCCGGTTCCGACTCGGGTCTTACCAAGCTTATCCGCCACCGGCCTTGTCCGCACGCGTTCAGAACGTCTTTCCACCGCCATCACCAAGCGGCACCATCTCGAAGGATAGTTCCAGGCGCGGCAATCTGTCAGTCCTCGTCCGCCTGCTGCAGAGTGCGCCGTGATCCAGCGATACGCGCCACCAGATCCGGCAGGCTTTCCATCTCGCTCCACCGGCCGGCGCCGTTCCTTGGCAGCTCGGTCGAGGCAGATGGCAATACGGCCTGGGAGAAACCGAGCTTCTCGGCTTCCTTGAGACGTTGGGCGGTATGCGCAACCGGCCGGACGGCGCCCGACAAGCTGACTTCGCCGAAATAGACGCAATCGGCCGGAAGGGCAAGCCCGGCGAGCGACGAAACCAGTGCGGAGGCGACGGCGAGATCGGCGGCCGGCTCGGAAATGCGGTAGCCGCCGGCGATGTTGAGATAGACGTCGTGCTGGCCGAGGCGGACGCCGCAATGGGCCTCGAGCACCGCGAGGATCATCGAAAGTCGCGCCGAGTCCCAGCCGACGACGGCGCGGCGGGGCGTTCCGAGAGACGTGGGCGCCACGAGCGCCTGTACCTCGACAAGCACCGGCCGCGTTCCCTCCATGCCTGCGAAGACGGCGGCACCCGGCGATTTCTCGTTGCGTTCCCCGAGGAAGAGCTCTGAGGGGTTAGCGACCTCGCGCAGGCCCTTGTCCGACATCTCGAAGATGCCGATCTCGTCGGTCGGCCCGAAGCGGTTCTTCACGGTCCTCAGGATGCGGTAATGATGGCCGCGGTCGCCCTCGAAATAGAGGACCGCATCGACCATGTGCTCGACGACGCGCGGGCCGGCGATCTGACCCTCCTTGGTCACATGGCCGACGAGAACGACCGCCGTTCCGGTCTGCTTGGCGAAACGGATCATCGCCTGCACGCCAGTGCGCACCTGCGTTACGGTGCCCGGAGCGGAATCGACGATGTCGCTCCAGAGCGTCTGGATCGAGTCGATGATCACGAGATCCGGGCGCTTGCCCTCGGAAAGCGTCGCCAGAATGTCCTCGACATTGGTCTCGGCGGCTAGAAGCACATCGCTGTCGGCAGCGCCGAGCCGCTGCGCGCGCAGGCACACCTGCGCCACTGCCTCCTCGCCGGACACATAGATGACGCGATGCTTTCGACGCGCAAGCGCGGCTGCGGCCTGCATCAGCACCGTCGATTTGCCAATCCCCGGATCGCCGCCGACGAGCAGCGCCGAGCCAGGGACGAAACCGCCGCCGGTTACGCGGTCGAGCTCGGATATGCCGGTCTCGATGCGCGGCGCATCCTCGATCTCGCCGGAAAGCGTCGTGAGAGCCACCGGACGCCCCTTCTTCGGCGCGCGCGATGGACCGCCGCCGATGCCTGCCGTCGGGTCCTCCTCGATGATCGTGTTCCACTCGCCGCAGCCGTCGCACTTGCCCGCCCAGCGGGAGTGGACTGTGCCGCAATTCTGGCAGATGAACTGGGTGCGGGCTTTCGCCATCGATGTCAGCTTTCGGATATTTGCAGGAAGGCAGGCGAAGTCGTCGCCGTCAGAGAATCACTCTGTCCGGTCACATAATGCCGCGAAATCGCGTTTGAAAGGACGATATTCCTTTGCGCCCACTGCATGTGTCCTTAAATCGTACTCGCTTTAGGGGCAAAAACATGCAGCAATTCACAGCGTCCTTGTGCGTCTGAGAAGACGCACGGCGCTGCAGGTTCAGGCGCCACCGACATAGGTTCGATGATAGCGGCGTCCAAGGCTCGTCAGCAGTTCGTAGCCGATCGTGCCGCCGGCGCGTGCGACGTCGTCGATGGCGACGTTGCGGCCGAAGAGCTCGATATAGTCGCCGGGGCGCACCACGTTTTCCGGCAGGTCGGTGACATCGAAGAGGCTCAGATCCATCGTCACCCGGCCGACATGCGGCACCTTTCTGCCATGCAGGAAGCCGAAGGCCCCCGACGGCGTCGACTGCCGGAGTGTGACGCCGCCGCCCGAGACCGAACGATGGTAGCCGTCGGCATAGCCGATCGCGACCGTCGCGATACGACTGTCGCGGGTGAACAGCGCGGAGGCGCCGTAGCTTGCCGTGCCGCCGGAGGGAACCGTCCGGACCTGGATGATGCGCGCTTCCGCAGTAACGACCGGCTTCATGGGGTTGACGGCACCGCTGACGGCCTCGCCGCCATAGACGGCGATCCCTGGACGGGTGAGATCGAAATGGTAATCCTCGCCGAGAAACACGCCGCCGGAATTGGCCAGACTCGCCGGCACGCCGTCGAAGGCGGCCGTCACTTCGCGGAAACGCTGAAGCTGATAAAGGTTCATCGGGTGCTTCGGATCGTCGGCGCAGGCGAGATGGCTCATCACCAGCACGGGCGAAAAACTTGCAGGACGCGCCGGATCACGGGCGAGAGCGATCGCCTCCTCGACGGAGAGGCCGAGACGGTTCATGCCCGTATCGACGTGGAGCACGCAAGGATACTCACTATGTTCGGAAAGCGCGGCCATGAAGACGGCAAGCTGCTCCTCCGAATTGATGATCGGCACGAGGTCGTTGGCGAAGAAAAGCTCCTCATTGCCCGGCCACATGCCGGCAAGGATATAGATGCGCGCCTCGGGCAAGAGCCGGCGAAGCTCCGCGCCTTCTTCCACGCTGGCGACGAAGAAATCGCGCGCACCGGCGGCGTAAAGCGTAGGTGCCGCCTGAGCGAGGCCGATTCCATAGGCATCGGCCTTGAGCACGGCGGCCGCGCGTGCCTTACCCGAGAGCTCGTTCATGATCCGCCAATTGTCGGCGAGGGCAGTGAGGTCGATGGTGAGCCGGTTGGAGGCGGCAAGAAATTCGGGACTGTGCATAAGGCAAGCTCTTCCTGGTGAAGCCGCAGCATTACATACAAGCGCGGGAGGCGGCAAACGGCTTCGCCCGGATGAGGTACGCGATCGTGACGAGCACTTTTGTACAAGACCGATCCTCTTCACGCCGATAGGATCGGCCGATGCAGACGATTTCTCAGGAACAGGCCACCGAAGCGATGCCGCTTGAGGGGGCCGAGCAGACGCGGTTCTGGCGGGACACCCGCTTCAAGGGCATGGAGTGCCTGAGTGCGACCTTCATAACCCACGAGTTTGCGCCGCATGCGCATGACACGTTCAGCATCGGCGCCATCGAGGCGGGGTCGCAGATCAGCACCATCAAGGGCGAGCGCTCTCAGACGGGCCCCGGCGATCTCTATCTCATCAATCCGGACGAGGTTCATGACGGGCATCCGGGCAACGACGGCTATCGCTACCGGATGATCTATCCGACCGTGGAACTGGTCGTCGAGGTTCTCGAGGACGTCACCGGGCGCACGTTCCAGGGTACTCCCTCGTTTTCGCGGCAGTGGCTGACAGCCCCGGAACTCGCCGCCGCCTTTCATCGCGCGCACCGTACGCTGGAGGGCAAAGTCGGTGCGCTGGAGGCGGACGAGGGCATGTTCGGCTTTCTGGCGACGCTGTTCCAGCGGCATGGAAGCGCTATCATCCTTCCGCCCCGGACGCGCGAGAGTTCCGCCGTGCATCGCGTCCGCGATTATCTGCTCGCCAATTACTCGACCGACGTCGGCCTTGACGAGCTTGCGAAAGTGGCCGGTCTCAGCCGGGCGCATCTGATCCGCGCGTTTCGCAAGGAGTTCCATATCACCCCGCATGCCTTCCTTACCGACAAGCGCGTGCGGGAGGCAAAGACGCTTCTGCGTCAAGGCTGGTCCGCCGCCGACACTGCCTATCATTGCGGCTTTGCCGACCAGGCGCACTTTACAAGGCATTTCAAGGCGAGGACCGGCGTGACGCCCGGGGCCTTTCGGACCGGCTGATCACTTTCGTTCAAGACGTGTCGTCCGCACTCCTTGTATGGCTCTCTGCCACACAACGACGGAGATTGCAGACGATGAAAAGGGCAGGGATTTTTGACGAGTTTGCCGGCGGCGTGCGGGCGATGGCTCCGCTTACCGTCGCTGTCATGCCGATTGGGCTCGTCTTTGGGGCGGTCGCCGCCACAAAGGGCTTATCGAGCCTCGAAGTCGCGCTGATGAGCGCCCTTGTTTTCGCCGGCGGCTCGCAATTTGTGGCTATGGATATCTGGACGCATCCGGCCTCCTGGAGTGCGCTCGCCTTCTCGGCCTTGCTCGTCAATATCCGCCACGTGCTGATGAGTGCTTCGATCGGCACGAAAATGCCGGCCTTCGCCGGCCCTGCGAAATATGCCGCGATGCTGCTTCTCGCCGATGAGATCTGGGCGATGGCCGAGCTTCGCGCCGGGCAGGCACGGCTCACGTCCGCCTGGTATGCGGGCCTGGCGGTGCCGTTTTATTGCGTCTGGGTGCTCACGAGCCTTGCCGGTTCCATCGCAGGCGCTTTCGCGGGAGATCCGAAGATCATCGGTCTCGATTTCGCTTTTCCGGCGGTTTTCATCGTCCTGGTCATGGGCTTCTGGAAGGGGCGCGAGACCGGCGCGGTGCTCGCGGCGAGTGCGGCGGCGGCAGTGATCGCCCATCAATTCCTGCCCGGCGTCTGGTATATCGCCGCCGGGGCCGCGGCGGGCGTTGCCGCCACTCTGTTCGCCAGCCAACGCCGGGAGGCCTGTGCATGACGCTCGACCCGAACACGTTTCTCGCGATTGTCGCCATGGCGGTGGCGACTGTGCTGACCCGCATCAGCGGTCTTCTTCTCATCCGTTTCGTGACGATCGGTCCCATCCAGAAACGAGCATTGGATGCCATTCCGCCGGCGGTGCTGATGGCCGTCATCGCTCCGACGGCACTCGTCACCGGACCGGCCGAGACAATGGCGGCTCTGGCGACCGCGCTTGCCGCGATGAGACTGCCGCTGCTTGCAGCCGTGGCGACCGGCGTGATTGTCGTGGCCGTTGCGAGAGCGTCGATAGGGGCGTGAAGGCCGGAGTTACGCTGGATTTCCGCCCCTCAACCGCCCGATCAATGCTCGTACTGCGTAAACGATGGATCCGCGAGATCCGAGAAGCGCGTGAATTCCGACTGGAATGCGAGCTTGACCGTGCCGGTCGGTCCGTGGCGCTGCTTGGCGATAATCACGTCCGCCGTGCCCTTCACCTGCTCCATCTTCATCTTCCATTCTTCGTATTTCGGATCGAACTCGTCGCGCGGTTCCATGTTCTTTACATAGTATTCTTCGCGGAACACGAAGAGCACTACGTCGGCGTCCTGCTCGATCGAGCCCGATTCGCGCAGGTCCGAGAGCTGCGGCCGCTTGTCCTCGCGGCTTTCCACCGCACGGGAAAGCTGCGAGAGTGCGATGATCGGCACGTTCAGCTCCTTGCCGAGCGCCTTAAGCCCGGTGGTGATCTCGGTGATCTCCTGCACGCGGTTTTCGCCCGACTTCTTCGAGCCGGTCATGAGCTGGACGTAGTCGACAACGAGCACGTCGAGGCCGCGCTGGCGCTTCAAGCGGCGGGCCCGCGCCGCAAGCTGCGCGATCGAGATGCCGCCGGTCTGGTCGATATAGAGCGGCACCTTCTGCATCATCTGCGAGCAGGCGACGAGTTTTTCGAAATCGGCCTCGGAAATGTCGCCGCGACGAATCTTGGAAGACGAGACCTCCGTCTGCTCGGAGATGATACGGGTGGCGAGCTGCTCGGACGACATTTCGAGCGAATAGAAGCCGACGACGCCGCCGTTCTTCGCCTTGAAGGAACCGTCCGGCTGCACCTCCGGCTCGTAGGAGGCGGCAATGTTGTAGGCGATGTTGGTCGCAAGCGAGGTCTTGCCCATGCCCGGGCGGCCAGCGAGGATGATCAGGTCCGAACGCTGCAACCCGCCCATCTTGGAATCAAGCGAGTGAATGCCAGTGGAGATGCCGGAAAGGTGCCCGTCGCGCTCGAAGGCCTGTCCCGCCATGTCGATCGCGAGCGCCACGGCGTCGTTGAACGACTGGAAGCCGCCGTCATAGCGGCCGGTCTCGGCAAGTTCGAAGAGACGCCGCTCGGCGTCCTCGATCTGGCTCTGCGGCGGCATGTCCAGCGGCGCGTCATACGCGATATTGACCATGTCCTCACCGATGGTGATCAGCGAGCGGCGCAGCGCCAGGTCATAGATCGCCCGGCCATAATCCTCGGCGTTGATGATCGACACCGCTTCGGCGGCAAGGCGCGCGAGATATTGAGCGACCGTCAACTCGCCAACCTTCTCGTCGGCCTTGAGGAAGGTCTTGATCGTCACCGGGTTGGCGGTCTTGCCCATGCGAATGATATCGCCGGCAACCTCGAAGATCTTGCGATGCAGTGGCTCGTAGAGATGCACCGGCTTCAAGAAGTCGGAGACGCGGTAGAAGGCATCGTTGTTGACGAGAATGGCGCCGAGCAGCGCCTGCTCCGCTTCCAGGTTGTTCGGCGCTTCGCGATAGTGCTGGTCCACCTGATCCTTGGCCAAGGGAGCGAGCTTTCGCGCTGCGTCGTTCATGGTGTTTCCGTTTCCGCCTGTATGTCCCGTGAGCTATCCGGTTTGCTGACTGCAGTCCCCGACGTCTAGTGCAGACGTGCAACAGTGCCACGGCACTCAACTCCGCCCATCGCCTTTGCCCGTTGTTCACACTGATCCACAGGGGTGCGGCAAACGTCCCAAAAATTTATACGCGTACTGGGTAACGGCGTTGAGGCCAGGGCTGGCAATTTATCTGATTCGCGTTCCCGCGTCGTTTGTGGATGCCGCAGGGCAATGCCACGTCACGGAAAAAGAAAAAGCCCGGCTCGCGGGGAGCCGGGCTTTCCGTTCAGTCCTGTGGCTGACGCTTATTCTTCCTCAGTTTCGAATTCGGCTTCCGGGTTGAAGAAGTCTTCCGGCTTCAGGGCGTCTTCGTCGACACCGTAAATGGCATCGGCGGAGGTCAGGCTTTCGCCCTTGGCCTGGCGCTCTGCCTCTTCGGCCGAACGGGCGACGTTGACTTCGACCACCACGTCGACTTCGGCATGCAGGTGCAGCGTCACCTTGTGAACGCCGATCGTCTTGATCGGCTGGTTAAGGTTGACCTGGTTGCGGTTGACGTTGAAGCCTTCGGCAGCCAGTACGTCGATGATGTCGCGAGCGGCAACCGAACCGTAGAGCTGGCCGGTTTCACCGGCGGAGCGGACGATGACGAAGGACTTGCCGTCGAGCTTCTCGGCGATCTTCTGGGCTTCCGACTTGCGCTCGAGGTTGCGAGCTTCAAGCGTCGCGCGTTCGGCTTCGAAGCGGGCCTTGTTGGCGGCGTTGGCGCGCAGCGCCTTGCCGAGCGGCAGCAGGTAGTTGCGCGCGAAGCCGTCGCGGACCTTTACGGTTTCACCCATCTGGCCGAGCTTGGCGATGCGTTCGAGGAGAATGACTTCCATTTTGGTTTCCTTTCAGTTTGGCTTGTTCGTTGATCAGTTTTCTCCGGTCGGCGTGAGCGCGATGGTGCGGCGCGTATCGGTCAAGCCGGTGAGGAGGAAGAAGACAGCCGGGATCGTGAAGACGAGCACCGACAGGTAGGCGATCCACAGCACGGGAAGCCGCCAGGACTTGCCGCGTGTGCGGAAGTGGAAGGAGGCAAAGCCCGAAAGCAGGAAACCCGCTCCGAACGTGCCGCAGACGAGTGCGCCGATCGCCGCAGGCGCACCACCGATGAAGGTGAGGAGGAGGCCTGCGAGGAAGGCGAAGATGGCATTGCGGTGCATTCTCAGCGCGGAGGGGATGTCCTCGCGCGGACGCAGGGACTTGCCGGACATCTGCACGATGCGCGTCGCGATGTAATAGGCGGCAAACAGCATCACGACCCAGATCGCGCCCTGAACGAGCGGCAGGGCCAGCGTGAACATCGACTTGAGCTGGGCTATTGCTGCAGCATCGGGATTGTAGAGCGGCTCCTGCGCCTTCACAGCCTCTATCACCATGTCGACCATGAGGTCGGAGACGCTCGTATCGTATCCGACGATGTAGCCGACGATGATCATTCCGACGGTTACGAGCCCGGCGAGATGCACGAGAATGTCGGAAAGCGGATACCAGGCGAGAGCGCCCTCGGGACCGCCGAGTTCGGAAGCCGGGCGCGCAAGATTGGAGAGGTGGCTAAGCCAACCGGCCGGAATGAGCGTCACGACCACGATCAGCAGCGCGAAATAGGATGAAACCAATGCGGATGCCGTAGCGCCCGCGACAACGATCGCGGCGAGGGCGGCGGCATTGCCCCAGCCGAGCCCGGCGATCAGGATCGGCAACGCGGAAGCGGCATAAAGGACGATCGCAAGGGACGACTGCATATTCGCGCCCATCGACAAAAGGGCGGCGGTAATGCCGGCGAGCGCGCCGGTCAGCAGCGATGTCCTGTTCCAGTTCTTCACGTTCGCTGTCCTGCTTCTAAGGCAGTTAGGGGCGGCGATCGCCTGGCCCCAACATGGGATTTCATGCGCTTTTCGCGCCGGTTTCCGATCCGCGCCCACCGCGGAAGGGAGAGTTGAAGGCGCCGCTGCGGCGAACGCCCTCAACCTGATTGGCTTCCGTTGAGTCAGGCGCTCAACGGAGAGTCAGTTGCCTTACGATACGACGTAGGGCAGCAGGCCGAGGAAGCGTGCGCGCTTGATCGCCTGGGCGAGCTCGCGCTGCTTCTTCTGGGAGACGGCCGTGATGCGGGACGGCACGATCTTGCCGCGCTCGGAAATGTAGCGCTGCAGCAGGCGAACGTCCTTGTAGTCGATCCGCGGAGCGTTTGCGCCCGAGAAGGGGCAGGTCTTGCGGCGGCGGTGGAACGGACGGCGTACCGGAGCGGAAGAAACTTCAGCCATTATCATCTATCTCCTAAAGCTTCTGTTACGCGCGGTCTTCACGCGGGCGGCGCGGACGGTCTTCACGGTCACCACGGTCCGGACGCGGACCACGGTCGAAACCGCCTTCACGCGGGCCACGGCCTTCGCCGCGCGGACGATCGTCGCGATCGCGCTTCTGCATCATGGCAGACGGACCTTCCTCGTGCTTGTCGACGGCGATCGTCATGTAGCGCAGGATGTCTTCGTTGATGCGCATCTGGCGCTCGACTTCGTGGACGGCCGGTGCCGGAGCATCGATGTCCATCAGCACGTAATGAGCCTTGCGGTTCTTCTTGATGCGGTAGGTGAGGGACTTCAGGCCCCAGTTCTCGACGCGACCGACCTTGCCGCCGTTCGCTTCGATGACGCCCTTGTACTGCTCGACGAGAGCGTCGACTTGCTGCGGCGTGATGTCCTGCCGAGCGAGGAACACGTGTTCATAAAGAGCCATTGTGGCTTGCCTTTCTTGCGTTAATCAGCCCGGACCTCGGCGGCTAAGCCTCAACGACTGTTCTTAAAGGCTGTGATGAGCCGGCAAGAAAGTGTTGTATCGAGACGGTCGAGAGCGGAGACACGGGAGGCCGGAATGCCTTGCATTCCTAGCGGCTTCCCCGTCGGAAGCCGGCCCTCCGTTCAGCCACCAGCCAGAAGACCGGGCGTTTCGAACAGCGCGCTTATACGCATTTTCCGCGGAAATGCAAGGCGCGATTGGAAGATCGTTGCCGCAGCCCGGAGAGGCGTGCGGCGCGTGAGGCGCGACGTTGCGGAACAATCGTTCTCACTCCCTGTTGGACGCCTGCAGCCCGACAAACCCGCGGGAGACAAAAAATGCACGAGTTCGATCCGAGAATGCAGGAGTGCCTAGAGAATTGCCTGGTCTGTTACCGTGTCTGCCTTTCGACGGCAATGAGCCATTGCCTGGAGGCCGGCGAGGAACACACTGAGCCGCCGCACTTCCGGCTGATTATGGCTTGCGCCGAGATATGCCGGACCGCAGCGCATTTCATGCTGATCGGGACACCGCATCACCGGCATCTCTGTCGCGAATGTGCAGAGATTTGCAGCGAATGCGCGGCTGACTGCGAACGCATCGGCGACATGGCCGAATGCGTCGAGGCCTGCCGGCGTTGCGCCGAAAGCTGCCGCCAGATGGCCGCTTGGAAATAGGGCCGCAGAGAGCCGGCGCCGCTCAGATCGGCGCCGGATACAGCCGGTGCAGGCGCCTTATGCCGTTCATCACGTCCTGCGAAAGCGTAACGCCTGTAGCGCCGATGTTGGTCTTCAACTGCGCCATCGACGTCGCGCCGATGATGACAGAGGTCATGAAGGGGCGCGCGAGGCAGAAGGCGAGCGCCATCTGGGCGGGGTCGAGGCCGTGCTCGCGGGCGAGCGCCACATAGGCGGCAACGGCAGGTTCCTGGTGCGGCGTGAAGCGGCCGCCAAGATCGCCATTGATCGACAGGCGCGAGCCGGCGGGCTTTGCGCCGTCGAGATATTTGCCGGTGAGGAGCCCGGCTGCCAGCGGCGAATAGGCAAGCAGGCCGACATCCTCGTGGTGCGACACTTCCGCGAGGTCGAGATCGTAGGGCCGGTAGAGCAGGTTGTACTCGTTCTGGATCGTCGCCACCCGAGGCAGGCCATATCTTCTCGCCAGGTCGAGCATCTTCATCGTGCCCCAGGCGGTTTCGTTGGACAGCCCGATGGCACGGATCTTGCCCGCCTTTACGAGATCGCCAAGCTTGTCGAGGATAGCCTTGAGGTCAGCGGTGACCTGCTCCGTCTCCTGCCGAGACGGGTCGTAGGACCAGGCGTTGCGGAAATGATAGTGGCCGCGGTTCGGCCAGTGAAGCTGGTAGAGGTCGATGTAATCGGTCTTGAGCCGCCTGAGACTGGCCTCGAGCGCTTGATCGATTCCTTGCGGCGTGATCGGCTCGCCGTTGCGGATATAGGGGCGGCCGGAGCCGGCGACCTTGGTTGCGACCACCACGTCGTCACGCCGGCCGCGTGCTGCCAGCCAATCGCCGATGATCCGCTCGGTACTGCCGTAAGTTTCCTCCGACAGCGGCGTGGTCGGATAGAGTTCGGCCGTGTCGATGAAGTTGACGCCATGGTCGAAAGCGTAGTCGAGCTGCTCATGGGCCTCCGCGGGGGTGTTCTGGGAGCCCCAGGTCATCGTGCCGAGGCAGATTTCCGAGACTTTGATGCCGGTGCGGCCGAGCGTGTTGTAGCGCATGATGTCACTTCCTTTTGTGGGCGGAGTCGCACCGGCGGGAGGGAAGGGCGCACCGCCTGGGAATGATGAGTTGAGGCCGCAGCCCAGAGGCATCGTGCCGGCGCGGCGGCAAAAGCCGGGCAAACTTACGCCTTGATTGGCGAAGATCAAGGGCAAAAGCCTACAGCGCTGTGCGTCTTATAAGCCGCAAAGGTCGCTGTGGTACTTTGAGACACTGCATGTTTCCTTAAATCGGGACGATTTAAGGAAACATGCAGTGGGCGAGGCCCGGGAAGACGGGCTCTGCGCTTGACTTGCCGTCTAGGAATGTGAATGGAGAGAAAAACACGGGCGCGGTAAAAGAAGTGCCCGCCCGGTCAAAATCAGGAATCGATCGCGCCGGTCTCGAAATGCTCCAGGTCGTTCGTGATCCAGGGAAGGGCACTCTTGATGAGCATCGCATTCACGTTCCCCGGCCAGGGCAGCCAGGCCGTCGGCATGGGCAAGGATCTGGCCGAAGCCTTTCCGGAGGCCGCTGCCGTCTTCGCTGAAGTCGACGGGGCGCTCGGCGAAAAGCTCTCCGACATCATGTGGAACGGACCGGAAGAAACCCTGACGCTGACCGCGAACGCGCAGCCGGCCCTGATGGCAGTCTCCATGGCGGTGATCCGGGTGCTCGAGGCGAAGGGGCTCGATCTCAAGAGCAAGGTGTCGTTTGTCGCCGGCCATTCGCTCGGCGAGTATTCGGCGCTCTGTGCAGCCGGCACCTTTTCGCTTGCCGACACGGCGCGGCTCCTGCGCATCCGCGGCAATGCGATGCAAGCGGCAGTTCCCGTCGGCAAGGGCGCGATGGCCGCGATCATCGGCCTGGAGCACGAAGACGTCGAAGCGATTTGCCGCGGGGCCTCGTCTCTCGGATCGTGCCAGATTGCCAACGACAATGGCGGCGGCCAATTGGTGATTTCGGGCGAGAAGCAGGCTGTCGAGAAGGCGGCGGCGCTCGCCTCGGAAAAGGGGGCCAAGCGCGCCTTGATGCTGCCGGTATCGGCGCCCTTCCATTCCGCGCTGATGGCTCCCGCCGCAGAAGCGATGCGCGAGGCGCTCTCCAAGGTCGAGAAGCGCGATCCGGTCGTGCCGGTCGTCGCCAACGTCCTTGCCGCGCCGGTGAGCGATTCCGGCGAGATTACCCGCCTGCTCGTCGAACAGGTGACGGGGCAGGTGCGTTGGCGCGAGACGGTGCAATGGTTCGCCGCCAACGACGTGACCACGCTTTACGAGATCGGCTCCGGCAA
The DNA here is from genome assembly GCF_000513895.2 of Ensifer sp. WSM1721. Taxonomy (GTDB): domain Bacteria; phylum Pseudomonadota; class Alphaproteobacteria; order Rhizobiales; family Rhizobiaceae; genus Sinorhizobium. The sequence continues at coordinate 891,671 of NZ_CP165782.1, forward strand.
GGTGCTGACGGGACTTGCCCGGCGGATCGACAAGACTGTCAACGGCATCGCCGTCAATTCGCCCGCCGACGTCGACACGGCGCTTGCCGCCCTTCTGGCCTAAGTGTCCTAATTATAGGCGCCCTATTATAAGGAAGAAATCCATGTTTGATCTTTCCGGCCGCAAGGCGCTCGTTACCGGCGCCTCCGGCGGCATCGGCGAGGAAATCGCCCGCATGCTGCATGCTCAGGGGGCCATTGTCGGCCTGCATGGCACCCGCGTCGAGAAGCTCGAAGCCCTTGCCAGCACGCTCGGCGATCGCGTCCAGATCTTTCCGGCAAACCTCTCCGACCGGGCCGAGGTCAAGGCGCTCGGTGAGAAGGCGGAGGCCGAACTCGGTGGGGTTGATATCCTCGTCAACAATGCTGGCATCACCAAGGATGGGCTCTTCGTCCGCATGAGCGACGAGGACTGGGACAACGTCCTGGAGGTCAATCTGACAGCCGTGTTCCGTCTGACGCGCGAACTGACGCACCCGATGATGCGCCGCCGCTTCGGCCGGATCGTCAACATCACCTCCGTCGTCGGCGTCACCGGCAATCCCGGCCAGACCAACTACTGTGCCTCCAAAGCCGGCATGATCGGTTTCTCGAAGTCGCTCGCCCAGGAGATCGCGACCCGCAACGTCACGGTCAACTGCGTCGCGCCGGGCTTCATCGAAAGCGCCATGACCGGCAAGCTGAATGAGAAGCAGAAGGAAGGGATCATGGCCGCGATCCCGATGCGGCGGATGGGAACCGGCGCGGAGGTCGCTTCCGCGGTCGCCTACCTCGCGTCGAACGAGGCGGGTTACGTCACCGGCCAGACCATTCATGTCAACGGCGGGATGGCGATGATCTGACGCGGCGTCGGGGCGCCGCGGTTCTGGCCTCTTCGCCTCCCGCGGAACGCCCGAAAGGCGTCTTTGTCTGTTGGTGCCAAATGCCTGAAATTCAATGTTGACCAAGCGAATGTCGGGCATTTTCGCACTTTGCGACAGACTTAAACCGTGTTAATCGGGCCTTGACTGTGCGCAGTCGACCGGTCCGGACAGGCATCCGGCAGCCCTTGCTGCCCTGGGTATCCGCGGTTTCGGTTGGATGGATTGCCCGTTGGGCCATCTTGGTCTATCAGGCGTGATTGAGAGTACCGGTGCCGGAATCGGCGCCGCAAAGAAACATAAGGTCGAGGATCTCCGACATGAGCGATATCGCAGAACGCGTGAAGAAAATTGTTATTGATCATCTTGGCGTCGATGCCGAAAAGGTCAGCGAAGGCGCAAGCTTCATCGATGACCTCGGCGCGGACTCGCTCGACACTGTCGAACTGGTCATGGCATTCGAAGAAGAATTCGGTGTCGAAATCCCGGACGACGCAGCGGACTCGATCCTGACCGTCGGCGACGCCGTCAAGTTCATCGAAAAAGCTCAGGCCTGATCCTTTACGGCTCAAGGCCACCACACGGGCCGCAGCTTGCGGCTCGTGCAGCCCTGGGGAAGTGGGCTGGCCCGCGTTGATTGCGGGTTGCGATCAGCAAAGCGTTCCCGCCTTTCCCTCTGATCGTCATTAACGAGATTTACAATGCTTGCACGGATCGGGATCCTCACGCGTGGCCCGATCCGGCGCTTGAATTGAACAGTCAGGGTGGGTCACGGGTTATGAGACGTGTCGTTATCACCGGTACCGGCATGGTATCTCCTCTGGGTTGCGGAACCGAAGTCAGCTGGTCGCGTCTTCTGGCCAGCCAGAACGCCGCCCGCAAGGTCACCGAGTTCGAGGTCGAGGACCTCCCCGCCAAGATCGCCTGTCGCATTCCCTTCGGTGATGGATCGGACGGCACCTTCAATGCCGACGATTGGATGGAGCCCAAGGAGCAGCGCAAGGTCGATCCCTTCATCGTCTATGCGATGGCCGCCGCGGACATGGCGCTCGCCGATGCCGGCTGGAAGCCCGAGAGCGACGAGGACCAGATCGCGACCGGCGTGCTCGTAGGCTCCGGCATCGGCGGCCTCGAGGGCATAGTCGACGCCGGCTACACGCTGCGCGACAAGGGGCCTCGCCGCATTTCGCCTTTCTTCATTCCCGGCCGCCTGATCAACCTCGCTTCGGGGCAGGTGTCCATTCGCCACAGGTTGCGCGGTCCCAACCATTCGGTCGTAACGGCGTGCTCGACCGGCGCGCATGCGATCGGCGACGCGAGCCGCTTGATCGCGCTCGGAGATGCGGACGTGATGGTTGCCGGCGGTACAGAATCGCCGATCTGCCGCATTTCGCTCGCGGGCTTTGCCGCCTGCAAGGCGCTCTCGACCCAGCACAACGACGACCCCGAAAAGGCGTCGCGGCCCTATGATACCGATCGTGACGGCTTCGTCATGGGCGAAGGCGCGGGCATCGTCATTCTGGAAGAATTGGAGCACGCCAAGGCACGCGGCGCCAAGATCTATGCCGAGGTCATCGGCTATGGCCTCTCCGGCGACGCCTTCCACATCACTGCTCCGTCCGAGGACGGCGAGGGCGCCTACCGCTGCATGCAGATGGCGCTGAAGCGTGCGGGCATCACCGCCGCCGACATCGACTACATCAACGCGCACGGCACCTCCACCATGGCCGACACGATCGAGCTCGGCGCGGTCGAGCGGCTGGTCGGCGACAATGCACCGAAGATCTCCATGTCTTCGACGAAGTCCGCGATTGGGCATCTTCTCGGCGCGGCCGGCGCGGTCGAGGCCATCTTCTCGGCGTTGGCGATTCGCGACAACATCGCTCCGCCCACCCTCAATCTCGAAAATCCTTCGGTCGAGACGAGGATCGACCTCGTGCCGCATGTCGCCCGCAAGCGCGAAATCAACGTGGCGCTGTCGAACTCATTCGGCTTCGGCGGCACCAACGCGTCGCTCATTCTGCGCCGCTACACCGGCAATTGACTATCTGGATCGCGCCGGCTTCGGCGGCGGCGGGGAATGCGGGCGCAAAGCCGCGCGCAGTTTTCGTCCCCCGCATCAGCAGCGGTCGCGATCCTGCTTTTTGCCGCAATGCTCGCTACAAGCTGTCGGAGGAGGAGGTGGCGCTTTCGGCGCCGCCGCCGAAGGGCTATGTTCGCGCAAGGTACATCTGATAATTGCAATATGCCCGTTGCTCTGCAGCGCCGCGCGTCCGCCGGACGTGCTAAATTGCTGCAACACTTTGAATCGCTGCATGGTTTGTCTCCATATTCATGCAGTATCACGTCACACTGGCCGCCGGTCTAAGCCGAAATTCGCACCGGCGGTGGTAGGAGTGAGGTTGCGGATTTCGGATTCGGGATAATCGTGAGCGACTCAAACGATAACAGCGCGGCACAATTCGGCCGCAATGAAGCCGGGAGCAATGGGCCGATCATTCCGAAATCGGCAAACGAGGCGCTGCGGCCGGAAAAGGTTCCGCAGCCTCCCAAGCGATCGCGCAAGGCGCGCAGCCAGATCGTCATCTTCTTGAACTTCGTCATGACGGTGATCGTATTCGTGGCTCTCGCAGCCGCCGGCGCGGTCTATTACGCGATGCACGAATACGAGAAGCCCGGTCCGTTGGGGGCGAACAAGAATTTCATCGTTCGCAGCGGCGCCGGCATCAGCGAAATTGCCGCAGGCCTCGAGCGCAACGAGATCATTACCGACAGCCGCGTCTTTCGCTTCGTCTCCGAGGCTTATCTCGACGATGAGACGCTGAAGGCCGGCGAGTACGAGATCAAGGCCCGCTCCTCGATGCAGGAGATCATGCAGCTCCTGAAATCCGGCAAGTCCATCCTCTATTCCGTCTCGCTGCCGGAAGGGCTGACCGTGAAGCAGATGTTCGGCAAGCTCGCCGATGACCCTGTGCTCGTCGGCGAGCTGCCGACTGAGCTGCCCCCGGAGGGCTTCCTCAGGCCGGACACCTACAAGTTCACGCGCGGCACGAAACGCGCCGAGATCGTCCAGCAGATGATCTCTGCGCAGAAGGCGCTGGTCGAGCAAATATGGGAGAAGCGTGATCCGGATCTGCCGGTTTCGACGATCGAGGAGTTCGTGACGCTCGCCTCGATCGTCGAGAAGGAAACGGGGCGCGCCGACGAGCGGCCGCGCGTCGCTTCCGTCTTCATCAATCGGCTGGAGAAAGGCATGCGTCTACAGTCGGACCCGACGATCATCTATGGTATCTTCGGCGGCGAGGGCAAGCCGGCCGACCGGGCAATCCTGAAGTCGGACCTGGACAAGATGACGCCCTACAACACCTATCTGATCAAGGGGCTGCCGCCGACGCCGATTGCAAATCCGGGCCGGGCGGCGCTCGAAGCCGTCGCCAATCCGTCGCGCACGCCTGAGCTTTATTTCGTCGCCGACGGTACAGGCGGGCACGTCTTCGCCGAGTCGCTGGAGGAGCACAATGCCAATGTCCGGCGCTGGCGAAAACTGGAGGCCGAAAAGGCGGCGGAGGCGGCCAAGGCGGCCCAGGATGCCGTCACGCAGACCGGGGCCCAGTAACGAAGGTCGCATGTGGACGACGTGATCGCGGCGCGGATATCCCTTGCGGGATGCCGCGCCGCCGCCTTATTGCTTCTGCAACTGCAGCGCCGCGGCTTGCCGGACGCAAAAAGTCGCTGCAGCACTTTGGATCCCTGCATGTTCCCGATTTCAGGAAGCACGCAGCAGCGAATGGAGGAAATCATGCCGCTCCAATCGATGACCGGCTTTGCCAGGAGAGAGGGGAGCAGCGGCCGCTATCGCTGGGTCTGGGAACTGCGCTCCGTCAACGGCAAGGGGCTCGATCTACGGCTTCGCCTGCCGCCCGGCCTCGAGCGCTTCGAGCCCGACTGTCGACGCCTTGCTTCGCAATACTTCTCCCGCGGCAACCTGCAGATCGGCCTGTCGCTCAACGGCGCGGAAACGACCGTCCAGGCGGTCGTCAACAGGGAGGCGTTGGCCGCGGTCCTTAAGCTTCGCGAGCAACTCGGCGATTTCGTCGATCCGGCGCCGCTCAGGTTCGACACGCTGCTTTCGCTTCGCGGCATCGTCGATTTTCGTGAACCTGAGGAAAGCGAGAGCGAGCGCGCGGTGCGCGACGCCGAGGTCCTCGCCGGCCTGGAACTCGCCCTGACCGATTTGAGGACGATGCGTGAGGAGGAGGGCAGAGCGCTCGGCCAAGTTCTGCTTGCGCAGGTGGATCGCATCGAGCAACTGACGGCGACCGTTGAAAACGATCCATCCCGCAGCCCGTCGGCCATCGCCGATAGGCTGGCGCAGCAGGTCGCCCTCATCATGGACAACACATCCTCCGTAGACCGCGAAAGGCTGCATGCGGAGGTGGCCCTGCTTGCGACGAAGGCCGACTTCAGAGAAGAACTCGACCGACTCGGCTCGCACATCGCGGCCGCGCGCGATCTTCTGACGAGAGGGGGGCCGGTTGGGCGCAAGCTCGATTTCCTTGCACAGGAATTTAACCGCGAATCGAATACGATCTGCTCGAAGTCGAATGCCGCCGCCGTTTCCGCCGCCGGTATCGAGCTGAAGGTCGTGATCGACCAGTTCCGCGAACAGGTTCAGAATCTGGAGTAGCATATGAAGCCGGCGACCGTTTCGCCCATCAAGATCGCCCGCCGCGGGCTGATGCTCGTGATTTCGTCACCATCGGGCGCGGGGAAGTCGACGATTGCGCGCAACCTGCTCGAAGCGGACCCGGAATTGAGCATTTCGGTGAGCGTGACGACGCGTCAGCGGCGACCGAGCGAGATCGAGGGACGACACTATTATTTCAAGACGATCCGTGAATTCGAAGCCTTGCGAGCGACGGATTCCCTGCTCGAATGGGCGGAGGTGCACGGCAATTTCTATGGCACACCACGCGATGCCGTCGAGAAAGCAATGGCTGAAGGTCGCGATATGCTCTTCGATATCGACTGGCAGGGCGCCCAGCAATTGCAGGAAAAGATGGCCGGCGACGTCGTCTCGATCTTCATCCTGCCGCCCTCCATGGCCGAGCTGCAGTCTCGGCTGCACCGGCGCGCCGAAGATAGCGAAGAGGTGATCGCGACGCGGCTCGCCAATTCGCGTGCGGAAATCGAGCATTGGCGGGAATACGACTACATCGTCGTCAACGATGATCTCGACCGCGCCTTCTCGGCCGTGCGCGCGATCGTCGAAGCCGAGCGCCTGCGCCGCGACCGCCGTCCCGGCCTGTTCGAGTTCGTCAACGGATTGTTGACGGAAAATCCATTCTGAGGCTGCCAGCCGCGCACTTCAAAGGCAATTGGCCAATCGGCAAAATTCTTCGACGGTGAGCGTTTCGGCGCGCCGCTGCGGGTCGATGTCCGCCCTTGCGAGCAGCGCCTCGCCGCCGAGCGGCTTCAGGCTCTGGCGGAGCATCTTGCGGCGCTGGCCGAAGGCAGCCTGGGTCACTTTCTCTAGGGACGCGGCGGAACAAGGGATTGGATTCTCGATCGGCTCGAGATGGACGACCGTCGAGGTTACTTTCGGCGGCGGCGTGAAGGCCTGTGGCGGCACGTCGAATGCGAGACGGGCCTTCGTCCGCCAGCCGCAGAGAACGCCGAGCCGTCCGTAGTGGTCGTCATCGGCACCGGCGACGATCCTGAGGCCGACCTCGCGCTGGAACATCAGCGTCATCGATTGCCAGAAAGGCGGCCAGCGCTCGGGCAGCAGCCAGTTGACGAGAAGCTGCGTGCCGACATTGTAGGGCAGATTGGCGATGATGCGCACCGGACCCTCGGCAAGCGCCTCGAAATCCACCTTCAGGGCGTCGCCTTCGATGACCTGGAGCCTTCCCGGATAATGTGCGCCGATCTCTGCGAGCGCCGGCAGGCAGCGCGCGTCGCGTTCCACCGCCACCACTTTTCTGGCGCCGAGTGCGAGGATCGCGCGCGTGAGGCCGCCTGGACCGGGGCCGACTTCGATAACGGTCACGTCCTCGAGCGGACCGGCGGTGCGCGCAATCTTCTGGGTCAGGTTGAGATCGAGCAGGAAGTTCTGTCCGAGCGCCTTCTTCGCGTCGAGACCATGGCGCCGGATGACGTCGCGCAGCGGCGGCAGACCGTCGAGTGCCGCCATCAGCGGTTTGCTCCTTCGGCATTGCCGGCAAGCTCGGCGGCGAGCCGCAGGGCTGCCAGAAGACTGTCCTCGCGTGCGATCCCTTTCCCGGCCAGGCTGAAAGCGGTGCCGTGGTCCGGAGAGGTCCGGATGAACGGCAGGCCGAGGGTAACATTGACGCTGTCGTCGAAGCCGAGCGCCTTGGCGGGGATCAGCGCCTGGTCATGATACATGCAGATGGCGACGTCATAGGTCTCCCGCGCCCGGTCGTGAAACATGGTGTCCGCCGGCAACGGCCCGGTGACGTCCAGTCCCTCGGCGCGCAGACGGTCGATGACCGGGCGGATGACGGCGTCGTCCTCACGGCCGAGCGCTCCCCCTTCGCCCGCGTGTGGATTGAGGCCGGCAACCGCCAGCCTGGGCTTCGGTAGGCCGAAGCGGCTCTTAAGGTCGGCGGCCGTGATCGTACAGGTTCGGTAGATCAGGTCCGGCGTCAGCGCTTTCGGAACGTCTTTCAGCGGAATGTGGATGGTGACAGGAACGGCGCGCAGCTTCGGTCCCGCCAGCATCATCACCGGCAAGGCTGCGACCCCTGTCGCTTGCGCCGCGAGCTCGGCGAGATACTCCGTGTGGCCCGGAAAGCGGAAGCCCGCCTCGTAGAGCACGGCCTTTGCAATCGGATTGGTGGCGACCGCCGATGCTTCGCCGCTCATCGCAAGCCGCACGGCCGTGTCGATCGCACCGGTTACGGCAGAAGTGTTCGCCGCATCCGGTTGGCCGGCGACAACAGGGGCGGGGCAGGGGATAGGCCATACGGGGATGGCCTGCTCGAAAACGGAGGATGCTCCGAAGCTATCGGTTTCGCGTATCGGCACCGTTTGACCGAGAGCTTTGGCGCGTGCCGACAAGACCGCAGGGTCACCGATAAAGAGGAACGATGGCGTTGCCCGCTCGGTCCGTTTTGCCCACACGGCAAGGCTGATATCCGGACCGATACCGGCCGGATCGCCCATCGTCAGGGCGACCGGCCTGCCGCGCATCTCGTTCATGATGGCCCGCTTATTTGTTGACGATCTGCGCCTTCGAACGCAGTTCTTCGAGGTACTTCTCGCTGTTCGGGTCCTGCCCGCCCGCCTTCTTCTTGCCGAGGTCCTCGGCGCGGAAGACGATCTCGGCGGCGGTATCGTCGTTGACCTGCCGCTTTTTGCAGATTGCCAGATATTCCACGCCCTTCTCGGTGACGAGCGTCCCGGTCGTCATGCCGTCTCCCGCTTTTTCGACGAGCGGCTTCCACTCCTCCGGCAATTGCTGCGCCAGCAAGCGACCGAGACTGCGGATCGAGACGTCACGATAGTTGGCCGCGAAGGCCTTCGATGTTTCGCAGCCGGGGAATTGCGAGCGTGACGCATTCGCTTCGGCCTGTCGTTTTGCCGTGATCGCGCCTCGCTTGGATTCGGGGATGACGAAAATGACCTGCTGGAGGAAGTATTCCGTCGTCACCGGCTTGTTGCCGCCGCCTTCCATCATGCGCTTGACGAGGTCGCCGCCGGTAAGGCGATTAGCGCTGCCGTAGCGGAAGTTGACGACACGCGGCCAACTCATCTGCACGGCGATGTATTGCTTGAAATGCTCGACGCCGACGCCGGCCTGCTCGAGGATCTTGCCGAGTTGCTCCGGTGAAAGCTTGTTTCCGGCTGCAAAGCGTGCGTAGGCCGCGTCGACGTCGCTCGTGCTGACGGATTGCTGGACGCGAGCGATTTCGGCGCGTTTCAATGTTTCGTCGATGAGCTGCTGCTTTGCTTCGGCCGCGCCGCCGCCCTGTCGTTGAAGGCGGAGAAAGGCGGCCCGCTTCGCGATGTCGCCCGAGGTGATCACGGTGTTGTTGACGATCACCTTGACCTCGCTCGCGGCCCTCACAGCCGTATTCGCGGCAATGCTCAGCACCCCGGCCAAGGCCAGTGCCGAGAGCGCCCGCACCATCGAGTTTTTCCCGCCCATTTTCATTTCCCTACTCGTCCCCCCGCGCCAAAGCTGCCCGCGACCGCCTGCCGTTCCGTCAGCCCGCGCCTTCCGGTGTCAATTGGAGGCAAATGCATAATACATGCGGCCAAACGATGACAAGACCGCACAATCAAACGGGAGCGCGACGGCTGCAGCCGCGCTCTCTTCGATGCCGCAGGGGAGACGGGGCAAGGCGGAACGCTTGCCTCGGTCTTAGAAATAATCCAGCTCCTCGAATCTGGTCTCGCCGACATTGATGTCGCCGAGTGTGCGGAAGCTGATGCGGGCGCCGATCGACCAGTCGTTCGCAACCGAATTGTCGGGGTCGCGCTCCTGCTTGTAGACGATCGAGAACAGCGTGTCCTGGTCGTCGTAGGTGATGCCGAGCCCGTTGCGCGAGACCACGCCGTTGTTGATGTCATAGGTCAGCGCGCCAAATACGGACCAATAGTCGTGGAATCGATAAGCGGCCGCCGTCTGGATTTCGTCCTGGTCGGAGGCCGAACCGTAGAGCGGCTGTGCCTCGATGCGCGTATAGGTAAACGCGGCCTGCCAGTTCAAGCCGAGATAACCGACCGTCGCATCGGCGCGGCGCAGGTCGAAGTCCCTCTCGTCCAACCGGCCCGAGAGGCTCGCCATCAGGCCGGAGGGTGCGTCGATGCCAACCATTGCGACATAGTCGGAACTGTCGGTCTCGAGGCCCGAATCCGCGCCGACCTTGACGAGATCGTCCGTCGCGAAGGAGTTGAGGCCGGCGAGATGGAAGGACTGGCCGGCAATGGCGCGCAGGCTGTAGCCGTTGTCGAAGCTGCCGGTATAGCGGAAGCCGACATTGGCGCGCGTGCCGCCTTCGATGCGGTCGTATCCTGAGAACTTGTCGCGATCGAAGAGATTGGTTGCGTCGAAGACGAAGCTCTGCGCGTCTTCGTTAGGTAGCCCGCCGGCATACTGTTCGTCGGGACGCGCGTAGATCTGGCCGATCGGCTCCAGAATGTGGGTGCTTCCTTCGCCGACAAAGAGGATCGGATAGCGCGCTTCCAGTCCGGCGGTCAGCATGCGCCGCGTAACCGCATCGCTGCTGTTGAAGTTGCCGGTATAGCCGATAGGATCGTCCACATTGACGCCCAAGGCATCGCCACGTGCCGCAAGCAGCGGCGTCAGCACGAGGCCCCCGGGCGCGATGAAGGTGCGCTTCCACTCGACCTCGCCAGTCAGCCTGTGCGACGTGCCCTCGAGCCCGCGAAAGCGATCGACGCCGAATACCGTCGTATCGCGATCGAGACGGTTGCGCTTGACGTTCGTCAGGTTGAAATCGGCGGTGAGTTCGCCGCCGAAAACGGGCCCCGGCGCGGTGTAGGAATAATCGAGGACCTGAGCGATTGGCTGTTGGTTTTCCTCGATGCTGTCGGGATCGGCGTCCTGGATGTCGAAATAGAATGCCCGCAGGTCGAAATAATTGCGCTTGCCGAGGCCCGTAAGATAGGCCTGATTGACATAGGTGCTGCTGTCGAAGCCCTGCAGGTCATAGGTCCTGGCAAAGTTGTTGTCCGACTGGACGAGCACGTTCCAGCCGAAGGTCCAGCGGGGATTGATTTCGAACTTGCCTCGCGAGCCTATCATGCCGCGATTGGTTTCCAGCGCGTCGACGGTACCGGCCGTGAATTCCTCCCTGTCCATTTGGCTGATGCCGGCAACGTTCAGCGTGTGCAGACCATTGTGGAACTGCTGGCGGAACTCGCCCTCGAGCAGGAATCCCTGGCGCGTCAGCCCGGTCGCCGTGATCGTCGCGTCCATATAGGGCGAGATCGCCCAGTAGTAGGGTACGCCTACACCGGCGCCGAGCTTCTGCGTGTAGCGGAACTGCGGGAAGAGAAAGCCGCTCTTGCGTTTGACCGTATGGTCCGGGATTTCCATCACCGGAATATAGGCGATCGGTTTGCCGAAGAGCTCGAAATAGGCATGTTCCAGCCGAATCGTGCGCGTGCGGCCGTTCTGGACGATGCGCTGGGCCTTGATGTGCCAGAGTGAGCGGTGTTCCGGCTTGATATTGCAGGGCGTACAGGCCGTATAGACGGCCTTGTTCAGGATGAATTCCTCGCCGCTGCGTCGCTCGCCCGTCTCTGCCGCCAGTCGCGTCAGATCGGTGGTCTCGATCCTGAGTGCCTCGACGAAACCGTCGCCGAAATCGTCAGTGACATCCATCCTGTCGGCATAGACGACATTGCCGCCGGGTTCGACCAACTGGATATCGCCGGTTGCAAGGATACGGCCGGTCTTCTGGTTATAATCGACCTGGCGGGCCACCATCTTGTAGCGGCCGTACTCGATCTGGACGTTCCCGCGCACCGTTACGATTTCCGCGTCGCGGTTGTACACAAGTTCGTTGGCCGTCAGCAGGAGTTTGGCGTCAGCCGGAATATTCGGCTGCAGCTCGTCGATTCGCGTTGCTGTGTCCTGCGCCAAGGCCGGCGCATCCATTCCGATGGCAAGGGTATGCAGCGCCACGCCTGCAAGCAGGGCAGCTTTGATAAGCTTCATGCGTTCGCGGTTGCCTACCGCCACTAGCCATCCTCCTGATGCAGTAGAATCGTCGAGCCCAGCGCCATCGCTACAACAACCGGTAGCCAGGCTGCAACGAACGGAGGCACGATGCCGCTGCTCCCGAATGCTTTGACAAGCACGGTGACGACATAAAGCACGAAGCCCGAAAGGATTCCACCGAGAATCACCGAACGCGATTGGTTGAACCGGCTAAATTTTAGCGACACACAGGCGGCGATCAGCGTCATCGCGACGAGAAGCAGCGGCAACGACAGGAGCGAATGAAACTGCGTCTCCATCGCGTTGGTGGAAAAGCCAAAGGACCGGGCCACCTCGATTTTCCGCGGAAGGTCAAAAAACTGAATAGAATCAGCCTTTGCCAAGCGTTCCTGGACGAAATCCGCCTTCAAATTGGTGGGAAGCTGTGCCGTTTCCAAACGACGCGGCAGCCGCCCGATCTCGGTTTCGACGACGTTGTTAAGAAGCCAGTAACCATCTTCGAGTTTCGCCGACTTGGCATCCTGTCGGCTGGTGATCGTGCCCTGTGGATCGAAGTGGATGACGGTCACGTTGATAAGCTCCGTGCCGCCGTTCTGGACGGAGCGCGCGCCGATGATCGTATCGGTGCCATTATAGATCTGGCGTAGCCACGGGACCGAGTTCGTTGCGGCCGAACGGGACGAGCCCCACTCGGCCTCGAGGGCTTCGGCCTTCTTCGTTCCCCAGGCGGAAAGCGGGTTCAGCGCGATCACGGCGAGCACGCCGAAAAGAAACGCGCCCAGAACGAAGGGGCGAAGAAACTGCCAGACGGAAATGCCGGCCGCTCGCGTGACGACCAGCTCATAGCGTCGGTTGAGGGAGATCAGCGCAGCCATGGCGGCAAAGAGCGCCACGAAGGGGACGGTCTGCTGCAGGATCGTCGGAATGCGGAACGCGGTCATCAGCAGCGCGCCGGTGACCGAATAGTGCGGCAAGTTTGACATGCGGCTGGTGAGTTCGCTGAAATCGATGATGAAGATCAGCGTGAAGATGCCGACGAGGAACCAGAAGGTGGTGATCGCGTAGCGCTTGAAGAAGTAGCGTCCGAGCGTGTCGAGGATCATGATGGCTGCTCCCCGTCGGCGCCTGCCGGGCGCATGAGCCGAAGCCGAATCATGATGTCCGAAAGCTTTTCCTGCCACGTCGTCGGTATGTCGAGACGGCTATTGCTGGCGAGTTGGTGGATGGCGAACGCGCCGGTCGCCAGCGGGATCAAATACATGAGCGGCACGAACCACAGCGAATCTTCCGCGCTGTTGCCGGCGTAGAAGGTCATCCAGCGAATGACCAGCGCGGCGCCGAGCGCGCTGATCATCGGGTGCACGCGGGCCTCTCGGTGAGAGCGGGCGTCACTGCTGACGACGAGTGCGATGAGGCCGAACAGCAGTGGGAAGGTCCACTCGGTGAAGCGTCGATGCAGCTCCGCCTTAAAGGTCAGGGGAGCTCTCTTGTAGGCCGGGTCTTCCGGATCGGGATTGAGCAGGTAGAAAAGGTCGCGATCCTTGGCGCGGATGTTGGCCTCGCCCGCCATCCTGGTCATGTCCGTCAGGTCGAAGGCATAGGAGTCGAACTTGATCACCGAGACGTTGCCGTCCGGCAGCTTGCGATGGACCTCGCCATCCTTCATCACGAGCGCCGAGCGCTCCTCGTCGACCGCCCCCTCGCGCGCATAGTAGATAAGCTCGAAATTCGGATCGCGCGCATCGGCGACGAAGATGCCGTGAAGAACGCCGCCGCTGCGGCGGGCACCCACTTGCACGTAGAGCCCGTCGGTCACCTTGCGGAAGGCGTTTTCCTGCACGACAGAAGCGAGCAGATCGGCATGGGCCGTCGCGATCATCTTGCGCACGGCGACGCGCGAATAGGGCTCGACGAAATTGTCTATGGTGAAAGACAGCACGCTGAGCCCGGCGGCGAGATAGATCACCGGCCGGATGATCGACATGCGGGAACTGCCGGCCGCACTGAGTACGGTGAGCTCCGAATCGGTGTTCATGGCGCTCAGCGTTTGCGTGACGCCGATCACCAGGGCGAACGGCAGGATGATCGGAACGACCGAGGGCAGGATCAGCGTCGCAAGCTTCAGAAAGGCGAGGATGGACTGGCCGCTGTCGGTGACGAGGTTCACGTTGGTGAGCGCTTGCGTCGTCCACACGATGCCGAGCAGCGGCAGGAGCGTTGCGAGGAACATGATCGCGGCGCGCCGGAAGATGTAGCGTTCGATCAGCTTCATGTCCGTATACGGTCCAAGATCCTGTTCAAGTTTCAGTGCCTTTCCGTCGCCGGCGCGTTGCCGCTACGCTTCGCCAGCCGATCGGACCGGCCTTCGTTTCGCCTCGCTGTCAGAATCTGAAACAACAAGGAAAATATAAGACGAAGAACTGCGGTTAACCGCATGTAAACATGTGCGGCCATCTTGCCAAGCGCCTCAAAAGCGAGAAGGGTGCGCGCCACAGCTTTGACCATGGCCGACATCGAGAATGTCCGCCAGTGTAGCCGTCCGGTAACAGGCCGGCGGCCACCACATCAGAAGTGCCCGGAGCCCTGCATGCCGATGAAATTCGAGTTCACTTTCAGCAAGTCCCATCGCCCGGCCGGCGGCGTCGCGGTCCTCCTGCAGACCGCGGGCGCCAAAGAAGCAGCCGGAGCGGAGGTCGCCGATCCGGAAGGCGTTCTCGCGAAGGCGGCAAAGATCGGCAAGTTCACCGGCAAGGCGCTGTCGACCCTCGACGTCATCGCGCCGCACGGCTCGCCGGCCGACCGGATCCTTCTTCTTGGCGTCGGCGATGCGGCCGCGGTGCGCGACCATGACTGGCTGAAGGCGGGTGGCGCAGCGGCCGCGAAGCTGCGCTCCGCCGAAAAGGTCACGATCTTCCTCGATGCACCCGGTATCGACGTCACCGGCAAGGCCGCCGCGGACTTCGCCCTCGGCATGGAAATGAACGCCTATGCCTTCGAGAGCTACAAGACCAGGAAATCGGACGACGAGCCGAAGACGGCGCAAAAGCCAATCAAGGTGACGATCGTCACCGGCACCGTGATTGCGGCGAAGAAGGCTTTCGCGACCGCCCAGGCGATCGGCGAAGGGGTGTTTCTCGCACGCGATCTCGTCAACGAGCCGGCAAACGTCCTCGGTCCGGTGGAGTTTGCCGCGCGGGCAAAGGAACTTGAAAAGCTCGGCGTCGACGTCGAAATCCTGACCGAGCGGGACATGAAGAAGCTCGGCATGGGCGCGCTGCTCGGCGTCGCGCAGGGCTCCTCAAGGCCGCCGCGGCTGGTCGTCATGCAATGGAAGGGCGGGAAGGCGAAGGACAAGCCGCTCGCCTTCGTCGGCAAGGGTGTCGTGTTCGATACCGGCGGCATTTCGATCAAGCCCGCCTCCGGCATGGAGGACATGAAAGGCGACATGGGCGGCGCGGCAGCCGTGACCGGTCTCATGCACGTCCTTGCCGCGCGCAAGGCGAGCGTCAATGCTGTCGGCATTCTCGGACTGGTGGAGAACATGCCGGACGGCAGCGCCCAGAGGCCGGGCGACATCGTGACATCCATGTCCGGGCAGACGATCGAAGTCATCAACACCGACGCCGAAGGCAGGCTCGTCCTCTGCGATGCCCTCTGGTATTGCAGCGATCGCTTCAAACCGCAGTTGATGATCGATCTCGCGACGCTGACCGGTGCCATCATGGTGGCGCTCAGTAATCATTATGCCGGGTTGTTCTCTAACGACGATCGGCTGGCCGAGCAATTGCTTGCGGCCGGTACCGCAGCGCACGAGCGCCTGTGGCGCATGCCGCTCGGCAAGGAATACGACAAAATGATCGACAGCAAGTTTGCCGACATGAAAAACACCGGTGGCCGGCACGGCGGCTCGGTAACCGCGGCGCAGTTCCTGAAGCGTTTCGTCAAGGACACGGCCTGGGCCCATCTCGACATCGCCGGCACGGCCATGGGCTCGCCGACCGATGAAATCAACCAGTCCTGGGGTTCGGGCTTTGGCGTGCGCCTGCTCGACGAACTTGTCCGCGCGAATTACGAATCCTGACCGCCATCGGTACTGCATGTTTCCTCAGATCGTAGCCGATTAAGGACAAAAACATGCAGCAATTCAAAGTGCTACAGCGTCCTTTGTACGTCTGAACAGACGCACGGCGCTGTAGGTGTCCGGGATAGATCGGCATGACCGAGATTCTTTTCTACCATCTGACGGAATCGAAACTCGAAGACGCTCTGCCGCCGCTGCTCGACAAGAGCATCGAGCGCGGCTGGCGGGTGGTCGTACAGACGGTCGACGCCGAAAGGCGCGACGCGCTGGACGCGCATCTCTGGGTCTATCGCGACGACAGCTTCCTGCCGCACGGCACGGATTCGGGCTACTTCGCCACCGAGCAGCCGATTCTCATCGTGGCCAATGACGGCAACCAGAATGCTGCGACCGTGCGTTTTTTGGTCGATGGTGCCGAACCGCCCGAGGTCTCGGGCTACGAACGGGTCGTCTTCATGTTCGACGGCTATGATCAGCAGCAACTCGAAGCGGCACGCGGCCACTGGAAGCGGCTCAAGGGTGAGGGGCACACGCTTACCTATTGGCAGCAGAACCGGGACGGCCGCTGGGAGAAGAAAGCCTGACAGCTCTCGAAAGCGAGAAGGCCCACGGCTTTAGCCGCGGGCCTTCTTGTGAAAGGCAGCGAAACGCTCAGTCGTGGAATGCTTCCACGAACTTGCGGCGGCCGAGCATGAAGGCGTCTGCAACATGCCGGAGCGGCGCGAGGTCGACATCCGATCTGCCGGCCCTGATGATCTCGGCGAAACGGCGATACAGCATCGGATACTCCTGCTCCGGCTCCTCGTGCACGATCTTGCCGTCCACGGCAAGTTTCGCGCCGCCTTCGGAGAGAACCATCTCCCCGGCATCGGTCTCCGCGATGATGTCCCAGCTCTGCTTGCCCGTTTGGCGCCAGTCGAACTCGGCGGAAACGCTGAGCTTATGGGCATCGCTGAAGGCGATGGTGGCGGCAATCGGGGCGTCGCGGTTCTCGGGGAATTCCAGCGTCGCGGAGGTGATGAAGACGGGGCGGGGCAGGATATGCGTGACGATCGAAAGGGCATTGATGCCCGGATCGAAGACGCCGAGGCCGCCGGCCGCCCAGATCCATTCCTGATTCGGATGCCAATGGCGGACATCCTCCTTCCAGATGATCTTGGCGCTGCGGATCGTCGTCGACGCTAGAAAGCTCTTGGCGGCTTCGACCGCCGGTGCATAGCGGGAATGCCAGCTCGCAAACAGCGAAAGGCTCTTTGCCGCCGCCAAAGCTTCGAGGTCGGCGACCTCGCTCAGGGTCGCGCCCGGCGGTTTTTCGAGGAACACGTGCTTGCCTGCGTCGAGCGCTACGCGCGCGGCCGCGTAGCGGTACTGCGGTGGCATGCAGAGCGAAACCGCTTCGATAGCAGGCACTGCGTCGAGCATGGCCTCGATGGATTTGAAGTTATCGATGCCGTCGACGGTCCCGTGGCGGCTCGCCGCCGCGATCAGTTGATAGTCGGCATTCTTCGCAAGCGCCGGCAGATGCTGATCGCGCACGATCTTGCCGACGCCGACAATGGCAATTCGAATGGGGGCCATGGTGTTTCGCTCTGATTAGTATGATTTATTCTCGACCCTTGTAGCAGATTGGGAACGGCGGGCAAGCCGGCTTCCAATTGCGAAATTAAGCCGTCGCCTTGGGTGGACAAGATGGGATGCGAATCTATTTTCCCGTCTCGGAGAGCGAACCGCGCTTTTCGATTCACCGGTCCGGACCGCCCGAGAAGCCTAGTCGAGGATTGCCATGCCAGATATTCGTCACGCGACTCGGGCCGAGCTCGACACGATCATCGACTGGGCCGCGAAGGAAGGTTGGAACCCGGGACTCGAGGACGCCAATGCATTTTGGGCCGCGGATCCGGAAGGCTATTGGGTCGCGACCGAGGATGATGTCCTGGCGGCCGCCATCTCCGTCGTGCGCTATGGCAGCCAATACGCATTCCTCGGACTCTATATCGCTGAACCGGCTTATCGCGGCAGGGGCATCGGCCTGGCGCTCTGGAAGCACGCGATTGCTCGTGCCGAGGGGCGAACCATCGGCCTTGACGGGGTCGTGGCACAGCAGGAGAATTACCGCAGGTCCGGCTTCGCCTGGTCGCACGCGAACATCCGCTATGCGGGAGTCGTCGATGTCACCGAGCCGCCGGGTACGAACCTTATCGATGTCGCACCGGTCCATGCTGCGGCTCTCATCGACTATGACCGCCGCTTCAATCCGGCACGCCGCGATGCTTTTCTGCACGAATGGACAAAACAGTTGCAGACGCGGCGCAGCGTCGTGCTGCTGCGCGACGGCACGATCGTCGGCTACGGCACGATCCGGGCCTGCCGCGAGGGCTTCAAGATCGGTCCGCTCTTTGCCGATAACGAAACCGGGGCCGATCTGATCTTCCGCAAGCTTGCCGCCGGCACCAAGCGGGCGCTGATCCATCTCGACATCCCTGAGCCGAACGCCTCGGCGCGGGCGCTTTGCGCGCGGTACAACATGAAGCCGGTGTTCGAGACGGCGCGTATGTACCGCGGCCCGGTGCCGGACCTGCCGCTCGCACGGATTTACGGCATCACGACGTTCGAGCTCGGCTGACCAGCGTGCGATGAGAAAAAGTGGACGGTCTTCTGACCGCATCCCGCGCAAACTTATTAGAAACGACTATGGTCATGATCTTAGGTCGATCCAACCTCAATCATCGTGACCTAATTCTTTGAAACTCCGCAATTCCGGACGGAAAACCGTTACACACTTTTCCTGGAATTGCTCTAAAGTCTCAACCCGTCATCGCTTCCTCGTATTCGGCCGACAGCTCGAGCCAACGCTCTTCCGCCTCGGCGAGCTTCGCCGCCGCATCGGCCCGCTCCTTTGCCCGCTGTGCCGCCCTTGCCGGCGCTTTTTCATAGAAGGCGGGGTCGGCAAGCTCCGCATCGAGCGCTTGAATCAGTTTCTCGAGTTTTCCCGTCAACGATTCGATCTCGTTGATCTTTTTCCTGAGCGGCGCGAGCGACGCGCGCTTGTCGGCATTGGCCCGACGCTGGTCGGCCTTCGACAGAGCCTCGTCCGCTCCGTTGATTCTCGACCTTTCATCCTTCGGCTTCGGGCCGCCGACGATCAGGCTGCGATAATCGTCTAGGTCGCCGTCATAGCTCGTGACCGTTCCGTCATTTACCAGCCAAAGCCGGTCGGCGGTCGCTTCGATCAGGTGCCGATCATGCGAAATGAGGATGACCGCGCCGGAATAGTCGTTGAGGGCTGCGATCAGCGCGTTGCGGCTGTCGATGTCGAGATGGTTGGTCGGCTCGTCGAGGATCAGCAGGTTCGGCGCATCGAAGGCTGCAAGCCCCATCAGGAGCCGTGCCTTTTCGCCGCCGGAAAGGTCCTTGGCGGCCGTGTCCATCTTTTCCGTGGCAAGCCCCATCTGCGCGACGCGCGAGCGCACTTTCGCCTCCGGAGCGTCCGGCATCCGGCGGCGCACGTGCTCCACGGCGCTCTGTGTCGGAATGAGATCGTCCAGTTGGTGCTGGGCGAAGAAACCGATCTTCAGGGCCGGGGCGATTCGCACTTCGCCTGCTTCGGCCGCAAGGCGGCCAGAGATGAACTTCGCGAAAGTCGACTTGCCGTTGCCGTTGGAGCCGAGCAGCGCGATGCGGTCGTCCGTGTCGATGCGGAGGTTGAGCCTCTTCAGGATCGGCTTTCCCGGTTCGTAGCCGACCGCGCCGCCCTGGATCGCCACGATGGGCGAGGCGATCTGCTTTTCCGGGTCCGGAAAGGTGAAGCCTTGAACGTGCTCCTCGATCACCGCCGCGACGGTGCCCATGCGTTCTAGCGCCTTGATGCGACTTTGCGCCTGGCGAGCCTTGGACGCCTTTGCCTTGAACCGGTCGATGAAGCTCTGCAGGTGCTTGCGCGCCGCTTCATTCTTGGCGCGTGCCTTCATCTGCAATTCGTCGGCTTCAGCTTTCTGCCGCTCGAACTGATCGTAGGAGCCGCGGTAGAAATTAAGCTTCTTCTGGTCGAGGTGAACGATCGCGTTCACCGCGGTGTTCAGAAGATCGCGGTCGTGGCTGATGATGATGACCGTGTGCGGATAACGGCGGATATACTCCTCGAGCCAGAGGGTGCCCTCGAGGTCGAGGTAGTTGGTCGGCTCGTCGAGGAGCAACAGGTCGGGCTGCGAAAACAGGACGGCCGCGAGCGCCACGCGCATGCGCCAGCCGCCGGAAAAGGACGAGGCGGGGCGCTTCTGCGCCTCGTGGTCGAAGCCGAGGCCGGCGAGAATGCTTGCCGCGCGGGCTTCTGCGGAGTGGGCGCCGATATCGGCGAGCCGCGTCTGGATTTCCGCTATCCGGTGGGGGTCGCTTGCGGTTTCCGCCTCGGCGATGAGCGCTGAGCGTTCCTTGTCGGCCTTGAGCACGATATCTATCAGCGGTTCGTCCGTGCCCGGTGCCTCCTGCGCCACCTGGCCGATCCGCGCGTTCTTGGGCAGGGAAACGCTCCCTGACTCCGCAGCCAGATCACCGGTAATGACCCGGAAGAGCGTCGATTTGCCGGCGCCATTGCGCCCGACGAGGCCCGCCTTCGTACCCGCCGGAAGCGTCACGGAAGCGTTTTCGATGAGCAGACGGCCCGCGACGCGGGCGGAGAGGCCGGTGATCTGGATCATGTCCGGCCTTTTGCCCGGACTTTCGGGGGAAGGCAAGAGGTTCGCGAGGCCCTCCTGTCTCCCGCGGCGGTAAGCACGCGCCGGGCGATTTCAAGGGGTGATTGTTATGGATTCATGGAAAACGTGTTCCGATAATCAATACTTCTAAACCTCATGATGAGGCACCACATGTTTCGTCGGAGAGCGCGGAATGGCTCTTCTGACCCCTTGATCGGATCGGGCGCCCATCGGCCAGGCCACCGCGTCTCGACTGAAAAGTTCCGGTCACAGGTGGTCTCGACGAAACCGTCGTTCAAACGAACGACCGATCAGGAGTGATGATCATGAGGAACGCAATCCACACCGCTCTCGCCGCTATTCTTGTAGCCACTGCCGTTCTCGGCGGCGCATCCGCTGCCTTCGCCGGCGGTAGCTACTATGAGGGCGTCAGCGACAAGCCGCTCTTCACCGAGCGTGCTCCGAAGGCAGCCAACGAGGCCGCTGTTCGTCGCGAAAATGGCTCCATCGACCGCACATCCACCGGTTCGGTAGGCTATTCCTCGCAGCCGAACCTGATCTCCGGCGGTGAGGGCGAGTATTACCAGGGCCTGACCCGCTAACGGCCGCGCCCAAAGGCAACATCACGGGGCTCGCAAGTCCCGTGACCACTTTTCAGCAGGGAACAATTGCATGAAAAAGTCCATCGCAGCCCTTCTCGTTGCGACTGCCTTTGTAGGCGGCGCCTCGACCGCCAATGCCGGCGGCAGCTATTATGAGGGTGCCAGCTCTGCGCCGCTCTTCACCGGGCGAGCCGCCGCTTCTGCCGGGACCGGCGTTTCGGCCGGCACGGCCGATCGCGGCGATTACTATGCCGGTGTCGATAACAAGTCCGTCGATGCGACGGCAACCGGCGCGATCGCCGGTGGAAGCACGGCAGTGAAGCTCCTCGGCGGAAGCACTGAGGACAACCGCTGAAGTCAAGCGAGCGGGCGTGCTCCTCCCACACGTGCCGCTCGGCCCCGCAACGGCGGAATGGCCCGGTCCCGATTGTCGGCCCGGGCCTTTCTTTTCCACCCGACCGGTGCTGCCAATTGCCGCATCAGCCGATGCGGATATCGCTATTTTTAGCTTCGCATTGATACTTGACTATTATAGTCAGCAATAATATGCCGCCTTGCTAAAATGGAGGTGACTTTGGGCGCTGGCGATTATTCGATGTCCCCGTTGTGTGTTGCAAGTCTGGCCGCGCGGGGCGATCGACCGGCGCTCCTCTATCCCGGCGGACGAACGGTGAGCTACCGGGAGCTTGCCGAGCGCGTCGCTCGCCAGGCTTTGCAGTTGCGCGGCGCGCGCAGCCTGGTAATGCTGGAGGCGGAGCTTTCGGAGCATTCCATCGTCGCTTATCTTGCGGCGCTTGAGGCCGGGCACGCCGTCGCCATGCAGGGACAGGCTTCCCTTGACAGGGACCGCGACGTCTTCAGGCCGGAATTTTGCTACCGCCGCTTCGATGGTCGCTGGCGGATGGAGCGATCGGAGGGAGACACGGTCGCTCCCCACCCTGATCTCGCAGTGCTGCTCTCGACGTCCGGCAGCACCGGGCACGGGAAAAGCGTGCGGCTTTCCCGGATGAACATTCAATCCAACGCATCGTCGATTGCCGAATATCTCGGCCTGACGGCGGCGGATAGGAGCTGCCTTATCCTGCCGCTCCACTATTCCTACGGCCTTTCCGTGCTGAACGCCCACCTCACAGTCGGTGCGAGCCTCTACATCCCCGGTGGCTCCATTCTCGATGAGGGCTTCCTCGACGGGCTTACCGCAAGCGGCAGCACCAATATCTCGGGCGTTCCCTATTCTTACGACCTTCTCGAAAAGGTCGGCTTCCGGGACCGGTATTTCCCCCATCTGCGCTTGATGACGGTTGCCGGCGGGCGCTTGTCGCCCGGCACGGTCCGCCTATACAACGAGCACCTCTCGGTGCGCGGCGCTCGTTTTTTCGTGATGTACGGCCAGACCGAGGCCACGGCCCGAATGGCCTATATGCCGCCCGAGCGACTCCGAGGCAGGGAAGATCGGATCGGCCTCGCCATACCGGGCGGCAATCTGACGATAGAGGATGAGGACGGGCGGCCGGTCACCGGGCCAGATCAGGCCGGCGAGCTTGTTTATCGCGGCCCTAATGTGATGATGGGCTACGCCTCCTCGCGCGCCGACCTCACGCGCGGCGCCGAGCTTTCGGAACTCAGAACCGGCGATCTTGCCATGAGGGACGCGGATGGTTTCTTCCGCATCGTCGGGCGTACAAAGCGCATATCGAAGATCGCGGGGCTTCGCATCGGACACGATAGCCTGGAAGCGGCGCTCGAACGGCAGGGCATCGCCGCCGCCGTCGTCGGCAATGACGCCGAGATTCATGCCTACTATTCCGGTCAAAGCGAAGCCGAAGAGATCCGTCGGCTTCTGGTCGAGGCAAGTGGACTAACATTGCTGCAGATCAGGGCCTCTCGGGTCAGCGCCCTGCCGCGCCTGGAATCGGGCAAGATCGATTATCAGGCACTTCGCAGTCGCGCGAATGGCAGACTTTCCGTTGCCGCCGAAAATCAGAGCGTCGAGGCTCTTTTCAATCAGCTTTTCTACCCGAAAAAAGTTCGGCCGGAGGACAGTTTCCTGTCGCTCGGCGGCGATTCACTACGCTTCGTTCAGCTTTCGATCGGTCTTGAAAGGATACTGGGAGAGGCGCCAGAGACTTGGGAGAGGATGCCGGTCGCATCATTGGCGGCGTCCGGGCGGCGCGAGAGCAGGTGCCGTCAGATCGGCACCGATCTCCTGATCCGGGCGCAGGCCATCCTGCTCGTCGTTCTGCACCACGAGACCTTGTGGCCCATCCCGGGCGGATCAGCGGCGATGGTCATTCTCGCCGGCTACGGCCTCGCCCGGTTCCAGAGCCATGTCCTGCTCTCGGGCGCGGTGCTGAAGCTCCTGCGGCCGCTGGCGCAAATCCTCGTTCCCTACTACCTGATCGTGGCGGGCTACACGCTTGCCTGGGGCGAGGTGCCCTGGGCCTCCGTCTTCCTCGTCGGCAATTTCGGCTTCGCCGATCCCGAGCGCCACAGCATGGTGCCCTATCTCTACTGGTTCATCGAAGCCTATTGCCAGATGTTGCTCGTGTTTGCGGCGCTCTTCGCAGTGCCCTTCGTCAGGCGCGGGGCGATGGCGAGGCCTCTTGCCACCGGGATGGGGCTTTTCGCTGCGGCGTTCGCCGCGCGTTTGGCGCTGCCGCTTCTCGTGGACATCGGCAACCGCCAGATATTCACCCTACCATGGATCTTCTACATGGCAGTTCTCGGCTGGTGCGCGGCAATGGCCGAAACATGGCGCCAGCGCTCAGCCGTGATGCTGGCGGGCGCGGGGGTGTTTCTTTTCCTCGGGCTCTATGAAGGCGTGTGGATTGGCACGAAGATCAAATACTTGCTGCAGATCGCGGTTCTCGCCGCGCTGCTCTTTCTGCCGCGCATTCGGGTGCCGCGATGGAGTACTCAGTTGATCCTGCCGCTCTCCGCCGCGGGTTTTCATGTCTATATCCTGCATCGCTTCGTGCCGGAGCTCCTGCTCCCACCGCTGCAGCCGTTCCTCCCTCCGCTCGTCTTCGCCCTTTGCTCCATCCTCGGAGGCATCCTGCTCGGGGTCGCGGCCTGGTTGGCGCAGCGCCAGCTACTCAAATGGCTCGCCGAGGAGGGCAGCGCGATCGAGTGGCGAAGCAGGCTTAAACACTGGCTTGCCTCAGATCGCCCACTTCTCGCCCTCGGTCCGCAGGAAGAAAACCAGGTCCAGCGTCAGTGACGGGCGCCCCAGCGCCGTCAATGTCGCATGCGCCTGGCCGCGGTGATGGGTCTGGTGGTTGAAGAAATGCGCGAGCGTCGGTCCGAGCTTTTGTGTGATATCGCCCGGCATGGTCAATGGTGAGTAGGTGAAGTGCGCGTTAAGCCGCGCCTCGTCGAGGCTGCCGACCCAGGCGACGATGCGTTCGTCCTCCGCCGCCCGCGCCGCGGTCAGTGCGGCGAGGTCTTCGTGGAGGATCGCATCGAGCCTCGAGGGCGCCTCGCCCTCGCGCGTGAACCGCTTCATCCAGATCCGGTCGGCGGCGAGCAGGTGGTTGAGCGTCCCGTGCAGCGAGCCGAAGAAGGCTCCCTTGTTCTCGCGGAACTCGGCATCGGAGATCTCCGCGGCGGCCGCGTAGAGCCGGCGGTTGGCCCAGCGATTGTAGTCGGCAAACATTCGAAAATGATCGAGCATCGGCGATCTCCTCGTAGGATCCCTCACGCTACCGCGAATCTGTATTCCGGTGTCGAATGCTACTTATGAAATTTAATGATTTGATCTGAGAGCGTGTCTCCCGTCGAATGGACCACTGACACCGTCAGAAGGAGACCGCATGACCCGCACGCTTTACGCACTCTCTGGAACCGACAAGGCCCGCCCGTTTTCACCGCATGTTTGGAAGACCAAGCTTTCGCTCGCACATAAGGGGCTCCCATTCGACGTCACCCCGGTTGGCTTTACCGAGATCCCGAAGCTGGAGCAGGGTGCGACGAAGATCGTCCCGCTGCTGCGCGATGGCGACAAACTCGTGAATGACAGCTTCGAGATCGCGCTTTACCTTGAGACCACCTATCCCGAGCGGCCGACATTGTTTGCCGGCGAGGGCGGCAAGGCGATGGCCCGCTTCGTCGAGGGGTGGTCGCAGATGGCGCTTCATCCGGCGATCGTGCGCATTGCGATCATGGATATTCACGACCGCCTCGATCCGGTGGACCAAGCCTATTTCCGGACAAGCCGCGAGGAACGCTTCGGAAAATCGCTGGAGGCGGTCGCCGAGACCGGGCGGGCGGATATTGAAACGTTTTCGGCAAAGCTCGAGCCGCTGCGCCACATGCTCAAGTTTCAGCCCTTCCTCGGCGGCGATCGGCCGTTGTTTCCCGATTATATCGTCTTCGGCGCATTGCAATGGGCGCGCATCGTCTCGCCGCACCGACTGCTTGCCGAGGGCGACGTCGTGACCGACTGGTTTGAGCGTTGTCTCGATCTGCACGACGGCCTCGGCCGCTCCGTGACGGCGGCGTGAAACAATTGGCGGGCGGCGGCGAATCATCGCCGCGCCCCCTTGTTTTGGGCGGAATTGGCGGCTAATGAACCGCCACTTTTCTCAAGAAACGAGGGATTGAGCCAATGGCGATTGAACGTACCTTTTCGATGATCAAGCCGGATGCGACGAAGCGCAACCTGACCGGCGCCATCACCAAGATGCTCGAAGATGCCGGCCTGCGCGTCGTTGCTTCGAAGCGCGTCTGGATGAGCCGCCGCGAAGCCGAGGGCTTCTACGCCGTTCACAAGGACCGCCCGTTCTTCGGCGAACTGGTCGAGTTCATGTCCTCCGGCCCGACCGTCGTTCAGGTCCTTGAAGGTGAGAACGCCATTGCCAAGAACCGCGAAGTGATGGGCGCCACCAACCCGGCCAACGCTGCCGAAGGCACCATTCGGAAGGTTCATGCGCTGTCGATCGGCGAAAACTCGGTTCACGGTTCCGATGGTCCGGAAACGGCTGCCGAAGAAATCGCCTACTGGTTCGCAGGCACCGAGATCGTCGGCTGATCCACTTTCTTCGCATCGGTCCCTAAAGACCTGAAATGATTCCTTGAAACGGGGCGGAGACGCCCCGTTTTTATGCGGGGCAAGCGGCCATGTCGAAACGTGTTGGCGCCAATCCGTTCCTGAAAACTTCCGGGTTCTTCTCGTAGGCGGGGCCTACGACCAACGGCCTTGCTGGCATGACGCTCTGATCGATGTCGGAAATCACCGTCGTTTCCAGTTTCTGCAGCGTTGCCCCGTCCGGCCCCTTGATCTCGATCGTCACGGCATAAGGCCTCTCCTTCCTGACGCAGGTGATGTCGGGGCTTTCAAGGACGACCTTGTCGAGCTTCGGGAAGAGCTTGCGCGTAAGCGTCAGCGGTTCGCCGCCGGCCGGGTTCTCGAAAGTCGCCATGACCACGCTGCCGTCCGGCACCGGTTCCGTCTTCTGGAGCGTGATCGTGTAGGTGGCATAAGCCAACCGATAGTTGAAGACGAACATCTTGCCGGTGAGCTTCAGGGGGTCCGGCCCCGTTTCGCGCTGGCAACCGGCGAGCATCACGGCCGCGACCAGAGCGGGCAGCACGACATTCTTCATGGCAGGGTTCCTTTCTTGTTGCGGCGATAGTGGCGCCTCGCCTTCGTCCGGTTGCCGCAAACGGCCATGTCGCACCATGTCCGGCTTTTGTTGCGGCTGCGGTCGAGGAACAGCCATTCGCAATTGGGGCAGATCTTCAGGCGCTCGGGCTCCGGGCTGGCGATAAGGCTGAGCGCCGAATGCGCGGTGGCCGCGTCCAGCGACGTGCCTTTCGCGTTCACGGGCTGGCGCAGCACGGTGGCGATCGCCTCGAGCAAGTCCGCAAGCAGGTCGGGCCGATCTTCCGCGCGCACCACCGCGCGGAAATGACGGTCCGTCGCATCGCGCAATTCGATCAATGACTTTCGGTTTTCGGGTCGGGCAGGGAGAAGGGGGCCGAAACGCTCTCTTTCGAAGCCGTAGCGATTGGCGGCCTCCGCAAAGGCATCCATCGCCAAGGGCTCCGCGAAGCGGTCGATGCGGCGCTCGGGATCGAAGCGCAGGACGACGGAATTGGCCACATCCAACGCCAATGCGCCGCCGGCGAATCTATGTGCGGTCCATGTGAAGCTCATCCGAATTCCTAACTAGTAAAGCTCATTTTACCAGTTATAGTACTTCTGTCACTATGCGGATGCGTCATGGCCTATTTTCTCCAGCAAATCGCCAATGCCGTGCCGGTGGCAGCGCTTTACGCCGCGCTCGCCTTCGGCTATGCGATCGCTTTTGCCGTCACACGACGAGCGGATCTGACCTACGGCGCACTCTTCGCCTTTGCCGGGCAGATGTTCGTGCTCTTCGCGGATTTCGGCTGGAACCGGCTCTGGCTGGTAATGCCGGCGGCGCTTGGCCTCGGAGCGGCCGCGGCACTGACCTTCGGGCTTGGCGCCGGTGTCGTCGCCGGACGCTATGTCATGCGGCCCCTGGCCTTCTCCTCGGCCAATGCCGTGGTCGTTGCCTCGCTGGGCAGCCTGCTGGTGCTCATGGAGACCGCCCGGCTCGCCTCGGAGACGCGGAGCCTGTGGCTGCCGCCCTTCCTGAACGACGTCATCGTGTTCTGGCCGAACCCCGAATTTCCGGTGGCGCTGACCGTCGTCCAACTCATCAACACCGCGCTGATGGCGGGCCTCGTTGCCGGCGGCCATTGGCTGTTGGCCCACTCCTATGTCGGACGCTACTGGCGCGCCGTCTCGGAGGATCGCGAGGCTGCCGCACTCTGCGGCATCAACCCGGCAACCGTCTACATCGTCGCCTACGGCGCGGCGTCGCTGATTGCGGCTTTCTGCGGAATCCTCGCCGCTTCCTATTACGGCAACATGGATTTCGGCACCGGCTTGACCTTCGGTGTCAAGGTCCTCTTCATTGCCGCGATCGGCGGGCAGACGGCACCGCTGTTGGCGGCGCTCGGAGCAGCCGGGGTCGGCCTTATCGAGACGCTATGGAGCGCCTACGGGCCGATCCTCTGGCGCGATTTCGCGATCTTCGGATTCCTGGTGATCGTGCTGGTGGTAACGCGCCGGGAAAAGGCAATTCCCTGATGAGGGTGGATGGAGTCGACTCGGCCTGAACCTAAGGCTTGCGCGTCCAGCGATCGCGCGCCGCGTCATCGGCATCTTTGGCACTGACCCAATCACCCGTACGGCCATCGACATGGTGTTCCTTCTTCCAGAAGGGAGCCGACGTCTTCAGGAAGTCCATGATGAAGTTCGCCCCATCGAACGCCGCCTGCCGGTGCGGCGAGGCGGCGATCACCAGGACGATGTTTTCGCCGGGCGTGATCGTGCCGAAACGATGAATCGCGACTGCGGCCTGCAGACCGAAGCGTTCGACCGCCTCGTGGCAGATCCGCTCGATTTCCGCCTCGGCCATGCCAGGATAATGTTCGAGTTCAAGTGCGCTGAGCGCTCCCGCCTCGTCACGGCAAAGTCCGGAGAAGGTGACGACGGCGCCGATGTCGCTCCGCTCTCGGCGAAGCCCGGAGACTTCGGCGTCAAGGTCGAAGTCTTCGCGCTGGACGCGCACGATGACGGGGACGTTCATCGCCTTCAGCCGCCTGTCATCGGCGGGAAGAGGGCGATCTCGCGGGCGCCGGCGATCGGCTCGCCGTGATCGACATGTTCCTGATTGATCGCCGCGCGGATGACGTTCTGGTGTTCGAACGCGGCTTTGTATTCCTCGCCCCGGGTCTTCAGATGCGCGATCAGATCGGCGACGGTGACGACATCCGCCGGCAGTTCCAGCATCTCCTCACCCTTGCCGATACGCTCCCGTACCCAGGAAAAATAGACGAGGTTTACGGTGCTCATTCGTTGACCACATGTTTGAGGCCGGCGCGGAAGTAGTCATAGCCGGTGTAGAGCGTGATTGCTGCCGCGATCCACAGGAGCAGAATACCCGCTTCGGTGATATAGGGCACGATCTTATCGCCAGCGGGACCGGCAAGCAGGAAGGCAATCGCCACCATCTGGATGGTCGTCTTCCATTTGGCGATCCGCGTCACGGGCACGCTGACCTTGAGCGCCGCCAGATACTCGCGCAGCCCGGAGACGAGGATTTCGCGGCAGAGAATGATGATGGCCGCCCAGATCGACCAGCCGGCGATCGTCCCGTCTGCTGCGACGAGCAGCAGGATCGATGCAACGAGCAGCTTGTCGGCGATCGGATCGAGCATGCGGCCGATATTCGACGTCTGCTTCCATACACGGGCGAGATAACCGTCGAAGAAGTCGGTGATCGAGGCGGTGATGAACAGGACGAGTGCTATCCAGCGCGCAAAATCCGAGCTGTGAAGCCTGCCCTCGATGAAGAAGCAAAGGACGATCAGCGGTACGATGAGGATACGAAAATAGGTCAGGAGATTGGGGACACTATAGGCAATGGGCGTTGGCATGGACTCGGTTTCTCTGGACACGACAATCCCTCATTTCCCGCGATCTAGGGTCATCGGCGCGATCTATTCTCATTCGGTTGGAGCAGGAGAGGCTTGACTTGTCTTTCCCATGCCACCGGGTTTCAGGTGTACAGAATGACTTTGCGACCACAAGGTCAACAGCCATTGTGCAACGATTGTCATATTTGCGGGATTTCGTCTGAACACAGGCTGAATTGCGCCAGCAGTTCAATACGCTGCAGCGACCCGCAGGTCATTTGGCGGCGTCCTCGTGGAAATGTTCGTAGACGAGGCGAGCCACCGTTTCCGAAATGCCGTTAACGGCCATCAGGTCGTTGATGCCGGCGCGCGAGACCGCCTTCGCGGTGCCGAAATGGGTAAGGAGCGCCCGCTTGCGCGTCGGGCCGATCCCGGCGATCTCGTCGAGCGGGTTCTTCACCATCTCCTTCTTCCGCCGCGCCCGGTGCGAGCCGATCGCAAAACGGTGGGCTTCGTCGCGTAGCCGCTGGATGAAGTAGAGCACCGGATCGCGAGGCGGCAGCGTGAAGCTTTCCTTGCCTTCGACAAAGAAGCGTTCGCGGCCGGCCTCGCGATCGACGCCCTTGGCAACACCGATCGCCGTCACGCAGTCCTCGACATCGAGTTCCTTGAGAATGGCGCGAACGGCCGTCATCTGTCCCTGGCCGCCGTCGATCAGGATGACGTCCGGCCACGCCGGAAACGTGGCGTCTTCACTGGCTTCGGCCGAACGGTCCGGCTTGCCTTCCTCTTTCAGCAGGCGCGAGAAGCGCCGCGTCATGACTTCGCGCATCATGCCGAAGTCGTCGCCGGGCGTGATGTCGGTCGATTTGATGTTGAACTTGCGGTACTGGCCTTTGACGAAGCCTTCGGGGCCGGCGACCACCATACCGCCGACCGCATTGGTGCCCATGATGTGGGAGTTGTCGTAGATCTCTATCCGTCGCGGCACGCGAGCGAGCTTGAAGGTCTCGGCGAAGCCTTCGAGCAGGCGCGACTGGGAGGCGGTCTCGGCGAGCTTGCGGCCATGAGCCTCACGGGCGTTCGCGAGCGCGTGCTCGACGAGATCTTTCTTCTCGCCCCGCTGCGGCACGAGGATCGAAACCCTGTAGCCGGATTTCTCGCTGAGCGCCTGGGCGAGCAGCTCCTGCTCCTCGACCGTCTCGCAGAGGAGGATCTGCCGCGGGCACGGCTTGTCATCGTAGAACTGCGCCAGAAACGCGCTGAGCACCTCGCTTGCGGGGAGCGAAGGGTCGGCTTTCGGGAAGTAGGCGCGGTTACCCCAGTTCTGCCCGGTGCGGAAGAAGAACACTTGGATGCAGGAAATGCCGCCTTCGTGGTGAATGGCGAAGACATCCGCTTCCTCGACGCCGGCCGGGTTGATGCCCTGGTGGCTTTGGACATGGCTCAGCGCGGCGAGGCGGTCGCGATAAAGCGCCGCGCGCTCGAAATCGAGATTCTCCGAGGCTTCCGCCATCGCCGCGGCAATGGTCTCCTTTACCGCTTGGCTCTTACCGGAGAGAAAGTCCTTTGCCTCGCGGACGAGCTCCGCATAGTCGGCATCGCTGATTTCGCCCGTGCAGGGCGCCGAACAGCGCTTGATCTGGTAGAGCAGGCAGGGACGCGTGCGCGTCTCAAAGACGCTGTCGGTGCAGGTTCTGAGAAGAAAGGCCCGCTGCAGCGAGTT
The DNA here is from genome assembly GCF_000513895.2 of Ensifer sp. WSM1721. Taxonomy (GTDB): domain Bacteria; phylum Pseudomonadota; class Alphaproteobacteria; order Rhizobiales; family Rhizobiaceae; genus Sinorhizobium. The sequence goes on from NZ_CP165782.1 coordinate 922,835, forward strand.
GATGGTGCGCCCGACGGCACCGGCGGACGCGAAGGGGCCGAAATAGTCGCCTTTGCGGCTGCGCGCGCCGCGATGCTTGTAAAGCGCGGGCGCCCGGGTGTCGCCGGTGACGACGATATAGGGAAAGGACTTGTCGTCGCGTAGAAGCACGTTGAAGCGCGGACGCAGGCGCTTGATGAGGTTGGCTTCGAGCAGCAGCGCTTCGATCTCGGTCCGCGTCGTCACGAATTCCATGTTCGCGGTTTCGCGTACCATGCGCGCGATGCGGTTCGAATGGCCGCGTCCCTGGGCGTAGTTGCTCACCCGCTTCTTCAGGCTGCGAGCCTTGCCGACATAAAGCACGTCGCCGGCTTCGTTCAGCATCCGGTAGACGCCGGGTCCGTTCGGCAGAAGCTTGACAAAAGCCTGGATCAGCTCGGCGCCCCGGAGCCCTTGGGTTTCGGGCTGGCGCTCCGTCCATACGATCGCAGGTGCCGGCTTGCTCTCGGTCACCTTGAGCAGCTCGTCGTCCTCGTCGGTCTCAGTGCCGTCATAAAGGATGCCGCCATCCGTGGGCGTCTGCCCGTTCATTCCACTATCTCCCGAATATCCGGCGTCTCCCAGGCAAGGTGCTGCCCGCCGTCAAGCGCGATCATCTGTCCGGTAACCGACGGCGTGTCGAAAAGGAAGCGGATCGCGCGTCCGAACTCATCGAGTGCCGGGCCGCGTTTGAGGATCAGCGCCTCGACCTGCGCCTCGAAATCGCGCGGGTCCTGCCGTTCGTTCGGCAGCGTCGGTCCCGGTCCGATGCCGTTGACGCGAATGTCGGGGGCAAGCGCCTGGGCCATGGTCTGGGTTGCCGTCCAAAGCGCCGACTTGGATAGCATATAGGAATAAAAGCGCGGATTTGGAGACCAGACGCGCTGATCGATCACATTGACGATGAGCCCGGAAACGTTCTCCGGTCGCTGGCGCGCGAAATCGCGGGCGAGCAGGGAAGGGGCTTTGACATGCAGTGCGAAATGCCGCTCCCACACGGCATCGTCAAATTCCTCCAGACTGTCCTTGTTGAATACCGAGGCATTGTTGACGAGAAGATCGAGCGGGCCGAGCAGCTCGGCCGCTTCTTCGATCAGCCCGGATGCGGCATCGACCTCGGTGAGGTCCGCCCTAAGGGCTACCGCCTTGGCGCCGGCCGCTCTGACCGCTGCGGCAAGCGTCTCGGCCTCCGCGAACGAATCGTTCGCATGAATGGCCACCGCGAACCCGTGTGCCGCCAAATCCTCAACTATTGCCCTACCGATGCGTCGAGCGCCGCCGGTAACAAGCGCCGCCTTGATTGTCCTTTTCAACGTATCTTCCCGTTCCTCGAATCCGCTTTCTGAGTGGAGGAAGATATAGGCAAGAAGCGGTCGGCTGAACCTCTCCCCGAACGATTCATTTCTGAAAAATTAACGTGATCGACGTAATTTGCATTATTTCGTAATGTTACAGTATATATTTCGTTAATCTTGAATTATGGTTAATAAAACCCCTGTGTCTGCAGTGCAACATCCAAGTTTGGCCGTGTTCGAGCCACCAAAATTTCACATTTTGGCTCTTGAGATTCCGCATTTCCTGATCAATTTCGAGCCAACCGGGCGGGTTAATCACAGATGTCCGGTGTTTCGTTGAAGAACAACTGCAACGGAACGCTGGTTCGAAAAGGAGAATAGTATGCGTACGCTCACCACCACCCTCATGGCCTCGGCCATGGCTCTCGTTGCCTTCCAGGCCGCCCACGCCGCAGATGCGGTTGACGAAGTCCCGGCCGCCCCGGCTGCCGAATACACCGAACCGGCAGTCAAGAACTGGTCCGGCGCCTATGTCGGCGGCACGGTAAACTGGCACCATGGCGAGGCCGACGCGACCGGCGGCAACACCTCCGCCGGCTTCGGCGGTGGTCTCTATGGCGGCTACAACGTTCAGAACGGGCAGATGGTCTACGGCGGTGAAGCCGACGTCAACTATGCCGGCAACGACTCCCACTCCAGCGGCCGCCGCGTCAAGCAGGGCGTCAACGGTTCGGTCCGCGGCCGCGTCGGCGTCGACCTCAATCCGGTGCTGGTCTACGGCACGGCAGGTGTTGCCCTTGGCAATGCCGAGCTTAAGACGCCCGCAGGTTCCGACGACAAGACCCTCGTCGGCTGGACGGCCGGTGTCGGCGCCGAAACCTTTGTCACCGACAACATCACCGCGCGTGCCGAATACCGTTACACGGACTACGCTTCCAAGGACTTCCGCACGGGCGGCACGACCGTCTCCTCCGGTTACGACGAGCACAGCGTCCGTCTCGGTATGGGCGTCAAGTTCTGATCCGGACAACGGGATCGCAAAAAAGGCCGGGGCGACCCGGCCTTTTTCATGGCGTAAGTTTTTTTCACGCCTTGAACTTCGAATAGTCGGGAAAATGCTTCTCGAACTTGGCAGGCCACTTCTCGAGCTGCGGCCGCCCGTTCTGCCATTCGCCGGCGAAGCGCAGCTCGATGTAGCGTAGCATGGCTGCCAGCGCGAAGTGGCCAGCATTGAGTTTGCCGCTCGTCTTGGGCAGGTTCGCGTTGAGATAATCGAGCCCCCGTTCCACCTTTTCCCATTGCCGGTCGATCCAGGGCTGATGCACCTTCTCTGGCGGATGGAAGCGTTTCTCGTAGACGATCGCAAGCAGACTGTCGCAAATGCCGTCGCAGAGCGCCTCGAAGATCTCGACCTTGGTGCGCTTTGTCGGGCTCTTCGGGTAGAGCTTGCCCTTCGCTTCGCGGTCGATGAAATGCATGATCGCCCGGCTGTCGTAGATCGCCTGGCCATCCGCGGCGATCAGCGTCGGGATCTTGCCGAGCGGGTTGCTCTCGATCAGCTCCGGCGGATTGGCGTTGGTATCCGTCAGAACACTCTCGGCGGCGAGGCCGACGTGATGGGCGGCCATGCGGACCTTGTTCGAATAGGGGGAGGCGGGCGAGTAGAGTATCTTCATCCTGTGTCTTTCCGTTGTCATGGTGTGGCAGGCAGCAAGACCGTGTCTCGCCTGCAGGCCTGGCGATCCACTTCAGGGCAGGCCCGGAAGTTCAGTTCCTTATCGAAGCAGATCCTGATTTCTTCAAGCAGCCTGCCTTCGCAGGTAACAGCGATCGTCGCCCCCGTCATTCCGGGATTTTTCGCAACGAAGGCGGCCTCGATCGCCGATACGGCGAGGTCGCGGCGTCCGCCGGACGCCAATTCGGGAGGGATGGCAACCCTCTCTCGGGCTGCGCGCGTAACTGCGAAATAGTCGCGCTGGCTGAGCCCGGAGCAGGTGCCGTGCTTGCGCCACTGATGACCGATCAGGCCCATCGAGGGAATGAGATCGAAATATTGCCGCCAGAGCGATTCGGGCACGCGGTCCGGTTGGCGGGTAGGGCAATATTCCGGATAGCCGTTTTCATTTTGAGGCCAGAGCCCGTGCACGATCAGCCCGCGGTCATTGCTGGCTTCACATTGATCGGATTTCCCCTTCGGGTCATTCGCGCCGCACCAGGTCGGCGACCAGGAGAGGGAAAGGACGTAGAAATCGAAACCCGTCCCAACGGGGACGGGTGTTTTGACCACCGCTGCCGGGCTATCGCCGCTGGAATTCGACGCCGCGTTCCTGCCGTCTTCATTGCTGCAGCCGACGATCGTGAAAAGGACGACGATTGCCGGCGGCAGCTTGCCCGCCGCAATCAACGAAGCGAAGCGCAATTGGCGCCGTAGACATACCACGGGTCAAGTCCACCGATGCAGAACTCGATACTCCTGCCGACACCGGCGAAGCCCCAGGGCCGCTCGATCAGATACCAGAGCGGGCGCCGCACGCCGTCCGTCGTCACTGCCGTTCCGTAGCAATATTCGCGTTCCACGAGATGCGTGTAGTCGCGTGGCTCGTATCGACTAAGACCCATGTCGCGGATCTCGGCGATCGCGATGTTCGCGTGAAGATAGTTGGCCGCCTTGTAGTCAAAGCGCCGAGTGATGAAGCCGAGGACGGAGGGCTCGCCGCAAACGCCGATATCGTAGGTCGGTTTGACGACGGCAGGCTCGGCAAAGTCAGCGGCCGCGGCGCTGCTGACAGCACCTGTGGCGAGGGAAAGCGAGGTGAGAAGCATTGCGGCAAGCTTGCGAGTCATGGCCATCTCCCTGAATCGTATGGAGAGATTGAGGCTAGCAAGCCTGATCCGTCAAGGCCCTCAGTTGAGAGGTGTCTCACCGCGCAGCCAGAAGGAGCGTGCCGATGCGAAACGATCCTGGGCCAGCCGTTCCTTCAAGAATGGCAGCAGGATGTCGAGTTCACGTTTCAGCGTGTAAGGCGGATTGACGATGATCAGGCCCGATCCTGCGAGCCCCGTGACGTCCCGGTCGCTTCGCACCGAAAGTTCGGCGCAGAGCATTTTCGGGATTTCCAATGCCCTCAGCGCCTCATGAAAATTCTTGATCGGCGCGCCTTTCTTCAACGGATACCAGAGGCAGTAGATGCCACCGGCGAAGCGGCGATGGGCTCTCGCTAACCCGTCCACCAGCCGCTCATATTCACCTTCGACCTCGAAGGGCGGGTCGACGAGAACGAGGCCGCGCTTTTCCTTGGGCGGCAGATGGGCGCCGAGCGCCAGCCAGCCGTCGAGCCGGGTGATGCGGCTCTGGAAATCGCCTTCGAACAGCCGGTGCAGTGTTTCGTAATCCTCGGCATGCAGCTCCATGGCCGATAGCCGGTCCTGCGGACGAAACAGCATACGGACAAGCTTCGGAGAACCCGGGTAGAGCGTGAGTCCTCCGGCCGGATTGAGATCGCGAACGGCCGAGAGATAAGGCGCAAGGATTTCGACGACAGGTGCGGGAAGCTCGGCCTCGATCAGCCGGCCGATGCCCTCGCGCCACTCGCCGGTCTTTTGCGCTTCATCGCTCGAAAGATCATAGAGCCCGATGCCGGCATGGGTGTCGAGCACACGGAAGGCCTTGTCCTTCTGCTTGAGATAAGTGACGAGCCGTGCCAGCACCGCGTGCTTCAACACGTCGGCAAAGTTGCCTGCGTGGTAGATATGGCGATAGTTCATAAGAGCCGCCGATGGCTGCGATCAATTGTTTCGATGGATGGCGAATGGGGCTTTGAGCCTATTTAGGGATGCCATATAGAAAAGCCATGAACGTTGCGAGCCCAATCAAAGCAGAAAAATCGATCGGCCATTCGGTCTGTCCACATGACTGTCCGTCGGCCTGTGCGCTGGAAGTCGACCTGACAGCGGAAGGCCGGATCGGCCGCGTGCGCGGCGCCGCCGCAAACAGCTACACGGCCGGCGTCATCTGCGCCAAGGTGGCGCGCTATGCCGAGCGCATCTATCATCCCGGAAGGCTGATAGTCCCGCAGCGTCGGGTCGGCGCGAAGGGCGAGGGGAACTGGCAGGAGATTTCCTGGGAGGCGGCGCTCGACGAGATCGCCGATCAATTCCTCAAGGCCGAGCAGAAGCACGGCTCGGAAGCGGTTTGGCCCTATTTCTATGCGGGCACGATGGGACAGGTGCAGCGCGATTCGATCGAGCGGCTGCGTCACGCCAAACGCTATTCCGGCTTCTTCGGCTCGATCTGCACCAACATGGCCTGGACCGGCTTAACCATGGCGACGGGAGCCTTACGCGGTCCGGATCCGCGCGAAATGGCCAAGGCCGATTGCGTCGTGATTTGGGGCACGAATGCGGTGGCCACCCAGGTCAACGTGATGACGCATGCGGTGAAGGCGCGCAAGGAGCGCGGCGCCAAGATCGTCGTCATCGACATCTACGACAACCCGACCGTCAAGCAGGCCGATATGGGCCTGGTGCTGAAGCCCGGAACCGATGCGGCGCTCGCTTGCGCCGTCATGCACATCGCCTTCCGCGACGGCTATGCCGACCGGGACTACATGGCGAAATTCGCCGACGATCCCGCCGGTCTCGAGGCGCATCTGAAGACGCGCGGTCCGGAGTGGGCTGCCGCCATCACCGGCCTCGCGGTCGAGGAGATCGAAGCCTTCGCCAAGCTCGTTGGCACCACGCCCAAGACCTATTTCCGTCTCGGTTACGGTTTCACCCGGCAGCGCAACGGCTCCGTGGCGATCCACGCCGCCGCTTGCGTTCCGACCGTGCTCGGCTCCTGGAAGCATGAGGGCGGCGGCGCCTTCCATTCCAACAACGACATCTTCAAGCTGGACAAGCGTGAGCTCGTCGGCACCGCTTTGCACGATCCCGGCGTGCGCATGTTAGACCAGTCGCAGATCGGCCGCGTCCTGACCGGCGACGCCGAAGCACTGCGCCATCGCGGTCCGGTGACGGCGCTGCTCATCCAGAACACCAATCCGGTCAATGTCGCGCCGGAGCAGCGGCTGGTGAAGCGGGGCTTCCTGCGCGACGATCTCTTCGTCGCCGTGCACGAACAGTTCATGACGGACACCGCGCAGCTAGCGGATATCGTCGTACCGGCCACCATGTTCCTCGAGCATGACGATCTCTATCGCGGCGGCGGCCATCAGCATATCCTCATCGGCCCGAAGGTCGTCGAACCGCCGCCGACGGTGCGCACCAACCTCTTCGTCATAGAGGAACTGGCAAAGCGCCTCGGCATTGCCGATTGTCCCGGCTTCGGCCTGACGGAGCGGCAGCATATCGACCGGCTGCTCGCCAACTACGGCATCGGCTATGACGAGATGAAAGAGCGGAAATGGCTCGATTGCCAGCCGGCTTTCGAGGACGCGCATTTCCTCAAGGGCTTCGGCCATCCGGACGGCAAGTTCCGCTTCAAGGCGGATTGGACGGGCACGCCGGCACCCAACCGGCCGCCGCAGTCGATGGGGCTGCAGGGGCCGCACGACCGTCTTCCCGAGTTCCCCGATCATGTCGAACTGATCGAGGTGACGGATGAGCGCCATCCGTTCCGTCTGGCGACCTCGCCCGCCCGCTCCTTCCTCAATTCCACCTTCTCCGAAACCCCCTCCTCGATCGAGAAGGAGGGCCGGCCCGAGGTCATGGTCCATGCGGAGGATGCCGCCGAACTCGGCATTGCCGACGGCGGTATCGTCAGGCTGGGAAACGGGCGCGGCGAGATCCGCCTGCATGCGAAAATCGGCGGTGGCGCCCGCCGGGGTGTCGTCGTCGCCGAAGGGCTTTGGCCGAACGGCGCCCATCTCGACGGCGAAGGGATAAACGTCTTGACCGGAGCCGACGCCGTCGCGCCCTATGGCGGCGCGGCGTTCCACGACAACCGGGTCTGGATAAGCCGGGCGTGACTAGCCCATCCTCGAACAAGGATTACCAATGACGAAATCCGTCGACTCGCGCTGTCGGATCATCGATCGCCGAACGCTCTGGAATGGCTTCATCAATCTCGAGCAGATCACGCTTGAACAACAGATGTCCGACGGCAGCACTGCGCGGCTCGTGCGCGAGGTGCACGACCACGGCCGCGCGGCGACGATCCTGCTCTTCGATCCGGAGCGGCAGGTGGTCGTTCTCGTCCGCCAGCTCCGCATTCCGGTCTTCATGCAGGGAGAGCCTGCGTATCTCATCGAAACGCCGGCCGGCCTTCTCGATGGCGAGGAGCCGGAAGTCGCGATCTGCCGTGAAGCCATGGAGGAAACCGGCTACCGCATCGAAAGCGCCATGCATCTCTTCGACGCCTATATGAGCCCCGGCGCGATAACAGAGCGCACGAGCTTCTTCCTCGGCCGCGTCGACATCTCCAAGAAGGTGGCCGCCGGCGGCGGACTTGCCCATGAGGGTGAGGACATCGAAGTGCTGGAAATTCCCTTCGAGGAGGCCGTCGCCATGATCGGTACCGGCGAGATTTGCGACGCCAAGACCATCATGCTCCTGCAATGGGCGATGTTGAACCGTACCGCGCTTGCAGCTTAACCCTTTGAAACAACGTACATTACCGATAATTCACTTTTTGTCAGGGCCTTACTGCGTTAAACCGCTCGTGTCTTCTTCAACGACCCGGGCGAACCATGGCGTCCTCTCCCTCTCACGAGATTGAAGCACAAGATCAAGCGGTCGTGAGGGGATGGCGGCCGTTCCTGAGGCGCAATCAGCGCTATCTCTCCGCCGCTGGCACACTCGTCGTGATTGCGCTCTTCGGAGCCGCGATCTTTCATCTGACGGCAGAGGTGCAATATGGGGACGTCGTCTCGGCACTGGCCGATACGAGCTGGTGTTCGGTGGCTGCGGCCGTCCTGTTCACGGGCCTGAGTTTTCTGGCGCTCACCTTCTACGACGTCGGCGCCCTCGACTATATCCGGCGCAAGCTCCCCTATGCCGATGTCGCGCTGACGGCCGCCTGCGCCTATGCGGTCGGCAACACCGCCGGCTTCGGCCCGTTGAGTGGCGGTGCGATCCGATATCGATCCTATTCGCGACTCGGCCTCGAACCTGACGATATTGCTCGCGTCATCGCCTTTGTGACGCTCGCCTTCGGGTTGGGCCTCGCGGCCGTTGCCTGTCTGAGCCTGCTTGCTGTCGGTGAGCACGTCGCGCCGCTTACCGGCCTCGATGCGTTCTGGCTGCGCATAATAGCCGCCGTCGTGCTCGCCGGCTTGCTCGCGGTCCTGATAGCCGGGCGCAGCGGCCATGCGTTCAGCATCGGGCGCTTCACCCTGCGCCTGCCGGATTCCAGGACATCGTCGCGCCAGTTCCTGGTGACGGCGCTCGATCTTGCCTCATCCGCGACTGTTCTCTACGTGCTCCTGCCAAGCGGAACGATCGGCTGGCCGGCTTTTCTTGCAATCTATTCGATTGCCGTCGGGCTCGGCGTGCTCAGCCACGTGCCTGCGGGGCTTGGTGTCTTCGAGACTGTGATCGTCGCGACCCTTGGGCATGCGGCCGATGTCGACGCGATCCTCGGCGCGCTCGTCCTCTACCGCCTGATCTATCACGTCCTGCCGCTGCTGGTCGCGCTCGTTGTGATCGTCGGGATCGAGCTGCGCCAGCTCGCCGGCCACCCGGTCGCCTCCAGCCTGCGCCGTGCCGGCGGCCGCATGACGCCGCTTCTGCTTGCCACGCTCGCACTGGTGCTTTCCCTCATGCTGGTGCTGTCGAGTGTGACGCCGACGCCGGACGAGAACCTGGCCTTCCTCGCGAACTATGTCTCTCTTCCGATCGTGGAAGGAGCGCATTTCCTCGCGAGCCTGCTCGGGCTGGCGCTCTTCATCGTGGCGCGAGGACTGGCGCTGCGTCTCGATGGCGCCTGGTGGGTGGCGATCGTGATCGCGCTCGCGGCGCTCCTGCTTTCGTTGGTGAAGGCGGTGGCGCTCGGAGAGGCCGGCATCCTCGCCTTCTTCCTTGTCGGTCTGCTCGCGAGCCGCCGCCTCTTCGTTCGTCCGGCTTCGCTCTTCGGTCAGGCGTTGACGCTGCCCTGGCTCACTGCCCTCGGCGTCATCTGCCTCGGTGCCTTCGTCGTCCTGCTCTTCGTTTATCGCAACGTCGAGTACAGCCACGAACTCTGGTGGCAGTTCGAATTCTCGGCGGAGGCTCCGCGTGGTCTTCGCGCGCTGCTTGGGGTGACGATCGGCGCGAGCGCGGTGGCGATCTGGAGTCTCATGCGTCCGGCCGCGACTGCGATCGCGCCTGCCTCCGACGAGGATATGGAGCGGGCGATCACCATACTCGAGACGCAGGACATGTCCGACGCCAATCTCGTGCGCATGGGTGACAAGAGCATCATGTTCTCTGCCGACGGCCGCGCCTTCATCATGTATGGCCGCTGGGGGCGCTCCTGGGTCGCGCTTTTTGATCCTGTCGGTCCGGTGGAAGCCTGGCCGGACCTCATCTGGCAGTTCATCGAGACGGCACGATCCAATGGCTGCCGGGCCGTCTTCTATCAGGTTTCGCCGCGCGGGCTTGCCTATTACGCCGATGCGGGCTTGAGAGCCTTCCGCCTCGGCGAGCTTGCAGAGGTCGATCTCACGCGCTTCGAGATGAAGGGCGGTAAATGGGCGACCTTGCGCCACCAGGTGAGCCGCGGCCAGCGCGATGGTCTGGAGTTCTCGGTGGTGGAGCCCGCGGAGGTGCCGGCCATCCTCCCGGAACTCGCCGCCATTTCCGATGCCTGGCTTGCGCATCACAATGCTCGGGAGAAGGGCTTTTCGCTCGGCGCCTTCGATCCGCAATATCTCGTGACGCAGCCGGTCGCGATCCTTAAGTGCCAGGGGCGCATCGTCGCCTTCGCCAACATCCTCCTCACGGGCACGAGGGAGGAGGGCTCGGTCGACCTCATGCGCTTTTCGCCGGAAGCGCCGAAGGGGTCGATGGACTTCCTGTTCGCGCAGCTCATGGAACACCTGAAGGCGCAAGGCTACAGGCGCTTCAATCTCGGCATGGCACCGCTTTCCGGCATGTCCTCCCGCAGCACGGCGCCGGTCTGGGATCGCGCCGGCCGGACTTTCTACGAGCACGGCGAGCGTTTCTACAACTTCAAAGGTCTGCGCGCCTTCAAGTCGAAGTTCCACCCGCACTGGCAGCCACGCTATCTGGCGGCGAGCGGCGGCCTCAATCCCATCCTCGCGCTCATGGACGCGACGTTCCTGATCGGCGGCGGCATCAAGGGAGTGATCAAGAAATGACCCGCATGGCAAGAATCTGGAAAGGCGCTGCCCTGGCGGCGCTGATTGCCGCGGTGGCGAGCCTCCCCTCAGCGGCCGAAGAGGCGAGATTCGACACTGGCATGATCCCATCGCCGCATATATTGTTCCCGAAACAGGACGCATCCGGGCTCGTCGTGCTGCTTTCCGGCGCGGACGGCTGGACGGAAAACGAAAATGCCGTTGCGCGCTCGCTTTCCGGCGAGAATGCACTCGTCGTCGGCATCGACCTCAAGGCCTATCTGGCAGCGCTCGCCGAGGACGACGGAGATTGCATCTACACCGTCTCGGACATCGAATCCTTGAGCCAGCAGGTTCAACGCGCCGCCGGCAGCGGTGCCTATCGCCCGCCGGTCGTCGCCGGGGTGGGCGCCGGCGGCGCCATGGCGCTGGCGATCGCCGCCCAATCTCCCGCCGCGACGATTGGCAAGACCTTCGCGGTCGATCCCGAAGAGGGCATTGCCTTGACCAAACAGCTCTGCACTCCGGCCGAGAAGGTGGCGAAGGGTGACCGCATGGCCTATGGCTTGACTGACGGAACCTTGCCGGATCCGGTCAGCGTCACGTTCTCACCCTCGGCGTCCGCCGAGGGGCGCCAACATGTCGCGGCGCTCGTTGCGAAGCACCCGGACATCGAAACCACGGACACGGAGGACGGCGCCTATGCCGCCCTGTCCGGCGCCCTCTCGGAATATCTGCAGGAGGGCGACGAAGCCGACGACCCGTTTGGGCTCCCTCTGACCGTCCTCGACGCGAAGCCCTCGCGCGATACCATGGCGGTGATCTATTCCGGCGATGGCGGCTGGCGCGATATCGACAGGGAGGTCGGCAATGCCCTGCGGCAGCAAGGTGTGCCGGTGGTCGGGGTGGATTCGCTCCGCTATTTCTGGTCCGAGCGCCAGCCGCAGGCGACCGCCGACGACCTCGCCCGGATCATCAGCTATTATCGAAAGCGCTGGAATGTCCGCAACGTGCTGCTGATCGGATATTCCTTCGGCGCCGATATCCTGCCGCGCACCTACAATCTGCTTCCACCCGCGGCCCGCGCCGGCGTGCGCCAGGTGACGCTCATGGCGCTGTCGCATCAGGCCGACTACAAGATTTCCGTCCTTGGTTGGCTCGGCGCCGAAGGCGAGGGGAGCGCGGGCGACCCGGTGGACGATGTGAAGGCGATCGATCCGTCGCTCGTGCAGTGCATCTACGGCACGGACGAAGAGGACGACGCCTGTCCGGAACTGAAGCCGTCCGGCGTCGATGTGGTTGCGATCGACGGCGGCCACCATTTCGACGGCGACTATCCTGCTCTGACCCGCCGGGTGCTCGACGCGCTCGATCGGCGGCTCGCAGCTGCGAAGTGATCTGCTTCGGTCAGGAGCAAGGGCTGTAGTTATAAGGGGGTTGGCTACGTCTGTACGTTTGCTATCAGATCGCGGGAGATATCAGCGTGCCGGATGCCTCGCCGCCGGCCTCGCTTGTCGCGCGCCCGGATTCCATCCGCACCTTGCCCTCGGCAACAAGCTTCAGCGCCAGCGGATAGGTCTTGTGCTCGACCGTGAGGACGCGCGCGGCAAGCGTTTCCGGCGTGTCGCCCGGAATAATCGGAACGGCGGCCTGCGCGACGATCGGGCCGTCGTCCATGCCCTCGGTCACGAAGTGCACCGTGCAGCCCGCAATCTTCATGCCGGCGTCGATCGCGCGCTGATGCGTATGAAGCCCGGGAAAGAGCGGCAGCAGCGATGGATGGATGTTGAGGATGCGGCCCTCGTAGCGCTGGATGAACGCCGCGGAAAGAAGCCGCATATAGCCGGCCAGACAGAGGAAATCCGGCCGGAGCCGGTCGAGTTCGGCAAGAATTGCCGCTTCGTGCGCGTCCTTGCTGGCGAAGTCCCTGCGGACGAAGGAGAAGGTCGGAATGCCGAAGCCGGCCGCCTTCTCCAGGCCGCCCGCGTCCGCCTTGTCGGCGATGACGGCGATGACCTCGGCCGGAAAATCCGGCGCGGTGGCGGCCTTTACCAGCGAAACCATGTTGGACCCGCCGCCGGAAATGAAGACGACAACCCGCTTCTTTCGATCCGCGGTCACGCTCATAGGGCGAGGCTGCCTTTGTAGATCGTGCCGGCCGCGCCCTCGGCGCGCGCAACCATCCGGCCGAGCGCAAAGACCGTTTCGCCTTCGCAGGCAAGCACCTGAGCGACCCTGTCCGCCTCCGCCGCGGGAACGACGGCGATCATGCCGACGCCGCAATTGAAGGTGCGCAGCATCTCGTTGGCGGCAACCCCGCCGGTCTTTGCCAGCCAGGAGAAAACGGCCGGCGGCTTGATGGCGTCGAGGTCGATCTCGGCGGCGAGGTGCTTCGGCAGCACCCGCGGAATATTCTCGGGGAAGCCGCCGCCGGTGATGTGCGCCAGTGCCTTGATCGCGCCGGTCTCGCGGATCGCCTTCAGGAGCGGCTTTACATAGATGCGGGTCGGCGTCATCAGGAGGTCGGCGAGCGTACCTTCGCCGAAGGGGGCCGGCGCGTCCCAGGCAAGGCCTGACAGCGAAACGATCTTGCGCACCAGCGAATAGCCGTTCGAATGCACTCCGGAGGAGGCGAGGCCGAGGATGACGTCGCCTTCGGCAATGTCGCCGGCCGGCAGAAGCTGTCCGCGCTCGGCCGCGCCGACGGCAAAACCGGCGAGGTCGTAGTCGCCGCCGGAGTACATGCCCGGCATCTCGGCCGTCTCGCCGCCGATTAGCGCACAGCCTGCCTCGCGGCAGCCGGCGGCGATGCCGGCGACAATCGCCGTGCCCTGGTCGGGATCGAGCTTTCCGGTCGCGAAATAGTCGAGGAAGAACAAGGGTTCGGCGCCTTGAACGACGAGATCGTTGACGCACATGGCGACGAGGTCGATGCCGACGGTGTCGTGCTTGTTGGCATCGATCGCGATCTTTAGCTTGGTGCCCACACCGTCGTTCGCGGCAACCAGGACCGGATCGGAGAAACCCGCTGCCTTGAGATCGAAGAGGCCGCCGAAACCGCCGATCTCGCCGTCGGCACCGGGACGCCGGGTCGAGCGGACGTGCGGTTTGATCTTCTCCACCATCAGGTTGCCGGCATCGATATCCACGCCTGCATCGCTATAGGTGAGGCCGTTCTTTCCCGACTGGCTCATGCTCGTTCTCCAAGGCTCGTCGCGTATTGCGGATGCGATTGGCACGAGAGCCGGAGGAGTGCAAGCGGAGAGGCCGGCATTGCGGTCTTTTTTCACGATTTTGCCCTTGTCCCTCTGGCGCCGAGCACCAAGACTGCGGATTGAGGACCGTCGGGCTTGACCTCCGCGCACGCCGCACCCTATCTCGTCCGACGAAGGGACGCGCGGCACGGTGTGTCGGACGCGCGACGGGGAACGCCATGGGCAATCGGGTCAGCGGTTTGGGACTTCAGCGCCAGCTTTTCTTCTGGCTTCTGGTGCTCGCCGGCTTCATCATCTTCCTGACGATCTTCAGTTCCATCCTGCTGCCATTTCTCGCCGGCATGGCGCTCGCCTATTTCCTCGACCCGGTGGCCGACCGGCTGCAACGGCTGGGCCTCAGCCGCCTGATGGCGACAATCGTCATTCTGGTCGCCTTCGTCGTCGTTTTCGCATTGTCACTGATGATCATCATACCGCTGATCTTCACGCAGGCCGCCGATTTCCTTCAGAAGATGCCCGGCTACGTCTCTAGGCTCCAAGCCTTTATCACTGACACCACCCAGTCGACCATCGTGCCCGATTGGCTCGAGGGTCAGATGGCCGCGATCAAAGAGAATTCGGCCAAGCTTCTAGAGCAGGGCGCACTCTTCCTCGGCACCTTGTTCCAGCAGCTTTGGAACTCCGGCATGGCGCTGCTCGACATTCTGTCGCTCTTCATCATTACGCCGGTCGTCGCCTTCTATCTGTTGCTCGACTGGGATCACATGGTCGAGAAAGTGGATAGTTGGATCCCGCGCGACCATGTGGAGGTCGTGCGCCAGATCGCCCGTGACATGAACGTGACGATCGCCGGCTTCGTTCGCGGTCAGGGATCGCTCTGCGTTATCCTCGGCGTCTACTACGCCGTCGGCCTGTCCCTGGTCGGCCTCAATTTCGGGCTGCTGATTGGCTTTTTTGCCGGCATGATCAGCTTCATCCCTTATGTCGGTTCGCTGGTCGGCCTTGTCCTTGCCGTGGGCGTCGCGCTTGTTCAGTTCTGGCCGGACTATATCTGGATCGCGCTCGTCCTCGTCGTTTTCTTCACCGGTCAGTTTCTCGAGGGCAACATTCTGCAGCCGAAGCTGGTCGGCAAGAGCGTCGGCCTTCATCCAGTCTGGCTGATGTTTGCGCTGCTCGCCTTCGGCGCGCTCTTCGGCTTCGTCGGCCTTCTCGTCGCGGTGCCGGCGGCGGCGGCGATCGGCGTTCTTGTTCGCTTCGGCATACAGCGGTACCTTGATAGCGATCTCTATCACGGGCATAGGACAGCGGCGAACCAGCAGGAAGGCAAAGACCCCCGCTGAGTGCCATCGTCCAGAGCAAAGCATGACAAGACGCCCTCACGAACAACTGCCGCTCGTCTTCGGCCATGATCCGTCCACGGGTCGGGAGGATTTGCTCGTTTCCGACCGGCTGAGCGCGGCCATCGCCATCGTCGATCACTGGCCGGATTGGCCATCCCCCGTCGTCATCATCGCCGGACCGGTCGGCTCCGGCAAATCGCATCTCGCCAGCATCTGGCGCGACAAATCGGGAGCCGAGGCGATCCATCCCGTCGCCGGCTCGAACGCCGCCGACATCGCCGCATTGAGCCCTGTTCTCTTCGAGGATGCAGATCGCGAGGGCTTCGACGACACGGCGCTCTTCCATGTCATCAATAGCGTGCGCCAGAACGGCACGGCATTGCTGATGACATCGCGGCTGTGGCCTATGTCCTGGCCGGTGACGCTCCCTGACCTCCGTTCCCGCTTGAAGGCCGCTACGGTCGTCGAGATCGGCGAGCCCGACGACGAGCTGCTGACGCAGGTGCTGATCAAGCTTTTCGCCGACCGCCAGCTTCTCGTCGACGAACGCCTCGTCGGCTATATCGTCGCGCGCATGGAGCGCTCCTTGGAGGCGGCCCAGACGGTCGTCGAGCGGCTGGATCATATGGCGCTCGCCCGCGGCACGCGGCTGACGCGCGCGCTCGCCGCAGAAGTCTTGGAGGAGCTGGCAAATGCCGGCCGGCCGGATTGACTGTCACAGTTCCGTCGTCAAAGTGGGATAGCGCGTTCATTCGGAGTAATGGGGTTTTGAAGGGCATGGACAAGGCGACGTCTGCAATCACCGAACACGAGGCGCCTGTTGAGCAAAAACGTGAAGCGCCCGTGGAGCAGTTTGATCTCCTGACGGCCCCGGAGCGTTTCATCAACCGCGAATTCTCCTGGCTTCAGTTCAATCGCCGCGTCCTCGAAGAGACGCTGAACACCGCTCATCCGCTCCTTGAGCGCGTCCGCTTCCTTTCGATCTCGGCCGCCAACCTCGATGAATTCTTCATGGTTCGCGTCGCGGGTCTCGAGGGGCAGGTGCGTTCGGGACTTTCGCTGCGCAGCCCCGATGGCAAGACGCCGGCCGAGACGCTCGACGAAATCCTGCAGGAGGTCGACAATCTCCAGATGGAGCAGCAGGCGTCGCTTGCCGTCCTGCAGCAATATCTTGCCAAGGAAGACATTCTCATCGTCCGCCCGGCATCTCTGTCGGCGCAGGACAGGAGCTGGCTCGCCAACGAATTCGACCAGTCGATCTTTCCGGTCCTGACGCCGCTGTCGATCGACCCGGCGCACCCGTTCCCGTTCATCCCCAATCTCGGCTTCTCGATCGGGCTGCAACTCGTCAGCAAGACTGGCCGCGAGCCGATGACGGCGCTCCTGCGCCTGCCGGTGGCGCTCGACCGGTTCATTCGCCTGCCTGACGTCAAGAACGTCATTCGCTACATCACGCTCGAAGACGTTGTCGGCCAGTTTATAGACCGCCTCTTTCCAGGCTATGAGGTGCAGGGCTCGGGCACGTTCCGTATCATTCGCGACAGCGATATCGAAGTCGAGGAAGAGGCGGAAGACCTTGTCCGTCTATTCGAGACGGCGCTGAAGCGCCGCCGTCGCGGGTCGGTGATCCGGATCGAGACAGATTCCGAGATGCCCGCCTCGCTGCGCCAGTTCGTGGTGCACGAGCTCGGCGTTCCGGAAAATCGTGTCGCCGTTTTGCCCGGCTTGCTCGCGCTCAACACGCTCTCGGAAATCACCAAGGCGCCGCGGGAGGACCTGCGCTTCGAGCCCTACAATCCGCGCTTCCCCGAGCGCGTACGCGAGCATGGCGGCGATTGCCTTGCCGCCATCCGTGAGAAGGACATGGTGGTTCACCACCCCTACGAGTCCTTCGATGTCGTCGTGCAGTTCCTGTTGCAGGCGGCGCGTGATCCGGACGTGCTGGCGATCAAACAGACGCTCTATCGAACCTCGAACGACAGCCCGATCGTGCGCGCGCTGATCGACGCCGCTGAGGCCGGCAAGTCGGTGACGGCGCTCGTCGAGCTGAAAGCCCGCTTCGACGAGGAAGCCAACATCCGTTGGGCGCGCGATCTCGAGCGTGCCGGCGTTCAAGTGGTCTTCGGCTTCATCGAATTGAAGACCCACGCAAAGATGTCGATGGTCGTGCGCCGCGAGGAGGGCAAGCTCAGGACCTATTGCCACCTCGGAACCGGCAACTATCACCCGGTCACGGCGAAGATCTACACCGACCTGTCGTTCTTCACCTGCAATCCGGTGATGGCCCACGACATGGCGAATATCTTCAACTTCATCACCGGCTACGGCGAGCCGGAGGCCGGCATGAAGCTGGCGGTCTCGCCCCACACGCTGCGCCCGCGCATCCTGAAGCATGTCGATGAAGAGATCGCGCATGCGGAGGCGGGCCGGCCGGCGGCGATCTGGATGAAGATGAATTCGCTCGTCGATCCGGACATCATCGATGCGCTCTATAGGGCCAGCCGCGCGGGCGTCGAGATCGATCTCGTCGTGCGCGGTATCTGCTGCCTGCGTCCGCGGGTGCCCGGTCTCTCCGACAATATCCGCGTCAAATCCATCGTCGGCCGCTTCCTTGAGCATTCGCGCATATTCTGCTTCGGCAACGGACACGGCCTTCCCTCGGAAAATGCTCTTGTCTATATCGGCTCGGCGGATATGATGCCGCGCAATCTGGACAGGCGGGTCGAGACGCTCGTGCCGCTCATCAACCGCACTGTGCACGAACAGGTTCTTTCGCAGATCATGCTGGGCAATCTCATCGACAACCAGCAGAGCTACGAGATTCTGGCCGACGGCACCTCGCGTCGGATGGAGGTGGGCAAGGACGCCGAGCCGTTCAACGCGCAGCATTATTTCATGACCAACCCGAGCCTTTCGGGTCGGGGTGAAGCTCTGAAGTCCAGCGCACCGAAGCTGATTGCCGGCTGGAAAAGCGGTTGGCGCAAGTAAACTGGAATTGCATGGTCGAATCTGAAGCGCAGGGGCGTTTGCCCGGCATCCGCCCGGTCTCCGTTGTGGATATCGGGTCGAACTCCATTCGCCTCGTTGTCTATGAGGGGTTGAGCCGTTCGCCGGCGATGCTTTTCAACGAGAAAGTGATGTGCGGTCTCGGCAAGGGCATCGACGCGACAGGCCGCATGGAGGACGAGAGTGTCCAGCGCGCGCTGAAGGCGCTGCAGCGTTTCCGGGCGCTCTCCGACCAGGCGCGCTCGTCAAAGATGTATGTGCTGGCAACGGCCGCCGCACGCGAAGCGACAAACGGCGCAGCCTTCATTGAAAAGGCGGAAGCCATCCTCGGACAAAAGGTGCGGATCCTGAGCGGCGAGGAGGAAGCCTATTACTCCGCGATGGGTATTGTCAGCGGCTATCACGATCCGGATGGTGTCGTCGGCGACCTCGGCGGCGGTTCGCTGGAGCTCGTAGAGGTCGAAGGAAGGCGCATCGGCAACGGTATAACGCTGCCGCTCGGGGGTATCCGCCTCTTCGAACACAGCAACGGCTCCCTGAGCAGGGCACGAACCTGGGCACGGAAGTTCATGAGGAGCGCCGAGGTCCTGACGAAGGGAACCGGACGCAACTTCTATGCCGTTGGCGGAACGTGGCGATCCATCGCCAAGCTTCACATGGAGATGCTCAATTATCCGCTGCATATGATGCAGGGCTACGAGATCTCCTTTGACGAAGCGATGGCGATCCTGACCGAAGTGATCGAACCGAAGAACCTCAAGCCGTCCGCCTACGCGACGATCTCCAAGAGCCGCCGAAGCCTCTTGCCTTTCGGTGCGGTGACGATGCAGGAGGCGATCTCTATCATGAAGCCCGGGCGCATCTCTTTCTCTGCGCTTGGCGTTCGCGAAGGCTACCTGTATTCGCTACTTTCCGATGAGGAGCGTCTGCAGGACCCGTTGCTGGCGGCCGCCGACGAGATCGCCATACTGCGCGCCCGGTCCCCGGAACACGCCCGCGAGCTTGCCGAATGGACCGGCCGTATGGTGCCTTACTTTGGCATCGAGGAAACCGAGGAGGAGAGCCGCTATCGTCAGGCTGCCTGTCTCTTGGCCGACATCAGCTGGCGCGCGCATCCGGACTATCGCGGCCTGCAGGCCCTCAACATCATCGCCCACTCGGCCTTCACCGGCATTACCCATGCCGGTCGCGCCTATATCGCACTCGCGAATTACTATCGTCTCGAGGGCCTCAACGACGATGGTGCCACAAGTCCGCTGGCCGGTATCACGACCCCGCGCCTGCTCGAACTGGCGAAGCTCCTGGGTGGCCTGCTGCGCGTCGCCTATCTCTTCTCGGCATCCATGCCGGGCGTTGCGCGCCATTTGACATTGCGGCCATCGCAACAGCCGGATATCGATCTCGAATTCGTGGTTCCGGCGGCCTATGCCGATTTCGAGGGCGAGCGCCTGGATGGTCGCCTCCAGCAACTCGCTAAGCTGACCGGCAAGAGGCTTGCCTTCCGCTTCGAGCGCTGAGCGCTTTTCACAAGCAGGAAGCGGCCGCGCGGGTATTCCGCGCGGCCGCCTCCATTGTTATTCGGCCTTCAGGAATTCGCCGACCTCGAGCAGCACGAATTCGTTGTCGTCCGCCTTGTCGAGGGAGCGTCCGGCGGAGAAGGGCAGGTTGTTGTCGTTGCCGACGACGATGTGCGTTTCGTCCACGCGGTCGACATTCTCGATTGTGACGAAGGGCATATCATAGTAGCCCTCGCCGCCACCCTGGCGCTTCCGGTTGTCCGGATCGGCAATCTTCAAGAGATCGATGTAGCCGATCTTGCGCACCGCCTTGCCGACGTTTTCCTCGCCCATCTCGATCTTGTAGATGCGCTTCAGTTTCGACCCGATCGCGAAGCAATCCGGCTTCGGATCCTTGGGATCGGCGCAGGCCTTGTCGACGGTGCCAGCGCCATTGTCGCGCTCGATCACCAGCGCGGTTTTCTCGTCGAGCATGTTGAAGTCGCCGATCGCCTCGCCGCCTTCGGCGAGCGGATAGAGCCAGCTGCGCCCGGTCCAGGTCTTGGCTGCGGCATCGAGCTCGACGATCCTGAGCGCAGGGCGGCCATTCGCCTGCTCCACCGTTTCATTGTCCGTCCAGATCGGCCCCTCGAGCAGGCCGTAGAGCTTCGTGCCGTCCTTGGACAGCGCCAGCCCTTCGTAACCGCCCGATCGTTTCAAATTGAAGACCGGCATCCTCTTTGAGGGGTCTGCCTGTAGGGTCAACATCGGATTGTCGGGCGAGAGTACCGGCTTGCCGTCAACCGTCGTCGAAATGACGTCGGTGAGCTTGCCGGTGGTGTCGAACTTCAGGACGTAGGGGCCGAATTCCTCACCGACCCAGAAGCCGTCGGCGACGGGCTGGATCGACTCGACGTCGAAATCGCCGCCGGTGAGATAGCGTGTCGCCGAACCTTCCATGACGATCGGGAAGGGCGCCTTGCGGTCCGGATCGGACAGGAAGACGGTCTCAAGCGCTTCGATCTTGCCGGCGTCCCAGTCGATCTTGATGTGGTGCAGCATCAGCATCGCGTCGGTCGAGTTGAGCTTGTTGCCGAAACCGTTGTCCGATAGGCTCCAGAAGCTTCCGTCCTCCATCGCCTTGATGCCGGAAAAGCCCTGCATTGGCTGGCCGTTGAAGGGGAGTGAAAGACCCGTCGGGCGAACGCCGTCCTTGCCCGGCACGCTACCGAGCTCGGTCGCGCGCTTGCGGTCGGCTGTGGAGAACTTGCCCGAGGTCTTCAGATAATCCGCGGCATCGGCCGGAGCAGCGATGATGGTATTGGCCGGAAGGACCGCGTGCGCCTTCAGCGTCGCCGGGAAAGCTCTCTCCTCGGCAAGTGCCGCACTCGACATCAAGAGCGTCAACGCCACGGTGGCAAAAAGGGATCTCGTCATGAAGTTCACCCGAGTTGGAGGAAAGGACGATCCCCGATAGGCGGCTTTGATGACGGTTGCTTGATGCTTGTTTTACAGGCCCGTGAAGCTTTGATGACAGCGGAGCCAGCCTCGGTCCGGCTTGTGCACGAACGTTCAAGATTGTGGCGGCCGGCTTGGCTAACCTCGGCTCTGGAAAACCAAAGCGGGCCTGCCGTCATGTTCGACACGAAATTTGCAATTGTCCTGCGCGATGATCTCGCGGTGTGGCAGAAACTGAACGTCGCCGCCTTCCTGGCGACCGGCATTGCCGGACAGAAACCGGAGATCATCGGCGAGCCATACCGCGACGTCGCGGGCAATGTCTACAACGCGCTCAGCATTCAGCCGATCGTCGTGCTTTCGACGGACGGTTCGACACTCAGCAACATCCAGCGGCGCGCCCTCGAAAGAAACGTCCAGACGTCGATTTACGTCGATCAGATGTTCTCGACCGGCCATGACCACGCGAACCGCGAGGTCTTCGGGCAATTCGGGCCGGATGACGCCGCCATTGCCGGCATCGCGATCCATGCGGAAAGGAAGATCGTCGACAAGATCACGAAGGGAGCGAAGCTACACGGCTAGCGGAATTTGGCGTTTGTTTCAGCAGACCGCCGGCGCAAAGCGACAATACCCCGAGCTTCTGGCCGCGACCTTTGAGCTCGTGTTCGCCGAGATCTTCGCTTGTCACGAAAGCGGGCAGGCGCATGCGCCGTGCCAGGTCGGCCGAAATCAGGACCTGCCGTTCGAGCGTTCGGCAGAGCCCTTCGAGGCGCGACGTCGTGTTCACCGTGTCGCCGAAATAGGTGATCTTGTGCCTGTCCACTCCGATCTCGGCAGCAACGATCGTCCCGCCGTGGAGTGCGGCGCGCAGGCGCGGGATCTCGCCGTAATCCTTGCTCCAGCGGTGGGCGTCCGTTTCGACCTGGTCGAGGATGTCGAAGACGCAGCGAATACAGGCTGCGTCCGCAACCGCGCGATCGAAAGACCAACTGATGACGGCCGCGTCGCCGATATAGTCGTCGATCGACCCGCCGTAGCGCAGGACCGGGTCGGCGAGCGTTGCGAACAGCCTTCCGAGATACTCCTGCATCTTGAGGTCGCCGAAGCGCTCGGCGAGAGACGTAGAGCCGGCGAGATCGATAAAGAGGAACACGCGCTCCTCCTGCACCGGCTTTCGGTAGCGTCCGGTTAGAAGGCTGAGGAAGACGTCGCGGCCGAGCAGTTCGCGCACCCTGAGGACGAAGACGATCGGACCGGAGGTTGCAAGCGCGTACAGAAGTACGTTGAGCGACGGCAGCATCGCATCGGCCCTGCTTTCGCGCAGGAGACCGGTAAGGTGCAACAGGAGCCCGGCGGCCGCGTAACCGATGTTGCCGAACGTGAGGTAGACGGCCAGGGACGCGAGAAGAAAGGCCGGGGTCGGCAGGCCGTGGATCCTCCGGTAGAGACGTCGGAAGATGATGTGCCGTTCAAAGGCGAGAATCGGCATGCACATGAACAGCGCATAGGTTGCGCCGATCAGACCACCATCGCCGTAGACCACCCACGCATAGGCGACGCCGCTGCCGGCGACCGCCAGCAGCAACAGAATGATGTCGAGCGTGGAAAATCTCCAGCGCATGTGGGGAGGCCTCGAAACCGGAAAGCATGCAGGACGATCGCGGATCGGACGGCGGTCCGCGATATGTTCAGATAGCTGATTCTGGGCCTTCGACCGGAATCAGCCTTTCGATTCGTCCTGGCTAGAGATCGATTCAGGCGGAAAGTTGTCCAAAGAAGCGCGGCTTCAACCGGGGATTTCGATCGCCTCGACCTTCTTGCCGACGAAGCGCAGCGCCACCTCTCCGTTGATGAGCTTCAGCGCCGGCTCGCCGAAAAGTTCACGGCGCCAGCCCTTGAGGGCGGCGACATCGGCCTTCTCGCCTTCGGCGGCGATTCGGTCGAGATCGTCGCTGCTGGCGATGATCTTGGCCGCGACGCCTTCCTTTTCGGAGATGAGCTTCAACAGGACCTTCAGCAATTCCCCCGCCGCCGCAGCACCCTCCGGAGTATGATTCTGGCGCGGCAGACGCGGCAGTTCGGTTTTCGGGATCGACAGAGCCTCGCCGACGGCCTCGACCACCGCGGTGCCCGCGCCGGAGCGCTCCCAACCCTTGGGGATGGTTCTGAGGCGCCCGAGGGCTTCGGCGTCTTTCGGCTGCTGCTGGGCGATTTCGTAGATCGCATCGTCCTTGAGAATTCGGCCGCGCGGCACGTTGCGCGTGCGCGCCTCCCGCTCGCGCCAGGCAGCCACCTTCTGCAGCACCGCAAGCTCGACAGGCTTTCTCACGCGCATTTTCAGCCGCTGCCAGGCATTGTCGGGATGCAGGTCGTAGGTCTCCCGGCTTTCAAGGATCGCCATTTCCTCGGCAAGCCAGGAGGAGCGCCCCTCGCGTTCCAGTTCCTTGGTCAGGTACTGGTAGATGTCCCTTAGATGCGTCACGTCGGCGAGCGCATAGTCGAGCTGCTTGTCCGTCAGCGGCCTGCGGCTCCAGTCGGTGAAGCGCGACGACTTGTCGATCTGCTCGTTCTTGATGCGGTTGACGAGCTGGTCATAGGAAACGCTGTCGCCGAAGCCGCAGACCATCGCCGCCACCTGCGTGTCGAAGAGGGGATGCGGAATGAGATCGCCGAGATGATGGATGATCTCGATGTCCTGGCGGGCGGCATGAAACACCTTGAGGACATTCGGATCGGCCATGAGAGCGAAGAACGGCGCAAGGTCGATCCCCGGCGCCATCGGGTCCACGATGACGGCCATATCGGGGCTCGCCATCTGGATCAGGCACAGTTCCGGCCAGAACGTGGTTTCACGCAGGAATTCTGTGTCGATCGTAATATAGCTTGAGCGGGCCAGCTTTTCGCAGGTGGCCTCCAGATCTGCTGTCGTTTGAATCATCGGGTTTTAAATCACTGTGGCAAAAATGCGGCTTGAGCCTTTCCGTGTATCGTCTCGCAGCATCTGTCACAATCGAAATTGTCAGACAATTCTGAAATAAGCGGTCATGCCGGTCTTTTGATGTTCGATGATGTGGCAATGGATCACCCAGTCGCCGGGGTTGTCGGCGACCAGTGCCACTTCCGCCTGTTCATCCGGCCGGAGCAGGATCGTATCCGTCGGCGGCGGGAGGAAGCTGCGCTTGTTCGAGGCAAGGATGCGGAAGCTTAAGCCGTGCAGGTGGATCGGATGGGCATGCGGCGTGCGATTCGCGATCTCGAGCACATAGGTTCCTCCAAGCTTCAGTTCTTCGATCGGCGCGACGGGGTCGGACGTATCACCCGGCCAGGGGGTCTTGTTCATCGCCCAGAACGTGTAGCCGAGCGAACCGCAAATGGAGGACGTCGCCTTGTGCTCGGCGGTTGCCGTGAGATCGATCGGAATTCGCTTCGCCGCCGAGAGATCGGCCTCGGCAACGAGGTTCGCCGGGAGGGCGGCCATATCCCTGAGGTCCCGCTTCAGCGAAGTGCCGACTGCCCGTAAGGCCGCGATGGTCCAGGGACTGGAGCCCCGGAAATTGCCGAGCGTGGCGCGCTCGCCCTCGCTTTCCGGCATGCGAATTGCGAGGTCCACGCGTTGGCCGGGGCCGACGTCCAGCCGGTCGAGCGGGAAGGGGGCGTCGACGGCATTGCCGTCGAGCGCGATAACCGTTGCCGGCGCGCCTTCGAGCCCGATCGTGTAGATGCGCGTGACGTCGGTTGCGGCGATTCTTACGCGCACGAGCCCTCCGGCGGGGACGTCATAGACGGGCTCCCGCTGCCAGTTCGCCGTCCTCACGGTCCCGTACGTTCCGCCGCGCGCCGCATCGCGTGGCTTGAACGGATCGATGAACCTACCGCCGGCGCCGAGCCGCCAATCGCGCAGATTGAGGATGATCTCCGCGTCAAAGGCCGGATCTTCGGGATTCTCGACGACGATTACGCCGGTGAGCCCGCTTCCCATCTGCGTCAGCGTGTTGCAATGCGGATGGTACCAGAATGTCCCCGCATCGGGTGGCGTGAAGACATAGTCGAATTGATCGCCCGGATAGACGTAGGGCTGGGTCATTCCCGGCACGCCGTCCATCGCATTCGGGATTCTGAGGCCGTGCCAGTGGACCGTCGTCGGTTCGTCGAGACGATTGAACAGCCTAGCCGCATAGGCCTCACCCTTGCGCATCCTCAAGACCGGCGGCATGCCAGGTTGGGTCCTTTCACCGAGACCGTAGGTCATCACCTTGGAGGTGACGCCATCGGCCGCGATCTGCGCCTCGGTAAACTGCGCGGTCAGGATCTGCGGATCGGGCGCCGCGCCCGCCCTGGCCGCGACGCCGACGCCGAGCGCAAACGCGCCGCCAAGCGCGACCGAGCCCTGGAGGAATGTTCGGCGGCGGAGCATCGGCGTCATGGCGTTTCGATTCCAGTGGGCGAAGCGGAGTCGGCGAAAAGACCCCTAATGGCCTTTCTCCGGGGAAGCGATTGGCTGTTTCTAAACATGATTTTTGCTTTCAGCAATTCGGCGCAGCGCGCATCTTGCCGCAGGCGGAGGGTTAGGGTTCCTTCTTTGATTGGCCCCCGCCGGCAAGCTTATTGAAGAAGGAGGAGGTGCGCAGCAGGTTGCGGAAGGGCATCGAGCGCTCCTGCGCCGGAACGGATGCGCGGGCCGTCATGCGCTGAAGCGTGTAGAGCATGAAGAGGGCGAGGATCACCGCGGTATAGATGAACAGCGCCTGCGGTCCGAAGATATCGAGCATGAACGAAGCGAAGAGCGGCCCGATGATCGCCCCAAGCGACCAGAAGAAAAGCATGCCGGCGGAGACCAGCGCGTGCTGGCCTTCCGCTGCGTGATCATTGGCATGCGCCGAACAGAGCGAATAGAGCGGCATGGCAAACGCGCCGAAGGCAAAGATTCCGGCGAAGTTCAGCCATTCGTCACCGCCGGCGCCGAAGGCGAGAAAGAGGCTCGCGAGGAGGGAGCCGAAAGTGGCGATCAGGATTATCAGCCGCCGGTCGATCTGGTCCGAATAATGGCCGAGCGGATATTGCAGTACGACCCCGCCGATGATGCCCGCGCTCATGAAGGTCGCAATCGCCGTCACCGAAAGGCCGATCCCCTGCGCATAGATCGGTCCCAGTGAGCGGAAGGCGGCGTTGGTGAGACCCACGACGATGCAGCCGATTGTCGCGAGTGGCGAGATGTTCCAGAGCGCCTTGATGTCGAAGCGGATCGCTTCCGGAGCGACTGGGCTCGAGCGGTCGGCGAACGAGATCGGCACGAGCGAAAGGGTGAGCGCCATCGCGATGATCGCGAAGAGCTCGAAGCCGCCGATGCCTATTCCGGGGATGAGGTACTGCGCCGCAGTCACTGAGCCGAGATCGACGAGGCGATAGACCGATAGAGTGCGCGCCCGATTGGCATTGGTGACGCTGGCGTTCAGCCAGCTTTCGACGGTCGCGAAGAGGCTCGCGAAGCAGATGCCGGCGACGAGGCGCATCAGGAACCAGAACCACGGATCGATGAGAAGCACCATGGCGATCGCGGCCGCCGACGCGATTGCCGCCATTGCCGAGAAGGTGCGGATGTGCCCGATCGCCCGCAGAATGCGGGTGACGTAGACGCAGCCGATCGCGAAACCGACATTGTAGCCCGCGCCGACGAGACCGATCAATGAGGTCGAAAATCCCTCTTCAAGTGCCCTGAGCGAGATGAAGGTGCCCTGCAGCCCGTTGCCGCCGATGAGAATGCCGGCGGTGATGAGGAGCGGGATGAGCGGGCGAATCTGGGACATGACAGGAAGCATCCGATTGCGGCCGCGACTCGCAAGGCCTGTGCGGCCCTGATACCCTGTCTAGCGATCGCCGTTCGCGGGGGACAGTCGCGATTTGTGACCCTTTTCGGTCTTTCTGCGCCCTGCCGGTTGCTTTGGCGGCGAAGGCCGGTGATCTACGGTCCGGATTGGTACTCTTGTCGGCAAACCACGTCGCGGCCTTGACAAAAGCGGCGCATCATGCGCTTTTCCGCCCGACTTTGAACATGCCGCCGTGCGCCGTTTTGCGAGCTGCGCGGCCTTTTTGCAATTCCAGGACTAGATGATGCACCGTTACCGCAGCCACACCTGTGCCGCTCTCCGCAAATCGGATGTCGGCTCCACCGTTCGCCTCTCCGGCTGGGTTCACCGCGTCCGCGATCATGGCGGCGTGCTGTTCATCGACCTGCGCGATCACTATGGCCTGACACAGGTTGTCGCCGATCCGGACTCGCCGGCCTTCAAGATGGCCGAGACCGTGCGCGGCGAATGGGTCATTCGCGTCGACGGCATCGTCAAGGCGCGCACCGAAGAGACCGTCAACAAGAACATGCCGACCGGTGAGATCGAGCTCTATGCCCGCGAGATCGAGGCTCTGTCCGCCGCCAAGGAACTGCCGCTGCCGGTTTTCGGCGAGCCGGACTATCCGGAAGACGTGCGCCTCAAGTACCGCTTCCTCGATCTCCGTCGCGAGACCCTGCACAGGAACATCGTCAAGCGCACGGAGATCATCGCCGCCATGCGCCGGCGAATGACGGAGATCGGCTTCACCGAATACACGACGCCGATCCTGACCGCCTCGTCGCCGGAAGGCGCTCGCGACTTCCTGGTGCCGAGCCGCCTCCATCCTGGCAATTTCTACGCGTTGCCGCAGGCGCCGCAGCAATATAAGCAGCTTCTGATGGTCGCCGGCTTCGACCGCTACTTCCAGATCGCACCCTGCTTCCGCGACGAGGATCCGCGCGCCGATCGTCTCCCTGGCGAATTCTACCAGCTTGACCTCGAGATGAGCTTCGTCGAGCAGGAAGACGTCTGGGACACCATGGAGCCGATGATCCGCTCTATCTTCACCGATTTCGCCGGCGGCAAGCCGGTGACGGAAAAGTTTCCGCGCATCCCCTATGACACGGCGATCCGCAAATACGGTTCCGACAAGCCGGATCTCAGAAACCCGATCGAGATGCAGGAAGTCACGGACCATTTCGCCGGCTCCGGCTTCAAGGTCTTCGCCAACATGATCGCCTCCAACCCCAGGGTGGAGATCTGGGCGATCCCCGCCAAGACCGGCGGCTCGCGCGCATTCTGCGACCGCATGAACGCCTGGGCCCAGAGCCAAGGCCAGCCGGGTCTCGGCTACATCTTCTGGCGCAAGGAGGGCGAGAAGCTCGAAGGCGCTGGTCCGCTCGCTAAGAATATCGGCGAGGAGCGCACCGATGCGATCCGCACGCAGCTTGGTCTCGACGACGGTGACGCCTGCTTCTTCGTCGCCGGCGAGCCGGCGAAATTCTACAAGTTCGCCGGCGAGGCGCGCACCAAGGCCGGCGAGGAACTGAACCTCGTCGATCGCGACCGCTTCGAACTGTGCTGGATCGTCGACTTCCCGTTCTATGAGTGGAACGAGGATGAGAAGCGCGTCGACTTCGCCCACAACCCGTTCTCGATGCCGCAGGGCGGCCTCACAGCGCTGTCCGGCGATGATCTCCTGTCGATCAAGGCATTCCAATACGACATGGTCTGCAACGGCTTCGAGATTGCCTCGGGCTCTATCCGCAACCAGTCGCCGGAGCTGATGGTGAAGGCTTTCGAGAACGTCGGCCTCAGCCAAGCCGACGTCGAAGAACAGTTCGGCGGTCTCTACCGCGCCTTCCAGTACGGTGCCCCGCCGCACGGCGGCATGGCCTTCGGTATCGACCGCATCGTCATGCTGCTGGTCGGAGCCAAGAACCTGCGCGAGATTTCGCTCTTCCCGATGAACCAGCAGGCGGTCGACCTCCTGATGGGCGCGCCATCGCCGGCGACGCCGGCGCAGCTCAGGGAGTTGGCGATCCGTCCGATCCCGCAGAAGAAGGACTGATCTTTTCGAAAAACCCGGCGATGACCTAGCCGGGTTTTTCTTTGGACTCGGGAAGCCGAGCAGGAAGCAATCTCGTCTGCGACCGCTCGTTGCGGGCATGCCCTTGGATCCCCCGAAAATGTTATTCGATGCTCGCCTTGACAGAGGTGCCTTCAAAGCGTTCCCTTTCTCCGTTGCTCCATGGCAACCTATTGGAGGGAACGATGGCGAAGAACGTCAAGGACCTGTTGGCAGAAGCAAATAGTGCCGTCCCGAAATTGTCTCCCACTGAGGCCGCCGATAAGATGCGCTCCGGTGATGTGCTCATTGTCGATGTTCGCGATCCGACGGAGGTTCTGCAAACCGGCAAGCTCAAGGGGGCGGTGAACGTTTCGCGAGGGATGCTGGAGTTTCGCGCCGACCCGGAGAGCCAATACCACAATCCCGTATTCCAGAAGGACAAGACGATCCTGCTTCATTGTGCCTCCGGCGGCCGTTCGGCCCTTGCGGGCAAGACGCTTCAGGATATGGGCTATACGTCTGTGTTCAACATCGGCGGCTTCAAGGAACTCGCCGAGGCGGGGATTGACACGGAGCCCGCGTGAGGGAAGGGGCGTCGGGGCGCGAGGACCGCGCCCCGTTCAACTACGCTCAGAAGTCCATGCCGGGGGTGGGCGGCATCTGCGGCTGCCCATCCTTCTTCGGCTTCTCCGCGATCATCGCTTCTGTCGTCACGAGAAGACCAGCGACAGAGGCGGCGTCCTGCAGCGCCGTGCGCACGACCTTGGCCGGGTCGATGACGCCCATGTCGAAAAGGTCTCCGAATTCCCCGGTCTGGGCGTTCCAGCCATAGGCAAATTCCGGTTTCTCTTTGAGCCTCCCGACGATAATCGACCCTTCGGCACCCGAATTCTCGGCGATTTGGCGAACGGGTGCCTCGATCGCCCGGCGGACGATCTCGATTCCCACGCGCTGGTCGTCATTGGCTGTCGCAAGGTTGTCGAGCGCTCTGACGACGCGCAAGAGCGCAACGCCGCCGCCGGGCAGGATGCCTTCCTCGACCGCGGCGCGTGTTGCGTGCAGCGCGTCGTCGACGCGGTCCTTCTTTTCCTTGACCTCGATCTCGGTCGAGCCGCCGACGCGAATAACGGCGACGCCCCCGGCAAGCTTGGCGAGCCGCTCCTGCAGCTTTTCCCTGTCGTAGTCCGAGGTCGTATCCTCGATCTGCGCCTTAATCTGGGCGACGCGGCCCTTGATGTCCTCCTTGGAACCGGCGCCGTCGACGATCGTCGTCGTCTCCTTTTCCACCATCACGCGCTTCGCGCGGCCGAGCGTATCCACCGACACGTGTTCGAGCTTGACGCCGAGTTCCTCCGAAACCACGGTGCCGCCCGTCAGGATCGCGATGTCTTCCAGCATGGCCTTGCGGCGGTCGCCGAAGCCGGGTGCCTTCACGGCCGCCACCTTCAGACCACCGCGCAGCTTGTTGACGACGAGCGTGGCGAGCGCCTCGCCCTCGACGTCTTCGGCGATGATGAGAAGCGGCTTGCCGGCCTGGATGACCGACTCGAGGACGGGAATCATCGCCTGGAGGTTGGAGAGCTTCTTCTCGTGGATGAGAATGTAGGCATCCTCCAGCTCGACCCGCATCTTCTCCTGATTGGTGATGAAATAAGGCGACAGATAACCCCGGTCGAACTGCATGCCCTCGACGACCTCGAGCTCTATCTCGGCGGTCTTCGCCTCCTCGACGGTGATCACGCCTTCATTGCCGACCTTTTCCATCGCTTCGGCGAGATAACGGCCGATTTCGGCATCGCCATTGGCGGAAATGGTGGCGACTTGGGCGATTTCCGCATTCTTGGAGACCTTGCGGGCATTGTTCTTGAGTTCCTTGACGATCGCGTCGACCGCGAGATCGATGCCGCGCTTCAGGTCCATCGGGTTCATGCCGGCAGCAACGGCCTTGGCGCCTTCGCGAACGATCGCCTGCGCGAGCACAGTTGCGGTCGTCGTGCCGTCGCCGGCGACGTCGCTCGTGCGGGAGGCGACTTCGCGCAGCATCTGCGCGCCCATGTTCTCGAACTTGTCCTCGAGTTCGATTTCCTTGGCAACGGAAACGCCGTCCTTGGTGATTCGCGGCGCGCCGAAGGACTTTTCGATCACCACGTTCCGGCCCTTGGGGCCAAGCGTGACCCGGACGGCGTTGGCCATGATATCCACCCCGCGCAGCATCCGATCGCGGGCATCGGTGGTGAATTTGACTTCCTTGGCAGCCATGTGGCCCTCCCTCAACACGGAATTTTTGCGATGTCTTCGTGCCCGCTTCCGTATCGGCGGGCATCGCTCCTTAACGGCCGCCTGAAACGCGCAGAGCAGGGCACCTCTGCTCTACGCCGTCGTTTCCACGTTCACTCCTCGTCGTCGTCGGGCGTCAGGATGTCGATCAACGCCGCGACGCGGCCGGCCGGAAGATGGCGGCCCTCGCCGATCAGGGCCTCGTCGTTGTTGACCCAAGCGATCGCTTCGGCAAGCTCGCTCGCGGTCGCGCCGGTGGCAAGAAGTTCGGCCATCAAAGTTTCGTCGACGGGCCCTAGAATGGCGGTGATATCCGACTGCTTCAGTCCCATGGCGTACTCCTTCCGTTTCATCGGTCGGCAATTGCCCAACTGTCGGCAACCGATGAAATAGATAGGCGGTGGCCTTTAAGCATCAAGCGGCATCATAGCATCAATCTCCGGGACAAGAAAAAACCCGGCGACAGTGCCGCCGGGTTTTGCGTTCCAGATGGGGCCCGCACGGCCGCACCTCGTCGATGCATCGCGAGGTTCAGTCGTTCGCCGTCACCTTGACGCCGAGAACGGAGGGGATCGTGTTCGGTGCGCCCATGGCGGCGCCCATGATCATGGGGAACGGCACCGGCTTCTCCGGCTCGGCGCTGATGGTGAGGCTCTTCGGAGCGTCGAGATAGGCGTTGACCGCGGCCGATACCTGGTTCTGCAATTCCGGGATGTTGAGCTGCGCCATCATGATCGGCACCATGGCTTTCAGCGACTGCGCCAGTTGCTCGCCCGTGACGCCCTGTTGGCTGCCGGCGTAGTCGAGCGCCTTCTTGGTGATCGAAGCGTCGTCGAAACGGATCGAGGCGCTGTTGAACGTCAGTTGCTGCATGAGGCCGAGCATGGCGAGACCCATGGCCTGGTTAGCCTCTTCCTTGTTCGGATTGGCTTGTGCGGCCTTGTTCGCCTCCTGCAGCGCCTTCATGAACTGAAGCGTGTAGCCGGAGAAATCCATGGCGATGTTCAGCCGGCCGATATTCTTGAAGTCGAGCGCATATTCCTCGACGGCGAGATTGCCGCTCTCGAGTTCCCAGCTTCCCTTCATCGTCATCTGGCCGTCGATCTGCTTCAGGCCGAGCTTCTCGATCGCGTCCTTTGCCTTGGCGTCCTCGACTTCCGAGAGATCGGCGTACAATCCATTCATTGTGCCATCGAAATCGAATCCGGCATCATTTTCCCGCCGGGTCAGATTGCTCTCGATGCTGGCGATCTTGAACACGTCCTTGCCCTTGACCTTGACCTCCATCGGGCCGGTGCCGAACGACTCGTAAAGCAGAATGTCATCGATGGTGCCGCCCGAGGCATTGGCGGGAATCGAAAGGCCGCCGATCGCGATATCCTTGATGGAGACGCTGTCCTCTTTCTCGCTCACATTGACGTCTGCGAAGGAAACCGTTTCGGCGTAATAGCCACCCCCGTCGGTTTCCTCGACGCCTTCGAACGTCACGTCGCCTATTTTGATCGACTCGCCGGGCTGTGCTGCCACCTGCAGTTTGACGCCGCTCGCCGTCACCACATCGCCGTTCGCTTCGGCCTTGTCAAAGGTAACCGACGTGCCGTTCACCTCGAACGCGGCACTCAGTTTCTTCATCATGTCCGCGCCGTCCAGGGCGAAGGCCGGGCCGGCAAGCGTGAGGAGGGCGGCGCTGGCCATCATCAGGCGGATCGTGCGCGTATGCGTCATTGCGTTGTTCCTTGTAAAAAATGTTTGATTGTGAGGCTGTTTCGGAGGTGTGCTGCAGATAGTTTTGGCGTTGGTCGTGGAATGCGTCAACTACGTCCTTGCGCGCCAGATGACAGGTCGCGCGAAGGCGAGGACACCGAAGTAATTCGGTCGCTCACGTTCCAAGTTTGACACGTCCATTCATTCCCGCCCCTGACCGGCCAAATCGGCAGGTCCGACACTAATCCGAAACGGGGCGAATTTATATCGCCGAGTCGGATGCCGGTTGTTCCCTGCGGATCATGCTTTCCGGAAAATTACCGGGCCACGGTTGCTGCAACCGAAGATATAGGCAAGGCCCGCGGCGCGTTCTCCACAGTGCGATTGCCTCGGATTCTTGCCGTCGGGGAGCGGTTGCGGTAGCAAGGGCATATGGGACAAAGCCTTTTGCCGCCCTCTGGCGGCGATGACCACATTCAGCCGGTTGACCTCAAGGCGGCGCTGGAAGAGCGCTATCTCGCCTACGCGCTGTCGACCATCATGCATCGCGCGCTGCCGGACGTCCGCGACGGACTGAAGCCTGTCCATCGCCGGATCATTCATGCGATGAGCGAGATGGGGCTCAGGCCCAACTCCTCGTTCAAGAAATGCGCCCGCATCGTCGGCGATGTAATCGGTAAGTTCCATCCGCATGGCGACCAGTCGGTCTACGATGCGCTGGTGCGTCTCGCTCAGGATTTCTCGCAGCGCTACCCCGTGGTCGACGGGCAAGGCAACTTCGGCAATATCGACGGCGACAATGCCGCCGCCTATCGTTACACCGAAGCGAAGATGACCGAGGTCGCGGCCCTCCTTTTGGAGGGGATCGATCAGGACGCCGTCGATTTCCGTCCGACTTACAACGAGGAGGACCAGGAGCCGACGGTACTTCCCGGCGCCTTCCCGAACCTTCTCGCCAACGGCGCGTCGGGTATTGCCGTCGGCATGGCGACGTCGGTCCCGCCGCATAATGCCCATGAGCTCTGCGATGCGGCGCTCTATCTCATCCGGCACCCGAATGCGACGGTGGAGGACTTGCTCTTCGACCCCGCCAACCCGCAGCGCGGCGGCATCGAGGGACCGGATTTCCCGACGGGCGGCATCATCGTCGAGAGCCGCGCCAGCATGATCGAGTCCTATCGGACCGGCCGCGGCGGCTTCCGAGTCCGCGCGCGCTGGGCCGTGGAGGAATTGGGGCGCGGCGGCTATCAGATCGTCGTCACCGAAATTCCCTACCAGGTGCAGAAGTCGCGCCTGATCGAGAAGATCGCCGAGTTGCTCATCGCGCGCAAACTGCCGCTGCTCGAGGATATCCGCGACGAATCGGCAGAGGATGTGCGCATCGTTCTCGTGCCGAAGAGCCGCTCGGTCGACGCCAACATCCTGATGGAATCGCTCTTCAAGCTGACGGAGCTCGAAAGCCGCATTCCGCTCAACATGAACGTGCTGTCGATGGGCCGCGTGCCGCGGGTCATGGCGCTGAACGAGGTGTTGAGCGAATGGCTGGCGCATCGCCGCGAGGTCCTGCAGCGGCGCTCGCGGCACAGGCTCGCCGCGATCGACCGGCGGCTGGAGATCCTCGGCGGCTACCTCATCGCCTACCTGAACATCGACGAGGTCATCCGCATCATCCGTGAGGAGGACGAGCCGAAGGCAGTGATGATCGAGCGCTTCGTGCTCACCGACAACCAGGCCGAAGCGATCCTCAACATGCGCCTGCGCTCCTTGCGCAAGCTCGAGGAATTCGAAATCCGCACCGAGTTCGACGCGCTTTCGAAAGAGAAAGCGGAAATCGAGGCGCTGCTCGCTTCGGATGACAAGCAGTGGCAGGCGGTCGCCTGGGAGATCGGCGAGGTCAAGAAGAAATTCGCCAAGGCGACCGAACTCGGCAAGCGCCGCAGTTCCTTCGCCGAGGCCCCGGACGCCGATGTCGAGGCCATCCAGCAGGCGATGATCGAAAAGGAGCCGATCACCGTCGTCATCTCGGAGAAGGGCTGGATCCGTGCCCTCAAGGGCCACATCGCGGACACCTCGTCCCTCCAGTTCAAGGAGGGCGATGCGCTGAAGGTGGCATTTCCGGCGCAGACGACGGACAAGATCCTTGTCTTCACGACGGGCGGCAAGGTCTACACGCTCGGCGGAGACAAGCTGCCGGGCGGACGGGGTCACGGCGAGCCCTTGCGCATCATGGTGGACATGGAGAACGACCAGGACGTGCTGACTGCGCTCGTGCACGATCCGACGCGCAAGCTCATCATTTCCTCGGCAGCGGGCAACGGCTTCGTCGTCGCTGAAAGCGATATCGTCGCCAATACCCGCAAGGGCAAGCAGGTGATGAATGTCGCGATGCCGGACGAAGCCAAGCTCGTCGTTGCGGTCAAGGGCGATCATGTCGCCGTCGTCGGCGACAATCGCAAGATGCTCGTTTTCCCGCTCGTCCAGATCCCCGAAATGGCGCGTGGCAAGGGGGTTCGCCTGCAGCGCTACAAGGACGGCGGCATCTCCGACATCCGCTGCTTCACCATCGCCGAAGGGCTCACTTGGGAAGACAGCGCCGGCCGCGTATTCACAAAGACCAAGGACGAACTGATCGAGTGGCTCGGCGATCGTGCCTCCGCCGGCCGGATCGTGCCGAAAGGCTTCCCGCGAAGCGGCAAGTTCAGCGGCTGACGTCCCCAGACTCGGCGCTTGCAAGTCGGTACCGTCCGCGGATCAAAGTTGATTGAGAGCGCCGGGTTTTTTGCCGGTGCGCACGGAAGCTCGCTGGAATTCCTTGATCTCCTGCATGATTCCTCAAATCGGCCCGGATTTGAGAACTATGTGGCAAGGGAGATGAGTGCGATGAGTTCAGCCCTTGACGATACGTTGCTGGCGATTTCGGATCCCACCCGACGCCGCATACTCGAAATTCTCCTCGCCGGTGAGATGTCCGCAGCGGAAATCGCTGCAGCCATCGGCTTCGAGCAGGCCGTCCTCGCCAAACATTTGATTGTCCTCGAAGCAGCAGGATTGATCGCTCGGCGCCGGCAAGACGGGAAGGAGCTCGTCACGGCCGATCCCGCTCCCTTGGAAATCGCCGCGGAGTGGATCGACACCAACCGCGAACTCTGGGCCATGCGCTCGCAAATGCAGGAACTTTCGCCGGATGGCGGATCGTCCGAGCAGAGCTGATACAGCAAGGGTGGGACAACGACGTGCACGATTTTTGGTCGAACCGACCAAAATCATCTCCAGCGGCGCGGCCTGATCATCCGGTGACTTCCGGGCAGGCGAGGCGCGTCCTTGTCGCCTTGATCCGCATCTGCCACAGCGAATGGCCGAAAAGGGCAAGGACGAGGATGGCGCCGCCAAGCAGCGTCTGGCGCGTCGGGACCTCCGAGAAGGCGAACCATACCCAGATCGGCGCGAGTATCGTCTCCAGGAGATAGAACATGCCGACTTCCGGAGCGGAAAGGTATCGCGGTCCCGTTGCCAGGCAGAAAAAGGCGAGCGGGATCATGATCAGTCCGTTGAAGAGGATGTAACCGGGCTCGGCGATCGACAGGCCGCTTGACGGCAGAAGCACCAGCGCGGCGATCGCCGGGAAGATTGCGGTGGTCAGCGGCACGAGCGCCATATCCCGGCCGCTGGCGCGGCTGACGGTTATGGCACTGGCGAGCAGTAGGGCCGAGCAGACGGCCATGGCATCGCCGAAGAGGTGCCCGCTTTGAAGCCCGTCCCGGACGATCACTCCGACGCCGAAGATCATGATCGCCATCGTCAGCAGCGTGGCGTTCGAGGGGCGCTCCTTCAGGAAGATCCACGAGAGGAGCGCCGCGAACATCGAGGTGAAGGCGAGGACGAAGACGACGTTTGCGGTCGACGTGTTGAACACGGCGAGCAGGAACGTGAAGGAATTGATGCCATAGAAGAGGCCGGCGATCAGACCGGTCTTGCCGGGGATCAATGCGATGCGGCGGCCGAGCAGACGGTTGATGACGAACCAGGCCGCGATCGCGACTGCGAAAGTCGAGAGGCTGCGTACGGCAAGGATCGACCACACCTCTCCGTTTGCCGAACGGATGAGTGGTATATCGAAGGAAAGCGCAAGGCCACCGAGGCCGGTGATGGCAAGGCCGCGCCGGTGCTGCGCGGCGTCAGGGGAGAGAGGCAATTTTCAGTCCGTGGCGGTTTCGTTGGATTCGTGCTCGCCAGCATAGCGTTCCCAACCGCGCGCCATAAGGTGCTCCTGCGGCAAAAACTTTGTTTTATAACCCATCTTGCGCGACCCCTTGACCCAATAGCCGAGATAAACATGGGGCAGGCCGCGCTCTCTCGCCCGGCGGATATGGTCGAGGATCATGAAGGTGCCGAGGGAGCGCTCCGACAAAGCCGGATCGAAAAAGGAATAGACCATCGACAATCCGTCGCTCATCCGGTCGGTGAGCGCAGTGGCGATGAGAGGCCCTCTCACCTTCTCGTTGATGCCGTCGCCTTCGACCCGCAGCCGGTATTCGATGATCTTGGTGTGCACATGGGTATCCTCGACCATCATCGCGTAGTCGAGGACCGACATGTCGGACATGCCGCCCTTTTGATGGCGACAGTCGAGATAGCGGCGGAAGAGGTTGTACTGTTCGCTCGACGGCTCGGCCGGATATTCGGCCGAAACGACATCGCGGTTGGCGGCAAGCACGCGGCGCATCGAGCGTGTCGGCGCGAATTCATTGGCGAGGATGCGCACCGAAATGCAAGCCCGGCAGGTCTCGCAGGCAGGCCTGTAGGCGATGTTCTGCGACCGACGGAAGCCCCCCTGCGTGAGAAGATCGTTAAGCTCGGGCGCGCGCTCTCCCACCATATGGGTAAAGACCTTCCGTTCCATCTGCTTCGGCAGGTAGGGGCAGGCTGCCGGTGCAGTCAGGTAGAACTGAGGGGACGGTGCGGTCTGCGTGTTCATCGAGCGTGGGGATTACTCTTCGTGCGGTAGCTCATCATAATAGCATGGCCGAAGAATGGAAAACGTCAACACACTCCTTCGGGCAGGAGCGGGCAAAAGTTCAGACGGTCTACCGCTTGGTGCGAGCGGCGTCGCGCTGCAGGTTCCTGTCAGTACATGTCGCGCCGGACAGCGACGGTGCCGATCAGGAGATCATGCAGCAGCCGGCCCCGGTCGGTGAAGAGGCCGATCAGCAGGATGAGCGGTGTCAGCAGTGCGTTGGCGATCCAGAAGATCGCGAGATGGACGATGGCCGTCAGGAAATCCATGGGCCTGCCATCCGTACGGGCGATCGCGACGCCCATGATCCTCATCCCGGGCGAGGCCTGCTCGCGACCCCCGACCGTCAGTCCGAAGTAAAGCATCGCCACCAGCGCGAAGAGGATGGGATAGAGGAAAAAGCCGAGGCCGAGCGTCAGAATGCCGAGGAAAAACACGACCACCGCTGCCGGAATCCAGAGCAGCGCGACGATCACGTAGTCGAGAATGAAGGCGAGCACCCGGCGTGACAACACGCCCTGGTAGGCGCGCCAGTCCTGGCTCGGAAGTCGGAGCTCTTCGTCGTGCATGCTCATGTCAGCCCTCGCAGCGTTCCGATCACATATGGGGAGTGAATTCGGCAAAACAATGCGTGGCTTGGTTCCGCCGCCCGGCGCTCACCGTCTTGCCAATATCTTCGCCACCTCGACCGCGAAATAGCTTAGAATTCCATCGCAGCCGGCCCGCTTGAAGGCGAGCAGCGTCTCCAGCACCACCCGTTCGCCGTCTATCCAGCCATTGGCTGCTGCGGCTTTAATCTGCGTGTATTCGCCCGAAACCTGGTAGGCGAAGACCGGCAATCCGAAAGCTTCCTTCATCCGCCAGCAGATATCGAGATAAGGCAGGCCGGGTTTGACCATCAGCATGTCGGCGCCTTCCTCGACGTCCAGGGCTGCATCGCGGATCGCTTCGGTGCCGTTCGCCGGATCGATGTAATAGGTCTTCTTGTCGCCCTTGAGCAGCCCGCCGGTACCGATCGCCTCGCGATAGGGGCCGTAGAAGGCGGAGGCGAATTTCGTCGCATAGGACATGATGCCGACATTCTGGTGACCGGCCGCGTCGAGTGCCTCTCGAATTGCGCCGATCCGGCCATCCATCATTTCCGACGGCGCGATGATGTCGGAGCCGGCATCCGCCTGGATCACTGCCGCCTTGGCGACCGTTTCCACCGTCTCGTCATTGGCGATCTCCCCGTTGCGCAGAATGCCGTCATGGCCGTGGCTGGTGAACGGGTCGAGCGCCACGTCGGTGATGACGCCGATGTTCGGCACGGCCTTTTTGATGGCCCGGGTCGCCTGATTGATGAGATTGTCGGCAGCGAGGCTGTTCGAGCCGGTCTCGTCGCGGAGCGCCATGTCGATGTTGGGGAAGGTGGCAATCGCCGGGATGCCGAGGTCCGCCGCTTCCTTCACCGCCTCGACGGCCTTGTCGACGCTCATGCGGTTGACACCTGGCATTGCCTCGATCGGCTGGACGACACCGCTGCCGGGGACGATAAAGATCGGCCAGATCAGATCGTCCACCGTCAGGCGGTTCTCCTGCACCAGCCGGCGCGTCCAGTCCGCCTTGCGGTTGCGGCGCATGCGGCGATGTCCGGTGATCCTGTCCACAAGATTTGTCCTGTCGTTCATCGCGCCGCGTCCTTCTCTCGTGTTCATGCAAGCAGGCGGTTTATCACGCGTCTCAGCCAGTTGAAAACCACGTTACGGGCATCGGGCTGCGGCATTTCTTCCCGCGCGTCGTGTGCGTCACGGTGCTTTCCCGCCGTTCGTGCTGGTGGTCTGCCGGCGCTCGGCCTATCGTGCCGCCCATGCATCATGATTCTGTCCACGCACCGAAACCGTCGCTGACCGAGGTACTCTTCGGCTGGTTCCTACGTCTGGTTTCCGTGATCTGCTTCTGGTTCGCGTTGAACTATTGGGCGATGCTTATCGGCTTTTCCCATGGTGGCGCGGGGCGCTTCGATCTCTTGTCGCCCGAGTGGCGCGCGGCCGCGACAGCCCTTGCGGTCGTCTACCCGGTCGCAGCGATTGGACTCTGGCTTTTGGTCTCCTGGGGACCCGTCGTTTGGGTGGTCGCTGCCGCGACGGAACTCGCCATGGACAAGTTCTATCCGGGCATCTTTGGCCCCCGCCCGCTTCTTGTCCTGCTCCACGGGGCCGTTGCCGTGACCTTCGTTCTCTTCCGCGCCGCGCTTTTGTATCAGCGGCTGCGCCAGGCCCGGAAGGTAAGGGTTGATTCACCCTGAGACAGGCTCCGTGGACGGTAAGTACATGTTAAGGCTGCGGTTTAAGTAGAATTTTATACGTATTCGATAGGGTCTCACTCAAGGCGGGAAGACAAAGAAACACCGCCAAACGAAACAGTGAGGCAGTAAAATGAACATCAAGACGAAGTCGCAGGTTGCTGCGCCCCGAGACCCGCAGGAAGAAACGATCCGTGGTCTCTATATGGAATCCCTTCACCTCGTCGAGCGCCTGCATCGCCGCCTGCTCGACGTCATCAAGGACGAATTCGACCGCCAGGGGCGCAGCGACGTCAACGCCGTCCAGGCGCTCCTGTTGTTCAACATCGGCAACTCCGAACTCACCGCCGGCGAACTCCGCTCCCGCGGGTATTATCTCGGCTCCAACGTCTCCTATAACGTCAAGAAACTCGTCGACCTCGGCCTTATCAATCACCAGCGCTCCCGCGTCGACCGCCGCTCGGTTCGCATCAGCCTGACGGAAGAGGGACAGGAAATCGCCGAGACCGTCGCCAAGCTCTACGAGCGCCACATCGGCTCGATCGAGAAGGTGGGTGGCATCGGTTCCGACGAATTCACCAAGATGAACAAGCTCCTGCAGCGCCTCGACCGCTTCTGGAACGACACCATCATGTATCGCCTCTGATCGAGGCGGCTTCTACCTCCAGTTCCAAGGGTCGGGCGCAATCCCTGCGTGTCCGACCTTTGCTGCTTTTGCCCGATGTGGTTGTCGCCAAAGCTCCATCGAGTCTTGCGCCCGGCTCCGCCGAGACACGAATTGGCCATATTGCTATGACAGCGACGCTTCGATGCGGCAGGTCTACGCTCGTGCTTGTAACCGTGATTCGTTTCACAGTCGGCCTGCCGGGAGAGGCTCTCGCTCGCGCTATCGTGACGGCGATGTGAGAGCCGCGGCGGCACGCGGGTTTACGTTTGTTAACCATGTTCGTGCTAGGGCTCGGGCAGCGCGTTTTGCGCATTGAGATGGTGGGACTATGTCGAAAAAGAACGGAATTGATGCTTTCTCGCGCCGTGCATTTCTGCGTTCGGCCGCAATGTTTGGCGCGGCCGCCTGGGCCGGCGCCGCTGCTGCCCAGGATGCGCTGAACGAGATCATCAATTCCCCGCGCCGCGGCTCGTGGGACGACCAGTTCGACGCCAAGGCATCGCGCACGGCGACGGCGGTTCTCTCCAACACGCCCGTCTTCGGCCCCGAAACGCTCGCTCATGTGCAGCAGGCGATCTACGATCATCAGCAGATCGTCGCCGCTGGTGGCTGGCCGACGGTTTCGCCTCCGTCGACCGTTAGGCTTGAGCTCGGCGTTACCGATCCGTCCGTCCAGCAGTTGCGTCAGCGCCTGATGGCCTCCGGCGATCTGCCGCAGTCGGCCGGCATTTCCTCTTCCTTCGACTCCTATGTCGACGGCGCGGTCAAGCGCTTCCAGGCGCGCCACGGCCTGCCGGCTGACGGCGTGATAGGCGAATTCACACTGAAAGCCCTGAACGTCGACGCCAACACCCGCTTGGCCCAGCTCGAAACCAACCTCGTACGGCTTCAGTCGATGTCCGGCGATCTCGGCCGCCGCTACGTGATGGTCAACATCCCCGCCGCCTATATCGAGGCGGTCGAGAACGGCCGAGTCGTGCTGCGCCACACGGCGATCGTCGGCAAGATCGACCGGCAGTCGCCGATCCTCAATTCCAAGATCTACGAGGTCATTCTCAATCCCTACTGGACCGCGCCGCGTTCGATCGTCCAGAAGGACATCATGCCCTTGATGCGCAAGGATCCGACCTATCTCGAGCGCAACGCGATCCGGCTCTTCGACGCGAGCG
Organism: Ensifer sp. WSM1721; assembly: GCF_000513895.2. Classification (GTDB taxonomy): domain Bacteria; phylum Pseudomonadota; class Alphaproteobacteria; order Rhizobiales; family Rhizobiaceae; genus Sinorhizobium. Next base: position 964,952 of record NZ_CP165782.1, read on the forward strand.
GCAACGAGGTTTCGCCGGAGACGGTCGACTGGAACGCCGAGAAGGCGCCGAACCTCATGTTCCGCCAGGATCCGGGCAAGATCAACGCGATGTCCTCGACGAAGATCAACTTCCACAACGAGCATGCCGTCTATATGCACGACACGCCGCAACAGGGCCTGTTCAACAAGCTGATGCGCTTCGAATCGTCGGGTTGCGTGCGCGTGCAGAACGTCCGCGACCTCTCGACCTGGCTGCTCAAGGAAACGCCGGGCTGGTCGCGCCAGCAGATCGAGGCGACGATCAAGTCGGGGGTCAACACGCCGATCAAACTTGCCGAAGAGGTGCCGGTCTATTTCACCTACATCACCGCTTGGTCGGCAAAGGACCATGTCGTCCAGTTCCGCGACGATATCTATCAGCGCGACGGGGCAGCCGAGCTCGCCCTGCAAACGACGACGGGGATCGAGCAATCGCCCGGCGCCATCGACGCGGACGCCTTGCCGCAATAAGCAAAGTACCGCAATTCCAGACCGAGGCCGCCCGTTCCTAGGAATGGGCGGCTTTTTCATGTTCGCCAGGTCGCGATTTTTGGGCGCGGCGGATGGTGGAAATGGCGCAAACCGCACAGCGGATATTGCTCTCCGCGTGCGAGGAAGTTAAAGGAACAGCCACCCTTGAGAGGAGCCGCGAGCCCATGCTTCAACAGACCAATGACGCCTTCTTCACCCGCTCTCTCGCCGACAGCGATCCGGAAATCTTCGGTGCGATCGAGAAGGAGCTGGGTCGCCAGCGCCATGAGATCGAGCTGATCGCCTCCGAGAATATCGTGTCTCGCGCCGTGCTCGAAGCCCAGGGCTCGATCATGACGAACAAATATGCCGAAGGTTATCCGGGCAAGCGCTACTACGGCGGCTGCCAGTTCGTCGATATCGCCGAGGAACTGGCGATCGAGCGCGCCAAGAAGCTTTTCGGCGTCAACTTCGCCAACGTGCAGCCGAATTCGGGCTCGCAGATGAACCAGGCGGTCTTTCTCGCGCTCCTGCAGCCGGGCGACACTTTCATGGGTCTCGACCTCAATTCGGGCGGTCACCTGACGCACGGTTCTCCCGTGAACATGTCGGGCAAATGGTTCAACGTGGTCTCCTACGGCGTGCGCGAAAACGATCATCTGCTCGACATGGACGACGTCGCCGAGAAGGCGCGCAAGCACAAGCCGAAGCTGATCATCGCCGGCGGCACCGCCTATTCGCGCATCTGGGACTGGAAGCGCTTCCGCGAGATCGCCGACGAGATCGGCGCCTGGCTGATGGTCGACATGGCGCATATCGCCGGCCTCGTCGCCGGTGGCCAGCATCCTTCGCCGTTCCCGCATTGCCACGTCGCGACGACGACGACCCACAAGTCGCTGCGCGGTCCGCGCGGCGGCATGATCCTCACCAATGACGAGGAAATCGCCAAGAAGATCAACTCCGCCGTCTTCCCCGGTCTCCAGGGCGGGCCGCTTATGCATGTGATCGCCGCCAAGGCCGTCGCCTTCGGCGAGGCGCTGCAGCCCTCCTTCAAGGAATACGCGGCGCAGATCGTCAAGAATGCCCGCACCCTTGCCGAGACGCTGAAGGCAAACGGTCTCGACATCGTTTCCGGCGGCACCGACAACCACCTGATGCTCGTCGACCTGCGCAAGAAGAATGCGACCGGTAAGCGCGCCGAAGCGGCGCTCGGCCGCGCCTACATCACCTGCAACAAGAACGGCATTCCCTTCGATCCGGAAAAGCCCTTCGTCACATCCGGCGTCCGTCTCGGCACGCCGGCCGGCACGACGCGTGGCTTCAAGGAGGCGGAATTCAAGGAAATCGGCGAGCTGATCGTCGAGGTGCTCGACGGCCTCAAGGTCGCGAATTCCGATGAGGGCAACGCCGCTGTCGAGGCGGGCGTTCGCGACAAGGTGATGAGGCTCACCGAACGCTTCCCGATGTACGGCTATATGTGATCGGACGGCTGCATGCGCTGCCCCTATTGCGGTTCGGAAGATAGTCAGGTGAAGGATTCCCGTCCGGCAGAGGACGGGAACGCCATTCGCCGCCGCCGCATCTGCCCGGATTGCGGCGGCCGCTTCACGACGTTCGAGCGGGTGCAGTTGCGCGAGCTGATGATCATCAAGAAGACCGGTCGGAAGGTGCCTTTCGACCGGGACAAGCTGTTGCGCTCGTTCGAGATCGCGCTTCGCAAGCGGCCGGTCGACCGCGATCGCATTGAGCGGGCGGTCTCTGGCATCGTTCGCCGCCTTGAAAGCTCCGGCGAGACCGAGATACCCTCGGAGGAAATCGGCCTCCAGGTGCTCGAAGCCTTGAAAAGCCTCGACGATGTCGCTTTCGTTCGCTATGCCTCCGTCTATAGGGATTTCTCCCACGCCGAGGATTTCGAGAAAGTCATCGCCGAGATCAGTGCCAAAATCGCACGCGATCCGAGCGAGTAGACCGGTTTGGAGTGCAGGATGGGTGGGCCGACGCGCGAGGACGAACGGTTCATGGCGGCGGCGCTGCGGCTGGCGCGAAGCAATCTCGGCCTCACATCGACCAATCCCTCGGTCGGCTGCCTTATCGTCAAGGATGGCACGATCGTCGGCCGGGCCGTGACGGCTCCGGGCGGGCGCCCGCATGCCGAGACGCAGGCCCTTGCCGAGGCCGGAGAGAGGGCAAGCCGCGCCACCGCCTATGTCACGCTCGAGCCCTGTTCACACCACGGCAAGACGCCGCCCTGCGCCGATGCGCTGATCGCGTCGGGCATTGCCCGCGTCGTCGTTGCGATTCTCGATCCGGACGAGCGCGTCGCCGGCCGCGGCGTGGTCATGCTGCGGGAGGCCGGCATTGCCGTCGACATCGGTGTCCTGCATGACGACGGGGAGCGGGCGCTCGAGGCCTACCTCATGCGTCACCGCATGAAACGCCCGCATGTGACTCTGAAGCTTGCGGTTTCCGCCGACGGCATGATCGGTCGCAAGGGGGAGGGGCAGGTCAGGATCACTGGCGCAATCTCGCGCGCTCAGGTGCAGGTGCTGCGCGCCGAGACGGATGCGATCCTCGTCGGCATCGGTACGGCCAGCGCCGACGATCCGGAACTCACCGTACGGTTGCTGGGGCTTGAAGAGCGCTCTCCCATTCGGATCGTGCTCGACCGCCGCCTTGAGTTGCCCGCCGACTCGAAATTGGTGCGCTCGGCCCGCGACATTCCGCTGATCGTGGTTACCGGTGACGCCGGCTTTCCTTCTCCCCACGCGTGGGGCGAAGGTGCCCGGAGGGAGGACGAGGGGCAGAGTGGACGCACCGCGTTGCCCTTTACCTCAGCCCCGCTTGCGGGGAGCGGGAACGACTACGCTGGGCGCCGGGCAAAGCTGGAAGCCGCAGGCGTCGAGGTGCTGAATGCCGATACGATTGCCGATCTTTTGACGGCACTTGCCTCACGCGGCATCTCATCTCTCCTCGTCGAGGGCGGCGCGCGCGCGGCGCGTGACTTCCTCGACGCCGGCCTCGTCGACCGCATCCTGCTCTTCACCGGTCCTGAGGCCATTGGCGAAGGGGCCATTCGTTCCCCATTTGAACGGAAGTCCGTTCCGGCGGGCTTCACGCTCCGACGCACGGCGCGCTACGGCGACGATATTTTCGAGGATTACGAAAGAGAGAGCTGATGTTCACTGGTATCATCACGGACATAGGCACGGTGGAGAAGGTTACATCGCTCAGAGAAGGCATCAAACTGCGCGTCGCGACCAACTACGATCCGAAGACGATCGATATGGGAGCCTCTATCGCCCATGCCGGCGTATGCCTGACCGTCACGGCCCTGCCGGAGGCCGGCAGTAACGAGCGCTGGTTCGAAGTCGAGGCCTGGGAAGAGGCGCTGCGGCTGACGACCATCGGCGAGTGGGGAGAGGGCACGCGCATCAATCTCGAGCGCTCGCTGAAGATCGGCGACGAGCTTGGCGGCCACATCGTTTCGGGGCACGTCGACGGCAAGGCGGAGATTCTCGCCGTCGAACCGGAAGGAGACGCGGTGCGCTTTCGCTTGCGGGCGCCGGAGCACCTCGCGAAGTTCGTTGCTCCAAAGGGCTCCGTGGCGCTCGACGGCACGTCGCTCACCGTGAACAAGGTCGACGGCGCCGAGTTCGATGTGCTTCTGATCCGCCACTCGCTGGACGTTACAACCTGGGGCGAACGCCAGGCTGGCGATCTGGTCAACTTCGAAGTCGACACGATGGCGCGTTATGCGGCCCGGCTGGCGGAGTTTCCAGCGCCTGCGGCGTGATGACGGGCATCCAACGGGAACCGCTTCTGCCCAAAAACGGCACCGCCCAAATCACATCCGCCCCGGAGAGGGCGGATGTGATGGTGCTCATTGCCCGCGGGGAGGCTCAACGGACATAAATTGTCAGGCTGCCATCGGCTGCCTGTGCGGCACCTGCTATGTTCTTCATCTCGACGTTTCGCGTTTCCAGCTTCGCCGCCAGAGGCTTGTTGGCCTCGATGGCGGATTGTAGCGCCGCCACCTGTTGCGGGGTCTCGTCATTGATCCGCGACCGAACCTCGCTCATACCGCTAAGCGTGTCGACGTCGACGACCCTGAAATCATCGCCCTTGAAGGTACGAACCGTCTGATCGATCTGGCGCGGCCAGTTCATTTCGACGCTGGCGGCATGGGAGATACCGCCGAACGTCAAAGCAGAGAGGGCGGCGATGACGGAAATTTTCGTGATGCGGTTCATTGTCATGTTCCTTGTTTTCGTGCGACCTCCGCCTCGGACAACCGGGCGCGGTTTTTCGCCGAAGCGTCTTTCGCTTTGGCCAGCACTGACCGTTTGCGGACGAGGTCATCCGCAGCAAGGGGCGCTGGACCGTTTCGACTGGTTGGCGCGGCGGTTCCACGTCTTGGGCCGGGGTCTCGCGCCTTGCCAACGGTTAGAAGTTGGGCGCGAATCTGGCCGTTTCCGTGGCGTAAGCGACTGAGAAATAATTAAAAATTGTTCATGTTCTATTTACCGGAACTTGCCGTCGCAACCTGCGAGCAAGCGTTCTCCCGCCATCGCTTGCGCCTCGCTTCAGGGCGCGTTCGCCGAGCGTCGCTCGAACATGATCATCGGCTTGCTGTGATACTTGGTACGCCGGACTTCCTTGAAGCCGTGCTTGAGCGCAACGCGGATCGAAGCCTGGTTGTTGGGATCTATGATGCAGGTCTTCAGCAATCCGGGAAATGCCCGGTCGCCCCAGGCGAGGGCGGCTGTGACGGCCTCCGTTGCAAGACCGCGGCCATGATTCCGGGGAGAGATTGCCCAGCCCATTTCCATCGTACCTTCTAGCGATGGTGTCATCTGGCGATGGGCGTCATGAAAACCGGCTTCGCCGATGAAGGCGCCGCTCTCCTTCTCCTGGATCGCGAAGAAGCCGAAGCCGAAATAGTGCCACATGCCGACCTGGCGCAGGAAGCGCGTCCAGGATTGCTCGCGGGAGTAAGGAACGCCACCGATGTAGCGGGTGACCTCTTCATCGGCGAACAGGGCACTGTAGGCGGGGAAATCGTCGCGCCGATAGGGGCGCAACAGAAGCCGCTCGGTTTCTATGGTAGGCACGCGATGCATGTTTTCTCCGATTGTTCTCTGCGGGGAAATGAAAGTCAGGCGCCCGGCTCGCCGTCCCAATAGTCCGCGGTCGACGGAGCGCGGCCGATGAAGCGGAACGATGCCTTCGCCTCGCCCGGCCGACGTGTCTTCGCGAGGAACTTGCCGGAATCGGGATATTCACAGATCTCTGTCGCCGCCACCGTGGAAATGGCCAGATATCTGAGCGGCACGGTGCCGGTATTGATGAGGTGATGCGCTGTCTCGGGGCCGCCGGCGGGGGCTCCGAGCACGTCGCCAGGTCCGACCACATAGCGTTCGCTGCCGAACCGGTATGTTCCCTCTCCCTCGAGAACGACGAACAGCTCTTCTTCGACATGATGGTTATGGAACGGGCATCCCGATTTTCCCGGCGGAACCTCGCCGTAGCTAATGCCGAGGTTGTCGAGGCCAAGCAGCATGCCGAAGGAGGCATCGCGACACTCGAAGAACGAGCCTTGGCGCCAGTGGTCGAGATCGAGATTTTTCGGATTGACGATCGGCTTCCGCGCTTCCGCCATGACGTTTCTTCCTCCTCCGATGAACACCTCAGCCATGCAGGCTTTGGCACCAGTCATAGTTGAGGTTTTAAGGGTACTCGGCTTCGTTGCAAAGCGGATTGCGTGCTTTCCGAGGCGGTGGCATTGCGCAAAGTTTACGATTGGCAACAAAGGCGCCGCCTCCGCTCGGCGATCCGGCGGCGCTGCCGCATGGAAGGCGGCTATCGGCGCGGCAAATAAACCCGTTCGGCGGAATTTGCTTGCCATTCCGTGCCGGGCATGGTTTGACCGCACGCCTGCGCCGGCAAGTCCGGCCCGGTTTTTCAAGACAGGTGATCCATGGCGAAAACCAAGCCCGTCCACATCCTGATTGTGGAAGCGCGATTCTATGACGATCTGGCCGACGCTTTGCTCGACGGAGCGAAACACGCGCTCGATGCAGCCGGCGCCACTTATGATATCGTGACCGTCCCCGGGGCGTTGGAAATTCCCGCGGCGATCGCCATGGCGCTCGACGGTGCGGATGAAGGCGGAACCGAATATGACGGCTTCGTTGCACTCGGTATGGTGATCCGTGGCGAAACCTATCATTTCGACATCGTCGCCAACGAGTCCGCGCGCGCCCTGATGGACCTCGCCGTCAGTGAAAGCCTTGCGCTCGGCAACGGTATCCTGACGGTCGAGAATGACGACCAGGCCTGGGCGCGTGCCCGTCGGTCGGAGGGCGACAAGGGCGGCTTTGCCGGACGCGCGGCCCTCACCATGATTGAATTGAAGAATAAATTGGGCGCAGAAAAGTGACGAATACCCCCTCGGATCAGCCGCGGAAACAGGTGAACCAGCGTGGCGCGGCGCGCCTCGCGGCCGTTCAGGCGCTTTACCAGATGGATGTTGGCGGCACCGGCGTCCTGGAGATCGTCTCCGAATACGAAGAGCATCGCCTCGGCAAGGAACTGGACGGCGACACCTATTTGAAGGCGGATGCCGCCTGGTTCCGCTCGATCGTTTCCGGCGTCGTGCGCGACCAGCGTAAGCTCGACCCGTTGATCGGCTCGGCCCTTCAGGACGATTGGGCGCTTTCGCGGCTCGATTCGACCGTCCGCGCGATCCTGCGCGCAGGCACCTTCGAGATACTCGAGCGCAAGGACGTTCCGGTTCCGGTGATCGTCACCGAATATGTCGAGATCGCCAAGGCCTTTTTCGAGGACGAGGAGCCGAAGCTCGTCAACGCCGTTCTCGACCGGATCGCCAAGCAAGTCCGCGGCGAACGGCGGAAATAGCCCGATGGTTGCTGCGGCCGCGGAAGATATGGGCACGGTTCTTCGCGAGGCGCGCCGGAACGTGTTCCTGCTCTCGATGGCCCAGGCGCTGCTCGGCGTCGTCGGGCCGATCAGCTTTGCTGTCGGCGGCGTTGCCGGCCACCAGTTGCTCGGCGACGACAAGTCCCTCGCGACCGCCCCGCTCACCGCCTACAATGTCGGCATGGCGCTCGGCGTGATCCTCGTGGCAATGCTGTCGCGGCTCCTCGGCAGGCGCTATGCGTTCATGATCGGCGCCGCGATCGCCGCGATCGGAGGCCTGGTGGCGACGGCTGCCCTCTTCCGGGAAAGTTTCTGGCTGTTCGCAGCCGGCCTGGCCATTCTCGGCTCTTCCAACGGCTTCACGCAGAAGCTCCGTTTTGCCGCCGCCGACGCGTCGCCCTCCTTCTACAAGCCGAAGGCCATTTCCTGGATTCTAGGCGGTGGCATCGTCTCGGCGATCCTTGGTCCTCAGATCGTCATCCTGGCCGGTGATTACTTCGCCCCCGTATGGTTCGCCGGCGCCTTCGTCGCGCTGCTGCCGGTTTGTCTTGCTGCGCTTTTCTTCTTCGCTCCCTTGCGGTTGCCGGATCATAAGGCGGCATCGGCCGGGCATGCATCGCTTCCCGCACGGCCATTGCGCGAGATCGTCGGCAGCCAGCGCTTCCTGACCGGCATGATCTGCGGCATTTCCGCCTATGCGCTGATGACCTTCATGATGACGGGAGCGCCAATAGCCATGGTCGTCGGTTGCGGATTTTCGAACGATCTCGCGACGCTTGGCATTCAATGGCATGTGCTGGCGATGTTCGGTCCAAGCTTCGTGACGGGCTGGTTGATCAGCCGGTTCGGCGCCGAGCGCATCGTCGGCTGCGGTCTGCTCTTGCTGATGGCATGTGCGGCGATTGCCCACCTCGGCATCGCGCTCTGGAACTTCTGGGGCGCGCTCGTCCTTCTCGGGCTCGGTTGGAACTTCGGCTTCATCGGTGCAACAGCGATTGTCGCCCAGAGCTACCGGCCGCACGAGGCGGATAAGATTCAGGGCTTTCACGACATCGTTCTATTCTCCGCTGTCGCCGGCTCATCCTTTGCTTCGGGCAAGGTTCTCGCAGCTTACGGATGGGACATGCTGAACGCCGTGGTCTGGCCCGTCACCGGCCTCTGCCTCTTCCTCCTCCTTCTGTTGACCCGCGCGGACAAGCGAGCCGCCGCCTGAAAAGCGTTGTTTCCCGCAAAGTTTCTCGGGCGACTGGCAGGCTGGCACGCGGGCAATTTCAGGGGCTTGACGATCCACATTCGCAACCGCACTCTGGCCGCGCCGCGAGAACGCGCCGCTTGAGGAGGCGGCGTGCGATTCGCGGAGAGGGGCCTGCGGCAGGGAGTGAGCCCGCGGGTTGAAACGGAGGATAGTTGCGAAATGACCATACTTTTGGGCGTTATCGCATGCGGGTTGCTTTCGGTGGTCTATGCCATCTGGGCGACACAGTCGGTGCTTGCCGCCGATCAGGGGAATGCCCGCATGCAGGAGATTGCAGGCTTTATCAGAGAGGGGGCGCAGGCCTACCTCATGCGTCAATACACAACCATTGCCATTGTCGGTGTCGTCGTCTTCATCGCCGCGTGGATGCTTCTCTCGAGCGCAGCGGCGATCGGCTTCCTGATCGGCGCGGTGCTTTCGGGCGCGGCCGGCTTCATCGGCATGCATGTCTCGGTCAGGGCCAATGTCCGCACGGCCCAGGCCGCTTCGGTCAGCCTGGCCTCCGGTCTCGATATCGCCTTCAAATCCGGCGCGATCACCGGCCTTCTGGTCGCCGGTCTCGCGCTACTGGGGGTATCGGTCTACTACTTCGTGCTCACCGCGGGGCTCGGGCATGAGCCGGCCGCGCGCGAGGTGATCGATGCGCTGGTGGCGCTCGGTTTCGGTGCGTCGCTGATCTCGATCTTCGCCCGTCTCGGCGGCGGGATCTTCACCAAGGGCGCTGACGTTGGCGGCGATCTCGTCGGCAAGGTGGAAGCAGGCATTCCCGAGGATGATCCGCGCAATCCGGCGACAATTGCCGACAACGTCGGCGACAATGTCGGCGACTGCGCCGGCATGGCGGCCGACCTCTTCGAGACCTATGCGGTTTCCGTGGTCGCGACCATGGTACTCGCGTCGATCTTCTTCGCCGGGACGCCTGTACTCTCGACGGTCATGATCTATCCGTTGGCGATCTGCGCGGCCTGCATCATCACCTCGATTATCGGCACCTTCTTCGTGAAGCTCGGCACCAACGGATCGATCATGGGCGCGCTGTATCGCGGGTTGATCGTCACCGGTGCGCTGTCGATCTTCGGCCTCGGGGCGGCGACGTCGCTGACGATCGGCTGGGGTTCGATCGGGACGGTTGCGGGCCAGGATGTCACCGGTTGGGCCTTGTTCGCATGCGGCATTATCGGCCTCATCGTCACCGCCCTGATCGTGGTCATCACCGAATATTACACCGGCACCAACAAACGGCCGGTGAATTCGATTGCCCAGGCCTCCGTCACCGGTCACGGCACGAACGTGATCCAGGGGCTCGCCGTGTCGCTGGAGTCGACCGCCTTGCCGGCGATCGTCATCGTCGGCGGCATCATCGCCACCTATCAGTTCGCCGGCCTCTTCGGCACCGCCATCGCCGTCACCGCCATGCTCGGGCTCGCCGGCATGATCGTGGCGCTCGATGCCTTCGGGCCGGTCACGGACAATGCCGGCGGCATTGCCGAGATGTCGCATCTGCCGCCGGAAGTGCGTAAATCGACCGATGCGCTCGACGCGGTCGGCAATACGACCAAGGCCGTGACTAAGGGCTATGCGATCGGCTCTGCGGGTCTCGGCGCCCTGGTTCTCTTCGCGGCCTATTCCAACGATCTCACCTATTTCGCGGCGAACGGCGACAAGCATCCTTATTTCGCCGACGTGGGCACGATCTCCTTCGATCTCTCAAATCCCTACGTCGTCGCAGGTCTGATCTTCGGCGGCCTCATTCCCTATCTCTTCGGCGGCATAGCCATGACCGCGGTCGGCCGGGCTGGGGGTGCTGTCGTCGAAGAGGTGCGCCGGCAGTTCAAGGAAAAGCCGGGAATCATGGAAGGCAAGGACCGCCCGGATTATGGACGGGCCGTCGACATGCTGACCAAGGCGGCGATCCGCGAAATGATCATCCCGTCGCTCTTGCCGGTTCTCGCACCGATCGTCGTCTATTTCGGCGTGCTGCTGATCTCCGGCTCGAAGGCCTCGGCCTTCGCCGCACTCGGCGCCTCCCTCCTTGGTGTCATCGTCAACGGGCTGTTCGTTGCGGTTTCGATGACGTCCGGGGGCGGCGCATGGGACAATGCGAAGAAGAGCTTCGAGGACGGTTTCGTCGACAAGGACGGCACGCGCCACATGAAGGGCTCGGATGCGCATAAGGCTTCGGTGACCGGCGATACCGTCGGTGATCCCTACAAGGACACGGCTGGTCCTGCGGTCAATCCGGCGATCAAGATCACCAATATCGTGGCGCTACTGTTGCTCGCGGTTCTCGCCTGAGGCGCTGCCATCAATAAGAAGGCCCGCGAAGTCGGCTTCGCGGGCCTTTCCGTTTTGCTTCGCCTCGTCAGTTGCCGAAGTTCTTGAAGAGGTTTTGCGCCGCGCCCTTTCCGGCACCGGGGCCGCTCAGGAGCTGGCCGAGGAAGCTCGTTTCCTTGCCGCCCGTCGGCGTCGTGCGCGACAGCATATCGAAGACCTTGCCATCCTTCAGCGTGTAGTGCGCAAGCTGGCTGACGACGCCTTCCTGGTCGAAATAGACGGCGAGGATCGACTGGTCGATGAGCTTCGGCTTCATGAAGGCGACCGGCCGCTTACGCGTCTGCGAGATGTAGTAGAAGACCTCGTTGTCGAAGGTCGCGGTCGTCGAAGGCGTGCCGAGCGAGAGCAGCACCTGTTCGCGGCTCGACCCGACCGGGACGAGATTGAGCGTCTCCTTGTCGACGACATAGCCCTGGTGCAGGACTTCGCCGACATTGGCGGATGTGCAGGCGGAAAGGGCGGTAGTGCAGAGGGAGGCCACGAGTACGGCACGGCTCAGAGCTTTCAGGTTCGATGTCATATACCGCTTCGTCAAGGACTGCTCCCCTGGGGTAACGATGGCAGATCGGCCATTGCAATTCGTGCATGCTTCGGTAAACCAGCTTCGGCTATCATGCAACAACGTCATGGGCGTGCGCCCATGATTTCGAAAAAGCCTCGGCTGGCCCTGTGATGATTTTCGGACTGTTCAAGAAGAAAAGCGGCAACATTGCGATTGTGGAGCGCCAATATGCGCTGCTCACCGCGGCGGCGCGCCAGCCGTTTCTCTATACCGATCTCGATGTGCCGGATACCGTCATGGGTCGCTTCGAGATGTTGTCGGCGATCCTGATCCTCTATTTCCGGCGCACGCGCGCCTCCGCGCGGGCCGGCCAGGAGATCGCACAGGAGATCGTCGATGCCTTTTTCGAGGATGTGGATCATTCCATCCGCGAACTCGGCGTCGGCGACGTGAGCGTGCCAAAAAAGATGAAAAAGTTCGCCGGCATGTTCTACGGCCGCCTCGAATCCTATGCGGCAGCGCTCGAGGGGCGTGACGGCGGCGCGCTTGCGGCTGCCTTGCGGCGCAATTTTCACCCCGGAGCGGACGAGCCGCCGTCGATGCAAGGCCTGGCGTCCTATCTGCTTGCGGCCGAAACCGTGCTGTCGGAGGCTCCGGAGGAGATCGTCGAAACGGGTCAGTTGCGCATCCCGCCTGCCGGAGCGTAATAGGGGCGTATAATCCATCGCTCAGAGCAGCGCGCCGGCTGGCCGCGATGCTGCAGGCGCGAGGAAGGATCCTGTCATGAAGCACGAGAGCAAACCGGCATTCTCCTACCCGGTGAGGGTGGGGCACATCTCGGCAAATCCCGTCACTCTCCATTTGTCGGCGAGCGAGACGGAGCGGCGCGCTCTTGCCGATCTTTGGAGAGTCGACGACGTCCTTTCGCTCGAAGCCGACCTGCAGGTCGCGCGCTGGAAGAAGGACGGCGTGAAGATCAAGGGTGAGGTGCATGCGCGCATCGTGCAGACCTGTGTCGTGACCTTGGAGCCGGTAGAGGCGAACATTCGCGAGCCGGTCGAAGCGATCCTGGTGCCGGAAGGCTCTCGGCTTGCCCGTCAGGCGGACAATGACGGCGGCGAGATGATCCTCGATCCGGAAGGTCCCGATATTCCCGACACTTTCGAGGGTGATACCATCGATGCAGGCGTGGTTGTCAGCGAGCACGTGGCGCTCGCCATCGACCCTTATCCGCGTAAGCCAGGCGCCGTTTTCGGCGAACGCATCGAAAGCTCCGCGGCGGACGACAAACGTCCGAATCCGTTTGCCGTGCTGAAGGACTTGAAAAAGGATTGAAACGGCATAGGCCGGGCCTACAATTCGGTTGTCACGCAGGCGAAAAGCAGTATTTTGGCCCGACTCCAGCCGATGGGGCCGTTGTGCCGGACGTTGCATGCTGGCCCAAGTGTCAGAAGGAACATGGATCGCCGCCGCCTGAAAACTGAGCGGCGAGACGCGTTGCGTGGCGGGAAAAAAGGATAAGACACGCGTGGTCAGAATTTCACTTGACGTTATGGGGGGCGACTATGGTCCTGAGGTCGTCATCCCGGGCGCAGCGAGGGCGCTCGAACGTCATCCGGACATAAAATTTGTTCTGTTCGGTCAGGAAGCGCGATGCGCCGAATTACTGGCCAAGTACCCGAAGCTCCAGGCGAGCAGCACTTTCCACGATTGCGAGATCGCCGTCGGCATGGACGAAAAGCCGAGCCAGGCACTCAGGCGCGGACGCGGCAAGTCGAGCATGTGGAAGGCGATCGACGCGATCAATGCCAACGCGGCAGATGTCGTCGTCTCGGCAGGCAATACCGGCGCCCTGATGGCGATGTCGGTCTTCTGTCTCAGAACCATGCAGGGCATACAGCGCCCGGCGATCGCCGCCATCTGGCCGACGCTCAAGGGCGAGAGCATCGTGCTCGATGTCGGCGCGACGATCGGCGCTGACGCGCAGCAACTCATGGATTTCGCCCTGATGGGCGGTGCCATGGCCCGCGCCCTGTTCGAAGTCGAGCGTCCTTCGGTAGGTCTGCTGAACGTCGGCGTGGAGGAGATCAAGGGCCAGGAAGAGGTCAAGGAGGCCGGGCGGCTCATCCGTGAGGCCAACATCGAAGGGATCGACTACTACGGCTTCGTCGAAGGCGACGACATCGGCCGCGGTACGGTGGACGTGGTCGTGACCGAGGGTTTTTCCGGCAACATCGCGCTCAAGGCGGCCGAGGGCACCGCTCGCCAGATCGCCGAGTATCTACGAGCCGCCATGTCGCGCACGCTACTTGCCAAGATAGGCTATGTCCTTGCCAAGGCTGCTTTCGACCGAGTGCGCGAGAAGATGGATCCCCGCAAGGTCAACGGCGGCGTCTTCCTGGGCTTGAACGGCATCGTCATCAAGAGCCATGGAGGCACGGACGCCGAAGGTTTCGCCGCGGCGATCGATGTTGGCTATGACATGGTGAAGAACGGCCTGAAGGCGAAGATCGAGGCCGATCTGGCACGATATCACGGCGCCGAGCCGTCCGAAGCCCTTCCGCGAGCATGAATGAAGAGGTTTGAGTAGATGATCCGTTCTGTCGTTCGCGGCTTCGGTGCAGCGCTGCCCAAGCGGGTGATGACCAATAAGGAAATGGAATCCAGGGTCGACACGTCTGACGAATGGATCGTGCAGCGGACCGGCATTCGCCAGCGCTATATCGCAGGCGAGGGCGAAACGACCGCGTCGCTCGGCGAGGCGGCTGCGCGTGCAGCGCTCCGGAGCGCCGACCTGACGGCGGATGACCTCGACTTGATCATCCTGGCGACCTCGACCCCGGATAACACCTTTCCGGCAACCGCGGTCAACATCCAGAACCGCCTCGGCATGCGCCATGGAGCGGCCTTCGACATGCAGGCGGTCTGCTCCGGCTTCGTCTATGCGGTCGCGACGGCGGACGCCTACATTCGCGGCGGCCTCGCAAAACGGGCGTTGGTGATCGGAGCCGAAACCTTCTCGCGCATTCTCGACTGGTCGGACCGTACGACCTGCGTGCTTTTCGGTGACGGCGCCGGCGCGATCATCCTGGAAGCGCAGGAAGGCGAGGGCACCAATGCCGACCGCGGCGTGCTGACGGCGCAGTTGCGCTCCGACGGCATTCATGGCGACAAGCTCTATGTCGACGGCGGCCCTTCGACGACCGGCACTGTAGGCCATCTGCGGATGGAGGGGCGGGAGGTCTTCAAGCACGCCGTCGGCATGATCACCGACGTGATCGAGGCGGCTTTCGAGGCGACCGGCACGACGGCGGAGGACGTCGACTGGCTGGTTCCGCACCAGGCCAACCGCCGCATTATCGACGGCTCGGCGAAGAAACTCGGTATTCCGCTCGAAAAGGTTGTGGTGACGGTCGACCTGCATGGCAATACGTCCGCCGCCTCGATCCCGCTCGCGCTCGACACCGCAGCCTCCGACGGGCGCATCAAGAAGGGCGATCTCGTGATGCTCGAAGCCATGGGCGGCGGCTTCACCTGGGGCTCCGTTCTCGTCCGCTGGTAAAGAAAATAATGAACCCAGGCAGGCGCTTGACCGCCACAGACAAGGGCAATAGTCTTCAATCGCTGATCGGCATGCCAGACATCGGTGGGGGAAGATGAGCGGAAAAACAGTAACGCGAGCAGACTTGGCTGAGTCGGTCTTTCGAAAGGTGGGGCTATCTCGGACGGAGTCTGCAGAGCTTGTGGAGACCGTTATCGACGAGATTTGCAACGCAATCGTGCGTGGCGAGAGCGTGAAACTGTCTTCTTTCGCAACGTTCCAGGTGCGCGACAAGAACGAGCGTATCGGACGCAATCCGAAAACCGGCGAGGAAGTGCCGATTTCCCCGCGCCGGGTGATGACCTTCAAGGCTTCGAATGTGCTGAAGCAGCGGGTGCTGAAGGCGCATTTGAGCCGCAAGGCCAAGCAGAAGCAGTCCGGTTCGGCCTCCTGAACTGCCGTCGGCGACCACAAATGTGGTTGAAAACCCTTCCATAAGCCATTGAAATAGGCGTGACTCATGTAATCATCGTGCGATGATCGGTTCGCGCGGTGCGGTGCCGTAAGTCAATGGAAGGGGATGAGATGGAAAAAAGCCCGGATGCCTTCCGCACCATCAGCGAGGTCGCAGACGAGCTCGATTTGCCCCAGCACGTGCTCCGTTTCTGGGAGACGCGGTTCCAGCAGATCAAGCCGATGAAGCGGGGTGGCGGGCGGCGCTATTACCGCCCCGAGGATGTCGACCTGCTTAAGGGTATTCGCCATCTCCTTTACGATCATGGTTATACGATCAAGGGCGTGCAGAAGCTTTTGAAAGCCAACGGCAACAAGTTCGTCGCCGCGATCGCGAGCGGCGATCTCGCCACGGTCGAGGCGCTTGCCGCTTCAAGCAACGAGGAGCCCGCTCCGCCCAAGGCTGGGATCACGGACGAGGACCAGATCGTTGGCCGTGCCAAAGCTCCGGCCAGCCGCCGCTTCTTCTCCTTCGGCGGCAGTAGCGATGAAGCGGAGATATCGATCGGCAAGACCTCCGTCAGCAAGGAGGACCGGGCGCTTCTGCAAGAAGCGCTTTACGATCTTCTCGAATGCAAGCGCTTGCTCGACCAGGTGCGGTAATTTGATGTCCTATGGCATGTTTCCTTAGCCGATTACGGGGCAGAAACATGCGGCAATTCGCGGTGGGTTACGGGTTACGGGAAGCGGGCCTCGGATGCGCAGCAACGAGGCCCGAACCCGGCGCCTCCGAGCTATTCTTCCGCTTCTTGAGCAGATTGCTCTTCTTGCGGCAGCTTTTGCTGCAGGAGGAGCGCGTCAGTCGAGGTCGACTGCTCGGTCTTCGTCACGCTCGCCGTCGTCATCTGCTTGTCGACCGCGTCTGTCGATGCCGTGGTATCCGAATGCCCAAGACAAGCGGCAAACGCTGTCGTCGTCGAGAGTGCGAGGGCGGCTGCAAGTACGAGGATGCTCTTCATCGGGCTGCTCCTGTGGTTGCAGGCGCAGTGTACCCGCCGCGAGGCTCCGGTCCAAATCACAAAACTGTTCTGTCGCCACTCGCAGCGCGGCCGACGGCACCGCTCGCGGCGGCGGAAGGACCGGTAAAAGTCTATTTTCCCCTTGCGCCGGTCGTGTGTTCCGACTAATGAGAGCGGGCTTGTAACGAAGCGGGTCGGAGCGTAGCGCAGCCCGGTAGCGCACTTGACTGGGGGTCAAGGGGTCGTGGGTTCGAATCCCGCCGCTCCGACCATTTTCCGCTTTAGTTTCAATGCGATACAAGAGGCGCTTTCGTTAGCCCTCTCGGATAAGTGGGAACGAAACGCGCTCAGATTCACTGTTCGGGAGTGAATAGTCCCGAAAAAGTCCCGAACGATCCCCGTCATTTGTTCTTCCTTTGTGCGCGTTTCGCGCGGGAAAGCGATTCGAGCGCTTCCGCCACTTCCTCGTCGAGGACGTGGGCATAGCGTGTCGTTGTCTTGATATCGGCGTGGCTCAATGCCTTCCAGTCTTGCGCAAGAGCTTGGTTGCCAGATCATGGCGGAAGTCGTGGAACCGAAAATCCTCGACCTCGGCCTTTGCCCTGATACGCTTCCACTGCGTCTTGAGGCCGCTATAGGTGATCGGGTACCGGTCGCCCTTCTTCCTACCTTCCCCATCTCCCTTGTATGACGCTTTCCCCGTTCGGTTCCTTGCTGCCTGGTACGTGAAGACGAATTCCGGATGATGACCGCGCAGCGGCAGTAGGATATCGCGCACGGTGCTCGTGATCGCCGTCTTGACCATCCGGCCGCCTTTGCATGGGGCAGTGCTGGAATGAAAGAAAAGGCGCCCCCGAAAGCGAGGCACAGGCGCTTTTGTAGGACAAAGCTGGTTAAACTTTTTCACTGGAAGGTTTTGTGAGATATTGTTCCGCGAAGGGATTGGAGGGGGCTATGGCTGGCTCGATGAATTTTTATCAACGCGCCAATTTGAGCATGGGATTGGCGGTAATACTTGGATTTGAGTTGGCTATTTCCCAATCGACGAGAGGTTTGAAGGCCCTTACGTTCGGGTGGTTGTGGGTAAACATAGATACGTTGATTTGGATATTATTTCAATTTCTGTTCAGGATCAAAATAACCCTCGACGACAATGCTTATTTCAAAGCCGGGGAACGTGGCGTGCGAAGTTTGGTTGATTTTTTGTTCTTTGTTCTATCGTCATTCGTGTTTGTAATCGCCGCCGTTTTGTCGTTTGAAGCCCAGCCGTCAACGGCCGTCTTTATTACCGGGGTCATATTGCTTACCGGATGGGTAATTTGCGTTAAGGAACCAGATAAGCCAAAGGAACCAGATAAGCTAAAGGAAACAGGTAGCCAAAAGCCGTGGTGGTTGCTGGTTAACATAGCGTATATCGCGATGCTCTTCCCAATTGCAAGTTCGGGCTTGTTTGGACTGATCGCACCCGCAAACATGCCGTCATGGTCATTAAATCTGCACTTGGGACTTCTCGCTTTGCTTTTCGTCGACTATCTTGTCAGCCGGACGTATTCCCACATGCCTGATTTCTGACCGATCAAGGATTTCCTTGGTTCGCAAGGGGCTTACCGCCGCTGAGTTCCTCCGCGGTTCGACAAGCACGAGCTCCAGATGTCCGCGATCGAGAAGCCGGCGGCCGAAGCCGCCGCCTCAATGCGGGCGGTTGAGAGTTCTCTCAGCAGCCTTTTAGCCGACACCCGCGTTATGCGAGAGATACTGCAGCGGATTGAGGCCAGTCAGCGAGACGGCAATCTCATTCTGCTTCCTGGCGTAAGCTTCAGTCGCCGGAGCCGGCGCCGCGTTTCTTTCCCTTGTCAGGGGGGCCTTGCCGCTGCCGTTCGGCACGTCCATTGACTGTGCCAGAATGATGGCCGGCTGCTCTAGGTGAGCGCCTTCGCCTTTGCCCTGGTCCCCTCTGCCGCGTGGGAAATCAGGGTGCACAGTGTCAGCGGGGCCTCGGCCTTCATCGCCATTACCGTTGCCGGTGTCAGGGCGACCGTTGCCTTCGCCGCCCGGCTCTCGGTCGCGCGGGCCACGGAGATCGGGTCCAACTGGCGTACCGACCCCCTGTGCGAGGATGATCGATCCTGCATCGTCTTGATGAATGTCCGCCAAGCCGGCGACGCCGAGCGCCGGGGCCGACACGGTTCCGGCGAGCATCGCTGCGAGAAATAATCCGTTGCTCATGATCATCTCCTCCAAATCTGCGATGGGACATTCGATTGCGCGTAAGCCGATGCTCTGGCTCGCGTGGTCACAGTTTTCGCGGCTCCTGGAGCCAGCATGCGCCTGTGGGTGTCAGAATGGCGATCTTGTCGCGAACCGCCAAAGCAGCGGGACTTTTGCACGTCCTAACGTCTATCGACAGTTTCAATAGAACCCGAGCCTCGATAGCTTCGCCTTCAGAGAACAATCTTGTCTCGATCGCCGCTGTCACTTACCGAATCACCATGACGGAGGAGAGCAGTTCATGACGGGTCCGTGGGCTGGGTGCCTTTGCTCGGGGCGGAAGAAGAAGAGGCGATCTGGTCTCCCACGGTCTGCAACTCCTCGGCCTTGTTAATAATTCCGATGAGCTTCCACACGCCTATGACGATGCTCGTCAGCCAAACCACCAGTCCGAGCACCAGATCGAAGGTGAGCGTCAACAGCAGCAAAGAATATTTAAGCGCCCATGCAAGGACCCCCGCAATAATTGGTATAAACACCAGCCAATAGGCGAGCACCAGTCCGCTCCGGATAACGATCGGGACCACTAACAAGGTAGTGAGTGCTACTGTCAGGCCCAGAACAAGACGGGCGGTCCATCCCTGCTCCCAGACCATATAGAGCGTCCTCATGATGGCCGTTCCACACCGCGCCAGAAAACCCCAGCCCTGCTCTAGCCACCCTTTTGGCTCCTCCACTTCGGGCGGCGACCTAAACTCGGGATCCTCCTCCCATTTACAATCGGTCCATTCTGTGAAGGTGAAATACACGCTGCACATATATACTGGCCCGTTCGAGCAGACCGTCCCCTGCTGGGCGTCATAGCGGCAAAGGCGCATGCTCTCGGAGAACGCACGCTCAACGAAGAACGGATCGAGTGAACTTAGAGCCTGAATGACCGCTTGGTTTGCTTTTTCGACCGGCGCCAGGACTGCAACCCCGGCGAGGAGGCGTCCGATGACTGGAAGCAGCAGCAACAGGGCGATGAACGGCCACAAGCGAGGTCGAAGGAGCTTGCGAAGCGGCTCGACCAAATAAAACAGGGCGAGGTGTCTCAGGAAGCTGCCCACGGCGATGACCCCAGAAGGGGCAGAACTCTATCATGGTTGATGCTGCGAGTCACACCGCGGCGCTGGCGCCACTCCCACCTACAGCGCCCGACGGTGGATGAATCCCGCAATCTGTGAAGCTGCCGCTCGTCTGCCAATGTTCGCTGTTTGTTCTTATACTATCTCACTGTCATGGTCGAGACAATTGGCGAAGCTTTCACCCTCGGATGGCAACTTAAGGCGCGATGCGCGTATGGCAATCGCGAGGGATTGAAGTCTGTTCGGCAATGCGTCTGGACCTATGACCTTGATATGTTGACGTTGGTGACAACGCGTCGCCGGGACTTTCCGCTGGCGGGGGTCAAGGGTCACTGGTTCAAGTCCAGTCGCTCCGACCATTTTCCCGTTGAATATACCTGCGAATCGAACGCGTTGGGCATTGCGCGGCTCCCGATAAAGCGGAACTAAAAGCGCCCAGAACGCTGCTTTGCGCCCATTCCGAAAAGGTCCAGAACTACAGCGCCGAGCGTCTTTTCAGACGCACAAAGGACGCTGTAGCACTTTGAATTGCTGCATGTTTTTGTCCTTAAATCGGGTACGATTTAAGGACAAAAACATGCAGCAAGGTCGCGGATTCACCCTTCGAACGGCATCACGCCACATCTCCGATGTTGGCCAGCGAGGCCGTGAACATTCGCGCCCGTCGAACGTTTCTTTTCGCGATGCGGCGTTGGTGATGGAGGGTCTGTTATGCGTCCTGACGAGCGTGCCAAGCTGATCGAGTGGTCGGCGGCTGTTGCCGCATTTGCTCTTATCGCGGCGCTCTTAGTCGCAACGTAGCTGCCCCGATTGGCTGCTTGAATTAAATGATGCCGGAGAATTTCTGGCGCTCGCGAATGTAAGCGATGGCAGCAGCCTCCAAGCTCTTGCACTCCTCCTCGGCCTTGAGCAAGTCCGCATCGTCCCTCTGAGTCGAGCATCGAAGAACATCCCGTCGCAAACAGGCATGTTCATAGAACTCGCAAAGCTTCAGGAAGGCGAGGTCGTTGATCATCCACGTGGTATCACGTAGATCGGGCGCCGCCAGAAGCAGCCGGGCCATTCCTGCCTTCTGCACATCCATATCGGACCGCTCGAACCCGGTTGAAGGGTAGCATCTGCAAAAAACCCATGTCTTGAAGGAAAAGTTCCGAGAATGCGTCGCATGAGCCGAAAAAACGCAATCGGTGCGCGAGCTTACGAGAAAATCGAACCTAATCCGCCGTCGCGAGTTTTCAACATACAGAGTGTCTGAACTCAGGAGGAAATGCGATGGATTGGAACCGAGTCGAAGGGAACTGGAAACAGGTAAAGGGAAAGATCAAGGAGCAATGGGGCAAACTTACCGACGATGATCTCGATCGGATCGCGGGCAACCGAGACCAGCTCGAAGGCAAGATCCAGGAGCGGTATGGGATCGAGAAGGACCGCGCACGACGCGATCTCGACGACTGGTACAATCGACAGACCTGGGACTAATGGCTCCAGTTTGTCATAATGGAATTTAACCCCGCTTCGGCGGGGTTCCCTTGTTGCCCGCAGGGCAGACCTTTTCCCTCAGGCAAGAAAGAATCAGATGGAGCACACGGTGCCTCGGGCGCGGCGATCCTGCTTAGGCCATCAGCGAGACACAAACCCGAGATCGGCGGGGATCACGGGATTAACGTAGCTATGTGTGAGGGTGGCAACGCGAGGACGATACCGTTATTCGGAGCTTGCTTCGGTCTCATCGTTCGTGTCAGACGATGTGGAGGGCTGCTCAAGAGGCCTTTTCGCCAAGGCCGTGATTTCCTCGGCGAGTGCGGCGAGCTGCGCAGCAATGTCTAAGAGGTCCGAAGCCGGTTTTGTGTTGCCGGTGCTTTTCTTATCGCGGTCGCCCATGTTCCCAGTCGCCGTTTCTGGGGCGGCATTCTTGACCGCCAGCCCGGGCGAGGCCAGTCGCCGTTAGCGCCAGGCCTCTAACCGCCTCCTCCCCGTACGAGACGGCTGACGTCAGCTTAACGCCGGCCGCCGCCCACGGCCATTAGCCCATACGACGTAACCCGACACTCCAAAATCAGTCAGAAGACTTCAATGAGCGCTGTCACCGCTACAGCGCCGTGCGTCTTTTCAGACGCACAAAGGACGCTGTAGCTCTTTGAATTGCTGCATGTTTTTGTCCTTAAATCGGGTACGATTTAAGGAAACATGCAGTAGCAGGTTCGTGCTGCCGCAAAGGGCAGAGTGAACGAGAGCAATATTGCGTCCGTGCTCATGCATGGAGGTCCTCCTTGTAGAAGGACCTCCTTTACGGTTTCGCTCACAGCGCCGTGCATCCTTTCAGATGCGCCAAGGTCGCTGCCGCGTTTTGAAATGTTGGCTAATCTTCAAATCGGCTTCCATAAAGTGCGGCGGTTAGCGCTCGTCGCGTTACTCCCCGCCGGAACCCGAAGTGCCGGTATCGGGATTGGCACTTGTTGCGCCGGTATCCGGGTTGGAACTCGGCGTACCCGTGTCAGGATCGGAGCTCGGCGTACCGGTATCGGGGTTGGAGCTCGGTACGCCGGTATCGCCACTGGAGCCAGACGAGCCTGTGTGTTCACCCGGTATGAGAACGATACCGTTGTCTGCATAGGCGTCGCTTGAGGCCGAGATTAGCGGCATGACGGTCGAGGCTGCGAGTCCAAGCAGCGACGCAGCGATAAGGGTTGAAAGTTTCTTCATTGGATTTTCTCCTTTGGCAGGCAGGCGCCTGCCTCAGGCCATTCCCTCCGACGTGAGGAAAGGCATTTTGCCCCAGCCGCGCGGAGGATTACATCGGAACTAGGCATTTTAGCGATCCACGATACTGGCTCTAGAAAAAGCTGCTCAGGGAGGACGACGCGCTTGATATCGCGCGCGCCGACACTAACTCCATAAAAGTACGCGACGTTCGAAGCGGTTCCCTTGGATGGAACAGGGTCGAAAGCCCGAGCTATATGATGGATACGTCGCGATCGGAGCTGCAGCGGATCTGGCCAATCCATCTGCAGCTCTGTTGCTGTTTAGGGGTTCGGGATTTTTTCGCGCGAGCTATTTCCAGGCCGGCTCCCAGGCTTTCCGCTCTCCGGTGAGAGATACTCGGCGAACTCACGCTGACAGTAGTCGGGACCGAATCCGGAGGGCGATGGAGTATCGGCAGAGATGCCGAGTTCGCGAACACGGGCGGTCTCCTGAGAGGCGGCCCGCTTGCTTTATCTCTCCCATTGCGACACTCAATGAGCCAGCGATCGACGATTGAGACTTGAAGAATTCCCTGCTCACTGCGCAATTTAGGCTCCGGTGCTGGGATATTCGGCCGGCGTTGCTTTCTCGCTTATCGTCGCCGCCTTGCCGCCAGCCTTTGGTAGACTTCTTCCGTCTGGTCGAGCATCCGCTTGAGCGTGAAGCGATCCCGGCAGGCATCCGCCGCCTTGGCAAGTCGCGGATAGGTACCCGGATCTGCCGCGGCGATCATGGCTTTGGCAAGCGGCGAAATATCGTCGCTATTGGGGATGATGAAGCCATTCTCTCCGTGCTCGACTGCGGTTTTCGCGCCCCCGACCTCGGAGATGATGATTGGTCGGCCGGCAGCAGCGGCTTCCAGCATCACATAGGACATCGCCTCGTAGCGGCTCGGCATGACGAGGAGGTCGAACGAGCAAACGGCTTGTGGCCCGGTGAAGGCGGCAGTGAGATGAATGCGGTTCTGCAATCCGCTTGCGGCGATCGCTTGGCGAAGCTCTTCCTCCAGTTCGCCCGATCCGACCATCACCAGATGGCTGTTCCCGACCGACGACGCCATGCTCTTAAAAGCGGCGAGCAGGCGCTCAGGCGCTTTTTGCGCGGTAAGGCGCCCGATGAAACCGAAGACGAAAGCGTCAGACGGGATGCCGAAGCTCGCGCGCACCGTCTGCGCCATTTCGGGGGAGGGGGCCTCAACGCCGTTGACGATCACCGACATGCGTTCCTGCGGCAGGCCGAGCGAGAGCGCATGGGCGAACTCGTCCTCGGAGACGGTGACGAGTTGGTCGGTGAAGAACCAGGCGAGAAGCGATTCGATCCCACCATAGATCAGCCGGCCGCCACGCCCGAGCGTCGGGTCCATCGTCCTGAAGGCGTGCGGTGTGTAGACGCGCGGCACGTGCGGCCCCGGCAGGCGGAGGCGCGTCAGTGCCCCGGCCTTGGAACTGTGGCCATGGATGACGTCGAACGGCCCGGCGCCGCGGATGATCCGGCTTATGGCGCGGAAAGATGGCAGGTCGGAGGGGCCGGGCGCGCGCCGCATGTCGACGGCGTGGACAGCGGCAAGGCCGAGCGCCTTGAGCTCACGGACGAAACCTTCCTCCGCCCGGACTGGGGAGTAGATTGCCTCGACGTCATGGCCGCGTGCATGCATGCCGCGGCAAAGGTCGAGGAAGTGACGCCCGGACCCGCCGCCGCTCGGCTCCAGGATTTCGAGAAGGCGCAGCGGAGCGGCCGGCGAGTTGCCGCTTGCGGAATGGCTCATTGTCCGGCGGGCTTTCCGGCCCGGGCGCGACGTCGGCTGCGGTATTCGAGCGCGGCGCATCCCCAGA
The DNA here is from genome assembly GCF_000513895.2 of Ensifer sp. WSM1721. Lineage (GTDB taxonomy): Bacteria > Pseudomonadota > Alphaproteobacteria > Rhizobiales > Rhizobiaceae > Sinorhizobium. Next base: position 989,395 of record NZ_CP165782.1, read on the forward strand.
CGATGCCGACAAGCATGTAGAAATGGCGCCAGTGATCAGTGTCGATGACATTGCCGATGCCCACATGGCCGATCAGCGTGACCCAGGCGATCATCAGATAGGGTTGCCACGGCCTGTTGAGCAGAAGGAAGCGGAAACCGAGCGAGAGCGTCCACAGGACGAGCGTGACATAGGAAACGAAGCCGAGCCAGCCGTAGGATGTCAGGCTCTTCAGAAGCACATTGTGCTCGTCTTCGGGAAACATGGTGCTGAACACCATCGGGCCGATGCCGAGCGGTTTTTCCATCGACATCAGAAAGCCGATCCGGTGCCGGTCGAACCGGCCGAGATGCCCGCCGTCGTAGTCCTGCACAAGCTGAGAGCGGCTCGAAAAGAGGGCGGCGACCCGCTCGGATTGCAGGGCGACCAGGAGCGCTCCGACGATAAACAGTGTGCCACAGAGCGCCAGCACAAGGATCCGCAAGCGGAAGAGGCCGTTTCGCTCCTTGAGCAGCATGACGAAGACGAAGGCGACGATGCAGAAAAGGTTGAGCGCCCAGGCGGCACGGGAGAAGGAGAGGAACACGCCAAGCGCAAGCACGAGCAGCCCGGCGATCTTTAACGGCGCCCGGCCGACCGGCTGGGTCAGCAGGCCGTGTATGAGGTAGAGCGCCGGGGCCGCCAGGAAGGGCCCGAAAACGTTCGGGTCCTGGAAGGCCCCTTTGGCGCGGTCATAGAGGGTGAAGTTGCTCGCACCGGGTATCGCGCCGAAATAGCCGAGTATGCCAAGAAGGGCGGTGATGATCGCCGCAGCCAGCCAAGCGTTGAAGATGAGCGGCAGGCGCTGGTGGCGATCTTCTATGATGGCTGCGAAAAAGACGGCCGAGAGGCAGAGAAAGCCCGAGACGGCCATGTACATCGGCCCTGTGCCGAGGTCGCTCATCACCGTTAGAGAAAGGGTGCCGCCGACCATGAACAATATGAGGAGGGCGAGCAGGGGGGCGACCGCACGGGAAATCCTGAGGCCGAAGACGGCCCAGAGACCGATGAGGCCGGTCATGAAGACCTCGTAGGGCGCGGGTTCCGCAATAACGAAGCCCGACAGAAAAACGGCGAACGCAACCAGGCCCGAGCCGACGATCGAAATCGCGGCGAGCTGCGGCCGAAGGACGACGGGCCTCGATGCGGTCGCGGCGATCAATAGGCGTTTTCCGTGTTGAGCAGCCGGAACGGTGTCAGGAACAGGATCTTCAGATCGAAGAGCAGGGACCAGTTCTCGATGTAGTGTAGGTCGAACGCGGTGCGGAAGCGGATCTTCTCATCATTGTCGATCTCTCCGCGCCAGCCATTGATCTGGGCCCAGCCCGTCACGCCAGGCTTGACGCGGTGGCGGGCGAAATAGCCCTCGACGACATCGGAATAGGTCCGATTCTGCGTCTGGGCGAGCACCGCATGGGGGCGCGGCCCGACGAGCGAGAGCTCGCCCTTCAGCACGTTGAAGAGCTGCGGCAACTCGTCAACCGAGGACTTACGCAGGAAACGGCCGACGGGCGTCACCCGGGGGTCATTTTTGGTGACCGCATTGCGGGCGGTCGGGTCGCTCATATGCGTATACATTGAGCGGAATTTGTAGACCTCGATGGTCTCGTTGTTGAAACCGTGGCGGAGCTGCTTGAAGATGATCGGACCGGGCGAGGTCGCCTTCACGGCGATCGCCGCGACAAGCATCACCGGCCAGAGCAGGGCAAGCGCCGCGAGGCTGAAGAAGATGTCGAAGCAACGTTTCGCCACCGAATCCCAGTCGGCAATCGGCTTGTCGAAAATGTCGAGCATCGGCACCTGCCCGACATGTGAGTAGCTGCGCGGGCGGAACCGCAGATTGTTGGCATGCGCCGCGAGCCGGATATCGAGGGGCAGTATCCAAAGCTTTCGCAAGAGCTCGAGGATACGCTTCTCCGCTGTCAACGGCAGCGAGATGATCAGCATGTCGATCCTGGCGAGCCGTGCGAACTCGATCAGTTCGTCGACAGTCCCAAGCTTCGGGTAGCCGGCAATCACGTTCGGCGATCGGCGCTCGTCGCGATCGTCGAAGATGCCGCAGATGCGGATATCGTTGTCCGGTTGGTGCTCGATGGCGCGGATGAGGTCCTTCGCCGGTTGGCCGCCGCCGACGACGACGGCACGGCGTTCCATCGTGCCGTTTCGTGACCAATGGCGGATCGAATAGGCGATGAAGGCGCGCTCGGCGACGAGGAATAAGGCGCCGACAATGAACCATGTGCCGATCCAGAGGCGCGAATAAAGGTGGCCGGACTTTAAAAAAAACAGCGCAAGCGCGATCGCGCCGAAGGCCGCCACCCAGGCGGCGAGGATGCGCGGGGTCATCCTGAGCCAGGCGCGCAGGGCTGGCACCTGGTAGGCATCGGCGATCTGCATGGCGGCGACGGCGAGTGCCGAGCCGCCGGCGAGGATGGCGAGATAGACGGGCAGTTGCGCAAACGTCGGCTCGACATATTGCGCGTTGATACCGTAGCCGATGGCAAAAAGGGCGCAGAAGTCGAGCAAGCGGATGAGGCCGGTGACCATCGCCGGCGAATAGGTGTCGGCGCGAAACTGGAGCGCGATCTGCTTCGCGAGCGGATTGAGCTCCGCAATATCCTTCTTGCCCTTCTTCTCCTCACGCGCGCCCATCCGGATCTCCGAGGCCTTCTTGCGAAGCGCTTCGGGATCGAAGGTCTCTGGCCTGTCAAACTGGTTCATGGTTTCTTTCCGGCGCTGAAGTCCCCTTCGTCCGGATAGCAGAAAGCCACTAAGAAACGCTTACGTTGTGCGAAGCCGCGCCGCAGGCACGAGAGATTCCTCGGTCAGTTCGCGGTAGAGCTGCATCACGTGTTTGCTCATGACGGAAGCGGCGAAGCGCGATTTGAACCGCTCTGCGTCCTGCTTCGTGCGGACGGTCCACTCCTCGTCGACGATCGCGGCCGCCATGGCCGCGGCAATTGCCCCTGCGTTGCCCGGCTCGACCAACGCTTCGTTGTCCGCGCCGAGCACTTCCGGCATACCGCCGACCCGGGTCGCGATCACCGGCTTGCCGGCGGCGAGCGCTTCCAGAAGGATGTAGGGCATCGACTCCGCGCGAGACGGAATGACGACCAGTCGGGCGAGTGCGAAAGCCTCGCGTGCCTTCATCGCGGGGAACATTCTGATACGGTCGCCGAGACCCATCCGCAGGATCATTTCTTCGTATTGCCGCTGCTGGGGGCCGTCTCCGATCATCAGCGCCGAAAGGCGGCGCCCGGCGATGCGCTCGGCCGCGGCAAAGCCCTCTATGAAGAGATCGGGACCCTTGAGGTCCCGCATCATGCCGATATAGAGGAGATCGACGGCATCGGATCTCGTCGCGGTCGGCTCGAACTCGCCATCATCGATGCCGTTATAGATCAGCTCGTTCCGGCCCGGCGGTCGGCCGACCTTGGCGAAATAGGTCTGGCGTTCGAAGTCGCAGACGAAGACGAGCGCATCGGTAAGACGCTCCTGCAGCCGCTCCAGACGGAAGATGAACGCGCCGGCGAGGGACTTCCGCGGGAAGTGCAGGCTGCCCCCATGGGGCGAATAGAGGCGGGCTACGCGATACTTGTTGACCCGCAGGGCTGAACCGATGATGCGTGCAAGCGCGCCACCCTTGGCGCCGTGCCCGTGCAGTACATCCGGTTGCAAATTTCTGATTTCCGTGTAGCTGCGCCACAGCGCGCCGATGTCCGATGGGCCGATGCCGCGGTGGATCGGCACGCGAAGGACGCCGAGCGCCAGATGCGGACGCACCTCATCGAAAAGCGAATCCTCGTAGGCGCCACCGGTGATGCTGTCGCAGAGGATGCCGACTTGGTGTCCGGCTTGCGCATGAGCCTCGGCAAGATCGCGCACATGGCGGAAGATGCCTCCGACGGGCGATCTGAAGCAATGGAGGATGCGCAGGGAACGTTCGCTCGCCATGGAGATCAGAACAGCCGTTCGCGAACATAGATCGTGTCGCCCGCCAGCACCGGGTCGGTGATTGGCACGCGTCCGGTGATGATGCGGCCGTTGACCTTGCGGGTGACATCGGCGGTCTGCTGGTAGGCCCGCGGTGTAAAACCGCCGGCGACCGCGATCGCGTTCTGGATGGTCATGCCCGGAACGTAGGCGTACTGACCGGCCTGGCCCACCTCGCCCATGATGAACACGGAGCGGTAGCGGTCGACTTCGATGGTCACGTCGGGGTCCTTGAGGAAGCCTTGGCGCAACTTCGACGCGATCATGCCTTCGAGTTCCGGCAATGTATGACCACGCGACGGCACGGCTCCGATCAGCGGGAAGGCGACATAACCCGCCTGGTCGACCGTGTAAGTTCCGCTGAGACTCGGCTGCTCAAAGACGTTGACGCGCAGGCGATCGCCGCTGTCCAGCCGATAGGGTTGGATTGTCGCCTGGCTGAATGCCTTGGGCGCGGGCTGGTAATTGGTGCAGCCGCCGACGAGCGCCGGCAATAAAGCCACGGCGAAAGCGCGTGTTCTCCTGGTGGCTGCGGTCGACATGCGGGTCTCGGGCTCCGGAAATGATCACCTCTCGCCAACGTTATCGATCCGTTAGGGTTAATAGCCGGTAAACTCGCTGCCGGAATTTCGAGCTTCTGCGTTGCCGAAAATCATCTTAGGGTTGCGGCCGAAATTAACCGTTGCGTTACCATGTTCGTTTACCTTCCGGCCGAATGAATAAGCTGGAGTGGGGCATGTCGGGCATCGGCGGGCAGCAGGATGTGGATATCGATCTCGGCGGGCTCTTCCGCGCCATCTGGCAGCGGCGCCTCCGGGTTCTGCTCGCTACGGTTGGTGCAGCGGCAATTGCCTTTGCCGCGGCGAAGATGATCGCTCCGGATTATGAGGGCGAGACCCGTGTGCTGATCGAATCGCGCGAGCCCGAATTCAGCGGTCCGAACCAGGTGTCGCAGACGGGCTCCGACAGGATATTCGACGAGTCGGGCATCCTGAGCCAGGTACAGGTGCTGCGTTCGGCCGACCTGATCAAACAGGTCGCTCGCAACATGAAGCTTCACGAACTCGAGGAGTTCGATCCTTCCGCCCATCCCTCGGCGGTCTCCGACCTTCTCGTGATGCTGGGTCTCAAGAAGAACCCTCTCGAATTGCCGCCGGAAGAGCGGATACTGAAAGAGTTCAATGCGAAGCTTCAGGTCTACCAGGTCGAAAAATCGCGCGTGATCGCGATCGCCTTCACGTCGAAGGATCCGAAGCTCGCTGCGGAGATCCCGAACGAGATGGCGAACGTCTATCTCTCGCTGCAGAGCGGCGCCAAGCTCGACTCCAACTCCGAAGCGAGCCGTTGGCTGGAGCCGGAGATCGCCAATCTGCGTGAGAAAGTGCGCGAGGCGGAGGCGAAGGTCGCGGCCTACCGGGCCGAGTCCGGTCTGCTTCCGACGAGTGAGACGCAAAATTTCACCACGCGCCAGCTTGGCGACATCTCGACGGAGCTCGCGCGGGTGCGCGCGGAGCGCGCGAATACGGCGGCGCGCGCCGAGGGTGTGCGGGCAGCACTTGCCGCCGGCCGCTCGGCCGATACGCTCGCCGACATCGTCGGTTCTCCGATGATCCAGCGCCTCAAGGAAAGCCAGGCGAACGTCAAGGGGCAGATCGCCGACCTGTCGACGACGCTGCTCGATGGCCATCCCAGGCTGAAAGGGCTCAAGTCACAGCTCGAGGGCGTCGAAGAGCAGATCCGGGCGGAGACGCGAAAGATTCTCGCCAGTCTCGAAAACGAGGCGAAGGTCGGGCAATTGCGCGAACAGCAATTGGTTCAGCAGTTGAACACCCTCAAGGCTCAATCGGCTCAGGCAGGCGAGGAAGAAGTGGGCCTGCGCGCGCTGGAGCGCGAGGCAGCGGCGCAGCGGCAGCTTCTGGAAACCTATCTCGCCCGTTACCGTGAGGCGACATCGCGCACGGTCGCCAATGCGACGCCGGCCGATGCGCGGGTGATTTCGCGTGCCGTCGTTCCGACCAGCCAGAGCTTCCCGAAAGTACTGCCAATCACCATTGTCGCCGGCTTTGCGAGTTTGCTTGTGAGTTGCGTCGTCATCATGCTTGGCGAGCTTTTCAGCGGCCGGGCCCTGAGGCCGGCTTCGCTCCCGGAAGCGCTCCCGGTCGCCCGACCTATGCAAGCGCTTGCTATCTCTAACACCGCCGAGGACGTTTCCACGCCGGTCCTCTCTCCGGGAGAGCCGGTGGAGCAGGAACCGGAGCGCGTGGATAGCACCGCGGCAGAGCACGACTTCTCGGTCGCGTCGGTTGCCGATCATCTCCGCGCGAAGAACGTGCGTGTCGCCGTTTCCGTCTCGCCCGGTGGTGACGAAGGATCGACCGCTACCGTGATGCTTGCGCGCCTCTTGGCCGAAGAGGGAGAAAAGGTCGTGCTGATCGATCTCTCGGGTTCGGCTTGCCCTAGCCGGCTCATGGCGCAGTCGGCGAGCTTTGCGGGAATTACGAACCTGCTTTCGGGCGAAGTCGCCTTCTCCGAATCGATCCATGCGGACAAGTTCTCCGAGGCGCATGTCATACCGCACGGCGATGCCGATCCGCACGCCGCCATGCGCGGCATCGACCGACTGCAGATGATCATCGATGCTCTCACCAATGCCTATGATTTGGTGCTGATCGAATGCGGCCCCGCCGATGCGGGCGCGGTAGCGAAGGTCGCCCGGCGCGAGGCAACCGAGATTATTCTATCGGCGCCGTCGGTCAGCGATGAACGTGTCGTCGAGGTGCTGACGAGTTTCGGAGAGGCCGGCTACCGCGATATCGTGTTGATGAAAGGGGAGGGCCGAAGCGGCCCCGAGTTGCCCGACAGCCGCGCGGCCTGATACCGTCTTGCGGGCCACTCAATCGTCGCTCAGTCCGCCGGTCGATTCCATCATCTGCCGTCGCCGCCGCTGAATGAAAGCATAAAGCGCCTTGTTGCCCTTGATGGCACGCTTCACTTCGGCGGCTGTCCGTTGGACGGCGGCGGCGAGATAGCCGCGAAGCGTCAGCGGCAGGATGATGTCGCGCAATGGCGTCTCGATCGTGCACCAGGATCGCTTGTAGGGCTGGTCGCCGATCCCGAAGTCGAAGAGGGTCACGCCTTCCGCTGAAAGGCGCTCGATCATCCGATAGAACAGCAGCTCGCCGGGGCTGCTGTCGGCGGCGAACTCGTCGATCGAACCGAACTGGCAGATGACATGGTCGCCCTTGCGCGAAAAGCCGGCAATTGCGACGACCCGGCCCTCGTGCTGTCCCTTGAGTCTTACCGCATTGAGCTCCAGAAACGCGCCATTGTCCGGCTCGGATGCGCGCCCATCGATCAGCGCGTGGAAGAAGGCGCGTGTCTCGGCGTGGCGAAATGCGTCCGGCAGCCCGAGCGCTTCGAAGCGTGCCGCTTTCTGGTGAAAGAATGCCTCGAGCAATGCATGCGCCTCAGGCCCCTTACGGGCGATCACATAGTCGTACCCGCCCAAATCGGCGAGGCGTCTTTCGGATATGCGCATCTTCTTCCGCCGCCGCTTGGCATTGATCTGGGCAAGCGTGAGCTCGATACCTCCGAGGAGCGGTAGCTGGAACGAGGCGTTCGGGTTCCGGATCGCCGGCAGCGAGGCGAAGGGGTGCGGTGCGCCCCGCCACGCCGCCGGCGTCCTTTCGAGCACTATGACGTCCGCGAACCGGCGGAGCTCGCAGCGGATGCCGCGGGTGAGCGCGGTGAGCAACTCGGCCGGAGGCACTTTGTCGATTTCACTGGCAAATAGGCCGGTGTTGAGGTTGCTATGCTCCGAGCCGACGAGGCGGGCCGTACGAAAAACGCGCCCGCGTTCGATCTCGAAGGGTAGGATGAAGAGCAGTCGCCCGCCAAGCGAGCCGCGAACGATCAGAGGTTGGCTGCCGTGCGTTTTCTCCCACGCCGCGCACCAGTCGTAGCTCTGGTGCAGGGAATTCGCATTGTTCTCTTCAAGTGTGCGCCATTCTGGTTCGAGCGCGGCCATATCGAAGTGAGCCGAGACCGTGATCCGCTCGCCGCCACACCGTTCGGCGGGCTGGGTCACATGCAGCCCGCCATCGCTCAAAGGCGCAAGGGCTAAATCGGTGTTGGCCATCGTGATTTGCTCCGTCTGCGGCATGCCGCCATTTGAAGCCCAAATGTCGCTATATCCGATTAATCTTGAACCGAGGGTGGAAACACGGTTAGCGAAGCGTGAAGCTGCGGGTTGGAAAAGTCACCCTCGGCGCGCGTTAGTCGCGGTTTTCGCCCGAGAGACTGCAGGCGATCGCCTGGTGGGATTGGCCAGTCGACAAGGTGACCCGCAACATCGCGGCGATCACCGGTGCCGATCTCGATGCACTTGAGGCGGCGGAATAGCCGTCAATCGAGAAAGCCGGTTGCGAGCGCCCTTGCCCATTCGGGGCGGTTGCGATCGGCGGCGAGCCGCGACATCGCCATGTGATCGTAGCCGACGCAACGGAAGGTCACGCTCCAGCCGCCGGCGGCATGCTCGACAATGGCGTAGCGCGCATCCGGCGAGCCGGTTTCGACCTTGTGGGCGACGGGCTGATCATCGTCATATCCGGGGCAGCCGACGCTGCCTGGATTGACGAGAAGGCGGCCGTCCGCAAGCCGCACGGCGCGTGCGATATGGGTATGGCCGCAGAGGATCACGGGATAGTCGATCCCCTCCGCGAAGCTCTCGATCGCTTTCCGCCCCGCCATATGCACCACGCCGTCGGCGGTCAGGGCCTCCATCCAATAGGTCTCGTCGCTGGCGGGCGTGCCGTGGCACAGGAAGAGCGCGTTGCGATAGACAAAAGTTTCCGGCAGCTCCGCCAGCCAGTCGAAGTGGCGTTTCTCGAGCTCGTCATAGGCGACACGATCCGAGGGGCCCATCTCGGCAGGATCGCCGGTGAGAAGATAGCGGTCGTGATTGCCGCGGATCGCCGGGATGTTGCGGTCGATCAGGATATTTGCCGTTTGTGCCGCGCGAAGCGGCCCGCTGAAATGGTCGCCGAGATTGACGACCGCGTCGATCCCCAGCGCGTCGATATCGGCGAGTACCGCCTTGAGCGCGAGGTCGTTGCCGTGGATATCGGAAATGACGGCGATTTTCATTGCGGCGCTCCGGCGATCAGCGATTGTCGATCGGTTTCTCCATCCACTTGATGATCAGCATCGCAGGAAGGATCCATAGAAGGCCGGTGAAGAAGAAATAGAGAAGGTGAACCCACCAGGGTGAAGCACCGAGCAGGAGCGAGGCGAAGGTGACCGCTGCCAACGCATAGACGATGACAAGGATGATCAGGAGGATGGTGCCGATCAGTTTTCTGAGGCGTACGGGCATTACTCTTCTTTCTTATGGCGGCAACCTAAGCTGGGTCGAGAAAAGAGCGTGCGGTCCGCATCGCACACCAACCGCTTAGAATCGGCCGCGACGGCATGCCGCAAAGGCTTCGGCCTTGTTTTGCACGGCACTCTGGTGCAAATCAACGGCTTTCCGGACCGCCACGCTCGGCGAGCCTGTGTGCGGTGACCGTATCCGGCGACAGATGAGGAAGCGCCCATGGCCCACGCCGAGTTGGCAATAGAACAGACGCTGCTCAAGGAGATTGGCAGAACCGAGCGTAACCGCCGGCAGATCCGCGGCTGGCTTGCGGTCGTGCTGTTTGCCTTGTTTGCGCTGGTGCTCGTCGGTGGGGCGACGCGGCTGACCGAATCCGGCCTTTCGATCACCGAATGGAAGCCCATTCACGGCGTGATTCCGCCACTCTCCGCGGAGGAATGGGAGGAGGAGTTCCGTCTTTATCAGCGCATCCCGCAATATGAGCAGCTCAACAAGGGCATGACGGTCGAGGAGTTCAAGACGATCTTCTGGTGGGAGTGGGCACACCGGCTTCTCGCGCGCAGCATCGGCGTGATCTTCGCTCTGCCGCTGTTCTTCTTCTGGGTCACGGGGCGGATCGAGCGGCGGCTGAGGCTGCCGCTCCTCGGCATTCTCGCCTTCGGCGGTTTCCAGGGCTTCATCGGCTGGTGGATGGTGTCTTCCGGACTCGCTGAGCGGACCGAAGTCAGCCAGTACCGGCTCGCCACCCATCTGGTCATCGCCTGCCTGATCTTTGCCGCCTGCATGTGGATCTACCGCGGTCTTTGTCCTCATTCGGACGATGCCGCCCCGACGAAAAGATCGCAGGCGGTGGCCGGCATTGTTGCGGCCATGAGCCTCTTCCAGATTTATCTGGGCGCGCTCGTCGCCGGTCTCGATGCGGGCCTAAGCTACAACACCTGGCCGTTGATGGATGGCGCGCTCGTGCCGGGTGGCCTGTTCATTCAGCAGCCCGCCTGGATCAATCTTTTCGAAAACCCGAAGACGGTGCAGTACGTACACCGTCTCGGTGCCTATCTGCTCTTCGCACTGGCGCTTTGGCATATGATCACGTCACTGCGTGCCGCGCCGGAAACCACCCATGCCCGCCGCTCCGTGGTCCTGTTGGGGCTGGTGACGGCACAGGCGGCGATCGGCATCACGACGCTTCTCCTGCAGGTTCCGATCGGCTGGGGCGTATTGCACCAGGCGGGTGCCTTGGTCGTTCTGGGTTTTGCAATTGCCCATTGGCGCGGGTTTGTCGGCGAATATCCGAGATCGACGGCGATCGAAGTGCGCGGCTGAGAGGGCTGCAACGGCCAAACAAAAAACCCCGGCAGAAGTGGCTGCCGGGGTTTTGTTTCACTTCCACTTTAGGCGGAAAGCATCAGGTCCATGTTCTGGACGGCCGCCCCCGAGGCACCCTTGCCGAGATTGTCGAGCAACGCGACCAGGTTGACATGGGTACCGCCGCTGGTGCCGAAGACGAAGAGCTTCATCGTGTCCTTACCGGCGAGCTCCGTCGCATCGATCCGGTTGAGCTTGGCGCTTTCCTCAAGCGGCACGACCTCGACGATCGATTGACCGGCATAATGTTCGACAAGCGCGGCGTGGATGCTTTCGAGCGTCGCGCCGGGAGCAAGCTCTTCGAGATAGAGCGGCACCTGCACGATCATGCCCTGCGGGAACTTGCCGACCGAGGGCGAGAAAACCGGGGCGCGCTCGAGCAGCCCATGCATCTTCATTTCCGGCACGTGCTTATGCTTCAGCGTGAGGCCGTAAAGAAAATGCGGCGCGCTGATGTGGTCCGGGTTCTTCTCATCCTCGATCTGCGCGATCATCTGCTTGCCGCCGCCGGTATAGCCGGAAACGGCATTGACGGTGACCGGGTAGCCGTCCGGCAGGATACCGGCCTGGCGCAGCGGCCGGATCACACCGATCGCGCCGGTCGGATAGCAGCCGGGATTGGCGACATGGCGCGCGTCGCGAATTTTCTGCGGCTGAATTCTGTCCATTTCCGCGAAACCATAGGCCCAGTCGGGCGCGACGCGATGCGCGGTCGAGGTGTCGATGATGCGCACGCGATTGTTGCCGGCAACCATGGCAACTGCCTCGCGCGAGGCATCGTCCGGCAGGCAGAGGATGGCGATGTCGGCGCTGTTCAGGAGATCTTCGCGCATCGCGGCATTGCGGCGCTCCGCCTCCGGGATCGACAGGAGCTCGAGATCCGTGCGACCGGCCATGCGCGCACGGATCTGCAGGCCCGTCGTGCCGTGTTCGCCATCAATGAAGATCTTCGGTTTCATGATTTTCCTGCTCCTGCAGACGCTTGCCGGACTTTCCAGAATCAGTCTGGCATAGAATTGAATCAATTTCTTGAGCGTGCGGCCGCCGGCATCAGCCTCGTCTCTCCGCCAGCCACTCGGCACGCAGACCCAGCATATACATGGCGATAGTGGAGCCAGCAATGGCGGTCAGATCCGCGTGGTCATAGGCAGGCGCCACCTCGACTACGTCGCTTCCAGCAATATGGAGCGCCCCGAGTTTGCGCAGCACCGAGAGGATCTTCGCGCTGGAGGGACCGCCGGCGACCGGCGTGCCGGTGCCGGGAGCATAGGCGGGGTCGAGGCAGTCGATGTCGAAGGTCAGATAGGCCGGGTGGCTGCCGACATGGCGGACGATCGTGTCGGCGATCTCCTCGGCTCGCATCTCCTCCACCTCGTGGCCGTAGACGATCCGGATGCCGCAATCCTCCGGAGCATGCGTGCGGATGCCGATCTGGATCGAACGCTCCGCGTCGATCAGCCCCTCACGGGCGGCGCGGCCGACGAAGGAACCATGGTCGATGCGGCCTTTCTCGTCGGGCCAAGTGTCCTGGTGGGCGTCGAATTGGACGAGGGCGAGAGGGCCATGCAATGCCGCATGTGCCTTGAGGATCGGATAGGTCACGAAGTGGTCGCCGCCAAGCGTCAACAGATATGCGCCCGATTTCAGGATTTTCATCGCCTCGCGCTCGATCGTGGGTGGCGTCTTTGCATGGTTGCCGTAGTCGAGCAGGCAGTCGCCATAGTCAATCGTCGCCATGTCGGCGAAGAGATCGCGCTGGAAGGGATATTGCGGATCGTTGTCGAAGATTGCCGATGCGCGGCGGATCGCCTGCGGGCCGAAGCGCGCGCCGGGGCGGTTCGAAGTGGCGGCATCGAAGGGAATCCCCCAGACAACCGTGTCCACGCCCTTGAGCTGCTTGGTGTATTTCCGCCGCATGAAGGAAAGGATGCCGGCATGCGTCGGATCGGAAGCCGCCGACGTCAGGGATTTCGCAGTGATCGCGTGGTCGATTGTCTTGTTGGCCATGCCGTTCTCCCGTCAGATGGGCGGGACGTTGGGCAATGGATGTCGGCAAGGCAAGAGCTTGCCCACAAAATCATGTGCATGGCGCGGCATGCATGCGCATGAAAAAAGGCCGGGACATGCCCGGCCTTCGAAAGTGCAGTTTCTGCCCAGCGATTAGCGCTTGGAGAACTGGAACGAACGGCGTGCTTTTGCACGGCCGTACTTCTTGCGCTCGACCACGCGGCTGTCGCGGGTGAGGAAGCCACCACGCTTCAGAACGGAGCGCAGGCCCGGTTCGAAGTAGGTGAGGGCCTTGGCAATGCCGTGACGAACGGCACCGGCCTGGCCGGAAAGCCCGCCGCCGGCAACGGTTGCGTCGACGTCGAACTGGCCGTCGCGAGCGGCAGCGACGATCGGCTGCTGCAGGATCATCTGCAGGACCGGACGAGCGAAGTAAGCCGAGAAGGGCTTGCCGTTGACGGTGATCTTGCCAGAACCGGCCTTGACCCAAACGCGGGCGACGGCGTCCTTGCGCTTGCCGGTCGCGTAGGAACGGCCCTGCGCGTCGACCTTCTTGACGTGAACCGGAGCGGCCGGTTCCGCGGTCGTGGCGATATCCTTTAGAGCGGAAAGGTCAGCCATTATCAGGCGCTCCTTGTGTTCTTGCTGTTCAGCTTGGCGATGTCGAGGACGGCCGGCTGCTGTGCTTCATGCGGGTGGTTGGTGCCGGCGTAGACACGCAGGTTCTTCATCTGGCGGCGGCCGAGCGGGCCACGGGGGACCATGCGCTCAACGGCCTTCTCGATGACGCGCTCCGGGAAGCGGCCTTCGATGATCTGGCGAGCGGTGCGCTCCTTGATGCCACCCGGATAGCCGGTGTGCCAGTAGTACTTCTTGTCGGTGTACTTCTTGCCGGTGAGGACGGCCTTCTCCGCATTGATGACGATGACGTTGTCGCCGTCGTCGACATGGGGCGTGAAGGTGGCTTTATGCTTGCCGCGAAGGCGGTTTGCGATGATGGAAGCGAGGCGACCGACAACGAGGCCTTCGGCGTCGATGAGGATCCACTTCTTCTCCACCTCTGCAGGCTTCTGAACGAAGGTTGCCATATCTAAACTCTTTCGTTGGACCCGGAAGCGAGCCGGGCGTTTCTTGTTGCTTGCATTGACCTCGATGAGGCCAAAAAAGAAGGCGGCCCGAGGGGACCGCGATCTGCGGCAGCTTATACGGAAGCACGAAAGCAAGGTCAAGAGCGATACTTCGCGCCGCGCGAAAGAATATGCGGTAGATTCAACGGCTTAGCTGTGTGGTTCTGCAATACCACAATTTAGCGCGGAGGAATCGAATAGGTCGCGGTAGCGTGAGCGATCAATTCGTCCCCGCCGACGGCAGTTATCGAGGCGTCGAGGACGGCAAGCCGCTTGCCGAGTTTCAGGATCCGGCAGGTGCATTCGAGCGGTTCAGGCTCGGGCTTGCGAAGGAAATTGATGTTGAGATTGGTGGTGACGGCGAGCGCGACCGGACCGATATGCGCGATCAACGCAATATAGGCCGAGACGTCCGCAAGCGCGAACAACGTCGGCCCGGAAACAGTGCCGCCCGGCCGGATGTGCCGTTCGTTCGGGTCGAGCCGCATCGTCGCGAAGCCCGGTCCGGTGTCCGTCACCGCGAAGATCTTGCCGTCCGTATGCACCTGTGGAAAGTCGGTGTCGAGGAAGCGATCGAGCTCCTCGACGGTCATGATCGGCTGCAAGTTCATCGTCGCCTCCATTTCTGGTGCGCTCGTTACAGGACGCCTATGCCAATCATGCAAGCCGGAAAAAGGTCTTACGGCTCGAACGCGCGGGGTTGAAAGACCCGTGAGGGCGTCGTACCACGACCTCATCTCGAAAAAGGAGAGAAGGCCATGGCGGATGTCGTTTCATTCAGAAAGGAAGAGCCGAGCGGTCTGCTGCTGCACGAAGCGAAGGGCCCGGTGCTGCGGCTGACGCTCAACAACCCTCCGGCCAACGTTCTTTCGATCGCCTTGATGCAAGAGCTGCTGGCGGCGCTCGATGAAGCGGCGGCCTCCAAGGAGATCAAGGTCGTGGTGATCGCGGCTATGGGCAAGCTCTTCTCCGCGGGCCATGATTTGAAGGAAATGACTGGACACCGCGCGGACGCCGACGGCGGGAGGGCCTTCTTCGAGCGCACGATACGTCTTGCCGGCGACATCATGCTGAAGATCAGCAAGCTGCCGCAAGCTGTGATCGCGGAGATTGACGGTCTTGCGACGGCGGCTGGCTGCCAGTTGGTGGCGAGCTGCGATCTTGCGATCTGCACCGACACCTCGACCTTCTGCACGCCCGGCGTGAACATCGGCCTTTTCTGTTCGACGCCGATGGTCGCGCTCTCGCGTGCGGCGCACCGCAAGCAGGCGATGGAAATGCTGCTGACAGGCGAGACGATCGATGCCGGGACCGCCAAGGAATTCGGCCTCGTCAACCGCATCGTACCGCAGCAATATCTGCGCCAGGTGGTCGACAAATACGGCGCCGTGATCGCCGCGAAATCGCCGCAGGCGCTGAAGATCGGCAAGCAGGCCTTCTATCGGCAGGCCGAAATGCCTTTGGCCGAGGCCTACGACTACGCGGTGGGCGTGATGGTCGAAAACATGCTCGCCCGCGATGCCGAGGAAGGCATCGGCGCCTTTCTCGGCAAGCGCATGCCGGAGTGGAAGGAACAGTAGGCTCAAGCCAGTCTCAAGAGCAGGGCGCCGAGCGCGATGACGCAGGCGGCAATCGCGCGCCATACACTGACGCGCTCCTTCAGAAACACCGCGGAGATGACGACGGCGAAGAGGATCGAGGTCTCCCGCAGCGCCGCGACCGTTGCGACCGGCGCCTTGGTCATCGCCCAGAGCGCCAGGCCATAGGCGGCGAGCGAACCACCGCCGCCGATCAGCCCACGCCACCAGTTATGCACCACGTGCCTGAGCACCGGCTTGACGCCGCGCCGGAGGAAGGCCCAGGCGAAGAGAAGAACGGCCGGCAGCGGCGCCATCCACAGCGTGTAGGAGATGGGGTTGCCGGAAACCCGCGCACCGATGCCGTCGACATAGGTATAGCTTGCGATCACGCAGGCGTTGAGCAGCGCCAGCATGATCGCGTGCTTGCCGCCCTTGCGGGATTCGAAGGCGAGCGTCAGCACGCCCGCCGAGATCGTCAGGATGCCGGCCAGAGCTCCGCCGCTCAGTTCTTCGCCAATGACAAGCCTGCTTGTCGCCGCGACGATGAGCGGGGCGACGCCGCGCATCAAGGGGTAGACGAGGCCGATGTCGCCGGCGCGATAGGAGGCGGCGACCAGTTGGAAATAGGCGAACTGGAACAGTGCCGAAACGAGGATATAGGGCCAGGCCTCGGGCCCGGGCAAAGGCAAAAAAGGGAGAAAGGGGAGCGCCACCGCCGCCGCCCCCAGCGCCACCATGGCCGCGTCGAGGGATTTTTCCGAGCCTGACTTGACGAGTGCATTCCAGGTCGCGTGCAGAAGCGCTCCGAGGAGTACGAGCGCAATGACGTCAAGTGGCAAGATGGACCTCTGCGGGATGCTATGGAGGGAGTATCGGTTGTGGCGCTGCGCCGCCGGAAATGCAATCGGTTTCATCCGGTCGGCCTCCGGTCGCGACGGCCGGCAACGAAACGGTGCAAATGCGGGGCGGAAGCGGGTGTCTTGGTTGACTTGCCGCCGCGCGACGCCAACTATCCGTGCACGACAACGATGCGGATGGCCAGCATGAACCACGACGCCTACCCGGATTACTATCTCGCCGATATTCTGCGCGAGACGAAGACCATTGCGCTTGTTGGCGCCTCGCCGAAGCCGGAGCGCCCGAGCCACCGCGTCATGGCTTTCCTGTTGCGCAAGGGCTACCGCGTCATTCCGGTTAATCCCGGCCATGCCGGTCGCGCCATTCTCGATCAGCCGGTGGTGGCGCGCCTTGCCGACATCAATGAGCCGATCGATATGGTCGATGTCTTTCGCGCCGCCCATGCGCTACCGGCGCTCGTCGACGAGATCCTGACGCTGCCGTCGCTGCCCAAAGTGATCTGGGGGCAGTTGTCCGTCCGCGACGACGCAGCTGCGGCCCGAGCCGAGGCAGCAGGCATCAAAGTCGTCATGGATCGCTGCCCGGCGATCGAATATCCGCGCTTGATCGGCTGATCGCTCGGGGAGGGGAGACATAACTATGAAAGCGGGTCCCGGTTTCAGCACGCTCGCCGTCCATGCCGGAGCCCAGCCCGACCTGGCAACGGGCGCGCGGGCGACGCCGATCTACCAGACGACGAGCTTCGTCTTCAACGACACCGATCATGCCGCCGCTCTCTTCGGCCTGCAGCAGTTCGGCAATATCTACACCCGCATCATGAACCCGACGCAGGCGGTGCTCGAAGAGCGGCTCGCAGCGCTGGAGGGCGGGACGGCCGCGCTTGCGGTTTCTTCGGGCCACGCCGCCCAGCTTCTCGTCTTTCATACGATCATGAGCCCCGGCGACAATTTCGTCGCCGCCAAGCAGCTTTACGGCGGCTCGGTCAACCAGTTCGGCCAGGCATTCAAGTCCTTCGACTGGCAGGTCCGCTGGGCGGATTCGGCCGATCCGGTAAGCTTCGAGGCACGGATCGACGAACGCACCAAAGCGATCTTCATCGAGAGCCTGGCCAATCCGGGCGGCACCTTCGTCGATATCGCCGCGATCGCCGAGGTTTCGCGCCGCCACGGGCTGCCGCTGATCGTCGACAACACGATGGCGACGCCCTATCTCGTGCGGCCGCTGGAACACGGTGCCGACATCGTCGTGCATTCGCTGACCAAATTTATCGGTGGCCATGGCAATTCCATGGGCGGCATCATCGTCGACGGCGGCACCTTCGACTGGTCGAAATCCGGCAGGTACCCGCTTTTGTCCGAGCCGCGGCCGGAATATGGCGGCGTCGTGCTGCACCAGGCCTTCGGAAACTTCGCTTTTGCGGTCGCCGCTCGGGTGTTGGGCCTCAGGGATTTCGGGCCGGCGATCTCGCCCTTCAATGCGTTCCTGATCCAGACGGGTGTCGAGACCTTGCCGCTCAGGATGCAACGCCACTGCGACAATGCGCTCGCGGTCGCCAAATGGCTAAAGAACAATGAGAAAGTGTCGTGGGTGCGCTACGCCGGGCTCGAAGACGATCCGAACAACGCGCTTCAGAGGCGCTACTCCCCCAAAGGCGCAGGGGCCGTCTTCACTTTCGGGGTTGCGGGCGGATACGAGGCGGGCAAGCGCTTCGTCGAAGCGTTGGAAATGTTCTCTCATCTCGCCAATATTGGCGACACTCGCTCGCTCGTTATCCACCCCGCGTCGACCACGCACCGGCAGCTCTCGCCCGAGCAGCAGGCCGCAGCGGGCGCTGGGCCTGATGTCATCCGCCTCTCGGTAGGCATAGAGGACGTCGACGACATCATTGCCGATCTCGATCAGGCGCTTGCCAAGATCTAAGACAGCCGAAGATGGAGGCGCCCATGAGCCATATGCTGAAATTCGACCCTTCGTCGCTCGAACCCGAACTCGGCGCGCCGGCACCCGAACGGTTGATTTCCGGCGATCCCGAGTTTCGTACCTGGAACTTCGAGGAGGCTCCCGGCGGCCTCTATGCCGGCATTTGGGAGGCAACGCCCGGGAAATGGCGGATCGCGTACAACGAATGGGAATATTTCCACCTCCTCAGCGGCCATTCGATCGTGATCGAGGATGGCGGCGCAGGGCCCGTTCACCTGAGGGCCGGCGACAGCATGGTCTTGAGACCGGGCTTCAAGGGAACCTGGGAAGTCGTTGAAACGACTCGCAAGGAGTACGTGATCCGGCTCTAACCCGCCTTACGCGGTCGGATGCCGGGGGGGGGCTACCTCGCTGCCGTGTTGGCACCGACGTCGTTCGTCGGATCATCGTTGCGGATGAGGCTTTCGCTTCCGCCTACGAGCTTGTTGTCGCGGACCACGTTGTTCTGGGCGAAGTCGCGGTTGCTGGCGCTGCTGCCGAAGGGATAGGCCGGATCCGTGAAGCAATAGCTGCGGCCGCCGTTGCGCGAATTCAGCCAGACTGCCGGTTGTGCGAGGAATGACGACCGATAGCGGAACGTGTTGCCGACGATCTGGTTGTGCTGCGGTTTCTGGTGGCGGATCACCCCGCCTTCGCCGCAGTTGCGATAGACGAAAATGCCGCCGTTTTCGGCATGCTCGAAGGCGTTGTTGCTGATCCTGTTGTTCGCCGAGCCGTCGATCGCGATCAGCTCCCGTGTCTCCGTCGAAATCCCGAAAACATTGTTGCTGATCGTATTGCCGGCGGATTCCGCGTCGAGATAGACGGCGACCGAGCTCGACTTGCCGTCGACCTTCGAATTGACAAGAGCCGCCTTGGTCACCCCGGGGCCGACGTAGAGGGGAATGCCGTCGGGAGCGTCGAAGGTAACGCTATCGAGCCGTATGTTCTTCGGTGCGGAGGCCTGGGCGAATGCCGTGTGGTCGGCATTCCGCGACGATGCCTTCATCGTCTCGCCATTGGCGTTTTCTCCGAGCCCGTAAATCCTGACGAAACCTTTGATCTTGCAGTTGCGTATGGTGACGCCTGACGGCGCATCCCAGGCGCCGGAGGCATCCTTCTTCGAACGAACGGCGACGGCGGTCTTCTGTTTGCGGGACTCGCCGGCGCTCACGTCGAGCGTGCCGCCGCCGCAGTCGAGCACGGAGCCGGAAGCCGCGCTGCCTTCGAAGACGAGCGGATGGGTGACGACGTCCACGGACGAAAGACGGAGGCTGCAGTTGAGCGTGATGGCGTTGTTGCCGTGCGCCCTTACCTTGGATTGCATCCCGGCATCGCAGGCCGGCTTCGCTTCGACATTCTCGGTCGGCGGTGTGGAAGGATCCGTCGGCGGCGCGGGCGGATCCGTCGGGGTGGATGGAGTCGTCGGTCGGGAGACGCCGGGCTGCTGCGCGACGGGATAGCCGGACACTGTCCTGAGAGCCGCGTCGGTGACCATGGCAAGATCACTTTGGCAGCCGTTCAGGGCGACGCTCGCGACGAGCAGGCTCGTGAACTTGATTGGCGGCATCGGCAGGTCCCCATCGCGGTTCGTCCAAACGCCAATAAGGCTTTATGCTTAACGGAATTTGAACGGCAACCAACTGGCGGTCGCCTCCGATTAAGGAAACATGCGGGTAGCTACCAGACCAGATCGAGCCGCTCCAGCCCGTGGAAATGGAAGCTGTCCTTGACGGGAGGCTCGCCCTTGAGCCGCATGCCGGGCAGGCGCTCAAAGAGGATCGGCAGCGAAATCTTGAGTTCCAACCGCGCGAGCGGCGCACCGATGCAAAAATGCAGGCCCGCGCCGAACGAGACATTCGCGCCCTCGTCGCGGTCCGGCTTGAACGTGTTGGGTGCGGAAAATTTGCGGGGATCGACGTTTGCAGCCCCCAGCATCAGCCCGATCTTGTCGCCCTTCTTCAGCGCGATGCCGTCCCCGAGGTCGATGTCGGACAAGGCGTAACGCTGGAAGATATGCAAGGGAGCCGCGAAACGCAGGCACTCTTCGACGGTTCTCTCCGTTGCAGCCTCATCGGCGAAAAGCGCGGCCGGGGCGTGGCCGGATTGCAGGATGGTGCGTACGGCATTGCCGATCTGATGGACCGTCGCCTCATGGCCCGCATTCAGAAGCAGTACCGTCGTCGAGATCAGTTCGGCATCCGACAGCCGCTCGCCGTCCTTCTCCGAGGTGATCATGTGCGTGAGAAGATCGTCCGCCGGCCTGGTGCGCTTCTCGGCGATGATGCCTTTCAGATAATCCGCGAATTCCGCGGAAGCCTGGTTGGCGTCTATCTCCGTCTCGAAGCTCGGGTTGAAGACATACATCTTCACCATGCGATGCGACCAGTCGAGAAGGCGCGGTGCCGCCTCGGCCGGAATGCCGAGCATGCGCGCGATGACGGTGACCGGGATCGTCTCGGCATACGTCTTCAACAGTTCGACTTCGCGATCCCCCGCGAAGCTTTCGATGACGGAGTGCGAGAGCGCCGCGATATCCGGCCGGAGCTGCTCGATCTGCCGGGAAAGGAAGGCGCGGTTGACGAGCGTGCGCAGGCGCGTGTGTGCCGGCGGCTCCAATTCGAGCAGCGAATGCGCCTCCAACGCGTCGAAATCCTTGAGATGTGGTTTCGGCTCGGGCATGCCGAGCTCTTCGCGTGTCGCAACATGCAGGATCTGGCGGCCGAAGCGACGGTCGCGCAAGAGGCCGTTCACCTGATCATAGCCTGCAAAGTACCATTGCTGCTGCTCCTGCCAGAAGAAGGCCGGACACTGCGCATGGAGCGCTGCATAGGCCGGAAGCGGATTGCGGAAAAAATCCGGATTGCGAACGTCGAGGGAGACGCGCCGGGCGGCGCCGTTGATGCTGATGCCGGGGACTGCGGACATGACGTCGACTCTTGCGATGGGGGCGGGCTCACGTTTCCCAAGCATCTCTATTGCGCCCGGCGCGGTTACGGCAAGAGCAATCGGTGGGTACTCTCCAAAAGCATCGAGATGCAGCACCCCGACTTTTTCGGTGGCACCGATCGACTTATTTAAGCATGATGCGGCAACGAACAGGGAGCGGCATGGCAAAGGCGCAAGGTAGTTTATCCGCAGGCATCATCGCGGCCATCCGCAAGCGGCGGCCGATCGTCGTCAATCGCGAGGCGGCCGTGAGCCGCGGCGATATCGTGATCGCCTCTTATAACATCCATAAATGCGTAGGTACCGACGGGCGCTTCGATCCGGGGCGAACCGCCCAGGTCATCAGCGAGATCGGAGCGGACATCGTCGCCCTCCAGGAGGCCGATCAGCGCTTCGGCGAACGCGCCGGGCTTCTCGATCTGGAGCATCTGCGCCGCGAGGCACATCTCGTTTCGGTTCCGATTGCCCCGTTTTCGGAGAAAGGTCATGGCTGGCACGGCAATGTCCTCCTGCTCCGGGAAGGGGCGGTCTCCGATGTGCGACAGTTGAAATTGCCCGGCGTCGAGCCGCGTGGCGCCCTGGTTGTCGATCTCGACCTCAAGGCAGGGCCGTTGCGGATAATCGCCGCGCATCTGGGCCTGCTGCGCCACTCCCGTGCGCGGCAGGCTGAAACGCTCCTGAAGGCCACGGCGGACGGTGCCGGCCGGCCGACGCTTCTCATCGGCGATCTCAACGAATGGCGCATGGGCAAGCGCTCGTCGCTCAAGTTCCTGAGCCCGACATTCGACCCTTCGCACGCAGCGGTCGCGAGTTTTCCGTCGCGCTTCCCGCTGCTGCCGCTCGACCGGGTGCTCGGCAACCCGCATCATCTCGTGACCTCCGTGTCGGTGCACGACACGCCGCTGGCGCGCGTGGCTTCCGACCATCTGCCCGTCAAGGCCTCGATCGACCTTAAGGCCGCCCAGCAGGAGGCCAATGATGGTGACCGTACCGGCTTGATCGGCGCGGAGCCGGTGTAACGCCCGAGGGTGCGCGTCATGTGGTCCTGGATTGCACTCTTCCTTGCGATCCTCTTCGCCCTGTTCCTCGTCGCAGTCCTTTACGTCTACGGCTGGTTCGGACGCCGACCGAAGACCGATCCGTCTTTCGCACTTCCGGTCGGTGAAGAAAGGACCGGCATCGACGAGGATATCGGACCGTTTTTCCCGGCCCGCAGCGAAGAGAGCGCCATCGCGCTCATATCCGATAATATCGAGGCTTTTGTCGCGCGGGCCCATTCCGCTCGCAGGGCCGGTCGCAGCCTCGACCTGCAATATTATTATTGGAAGGACGATCTGACCGGCTTTCTGTTGACGCGTGAGATCCTCCGGGCTGCCGATCGCGGCGTGCGCGTCCGATTGCTGCTCGACGACATCAACGCCGGCATTCACGACCGTCTCTGCATCTCCCTCGACGCGCATCCGAATGTCGATGTGCGCCTATTCAATCCGAGCCGGGCGCGGACCGATCGCTTCCGCCGCGGCTTCGAGATGGCGATCCGCGCCTTCAGTGCGACGCGCCGGATGCACAACAAGCTGTGGTTGGCCGACAGCCGTCTGGCGATCGCTGGCGGTCGCAATATCGGCGACGCATATTTCGACGCTGCCGAGCAGTCGAACTTTCGCGACCTCGACGTCTGGATGGCAGGACCTGTCGTCGATCAGGCGACGACGATGTTCGATCTCTATTGGAACAGCGCGTCGGTCCTGCCGATTGCGGCGCTGAGGACCCCACGCAAGCACTACCTGCCGGCGCTGCGCGAAGCGCTTGACGGGGTGGCGCGCACCGCTGCCGGCCGTTTCTACCTGGAAAGGGTTGATGAAGTGGCGGCGCAGAAGGGGCCCTATTGGGGCAGCCGTTCCCTTCATCGCAGCGCCGAGTTGCGCGTGGCTTTCGACCCGCCGGAAAAGGCTTTGATGCAGAAGCGGCAGAATTGGCTTCTGCGTGAGCTCTTCCCCCTGATCAACGCCGCAAGACACGATCTGCGCATCATCTCGCCCTATTTCATCCCGGGCGCCGAGGGGACGCGCGAACTGGCGCTGCTCGGGAACAAGGGTGCGAAAGTGGCGGTGCTGACGAATTCGCTTGCCGCAACCGACGTCGCGGCCGTGCATGGCGGCTACATGAAATATCGGAAGGGCCTGCTGCGTGCCGGCGTGGAGCTCTACGAGCTCAAGGAGCGCGGCGATTTCATCGAACGCCATCGGATATCGCTCTTCGGCGCGCGAAGCGCGAGCCTGCACACCAAGGCCTTCGTCGTCGACGGCCTGACTGGCTATGTCGGTTCGATGAATTTCGATCCGCGTTCCGCTTCGCTCAACACGGAGATGGGGATCATCTTTTCCGATCAAGCGCTCGCCGCGGAGCTTCAATCGATATTCCATGACGAGACATTGCCGGAGAGAAGCTATCGCCTGGTTTTGGTGGGGGGCAAGCCTGCCTGGCGCGACCGGACGAACGGAACGACCCGGGTGCTGCGCCGCGAACCCGACGCGGGCATCCTGCGCCGGCTGATCGCCGGGGCGATCCGCTTCCTGCCGCTTGAGTCACAGCTTTGAGGTTTGCGGCTTTGCGCTGCCGCTGCTCTTCACCTGAACCGCTCTCCGGCACGCGGAGACAGTGCCGGCAGGCGGTTGAGGGGCGGACAACGGCAATCAGAGTTTCGGTACCGCATCAAAGCGGCCCGGGAATTCACGGTCCGTTTACCTACGATACGCGAATGCCTGTGAGCAAGACGGCAGGCTAGGCGCCCGAAGGGGGCGGAACCTGAAAAATGTTCTATCGAATGACGGGCCGACCGGTAAAAATCCTTGGCCCAGCGGCCTGCGGCCATTAAAGCATTATCGAATGCTGGCGACTTGAAGTGAAGGGCATTGACACTCTATGTAAGGTCTGAGGCTAAACCGATGATTCCGGTCCGCGAAGGGATTGCGGGCGATTGATGAAGGTTCGATATGAGAAATCCAGTTGATACGGCCATGGCTCTGGTGCCGATGGTTGTTGAGCAGACCAACCGCGGCGAACGGTCCTACGACATCTATTCGCGGCTGCTCAAGGAGCGCATCATCTTCCTTACGGGTCCCGTCGAAGATCACATGGCGACGCTCGTCTGCGCGCAATTGCTGTTCCTCGAGGCGGAAAATCCGAAGAAGGAAATTGCACTCTACATCAACTCACCAGGTGGCGTGGTGACCGCCGGCATGGCGATCTACGACACAATGCAGTTCATCAAGCCCGCGGTTTCGACGCTCTGCATCGGTCAGGCCGCATCCATGGGTTCGCTGCTGCTTGCGGCCGGCCACAAGGACATGCGTTTCGCAACGCCCAATTCCCGCATCATGGTGCACCAACCGTCCGGCGGCTTCCAGGGGCAGGCTTCCGATATCGAGCGGCATGCGAGGGACATCCTCAAAATGAAGCGTCGGTTGAACGAGGTCTACGTCAAGCACTGCGGCCGCACTTATGAAGAGGTCGAGCAGACGCTTGACCGCGATCATTTCATGAGCGCCGACGAAGCTCTGGACTGGGGCCTGATCGACAAGGTGATCACCTCGCGCGATGCCGTAGAGGCCGCCTCACAGGGTTGAAATCGAGCATTTGTGTCACCACAGATGTAATTGTGACACATTTGTAAGGGCCAAGGGGCTTTATCGGAAGGTCAAAGCCGTTAATATGAATCCTTAATGCCGTGTTTGAATCTTGAGAGCATGGCATTCGGATTTCGGCGGGAGAGTCGTTGCGGCCGAAGTCGGGCCCTTGCGCCTGACGCGGTGAGTACTCCCAAGAACCTTGCGCTGTGCCGGGGGCCTTTGCGCAAGGCGAACTGAGTGGTCCGCGATATCTTTCCGAAGGTGTCCGGCGTGCTGGAAGGAAATGGAAATGAGCAAGGTCAGCGGTAGCAACGGCGGTGACTCGAAGAATACCCTCTATTGTTCGTTCTGCGGCAAGAGCCAGCATGAAGTCCGCAAGCTGATTGCCGGACCGACCGTGTTCATCTGCGATGAATGCGTCGAACTCTGCATGGACATCATCCGCGAGGAGAACAAGACCTCGATGGTCAAGTCTCGCGATGGCGTTCCGACCCCACAGGAGATCATCAAGGTCCTCGACGAATACGTCATCGGCCAGCAGCAGGCCAAGCGCATCCTGTCCGTTGCCGTGCACAACCATTATAAGCGGCTTGCCCATGCGGCGAAGAGCAGCGATGTCGAACTCGCGAAGTCGAACATCATGCTGGTCGGGCCGACGGGCTGCGGCAAGACCTATCTGGCGCAGACGCTCGCGCGCATCATCGACGTTCCCTTCACCATGGCCGACGCAACGACGCTGACCGAAGCGGGCTATGTCGGTGAGGACGTCGAGAACATCATCCTGAAGCTTCTCCAGGCGGCCGACTACAATGTCGAGCGCGCTCAGCGCGGCATCGTCTATATCGACGAGGTCGACAAGATTTCCCGCAAATCGGATAACCCGTCGATCACCCGCGACGTTTCCGGCGAGGGCGTGCAGCAGGCGCTGCTGAAGATCATGGAAGGCACCGTCGCCTCCGTGCCGCCGCAGGGTGGCCGCAAGCACCCGCAGCAGGAATTTCTGCAGGTCGACACGACGAACATCCTCTTCATCTGCGGTGGTGCGTTCGCCGGCCTCGACAAGATCATCTCCGCCCGCGGCGAGAAGACGTCGATCGGCTTCGGCGCGACGGTCCGCGCTCCGGAAGACCGTCGCGTCGGCGAGGTGCTGCGCGACCTCGAGCCGGAGGATCTGGTCAAGTTCGGCCTGATCCCCGAATTCATCGGCCGCCTGCCGGTTCTCGCGACGCTTGAAGATTTGGACGAAGACGCTTTGATCCAGATTCTGTCGGAGCCGAAGAACGCGCTGGTCAAGCAGTATCAACGCCTGTTCGAGATGGAAGACGTCGAACTGACCTTCCACGAAGACGCGCTGCGCGAGATCGCCCGTCGGGCCATCGTCCGCAAGACCGGCGCGCGCGGCCTGCGTTCGATCATGGAAAAGATCCTGCTCGACACCATGTTCGAGCTGCCGACGCTCGAGGGCGTCCGCGAGGTCGTCATTTCGGATGAGGTGGTCAAGGGGACGGCGCGTCCGCTCTACATCTACTCGGAGCGGTCCGAGGAGAAGACCAACGTCTCGGCCTAAATCGGCTGGTCGCTCACGATAGTTTGAAAAGCCCGCCATGTGCGGGCTTTTTTGTGCGCATATACCCTGGTCGCGGAAGTCGCTGTCGGAGCGAGCTCCTTCAGCTTCGATTCCTGGCGAGCTTGAGTGGTTTTCGGTTCAAAATCACTGTGATCTCGCGAATCGATTATTGCTAAAGTGCCGCGACGACGCGATGATGCGACGACTCAAAGAAAGCCGGGCTGGCCCTCGGTCGTAAGGTCCGCGACAGCATCTCAGCGTAGGGACTCAGGGATATCCATGAAGGCGGAGGTTGCGCCTTACCTTGAAAAGGCCTCTCTTGCACTCCACTTTCATGTAGGAAATGTGACAGCCGGGAGTGCCGCTGAGGCTCCCGGGAACGGGCCCGAAAATCGGGACGGAAAGGAAATGATATGACGAGCAAAACGTCTCCGGCGACTGAAAGTGCGACCTATCCGGTTCTGCCGCTGCGTGACATCGTGGTTTTCCCGCACATGATCGTGCCGCTTTTCGTCGGCCGGGAGAAGTCGATCCGCGCCCTCGAGGAGGTCATGGGTACCGACAAGCAGATCATGCTCGCGACCCAGATCAACGCCACTGACGACGATCCGGAAGCCTCCGCCATCTATAAGGTCGGCACGATTGCCAATGTGCTGCAACTGCTGAAGCTCCCCGACGGTACCGTCAAGGTTCTCGTCGAAGGCCGCGCGCGCGCCGAGATCGAGCGCTACACGCCGCGCGACGATTTCTATGAGGCGGCGGCCCATGCGCTCCGCGAGCCCGACGAAGATCCGGTCGAGATCGAAGCGCTGAGCCGCTCGGTCGTGTCGGAATTCGAAAGCTATGTGAAGCTCAACAAGAAGATTTCGCCGGAAGTCGTCGGCGTCGCGAGCCAGATCGAAGACTATTCGAAGCTCGCCGATACCGTCGCATCCCATCTGTCGATCAAGATCGTCGAGAAGCAGGAAATGCTGGAGACGACGAGCGTGAAGATGCGTCTCGAAAAGGCGCTCGGCTTCATGGAAGGCGAGATCTCGGTCCTACAGGTGGAAAAGCGCATCCGCTCGCGCGTCAAGCGCCAGATGGAGAAGACCCAGCGCGAGTACTACCTCAATGAGCAGATGAAGGCGATCCAGAAGGAACTGGGCGACAGCGAGGACGGCCGCGACGAGATGGCCGAGATCGAGGAGCGCATCGCCAAGACGAAGCTTTCCAAGGAAGCTCGAGAAAAGGCCGATGCGGAGCTGAAGAAGCTGCGCCAGATGAGCCCGATGTCGGCGGAAGCGACCGTCGTTCGCAACTATCTCGATTGGCTCCTGGGCCTGCCCTGGGGCAAGAAGTCGAAGATCAAGACCGACCTCAATCACGCCGAGAAGGTGCTCGACGCCGATCACTTCGGTCTCGACAAGGTCAAGGAACGTATCGTCGAATATCTCGCCGTGCAGGCACGCTCCACGAAGATCAAGGGCCCGATCCTGTGCCTTGTCGGACCTCCGGGCGTCGGCAAGACCTCGCTCGCCAAGTCGATCGCCAAGGCGACTGGCCGCGAATATATTCGCATGGCGTTGGGTGGCGTTCGCGACGAGGCCGAAATCCGTGGTCACCGCCGCACGTATATCGGCTCCATGCCGGGCAAGATCGTTCAATCGATGAAGAAGGCAAAAAGGGCCAATCCGCTCTTCCTGCTCGACGAGGTCGACAAGATGGGGCAGGACTTCCGCGGCGATCCGTCTTCGGCGCTTCTGGAAGTGCTTGATCCGGAGCAGAACTCGACCTTCATGGATCACTATCTCGAGGTCGAATACGACCTCTCGAACGTGATGTTCATCACCACGGCGAACACGCTCAACATTCCGGCGCCGCTGATGGACCGCATGGAAGTGATCCGCATCGCCGGTTATACCGAAGAGGAAAAGCTGGAGATCGCCAAGCGGCACCTCCTGCCCAAGGCGATCCGCGACCATGCGCTGCAGCCGCAGGAGTTCTCCGTCACGGACGGCGCACTGATGGCCGTGATCCAGACCTACACGCGCGAAGCGGGCGTTCGCAACTTTGAACGCGAGTTGATGAAGCTTGCGCGCAAGGCTGTGACCGAAATCCTCAAAGGCAAGACGAAGAAGGTCGAAGTGACGACCGAGAACGTGCACGACTATCTCGGCGTGCCGCGCTTCCGCCATGGCGAAGCCGAGCGCGACGACCAGGTAGGCGTGGTCACGGGCCTCGCCTGGACCGAGGTCGGCGGCGAGCTGCTGACGATCGAAGGCGTGATGATGCCCGGCAAGGGCCGCATGACGGTCACCGGCAACCTGCGCGACGTGATGAAGGAATCGATTTCGGCAGCGGCATCCTATGTCCGGTCGCGCGCGATCGATTTCGGGATCGAGCCACCGCTGTTCGACAAGCGCGACATTCACGTCCACGTACCTGAGGGCGCAACCCCGAAGGATGGTCCGTCCGCGGGTGTCGCCATGGCAACGGCCATTGTTTCGGTCATGACCGGCATTCCGATCTCCAAGGACGTGGCGATGACCGGGGAGATCACCCTGCGTGGTCGCGTCCTGCCGATCGGCGGCCTCAAGGAGAAGCTGCTGGCGGCTCTGCGTGGCGGAATCAAGAAGGTGCTGATCCCCGAGGAGAACGCCAAGGATCTCGCCGATATTCCGGACAACGTGAAGAACAGCCTCGAGATCATCCCGGTCTCGCGGATGGGCGAGGTGCTCGAACACGCTTTGATGCGGCGTCCTGAGCCGATCGAATGGGATCCGGCCAGCCAGCCGGCGATGCCGGCGGTTGATTCGCAGGACGAAGCGGGGGCATCGATCGCGCACTAAAGGGAGGCGCAAAGGGCCGCGACTGTGGCCCGCTTGCGCCCCTCAAGCAGAAAAACAAGGAAGACCGGCCTTTTGCCGGTCTTTTTTGTTGTAAAAGCGTGCTGCAAGCCTTGCATTCCAAGGGATTAGGCGCAATTGGGGATGGCAAGACGTGGGTGAGGCGCAAGCGGCCCCGGCTTAAGAAGACAGTCGTTTCGAACCAGTGTGAAAGGGGTGGAAACATGAACAAAAATGAGCTCGTGACTGCCGTTGCCGAAAAGGCCGGCCTCTCGAAGGCTGATGCGTCCTCTGCAGTTGATGCAGTTTTTGAGACCATCCAGAGCGAACTGAAGAACGGTGGCGACATTCGCCTCGTCGGCTTCGGCAACTTCTCCGTTACCCGCCGTGAAGCCAGCAAGGGCCGCAACCCGTCGACGGGCGCGGAAGTTGACATCCCGGCGCGCAACGTGCCGAAGTTTACCGCCGGCAAGGGCCTTAAGGACGCCGTCAACTGATAGGACGTTTCAGCGGAAAGGCTGCCGAACGGCATTCTCCATTGCCGGTCCCTAGCAACGGCCGTCCGCGATTAGGTTCATGTTCCATCTGCCGCGACGTCGCTTCCGGGCGAGGGTCTTAGGCAGGTTGATTGAGGCCCGGTCCACCGGGCCTCTTTTCGTTTCAACCTCCGCTGTCATCCCGCTGTTACAGGACGGTTGCAAAAGCCTCCCGTCCGGCCCCGGCCGCCGCCGATTCCGGATGTCAGCGCGGCGCGAGAAAGCGCGATCGGCGCATGTGCCGCGACAAGGAGGGACAGATGAAAGCATTTTCGATCACCACAGCATTGGCCGCGGCTCTCGCCGCATCGACGGCGTCCGCCGTCAAGGCCGAACAGGTATTCAACCGGGTTGCATCCTTTGCCGTCGCCGACAACCTGCCTGCGGGAGCCGACCGGAAGGCACCGACATCGGCCGAGATCATCACCGCGAGTGAAGATGGTAACACGCTCATCTATACCGACAGCCCCGGCAAGCGCATCGGCTTCATCGACATTACCGACGCCAAGGCGCCGAAGGCGAGCGGCATCGTATCCTTCGATGGCGAGCCGACCTCAGTCGCGATCGCCGGCGCAAAGGCTCTCGTCGCCGTCAATACGCGCGAAAGCTTCACCAAGCCCTCAGGCCTCCTCGCGATCGTCGACGTTGTGGCGAAGAAGGTGGAGGCGACCTGCGACCTCGGCGGCCAGCCGGATTCGGTAGCCCTGAACAAGGACCGGACGCTTGCCGCAGTCGCGATCGAGAACGAGCGCGATGAGGACGTCGAGGATGGAAAGATCCCGCAGATGCCGACCGGCGATCTCGTCATCCTGTCGCTGAAGGACGGCATCGCCGATTGCACGACGATCAAGCATGTGGCGCTGACCGGTCTCGCCGAGGTCGCGGGTGACGATCCGGAGCCGGAATTCGTCGCCTTCAACGGCAAGGACGAAATCGCGTTGACGCTGCAGGAGAACAACCACCTCGTCATCATCGACGGTAAATCCGCGACCGTGAAGACGCATTTCTCCGCCGGCACCGTCGATCTGAAGAACATCGATGCCAAGCGGGATGGCGCCATCTCCTTCACGGGCGAGCAGCCGGGCCGCAAGCGCGAACCGGATGCCGTGAAATGGCTCGACGACAATCGTCTGCTCGTCGCCAACGAAGGTGACTACGAAGGCGGTGCGCGCGGTTTCACGATCTTCGATGCGACCGGCAAGGTCCTCTTCGAGTCCGGCGCGGGCTTCGAACATGCGATCGCAGCCATTGGCCACTATCCGGAGAAGAGGTCGTCGGCCAAGGGCATCGAACCGGAGGGCGTCGAAGCGGCACGTTTCGGCGACGACAGCCTCTTCTTTGTGCTCTCCGAGCGCGCCTCGATCGTCGGCGTCTACAAGGATACCGGCGCTGAACCCGAACTCCTCCAGCTTCTGCCGTCCGGCATTTCACCCGAGGGCGCGGTCGCCATTCCCGGCCGCAATTTGTTTGCGACCGCCAATGAGGTGGATCTCGTTGAGGACGGTGGAGCGCGGGCACATGTGATGATCTACGAAAGGGCAGAAGGGAGGGCCGCCTATCCGCAGATTCGCTCGTCGGAAAAAGACGGCACGCCGATCGGCTTCGGCGCGCTTTCCGGTCTTGCGGCGGTCATGGACAAGCCGGGTTTCTTGCGCGCTGTCAGCGACTCCGTCTTCTCCTCGCAGCCGACGATCTTCACGATCGACGCCACCCAGACCCCGGCACTGATCACGGGGACGCTGCCGATCACCCGCGACGGTGCTCCCGCCCAGAAGCTCGACATCGAAGGCGTCGCCAATGACGGCGACGGCGGCTTCTGGCTCGCTTCCGAGGGCAATTCGGACAAGCTTTACAGCCACGCGCTCTTTCATGTGAACAAGAAGGGCGAGATCAAGAAGGAGATCGCCTTGCCGGCGGAGTTGCGTGCGAACGAAATCCGCTACGGTTTCGAAGGTATCGCGACCGTGGGCGAGGGGGACGACCAGGTCCTCTGGATGGCTGTCCAGCGCGAATGGAAGGACGACGAGAAAGGCTTCGTCAAGCTCGTCTCTTACAAGCCGGCAACCGAGGAGTGGGGTGCGGTGCGCTATCCGCTCGACAAGTCGGAAGAAGGCTGGGTCGGCCTTTCGGAAATCTCCGTCCATGGCGACTATGCCTATATCATCGAGCGCGACAATCTGATCGGCGAGGCAGCCAAGCTGAAGAAGCTCTATCGCGTTCCTCTCGCCGATCTGAAGCCCGCCAAGCTCGGCAGCGAGTTGCCGGTCGTCCGCAAGGAAGAGGTGCGCGATCTCATTGCCGATCTGAAGGCGCTGAACGGTTATGTCGTCGACAAGGTCGAGGGCTTCGGAGTTGACGCCGCCGGCAATGGTTATGTCGTCACGGACAATGACGGCGTCGATGATTCTTCCGGCGAAACCCTGTTCTTCTCCATCGGTGCCATCGACGCGATGTAAGCGTCGAGGCCGGGAGAAAACGGAAGAGGCCGGAGCATGACGCCCCGGCCTCTTCTCTTTCTGCGAAGTGATGCCCGCGGCCTATCGCGCGGAGGCGATCTCTGCCTCTTCCGCTTCTTCCTTGCGCTTGCGGATTTCGTCGGTCTTTTCGACGAGCTTGCTGACGATATCGTAGAGCTGGTCGAGCTGCTCGTCGTCGAGCGCCGAGAAGATTTCCTCCAGGAGCTGTTTGCGCGGGTGTTCCGCCGCTTCGAGGACGGCCCGTCCGGTCTCGGTGATCGAGACGATTTTCGCACGGCGATCCTCCGGGTCGGGTTTGCGCATCACCAGGCGGTCGCGCTCCAACCCGTCGATCGCCTCGGTCACCGTCCGCGGAGCGAAGTTCAGCGCACAGGCGATATCCGTGGACCGACAGGGACCGAGTTTGCTCAGGAAGAAGAGGAACTTGCTCCGGGCAAGTGAGACGCCTTCCTCTGTCATGGATTCGTTAACCAGCCGATGAACGCGATGGTAGAGCTCGAACAGCTTGTCGGAAACTTCGAATGTCTTCTTCATGACCACCATGGCGATATTTTGAGGTGCCATGTCAAATGGCAGTTACCCTATTGATAGTTACAATTGCCACATTTGTCGACAAGAACCTCCTAATTCTTAAGGCTAATGCCCGCAGCGCGGCGCGGTCTTGCCGGCCTCAAAGGAAAGTAACTCAGAAATCCATGAGTTGGATATCCGGCTGGAGGAATGCTCTATGCGCCCCATGGGTTCGGTCGCACCGGCGAAAATGACGCTGCTTGGAGAGCACTTGGGGTGAGCGGGCATACCACCTGTGTACAGGCGCGCACTCGCATTGACGTGGGATGCGGCGCCGGGCCATGGTCGGCCATGCCGTTCCGATTTGTTCATACCGCAGACCTTCATCTCGATTCACCTTTGCGCAGCCTCGCACTCCGAAACCCGGAGCTTGCCAGCCTTGTGCGAAGCGCCACCCGTAACGCGCTCGTGCGCATTGTCGATCTCTGCATTGCCGAAAGCGTCGACGCGCTGCTGATCGCCGGCGATCTCTACGACGGCGGCCAAACCTCCATGAACACGGCGCTTTTCCTTGCGGGCGAGCTCCGCCGCCTCGACGAGGCCGGCATCCGCACCTTCATCATCCGGGGCAATCACGACGCCCAATCGCAAGTGACGCGCGAACTCACGCTGCCGCCCTCTGTCCACGTCTTTTCCGGCCGCAGCAGGACGGTGCTGGCAAAGAATCTGGAAAACGGCAGAACGGTTCATATTCACGGCGTGAGCTTTGCCGACACGCACGCGCCGGAGAGTCTGCTGCCTCACTTCCATCCGCCGGTCGCCGACGGAATCAATATCGGCATGTTGCATACGAGCCTTTCCGGCTCCGCCGCTCATGACCCCTATGCGCCCTGCAGTGTCGCCGATCTTCAGCGGCACGGCTTTGACTATTGGGCGCTCGGCCATATCCACCAGCGGCAGGTGCACAGCGAAAAGCCCTGCATCGTCATGCCCGGCATGCCGCAGGGCCGCGACATCAACGAAATGGGCATGAAGGGCGTCACCATCGTTACGATCGACGATCACGGGCAGGTGGTGCTGGAAGAGCGGCCGACAAGCACCGCCGCTTTCGAACGGCTTTCGGTCGACGTAACGGGCGCCGCTCACTGGCGCGATGTGCTGGACTCGGTGAGCCGGGAGATCGCCCGCCTTCGCAAGCGACTGCCGGCCGACAATCTGATCCTGCGGCTGACGCTGACGGGAAGAACCCCGCTTGCCTGGCGCCTACGGCGCGACGCCGATCTCCTGGAAACGGAAATGGCCAACATTGCGGCCGGGCTCGGCGGATGCTGGATCGAGAAGGTCGAGGTCCAGTGCCGGGCGGCAGGGGATGCAGGATACGCCTCGGCCGACCCGGTCGGCGAGTTGGCGGCGCTCGTTGAAAATGACGTGTTGTCCTCCTTCGGCTTCCGCGCAGAGGTGAAGGGCGTCGCGGAGGAACTGCTGCAGCAATTGCCGCCCGAACTGCGGCAGATATTGGCGATCGACGAGGAAGCGCTGGAGAGCCTGGCGCTGAACGCCGGTCTTGCGGGAAGCGCGGACGTGCTCGCGCATCTCCATGGTCGCACGGGCGCCGAGGGCACCGACTGATGCGACTTCAACGGCTGGATCTCGTCCGCTACGGCAAATTCACCGGGCGGAGCCTCGATTTCGGCGAGGCGAAGCCAGGTGCGCCCGATTTTCACCTCGTTTACGGCCCGAACGAAGCCGGGAAGTCGACCCTGTTCTCCGGCTTCCTCGATCTGCTCTTCGGGATCGAGCGTTCAAGCCCCTACGGCTTTCTGCACCCCTACCAGACGATGCGGATCGGCGGCATCCTGGAAGCCGGCGGCCATCGCCATCACGCCTATCGCGTAAAGCGCAACGCCAACAGTCTCGTCGGCTCCGACGAGCAGCCGCTGCCGGACAATCTCTTTTCCGCGGCTCTCGGCTCTGTGGATCGGGATACGTATCGCATGATGTTCTCGCTCGACGACGACAGCATCGAGGAGGGTGGGGAAGCGATCCTGCAGAGCGAGGGGGAACTGGGTTCGCTGCTCTTTTCCGCAAGCTCCGGCCTGCCGGACAGCGGCGCGGTTCTCGCGAGCCTGCGTGCGGATGCGGATGCCTTCTTCCGTCCGCAGGGGCGCAAGCATCGGCTTGCCGAGTTGAAGGCAGAACTCGACGCGCTCAAAGCGGAGCGCAGCGCGATCGACGTGAATGCGCGCGAATACGCCTCGCTCCGCAAGGCGCTGACGTCTGCGCGCGAACGTCACGAAACGGCGGCAGGAACACGGGCGGAGCTGCGTGTCGCCAGGGATCTGGCGCGCGTAAAGCTCCATGCTCTGCCGATCCTCAAGCGGCTTTGCGAGGCAAGGAACGAATTCGAGAGACGGACGCCCCTGCCTGTGCCGCCCGCGGAGTGGCCGAGCGAGCTGCCGACGCTTCGGAAGCGCGAGGCAGAAATCGCCGCGCGGCTCGCGCAACTGAACGAGGAGCTTGAGCGACGGCGCGACGAGCTGGCGGACATGCCGCAGGACGGGCAGGCGCTGGCGCTCGCCGAGCGGTTCGGAGCGCTGCGCAATTCCGAGCTTGACGCCCGCTATCTGACGGCCGCCCGCGACATGCCGGTTCGCCTCGAAGAGCTGGCAAGGACATCCGCCGAGATCGACGCCTGCCTTGCCCGACTGGACGAGGAGGGCAACTCCGATCCCGCCGCGCTCCTCCTGCCGACCGCACGCGCCGCCCGGCTACAGGAGCTTGTGCGCCGGCACGCCAGCCTGTCGGAGAGGCTGGCCGCAGCACGCGAGGAAGTCGAGAGCGCGCAACGGGATCGCCAGGAGGCCGAGCGCGACGCAGCCCGGTTGAAGGAAGGCATGGGCGACCCCGCTCTTCTCGCGAACCGCTTGCATCACCTGCGCCAGAGGGATTGTCTCATCCGTCAGCACGCAGCCGCGAAGGAGATCGATCGGCTGGAAGCGATGCTCTCGGATAAGCTCGAGGCGCTGCGGCCCTTTGAAGGCACTTTGGACGATCTGGCGGCGCTTGCCGTCCCGGCGCCGGGCGTGGTGGATGCATGGCGGACGGAGGAAGCTACTCTCACGGAACGGCGGTTGCGGCTCGACGACCGGATCGCCGATGAAGGTGAGCGCCAGGCCGGAGACGAGGCGCGGCTCGCCGCGCTTGCGGCCACTGGCGGCGTCGTCGATGACGCGACCGCGAGCGAACTCCGGCGGCGCCGGGATCTCGCCTGGCAAAGGCACCGCTCCTGCCTCGACGAGGCGAGTGCGACGGCGTTCGAGGTGATGCTGAAAGATGACGACGCGGCTGCGGCACTGCGGCTGGAACAGGTGGAGCGCGTGACCCAGATGCGCGGCCTGACGCTGGCCGTTTCCGAGCGGCGTGCCCGCCTGCAGATGCTGGAGGCGCAAAGAAGGGCGCTCGCCGAGGGACGGGAGCGGCTGGACGCGACGATCGGCGCTGCCGCGAGCGCCTGCGGCTTACCCAACGTAATCATGCTCCCGCAACTGGAGGCTTGGCTCGCGACGCGCGCCGCCGTACTCGAGCTGCGCGCGGATTTGCGCGCCGCGTTGCGGGAGCGCGACAAGGCCGTTGCCGAAGAGAAGGCGGCCGTCTGCGTCCTGCGCGAGGAACTGGTGCGGTTCGGCGTGAGCGATACTTTGCCTGACCGCCTCGACGCATTGCTTTCCGCGGCCGAGCATTTCGTCTCGCGCGCACAGGCAGCGTCCGCCGCCCGCAGTGCCGCGGCCGCACGGCTCGAGCGTGCGACGGAGGCTTTGGAAAGCCGCGAGACGGCGCTCGCTGCCGCGGAAGCCGCGATGGCCGCCTGGTGCGGCGAGTGGCATGATGCGCTCGCCGGTACTTGGCTCGCCCACCGGATCGAGCGGCCGCTCCCGCAGGAAATAGGTCCGGTGCTCGCGGTGCTGCAGGACTTCGACAAGCTGATGCAGAAGAAGGGCGAACTCGACCATCGCATCGCCGGCATGCGAAGGGATCAGCAGGTTTTCGGCGAAGCCGTCGCGAGTCTTGGGGCGCAACTAGGTGACGCACAATCCGATGATGTCCTCACCCTTTTTGCCGCCATTCGCGATCGCATCACCGCTGCGCATCACATGGAAGAGCGCCGCCTTACGCTCCGGGACAGCATCGAGCGAATGGAGGAGAGCCTGCAGTCGCTCCACGCCGAAGAGCGAATCCATGTCGCAGCGAAACGGGCGATCGTCGATTTCTTCGGCTGCGCGACGCTCGACGAGGCCGCTTCCTGCCTGGAGGCCGTCCAGGAGCAGGAACGGCTGCGGCGCCGGTGCGCCGAGCTCGAGAACGATCTGGTTACGCGTCTCGGCGTCGCCACGGCCGGGGAAGCCGAAGCCATGCTCTTCGCGATCGACGAAAAGGAGTTGAGCCTCGAGCTCGCTCGGCTGGACGAGGCGATCGATGCGGCCGACCGCGACGTCGGCGAGTCGCATGCGGAGGTCCGGAGCAAGGAGAAGGCGCTTGCCGAAGTAGAGGGGGGCGACCGCGTCGCCGAGCTCGAACAGCGGCGCCGCACGCTTCTTCTCGACGTCGAGATGAAGGCGATCGGCTATCTCCGGCTCCGGGCTGGCGTGATCGCCGCCGAGCAGGGGCTCAGGCTGTTTCGCGAACGGCATCGCAGCGCCATGATGCAGCGTGCGTCGCGCACATTCATGCACATCAGCGGCGGTGAATATTCCGGCCTTTCGACGCAGGTGGACAAGGGCCAGGAATTCCTGATCGCGAACACGGCCGCGGGTGGATCGAAACTTGCCCGCGATCTTTCGAAAGGCACGCGTTTCCAGCTTTATCTCGCCCTCAGGATCGCCGGCTACCACGAAGTGGCCGCAACGCGGGAGGCGCTCCCGTTCATCGCCGACGATATCATGGAGACCTTCGATGACGGCCGCGCCGGCCGTGCCTTCGAGCTGATGGCGGACATGGCGCGCGTAGGACAAGTGATCTATCTGACTCACCATGAACATCTTTGCGACATCGCGCGGAATGCCTGTCCGGAGGTGATGGTCCACAGGCTGTAGCGACGACACGGAAAAAGGGTAAGGTGCTTGTGCTTTGGCGCAATCACACAAGAAGGAGGTTCGAATGGAAATCTTTGAGTGTGGATCGAGGCCCTCCACTCGCGGCCCGGCCGATTACTTCAGCGGGGCTGTGCGCGTGGACCCTGCCTTCGAGGCGCCGGCGCCGGCGCGCGTACGCGGCGCAACGGTCACCTTCGAACCTGGTGCGCGAACCGCCTGGCACACGCACCCGCTCGGCCAGACGCTGATCGTCACGGCAGGCCGCGGCCTCGCGCAAAGCTGGGGCGGAGAGCTCCGCGAGATTCGCGCCGGCGATGTCGTCTGGTTTCCGCCGGGCGAAAAGCATTGGCATGGTGCCGCGCCCGACACGGGAATGACCCATATCGCCATTCAGGAGGCGCTCGACGGCAAGGTGGTCGACTGGCTCGAGCATGTGACGGATGAGCAATATCGCGGAGGGTGAAAGGACCTCAAATATCGCTACGCCCAGCGACATCACTGCCGGTTCAATCTTCCGAGGAGTAAGGAAGTGGTGGGCGATGAGAGACTCGAACTCCCGACATCCTCGGTGTAAACGAGGCGCTCTACCAACTGAGCTAATCGCCCTTTCGCGTTGCGAAGCAATCTGTCCGCCGCGTCGGTGGGCGTGATCTATGCGCAACCGGCGAAAACCGCAAGAGCATTTGCGCGATTTTTTCCGATTTTTTTGTGAGGGCACGTCAAGTGCGGTGGCCGGGGCAGGGGGACTGTGGGCAAATTGACCACTGCGTCGCCTGAGAACAGCAACAGGCCGGCTTTTTCTTGTCGCCCAGGGGCATAAAGCCGCCAACTAGAGGGACATAAAGATGTGCGGACGCAGCCGCACGTCGAAGTGGAGGCACTGCTCATCTCGGTTGCGCCGCTTGCGCCGCCATACGCGGTTGTCGCTCCGCGCGACGCCCTGTGGATCAAAAACCGTCCCGTCACGGATTTGTCTTCAAACACGCTTGACACCCAAATGCGAACCGCTTAGTTAGCCGCTCATCAAACGGCAGGGCCGCTTTGATCGGGGCGCGTGAGCGTTTCGGCCAGTCAAGGGAATGCGGGTGTAGCTCAGTCGGTTAGAGTGCCGGCCTGTCACGCCGGAGGTCGCGGGTTCGAGCCCCGTCACTCGCGCCACTCTTGAAGGGTAATACGGCATTCTCAAAAGGTGCCGATGATGAGACAATGGCTATGTGCTGGCCATGATGCGCGGGTGTAGCTCAGTCGGTTAGAGTGCCGGCCTGTCACGCCGGAGGTCGCGGGTTCGAGCCCCGTCACTCGCGCCATTTCTCTTCGCATTCCTCCCGACGAACCCCTTTGAGCTGTTTCATTTTTGCATGGCAGCAATCCGCCTTCGTGCCGCATTTTGGCGGTAACGTCCGCCTGCTCCCGCAATTGCGCGCTTCGTTATGCGCATGCATGCGACATGCCGTCCAATCCTGTGCCGTGAACCGGTTTAAATGCCTGTTGAAGGCTTGCGCCGGGGCGCGGCCTGCGCTAACCACTCTGGCGTTGCAACATACTTTTCGGCCTGCGGCATCATGGTCTTGAAGCGCCTCTCTTGGTGCTCTCCCGCGGGCAGGGACGGATAAAATGACTGAACTTCTCGGTTCTTATGTTCCGATCGCGATTTTCATTGGAATCGCGCTTGTGATCGGCCTCGCTCTTCTGGTCGCTCCTTTTGCCGTCGCCTTCAAGGCGCCTGATTCGGAAAAACTGTCGGCCTATGAGTGCGGCTTCAATGCGTTTGACGACGCCCGCATGAAGTTCGACATCCGCTTCTATCTCGTTTCGATCCTCTTCATCATCTTCGACCTCGAAGTCGCGTTCCTCTTCCCCTGGGCGGTTTCGTTCAAGGATCTGGGCTGGTTCGGCTTCTGGTCGATGATGGTCTTCCTCCTGGTCCTGACAGTCGGCTTTATCTATGAATGGAAGAAGGGAGCGCTGGAATGGAACTAGCATCCGGCACCACGCTCGTTGCGCCCCAACCGAAAGGGATCATCGATCCCGCTACCGGCAAGCCGATTGGCAGCAATGACGCATTCTTTGGCGAGATCAACAACGAGCTCGCCGACAAGGGCTTTCTCGTCACCTCGACGGACGAACTTATCAACTGGGCGCGCACCGGCTCGCTCATGTGGATGACCTTCGGTCTTGCCTGCTGCGCCGTCGAAATGATGCAGATGTCGATGCCGCGCTATGATGCCGAGCGCTTCGGCTTTGCGCCGCGCGCCTCGCCGCGCCAGTCCGACGTCATGATCGTCGCCGGCACGCTCACGAACAAGATGGCGCCCGCGCTGCGCAAGGTCTACGACCAGATGCCGGAGCCGCGGTATGTCATCTCGATGGGCTCCTGCGCCAACGGCGGCGGCTATTATCACTATTCCTACTCGGTTGTACGCGGCTGTGACCGCGTCGTGCCCGTCGACATCTACGTGCCAGGCTGTCCTCCCACAGCAGAAGCGCTGCTCTACGGCGTGCTTCTGCTGCAGAAGAAGATCCGCCGGACCGGCACGATCGAGCGCTAAGGGCAGGGGGGTCTTAATATGAGTGAAGCCCTGAACGAGCTTGCCTCCTATCTTCGCGAGATGCGCGGCGCGCTTATTGCCGACTCGGCCATCGAGTACGGTGAGCTGACGCTGACGGTGAAGACCGAGAACCTCATCGCGCTCCTGACCTTCCTGCGCGACGACGTGCAGTGCGGTTTTGTCAGCCTGATCGACGTTTGCGGTGTCGACTATCCGCAGCGGCCGGACCGCTTCGATGTCGTCTATCATCTGCTGTCGCCGCGCCAGAATCTGCGCGTGCGGGTGAAGGTCGCCACCGGCGAGGGCGAGCCCGTCCCGTCCGCGACCGCCGTCTACCCGGGCGCCGACTGGTTCGAGCGCGAAGCCTACGACATGTACGGCATTCTCTTCACCGGCCATCCGGACTTGAGGCGAATCCTCACGGACTATGGTTTCGAGGGCTATCCGCTGCGTAAGGACTTTCCGGTAACCGGCTTCGTCGAAGTGCGTTACGACGACGAGGTCAAGCGCGTCGTCTATGAGCCGGTCCATTTGAGGCAGGAATTCCGCAACTTCGACTTCCTCTCGCCATGGGAAGGCACGGATTACGTCCTGCCCGGCGACGAGAAGGCTAAGGCACGGTAAGTCAAGTCGGCCCGTGGTGATCGCGAAAGGATTGCCATCCGGCCTGGAGCAATCGGTATGACCGAACATAACGTCCGCAACTTCAACATCAACTTCGGTCCGCAGCATCCGGCGGCGCACGGCGTTCTGCGTCTCGTGCTGGAGCTCGACGGCGAAATCGTCGAGCGCGTCGATCCGCATATCGGCCTTCTGCATCGCGGCACCGAGAAGCTGATCGAGACGAAAACCTACCTGCAGGCCATCCCTTATTTCGACCGGCTCGACTACGTCGCGCCGATGAATCAGGAGCACGCCTTCGCGCTTGCCGTTGAAAGACTGACCGGCACGGAGGTGCCGATCCGCGGCCAGCTCATCCGCGTTCTCTATTCGGAAATCGGCCGCATCCTGTCGCATCTCCTCAACGTGACGACCCAGGCGATGGACGTCGGCGCGCTGACCCCGCCGCTCTGGGGCTTCGAGGAACGCGAGAAGCTGATGGTCTTCTATGAGCGCGCCTGCGGCGCGCGCATGCATGCGGCCTATTTCCGCCCCGGTGGGGTGCACCAGGACCTGCCGCACAAGCTCGTCGAGG
Organism: Ensifer sp. WSM1721; assembly: GCF_000513895.2. Classification (GTDB taxonomy): domain Bacteria; phylum Pseudomonadota; class Alphaproteobacteria; order Rhizobiales; family Rhizobiaceae; genus Sinorhizobium. The sequence goes on from NZ_CP165782.1 coordinate 1,031,006, forward strand.
ATATCGGCAACTGGATCGATCCGTTCCTGAAGACCGTCGACGACATCGACGAACTCCTGACCGGCAACCGCATCTTCAAGCAGCGCAACGTCGACATCGGCGTCGTCACGCTGGAGGATGCCTGGGCATGGGGCTTCTCCGGCGTGATGGTGCGCGGCTCTGGCGCTGCCTGGGACCTGCGCCGCGCGCAGCCCTATGAGTGCTATTCCGATCTCGAATTCGACATTCCGATCGGCAAGAACGGCGACTGTTTTGACCGCTACCTGATCCGCATGATCGAGATGCGCCAATCGGCGCGGATCATGCGCCAGTGCGTCGACCGTCTGCTCGGCGATGCGAAGGTGGGGGCGGTCTCCTCGCTCGACGGCAAGATCGTGCCGCCGAAGCGCGGCGAGATGAAACGCTCGATGGAAGCGCTGATCCATCACTTCAAGCTCTATACCGAGGGCTACCATGTGCCGGCCGGCGAAGTCTACGCCGCGGTCGAGGCTCCGAAGGGTGAATTCGGCGTGTACCTGGTTTCCGACGGCACCAACAAGCCTTACCGCTGCAAGATCCGCGCGCCGGGCTATGCGCATTTGCAGGCCATGGACTTCCTCTGTCGCGGACACCAGCTTGCCGACGTCTCGGCCGTGCTGGGCTCCCTCGATATCGTTTTCGGCGAGGTGGATCGCTGATGCGTCTGGCGCCGCTCGCCGCTCTCGGACTTCTTGCTCTTGCTTCTGCGGCCTCCGCCCAGGAGGAAGTCGGCAGTGAATCGTCCACCGGGCTGCGGGGCGGCGCCATGTCGACGCTCCTCTCCAAGGGTTACGAGATCAAGGCCGCGGTCGCCAACGGCACGCGCTACATCGTATTTTTGCAGAAAGACCAGTCAGCCTATGCCTGCGAATTCGTCTCGCTGACGAAATCGCGGTGTGGTTCGATTAACTGATAAGGTGTCCACTAGAATGTCCGTTCGTCGACTAGCCGAAGACACTGTCCAGCCAGCGACCTTTGCGTTCAACAAGGAAAATGCTGCCTGGGCCAAGGCAACGATCAATAAGTATCCCAAGGGCCGCGAGCAGTCGGCAGTCATTCCTCTGCTGATGCGCGCCCAGGAACAGGACGGTTGGGTGACGAAGGCTGCAATCGAGTCGGTCGCCGACATGCTCGGCATGCCCTATATCCGCGTCCTCGAAGTCGCGACCTTCTATACGCAGTTCCAGTTGAAGCCGGTCGGATCGCGGGCGCATGTCCAAGTCTGCGGCACGACGCCCTGCATGCTGCGCGGCGCGGAAGACCTGATCAAGGTCTGCAAGAAGAAGATTGCCGCCGAGCCCTTCACGCTGAACGAAGGCGGCACGCTCTCCTGGGAAGAGGTCGAATGTCAAGGTGCCTGCGTCAACGCGCCGATGGTGATGATCTTCAAGGACACCTTCGAGGACCTGACGGCCGAGCGGCTCGGGGAGATCATCGATCAGTTCGAAGCCGGCAAGGGCGCCGAGGTGAAGCCGGGTCCACAGATCGATCGCATCTATTCCGCGCCGATCGGCGGACTGACGACGTTGCAGGTGCCGCAGCCGGAGGAGAAGAAGCCTGCGGTCCGGGCGAGCAAGTCGGCTGGTGGTGACAAGGCGGTCAGCGTGCCGCCTTCGAACGCCGCAAAGCCGAAGACCGCTTCAGACGTCACCAACCCGACGCTGAAGACCCCGGCGACGGCGAAGAAAGCCTCGGCAAGGAACGCCAAGATCGAGGGCGAGACCGCCGACAAGTCCAAGCCGGCGAAGAAGCCGCGGGTAAAGAGGTGAAACCATGCTGAGAGATGAAGATCGCATCTTTACCAATATTTACGGCCTCAAGGACAAGTCCCTGAAAGGCGCGATGGCGCGCGGCCACTGGGACGGCACCAAGGAGCTCCTCGAGAAGGGCCGCGACTGGATCATCAACGAGGTGAAGGCTTCGGGTCTGCGCGGCCGCGGCGGCGCCGGCTTCCCGACCGGTCTCAAATGGTCCTTCATGCCGAAGGAAAGCGACGGTCGCCCGCATTATCTCGTCGTCAATGCCGACGAGTCGGAGCCCGGCACCTGCAAGGACCGCGACATCATGCGCCACGATCCGCACACGTTGATCGAGGGCTGTGTCGTCGCCAGCTTCGCCATGGGCGCACACACTGCTTACATCTATGTGCGTGGCGAGTTCATCCGCGAGCGCGAAGCGCTGCAGGCTGCGATCGACGAATGCTACGAGTATGGCCTGCTCGGCAAGAACAACAAGCTCGGCTACGACATCGACATCTTCGTTCATCACGGCGCCGGTGCCTATATTTGCGGCGAGGAGACGGCACTGCTCGAGAGCCTAGAGGGCAAGAAGGGTCAGCCGCGGCTGAAGCCGCCTTTCCCGGCGAATATGGGCCTCTATGGCTGCCCGACGACCGTCAACAACGTCGAATCGATAGCGGTCGCGCCGACCATCCTGCGCCGCGGTGCCGGCTGGTACACGAGCTTCGGCCGCCCGAACAACCACGGCACTAAGCTCTACTCGATCTCCGGCCACGTGAACCGCCCCTGCACGGTCGAGGACGCGATGTCGATCCCGTTCCATGAACTGATCGAGAAGCACTGCGGCGGCATCCGTGGCGGCTGGGACAATCTGCTCGCCGTCATCCCCGGCGGCTCGTCCGTTCCCTGCGTGCCCGGCGCGCAGATGAAGGACGCGATCATGGACTATGACGGGCTGCGCGAGCTCGGTTCCGGCCTCGGAACCGCCGCCGTCATCGTCATGGACAAGTCGACCGACATCATCAAGGCGATCTGGCGGCTTTCCGCTTTCTACAAGCACGAGAGCTGCGGCCAGTGCACGCCTTGCCGTGAAGGCACGGGCTGGATGATGCGCGTGATGGAGCGCATGGTGCAGGGTCGCGCCCAGAAGCGCGAGATCGACATGCTCTTCGACGTGACGAAGCAGGTCGAGGGTCACACGATCTGCGCACTCGGCGATGCGGCCGCATGGCCGATCCAAGGCCTGATCAAGCATTTCCGTCCGGAGATGGAAAAGCGGATCGACGAATACACCCGCAATGCCACGTCGCACGGCGCGGTATTGGAAGCGGCGGAGTAAGAGCCATGGCTGGGGCAAGCAGGGATGTACAGGGAAGGGAAACGGCGGCAGCCATCCCGTTCGCACGGACTGCGGACCCGGCCGATCCGTTCGGCATGGCCGAATGGATGAGGAGCATGCCGAACGTCGCGCTGCATCCGCTGATGGCGCATCCGACGGCGGCGATTGCCGCTGCCGCGGCCCTCGGTTTCGGACTGTCGAGCCAGATTGCCGGGATCATGTTCGGCGCAATGCAGGGCGCTGCAAGCGCAATGCAGAAAAGCGTCGCGGCCCCGGAAGTTGAGCCAGTCGAAGCGACGAAGCGGGCACCAGCTGTCGCGCCGCAGGCGGCAGCCCGGCAGGCCTCGGAAGCGCCGTCCGTCCCGGCCGCGCGCAAGCCGCGCGCAGCGAGAAAGCCGGCCGCATCGGCGCAGAAGAGCGGTGCGAGCGACGATCTCAAGCGGATCTCGGGGATCGGCCCGAAGCTCGAACAGGTGTTGAACGGCAGAGGTATTCGCCGCTTCGCCGACATCGCTGCGTTGAGCGAAGCCGATGTGGCGAAGCTCGATGCCGAATTCGGCTTGAACGGCCGCATCACGCGGGACGACTGGATCGGGCAGGCGAAAGCGCTCAAGGGAGTGCGGAAGAAATAAGGTGATGGCCGTGCGGTCGTCACGACAAGCGGCAAGGCCGTGAAGGAATTGTCCGCCACCAAGGAAGGCAGGCGGACGAAAGACAGGATTGAGTGCGAAGATGGCAAAGCTGAAAGTCGACGGAAAAGAGATCGAGGTCCCGGATCATTTCACGCTGCTTCAGGCATGCGAGGAGGCCGGTGCCGAGGTTCCGCGCTTCTGTTTCCATGAGCGGCTTTCGGTTGCCGGCAACTGCCGCATGTGTCTGATCGAGGTGAAGGGCGGTCCGCCGAAGCCTGCCGCCTCTTGCGCCATGGGCGTGCGCGATCTGCGTCCCGGTCCGAACGGGGAAGCGCCAGAAATCTTCACCACGACGCCGATGGTCAAGAAGGCGCGCGAAGGCGTGATGGAATTCCTGCTCATCAATCATCCGCTCGACTGCCCGATCTGCGACCAGGGCGGCGAGTGCGACCTGCAGGACCAGGCGATGGCCTTCGGCATCGACTCCTCGCGCTATCAGGAAAACAAGCGCGCGGTCGAGGACAAGTATATCGGTCCGCTCGTCAAGACCGTGATGAACCGCTGCATCCATTGCACGCGCTGCGTTCGCTTCACGACGGAGGTTGCCGGCATTGCCGAGCTCGGCCTTATCGGCCGCGGCGAGGACGCGGAAATCACCACTTATCTCGAACAGGCGATGACCTCGGAACTGCAGGGCAATGTCGTCGACCTCTGCCCGGTAGGCGCGCTCACTTCGAAGCCCTTCGCCTTCACCGCGCGTCCGTGGGAGCTCAACAAGACCGAATCGATCGACGTCATGGATGCGGTCGGTTCGGCGATCCGCGTCGATACGCGCGGCCGTGAGGTCATGCGCATCATGCCGCGCGTCAACGAGGAGATCAACGAGGAGTGGATCTCCGACAAGACCCGCTTCATCTGGGACGGGCTCAAAACGCAGCGCCTCGACCGTCCCTACGTCAAGAAGGACGGACGCCTGCAGCCGGCGAGCTGGAGCGAGGCATTCCAGGCGATCAAGGCGGCTGTCGCGAAGACTTCGGGAGACAGGATCGGCGCGATCGCCGGCGACCTTGCTTCGGTCGAGGAAATGTATGCCCTGAAGGAGCTCATCTCGTCGCTCGGGTCGCAGAATCTCGACTGCCGTCAGGATGGCGCGGCGCTCGACCCGTCGCTCGGTCGGGCAAGCTACATCTTCAATCCGACGATCCAGGGCATCGAGAGCGCCGACGCGCTGCTCATCATCGGTTCCAATCCGCGCTTCGAGGCCTCCGTCCTCAATGCCCGCATCCGCAAGCGCTACCGCATGGGCAACTTCCCGATCGCCGTCATCGGCGAACAGAGCGAACTGCGCTATGAATATGAATATCTGGGCGCCGGCACCGACACGCTTGCCGAGCTCGTTGCCGGGAAAGCGAAGTTCTTGGCGACGCTCAAGAAGGCTCAGCGCCCGCTGATCATCGTCGGCCAGGGTGCGCTCGCAGGGGAGGGCGGCGCTGCCGTTCTCGCCAATGCCGCAAAGCTTGCCGTAGCGATCGGCGCGGTCAGTGCCGAGTGGAATGGCTTTGCTGTCCTTCACACCGCGGCGGCCCGCGTCGGCGGCCTCGACCTCGGTTTCGTTCCCGGTGAAGTCGGCAAGTCGGCTGCCGAGATGCTCGGCGCCATGGACGTGCTCTTCCTGCTCGGCGCCGACGAGATCGACCTTTCGAGGAAGAAGGCGGGCTTCACCGTCTACATCGGCTCGCACGGGGACAATGGCGCGCATGCGGCCGATGTCATTCTTCCGGGTGCGACCTACACGGAGAAGTCCGGCACCTGGGTCAACACCGAAGGCCGCGTGCAGCTCGGCAACCGTGCCGGCTTTGCCCCGGGTGAGGCCCGCGAGGACTGGGCGATCATCCGCGCGCTCTCCGACGTTCTCGGCAAGAAGCTCCCCTTCGACTCGCTCGGCGAGCTGCGCGCCGAGCTCTATGCGGCCTATCCGCACTTCGCGGACGTGGACGCGATTATCGCCGCTGGCAGCGACGAAATTGCCGCACTTGCGCAAAAAGCCGGTGAGATGGCGAAATCCGTGTTTGCGTCTCCGATCAAAGACTTCTATTTGACGAACCCGATAGCGCGCGCATCCGCCGTCATGGCCGAATGCTCGGCCCTGGCGCGCAACAATTTCAAAGCTGCCGCGGAATGAGCGCGAGGGAATAGAGCATCATGGACGCTTTCATTTCGACCTATGTCTGGCCCGCGGCCATCATGATCGGCCAGTCGCTGCTGCTTTTGGTCGCGCTGCTTCTTTTCATCGCCTATATCCTGCTCGCGGACCGGAAGGTCTGGGCGGCGGTGCAGCTTCGCCGCGGCCCGAACGTCGTCGGGCCATGGGGGCTTTTCCAGTCCTTCGCCGACCTCTTGAAGTTCGTCTTCAAGGAGCCGGTCATTCCGGCCGGCGCCAACAAGACGATCTTTCTGCTAGCGCCGCTCGTCTCGGTGACGCTGGCGCTCGCCGCCTGGGCGGTCATCCCGCTCAACGCGAACTGGGTGATCGCGAACATCAACGTCGGCATCCTCTTCGTCTTCGCCATATCTTCTCTCGAGGTTTATGGCATCATCATGGGCGGCTGGGCCTCGAACTCGAAATATCCCTTCCTCGGCGCGCTGCGGTCGGCTGCGCAGATGGTATCCTATGAAGTCTCGATCGGCTTCGTCATCGTCACCGTTCTGCTTTGCGTCGGTTCGCTCAATCTGACGGACATCGTCAATGCGCAGATGGATGGTCCGGGAACGATGATCGGTCTGCCGGCATCCTTCCTCGACTGGCATTGGTTGTCGCTGTTCCCGATGTTCATCGTGTTCTTCATCTCGGCGCTAGCGGAGACGAACCGCCCGCCTTTCGATCTGCCCGAAGCGGAATCGGAACTCGTGGCCGGCTTTATGGTCGAATACGGCTCGACCCCGTACATGATGTTCATGCTCGGCGAGTACGCGGCGATCTGCCTGATGTGCGCGCTGACGACGATCCTCTTCCTGGGCGGTTGGTTGCCTCCGGTCGATATCTGGCTCCTGAACTGGGTCCCGGGCATCATCTGGTTCGTGCTGAAGGCCTCGTTCGTATTCTTCATGTTCGCGATGGTGAAGGCCTTCGTGCCGCGCTACCGCTACGACCAGTTGATGCGTCTCGGCTGGAAGGTCTTCCTGCCGCTGTCTCTGGCGATGGTCGTGATCGTCGCGTTCGTTCTGAAGCTGATGGGCTGGGCATGATGACCGCTCAAGCTTCGCTGCATACCGCTGGCTCCTCCCAGGCCGGCAAGTTTGGAGGTTAATGATGGCCGGTCTTTCGCAAGCCGTCAGCTCGCTGTTCCTCAAGGAATTCGTCGGCGCGTTCTTTCTGTCGATGCGCTATTTCTTCCGGCCGAAGGCAACGTTGAATTATCCCTTCGAAAAGGGGCCGGTCAGCCCCCGCTTCCGCGGCGAGCATGCGCTGCGCCGCTATCCGAATGGTGAAGAGCGCTGCATCGCCTGCAAGCTTTGCGAGGCGATCTGTCCTGCCCAGGCCATCACCATCGAAGCCGGCCCGCGCCGCAACGACGGCACCCGCCGCACGGTGCGCTACGACATCGACATGGTGAAGTGCATCTATTGCGGTTTCTGCCAGGAAGCCTGTCCTGTCGATGCCATTGTCGAAGGGCCGAACTTCGAATTCGCCACCGAGACGCGCGAAGAGCTCTACTACGACAAGGAGAAGCTGCTCGCCAACGGTGATCGTTGGGAGCGAGAAATCGCGCGCAACATCGCGATGGACTCGCCCTACCGCTGAGGCCATCCGCAAGTACACCGCATCGCGCCGCTGAATAGACGTGGTGCATGCGAAACGGGTTTGGGCATTGGCCGGACGACGTCCGGCTTTGCCTCATGGAGTGGAGGCGATCAGCCTTCACGCCGAGCAAGACGAAAAAGGCACCGATCATGGGTCTGCAGGTTCTTTTTTTCTATCTCTTTGCCTTCATCGCCGTGGCATCGGCATTCATGGTCATCGCGGCCAAGAATCCGGTCTATTCGGTGCTGTTCCTGATCCTGACCTTCTTCAATGCGGCAGGGCTTTTCCTCCTGACCGGTGCCGAGTTCCTGGCGATGATCCTGCTCGTCGTCTATGTCGGCGCGGTGGCGGTGCTCTTCCTCTTCGTCGTCATGATGCTCGACATCGATTTCGCCGAGCTCCGTGCGGGCGTGCTTGAATACGCGCCGATAGGCGCTCTGATCGGGCTGATCCTCGCGGCGGAGCTTATCATCGTCGTTGGCGGATCGGCTTTCTCGCCGGAAATCGCCAAAGGCATCGCCATGCCGATCCCGCCGATCAGCGAGCGTACCAATACCGCGGCGCTCGGCGACGTCCTCTACACCCATTACATCTATTTCTTCCAGATCGCGGGGCTCGTTCTGCTCGTCGCCATGATCGGCGCTATCGTGCTCACGCTCCGTCACCGTCAGAACATCAAGCGTCAGGACATTCCGCGCCAGGTTGCCCGCACGCCCGAGACCGCCGTCGAGGTGGTCACGGTCAAGCCGGGGCAGGGCATCTAATCGCGACGCGAGGTCGAGGGACTACACTCATGGAAATCGGCATTTCCCACTATCTGACCGTCAGCGCCATTCTCTTCACGCTTGGCGTCTTCGGCATCTTCCTCAACCGGAAGAACGTCATCATCATCCTGATGTCGGTGGAACTCATCCTGCTCGCGGTCAACATCAACATGGTGGCGTTCTCGGCGTTCCTGAACGACATCACCGGTCAGGTCTTCGCGCTGTTCATTCTGACCGTGGCGGCCGCAGAAGCGGCCATCGGACTTGCAATTCTCGTCGTCTTCTATCGAAACCGCGGCTCGATCGCCGTCGAAGACGTCAACATGATGAAGGGCTGACAGGGCTATGGACACCATCATCAAGGCTATCGTCTTTCTGCCTCTGATCGGCTTCCTGATTGCCGGCCTCCTCGGCACGCAGATCGGTGCCAAGGCATCCGAATATGTGACCTGCGGCCTGATGCTGATCGCGCTCGCGCTTTCCTGGTTGGTCTTCTTCGACGTCGCCCTCGGCGAAGAGGAAATGATCAGCGTTTCGGTGCTGCGCTGGATCCAGTCCGGCGGCTTCGATGTCGAATGGGCCTTCCGCGTCGACACGCTGACCGCGGTCATGTTCGTCGTCGTCAACACGGTCTCGACGCTGGTGCATATCTACTCGATCGGATACATGCATCACGATCCCAATCGCCCGCGCTTCTTCTCCTATCTGTCGCTCTTCACCTTCGCGATGCTGATGCTCATCACGTCGGACAACCTTCTGCAAATGTTCTTCGGCTGGGAAGGCGTAGGTCTGGCGTCCTATCTGTTGATCGGCTTCTGGTACAAGAAGCCTTCGGCCAATGCCGCGGCGATCAAGGCCTTCATCGTCAACCGCGTCGGCGACTTCGGTTTCTCGCTCGGCATCTTCTCAGTCTTCGTGCTCTTCGGTTCGATCAACCTCGAGACGATCTTTGCCGCGGCGCAGAGCTATCTGCCGGCCGAGGGCGCCGGGGTAGGGGAGGCCGTCATCAACCTCTTCGGCATGCAGCTCGACAAGGCGGATGCCTTGACTGCCACCTGCCTGCTGCTCTTCATGGGCGCGATGGGTAAGTCCGCGCAGTTCCTGCTGCACACCTGGCTGCCGGACGCCATGGAAGGCCCGACGCCGGTATCGGCCCTCATCCATGCCGCGACCATGGTGACCGCCGGAGTCTTCCTCGTCGCCCGCATGTCGCCGCTCTTCGAACTGTCGCCGGACGCGCTGACCGTGGTCACGCTCATCGGTGCGATCACCGCCTTCTTCGCGGCGACCGTCGGTCTCGTGCAAAATGACATCAAGCGCGTCATCGCCTATTCGACCTGCTCCCAGCTCGGCTATATGTTCGTGGCGCTTGGCGTCGGCGCCTACGGCGCTGCCATCTTCCACCTGTTCACGCATGCCTTCTTCAAGGCGCTCCTGTTCCTCGGCGCGGGCTCCGTCATTCACGCCGTTGATGGCGAACAGGACATGCGCTACATGGGCGGGCTCCGCACGCACATTCCGGTCACCTACTGGATGATGTTCATCGGCACGATTGCGCTGACCGGCGTCGGCATTCCCGGCACGGTCATCGGTACGGCGGGCTTCTTCTCGAAGGATGCGATCATCGAATCCACCTTCGCGTCGCATAGCATCGTTTCCGGCTTCGCCTTCGCGCTGCTCGTCATCGCGGCGCTCTTCACCAGCTTCTATTCCTGGCGCCTGACCTTCATGACGTTCCATGGCAGGCCGCGTGCTTCGTCCGATGTCATGCATCATGTGCACGAGTCGCCCCAGGTGATGCTGGTGCCGCTCTACGTCCTCGCTCTCGGCGCGCTTGTCGCAGGCTTCCTGTTCCACGACTATTTCTTCGGCCACCATTATGCCGAGTTCTGGCAGGGCTCGCTTTTCACGCTGCCCGAGAACGAGATCCTCGAGGAATACCACCACGTTCCGCTGTGGGTGAAGTGGAGCCCGTTCGTCGCGATGGCGCTCGGCCTGTACACGGCCTGGTACATGTACATCCGCTCGCCGGAGACGCCGAAATATCTCGCTGAGCAGCATCGCGGTCTCTACCAGTTCCTGCTCAACAAGTGGTACTTCGACGAACTCTACGATTTCCTGTTCGTCCGCACCGCCAAGCGTCTCGGCACCTTCCTCTGGAAGGAAGGTGACGGCCGCGTCATCGACGGCTTCGGTCCCAACGGAATCGCGGCGCGCGTCCTCGACGTGACCGATCGCGTTGTCCGGCTGCAGACCGGTTACCTTTATCACTACGCGTTCGCCATGCTGATCGGCATCGCTGCGCTCGTTACCTGGATGATGCTCGGGAGTTCCTTCTGATGACCGATTGGCCCGTACTTTCCGCGGTCACCTTCATGCCGCTCGTCGGCGTGCTGCTCCTCTTGCTGACGAGAGAAGACAGCGCCTACGGCCGCCGCAACATCCTGAACGTCTCGCTGCTGACGACGATCTTCACTTTCCTGGTATCGCTCTACGTCTGGTATCAGTTCGATCCGTCGAACCCCGGCTTCCAGATGGTCGAGAAGCACGAATGGCTCGGCACGGGCATTTCCTACCATCTCGGCATCGATGGCATCTCGGTGCTGTTCCTTCCGCTAACCGCGCTCCTGATGCCGTTCTGCGTGCTTGCGAGCTGGGTAACGATCGAGAAGCGCCTCAAAGAATACATGATCGCGTTTCTGATCCTGGAAACGCTGATGCTCGGCGTCTTCGTTTCGCTCGATATCGTGCTCTTCTACGTGTTCTTCGAAGCCGGCCTCATCCCGATGTTCATCATCATCGGGGTCTGGGGTGGCAGGGACCGCGTCTACGCCAGTTACAAGTTCTTCCTGTACACGCTGCTCGGGTCGGTGCTGATGCTGCTTGCCATCATGGCGATGTACTGGCAGGCCGGCACCACCGACATCACCGAACTGCTCAAATACAATTTCCCACGCGAGATGCAGACCTGGTTGTGGCTCGCCTTCTTCGCATCGTTTGCGGTGAAGATGCCGATGTGGCCGGTGCACACCTGGCTTCCGGACGCGCACGTGCAGGCGCCGACGGCAGGGTCGGTCATCCTGGCCGGCATCCTCCTGAAGCTCGGCGGCTACGGCTTCCTGCGTTTCTCGCTGCCGATGTTCCCGCTGGCGTCGGACTTCTTCGCACCGCTCGTCTATACGCTCTCGATCATCGCCATCATCTACACCTCGCTGGTGGCGATGATGCAGACCGACATCAAGAAGCTCATCGCTTACTCTTCGGTCGCCCACATGGGCTACGTGACGATGGGGACCTTCGCCGCCAACATCCAAGGCGTGCAGGGCGCCATCTTCCAGATGCTCTCGCACGGCATCGTATCGGGCGCGCTCTTCCTTTGCGTCGGCGTCGTCTATGACCGGCTGCACACACGCGAGATCGCCGCCTATGGCGGTCTTGTAAACAACATGCCGAAATACGCCGTCGCCTTCATGGTCTTCACCATGGCCAATGTCGGGCTTCCGGGGACATCGGGCTTCGTCGGTGAAGTCTTGACGCTGGTCGGCGCCTTCCGCGCAAACACCTGGGTTGCCCTCCTTGCGACGACCGGCGTTATCCTGTCCGCCGCCTATGCGCTCTGGCTCTATCGCCGGGTCATTTTCGGCGCACTCGAGAAGGAAAGCCTGAAAGCGCTGCTCGATCTTTCCACCCGCGAGAAAGTAATCCTCTATCCGCTGGTGATCCTGACGATCTTCTTCGGTGTCTATCCGGCACCGGTCTTCGATGCGACCGCGGCCTCCGTGGATCTTCTCGTCAACAACTACGCCGCAGCCCTGCAGGCGGCGCAAGACGTTGCGCTTTCGGTGCAATGACCACAGGACGTGATTGGACATGACTGCTGAAACCCTTATTGCAAGCCTGCAACTCTCGGTGCCCGAGCTGATCCTCGCGATCGGCGCGCTGGTGCTGCTGATGGTCGGCGTCTTTTCGAGCGAACGATCCGCGTCGACGGTGACCGGGCTGTCGGTGGCCGTGCTGATCATCGCCGGGCTGTGGCTCGTGCTGAAGATCGGCAATGGCGAGGCCTATGCCGGCGCGTTCCTTTCGGACCCGTTCGCGAAGTTCATGAAGGTCCTGGCATTGATCGGTTCGATCACCGTGATGGTGATGACCGTCGGTCATGCCCGGTCAGCACAGATCGACCGTTTCGAGTTCCCGGTACTGCTGCTGCTTGCGACGCTCGGCATGCTGCTGATGATCTCGGCCAACGACCTGATCTCGCTTTATCTTTCGCTCGAGCTGCAGTCGCTCTCGCTCTACGTGGTGGCGGCGATCAACCGTGACAGCATCCGTTCGACGGAGGCCGGTCTCAAATATTTCGTTCTCGGCGCCCTTTCGTCGGGCATGTTGCTTTATGGCATGTCGCTCGTCTATGGCTTCACCGGCCATACCGGCTTCGAAGAGATTGCGGCGGCGCTGACGGCCGAGGGTCGTTCACTGGGCCTCGTCTTCGGGCTGGTATTCATCCTTGCCGGCCTCGCCTTCAAGATCTCCGCCGTTCCGTTCCATATGTGGACGCCGGACGTCTATGAAGGCGCACCGACACCGGTGACTGCCTTCTTTGCCGGCGCGCCGAAGGTTGCGGCCATGGCGATGCTCGTCCGCATCGTCATCGACGCCTTCGAACCGGTCGTCGCCGACTGGCAGCAGATCGTCGTCTTCATCTCGATCGCCTCCATGCTGCTCGGCTCCTTCGCTGCGATCGGCCAGCGCAACATTAAGCGGCTCATGGCCTATTCCTCGATCGGCCACATGGGCTATGCACTGGTGGGACTTGCTGCCGGGTCCATGGCCGGGGTGCGGGGCGTGATCCTCTACATGCTCATCTACATGGTCATGACGCTCGGCACCTTTGCCTGCATTCTCGCCATGCGCCGGAGGGACGGCGAGCACGTCGAGGGGATCGACGACCTCGCCGGCCTGTCGCAGACCAACCCGTTCATGGCGACCGTGCTGACGATCCTCATGTTCTCGCTTGCGGGGATCCCGCCGCTTGCCGGCTTTTTCGCCAAGTATTTCGTCTTCGTCGCGGCGATCGAGGCGCAACTCTATGCGCTGGCGATTATCGGTGTGCTCGCTTCGGTCGTGGGCGCGTATTATTACCTGCGCGTCATCAAGGTCATGTGGTTCGACGAGGCCAAGGGCGAGTTTGCCCGCACCGCCGGCGAATTGCGGCTGGTCTTCGGACTGTCCGGCCTCTTCGTGCTCGGCTACGTGCTGATCGGCGGTCCGCTTGGAAACGCCGCGGAAGCCGCGGCCCGGACTTTCTTTTGACCGGCGGACCAGCGGGCGGCCGGATTTCGCCTGACGATTTCCGGCATGTCTCGCTTGCGGAAACCGTCTCGACCAACAGCGAGTGCCTGACAAGGGCGCGGGAGGGTGATCCAGGCAATCTCTGGATCACTGCAACGCGCCAGACCGGGGGCAGGGGGCGGCGCGGCCGCGCCTGGTTCTCGGAGCCCGGCAATCTCTATGCATCGCTGCTCCTCATCGATCCGGCGCCGGTCGAAAGACTGCACTCGCTGCCGCTCGCTGCGGCGGTCGCCGTTCACCGGGCGATCCGGCGGGTAATGCCGCCGGGCTCGCCCGAGGTGGCGATCAAGTGGCCAAACGACATCCTCATCGACGGGCGGAAGACCTGCGGCATTCTCCTCGAAGGGGAGAGCCTGCCGGACGGACGCCACGCGCTGGTGATCGGCTGTGGCATCAACGTCGCAACCATGCCGGCGGAAGCGCTTTATCCGGTTACTTCGCTGCGCCAGGAGGGCGCGACGATCTCTCCTGAAGAGCTTTTTGCGCATCTCTTCGTGACGATGGCTGAGACGCTTGCCACTTGGGATCATGGCGCCGGCGTCGCATCGATCATCGCCGAGTGGCGCGCCGCGGCCAGGGGGGTCGGCGAGGCGATCACCGTCAACCTCCCCGATCGGTCGCTTTCCGGCCATTTTGTCGGTATTGATCAGGACGGCCGCTTGATACTCGACACGGGCTCGGGTGCGCCGCAGGCGATCGCGGCGGGGGACGTGTTTTTTCGGTTTAATGAGAAATAGAGGCGCATCAAGAAATGGCGCAGGACGAAGAATTGGTGTTCTTGCCGCTCGGCGGCGTCGGCGAAATCGGCATGAACCTCGGCCTTTACGGCTATGGCAAGCCGGGCAACCGCCAATGGATCATGGTCGATTGCGGCGTGACCTTTCCCGGGCCGGAGCTGCCGGGCGTCGAATTGGTGCTGCCCGATATCGGCTTCCTGGCGGAGGAACGGCGCAATCTGAAGGCGATCATCATCACGCACGCGCATGAGGACCATTATGGTGCGCTCAACGATCTGTGGCCCGGCCTGAACGTTCCCGTCTATGCTTCGCCCTTCACCGCCGGAATGCTGGAAGCCAAGCGCGACTTCGAGAAGAGCCGCGGCGAGATCCCGATCACGATCTTCAAGGCGGGCGATCGCATCAACATCGGCCCCTTCAGCATCGAGGCCGTCGGCGTCAATCATTCGATCCCGGAGCCGATGTCGCTGATCATCCGCACTCCGCTTGGCACTGTCGTGCATACGGGCGACTGGAAGATCGACCTCGAGCCTTCCTTGGGACCGATGACCAACGAGGGGCGCTTCCGCCAGATTGGCGAAGAAGGCGTGCTGGCGCTCGTCTGCGATTCGACCAATGCGCTACGCGACGGTGTATCGCCGTCCGAACGGGAGGTTTCGGAAAGTCTGGCGAAGATCATCGCGAACGCCGAGGGACGGGTCGGCATCACCACCTTCTCCTCAAACGTCGGACGCATCCGGTCGGTCGCGGAAGCGGCGGAGGCTGCTGGCCGCGATGTGCTGCTGCTCGGCAGTTCGATGAAGCGCGTCGTCGATGTCGCGAAGGACATCGGCATCATGGAGGGGCTGAGGCCGTTCCTGGCTGAGGACGAGTTCGGCTACATTCCGCGCGATAAGGTCGTCGTCATCCTGACGGGCAGTCAGGGGGAGCCGCGCGCGGCGCTTGCCAAGATCGCCCGCGACGAGATGCGCAATGTCGCGTTCTCAGCCGGCGACACGATCGTCTTCTCGTCGCGCACCATTCCCGGCAACGAAAAGGCGATCAACGACATCAAAAACGGCTTGATCGAGCAGGGCATCCACATCATCACCGACAGCGATGCGTTGGTGCATGTCTCCGGCCATCCGCGTCGCAACGAACTGCAGCAGATGTATCAATGGCTGAAGCCTGAGATCGTCGTGCCGGTGCACGGCGAGGCGGCGCATCTGACGGCGCATGCCGAGCTTGCGCTGCAGTCGGGCATCGGCAATGTGCCGAAGCTGCGCAACGGCCAAATTCTGCGGCTTGCGCCAGGCCCCGCTGAGGTCGTGGACGAGGCGCCGCATGGTCGCATTTACAAGGACGGGACTCTGATCGGCGATTTCGACGAGATGGGGATCGGCGAGCGTCGCAAGCTCTCCTTTGCCGGCCACGTCGCCGTCAATGTCGTGCTCGACAACCGCTATGATTTCCTGGGCGACCCAGATGTCGTTCCGATCGGCCTTCCCGAATATGACGACGAGGGCGAGGCGATGGACGACACGCTCTACGATGCGGTGCTGGGCGCGGTGGAGAGCATCCCGCGGGCGAAGCGGAAGGATCTGGCGATGCTGCAGGAAGCGGTTCGCCGCGCGGTGCGGAGCACGGCCAATCAGATCTGGGGTAAGAAACCGGTCGTGACGGTCTTTGTCACCAAAGTCTGATTTTTCATCGGCTTCCAGCGGTGTAAGCCTACAGCGCCGTGCGTCTCTTCAGACGCACAAAGGACGCTGTAGCACTTTGAATGCTGCATGTTTTTGTCCTTAAATCGGGTACGATTTAAGGAAACATGCAGTAGGGTTCTTGGATCGTCATCGATCCAAGAACCTGCAGCAGTTCGAAGCGCTACGACGATTCCTATGCGTCCGACTGCACCCGCAGCGCTACAGGGTGATACTGAAGGGTGGGAGGCTCGATGCTCGGAAGAGTGAACCATGTGGCGATCGCCGTGCCGGATCTGTCGTCCGCCGCCGAGAGCTATCGATCGACGCTCGGAGCCGTGGTGACAGAGCCGCAAGCGTTGCCAGAGCACGGCGTGACCGTGGTGTTCGTGACGCTTCCCAACACCAAGGTGGAATTGCTCGAGCCGCTCGGCGAGGCGTCGCCGATTGCGGCTTTCCTGGAGAAGAACCCGGCCGGCGGCATGCATCACATCTGCTACGAGGTTTTGGATATCATCGCCGCGCGCGATCGGTTGAAGCGGGCCGGGGCGCGCGTGCTCGGCGACGGCAATCCGAAGATCGGCGCGCATGGCAAACCGGTACTCTTCCTCCACCCCAAGGACTTCCAGGGGACCTTGATCGAACTCGAGGAGGTGTGACAGTCGGGCGCGGGGCGCATGTTTGCCGGGAAGCTCCCGCGGCGCTATAAGCCAACCCGGAACGTTTTGGAGCCTGGCTGCCGACATCCGACAGGCGGTGTGATCCGAACGCTTTTATGCGCGTCGCCGTACCTAATGCTGCACGGTTCGGGCCGACGTGCACTATCTTCGAGATCCCGGGATGTCTCTGTTTTCGATCTTTGCCATCTACTTCATCATCTGGTGGATCACCCTCTTCGCCGTATTGCCCTTCGGGGTACGCACGCAGGCCGAGGAGAACGACGTCGTGCCGGGAAGCACGGAGAGCGCTCCGGCGCGGTTTCGCGCGCTGCGCGTCGTGCTGCTGACGACGGTCATCGCCGCGTTCATCCATCTCTGCTGGTACGTCTTCTCGGTGAAGCTTGGCTACGGCATCGACGCCATACCCCGTTTCGCGCCGAGATTTTATTGAAGCGTGATGATCCACCGCGCGTTGCGCGCCGGGGCAAAAACCGTGCCAAGGAGCAAAAGCCCTTGCTTAAGGGGTGCCGCTGTGTGGCTCGCAACCGGAGGTGCAGGGCGGGGCGTCGACATCATATCCGCAGGCCGCACGCAGCGGTGGCCCATTCGTCACGGGGACGCCCACTTGACAGCCAAGGAATTGACATCTTCGCGCAACTGCTTCGCTGTGGAGCGAAGCGAAAAAAACCAAAAAAAAACAAGGCCAAAGCCTTGTTTTCAAAGTTTCGCGTGATCTTTAATCCGTTTCCGGCGGCAGCGAACGAGCGCGCCTAAGATCTTATCCTCCCAAGACTTGACCGCGAATTTCGACAAGAATTTGGTCTTCTTGCCTCTTTTGTGAGCCGAAATTAGCTCAAACATTAGGCCCTGTCATCTGGTTTTTTTGCATTTTTGCTACAGTCTGGCAAAATTTTCCCGTTGACAGGAAGCGCCTTCGTCCTGTTACTAACGTGCTCTTTTGACGCAGGCGATGCCCCCGTTTCCGTCCGGATATCCGCTCGCGTGTAGCTTTCTTGCCCTACAATGCCGCTTCCAGGAGCAGTCTCGATCGCTGCGTGATCCTGTTCAAAGGTCGACCATGATCTGAGGAACTATGGAGCGGCGGCAGGGTTTCCTTCCGCGCGCGAAGCAGTTATGAACGCTGAACTCGAAGGCTTCCCGCCGGCGGTGCCGTCGGGAAAATCAAGAGCCCTACTTCACAAGGTAACAGCCGCCTTCCCCTGGTCGCAGGGCGAAAAGGCCGGCCGAAGCACAACGTCATTTCGCCCGAATCCATCGATAGTGCGAGAGTCACCAGTTCTGGAACCTGCCATGCGCCTGTCCCGCTATTTCATGCCCATCTTGAAGGAAAATCCGAAGGAAGCGGAGATCGTTTCCCATCGTCTGATGCTGAGGACAGGCATGATCCGTCAGCAGTCGGCCGGCATCTATACCTGGCTGCCGCTCGGCAAGCGCGTGCTCGACAAGGTCAATGCGATCATTCGCGAAGAGCAGAACCGCTCCGGCGCCATCGAGCTCCTGATGCCGACGCTGCAATCGGCGGAGCTCTGGCAGGAGAGCGGGCGCTATGATGCCTATGGCAAGGAGATGCTGCGCATCAAGGACCGGCAGGATCGGCCGATGCTTTACGGTCCGACGAACGAGGAGATGATCACGGACGTCTTCCGTGCTTACGTGAAGTCCTATCGCGACCTGCCCCTCAATCTCTATCACATCCAGTTGAAGTTCCGCGACGAGATCCGTCCGCGCTTCGGTACCATGCGCTCGCGCGAGTTCCTGATGAAGGATGCCTACTCCTTCGACCTCGACCGGGAAGGGGCGGAGCATGCCTATAACCGGATGTTCGCCGCCTATCTGCGCACCTTCGATCGCATGGGCCTGCGCGCCATTCCGATGCGTGCCGATACCGGCCCGATCGGTGGAAACCTGAGCCACGAATTCATCATCCTCGCAGACACCGGCGAGTCCGAAGTCTTCTGCCACAAGGATTTTCTCGGCTTCGATATTCCGGGTGAGGACACGAATTTCGACGATGTCGCGGGCCTCAAGGCGATCTTCGACAAGTGGACCTCGCGCTATGCGGCGACTTCGGAAATGCACGACGAGGCTGCCTTCAATGCCGTTCCTGAAGGTGAACGCTTGTCGGCGCGCGGCATCGAGGTCGGTCACATCTTCTATTTCGGCACGAAATATTCCGAAGCCATGGGCGCCAAGGTGCTTGGGCCGGACGGCAAGGAACACACGGTGCATATGGGTTCCTACGGCATCGGGCCGACCCGTCTCGTGCCGGCGATCATCGAGGCGTCGCACGATGAAAACGGCATTATCTGGCCGAAGAGCATTGCGCCCTTCGATGTGGTCGTCATCAACATGAAAGCGGGCGATGCCGCTTGCGACGCGGCCTGCGGCACGCTCTACTCCGATCTCGGCAAGGCCGGATTCGACGTGCTTTTGGACGATACGGACGATCGAGCCGGCGCAAAATTCGCGACCGCCGATTTAATCGGCGTCCCGGTACAGGTCATCGTCGGACCGCGTTCGATTGCCAATGGCGAGGTCGAGGTGAAGGACCGCAAGACCGGCGCGCGCGAAACGATGACGGTTGAAGCCGCGATCAACAAGCTGATTGCGACGAAATAAGAGGCGAAGGTATCGAGATGACTGCGGCGACGGAAGAGCAAGTGCAGGCAGCCGCATCATCCGGCACTTCTTCCGGCCGTCCTTTTTCCGCTTTCGAGCGCATGGTCGCCTGGCGCTATCTGCGTTCGCGGCGAAAGGAAGCGTTCATCTCGGTTATCGCCGGCTTCTCCTTCATTGGCATCATGCTTGGCGTCGCAACGCTGATCATCGTCATGGCGGTGATGAACGGCTTCCGCACCGAGCTCATTTCGCGCATCCTCGGCATGAACGGCCATATGATCGTTCAGCCGCTGGATGGCCCGCTCACGGATTATGCCGATCTCGCCACAAAATTCTCGGCGGTTCCGGGCGTGACGATGGCCATCCCGTTGGTCGAGGGGCAAGTCCTCGCCCAAGGCTTCGGCGATGCCTCCACCGGCGCCCTCGTCCGCGGCATACGCGCGGACGACCTCATGAAGCTGAAATCCATCTCGGAGCACATCCAGTCCGGCGATCTCGTCGGCTTCGCCTCAGGCAGCGGTGTGGCGATCGGCTCACGCATGGCCGAGCAGCTGGGGCTTCGCGTCGGCGGCACAATCACGCTTACCTCGCCGAATGGCGACGTAACGCCGATGGGCATGAACCCGCGGGTCAAGGCCTATACAGTCTCGGCGATCTTCGAGATGGGCATGTCGGAGTATGACGCGACGATCATCTTCATGCCGCTCGAGGAAGCGCAGCTTTATTTCAACGCCGAAGGCCTCGTGCAATCGATCGAGATTTTCGCCGAGCATCCGGATGCGATCGATGCTTTGCGCAAGCCTGTCGAGGAGGCAGCCGGCCGGCAGATCTTCATCACCGATTGGCGCGACCGCAACAGGACCTTCTTCTCCGCGCTCGCGGTTGAGCGCAACGTGATGTTCATGATTCTGACGTTGATCGTGCTTGTGGCGGCCCTGAACATCGTTTCGGGGCTCATCATGCTCGTCAAGGACAAGGGCAGCGACATAGCTATCCTTAGGACCATGGGCGCGACTTCCGGCTCTGTGATGCGCATTTTCTTCATGACGGGCGCGGCAATCGGCGTCGCCGGAACGATCGCGGGCGTGACCCTCGGGATTGCCGTCTGCCTCAACATCGAATCGATCCGCCAGTTCTTCTCCTGGATCTCCGGGACGACGCTCTTCGATCCGGAACTCTACTTCCTGAGCCAGCTTCCGGCCGATATGAACGCCGACGAAACCGTCGCCGTCGTCGTCATGGCACTCGCACTTTCCTTCCTTGCCACGATCTTCCCCGCCTGGCGTGCCTCGCGCCTCGATCCGGTGCAGGCCCTGCGATACGAATAACAAGGACAACAGCTTAATGAATGCGCGCGTGGCACTGCAGCTTTCCGGCGTAGAGCGGCACTATGGCGAGGGCGAAACCTTCCTGCCGATCCTCAAAGGCGTCGATCTGACCTTGCGCAGCGGCGAGACGGTTGCCCTCGTCGCACCGTCCGGCACGGGAAAGTCGACTCTGCTTCACATCGCTGGCTTGCTCGAACATCCGGACGAGGGCGACGTGGTAGTCAATGGCGTAGCCTGCAACGGACTCAGCGACGACCAGCGTACCGCGATCCGCCGCAACGAGATCGGTTTCGTCTACCAATTTCACCATCTCTTGCCGGAATTCTCGGCACTCGAAAACATCATGATGCCGCAACTGATTGCCGGGCTCCCCAAGGCCGAGGCCGCGAAGCGGGCCGAGGCGCTCTTGGACTACATGCGCATCGGCCATCGCGCTGCGCATCGGCCGGGCGAGCTTTCCGGCGGCGAGCAGCAGCGTGTGGCAATCGCCCGAGCGGTGGCGAACGCGCCGTTGATCCTTCTCGCCGACGAACCCACGGGCAATCTCGATCCCGAAACCGCCGGCTATGTCTTCGAGGCGCTGGAAGCGCTGGCGCGCCAGTCGGGGCTCGCGGCGCTGATCGCCACCCACAATCACGAGCTCGCGGCGCTGATGGACCGCTGCGTGACGATCGAGGACGGGAAGATCGTCGAACTGCGGTAGTTTCGCGCGGGGTCGTGCCCTCGCGAGATCGGCCCCGATTTGAAATCGGCCCGGCCGGCTTTCGCCCGAACAGCACCTCAGGGAATGATGAGGCCGCCGCGGTAATCGAGCTCGTAGGCCTCCTCGCCATCGACGAAGATGATTTCTCGTCCGGAAAAATGCTCCGTTTCGCCGCGGCTGCTGTCGATGTAGCAACCATAGGCATGCTGGTATTCCATGCCGCCGAGGAAGTGGCCCTTCTCACGGTACATCGTCTGAAGCGCGGCCCTGATCACGGTGCCGGCTCTCTGCTCGTCGATCAGATCCGGACGGACGATGCGGCCGAAATAGTTCATCGCCCAGCACGGCTTGTCATGGTGCCAGACGGCTTCTTGGCCGGCAAAGTCTCTTCCGCCGAAATAGCTGTCGAGATAGCGCCACGCGCCGCGCTGATGGCCGATGTCGTGGGAGCCCTGCCTGGAAGCGGGCAACTTTGCGCCGTCACCGACATAGGTCTTTGACTTCGCCTCGACGATGAAGTCTGTCAGTTCCTCGATATTGATCATACGCGGTCCCTCGATTGCTTCTTGAGGATGCCGCAGCTCGGTCCGGTTGTAAAGAACAAATAGGGAACAAATCCGCCGTAGATCTATCCCGCGCCGCACGCCTTCTGGCCCATTTCGTCGCGCCAATCCTTCAAAAGAATGGTGGCGCCCTTCGAGGCAATCGGCTTGCCGTTCGTCGTTCCCTTGCCGTTCAGCACGTTGAAGTCGCACTGCAGGGTGTTCTCGGGGTCGAGCGTGTCGTAGGACGAAAAGGTGTAGCCGGCGACGACGAAGTCGCCATTGCCGTAAGCGATCGTCAGCTTCTGCTCCCAGCGCTCGCGGCCGACGGCGTCGTTGTGCGAGGTGATCTGTATCGAGCCGTTGAGCAGAGGGCTAATAGCAGGAGCCTGACCGTAAAGCTCGAATTGCCCCCAGACCTTGTCCGGTATTGCCGAGTTGAGCGTCAGTTTGCCGACATCGCTGTTGAGGTAGAGGTAAATGGCGTTGTCCTTGTCCTCGGCTGGCGCGACAAGGAGCGCCAGATCACTCGCGCCGTCCTTGTTCCAATCCCCTGTCGCGGCCGAGACGATTCGGGCAGGATCCAGTGCCTCGGCGGCAACTGCGAACGAGGGCAGCAGCAGGAAGAGGGCTGAAATCAGGCAACCTCGCATTTGTAGCTCCTTGCGAGAGGACATCACTGAGACCAGGGAGGGAAACGCGATCGTCTGGTCCCTATCTTGCGTCTCGATGTTTTGACGCGATTCGGACCGGGCTGCCATCGATGCATGTCTAGTAACGAGTGCGGGTATGATGAGAACAAAAGGCGTGCTGCATCGATTGAATGGAACGCGCTCCAAGAGCCAACGTGCACAAGTGGTGAAGCCGATATCCGGATGGTTGCATTAACCATAGCCGCTGAATAGCGGGTGTTGTATGCGCCCTTGCTTGACTATCGAACAAAAATGGAACAAAAAGGGAACAATAGCGAAAAGGAGACAAGTTATGGCTGATTTCGTTCGTGATCTTGCTGCCTTTGCATCGATGACCCTGTTCATTGCAAGCATTTCGGTGATCGCGCTCGGCTTGTGATCGGCGATGCGCCGGAGCTTCGACGAGCCGGCAAAAGCAACCGGCTGCAGCCCGTAAGACTGGACAGCGACGACGGGAAACGGGATATCCTGCGCACCGGACAGAATCGGAGTGCGGTGATGGTGAGCGACGAAGGCATGGGGCAGGGTGCTGCGGGTGTGGCGGATCCGCAATTCGTGCATCTGCGCGCGCATTCGGCATTCTCCCTGCTTGAAGGCGCGCTGCCACTGAAGAAGATCATCGGCAAGGCGGTTGCCGACGATCAGCCGGCGATCGGTATTGCCGACACCAACAACCTCTTCGCTGCGCTCGAATTTTCGCAGAAGGCGGCGGACGACGGATTGCAGCCGATCATAGGCTGCCAGCTTTCGATCGACATGGAGGACGAGCCGGATGGCGAGCGGCGCGGGCATGCGCAGCAATTCGCCAGGCTCCCGGCAATCGTCCTGATCGCCGGGACGGACGCGGGCTACACCCGGCTCGTCGATTTCGTCAGTCGCGCCTATCTCGAAGGCGAGGGGCATCAGGCGGCGCGGATCAAGCGCTCCTGGCTGGCTGAAGGCGGCACCGACGGGCTGATTGCCTTGACCGGTGCCGGCGGAGGCCCGGTCGACATGGCGCTGAAGACGGGCTCGCCAGCGCTGGCGGAGGCGCGGCTGAAGACATTCATCGAGCTTTTTGGCGATCGACTCTATGTCGAGCTGCAGCGGCACGGCAACTTCGACCGGCGTCACGAAAATCGCATGATCGATCTTGCTTACCGGCTCGACGTTCCGCTCGTGGCGACGAACGAAGCCTTCTTTCCCTCTACATCCGACTATGACGCCCATGACGCGTTGATGGCCGTCGCCCACAATGCCGTCGTTTCCGACGACAGCCGCTTCCGGCTGACACCCGACCACTATTTGAAGAGCCGCAAGGAGATGGCAGCCCTCTTTGCCGACCTGCCCGAGGCACTTGAAAATACGGTCGAGATCGCGCGGCGTTGCTCCTTCATGCTGAAGACACGCTCGCCGATCCTGCCGCGCTTCACCGGCGTATCGGACGACCCCGAGGAGGCCGAGCGGGCCGAGGCGGCGGAGCTTCGCCGACAGGCGGAGGAGGGACTCGAGGAGCGTCTCGCCAAGCTGGGCATGGCTCCCGGTTACAAGGAAGAGGATTATCGCGAGCGTCTGGCTTTCGAGCTCGGCGTCATCGAACGAATGAAGTTTCCGGGCTACTTCCTGATCGTTTCGGACTTCATCAAATGGGCCAAACAGCATGAGATCCCCGTCGGCCCGGGCCGCGGCTCGGGCGCGGGATCGCTGGTCGCCTACGCGCTGACGATCACCGACGTCGATCCGATGCGCTTCTCACTGCTGTTCGAGCGCTTCCTCAACCCGGAACGCGTCTCGATGCCCGACTTTGACATCGACTTCTGCCAGGACCGGCGCGAAGAGGTCATCCGCTATGTCCAGCAGAAATACGGCCGCGAGCAGGTAGCACAGATCATCACCTTCGGGTCGCTGCAGGCGCGTGCGGCACTACGCGATGTCGGCCGAGTGCTGGAAATGCCCTACGGCCAGGTCGACAAGATCTGCAAGCTGGTTCCGAACAATCCGGCCAATCCGACGCCGCTTTCGAAAGCAATCGAGGAAGAGCCGCGCCTGCAGGAGGAGGCGGAAAAGGAGCCGGTCGTCGCTCGCCTCCTCGATATTGCCCAGAAGATCGAGGGGCTCTACCGCCACGCCTCGACGCACGCCGCCGGCATCGTGATCGGCGACCGGCCGCTCTCGCAGCTCGTGCCGATGTACCGCGATCCGCGCTCGGACATGCCGGTCACCCAATTCAACATGAAATGGGTCGAGCAGGCCGGGCTCGTAAAATTCGACTTTCTCGGCTTGAAAACGCTGACGGTGCTGAAGACGGCCGTCGATTTCGTCGCCAAGCGCGGCATCGAGATCGATCTCGCGAGCATCCCGCTCGACGACGCGAAGACCTATGAGATTCTCTCCCGCGGCGAAACGGTCGGCGTCTTCCAGGTTGAAAGCGCCGGCATGCGCAAGGCGCTGATCGGCATGCGTCCGGACTGCATCGAGGACATCATCGCGCTGGTGGCGCTCTATCGTCCGGGTCCGATGGAGAACATCCCGGTCTACAATGCTCGCAAGCACGGCGAGGAAGAGATCGAATCGATCCATCCGAAGATCGACTATCTGCTCAAGGAGACTCAAGGCGTTATCGTCTACCAGGAGCAGGTGATGCAGATCGCCCAAGTGCTCTCGGGCTATTCGCTCGGCGAGGCCGACCTGTTGCGTCGCGCCATGGGCAAGAAGATCAAGGAGGAGATGGACAAGCAGCGCGCCCGCTTCGTCGAAGGCGCCGTCCAGAACGGCGTGTCGAAGCCGCAGGCCGATCTGATCTTCGATCTTCTGGCGAAGTTCGCCAACTACGGCTTCAACAAGTCGCATGCCGCCGCCTACGCCATCGTCTCCTATCAGACCGCCTATATGAAGGCGCACTATCCGGTCGAGTTCCTTGCGGCGTCGATGACGCTCGACATGTCCAACACGGAAAAGGTCAACGACTTCCGCCAGGACGCGAAGCGTCTCGGGATCCAGGTGATACCACCTTCTGTGCAGACCTCGTTCCGCCACTTCGAAACCGGCGACAACCGCATCTATTACTCGCTTGCCGCCATCAAGGGCGTTGGCGAGTCGGCTGTCGATCACATCGTTGCGGTTCGTGGCGACCGGCCCTTCGCGAGCCTCGAGGATTTCTGCCTCAGAATCGAGCCGAAGCTCCTGAACCGGCGCGTCTTCGAAAGCCTGATTGCCGCCGGCGCCTTCGACTGCTTCGGCTACGACCGGGCGGAGCTTATCGGCGGACTCGACCGTGTTCTTGGTTTCGCGCAGCGCGCGCAGGAAAACAAGCTGAGCGGCCAGAGCGACATGTTCGGCGCCGGTGCCGCGACCGGCCCCGAAAAGATCGCGCTGCCGCCCTATACGCCGTGGCTGGCTTCGGAGAAGCTGCACCGCGAGTTCCAGGTCCTCGGCTTCTATCTTTCCGCCCACCCGCTAGATACTTACAACAAGCTGCTCGATAAGATGCGCGTGCAGACATTCGCGGATTTCTCTGCAGCCGTGAAGCAGGGGGCGACGGCAGGCCGGCTCGCCGGAACGGTGACATCGAAGCAGGAGCGCAAGACCCGCACCGGCAACAAGATGGGCATCGTCGCCTTTTCCGACGCGTCCGGCCAGTTCGAAGCAGTGCTCTTTTCCGAGATGTTGAACCAGTATCGCGATCTGCTGGAGCCGGGCAAATCGCTGGTGATGACCGTGGATGCGGAGGAGCGGCCGGAAGGCATCGGCCTTCGTATCCGGACGTTGCGGTCTCTCGAAGAGGAATCGCTGCAAATGCAGAAGGCGCTGCGCGTCTATGTGCGCGACTCCGGCCCCTTGCGTTCAATCGCCTCGCATCTGAATACCAAAGGCGATGGGCTCGTTTCCTTCATCATCATCAAGGATCATGGGCAGCGGGAGATCGAAGTCGAGCTCAGCGAGAAATACCGCATTTCGCCGGAAATCGCCGCCGCCCTTCGCTCCGCACCCGGCGTGGTCGACGTCGAGCTTGTTTAGGCGGTGGTCGTTTCGGACCGAAGTCCTCAGCGTTTGCACCGTGACCGACTCGAATGACCGCAGTGGCGGACGCCTCAGCTATGCGGCGTTCTCGTGATGGTGATGAAATCCGTTCCTTCGCCGGTTTCCAGCCCTGAATCGGTGTCGGTGATCGAAAGCGACGAGCCGTTCACGAGAAGGCCCGCTATGCGCTCGCGCACTTCCTCGGGCACTGTGATACGCCCCACCGTGCGCTCGACTGCGTCGAATGGCGGCAGGTCGGTCTCGGCCGTGATGCCGAGCCGTTTCTTCGTGGCCTTCGGAAGGTGGTTTTCAAGGGAGATGCCGAACCATTTGCCCTGTCTGCTCTTGGGGTCCAGGTCCTGGAACTGCAACAAATGCGTTCCAAGCGCCTTCGCGGGTTCTGCAATGGTTACGTCTGCCTCGAACAGCGGCTGAAATTGCCGGCGCACGCGTAGGATGCCGTTCGGCGGCATGCCGCGGCCGGCCTTGCGAAAGGCCGCTTCGATCAGCCCCTGCGTCATCTTGCCGTCCGCCGGCAATCCTTCAGCCTTTTGGAACGCCTGGATTGCGGCAAGCGTGGCGGGGCCGATGAAGCCGTCCGGCGGGCCGGCATCGTAGCCGAGCATGTTCAGAAGCGTCTGGAGATCACGTACGGTCTCTTGCACGCCGCGCCGGGTGATCAGGATACGAATCGGCGCCTTCTGCTGGTCGGATGCGACGGGCGAGGGATGTTTGTCCGTCATGGCAACTTCGACGGCGTTCTCGTTGAACTCGCCGATCGCGGGGCGCAGTGGCACGTCCGACAAGGCCGGCCCGCGCGGGCGCGACTGGTTCGGCTGGAACAGCGTGGCGCTCGACACCGCGACCGGTGTGGTCTGGCTATCCGATATGACCACATGCATGCCGTAGCCGGTCATCTTGTAGAGCGCTGCGGCGAACTTGCTCGGCAGTCGCACGCAGCCATGCGAGGCCGGGTAGTCCGGCACGTGGTTCGAGCCGTGCAGCGCGATGCCGGACCAGGTGAGCCGCTGCATGAACGGCATAGGTGCATTCGAATAGATGTTGGATCTGTGATGGCGGCGCTTCTCCAGGATCGAGAAGATGCCCGTCGGCGTCGGGTGGCCGGGCTTGCCGGTGGAGACTTTTGACGTGGCGACGACTGTGTCGCCGTCGTAGACGACGAGGGACTGCTGCTCTATCGAGACGACGATCTGCAGTGGAGCCTTGCTGCCGGCCGCAAGCGCGGACGGCGACGACATTGCAAGAGCCGCAAACGCGATCCTGAGAGTGAAACGCAATACTTACCCTCGTTCGAACAGTGAAGCGCTGCGCCTGTAGGCGGCGCATAGGCTCGCGCTTTCGCTCCGGCGCATGCGCCCGGGCTGTCGGACGAGGCTATCGTTCAATATTTAAGAAATTGCACCACATGCGGGAGCGGAGCCTGACGGGGCAGGGGGGCACCAATTATTGATCGCGTCGCCGGCGGCCGAAGGTATAGCCCGTCTCGACGCTCGCTCTCCCGAATTTGTCCCGCAGCTTGTTGATCGCCTCTTCCGCGGCGGCGCGCCTCGTTGCCAGCGGATCGACCAGATCCGGCGGATCGGCAAGAGTCGGATCGGAGAGGTCGCTGACGCCGATGCCGATAAGCCGGTATTTCGTCCCGTCTGCCTCCTTTTCGAGGAGCTGCAGACCAGTGCGGAAGATGCGATCGGCAAGGCACGTCGGGCTATCGAGCCGGCGATTGCGCGTGCGGAGTTTGAAATCCGCGGTCTTGAGCTTGAGCACGACCGTCTGCCCGGCAAGGGCGGACTTGCGCAGCCGAAACGCCACCTGTTCGCTCAATCGCCTGAGATGTGGCACGAGTTCCTCGAGGCGCGACAAGTCGTCGTTGAAGGTCGTCTCGGAGGAGACGCTCTTAGCCTCCCCGTCGGTTTCGACGGTCCGCTCGTCCAGGCCTCGCGAAAGCCGATAGAGCCTCTGGCCCATTGTTCCGTAGCGGCGCATGAGGTCGGCCTCCTCCATCGTCTGCAATTGACCGATGGTGCGGATGCCGTCCCTTTCGAGCGTCTGAGCGAAGGCCTTGCCGACGCCCCAGATCAGCGTGACGGGGCGGTCTCTTAGGAAATCCACCGCCTCGGCCTGGCCGATCACGGAAAAGCCCCGTGGCTTTTGCAGGTCGGAGGCGACCTTGGCGAGGAATTTGCAATAGGAAAGCCCGACGGAAACGGTGATGCCGATCTCGTTCTCCACGCGCTTGGCGAACCGGGCCAACGTTCGGGCGGGCGGGTCGTTGTGAAGCCGCTCGGTGCCGCTCAGGTCGAGAAAGGCCTCGTCTATGGAGAGTGGTTGCACGAGCGGCGTCAGCTCCAGCATCATGGCCCGGACCTCGCGCCCGACACCGACGTATTTCTCCATGTCCGGCTTGATCACGACCGCCTCCGGGCAGGCCTCGAGGGCCTTGAACATCGGCATTGCGGAGCGCACGCCGCGGATGCGGGCGACGTAGCAGGCGGTTGAGACGACGCCCCGTTTGCCGCCGCCGATGATCACCGGCTTGTCGGCGAGCTCCGGATTGTCACGCTTCTCGATCGAGGCGTAAAAGGCATCGCAATCGATATGTGCCAAGGTCAACTGATAGAGTTCGGAATGGTTGAGCAGTCGCGGGCTGCCGCAGGCCAGGCACCGTCGCGCCGGGGCGGTCTGTTCCTTCAGGCAATCGCGGCAGAAGCCGGGGATCGATCGAGCGCTCTCGGACATGTTGGGAACAAATGTTGAACGCGGCGACTTTACGCTCTACGCTGTTGAGTCTCAAGGCGGCGGTCGGAGGCTCCTTTGGATATCGCCCTGCAATTTGCGCCGGTGACTAGGAATCGCTGGCGGGATTTCGAGACCCTCTTCGGTCCGAAGGGGGCATTCTGCGGCTGCTGGTGCGTCGCCTTGCGGCTGCCTTACGCGATCCGCGGCAAGATGACGACTGAGGAGCGAAAGGATTTCATGCGCGCGCGGATCGCGGCCGGGCCGCCGCCTGGCATTCTCGGTTATTCGGAGGGAAAGCCGGTCGCCTGGGTTCAGGTCGGTCCGCGTCATGATGTGCCGCAGTTCAATTCGCCGCGCACGTGTTCCCGGCCGCTCGAAGAGCGTGAGGCGGAGGACGCAGGTGTCTGGGCGGTGAGTTGCTTCTTCCTTTCGTCGCCGCTGCGCGGCAAGGGATTGAGCCACCGCATGCTTGCGGCCGCGATCGATCATGCGCGAATGGGAGGTGCCCGCTACCTCGATGCGTGCCCGATCGACCACACCAAACAGCCGAAATCAGTGACCCTCTATATCGGCTCGACCGCCATCTTCGAGGCCGCCGGCTTCGAGACCGTCGCCCGGCGCAAGGACGGCCGGCCTCTGATGCGTCTGCACTTGAGGCAATGAGCAATGCTTGTCCGAAATGCCATCCACCCACACCAAGGCGCCGACGGGCTGCTGGCGCCTTCATGGAGACAGCCACGATCAACCGTCGTCGTGGTCTCGCGGACCGGAAAAGACGTGGTGGGCGCGGACGACGTCTTCTGGAGAGACCCCGGTTGCGGTGCAGAAGGCCATCAGGGTCGGCTCGTGATCCATCAGGAACGCGACGAGTCCGCCCATGAAGCCTGGATCGCCCGCCGCGCTGCGCAGCGAGGCCACATCCGTGCCGGTCAACGCCAGGAAGCGCGACAGCAGTTCCGGCTCGCCCGCGAGCCAGGTGAGGATGGCGATCGCCGTATCGTCAGCACTCTTCATGATGTCGGGCCTCTTCTCATTTGGCGGCCGGAATTACCTATTTTTCAACCAAATAGCGCTAGCCTGCCAATCGATGAAATGCGTCGAGTCGTCGGTTGTGCAACTTATATGTCTTAGGTGGACTTGCAAGGCGGCGGCAGACAACAAGGGATCGACATGCCCAAACAGGTGATGATTGTTGAGGACAACGAGCTGAACATGAAGCTCTTCCGCGACCTGATCGAGGCCTCAGGCTATGCTACGATCCAGACGCGCAACGGCATGGAGGCGCTGGAGCTTGCGCGCAAGCACCGGCCCGACCTGATCCTGATGGACATCCAACTGCCGGAGGTGTCCGGCCTGGAAGTCACGAAATGGCTCAAGGAGGACGACGAGTTGCACGTCATTCCCGTTATTGCCGTGACCGCTTTTGCGATGAAGGGCGACGAGGAGCGCATCCGCCAGGGCGGATGCGAGGCCTATGTTTCCAAACCGATTTCCGTTCCAAAATTCATTGAGACGATCAAGACCTATCTGGGCGATGCCTGAATGCCGGGAATATTGATATGACTGCGCGTATCCTCGTCGTCGACGATGTACCAGCCAATGTGAAGCTGCTGGAAGCGCGGCTGATGGCCGAATATTTCGACGTTCTGACCGCCGGGGACGGGCATTCCGCATTGGCGATCTGCGAGAAGACGCCGATCGATCTGATCCTGCTCGATATCATGATGCCGGGCATGGATGGCTTCGAAGTCTGCGAGAGGCTGAAGGCGAACAGCCGCACGTCGCATATTCCGGTCGTCATGGTGACGGCCCTCGATCAGCCTTCGGATCGCGTGCGGGGACTAAAGGCTGGAGCGGACGACTTCCTGACGAAGCCCGTCAACGATCTGCAACTGATGTCGCGGGTGAAAAGTCTCGTACGGCTGAAGAACGTCAGCGACGAGTTGCGCCTGAGGGCGCAGACCGCCCATACGATTGGCCTGCAGGAACTCGCGCGGCTCGACCGCCCGGATGAGCCCGGCAATATCCTGCTCGTCGATGGCCGCGCCTCCTCGCAAGAGCGGCTCGTGCGCGCTCTGAGCCCGATTGCCGAGGTCTCCGTCATCTCGGATCCGCAGGCTGCTCTCTTCGAGGCCGCCGAGAGCAGTTTCGATCTCGTGATCGTCAATGCGAACTTCGACGATTACGACCCGCTGCGTCTGTGCTCGCAGCTGCGCTCGCTCGAGCGAACGCGCTTCATCCCTCTCCTGCTGGTCACGGAGCAGGGTCACGACGAAATGATTGTCCGCGCACTAGAGCTCGGCGTGACGGACTATATCATGCGTCCCGTCGATCCAAACGAACTGGTCGCTCGCTCTCTCACACAGATCCGGCGCAAACTCTGCAACGATCGTCTGCGCGCGAGCGTGCAGCAGACGATCGAATTGGCGATCACGGACGATCTCACCGGATTGCACAACAGACGCTATCTCGACGGCCACCTCAAACTGCTAATGGACCGGGCGGGCGCGCGCGGTCGACCGCTGTCGATTTGCATTACCGATATCGATCGCTTCAAGCGTGTGAACGACACCTATGGCCACGATGCGGGCGACGAGGTGCTGCGCGAATTTGCCAATCGTGTTCGCGCAACCGTTCGGGGAGCGGATCTTGCCTGCCGTTTCGGCGGGGAGGAGTTCGTGATCGTCATGCCCGACACGACGCCAGAGATGGCGGCGATCGTCGCGGAACGTCTTCGACTAATGGTTGAGAGTCGCGGATTCGAGATTCCGCGTGCAGATACGGTCCTGAGCGTCACGGCATCGCTTGGAACCGCGAGCCTGAGGCCTGAAGGGGACACGGCCGAGGCTCTCCTGAAAAGGGCCGATATGGCTCTTTATCAGGCGAAGAACGGTGGTCGCAACCGGGTCGTTGCCGCGGCCGCCTGACCACTTCGAATGCAATTCTTCGGCGATCGCGAAGGGCCTGTTCTCCCCTCTTGCCAAGGTTCTCTTAGGTTGTATTCTCTGCCGCGTCGCTGTGCTGGGGCAACGCACTTCCATGGGCGACGGGTTCGGGGGCTGTCCGAATCTGAGACAGAATTAACCAAACGCCGAGCAACCTGCTTCGGCGTTTAAGAATTCGTTGATTTTTTTTCATTTTCAGGCAATGCTGATAAGCGAGGAAGTAGGACTTCCATAGCTATCGGTTACCCCATGATGCTCAGGTCCGCCGCATCTCCTGGGTCGTGGGGTCGGTCGGCTGGCTTCCGATTTGCGGATTCCTCGTGCCGCAACCGGGACCAGCCGACCCCCTTTCGCAAACGCCGCTTCGAAAGAAGCGGCGTTTCGTTTTTCTACTGCTGCACAGTGTTGCGCAACATATGTGGGCGCAGCCGAAAAGAAAAAGCGCCGACCTTGACGGCGGCGCTCCTCGATCAACAGGAAATGGCGATCTTACTTGATCTTCGTTTCCTTGAATTCGACGTGCTTCTTGACGATCGGATCGTACTTCGTCTTCGTCATCTTTTCCGTCATCGTGCGGCTGTTCTTGGTCGTGACGTAGAAGAAACCCGTGTCGGCCGTCGACAGCAGCTTGATCTTGATGGTGGTAGCTTTCGCCATGGTCGTCCTGCCTTTATGAAAAAATGAAAGCCGTGGACAACCGGTTGCGGGCCACGGTCAAGGTTGGCGCGAAACTACAAATCGCGACCGAAAAGTCAAGGCCGTTTTGGATTCAAAACGATGCGGACGAGCGTAAGCACAACATAAAGACCGAAGAAGCCCGCGATCGCCCAGGCAAAACCGTTATTGCCCGTGACGTCCATCGCCGCGCCGACCGCCTGTGGCCCTGCTACGGTGCCGACAGCGTAAGAGAAGACGAAAGCGGCATTGGCGGCCGCTAGATCCGCGCCTTGAAGGCGGGAACCGAGATGGCTGAGGCCGACCGTATAGAGCCCTGACACGCATCCGCCCCAGAACAGGAGCACAAGCGCCATCAGGAACCAGCTTTCGACCAGCATTGGCAAAAACAGGGCGCCCACGAAGCCGATCAAGGTGAGCGCCGACAACACCGTTCGGCGATCCTTGACGCGGTCCGAGAGCATGCCGAGTGGAATCTGGAAGATGAAATTGCCGATGCCCATGACGGTCAGGAGCAGGGCGGCCTGCGATTCGGTGAAGCCTGCGCGCGTCCCGAAGATCGGAAACAGAGATAGGCCGCCTGATTCGACCGCGCCAAAGATAAAGACCGCTGCTGTTGCCGTCGGCACCAGGAAGACATAGCGCATGAAATGGCGTTCCGGCTTCTCATCGAGCACCGGGCTTTCGTCGCGTGCCAGAAAGATCGGAATCGCGGAAAGCAGGATCACGCCGGCGCCGACGGCGAAGGGCAGGAGCCCTTCGCTGCCGAGGATGGAGAAGAGCAGGGGGCCGCTCGCGAAGCCGAGCGACAGCACGGTGCCGTAGATGCCGAGCACGAAGCCGCGCCGATTGGGCGGGGCGGTCGCATTGATCCAGAATTCCGAGAGAATGAAGAGAACGGTGATCGCACCGTGAAAGATGATGCGTAAGGGGAACCAGAGCCAGAAATTGGTGATGTAGTAGAAGCCGAGCGCGCTCGCCGCCGCGAACACTATGGCGAGAAGCATGGTTGGCGCGACGCCATGACGATGCGCAAACTTGGTCGTGAACGGGGCGGCCGCCATGGAGGCAAGGCCGGCCATCGCGGAATTGAGCCCGATCAGCGTCGGGGCGACACCGCGCTTCTCCATGATGATGCTGAGGAGAGGCAGCCCCAGGCCGATCGCAATGCCGACCGCAGTGATCGAAGCAACCGCCGCGATCAGCGACGGCCAGTGGATTTCGTCAACCGGTGCAGGCGTACCGGGCGGCGGCTTCGACATGCGACAACAATCCTCAGAAAAGCGTACGAACGGGGCGCCCGTGGCGCGTGAAGTAGAACGGTACAGCCCTTTCAGGCGCGAGGGAGGGGTCCGATTCGAGCCCGCTTCTCAGATCCGAAAGGATGATGGCGGTGATCTCCGGTACATGGATGGAGGAATGGTCGCTGACATCGATCCACTGCAAATCCTGAAGCTCCCGGCTTTCCAGAACACGCGAGGGATCGATATCGGCCTCGTCCGCGAAAACAGCGAAGAACCGGGTGTCGAACCGCCTCGGGTGTCCCGGAGGAGTAATAGCCCGAGCCATATAGCGCAAGTTCGAAAGATCGGGAAGGAAGGGAAGGGATGCGCTCTTCTGGCCGTGTGCCTTGCCAAGGCTGACACCCGCCTCCTCGTAGAGTTCCCTGACGGCCGCCAATGCGAGTGCCCGAGCGCGACTGTCGGTAATCGGCCGCCCGTGCCTTGCCTTGAGCGCTTGCAGCACCGCAGGGTGAAGATCGCCCGCAAATCCCAGACGGTGATCGTCGGGATCGCGGCGACCGCCTGGAAAAACATAGAGATCCGGCATGAAGGCATGGGCGCTGTGCCGTCTGCCCATCAACACGCGGACGCCTTTGCCCGATCGGTCGAGAAGCATGATGGAGGCCGCGTCGCGCGGTCTCACCCACGGGTGTTTTCGTGTTTCGGTCTGCTGCACGGAGTCGTCGCCGCGGCGCTCCGGTGTCATGCGGAAGCATCCCGCGGCGGCAGGGTGTCCTCGGGCCGATCCTCATGGCCACCGAAGCCGTGCATTTTCAGCGCCCACTGCAGCCCGATGACGGCGCCTTTGACCGGCTGCATAAGGGCGACGGCACTGGCAAGTGTCACCGGCGCCCAGATCGCTAGGTGCTGCCACGTCGAAAGCGGCAGCACGAGATCGGTCATCATATAACCGCCAAGCACGACGTGTCCGACAATGGTGACGACAATGTAGGGCGGGAAGTCGTCGGCGCGATGATGATCCATGCGTTCGCCGCAGGCATCGCAAGCGTCCACCGATTTGAGGAAGGCGCGAAACAGGCGGCCGCGGCCGCAGGCCGGGCAGATCCCGAGAAGGCCGCGCTTGATCGAGCGACCGACCGGCCGTTCTTCGCTCTTCGCTCCACCAAGCCGGAGGTTCTCCATCGCCGTTGCCTTCATGTCCAAAATCCTTCGTATCGGCCGTCCAGCGCGTCCGGCTATCACCGCCGCCCGCGCGGCGCTCGCGTTCCTGGCCGCTTGCGGTCGTTCGATCGCTGGCGCCGACCGGCCTTGTGGAAGGAGCGCATCGCCGTCGGCATCTTTCGCCCCTCGCTCAACATCTCGAAGCGGAGCGCGCCCGCAAGCGGCACGGCCTCTGCCAGCTTGACCCGAACCGGGTCGCCGAGACGATAACCCAGACCGGATTTCTCCCCGGAGAGGGCCTGATGCGCTTCGTCATAGATGAAATAGTCGCGCCCGAGCGTAGATATAGGGATGAAGCCGTCCGCGCCATAGGAGGGAAGAGTGACAAAAAGTCCCGCCTTGGTGACCCCTGAAACGCGCCCGTCGAATTCTTCTCCGACGCGGCCGTTCAGATGGTGGGCGATCAACCGGTCAACGGTGTCGCGTTCGGCAGCCATCGCGCGTCGTTCGAAGGTGGAGATTTCCGCAGCGATATCATCAAGCGCTCCTTCCTCGTGCGGCGTGATGCCACCTTCGCCGAGGCCAAGCGAAGCAACGAGCGCCCGGTGCACGATCAGGTCCGCATAGCGCCGGATCGGGGAGGTGAAGTGGGCGTAGCGCATCAGGTTGAGGCCGAAATGGCCGATGTTTTCCGGGCTGTAGATCGCCTGGCTTTGCGACCGCAGCACCATTTCATTGACCATCGTCTCGTAGGGCTTGCCATCCGCCTTTGCGAGAATGCCGTTGAAGTTGTTTGCGCGCATGTTGCCGCCCTTGGCAAGCGAGATGTCGAGCGTGGCCAGGAATTCGCGCAGGCTTTCCTGCTTCGCGAGGGAGGGTTGATCATGGACGCGGTAGATCAGCGCCTGACGTTTCTGCTCCAGCGTCTCGGCCGCCGCGACATTGGCCTGGATCATCATTTCCTCGATCAGCTTATGGGCATCGAGGCGCTCCGGCACGAAGACGCGGTCGACGGTGCCATCCGGCTTGAGGATGATCTTACGCTCCGGCACGTCGAGCTCGAGCGGCTGGCGCCGCTCCCGTCCACGCGTGAGGATGCGATAGGCCTCCCATAGCGGCTTCAGAATCGGCTCCAAAATGGGGCCGGTCTTTTCATCCGGAGTTCCGTCGATCGCGGCCTGGGCCTGCTGGTAGGAGAGCTTGGCGGCGCTTCGCATCATGATGCGATGAAAAGTATGGGCAGCCTTGCGGCCCTCCCTGGAGAAGCGCATCCGCACGGCGAGCGCCGGACGGTCGACGCCCTCCTTCAGCGAGCAGAGGTCGTTGGAAATGCGCTCGGGTAGCATCGGCACGACGCGATCCGGGAAGTAGACGGAGTTGCCGCGTTTCAGCGCTTCAAGGTCGAGCGCCGACTTCGGCTTGACGTACCAGGAGACGTCGGCGATCGCGACCGTGACGATGACGCCGCCGGGATTGTCGGGCGACGGGTCCGGCTCGGCGTAGACGGCGTCGTCGTGATCCTTGGCGTCGGCCGGATCGATCGTGATCAGCGGCAGCGAGCGCCAGTCCTCGCGATGCGCCATCGTCGCCGGCTGCGCCGCTTCGGCCTCCTTCAGCACGCGCTCCGGAAAGACGTGCGGAATGCCGTGCGCGTGGATCGCGATCATCGAGATCGCCTTTTCGGAGGCGACCGAGCCGATGACGGTTTGCACCTGGGCTCGTGGCAGGCCGTAACGGCCGACCCGTGCGAGATGCACCTCGATGAGATCGCCGTCTTTCGCCTCGCCGGTGAACTCCGGATCGACGAGGACCTCCTCGCCACGCTTGTCGATAGGCATCAGCCGGCCGCCACCGCTGGGGGTGGCGCGAAAGACCCCGAGCACGGCGTCCTTGCGCTTGTCGAGAACTTTGATGATGCGCGCCGTGTAGGCGGGGCCGCCACGATCTTTCGATGGAAATATCTTCGCGAGCACCCGGTCGCCGAGGCCGCCGACCGGTGCCTTGCCTTTTGTCTTGGCGACGCTCGACTGACGGATCAGCACTGCCGGCGCAACGCCGTCGTCGTCCAGCCATTCCGCCGGCCGTCCGATGAGGTCACCGTCGATGTCGCGGATGGTGATGTCGAGAACGGTAACGGGCGGAAGGCCACCGGGACGGACGAGCGACTTGCGCTTCTTCTCGACCATTCCCTCTTCTTCAAGCGAACGCAGCAGAGCCTTGAGTTCCACGCGCGCCTCGCCCTTCAGACCGAAGGCTTTGGCGATCTCGCGCTTCGAAGCCTGCTGGGGGTTTTCGGCGATGAAGCGCATCAGCACATCACGGGGTGGAACGACGCCCTGAACGATCGCCTCCTTCTCGGCGGCGGCTCCCCCCTTGCCCCCGCGGACGCTCTTCTTGCCTGCACCCTTCCCGGGTGTTTCGGTCGGATCGCGCGGGATTCTGGTCAATGTCAGCCCTTCTTGGCCTTCGCGGCCGTTTTCGTCTTCGGAGCCGCTTTCGGCTTGTCGGACTTTGCAGTCCCGGCCGACCTGGCCTTGCCGGCTTTCGTCGAAACCGCCTTTACCTTGCTTCCCTTGGCCTTTGTCGCGCCGCCCTTCGCTGCGCGCTCGGCGATAAGCGCAAGCGCCTCCTCGACCGTGATGGATTGCGGGTTCTTGCCCTTGGGCAGCGTGGCATTGACCCTGCCCCAATTGACATAGGGGCCGAAACGGCCGTCGCGAACAGTAATCGCGCCGCCCTCAGGATGTTCCCCGAGTTCCTTCAGGGATGCGGCAGCGGTGCGCCCGCGTGCGCCGCTTGCGCCCTTGGACTGCTTGTCCGCTAGCACCGAAATTGCGCGGTTGAGCCCGATCGAGAAGACGTCCTCGACCGAATCGAGATTGGCGTAGGTGCCGTCATGCAGCACGAACGGCCCATAGCGCCCGATGCCGGTGGAGATCATCTTGCCCGTTTCCGGGTGCTTGCCGATGTCGCGCGGCAGCGAGAGAAGGGCGACGGCCTTCTCGTGATCGATCGTCGCCGGTGTCCAGCCCTTCGGCAGGCTGGCGCGCTTCGCGTCC
Source organism: Ensifer sp. WSM1721 (assembly GCF_000513895.2). GTDB lineage: Bacteria > Pseudomonadota > Alphaproteobacteria > Rhizobiales > Rhizobiaceae > Sinorhizobium. The sequence goes on from NZ_CP165782.1 coordinate 1,069,472, forward strand.
TTGCCGTCGCCGCGCTGGACGTAGGGGCCGAAGCGGCCGCTGCGCAGGGTGATTTCCTCGCCGGTATGCGGATCCTTGCCGAGACTCTGCGGCTCATTGGATACGGCCGCCTCCGCCTCGCCATTGGTCTCTGACGAAAGCTGGCGGGTGTAGTTGCACTCCGGATAGTTGGAGCAGCCGACGAAAGCCCCGTATTTGCCGAGCTTCAGCGAGAGCTTGCCGGTACCGCAGACCTGGCAGGTACGCGGGTCGCCGCCATCCTCCCGTTTCGGGAAGACGAGCGGGGCCAGTTCTTCATTCAGCGCATCGAGCACATTGGTGACGCGCAGTTCCTTCGTGTCCTCGATCTGGGAGAAGAAGTCCTTCCAGAACTCCCGCAGCACGTCCTTCCAATTGAGTTCGCCGGCGGAAATCTGGTCGAGCTTCTCCTCGAGCGATGCGGTGAAACCGTACTCGACATAGCGGGTGAAGAAGCTCTCGAGGAACGCCGTAACCAGTCGGCCTTTGGCCTGCGGCACCAGCTTGCGCTTGTCGATCGCTACATAATCGCGATCGATGAGCGTGCTGACCGTCGCCGCATAGGTCGAGGGCCGGCCGATGCCGAGTTCTTCCATCTTCTTGATGAGCGTCGCTTCCGAATAGCGCGGCGGCGGTTCGGTGAAGTGTTGGGTGGCGTTGATCTTCTGCTTCGCGAGATTTTCGCGCGCATTGATCTCCGGCAGGCGGCCGCCGTCGTCGTCATCCGCCTGCTCGCCGTCTTCCTTTGCGTCGGTGTAGGCGGCGATGAAGCCGTCGAAACGGATGACCGAGCCGGTCGCCCGGAGCCCCGCCTTCTTACCGCCATTATCGGCGGTGATCTCGGCGGTCGTCCGCTCGATCTCGGCGGACGCCATCTGGCTGGCGATGCCGCGCTTCCAGACGAGGTCGTAGAGCTTCAGCATGTCGCCGTCGAGGAAGCGGCGGACCTGGTCGGGCGTGCGGTTGAAATCCGTCGGGCGAATCGCTTCGTGCGCTTCCTGGGCGTTCTTCGCCTTGGTGGAATAGAAGCGCGGCTTTTCCGGCAGGTAGCGCTCGCCGAACTGGCTGCCGATCGCGCGACGCGCGGCGTCGATCGCTTCCGGCGCCATCTGCACGCCGTCGGTACGCATATAGGTTATGAGACCGACGGTTTCGCCGCCGACGTCGACGCCTTCATAGAGCTTTTGCGCCACCTGCATGGTGCGGGTCGCCGAAAAGCCGAGCTTGGAGGAGGCGGCCTGCTGCAGCGTCGAGGTGGTGAAGGGCGGGGAGGGATTCCGCTTGACCGGCTTTGCCTCGACGCTCTCGACTATGTAGCTCGCGCCGTCGAGCAGGGCCTTCAGCCGGTTGGCGTCCTCTGCATTGCCGATCGCTTTCGGCTGCAGCCGCTTGCCGTCGGCCGAAACGAGCCGCGCTTCGAACTCGTCGCCGCGCGGCGTCTTCAGGAGTGCCGAGATATTCCAGTATTCCTCGGAGACGAACCGCTCGATTTCCGCCTCGCGATCGCAGACGAGGCGCAGTGCCACCGATTGCACGCGGCCGGCCGAGCGTGCGCCCGGCAGCTTGCGCCAGAGAACGGGCGACAGGTTAAAGCCGACGAGATAGTCGAGCGCACGGCGGGCGAGATAGGCGTCCACCAGCGAGGCGTCGATGTCGCGCGGCTCCGCCATGGCGTCGAGCACTGCCTTCTTGGTGATCGCGTTGAAGACGACGCGCTTGACCGGCTTGTCGCCGATGACCTTCTTCTTCTTGAGGAGGTCCAGCACGTGCCAGGAGATTGCCTCACCTTCGCGATCCGGGTCGGTCGCGAGGATCAATCCGTCGGACGATTTCACCGCGTCGGCGATGTCCTTCATCCGTTTTGCTGAGGCGCCATCGACTTCCCAAGACATTTCGAAGTCTTCGTCGGGGCGAACCGACCCGTCCTTGGCAGGCAGATCCCGCACGTGGCCGAACGAAGCAAGCACCTTGTAGCCGGGGCCGAGATACTTGTTGATCGTCTTGGCCTTGGAAGGCGATTCCACCACTACAACATTCATCGTCATACTCTGAGACAATCTGTTCCGGCAAAGCGCAAGTCCTGCGTGCCCATTATCGACGCACGACATGGACAGGGATTCGGGCGCGGTCAAGGGGTTTCATCGAAAATAGCAATATCGCGATCGCGCGCAACCACACGGCAACATTCGAGTTGCCTCAACCGTTGGTCGTTTCTCCGGCGGTCTGCGAGGGATCGACGATGCCGGCAGCACACCTCAATCCACCGGGACGAGGGATACGAGATTGCCCCCGTGGCGGCCGAGCTGACCGGCGAGGTCCAGTTCGAGAAGTACGAGATGGACGGCTGACGCGGAAAGCCCGGTGTGGCGGATGACATCGTCTATGTCGACCGGCGTGGGCCCGAGCGCTTCGACGATCAACGAGCGATCGCTGTCGTCAGGCGCCCTTGGCGTCGGCTGCGTAGTCTCGACCGCCGGCTCCTTGACGTCCAAATTGCTGTTCGAACGCGTGAAGAGGTCATCCGGGCTGAGAGGCGCCAATGCCTCGACGACATCCGCCGGAGAGGTCGTGACGATCGCGCCCTGTTTCAAGAGGTCGTTCGTGCCATGGCAGCGCGGGTCGAGCGGCGAGCCGGGAACGGCGAAGACCAACCGGCCGAAATCGGCGGCGTAGCGGGAGGTGATCAGCGACCCCGAGCGGTTGGCCGCCTCGACGACGGCAACACCCAGGCTGACCCCGGCGATGAGCCGGTTTCGCCGAGGAAAATCGCGTGCACGCGGCTCCCAGCCGAACGGCATCTCGCTGATGGCCAGTCCTTCGCCGGAGACGATCTCCTGCAACAATCCGACATTCTCCGGCGGATAGGGCCTGTCGAGGCCGCCCGCCAGCGCCGCGATCGTACCGGTGTGAAGGCTCGCCCGATGGGCCGCGGTGTCGATGCCGCGGGCAAGGCCGGAGGTGATGACATAGCCGGCAGCACCCGCGTCGCGGGCGATCATGGCGGCGAATTTCGCGCCGCTCACCGAGGCGTTTCTGGAGCCGACGACGCCGAGGGAGGGGCGGGCGGCGATCTTAAGGTTGCCCTTCATGGCGAGAAGCGGAGGAGCGCCGTCGATTTCTCTCAGCGCCGGCGGATAGTCGGGCTCGCCGATGCCGACGAAGACGGCCCCAAACCGGTGCGCCATTTCGAGCTCGCGCGCGGCATCGTCTGCCGTCGCGACGCGAACCAAGCGATCCGATCCGCCGCGCCGAGAAAGCTCGGGCAGGGCCTCGAGCGCGGCCTCTGCCGTGCCGAAATGATTGATGAGGTCCCGGAAGGTCGCCGGCCCGACATTGTCGCTGCGGATCAGCCGCAGCCAGGCGATTTTCTGCCGTTCCGTCAGCGCAATCCCGCTTCGTCGCACGCTGCCGTTCAGCATTAACCCTTTTCTCCGATCCGGCTTTCCGTGCCGTTCAAGAGCCGTTGGATATTGGCGCGGTGCTTGATCCAGGTGATGACCGTCATGATGGCAAAGGCTATGGCCACTTTTCCGTATCCCGCCGCATAAAGCGCAATCGGGACGACAGCGGTCGCAACAAGAGCCGACAGCGAGGAGTAGCGCGTGATTCGCGCCAAGGCGAGCCAGATCGCGGCGAAGACCAGTACCATGACGGGCGCGAGCCCGAGCAACACGCCGATATAGGTCGCGACGCCCTTTCCGCCTTTGAAGGAAAGCCAGACCGGATAGAGATGCCCGAGAAAGGCGGCAAGCCCTGCGGCGATGCCGGCTTCAACACCCCAGCGGGAGGCGATGGCGGCCGCCGCCGTGCCCTTGAGGGCGTCGAGCAGCAGTGTGGCGGCGGCGAGCTTCTTGTTGCCCGTTCTGAGCACATTCGTCGCGCCGATATTGCCCGAGCCGATCTTGCGGACATCGCCGAGGCCCGCCATGCGGGTAAGGACGAGACCGAACGGAATGGAGCCCAGGAGGTAGCCGAATGCAAGGCTGAGAAGTGTTGTCGGCAGCCCCAACTGCCAGGAAAACATGTCCACCGGTTCTTCCCCCCGCCCAAACGCTTTCCGCTTACAGTGAGTGCACGAGCTTGCCTGCAACATAGGTCTGCACGACCCGGCCGGTAAAGCGCGCATTTTCGAAGGGTGTGTTCTTTGAGCGCGAAACCAACGCCTTCTCGTAGAGAACCCAGGGTTCGTCGAGGTCGAGGATGGTGATGTCCGCTTTCGCGCCGGGTTTCAGGGTTCCCGCGTCGAGACCGAATATGGAGGCGGGCCGTGTCGACAGCGCATCGATCAGCCGCATCAGCGGGACCTCGCCGCTGTGGTAGAGCCGAAGGGCGGCCGCCGCGAGGGTTTCGAGGCCGATTGCACCGTCCGCCGCGTCGGCAAAGGGCAGGCGCTTGGTATCGGCACCCTGCGGATCATGCGAAGAGACGATGATGTCGATCGTACCCTCGGCAAGCGCCCGGACCATCGCCACTCGGTCGTCTTCGCCGCGCAAGGGAGGCGAGAGCTTAAAGAAGGTTCTGTACTCGCCGATGTCGTTTTCGTTCAGCGTCAGGTGATTGATCGAAATGCCGCAGGTGACGTTCGCGCCGCGCTCCCGTGCTGCGCGCACGGCCTCGGCCGATTCGGGGACGGAGATTTCGGCCGCATGATAGGCGGCCCGAGTCAGTGCAGCGATGCGAAGGTCGCGTTCGAGCGGGATGATCTCCGCCTCGCGGGGAATCCCGGGCAGGCCGAGCCAGCTTGCGAGCAGCCCTTCATTCATGACGCCATTGGCGCCGAGATATTTGTCGCGCGTTTCAAGCGCGACGACCGCCCCGAAATCGCGCGCGTAAGTCATCGCGCGACGAAGGACCAAGCTGTCGTGGACCGGCTGCCGGCCATTGGTGAAGCAGACGGCGCCTGCATGGCGAAGCAAGCCAAGCTCGGTCATCTCTTCGCCGAGCAAGCCCTTGGTGAGCGCCGCCGCCGGAAGGACGTTCACGAGCGCTTTGTCGCGCGCGGTCTTCTGCACGAATTCCACGAGGGCGATTTCATCGATCACCGGATCGGTGTCGGGCATGGCGATGAAGGAGGTGACGCCGCCGGTCGCCGCAGCGCGGGCGGCCGACTCGATCGTCTCACGGTATTCGGTGCCCGGCTCGCCGACGAAAACGCGCGCATCGACGAGACCAGGTACGGCGACGAGGCCCGCGCAGTCCTTCACGAAGGCACCCGATGGCGCGCCCTGGTTCTGGGCGTCGTGCCCGGCCGCAACGATCCGGCCGTCGCTGCCGACCATGATCGTGCCGGTTTCGTCGAGATTTCGCGAAGGATCGATGATGCGCAGGTTTTGCAGAACGAGAGGTCTGGTCATAGGCGCGGCCCTTGGTTCTGCGAGAGAAGAAGGGTCTCCATCACGGCCATGCGCACGGCAACTCCCATCTCCACTTGCTGCTCGATCACGCTCTGCGGTCCGTCGGCGATTTCGGAGGCGATCTCGACGCCGCGATTCATCGGGCCCGGGTGCATGACGAGCGCATTGTCCTTGGCGAGCTTCAGCTTTTCGGCGTCCAGGCCGTAGTAGTGGAAGTATTCGCGCACCGACGGCACGAAGGAGCCGGCCATGCGCTCGCGCTGCAATCTCAACATCATCACCACATCCGCGTCTTTCAGGCCCTCGGCCATCGAGTGGTAGACCTCGACGCCCATCTGCTCGATGCCGGCCGGAAGCAGCGTCGTCGGCGCAACGACACGGACACGCGCGCCCATCTGATTGAGGAGCAGGATGTTGGAGCGTGCGACGCGCGAATGCAGGACGTCGCCACAGATCGCCACGATGATGCGCGAGAGCTTTCCCTTGGCCCGGCGGATCGTCAGCGCGTCGAGCAGCGCCTGCGTCGGATGCTCGTGCTGGCCGTCGCCGGCGTTGACGACCGAGCAGGAGACTTTCTGCGCAAGCAGTGCGGCGGCGCCCGCGGAGGAGTGGCGGACGACGAGGACGTCCGGATGCATGGCGTTCAAGGTCATCGCCGTGTCGATCAGCGTCTCGCCCTTCTTCACCGAGGAGTTGCCGACCGACATGTTCATGACGTCGGCGCCGAGACGCTTGCCCGCCAGTTCGAAGGAAGACTGGGTCCGGGTGGAGGCTTCGAAGAAGAGATTGATCTGCGTCAGGCCGCGGAGCGAAGAGGTTTTCTTCTCCCTCTGGCGGGAGATCTTGACGGCCTCGTCGGCGCGATCGAGCAGGAGCGTGATATCCTGTTCCGTCAGCCCCTTGATGCCGAGCAGGTGGCGATGCGGGAAAGTGATCATGAGCCGCCCTTGCACTCTGGAATTTGGCCCGCTCTATAGAACGTGGCCAGGGGCGCGGCAAGTGGCGCGTTCGGCCGCCTGCCGCCCTTCCGAAGAAAACTTGTGCGGCACCCGGGTGCCTGTTTCGCCCCTGCGAAACTTGCGCTAGAACCGGCGTATGAATCAGATGAACCGGACCGAACAGAAACTTGCCGAACTGAACCAGCCCAAGCCCTGGTCCGGTATCAACGCCTATCGTTCCGACCCCCTGGTGGTCGACATCACCTCGGCTATGCCGAAGACGCTGCGCGATGAATTCGACGCGCTCGGTCGTTTCGCAACGTCGCCGGAGGCGCAGGAACTGGCGCGCATGGCAAACGAGGGCGTGCCGAAACTGAAGACGCACGGCCCGCGCGGCGAACGCCTCGATATCGTCGAGTTCCACCCGGCTTGGCATGCGCTGATGCGCCGGTCGATGACCACAGGCTTGCATTCTTCCGCCTGGGAGAATTTGCCGGACGAGCGCGGCCGTTCGCACAAGGTGAGGGCGATCCGCTTCTATCTGACCGCACAGCTCGAATGCGGTCATCTCTGCCCGCTGACGATGACCAGCGCCTCGGTAGCCGCGATCACGGCATCGCCCGCCGTCCAGAAAGAATGGGCGCCGAAGATCCTGTCGCGCAAATACGATTCGTCGAACCGGCCGTGGATGCAGAAATCCGCCGTCACGATCGGCATGGGCATGACGGAGAAGCAGGGTGGAACCGATGTACGTGCCAACACCTCGACCGCCGAGCGCGTGGGCGAGGGCATCTACCGCCTCAACGGGCATAAATGGTTCATGTCAGCCCCGATGAGCGATGCCTTCGTCATGCTGGCGCAAACCCGGGAAGGGCTCGGCTGTTTCCTAGTGCCGCGGCTGCTCGAGGACGGCGGCGCCAATGGCCTGCGCTTTCAGCGCCTGAAAGACAAGCTCGGCAACCGCTCGAACGCATCCTCGGAGGTCGAGTTCTCTGACACCTTCGGCTTCCTGCTCGGAACGCCGGATGCCGGTATCCGCACGATCCTCGACATGGTGACATTGACACGGCTCGACTGTGCACTGGCCTCTGCGGGCATGATGCGTGCCTCGCTCGCCGAAGCCGTGCACCACACCCGCGGCCGCAAGGTCTTCGGCAAGACGCTTGTCAGCCAGCCGATGATGACGCGGGTTCTCGCCGATATGGCGTTGGATGTCGCCGCCGCGAGCGCGCTCTCATTCCGCCTCGCCGAGGCATTCGATAATGCCCATAGCAGCGCCGCGGACGCCGCCTACGCGCGGATCATGACGCCGGTTGCGAAATACTGGTGCTGCAAGATCGCGCCTGCGCTCATCTACGAGGCGATGGAGTGCCTTGGCGGCAACGGCTATGTGGAAGAGCGGGCGCTTGCCCGCCACTATCGCGAAGCGCCGGTCAATGCGATCTGGGAAGGTTCCGGCAATGTGATGGCGCTGGATGTTTTGCGGGTGCTTGGGCGGCGCAAGGAACTGTTCGAGCAGCTCTTCGCCACCATCGGTCGCGATCTCGGCCCCGCCGGAGGCAAGACAATCGACGTCCTGCGCGCCGCCATGTCGCTCTGTGAGCGCGATGAGGGGGCCGCGCGCATGCTCGTCGAACAGCTCGCGCTCGCGGCGGCGGCGGCGGAGCTTTACCGGCTCGGCGCCGGGCGTATCGCCGATGCGTTCCTCGAATCGCGACTTGCCGCCGGCTGGCGCTCGACCTATGGCATGCTCGATTCGCGCTTCGATTCGGCCTACATCCTCGATCTGCTCTATCCGGCAGCCACGTAACCGGAAACGAAGAGCACGAGCGGTATCGTGAAGAACGAGACCGCCGTCTGGATCGTCGCGACGGAAGCGTAGAGTTCCGCATCGCCTCCCATCTGCTTGGCCAGCAGATAGCCGTTCATGGCCGTAGGTACGGCCGCGCCGACCGCGATGACGAGTAGCGCATCTCCCCGGATGCCGAGGAGCGCACTGCCGCCCACCATGAACATCGGCATAACGAGCAGCTTGAGCGCGACCGCGAGAAGCGCGGGCATGCTGGGCTTCAGCGCGTCAGCGATCTTGAGGCCTGCGCCAACCATGATCAGCCCCAGGCTGAGCGAGGCGGTCGCCAACATGTCGATCGCCGTCATCACCGGTGCATAAAGCTGGAGGCCGGTCAGGTTGAACAGTATTCCAACCGCCGACGAGATGATCAGGGGATTGGTGGCGATCTTCAGAAAGAAGAAACCGACGCCGCGGCTGCCGCCACCGAACCAGATCAGAACGGCGACATTGTAAAAATTGATCGGGATGATGATCAGCGTCATCACCAGCGCCGTCAGGCTGAGGCCGATCGCCCCATAGAGCTTTTGTGCGACTGCGAGCGCTATGAAGGCGTTCCACCGGGTCGCAGTTTGGAAGATCGACGTGAAGGTGGCACCGGAAACGCCGCTGGCACGCAGCGGGGGCCAGCTCAACAGCAGTGCGGCCGACATCAGCGTCACGCTGCCGATCGTCGCAATAGCCGTCGCGTCGGCCTTCATGCCGGTGAAATCCGCCTTCGCCAAAGTCGAGAAGAGAAGCGCGGGAAAGAGAAAGTAATAGCCGAATTGCTCGAGGCCGATCCAAAGCCCCTGGTCGACGAGTGTCGTCCGTCGAAGCGCAACACCGAGAATCACGAGCAGGAAGACAGGCAAGATGCTTTCGAAAACGATGGTCATGGCGGACCCAGGCAGACGGAGGTTCCACGCATAGAGCGATGGACCGCGGGCGGCAAGCCGATTCCCGACCGTGAATGTTAACCTTAACAAATGGTTTACGTTGCGCCGGCGCCCTGGAGGTGGAGATACTGGCCGTGCAATCAATGAAATCCGGAACGGAGCGGTTCGGTGAAAGCTGGTTTGCTGATCATCATGATGATGTTTTTCGCCGGACTGGCGCTCGACATAGCGACGCTGACGGTCGCGCTGACCGCTTTCGCTCTGCTCGACCGGGCAATCTATCCGTTCGTCCGCGGACACCGTGCGGAGAGGGGGGCTCTATGAAGTGGCTGCTGATTTTCTGGGGTGGCCCGGTGATGGTGCTGACCGGTTGGTACGGGCTCTCCTATTATGACATGAGCTTCGGCATCTTCATGCTGACCCGCGAAGCGCATGACCTCGTCTTTCGCATTTACGGGCATATCCTCGGTATTCCGCCGGAGACCATTCCGCCGCTCGTCGCCCGGGCGATGGTCGTCGATACACTGATCGTTTTCGGCCTCGTCGCGCTTAGGAATTGGCGGCTGATCGCGGCCTGGTGCCGGCGCCGTTTCGGCGCGCCTCAATCATCGGAGGTGCCGTCCCTCGCGAGCGAGGCCAATCTGTCGAGCGCTCCCTGAAGGATGAAGGAGGCGGCGGCCGAGTCGATGCGCTCGGCCCGCTTCTTGCGCGACACATCCATCTCTATTAGGGCCCGCTCGGCCGCAACCGTCGAAAGCCGCTCGTCCCAGAGCACGAAGGGAATATCCGTCTTCTCGCCCATATTCCGCACGAAGGCCCGAGTCGCCTGGCAGCGCGGACCCTCGGTCCCATCCATGTTGACGGGCAGGCCGATGACGAAGGCCGCGATCTTCTCCTTTGCGGCGACCGACAACAGCGCTTCGGCATCGATGCTGAACTTGACGCGCCGGATCACGTCTCGCGGTGTCGCGAAGCGCCGGCCGAGATCGGAAACGGAGAGGCCGATCGTTTTCGTGCCGAGGTCCAGCCCGGCGATCGCCTGGTAGGGCGGCAGCCGCTCCGCGAGTTCTTCGATGGTGAGAATTGCCATAGGATTGCCGATTCGATCTTTCCACTTTGCCGGTCTGATCCATATGCTTGTCCGAGAGATAAATCGATCACGATTGTGCTACGGCTCTGTCGGACGGATCGTGATTTGAAGGAGAGCGACATGAAAATCAAATGGCTCGGCCACTCCGCCTTCCATATCGAGACCGCAAAGGCGAAAATCCTGATTGACCCGTTCTTTACCGGCAACCCGGCGTTCCAGGAGAGCGACCGCAAGGCAGCCGCCGCCGGGCTCACGCACATCCTTCTCACGCACGGTCACGGCGATCACGTCGGCGACACGGTGGCGATCGCCAAGGAAACGGGTGCAACGGTGCTTGCCAACTTCGACCTCTGCATGTGGCTCGGCCGGCAGGGCGTGTCCAAGCTGGAGTCCGGCAACACGGGCGGAACGATCCAACTCGGCAGCTTCTCCGCCACCTTCGTCAACGCGCTGCATTCATCGGCCCAGATCACCGAAGACGGCGTTTCCCACTCTCTGGGCAACGCCAACGGCCTCGTCCTCCATTTCGACGACGAGCCCACGCTCTATCACATGGGCGATACGGATATCTTCTCCGATATGGCGCTCGTCCAGGAACTGCACGAGCCGGTTATCGGCATTGTGCCGATCGGCGACCGCTTTACCATGGGCGGTGCCGTGGCGGCTCTTGCCTGCCAGCGTTATTTCAAATTCAACACCGCGATCCCTTGCCACTACGGATCCTTCCCGATCATCGACCAGACGCCGGGGACCTTTGTTGTCGGCATGGACGGCGCCTCGACGCTGGTCGCGACGCCCGAAGTCGGCGGCGTCGTCGCGCTCTAAGCTGGAGCGGCGGCCCCGTGCAGAAGAGGGTCGGCGATATTCGCGAGTTGCACGTTGTGCAACTCGTCTTTATAGCGGGGGAAACTTTGAGATACCGGAGACGACCATGTCCGTAGACCTTGCCACCGTGAAGCGCGTCGCGCGTCTTGCCCGCATCGCTGTCAGCGAAGAAGAGGCCGAGCGGATGATGGGTGAGCTCAACGGCATCTTGGGCTTCGTCGAGCAACTCTCCGAAGTGAATGTCGACGGCGTCGAACCGATGACGTCGGTGACGCCGATGAGAATGAAGAAGCGGGAAGACATTGTCGCGGACGGCGACAAGGCAACCGACATCGTCGCCAACGCGCCGAATTCGGACCGCAACTTCTTCCTCGTCCCGAAGGTGGTCGAGTAACAAGTCGCCTTCCCGTTCCCGACGCCCTGATTGCGAAAGTCCGATTGCACCATGACCGACCTCACGAGCCTCACGATCGCCGAAGCCCGCACGAAGCTTGCGGCCAAGGAAATTACCGCGGTTGAACTGACGGATGCCTATCTTTCCGCGATCGAGGCAGCCAACGAGATGATCAATGCCTATGTCGCTGTCACGCCCGAGAAGGCGCGTGAGATGGCGAAGGCCTCCGATGCCCGCATCGCGGCCGGCAATGCCGGTCCGCTCGAGGGCATTCCGCTCGGCATCAAGGATCTCTTCGGAACGGAAGGCATCCATACGCAGGCTTGCAGCCACATTCTCGACGGCTTCAAGCCGCGCTATGAGTCGACCGTCACCCAGAACCTCTGGAATGACGGTGCCGTCATACTCGGCAAGCTCAACATGGACGAGTTCGCCATGGGCTCCTCCAACGAGACGTCCTACTACGGTCCGGTCAAGAACCCGTGGCGCGCCAAGGGCTCGAACCTCGACCTCGTGCCAGGCGGCTCTTCCGGCGGCTCTGCGGCCGCGGTCGCGGCTCATCTCTGCGCCGGCGCCACGGCCACCGACACCGGCGGCTCGATCCGCCAGCCCGCAGCCTTCACCGGCACCGTCGGCATCAAGCCGACCTATGGCCGCTGCTCGCGCTGGGGCATCGTCGCCTTCGCCTCTTCGCTCGACCAGGCCGGGCCGATCGCGCGTGACGTTCGCGACGCGGCGATCCTCCTGAAGTCGATGGCGAGCATCGACCCCAAGGACACGACCTCCGTCGACCTGCCGGTACCGGATTACGAAGCGGCAGTCGGTCAGTCGATCAAGGGCATGAGGATCGGCATTCCGAAGGAGTACCGCGTCGACGGCATGCCGGAGGAGATCGAAGCGCTCTGGCAGCAGGGCGTTGCGTGGCTCAAGGAGGCCGGCGCGGAAATCGTCGACATCTCGCTGCCGCACACGAAATACGCGCTGCCGGCCTATTACATCGTGGCACCCGCCGAAGCATCTTCCAATCTCGCGCGCTATGACGGCGTTCGTTATGGTCTTCGCGTCGATGGCAAGGACATCATCGACATGTATGAGAAGACGCGCTCCGCCGGCTTCGGCCAGGAGGTCAAGCGCCGCATCATGATCGGCACCTATGTGCTTTCCGCCGGCTATTACGATGCCTACTACCTGCGCGCCCAGAAGGTTCGCACGCTGATCAAGCGCGACTTCGAGCTCGCTTTCCAGGCGGGTGTCGATGCGATCCTGACCCCGGCAACGCCGTCGTCGGCCTTCGGTATCGCCGATGAGGACCTCGCTTCCGACCCGGTGAAGATGTACCTGAACGATATCTTCACCGTGACGGTGAACATGGCCGGACTTCCGGGTATCGCGGTTCCCGGCGGGCTCGACCACAAGGGGCTGCCGCTCGGTCTGCAGCTCATAGGCAAGCCGTTCGACGAGGAAACTCTGTTCAAGACGGCCTATGTCATCGAGCAGGCGGCCGGCCGCTTCACGCCCTCCAGGTGGTGGTGAGGCGGCGCCCTCAGCCAGCGGCATTCGACCTGTGGTCAAGAAGTAGGATAAATGCTGTAGTGAAGCGGAGAGGGGGTTCCGCTTCATGGTCGTCATTCGCCACGCTCGTCAAAACGAGGTCGGTCTGCTTGTCGAGATAGGGCTTAGGGCATGGGAGAAGGCGATCGCCGGCATCGGTGACGTCGGAAGCATGCGCGGGCCCGCCGGGCGCGCCTTCGGCGATTTCCTCATAGGGCACTGGCTTTCGGTCCTGTTGATCGAAGACGACGGCCGAATCTGCGGCTGGGCGGCCCGCGAGGGTCTCGACGACACGATCTCAGACTTGTGGATCGACCCCGTGGCGCAGGGTAGAGGCTTCGGCGCAGCATTGCTTGCGGAAGTCGAGAGACGAATAGCGACCGACGGCTTTGATGTCGCGAATGCGAAAACGCATGCGCAGAACGTGTCCGCGGTCGCCTTCTTCCAGCGTGTCGGCTATCAGGTGAGCTGGCTCTCGACCGCCTATTCGCAGAAGCTTGATCGCGACGTCGAATTCATTGGTCTTGCCAAGCGGCTCGCGCTCGATAAGGCGGCGGACGAGCTTTAGCCCCGCGTAGAAGTTGCTTCGCGTAATGAGGGTACCGGAGATATTTCACATCTCCGGTACCGAGCATTGGCTCGCTCGCCGTTTAGCGGTTGTCGAGCTCCGAGCGGACCAGATAGAGGCCGCGCTCCGTGATCCGGTAAGGTTTGCCGCCCGACGACCTGATAGCCCGCTTGCGCTTCAGTTTGCGGAAGAGCTCCAGATCGATGCCGGGATAGACCCAGCCGTCCCGTGTGAAACAGCGGATTTCGGCAATCGCCTTGCCGTCTCGGCTGATTTCGATACGGCCGCCCTGGGCCAAATGATGGAGAATGCGCTGTTCGGCGCGCGAAATATCCATTGGTTGAGTGTTCCGGAATGGCGTTCGTCAGAACGCGGGAAAACGTTCCGTTCTTCGAGGAGAAGAGCGGGGTTCACGTTTCCGGCCCGTGCTCGCAATTCTGGGAGAATGCGGGCAGGGGCCTTACCGGGACTCAAGCTGAAGGAACATAAAAACTCCTAACGGATATCGTGTTTTCTAGGAAATCATTGGGCAAACGTCAAGGTTGCAAAGGCGAGGGGGATTTGCGGCTGCAACTCGGACAGGGTACGACCCCGGCCCCTTCACAAGCCTTGCACCGCAGAACCAATTGCTCTACCGAGAAAACCACGAAATTAGGCTTCAAAGAAGAGCACGAGATGAGCATCGTCGACGTCCGCACCCCCGACCCGAAACGCTTCATTCCCGGCGCCACCGGCGATTGGGAGGTCATCATCGGCATGGAGGTCCATGCCCAGGTGCTGAGCAATTCGAAGCTGTTCTCCGGGGCGTCGACCGAGTTCGGCAACGAGCCGAACGCCAATGTCTCGCTGGTCGATGCGGCGATGCCTGGGATGCTGCCGGTCATCAATGAGGAATGCGTCAAGCAGGCTGTGCGCACTGGTCTCGGCCTCAAGGCCAGGATCAACAAACGCTCGATCTTCGACCGGAAGAACTATTTCTACCCGGACCTGCCGCAGGGCTACCAAATCTCGCAGTACAAGAACCCGATCGTAGGCGAGGGCACGATCACTATTTCGATCGGTCCGGATCGCCAGGGCCAGTTCGAGGATGTCGAGATCGGCATCGAGCGCCTGCATCTGGAGCAGGATGCCGGCAAGTCGATGCACGACCAGCATCCCTCCATGTCCTTCGTCGATCTCAACCGCTCGGGCGTGGCGCTGATGGAGATCGTGTCCAAGCCGGACCTGCGCTCCTCGGACGAAGCCAAGGCCTACCTCACCAAGCTGCGCTCCATCCTGCGCTATCTCGGCACCTGCGACGGCAACATGGACGAAGGCTCGATGCGCGCCGACGTCAACGTCTCGGTGCGCCGTCCGGGCGAGCCGTTCGGCACGCGCTGCGAGATCAAGAACGTCAACTCGATCCGCTTCGTCGGCCAGGCGATCGAATACGAAGCCCGTCGCCAGATCGGCATTCTGGAGGACGGCGGCGTGATCGACCAGGAGACCCGCCTCTTCGACCCGAACAAGGGCGAGACGCGCTCCATGCGTTCGAAGGAGGAAGCACACGACTACCGCTACTTCCCCGATCCGGATCTCCTGCCGCTCGAATTCGACGACGCTTTCGTGGAAGCATTGAAGGCGGATCTGCCGGAATTGCCGGACGATAAAAAGGAACGCTTCGTCCGCGATCTCGGGCTGTCCGTTTATGATGCCTCCGTTCTCGTTTCGGAAAAGGCGATCGCCGACTATTTCGAGGCGGTGGCGGCGGGGCGCGACGGCAAGACGGCTGCCAACTGGGTGATCAACGACCTGCTCGGCGCCTTGAACAAGGCCGGCAAGACCATTGAGGAGACCCCGGTCTCTCCGGCTCAGCTTGGCGGCATCATCGATCTCATCAAGGATGGTACCATCTCCGGCAAGATCGCCAAGGACCTCTTCGAAATCCTTTGGAACGAGGGCGGCGATCCGGCGGAAATCGTCGAGAGCCGCGGCATGAAGCAGGTCACCGACACCGGTGCGATCGAGAAGGCGGTCGACGAAATCATCGCCGCCAACCCCGATCAGGTGGAAAAGGCGAAGGCCAAGCCGTCGCTGGCCGGCTGGTTCGTCGGGCAGGTGATGAAAGCGACCGGCGGTAAGGCGAACCCGCAGGCCGTCCAGGCTCTCGTCAAATCCAAGCTCGGCATCGAAGAGTGACGATGTTCTTCGTCCGGACGGCAAGCGAGCGCGACCTTGAGAAGGTCAGCGCCCTGTTGGCCGAGGCGTGGCACGCGACCTACGATACCTTCTATGGTGCCGACAAGGTGAACGAGCTGACCGCGAAGTGGCATTCCGTCGATGCCTTGCGCGCCCGGCTGCAGCGCAAGAACTCGGAATTCGTCGTTGCGGACAATGGCCGCGAGATAGCCGGCATGGCCTACGCGGCCATGTCGGACAAGCTCGAAAAGACCGTCGTCCTCCATCAGCTGTACGTGCTGCCGAAATATCAGCGTCACGGGATCGGGCGCGACATGTTCGTCGAGCTCGAAAGCTGCTTCCCGGACGCGGAGCGCATGCGGCTCGAAGTCGAGCCGCAGAACCTCCACGCGCTCGCCTTTTACCGCGCACACGGGTTTGAGGAGGTTGCGCGCACCGCCAATTGCGGCGACGACCAATCCGGCATACCCGCACTCGTTCTCGAGAAGCGTCTCCACTGACACCGCCAATCCGCGGCATTGTCATGGTCCCGTCGCGGTCCGATGGTTGATGCAGCAGAAATTGCGTATTCGTCACGGGGTGCGAAATGACGGCAGATCTCGAAATCCGTAAGGCCAGTCGCGGGGATTTGCCGGCGATCGTCGCCCTGTTTGCGAATGATCGCCTCGGCGGGCACGGTGATACGACAGATGCGGCAGCCTTCGACGATTACGTCTCGGCCTTCGAGAAGATCGAGGCTTCAGCGCACCAGGCGCTTTACGTTGCATGCCTTAACGGGGAAGTCGTCGGCACCTTCCAGACGGCGGTCTCCACCTCGCTGCCCGCGCGCGGCAGCTCAAGCCTGATCATTGAAGCCGTGCAGACGCGTGAGGACATGCGCGGCCGCGGCATCGGCGAGCGCATGGTTCGCCACGCGATCGCCGAAGCACGTGAGAAGGGCGCGGCAAAGGTGCGGCTTACCTCGAACATCGCTCGAATCGATGCGCATCGCTTCTACGAACGCCTCGGTTTCGAGCGCAGCCATTTCGGCTTCAAGATGCAAGTGAAATGACGGCGGAATCACTGGACACGGCGGAAGCGGCGCGGCATAAGCGGGAGCGACATGTTGAAACCCGGCTGCCTCCGACGGCCGGTAAGGGACGAAGCCTATGAAGAAGCTCCTGCTGCAGATTTTCACCTGGTGGAACGGACAGACGATCGGTACGCGCTTTCACACCTGGCGCAACGGCCAGCGCGTCGGCGAAGACGAGTTCGGCAACGTTTATTACCAGGGCGGCCAGGACTCGGAGGGCCGGACGCGCCGTTGGGTGATCTACAACGGCCCTGCCGAGGCGTCGGCGATCCCGCCGGGCTGGCACGGCTGGATGCATCACCGCACGGACATTTCCCCGGCCGACGAAAAATATACTGCGCGCGAGTGGCAGGAGCCGCATCGCCCGAACCCGACCGGTACGCCCAACGCCTATCGCCCGAAGGGCTCGCTTGCCAGCGCTGGCCTGCGCCCGCGCGTGACCGGCGATTACGACGCCTGGACGCCGCGCTCCTGAGGCGGGATGAGGAAGGCGGCTCGTTCGCGCCCATACTGACATCTCTACTTGTGGGGTCGATCACGCCGCAGCCACATTTCGGGTTTAGCGCGTGAAGCCTATCCGGAAAAATAGCAACACGCAGGGATTGGTGGTAATGGCAGGTTTCTGTCTGAGGAATTCGATAGGCCGGATGACGCGGAATGCGGTTGCTGCCCTTCTCCTCACCCTACCGCTGATCTCCACCGTCGAGCCGGCACAGGCCACCCGCCTTTCGAACGCCGTTGCGGTCTTCTCCGGAATCGACAAGATCACCGGCCGCATCACCAGCTTCGACGTCTATATCGGCGAGACCGTGCAGTTCGGGGCTCTGCAGGTGACGCCGCGTGTCTGCTACAGCCGCGACGAGACCGAGGCGCCGAAGACGACCACGTTCGTGGAAGTTGACGAGATCACCCTCGACCGCAAGATCCGCCGCATCTTTACCGGCTGGATGTTCGCCGACAGTCCCGGCCTCAACGCCGTCGAGCATCCCGTCTATGACGTTTGGCTGGAGTCCTGCAAGACGAACTCCGATGTGCCGCCGCCGGATACCGCTGCGAAGCAATAATCCGATTAAGGCGCCGCGCGTCTTTTCGGCTGCACAAACGTCACTGCAGCTCGCGGATCGACCTGATAAGTTAGCGCGGGATGCGGGCGGAAAACCGCGCACACTTTTCCTCATCCCGCGCTAAAAATCGAGATTCGGCGAAGCGATTGCTCGCGCAAGCAGCACGTCATATTCCGCCTTCGACACGTCGATCGCGCCGAACGACTTCAGGTGCTCGGTCGTAAATTGCGTGTCGAGGAGCTGGAAGCCCCTTGCTTTCAACCGCTCGACCAGATGGACGAGACAGATCTTGGAGGCGTCGGTGCGCAACGAGAACATGCTCTCGCCGAAGAAGGCTGCGCCGAGCGAGACGCCGTAGAGGCCGCCGACGAGCGTGCTTCCTTCCCATGCCTCCACGCTATGAGCGTAGCCCATGCGGTGCAACGCCGTGTAAAGCGTTCGGATCTTCTCGTTGATCCAGGTGGTCGGCCTATCGGGTGCCGGCCGCGCGCATCCCTCGATCACCGCTTCGAAGGCGGTGTCGTAGCGAATGTCGAAGGGGCGTTTGCGAATTGTCTTGGCGAGGCGGCGCGAGACATGAAAGCGATCCAGCGGAATGACGCCGCGGATCTCCGGCTCGACCCAGAAGAGTTCCGGGTCGTCGGCCGAGTCGGCCATCGGAAACAGGCCGATGGAATAGGCGCGCAACAACATGTCCGGCGTGATTTCCGGGTGTTTGCTGCGCGGTCCTTTCAATCTCGTACCCTAGGCGGACGTTGCGGCCAGATGATGCTCCAGCCAATGGATGTCGTAGTCGCCGTTGGCGATATCCTGATTGTTTATCAGGTCCTGGAAAAGCGGCAAGGTCGTCTTGATGCCATCGATGACGAACTCGTCCAGGACACGGCGCAGACGCATCATGCATTCCACGCGCGTCCGCCCGTGAACGATCAGTTTTCCGATCAGGCTGTCGTAATAGGGCGGGATGCGGTAGCCCTGGTAGGCGCCGCTGTCGACGCGCACGCCGAGCCCGCCCGGCGCATGGAAATGCGTGATCGTGCCCGGGGAGGGGACGAATGTACGCGGATCCTCCGCATTGATGCGGCATTCGATGGCGTGACCGGAAAAGACGACGTCTTCCTGTGTGACCGAGAGGCCGGCTCCGGAGGCGACGCGAATCTGCTCATGCACGAGGTCGATGCCGGTGATCGCTTCAGTGATCGGATGTTCCACCTGCAGGCGGGTGTTCATCTCGATGAAGTAGAACTCACCGTTTTCATAGAGGAACTCGATCGTGCCGGCGCCGCGATATTTCAGTTTCTTCATCGCGTCGGCGCAGATCTGGCCGATCTTCATGCGCTGCTCGACGTTGAGGGCCGGGGAGTTTGCCTCTTCCCAGACCTTCTGGTGGCGGCGCTGCAGCGAGCAGTCGCGTTCGCCGAGATGGATGGCGTTGCCTTCGCCATCACCGACGATCTGAATTTCGATGTGGCGCGGCTTGCCGAGGAATTTCTCCATATAGACCGCGTCGTTGCCGAAGGCCGCAGCCGCTTCGGAGCGCGCCGTGGCGACGGCGTGCTCGAGATCAGCTTCGGTCCTTGCAACCTTCATGCCGCGGCCGCCGCCGCCCGCCGTCGCCTTGATCAGGACCGGAAAGCCGATCTCGCGCGCTACCCTAAGAGCGTTCTCGGGCTTCACTTCGCCGTCGGAACCGGGAACGACCGGAATGCCGAGCTCTTCCGCCGTCTTCTTGGCGGTGATCTTGTCGCCCATGAGGCGGATATGCTCGGCGGTCGGGCCGATGAAGGTGATACCATGCGCATCGAGGATGTCGGCGAACTTGGCGTTCTCCGAGAGGAAGCCGTAGCCTGGATGCACCGCGTCCGCGCCGGTGATCTCGCAGGCGGCAACGATCTGATGGATGTTCAGGTAGCTTTCGCGCGAGGGCGGCGGCCCGATGCAGACGCTCTCGTCCGCGAGCCGCACATGCATGGCGTCGCTATCGGCCGTCGAGTGGACGGCAACGGTCGCGATACCAAGCTCCTTGCAGGCGCGCAGCACCCGCAGAGCGATCTCGCCGCGATTGGCAATGAGGATTTTCGAGATCATCGCCAATGCCTTATTCGATCACGATCAGGGGTTCGCCATATTCGACCGGGGCCGCGTCCTGCACGAGAATTTCGGTCACCTTGCCGGCACGGGGCGCCGGAATCTGGTTCATCGTCTTCATCGCTTCGATGATCAGGATCGTCTGGCCTTCCTTGACCGTTGCGCCGACCTCGATGAAGGGACGAGCGCCCGGAGCAGGCGCGAGATAGGCCGTGCCGACCATCGGGGCCGTGACGGCGTTCTTGGCGTTATGGCCGCCTTGGACAGCTGCCGGGGCGGCAGGCGCAGGCTGCGCCGCGACAGCGGCCGGCGCCTGGTAGGCGGGCATCGCCGGCATGGACATCGCAACAGGTGTGCCATTCCGCGAAACGCGGATGCGCAGATCGTCCTGTTCCACCTCAATCTCGGTCAGGTCGGTATCGTTCAGGATATTGGCGAGATCGCGGATCAGCGCCTGATCGATACCCGGTTTCTTGTCAGCCATGGGATATGAGCCTCGTGTTCTTCTTATTTGGACTTTTCCGTCAGGTTCTTTAGCGCATGCAGCGCCAGAATGTAACTCTGCGCGCCGAAACCGCAGATGACGCCCTTGACGGCCGGCGCGATCATCGACTTGTGCCGAAATTCCTCGCGCGCATGAATGTTGGAAAGATGCAGTTCCACCACGGGAACGGCGATCGCACGGATCGCGTCGTGCATGGCGATCGACGTATGCCCGTAAGCCGCCGGATTGATAGCGATGCCTGCGGCCTTCTCGCCGGCCTCGTGCAGCCAGTCGACCAGTGTGCCTTCATGGTTCGATTGCCGGAAATCGACATCGAAGCCCAACTGCTTTCCCTCCGCTTTGCACATGGCCTCGATGTCGGCCAGCGTCTGGCCGCCATAGATGCCCGGCTCACGCTTGCCGAGGGCATTCAGGTTTGGGCCGTTCAGCACGAAAATCGTCGAGGACATAAGGGATTCCGGTCCGATAATGGAGGGTTACCTATAGACTGATGGTTTCGTGAGGGAAAGCCCCCCGGTTTTTCCCGGGATTTGTCCACAAGCCGCAGAGGTTTCGGGGAAGGCGCCCCTTAGGACACCTTGGTGCGAAGGTCTCTCGTGAGGGCGTCAGCAGATCGTCTTCCCGCACTCGCGCATGTTGCTCACCTTCGTTGCGATCTCGGTGACGCCGACGGCGCCGAACACAGCCTCGTTGCCGACGACATAGGAGGGAGTTCCTGTGATGCCGAGATCGTTGGCGAGCGTATAGGCCTCGCGCACAGCCGCGTCATAGGACGCGTCTTCCATCTTCTCGCGCAATTGTTCTTCCGTTACGCCGAGTTTGGCGGCCACGGCAATTGCAGTCTCCTCCGTTGCGCGCTCCTCGCCGCCGAGCAGGGCGCGATGGAAATCGCCGTATTTTTCCGGAGCAATCGCGCGGAACGCGGCGCTGACCTTGTGGGCGGCAAGCGAATCGGGACCGAGGATCGGGAGCTCTTTTAGCACGAAACGGACGTTCTTGTCCTTGGCGAGGATCTCATCCATATCGGAGAGCGCCCGTTTGCAGTAGCCGCAATTGTAGTCGAAGAATTCGACGATGGTGACGTCGCCCTCAGGATTGCCGAGCGCCACGTCATAGGAGGAGTTGAAGATC
Source organism: Ensifer sp. WSM1721 (assembly GCF_000513895.2). Taxonomy (GTDB): domain Bacteria; phylum Pseudomonadota; class Alphaproteobacteria; order Rhizobiales; family Rhizobiaceae; genus Sinorhizobium. Next base: position 1,090,975 of record NZ_CP165782.1, read on the forward strand.
GCCTCTTTATTGTTGGCGATCGCCGCCTGGGCGGCTTCCTGCTGTTTGGCGCGCTGTTTGGTGGAAAGCGCTTCCTGGACTTCCAGCATGATTTCGGGATTGGCGAGCAGGTATTCCTTGATGAAGGCGCCGAACTCTTCCTTTTGCTTCGCATCGAGTGCGGCCGCGGACTGGGGCAGGGCGACTCCGGCAGCAATTGCGATCAGCGCTCCTGCGGCGGCCATCTTCATCTTGAGCGTCATTCTTTCCTCGTTGTCTTTCCGTCTTATTCGTCGTCGATTTTCGCACTGCCGCGTCGATGCGCCTGTTTGAAAGACAACGACCCGTAACCCTGCGCTGATTTGCTGCGAGCATAGGGCGCGCCGGCGCGAAACGAAACGGCAAAATCGGCCGAATTGCGGCGGTCGCATACTTGTGAAGCGGGAAGCGATCGGGCAAAGGGTCTGGTGTCAACGAACTCGCGAGGACCTCGCCATTGGTAGAGATGTCGAAACGCAGCGCTGTGGAGCCATTCCACGCCATGGATGTGTTGGCCGAGGCCACCCGGCGGCGCGACGCTGGGCACCCGGTCATTTCGATGGCGGTCGGTCAGCCGTCGCACCCGGCTCCAAAGGCGGCACTTGAGGCGGCGAGGCGTGCGCTCGAGCACGGACGCCTAGGCTATACGGATGCCCTCGGCACGCTGTCCTTGAAGCGGGCGATTGCCGCTCACTACCGCAGCCGGCATGGCATCACGGTCGACCCGCAGCGGATCGCGATAACGACCGGATCGTCGGCGGGCTTCAACCTCGCTTTTCTCGCCCTCTTCGATCCGGGCGATTGCGTCGCCATCGCGCGGCCGGGATATCCGGCCTATCGGAACATTATGACGGCGCTCGGCCTCGACGTGATCGAGATCGAAGCAAATGCCGAGACCGGCTTCACCTTGACACCGGACAATCTTGAACGCGCCGCGGCGCGTGCCGGCAAGCCGCTCAAGGGCATCCTTCTCGCAAGTCCGGCCAACCCTACCGGAACGGTTACGGGCAAGGCACGGCTGAAAGCATTGGCCGACTATTGTCGCGCGCAGTCGATCGCCTTCATTTCCGACGAGATCTACCACGGCCTGACCTTTGCCGGCGAGGAGACCACCGCGCTGGAGGTTGCCGACGACGCGATCGTCATCAACTCCTTCTCGAAATATTATTGCATGACCGGTTGGCGCATCGGGTGGATGGTGCTTCCGGAGGCGCAGGTTCGCGCGTTCGAGCGCATCGCGCAGAGTCTCTACATCTCGCCACCGGAAATCTCCCAGATTGCCGCGGAAGCGGCACTCGGCGCCCATGAGGAACTCGACGGCTATAAGCAGGCTTATGCCGCGAACCGTGAGCTTCTGCTCGAACGGCTGCCGCGCATAGGCCTTTCGATTGCATCTCCGATGGACGGCGCCTTCTATGCCTATGTGGATGTGAGCCGCTTCACGAATGACAGCATGGCCTTTGCTCGGCGCATGCTTGCCGAAATCAACGTCGCCGCGACACCCGGCTTCGACTTCGATCCGGTCGAAGGGCATCGCACAATGCGCTTTTCCTATGCGGGGTCGACCGCCGAGATGGCGGAGGCGATGGAGCGCATTGCACGCTGGCTGGCATAATGCATGTCGCCCAAAAGTGTGCAGCGGTTTGGGGCGACGACATGCACAAAACAAAGACCTGAAGCACGTCGCACGAATTCGATTGAGCGCGACGCGCCTTACTGCGCCGTGCGTCTTTTCGGACGAACAAAGGGCGCTGTAGCACTTTGAATTGCTGCATGTTTTTGTCCTTATATCGGGTAGGATTAAGAAAACATGCAGTTGGCGGCCGGCGCGCAAGCACGTCGTCGGCAGCCATGAAAAAAGCCCGGATCGCTCCGGGCTCTTTCACGCAACTTGTCGCTTGTCTCAGAAGAAGCCGCGGCGCTGCCACCAGCCGCCTTTTTTCGGTTTGGCCGGCTCTTCCTCGCTGTCGGATTTGCTCGACGTAACGACCGGTTCTGAGGCGATCGCCGAGAGATCCCGGTTCGCCCGTGCAGGCTTTGCGCCTTCCAGATCCTCCACAGCTTCCTCGACCGTCTCTTCGACGGCCGCAGCCGCAGCGTCAGTGACTTCCGGCTGGCCTTTCACCGCCTCCTCTGCTGCGGCGTCGACATTCTCCGCGGCCTCTTCGGCTTTAGCGGCCTTCTTGCGGCTACGCTTCGGTTTCGCCGGCTTTGCCTCCTCCGGCGCCTCTACAGCAACCGCTACGGCATCGAAAGGCTCTTCGGCGGCTGCGGCTGCGGCGTTCTCAGCTTCTTCAGCCGCGTCGTCAGCGGCCTCTGCCGCAAGGCCGCCCTCGCTCTCGGTTTCACCAAGCTCCGGCCGGTTGCGCCGGCCACCGCGCTTGCCGCGGCGGCGACGCTTGCGCTTCTGCTCGCCATCACCCTCAGCAGCACCCTCCTGGGCTTCGCTTTCGTCCTCTGCCTCCGCGAGTTCCTCACTCGCATCGTCGTCGGGTTCACCGGCTTCGGCGGCGACCGCTTCCGGTGCCTGGCCTGCGCCCTTGCCGCGGCGGCGGCGACGGCGCTTGCGTTTGCGGCCGCCTTGCTCGTCGGATTGCGCCTTCTGCTGCTCGGGGCGTTCGGCGGCGATCTCTTCCGCCTCCTCCTCGTCGAGTTCGTCCTCGATCACGATCTCTTCGTCTTCCGGTTCCGGCTCGACGAAGTGCAGGATTTGGTCGATTCTCACCGGATTTTCCACCGGTTCGCCGCGGTCGATCGCGAAGTGCTGCGCGCCCACATGCGCATCGGCATCTATGGTGATCGACACGCCGAAGCGCTGCTCGTAATCCGTGATCGTGCTGCGCTTCTGATTGAGCAGATAAAGCGCGATCTCGGGAACCGTCCTTACGCTGATATTGTGCGTCGTGTTCTTGAGCAGATATTCCTCGATGCCGCGCAGGACATGCAGCGCGACGGAGGATTGCGAGCGGACATGGCCCGTACCGTTGCAGTGCGGGCAGGTCTGCATCGTGCTTTCGAGCACCGAGGCGCGGATGCGCTGGCGCGACATTTCAAGCAGACCGAAATGCGAGATGCGGCCAACCTGGATGCGGGCACGATCGTTTTTCAGGCAATCCTTGAGCTTCTTCTCGACCGCGCGGTTGTTCCGCTTCTCCTCCATATCGATGAAGTCGATGACGATGAGGCCGGCAAGGTCGCGCAGGCGCAACTGCCGCGCGACTTCTTCGGCTGCCTCGAGATTCGTCTGCAGCGCCGTGTCCTCGATCGAATGCTCGCGTGTCGAGCGGCCGGAGTTCACGTCGATCGAGACCAGCGCTTCGGTCTGGTTGATGATGATGTAGCCGCCCGACTTCAGCGTCACCTGCGGCTGTAGCATGCGATCGAGCTGCGCCTCGATGCCGGAGCGCGAGAAGATCGGATGGACGTCGCGATAGGGCTGCACGACCTTCGCGTGGCTCGGCATCAGCATCTTCATGAAGCTCTTGGCTTCCTTGTAGCCTTCCTCGCCCGAAACGATGATTTCGCTGATGTCCTTGTTGTAGAGATCGCGGATCGAGCGCTTGATCAGGCTGCCTTCCTCATAGACGAGGCAGGGCGCCGTCGAATTGAGCGTCAGCGTGCGGACATTCTCCCACAGGCGCATGAGGTATTCGAAGTCGCGCTTGACTTCGACCTTGGTGCGGTTGGCGCCGGCGGTGCGTAGGATCACGCCCATGCCCTGCGGCACGTCGAGGCTGCGGGCAATTTCCTTCAGCCGCTTGCGGTCCTGCAGGTTGGTGATCTTGCGGGAGATGCCGCCGCCGCGCGCCGTGTTCGGCATCAGGACGGAATAACGGCCGGCAAGCGAGAGATAGGTGGTCAGTGCCGCTCCCTTGTTGCCGCGTTCTTCCTTCGCGACCTGGACGAGGAGGATCTGCCGGCGCTTGATCACCTCCTGAATGCGGTACTGCTTGCGCGGCTTGCGGATCTGGCGGTCCGGAACCTCTTCCATCGCGTCTTCGGCGCCGACGGATTCGATGATCTCCTTCTCGCCGTCGTGGCTGTCGTCGTCGTCATCATCGTCGTCGTCCCGACGGCGGCGCGTGTCGATGTCCTCGGAAACCGAATCGGTATCGACCATGGCGGCCATTTCGCCGCCGCTGACCTCACCGGCTTCCTCGGGGTTCGCTTCCGCCTCCACGGTCTCCTCGCTCGCCTTTGCTTTCGTGCGGCGGGTGCGCTTCGGCTTTGCTTTGGCCTTCGGCTTTTCGGCGGCTGCCTCGGCTTCGGCGGGTTCTTCCGCCGGCTCAACCACCCCGACAGCCTCAGCCTCCGGCACGGTTTCAGCTTCCGCCTCGGCGGCGGGCTGTGGCTCGTTTGCGGCTTCGACGGGCTCGATCTCGTCTTCGCGGCGGGCCTCCTCGGCCTCCGCCTTCAATAGCGCCTGACGATCGGCGAGGGGGATCTGGTAATAATCAGGGTGGATTTCGGCAAAGGCCAGGAAGCCGTGGCGATTGCCGCCGTAGTCGACAAAGGCGGCCTGGAGCGACGGCTCCACTCTGGTCACCTTGGCTAGGTAAATATTGCCGCGGATCTGCTTCTTATGTTCTGATTCGAAATCGAACTCTTCTATGCGGTTCCCGCGAACGACAACGACGCGCGTCTCCTCTGAGTGAGACGCATCGATAAGCATTTTCTCTGCCATCTAAGCTGTGCTCCTCGGCGCAGTGGGACGGCAGACGGAGTGCCTTCGTCTGGAAGGCTGTCGAACACGTCGGAAGCTGCGCCGGATGTAATAGGTCCTGTTTGGCGCGAGCGATGGTGCAGCAGCCAGACGGCAGCCGGAACGGTACTGTTCCGGGGCCTCTCTACTTCTGACCAATACTGCTGAGTCACATCAAAGACCAAACAAGAATGCCAATGTCCTGGGCCCCGACGGGGCCCGATGAATACGCCCGCTTGCGGGCATCCGGTGAAAATCACCATCAAGAACTCCGGCCACCGCCGGAAATTGCGATCCAGTGTACGCGGGAGAAAATGCGGCGACGGCGGATGAATGCCTGCGGCCGCGGAAGCATGATACGGTTACAGCCGGCTGTTCCGGCCCGATCACTTCCCTGGCGCCAAGCTTCTCTAAAGCTCCGGCTGCCCGGCCGACGATTCTATCCCGTCAACACTTTCTCCTTGTGACGCTTTTATGTTTTCTATGTCACATTGGCAAGGGAAAAGCCCGCACCGCCACAATATTGATCGATTCGCTTGCGCGGGTGAAATCGGACCGCCACGGTAAATTTGGCGCGTCGAATCATGTCGATTCGCCGTCGTCATCAAGCCGTGTCAAGCTTTGGTTAACCATGACGGTTCACTGGTGGGAACGACGACCGGCCCGGCACAGTTTCCGCCGGTATCCTGGAGAGCATTGATGAGGAGTCCTGGGTGAAGCCTTCGGTAATTGGGCTGTGTTCCTTGCATAAGATCCGGGCATGGCGCCGGGCGGCATGCGCGATGCCGATTGCACTGGCGGTCGCCATTGTCGCGCCTGCGGCCGGCCTGCGCGCTGCCGAACCGGCCCCGCTGCTTGCCTATGGCGCGCGCATCGCCGGCGACGACGCCCGCACGCGGATCGTGATAGAATTCGACCGCAAGCCGGACTTCTCCGTTCACTATGTTGCCAATCCGGTCCGCGTCATCGTCGACTTGCCGGAAACGTCCTTCGGACTGAAACCGGAAAGCCTTGAGGCGAGAGGGCTTTTTGATGCCATCCGTTACGGCGGCATGGGGGCAGGGGCGTCGCGGATAGTACTTTCCGCCAAGGGGCCGACGGAGGTAACCCACGCGGAGGTGAAGCCGGAAGAAGATGGCAAGGGCTTCCGCCTCGTGCTCGACGCAGAAAGAGTCGACCGGGCGCGTTTCGAAAAGCTTCTGGGCGATCAGCAATGGACGGGCACGGTGCGTGCCGTCAAGACGGACCGCCCCGCCATCACACCGCCGAAGACCGCCGGGGCGTTCGTGATCGCCGTTGACGCCGGCCATGGCGGCATCGACACCGGCGCGATCGGCAGCGTCACCAAGACCGAGGAAAAACACGTGACCCTCGCATTCGCGAAGGACCTCGTGGCAATGCTCAATCGCGAGCCCGGCATCGAGGCCTTCCTCACGCGGGATCGCGACGAGTTCCTCTCGCTGCCTCAGCGCGTGCAGATTGCAAGGCAAAGAAGCGCCAACCTCTTCATTTCCGTCCACGCCGATACGCTGAAGCAGAAGGATATTCGCGGCGCCACGGTTTACACGATTTCGGATAACGCGTCCGACAGCCTTGCCGCCGATCTTGCCGCGCGCGAAAATCTCTCCGACGAGATCGCCGGCATACCGCTCGAAAGCGAGCCGGCGGAGGTCGCCGACATCCTCATCGATCTCGCGCGGCGCGAGACCCAGGCCTTCTCCGTAAATCTGGCGCGGAGCGTCGTTTCCTCGTTCGAGGGTCAGATCCGGCTGATCAATAATCCTCACCGTCACGCCGGGTTCCGTGTCCTGCAGGCGCCGGACGTGCCCTCGATCCTGCTCGAGCTCGGGTTCCTCTCGAACAAGGATGACGAGAAACAGCTGCTCGACCCGGAATGGCGCAAGAAGGTGTCCGGCCTGCTTGCGATCGCCGTCGAACGCTACCGGCAGACAGCGGTTGCAAACGGCGGTTGATCGCGCATGACACTTGAAACACTTTTCGCGTGTCTTTCTTACGGGAAGTGATTTGTGTCGCATGGGTAACAGCGATATGCTTTTCGCCAAGATGCGCACTGGATAATCGGACATCAGCCCTATTTTGCTCACAATCCGCGCCCCTTAAGGGGAGGGGCGTCTCGATTTGTTGGGAATCATGTTGATGCTGGAGTTTCCTCGCCATATGAGGAAGCTTCAAACGTGTGTAGCTGTAATACCAGACGATTTCTGATGGAAAGGTTTGGCGAGGTCGATTTCGTTCACGACGAACGCTGCCCTCGGGCATTCGGCGACCTGGCAATGGGACGATAGTAAGGTACCGGTATCTGACTGATGATCAGACTGATTGGATATTTCTTCGGCATAGGTGCGTTTCTGCTGCTTGGCGTCGCCGCAGCCGTGGCGATCTATCTTGGCGCCATCACCAAGGACCTGCCCGATTATGAGGTGCTGGCCAATTATTCGCCGCCGGTCACGACCCGATTCCATGCGGGCAACGGCGCGTTGATGGCCGAATATGCGCGCGAACGCCGGCTCTATCTGCCGATTCAGGCCATACCGGACCGCGTCAAGGCGGCCTTCATTTCCGCAGAGGACAAGAATTTCTATCTGCATCCCGGCATCGATGTGACGGGCCTCGCCCGCGCCATCGCCGTCAACCTCCAGAACTTCGGTTCCGGCCGGCGCCCGGTCGGGGCGTCGACGATCACCCAGCAGGTCGCGAAGAACTTTCTGCTTACCGCCGACCAGACGCTCGACCGCAAGATCAAGGAGGCGATCCTCTCCTTCCGCATTGAGCAGGCCTACAGCAAAGACCGCATTCTCGAGCTCTATCTGAACGAGATCTTCTTCGGGCTGAATTCCTACGGAATCGCCGGCGCGGCGCTGACCTATTTCGACAAATCGGTGACGGAACTGACGGTTGCCGAAACCGCCTACCTGGCGGCCTTGCCCAAGGGGCCGGCGAACTATCATCCTTTCCGCAAGACAGAAGCCGCGATCGAGCGCCGCAACTGGGTGATCGACCGGATGGTCGAGAACGGCTACGTCTCCAAGGCCGACGGTGAAGAGGCAAAGAAGCAGCCGCTCGGCGTGAATCCGCGCCGTGGCGGAGCCCATCTCTTCGCGTCCGATTTTTTCGCCGAGGAGGTGCGTCGCCAGATCATCCAGAAATACGGCGAGGAGGCGCTCTATGAGGGCGGGCTTTCTGTGCGCACGTCGCTTGATCCGCATCTGCAGATCATCGCGCGCAAGGCGCTGCAGGAGGGACTCCTGACCTATGACGAGCGCCGCGGCTTTCACGGTCCTATCAAGACGATCGAGATCGGCGGCGATTGGGGCGAGCCGCTGAGCAAGATTCCTGCGTTCAGCGATGTGCCGGAATGGAAGCTCGCCGTCGTTCTTGCGGTGGACAGCGAAGGCGCTGAGATCGGCCTTCAGCCGGAGAAGGAAGCCTCCGGCAAGATCGTGCCTGGACGCGTGACGGGACATATCGCCGCCAAGAACATGCAGTGGGCCTACCGCTTTGCGGGCGGCGAGCGCAAGACCGCCAAGTCGCCGGAGGGCGTCTTCGGGCCCGGCGACGTCGTCTATGTCGAGCCGCTTAAGGATCAGCCGGGCGAGTATCGTCTTCGCCAGCCGCCGAAAGTCCAGGGTGGTCTGGTGGCGATGGACCCGCATACAGGCCGCGTGCTGGCGATGGTCGGCGGCTTCTCCTATGGGCAGTCGGAGTTCAACCGCGCGACGCAGGCGATGCGCCAGCCGGGCTCCTCTTTCAAGCCCTTCGTCTACGCCGCCGCCCTCGACAACGGCTACACGCCCGCTTCCGTCATTCTCGATGCGCCGATCGAGATCGTCGCCGGCGGTCAGGTCTGGCGGCCGGAAAACTACGGCGGCGGTTCTGCCGGTCCGTCGACACTGCGTCTCGGCATCGAAAAGTCGCGCAACCTGATGACGGTGCGGCTTGCCAACGACATGGGCATGAACCTCGTCGCCGAATATGCCGAGCGCTTCGGCATCTACGACAAGATGGCGCCGCTTCTTTCCATGTCGCTCGGCTCGGGCGAGACGACCGTCCTGCGCATGGTCTCGGCCTATGCCGTCATTGCCAATGGCGGCAAGCAGATCAAGCCGTCGCTCATCGACCGCATCCAGGACCGCTACGGCAAGACCATCTTCCGCCACGAGGACCGCACCTGCGACAACTGCAATGCCGATGACTGGGGCGATCAGGAAGAGCCCGTGCTGACCGACAACCGCGAGCAGGTCCTCGACCCGATGACCTCCTTTCAGATCACCTCGATGATGGAGGGTGTGATCACGCGCGGCACGGCAGCAGGCAAGATCCAGCTCGACCGCCCGGTCGCCGGCAAGACCGGTACCACCAATGACGAGAAGGACGCATGGTTCGTGGGCTACACCCCGGACCTCGTCGCCGGGCTTTATCTCGGTTTCGACGATCCAAAGCCACTTGGCCGCGGCGCCACCGGCGGCAGCCTGTCGGCGCCGATTTTCAACGCCTTCATGCAGGAGGCCGTCAAAGGCACCCGTCCGGGCAAGTTCGTGGTTCCGGAAGGCATGAGCCTCATCCCGGTGAACCGCAAGACCGGCATGGCCGCGGTCGAGGGCGAGCCGGACACGATCATCGAGGCTTTCAAGCCAGGCACGGGCCCTGCGGACACCTTCTCGGTCATCGGCGGCCTCGACCAGTACGTACCGCCCGAGGAGATCCTGAAGAATTCTCCGCAGGCCAACCAGGCGGTGACCTCCGGCTCGAACGGCCTGTTCTGACCCTTCCCTTCAAGCTGATGCCCGTCGCCTTTACATCGGCGGCGGGCATCGCTATTTGACCGTCACGTTCGTCAAGTCACTCAAGAAGCAGGATCATGCGCAGCGAAATCGAGAATATCGTCGACGAAATCAAGCAGGCCATAAGCCTGCTGAGGAGGCATCTTTGACTGGGATCAGGCGGTAAGACGACTGGACTGGTTGAACAACAAGGCGGAAGACCCGTCACTCTGGAATGATGCCGCCGAGGCTCAAAAACTGATGCGCGAGCGCCAGCAGCTCGACGACAGCATCACCAGCCTGCGCCGGTTCGAACAGCAGCTCAACGACAATATCGAGCTGATCGAGCTTGGCGAAGAGGAGGGCGATTCGGCAATCGTCGCCGAGGCCGAGGAAGCGCTCCGGCAATTGCGCAACGAGGCCGCGAAGAAGCAGGTCGAGGCCATGCTATCCGGCGAGGCCGACCAGAACGACACCTATCTCGAAGTCCATTCGGGCGCCGGCGGCACCGAAAGCCAGGATTGGGCGAACATGCTGCTTCGCATGTATACCCGCTGGGCCGAGCGCCAGGGCTACAAGGTCGAGCTTCTGGAAATCCAGGACGGAGAAGAGGCGGGCATCAAATCCGCCACGCTCCTCGTCAAGGGCCACAATGCCTATGGTTGGCTGAAGACGGAATCCGGCGTGCACCGGCTGGTCCGCATCTCGCCGTACGACAGCAATGCCCGTCGTCACACGTCGTTTTCGTCCATCTGGGTCTATCCCGTGGTGGACGAGTCGATCCAGATCGACGTCAACGAGAGCGACTGCCGCATCGACACCTATCGTTCGTCGGGCGCCGGCGGTCAGCACGTCAACACGACCGATTCCGCCGTGCGCATCACGCATATGCCGAGCGGCATCGTCGTGCAGTGCCAGCAGGAACGCTCACAGCACAAGAACCGCGCCAAGGCTTGGGACATGCTGCGCGCCCGCCTCTACGAAGCCGAGCTCAAGAAGCGTGAGGAGGCGGCCAACGCTGAAGCGGCGTCGAAGACCGATATCGGCTGGGGCCACCAGATACGCTCCTATGTCCTGCAGCCCTATCAGTTGGTGAAGGACTTGAGGACGGGCGTCGAAAGCACGAGCCCGGGTGACGTGCTCGATGGCGAACTGAACGAGTTCATGGAGGCAGCCCTTGCGCATCGCGTCAGCGGTGGGGCGGATGCGGTCGTCGAGGACGTGAGCTGAGATCACTCAGCACGAGAGATGTAGCAGAACGGCCGGGCCTCACGCCCGGCCGTTCTGCTTTTGACGATTTCAGTTCGTCGCGCGTTCGATCTTGATGTCGCCGAGATCGTCGATCAGCACCGTCCAGGATTCCGGTTCCGTCGCGGCCGGATCGGTCTTCAGATAGACCGTCGCGAACATGCCCGGCTGCGGCGTGATGCCGGTCGAGGTCTCGGGACGAATGTCGGTGACATAAGCTTTCAAGGCGGAGAATTCTTCAAGTTCCGCGGATGAAATCACTTCGGGGCCGCTCGGCGTCGCGGCGATCTGCTGCAGGTGAACCCGTGCAGTGCCGTCCGCCTGGCGAACGGCGATCAGTTTGTAATAGCCGCGTCGGTCCTCGGCTGCCGGCGTCGCGCCATCCGGCCCGGCCCCGTCCTGTCCCGCCCCATCCTGGCCGGCCCCATCCTGGCCGGCCTTGTCGCCCGGCAGCAGCGCGCCTCCGCTTTCCTCCCAGTAGCCTGTGCTGGTTACGAAAATGACGTTCGACGGTAGGATGTCACTTTCCTGGGCATAAAGCGCGCTCTCGGGTAGGGCGAGGCAAAGCGCTATGAGCAGTGCCTTGTACATTGTCGACAATCCTCAATGGCGGCACGCCTGAACGGTCGGGCATGGGCCCGATGGCGACTACCTTTCGTCACCATACCATATCGCCTCTGCAACGTGTGATTTCAATTGGAAAACTGCTCGGCTAGAATGCGATCCGACCAGGAGTGGTCCGGATCGGACAGAATGCGCGCGGTGAGTTTCTCCGATTCGGCGATGCGCACGTGTACGACCGATTTGACTTCCTGATGGTCCGCGACGGCGTTGACCGGGCGCTTTTCCGCCTCGAGGATCTCGATGTCTACCGTGACCCGGTTCGGCAGCAGCGCGCCGCGCCAGCGCCGCGGCCGGAACGGGCTGACGGGCGTGAGCGCCAGAAGCGGCGCCTCCAGGGGCAGGATCGGACCATGGGCCGAAAGGTTGTAGGCGGTGGAGCCCGCGGGCGTCGACAAGAGCAGTCCGTCGCAGGTCAGTTCGTCGAGCCTGACCTTGCCGTCGACGATGACCTTCAGCTTCGCGGCTTGGTAGGATTGGCGAAAGAGATAGACCTCGTTGATCGCGAGTGCTGTGAAGGTATTGCCGTTGACGTCCGTCGTCCGCATCTCCAGCGGGTGGAAAGCGTTTTCGACGGCACTTGCAATGCGCTCGCGAAGGCTTTTGGTGCTGAAGCGATTCATCAAAAAACCGACGGAGCCGCGGTTCATGCCGTAGACGCGCTTGCCGGTATTCATCGTTTTGTGCAGCGTGTGCAGCATGAAGCCATCGCCGCCAAGCGCGACGATCACATCCGCATCATCCGGGTCGTGGTCTCCATATAGCGCCTTTAGCTCCCTTGCAGCCTTTTGCGCCTCGTCTGCCGAGGATGCGAGGAAAGCGAGTGTGCCGAATTGGGTCATGAATTCAGTCCGTTGTCGTTGCTCACGGAGAGGCGATGGGCGCCCGCACATGTTTTTCTGGCACGGCCACGCGGCTGACGCACCCGAAAAATTGAAGGCGACCGTATTTTTGCTTTACACCGAGTCAGAATATGCTAACTCCCAACACTGAAAGTGCCCTTATAGCTCAGTTGGTAGAGCGGCTGATTTGTAATCAGTAGGTCGGGAGTTCGAGTCTCTCTGGGGGCACCAAAAAACCCAATAAAATCAGAAAAATAAGGAAACGGTACCGTAACGGTTTCGTTGGTGCGTCGGAATTTTTGCGCGTTTCTTTGCGCAAAACAGGTGTTCGCTGTGCCCAGATCATGGCATCTTTCCCCCATGTCCGCGCCGTCGAAAATCAAAGTCCACGCCACCGAGGTCCCTAACCCGTATTTTTCCCGCGCCCATCCGCCCGGCCCGACCCAATCCGCGAACGATCCCGGCTGTCGTCAATGTCCGCGAATCGGCCGTGACGACAATGGCCTCACGCGGAGTCCTTGACGCGGCACAGGTCGCGGCGGCTGATCGCTTCCGTGCGCTCTTCGAGGCGATGGGCGGCAAAGGTGCCGGCGCCATCGACTACGGCCGCGAGCATGTCGATGGCGGCAAGCGGCGCGATCCGATCACAGAGAGGCAGATGAACGCCGGCCGGGAACTTGCTCGCTGCCGTGATCTGCTCGGCGCCCGTCTATATGGGCTGGTTTCGGCCGTGGCGGGCGAAGGAAGGTCGCTGTATGAGGTCGTCGGCAAGGGCAAGCGCGAGCGCCTGACGGCGGCGGACATGCTTAGGATGGGGCTCGACGATCTGGCCGGGATGTGGCGGCTCGCAACGCGGCGATGATCGTTCCCTCAGCTCTCGGCCGTGCCCCTCGATCGATCGTTAAGGAGCTGGGAAATTGCTGTGACCAGTTGAGCCATGGCGAAGGGCTTTTCGAGCATGATGCTATTCGGGACGCCCATTGAGGGCCAATCGGGAGCGCCGTCCCCGCTGACGTAAACAACGGCCATCTCCGGGTCGACCTCCCGCGCGGTGCGCGCGACCTCCCAGCCGTCCGGCGGTTCGCGGAAGCGGATGTCCGTGATTAGGCCCATTATGGATGCATCGGCTGCATTTAGACGCTCTATCGCCTTCATGCCGCTGGTGGCTGTGACGACCGCGAACCCGGCCTCGACCAACGCCTGCTCGCAATCGAGAAGCAAAAGCGCCTCATCCTCGGCCACCAATATATGAACTGACTCCATGGTCCCCGCCTTGCGATGCTCTTGAACGCGGGCGGAGGCGATCGGTTCCGGGAAGGTCCGTTTTAATCTCGTCTATCGCTTAAATATGCTCCAGCCGGTCCAAGCGGCCACGCCGACTAAGATGATCGCGGCCGAAGAGATAAGCAGCAATTGTAAATCACTGCCATATTCGACCTTCTCAACTGCCAGGGCGGCCAGCAGCACGCCGGCCAAAGCGCCGAGGGCGATTACAGTAACCTTGATAAGCAGGAATGATCCCCTTGTTGAGCCATACCCTAGGTAGTGATCCCTAAGCGCGCGGTCAACTTTTCAGATCACTGTTGTTGCTCAATGCTCCGAGCTTGCGGCCCTCTTTAGCGAGGTTCTTGTCGATGCCAGCCTCGGCGAGAGTCGGGCGGTCATCTTTAGGTGGGGTATGAGTTACCCCGCCTTTCTTTCTTAGGGCGACCCTTGCCCGCTGCACCTTTAGCCAGCCCGACATTCGCCTTTTGCGCCTGCCGCATCTGATTGAGGCGCCGCGAGCGCGAGCTTTGCCAAATAGGCGCGGCGCGCCTATGATCGGGCCTTGATCCCCATGAGGACGCGCTATGAAAGCGGCAGAATTTGATCGGCGCTTCGATGCCGGCGAGGACATTACCGAGGCGGTGGATTGGAGGAAGGCCCGGCGCCCCAACGCCGATGGTGCGAAAGCGGACTCGGGAGCGCAATCCGCGATTCAGCGAAAGGAGGAGAAACAGTGATTGATCGTCAGAGCGCTGCCGTTATCGGCGTCCTTGGCGCACTCGTCCTCTTTCTCCTCCTTTATTCCGGGATACTCGGGTGACCCGGCACATTGACGACGCGCAACATCGTCTTGGCTTGATCGGGGGAAATGCCGGCGGCGTCGGCGGCGGCCTTGCGAGTCAAACTAGGGGAGGCGTCCCCCTTAGTTCTTGGCCGCCCGCCCTTGTCCGCTTTGACTTGCGCCAGCAGCTCGCCGCCGCGCTCGATGGCCCGGAGCTGGATGGGCCGCGCTTTCCTTCGCATCGGCGTCGGCTTTCGCGGCTTCGTGGGCGGCGTTCAGCGTGACGGCGCCGCTCATAACCGATTGCGCCAGCGCCTCGTCATGGCGCAGGACGAACCGAGCCATAGAGACGTAGCTTGCTGAAACGGTTTCAAGTTCAGCCAGTAAACTTGATTTTGCCTTTTCACTTTTACGGTCGCCGCCATGTTTGACATCTGGCGTGAGCATCGCCCGAGCCATCGCCCGCTGCCCGGCCGAAAGGTTCCGGCGTTCGACGTTCTCCGCGAGGATCAGCGCTGCGGTGGCGGCGCATACTTCGACCAGCCGAAGCGTGTTTGCAGCGTGAACATGATCGCCTTGAGCGCGGTCCCGTCATTGCCGCTCGCGATGCGCATTAACTGACCAACTAGGCGGGCCTCGACAAGAGCGGCTCCGCGCCGCAATTCGTCACGGTAATGCTTTCGCAGCGTCGGCACCGTGACGGCGGTCACTACGGCAATCTCGCTTTGCGGCACGCCCGCGCCAGCCATCGCTTCGACAAAGCGCCGGGTCATCGCGTCCGGTTCATGCGCCGGCCGGCCTCTCAATCGCTTTTCCATGACGGTAGAAAAATAATCTCGATTCCGGCTAGATGCACTAAGCTTAAGCCCAAGTCAGGACTCAGCTGGCAAATCCACCTGCGCGAAGCTCGCCGTTTTTTCGCCATCAGAAAAAATGTCTCCGTGGCGCCCGCGCGGGCCCAGGAAAAAAGCAGCCTCGTAAGTTTGGACCGCCCCCCTCTGCGTCCCGAAAGTCCTTTAGCTCGACCCTGTCGGTTAATCCGCCGACGCCACCCTAACGAGCTAAGCCATCTAGCCTAATATACGCGCAGTTGCAGATTGTCTAAACCCTGTCCCGACAACGCAAACGCCCAACACCTCGACATTTGCAGTGTCGCTTACAGGGAGAAATCAAATGGAAAAGTAACTGCACTGCCGCACGCGCGGCCGGTGCCGCACCAATCCGTGCCGGTGAACCCGGCTACCGCCGCAAGCTTGACCGCGACGGCGACGGTGTCGCGTGCGAATGAGAAGAAGATCGATGAAACAGATTCTCTTTGCGATCTTTACGGTGATCAGCACCGCTGCGCTCGTCAATTAGGCCAGCGCTCAAGAGGCGGGTGACTACCTGCTGGAGGACTATATCGCCTATATTGGGCCGAACGATCTGTTCAACTCTGCGGGTGTCCGCCTCAGTCAGCCCTGGGCGATCATCCGCCAGGATCGCGCCAACGTTCATCGCTATGGCATCGCTGACCGGCTCGATCAGAGCGACTCGTTTTTTGCTTCGGACGTCAATCGGGACACAATGGAGTGGTTGCTGCAAGCGGGCGACATGTCGCCGCGTGCTGCCCGTGACGTGATCGCTGGCGGAGTTCTCATACACGTCGAAATTTATGGTCGCGGATCGGTTGGGCGCACCCTCAATGTGGAGGTCGCCGAATGAGGCGCCTCGTCTACGCTGCGCTGATGGCGGCCGGTATGCATAAACGACTTCTTGTCATCGCGGCACTCGCCGTCACCACAGGCTCTCTAGCTGTGACAGCCAAGGCCGGGGGCAATATCAACATCATCGACGGTGACACCATCCGCATGGATGGCATCACTATCCGGATCATGGAACTCGACACGCCGGAGACCTTCAAGTCACGCTGCGAGAATGAACTGGTCCTCGGCCTCGCCGCCAAGGAACACCTTCGCTCGCTGCTCGACAGTGGCACGGTCACCTACGAGGCGAGCGGCGCAGATCGCTATGGGCGGACACTAGCCATGGTCCACGTCGGTGGTATCAACGTCGGCCAGCAGATGATTCGCGATGGCGTCGCGCTTTCCTATCAGCCTGGGAAGGATGCGAAACGCGCCCGGTTGCGTCACCGGTGTGGTTCGGACGCTGGTCTGGATGACACGTGGAAGAACACAGGCGGAAAATAAGTCAAAGAAACAGCAAGTGGTGAAAACCTAACACTTGGTGCCGGTGAAGAAGGGCTGTTCAGGGTGGCGAGCGGAAGTTCGACGCGCCAACATCGGGCGGCTGCTATGCGCCAACAATGAGAGCTTTGCAAAGGTCGCGTTACGATCCTTCTCGGACCTTCGCTTCCAGAGCATTTCAGAGTCCCGGTTGGCGTGTATCGCAGGAACTGCCTTCATGACCGGCTGCCGCAGGTTTCCAACAACGCTCGACATTCGCCAGCCGCCGGTAGACTGGCAGCGTTATTGAGAACTTGTCGCCATGGTCATCGTCGTCGTGATCGTCATCGGCGAATTTCGAAGGATTGACGACAGGGACCAAGAAGACACTCCGGTCCTCGTGATCACCGGCCTCGCCCGACTGACCAGCCATGGCGCGGTTAGATTGCCAGGATTCGGCCTCCTTCGGGAGCGCCCCCTTCGAATGAAATTTCCGAGACACGGTTCCAGAGGGAACGACTTCGTTCGAGAACACATACAGGTCCCGCTGGAAGCTGCGCTTGCAGCGGGGCGCACCTTGCTTAACGATGATCGCGAGTGAGGCTCACTTTATGGCCTTGTGCAGCAACACGAATACAACCGCGTCACGTCCCGTGCTAAATCTAACCGGGGAGGGAAAGCTTATGCCGGCAGGAACACATAGCAACGCTCGATCAAGGCAATTGAGGCGTGCCTTCCTTCTTGCACTTGTAAGCCAGCTTCGCGTGGTATGGCCGATCTTCTCCGGTATCCTTCTCGCTATGGTGGGAGCCGGGCTGCTCGTCGGACGCCTTGAGAGTTGGCGGGTCGGCGAAGCTCTTTACTTCACCTTCGTGACCGGTCTTACTATCGGCTACGGTGATTTCACGCCGCAGCATTTCGTGGGGCGGGTACTTGCAGTGGCGATCGGTTTTGCCGGTATCATCCTGACGGGCCTCATTGCGGCGGTCGCCGTGCAGGCGCTGAAGGCGGCCGACCGCAACCTTACAGAATGAACTAGTCACCATGGCCCGCTTGTTGAAGGAAATCCTCGGCAATCCCGTCCTCTGGCTGTTGGCCTTTGTGCCTGTGGTGATCATCGCCCAGGTACTCGAGCCCAAAGCGCACACGCTGCTTTTTGCGCTCTCCGTGCTGGCGATCGTGCCGCTGGCCGCGCTGCTGAGCTACGCCACCGAGTCGGTAGCGACCAAGACGGGCGATACGGTAGGCGGCCTTCTCAATGCCACGCTGGGCAATCTCACCGAACTGATCATCGCAGTGACCGCATTGCATGCCGGGCAGCACACCCTGGTGAAGGCATCGGTTGCCGGAGCGATTGTCGCCAACACATTGTTCATGTTGGGCGCGTCGTTTCTGATAGGCGGCCTCAGGCACCATGTGCAGGAATACAATCGGATCAGCGCCCGCCTGCAAACCAGCCTGCTGTTTCTGGCCACGATCGCGATGATGACTCCGTCTGTGGTCCCCGATGCCGACTCGGTGGCGGGGTCGGCGCTGACACAGAAGTTGAGCGTGGGCCTGTCGGCGCTGCTCATCGGCAGCTACGCATTGGGCCTTCTATTCTCACTCAAGACACATCGGGAGTTCTTCGGGGGCACGGACCATCCGGAGGCTGGCGAAGCGGCATTGCCGGTGGGCGTTGCTCTGGGGACCTTGGCCGGTGTCACCGTTCTGGTAGCACTGGTGAGCGAGGTGTTCGTCGAATCCGTTCAGCAGGCCGCGGCAACGTTCGGCATGACTCCCGCATTCGTGGGGTTCATCGTCGTCGCGCTGGTAGGCGGTGCTGCTGAGATGGCCTCGGCGTTTTCCGGCGCGCGCAAGAACCGGCTGGATTTGAGCGTGGGGATTGCGTTGGGGAGCGCATCCCAGATCGCGCTCTTCGTCGCTCCGATGCTGGTATTCCTCAGCTACGTCATCGGTCCTGCGCCGATGAACCTGCAATTCTGGCCAGGCGCGGTGACCATGGTCCTCATTTCCACGACAACCGCGTTCTTGATGACCAGCGGCGGGCGCTCGGCGTGGTTCGTCGGAGTCCTCATGCTAACGGTGTATTTGATTTTCGGGCTGACGCTTTACCTCTTGCCGCCGAAAATTCAATGACGCAGCCGTCGCGTTCGTCCTTCATCCAGAATTTCGATTGGAAGACGCGTTCCAAGTGTTCGATAGGAACGTCCGCTTGCCAATCCCGACCTTCGACGGCGTCCACGCGAAGGTCGCGCTTGGGTCAACACTGCCGGTAGGAGTTCTCAGGACGAAGGGCAGAGAAGGGTCGATCTTTGGCCTCCAGTAGGGGTAGCAAGCGGCACTTCGATGAGAAGCGCCGCTATTCATTGCTACAGCTCAACTTGCTCAGATATGGCTAAGGCGTCGTCGACCTCGAGTGGACAGCAAGTCGAGCTCTCCCCAGGGCTTCGCGAGGCGTTCGAAGACCGTCTCGATCTGGCCGGGGACGGCGACGTCCACACGCAGGAAGAAGGGCGTCTCTAGACTCGATTAGGTGTCGCCAACCGAGCGGCCGTATCCCCAGTGAGTTCCCAAACATCCACCTCCCGCGCCCGCCCCTTTACCTTCACTAGACCGATCCTCTGGAACTCAAAAATCCCTTCAACTGCCCTGATTATGGCGGAGCTGCAGAGAATTGAGGTACCAAGTTCCTTGTTCAGTCCTTCCAGTCTTGACGCCACGTTGATGGTATCGCCCATGGCCGTGTATTGCTGGCGTGAAATCGCGCCGAAGCTGCCGACGACCGCCGGCCCGGTGTGCAGGCCGAACCGAGTGAAGAGTTCCGGACGGCCGCTGCGGCGATTCTCGCCGTTCAACGTGTCGATAGCCGCTCTCATCTCGAGGGCGCAGCGGCAGCCGTTCTCCACATGCTGGGCATCCGGTACCGGCGCGTTCCACATGGCGAACAGCGAGTCACCGAGATACTGGACGAGAGTTCCGCCATGGCGCTCCACAACCGCATTTAAAAGCTCGAAATAAGTGGAAAGGATATCGACCACCTCCTCCGGTGAGTACCGTTCGGATATCGTCGTGAAGTCGCGGATATCGGTGAACAGGACGGTGACATCCTGCCTGTGCGCCTTCGCGACTGCCCTGCGCTCGGGATCGACGATCCGCCGTACCACTTCACGCGGAACATAGAGAGCAAACTGGCTGATGCCGCGCTGTGCAGCCCGAAGCGCGCCCGCCAGCGTGTTGATCTCGCTGATCCAGGAGTGGGACTCGCCCCCGCTGGCGAAATTGAGATCGCCGATCCGGCGAGCTTCATCGGAGAGTTGATATAGCGAGCGGCTGATTATCCGTGATAGGACAACCGACGCCGCTACCCCTGCAATCACGAAAGCTGCGGCTATGGCGAGATTGCGGGTAAGCTGCCTGTTGGCTTGGGCGACCAGGTCTTCCAGTGGCACGACAACAGCGATCGAATTCCCCTTGAATAGTCCAGAGAAGGTGACTGGGGCAATTTGCGCCAGGTAGGTTACTCCGTCGAGATCGAATTGGGTGGTCGCGCCTTTTGCGCTCATCGGGTTCTGACGTAGCCGGATTACCGCTTTAACGGTCGTATCCAAGCTCTTGGCAGCCGTTTCGTCGGCCCACTGACTTTGCGACCACATGCCAAGAATCCTGCTCATCATCGCCGGATCGGAATGAGCAACGAGCCTGTCGCGGTCGTCGACGATGTAGCTGCGGGCGCGCGGAGAAATCTCCTGCGCATTGAGCAGGCGGCTGACCGTATCAAGATGGACGTCGATGCCCACCACGATCTGGCCGTTGTCTTTCATGGGGACGGCCATTGTAAGCGTCGGGATGCGCAGCATTCCCGTCACGTATGGCCCTACGGAAACCGGAACGCCATGGAACAGTACCGATCGGTACCAAGGGCGTTGCCGGGGATCGTATGTTACGGGCTCCACCTTCCGTTCCTGCAGCATCCTCGTTTCGCTGTCGGTAAACCGCAGGGTCGATATCACGTCTTCCCGCTGACGCTGGGCGATCGTCCTGATGGCGAACGCTGCCCCGTCTGGTGGCGAAAGAGTTGCCCGGACATGACCAGTCTGCGCGTTGATAACCTGAACGTACGAGCCATCCGGATAGCCGGCATAGATGCTGGTGGCGTTGGGAACGGTTCGAAGGACCTCCAGAAAGAAGCGCTGCTTTGCTTCAAGGTCCTGAGGAGGGCGCGAGACCAGTTGTGGCAGGGTGGAAGCGACCGCTACTGCCCCATATCCTCCCTCGAGCGCATTCTTGTATCCCTCGACCAGGCGTAGGCTCATCAGGCGCATCTGCTTTTCACCCGCGGCTATGGCCGCTTCCCGCCCCTGGCTGAAGGTCAACCAAATCAAGGGGGCCGAAGTGCTTAGAAGCAACGATACGATCAGGATGCTTAGGTGCAGCCTAAGGGGTTTGGACCAGCGCACGTGCTTTTCCCATGATGCCACGTCCTGACAGGACAATTCAAAGTGGGATTAAACCGGCACTATCCCGGATGCCGCAAACGTTGCCGGCGGGCGCCCACCTCAACCATGATCCGCGACATCAGACCTCCACCGCGTGATCGACCAGGATTTCGTAAAACAGGTCGGCGGCGCTCTGAGGAGACGATGCGGCAAACCATATCGGTTCGGTCGAAACCAGAACTGGTGACGACAAATGTCGCGCCCCCGGATCTTCAGCCTCATAAACTGCGCAGGCCACGCCAATTCTGGGATTCAGTGCGATCTCAAATAGTCCGAAGGGCTCGTTCGCCTTCAACTCATCGAAAAGCTGCACCAGATACCCTTCAAAACCACTGCGTCCGGGGCTCTCATCGAGTTCACTCAAGATCGTGGGGTTGAGTTCCCTCATGTCCATTGGAAACGGCTCTGTCCAGTAAGGTCCGCTCGAACGAGGTCCTGCCTCTGTTCGGTTAAACATGTCGACCGCCTTTCATGCGCATCTCTTGCGATCGTGTGTCCCGCCGCTTCGCTCCGACGAGGGCGAGAGCCGGATGGGCGCAGAGCAGCCGTCTTTGAATGGGTCGGGTGGGTCGGGTCTCAATAATCAATCCGCCACGACGCTCCATTTGTCGTCCGGATCGAAGCGGTCGATGAACGGCACGATCGCTTCGGTGCTCGGGCCGAGGTCCCGCTCGTAGACGATGCCCTGCTGGTTGACGACGAAGATCTTGACACCCGTCTCGGCATAGGTGACCGGCCAGGCGATCAGCGCAAAGCCGGCGATCATGTTGTCGTTGATGACATAGTCGTACCGGCCGCCGGCGATGTTGTCGCCCTGCGAGGTCAGGATGCGATAGCGGTAGCCGAAATAGCCCTCGCCGGCCTTGGCCTTTTCCAGCGCCGCCTCGTTGATCGCGTCGCCGACCGGGCTCTCGCCGTCGCCCTGATCGGCCGGCCAGTAGAGGCCGTCGGTCTCACCGGGGCTGCTGATCAGCTTCTGGGCATATTCGAGGACCCCGTCGGCATCACGGTCCTGAGACGCATAGTCCTTCTGCGCCTCGACATAGGCGCGCGTGGTCTCGATCGCCTGAAGTTCGTTCTCGCCGACCCGACGATTGACGATCTCCTCCAGCCCGACATAGGTGTCGAAGGCCCATTTGCCGTCCTCGCCCTTGGCGATCGGGAACGGTAGCGGCCAGAGCCGGTCCCCAATCTCGATCACCTTGCGACCCTCGAGATCGCGCACCCGCACGTTGCGAGCAGCGCCTTCGCGAATCTGCGCGAAGGTCTCCATTGCCCCTTCGCCGGTCTTCAGCTTCGCCGCGTCGAGGCCAAGCAGCTTTGCAACACCGTCGAAATCGTTGGCGGCAAGCCGCTCCTTGAAAGCCTCCACCGCCTTGGCCGGGTCGTCGAAGGCGGGCGGATCTTCTTCCGCCGCATAGTCATCGATTTTTTCCGGCGGCATCACCTGCGCGAAGGCCAGTCCGGTTGGCAGCATGGCGAGCGTCAGCGCAATAGCCGATCCGAGAAAAAACCTATGCAAAAGCTTGGTCATCATCGTGCTCCCCTCCGCTCAACGCCTGCCGCCACGCCCGCCGCCACGGCCACCGCCGCCTCGGCCCATTGGCGGCCGTCCGCCGCCGCGGCTCATCTGCGGCCGCCCGCCGCCGCGATGGCCGCCACCCATGCTGTGGCCGCCGCGCCGAGACGAGGCCACCTCGCGCCGCCCGTGGTTCACGTTGCCTAGGCCGGACGGCTTCTTCGGCCGGTTCTGCGCCTTCGACGCCATCTTCTTCTTGCCGGCCGGCCTGTTCGCCTGCGACGGCTTCTTACCCTTCGGGCGGTTGACACTCGGCTTCGCGCCGCCAGCCTTTGCCTTGGCCACCGCCTGTCCGCCGCCGGACCGCGCTGCCGGCCGCGCCGTAGCATCTCGTCTCGGTTGAGCCTTCAGGCCTTCGAGCGTGCTCTTGCGCACGTCCTTGAGCTGGCCGCCGCCGCCGCCCGGGCGCGCCTGCGGCCGGTCGCGATTGATCTCGGCGGCGCGGTTGCGCAGGTTGTTGTTGCCGTTAGCCTTGATGTTGTTCTTGATGTTCGTCCGGTCGAACTTCTGGAGCTGGTCGCGGTCAAAGCTGATCTTGCTGCGGTCGACATTCTTCCAGTCGATGTCGTTCCAGTTGACCTTGCCGTCGAAGTCGATGTTGTTGAAGCACTTATTGCAGTCGACGTCGATGTCGCCGTCCCAGTCTCCGCCCCAGACGCCCCAGTCGTCCCAATCGACTATGGCGCCGAAGACCGCGCCGGTGAGGGCGCCGGCGAAAAAGGCGGCCCCCGGATACCAGTAGGCGGGATAGGGCTCGTCGTAATAGTCGATCGGCGCCGGCACGTAGTCCGGCTCGTAGAGCATCTCCGGCGGATACTGCGGCACATAGATCGTCTCGGGGCTCGCCGACTGGATGATGATGTTGTCACCTTCCTCGACCACCTTCATCTTGTCGTCGGTCTTGATGATGTCCTTCGCGACCGCCTCGTCGCGCAATTGCTGGATGGCGATCAAGACGTCCTTCTGCTGGTTGGCGATCGCCTCGCCGAAGCTCTGGGTCCATTCGAGATCCTCGCTCATCATCTTGACGATCTCGGGATAGTTCAAGAGCGAGATGACGCTGCCGTCCCAGCTTTCCTTCGGCTTCAGTTCCGGCTTCTTCTTGCGGGCTTCCAGGAACCGCTCGGCCTCGACGATCTGCAATGGATAGAGCGAGGCAGCAGATACGAGCGCCACCAGCTCGTCCGGATAAAGAGCAATGCGGGCAACCAGCACCTCGAGCTCATCATCGCTGAGCGGCTCGGGGGCTACCTGTTCCTCCGCGGGCGGCGCAGTCGCTTCCTGGGCCAAAGCCGCCGGGACGTGCAATGTCACGAGAATGGTCATTGCACTGCCGAGTGCGATGATCGCCGTCCTGATCATCTATTATCCTCCTATGCCGGGACAATGCGCGGCGGTTGCGCAAATGCGTCTGGCAGCCTGACTTGACCGCAAACGCGCCTCCTGCGCCGAAATCTTCAAGCTATCTTACTGCCCTGTAGTTGTGTTCGTTGTCGAACCCGTCGAACCGGCTGCGTTTCGCGCAGCTCTGCGCGCCTGAAGGAATTGGTTGGTGGGGACGCGCTCACCATTCCGGTAAATCGGAGCCGGATCGATACCGGAATAGTAGTCGTCGGACGGATAATCTTGAACAGTTGAACAAGAAATGGCGGCTACAGGAAGAAAGAGTGCAGCGCCAATCCCAATGCAGGTCCGCTTTTTCATTGCACCCTCCGCACCATGCGAAACGACAATCGTCACTGCCGCTAGTAGGCTCAGGACCCATTAAATTCGCGAATTTAATGGGTCCTGAGCCTATGGATATCCCCTCGTTGTGTCGTTGATTGCGATCAAAACTGGAAAAAATCTCTTCGTGAGGGGCTGGCACTTGTCGACAAAATCCCGAAAACCGACCGGCGGCTATCAGATTTGTCTCAAATCAATGACGCCCCCGCCGTCCATCTTTAAGCTGCGGTGTGATTTGGCTGCGCCCCACCGTGGGACGCTCTGCTTCGCCCGATGAGCTGAAACGCGTCAATGCAATCACTGCATACGATTTGGAGGGCGACATGACGATCGCGCACGAGGGCACCTTCAAAACCGAGGTACACTCCGACAAGCTCACCCTCCTGCCGCTCACGGCTCTTGTCGTGGGCTCGATGATCGGCGGCGGCGTTTTCAACTTGCCTTCGGACATGTCTCGAAGCGCGTCTCCCGGTGCGATAATAATTGGGTGGGTCATTACTGGCTTCGGCATGCTGATGCTGGCCTTTGTCTACCAGACGCTGGCCATCCGCAAACCGGACCTCGACGCCGGCCCCTATGCTTACGCCAAGGCCGGTTTTGGGCCCTTTATGGGCTTCATCAGCGCGTGGGGCTACTGGCTGAGCGCGTTTCTTGGAAATGTCGCCTATGCGGTCGCCATCTTTTCCGGGCTCTCTTTCTTCGCCCCGGTGTTCGGCGATGGAAACAATCTTGTCTCGATAGTCGGCGCTTCGTTCTGCCTTTGGGCCATTCATTGGCTGGTGCTGAAGGGCGTGAAGCAGGCTGCCTTCGTCAACATCGTCACGACCATCGCCAAGCTCGCGCCGCTCTTCCTTTTCGTCTTGATCGCTGTCGTCGCATTCAACTGGGACAGGTTCACGCTCAACTTCTGGGGCCGCGGAGGAGCGCTCGATGCGCCTGACCTCGGTAGCGTCATGTCGCAGGTGAAAAGCACCATGTTGGTCACCCTGTGGGTCTTCATCGGCATCGAAGGGGCGAGCGTTTACTCTGCGCGTGCGGCTCGGCGCTCGGATGTCGGCCGAGCGACGGTGATCGGTTTTCTCGGAGCGCTCGGAATCTATGTCCTCGTCTCGTTGCTTTCGACCGGAATCCTGAGCCAGCCGGAACTGGCCGGCCTCAAAGTGCCGTCCATGGCTGGCGTGCTGCAGCCGCTCGTCGGTCAATGGGGAGCCGCCTTGATCAACGCAGGGCTGATCGTCTCGGTAGGCGGCGCATTCCTTTCCTGGACATTGCTTTGCTCGGAAATTCCATACACCTGCGGCCGCGATGGAACGTTCCCGAGATGGTTTGCCGCCGCCAATGAAAACGGCTCGCCCGCAAACTCGCTTTGGGCGACCAATATCCTGATTCAGGTTTTCCTGGTGCTAAGCTTCTTTTCCAAAAGCGCGTACCAGTTCTTCTATTTCATCGCCTCGGTCGCCATCCTGCCTCCGTATGTTTTCTCTGGAGCCTATGCACTCAAGCTGGCGTTGAGCGGAGAGACCTATCAGGGTGTGTCCGGTCGAAACCGGGATATAGTCGTAGGAGCACTGGCGACGATTTACGGCGTCTGGTTGGTCTACGCTGCCGGGCTCAGCTACCTCTTGATGTGCTCGATCCTGTTCGCCCCCGGTCTCCTCGTCTACGCGAAGGCCAGGAGAGAACGAGGAGAACAGGTGTTTGCCGGATTTGAATCATGGCTTGCGGGCCTGGTCGTCGTGCTCGCTGTCGTCGCCGCTTATTTGCTGTGGATCGGAAAAATAAGCCCGCTCTGAGCGTGGCGGTCAAGTTGCAGGGGCTCCGGTCGAAGGAGGAGACACATGCGCAACTTTGGTGTTCATTCGGAAGTCGGTAAGCTCAGAATAGTCATGGTTTGTAGGCCATCACTGGCGCACCAACGGCTCACTCCGGCGAATTGTCACGACCTGCTGTTCGATGATGTCATCTGGGTTCACGAAGCTCAGAAGGACCACTACGATTTTGTTCTGAAAATGCAGGAGAGGGGGGTCGAGGTCCTCGAGCTCCATGATCTCCTGGCAGAGACTCTCGCGGATGACGAGGCTCGAACATTCGTTCTTGATCGGCGCATCACGCCGAATGTCCTGGGGGCCCAGATTGCCGAAGCCATGCGGCCCTGGCTCGATGAAATGGATTCGAAGCAACTTGCTGCCTACCTCATTGGCGGCATTGCCATTGCCGACCTTCCCGAAGGCAGGGGCAAGACGCTGATGGTGGGCGCCTTCGGGGGGCTCGAATTCGTCATCCCGCCCATTCCCAACACGCTTTTCCAACGTGATCCCTCCTGCTGGATCTATAACGGCGTGACGTGCAATCCGATGTTCTGGCCGGCCCGGCGCGCCGAAACCCTGGTGCAGCGGGCGGTCTACAAGTTTCATCCGATCTTCAAGGGCGGCGATTTCAACATCTGGTGGGGCGACTCGGACGAGCAGTTCGCCAACGCCACGATGGAGGGCGGTGACGTCATGCCGATCGGTAATGGGACGGTGCTCGTCGGCATGGGGGAGCGGACCACCTACCAGGCCGTCGGGCAAGTGGCGCAGGCTTTGTTCAGGAACAAGGCAGCTACCCGGGTCATCGGCTGCCTGATGCCAAAGAGCCGGGCTGCGATGCATCTCGATACGGTCTTCAGCTTCTGCGACCGAGACGTCGTGACGCTTTTCGCCGATGTCGTCGACCAGATCCGCTGCTACAGCCTGCATCCCGCCGATGACGAAGGCAATTTCGAGGTGCGAGCCGAAGAGCGTCCGATGCTCGAAGTCGTCGCCGAGGCTCTGGGCATACAGAAACTCCGCACCGTGGCGACGGGTGGAAATGCCTACGAGGCGGAACGCGAACAATGGGACGATGGCAACAATGTCGTCGCGCTCGAACCCGGCGTGGTCGTCGCCTACGACCGCAACACGCACACGAACACGCTCCTCAGAAAGGCGGGCATCGAGGTCATCACGATCCGCGGCGCCGAACTGGGTCGGGGGCGGGGCGGCGGTCATTGCATGACTTGCCCGATCTGGCGAGAGCCAGCCTATTGAAGAATTCCCATCCTCACTTTGGCAAATGGAGCAGCATCATGAGTTTCAACCTCCGCAATCGCTCGCTTCTTACGGTGCAGGATTACACACCTCGCGAGTTTCGATATCTCCTTGATCTCGCGCGCGATCTGAAGCGGGCCAAATATGCGCGCACGGAACAGAAGCATCTGGAAGGCAAGGAAATCTGCCTCATTTTCGAGAAGACATCCACGCGTACCCGTTGTGCCTTCGAAGTCGCCTGCTCCGATCAGGGCGCCAACGTCACGTACCTGGATCCCGCTGGTTCGCAGATTGGGCATAAGGAATCTTTCAAGGATACGGCTCGGGTGCTCGGTCGCATGTACGACGCCATTGAGTATCGCGGCGCCTCCCAACATGGCGTCGAAACGCTGGCGAAATATGCCGGCGTGCCGGTCTATAACGGCCTCACCGACGAATATCATCCCACACAGATGATCGCCGACGTGATGACGATGCGTGAACACGCCGACAAGCCCATCGCTACAATCAAGTATGCCTATGTCGGCGATACGCGGTCGAACATGGGGCATTCATTGTTGATCGTCGGCTGCCTGTTGGGAATGGATGTGCGGATATGCGGCCCGAAGTCGCTCTGGCCTTCGGATGAATATCGGAGCATCGCCGAGAAACTCAAAGAGCAATCCGGAGCGCGCCTGATGATCACCGACGATCCCCAGGCGGCTGTGCAGGGCGTCGACTTCATTCATACCGACGTCTGGGTTTCGATGGGCGAACCGAAGGACGTCTGGAAAGAGCGAATCCAGTTGCTCACACCCTATCAGGTCAATGCGGATTTGATGAAGGCGAGTGGAAATGCGCAGGTCAAGTTCATGCACTGCCTGCCTGCATTCCACGACACCGAGACAGTTCTCGGAAAGCAGATCGCCAACGACTATGGAATGGCGGACGGCCTCGAAGTGACCAACGACGTCTTCGAGTCCGAGGCGAACGTCGCCTTCGAGCAGGCGGAAAATCGCTTACACACGATCAAGGCACTGCTTGTCGCAACACTGGGGGACTGAACATGCGCGTTGTGATCGCATTGGGCGGGAATGCTCTCCTCAAGCGTGGTGAGCCGATGACCGCAGATATGCAGCGCCAGAACATCAGGATCGCAGCCGAGGCGATCGCGCCGATCGCCGCCGAACACCAGATCGTGATCACGCATGGCAATGGGCCGCAGGTGGGGCTGCTTGCACTTCAGGGCGCTGCTTACAAACCGGACGAAGCCTATCCGCTCGACGTTCTCGGTGCGGAGACCGAGGGCATGATCGGCTACATGCTCGAACAGGAGCTTGGGAACCTTCTTCCGTTCGAGGTGCCGTTCGCAACACTGCTGACGATGGTGGAGGTGGACGGCAGCGATCCGGCGTTTCGGCATCCCACCAAGTTCGTCGGTCCTGTATACGAGGCGGACGAGGCGGCGAAGATCCATCAGGATAAAGGGTGGTTTTTCAAACAGGATGGCAACAAATGGCGCCGCGTGGTCCCGTCTCCTCTTCCCAAACGGATTTTCGAGATCAGACCAATCCGCTGGCTTCTCGAAAAGGGCACCATAGTTATCTGCGCCGGCGGTGGCGGCATTCCAACCATGTACGAGCCGGACAAGGAGCGGACGCTTGTGGGCGTCGAGGCGGTTATCGACAAGGATCTTTGTTCGGCGCTGCTTGCACGAGAGCTTTCGGCAGACCTGCTCATCATGGCAACTGACGCGGAAGCCGTGTTCACGGATTGGGGAACGGCCGAGCAGAAGGCGATCTTCAAGAGCAATCCCGAGAAGCTTGGAACCTATTCGTTTCCGGCGGGCTCGATGGGGCCGAAAGTCGAGGCAGCTTGCCACTTCGCCAGGCAGACCGGGCAGACCGCCGCCATAGGGGCATTGCAGGACATTGCCGCAATCCTCAACGCCGAGCGGGGCACCATCATCAACTCGAGTTTCCCCGACATGACGTGGCATAAGCCGGACCGGGTGCCCCGTTAGGAGCTAGAATGAACGAGATCGGCCGCGACGACTCTATTGGCTCGGAAGGTGGTCGAACTCCGCCGTCGATGGTCGACGCGCTCATACCCTGCATTGCGCTGGCGATCCTCCTCACCCTGTCCTTCGTTCTGTTCGGCAACGATGCATCTTCCGGTCCCAACCAAATCGCCTTGCTATTCTGCGGTATCATTGCGGCATGTGTTGCATACAAGAACAAGCTGCCGTGGACAGGTATTCGCCAAGCCGTCGTCGACGGTATCGCGGCCGGTCTGCCGGCGATACTCATCCTTCTCGCCGTCGGGGCGCTCATCGGCACCTGGGCGATGAGCGGCACGATCGTTGCGATGATCTATTACGGGCTCAAGCTGCTCAATCCGAGCTATTTCTATGCGACGACGGCGCTCGTATGCGCGGCGGTCGCCTTCAGCATCGGCAGTTCGTGGACCGTTGCGGGCACGATTGGTATCGGCCTGATGGGCGTTGCGAGCAGCATGGAGCTGTCACCCGCCATCACGGCGGGGGCCGTCATATCGGGCGCGTATTTCGGGGACAAGGCCTCGCCGCTTTCAGATACCGTCAATCTGGCCACCGCAACGGCCGGATCCGATATCTACAGCCACATCCGCGAGTCGTTATGGACGTCGATACCGGCACTTTTGATGTCCGTCCTCATTTTTGGTTTCCTTGGGAAACCCACCGGCTTCGACGCCACCCAGACGCTTGCAAGGATCGATAGTAAGGCTACTGTGTCGCTCTGGTCCTTTCTTCCTCTACTGCTGGTACTTCTGTTTTCAATTTTCCGCCTGCCCCCCTTCGTGGCCATCTTTGCTGGCGCGCTTGCGGGTGCCTGCGTCGCAGTTCTGAGGGATCCCGAGAGCGTCGTCGCATTTGCCGCCGCTCCGGGCCTGCCTCTGGGTCTCGCACTGTTGAAAGGCGCCTGGGCAGCACTCGCCAATGGCTACGTCTCTTCCACCGGGGAGAAATCAATTGATCTCATCCTCACCCGTGGCGGCATGTCCAGCATGATGAACACGATCTGGCTCATCATCACAGCCCTGGCGTTTGGAGCCGTGGTCGAACATGCGGGGCTGTTGAAGCGACTGATCGAGCCTTTGGTCGTGCGGACCAAGTCGGCTGCCGGGCTGATCGCCACGGTTGTCGGCACATCGGTGGTTTCGAATGTCGTGACATCCGATCAGTATATCTCCGTCGCTCTGCCAGGCAGGCTGTTCGGACCCTCATTCGCCGCGCGTGGGATCGCGCCAGTCGTGCTCTCGCGGGCGGTGGGAGACTCCGCGACTGTGACGTCGCCGCTCGTGCCCTGGAATAGTTGCGGGGCGTACATGGCGGCAACCCTCGGGATTCCGACTGCCGCTTATGCCGGTTTCTGTTTCTTCAATGTGTTGAATCCCTTACTCGCCATCGCGTTTGCTTTCCTTGGCTGGCGCATCGTGCGGACCAACATATCGGAGGCGAGGAGTGCAAGCCCGGCTCGTGTTTGATCATTTTACTTCCTCCGCATGGAGGTAGTCTTTCGTCCTCTTGACCTGAAGTGGAGCAAGCAATGTCGGAACATAAGAACGTTGATGCAAGTGCAGCACCTCCGAGCGCAGACGACCTTCGCAAACAGGTGCTTGAGCGCGAAATGGAGGAAATGGAAAGGGAACGGAAGCTCAAGTCGATCGAGGAGCAGAAACACGCCGATTTCGCTTCCGATTTCTTGAAGAAGCACGTGTCGGAAGAAGAGATCGCCATGGTGCGCCGTCTCGTGGCGAATGCCGTCAAGGCCGGCAAGTTCGAGGCAATGGTGTACAGCTTCCCGTCCGAGCTTTGCACCGACAGTGGCCGGGCGATCAACAGCGGCGATCGGGATTGGCCGTCAACGCTGCAGGGCAAAGCGAAGGAGTTCTTCGAGCGCTATCAGACTTACGGCAAGCCTCAGGGCTACAAGTTGAAGGCCATGATCATCAGCTTTCCTGGAGGGATGCCTGGTGACGTTGGCCTGTTTTTGAACTGGGCTCCAGAAAAGGTCTGAGCCGCCGTCCCTTGCGCTCGCTCTTCAAGATGCGGTTCCGGCATCGGAGCCGCTTCTTCGCTGCCACACGGCACGCTCGCTGCACGCCGATGCGGTCGCACTTGAAGTGAGAAGGCACCTCGCGTGGCTTGCACTCAGAATACGTTCGGAACTGTCCGCCGAATCCGGGTGTCCTGGACAAAGTCATCGGGCCGCTTCTGGCGCTTCCCGAGCTCTGGTTCCTCGAACTTCACGCGGTCATAGGGTATCGAGGAAAGGATATGCGAGATGCAGTTGATGCGCGCCCGCTTCTTGTCATTGGAGGGGACGATCCACCAGGGGGCATAGTCGGTGTCGGTCATACGGATCATTTCATCGTAGGCGCGCGTATAGTCCCACCAGCGGCGATAGGATTCGACATCCATGGGGCTCAGCTTCCACTGTCGCAGCGGGTCGTCGATGCGCTGGCGGAAGCGGCGTTCCTGCTCCTCCTCGCTGACATCGAGGAAATATTTAAGCAGCAAGATGCCGCTCTCGATCATCGCCGCCTCGAAACGCGGAGCGAGTTCGAGGAAGCGCTTGGCCTTTTCCTCCGAGCAGAAGCCCATGACGCGCTCCACGCCGGGCCGGTTGTACCAGGAACGGTCAAAGATCACGACTTCGCCGGCCGCGGGGAGCTGTTGAATATAGCGTTGCATGTAGATCTGCGTCTTTTCCCGGTCGGTCGGCGCCGGCAGAGCGACGACGCGGAAGACGCGCGGGCTGACGCGCTCGGTAATCCGCTTGATCACACCGCCTTTGCCGGCCGCGTCACGTCCCTCGAAGATGATGACGATGCGGGCACCGGTCTTCTTCACCCAGGCCTGCAGATGGGCGACCTCCTCCTGCAATCGGGCGAGCTCCTTGGCGTAGTCACCACCCGATCGCGTCGCTGATTCTTGCGTCTCGGCGGACTTGCCGTTCTCTGCGTTCCAGCGGTTCTTTTCTTTGTTGTCCTTGTGCTTGCCCATCCTTCCCTCCACTCCTCTGGTTGCCGTCTCGACGGGGACGATATATCTGCAGCCGGACGTCTGCTAAGCGGCGGCGCCTCCGCGTCTGGCTTCAAAGGCGAGGAGTGCGTCCTCCATGCCGTCGAAGATCATGGCGGGGCCGATCTTGTCGATGAGGCCGGCGCGACCGAGCATGGCGCGTGCGTCGGTGTGTAGTTCCGCCAGTCCGAGCGCGATGCCGCGCTTCGTCAGCTCCTCGTACACCTCCTCGAGCATAGCGGTCGCGGTGCTGTCGATCTGCGGGACCGCGCTTGCGTCTATGACCAGCCAGCGGGTATGCGCCGGCAGCTCGTCCGCGATAGCTATCAGGCGCGTCTGAACATAGTCTGTATTGAAGAACAGGAGGCTGCCCTGGATCATGCAGGCGCCGAAACCCGGCACGGCGCGGGCCTCAGGTTCACGATGCAGCTTGTAGAATCCATCCCGGCCGGGAATGCGCCCGAGCAGCGCGTCGTGCGGGTACATGCTCTGTCGAAGGACGTAGGCCAGTGTCGCGGCGATCGCGATCACCACCCCATTGAGGACACCGAGTCCGATCGGTCCCCACATCGCGATCAGCGCGAAGACGAACTCCATGCGGCTCACACGCCAGATCTGCTTCAGAGCCGCCAGATCTATCAGACTGAGTGCCGTCGCAGCCAGGATTGCACCAAGCGCGGGAATCGGCAGGATGCGCAGGACGCTCCCGAGAAACAGCAACACCGCGATCAGGGTCGTCGCCGCCACCAGGCTTGCGATCTGCGAGCGGCCACCCACCGCGAAGTTTACGGCGGTTCTTGAATCAGAGGCCGTAACCGGAAATGTTCCGAAGAGGCCCGCTGCGATGTTTGCGGCGCCGAAGCCTGTGAGCTCACGGTTCGGATCGACGCGATAGCCGCCGAGTGCCCCAAAGCTGCGAGCAGCGATCACACCCGAGCCAAAGCTGACAAGAAAAATCGCGGCACCACCGATGAGCAACGCGTCGAGCGGAAGGTTTCCCGTTCGAGGCAATGTCAGCGACGGGAGGGCTTCTGGCAAGCTGCCGACGACCGCTATCCCATGTCCTTCGAAATCGAAAAGAAATGAAAGCAAGACCGAGAGGACGACGACGATCACAGGGCCCGGAACCGGGGATTGCAGCGCGCGGGCCGCCTGCAGCAACGCGAAGCATCCCAGGGCAAGCGCCAAGGAGGGCCAATGGATTGATCCGACTTCCCGCACAAGCTCAAGCACGGGGGCGAAAAGGCCTTCGGACTCGATGTCAACGCCCGTGAACCGCTTGATCTGTCCGATCAGGATGGACAGAGAAATGCCGGCGAAGAAGCCCGTCAGAATCGGGCGCGAGAGAAAGGTCGCGAGCACTCCGAGGCGCACGGCACGGGCGACGAGACACAGAACCCCGACGATGAGCGCCAGCAGTGCAGCCGCCGTCACCCGGTCCGATGTCATGCCCGGTGTGGCGAACACCGTGGCGAGGACCGCGGCGAGGACGGTCATCGTCGCCGCATCCGGTCCAACAATAAGCCGTCGCGAAGGGCCGAAAAGCGCATAAGCCACCAGCGGAGTAATACTGGCATATAGTCCTGTCTCCGGCGGAAGGCCGGCAATCGCCGGATAGGCGATGGCGCTCGGCAGCCCGACGGCCGCGATGGCAAGGCCGGCCGAGATGTCACTGCGCAACCAGCTCGCCTGATAGGTATCGAGGTCTGCGAGGAGGGCGGGGCGGGGGAGTGACACACGCATCCGGCCGGCCTCCGCATCAGTGTCCCGTCAGGACCAGCGTCTGCACCGGCAAGAGCAGCGCCTGCAGCCTGAGGATCATGGCGTGCACCAGTGCAACCGCATCGACTGCATGCAGAAAGAACCAGCGCGGCGTGCTTATGTCCGCTGCATGCAGTTCGTCATGGTTGTTGGTATAGGCATTGGCGATGCAACTGCTCCCAGGCGGAATGCCAGTGAATTGGCCCTCGTAAAGCGGCTCCAGGTAAGCCGTCAGCGTTCCCGGACGCGCCAGTTGCTGGGCGTCGACGAGCTGATCGGTCGGGCGGACCTGGCCGGCGGCAATGACGTCCTGCACCTCTGTCACCACCATCGGGATGATGGTGAACGGCTTGCCGATGCAGGTCGCCTCGGCGATCATGCCGGGCTTCATCACCTGCGCCTCGATTTGGCCGAAGCCGGCGATCAGTCCGATGCGGCGTTGCTCGGGAACCAGAATGCCGGCCGAGCGAATCATTGGATTCACGATGTCTCCGGGCCGGAGCGCGAACTGCTGTACGGTGCCGGCGGTGCCGGCGCGAACGATCGTCTTGTCGAGCTCCACCTGGGCCTGGGCCAGCGTCGCCTCGGCGCTCGCCTTCTGCGCCGGCAGGAGCGAGGCGATTTTCGTCTCCAGCGTCTGCTTGTTCGAAACCGCCGCCGCCAATGCGCCCTTGCGACCATCGGCGGCGACCTGCAGCCGCTCGATCTCCCGCCTGGCGACAATGTTGGGGTTGCGCTGGTTCAATTCGACCTGCGTCTCGAGTTCATTCAATGCTTGTAGATAGGCCCCCTCCGCCTGGGCGATCAGCCCGTCGGCGGACGCCAGTTCGCTCTGCGCCACCGTCGTCTCGGCATCGATTTCGGCGACGCGCCGGCGTGCGGTTTCAAGCGCCGCGCGCTGCTCGTTGTCGTCAAGTCGGAAGAGTGGGGCGCCGGCTGCAACCTTCTCGTTGAGGTCGACATAGACCTCCGCCACGCGGCCGGTCGACTCGGGCAAGATCGTGACCGTGCGGAACACGGCGGTGACGTTGCTGGTCGAGGGATGGTAGTAGAAGATCATCGTGATCAGCGACACGGTGAGGATCACGCAGGCGGTGATGCCATAGCGCAGCTCGAACCACATCGAATAAAGATTGATCTCACGGCCGATCCGTTTGCCCTGGACATAGCGGCGGAAGAGGTAGTCCGGAAAGATGGTGAGCAACGAGCAGATCATGAATTCCAGCATGGTTCATCCCCTCCGCCCGACCTTGTCGTCACCTGGCGGCGGCTTGAGTTCCAGCGGCACCCATTGTGGCGCGTCCGGTTGTAATTTGCTTGACTGGGGCTCGCCTGGGTGGGGTTGGGCCGGCTTTGCCGCTGGCACCGCATCGTTCATCTCGGCTGCGTCTTCCGCCTCGTCGCGACCCGCCATCTTCGCCAGCGACCGGGCCATCGACCTGATCGGCGAGGAAAAGTCCGGGAACTCGACCATGGCGAGCAGCAGGGCGATGATCCAGAACAGATGATTGTGGGTGAAGAGCGCAATTAGCGAAAGGACGGCGACGAGCTGCAGTTGCGTCTTGCTGGCGCCATGCGCCATGTGCTCGGGCAGCGCGTGCAGCCGCAGGTACAGGATGCCGATCAGGAAGATCAGCAACAGCACGAAGACGACCATCACGTTGAAAAGTACGTCCGTCTCGCCCGGTGCGGTAATGAATGGCGGCAAATGATGGGTCGCGGCCGGGTGCAAGGATTGTTCCATCGCTGCGCTTCCCCCTTGTATGCGAGCAAATAAGAGCTCAATTGCTGCGGCGAAAACGCTTACCCCTAAGCAGGCGGAGAGAGGCGGAACCCATCGCCTTGATTTTTCGAAAATAATGATACCCAAAAATGCGTGGCCGGCATTGATCACAGTCAAAATCAACACCCGCGGCGCTTGAGCTCACGATCCCACCGCAAGCCTTCTCGCTTCCATGTTATCTCTAAAGGCACCCAGAAGGGAAACGTTGGAGTGACGTATGCTACGGTATGATACTGCAACTCAGCCGCAGGTGGGATAGGATCGGCTGAATTGCACGGGAGAAGGCAGTAGCGCCCCCCGATTCAGCGTTTCCGCTGAGGTTCGTTGCAACGCGGGCGCGGCAGTATGCGGCAAGCTCGCGGATGTCCCGGCACCTCATGGGCTTGCTTCCTTCTGGTCTCGAGATGAGGGCCGCGAGAATGGATGATAGTCCATCCCGAACGAGTCCGGTCCGCGACGATCCAGCCGATCGTTCATCCGTCGAGGTGAAGATCACGGAAATTGCCAGGATCGGGGTCGTCGGACTGTTCGCCTACTGGTCCCTGACATTGATCGCTCCGTTTGCGATCATTCTCATCTGGGCTTCGATTCTGGCAGTTGCCCTCTATCCGGCCTACTCCGCCCTTTCAATCACGTTTGGCCAGCGGCGTCGCCTAGCAGCGTTTCTGATCACGCTCGTGTGTCTGGTCGTCATCGTCGGTCCGCTCGCGGCCATTGCCGTCAGCTTTGCCGAAGGAGTGCAAGCGCTGCTTGAAAAGTTGAAGGATGGTTCGTTGCTGTTACCAGTACCACCCGAAGGCATTCGCAACTGGCCGCTTATGGGTGAACGCATCTTTGCTGTCTGGAGCACGGCGTCCAGCAATCTCGAGGCCGTTCTGAGGCAGTTCGAGCCGTCACTGCTGCAGGCCGGCAGCAGGGCTCTGGGTAAAATCGCAAGCATAGGCGTCGACTTGCTCGGCTTTGTGGTTTCCGTGCTTGTTGCCGGCTTTCTTTTCGGGTCCGGAGAACGTCTTGCAGAAACTGCGGAAGGCTTCGCCAGCAGAATGGGTGGGGACAGAGGCATCGGCTTCGTGCGGCTGGCCGCTGCAACGATCCGCAACGTGGCCCGCGGCGTCATTGGCGTCGCGCTACTGCAAGCGTTTCTCTGCGCATTGGTGTTAAGTCTCTTCAATGTTCCTGCGCCCGGTGCAATCGCCTTCGTCGTGCTCATTCTCTGCATCGTTCAGATCGGGCCGGCGCTGGTTCTGCTACCGGTGATGATCTGGGCCTGGCTGGAGATGGACTTCGGCCCGGCAATTCTCCTCACACTCTTGCTGATGCCGCTTTTTATCATCGACAATGTCATGAAGCCGATCCTGGTGGCCCGCGGTCTTTCGACGCCAACGCTGATCATTTTACTCGGGGTGCTCGGCGGAACCCTATCCTACGGCCTGATTGGCCTGTTTCTAGGCCCCATCATTCTCAGTGTGTTCCACGACTTGCTGATGATCTGGGTTCGTCCGGATGAGGCGTCGGGAAAGGCGCTGTCTGAGTCTTCACGACTATCGCGCCCCACCTGAGTATTTGCCGGGGGCATCCCTAGATCGCGCCAACTTTGCTGGCAGTTGTTTAGACTCAATTTTCGGGCACCGATACGCCGGCCTCGCGTAAACCTTCAATGAAGTGCTGCTGGTCCTCAGGACGATGAATCCGCAAGGCGACTTCCTTTCGGATGTTGTCGAGGAATCCCGGAACGTTCGTTTCCAGCCACTTCTGCTCCTCACGGGCCTCTTCGGTCTTGCCGAGCTTCCCAAGAATGGCAAGCAATATGACGCGGTAGATCGGATTGGCACGAAGGTCGGCCAAGCGAGCCCAGCGCTCGGCGGCCACGTAGTCTGCTTCGATGTAGGAGCAGACTGCCAGGGCCGCTTCGAAATATCCTACCGGGCCGGGGTTCCGCGATATGGCTTGCGATATGAGCACGCAACCAGGGCGCCATTGACCCGACAGGGCAAGCCGGAAACCGTACTCGCCGGCGAGTTCAGTATCGTTAGGGTTGATGGCAAATGCGCGCGCGCCCACCGCCAAGGCAGCATGGACTTCGCCCCGGAAGAAAAGCGTGAGCATCTGCGCCTGTAGGGCCCGCACGTCCTGAGGATCCAGTTCGACGGCGCGCAGCGCTGCCTCGATCGCCCGCTCCAGCGATACCGGTGACGAGCGATCGAGGCGATATCGGAACCGCAGCTCGTCGATATAGGTCATCGACAGTAGCGCCCAAGCCGTAGCGTAGTTCGGGAACTGTCGGGTCGCTTTCTGCAGGCATTCTTGAACTGACGCATGCATTTTCGGATTCAATTCGCTGCGATATCCGTAATAGGCCAAGGTACACGCATATGCTTGCCAATCGTCAGGAACGGAGTGCGTGAACCGGGCGGCATCCGCCTGGAAAACTACGCCATAGGGTTGTGCGACAGCGGTCGCTACCGCGGCCGCGGCTTTCTCTTGCAGTTCGATGATCTTGTGCGTCTCTAGACTTTCGTCATAGTTGTTTGCCCACACCACCGACCCGTCCGACCGCTGAATGAGTCGGATCCCGACCCGAAGCCTTTCGCCATCAAGCCGAACCCGACCCTCAAGCGCATAGGCCGGGCCGCCCGTCGGCTCCGGTGAGCGCTCTGGTTGCTCACGGGTGACGACGATGACCTCCTTGAATCTGGAGATTTTGCCGACGACCTCGTCAGTGAGGCCTCGCGTTATCATCGCCGATTGGGGTGTTCCGGAGAGATCCTCAAATGGTGTAACAACCAGCTTCGGAATGTTTGGGCGGACGCTGCGTGCGCCGCTCTCTAGAGTGTCAGTACCGCGAAGCAGGGCGTTTGCCGCCAGTCCACCCAGAACAAGAGCAAGCGCTGCAATCCCGACCCAGATCCATGGCTGCCGAGAGCGCTCACCGGACAAATTCGGTCCGGTACTCGCGGAGGCCGCGGTGGGGGGCCCGGCTTCCGCGTGGACGTGCCTTTCGAACGTCGGCACGTAGGCGCCTTTCGGTATCTTTATGACGACCGGGTCGTTGCAGCCCGCGACAAGGTAGTAGCGTTCGAGTGAACGTCGGATTCGGCCCGCTTCGATCCGCACGGCTGGATCGGTTTGGGCGTCGAAAGAGGGATCTCGACCGAACACCTCGGTAGCGATCGAATACGCCTTTATACGGTCGGCTCGCCCGGCAATCGTCTCCTCGATGACATAGGCCAGGAATTTACGGGCGCGATCCGGCGCATCGAACTCGGCGCTCAACCGAATTCGTTCGAGTTGTGCAAGAATTTCTGCGTCGGTGGGTAGACCAACCCGTTCGACCCGGGCACCCTGCTGGCCTGCAATTACCATGTCCGCCCCCAACACAACGTAAGATTGTGCTTCGCGGCACCGTAAGCTCCCGTATCTTACGTCCGCACCCGGCCAAAGGGCAATATATATATTAGAGATAAATTAAAGTTGTATTTCATTTCGAACCCGGAGAGGGAGGAGCGAAATGAACACGCGATCGGGGGCGAATAACGAAGATCACGGCCTGGCAGCGGCATTGCGCCGATTTCCGGCACGCTCATTGCAAATCAGGGAATTGTCGATCCGCGACGAGAGCTTCAGGGGGATGTGCGAGGACTTCGCAGCCGCTGAGAACGCGCTCACGCGCGCCGACCAGTTTCCGTTCCATGTTCGCGAGGAGCGCCGCGCGGAGTTCAAGAGCTTGGTAGAGAGCTTGGCGGCAGAAATTGAGCAGGCGCTCGGGACGGCGAGGGGTCTCACTTAAGAAGGTTCTCGTCGAATTCGGAGGCATTTGGTTGCATTACCCGGACGTCAACGTAGACGCCGGGACGGCTTGGTTTCCTGTTCAGCGCTCGCAGAACAAGGAAAATCCGGCTGTATCGAGTCATTGTCGGGGCAACCTGGCACGCTCATGGGAGTCGAACAAATGCATACGTCAATATTGGCTTCGT
Source organism: Ensifer sp. WSM1721 (assembly GCF_000513895.2). GTDB lineage: Bacteria > Pseudomonadota > Alphaproteobacteria > Rhizobiales > Rhizobiaceae > Sinorhizobium. The sequence goes on from NZ_CP165782.1 coordinate 1,130,832, forward strand.
CAGGGAGGCGCATAAGTGCCGTCCCCATGGGGCCGCCTACGCGGGGAGAAGTCGAGAAGAGGCAGGTCAGCAGCTTCGTCGACGGACAACGCATCTATTCTTCCGGTGGAAGGGCCGGCCAGGCCTACCGGGTAGAATTCGGAGCCGTCCGCGTGTACCGCGTGCTGGCGAGCGGGCGGCGGCAGATTCTTGCCTTCTACTTTGGGGGGAACTGGTTCGGCTTGCAAACTGGGGACCGGCACCGAGAAACTGCGGAAGCGATAGGTGTCACCGGAATAAAGAGTGTCAGCCTCAGAGAAGATCCATGCTTATGGCAAGGTTTGTTGCCGGCTGTACTGGAAAACTTCTCGTCCGCGCAAGAACATCAACTGGTCATCGGTCGCCAAAGCGCCATCGAAAGGGTTGCAGCATTCCTTCTTGAGATGTCGGACCGTGCGGGCCATTCGCAAAGCTTCGAACTGTACATGTCCCGTGTCGACGTTGCCGATTATCTGGGTCTGACGATCGAAACGGTTTCGCGTTCGCTTACAAAGCTGAAGAACAAAGGAATTATCAAGCTGCGCGGCGCTCGAGGTATCGAGATTGTACAGTATCGCGCTCTTCAGAACTTATGCCTTTAATGACCGCCAAATAAGGTCTTGTTACATGATGGGGGTCGCTTTCATGGGACAGTTGACAACGAGGGAACGGGAATTGGCGGCGGCCATCTTGGTGGCCCTGGCGGTTGTCGGCATAGCGATGGCTGCGGTCGGTCGGGCAGATCCGCTTGGAGTTCACGGCGCGCTCGTCCTGCTTTACAGTATGGTGCTGCTGTTTGTGATCATGTCGACATCCTTCGGTCCCGCGCCCGACCCATCGCGCTTCTCCCGCTATTATGATGACCCCATCAAGGTCGGCGTCGCGTTCACGCTTTTCTGGGCGATCTTCGGGATGTTCTTCGGCGTCTGGGCTGCGGCTCAGCTCGCTTGGCCGAGCCTGAACTTCGACACTGCATGGGCAAGCTTCGGGCGGATCAGGCCGGCTCACACAACCGGCGTCATTTTCGGATTCGGCGGCAACGCGCTGATCTCGACCTCTTTCCATGTGGTTCAGAGGACCTCGCGCGCTCGCCTGGCGGACCAATTGAGCCCGTGGTTCGTTCTGTTCGGATATAACCTCTTCTGCATTTTGGCGGTGACCGGCTATTTCATTGGCGTGACGCAGTCCAAGGAGTATGCCGAGGCCGAATGGTATGCCGATCTCTGGCTGGTCATCGTCTGGGTTACCTATTTCGTCCTCTTTATCCGGACGCTGGCGCGCCGCAGGGAACCCCATATCTACGTCGCCAACTGGTATTACCTAGCCTTCATCCTGGTCGTAGCAATACTGCACATCATTAACAACCTGACCATTCCGGTCTCCCTCGGCCACGCCAAGAGCTACACGATCTGGGCAGGTGTCCAGGACTCCATGGTGCAGTGGTGGTACGGGCACAATGCCGTCGCCTTCTTTCTGACGGCGGGGTTCCTTGCCATGCTCTACTATTATTTGCCCAAGCGAGCAGAACGCCCGATCTTTTCCTACCGGCTGTCGATCCTCAGCTTTTGGGGCATAACCTTCTTCTATATGTGGGCCGGCTCTCATCATCTTCACTATACAGCCCTGCCTCACTGGGTGCAGAACCTGGGAATGACGTTCTCGGTGATGCTGCTGGTGCCCTCTTGGGCATCGGCCGGCAACGCCCTGCTGACACTGAATGGCGCGTGGCACAAGGTCCGTGACGACGCGACGTTGCGCTTCATCATGATGGCGGCTTTCTTCTACGGCCTTTCGACCTTCGAGGGGTCGTTCCTGGCAGTCCGTCCCGTGAATTCCCTCTCGCACTATACCGATTGGACCGTCGGCCATGTACACGCGGGCGCCCTGGGCTGGGTCGCGCTGATCACCTATGGATCCCTCTACACACTCGTGCCGGCGATCTGGAAGCGCGAGAGGATGTATTCCGCGGCGCTTGTCGAAGTCCACTTCTGGCTCGCGGTTGCCGGCACCGTCATCTACGTCTTCGCGATGTGGAACTCCGGCATCATCCAGGGCCTGATGTGGAGGACCTACACGGAAGAGGGGACGCTTACCTATTCATTCGTGGATTCACTCCTCGCGATGTACCCTTATTACATCGCCCGCGCCTTTGGCGGCCTGCTTTTCCTTATCGGGGCTGTTGTTGCCACCTACAACATCTGGATGACTGTCCGGGGTATTCCCGTGTTGATTGTGGAGCGACATGACGATATCCCCCTCGTGCCGGACGGCGCGGCAACCAGACCCGCGGAGTAGCGACATGCCCGAACTCCTTCATCGCAAGCTCGAGCGAACGGCGATCGGCTTCATGCTGGCGATCATCGTCGCGGCCAGTGTCGGGGGCATCGTGGAGATCGCTCCGCTCTTTACCATCGACGAGACGGTCGAGAACGCCGACGACATGCGTCTCTACACACCGCTGGAGCTCGCCGGACGCAACATCTACATACGCGAGGGCTGTTATGCGTGCCACAGCCAGATGATCCGCACGCTGCGGGACGACGTGGAGCGTTATGGGCCTTTCTCGCTGGCGGTCGAGTCCAAGCATGACCACCCGATGCTGTGGGGCTCGAAGCGGACCGGACCCGACCTTGCGAGAATGGGTGGCAAATACTCCGATTTCTGGCATGTCGCCCATCTGACCAATCCGCGCGATGTCGTGCCGGAGTCGAACATGCCGGCCTATGCCTGGCTGGCACGTACGCCGCTGCGCCTCGACGACCTCGGCTCCCATCTGCGGACACAGCGAAGCGTCGGCGTTCCCTATACCGACGAAATGATCGAGAATGCCGCTCGTGACGCCTTTGGGCAGGCGGTGCCCGACAGCGAACAGGCCTCGGGTGTGACGGAACGCTATGGAGAGGAGACGCAGGTCAGCGCCTTCGACGGAGTCACGACGCGAGTCACGGAGATGGATGCGCTCGTGGCCTACCTGCAGGTCCTTGGACGGCTGACAAAGGCGGCATACGGGAACACGGCCGCTCCGGAACAGCCCCCCAACCCCAACGACTGAGCTGAAGCGGGACCGCGATCATGGATCTGACGCACGAGACATTGGTGGAGACAGCGAAGACCTGGGGGCTCTTCTACCTGATCGGGTTCTCGATCTGCGTGCTCGTCTACACGTTCTGGCCAGCAAACCGGGACCGTTTCGATCGGGCAAAGAGGAACATTCTCGACGAGGACGACCAGCCATGGACGTAGAGGAAGTCGATCCGATCAGCGGCCGAAAAACCACCGGGCATGAGTGGAACGGCATCACGGAACTCGACACGCCCGTTCCCCGAGGGGTGCTGCTTTTCCTGGTGTTGACCCATGTCTTCGCGCTCCTTTGGTGGGTCCTTCTTCCCACATGGCCCCTCGGCACGACCTATACGAAGGGGCTGCTCGGAATCGACGAGCGGAATGTCGTCGAAGGAAAGCTCGCCGCGGCAGCGGCGGCGAGAGCCGTCTGGGAGCAGAAGATCGACGCGCTCTCCTACGACCAGATAAGGGCGGACGAGCAGTTGATGGCAACGGTCCGCTCCACGGGGCACCAACTGTTCGGCGATAACTGCGCCGTCTGCCACGGGGTGGATGGAAAGGGCCGGAGCAACTTTCCGGATCTGACCGATGACGACTGGCTCTGGGGCGGCGGGCCGGAAAATATCGCTCAGACCCTGAGGGTCGGCATCAACACTCGACACCCCGAAAGTCGTGTCGGGCAGATGCCCTCGTTTGGGCGCGACGAGATGCTCGATCGCATCCAGGTCCGGAATGTCGCCGCCTATGTATACTCGCTCACTAACCCCGCATACTCCACGCCGGACAACATCGGCCGCATCGAGGCCGGCCGCGAAGTGTTTCTCACGACCTGCGCGGCCTGCCACGGCGAAGACGCGCGGGGCAATCGGGAGCTCGGCGCTCCGAACCTGACCGACGCCTATTGGGTCTATGGGGGGGCTCTGCAGAATATCATCGAATCCGTCCATGGCGGACGCCAGGGCCATATGCCGACATGGGACGAGAGGCTGACGCCCGCCGAGATCAAGATTCTGACGCTCTATGTCAACTCTCTGGGCGTGGAAAAACCGTGATGACGAGAGCCGCCAGACGAAACAGGTCGCTCCTAGCCTGGTGGGGCCTCGCCGCTGCGGCCATCTTTCTCGGTGCAAACGCCCACCTGCTTTACGTCGCGATCGATAGCGATCCCGGATGCGTGACCCACCTGAAGGAGACGGGATCGGTGCCGGGACAGTACAAGGCCGCAAAATCATCCTGCTGAGGTCATGGTGTAACCTTGGAGAGACATATGTCCGGGACTGGAAAGCTACAGCGGTGGGTCGGCGAGGTCTCAGGCATCGAGGAGACCTGGAATCCGAAATGGCAACGTCACCTGCCAATTCAGGCCCCCTTCGAGTGGCTCGCGAAAGGCTGGCGTGACCTCGTAACTTATCCGGCGCTCAGTCTGAGCTACGGCGTGGCCGTCTTCGTCGTTTCCTTCTTGTTCATCTGGCTCCTATTCGCTACCGGACGCGACTATTTCCTGCTTCCGGCCATCGCGGGCTTCATGATCATCGCACCGCTCCTTGCCGCGGGCCTTTACCTGAAGAGCTCCCGCCTTGAACGGCTCGAGCCGGTCAGCCTTGGAAGCATGCTGCGCGTCAGACCCCTAGCCGGTGCCCAGGTGTTCTTTACCGGGCTGATTCTGTGCATGCTCATGCTCCTCTGGATGCGCGCAGCGGTGATCATCTATGCCTTGTTTTTCGGCGTGCGGCCGTTTCCCGGCCTGGGCCATGTCACGCAACTCCTGCTGACAACGCCCACCGGATGGGCCATGCTCGCGGTCGGCATTTTCGTCGGCGCCCTTTTTGCCGGATTTTCCTTCGCGATAAGCGTGTTCTCCATCCCTATGCTGCTCGACCAGCGCATCGATGCGTTTACGGCAATGGGTGTCAGCGTCGCGCTCGTCTGGAACAACCTCCGTCCGATGCTCGTGTGGGGCGCGATCGTACTGGGACTGTTTCTGGTCAGCGTCGCCACGGCTCTGATCGGTCTGGTCGTGATCTTCCCCTTACTCGGGCATGCGACCTGGCATGCGTACAAGGCGGTGCGCTAGTCATGTCCTGCTGCTCGGGCATTTCTGTTCCACTCGCCGAGGGCGCCGCTCGGAAGACCGCGCGCGCTGAGGAGATCCGGCTCGCGAGCCGTGATCTCGGCGACGGGCTTCGTCAAACCATTTTGTCGCTGCCCGAGGTGCATTGCGCCGCCTGTATTGCTGCCGTCGAAGGCGCTCTCGGGAAAATTCCCGGCGTCGAGTTTGCCCGAGTGAACCTGTCCACGCGGCGAGTGACCATCAACTGGCGGGGCAATGACGACGCGAGCCCAGATTTCGCCGCCCCGCTTGCCAAAATCGGCTATGCCTCGCATCTGGCCTCCATCGAGGAGGACACGCAGGATCCGGTGCTTTCCTCGCTTTTGAGGGCGCTCGCGGTCGCCGGTTTCTCGGCGATGAACATCATGATTCTCTCGGTATCGGTCTGGTCCGGGGCCGATCCGGCGACGCGCCAAGCTTTCCATCTGATTTCGGCCGCGCTCGCTCTGCCGGCGATCGTCTATTCCGGCAGGATATTTTATCGCTCGGCCTGGGCGGCACTGTGGCACGGTCGCACCAACATGGACGTTCCGATCAGCGTCGGCGTTCTCCTCGCCTTTGGCCTGAGCGTCTACGACACCCTTGAAAACGCGGCCTATGCCTATTTCGACGCGAGCACGTCCTTGCTGTTCGTCCTGCTGGCAGGGCGAACACTGGACCACCTGATGCGGGGCAAGGCGCGTTCCGCCGTGGGAGCGCTTGCGAGGCTCGCGCCGCGGGGCGCAAATGTGATCCGGGCGGACGGCGCGATTGATTACGTCCCGCTTTCCGAGATCAAGCCGGGCATGCATCTGCTGGTCGCCGCCGGCGAGCGCGTTCCGGTCGACGGCGTTGTCGTCAAAGGCGCCTCGGAGCTTGATTGTTCGCTCGTTTCAGGGGAAAGCCACTGGATGCATGCCGCGGCGGGAAGCGCCGTAAAGTCGGGCGTACTGAATCTTTCCAATCCGCTGACACTCCGGGCGACCGCATCCGCCGACGAATCCTTCTTCGCCGAGATGACCCGCATGATGGAGGCTGCCGAGAGCGGGCGCTCCAAGTATCGCCGCATCGCTGATCGCGCCGCAGGCTTGTATTCGCCCGTCGTGCATGGGACTGCACTCCTTTCACTGCTGGCATGGCTCTGTGCAACAGGAGACCTTCACAAGGCGATCACAATCGCTATTGCAGTGCTGATCATAACCTGCCCCTGTGCTCTCGGACTTGCGGTCCCGATGGTGCAGGTGGTCGCGGCGCGCCGCCTTTTCGAACGTGGCATCATGGCGCGCGACGGGTCCGCATTCGAGAGACTGAGGGAAATCGACACCGTGCTTTTCGACAAGACCGGAACGCTGACCCTCGGCGAGATGCGGTTCGTCAATGCGGGCAGCATTCAGCCCCGGCTTCTGTCTTTGGCCGCCGCTATGGCGAGAGTGTCGCAGCATCCCGCCTCCGTCGCCATCGCCTCGGCGGGCGCCGGGCGGCAGGCAGTCCCCGTGATGATGTTCGACAGCCTGGAGGAGATCCATGGCTGCGGCATCGAGGGGCGGGCAGGGGACGCGGTCTACCGTCTCGGACGCCCGTCGTGGGCATCCACCGCAATGCAAATCGACGTGGGACCGTCGTCGGCAATCGTGCTGTCAAGGGACGGCGAGACGATGGCGGTTTTCGCTTTCGAGGATTCCGTCCGTCCGGGCGCTCGAGAGCTTGTCCAGTCGCTACGCTCCGCCGGTCTTTCTGTGAGCATAGTGTCGGGAGATCGTGATGCCGCTGTTTCGTTCGTTGCCAGGCAACTGGACATAGAGGAGTTCTCGGCCGAGTTGCAGCCGGGTCAAAAGGTCGAAGCCATCAGGGCGCTCGCAGCGACCGGCCGCAAGGTGCTGATGATTGGCGACGGACTCAACGACGCGCCGGCACTTGCGGCCGCGCATGTGTCGATTGCGCCGTCAACGGCAACGGACGTCGGGCGGAGCGCATCAGACTTCGTTTTCCTTGGTTACAGCCTGCTGGCAGTCCGGGAAATCATTCAAACCGCGTCAAGGGCCGATGTGCTCATCCGCCAGAATTTCGCAATGGCAATCGCCTACAATGTCGTCAGCGTCCCCTTCGCGATTGCCGGACTGGTCACGCCGCTCGCTGCCGCGCTTGCCATGTCCTTGTCCTCGATCGTCGTCGTTGGAAACGCGCTGCGCCTCGGTGCAAAGGTCGACAAGGGCCCGCGCACCTTCAGCACGACAAAACCAGCCACGGCAAGGATATGAATTATCTCGCTGTCCTCATTCCGGTTGCGTTGGCGATGGGCGTTGTCGGACTTCTGGCATTCTTCTGGTCGCTGAGTTCGGGGCAATATGACGACCTCGACGGGGCGGCTGAAAGGGTGTTGTTGGAAGAGGACGACGGGACATCGCCGGCGGGAGAAGGAACTGCGAGCGGGCACCGGCGTTCCCGTTCGGAAGACCGTGAAGCGAAACTCCAAGCTGGAGGTCCGAATGCAACAGAGCATGGATGAACGCTTGGGTAGAAGCCCGCCCGAGCAACCTGAGGAGAGGCAGAAAGAAGTGGCGGACTGGCAGATCGATCCGTCGGAGTCCGTCACCCTGTTCGCAATTGCCGTGGGAGCGGTCGGCGCTGTGGTCGGACTCGTCGCCGGGATCGCGTTCCGTTCCGATACGGGAATAGCTTGGACGATCCTCAATTGCTTTGTTGCGGTCCTCGCCGGTGGTTCTGCAGGGGTGGTCACGGGCGGCACGATAGGAGCTGCCGTTGGTATGTTTCGCGGCGCCAGAGTGCCGCAAGCACACGGCGAGAAATGACAAGAAATGTCGACCTGCACCGATGGCAGGATAAGCTAAAGTGTCGCGCCTTGTGTACGCGACGTTCAGCGGTTGTCGATCCGGCATTTCGCAAAAGCGAAGCTAATTCCAGTTCGCAGGGCGGCACGCTTTCCGTTCAGGCAATGGTTCCGGACCCTGCCGCAGAACCGACCGCCTAAACGGTGGAGGGCTATGAAGCCTATTGGTCCTTCGAAATCGACGAAGCGAATACGACATTTGCCATCACTGTAGAATCGTCTTTGGTCTGCAATCTCATCGGCCAGAAGATGGAGCGAAAGTTCGAAGTCACCGAAGATCAGCTTGTGATCACCCCAACCAACCTAAAAATGGCTGTCGGGTAACCCACTAACATCAATAATGGGCAGTGGCTTCACATCCATCGGCCGCGTCGCCATTTTCCTTTACGGGCTAGGTGCCGGAAAACTGGTCGCGCTCCGCCTCACGCACTCCCTTTGCCAGTCCCAGCTTGAGGGAAAGTCCGCTCTCGGCAAACCTCAGGACGTAGCTCGCGCTGTGGTCGAGCGGCCGCTATGGGTCGACTGCGGCCGCTGATCGGACACTGCTGTTGGCACAAAAATCGGACTCGCAAGCACATCGGGAACATAGGCTGGTGCCCTATGCCCGGCACGTCCACGCAACCGGGGCGTCGCGAAACATATTGGTTGTGGAGGACCTACTCAAGCGATCCCCCAATTCTTCGGGCGGTGCGTCGCTCCTTACCCGCGCGCCTTAAAGTACAGCCATCCTACCTCGCGCCATTCCGACACAAGGAAGGCGTTCTCCGTGATCGGGATTGGCAAGCTGATTGACCAAGTGAAGGTCTGATCGTCGTCAGGCGTGTGCCCGTAAAACATTATTGATCGACCGTCTTCAGCAAGTTCGGGATCGACCTGCTCGATGTCATCAAACGTCATCGCTTTTCTCCGGTCCTTTTCTGGCGCGCATTGGCTTGCTGCCCTTCGCCGCGAGCTGCCACGAGGCTGGATCGCTGCCGGGTGCGGCGCCCTCTGGAACAGCCTTCAAGGCAACCCATAGACCGCCGGAATGCGTGACCATATCGCCTCGCGAGTAGGAGTTCGCGCTGAAAAATGCCCCGGTATCGAACTCCACCTTCCTCAAGCGGTTCGACACGAGTGAGGATCGCCCGCAACTTCGCGGACGTAGCAGCGGTCACGCCCGCGACGAGCGCGTGAACCATGCGCGTGCCCGTTGGCCGTTGCAGCTCCTCTTTCGTGAGGCCGGCGTCGAGGCCTGTTCTTATCTCCTCGGCGCGCGCCGCAATAAAGGCGAGCTGCTCGTCGTCGCCCTTGCCTGTCATTGCCCAACGCTCCCGATGATCTCCGCGACCTCGGTGCCCGATAGGCTTCGGCGCTGTTCAAGGATCACGGCCAGGCTCTCGATTTTCCGTGCGATGATCGAGCGCGAAGGAATCGGCGAGAGCAGAAACGTGCCCCCGCAACTCATCGGTCGGATGATGCCACGACCCCAGAAAAATTGCATGATTCAGTAGAAGTTCGTCCGATTTCGACAAGCCGGTTTCAGGCGCCGCAGTTCGGCCAGCTAGGGCAACGACCGCATATTCCATCGCGAGCGCGCCGTGGTGATGCCCTCTTTCAAGGCAATCACCAGGAGATTCGAGAACCACCTCGCGCCGGTCAAGCGAAGCAGCCGAAGCGATAGGCGGCCGTCGAGGCGTTGATGACGTTTCCCGGCGCGAAGTCGTCGTCGGTTTGCTTCTCGCAAAGTTTGCGACAATGGGAGTCCGGCTCCGCGCTCTGCACCTGATCCCGCGCGCCGAGTAGCTGGTCAATCTCTGCATTGAGGCGACCAAGCTGCTCTGCCATGCGCCTTTGTTCCGCGAGCAGAAGGGTGAGCGTGTCAGTCATTGTCTTCTCGGAAGTCCCATGGACTGATAACACTTACGACAGCAATTGCGTGCTCGAGCCGATGCGTCGGCTAGATGCACGAACCCGGCGATAGACGATTATGGCTCCTTTTGGCGCGTACCTTGGCTCTTCCGGTTTCGCCGCTTCCGTGCCAATCGCAGCCAACAGCCGATCCCGTGCCTCGACCAGCTTACGGAACATTTCTGCCGTGCCGCCTTGGTCGGGATGCGCCTTCAAAGCTTTCTTGCGGAATGCCTTGATGACTTCTTCGCGGCTGTAGTTCGACGAGACGCCGAGCAGTTCCATCGCCTCGACAAGAGGCACCTGCATGCTTGGCGGGACGCCGCCGCCGGATGTACCGAAGCGTGACCACCATAATTTGTCCAACTTCTCGGCCATGCGTCCGGTTTGTGATGACACGAAACACACGCCGCGCCACCATGCCCACGCGTGCCAAAGTTGCCGACGATCAAGGCGCGCCGCCTCACCACGATAACGGACAACGACGTTGCGCTCTGTGATGCGAGTGATTTCTGCCTCGAACCAGGCGATGCCATTGCGGTCGATGCTGATAGCCCACACTTGAACGGGCACGTCCGGCGGATGGAAGAACAGCCGCTTCCTGACCGTGGTGGTCTTCCAGAAGTGCGTCTTCCAGCGGTAGTATCCGCGCTTGTCCGGGACCGGCACTGACTGACCCCATGTGCCGATCATATCGCAATAGTCGAAAAGCCGGCGTGCCTCCACATAAGCCGGATCACGCTCAAATCGATCTATATATTCCTTATCGGGAGAGTTCTCGTGATAACACTTACGGCCCAATGCCGCTTCCGTGTTCTTGTGAGCGCGGCTTATCAACTTTTCGGCTTGCTTATGCTTCTCCCTGATCCGCCGCAACAGACGATGCGCGGCGCGGGTCGCCGATAGCCGCTGCTCACGCGTCGGCTTCCGACCGCCCAGCTCATAAGCGTTATCAGTGATCTCGGAGATTGACAGCGCGCTGTCGCGGGTTGCGGCCAGCAAATCCGCGATCCGCCTTTCGATGGTGCCTGGTCCCCTGCTCATGAGTGATAATACTTAAACAATGCCAGGATCGCGTTCATGGTGTTCGCATCCCTCATCGTCTTGCTCCTATTTTCCGACGCCGGGATTGACGCCGGAAGCCTGAACCGGATCGGTGAAAGTCGTGAAAGTCGCGGTCCGCCAACTTCCCTAATTGCCCTTTCCCTTCACGCGCCCGTGCGCATTCACCAACGCATTGTTATCGCTATAGTTTTTATACCATTAGGGCCGATGGATTTGAGCAAGATGGAAAACCGCGACTTTCACGACTTTCACGACTTTGACTTTCTCGGCCTTTAAAGCTCCTTCACTGCCTCAAACCGTTCTCTAGGCGTGACATCCTTCCTGCCATACACGACGGTTCGCTTGCCGCGGATCACCCAAAACCCGTCTTCGGCGGTCGGGTTGGCAAGGCGCGCATACCCGGCGCGGTCCATGTTCTTCGGGATTTGGCGGCGGTTCTTAGGGTCGTTCAGCCAGGTTTCGAGCGGACTGCCTATTGGCGTCTTGGCGATGATCATGCTGATAGTGACGACTGGCGGCTTGCCCAGATCCTCAATCGTTTCCTTGAGCATGGCGACTTCCGGGTTTAGCTCGGTCGTGACGATCTCCCAGAACGCGGCGGTCTTCCGCGGCGGCTTCTTCGCGTTGAAGCCGGACAGGTCCACGCTGCGCAAGTAGGCGGCAACGTGTCCGCTGCCTTCCTTGTCGAACCACCGATAAAGGTCGTCGAAATAGGTCTCGCTGAAATCGGTCCGGGCGGCTTCAGACGCGGCGACGTAATGGCGGCGGTCGTCTTCCGGCAGATACAAGCCATCGGTCTTGTAGTTCGAGCCGATGACGACGCCGCACAGGTTCGGAATCAGATATTCGGGCCGGTTCTTCTCGTCGATGTAGAGGCAATCAGGCGGTGCCGCGAGAAGCGGTTTGCAATGCTCATAGAAGCTATAGCGGTTGACTTCGCCGAGGTCGCGGCCCTCGTTGACTTGCAGGATGACGGTCTTGGACCAGCCGTTGAAGCGGCCGAGAAGCACGGTCGGCGAAATGGCCTTGTGGTTCCAGCGGCCGATTGCCTCAATGACGGGATAAAGGATCGTATCCTTACCGACGCCTTGTTCACCGATCATCACCAGCCCATGATTGATCTTCTCATGCGGCCGCTGAACGCGATGCGCAAACCATTTAACCATGTGGTCGACGTCATCAGGAAAGATGATGCGGATGTGATCGAGCCATGGTCCGGCTTTTGAAGGATCGCCCAGGAGGATCGGAGCGGGACGGTAGAGATTAAACAGGGTCGCGCCGGGCTTATCGATTAAGCCGCCTTCGGTCATCAGCTTGTCGTAGATCAGGCGCGGCCAGCCGGGATGCCATGTCATCGCCTCGACTGGCTGAGGATGGCCAAAGGTCGCCGTTTTCCGTGTAGATGTATTTGTGGCTTGGCATGTGGCACCAGAAGTCGTCAGTCGTCAGCTTGAACCGTGCGCCCCTGCCTGTTTTCAGTATCCTCTCGTCCGGATCGCCCTTGCCGTTGCCCTTGGCGGCTTGTTCTCGTTCGCGCTGCCGTTCCCAAGCTTGCCGCAGGCGTTCGGTGGCGCCGGAGTCCGTGTCGTTCATGCTGCCGCCCCCTTGTGCTCACGCAGGACGAACAGCTCGGGCATCCGCGCCGGCTGCATGTGCTTCCGGTACGTTGGCAGCAGGCTTTCGGCGACGGCGACGCGCGGGACGTCACGGAGGCGGTCGAAGGCGAGGCTCAAATTGACGATCACGATTCCGTCGCGGTCCCAGCGAAGCCAGTCTAGAGGGTTCGCGAAAACGTTCAGATTGCCGTCAAACGAACAGGTGGATGCGGCACTGATCAAGTCCTCACCAACGGCGAAGCCGCGGCCGTTCCACGTCGCCATCGCGCCGGATCGCGGTTGCCAGAAAATGCAGTCTTCGGCCTCGGGAAAAACCAAAAAGGGCTCACCATGTGCATGCTCTTCGAAGAGGCCGTCGTCAGCCTTAAAGCCATGGGCGAGCATCACTATCGGCGGCCGCATCACTGCCGACATGCGGACGCCCTCTGCCAGCAGCCAGCCCACTTGCTGCGGCGTTAGCTTGCGAAATCGGCCGAGATCGGGATAATTCAGGTGGAAGTTCATCGTCAGCGATCTCCGTTAGGAAACCACCGCCAAAATTGACGTACGTCAAAACTCAGACTAGTCTCTCAAAATCTCCCCCAGTCGTGATCGAGCCTGGCGCGCGGCAACTTTGGCGGCAGGCTCACTCTGCGGCTTCGATGCCGGTCTGTTGCGCGGCGCGGCGATCACACCATGCGTGCACCTTGGCCTTGCGGAATGGCGCCGCGGCCTGCATGGAATTGCTGGACTTTTCCGGGCGCGGAAAACCCTCATTGTGTATTTTGCGGTGCAGGTCGGTGCGGTTCCTGACGATCCCTTTGGCGACGAGATCGGCAAAGTAGTAGAACTCGTATTCGAGTTCGCGATCAGGGTGTCGGTTCAGTAGGGCGCTTGTATCATGCGGGCGCGTTTTCTCCACGGCAGGTAGCCTCCCATTGGGGCTCGACTCCTTCCTTTTTAGTCGTCACCAATCGAGCAGAGTTTTCGATATAGGCCGTTATCGGCCATCATATCGTAGCTGATTCGCGCTCAATGGTAGCCGCTGATTTGCCTTTGAGGATTTTGTCAAGTTCTCTTGCCCATGCTGCAACGGCTTTGGATTTGTCCTTGGTCAAGGCGCCATGCATGTAATGGCCGCCGACGCCGGGAATGGCATGGTTCAGGACCGCATCAATGATATGCGGGGCAATCCCTTGTTCTTGCATATGCGTGGACGCGGTTCGGCGTAAGTCGTGGTGCCGCCAGCCGGTGACGCCGGAAAGCTCATCCAATTCGGCTTTCAGTTGGGAAAAGTTGCCGATGGCGCCGCCCTTTTCGCCAGCGAAGCAAAGCTTGTTCGGTGCGCCCTTTCCAAGCTGATCGAGCGCCAGTTGCGGCAATGCCAGCCAATGTTCGCGGTTCGATTTGTTTGAATCCTCTTTCTGTTTCCAGCGTCCCCCGAGGATGTCGCCGTACTTCAGTTGGGCGCCTTCGGTCTTGCGCTGGGCCATTACCATCAGGAAGCGCACCAATCGGCCGTAGGCAGCGCCATTTGCGCTTTCAAACGGGCCGTCGCACGCGGCCCAAATAGCGCGCATTTCGTCGGCCGTCAGAACCCGCTCGCGCTTCACGAGGCCGGGGCCAACCTTGAGCGTATCCGGAACGAAATTCGTTTCGATATGATCCTCTTGAGCTGCCCATTTCATGATGGTGCCGAGATAGCTCATGAAGCGATCTGACATTTGCGGCGCCCGCTTGGCAATTTCATCGCGCACCTTGCGCAGATCGGCTTTCGAGAAATCGCGGGCGGGGAGCTTGAGATAATCCTTGAGATTGCGGCGCACCGTGCGCATAGCCTCGGGAAGCGTTTTCATGCCTTTAAGCGCTTTCTTGCTGCCGCCGCTCTGCGCCGCAGCGGCCTTCGCGTTTCTGGCCCTTTCGTATTCGTCGAAAAGTTCTCCGAGCGTCATGCCTCCTTCTTTCGGATGCGGGGGCTTTGCCTCGACAACTGGCACTCCGGCTTCAACGCGCTCAAGGACAGCACGCGCCTTTTCGCGGGCTTCCTGAAGCCCGAGGCTATCGGATTTGGGCGGAGCATTCGGCACGAAATAGCCAAGCAGATCGGTTTTCTGTTTCCCGCCTGCGCCGCGATAGCGCACGTACCATGTCCGGCGCTTCTTGCCGATGATGATGAGGAGTCCGGGAACGATATGATCCTGATGACGGCCTTCCGGCAGGCTGTCGTTGTTGAGTGCTGCGGCGGTGATTTTCATCTGGTGTTTGCCCCTGAACCCGCTGATTATTGATCACTAGCGCGCCAAATTTTTGCAAATTTTTGCGCAGTCCCGGTATAACATGATGAAACATGTTGCGCTATACCGTTCTATAAAATGCAATGAAATCAAATGCTAGATGGAATTTAAGCCGTTGATAAAATGAATATTTGCATTTATTTGTAATCAGTAGGTCGGGAGTTCGAGTCTCTCTGGGGGCACCATCAAACCCTTGGCCAGCAAGGTTTCAGCCGCCGATCGACAGCCGCCTTCGCTGCCCGGCCGCTCCAAATCGCCGTTTGTCCTGCCAATCATCGCGGCAGTGCTGATTTTTTCTGCAACTGGGCAAATTCAAGCGCTTGCCCAAAACTGAAGCAGTGTTTCTTTCTGTTCCCAAATCATGACCGCTCCGCTTAATGCCATGAAGCCAACAATTGTGCGGAAATTCAGCTCGCTCATGCCTTTCAGCATACGCTTGGCGACCCAGTTGGATACCAGGGCTCCAAGTCCGGCAGCAATGCCGAGCAGCAAGAGTTTACCTGTCAGCGCTCCGAACACCGTATATGCCCCGATCTTGGCGAAGTGCATCGGAAAGGAAATCGCGGTCTTGGTCCCTACCATCCTTTCCCTGGTGATGCCGGCATTGAGATAGAGCGTGTTCAGGATCGGGCCCATGGCTCCGATCAGGCCGGAGAGGAAGCCGACGACAAGCTCTGCCGGGAAGAACCACCACGTCGCCACGGCAAAGGTCCTTTCCCGCCGGGCAAATCCGTACTGGAATATCGTGGAGATCAGGAACAGGCCGATAAATATCTGAAGCCATTCCGCCGAGGTGGTGGAGAACGCCGCCGCACCGAGGATGCCGCCGATGGCCGCACCGGGGAGACCCCAGGCAACGACGCGCCATTCGATATCCTGGAAAAATACCAAAGCGCGTCCGCCTCCCGCGATGAGGGTGGCGACTGCGGCCACGGGGGCGACGGCTTGGGCACCGGCGATGAAGCCGATGAGCGGTACGAGGAGCACGGCTCCACCTCCGCCGCCAATCGTCGAAACGATCCAGGCGATGAATCCCGAGGCGGCGAGGAGCAGATAGTCCATCATATTGAATTGCCCTCAACGAGCCCCGATCAGCATCCGCCGATTCGCGGCGATGACCACGGCCCACTCGAACAGGCGCAGACGACCGGGCTAACGCTCCACGATAGCGACCCCGTCCTTGATCCGGTCACTCGGATAGAGGATAGCCCGGTCGCCAGGCTCGAGTCCTTCCCGGATTTCGACCGCGAGGCTGTTTCGCTGGCCGACGGCAACCCGGCGCAAACGCGCCAGTCCGTCTGCTGCGATAAACACGGCCCAATCGTCGCCTTGCCGGAACAAAGCGCCAAGCGGCAGCTTGAGGACCTCACCTTCGAACAGGATGACTTGCACGTCGACTCGATAACCATGTCCGAGCGTACGCCAACGTTGCGGTGGTTCGGCAAAGTCCAGGATGACGTCGACCCGCTGCTCCTCGATTCCGAGCGCCGACACCTCGGTTTGCCCGAACGGCTCGATTCGACGAACGACGGCATTGAGGTCTTCGCCACCCCAGCCGGTGATGATCGCTCGCTGACCTGGGGTTATGCGCACGGCGTCCTCCGAGAGGAAGTTGACGACGATCTCCAGATCCGCAGGGTCACCGATGTCGAGCAGCGGCGTACCAGCTTCGACCACGCCTTCACTGCGGCGCATGACCTGCAGCACCACGCCGCTCACCGGCGCGGTTACCGGCATGCATTCGCAGTCTTCACGAAGGCTCCGGATCTCCTGCCGCGACAGGAGCCGTGACCGGGCTTGGTGAAGCTCGTGTTCTCGTACCTTCAGGGCGGCTTCGGCCGTAGCCAGATTGGCCTGCGCGACATGGTATGCACGCTCCGCATCCTCCAGGGTGCGCTGCGAGATTGCCCTGCGCTCGATCAACTGTCGGGCGCGGGCGAGCTCTCCTTCGGCAAAGGTCAAGTCGGCTTTGGCCTTGTTGAGTTCGGCAGCGGCGAGCTTGTGGGCCGCGCGTGCCGCCTCGACTGCCGCCTGCAGCTCCGCCTCGGTCCTCACGTCCAGAAAGGCCGGCGGCGCGGGTTCGATTTGCGCCAGTTGCGTCTCCCCCGCCTTGACGACGTCGCCCACCTCGGCGGCGATACGCTGCAACTGTCCGCGCAACGGCGCATGAAGCGTATAGACGTCGCGCACCCGCGTTTCGCCCTCCTCGTCGAGGGTGACGCGCAGCAAGCCGGTCTCGGCCACGGCCAGATCGACCTGAATCGGCTGCGGCCGCAATGCATAGGCGATCCCCGCCGCGAGCAGCGCGAGCAGGCTGCCCCAGATTGCCAACCTGCGCTTCACGACACTCACAGGCTACTCCCTTGTCTTCAGCACCGCGATCAGGTCCAGCCGATCGAGCCGCCGGAGCACGACCGCAGCGCAGACCAGCGTCGCCGCAAGTGCGATCAGCGCCGCCTTGCCGTAGGTTGCGTCCCGCAGCACGAGCGGCACGCGGTAGAGTTCTGTCTCGAAGGCGCTCGTCATGTACCACGCGAGGCCGTAGCCGATCGCCGCGCCCAGCGGGATCGCGACCCACGTCAGAATACCGACCTCGCCAAGCAGGATGTAGGAGATCTCCCAACGACTGAAGCCGAGAACGCGAAGCGTCGCGAGCTCGCGAGCTCGTTCGGAAAGGGCAATCCGGATCGAATTATAGGTGACACCGACGGAAAGCGTCATGGAGAAGGCGACGAAGAAGCCGATGAAGATGAAGATGGTTTCGCCCATGGTCTTGTAGAAGGTGTCGATCGCGGCCTGCCGGAAGAGTACGGCGGCGACGTTGGGAATGTCCTTGAGTTTTGCCAATAAGCTCGCGCGGCTCGGAGAATCGACGAGGATATGCAGTCCGCTCACGACGCGACCGTCACCTGCTATCCGGTTCAGCGCGCCCATCTCCATGTAGGCGGGCGTGCCGAGATAGGTTTCGAAGACCTGAGCTACCGGAAGGCTCAATCGCGCCTGGCGCCCTTCCAGGAGTTCGACGCCCACGGTATCGCCTGCGCTCACGTGAAGCAGCTCCGCGAGCTTGCGTGAAAGCATGAGGCCGCCGGGGGGAACGTCGATGCGTCCGCGCTCGACGTCGAACACGGGACTGAGGATTGCGCCGGGCGGAACGCCGATTATGCCCTGTCTCTCGACAAGGTGCCCGTGGCTGATCCGCGCCGAGGCATGGCGATAGGGCTCTGCCGCCAGGACGCCGGGTAGACGCTCGAAGTCTCCGATCGTGTGAATGGGCTGCAGGTCGTTGAATGCAACGGTCGCGTCCTGATGCTGCCCGCGCTCGAACACGGTGTCGGCGAGGGAGTCGATCGCGTCCACCCACTGCAGCGCCATGATCAGCACGGCGATGGACATTGCGAGACCGAGGCTGGCGAGGAAAGCCCTGACCGGCCATCGGACGATGCGTCTTACGATCATGCGCGACGGTTCGTCCAGCGCGCCGGCAAGCGCCGTTCGAGAAGCCCAGGTGCGCCGATAGATCGGCGGGGAAGGTGGGAGCATCGCTTCCGCAGGCGGAAGCCGGACCGCGCGGCGCACCGCGGCGAGGCTGCCGGCGAGCGCCGCCCCGAGGCTGATTGCGCCGGCAATCACGAAACCGGCAGGGCCGGGGCGATAGAGCAGGAAGGGAAAGCGGTAGAATTTCGTGTAGAGTTCGGTGTTCCAGTGGCCGAGCCAGGCGCCGAGCAGCGAACCGATCAGGATGCCGATCGTGCCGATGACGAGGACCATCTTGGCGTAATGCCAGCCGATCGCCAGATTGCCGTAACCGAAGGCCTTCAGAAGGCCGATCTCGCGCCGCTCCGTCTCGATCAGCCGTGCCATTACCATGTTGGTCAGGAAGGCGGCGACCGCCAGAAAGATCGCCGGCATGATCCGCGACATGTTCTTTTGCTGGGCGATCTCGCTTTCCAGAAACCAGTTCGAGGTCTGGTCGGCGCGACCGTAGGCACCGATGCCACCGAAGGGGGCAAGCAGGCCGTCGAGCCGGCGGATACCGTCTTTTTCGTCGGCGCCGGGCAGGAGGCTGAGCGTGACGCTGTTGAAGGAAGCCTTTAGGTCGAAGGCGGCCGCCAGCGCATCGTGCCCCATCCACAGGACGCCGAAACGCTCGTCGTCCGGCATGAGGCCGCCGGGCGCGATCGCGTAGACGAATTCGGGGCTGAGGGCGGTGCCGACGACCTGCAAAGTGCGTTTGCGCCCCCTCAATACCGCGTCGAAACTGTCGCCGGGCTTCAATTCGTGAGCCTCGGCGAAAGGCTCACTGACGACCACCTCATCGGGCCGGGTCGGGTCGGTCAAGCGTCCGGATCTGATCACCAATGCATTCAGAAGCTCAGGACCCCGTTCGGGCAGCGACAGCAATTGGGCAACGACCGGCTCGGCAAAGCCGGGCATGTCAAGAATGGCGCCTTCTACGATGCGCGTTTCCGCGAGGCGCACACCCGGGATATCCGCAATGTCGCGGCCAAGATGTTCGGGCGCACGCTTTGCCTGGGCAAACACATCGGCAAAGCGCGTCCGCTCGTAATAGGCGGCCGTCGTCTCCTCGAGCGCCTCGATCGTCGTCAGTGCCATGATGAGCAGGGCCGTACCGGACGCGATCACCAAAGCGATGGCGAGAACCTGGGCCTTCAGCCTCCAGAGTTCACGAACGAGCTTTCGATCGAGACTGCTCATCATGCTCACCAGGCGAGTTCGCCCGGGGCGCGCTGAACGGCGTTTTTCCGCCTTTCGACGATGCGCCCATCGGCAAAGTAGAGCACGCGATTGGCAATCTCGGCAATGACGGCGTTGTGGGTGATGAGCGCAGTGGTGGTCCCAAGTTCCCGATTGATCTTGAGGATTGCCTCGAGCACCAGGATTCCCGTCTTGCTGTCGAGTGCGCCCGTTGGCTCGTCGCAGAGAAGCAGCTCGGGACGCTTGGCGATTGCGCGGGCGATGGCGACGCGCTGCTGTTCGCCGCCGGAAAGTTGCGCCGGGAAGTGATCGAGCCTGTCGCCGAGGCCGACGATCGAAAGCGCCTCAACCGGTGACATCGGATTTCCGGCGATCTCCGTCACGAGGGAGACGTTTTCGCGGGCCGTCAGGCTCGAAATGAGATTGTAGAACTGGAAGACGAAGCCGACGTGATTGCGGCGGTAGAGATTGAGCGCGCGTTCACTGCCCATGGAGAGGGGCTGGCCGCGAAACTTGACCGTTCCGCGGGTGGGCGTATCGAGGCCGCCGAGGATGTTGAGCAAGGTCGATTTGCCACTCCCCGAGGGCCCCAACAGAACCACCAGTTCGCCCTCGCGAAGGTCCACGTCCACCCCGCGCAGCGCGTGAACCTCTACCGCGCCCATCCGATAGATCTTGGTGAGCTCGCGCGCCTCAAGGGCAATGGCCGACGCCTCGTTCTCCACTACAAGCTCCTCGGAATGCCGATGTGCCGTTGTGTTGCTGTGAAGAGTGAACTTTAGCAGATCCTTCGCCATTCGGCGGTGACTGATGCGCTCTGCGGCTGAGAACGCGTGGGGCACCAGCGCCCGGTGTCGTGCACCTCAGTAGCTTCGATCGGCATTAGAGGCTTCCCGTCCGCAAACGGGTCGAAGTATTGCGGACAGGAAGGCGGGAGACGGTTCAAGCGGCGGCCTTGAACTGAATCTTGCGCTCGCTCCGCTGCGCTTCCGGGGTCTTCGGCAGGGTTACGGTGAGAACGCCTTCGAGAAATTAGCGGCGATCTGATCGGCATCGACGCCATCGGGCATTCGGGACGTCCGCTGGAACATCAAATATCGAACGAGGTCGCGGGCTTCGTTTCCACGTCGCGGCAGCGTTCCATGGCCTTGATAAGGTTCTCCGCCAGATAGTCGATCAGAGCGCGCGTCGCCGGCAGCAGGCCGTGGCGTGAGGGGAAGACGAGGTGCACCACGACGTTGCCGGAGGTCCATTCCGGCAAGACCGGGACGAGCACGCCCGTGCGGAAGGCGCGTTCGCAGATGTGGTCGGGCAGCAGGACTATCCCCATGCCTTCGATCGCGGCACGCTCGAGAATGAGAAAATCGCTGCAGCCGATGACCGGCCGGTGTGCGATCTCGATAGTCCCCCCGGTGGCATGCACGAGCCGCCACACATCCGTCGTCTGCTGCTCGTTCATCGAAAGCGTCGGCATCTGCGAGAGATTGTCGGTCGTGATATCGCCAAGGCGGGCGAGAAGTGTCGGGCTTGCCGCAAGGCGCTGGCGCACTTCGCCGAATTTGCGCACGATCAACTGGTTGTCGGTGTCGAGCTGATCGCGTGCGCGCAGCGCCACGTCGATTCGCTCTTCGATCAAGTCGATGCGCCGGTTGGTGGCGGTTATCAGCAATCGGACGCCGGGATATCTGCGGTGGAAGGCGGGCAGGATATCAGCGATCATCGGCGTGAAGCCGATGGGGCAGGCGAGGCGCACGATCCCACTCGGCTCAGCGCGTACCGCCGCGACCTCCGCTTCCGCCGCCTTGACCCCGTCCAGGAGGCCCTGGGCGTGTTCGTAGAAGACGCGCCCGATCTCCGTCATCCGCAGTTTGCGCGTCGAGCGCTCGAGAAGCCGCACGCCCAATTGTTCCTCCAGGCGCGCCACATGTTTGCTGAGTTTGGACTTCGGCATGTTCAGGTCGCGCGCGGCAGCACTGAAACCGTTGTTTTTCACGACGGCGGCATAGAGAGCGATATCGTTCAGGTCCTGCATTCGTGCCTCCATCAAAGACAATACAGAAGATACAAGCGGCTTTCCGTGCGCATCCTGCATATCAAGCCGTGGAGCCCATGCGAAATCACTGCGTCGCCGGCGTCGCGTGGGATTGTTTCCATCAGGAAACAGAATGTCAAACATCTGCGTACTTATCGCGCGATTGTTTTCAAATCATATGTTTTGCACCGCAACGCAAATAAAGGTGCTTCCCATGAATGTCCTTCATATCGACTCTGGCATCCTCGGAGAACATTCGGTTTCCCGCCGCCTGACCGCGGCGATCGTTTCGCAGATCAAAGCCGACCGTCCCGACGCGAAGATCACCTATCGTGACCTCGCTGCCGAGCGCGTACCGCATCTGACCGGTGCGCAGATCATGGCTCCTGCCGATCTCGAGGGCGTCGACTCTGCTTTGGCGGCGGATGTCCAGATCGGCCGCGAGATGCTCGAGGAGTTCCTCGCCGCCGACACGATCGTCGTCGGCGCGCCGATGTACAACTTCTCGATCCCGAGCCAGCTCAAGGCCTGGATCGACCGATTGGCCGTTTCCGGCAAGACCTTCCGTTACACCGAAGCGGGTCCGGAAGGCCTCGCCAAGGGCAAGAAGGTCATCATCGCGTCCACCCGCGGCGGGCACTATTCCGCCGGTGCGGCCGCTGCGATGGACCACCAGGAAAGCTATCTAAGGACGATCTTCGGCTTCTTCGGGATCACTGACGTCGAATTCGTCCGTGCCGAGGGCCTGAACCTCGGTGCCGATCAGAAGCAGTTCGCGATTGCCGAGGCCGAGAAGGCGATCACGCAAGGCAACGTCCTGCGACTGGCAAGCTAATGCATGTCGCCCAAAAGTGTGCAGCGGTTTTGGGATAACGATATGCATCAAGACATGGATCTACAGCGCCGTGCGTCTTTTCAGACGCACAAAGGACGCTGTAGCACTTTGAATTGCTGCATGTTTTTGTCCTTAAATCGGGTACGATTTAAGGACACATGCAGTAAGCGTCGCAGGAACGCGACGCGCTGAGATCCAAATCATCTCGACCGGCGCGAATGCCGGCTCGTTGCGGAAGAATGCCGGCTGCGCGAGCAGCCGGCATTCTCCGTTTCTGCTCGGCTCTGAATTGCGCTATCCTGTCGCCTATGAAAGGCCTGAGCGTTCTTCGGGTTTTGGCGTTGTCAGCGGCGGCGGCCGCGATGGTCGCCGGGAGTGTAGCTGCGTCCCCGCCGGACCGGCGATGCGCCTGCCGCAATCGCGACGGCGCGAGATATGAGCTCGGCCAAGTCGCGTGCATCCGCGTCGGCGGTACTTCCTATCTGGCGCGCTGCGAGATGAATCTCAACGTCATGACCTGGAAGAAACTGCGGGACGGATGCCCAACGGCTGAAATCGCGCCTATGAGCGTTCCAGCGTACTGAGGTCTGCTCACCTTAGATACTGCCTTGCGGCGTACATGGCGATCGCAGCCGCATTCGAGACATTGAGCGACTTGATGGCACCTGGCATGTCGAGCCGGGCGAGCGCCCGGACGGTCTGCCGCGTTTTCTGCCGCAAACCCTTGCCTTCCGATCCCAGGACGAGCGCGATCCTGTCGCCGGCGAAAGTGCCTTCGAGAGGTTGCGGCCCTTCCGAATCGAGGCCGATCGTCATGAAGCCGAGCCTGTGCAGTTCCTCGATTGTGTCGGCGAGATTGGTGATCTGAATATAAGGAATGAGCTCCAGCGCCCCGGAAGCGGATTTCGCCAGCACCCCCGATTCAGTCGGGCTGTGGCGCATCGTCGTGATGAGTGCGCCCGCATCGAAGGCGACGGCGGAGCGCATGATCGCTCCGACGTTGTGGGGATCGGTCACCTGATCGAGCACGAGGATCAGCGGGCAATCGCGCAGTGCCTCGAGCTTCCGGTGCGGCAAAGGCCGCGTCTCCAGCATCACGCCCTGGTGTATGGCGTCCGGTCCGAGGACCCGGTCGAGTTCCTGCGGGGTGACGATTTCGACGGGGAAGGGGAGCGCGGACAAATCGCCGAGTTCCAGGCGCGCCGCCGCATTCTGCGTGACGGAAAGGCGGACGATCCGGCGTTCGGGATTGTCGAGGGCGGCTCGAACCGTATGGAGGCCGTAGAGAAGGACCTGTTCGGGGCCTAGCGCCGGCGGTTTCCAGTCGGCGGCGAGCTTCTTGCGCTTGTCGGGCCGTGGTGTCGGAATCTCGCCGCGCTCGCGGCGGGCATCGCGATGCGCGCGCCGGAGATTGGCGTAGTGAGTATCCTTGGCGCTCTTGTCGCCGGTCTTATCCTTGCTCATGCGCGCCTTATAGAGAGCTTGGGGCAGCGTGGGAAATGGTTTCGGTTCTGTTCCCCAACGGCGCTTGTGGAGAATTTCTGAAAATTTCCGTTTCGCCGTGTTGACAGGATGAATGCAGGCGGTCATATACCCGGCGCAGATCGAGAGGCGGCGACAATGGCGCCGGTTCTTCCACGATCTCAAATGCTTGGTCGACAGATCCCGACAGAGTAATGGAGGGATGCCCGAGTGGTTAAAGGGGACGGACTGTAAATCCGTTGGCTCAGCCTACGTTGGTTCAAATCCAACTCCCTCCACCATTCTGCTTCAGGATCGAAGGCCCGCGGGTATAGCTCAATGGTAGAGCAGCAGCCTTCCAAGCTGAATACGCGGGTTCGATTCCCGCTACCCGCTCCAATCTCTTTTTTAGCGCCGACAAGATTTGCTACGCCACTTTAAATAAGTGTCGCATGCGACTGATTGCGTTTACTTTCCAGTTTCGAGCAAGTCCATTCGCGGAGGCCCGGCCAATTTGTGCCGCGGCGTTTCGAAAGTGCCGGGACCTTGCCGTTCTCGCGTACGCAATTAAGTCTTGCGCAAATGCCACGAAACCCTTAAACGGCTCGACAAACCGGCCCAGCCGGCTGACCCATCGTATTTGACCACAGGAAGCGTACCCATGGCAAAGAGCAAATTCGAGCGCAACAAGCCGCACGTCAACATTGGCACGATTGGCCACGTTGACCATGGCAAGACGTCGCTGACGGCAGCGATCACGAAGTATTTCGGCGAGTTCAAGGCGTATGACCAGATCGACGCGGCGCCGGAAGAAAAGGCGCGCGGCATCACCATCTCGACGGCGCACGTCGAATACGAGACGCCGAACCGCCACTATGCGCACGTCGACTGCCCCGGCCACGCCGACTACGTCAAGAACATGATCACCGGTGCGGCGCAGATGGACGGCGCGATCCTCGTCGTTTCGGCCGCCGACGGCCCGATGCCGCAGACGCGCGAACACATCCTGCTCGCCCGCCAGGTCGGGGTTCCGGCGATCGTCGTGTTCCTGAACAAGGTCGACCAGGTCGACGACGCCGAGCTGCTCGAGCTCGTCGAGCTGGAAGTGCGCGAACTGCTGTCGTCCTACGAATTCCCGGGCGACGACATTCCGATCATCAAGGGTTCGGCGCTGGCCGCGCTTGAAGACAGCGACAAGAAGATCGGCGAAGACGCGATCCGCGAGCTGATGGCAGCGGTTGACGCCTACATCCCGACGCCGGAGCGTCCGATCGACCAGCCGTTCCTGATGCCGATCGAAGACGTGTTCTCGATCTCGGGCCGCGGTACGGTCGTGACCGGCCGCGTCGAGCGCGGCATCATCAAGGTCGGTGAGGAAGTCGAGATCGTCGGCATCCGTCCGACGACGAAGACGACCTGCACGGGCGTTGAGATGTTCCGCAAGCTGCTCGACCAGGGCCAGGCCGGCGACAACATCGGCGCGCTCTTGCGCGGTGTCGACCGCAACGGCGTCGAGCGCGGCCAGATCCTGTGCAAGCCGGGTTCGGTGACGCCGCACACGAAGTTCAAGGCGGAAGCCTACATCCTGACGAAGGAAGAGGGTGGCCGTCATACGCCGTTCTTCACCAACTACCGTCCGCAGTTCTACTTCCGCACGACGGACGTGACCGGCATCGTGACGCTGCCGGAAGGCACGGAGATGGTGATGCCGGGCGACAACGTGACGGTTGACGTCGAGCTGATCGTGCCGATCGCGATGGAAGAAAAGCTGCGCTTCGCCATCCGCGAAGGCGGCCGCACCGTCGGCGCCGGCATCGTCGCCTCGATCATCAAGTGATGATCGCAAAGGCGATGCCGCAAGCTGCCGACGGCAGAAAATAAGGTGCAAATGGCGCGCAAGCGCGATTTGCACGCGGCGCCGGCATCGTCGCCTCGATCATCAAGTGATGATCGCAAAGGCGATGCCGCAAGCTGCCGACGGCAGAAAATAAGGTGCAAATGGCGCGCAAGCGCGATTTGCACGCGGCGCCGGCATCGTCGCCTCGATCATCAAGTAATTCCGGTCTCGTCCGGACTTCGAGAACCCCGCAGGCAACTGCGGGGTTTTTTGTATGCTCAGCAGATGCGCGTTCCGAGGCTCTTCGCGTGTGATGTTTGCAACAGTGCTCACGAAGCGTTGAGCGGCCGATTAGCGTGAGGTCATTGTTGCCGGTCTGTGCTATCCTCCCAACCTGACGATTTGCCTGAATGGCAACGGTTGCGACCGAGGATCGGAATCCCAAATGAAAAGATGCATTCTTGCGCGGCTTGCCGCGGTTGGAATCGTTTTTGTTTGCGTCGGACCTGCTCCGCACAAAGCGTCAGCCGCTGACAACGACCCGCTTATCTGGGCACCTTCGAAGACCGGGCCCAACGCCTACAAGCTGCGCCTCGGTGTACGGTTGCCGGGGCGCTGGGATACGAGCGCCGGCGCCGATCTGTCGATGGGCGCAGCGCCTTCGGGGAAACTCAATCCACCGGATGCGCCTGTCCGCCTCTGGGGCGCGTTCTCGCAGAAGAGCGGAAGGCGGGCCGCCGCGCGCACCTCACAGATAACTATGGACTTCAGCGCCTTGACCGGCACCGGCAGTGTTGGCGCAGGTACTGCGCGGACCTGGATCGTGACGCCAACATTGGATGCAGAGGTCCACCGAAGCATAGCCCTTCAGTGCAATGCCTATGAGAACCACTGCCGGAAACCTAAGCTCACGCAAACTGCCAAGCTTGCATCGCCTGCGTCCCGAACAGCGCTTGTTGCGCAGGGGCAATTTTCCAGCGACGGCGTAAGAGGTTTGACTCGCGTCGGGATCGAACAGAAGTTCGGCAACCTTCATCTCGGCGCGGCCGTTGCCGACCCGCTGCTCGCGCCTCGCAGCATCTTCGACATCCGCTACAGTTTGCGATGGTGAGATAGCAAAGGCCGGATTGAATTCCGATATTGTGAGCGGCGTTTTGCGGCGCCGTGCGGATACAGCGCATCTTGCGCAGAGGCGCAAAGAATCTAACTATCGTTTCGTTCTTCTTTGGGGGAGGCATTATGAAGAAGCGGATTCTTTTCACCGGCGGTGCCGGCAAGGCCGGACGGCATGCCGTGCCCTATCTTGTCGAGGCGGGCTACGACGTACACAATGTCGATCTCGTGCCGCTCGACAGCCCCGGCGTCACCAATCTGATCGCCGACATCACCGACAGCGGGCAGATGTTCAATGCGCTTTCGATGCATCGGGATTTTCCCGATCTCGATCGCGGGGCGCAGCCCTTCGACGCCGTCGTGCACTTTGCCGCCATTCCGCGCATCCTCATCAAGCCCGACAACGAAACCTTCCGGGTGAACGTTATGGGCACCTACAACGTCGTCGAGGCGGCGGTGAAGCTCGGTATCCGCAAGATCATCGTCGCTTCGAGCGAGACGACTTACGGCGTCTGTTTCGCGGAAGGCCATCGCGATTTCCATCATTTCCCGCTGGAGGAGGATTACGACGTCGATCCGATGGACTCCTATGGCCTTTCCAAGGTGGTGAACGAGAAGACGGCGCGGGCTTTCGCCGAGCGCTCCGGATTCGACATTTATGCGCTGCGGATCGGTAATGTCATCGAGCCGCATGAATACGAGCGTTTCCCATATTATTTCGCGCATCCGGAAATCCGCAAACGGATCGCCTGGAGCTACATCGATGCGCGCGACCTCGGTCAGATCGTCAAGCTCTGCGTCGAGAAGGACGGCCTCGGTTTCGCAATATTCAATGCTGCTAACGATACTGTCTCGGCCAATACGCCTTCGCGCGAGCTCGCCAAGCGGTTCTATCCGAATGTTCCCTTCACGCGGGAGATCGGCGAGTTCGAAGGACTCCTCTCCAATCGGAAGATTCGCGAGGTGCTCGGCTTCAAAGAGGAGCACAATTGGCGGAAATACGTGAAGCTGTAGGTTTGGCGCGCAGGTGATTGCATCGCGGGGCAGGGCCGGGGAAATTTCTTGCATCTTTTTCGGCTTTTGTCGCAAATGCGCTTGAAAGCGTCCGGCAAACTGAATATGAAGCCGCAGACTTCAGATGCGTCCCGGTTGCGGGACGCTGTCGCGGTCTAGGGGTATAGCTCAGTTGGTAGAGCGGCGGTCTCCAAAACCGCAGGTCGGGGGTTCGAGCCCCTCTGCCCCTGCCATTTCGCCATTCTTGCCACGGTGTTCGAAATCGGCCAGAATGCGCGGAGAGGCGGCCCGGCCGTCATTTTATATTCACAAAAAAGACTGATTGGCTCTTGTGGTTTTCTGAATCGGTCTTTATGTAGGGTCCAAACAGACACGCGGTGCGTGGGGCTGAAAGATCGGCTTTACGCGCCGTAATGGCGTGAGCATTTTATGGCATCCAAAACGAATCCGTTCACGTTTCTGCAGCAAGTGCGCTCCGAAACGTCAAAAGTGACTTGGCCTTCGCGGCGCGAGACGACGATTTCGACGCTGATGGTCTTCGTCATGGTCTCTTTTGCCGCCGCTTTCTTCTTTGGTGCGGACCAATTGATGGGCTGGCTCATGAGCCTCGTCCTCAACGTTGGCGCTTGATTGGGTGGAGAGTAGCATGGCTGCGCGCTGGTATATCGTTCACGCCTATTCGAATTTCGAGAAGAAGGTCGCCGAATCGATCGAGGAGAAGGCCAAGCAGAAGGGGCTGTCCCATCTCTTCGAAAAGATCCTCGTTCCGACCGAGAAGGTCGTCGAGGTTCGTCGCGGCCGCAAGGTTGATGCTGAGCGGAAGTTCTTCCCGGGCTATGTGCTTGTTCGCGCCGATCTCACCGATGAGGCCTATCACCTCATCAAGAACACCCCGAAGGTGACCGGCTTCCTCGGTACGGACAGTAAGCCTGTTCCGATTCCGGATTACGAGGCCGAGCGCATTCTCGGCCAGGTGCAGGACGGCGTCGAGCGGCCGAAGCCGTCGGTTTCGTTCGAGATCGGCGAGCAGGTCCGTGTATCGGATGGCCCGTTCGCGTCCTTCAACGGCATCGTTCAAGATGTGGATGAGGAGCGATCGCGCTTGAAGGTCGAGGTGTCGATTTTCGGTCGCGCGACTCCGGTCGAGCTGGAATACGGCCAGGTCGAGAAGGTCTGACAGAACCGGGTTCATGAGAATGGGTAGGCCGAATTCATCGGTCTGCTCGGCGGAGTGATCCGCATGCGCGTGGGAGGTGTCCGGTCTCAGCCGGGTCGGTCTATCCGCACCACGCAACCGCAGCCGCCGGTCGGTCGACCGGCAAGTGGCCGGGCAACCGGCTGAAGAGTTCCCTTTTCGGCTTGGCCGGGAAGGGGCAGCAAGAGGCAGAGAGAAATGGCTAAGAAAGTTGCAGGCCAGCTCAAGCTGCAGGTCAAGGCCGGCTCGGCGAACCCGTCGCCGCCGATTGGTCCTGCGCTTGGTCAGCGCGGCATTAACATCATGGAATTCTGCAAGGCGTTCAACGCCGCTACGCAGGAAATGGAAAAGGGTATGCCGATTCCGGTCGTCATCACCTATTACCAGGACAAGTCCTTCACCTTCATCATGAAGCAGCCGCCGGTCAGCTACTTCCTGAAGCGTGAGGCGAAGATCCAGTCGGGCTCGAAGACTCCGGGCAAGGCCAAGGCCGGCTCGATCTCCAAGGCTCAGATCCGCACGATCGCTGAGGCCAAGATGAAGGACCTCAACGCGGCCGATATCGAAGGCGCAATGGCAATGGTCGAGGGCTCCGCCCGCTCCATGGGCCTGGAAGTGACGGGCTAAGACCATGGCGAAGATTGCAAAGCGTGTACAGAAGTCCCGCGAGGGCATTGATCCGGCGAAGCTCTATGGCCTCACCGAAGCCGTGACGATCGTTAAGGAGCGTGCGACCGCCAAGTTCGACGAGACCATCGAAGTCGCGATGAACCTCGGCGTCGATCCGCGCCACGCCGACCAGATGGTCCGCGGTGTCGTCAATCTGCCGAACGGTACCGGCCGTTCCGTCCGTGTCGCCGTTTTCGCCCGTGGTGCCAAGGCTGACGAAGCCAAGGCTGCGGGTGCCGACGTCGTCGGTGCGGAAGACCTCGTGGAGATCGTCCAGGGCGGTAAGATCGACTTCGATCGCTGCATCGCCACCCCGGACATGATGCCGCTCGTCGGTCGTCTCGGTAAGGTTCTCGGCCCGCGCGGCATGATGCCGAACCCGAAGGTCGGCACCGTCACCATGGACGTCACCGCGGCCGTTAAGGCCTCGAAGGGTGGCGCGGTTGAATTCCGCGTCGAGAAGGCGGGTATCGTTCACGCCGGCGTCGGCAAGGCATCCTTCGATGCCAAGGCGCTCGAAGAGAACATCCGCGCCTTCGCCGATGCCGTGATCAAGGCCAAGCCGACCGGCGCCAAGGGCAACTACGTCAAGCGCGTGGCCGTCTCCTCGACGATGGGCCCGGGCCTCAAGATCGATCCGGCAACGATCAGCGCTGCCTGATGAATTCGCGGGCTTCGGCCCGTGACCCGAATTTCCGGCCTTTCGGGGCCGGAAATATTCCGGGCTTCGGCCCGGAGTTCCTGTCCGAGATTGCGGGTGGTTTTACCTTAATCACCTTGCCCGCATGAGACGGGTAAGATCTGGATTTCAAGTGACGCCGGAGGCGTCGAAATTCGGTTCGAACCTCGCTTGCCTTGTGTCAGACCCGGCTCTCCCGGGAACGCCAAGGGACAGGATCCTTAAGCGTTGCTTGGGATCGAGAATGATCCCGGGTGACAAAGGCAAACCCGGCAGGGCTGCGAATTGCAACCCTGCCAACTGGAGACAGACAGTGGAAAGAGCGGAAAAACGCGAATTCGTCACGGAGCTGAACGAAGTCTTCAAGGCTTCCGGTTCGGTTGTCGTGGCCCACTATGCTGGTGTCACAGTTGCGCAGATGAACGACTTCCGTTCGAAGATGCGCGCTGCTGGCGGCACCGTCAAAGTCGCGAAAAACCGCCTGGCCAAGATCGCTCTTCAGGGCACGGAGTCTGAAGGGATGACCGATCTCTTCAAGGGACAGACGCTGATTGCTTACAGCGCCGATCCCGTAACGGCTCCGAAGGTCGTCGTGGATTTCGCCAAGACCAACGACAAGCTCGTTGTTCTGGGCGGCGCCATGGGGACAACCACGCTCAACGCCGAAGGTGTCAAGTCGCTCGCGACCCTGCCTTCGCTCGACGAGCTGCGCGCGAAGCTGCTGGGCCTCATCAATGCCCCGGCAACCCGCGTCGCGACGGTTGTCGCAGCACCGGCAAGCCAGCTTGCCCGCGTGTTCTCGGCCTATGCCAAGAAGGACGAAGCCGCCTGAGGCGGAATTTCGCTGTTGTAGTTAAAACCAGTTCGAACCGAACAAAAGGAAAAGTAAAATGGCTGATCTCGCAAAGATCGTTGAAGACCTCTCCTCGCTGACCGTGCTGGAAGCTGCTGAGCTTTCCAAGCTTCTCGAAGAAAAGTGGGGCGTTTCTGCCGCTGCTCCGGTAGCCGTTGCTGCCGCTGGCGGCGCTGCCGGCGGTGCTGCTGCTGCCGCTGAAGAAGAGAAGACCGAGTTCGACGTCATCCTGACGGATGCCGGCGCGAACAAGATCAACGTCATCAAGGAAGTCCGCGCCATCACCGGCCTCGGCCTCAAGGAAGCCAAGGACCTCGTCGAAGGCGCTCCGAAGGCTGTCAAGGAAGCTGTTTCCAAGGCGGAAGCTGCTGACCTCAAGAAGAAGCTCGAAGACGCTGGCGCGAAGGTCGACGTCAAGTAATTCGACGAAATGCGAAAGGGAGGTGGCCCTTGTGGCCGCCTCTCTTTGACCGTTTTTGGAACATATTACCCAAAAGCCTGTCGCAAACGGCTTTTGGGTAATGGGTTCTTCAAGAGGATGGTCGCGATCGTGAGACAGCACAGCAATCCGTGCTGGCGTCTTTCGAAAGCTTGACGAGATTGAACTACTCATTGATCGACGGGACCGACTGGCCAGCGGTTCCCGTCTGTTGCAGGCCCGGATGCAAGATTGACAAGGAGCGACGATGGCTCAGACCCTTTCGTTCAACGGTCGCAGGCGCGTACGCAAGTTTTTTGGTAAAATTCCAGAAGTCGCGGAGATGCCGAACCTCATCGAGGTTCAGAAGGCATCCTACGACCAGTTCCTCATGGTGGAAGAGCCTAAGGGTGGGCGTCCGGACGAGGGACTTCAAGCCGTTTTCAAGTCGGTATTTCCGATCAAGGACTTCTCTGGTGCTTCGATGCTCGAGTTCGTGTCTTACGAATTCGAGCCGCCGAAATTCGACGTCGAAGAGTGCCGCCAGCGTGACCTGACCTACGCAGCGCCGCTCAAGGTGACGCTGCGCCTCATCGTGTTCGATATCGACGAGGACACCGGCGCGAAGTCGATCAAGGACATCAAGGAACAGAACGTCTACATGGGCGACATGCCGCTCATGACCGACAACGGTACCTTCATCGTAAACGGCACCGAGCGCGTCATCGTCTCGCAGATGCACCGTTCGCCGGGCGTCTTCTTCGACCACGACAAGGGCAAGAGCCACTCGTCGGGCAAGCTGCTCTTCGCTGCCCGAGTGATCCCGTATCGCGGCTCCTGGCTCGATATCGAATTCGACGCCAAGGACATCGTCTACGCCCGCATCGACCGCCGCCGCAAGATTCCGGTGACGTCGCTGCTGATGGCGCTCGGTATGGATGGCGAGGAAATCCTCGACACTTTCTACACGCAGTCGCTCTACCAGCGCGACGGCGAGGGCTGGCGCGTGCCGTTCCAGCCGGATGCGCTGAAGGGCCAGAAGACGCTCGCCGACATGATTGACGCCGATACCGGCGAGGTCGTTGTCGAGGCCGGCAAGAAGCTTACGCCGCGCCTGCTACGGCAGTTGCAGGAAAAGGGGCTGAAGGCGCTGAAGGCGACCGACGACGATCTTTACGGCAACTACCTCGCCGAGGACGTGGTCAACGTCGAAACCGGCGAAATCTACCTGGAAGCCGGCGACGAGATCGATGAGAAGACGCTGCCGGTTATCCTTTCCGCCGGTTTCGATGAGATCCCGGTTCTCGACATCGACCACATCAATGTAGGCGCCTATATCCGCAACACGCTTGCTGCCGACAAGAATGAGAACCGGCAGGACGCGCTGTTCGATATCTATCGCGTCATGCGCCCCGGTGAGCCGCCGACCATGGATTCGGCCGAAGCCATGTTCAACGCGCTGTTCTTCGACGCCGAGCGCTACGACCTCTCGGCCGTCGGCCGCGTGAAGATGAACATGCGTCTCGACCTCGACGTCCCGGACACGGTTCGTACGCTGCGCAAGGAAGACATCCTTGCCGTCGTCAAGATGCTGGTCGAGCTGCGAGACGGGAAGGGCGAGATCGACGACATCGACAACCTCGGCAACCGCCGCGTCCGCTCTGTCGGCGAGCTGATGGAGAACCAGTATCGCCTGGGTCTCCTGCGCATGGAGCGTGCGATCAAGGAACGTATGTCCTCGATCGAGATCGACACCGTGATGCCGCAGGACCTGATCAACGCGAAGCCGGCGGCTGCCGCCGTTCGCGAATTCTTCGGTTCCTCGCAGCTGTCGCAGTTCATGGACCAGGTGAACCCGCTTTCGGAAATCACCCACAAGCGCCGTCTGTCTGCGCTTGGTCCGGGCGGTCTCACCCGCGAGCGCGCCGGCTTCGAAGTCCGCGACGTGCACCCGACGCATTACGGCCGTATCTGCCCGATCGAAACGCCGGAAGGCCCGAACATCGGTCTCATCAACTCGCTTGCGACCTTCGCCCGCGTCAACAAGTACGGCTTCATCGAGAGCCCGTACCGCAAGATCGTCGACGGCAAGGTGACGAACGACGTCGTCTATCTGTCGGCGATGGAAGAAGCGAAGTACCACGTAGCGCAGGCGAACTCTGTTCTGAACGACGATGGCTCCTTCGCGGAAGAATTCGTCGTCTGCCGTCACGCCGGCGAAGTTATGCTGGCTCCGCGCGACAACATCAACCTGATGGACGTTTCGCCGAAGCAGCTCGTTTCGGTCGCGGCCGCGCTCATCCCGTTCCTCGAGAACGATGACGCCAACCGCGCGCTGATGGGCTCGAATATGCAGCGTCAGGCTGTACCGTTGCTGAGGGCCGAAGCTCCGTTCGTCGGCACCGGCATGGAGCCGGTCGTCGCACGCGACTCCGGTGCGGCGATTGCCGCCCGCCGTGGCGGTGTCGTCGACCAGGTCGATGCGACGCGTATCGTTATCCGCGCCACCGAAGACCTCGATCCGTCGAAGTCCGGCGTCGATATCTACCGGCTGCAGAAGTTCCAGCGTTCGAACCAGAACACTTGCGTCAATCAGCGTCCGCTGGTGACCGTCGGCGATGTCATCAACAAGGGAGACATCATCGCGGACGGTCCTTCGACCGACCTCGGTGACCTGGCGCTCGGCCGCAACGCGCTGGTCGCCTTCATGCCCTGGAACGGCTACAACTACGAAGACTCGATCCTGCTCTCCGAGCGGATCGTGCGCGACGACGTCTTCACCTCGATCCACATCGAGGAATTCGAGGTGATGGCACGCGACACGAAGCTCGGTCCGGAAGAAATCACGCGCGACATTCCGAATGTTTCGGAAGAAGCGCTGAAGAACCTGGACGAGGCCGGTATCGTCTACATCGGCGCCGAAGTTCAGCCAGGCGACATCCTCGTCGGCAAGATCACGCCGAAGGGCGAAAGCCCGATGACGCCGGAAGAAAAGCTTCTGCGCGCCATCTTCGGCGAGAAGGCCTCCGACGTGCGCGACACGTCGATGCGCATGCCGCCCGGCACCTTCGGGACGGTTGTCGAAGTGCGCGTCTTCAACCGTCACGGCGTGGAGAAGGACGAGCGCGCGATGGCGATCGAGCGCGAGGAAATCGAACGCCTCGCCAAGGACCGCGATGACGAACAGGCGATCCTCGACCGCAACGTCTATGCTCGCCTGGTCGACATGCTACGTGGTCACGTTGCCGTTGCCGGTCCGAAGGGCTTCAAGAAGGCCACTGAGCTTTCGAACGCCGTCATCAGCGAATATCCGCGCTCGCAGTGGTGGATGTTCGCCGTCGAGGACGAGAAGGCTCAGGGTGAAATCGAAGCGCTTCGCGCCCAGTACGACGAGTCTAAGTCGCGCCTTGAACAGCGCTTTATGGACAAGGTCGAGAAGGTCCAGCGCGGCGACGAGATGCCTCCGGGCGTCATGAAGATGGTCAAGGTCTTCGTCGCCGTGAAGCGCAAGATCCAGCCGGGCGACAAGATGGCCGGCCGTCACGGCAACAAGGGTGTCGTGTCGCGCATCGTGCCGATCGAGGACATGCCGTTCCTCGAAGATGGCACACATGTCGACGTGGTGCTGAACCCGCTCGGCGTGCCGTCGCGCATGAACGTCGGCCAGATCCTCGAGACGCATCTCGGTTGGGCCTGCGCCGGAATGGGCAGGAAGATCGGCGCCATGCTCGACGCCTATCAGGAGAATGGCGATATCGCGCCGCTGCGGCAGACGATCGACGACGTCATCGGATCCGGTCCGAAGGGCGAGCCGATCAAGCAGTATGACGACGAGTCGATCGTTCGGCTGGCCGAGCAGACCCGTCGCGGCGTCTCGATCGCCACTCCGGTCTTCGACGGGGCGGTGGAGGCTGATGTCAATGAGATGCTCGAGAAGGCCGGTCTCAAAGTCACCGGTCAGTCGACGCTCTATGACGGACGTACAGGTGAGACGTTCGATCGCCAGGTGACCGTGGGCTACATCTACATGCTGAAGCTCAACCACTTGGTCGACGACAAGATCCATGCCCGTTCGATCGGTCCTTACTCGCTCGTTACCCAGCAGCCGCTCGGCGGCAAGGCGCAGTTCGGCGGTCAGCGCTTCGGCGAAATGGAGGTCTGGGCGCTGGAGGCTTACGGCGCTGCCTACACGCTGCAGGAAATGCTGACGGTCAAGTCGGACGACGTGGCTGGCCGCACCAAGGTCTACGAAGCGATCGTCCGTGGCGACGACACCTTCGAGGCGGGCATTCCGGAGAGCTTCAACGTTCTCGTCAAGGAAATGCGCTCGTTGGGCCTCTCGGTCGAGCTCGAGAACTCGAAGGTCGAGGATCTCGGCGCAGCGGCGCAACTGCCGGACGCAGCGGAGTAAGACGATATCAGGTGCGTGCCGCGAAGGCGGCGCGCACCGTTTCCGCCGCAGGGCAGCCTGATTTGCCCGCGGCAGGAACAAGGGCCGCACCCGATGCGGTTTTAGCTGTTTATGGGGCAGGGGCCGGCGCCCGGGATTTGCCGGCACCCTCGCCAAGCTCAGGGCTCAATGCCCTCAAAGGAGACAGGCATGAACCAAGAGGTCATGAATCTTTTCAATCCGCAGGTGCCTGCACAGACCTTCGACTCCATCCGGATTTCGATTGCGTCGCCGGAGAAGATTCTTTCCTGGTCTTACGGTGAGATCAAGAAACCGGAGACGATCAACTACCGTACTTTCAAGCCGGAACGCGACGGTCTGTTCTGCGCGCGCATCTTCGGTCCGATCAAGGACTACGAGTGCCTGTGCGGCAAGTACAAGCGCATGAAGTACAAGGGCATCATCTGCGAAAAGTGCGGTGTCGAAGTCACGCTGTCGCGCGTTCGCCGTG
Organism: Ensifer sp. WSM1721; assembly: GCF_000513895.2. GTDB lineage: Bacteria > Pseudomonadota > Alphaproteobacteria > Rhizobiales > Rhizobiaceae > Sinorhizobium. The sequence continues at coordinate 1,167,420 of NZ_CP165782.1, forward strand.
AGCGCATGGGCCATATCGAGCTCGCCGCGCCCGTTGCCCACATCTGGTTCCTGAAGTCGCTGCCGAGCCGCATCGCGACGCTGCTCGACATGACTCTCAAGGATATCGAGCGCGTTCTCTATTTCGAGAACTACATCGTCACGGAGCCTGGCTTGACGTCGCTCAAGGAGAACCAGCTCCTGAGCGAAGAAGAGTACATGATTGCGGTCGACGAGTTCGGTGAAGACCAATTCACCGCGATGATCGGCGCCGAGGCGATCTACGAAATGCTCGCTTCGATGAATCTCGAGAAGATCGCCGGCGATCTGCGCGCGGAAATGGCCGAGACGAGCTCGGATCTGAAGCAGAAGAAGCTGATGAAGCGGCTGAAGATCGTCGAGAACTTCATGGAGTCCGGCAACCGCCCGGAATGGATGATCATGAAGGTCATTCCGGTGATCCCGCCGGACCTGCGCCCGCTCGTTCCGCTCGATGGCGGCCGCTTCGCGACGTCGGATCTCAACGATCTCTACCGCCGCGTGATCAACCGTAACAACCGCTTGAAGCGGCTGATCGAGCTGCGCGCGCCGGGCATCATCATCCGCAACGAAAAGCGCATGCTGCAGGAATCCGTGGATGCGCTGTTCGATAACGGCCGCCGCGGCCGCGTCATCACCGGCGCCAACAAGCGTCCGCTGAAGTCGCTCTCCGACATGCTGAAGGGCAAGCAGGGCCGCTTCCGCCAGAACCTGCTCGGCAAGCGCGTCGACTATTCCGGCCGTTCGGTCATCGTGACCGGTCCGGAACTGAAGCTCCACCAGTGCGGCCTGCCTAAGAAGATGGCGCTCGAGCTCTTCAAGCCGTTCATCTACGCCCGCCTCGACGCCAAGGGCTACTCCTCGACCGTCAAGCAGGCGAAGAAGCTCGTCGAGAAGGAAAAGCCGGAAGTCTGGGATATCCTCGACGAGGTCATCCGCGAACATCCGGTGCTCCTCAACCGCGCGCCGACGCTGCATCGCCTGGGCATCCAGGCCTTCGAACCGATTCTGGTCGAAGGCAAGGCGATCCAGTTGCACCCGCTCGTCTGCACGGCCTTCAACGCCGACTTCGACGGCGACCAGATGGCCGTTCACGTGCCGCTGTCGCTCGAAGCCCAGCTTGAAGCGCGCGTGCTGATGATGTCGACGAACAACATCCTGCATCCGGCGAACGGCGCACCGATCATCGTGCCGTCGCAGGACATGGTTCTCGGCCTCTATTACCTCTCGATCATGAACCAGAACGAGCCGGGCGAAGGCATGGCCTTCTCCGACATGGGCGAACTGCACCATGCGCTGGAGACGAAGGCCGTCACCCTGCACGCCAAGATCCGCGGCCGTTACAAGACCGTCGATGCCGAGGGCAACCCGGTTTCGAAGATCTACGAAACGACGCCCGGTCGCATGATCATCGGCGAACTGCTGCCGAGGAACCCGAACGTTCCGTTCGACATCTGCAACCAGGAGATGACCAAGAAGAACATCTCTAAGATGATCGACACGGTCTATCGCCATTGCGGTCAGAAGGACACGGTCATCTTCTGCGACCGGATCATGCAGCTCGGCTTCTCGCATGCCTGCCGCGCCGGCATTTCGTTCGGCAAGGACGACATGGTGATTCCGGACACGAAGGCGAAGATCGTCGGCGATACGGAAGCGCTCGTGAAGGAATACGAGCAGCAGTACAATGACGGTCTCATCACCCAGGGCGAGAAGTACAACAAGGTTGTCGATGCCTGGGGCAAGGCAACCGAAAAGGTCGCCGAAGAGATGATGGCGCGCATCAAGGCGGTCGAGTTCGACGACAACGGTCGCCAGAAGCCGATGAACTCGATCTACATGATGTCGCACTCCGGTGCACGTGGTTCGCCGAACCAGATGCGTCAGCTCGGTGGCATGCGTGGCCTGATGGCCAAGCCGTCGGGTGAAATCATCGAGACGCCGATCATCTCGAACTTCAAGGAAGGCCTGACCGTGAACGAGTACTTCAACTCGACCCACGGTGCCCGTAAGGGTCTCGCCGACACCGCTTTGAAGACGGCGAACTCGGGTTACCTGACGCGTCGTCTCGTCGACGTCGCGCAGGACTGCATCGTCACGCATACCGATTGCGGTACCGACAAGGGCCTCACCATGACGGCGATCGTCGATGCCGGTCAGGTCGTTGCCTCGCTCGGCCAGCGTATTCTCGGCCGTACGGCGCTCGACAACATCGACAACCCGGTCACCGGCGAGCGCATCGTCGATGCCGGCAAGATGATCCTCGAAGCCGATGTCGCACTCATCGAAAAGGCCGGCATCCAGTCCGTCCGCATCCGTTCGGCGCTGACCTGTGAAATCCAGACGGGCGTCTGCGGCGTCTGCTACGGCCGCGACCTGGCGCGCGGTACGCCGGTCAACATGGGTGAGGCCGTCGGCGTCATCGCGGCGCAGTCGATCGGCGAGCCGGGCACCCAGCTCACCATGCGTACCTTCCACCTCGGCGGTACCGCGACCGTGGTCGACCAGTCGTTCCTGGAAGCCTCCTATGAGGGCACGGTTCAGATCAAGAACCGCAACATGCTGCGCAACTCCGATGGCACGCTCGTTGCCATGGGGCGCAACATGGCGATCCAGATCCTGGACGAGCGCGGCGTGGAGCGTTCCTCGCAGCGTGTGGCCTATGGTTCCAAGATCTTCGTCGACGATGGCGACAAGGTGAAGCGTGGCCAGCGCTTCGCGGAATGGGACCCCTACACCCGTCCGATGATGACGGAAGTGGAAGGTACTGTTCACTTCGAAGACGTGATCGACGGCATCTCGGTTATCGAGTCGACCGACGAATCGACCGGCATCACCAAGCGTCAGGTTATCGACTGGCGCTCGACGCCGCGCGGTACGGACTTGAAGCCCGCGATCGTCATCAAGGACAAGAACGGCAGCATCGCCAAGCTCGCCCGCGGCGGCGAAGCCCGCTTCATGCTCTCGGTCGACGCGATTCTGTCCGTCGAACCGGGTCAGAAGGTTAGCCAGGGTGACGTTCTTGCCCGTTCGCCGCTCGAAAGCGCCAAGACCAAGGACATCACCGGCGGTCTGCCGCGCGTTGCCGAGCTGTTCGAAGCTCGTCGTCCGAAGGATCACGCAATCATCGCAGAGATCGATGGTACGGTTCGCTTCGGTCGCGATTACAAGAACAAGCGTCGCGTCATGATCGAGCCGGCGGAAGACGGTGTCGAGCCGGTCGAGTACCTGATTCCGAAGGGCAAGCCCTTCCATCTTCAGGACGGCGACTACATCGAAAAGGGCGACTACATCCTCGACGGCAACCCGGCGCCGCACGACATCCTGGCGATCAAGGGCGTGGAAGCGCTGGCTTCCTACCTCGTCAACGAGATCCAGGAAGTCTACCGTCTGCAGGGCGTCGTCATCAACGACAAGCACATCGAGGTCATCGTCCGGCAGATGCTGCAGAAGGTCGAAATCACCGACGCCGGTGACTCGACTTACATCGTCGGCGACAATGTCGACCGCATCGAGCTCGAGGATGTCAACGATGCGCTGATCGCCGAAGGCAAGAAGCCTGCCTATGGCGAGCCGGTTCTGCTCGGCATCACCAAGGCCTCGCTGCAAACGCCGTCCTTCATCTCGGCCGCGTCGTTCCAGGAGACCACGAAGGTCCTGACCGAGGCTGCCGTCGCCGGCAAGACGGATAGCCTGCAAGGACTGAAGGAAAACGTTATCGTCGGCCGCCTCATCCCGGCCGGTACTGGTGGCACGATGACGCAGATCCGCCGTATCGCCACGGCGCGCGACGAACTGATCCTCGAAGAGCGCCGCAAGGGTACCGGAGCGGAAGCAGCTACGCCGATGCTCGCCGACATGGCGGACGATCACGCCGCTGCGGAATAAGGAAAAGGAGAGGGTGCCGGCACGTGGCACCCTCTCGATCAAATGCAGAAGCCGCCCGGATATCTCCGGGCGGCTTCTTTCTTTTTGCCTTGGACTTTTCAGTTTGGCGGGGCGACTCGGTCAGCTGAAACGGATGATCGCAACTTCTCCTTCGAGAGCGCCCTGATAGGCGGAAGCGTGCGGCTCCTCCTCCGGGATGCCGGTCAAGGTTCCGATCTGGTCGAGATCGGCTTCGAGAAAGCCCTCCTCGGCAAGTGCGTTCAGCGCCTCCCGCACGGCGGTATCGTCGTCCGGCGCCCGGAGCATTACGTGAATGTCGACGCCCTCTTTGTCGCCGTCAGCTTCATAGGCCTTGCCGATGATGATGAAGACCAGCGGTTCGTCTGGTGCGTTGTCGTTATCCGGTGTGACGGGCATGGAACATCCTCTTCAGGCAATGATAACGGAGGATCGCGATGATTTTTAGGTCGAAGGACCGAAATCGCTGACGCGATCGTTTCTCATGAATTGAGACGCGGGATGCGGGGAAACCGGACACACTTTGCCTCATCCTGCTCTACTGCATATTTTGCGAAAGCGGAACCCGCTTGAGGAAAGCTGCGGCGAGCGAGGCGAGAGAAGGGGGAAGCTTCGCATGAGCCCGAGTCGCGACCGTGGAAAAACGGCAGAAAGAGGTTGCTGATTCCTTAAACGGCGACGACGATGGCGCAAAGAAAGGGCCGCTGGTTGCGTTCGGAGCGCCGGTGGCGCCGCAAAGCCTTGTTTTCCGGGCATATCAGAGCTGCAAAGCCGAGAATATTTCCTAATTGCCCTTGACGGATCGCCCCGAAATCAGTACACCCCGCCGCATCAGAGCCCATGTGAGGCTGGCTGGTTCGGAACGGCGCGTTCTGGAGTTCGCCTCAAACAAGGTTCAAAACGCACGCTGACGACACAATGCTGCACGCAAGACGCACGAGATAGTGCGTCCTCTGCTTTTGTTGGGGCCATCTGCGAAAAGGCGGATCGGCCCTCGTTTTGCGCATTTCACAGGCGTTCGATACCGCCGGCGACGGCAAACGATCCGCCCGCAAGGGTAACGAGATAAGTTTTTGTAAGGGATGGTTAGATGCCTACCGTAAACCAGCTGATCCGCAAGCCGCGTCAGGCACAGGTAAAGCGCAACAAGGTTCCTGCCCTGCAGGAAAACCCGCAGAAGCGCGGCGTTTGCACCCGCGTCTACACGACGACCCCGAAGAAGCCGAACTCGGCTCTCCGCAAGGTCGCCAAGATCCGCCTGACGAACGGCTTCGAAGTGATCGGCTACATTCCGGGTGAAGGTCACAACCTGCAGGAGCACTCCGTGGTCATGATCCGCGGTGGCCGCGTGAAGGACCTTCCGGGTGTTCGTTACCACATCATCCGCGGCGTTCTCGATACGCAGGGTGTGAAGAACCGCAAGCAGCGTCGTTCGAAGTACGGCGCGAAGCGTCCGAAATAACATCGCAACCGGCGCCATTTCGCTGGTCAGAAGATTTAAAGTTGAGAGACGAAAAGTATGTCCCGACGCCATAGAGCAGAAAAGCGTGAGATCAACCCGGATCCGAAGTTCGGTGATCTGGTCGTCACGAAGTTTATGAACGCAATCATGCTGGACGGTAAGAAGTCCGTCGCAGAAAGCATCGTCTATGGTGCCTTCGAAGCGGTCCAGTCGAAGCTGAAGCAGGAACCGATTGCCGTGTTCCATTCCGCCCTCGACAACATTGCTCCGCATGTCGAAGTGCGTTCGCGCCGCGTCGGTGGTGCCACCTATCAGGTTCCGGTCGATGTTCGTCCGGAGCGTCGCCAGGCCCTCGCCATCCGTTGGCTGATTGCGGCCGCACGCAAGCGCAACGAAACGACCATGGTTGATCGCCTCTGCGGCGAACTCATGGACGCAGCAAACAACCGTGGCAGCGCCGTGAAGAAGCGCGAAGACACGCACAAGATGGCCGATGCCAACCGTGCGTTCTCGCACTACCGCTGGTAACGGCAACACGTCTCGAAAGGCAGTCACCCATGGCTCGCGAATATAAAATCGAAGATTACCGAAATTTCGGTATCATGGCGCATATCGACGCCGGCAAGACGACGACGACCGAGCGCATTCTCTACTACACCGGCAAGTCCCATAAGATCGGCGAAGTTCACGACGGCGCCGCAACGATGGACTGGATGGAGCAGGAGCAGGAACGCGGCATCACGATCACGTCTGCAGCCACCACGACCTTCTGGAAGGGCCGTGACGGCAAGATGCGCCGCTTCAACATCATCGACACTCCCGGCCACGTGGACTTCACGATCGAAGTCGAGCGTTCGCTGCGTGTGCTCGACGGTGCCATCGCGCTTCTCGATGCCAATGCCGGCGTTGAGCCGCAGACGGAGACCGTCTGGCGTCAGGCCGAGAAGTATCATGTTCCGCGCATGATCTTCTGCAACAAGATGGACAAGACCGGCGCTGACTTCTACCGCTCCGTTGAGATGATCAAGAGCCGCCTTGGCGCAATCCCGGTTGTCATGCAACTGCCGATCGGCGCTGAAAGCGAGTTCAAGGGCGTCGTCGACCTGATCGAGATGAACGCCCTCGTCTGGCGCGACGAGTCGCTCGGTGCCCAGTGGGATGTCGTCGAGATCCCGGCCGACCTGAAGGAAAAGGCTGAAGAATACCGCGAGAAGCTGATCGAGACGGTTGTCGAGATCGACGAAGCGGCAATGGAAGCCTATCTCGAAGGCACCTATCCGGACAACGACAAGATCCGTGAACTGGTTCGTCGCGGCACGATCGACGTCAAGTTCCACCCGATGTTCTGCGGCACCGCCTTCAAGAACAAGGGCGTTCAGCCGCTGCTCGACGCCGTTGTCGACTACCTGCCGTCGCCGGTCGATATTCCGGCGATCAAGGGCATCGACGTCAAGACCGACGGCGAAATCACCCGTAATGCTGACGACAACGAGCCGCTCTCGATGCTGGCGTTCAAGATCATGAACGACCCCTTCGTCGGTTCGCTGACCTTCGCCCGCATCTATTCCGGCAAGCTCGAAAAGGGCACGTCGGTGATGAACACGGTCAAGGAAAAGCGCGAGCGCGTCGGCCGCATGCTGCAAATGCACTCGAACTCCCGTGAAGACATCGAAGAAGCCTTTGCCGGCGACATCGTTGCTCTCGCTGGCCTCAAGGAAACCACGACGGGCGATACGCTCTGTGATCCGCTGAAGCCGGTTATCCTTGAGCGCATGGAATTCCCCGAGCCGGTCATCCAGATCGCCATCGAGCCGAAAACCAAGGGCGACCAGGAAAAGATGGGACTCGCGCTCAACCGCCTGGCGGCAGAAGACCCGTCCTTCCGCGTCAAGACCGACGAGGAATCGGGCCAGACGATCATTGCCGGCATGGGCGAGCTTCACCTCGACATCATCGTCGACCGTATGCGCCGCGAGTTCAAGGTGGAAGCATCCGTGGGTGCTCCGCAGGTCGCTTACCGCGAGACCATCACGCGTCAGCACGAAGAAGACTACACGCACAAGAAGCAGTCCGGTGGTACCGGTCAGTTCGCGCGCGTCAAGATCGTCTTCGAGCCTAACCCGGAAGGCGAGGACTTCGTATTCGAATCCAAGATCGTCGGTGGTGCGGTTCCGAAGGAATACATCCCGGGCGTTCAGAAGGGTATCGAGAGCGTTCTGTCTTCGGGTCCGCTGGCCGGCTTCCCAATGCTGGGCGTCAAGGCCACTCTCATCGACGGTGCGTTCCACGATGTCGACTCGTCGGTTCTGGCGTTCGAAATCGCTTCGCGCGCTTGCTTCCGTGAAGCGGCCAAGAAGGCCGGCGCTCAGCTCCTCGAGCCGATCATGAAGGTCGAGGTCGTGACGCCGGAAGATTATGTCGGCGACGTGATCGGCGACCTGAACTCTCGCCGTGGCCAAATCCAGGGTCAGGAATCGCGCGGCGTCGCCGTGGTGATCAACGCCCACGTGCCGCTCGCGAACATGTTCAAGTACGTGGACAACCTGCGCTCCATGTCGCAGGGCCGCGCTCAGTACACGATGCTGTTCGATCACTACGCGCCGGTTCCGTCGAACGTCGCGCAGGAAATCCAGGCGAAGTATTCCGGTCAGAAGTGACCGGAATAGCCTCGCGCTGAAACAGAATGAAAAGATTTCCCCTCTAAAGGGACAGGAAACGGAGAGCCGAAAATGGCAAAGAGCAAATTCGAGCGCAACAAGCCGCACGTCAACATTGGCACGATTGGCCACGTTGACCATGGCAAGACGTCGCTGACTGCAGCGATCACGAAGTATTTCGGCGAGTTCAAGGCGTATGACCAGATCGACGCGGCGCCGGAAGAAAAGGCGCGCGGCATCACCATCTCGACGGCGCACGTCGAATACGAGACGCCGAACCGCCACTATGCGCACGTCGACTGCCCCGGCCACGCCGACTACGTCAAGAACATGATCACCGGTGCGGCGCAGATGGACGGCGCGATCCTCGTCGTTTCGGCCGCCGACGGCCCGATGCCGCAGACGCGCGAACACATCCTGCTCGCCCGCCAGGTCGGGGTTCCGGCGATCGTCGTGTTCCTGAACAAGGTCGACCAGGTCGACGACGCCGAGCTGCTCGAGCTCGTCGAGCTGGAAGTGCGCGAACTGCTGTCGTCCTACGAATTCCCGGGCGACGACATTCCGATCATCAAGGGTTCGGCGCTGGCCGCGCTTGAAGACAGCGACAAGAAGATCGGCGAAGACGCGATCCGCGAGCTGATGGCAGCGGTTGACGCCTACATCCCGACGCCGGAGCGTCCGATCGACCAGCCGTTCCTGATGCCGATCGAAGACGTGTTCTCGATCTCGGGCCGCGGTACGGTCGTGACCGGCCGCGTCGAGCGCGGCATCATCAAGGTCGGTGAGGAAGTCGAGATCGTCGGCATCCGTCCGACGACGAAGACGACCTGCACGGGCGTTGAGATGTTCCGCAAGCTGCTCGACCAGGGCCAGGCCGGCGACAACATCGGCGCGCTCTTGCGCGGTGTCGACCGCAACGGCGTCGAGCGCGGCCAGATCCTGTGCAAGCCGGGTTCGGTGACGCCGCACACGAAGTTCAAGGCGGAAGCCTACATCCTGACGAAGGAAGAGGGTGGCCGTCATACGCCGTTCTTCACCAACTACCGTCCGCAGTTCTACTTCCGCACGACGGACGTGACCGGCATCGTGACGCTGCCGGAAGGCACGGAGATGGTGATGCCGGGCGACAACGTGACGGTCGACGTCGAGCTGATCGTGCCGATCGCGATGGAAGAGAAGCTGCGCTTCGCCATCCGCGAAGGCGGCCGCACCGTCGGCGCCGGCATCGTCGCCTCGATCATCAAGTAAGAAGAAAACGGCTTAAGCCGTTTCGGCAGGGACATGGTCGTCCATGTCCCTGCGATTTTTGAAAAGAAGCGGCTAAAGCGAAACGAATTCAGAAGTTCAAGTGTGTGCGTGAAAGCACACCGGAAACACGAGCAAGGACAAGTCGAATGAACGGCCAGAATATCCGCATCCGCCTCAAGGCGTTTGATCACCGGATCCTCGATGCCTCCACGCGCGAAATCGTGTCGACGGCCAAGCGCACCGGTGCGAGTGTGCGCGGGCCCGTGCCGCTTCCGACCCGGATTGAGAAATTCACGGTCAACCGGTCGCCGCATGTCGACAAGAAGAGCCGCGAACAGTTCGAGATGCGCACGCACAAGCGTCTTCTCGATATCGTTGATCCGACCCCGCAGACGGTGGACGCGCTGATGAAGCTCGATCTCGCCGCCGGCGTGGACGTCGAGATCAAGCTCTAAGACCCGGCGCAAGCCGAAAATAACAAGGAAGGTACGTGGAGTTTCTCCAACGGCTTCCAGGAACAGGAAACCGGAAGGTGCGGCAAAGCGCCGGACGGGAACCCTAAACAAGAGGCGTGAACCGATGCGTTCAGGTGTGATTGCACAGAAGGTGGGAATGACCCGCGTCTACAACGACGCCGGCGAGCATATCCCGGTAACAGTATTGCGGCTGGAGAACTGCCAGGTAGTGGCCCACCGCACGGAAGAGAAGAACGGCTATACCGCAGTTCAGCTGGGTGCAGGCCGTTCGAAGGTCAAGAATACGCCGAAGGCTATGCGCGGCCATTTCGCCGCTGCGAGCGTCGAGCCGAAGGCAAAGCTCGTCGAGTTCCGCGTGAGCGCCGAAAACCTGATCGAGATTGGCGCCGAGCTGACGGCTGGCCATTTCGTCGCCGGCCAGCTCGTGGACGTCACCGGCACCACAATCGGCAAGGGCTTTGCCGGCGCGATCAAGCGCCACAACTTCGGCGGTCTGCGTGCGACCCACGGCGTGTCCGTATCGCACCGTTCGCATGGTTCGACCGGTTCCAATCAGGATCCGGGCCGCGTCTGGAAGGGCAAGCGCATGGCTGGTCACATGGGCCAGACGCGCGTCACCACGCAGAACCTGGAAGTCGTATCGACCGACGAAGATCGTGGTCTGATCCTGGTCAAGGGCGCCGTTCCCGGCTCCAAGGGTTCCTGGATCGTGGTCCGCGACGCAATCAAGTCGGGCACTCCGGAAGGCGCACCGCGCCCGGCCGCCGTGCGCGCCGCAGCATCGAAGTAAGGGAGCCGAATAATGGATCTCACCGTCAAAACCCTCGAGGGCAAGGACGCGGGAAAGGTTTCCCTTTCTGACGCCATTTTCGGCCTCGAACCCCGTGAAGACATCATCGCCCGCGTCGTTCGCTGGCAGCTCGCCAAGCGTCAGCAGGGCACGCACAAGGCCAAGGGCCGTGCGGAAGTCGCCCGCACCGGCGCGAAGATGTACAAGCAGAAGGGTACGGGCCGCGCCCGTCACCATTCGGCTCGTGCTCCGCAGTTCCGCGGCGGCGGCAAGGCTCACGGCCCGGTCGTTCGCAGCCATGAGCATGATCTGCCGAAGAAGATCCGCGCGCTCGGCCTTCGCCACGCGCTGTCGGCCAAGCTGAAGGCTGAAGAGATCATCGTCGTCGACGATCTCATCGCCAAGGAAGCGAAGACGAAGGCGCTTGCCGGCGCGTTCGCCTCGCTCGGCCTCACCAACGCTCTGATCATCGGCGGCGCCGAGATCGAGAGCAACTTCAAGCTCGCAGCCCAGAACATCCCGAACGTGGACGTTCTGCCGGTTCAGGGCATCAACGTTTACGACATCCTGCGCCGCGGCAAGCTCGTGCTTTCCAAGGCCGCCGTGGAAGCTCTGGAGGAGCGGTTCAAATGACGGATCTTCGCCACTACGACGTGATCGTGTCTCCCTCGATCACCGAAAAGTCGACGCTGGTTTCCGAGCAGAACCAGGTCGTCTTCAACGTCGCCAAGGGCGCCTCGAAGCCTGAGATCAAGGCTGCAGTCGAAGCCCTGTTCGGCGTCAAGGTCACGGCCGTGAACACGCTCGTCCGCAAGGGTAAGCTGAAGCGCTTCCGCGGCTTCGCCGGAAAGCAGAAGGACGTCAAGAAGGCGATCATCACGCTCGCCGAAGGTCAGTCCATCGACGTCTCGACCGGTCTCTAACGGATAGGCCCATTAGGGTAAAAACCCAAAAGGGAACAAGAAAATGGCATTGAAAAATTTCAATCCGACGACGCCGAGCCAGCGCCAACTGGTCATCGTGGACCGGGCCGGCCTCTACAAGGGCAAGCCCGTCAAGGCGCTGACCGAGGGCCTGTCCTCTAAGGGCGGTCGCAACAACCTGGGCCGCATCACCGTCCGCTTCCAGGGCGGCGGTCACAAGCGGTCCTACCGTCTGGTCGACTTCAAGCGTCGCAAGTTTGACGTCGAGGGCACGGTCGAGCGTCTGGAATATGACCCGAACCGCACCGCCTTCATCGCGCTCGTCAACTACGCCGACGGCGAACAGGCCTATATCCTGGCGCCGCAGCGTCTTGCGGCCGGCGACAAGGTGATCGCTTCGGACAAGGCTGTCGACGTCAAGCCCGGCAACACCATGCCGCTGCAGTTCATCCCGGTCGGCTCCATCGTCCACAACGTGGAAATGAAGCCGGGCAAGGGCGGCCAGATCGCTCGCTCCGCCGGAACCTATGCGCAGCTCGTCGGCCGCGACCAGGGCATGGCGATCCTTCGCCTGAACTCGGGCGAGCAGCGCCTGGTGCACGGCTCTTGCCTTGCATCGATCGGTGCTGTATCGAACCCCGATCACGGCAACATCAATGACGGTAAGGCTGGCCGTTCGCGTTGGCGCGGCAAGCGCCCGCACGTACGCGGCGTCGTCATGAACCCGGTTGACCATCCGCACGGCGGTGGCGAAGGCCGCACGTCCGGTGGCCGCCACCCGGTAACCCCGTGGGGCAAGCCGACGAAGGGCAAGCGCACGCGCTCCAACAAGTCGACCGACAAGTTCATCATGCGCTCGCGTCATCAGCGCAAGAAGTAAGAGAGGAAGTCTCAAGTGGCTCGTTCAGTTTGGAAAGGTCCGTTTGTTGACGGCTATCTTCTCAAGAAGGCTGAGAAGGTTCGCGAAGGCGGTCGCAACGAAGTGATCAAGATGTGGAGCCGTCGCTCCACTATCCTTCCGCAGTTCGTCGGTCTGACCTTCGGCGTCTACAACGGAAACAAGCATGTTCCCGTCTCGGTGTCCGAGGAAATGGTCGGTCACAAGTTCGGTGAATTCGCACCGACCCGGACCTATTATGGTCATGGCGCGGACAAGAAAGCGAAGAGGAAGTAACAATGGGCAAGGCAAAAGCCGAACGCCGGCTGAAGGATAATGAGGCGCAGGCAATTGCGCGCACGATCCGCGTCAGCCCCCAGAAGCTCAACCTCGTTGCCGCGCTGATCCGCGGCAAGAAGGTTGACCGCGCTCTGGCCGAACTCGAGTTCTCGCGCAAGCGCATTGCAGGTACCGTCAAGAAGACGCTTGAATCTGCGATCGCGAACGCTGAGAACAACCACGATCTCGACGTTGATTCGCTCATCGTCGCGGAAGCTTATGTTGGCAAGTCGATCGTGATGAAGCGCTTCCACGCCCGTGGTCGCGGCCGTGCATCGCGCGTCGAAAAGCCGTTCTCGCACTTGACGATCGTTGTTCGTGAAGTGGAAGCCACAGGGGAGGCCGCATAATGGGCCAGAAGATTAATCCGATCGGTTTCCGTCTCGGCATCAACCGGACCTGGGATAGCCGTTGGTTCGCGGATAACGCGGAGTACGGTCAGCTTCTTCATGAAGACCTGAAGATCCGCGCGTACCTGATGGAAGAGCTGAAGGCTGCCGGTATCGCCAAGGTCGTGATTGAGCGTCCGCACAAGAAGTGCCGCGTGACGATCCACTCGGCTCGTCCGGGCCTCATCATCGGCAAGAAGGGCGCCGACATCGAAAAGCTGCGCAAGAAGCTTTCCGAGATGACCAACTCCGAGACGCACCTCAACATCGTTGAAGTGCGCAAGCCGGAAGTTGACGCAACGCTCGTTGCTCAGTCGATCGCCCAGCAGCTCGAACGCCGCGTGGCTTTCCGCCGTGCGATGAAGCGCGCTGTTCAGTCGGCCATGCGTCTCGGCGCCGAAGGCATCAAGATCACTTGCGCCGGCCGTCTCGGCGGTGCGGAAATCGCTCGTACCGAATGGTATCGCGAAGGCCGCGTGCCGCTGCATACGCTGCGCGCCGACATCGACTACGGTACGGCTGAAGCGGAAACCGCTTTCGGCATCTGCGGTGTCAAAGTCTGGATCTTCAAGGGCGAAATCCTCGAGCACGATCCGATGGCTTCCGAGCGCCGCGCGACCGAGAGTGACAACCAGGGCGGTGGCGGTCGAGACCGTCGTCGTGAGAACGCGTAACATTCGCGCGTGGCAGCCAATATCGGAGAAGTAAAAAAATGTTGCAGCCAAAGCGTACGAAGTATCGCAAGCAGTTCAAGGGCCGCATCAAGGGCGTTGCCAAGGGCGGTTCTGATCTCGCCTTCGGCGAATTCGGCCTGAAGGCTCAGGAGCCGAACCGTGTCAACGCTCGCGAGATCGAAGCGGCTCGCCGCGCGATCACCCGCCACATGAAGCGCGCCGGCCGCGTTTGGATTCGCGTGTTCCCGGACGTTCCGGTCACCGCCAAGCCGACCGAAGTCCGCATGGGTAAGGGTAAGGGTTCGGTCGAATACTGGGCATGCAAGGTCAAGCCCGGCCGTATGATGTTCGAGATCGATGGTGTCAGCGAAGAACTCGCCCGTGAGGCACTTCGTCTTGGCGCTGCCAAGCTCTCTGTCAAGACGCGCTTCGTGCAGCGTATCGCAGAGTAAGGAGTGAAGCTCATGAAAGCCGCAGATGTTCGCGCTCTGAGCGCCGACCAACTCAAGGAAGAGCTTGCCAAGCTGAAGAAGGAGCAGTTCAACCTCCGCTTCCAGAAGGCAACCGGCCAGCTCGAAAAATCTTCGCGTATCAACGAAGTCCGCAAGGACATCGCACGCGTCAAAACCATTGCCCGCCAGAAGGCGGCAGAAGCCAAGGCCTAAGGACCAGAAGAATATGCCGAAACGCATTCTGCAGGGCACCGTCGTCAGCGACAAGAACGACAAGACCGTCGTCGTACGGGTCGAGCGCCGCTTTGCGCATCCGATCCTCCAGAAGACCGTCCGTCGCTCCAAGAAGTACAAGGCTCACGACGAGAACAACCAGTACAAGGTCGGCGATGTCGTTTCCATCGAGGAATGCGCGCCGATTTCCAAGGACAAGCGCTGGACGGTGATCTCCGCCCAGGCTTGATTTGTGCAGGTTTTGTCCGTCGGACCCTTGCGTCTCGGGCAAATATCTGTATGAAGCACGCAATTAAAGCCGAGGAACGCTCGAGTCCGGGCGTTCTTTTGCTTTGAGATGAGCAAAATAAGCCGGGCAAGGGGGTTTCGACCCAACCGGCCTGGTCACAACAAGAAGGCGACCTGACATGATTCAGATGCAAACAAACCTCGACGTGGCGGATAATTCCGGCGCACGTCGTGTCATGTGCATCAAGGTGCTGGGCGGCTCCAAGCGCAAGTATGCGTCGATCGGCGACATCATTGTCGTGTCGATCAAGGAAGCCATTCCGCGCGGCCGCGTGAAGAAGGGTGATGTCATGAAGGCTGTTGTCGTTCGCACCGCGAAGGACATCCGCCGTCCGGATGGCAGCGTCATCCGTTTCGACACCAACGCAGCCGTTCTCATCGATAACAAGAAAGAGCCGATCGGCACCCGTATCTTCGGACCGGTTCCGCGCGAACTCCGCGCCAAGAACCACATGAAGATCATCTCGCTGGCTCCGGAAGTACTCTAAGGGAGCGAACAGAGATGCAGAAGATTCGCAAAGGCGACAAGGTCGTCGTTCTCACCGGTAAGGACAAGGGCCGCACCGGCGAAGTCGTTCAGGTCATGCCGAAGGAAGACCGGGCTGTCGTGCGTGGCGTCAACATGGTGAAGCGTCACCAGCGCCAGACCCAAAGCCAGGAAGCCGGCATTATCACCAAGGAAGCCCCGATCCACCTTTCGAACATCGCGATCGCTGATCCGAAGGACGGCAAGCCGACCCGCGTCGGTTTCAAGATCGAAGGTGACAAGAAGGTCCGCGTGGCCAAGCGTTCGGGAGAAGTGATCGATGGCTAAGACCGCTTATGAGCCGCGGCTCAAGAAGGAATATGTAGAGCGCATCCGCAAGGCGATGCAGGAGAAGTTCTCCTACGCCAACGAAATGCAGATCCCGCGCCTCGACAAGATCGTCATCAACATGGGTGTTGGCGAAGCGACCGGCGATTCCAAGAAGCCGTCCGTTGCTGCCGCCGACCTCGCTGCGATTGCCGGCCAGAAGCCGGTGATCACCCGCGCGCGCAATTCCATCGCTGGCTTCAAGCTCCGCGAAGGCATGCCGATTGGTGCCAAGGTTACCCTGCGCGGCGTTCGGATGTATGAATTCCTGGATCGTCTCATCAACATCGCTCTTCCGCGTGTTCGAGACTTCCGCGGCCTCAATCCGAAGTCCTTCGATGGTCGTGGCAACTTCGCCATGGGCATCAAGGAGCACATTGTGTTCCCTGAGATCAACTACGACAAGGTTGATCAGATGTGGGGCATGGACATCATCGTTTGCACGACGGCAACTAACGACGACGAAGCTCGCGCTCTGCTTGAAGAGTTCAACTTCCCGTTCCGTCAGTAATCCGTAACGACAAGCGTAAAGAAGGATAACTGTTATGGCGAAAACGAGCGCAGTTGAAAAGAACAAGCGCCGCCGCAAACTGGTTGCCAGCCACGCCTCCAAGCGCGCGGTCTTGAAGGCAATCATCATGAACCAGTCTTTGCCGATCGAAGAGCGGTTCAAGGCCACCCTCAAGCTGGCCGAACTGCCGCGGGATGGGTCCAAGACTCGTATCCGCAACCGTTGCGAAGTTACCGGCCGTCCGCGTGCCTACTATCGCAAGCTTCGCATGTCGCGTATCGCGCTTCGCGAACTGGGCAATCTCGGCAAGGTGCCGGGCGTGGTCAAGTCGAGCTGGTAAGGAGACGGGCACATGGCAATGACTGATCCCTTGGGCGATATGCTCACCCGTATCCGTAACGGCGCTGCGCGCCGCAAGTCGAGCGTTTCAACGCCGGCTTCCAAGCTCCGCGCACGCGTTCTGGATGTCCTTCAGTCCGAAGGCTACATCCGCGGATACTCCGAAGTCGAATTCGGCAACGGCAAGTCCGAGCTGAACATCGAACTGAAATACTACGAAGGCGCCTCCGTGATCCGTGAGATCTCGCGCGTCTCCAAGCCGGGCCGCCGGGTCTATGTCTCGGTCAAGTCCATCCCGCAGGTCGCGAACGGCCTCGGCATCACCATCCTTTCGACCCCGAAGGGTGTGATGGCCGATCACCAGGCACGCGAACAGAATGTTGGTGGTGAGGTTCTTTGCTCGGTCTTCTAAGGCCGAGCAGGATCTCCATAGCGAACAGACAGGTATAAAAATGTCTCGTATCGGTAAGAAGCCCGTTCAAGTTCCGGCAGGCGTCACGGCTAACGTTGATGGCCAGAAGGTAACGGCAAAGGGCCCGAAGGGTGAACTGTTCTTCGTCGCAAACGACGAAGTCTCGGTGAAGCTCGAAAACAACACGGTTGTCGTTGAACCGCTCAATGAGAGCAAGGATGCTCGCGCTAAGTGGGGCATGTCCCGCACGATGATCGAGAACATCTTCAAGGGCGTGAAGGACGGTTATGAGCGCAAGCTCGAAATCAACGGCGTCGGTTACCGCGCTTCCATGCAGGGCAAGAACCTGCAGCTCGCGCTCGGCTTTAGCCACGACGTCGTCTATCAGACGCCGGAAGGCATCACGATCGCTGTGCCGAAGCCGACGGAAATCGTCGTTTCCGGCATCAACAAACAGCAGGTCGGCCAGGTTGCCGCGGAAATCCGCGAATACCGCGGCCCCGAGCCCTACAAGGGCAAGGGCGTCAAGTATGCCGAAGAGCGGATCGTCCGCAAAGAAGGCAAGAAGAAGTAAGGATCACGCGAAATGGCTAGCAGGAAAGATACTCTTGTGCGTCGCGCCAGCCGCGTGCGCCGTCAAATCAAGGCGGTCGCCAACGGCCGTCCGCGCCTGTCGGTTCATCGCTCGTCGAAGAACATCTATGCGCAGATCATCGACGATGTTGCCGGCAAGACGATTGCCGCTGCATCGACGCTTGAGTCGGATCTCAAGTCTGCGCTGAAGACCGGAGCCGACACGGCGGCTGCGGCCGCCGTCGGCAAGCTCATCGCAGAGCGCGCATCCCAGGCGGGCATCAAGGACGTCGTCTTTGATCGCGGCGCCTTCATCTACCACGGCCGCATCAAGGCGCTGGCCGAGGCAGCTCGCGAAGGCGGCCTGAACTTCTAAGGTTCGCCGCCCGGGTGGAGTGCCCGGGCGGAACTCCGCTTCGCATTTACCCCCGGTCGTCTCGTCTTGTAGCGAGGCGACTTTTCGTCAATCTGCCGATTGCACCCGGAAAAGAAAAAGGAAGAGGACAATGGCACAGAAAGAACGTGGTCCGCGCGAAGAGCGTCAGGGCCGTGAAGAGCGCGACAGCGAATTTGTCGATAAGCTCGTCGCTATCAACCGCGTCGCCAAGGTGGTGAAGGGCGGTCGTCGTTTCGGTTTCGCTGCTCTCGTCGTCGTGGGCGACCAGAAGGGCCGCGTTGGTTTCGGTCACGGCAAGGCACGCGAAGTGCCGGAAGCCATTCGCAAGGCAACGGAAGCTGCAAAGCGCGATCTAATTTTCGTTCCGCTGCGCGGTGGCCGCACCCTGCATCACGACGTCAACGGCCGCCATGGCGCCGGCAAGGTTCTGCTGCGTGCAGCCAAGCCCGGTACGGGTATCATTGCCGGTGGCCCGATGCGCGCCGTCTTTGAAACGCTCGGCGTTCACGACGTCGTCGCCAAGTCGACCGGTTCGTCGAACCCCTACAACATGGTTCGCGCCACTTTCGACGCGCTCCAGAACCAGATGCACCCGAAGGACATCGCGGCACAGCGCGGCATCAAGTACGCCACGCTCCAGGCCCGTCGCGTTTCCGCCGGCGTTGGTTCCGAAGAATAAGGGAGCTGACAGATGGCTAAGAAAGAAGTTGCCAAGAAGACGGTTACCGTCGAGCAGATCGGTAGCCCCATTCGCCGTCCGGCCGTGCAGCGTCAGACGCTCATCGGTCTGGGCCTCAACAAGATGCACCGGGTTCGCACGCTGGAAGACACTCCGGCCGTTCGCGGCATGATCCGGGCCGTCCAGCACCTCGTTCGCGTCGTCGACGAGAAGTGAGGGGGATCGAGATATGAAACTGAATGAAATTAAGGACAACGAAGGCGCGACGAAGAGCCGCAAGCGTCTTGGCCGCGGTATCGGCTCCGGCTCCGGCAAGACTGGTGGCCGCGGCGTGAAGGGTCAGAAGGCGCGTTCGGGCGTTTCGATCAACGGCTTCGAAGGCGGCCAGATGCCCATCTACCGCCGCCTGCCGAAGCGCGGCTTCAACAACATCTTCGCTTCGGAGTTCGTTGTCGTCTCCCTCGGCCGCATTCAGGCCGCCGTCGACGCCAAGAAGCTCGATGCGTCGAAGACCGTTGATGCTGCTGCCCTCAAGGCTGCCGGCGTGATCCGCCGCGTCAAGGACGGCGTCCGCGTTCTTGCTGACGGCGAACTGAAGGCGAAGATTTCGCTCGAAGTTGCAGGTGCTTCCAAGCCGGCGGTCGAGAAGATCGAAAAGGCCGGCGGCTCCATTAAGCTGCTCGCAGCGGCCGCGGAATAATTATGACTGATGAACCGCCCGGGGTGCTTCACGCCGGGCGGTTTTGCTCCCATATGTGAGCCTCACGTCCGAGGCGGCGAATCGCTTGCCGCGACGGGACATAACGGAAACCACGGTGAGGCATCCGATTGCAGCGACAATCGCCTCGCGTCAGGTTTTCAACGAAGAGAACTTACTCAGTCCGGAACTGACCGGGTTTTCCCGCGATTTCCGAGATTTGGTACGCGGAGAATTGCATGGCTTCTGCAGCGGAACAGCTCGCCTCGAACCTGAATTTTTCGACTTTCGCGAAGGCGGAAGATCTGAAGAAGCGCCTCTGGTTCACCCTCGGTGCGCTCCTGGTTTACCGTCTTGGCACCTATATCCCGCTGCCCGGCCTCAATCCGGACGCGTTCGCGCAAGCCTTCCAGGGGCAGGCGGGCGGCATTCTCGGCCTGTTCAACATGTTCTCGGGTGGAGCGGTCGAGCGCATGGCGATCTTCGCGCTCGGCATCATGCCCTATATCTCCGCCTCGATCATCGTGCAGCTCATGACGTCGGTCGTTCCGGCGCTCGAGCAGCTGAAGAAGGAAGGCGAGCAGGGCCGCAAGGTCATCAACCAATATACCCGCTACGGCACGGTGCTTCTGGGCGCGATGCAGGCCTACGGCATCGCCGTCGGTCTTGAGAGCGGTAGCGGCCTGGTCAACGATCCGGGCTGGTTCTTCCGGATTTCCACCGTCATCTCGCTCCTCGGCGGCACGATGTTCCTGATGTGGCTTGGCGAGCAGATCACCTCGCGCGGCATCGGTAACGGCATCTCTCTCATCATTTTCGCCGGCATCGTCGCAGCTCTGCCGGGGGCGCTGGCAGGCACGCTGGAACTCGGCCGTACCGGGGCGCTTTCGACGCCGCTCATCCTTGCGATCATTGTGATGGTCGTCGCCGTAATTGCGCTGATCGTCTTCGTCGAACGCGCGCAGCGCCGTCTGTTGATCCAATATCCAAAGCGCCAGGTCGGCAATCGGATGTTCCAGGGCGACACGTCGCACCTGCCGTTGAAGCTCAACACCTCGGGCGTCATCCCGGCGATCTTTGCGTCGTCGCTGCTTCTGCTGCCGGCAACCTTGGCGGGCTTCGCCAACGCCGCGACGCTGCCCGGCTGGGCGACCGCCATCGTCGGCGCGCTCGCCCATGGCCAGCCGCTGTACATGTTCTTCTATGGCGCGATGATCGCCTTCTTCGCCTTCTTCTACACGGCGATCGTCTTCAACCCGAAAGACACGGCCGACAATCTGAAGAAGCATGGCGGCTTCATCCCCGGAATCCGTCCGGGCGAGCGTACGGCCGAATACATCGATTACGTCTTGACCCGTATCACCGTCATCGGTGCGATCTACCTGATCTTCGTCTGTATCCTGCCCGAAATCCTCATCTCGCAGACCGGCGTGCCGTTCTACCTTGGTGGTACGTCGCTTTTGATTGTTGTCAGCGTGACCCTCGATACGGTAGCACAGATCCAGGGTCACCTCATTGCCCAGCAATATGAGGGGCTGATCAAGAAGTCGAAGCTGCGCGGAGGAAAGAGGGGACGATGAGACTTATTTTTTTGGGCCCGCCGGGCGCTGGCAAGGGTACGCAGGCCAAGCTCCTGACGGAGAGATACGGCATCCCGCAGCTTTCCACGGGGGATATGCTTCGGGCGGCCGTGGCTCAGGCGACGGAAGTCGGCAAGCGCGCAAAGGCAGTGATGGATGCCGGCCAGCTCGTCTCCGACGAAATCGTCAACGAAATCGTCTCCGACCGTATCGATGCGCCGGATTGCGCCAGGGGCTTCATTCTGGACGGCTATCCGCGGACCGTCCCGCAGGCCGTGGCACTCGACCGGATGCTTGAAAAAAAGGGTCTGAAGCTCGATGCGGTCATTGAGCTGAAGGTCGACGAGGCAGCGCTTGTGCGGCGGATGGAGAATCGCGTAGCGGAAACGGTGGCCGCGGGCGGCACTGTCCGCTCCGACGACAATCCCGAGGCCTTTCGGCGCCGCCTGACGGAATATCGGGAAAAGACCGCTCCGCTTTCGGAACACTATGCTCGGACCGGTCGACTGAAGACCGTTGACGGCATGGCGGACGTGAACACGGTTACGGCCGAGATCGAGAAGATTCTGGCATAGGCGTTCGCCTCTGCCAAAATGGAAGCGCCGGGGAGTTGACTTTTCCGGGCGATTCCTCCAAAGACAGCGTCAACTCGCGACATGAGAAGCGATCGGCGCGGTCTTCAAAACAATGAAGTCCGGGTACGGTCGTTTTTGACGTGTCTCGAACCTCAATCAACGTGCGGCTCTTCAAGGTCGCGTAACGAAGCACCTATTGCCGGATGGCAACTGGAACGCAAGGAGAATAGACGTGGCACGTATCGCTGGCGTCAACATCCCGACGGCAAAGCGCGTCGTCATCGCGCTGACCTACATTCACGGGATCGGCCCGAAATTCGCGAAGGAAATCACCGAGAAGGTCGGCATTCCCGCTGACCGTCGCGTGCACCAGCTGACGGACGCCGAAGTCCTTCAGATCCGTGAGACGATCGACCGTGACTATCAGGTCGAGGGTGACCTGCGCCGCGAAACGGCGATGAACATCAAGCGCCTGATGGACCTCGGCTGCTATCGCGGTCTGCGTCATCGTCGCGGTCTGCCGGTGCGCGGCCAGCGTACGCATACCAATGCCCGCACCCGCAAGGGTCCGGCAAAGGCAATCGCCGGCAAGAAGAAGTAATTTCCCGAACAGGGAAGTGCGGGAGGCTGGCGTTGCGCGCCGGCCTCCTTTGCAGTTTGGTTGGGCAAGTGCCTGACCATCGCGCCGGGCTGGCCGGCTCGGTGCAAATCACAGCGAAACCGGTTGGTCGGTGCCGCGAATGGAAGATGCAGGGCAGGGGACGACAAATCCTTTTCCCGGTGGAGCCGCTGGAATTACGGCGGTGCAGAGATCTAAGAAAGGGATCCCATGGCTAAGGAAGCCACCCGCGTTCGCCGCCGCGAGCGCAAGAACATCACGTCTGGCGTTGCACACGTCAATTCGTCGTTCAACAACACGATGATCACCATCACCGACGCACAGGGCAATGCGATCGCCTGGTCGTCGGCTGGCGCGAAGGGCTTCAAGGGCTCGCGCAAGTCGACCCCGTTCGCAGCGCAGATCGCCGCCGAAGATTGCGCGCGGAAGGCCCAGGAACACGGCATGAAGTCGCTGGAAGTCGAGGTTTGCGGCCCGGGTTCCGGTCGCGAATCCGCTCTTCGCGCGCTGCAGGCTGCGGGTTTCATGATCACGTCGATCCGCGACGTGACGCCGATCCCGCACAATGGCTGCCGTCCGCGCAAGAAGCGCCGCGTCTGATCATCTGTATTCAACATTCCGGTGAGGGCGCATGGGCGCTCTCCCGGTCTTCGGGGCTCGGTTGTCACGATTGGATGGTGGCAACGAACGGAAGGCAGAAAACATGATCCAGAAAAATTGGCAGGAATTGATCAAGCCGAACAAGGTGGAGTTCGCCTCCTCCGGCCGCACCAGGGCAACGTTGGTCGCTGAGCCGCTTGAGCGCGGCTTCGGTCTGACGCTCGGCAACGCGCTTCGCCGCGTACTTCTGTCGTCGCTGCGCGGTGCTGCCGTCACGGCGGTACAGATCGACGGCGTGCTGCACGAATTCTCGTCGATCCCGGGTGTGCGGGAAGACGTGACCGACATCGTGCTCAACATCAAGGAAATCGCCATCAAGATGGATGGCGACGACGCAAAGCGCATGGTCGTGCGCAAGCAGGGCCCGGGCGTCGTGACGGCCGGTGACATCCAGACGGTTGGGGATATCGAAATCCTCAACCCGAATCATGTGATCTGCACCCTCGACGAGGGTGCGGAGATTCGCATGGAGTTCACCGTCAACAACGGTAAGGGCTACGTACCGGCTGAGCGCAACCGCTCGGAAGATGCGCCGATCGGCCTCATTCCGGTCGACAGCCTGTACTCCCCGGTCAAGAAGGTCTCCTACAAGGTGGAAAACACCCGTGAAGGCCAGGTTCTCGACTATGACAAGCTGACGATGTCCATCGAAACCGATGGCTCCGTCACCGGTGAAGATGCGATCGCCTTTGCAGCCCGCATCCTTCAGGACCAGCTGTCGGTTTTCGTCAACTTCGACGAGCCGCAGAAGGAAACCGAGGAAGAGGCAGTCACCGAACTCGCCTTCAACCCGGCGCTTCTCAAGAAGGTCGACGAACTGGAGCTTTCCGTCCGTTCGGCCAACTGCCTGAAGAACGACAACATCGTCTATATCGGCGACCTCATTCAGAAGACCGAAGCAGAAATGCTCCGTACGCCGAATTTTGGTCGCAAGTCGCTCAACGAGATCAAGGAAGTTCTCGCTTCCATGGGCCTGCACCTCGGCATGGAAGTGCCGTCCTGGCCGCCGGAGAACATCGAAGATCTCGCCAAGCGCTACGAAGACCAATACTAACCGTTAGACTGCGGGCGGATGCCTGCAAGTAAAGGAGAATAGCCATGCGCCACGGTAAAGCCGGCCGCAAGCTGAATAGAACCGCCAGCCACCGCAAGGCGATGTTTGCCAACATGGCAGCTTCGCTGATCGAACACGAGCAGATCGTCACGACGCTGCCGAAGGCCAAGGAAATCCGTCCGATCGTCGAGAAGCTCGTCACGCTCGGCAAGCGCGGCGACCTGCACGCTCGCCGTCAGGCGATCTCGCAGATCCGCGACGTTGCCGTTGTCTCGAAGCTGTTCGACACGATCGCATCGCGCTACGCTACCCGCAACGGTGGCTATCTGCGCATCATGAAGGCTGGCTTCCGCCAGGGCGACAACGCCCCGCTCGCCGTCATCGAGTTCGTTGACCGCGACGTCGACGCCAAGGGTGCGAAGGATCGCGCTCGCGTTGCCGACGAGGCCGAGGCTGCCGAAGCAGCTTAATTCATACAACGACCGAAGAAATTGAAGCGGCCGGGTGATCTCACCCGGCCGCTTTTTCCGTTGCGGCGATTGATCGTGTGAAACCGGTTCGCGATCGCTTCCAGCGCAGGAAGCGTGTCCTGACCACCCGCCAGAGGAGCAGCATCGCAACGAGCGTGATGTACAGCATCTGCTCCGGTCCGACGACCTTTACGGCCATGGCGAAATGCAGTGCTCCAGCCGCCGCTATCACATAGACGAGTTTGTGCAGCTTGTTCCAGCGCTGGCCGAGCCTGCGGATCGACCAATTGTTCGAGGTAAGCGCAAGCGGAATGATGAGCACGAAGGCTGTCATGCCGATCGTGATGAAGGGACGACGGGCGATGTCGGCGATGATCGCCGGGAAGCGCAGCATCTGGTCCAGCACCATGTAGGCGAGGAAGTGCATCAGCACGTAGTAGAAGGCGAGCAGGCCGAGAGCCCGGCGGTATCTGAGCCAGTTCACCCCGAAGAGATCGCGGATGGGCGTAATTGCCAGGGTCGCTACGAGGAAGCGCAGGGCCCAGAGGCCGAGCAGGTGCTCGAATTCCTTGATGGCGTTGCCGGGCAGTTGGCCGGTTGCCCCGAGATAGAAGGCGAAGACGGCGGGAATGAAGCCGAGCGCGTAGAGCATCCAGACGGAGGGGCCATGCAATCGTTTCGGCAGGGTGGGCAAGATGGTCATCGTCAGAAATTCGCGCTCAAGTCCATGCCGGCATAGAGGCTCGCAACCTCGTCCGCGTAGCCGTTGAAAGGAAGCGTGTCGCGGCGGTTGGAGCCGAAGAACCCGCCTTCGCCTATCCGGATCTCCGTGGCCTGGCTCCAGCGCGGATGATCGACCGCCGGGTTCACATTGGCGTAGAAGCCATATTCGTTCGGCGCGGTGAGATTCCAGGTGCAGGGAGGCGGCGTTTCGGTCAGCGAAATCTTCACGATCGACTTTATCCCCTTGAAACCGTATTTCCACGGAACAACCAGTCGTATGGGGGCGCCATTCTGGTTGGGAAGCGTCTTGCCGTAGAGGCCGACAGAGAGGATCGCCAGCGGATGGCGGGCTTCGTCGAGCCGCAGCCCCTCGCGATAGGGCCATTCCAGCGGCTGGAAATAACCGGACTGGCCTGGCATTTCATCGGGGCGTACGACGGTTTCGAAGGCGACATATTTGGCGCTGCCGAGCGGCTCGACCTTGTCTAGGAGCGCGGCCAAGGGAAAGCCGATCCACGGAATCACCATCGACCAGGCCTCGACGCAACGCATGCGGTAGATCCGCTCTTCGAGCGGGAAGGCTAGGAGCTCGTCAAGGCCGAACTCGAGCGGCTTGCCGACGAGGCCATCGACTTTCACCGTCCAGGGCGAAGGCTTGAAGCTTCCGGAATTGGCAGCAGGGTCGCCTTTGCCCGTGCCGAATTCGTAGAAATTGTTGTAGCTCGTGACGTCTTTTTCCGGCGTCGTCGGCTCGTTGACCTTGTAGGCGCTCGCGGAAGTCTTGAGCGGGCCGGCATGCCCGCTTGTCGTCCCGCCCAGGAACAGACCGCCCGCCGCAGCGGCCATGAAGGCCCGCCGATCGATGAAACAGCGCTCTGGCGTGATTTCGGAGGCGGCGATCCGCAGTGCGCGGTAGCTTGGCATGATATTCCCCAACATCTGCGTTTTCTAAAGATCAGATCACCAGAGTTTCGATCACCGGGAAAGATGGCCGCAACCACGTTTTCGTGCGCGGTTCGTGACCGCGGGAGATCGAAGGCCGAGTTCTCCTTCAAAGCTGCAGGCATTACGGCAATCGCCTGATTCCCCAGATGATTTCACTCCGGATGGGCCTTCGAGATCGTCGGGTCCGCCCGCGGCGCGTTGCCTTTTTTCTTGCGAAATCCTATCTGAACTACAGCGGCCTCTGTGCGTCCTTTCAGACGCACAGAGGCCGCTGTAGCACTTTGAATTGCTGCATGTTTTTATCCTTAAATCGGCTAGGTTTTAAGGAAACATGCAGTAGCAGCAACGAAAGGGAGAATTCTTCATGATCTTAGGCCATCGAGTCTTCGCGGCTCTCGTTTTCGCTGTGGCCATGTCGACGCCCGCGATGGCTCAGGATGCCAAGACGGTACCGCAATCCCGTACCGAAATGCAGCTCTCCTTCGCGCCTCTGGTGAAGCAGACGGCGAATGCGGTGGTGAATGTCTATGCCGAACGGGTCGTTGAGCGACGGTCGATCTTTGCCGGCGATCCCTTCTTCGAAGAGTTCTTTGGCCAGCGTATGCCGAATCGCACCGAGAAGCAGTCGTCGCTCGGATCCGGCGTCATCGTCGGCCGCGACGGCCTGGTCGTGACCAACAATCACGTCATCGAGGGCGCGAACGACATCAAGGTCGCGCTCGCCGACGGGCGTGAATATCCTTGCAAGATCATGCTCAAGGACGACCGTCTCGATCTTGCGGTCATGAAGATCGAAGCGGACGGCCCGTTCGACATCATCCCGATCGGTGATTCCGACGCAGTCGAGGTCGGCGATCTGGTGCTCGCCATGGGCAACCCGTTCGGGGTCGGGCAGACTGTGACGAGCGGCATCGTATCCGCCCTCGCGCGCAATCAGATTTCCAATGGCGATTTCGGCTTCTTCATCCAGACGGATGCCGCGATTAACCCTGGCAATTCCGGTGGTGGACTCATCAATATGAAAGGCGAGCTGATCGGCATCAACACCGCGATTTTTTCCAGGGGCGGCGGCTCGAACGGTGTTGGGTTCGCGATCCCGGCCAACCTGGTCAAGGTCTTCGTGGCCTCTGCTCAAGGTGGCGGCGGCTCGTTCATCCGGCCTTTCGTCGGGGCGACGTTCGAGCCCGTCACCTCCGATGTGGCGGACGCACTCGGGCTTGACCGGGCCCGCGGTGCACTGGTGACGGCGGTCCAGTCGGGCGGGCCAGCGGAAAGCGCCGGCATGCGGCCGGGACAGGTCGTCGTTGCCGTCAACGGCATGGCGGTCGAGCATCCCGATGCGCTCGGCTATCGTCTGACCACCGTCGGCATCGGCCATGAGGCGCGCGTGACGGTCTTGGAGGACGGCAAGCCGCAGGACATCACCTTGAAGCTCGAGCAGGCGCCCGAGACCGCGCCACGCGACGAAAGGCTCATCGAAGGGCGCAATCCTTTCGCGGGCGCTGTCGTGGCAAATCTCTCGCCTCGTCTCGCAGACGAGCTGCGCATGCCTACTTCCTTGCAGGGCGTCGTCGTCACCGAGGTCAATCGCGGCTCGCCGGCCGCCCGCATCGGCCTCGCACCGAAAGATATCGTCCGCTCGGTCAACGGTACTGCAATCGACAGCTCGAAGACGCTGGAAAGCGTCGTCGCCGATGAGGCTTCGTTCTGGCGCGTCGAGATCGAGCGCGACGGCCAGCTCATTCGTCAGTTCTTCCGATGAGCGATCTTTTTTCCCCCATCGAGCCGCCGGAGATGGCCTCGGCAAGACCTCTTGCCGATCGGCTGCGGCCGCGCACGCTCGCCGAGGTCACTGGTCAGGAGCACCTGACCGGCGCGGATGGCGCGCTCACGCGCATGATCGCGTCCGGTTCTCTCGGCTCGATGATTTTCTGGGGGCCGCCGGGGACCGGCAAGACGACGGTAGCGCGCCTGCTTTCCGGCGAGGCCGGACTCGCCTTCGAGCAGATCTCGGCGATCTTCTCCGGGGTTGCGGACTTGAAGAAGGTGTTCGATTCCGCCCGCGCCCGGCGCATGTCGGGGCGACAAACGCTGCTGTTCGTCGATGAGATCCATCGTTTCAATCGCGCCCAGCAGGATAGCTTTCTGCCGGTCATGGAGGATGGCACCGTCATCCTGGTCGGCGCCACAACCGAGAACCCGTCCTTCGAGCTCAATGCCGCGCTTTTGTCGCGGGCGCGCGTGCTGACCTTCAAGCCGCTTGACGAGGCGAGCCTCGAGGAGCTGTTGAAGCGGGCCGAGAAGGCCGAGGGCAAGGCGTTGCCGCTTGACGAGGATGCCCGTGCGAGCTTGATCCGAATGGCGGATGGTGATGGCCGGGCGGTGCTCACCCTTGCCGAAGAGGTCTGGCGGGCGGCTCGCAAGGACGAGATCTTCGACGCCGCGGCGCTCCAGGATATCGTCCAGCGCCGCGCACCCGTTTACGACAAGAGCCAGGACGGCCACTACAATCTGATCTCGGCGCTTCACAAATCGGTTCGAGGCTCGGACCCGGATGCCGCGCTTTACTACCTCTGCCGCATGCTCGATGCCGGCGAAGACCCGCTCTATATCGGCCGGCGGCTCGTCCGTATGGCGGTCGAGGATATCGGGCTTGCCGATCCGCAAGCCTTGGTGATCTGCAACGCCGCCAAAGACGCCTATGACTATCTCGGCTCCCCCGAAGGCGAGCTCGCTCTCGCGGAGGCTTGTGTCTACATCGCTACCGCGCCGAAGTCGAACGCCGTCTATACCGCTTACAAGCAGGCCATGCGTGCGGCGAAGGAAAACGGCTCGCTGCTGCCGCCGAAGCATATCCTCAACGCCCCGACCAAGCTCATGAAGGGGGAGGGGTACGGCGAGGGATACCGCTACGATCACGACGAGCCCGACGCATTTTCGGGCCAGGATTATTTCCCGGAGAAGATGGGAAGAAAGACCTTCTACGACCCGCCGGAGCGCGGCTTCGAGCGGGAAATTCGCAAGCGGCTCGAATGGTGGGCGAAGCTCAGGCGCGAGCGGAATTCATAGATCGAGACCTGCCAAACGGGCTGACGTGCCCGATGTATCGTGACAAGAGGTGAATTTTCATGAAGGCGCGCATCAAATGGGTTGAAGGCCGGACATTCGTCGGCGAGTCCGGAAGCGGACATAATGTCGTGCTCGGCACGGCTTTCGGGCCGGAGGGACGAACACCGGGCCCGAGCCCGATGGAGTTGGTGCTGATCGGCACCGGAGGCTGCTCGGCCTTCGACGTCGTTCATATCCTTGAAAAGGGACGCGAGGCGGTCGAAGACTGTATCGTCGAGATCGACGCTGATCGTGCGGATCAGGACCCGAAAGTGTTCACCCGCATTCACATGCACTTTGTGGTGAAGGGGCGTGGCCTTGCGACGCACAAGGTCGAGCGCGCCATCGCGCTCTCGATCGAGAAATATTGCTCGGCCTCGGCGATGCTCGCCAAGACGGCCGCAATCACCCACGACTTTGAAGTCGTCGACACCACTGCGGCGGCGGTGAGCTGATCTTCCGTTAGAGCTCCTCGTCCGCTGCTTTGAGCGTTGGCGGGGGTGAGGTGCGAGGGAACCTCGCGGGCGGCGATCCGCGTCCCGCGCAAAACAGATATGTCGGCCGGTCTCTTGTTGCGCTTCTCGGTCTATGGCATAGGAGTGCCGCGTTGCAGACGGCTGCACGGATCGACGACGTCGGTCCGCACTTCCGCGGGGACGGCCTCGCTCCACTTGAAGGAGCTTGATATGGCCTGGTTCACCCTGCTTCTTGCCGGAATTCTTGAAATCGGCTGGGCAATAGGTCTCAAATATACGGATGGATTCACGCGTCTCACACCGACGGTGCTAACGGTCGGCGCGATGGTGCTTAGCATCCTGTTGCTCGGCATCGCCGTGCGCTCGCTGCCGCTCGGTACGGCCTATGCTGTGTGGACCGGCATCGGCACGGTCGGCACCGTCGTTCTCGGCATTATGCTCCTCGGCGAGCCCGCGACCGTCATTCGCCTCGGCTGCATCGGCCTCATCGTCGCGGGCATTGCCGGCTTGAAGCTGGTTGCCTGAGGCCTAAAGCGGAATGAGGAAAAGTACGGAGCGGTTTTCCTCGGCATGCGCTCGTGACCGAAGCGAAAGAACTTCACGCAACGTGAACTTGAGGCTTGCTCGACGCTATTTCAGCGCGTCGAGCACCGTGGCGGCGGCCTGCATCTCCCGCCAGCGATTTTCGCGGCGTTTGAAGGCTTCCTCGTCGGTTCCCCAATGCTCGATCTGCCAATCCTCGTCGACATGGGCGGCCTCCCATGCCTCTTCCGCCGACAGCCTTCCCTTGGCCAAGGCGAGCGCAAGCAGCGCGGATCCCGTCAAACTCGTGATCGTGTGCAGACAGGCGAGGCCCAGCGGCGTCGCAAAGGGGCGCAGGCCCTCGGCATAGGCAGAGATTGCCTCGCGCGGCTGCTCCTGATGAATGACGCCCTCGGCGAGAATGAAGCGGGCGCCGAGCGAATGGGCCGCCCAATCGAGGACCGGATTCCAGATGTCGTTCTGCCGCTTGACTAGGCCCGCGGGGCTATCGGCTCGATAGCAGAGGAGATCGCTGCCGGCGAAACGCAGGACATCGTCGAAGACGGCTCGGTGATCGAGTGCCACTCCGTCGATCGCCGTATTGACGATCCGAGTGAGCGGCATCGCCCCGGGATCGATGACCTCGGTTTGCGCGTCCCACTCGGCCGCAAGCAATGCGGCGAGCTTCTCCGTGGGAACCGCAAGCGGCCGCTTTGCCGGTGTGCGCACCGGCCGCCCGTCGAGAAGCACCGCGTATCCGCCGTCATCCGCGGGGGCGACGCTTGCATGCTTGTAGAAACGCTTCGCCAGCGGCTTCTGCATTTGGATCTGAGCACGACGCACCGGATCCTCGTGGCTCAGTGCTCCGGTCAGTTCGTCGCGAATATCAGGCATGGTTGCGTTCCATCCATTCGATTATGTCTGCCGGCACGCGGGCGATATGATCGGCGCCGGCCTCGATGAGTTGCGGCATGCTGGCATATCCCCAGGCGACGCCGAGCGCATCCGCGCCGGCTGCCTTCGCCATCTGCATATCATAGATCGCGTCTCCAATGACGATCGTATCCGCAGGATCGACGCCGGCCTCGGCGCAGCACTCCATGACCATCGCCGGATGCGGTTTCGACGGACAATCGTCCGCCGTGCGCGAGACGAAGAAGACCTTGTCGAAGCCGTGAGTGGCGGCGATGTGCGCAAGCCCGCGCCTCGATTTTCCGGTGACGGCGCCGATCAGCAGTTCGTCCCGACCAGCAAGCGTTTCCATCATTTCCGCTATGCCAGGAAACAATGCTTCCTGGAATCCGGGCTCGCCGCGCACTGTAGCGAAGATAGTCTTGTAATGCGCCGCCATTGCGACCTCACGGGTGTCAGCATGCGGCTGCCCGAGGAGTCTGGCGATCGCGATATCGAGCGTAAGGCCGATGACCGCCTTGGTGGCGTCCGTCGTCGGGCGCTCCAGATCAAAGGCATCGAAGGTGCGGGCCATCACCTCGTGGATCAGCCCGGCGCTGTCGACCAGGGTGCCGTCGCAATCGAAAAGAACGAGCTTCATCATTCGCCCTCGCCGGCGGCGTCCTCATCGAAGCCGAGCAGGTTCCAGCTCTGTACCATGTGCGGGGGCAGGGGAGCCGTGACCTTCAGCCGCCCGCCGTTCGGATGGGGAATGTCGATATGCCGGGCATGGAGGTGCAGCCGGTTCTGCATGCCGCCGGGAAAGGTCCAGTTGGTGTCCGCCTCGAAATATTTCGGATCGCCGATGATCGGGTGACCGATATGGGCGGCGTGCACGCGCAACTGATGCGTGCGGCCGGTATAGGGCTCCATCTCCAGCCAGGCGAGGTTCTGGCCGGCCTGCTCGACGACGCGGTAATAGGAGACCGCATGATCCGCGCCGTCCTCGCCATGTTTGGCGATCCGTACGCGGTCGCCGTCCGGCGTCGGCTCTTTCACCAGCCAGGTGGAAATCCGGTCCTCGCGCTTTCGCGGCACGCCCTTGACCAGCGCCCAGTAGGTCTTCTTGGTATCGCGTTCGCGAAACGCGGCCGTCAGTTGCTGGGCCGCACCGCGGGTGCGGGCGATGACGAGGACGCCGGACGTGTCGCGGTCGAGGCGATGGACGAGGCGCGGCTTCTCGCCCTTCTGACTGGTCCAGGCTTCGAGCATCTTGTCGATGTGCCGGCTGACGCCCGAACCACCCTGGACGGCAAGACCGGGCGGTTTGTTGAGCACAATGACTTTGGCATCTTCGTGCAGGACCATGCGCGACAGGAGCTCGCCGTCGGACGAATTGCGCAGGTCACGCCCGCCGATCGGACCGGATTTCGCGTCCTTGGCGTCGACACCGAGCGGAGGGATGCGGATCGTCTGGCCGGGCTGGACGCGCGTGTCGGACTTGGCGCGCGCGCCATCGACGCGGATCTGCCCGGAGCGCAGCAGTTTCTGCAGCGGACCAAAGCCCAATCCCGGAAAATGCACCTTGAACCAGCGGTCGAGACGCATGCCCGCCTCGTCGCTGTCCACCTGCCTGTGTTCTATGCCTGCCATCTGCAGAAATCCGCTTCCTGTTTTTCAGGGTGGCTTTAGACCATTGCGGGCGCGAGGGCCAGTCCAGCGAAGGCCGCGCGCCGAAAGATCGTCGCGCTACCAGCCCGCTTGCCGAACGAAGGGGACGCGGCAGGGGAGAAGCGTCGCGTATCAACCCAGCCTTTCGGCGTGCCACTTGAGATGGTCGTCCATGAAGGTCGAGATGAAATAATAGGAGTGGTCGTAGCGCTCGTGCATCCGGAGCGTGAGGCCGATCTCCGTTCCCTTGACCGCCTCCTCGAAAAGCCATGGGCGCAGGCCGTTTTCGAGGAAACCATCGGCCTTGCCTTGGTCGATCAGGCATTCCGGGAAGCGCGCGCCGTCTTCGACCAGCGCGCAGGCATCATACTTCCGCCAGGCGGCCTTGTCGGAACCGAGATATTTCTCGAAGGCGCCGACGGACCAGTCGGCGCTCGACGGCGCGACGATCGGCGCGAAGGCAGAGCAGCTACGGAAGCGTTCAGGGTTCTTGAGCGCGATCGTCATGGCGCCATGTCCGCCCATCGAATGGCCGAAGATGCCCTGGCGGCCCATGTCGACGCGGAAATGCTGGCTCACGAGATCGGGCAACTCCTCGGTGATGTAAGTGTACATCTGGTAATGTTCGGCCCAAGGCGTCTCTGTCGCATCGAGATAGAAGCCGGCGCCTTTGCCCATCTGCCAGTTGGTAAGTTCGTCCGGCACATCGGGCCCGCGCGGGCTCGTATCCGGGCAAACGATGATGAGGCCGAGTTCGGAGGCCATTCGCCGGTACTCGCCCTTTTCCATTACATTGGCATGGGTGCAGGTGAGACCGGAGAGATACCAAAGCACGGGGCGAAGCTCGTTGATTGCCTGCGGCGGAACGTAGACGGCGAAGGTCATTTCGCCCTTGCAGGCCGCCGAATCGTGCGCGTAGACGCCCTGCATGCCGCCGAAGGCTGTGTTTTGCGAGATTACTTTCATGGAAGCGCTCCTGGATTCATGAGGTGCTGCCGGCGAGCTGTACCGCGGCATTGACCGCAGCCGCGACGAGCACAGTGTTGAAGAAGAAGGAAACAATCGCGTGCACCAAATTGACGCGCCGCATTGCCGTCGTCGTGATGGCGACGTCAGAGGTCTGCGCCGTCATGCCGATGACGAAGGCGAAATAGAGGAAGTCGTAGCCGCCGGGAGCGTCTGTTTCCGGAAAGGCCAGGCCGCGCGCCGCGGGGTTGCCGTCGCCATGGTGGCTGGCGAGCCAATAGAGGTGGGCGTAGTGCAGCGCCGCCATAGTGTGGACCGTGGCCCATCCCAGCGTCACCGAGGCGAAGGCGAGAATTAATTCGCCGGCGCTGCCGCCTCCGGTGCGGTTGAGCGCGAAAAAGAGCGCCGTCAACGAAATGGCGGCGGCCGAAAGCGTCACCAGAAAGATGATCGGTTCCGGTTCGCCCGTGTCGCGGGCGTTGATCTTGAGATAGCTCCCCGTAAGCTTGGGAATCCGGACAGCGGCCATCGACAGGTAGATGCAGAAGAAGAGGATCGCTGCGATCTCGACCGCCTGGCCGCGAAAGAGCATGCTGCTGACCGGCAGGCTGAGCAGCGCGCCCGTAAGCGCGAGATAGAACGGCCAGTGCCTGAGGCCTTTCTTCGGTTTCATTCGCTGCCTTCCATTCGCCGGCCGCCACGTCGTCGGGTCGTCACCTTTTCGCCTGACGGCAAAGTCGGTCAAGCGTTTCGAGAAAGGCGGAACGGTCCTTGGCGGTGAAGGCGGCATTATAGCCCTTGCTTTCGCCCGCTTCGCGCAGATGCGCGCCGAGGTCGCGCATTGCAGAGGCCATGCCGATGTTTGTCTTATCGAAGACGCGCCCGGTAGGCCCGGTCACGAGCGCGCCGGCGGCCACGCAGCGCACGGCAAGCGGCACATCCGCCGTCACCACGACATCGCCCCTGCTGGCGCGTTCGGCGATCCAATCGTCGGCCGCATCGAACCCGGCCGATACGATGACGTTGTGCACCATTGGGTCGCGCGAGGGCCGTAGCCCCGAATTGGCGACGAATGTCACCTCGAAGCCGTGGCGCTCAGCCACCTTTAGGGTCTCGGCCTTGACCGGACATGCGTCGGCGTCGACATAGATCATAGCAGTTTCAACCCAGAAGAACGGAAAAGCGCCGGAATTCAGACGACTCCGACGCTTTTCTAACGCGTATTGTGAGCTCAGTAGATCACGACACTCCGGATGCTTTCGCCGGAATGCATGAGCTCGAAGCCCTTGTTGATGTCGTCGAGGGCCAAGGTGTGGGTGATCATCGGATCGATCGCGATCTTGCCTTCCAAGTACCAGTCGACGATCTTCGGCACGTCGGTGCGGCCGCGGGCGCCGCCAAAGGCGGTGCCTATCCAGCTGCGGCCGGTGACGAGCTGGAACGGCCGCGTCGAAATCTCCTGGCCGGCGCCGGCCACGCCGATGATCACCGACTTGCCCCAGCCGCGATGCGAGGCCTCGAGCGCCTGGCGCATCACCTTGACATTGCCGGTGCAGTCGAAGGTGTAGTCGGCGCCGCCGATCTGGTCGGCGCCGCGCTTCGTCAGGTTGACGAGATAGGCGACGATGTCGTCGCCGACCTCGGTCGGATTGACGAAATGGGTCATGCCGAACCTTTCGCCCCAGGGCTTCTTGGCGTTGTTGAAATCGACGCCGATGATCATGTCGGCACCGGCGAGCCGCAGCCCTTGAATGACGTTCAAACCGATGCCGCCGAGCCCGAAGACGATCGCCGTCGCGCCGATCTCGACCTTGGCGGTGTTGATCACGGCGCCGATGCCGGTGGTGACGCCGCAGCCGATGTAGCAGATCTTGTCGAAGGGCGCGTCGGGATTGACCTTGGCGACGGCGATCTCCGGCAGCACGGTAAAGTTCGCAAAGGTCGAGCAGCCCATATAGTGGTGGATCTTGTCGCCGTTAATCGAGAAGCGCGAGGTGCCGTCCGGCATCAGCCCCTGGCCTTGGGTGGCGCGGATGGCGGTGCAGAGATTGGTCTTGCGCGAAAGGCACGAGGGGCAGGCGCGGCATTCCGGCGTATAGAGCGGGATGACGTGGTCGCCCTTCTTCACCGAGGTGACGCCAGGGCCGACATCGACGACGATGCCGGCGCCCTCATGGCCGAGGATTGCCGGAAACAGCCCTTCCGGATCGGCGCCGGAGAGCGTGAAGTCGTCGGTATGACAGATGCCGGTCGCCTTGACCTCGACCAGCACCTCGCCGGCCTTCGGGCCCTCGAGCTGCACAGTTTTCACTTCCAGCGGTTTGCCGGCCTGAACGGCCACGGCTGCGCGTACGTCCATGTCTCTTCTCCCTTGAAATTCTAAAAATGTTTGGCGGTGGCAATGGCAATCGTCAATACAACGGCACGCGGCGCCCGTAAGCAGGAAATGCGCGATCTAGCGAAAATTCCGGTCGAAGCGGTCGAGTTCCGCCTCGAGTGCGGCGATCGCTTCTCCCGTTTGCCGATGCAGCTTCTTGACGAGTGCGAGCTGCTCTTGAAGGGCGTTGCTCGATGTAGCCGGGTCGCCATCCGGGGAGCGACCGATGCCGGCGATCAGCCAGGCCGGCGTCACGCCGAGGACGGCAGCGAGCATGAAGAGCCGGTTGGTGCGGGGCTCGGCGCAATCGCGCTCCCACGCGGAAATGGTCTCGGTGCGAACGCCGAGTCTGTCCGCGAGTTCTTTCGTCGAAAGCTTTGCCGCGTCCCGCGCCCTCCAGATGCGGCCGCCTAACGTATCGCCATCGCCTGTTTGGCGCAGGCGCGCGATCACGGTCTCGGTGGATAAGCGCATGGCTTTCTCCCTTTACCTGACATCTTCGCAGGCCCCGAGCGCTGCCGAAAAGCACCCGCCGCCGAGGCGCGAAGGTGAGCTGAGCTTATAGGTATTCCTGCGCGGGCGGAGCACTCCGAAGCGTCAAAAACACGGCCAAATGCGGCTCGGTGCCGTTCGATCCAAGAGCAACTTTGAGCGGTGGGCGGCGCTTGAAACCGCGACGAAACACGATAGGGTCGAACCTGAAAGCTTTGCGAGGATGTCGGAAAAATCTGCCCGTGAACGGATATGCACAAACGGCCGCCGCGCCGGCCAATGCGGTCATGCAGGGCGTGGCCATCATGCTCTTCGCCATGCTCATCCTGCCGGGCATGGACGCCATTGCGAAATACATGGCGGTCTACGAAGGCATGTCGCCCGGCCAGGTGACCTTCTACCGCTTCTTCTTCCAGCTCGTGTCGACCGTTCCGCTGCTGCTCACCGCCGGCGGCCTGCAGGCCGTCTACCCGAAGCGGCTTTGGCCCAATCTGCTTCGCGGCGTGCTGCTCGCCGGAGCCGCCCTGTTCTTCTTCATCTCCGTCAAATACATGCCGCTCGCCGACGTGTTCGCGATCTACTTCGTCGAACCCTTCATCCTGACATGTATGTCGGCGCTTATTCTGCGCGAAAGGGTGGGCTGGCGCCGATGGACCGCGATCGCGATCGGTTTCGCCGGCGCTATGATCGTCATTCAGCCGAGCTTCGCTCTTTTCGGATGGACGTCGCTCCTGCCGGTCGCCTGCGCCTTTCTCTTCGCCTGCTATCTCTTCCTCAATCGAGCGGTCGGCAGCGCCGATTCGCCGCTCGCCATGCAGACGGTCGCCGGCGTCGGCGGTACGCTGTTCATGGCTGCCGTGATCGCCATCGGCAACAGCATGGGAGCGGTCGATTTCGAGCCATCGCTACCGCAGTCGACATTGGGCTGGACGCTTGTCATCGCACTCGGCGCGATCTCCGGCTATGGCCATTTGCTGGTCGTCAAGGCCTTCCGCCTGGCGCCGCTGTCGCTCCTGGCGCCGTTCCATTATTTCGAGATCGTATCGGCGACGGTGCTCGGCTATCTCGTTTTCGAGGATTTCCCGTCGCCTTCCAAATGGCTCGGCATTGCCGTCATCGTCGGCTCTGGATTGTTCATCATCTGGCGCGAGCGGCAGTTGCAGAAACATTAAGGGCGTGCTTCGCGTGCTGCCGCGGAGGCTCAGATTTCATCCGGCCTACTGCATGTTTCCTTAAATCCTAGCCGATTTAAGGAAAAAACATGCTACAGCGACCTTTGTGCGTCTGGAAAGACGCACGGCGCTGTAGTGGGGCCGAAGACTGATTCGAACGCCTGCCGTAGCCGGATATCGACATCTGCCATCATCACCGGAAGCCCGAGGTCGACAAGGCTCGTGACGCCGTAGCCGCGGATGCCGCAGGGTACGATGCCGCCGAAATGATCGAGATCCGGATCGACGTTCAGCGCGAAGCCATGGAAGCTCACCCATTTGCGCAAACGGATGCCGATGGCGGCGATCTTGTCTTCGGCGATCGAGCCATCCGCAAGCGGCGGCTTTTCCGGGCGGCGCACCCAGACGCCGACGCGATCCTCGCGGCGCTCGCCTTTCACGTTCATCGAATCGAGCGTCGCGATGATCACGCCTTCGAGAGCGGCGACGAAACCGCGAACGTCCTGCCGCCGGCGTTTGAGATCAAGCATGACGTAGACGACCCGCTGCCCCGGACCATGATAGGTGTATTCGCCGCCCCGACCGGTCGAAAAGACCGGGAAGCGGTCCGGCGTGACGAGGTCGGCGGCATTGGCGCTCGTGCCCGCGGTATAAAGGGGAGGGTGCTCGACCAACCAGACCAGTTCGTCTGCGGCGCCGGCGGCGATGGCCGCGGCTTCCCGCTCCATCGTTTCAACGGCCTGTGGATAGTCTACGAGGGAAGGAGCGATGCGCCAACGCACCGGCGGCGAACCCGGCGGTGCAAACATGTCGCGGCTGAGATCTTCACGCTGCATGGGAGCCTGCATTGTTGATTTTTTCTGGCCTGTACATGGGGCTGACTACGGCAAGAGTCCAGCGTTTCCAGCGCTTTGCGGAGGTGGGACCGAAATAGTTTCATTTCGCGTCAAATTTCTGTCGTGATGGCCTTGTGCACCCCAAATGCTTTTGCTACATGCAGCCCCGCCGACGCAATCGGCACCTACCACGATGCGGTCGTGGCGGAATTGGTAGACGCGCAGCGTTGAGGTCGCTGTGGGGCAACCCGTGGAAGTTCGAGTCTTCTCGACCGCACCATTCAGAGAACGAATAGCCCCGTAACCGGCTGGTTCTACGGGGTTTTTGTTTTTCCTCTTGCCATCGAGCTCTCTCTGAGCTGAAATACGAGCCAAGCCCTATCCCGCCGAGGGGCTGTCGCCGGACTCTGATGCCTGGGTCGCGGCCGCGTTTTCCGCATCGTCCCATTTCGGCTTCCCTTCCGAGGGTCGCGGGGGCGCGTATTCACGAACCCACCGACGTACACGATATTGTTGATGGCTAAATTCGCGGAATCGTAAAAAAAAAGTCGGCGAAACAGCGGGGATTAGTTATGATTCCCTTGTCATGACGGATTCGCGAGAAGCGCCGTCATGATGGGGTGACAGAGCGACGAGTCTTGCGGAGTGCGCCTCAAAAACGTCTTTGAGGCGCCCATCGATCGGTCCCGAATTGATGTGCGGATGTCGTCGTGAGCTGCTGCTTCGGCATCCGTTTCAGTGCCCGGTTATAAAGGAACTTTGAAGGCAGGAAACCGTTCACCTGAAGCAATCGCCGATTGGCAGCGATCCCGGTTCAACCAAGCGGCTTGCCGCGGGAGAGCACGATGCAAAGGAGTGAATCTGACGTCTTCGACCTATTCTCGGAGATCTATACGAGTGCAGCGCAAGAGGAGATAAGCCTACAGGAATATCTCCTTGCATGTCGCGATGACAAAAGCATGTACGCCACCGCTCAGGAACGAATGGTGGACGCCATCGGAGAACCGGTTCTCATCGATACCAGCGCGGACGAGCGTCTTGGCCGGATCTTCGCAAACCGAACCATTAAAATCTATCCTGCCTTTTCCGACTTCTTCGGTATGGAAGATACGATCGAGCGGATCGTCGGTTACTTCCGTTACGCTGCCCAGGGCCTCGAAGAACGCAAGCAGATTCTCTACCTGCTGGGCCCCGTCGGTGGCGGCAAGTCGTCGCTCGCCGAGCGGCTGAAGAAATTGATGGAGCAGCGGCCGATCTATACGCTCATGGTCGACGGCAAGGTCAGCCCCATCTTCGAATCCCCGCTTGGCCTCTTCCATCCCGAGCGCATGGCCGATCTTCTCGAAGACAAATACGGCATCGCCCGGCGAAGGCTGACGGGGCTGATCTCGCCCTGGGCCGCAAAGCGGCTCGATGAGGTCGGCGGCGACATATCGAAATTCAGCGTCGTCAAGCTGATGCCCTCCCGTCTGCGCCAAATCGGCATCGCCAAGACCGAGCCGGGTGACGAGAACAACCAGGATGTCTCCTCGCTGGTCGGCAAGGTGGATATCCGCCAACTCGAAAACTACAGCCAGGCCGATCCGGATGCCTATTCCTATAGCGGCGGCCTGAACCGCACGTCACAGGGTCTGCTCGAATTCGTCGAGATGTTCAAGGCGCCGATCAAGGTCCTGCATCCGCTCCTGACGGCGACCCAGGAAGGCAGCTACAACGGAACGGAAAACTTTGGTGCGTTCCCCTACCAGGGCACCATTCTTGCACACTCCAACGAATCGGAATGGCTGCAGTTCAAGAACAACCGCAACAACGAGGCGTTTCTCGACCGCATTCTGGTGGTCAAGGTTCCCTATTGCCTGCGGGTGACGGAAGAGAAGCAGATTTACGAAAAGCTTCTGCGCGAAAGCGAACTGCTCAACAATCCTTGCGCCCCGGAGGTGCTGGAAATCCTGAGCCGCTTCACCGTCTCGACCCGTCTTGTTCCGCATGAGAATTCGTCGCTTTACACGAAGATGCGTGTCTATGACGGCGAGAACCTCAAGGACGTCGACCCGAAGGCACGCTCGGTCCAGGAATATCGTGATGCCGCGGGCGTCGACGAGGGCATGACCGGGGTCAGCACCCGCTTCGCCTTCAAGGTCCTGTCCGAGACCTTCAACTACGACACCAAGGAGGTCGCAGCCGACCCGGTACACCTCATGTATATCCTGGAGCAGGCCATCAAGCGCGAGCAGTTCCCGAAGGAGACCGAAGCGGGCTATCTCGACTTCATCAAATCGGAACTCGCTACCCGCTATGCGGAATTCATCGGCCATGAGATTCAGAAGGCCTATCTGGAATCCTACAGCGAATACGGCCAAAACCTGTTCGACCGCTACATCGCCTATGCGGATGCCTGGCTCGAGGACCAGGATTTCAAGGATCCGGACACGGGTCAGATCCTCAACCGCAAGATTCTCGACAGCGAACTGTCGCAGATCGAGAAACCGGCCGGAATCGCCAATCCGAAGGACTTCCGCAACGAGGTCGTCAAGTTCACGTTGCGCGCCCGCGCCAAGAATCACGGGCGCAATCCCTCCTGGACGAGCTACGAAAAGCTTCGCGAAGTGATCGAGAAGCGCATGTTCGGCCAGGTCGAGGATCTGCTGCCGGTCATCAGCTTCGGCTCAAAGAAGGATAGCGCCACCGAGAAACAGCACGCCGAGTTCGTCCAGCGCATGAAGGAGCGTGGATACACCGAACGGCAGGTACGCCGTCTCGTCGACTGGTACATGCGCGTGAACAAGGCGGGTTAACGGTCCGAAAGGCAGGGGGCAGCCAATGCCGAATTTCATCGACCGCCGCCTCAACCCGAAGGACAAGAGTCTCGGCAACAGGCAGCGCTTCCTGAAGCGGGCGCGAGAGGAGCTGAAGCGAGCCATCAAAGAGAGGGTCAAATCGGGCAAGATAACGGACGTCGATGCCGAGCAGAATGTCTCGATGCCCGCCCGCGGCGTCAACGAACCATCGTTCCAGCCCGACAACAACACCGGTGAAAGGCGGCATGTGCTGCCCGGCAATCGCGAATTTGCGGCCGGCGACCGTATCCCCAAGAAAGCCTCTGGCGGCGGTGCTGCAAGCGCCGGCGCCGGAACCGGCCAGAGCGAGGACGACTTCCAGTTCGTTCTCTCTCGCGAGGAGGTGCTCGACCTCTTCTTCGAGGATCTTGAACTTCCAGACATGGTGAAGCTCAACTTGAAGGAGTCCGTCGCGTTCAAGCGCCGCCGCGCCGGCTTTTCCGCGAGCGGCTCGCCCACGAACATCAATGTCGGGCGCACCATGCGCAACAGCTACGGCCGCCGTATTGCGTTGCATCGGCCGGCGCGTCGGGAAGTGGAAGCGCTCGCAGACGAGATCGCGAAGCTGGAGGCGGAGGCCAACGGAACCGCGAAGCACCGGAAGCGCATCGAGGAATTGCGCCAGACGTTGGAAAAGCTCGAACGCCGCCGCCGGCGCATCCCCTATGTCGATCCGGTGGACATTCGCTTCAATCGCTTCGAACCGCAGCCGCTACCGAATGCAAGCGCGGTGATGTTCTGCCTGATGGACGTTTCCGCTTCGATGGGCGAGCGGGAGAAGGACCTCGCCAAACGTTTCTTCGTATTGCTGCACCTCTTTCTCAAGCGGCGCTACGAGCGGATCGACATCGTCTTCATCCGGCACACGGACGAGGCGGGCGAGGTCGACGAGAATACCTTCTTCTACAGCAAGCAGAGCGGCGGCACCGTCGTTTCCACCGCGCTCGAGGAGATGCTCCGCGTCATCCAGGAGCGCTATCCGGCCCACGAATGGAACATCTACGCGGCTCAGGCCTCCGACGGGGAGAACATTTCCGGCGACTCCGAGCGCTGCGCCTCACTCCTTCACGACGAGTTGATGCGGCTTTGCCAGTATTATGCCTATGTAGAGATCATCGACGAGCGCGAAACGGAGATCTTCGGTACGACCGATAACGGGACTTCGCTCTGGCGGGCCTATCGCACCGTCGATGGCGAATGGCCGAATTTCCAGATGACCCGGATCGCAAAGCCGGCGGACATCTATCCGGTTTTCCGAAAACTCTTCGGCAAGCAGCCGAGTGTGCAATTGCGCAAGTGAAAGGCGAACCGGATGACGAAGGGCGCGGCCTCGAACCTCCTGTTTCAGAGTTCCGATTGGAACTTCGAGACGCTGGCGCGCACTTATGACGCCATCGAGACGATCGCGCTCGACGAACTCGGGCTGGACGTATACCCCAACCAGCTCGAGATCATCTCCTCCGAACAGATGCTCGACGCCTATTCCTCGGTCGGCATGCCGCTGATGTACCAGCACTGGTCCTTCGGCAAGCGCTTCGTTTTCGAGGACCATCTCTACCGCAAGGGCCGGCGCGGTCTCGCCTATGAGCTGGTGATCAACTCCAATCCCTGCATCACCTACCTGATGGAGGAAAACACCATGGCCATGCAGGCCCTGGTCACCGCGCATGCGGCCTTCGGCCATAATCATTTCTTCAAGAACAACTACCTGTTCCAGCAGTGGACCGATGCGAGCGCGATCCTCAGCTACCTGGAGTTCGCCAAGAAATACATCATCAAGTGTGAGGAGCGCTACGGCACATCGGCCGTCGAGGAGATCCTCGATTCCGCTCACGCGCTCATGGACCAGGGCGTCTTCCGATACAGGCGGCCTCCGCGGCTATCCTCCGAGAAGGAACGCGAGCGGATGCGCGAAAGGCTCGAATACGAGGAGCAAACGTACAGCGATCTGTGGAGGACGCTTCCCCCGACGACCGCG
Organism: Ensifer sp. WSM1721; assembly: GCF_000513895.2. Taxonomy (GTDB): domain Bacteria; phylum Pseudomonadota; class Alphaproteobacteria; order Rhizobiales; family Rhizobiaceae; genus Sinorhizobium. Next base: position 1,210,565 of record NZ_CP165782.1, read on the forward strand.
GGCGCCGATCCGAGTGAGGTCGAGCGCGACGTGTCGGAGCGAAAGAAGGCGTTGAACCTGCCCGAGGAGAACCTCCTCTATTTCCTGGAGAAGACGAGTCTGATCCTTGAGCCTTGGCAGCGGGAGATCCTGCGTATCGTCCGGGTGGTTGCCCAATATTTCTACCCGCAGCGGCAGACGAAGGTGATGAACGAGGGATGCGCCACCTTCGTCCACTACACCATCATGAACAGGCTCTTCGACCAGGGCAAGATCAGCGAAGGCGCCATGCTGGAGATGCTCCAGAGCCACACCAACGTCGTCTTCCAGCCCGCCTTCGACGATCCCCGTTTCCCGGGCCTCAATCCTTACGCGCTGGGATTCGCCATGATGCAGGATATCGAGCGCATCTGCGTCGATCCGACGGCGGAGGATCGCGACTGGTTCCCCGAAATTGCCGGCAGCGGCAAATGGCGCGATACGCTGCTCGACGCCTGGGCGAACCATCGCGACGAGTCTTTCATCCTGCAATATCTAAGTCCGGCGCTGATCCGCAAATTCCGGCTGTTCCTCCTGACGGACGAGGCGGACGAGAATTACTGCGAGGTCGCCTCGATCCACAATGAGCGCGGCTACGAGGCCATACGTGCAGCCCTTGCTCGCAGCTACGATATCGGCGCTAACCAGCCCGACATCCAGGTCATGGATGTCGACCTCTTGGGCGACCGTCACCTGCGGCTGCAGCATAACGTCAAGAACGGCGTATTCCTTGAGGAAAACAGCCGCGACGCAACCCTGCGACATGTTCGCCATCTCTGGGGCTATGAAGTGAGTCTCGTCGGCATCGACATGGAAAGCGGCGACACGCTCTATGAATGCTCGACGGAAGAGCTTTCCGACTAGGCTGAATGACTGCGTGTCACCCGACCGGCTTGGGGCAACCGCATGCGCAAAAACAAGAAACGCGCGTCGCATGAATTCGATTGAACGCGACGCGCTTTAGCTAGCGCGTGGCCGGCCGCATGCTCTTGCGCACACGCGGCACGATCACTTCTCCGTGCCGTTCGGCGAAACCTGTTGCGACGGTCCGCCGGTTCCGGTTTGCGCGGTCGGATCGCGGTCGACAGGCGCCTGTACAGGCGGCGTGGACTGCTCTTGATTGATGCTGCCCGTCTGCTCTGTCGAGGGCTGTACCTGTTCCGTCTCCGCAGTCGGGTCGATATCCGTACTCTCGCCCCAGATTTCGACCGCGCCCCAAACAGCGAAGGCTAGCAGGAGTCCTCCGAGCAGCACGGCCAGCACGCCGGTTCCGTGACGGCCTTGCTTTGCCTCCTCGGCGGAAAACTCTTCCCGTTCCGAGTCGTGCGTCGCAGATGCCGGATCGCCACGTTCATCGAGATGTTTGGCCATTGCATCGTCTCCCGTGAAGTCTCATTGGAGAACGAGAACGGGATCGCAATGTTCCGGGATCGCGTGACTGGAGGCTCGATCGTTTCGCGATCAATTGCCCATGCTATCCACGAAGCTGCGGCGGATAAGCTTGTAGGTATGGTCGGGCTGAACTTCGTAGGTCTCGTAGACAATTCTGCCTTCATGCCGGAATCGATTTGGTATCTTCGTGCCCGGAGCGGCGATTGTTTTGCGCGAGGGGCCCGTCTCGCCGTAGGTGAGGCTGCCGGGAAGTGGTTCGAGATCGGGGGTGGCGGTGCATCCCGCCAGAGCGACGGCGCAGAGGAGAGTAAGGCCCAAATATTTCATCGCATGTCCTTCGATTGAGTCGCTCGAGATGCTTTCATCATGTTCGGCAAGGCGTCTGCCTCACGCTGACCTGCTCGCCATCAGGCGTGCTGGGCCCTCGGGGCGAGGCGAACCTATTCGATGGTGACCACCGACGCAACCATTGCGCGTCTCACCTACAGCGTCGTAAGTTTTCTCAGACCAACAAAGGCCGCGGTAGCACTTTGAACCGCTGCGTGTTTTCGTCATTAAATCGGTTCCGATTCAAGGAAACATGCAGTGGCACCGGGCGTTACGATTTTTTGAAGCGTTTCTCGGCGCGTTCGCGTTTCAGTCTCGACAGCCGCCGTGTCCAGAAGATGCCGTCGAGCTGGTCGATCTCGTGCTGCAGGCAGACCGCCATCAGCCCGTCGGCCTCTTCTTCTGCCGGCTCGCCCGTAAGCGTCTGGTAACGCACGCGCACGCTCGCCGGGCGCTCCACTTCTTCGGAGATGCCGGGCATCGATACGCTACCCTCGCTATGGCGTGCGGTTTCGCTGGACCGCCAGACGATTTCCGGATTGATGAAGGTGCGCGGCGCGGCCTTCCGGTCGAGCTCGATCACTGTCACCCGTCGCAGCACGCCGATATGCGGGGCAGTGATGCCGATCCCCGGAGCGGCCCGCATCGTGTCGAGGAGATCCTCGGCGAGCTGGCGAAGATCCTCGTCGAAGCGACCGACTGTTTCTGCGGCGATGCCGAGCAACGGATCAGGAAACCGGATGATCGGTCGGATAGCCATACGAAATCCTCTGCGCGCGTAGTCGTTCACTGCCCCGGCGGGGTGCCGGAGAGCCATACTCGTTTCACTTTTTTCATATGCATTTGCAACAGCTTGGATAAAACCACCGCCGACCCCATGTCGATGCCGCCTCGGCTGTGGACCTGAGCGGAGCTTTGCGGTAGCAGGGCACAGGACCGTTTCCAGCGCAGGTTCGGGCGGTCAAACCGGCATGTCAAAGCGCTTCCGATCCTGAAGTAACGGGGCGGGCGGCGGTGTTCTTTAAGGGGCGCGTCCATGAGCAATACCGGCGACGACGACCGCGGTTCCGATGAAATCGCCGTCTACGACGGTTCGGACATTTATGCCGACAACGGCTCCGTGCGTTCCGACTTTCTGATGCATGTCGGTGCCGCGATCGCGGATCGCGACACGATCTATCTGCGCCAGCATGTCGCCGGCCTCCATTCCTCAGAACTCGGCGATCTTCTCGAAGCGATCCAGCCGGAGCAGCGCCTGGCGCTGGTTTCCCTTCTCGGAAAGGAGTTCGATCTCGCGGCTCTGACCGAAGTCGACGAGGCCATTCGTCTCGATATCGTCGAGCATTTGCCGAATGAACAGATCGCCGAGGCGATCGGCGAGATGGATTCCGACGACGCCGTCTACATCCTCGAGGACCTTGATCAGGAGGATCAGGAGGAGATCCTCGCGAAACTGCCCTTTACCGAACGCGTTCGCCTGCGCCGTTCGCTCGACTACCCGGAGAGCACGGCCGGACGGCGCATGCAGACCGAGTTTGTCGCCGTGCCGCCGTTCTGGACCGTCGGCCAGACTATCGACTACATGCGCGAGGACGAGGATCTTCCGGACAGCTTCACCCAGATTTTCGTGATCGACCCAACCTTCAGGCTGCTCGGCACGGTCGACCTCGATCGTGTGCTACGCACCAAACGTTCCGTCAAGATCGACGCGATCATGCGCGACACGAGCCACGCGATCCCGGCCGAGATGGACCAGGAAGAAGCCGCGCAACTCTTCGAGCAATACGATCTCCTGTCCGCTGCGGTCGTCGACGAGAACGGCCGGCTGGTCGGCGTGCTGACGATCGACGACGTGGTCGACGTGATCCAGGAAGAGGCCGAGGAGGATCTTCTGCGCTTGAGCGGCGTCGGTGACGAGGAATTGTCGGACTCGGTTGCCGAGGCCTCGCGCTCTCGCGTGCCCTGGCTTTTCGTCAACTCGATGACGGCTTGCATCTCCGCCTCCGTCATTGGACTCTTCGACGCCACGATCCAGCAGATCGTCGCGCTTGCGATCCTGATGCCGATCGTCGCGGGCATGGGCGGCAATGCCGGCTCGCAGACCATGACGGTTACGGTGCGGGCGCTTGCCACCCGCGGCCTCGACATTCATAACGCGCCGAGGATCATCCGGCGCGAGGCGGGCGTCGGCCTTCTGAACGGCATGATCTTCGGCACGTTCATTGGTCTTGTCGCAGGTCTCGGGTTCCAGGACCCCAATATCGGCGGCATCATCGCCGCCGCCATGCTGATCAACATGATGGCCGCCGCTCTTGCCGGAATTCTGATTCCGCTGCTTCTGGAAAAATCGGGCGCCGACCCGGCCGTTTCCTCCGCGGTCTTCGTTACGGCCGTGACCGACGTAACCGGATTCTTCAGCTTTCTCGGTCTTGCGACGTGGTGGTTCCACGTCACGTGACGCCTACGCTGTTTGACTTTTACGTCAAAGTCAATAATAGTAGCGCTGCGTGAGTTGATGGAATGGCGGCGTGAATAAATACTATAGCATTACGGAGCTGACCCGGGAATTCGGCATCTCGACCCGGACGCTGCGCTTTTACGAGGATGAGGGGCTCATCCATCCGGAGCGTCGCGGTCGCACGCGTCTGTTTCGACCGGCCGACCGGCGCTTGATCAAGGAAATCCTGCGCGGCCGGCGCATCGGCTTCACGATTGCCGAAATCCGCGAGATCATCCAGGTCTACAAGGATCCGCCCGGTGAGATCGGTCAATTGCAGCTTCTGATGAAGCGCGTCGAGGAGAAGCGCGAGGACTTGCGGCAGAAGCGTAAGGACATCGAGGATACGCTCGCCGAGCTCGACAATGTCGAGGAAGCATGCCTCACGCGGCTGGCGGAGATTGGCGTCGGGACATAGCGAGCCCGGTTTAGCCTTGCATCCATTTGTTTCAACAGGCGGCCGCGAGCCGCCTTTTTTACTGCATGATGTCCTTAAATCGGAATCGATTTAAGGACAAAAACATGCAGCAATGCAAAGTGCTACAGCGACCTTTGCGCGTCTGATTGGACGCGCGGCGCTTTAGCGTCGGCGTTTTTAGATCCACCGGGCGGTATGGCGGCAATAACGCTCGAACTCGAAACCGAAGCGTGACAACAGGTGCCGCTCTTCCTTGCGAATCGCAAATAGGGTCGTCAATGCAACGGCGCCGATCGCCGCTATGAAGAACCATGGGTTCATGGTCACCAGGCCGAGGCCGATCATCAGCAGCGTGTATCCGAGATAGATCGGGTTGCGGGTGAAGCGAAACGGCCCGCAGGTGACAAGACATGTGGCACACCGGTGCGGCAGAACCGCAGTGCGGCGGTCGAGCAGGCTCTTGATGGCCCATAGGTCGAGGGAAATCGCCAGAACGATGAGGGCTGCCCCAACCAGCCAGGGGAACCAGCCATGCCCCTGGGCGACGGGGATCGGAACAAATCGGGCCAAAACCAGCGCAATGAGAACCGCTGCGCCATAGATCAAAGGCGGCCACGGAAAATTCAGCGGCTTGGCACGATAGGCATTCATGTCCCTAGTCCCCTGATTGCGCATCCATTGTGCACTGACTGGCGATTCGCGCAATGCGCTCATCCGTGTTCACGTCGATCTTGCCCGTATTCAAATCGTCGAACAGGTTCTGCTCCGTCAGCCTGTCGAGGGTACAACCGCAAAAGCGACCGCAGGAGATGCCGGAATTTGCGCTGCTGCAGGCTCGCTCGCAGTTCATCCGATAGGCCTGCGCCGGGTCGGGGACGGGGGCGGGGAAAACAAGCGAAAAAAGATAGACGAGCCCGATGAGCAGCGGCTGATGGACGAGGTAGATCATCAGACTGTGGCGTCCACCGAAGGCGAGCGGCCTCAACCACAAATTTCTCGCGCCGCCTAGGGTTTGGCCGGATCCGAGCCGTGCCACGAAAAACGGATGAAGCAGCTTTGCCATACCCAGACCGGCAAGAAACGGTGCTAGCCAGGGCAGGAGCGGCACGTAGTCGTTCGAGCGCGGGACGGTTTCGGATAGCCCGACCCACCAGAGCGCCGGCGTATCGAAGATCGGCGAGCGCAGATAGAGGGGAGCGGCGAAGGCGGTCGCGGCGGCAAGAAAGGAAACGGCGGCGGGGAGCCTGAGGAACAGGAGACCGACGAGACTTGCCGCGGCGATGGCGTGGAGAATGCCGAAAAAGATGAAGGAATCGGGGAAGGCGAGCCACGTCGCGATGCTGATCAAGGCCGCGGCGCCGGCGATCTTGCCGAAACGGCGGGCGAATGCGCGGGGACGGAATTTCGGAAGTTGGCCGAGCACCAGGCTGTAGCCGGCCAGGAACAGGAAGCTGCCCGCGATCAGGCGCGCAAACAGCCGCCAGCCGCCCGTTCCCGCGGTGCCGGCCGCAACATAGCCGAACAATTCGAGATCCCAGACAAAATGGTAGATCGCCATGGCCACGAGCGCCGAGCCGCGCAACGCGTCGAGGAGGGCGATGCGGCCGGGTCGGGTGACGCCCGACTGCGGCATCTGCGTCTCGTAGGTGGTCGTGGCGCTGTGGTCGGACATGGGCATTGCCGTTCTGTTGTTTGGGACGAGGCTACACGAATGTGGTAGATCCGATCGCCGCGATCCATCAGGCATTTTCGATCAATGCGGTTCGCGCTTCCGAATAAAATTGCCGGCGCGTCAGGACGAAGATGACGAAGGCCGTCAGGACGACGAAGATGTAGGGGCTGATAAACCAGCCGAGATAACCGATCGACAGGAACATCGCCCTCAAGCCCGCATTGAAATGCTTGGCCGCCAGCGTATTCATCCGGATCGCGCGTTCCGCTGCCCGTTCTGCCGCCTGCCGATCGCGGTTCATGTCCGCCATCATCGGTATGCCGCCCATCAGGATCGAACAGTAGTTGAAGAGCCTATAGGACCAGCCGAACTTAAAGAAGGAGTAGCCGAAGAGGCAGATGAGCCCACCGACCTTCAATTCGAACCCCGTCCGCCCACTTCGGAATATCTGCGGCAGATCGTCGAAGATCATCTGCACCTGATCGGTCGCGCCGAGCAACGCGAAGCATCCGCCAAGCGCGAAAATGGTCGTCGAGGCAAAAAAGGCGGTACCCGCCTGAAGCCCGGCGATGATCTGCGTGTCGATCATCTTCAGATCGCGATTGAGCGAGTTGCGGATCCACCGCGCCCTGTGCTCGTTCATCAGCCGGTTCAGACTGACGCGCTTGAAATTGCGTCGCCCGTCCGAAGCCCAGGTGAAGCCCGCCCACAGTAGAACGAAGGTGGCCAGCGCTATGTAGTCTTCGAAGGTCATGGCCCGTGTTTTGGCACGGCCAAATGAAAATGCAAAGGTCGCCACGGCAACGCGCGGGCGGATTTCGACACGATTTCGCCACATTTCTATATTGCGCGTTAACCCATTCTTCGCTATGCACTGCCTCCATGCCTCAATGCTTGCCGAGCTTCGGCTATTCGGAGACATCATGGACAATACAGTAGAGAAGTCGTGCTGGGGCGTGACCTTTCGCGCCGTGGCGGGTTTCGCAGGCTTTCTCGTTCTCGCCTATCTTTTCGGCGGCTTCTGAAAAAATAAAAGGACTGTCAGCGGCGAACCGGTCATGCCAACCGCTTCGCCGCTTTCTTGTTTTTGTCTGTGACCGAAAGGCCGCGGAGGCGTTCCGCTTGCCGTCCATGTCGCACCGACAGAATCCAATGTCGGTCGGTCGCCTGACGCATCGGCATAGGATCGCTTAGGGTTGCATCCTATATAAGAGGCGACCGGCACCCGTTTCCAAAGAGGAATGGCGTGATTCGGTTCATCATCGACATGGCGTTCAGCCGCAGGTGCGGCGGCGCTCTGTCAGGCTCTGGGCAGGCAATTTATGTTTCTTTCCGTCTTCGACGTCTTCAAGATCGGTATCGGTCCATCGAGCTCGCACACCATGGGGCCGATGTCGGCCGCCAACAGGTTTCTCGATCTCATCCTGTCGGACGACTGGCCGCGGCCGTCCCATGCCGCCGTTAGCGCCATCCAGGTAAGCCTGCACGGGTCGCTGGCGCATACGGGTATCGGCCACGGCACGGGCAGGGCGGTGATTCTCGGTCTGATGGGCGAACGCCCGGACCTCGTCGACCCGGACCGGATGGACGCGATCATCGAGGAGGTGGAGCGCACGGGCCGCGTCACGCCTCCCGGCCATCCGGCCTATGCATTCCAGCCGAAAACCGATCTCATCTTCGACAAGAAGGTGCCACTGCCGGGCCACGCCAACGGCATGTCCTTTTCGGCCTTCGATCGCGACGGCCGGCTGCTTCTCAAGCGGATCTACTATTCGATCGGCGGCGGTTTCGTCGTAACCGATACGGAACTGGAGGCGATGCGGGCTCAGAAGAACAAGCCTGCCGGCGTCAAGGTGCCGTATCCCTTTGCGACGGCGCAGCAGATGCTCGACATGGCCGCCCGCTCGGGGCTGACGATTGCCCAGATGAAGCGGGCGAACGAGGAATGCGCCATGTCGAGGGAGGAGCTCGACGCGGGGCTCGATCGCATCTGGGCTGCGATGAATGCCTGCATCGACCGCGGTCTCAGCCAGGACGGAATCATGCCGGGCGGCCTGAAGGTCCGCCGGCGCGCCCGCGCGATCCATGACAAGCTGCAGGAGGAGTGGCGTTCCAACAAGACCAACCCGTTGCTCGCGAACGATTGGCTGAGCGTCTACGCCATGGCCGTCAATGAAGAGAACGCCGCCGGCGGCAGGGTGGTGACATCGCCGACCAATGGGGCGGCAGGCGTAGTTCCTGCAACAATTCGCTATTACCTGCATTTCCACGACGATGCCGATCAGGAAGGTATTCGCGATTACCTGCTGACCGCTGCTGCCGTCGGCGGTATCATCAAACACAACGCCTCGATCTCGGGAGCGGAGGTCGGCTGTCAGGGTGAGGTCGGTTCGGCTTCGGCGATGGCAGCCGCAGGTCTCGCCGCCGTGATGGGCGGTACGCCAGAACAGATCGAGAATGCCGCGGAGATTGCGCTCGAGCATCACCTTGGCATGACATGCGATCCGGTCGCGGGTCTGGTGCAGGTGCCCTGCATCGAACGCAATGCCCTTGGCGCCGTCAAGGCGGTCACGGCGGCGTCGCTCGCGCTCAAGGGCGACGGCAAGCATTTCGTCCCGCTCGATGCCTGCATCGAGACGATGCGGCAGACGGGCGTGGACATGAACGAGAAGTACAAGGAGACATCCACCGGCGGGCTCGCCGTCAACGTCGTCGAGTGCTGACACATGTCGTCCGGCGCTGTGGACGAAGCCGCGCAAACCGCTTGACCGCGACCGGCGGTCGGGTGTTGAAAGTTCGCCATGGCTTTGCATCTCATAAAGCTCTGCGTCGGTGCCGAATCCGTCGAGGACTTGCGCGAATGGGTGTCGCGCAAAGCCTTAGCGGCGATTGCGGCGGGACAGCAGCCCCATTCCTTCCATACGACGCGGATGGTTCCGAAGCGTACGGAAGAGCTTCTGGCGAGTGGGTCGCTCTACTGGGTGATCAAGGGATATGTACAGGCGCGCCAGCCGCTGATCGGCATCGAGACCTTCACCGATGGCGAGGGCATCGGCCGCTGCAATCTCATCCTTGGGCCGGAAGTGGTGGAGACCGAACTGCAGCCACGCAGGGCCTTCCAGGGATGGCGGTACTTGGAGGACAAGGAAGCGCCGCGCGATCTCGCGTCGCTTTCCGGCGATGGCGGGGAGATGCCCCTCGAATTGCGGCGTGAACTCGCCGAACTCGGTCTCCTGTAGTCGCAGCCATATCGTCCGTCAGAACTGCTCAGCCGTGTTCCGCTCAATGCTTGCACATGGCTGGTGTGGCGCGTACCGCCTGAAACACGATGCTCGGTGATCAATGCAGTCGTATTCTCAACGGATGGCGACCAGGTGCCGTGACATGCAGGTGGATTTCCGCCCGGGGCTGGGTCGAACGCCAAGCGCGTGCGCCATGCGTGAGAAGCATGCCCACGAGGTCGCGCGTCTTTGTTTTTGACCGGTTGAGGCCGATGTCGGCGATACGCATCGCCGCCTCGTGCAACGGATGCAGCCGGATGCGGGAAGGCTTCGCTTGCTTCCCCGGCATTACGCTGATGCCGGGAACGTTCTCGTTCACTGCCATGACAGACCTCGTTACGCTTTACAAATCCGAGGAGGACGGCCGGAAAAACGCACCCGGCCGTCAAAATGTCGTGCCGCTCACTGCTGGCTTGCCCAGCAGGAGAAGCCTTTCTTTTTCAGGACCTTGCATGCGTTGATCGCCTTGTCCTGATCGCCGAAGCCGCCGAAGCGCGCGCGGTAGACCTGGGCACCGCCATTGCTGAAGGCGACCGTAAACGGCTTCGCGTTTCGCAGTGCCTTCCCACCCTTTTCCTGGGCGTTGCCGAGCAGCGTCATTGCCTGTGCCTCGTTGTCCGTGGCGCCGATCTGGATGACCCAGCCCTGTGGCTGCACGTTCGCTTCGGAGCGGGCCTCTGCCTTGGCGGGCGCTGTCTCGGCCTTGGCGACGGAGTTGGTGATCTGCGTGTCAACCTCGGCGGCCGGCGCCGGCTGCCCCGCAAGCTTGGCGCTCTGTGCATCGAGCGTGTTCGGCGCGACCTTGGCGGAAAGCACGGGATTGTCGGACGCGGGCTTGGTCGCCGCATAGGCCATTGCGATGCCGCCGGCATTGCCGCTGTCGTAGCGCACGCTCGGGACAGGGCCGGTATTCGGCAGGTCCATTGCTGCCGATGCGACCGCAACCGGCGCCTCGGCAGGCTGCGCCTCGGCTTCCGCGACCGCCGACACGGGCTCTGCGGGAGCCTGAGCGATCAGGTTGCCGCCACCCCGGCGCGAGGCGGCCGGCATATACTTGGCAACCAGCCTGCGCATCTGGGCATCGCGGGCGCCGCCCGACGTGCCGCCCATGACGACCGCAACGATGCTGCGACTGTCGAGCTGAGCGGAGGTCACCAGGTTGAATCCGGAAGCGCGGGTATAGCCGGTCTTGATGCCATCGACACCGCGGACATTGCCGAGAAGGCGATTGTGGTTGCCGATGCTCTGCTTGCCGAAACGGAAGCTGCGCGTGGAGAAGTAATCGTAATATTGCGGGAAATGCTGCCGCAGGGCGATACCGAGGCGAGCCTGGTCACGGGCGGTCGTCCGCTGTTCGGTATTAGGCAGACCATGGGCATTGCGATAGGTCGTGCGCGTCATGCCGAGCGCCCGGGCTTTGTTGGTCATCATTCGGGCGAAGCGTTGTTCCGAACCGCCGAGCAATTCACCAAGCGCCGTAGCGGCGTCGTTGGCCGAACGCGTTACCAGCGCGAGGATCGCCTGCTCCACGGTGATCGATTTGCCCGCTCGTACGCCGAGTTTCGACGGCGGCTCGGACGACGCCTTCTTGGAGAAGGGCACCGGCGTGGTCTTGCTGATACGCCCCGCCTCCAGAGCCTCGAAGGTCAGATACAGCGTCATCATCTTGGTCAGCGAGGCCGGATAGCGCAACTCGTCCGCATCCTCGCCGTAAAGCACCTTGCCCGTCTTCGCATCGACGACGATGCCCGCATATCTGGGATTGGCAAGGGCGGGCGCCGAAAGGGCCAGCGCGACGATGGCGCTCGCAAGGACAACCCGTCCTACAACTTTTGAAAAGACGCCAAGCGGGCGCTTCACGAGATCAGAAAAAACGGATTGAGACACTACGTTGCTCTTCATTCTCATGTCGGGGGTGCCGTCCGGACGCATTCTCCGGGAACGACCGTTCCCGAGACAGTATCGGGATAGCGTTACCAATCGGTTTATGATGAATGATTGGTTTCTGGGGCTGGTCGAATTGTTCGGAAAAGGGCACCGGCCGGCGATCTCCGCCGGCCTATTGCCTGCATCACGACTCTTGGACAAAATCACGGCACCGAGCGCTCGCGAATGAATGTTTCTACCGAATCATCGATTTCGCGCCATTGCGGCAGCAACTTGCTCGAGAATCTATAGAGAACCGTGAGGTCCTTACCCATGTGGACGTCACGTTGGCAGTCGGCACTGGTCGACTTCGCGGGGCTTTCGGGCAGGAGGCAGCGCAAGACATAGGGCGGGTGGCCGTCTCTCTCGGCCGTGAAAAAGACCTCCCCCGCATAGCTGGACGTCGGCTTGGCATCGTATCTGGTGAGCCCCGCGGGACCGGCTTGCGGCCTGTCTTCCAAGACGTGACGGTAGACGGGGACAAACCGCCCGGACATGTCGCGCGACATCGTGCTCTGGGTGATCTGCAGGAAGATCAGGTTTTCCGGGCGGTTTAGATCGTTGAACAGGAGCCGCGTCTCGTCGCTGTAGCCCTCAAGTGCGGGCCAGGTCAGGTAAAGGTCGAGGCGCTCGACGATGTTCGTGGCGCGCTGGCTTTCGAAGCGAATGATGTTGGCGGGAAGACGCAGATGATCCTGGCCGATGAAGATGTCGTAGGTCTGGCGGCTCGCGGTATGCCCGGCAAGGACGAGGTATTCGCCGAGCCGGCGCCCGGAAAAAGAGAGCAAGATCGTCAGCGCAACGAGCAGCAAGGCGAGCGCGGCGATCTTGTATAGGGCGCGGGGCGAGAGCAGCGGTATGAGGTCCGGTTCCGGGCTAGATGGCGTGGTCATGAATGCGCCGTCCGCTGCGCTGGCTGATTTGATATGGCGCCCTTGTCCGCTTGGAAGCCCGGCTCTGTGAGCGGAGGTCCGGCGGAAATTGCTTTCCTCGACGCTCGTTGAAGATGGTTAAATTTCGATGAAGCGAGGTCGCTCGAAGACTGTGCGGACCGTCAAAAAGAAAGGGCCGGTTCCAGGGACAAGGGAACCGGCCGGGGGCTTGGGTCTGGGACGGGGACAGGGGGCTGACCTAAGCCCGTTTAGGATCGCGTCAGCAATTTCGGCTTTTTTGCCGACGAGTTGGTGAGCGGGTCGTTACTTGCTGCTGACGCTGCCGACGGCAACGGCGCGGCCGTCTTGCAGCTTTACCCAGCGGCCGGCGTTCTCCGAGGACTGCCGCTTCAGGTAGGTATATTCGGTGTCCGACCACAGCAGCACTTTGCTGCGCATGTTGTCGAGGATGAAGTCGCCGCGATCGGTGCGCACAGTCAGCACCGCGTGGCCGTCGCCATTCGGCTGCAGGACGACGGTGATCAGAAGATCGGCGGGGGAAAAGCCGCTTTCGATCAGTTTGCGGCGTTTCAAAAGCACATAATCCTCGCAGTCGCCGACGGTATCGGGATAGGACCACTCTTCCTCGACGCCATGGATTTCTATGTCGGTCATAGGGGTGACGGCCTGGTTTACCTCGTAATTGACCTCGAGGATCTTCCGCCAGCCATCGCGCGTCAGCACGGCGGGGCCGTGGTCGGGGCCAACAGACCGGCATTCGGATTGATAGCTCTTACAGAACTCATAGTGCCCGATCGGCGGATTGGTCGCGCCGCCGACCGTCATGTTCGCCGGCGATGCGACGGCCGGACCGGTCAGGATGCCGGTGATAAGGGCCGCGGCGGCGACCGCCTTGATGGTAATTCTGCGCATGTATGTCTCCCCGTTATGGTTCGACAATGGCACAGAGCTTTTTACTTGCGGCGAAGATGCGAGGTAAAAACAAGTACAAATTCGAATAGCATAAGAATAAACTTCGATTTGTATTTGAATGAAATTTGATTCAAATTTTAGCGAATTCCCTGAGGCATGAGCACGAGGCTGGTTCGTTTGGTGAAGGGAAGTTCAGATAACTAATTGAAATGAAGGTACAAAATTGTGGAGTTAGCATCGCATGCATATGGGTGCGGCGGCCGCGACATTGCGGTGGCGAGGCAATTCGCAACTCTTAAAAGGAGTAAAACAGCGCCGACCAGAGCGGAATATACCGTAACGCTCAGTTTACCAGAAAGTATTTCTGTTTGGTGTGGGCGGACTAGCCGGTCGGCTTTGCAGACCGAGACGGTCGCGCGGCGAGGCGAAGCGTTCGTCACTGTTCAGGAGGAATCTCGCCTTAAAGGAACGATGAGCTATTTCGCGACGCAGAAGAGACGCCGTAAGCGCCGGCTGTGCGCTCAGAGGAATTCAGTCAGCGCTTCGCGTGACTGGACGCTCGAGAACTCGATGGCGACGCCTTCCTGGAAATGGCGTACGATCCTGCCCTTCATGTTGCCGAGCCTGATGAGGGTGCCGATGGGCGGTCGTATGTCGACGTCGATGGCGGCGCCCGAGAGCGACAGGTCGATGATCCGGCAAGAATACTTCTCGCCGGTGTCGACCGTCAGTTCCGTCAATATCTTGCGCGGCGCAAGCCGGTCATGACGCCGGTCCTCCGGCAGGCCGAGCTCGTGCTTGTTGGCGATCCATGTAAGCTGAGCCGCGAGTTTCTCGCGCTTGCGTTCAGTCGCGTTGAGCTGGATCACGAACGCATCGTCCGCAAGCCGCGACACCGTGCCTTCGAGGCGCCCCACGTGATCAATATAGGCGATGACGCGCTCCCCGGCGCGTGGCCGCGCGGCCGAGGCAAAGAGCACGTCTCCCGGCGACATATCGAGAACGGTGCACTCATATTCGTCGCGATTGGCAAGCATCAGCCGTCCCGAGAGATTGACGGAAACGCGTTGGAAGGCGCTTTCCTGGTGCGGTTTTGGGCCGCCGTTTTGCGCATGCTGAGACGAGAACATGATCACTCTGCGATTGACGTATCTTTGCACGCGAAAGCATAAGTCGCGCCGGTTAATAGAAGGTTGGCCGCACAACCGGGCGAAGCGCGTTTTAAGCGCGTCGCATTCAATCGAATTCATGCAACGCCGCCTCAGGTCCTTGCTTTGTGCATGTCGCTGCCCAATACCGCTGCACACTTTTGGGCGACATGCACTAGTCTCGTCTGCCGCCCGTAAGGATGCGCAATCGAGGCGGCTTGCGGGCTGCGCCTTCGCGATAGGTGACGGCTGTCACGCCCGAAAGGGCCGAGGACCCGTCGACTGGGTGCTCGTCGCGGTCGAGTTTCCGGATGCCGCAGGCGACGAGATGGGTAAGCGGCATCATGTGCAGCCATATCGGTCGGCCGAGCGGGGCCAGTGCGCCGGGCAGGCGGTCGCCTTTTCCGTCCGGCGAGGCGAGGGGGGTGAGCAGCAGTTCCAAGTCCAGCCGCTCCCCGCTCTCCGTCGTGCCGAGGGCGGACAGAAGCGCCGGCGCACGTTGCATCATCACGTCATCGGCGATCCGGCCGGCCTCGCCCGCTTCCTCGGCGAGCCAAAGGGCTGAAAACGGCCGTTCGCGCAATTCCTGTCCGAAAAGGGCGCAGACGTTGGTGCCCGCAAGGCGAAAGCGGATGGCGCCGTCCGCCTGCCGTTGCAGAATGAAAAGGTCCGGCAGGAGGAAACGAATGTCCGCCGGCCGGATCTCGTCGCGACGCGGAAGGTCGCGATTGCCGCGAATTGCATTCCAATATTGAAACAGCTCGCTGGTGGTCCTGCTGCGCATCGTATCCATTCGTCCTCTGGGTGCGGAACGCTTGTCTGTCCCGAATTGGGACGGACAAGCGCCCTTCTAGCGATCTCGAAGATGAAGGAGCGATTTTCGTGCCAAGCCGAAATTAAGGTTAATGACTGGTTTCGATTGCGTTTGATGTCCGGCGCTGCCATTCCGTCGGTATCACTTCACGAAGGCTTGCCTTCAGCACATCGACTGGAGCGCCGGCAGATTGGCGCGACGCGGCCGTTCAGTTTTCGCTGGACGGCCTTTTTTTGTTTGCTTATCCCTTGGCGCGCTGCCGCAGGCGGTTCGCTGCCGGGTCGGCCTACAGCGGCGAACGTCAGGTGCAAAGGTCGCTGTAGCACTTTCGAAGTGCTGCATGACTCCTGAAATCGGTTCCGATTTGAGATTCATGCAGAGCGCGACTGCAGCGACCGATGAGACGAGGGCAGCCATGGAACGGAATGAGGCGGCAACATCAGAGCAAGCGGACGCCGAGGATGCGGTCGGCCGCACCCGGGAACCTGCGTTCAACCTACCGTCGGGACTGACCGCTATCCTCTTCTTCCTCATTGCGATCCATGCGCTCAGAACCTATGTGCTGTCGGCCGAGGTTGACCAGGAACTGATCCTCAATTTCGCCTTCCTGCCGGCACGCTACACGATACCGTTCAGCGAACAGGGCCTCGCCTGGCTCTGGACGCCGGTCACCTATTCCTTTCTCCACGGCAGTTGGGAACATCTCATCTTCAACATCTTCTGGATGGTCGCGTTCGGCGCCCCGGTCGTTCGACGGATCGGCGTAGCGCGCTTGGCATTGTTCTGGTGCCTGTCGGCGGCGGCGGCCGTCGGGCTGCACGTCCTATTCCATTGGGGCGAGATGATCGTGGTGGTCGGCGCCTCCGGCGTCGTTTCCGGCTTCATGGGCGCTGCGGCGCGTTTCGTCTTTTCACCAAGCGGCCGTATCAGCCGCCAATTCGCCCACCTCAATCGACGGCTTTCGTTCAGCGAAACGCTCGCCAACCGCTCCGTGCTCGTCTTCACCGCAGTCTGGTTCCTCACCAATTTCCTGGTGGCGTTCGGCGTGTTCTCCCTTGGAGGCGCGGGAAGCATAGCCTGGGAGGCGCACATCGGCGGCTTCCTGTTCGGCTTCTTCCTGTTCGGGCTTTTCGACCCGCGGCGGTGAAGGGGGCTGGCGCTAACTGCAAAACCGCCGCCCCGAAGCGCTCGGCGCCCGCTACCGCCACTCCGCTCTCCCTTCCGCATGGTGACGTGCGGCGAGGAAGCCCCTACAGCGCCGTGCGTCTTTTCAGACGCACAAAGGACGCTGTAGCACTTTGAATTGCTGCATGTTTTTGTCCTTAAATCGGGTACGATTTAAGGAAACATGCAGTAGCCGCTGGGTCTATGCAGTCAGGACATCCTCGATGTGGATCGGCAGCGCTCGCACACGCCTGCCCGATGCATGGAACACCGCGTTTGCGATCGCCGGGGCGGTACCAACCAGTGCAATTTCGCCCAGCCCCTTCACGCCGAGCGGATTCACATGCGGGTCGACTTCGTCGACGAAGAACGCCTCGAGCTTCGGAATATCGAGGTTCACCGGCATGAGGTAGTCAGCCATATGGGCGTTCACTGGTCTCCCGTCGCGCGGATCGAGGACGGTGCGCTCCATCAACGCCATGCCGATGCCTCCAATCATGCCGCCAGTGCATTGGCTTCTGGCAAGCAGCGGATTGACCACGCGCCCTATGCCGTAGGCTCCCACGATGCGACGCACCCGGATCGTTCCGACGTCGGGATCGATGGCGACTTCGGCAAAAACCGCGCCGAAAGAATGCATCGAGTAGCGTTCCGCCACTTCCGAAGCGCGCTCCGCAGATCCCTCGGCCTCGACCGGCACGCCGGTCCTGGCGACGATGTCCTGATAGGACAAACCCGTCGCGGCTTCTCCGCGCCGGCGCAAACGCCCCTCGCTCCACTCAAGATCATTCACCGACGCTCCAAAGACCGGCAGGTTGCCATTCGCCACCGCACGGCGGGCGGCTTGCGCCTGCGCCTCAATACAGGCAGCCCGAATCGCCGATCCCACCGACGCCATCGTCCAGGAACCGCCATGCGACGGGGTCTGCGGATAATCCGACCTGCCGAGCCTGAACCGGACCTGCTCCGGTGGCAATCCGAGGAATTCCGCCGCGACTTGAGTCATGGACGTATAGGTTCCCGGCCCCATGTCGCTTGCGGCCGCCTCGACCTCGGCTATACCGTCTGCCAGGAGCCGTACTCTGGCGCTCGCAGGTGCATGGAATGCCGGATAGGTGGCGGTCGCCGCTCCCATACCGATCAGAAGTCGCCCGTCGCGCATCGAGCGCGGTTCGGGCGTTCTCCGCGCCCAGCCGAAGCGTTCGGAACCGAGCTCGTAACATTGCGTCAGCGAGCGACTGGAGAACGGCTTGTTTTCGGCTTCGTCCATCTGTGGTTCGTTCCGGCGCCGCAGCTCGAGCGGATCGATCCCGAGCTTGTAGGACAGCTCATCCATCGCGCTCTCGAGCGCAAATATGCCGCTTGCCTCACCCGGGCCACGCATGTGATTGGGGGTGCCGGTGTCGAGTCGCGTCAGGCGATACTGGGTGCGCACGTTGGGGGAAGAATATAGGTAATCGGTGACGTTGGTCAGCGCCTCCATGAATTGCTCATAGCGGCTCGTCTCTCCCATGCCTTCGTGGACTATTCCGGTCAATGTCCCCTCCGGCGTCGCGCCAAGCGCAACCCTCTGACGCGTGCGCGGTCGATGGCCTGTGGTGAAGAACATCTGCCTGCGGGTGAGCACGAGTTTCACGGGCCGGCCGACATGGCGTGCTGCAAGCGCCGCCAGCGTGACATGCGGCCAGGTCCTGAGGCTTGTCCCGAAGGCGCCGCCGATAAACGGGCAGATGACCTCCACATTCTCGACGGGCAGGCCAAATATCGCTGCGATCTCGGCTTGCTCGTTCACGAGATATTGGCTCTTGCTCCAGAGGGTTAGCCGATCACCGTTCCAGGCCGCGACGGTTGCGTGCGGCTCCATCGGATTATGGTTTTCTCGGGCCATATCATAGGTCTCGTCGACCCTGACGGCCGCCTGCGCCACGGCGGTGTCGGCGTCGCCGCGTGATCGGTCGGCCAATGCTCTCGTGCGGCTGGCCGCTTCCGGAACAATTTTCTCCGCCCTCTGATCTGTCGGATCGACAAGCGGCTGCCGGCTCTCATAGGTGATGCGCAATGCAGCGGCAGCGCGCTCGGCATGATCGAGGGTGTCGGCAACAACCACTGCGACGGGTTGGCCGTAGAAGCGTACATTGTCGTCCTGCAGGACATGCAGGCGCTCGCCCACCGCCGGATCTATGCCGGCCTTATGCGGTAGATAAGGCAGCTTCTGCGCATTCCGGTGCGTTAGCACGGCGACAACGCCGGGCGTCCGCTCGACCTCAGCGGCGGCGACGTCTGTCACTCGGCCAAGCCCGACGGTAGCGCTGACGATTACGGCGTAGAGCTGGCCCGGTTGGTTGAAATCGGCGGGGTAGCGTGCCGCCCCCGTGACTTTGGCGCGGCCATCCACGCGGTTCATCGGCTTTCCGATCAAGCTCACGCTCATGCGACTTCTCCCGCCATTTCAAGCGCGCGGACGATTGTCCGCGGCAAGAGTTCGACCTTGAACTGATTGTGGTGCAGCGGCCGGGCACCTTGCGTGGAGAGCTGCGCGGCGTCTTCGAATGCCTGCCGCTGTGGCCTTTTTCCCACCAGTGCGGTCTCGCAATTGCGCAGGCGCCAAGGCCGTGTGCCGACCCCGCCTACCGCGAGGCGAGCCTGGCGGATCACGCCGCCTTCGATCGAAAGGGCAACGGCGGCGGAAACCAGCGCGAATTCGTAGGAGGCGCGATCGCGGACCTTCAGATAACGCGCACGAGAACCATAAGAGCCGCCCGGTACACGTATTTCCATGATGAGCTCGCCCGGCAGCAACGTGTGTTCGAGATGTGGCGTGTCGCCCGGCAGCCGGAAGAGTTCTTCGACCGGGAAGCTGCGCTCGCCCTTCGGGCCCCGGACCCGCATCGTTGCGTCGAGTGCCACCAGCGCGACCGCGACGTCGGAAGGGTGCGTTGCTATGCAGTGATCGCTCGTGCCAAGGATAGCGTGGCCGGCGTTCAATCCCTCGATCGCGGCACAGCCGGAACCCGGTGTACGCTTGTTGCAGCCCGCATCGAGCATGCGGAAATAAGGACATCGCACCCGCTGCAGCAGGTTTCCGCCCATCGAAGCCATGTTCCGCAATTGTGGCGACGCGCCCTCGATCAGGCTTTCCGCGATCAGTGGTTGCAGGCGCTGGACATTTGGGTCGGCTGCGACCATCGCCATGCGCGCGAGCGCGCCGATGACCAGATCCTCGCCTTCCACACGGATGCCGCCCAAAGGAAGCTTGTTGATGTCGACGAGCCGTTCCGGTCGTTCGACCTCCTCGCGCATCAGGTCGACAAGCGTGGTGCCTCCGGCAATGTAGCGGGCGCCAGAAGCGGCCGCCGCGATTGCGTCTTCGGTGCTTTGGGGCTTCTCCAACACGAAGGGGAGCATGGCTCAGGTCCTCCCGGCCGCGTCTGCGACGGCTGCGACGATGCCTGGATAGGCGCCGCAGCGGCAGATGTTGCCGCTCATCCAGAACTGGATCTCTTCCGGCGAGCCTGTGTGGCCTTCGGCAATGCAACCCAGTCCGGACATGATCTGGCCGGGCGTGCAGAATCCGCACTGCAAGCCTTCGTGCTCAACGAACGCTTCCTGGAGAGGATGGAGCACGCCGTTCTTTTCCAGCCCTTCGATGGTTTCGATCTCAGCCCCGTCGTGCATGGATGCCAATGTCAAACAAGAGACGATACGTCTGCCATCGACAAGTATAGTGCATGCGCCACAGGCGCCCTGGTTGCAGCCTTTCTTCGTGCCGGTGAGATTGAGCGTCTCGCGCAGGACGTCGAGGATCGATTGGCGTGGATCGACGCTCAGCGCCTGAGCGCGACCGTTCACGGTTATCGTCAATGTCACGGGGTTCGTGTCGAGGGCAGGGGCGCTGGTTGCGGCAGCAGACAGCGGCGGCAAGGCAGCAAGGGCCACTGCCCCGGCTGTTGCCTGAAGCGTCTCCCGGCGCGACATGATGGGACCTGGTGGATGCGATTCTGACGGGTTCTCGGTCATGAGGAACATCCTCTTTAGGCTCACGGCGATCGCCCGAAGATTACGAGGTATGCCGCTGCGTGACTGTCGCGATCTTTCGGAATTGCTTGGATGTTGCGGCGAGCGATAGCGGCGATGCAGGTCGTCAGCAGTCGGCGAACTGCGTCGCATCGAGGCGCTGCTGATGGGGACATGCTGAAAGAGAGAGTGAATTTCAGAGACGGCGGCGGAACTCGCTCGGTGTGAGGCCCACCTCCTTGCGGAAGCTCGCGGAGAAAGCGGATTGCGTCTCGTATCCGACGATCAGCGCGATATCGACGATGCGCAGCGTTCGGTCTTTGAGGAGCGTCTTGGCATGCGCGATGCGCTGGCGCGTCAGCCACCCATAGGGCGTATGACCGGTAGCCATGCGGAACGCCGTGCAGAAATGGAAGCGACTTAAATTGACGAGATCCGCGAGCTCCTGGAGCCTGATATCCTCTGCAATATTCTCACGTATGTAGGTGGTGACACGCTTGATCTGCCAGGCCGACAGGCCGCGCCGCGGTCCGGGCGCGATCGGCATCGAAGTTGCGGAGTGGGCCCTGAGCAGTTGCAGGCAGACAAGGTCGAGCAGCTGCTCGATGGCCAGATGCGACATCGCATCGCCCGAGCTGATCTCGTCGTTGATCAACGTCATGATAGTGAACAGCTTGGGGTCGGCAAAATTCACGCGGTCGAGCAACTCGGGCTCTCGGCCATTCCCCACCTGATCCACACACGCCAGGAGACGCTTGTGACCCAAGAAGATATTCGAGACCTCCACGGCCCCGTCCATGCGCCAAAGCCCGCCATGCCCTCTCGGTGCGAATGTAATCGTCCCCACTGCCGATGGAGCTTGCATCATCTGCCGGCCGATCTTTACCGAGGCCATGCCATGCCCGGCGTATTTCGCCGCAAGAACATGATCCTTCAAAGGCGGTAAATCGTATTCGAATGGCTCATTCCGCCATCGGCCGACCAGCCGGGTGTCACCGGAAAACACCTCTGGTACAACGGGCGGCGACAGGCCTCGCTGCAAACGGCGAATATGAACCGTCGTGTCCGCAAGCGCATTTCGGCCCATTGAGGACTTCTCTCGTCGATCTGCAGGAAACCTGTACCTGACGCTAGCACTTCTCGCGGCGTTAGAAAATGTTCTTCGCACAACCAGCGCATTGCTTTGTCGACTGCCTTGCACTGACCTTCGCTCGCGAACGAGGCGTGCGCCACTGACGCAGCCGGGGAAGGGCGCTTGCAGGTTACAGCGCCGTGCGCCTTACCAGACGCGCAAAGGTCTGCTGGCGATAATGCATTGTTTCAACCGCGGAATCATCGTGATGCTGGATTTCCCCGAAGAGCCTGACGCATGCCGGGAGGAGGGTTGATTTCCCGAAGTCGCTGGAGCACCATTCACCACGGCCGCCGAACAAATGTGCGTGAAGCGGCCGCGGAAAAGGCCGGAGGCCGGTGGGGCTTTGTGCTGGAGGAGTGCAAGAGCCGTTTCGGCGCCGGAATGGGTATAGGTTCCTGCGGCCGTCTCGCAATGTCGTCGCGACCTTTCTGCGCCTTCAGAAAGTGCGGCAACTGATCACCGCTGGTACCTCTTCCCGCCGGCTACTGCATGATTCCTCGGAATCGATTTAAGGACAAAATCATGCAGCGACTCGGAGTGCTACAGCGACTTTTGCGCGTCCGATTGGACGCGCGGCGCTGTAGGTGTTGTCGCAACGGGAGATGTGCGCATGTCAGTGAAAGCGATTCTCAACGAAAAAGGCCGCAATGTCGTCACCGTGACGCCGCAGGTGACGGTTCAGCAAGCGGCGACTTTTCTGCATGACAATCATATTGGAGCCGTTGTTGTCGTCGACGCGGACGACCAGATCGTGGGTATCCTGACGGAGCGCGACGTTGTCGCTTCGATCGCGAAATACGGTGCCTCCTGTCTCGATAAGCCGGTCTCGACCGTCATGTGGCAGAATGTCTATTGCTGCCGCGAGGAGATGACCGTGAACACCTTGATGGAGATGATGAGCAAATTGCGTGCGCGTCATCTGCCTGTGGAGAGGGAGGGTCGACTGGCCGGGATCGTGTCGATCGGGGACGTAGTCAAATATCATATTCGCGCCATCGAGAACGAGACCGAGCAGATCAAGGCCTACATTGCCGGATAGTCGCATTTATGTGGTTCAATCTTTGCTCGTCCGATCGGACGCGGGACTTTGGGGCGGCATCTGGCCGCCCTTGATGTGATGCGCATTGAGCCCCATGAAGGCCGCAGCGAAGGATTTTCATCTTGTGCGACAGCGCAGGTTGCCGATCAGCAGCCGGTCAACGGACCAGTACCTCCTGCATGCGCCTGATTTCGGCGAGCTTGGCCTTCGCTTCCTGATAGCCGCGCTCGATCGCCTCGCCGGCGCGATGAAATTCCGAAAGCCCGATGTCGTTGAGTTTCGGATGCAGGGAGAGGTCCGGCGGATCGCCGGCAAGCCGCGCGCGCGAGATGCGGTCCTGGATGATGTTGAAGGCCTGGACCATGACGCTGGTCATGCCGAGCCGGGCCGAAAAGCGGTTGGCGTCCTTCAGCGGCGCATCGGGGGTCTCCATGCCGGCGCTGTGCTTGACGACGGCCGAGCGTCCATAGAGGTCATAGTTCAGGTTGACGGCAACGACGAGCTGCTGCTCATGGGCGCGGCATACCGAAACGGGAACGGGGTTGACGAGCGCACCGTCGATGAGCGTCCGGCCGTTGGCATTGATCGGTTCGAAAATGCCCGGAAGCGCATAAGACGCGCGAATGGCGGTGATGAGCGAGCCCTTTTCGATCCAGACCTCGTGGCCGCTGTGGACTTCGGTGGCGACGGCAATGAAGGGGCGGCCAAGGTCTTCGATGCTGATGTTCTGCAGATGCTCCTGCATGCGCTTGGTGAGTCTGAGGCCGCCGAAGAGACCGCCACCGCCGATGGCGAAATCGAGCAGCCCCGCAATGCGGCGTACAGTCAGGGAGCGGGCGAAGGCTTCCAATTCCTCCAGTTTGCCTGCGAGATAGCAGCCGCCGACGAGCGCGCCAATCGAGGTACCAGCAATCATGCCGACCTCGACCCCGTCCTCGTCGAGGGCTTTTAGTACGCCGATATGCGCCCAGCCGCGCGCCGCGCCGCCGCCAAGCGCGAGCGCAATCTTCGGTGTCTCAAGTCGAGGGGCCGGTGGCTCTGGAGGTGTGGTCGTAATCGACGACCCTTGCGGGCCGGAAAGATCGGTAATCTGGTTGTTGCGCGTAAACGTCCAATTCAACATCCGGCACCTCCAACACCGCCGAATAGACCACCCAAGCGCGCGCGTTTTGCAGGAAACCCTGCCAGCGGGCTATTGCATGAATGCCTGGACCGGAATCGATCAAGGACGAGCTCATGCACCAATTCAAAGTGTTACAGCGGCCTAGCACGTCGGATCTGAAGCGCCTCGCTGCAGGTGCCGGCCTTGTCCAAATTCATCGCTGAAAGACTGGCACCACGATTGATATATAGCATCGAACCAACCACCGAGTGCGGCCGGCCCGATAAACATTGGATACAGCCTGCAACACATCTCGGCTCCCCGCGGTTACCGCGGGAACTACTTACTTGAACAATGATTAGGCGCCCGTTTGGTTTCCAAAAGGTGAATATAACATACGGCGGAGCCAGGAAAATGCAGGTGCCCGGGGTCTGAGCTTAATTTTTTGCGTATATCTCTGCCGGGTCGAAATGCCTGTGATCGTCGGTGATCGTCACGTTCGCCTTGCCGTTGTCGAGGCCGACCGTCCGGTAGAAGCAGGAGCGGCGACCGGTGTGGCATGTGGCGTCGTGGCCGGCGACCGAGACCTTGAGCCAGACGGCGTCCTGATCGCAATCGGTCCGAATTTCCTTGACAGTCTGCAAATTGCCGGAGCTCTCGCCTTTCTTCCAGAGGCGGCCGCGCGAGCGGCTGTAGTAGTGGGCAACGCCGGTCTCGATCGTCAGCGCCAGAGCGTCGGCGTTCATATGCGCGACCATCAGAAGCTCGCCATCGCCTGCGTCTGTAACAATCGCGGTGATCAGCCCCTTCTCGTCGAAACGGGGCGTGAAGGCCGAACCGGTCTCCAGTTCGGCCTTATCTTCCGGGGGAGAATCGAAAGTGAGCGTCATTGCGTAGGCTCCACTACAGCGCGCCTCGCGTCTTTTGCAGACGCATGAAGGATCGCTGCAGTACTTTGAATCGTTGCAGGTTTGTCCTTGACGCGACTGCTGATCAACGAAACATGCGCGTCGCGGAGCTTACTTGAAGCCCCTGAGCAGGGTCATGAAGCGGGCCTGTTCGGCCGGCTCGGTCTTGAACGCACCGGTAAAGGTGGTCGTCAGCGTCGTCGAGCCTTGCTTCTTGATGCCGCGCATCGCCATGCACAGATGCTCGGCCTCGATCATCACCGCCACGCCTCGGGGGGCGAGGGTTTCGTCGATGGCTTTGGCGATCTGTGCCGTCATCGCCTCCTGCGTCTGCAGGCGCCGGGCGTAGATGTCTACGGCGCGCGCGATCTTGGAAAGACCGAGGACGCGGCCGTTCGGCAGATAGGCGACGTGGGCCTTGCCGATGATCGGCACCATATGATGCTCGCAATGCGAGTAGAACGAGATGTCCTTCTCGAGCACGATGTCGTCGTAGCCGGAGACTTCTTCGAAGGTGCGGCCGAGCACATCTTCAGCGACGAGGTCGTAGCCGCCAAAAATCTCCCGATAGGACTTGGCGACGCGCGCCGGCGTATCCTTGAGACCTTCCCGGGTCGGATCTTCGCCTGCCCAGCGCAGCAGGACACGAACGGCTTCCTCGGCTTCTTTCTGTGTCGGACGACCGCTCGTGTCGTCAAGCACAGGGAAATTCTTTACTATGGCGTCCATATGGCCTCTTTTAAGCAATACGGGATTGCTGACGTTTTATCTTTTCGGACAACTCGCCATTGGCCATTCGCCTAACCCTGCAGGCTTGGGTTCCGTTGGCGGGCTCCGGGGCTTTCGGGTCTCGGCTTATCAGTGCACTCGACCGTCCGGCACGGTTTCCCAAACAACAGGCGACACTTGTGCCCTTGCGGAACTGTCACCCCAACACGACATAGCATATAGTATGGTGCCACATGGATAAAAGGGCCCGAATGCGCCACGTCGTGCTTTTTTCCCGCCTGCCGGAGAAAATCATGCGCCGATTGCGCAAACCAGCGAAAAATCAGCCGGATCGCGTTAAATGATGGATGACATTTACAACAACAGGATTCTCGAGTTTGCCGGCAACATTCCACGCATCGGGATGTTGGCGGACGCTCATGCCGAAGCCGCCGCGCACTCCAAACTTTGCGGCTCGAAAGTGAGGATCTGGCTGAAGATGGAGGGTGACGTCGTGACCGACTTCGCCCACGACGTGAAGGCCTGCGCGTTGGGGCAGGCGTCCTCCTCCATCATGGCGCGGCAGGTCGTTGGCGCCCATACCGATGAGATCCGCCAAGCCCGCGAAGACATGCTGGCCATGCTCAAGGCCGACGGGGAGGGACCCTCGGGCCGTTTCGAGGACATGCGCTTCTTGAGGCCCGTCAAGGACTACAAGGCGCGCCATGCCTCCACGATGCTGACCTTCGATGCGGTTGTCGACGCTATCGGCCAAATCGAGGCCAAGCGCCTTGCAGCCGCCGTTTGAGCCATGTGCCCGCATCAGCAGCACGATCATGCGGTTAAGTCCGGCGAACTCCGCGCCTCCGGCCGCGGTCGAAACTGGCCCGGGTCGTTCCGCCGCACACCTGGCCGGCTCATTGGCACGGTGCTGATTCGGGCCTACCAATTGACGCTGTCCAGCTTCATCGGCAATTCCTGCCGGCATTTGCCCACCTGTTCGGAATATGGCTATGAGGCGATTGCCCGGCACGGGCTCTGGGCCGGCGGGTGGTTGACGCTGTTTCGGGTCGTGCGCTGCGGCCCGGGCGGCACGCATGGGTTCGATCCGGTGCCGGAGACGCTCGCGTCTCGCCAACGCTGGTACACGCCATGGCGCTATTGGCAGTCACGCCGCAACGAGGAGCGGGGGCTGTGACGATTCCGATGGAATACCGGCAGGCCTCCGCCGATTTCGATCGCTTCATCCTCGATGTGCGAGATATCGCCGGCCTTCAGACGACCAACCAGGCCTATACGATGGTGCAGGCGGTGCTCTACACGTTCCGCCGCCGGCTCGAGATTTCCGATGCGCTGCTTTTCGCCAACGTGCTGCCGCCGGTCCTTCGAGCGATCTTCGTCGCCGACTGGGACCTCGAGGAGCCGACAGTGCCCTTCTCCGGCCGTCTCACCATGACCCGCGAGGTGCAGGCCTTCCGGGGTGATCACAACGTATCCCCCGATACGGCAATCGCGGATGTCGCGACCGCCCTGCGGCGGAATGTGGACGAGATGATGCTCAATCGTGTGCTTGCGCGGCTGCCGGCAGGCGCCGTCGATTTCTGGCGGGCTTGAGGGATGAAGACTTACGTCGCTTTGCTCCACAGCATCATCCTCGGCGAGGGTCGGCGCGTCGTGATGGCTGATTTGAAGGCGATGGTAGAAACGTTGGGCTATAGGATGCCCCGCACGCTTGTCGCCACGGGCAATCTCGTTTTCGAGGCGCCGGAAAAACCGCTCGCGGAGGTCGAGACCGAGCTCGAAAAGGCGTTTGCCGCAGCGTTCGGAAAACATGTTGACATCATCGCGCGCACTGCCGACGGCTGGTTAGCGCTTGCCGATGGCAATCCCTTCCTCGCCGAAGGCGAAAAAGATCCGGCAAGCGTCCACGTACGGGTGATGCGCTTGCCGCTTGTGCCGGATGCGCGGGAAAAGCTCCACCGCTATTGTTCAAGAGGCGAACGGGTGTCCATCGTTGATGGCGATCTCTGGGTCGATTTTGGCGGTAAGGCGAGCGACTCGAAGCTGGGTGGCGCGCTGACGACCCAAAGGCTGGGTGTCGGGACGTTGCGCAACTGGAACACAGTGAAGGGTCTGCGTGCAATGGTTGCCGGTTGAGCCGGCCCCATGCCTTTACTCCACCACCAAAAACCTTTATCAGGCGCGCGTTACTGCATGTTTCCTTAAATCGTATCCGATTTAAGGATAAAAACACGCAGCACTTCAAAGTGTTACAGCGACCTTTGCGCGTCTGATAAGACGCGCGGCGCTGTAATTCACCGGCCCGTCCGGCAAACCATACCACCCGCATTCGTTGGCGGGACTGGATAGGAGATCATGATGTCGCATTCCGTTTCCCTTACATTTCCTGATGGCTCCATTCGCGAGTTCGCCGCGGGCACGACCGGTCGCGATGTCGCAGAATCGATTTCGAAGTCGCTCGCGAAGAAGGCTGTGGCGATCGCGCTCGATGGCGAGCTGCGGGACCTTTCCGATCCCGTGAAAGACGGCAGGATCGAGATCGTCACGCGCGAAGACAGCCGTGCGCTGGAGCTCATCCGCCACGACGCCGCCCATGTCATGGCGGAAGCGGTGCAGGAATTGTGGCCGGGAACGCAGGTGACCATCGGTCCGGTCATCGAGAACGGCTTCTACTACGACTTCGCCAAGAACGAACCCTTCACGCCCGACGACCTGCCGGTCATCGAGAAGAAGATGCGGGAGATCATCGCGCGCAACAAGCCTTTCACCAAGGAGGTCTGGTCGCGCGACAAGGCGAAGGAGGTCTTCGCCGCCAAGGGCGAGAACTACAAGGTCGAGCTCGTCGATGCGATTCCCGAAAACCAGGATGTGAAGATCTACTATCAGGGTGACTGGTTCGATCTCTGCCGCGGGCCGCACATGGCCTCCACAGGCCAGATAGGCACGGCCTTCAAGCTGATGAAAGTGGCCGGCGCCTACTGGCGCGGCGACAGCAACAATCCGATGCTGACGCGCATTTACGGTACCGCCTGGCACAGCCAGGAGGAACTGGACCAATATCTGCACGTGCTCGCCGAAGCGGAGAAGCGCGACCATCGCCGTCTCGGCCGCGAGATGGACCTCTTCCATTTCCAGGAGGAGGGGCCGGGCGTGGTCTTCTGGCACGGCAAGGGCTGGCGTATCTTCCAGAGCCTCGTCGCCTATATGCGCCGCCGGCTGGAAGGCGACTACCAGGAAGTGAATGCGCCGCAGGTGCTCGACAAGTCGCTGTGGGAAACTTCCGGTCACTGGGGCTGGTACCGCGACAACATGTTCAAGGTCACCGTTGCCGGCGACGATACGGATGACGATCGCGTCTTCGCGCTGAAGCCGATGAACTGCCCGGGGCATATCCAGATCTTCAAGCATGGCCTGAAGTCCTATCGCGAACTGCCCGTGCGTCTTGCCGAATTCGGTGCGGTGCATCGTTACGAGCCGTCGGGTGCGCTGCACGGCCTGATGCGCGTTCGCGGCTTCACGCAGGACGATGCGCATATCTTCTGCACCGATGAGCAGATGGCAGCCGAATGCCTCAAGATCAACGATCTGATCCTTTCGGTCTATGAGGATTTCGGCTTCAAGGAAATCGTCGTCAAGCTTTCGACGCGGCCGGAAAAGCGCGTCGGCTCGGACGTGCTCTGGGATCGTGCCGAGGCGGTGATGATGGATGTTCTGAAGACCATCGAGGCGCAATCCGAAGGGCGCATCAAGACCGGGATCCTGCCGGGCGAGGGCGCCTTCTACGGTCCGAAGTTCGAATACACGCTGAAGGACGCCATCGGCCGCGAATGGCAGTGCGGAACGACGCAGGTCGATTTCAACCTGCCGGAACGCTTCGGCGCGTTCTACATCGACAGCGAGTCCGAGAAGCGCCAGCCGGTGATGATTCATCGCGCCATCTGCGGCTCGATGGAGCGCTTCCTCGGCATCCTGCTCGAAAACTTCGCCGGCCATATGCCGCTCTGGATCTCGCCGCTGCAGGTGGTGGTCGCGACGATCACGTCGGAGGCGGACGATTACGGCCGCGAGGTCGCGGAGCGTCTGCGTGAGGCGGGACTTACCGTCGAAACCGATTTCCGCAACGAGAAGATCAACTACAAGGTTCGCGAACATTCGGTGACGAAGGTTCCGGTGATCGTCGTGTGCGGCAGGCGCGAGGCGGAAGAGCGTTCGGTCAACATCCGTCGCCTCGGCTCTCAGGCGCAGACCGCGATGTCGCTCGAGGAGGCCGTCGCTTCGCTCTCGGCCGAAGCCCTCGCGCCTGACCTCAAGCGCAAGGCGGAGCGAAGCGCCCGCTGACGCGGCGGACGTCGTTGACGAATCGAAAAGGGCCGGCGGAACTCGCCGGCCCTTTTATTCTATCAACAGTCTGCAGCAACGGCGCGGGCCTTGACGCAACGTCAAGCCCATTCCGCAAGGAGAGATGGTTGGTTTCGTCGGTTCAGTCCTGTGCGTCTGCGGCGCCGCCGGCTTCGCCGTTGTCGCCCAGAAGCACTTCCACATCGGTGTTGACACCAGCTTTCACGGCGAAGTCTCGCTGATAGATCTTGTCCTTGTTGCGCGCGACAGCGGTATAGCTGCCTTCGGCGAGGACCAGCGTCGGGAAGGCGCCGACGCTCTCGCTGACGACGTCGCCTGAGGAGGTGAGGATAGACCAGGCGGTGTCGGCGATCGCCTCGCCTCCCGCTTCGGAGACGAGCTTCAGGGTCAGCTTTGCCGCCCGATGCTGGATCGTAGCGTCGGTCAGCTTGCCGGCTTCCACCTGGATATCGGCGCGGATGACGGCATTGACCGAGCCGTAATTGGAAACGACGTGATAAGTGCCGGCATTGAGCCGGATGACCGTGTTCGGCTTTACGTCGGCGACGACCAGAGCCCGTTCTCCGTCTTCCTTCACGTCCGAGGAGAAGATCGAAAAGCTGAGCTCATTCGGCGGAATGCGCACGTCGCTGCCGGAGACGGCGTTCAGCATCACCCCGCCGGCGTCGAGCACGAGCACCTGCTTGTCGAGCATGCCGTCTTCGGGGACGCGAATCTTACGCGTCGCGCCGGCCCGGCCAAAAGCGACGTTGACGAAATATTCGCCGGGCACGAGATTGAAAGCCGTCGAGCCGCCCTCGGAGGTGGCAAGCAATGGCAGCTTTCCATCGCTGCCGGGAATGGGGCTGAAGACCCGCCAGGTAAGGCCCGATTGAACCGGGTTGCCTTTTTCCGTCAGCAGCGCTTCGAGCTTCACATCCTTCAGCTCGCCGCTCTGGGTCGGATCGGTGATGAGCGGATTGAAGCTCGTAAGCTTCGGCATCTTGCGCGTGCCGGAGATCGAGGGAAAGCTCTTGAACGCGTCGGTCGGATCCTCGGCAAGCGCCCGTTCAAAAGCCGCTCCGGCAAGTGAGATCGCCAAGAAGGTTCTGAGAAAAATACGAGAGCGGATGCGCATGAGGACAGTTGACTTCTTGACTGGGTGACTCCACTTGAGACGCCGGTATGGCATTTTCGTGGCTGTCGGTCCGGCGGCAAATTAGTGGAATTCGCTGAATATGAAAACCGAAATAAAACTCGTTGACTATCTCGCCTCGCGCAGGTCCATCCCGGCCTTCCAGATGGGGCCGCCGGGACCGAGCAAGGCCGAGGTCGAGGAGATGCTGAAGCTCGCTTCTCGCGTGCCGGACCACGGTAAATTGGCGCCCTGGCGTTTCATCGTCTATCGTGGCGAGGAGAGGGCACGGATCAGCGCCGAATTGAAGAAAATGGCGCTTGCCGCCAAGCCGGATATGCCGGAAGAACTCATCAAGGTGGAGGAGACGCGGCTGACGCGCGCGCCGGTCGTCGTCGCCGTGGTTAGCAAGGCGGCGCCGCATTTCAAGATTCCCGAATGGGAACAACTGATGTCGGCCGGTGCCGTCTGCCTCAACCTGGTGATGGCTGCGAATGCGCTCGGCTACGCTTCGAACTGGCTCACCGAATGGTATGCCTACGATGAAAAGGCTTATCCGTTGCTCGGCGTCGCACCGGGCGAAAGGGTCGCCGGCTTCATTCACATCGGCACCGCGATGGTGCCGCCAACGGAGCGTCCTCGGCCGGAATTGGCGGAGATCGTCACCTGGATCGGGGAAGGTCACTAATGTTCTATGACACGGCTGCCAATCGGCACGGCTTGCCGCACGATCCCTTCAAGGCGATCGTGTCGCCGAGGCCGATCGGCTGGATCGGCACGCGGGCGGCCGACGGCACGCTGAACCTTGCGCCCTATTCCTTCTTCAACGCCATCAGCGATCGGCCGAAGCTCGTGATGTTCTCATCGAGTGGTTACAAGGATTCTGTTCGCAACATCGAGGCGACCGGCGAGTTCACAGCGAGCTTCGCGAGCTGCAATCTGAGCGAAGCCGTCAACCTCACCTCGGTTACAGCGCCGCACGGCGAGAGCGAGTTCGAGATCGCCGGCCTGACGCCGGTCGAGGGAAGCCTCGTCAAGGCGCCGTTCGTCGGCGAGGCTTTCGCGGCGCTCGAATGCCGGATGACGGATATTTTCCGGCCCAAGGGCCTCGATGGCGTAGTGGCCGACAGCTATGTCGTGATCGGCGCGGTTGTCGGGATCCATATCCGCGACGAGGCCATTCGCGACGGCCGGTTCGACGTGGCGGCCGTCAGGCCGCTCGCCCGCCTCGGCTACATGGATTATTGCGATGGCGGCGATGTTTTTGAGATGATGCGACCGAGCCGCTAGATCTCGGGCAGCGTGCCTGCCGCCGCGAGAAGATCGATCTGCTGCCACGAGCGGAGGGCCCCGGCGGAAAAGCCGTTCTCCAGGCTGTTTATCCAAAGGCGTCGCAGGGCCCATTCATCGACTGCATCGGCCGGCATCATTTCGTAAGCCGCGATTCCGGCCTCGCACGCCCTGAGAACGGCCGCGGCGCGGCTGGCCCGGACGACGGCAGGCACGTCGCCCGCCTCCGTGACGCGCCTGCAGCCGCACGCTTCCGCGAGAGCGGCAGCATCGAATATCAATGCGGAAAGGCGCGAGGAAACACCCGCCAGCGGGTGAGGGGAGAGCACGCTCTCCGGAACGGTGGCATATTCCGCAAGCAGTGCCGTTCGGCCTTGAGGTATTCCGGCGGCCGCCTCGGTCACCTTCAGCATGACGTCGATCCTTTGGATATCCGCGGGTCCGCGGCATCCGGCCAAAACGACCCCGTCGACGCCACTGGCAAGGAGGACACCAAGATCATGCTCGTTAACGTTTTCAGCCGACGGGACGCGGGTGAGGAAGAGGCAGTCTGTGCTAGCCTTGGCGGCCGTCCTCGCCTCGCGTAGGGGCTGGTCACCCGCCGCATCGAAAACGACGCCTTGAACCGCGCTCAGCCTCTCCGGAGCGGGCAGCGGCTCGTTCATCGGCTGGTACAGCAGCGGCTTGATGGTTTGCTGGAGGTTAACGGACATGGTGAACCAATCTTAAACCTTTGACCGCTAATATTCGGACATCGGGGCTTTTGAGTGTCTAGTGGGGCATAGGTGATCATACAAGCATTTCTTCGCTGGGTCGAAACGGCGAGAACCAGCGATCGTGCGCGCGCGGCAAACGCCCTCGGTCGGGCCTACGCCCAGGCCGCGATCAACGGCATCGATCGGCGCGCCGCCGAAATGGCGATGACCTTTCTGCTCGACGATCCGTCGCCCAAGGTGCGTCACTCGCTGGTCGACGCTTTGGCCGATTGCCCGACAGCGCCCCGCGCGATCATCAAAGCGCTGGCGGAGGATCAGCCCGAGATCGCCTATGTCGCGATTTCCCGATCGGCCGTGCTGACGGATGAGGACCTCATCGACATAGCGGCGCGAGGCACTGCCGAGACGCGGGCGCTCGTCGCGGCGCGCAGCACCGTATCCCGTTCCGTTGCGGCTGCCATTGCGGAAATCGGCGACGAGGAAGAAGTCCTCATTTTGTTGGAAAACCCAGGCGCTAGGCTGACACAGCGATCGCTGAGACGGCTCGCCGGCCGGCTCGGGCACATCGCCGCCGTGCGGGACCACCTGCTCTCGCGCGGCGATCTGCCGAGCGATGCACGACAGGCGCTCGCCGAAAAGGTCGGGGCGGCACTTGCCGCTTGCGGCTTGGTGCAGGCGTCGATCGGTCAGGGGCGGGTACAGCGTGTGGCGAGGGAAGCCTGCGATGCGGCGGCTCTTGCGCTCGCAGCCGCGGCGCCGCAGGAAGAACTGCCCGGGATGATCGGCCATTTGCGCGAGGCAGGCCGCCTGACGCCATCCTTATTGCTGAGCGCCCTCTGCAGCGGCAGAACGGAATTCTTTTCCGCTGCGATCGTCGATCTCTCCGGGGTACCGGAAAGGCGCGTCCGTTCGATCCTTTCGGGTGGGCGCATCCACTCGATCCGCGCTTTGCTCGAGAGTGCGGGGCTTGGCCGCGAGGTGAGCAAGGCTTTCGCGGAGGCGGTGCTGCTCTGCCAGGGCGGAGCAGGGGCGGCGGCCGATGGTGCGCCGGTCTCCTTCGCCGCCGAGCTTTCGAATCGTCTCCGCCGCAAGCCCTCGGACGTTTCTCACGCCATCGCCGAACTCGTGGAGCGGCTGGCCTTTGACGAGCAGCGGCAGATCGCGCGCGATTACGCGCTGCTGGCCTCTCGGCAAGCGGCGTGATCGCCTCAGTTGCTGAACCGGCGCGCCACCCAGGAGTAACCGTCTTCCACATAGTGAACCGGCGCCGTGACGATCGTTTTCAATCTCTCCCGGTCGGGTAGCGCTCCGCTGAGCAGCGCGAAAGCGCGTTTCGGCAAGGTCGGCGTTGCCTTTTGCTCCACCGGCACCGTCGTCCGTTGCTGTGCCGGCGCGTTTTCTGGCAACGTCGCGTTGACATCCGGGACGGGCTCGGTCGATACCACCGCGGCCGGCCCCGAGGTCTCGCATACGGCAACGACGACCGGGTAGTTCCTGTTCGAAAACCTTGGCAGCTCCTTCTGCGATTCGGTATCGCATTGGGCGATCGACGGCCAATTGCCGTTCACGGTCGAGATGTAGTGGCACTGGCTGACATTGTCATCGCAACCGAGAATGGTCATTACGATCAGGGCGGTTTTCATCGTGTCTCTCGTCCGTTTGGAAGACTTCGGTTCGCATCTTATGATCGTTCGATTCTTCCGGAAGTAGGGCAAAGTTGCCGCGCCCCGAAACAAATTGTTTCCGCCTGTCACCCGGATTGATTGTGGCGCCGATCTGCGTCGTTTGGCGTATTTGTTTCGCTCTTCTCCGAAGTTAGTCTCCCGGTGACGCTTGACCGTCCGCATGGATTCGCATTGAGGCCTATAAAAATGACCGTAGTTACCATCGCCGAGGAACAACCGCGCCAGCCGGCCATTATCCGCCTGCTCGAACTCTCGGATGCTTATGCCGCATCGCTCTATCCCGCCGAAAGCAACCATCTGGTCGATATTTCGACGCTCGAACAGCCGGCTGTATCGTTTTTCGTCGCACGGCGGGACGGCGAGATCGTCGGCTGCTGCGCGCTGGTCGAAGCGGGCGATGGCACCGCCGAGATCAAGCGGATGTTTGTCGATCCGGAGGCGAGGGGTTTGCAGATCGGCAAGCGGCTGCTCACGGCGCTCGAAGCCAAGGCGGAAAAGCTTGGGCTCAGCGCGATCCGCCTCGAGACGGGCATCTACCAGCCGGAAGCGATTGGGCTTTATAAGACATTCGGTTATGTTGAGCGTGCGCCTTTTGGTGGCTACCAGCCCGATCCGCTGAGCCTGTTTATGGAGAAGGCAGTGGGTCAGATGGCGTGAAGCGGCCCTTCGCGTCTTGTGGCCCCTCATCCGCCGGCCGGCACCGTCTCGGCGCAGGCAGGGCGAAGGAGATTCGCGGCGACGCTTCCAGTCCCCTGTCCCCGCCTGCGGGGAGAGGGCCAGGGTGAGGGGCAATCGCGAGCGGGTGGTCAATGGTGACCGCGATCAGTCACCCTCAGATGTCCAGATTTTCCGCAAAGGCGGCGCGCTCCTGGATGAAGCGGAAGCGGGCGTCGGCCTTCGTTCCCATCAGGCTGTCGACGGCCTCGCGCGTGCCTTCGAAATCGACGTCGTCGATTTCGACCTTGAGCAGCGTCCGGTTCGCCGGATCCATCGTCGTTTCCTTGAGCTGGGCCGGCAGCATCTCGCCGAGGCCCTTGAACCGGCCGATTTCGACCTTGCCGCGGCCGTTGAACTCGGTGCGCATCAGTTCCTCGCGATGCGCGTCGTCGCGGGCATAGAGCGTCTTGGAACCCTGGCTCAGGCGGTAGAGCGGCGGCACGGCTAGATAGAGATGGCCGCCGCGGATGAGCTCCGGCATTTCCTGGTAGAAGAACGTGATCAGCAGCGAGGCGATGTGCGCGCCGTCGACGTCCGCGTCGGTCATGATGATGACGCGCTCGTAACGCAAATCCTCCTCGCGGTACTTCGACCGCGTGCCGCAGCCGAGCGCCTGGACGAGATCAGTAATCTGCTGGTTCTGACCGAGCTTTTCGCGTCCGGCGCTGGCGACGTTCAGGATCTTGCCGCGCAAGGGCAGGATCGCCTGGTTGGCGCGATTGCGCGCTTGTTTGGCCGATCCGCCGGCCGAGTCCCCTTCGACGATGAAGAGTTCCGCGCCTTCCGCCGTGCTCTGAGCGCAGTCGGCAAGCTTGCCTGGCAGGCGCAGCTTGCGCACTGCGGTCTTGCGATTGACTTCCTTCTCCTTGCGCCGGCGTACGCGCTCCTCGGCGCGTTCTATCACCCAGTCGAGAAGCTTCGCCGCTTCCCCCGGATTGTCGGCGAGGTAATGGTCGAAGGGATCGCGAAGCGCGTTCTCGACGATGCGCTGCGCCTCGACGGTTGCGAGCTTGTCTTTCGTCTGGCCGACGAATTCCGGCTCGCGGATGAAGACCGAGAGCATGCCTGCCGCCGAGATCATGACGTCATCGGTGGTGATGATCGCGGCGCGCTTGTTCTGCGTGAGTTCCGCGTAGTTCTTGAGGCCCTTTGTTAGCGCGATGCGGAAACCCGCCTCGTGCGTTCCGCCTTCCGGGGTCGGAATGGTGTTGCAGTAGGAATGGATCTGCTGGTCGCCGCCATACCAGGTGACGGCCCATTCGAGCGACCCGTGGCCGCCGGCCTTTTCGGATTTGCCGGCAAAGATCTCGCGGGTGACCGTGAATTCCTTGCCGAGCGTTGCGGCAAGATAGTCTTTGAGGCCGCCCGGAAAATGGAAGACGGCCCTGTCCGGGATTTCCGAGCCTTCCGGCAACAGCGACGGATCGCAGGACCAGCGGATCTCGACGCCCCCGAAGAGATAGGCCTTGGAGCGAGCCATGCGGAAAAGGCGCGCCGGCTCGAAATGCGCATGCGGGCCGAAGATCTGCGGGTCGGGATGGAAGCGGACCTTCGTGCCACGGCGATTATGGACGTCGCCCAAGTCCTCGAGCCCGCCCTGCGGAATGCCGCGGGAGAAGCGCTGGCGATAGAGCCGGCGATTGCGCGCGACCTCGACCTCTAGCGAATCCGACAGCGCATTCACCACGGAGACGCCGACGCCATGCAGGCCGCCCGAGGTCTCATAGGCCTTGCCGTCGAACTTGCCGCCGGCGTGCAGCACCGTCATGACCACTTCGAGCGTCGACTTGTTCGGAAACTTCGGGTGGTTCTCGACGGGAATGCCGCGGCCATTATCGGTGACCGTCAGGAAACCGTCGGCGTCGAGGTTCACCTCGATGAAATTGGCGTGTCCGGCGACCGCTTCGTCCATCGAGTTGTCGATCACCTCGGCGAAAAGATGATGCAGCGCCTTCTCGTCCGTACCGCCGATATACATGCCGGGACGGCGGCGGACAGGCTCAAGGCCCTCGAGCACCTCGATGGCCGAGGCGTCATAATCGCTGCCGTCGCTGCTCTTCGGCGCAGCACGCGGCGCTTCGCCGGCGGCGGGTGGCGTCGTCGGCTTGCGCGGCGCGGCGGCATCGGCCGACTTCGGCTGCGGAGGCATTGCGGAGAAAAGGTCGCTGCTGTCGTCCATGAAGCGTTCGGATCGTTTCCTGTCATGTCTAGTCGGCAAGGCCATAGCAAGATCACGGCGCCGTCGCCATCTCTTGCCGTGCGCGAATCACCGGAATTCTGCCAGAGTCTCGCCTAAAGCGCGAACAAAAGGCGAATTTCAGGCGTCTCGGAAGACGAAGTGCGGCTCAAGCCGGCCGAATTGTGGGCTTCACTGTTGCTTAGCGCAGGCGACGATGGCAAGCCATGGGCAGAACGAGGGAGCCGATCGGGTGTCTATGTCCACAATTGTTTTCTTTCTCCGGCGCTTGATCGGGGCGCTTCTTTTCGTCTGCCTTGCCACCTCCGCCGGCGCCGAGCCCTTGCGGCCCTACAAGGATGCGCTCTTTGGCTACAGCCGGGTGCTTCAGGAGGCGGACGGCGGTGATTTCCGCGTCATCGATTACCAGGAGCTGCGTGACATCAATGCGCGCGACCAGATCCCGGAGCGGCGCGTCAAACGGGCCTATGTGTCGATGGGCGTCAAGAAAGCGCA
This sequence comes from Ensifer sp. WSM1721, assembly GCF_000513895.2. Taxonomy (GTDB): domain Bacteria; phylum Pseudomonadota; class Alphaproteobacteria; order Rhizobiales; family Rhizobiaceae; genus Sinorhizobium. The sequence goes on from NZ_CP165782.1 coordinate 1,248,527, forward strand.
GGTCAATGAGACGCTCGACCTTGACGGTCGCGCGCTCGACGTTACCCGCGTCGGCCCGGACCGCGGTGCCGCTTTCACCGTTATTTTCGTCCACGGGCGCGGGGGCGATCGTCGCCTCGGCGCCAACGATTTCTCCTTTGGTGGCAATTTCAATCGCCTCAAGAACCTCGCGCTTGCCAATGGTGGCACCTATTACGCGCCGAGCGTGCGGTCCTTCGATGCGGCGGGCGTGGCGGATGTCGCGGCGCTGATCCGTTTCGCTGCGAAGCGCTCCGGCGGCCGGCCGGTGGTCCTTTCCTGCGCATCCATGGGCAGCTTCATCTGCTGGGGTATCTCCCGCGACAAGGCGGCGGTGGCGGCGCTCGCCGGCATGGTGGTGATGGCCGGCGTGGCCGATCCGGAGTTTCGAAAGAGCGCCGCCTACGGCGCGCGGTTGCCGCTGTTCTTCAGTCACGGCAGCCAGGACAATGTCTATCCGGCCGAAACCCAGGTCACGTTTTATCGAGGGCTCAAAGCGAAGAATTATCCAACACGCTTCGTCCTCTTTGAGACGGGTTCGCATGGCACCCCGGTACGCATGACCGATTGGCGGGAGGCGCTGAACTGGTTTCTCGATCGATGAGTGCGTGAACGTGATGAGCATGGATGAGTTCGGAAATGAGTCTCGGGGTCGGCCCAAGCAGATCATCTCGCCGGATGATTACGAGGACCGCATCGGCTCGATCGAGCCGATGTCCTTTCTCCCGATTGGTAGTGGCCTTAGCTACGGGGACGGTCGCCGAAACGATTCCGGGACGCTCATCGAATGCGGGAGACACAATCGCATCCTGGCCTTCGACCCGGGAACCGGCATCCTCGCCTGCGAAGCTGGCGTCACGCTCGGCGACATTCTTGCTCGGGCCGTCCCACATCGATTCTTTCTGCCGGTCACGCCTGCAACGGCCTTCGTGACGGTGGGCGGTGCCGTCGCCAACGATGTTCACGGCGGCAATCACCATGGCCGGGGCTCCTTCGGCAACCACGTCCGCCGCCTGACCTTGCTGCGCTCGACGGGCGAGCGACTGGTCTGCTCTTCTGAGGAGAATGCCGAGCTTTTTGCGGCCACCATAGGCGGCATGGGCCTGACCGGGCTCATCCTGGACGTCGAACTTCGGCTGATGAAGGTACCGTCGCCGCACGTCCAGCAGCATACGATCCGCTTCGAGAATCTCGATCAGTATTTCGCGCTCGTCGACCGCGCCGGTGAAGAGCATGAATATGTCGTCGCCTGGGTGGATCAGCTTGCGACCGGGCGGCGGACGGGGAGGGGCGTGCTCTGGGCGGCCGACCATGCGGATGGGGCCTGCGAGTTTCCGGACGTTCCGAAACGGCTCAAGCTTTCCGTGCCCTTCTCCCCGCCCGCCAGTCTCCTCAATAGCGTGACGTTGAGGGCGTTGAACGAATACCGCTTTCGCAAGCAGAGCCGGGGCGAAACCGTTTCGACCGTAAAGTGGACGACCTACTTCCATCCGGTCGACGGCATCCGCGGATGGAACCGGCTCTACGGCCGGCGGGGTCCCTGTCAGCATCAGAGCGTCTATCCGGCCGCGAACGCACCGGAGACGACGGCTCGTCTGCTGGAGACCGCGCGTCGCATGGGCCATGCTTCCGTTCTGACGAGGTTGCAGCGTTTTGGCGACGTTGCCGCGAGCGGACTTCTCTCGTTCCCTCGGCCGGGCTTCAGTTTGACTTTGGACTTTGCCGACCAGGGCGAGACCACGATCAAGCTTTTAGACGCCCTCGACAGCATCGTCGTCGCGGCCGGTGGCGCGATCAATCCGTGCGGGGATTTTCGCATGAGCCCCGAGGCCTTCAACGCATCCTTCCCGTCCTGGAGACGGCTTGAGGCGCTGCGCGATCCCGCCATGATCTCGGACTTCTGGCGGCGCACGGCGCTGGCCTCACGAGCGGGATAAGGAAGGTCGTACGACCGGCTGCATGCCGCTCCGACATCGCGGGAGCTGGACATCGCGGTGATTCAGCGCCTCAGTCCTCTGATGTTCATGTCGAACTCGACGACGTTGGAATAGATGGGCGTTCCGACGTCGATGCCATAGGGCGATCGGCGGATGCTGCCGCGAATGGTGAAGGAAATCGAACGCCTGTTCCAGTCCGTGAGCGTGACCGCAAACCGCTCCTTGCGGGCCTTGCCGCGGGCGGTCAGCGTCCCTTCGACTGTCGCGGTGTCCGGCCCAGTCTGCGTGACGCTGGTGGAACGAAAGGTCACCGTCTTATGGTTGGCCGTGTCGAAAACGGCGCTGGAGCGTAGGAAATTCTCGATGCGCCGCTCGCTGGACCTCACGCTCTCCGGGTAAAGCGTGAACTCGACGGAGGATCGCTGGATACTGTTGCCGTCTATCCGAAATCCGCCGGAAAATTTTGCGAAATTCCCAGCAATGCCACCGCCGCCACCGACCTGCGCGATGCTGAAATGGATGACAGAGGAGCTGGCGATACGGTAATTGCCGGCCGCGTCCGCAAGCGCCGGCGGCCTCGCGCCCGTCGCAGGTGCTGCCGAGAAGGCGAGAAGCGCGAATGAAACAATCGCTCTTATGGTCTGCCCGCGTGGGATCATCATGGTCATTTCCTCTCGACGGCGGTGTTGTCGTTCTCGTGAGCGTCGAGCGTCCGGGAGCGCCGTGAGCCGTAACTGGGCCGAAGCATGCGGACGAGCACTTCGTCGCGTCTTATCGAGTGGTGGTAGAGTGCTGCCGCCGCGTGGAGCATGACCAGGCCGAGAGTGAGATAGGCAAGCAAGGCGTGGGCAAAGGTCCAGAACGCCTCCGAAGTTTCTGATTGTGCAAGCGGCAGATGCGGAATGACGATCGCATTGAAATAGAAGCTCGGGATGTTCAGCGTCGAGGCGGACACGACCGCCCAGCCGGCGAGCGGCACGACGAGCGCGAGGAGGATAAGCACCGAGTGCGTCATACGGGCCGCTATGTGCTCCAGTGGACCAAGGCCCGCAACAGGCGCCGGACTGCGCTCGGTGAACCACCAGGCGGTGCGAAGGATAGCGAGCCCCAGCGCTGTGAACCCGAAGGATTTGTGCCATTGGTAGAGGGAAAATTGCAGAGCCGGGTCGATTTCGGTCCGGCGCATGATGAAGCCGAGCAGGGTGAGCCCGAGGATGAGAACGGCAATCGTCCAGTGCAGGACGATGGTTGCCAATCCAAATCCGCTGTCGCTGTTGCGGAGCATGACATCTTCCGATGATGGAGGCAGTCAATTCCTCTTCGCGAGTGCGCGCTCGCCAGTATGAGACGCCCGAAGCGCTGCTTTTATTCGCCGCATGCCTGCTCAAGGTCGACAGGTCTTGCCGACGGTTCTCGGCGATGTCGCGGCGCCAGGCGGAACGAATAATGCGCTCGGGTGCTTTTTTTTGCCTTGGCGATTTGCTAGTCCGCTTGCCCGAGAGGAAGATCTGATCCGGAGGAATTTCATGACGCCCGATATCCGCCCGCTCGTTGCAGGCAACTGGAAGATGAATGGAACGCGCGCATCGCTGGACCAGATCAAGGCCATGGCGGAGGGCGTCAAGGGTGAGCTTTCCACCAAGGTGGACACGCTGATCTGCCCGCCGGCAACGCTGCTTTATGTTGCGACGGCGCTTTGCGACGACAGTCCGCTGATGATCGGTGCTCAGGACTGCCACCAGAAGGAGGCGGGCGCCCATACCGGCGACATTTCGGCCGAGATGATCGCCGATTGTTTCGGCACCCACGTCATCGTCGGCCACTCCGAGCGCCGCACCGACCACGGCGAGAGCGACGCACTGGTGCATGCCAAAGCCGAAGCAGCCCACGCCGCTGAGCTCGTCGCAATCGTCTGCATTGGCGAGACGGAAGCGGAGCGCAAGGGCGGCGAGACCCTCGATGTCCTGAAACGCCAGCTCGCAGGAAGCCTGCCGGACGGAGCGACGGCCGAGAACACCGTGATCGCCTACGAGCCGGTTTGGGCGATCGGCACGGGGCTTACACCGACGGCCGCCGACGTCGAGGAAGCGCACGCCTTCATGCGCCGCGAACTCGTGCACCGTTTTGGTGCGGAAGGCGGTAAGATGCGCATTCTCTACGGCGGCTCCGTGAAGCCCTCCAACGCCAAGGAACTGATGGGCGTCGCCAATGTCGACGGCGCGCTGATCGGCGGTGCGAGCTTGAAAGCCGACGATTTCCTCGCCATTTACAGGGCCTACGAGGAATTGACGGCCTGATCGTCGGGGCAGCCCGGCAGGGGCTTGGATTAGCCGGCGGCTTGGTATAAAGAGGCGCCAAATTGGCGCAGCCGTTCGCGGCCGCGATCGTTCGATTCGCATGCCCCGAAGAGGGCAGGACTGGAAGCTGATGCAGACCGTACTACTCGTCATCTATCTCATGGTGGTCGTCGCCTTGATCGGCGTCGTTCTCATTCAGCGTTCCGAAGGCGGTGGTCTCGGCATCGGCGGCGGCTCGGGCTTCATGTCCGCGCGCGGCACGGCCAATGCGCTGACCCGCACGACGGCCGTTCTGGCATTTCTCTTCTTCGGGCTCGCGCTCGCGATGGGCATTCTGTCGCGCTACGAGCCGCAGGCAACCGACATCCTCGAGCGGATTCCGGGCACTGGCTCGAGCGGCGGCGTGCTTGACTCGCTCGGTGGCGGCCAGCCCGCGCCGGCCGGCGGAAACACGCAGGCTCCGGCTCCGACCAACGGCGCCAACAATGCGGCTCCGGCAGGTGGCGCGACCGCTCCCGCCCAGGCGCCGACGGGTGCGGCGCCCGCGCCCGCAGCGCCGGCGAACGGCGCTAACGGCAATACGGGATCGCAAGTTCCGAGCGGCCAGTAAGGCCGCCATTCGAAAGAACCCGCCGGCGGATGGTTTCATCCGCCGGTTTTGTTTTGTGTGAAATCTGCCCTCCCGAAAGACGGAAAAATTCTGGAAGACGAATTTTTCGGTGGCGGAATCATTTGTGAAAAGGTATCCGGTGACTCCCATGGCGCGATATGTATTCATCACTGGCGGCGTGGTTTCCTCCCTCGGAAAAGGCATTGCTGCGGCCGCTCTTGGAGCGTTGCTGCAGGCGCGTGGCTACCGGGTGAGGCTGCGCAAGCTCGATCCCTATCTGAACGTGGACCCGGGCACCATGAGCCCGACCCAGCACGGCGAGGTGTTCGTCACCGACGACGGCGCCGAAACCGACCTCGATCTCGGCCACTACGAGCGCTTCACCGGGCGTTCGGCAACGAAAACCGACAACATCACCACGGGTCGGATCTACAAGAACATCATCGACAAGGAACGGCGCGGCGACTATCTCGGCGCGACGGTGCAGGTGATCCCGCACGTCACCAACGAAATCAAAAACTTCGTTACCGAGGGCAACGACGATTACGATTTCGTCATCTGTGAGATCGGCGGCACCGTCGGCGACATCGAGGCGATGCCTTTCATGGAGGCGATCCGCCAGCTCGGCAACGACTTGCCGCGCGGCACCGCCGTCTACGTCCACCTGACGCTGATGCCCTATATTCCGGCCGCGGGCGAGCTGAAGACCAAGCCCACCCAGCATTCGGTCAAGGAACTGCAGGCGCTCGGCATTCATCCCGATATCCTGCTTGTCCGCGCCGACCGCGAAATCCCGGAAGCCGAACGCCGCAAGCTGTCGCTGTTCTGCAACGTCCGCCAATCCGCGGTCATTCAAGCACTTGACGTGGCCTCGATCTATGACGTGCCGATCGCCTACCATAAGGAGGGCCTCGACAACGAAGTGCTTGCCGCCTTCGGTATCGAGCCGGCGCCGAAGCCGCGCATGCAGGCCTGGGAAGATGTCGCTCATCGCATCCGCACGCCGGAAGGCGAGGTGACGATTGCGATCGTCGGCAAATATACCGGCCTCAAGGACGCCTATAAGTCGCTGATCGAGGCGCTCTATCACGGCGGCATCGCCAACCGCGTCAAGGTCAAGCTCGAATGGATCGAGTCGGAGATCTTCGAAAAGGAAGACCCGGCGCCCTATCTGGAAAAGGTCCACGGCATTCTCGTTCCCGGCGGTTTTGGCGAGCGCGGCTCGCAGGGCAAGATCAACGCGGCCCGCTTTGCCCGCGAGCGCAAAGTGCCCTATTTCGGCATCTGTTTCGGCATGCAGATGGCGGTCGTCGAGGCAGCCCGCAATCTCGCCGGCATCGAGAAGGCGTCGTCGACCGAATTCGGGCCGACCAAGGAACCGGTCGTCGGCCTAATGACCGAATGGGTCAAAGGCAACGAGCTCGAGAAGCGTTCGGCCTTGGGCGACCTTGGCGGCACCATGCGCCTCGGCGCCTACCGGGCGGCCCTCAAGCCGAGTACCAAGATCGCCGAGATTTATGGTTCGACGGACATTTCCGAGCGCCACCGTCACCGCTATGAGGTCAACGTCGACTACAAGGATCGGTTGGAGTCCTGCGGTCTCGTCTTCTCTGGCATGTCGCCGGACGGCCTGCTGCCGGAAACGATCGAATACCCGGACCATCCCTGGTTCATCGGCGTTCAGTATCATCCGGAGCTGAAGTCGCGTCCGCTCGATCCGCACCCGCTCTTTGCGAGCTTCGTCGAGGCGGCGTTGGTGCAGTCGCGGCTCGTTTAGAGCCCTTCACGGTTAAATGGAAGCAGTTCTGCCGGAGCAGGTTTCGTGAGGGCAGAGGCGATTAGGGGCGTACCCGGATGTACGTCCGAGTTGATCGCCTCTGATCCTGGCGGAAAGATGCCCGGCCCTGCGGGTTGGCTGAAACGGACGCCTGATCGGCCGGCCGGCTTGGACGTATGCTTTGGCTACGCCGCGCGCCGGCCGGTCGACCATCCGACTCCGTTTGAGCCAACAGAACCGTTTCCATTTAACCCTGAAGGGCTCCAGGCTGCTGGCAGCGAAGATCTTGTGCTGCGGCGCGCTTGTGCTCGCCGCAGCTGGCGCCATCAGCCTGGTCGACGCCGCCAGTTGGCTTTTGGAGGGCGGTTTCGACTGTTGGAAGGTCGCCAGCATTGACAGCCTCCCTTGCGAGCAGAAAACGCCGACGATTGCGAACTTGAGCCGCATGTTTGCAAGCGGCTACACTTAGGTACGCCCTTTCTAAACGGCAAATAGGGTCGCTGGGCATTGATGGGAGCGGGATTTGAGCGTCAAGCCACGTCGGAAGATCATCGCGACAGAGCCGGATAGTACAGCCGTCGCGGGAGGGCGGCCGAAGCGTCGGCGATTGCCGTCCGATGAACGTCGCACCGCTATTCTTGCCGAGGCAGCGGCGCTGTTCGCGGAAGAAGGCTTCGGAGCTTCGACGCGCGCGCTGGCCTTGCGCCTCGGTATCACGCAAGCCGCGCTCTATAAGCATTTCCGGAGCAAGGACGAGATTATCGCAGCGCTGTTCCACGAGCGTGCCATGCGTTGGCGCAAGGAGGACTGGCGTGCGGCGCTCACCTCGAACGAAGCGCCGCTCGTCGAGCGGCTCGGTCGTCTTTATGCCGGCTACGTCGGTGCCATCACCGGCCGGTCGATGCGCCTGTTCGTTCGTGCCGGTCTGGACGGTTATGGTCAGCCCGGCCGGCGCGGCGCCGTGCTGACCGCGTCGATCCTTGAGCCGGTCATCGGCGCGCTGAGGCGCGAGGCCGGCCTGCCGGACCTTTCGAGCCGCCCCATGCAGCACGAAGAGCGCGAAATCGCCATGACGCTGCACGGTGCGCTCATGTTCCTCGCGATCCGCAAGCACGTTTATCGGATGCCGTTGCCGGACGATCTCACGCAATATGCCATGCGCCAGGTGCGCCTCTGGCTGCCTGGTGCGATTGCCGAGATGCGGCAGCTCCACGCCAGTCCTCCGGAAGAGATTGTGCCGCAACTTGCGCCGCGGCGGTGATCGGCCGAGGGTGTTACAGGCTCGCTCGGTCAGAGCAGCGCTTCACGTGGGAGCTACTTGCCCTCGCGGTCCAAAAGATACTTCGCGTAGGTGAAATTGAAATCGCGGCCGGCCCGGTTGCGATGGCAGGAGAAGCATCCGTCGAATTTTGCATCCGCCTTGGGCGCGCCATCGGGCAGGTAATGCGCATAGTCCCAGTCGCCATTGCGCACCTCTGGCGGATAGGCTTCGCCCCAGCCCGCGCGCTTCTCCATGACGAAGACATTGGTTATCTGGTCGGTCGGCACGAGGCGACCGTCCGGCCCAAGCTCGACACTGCCGGAGGCGTCCAGTTTCGCCCGGTGATCCTCCATGATGAGAATGGTTCCGTCAGGGGCCGGCTCGCCGGCCTTCGCTTTGGCATGGCTCTCCGGGCTCACATACATGAAGCGAATGGTCTTACGGTCCGGCCGGTCGACGGTGTTGAAGAGCACGAAGCGTTCAGCATAGCCCGTCGGGAAGGCGACGCGGTCCGGCCCGGCAAGCGTATAGCCCGCCAGGCCTGAAACGAAGACGGCGGCCAGGCTGATGGCGACGATCTTGCGCATGATTGCTCTCCCTTACGGTCTTACGACGACGCGGGTGTGCATTTCCTCGTGGATGACGCATTCGACATCAAACGCCCCGGTTTTGCGGACTGTGAGGGTTGTCTCGCTCCCCGGTTCCTGCTTGCCGAGGTCGGTCGAAAAGCCGACGGTGGCTATCAGCACGTTGTGCGCCCGAGTGTCGTCATTTAGGAAGACGAGCGTGTCGCCCACCTTCGCCTCGATCATCGCGGGCGCGTAGGCCATGCCCACCATGCCGATGCGGTGTTCGCCGGCGTGACTCGCAGATGCCAAAACAGTGCCAGCCATGGTCAGAAAAATTACCGCGCGCATGTCTCCTCCCGCAGGTTCATGCGGTTTGCAGGTCAGGTAGCCTTGTCCCGATGGATTAAGTTGTCAATCGATAACTTAATCCATCGATGAGGATCACGGACCTTTGAAAGGGTCTCGGACGGTCTTTCTTGCGAGCCCCGGCCTCGGCGCGCTTGGGCATCTCCTTGTCCGACCAGTGACCGTCACGAACTGCAATCGGCGCCGGAAAACAGGCTCACACTTATTTGAATCGTCGTGCGTATCCTCCGGCCACACCCCGCGCGTTTCTGCCCCATGGCTATTGAATCAATGTCCATACCCCATGAGCAGCCTGACGAAAGTCTGGTCCGCCTGCGCGTGCGACCTGAAACGGTCTACGTGACCAAGGGCCGGACCGTACTGGCCACAGGTCCCGATGGATTCCTCGACAGCGCACCCGATCAAGGCCTATTTGTCCACCAGACGAGGATGCTCAGCCGCTACCGATACCTGATCGAAGGTCGGCGCCTGCATCCTGTCTCTGTCTCTAACGTGGCTCAGCACTCGTGGCTGGGCTACTTCATCGCCTCCACGCGATCGTTCACGGACCGGGAGCCGGCAATCGCGGAAATTGCCCAGAATTGCGTGGAACTGCGGCTGTCGCGCTACGTCGGCGAGGGATTTCACGAGGACGCGGACCTGACGAACTTCACTCAGGAAACCGTCCAATTCGTCCTCGCCCTGGAGTTGGACGCTGACTTCGCCGACCAGGGCGAAACGCGCGGCGAACGTCGTCAGATAGGGCGGTTGGCCCGAAGATGGAGCGAAGGAGAGAAAGCCTGGGAATTGAGTTTCGCCTACACAGCGCATCACACCTACGATCACCAGGGGGAAGAAGGCACCGCCTCAATCAAACGTGGACTGCGGGTCCGATTCTCAAACACCAGCACACCGCCTCGGCATACGGAGCGCGGGATCGCCTTTCAGGTCACACTAGCGCCCCACGAAAAGTGGCACTGCTGCCTTGACTTCCTTCCGGTGCTGGACGAACGCGAGCTTGTCCCGACCTACAGATGCCGCTCGTTTGGGCCGACGGCAAACGACTACGACAGTGCCACTCGGCGCTTCATGAGCAAGGCCACTCGCTTTTCAAGCGCCGAGAGCGGCACGCTGTCGAATGTGGTGGTCGGCTCCCTTGAGCAGGCAAAGCGGGATCTCGACGCCTTGCGGCTCCACGATCTCGATTTATCGGAGCGTGGCTGGACGGTCGCAGCGGGGCTGCCGCTCTATGTCGCGCTGTTCGGCCGCGACACGCTTACGGCCGCCTGGGAAGCCGCTCCGGTTACGTCCGAAGTGATGGAGGGCCTTCCCGCCTACAACCCATATTCCTATCATCGGGGCACTGTCTGGCCGGTCGAGCACGGCCCGTTTGCAATCGGCGCCTACCGCTATGGATGCCATGACTATGTCGAGCGGATTTGCCGCTCCCAATTCGAGACCGCTGCCATGTTCGATTTCTTCCGTCTGCCGGAGTGCATAGCCGGTCATCAGCGCGGCGAGGATCACCCTTTCCCAGCGGTCTACCCTGTCGCGAACTCGCCACAGGCATGGTCGTCAACAACCGTCTACACGCTCCTCCAGGCGATGCTCGGTCTTCAGCCTTTCGCCCCTTTGCGCATGCTGTTCGTCGACCCGTTCCTGCCCGAATGGCTACCGGAGATCACAGTCTCGAACCTGCGGGTGGCGGATGCTGTTGTGACCCTCAGGTTCTTTCGCCGCAAAGACGGCAGGAGCGATTACAGGGTTCTGGAAAAGCGCGGCCGGCTGCACGTCATAAGACAGCCAAGTCCCTGGTCTTTGACGGCAGGCTATTGGGAGCGCGCCAAGGATATTCTTCTGAGCCTCGCTCCGGGCCGATAGGGCCCTGCTGATCGCGATGCCGGCCGCCTTCGGCGCCTCATCTACGTCGTCAACTTCTACGGTTTCACGGGCATCTTCCCATGGTTCGCGGACGCTCGCGGCTGGGCTTGTGCTGGGTCTGGTTTACGAACCGCTCGAGAAGCGGCACGAACACCGACCGTTGCATCACGCTTGAGCGTAACCTCGCGGTCGAGGTTTCCAACAGATGCGCTCTGGGGTCCGTCCAAATCATCCTTGAGCGCGGAGGGAACACATTTCCGGCGCAGCGGGTTGTGAAGAAGCGCGCTGCAGAAAGTGGATTCGGTTCGTGCACTATTCCGAACTATCGGGGCGGACAGTTGTGGTAACGGGAGCCTCCGCTGGAGTCGGGCGGGCAACCGCTGTTGTCCTTGCTGACAGGGGCGCCAAGGTCTGCCTTATTGCTCGAAAAAGTCAGGGCCTGCTTGAGGCGAAAGCCGAAGTTGAGTCCAGGGGCGTCAATGCAGTTGCAGTTGCCGCGGACGTGGCGGATGCCAAGGCGGTGTTCGCCGCCGCCGCCGAATGTGAACGGCGCCTTGGACAGATCGATGTGTGGATCAACAACGCAATGGCTACCGTGTTCTCGCCGGTCGCGGAGATTACTCCGGAGAGGTCCGGCGCGTCACGGAGGTGACCTACCTCGGGTATGTTCACGGCACGATGGCTGCTCTCAGCTTCATGCGTCCCGTAATCGGGGAGTCATCGTCCAGGTGGGCTCTGCCCTGGCGTATCGCGGCATTCCGCTTCAGGCTGCCTATTGCGGCGCGAAGCACGCGATACGCGGCTTCACAGATTCACTCCGGGCGGAACTCATTCACGAAGGGAGCAAGATCGCGCTGACCACTGTCCATTTGCCTGCGGTGGACACGCCGCAATTCGATTGGGCACGTACGCACATGGACACGCAACCGAGGCCGGTCGCACCGGTCTACCGACCCGAGGTGGCGGCAGATGCTATCGTTCGTGCGGCGCTCCATCCGAAACGCGAATACTGGCTCGGGAATCGCACGTCGCTGATTATTCTCGGCAACCTTGTTGCTCCGTCGATGCTGGACCGGCTTTTGGCACGGACGGCGGTCGAGGCTCAGCAAACCGAACGGCCGGCGAATGCCGGTCGCCGAGACAACCTGTTCACACCCGTTGAGGGATTGCACCGGATCAACGGATCTTTCGGGAATGAAGCGGTCGCCGATGCAATCGCCGTTTCGGAGCCTCGGACCAGAATCACCGCCGTCATCGGCGGGGCACTGATCGCAGCAATTCTCGGGGCACTCATAGGCCGCGCCGCGCGCCAAAGACGGATCAGGCGCAGCTGAACAGCCACTCCAAATGCAATTTGCAGCCCCGCTGACATCAACAGGACTCGGCGCGAGTTTTCATTTCTGCGTGACCGGCCCCCCTCGGACGTGTCGGCCGGCGCTCTTGAGTCGGCGCGTGATGGGCGCGCCAGCTGGCTGCGGTGGGCGCGCCAGCTCCGATCGTAGATTCGATCTCGAGGGAATACGGCCGGTCGGAACAATCGTTATGATGCTACCTGGAGCGTTTGGGCTGCGGGTCCGGCGGTTCCAGGGCGGTTGAAAGCATTTTGAGGATAGGCGAGCCTTTAGATCGTCTCGTAACCTCGAATAACGGTTCAGGTTGGAGGACGGTCCGGCCTTTGCTCATATAGATGGATTCCGGACGTGCCCGCAGGCGAATGAGGCTGTGGTCGGGCAGTTCAGGGGGCATATCCGTCGGCTCCGCCCCATGCAGGATATTACGCGGGAAGCCAGAGGGAATTTCGAGCGTTCAATTCACCGTGAATCCAGCCGGAAGCCGGGAACACCGACCCGCTCGGCCCGTTTGCTTCTGAAAAAAGTTGCACTCAAACAGGAGTGACAGTCATGGCCTATCGGGAATACATCCACACGCCTGTGACACCGCGCGACATGCGGTGGGGCCTTCGGCAGGGCGCCATTGCAGGCATCGTCGCAGGTATCGTGTTTGCTGCCTTCGAAATGATCGTCAGCGCGTTGATGATGGGGGCCGCGGCGTTCTTCATGCCCCTGCGCATGATCGGCGCCATCGCGCTCGGACCAGGGGCGCTCGACCCCAACTATTCGCTCGTGACGGCGGGCATCGCCGGCGTCGTCGTGCATATGGTGCTTGCGATCATCTTCGGAATAATCTTCGGGGAAATCGCAGCAATGTTGCGAGGGCCAGTTGCCTTTATCGGCGCGGGCAGCCTCTTCGGGCTCGCCCTCTGGCTGATCAACTTCTATGTGATCGCCCCGGCCTTATTCCCCTGGTTCCTGGAATCGAGTCCGCTGGTGCAGTTCATCGCCCATACCTTCTTCTTCGGTTCAGTGCTCGGCTACTATCTGTGGAAGTCGCACCAGAGAAGCGGGTTGGAAGAACCTGCGGTTTAGCGAGTCGCCTCGGGCTAAAATTTAAGCCCTGGGCGGGTCACTTGAGCAACGGCATAGTTTATCTCGGCTCCATTCGGTTCCAACTCTCGGGTTACCTCGTGGAAGGGGGATGGTGAGCATTCCCATCCCCCTCGGGGCTGTCTCTGGATCACGATGCTTTGGGTCGGATCGTATGTCTCGGGGCGGGGCGGCCGCTATCCCAACGGAGGGGCGCGGGCCATCGCGACCGACGTTACGCCGTGCGTGCGCCGGCAGCGCAGGAAAGAATGTCCTTCGACCACACGGTTCATCTGTGCGTAACTGGTCCCTCTTTCGTGTGTAATGTTCCGTGGGGCTCGAAAGCAAAAAATGCGAAGGCGAACGTGACGGTGTAGGGCACGTCTTTGCCATGGCGCTGCACCACCACATTGCCGACATCGGCACCGCGGGTGATATCCGCGGTGTCGAGTGCGGAGGCCTGTCCTGGCCGCCAACGAATGCGCAGCTCACCGGCCTTGATGACGCCCTTCTCGCGCACCAGCGGCAGTGTCCAGGCCTCCTTGCCCACAGCCACGACCCGCATCATTGCCGGCACCTTGTCCGGGAGTCTGCCCGTAAACAGGAACGGCCGCGGCGCCTGGTCGTAGCCGACGTAAGGATTGCTGCCGTAGGCGCGGAATCGCGGATTGTTCGGCACCAGCACGCGACCTTCGGGAGCCCGCGCGCGAAAACTCTCGAAGGACTCGAGGCGCGAAGGGACGATTTTCAGCGACCGGCCCGCCAATTCGCCGACGATGGCCTCACCGCCAAATTGCTGCCACCAGCTCTCCGTCTGGCGGTCGTACATCACCAGATCCGAATGGCGAAGCCTTCCCGGTCGTACCGAAATCGAGCGTTCTGCCGGCGAGTCGCCGATCGAAGACGATGCCGGTGTTGCACAAAGGGCAATAGGTCACCGTTACCGGCACGCCCGGCACCCGAGGGCGCCGACAGCATCCAGACCGTTGCCCTGGCCATCAAGCACGGCATGACGACGAAGGCGCTTGGCGAGACGATCTTCCCGTATCTGACCACGGTCGAGGGCCTGAAGCTCGCCGCACAGGGCTTTGGCAAAGACGTCGCCAAGCTCTCATGCTGCGCCGGATAGCGAGGCGACGATGGAACCCTCGATCGGTCATGGCCTTGCCCGGCGGCGCGGTCGACGGTGCATCTGCATCCGGTCTGGAGCGGCGAAGGCTGTTGCTCACCGACGCAGCGAGAAGGCAAGGCGAAGCGCCCTACCTCGTTCCGCCGGCAACGCAAGCGGTCTCGCTCAGGTTCCCGTGCTCCGGCGATGATGATCGACCGCCGCGCTTGCAATCGGCGGTCAAAAGTTGCAAACAGCGGCAAATCGGTCATCAGGGAAACCGCCATGAACCTGCCCAAGCGAACCGCCCGCCCGCTCGATCATCTCGTGCTGCCGGTGGCCGATCTCACGCGGGCAAGGCGGCGTCTCACAAATCTCGGCTTCACTGTTGCCGACGACGCACGCCATCCCTTCGGCACCGCGAACGCCTGCGTCTTCTTCTCGGACAACACCTATCTGGAGCCGCTTGCCGTCGCCTCGCGCGAGGAATGCGAGGCCGCCGCCCTTGACGGCAACGTCTTCGTGGCGCGCGATCAGGCGTTCCGTTTCCGCCAGGGACCGGAAGGTCTCTCGGCGATCGTGCTTGGGACGCCGGACGCGACCGAAGATCACATCCGTTTCCGCTCGTGCGGCATCTCCGGCGGAGATATGTTGGAGTTCTCTCGCCCGATGCGGCTGCCGGACGGGCGTGAAGGCCTCGGCTCTTTCCGGCTCGCCTTTGCCGCGGATCTGCGCTCGCCGGATTTCTTTCTTTTCAGTTGCCAGCGCATCCGCGCCCTGCCGATCGACAGCACGTCGCTTCATCACCATGAGAACGGCGTGCTCGGCATAGCCGAGGTCGTGCTTTCGGAACAGAACCCGACCGATTTCCAGTATCTGCTACAGGAAGGCGTCGACGAACGCGAGGTGTCGGCCCATTCCTTCGGCATGGACATCCAGGCCGGCAGCGCCAAGCTCACCGTCCTGAACTCGGCCGGCATGGAGGCTTTCTTCGGCCGATCGGTAAGCGGTGCCGAACGCGGCTTGCGCGGCCGCGCGGTGGTGTTCCGCGTCGCCGACCTCGAAGCGACGCGCGGGCTGTTTGCGGCCAACGATATCGAATTTGCAGAAATGGGCGGACGCCTCATTGTTCCGGAAGCGCCGGGGCAGGGGGTGATTTTCGCGTTTGGAGTGTGACGATGGAAACGAATGCAACGGTTGTCGTCGGCGAGGGTGCCGGCCAGGTGGTCTTTTCGCAGAAGGAACGGCTGACGCTGATCGCCGGCCCTTGCCAGATGGAGAGCCGCGAGCACGCCTTCATGATAGCCGGAAAGCTCGTGGAGCTTTGCAAGTCGCTCGGGCTCGGCCTTGTCTATAAGTCCTCCTTCGACAAGGCGAACCGCACGTCCCTTTCCGGCAAACGTGGCATCGGCCTTGAAAAAGCGATGGAAATCTTTGCCGACGTCAAGAAGGAGTTCGGATTTCCGGTGCTGACGGATATCCACACCGAGGAGCAGTGTGCCGTCGTCGCTGAGACCGTCGATATCCTGCAGATCCCCGCCTTCCTGTCGCGCCAGACGGACCTGCTTGTCGCGGCTGCCAAGACGGGACGCGTGATCAATGTCAAGAAGGGCCAGTTCCTCGCCCCCTGGGACATGAAGAACGTGCTTGCCAAGTTCACGATGAGCGGCAATCCGAACGTGCTGCTGTGCGAGCGCGGCGCGTCTTTCGGCTACAATACGCTGGTTTCCGATATGCGCTCGCTGCCGATCATGGCGGCTTTTGGTGCGCCGGTGGTCTTTGACGCCACTCATTCCGTACAGCAGCCCGGCGGGCAGGGCGGCTCGTCAGGCGGCCAGCGCGAATTTGTCGAGACCCTGGCGCGGGCGGCCGTTGCGGTCGGCGTCGCAGGTGTCTTCATCGAGACCCACGAAGATCCTGACAACGCGCCTTCCGACGGACCGAATATGGTGCCGCTCAAGGACATGCCGCGGCTTCTCGAAAAGCTGCTCGCCTTCGACGCCATCGCCAAGGCCTGAGCGGCGCCGCGCTGTTTTCGTGAAATTTTCATGAAGCACGATGACGCCGGCCGTTTGCATCCGCCGCGCCATTGTAATTTCGAGGCCATGAATTAAGAAAGGCCGACCATCATCATCGTCCACAAGCAGGGAAGAGATCATGACTGCTATCATCGACATCATCGGCCGAGAAATTCTCGACAGCCGCGGCAACCCGACCGTCGAGGTCGACGTCCATCTCGAAGACGGCAGTTTCGGTCGGGCTGCCGTTCCCTCGGGTGCCTCCACCGGTGCGCATGAGGCGGTCGAACTGCGCGATGGCGGCACCCGCTATCTCGGCAAGGGTGTCGAACGCGCGGTCGATGCCGTCAACGGCGAGATTTTCGAAGCGATCGGCGGCCTGGACGCGGAAAACCAGATCCAGATCGACAAGACGATGATCGAGCTCGACGGCACGCCGAACAAGTCTCGCCTCGGCGCCAACGCCATTCTTGGCGTTTCGCTCGCCGTCGCCAAGGCCGCCGCCGAAGCCTCTGGCCTGCCGCTCTACCGCTATGTCGGTGGCCCGAACGCGCATCTTCTGCCGGTTCCGATGATGAACATCATCAATGGCGGCGCTCATGCCGACAACCCGATCGATTTCCAGGAATTCATGATCATGCCGGTCGGCGCCGAGACGCTGAAGGACGCCGTGCGCATGGGCTCGGAGGTCTTCCACACGCTGAAGAAGCAGCTTGCCGCCGAGGGCCACAACACCAATGTCGGCGACGAAGGCGGTTTCGCACCGGGTCTCGCTTCCGCTCCTGCGGCGCTCGACTTCATCATGAAGTCGATTGAGAAGGCGGGTTACAAGCCGGGCGAAGACATGTATGTCGCGCTCGATTGCGCCTCGACGGAATTCTTCAAGGACGGCAAATACGTGCTTGAAGGCGAGGGCCGCACGCTGGAGCCGGGCGCAATGGCCGAATATCTCGCCGAGCTCGCGGGCAAGTATCCGATCATTTCGATCGAGGACGGCATGGCCGAGGACGACTGGGACGGCTGGAAGGCGCTGACCGACCTCATCGGCAGCAGGTGCCAGCTCGTCGGCGACGACCTGTTCGTCACCAACTCCGCTCGTCTGCGCGACGGCATCAAGATGGGTGTCGCGAACTCGATCCTCGTCAAGGTCAACCAGATCGGCTCGCTCTCCGAGACGCTCGATGCCGTCGAGACGGCGCATAAGGCACGCTACACCGCCGTCATGTCGCACCGTTCCGGCGAGACAGAGGATTCGACGATCGCCGACCTTGCGGTTGCCACCAACTGCGGCCAGATCAAGACCGGTTCGCTCGCCCGCTCCGACCGGCTCGCCAAATACAACCAGCTTATCCGCATCGAAGAGCAGCTCGGCCTGCAGGCACAATATGCCGGCCGCTCGATCCTGCGCGGCTGATTGATGGCGGGTAGCTACTGCATGTTTCCTTAAATCGTACCCGATTTAAGGACAAAAACATGCAGCCATTCAAAGTGCTACAGCGCCCTTTGTGCGTCTGAAAAGACGCACGGCGCTGTAGGGTTTCGCCCTCATCCGCCTGCCGGACCAAGGATTCAAGCCCGTCTGCCTCGCCGGCAGGCGGGTTTCGCTTTTTCAGGCCATTCATGGTCAACGGTCGGTTAATCAATCGCCGTTAGTCTCGGTCTTCGTACTGCGTATGGAGCGAGACGCGCGAAAGTATGTGCGGTTTATTCGCGCATCCCGCTCCAACTTCTAGAATCGATCACTCATGATCTCGGGCGAGTTTGCCTGAGTTCATCGTGATCCAGGGCATGAGCGATGTGGACACGGCATCACAAGAAGCGGAGACTGGGGCGATTGGTGGTACCGCTACTGGCGGTCGCCTTCCTTTCCTATTTCGGTTATCATTCCATTCATGGCGGCTACGGTCTGAGGGCAACCGAGGAATTCGACCGCCAGATCGCCGAGCGGCAGGCGCTGCTGGACGAGCTCACTCAGAAGCGAAAAATCCTTGAAAAGGAAGTGGAGCTGATGAGCGATGGCTCGCTGGAAAGAGACATGCTGGATGAAAAGGCTCGCCTCGCGCTCAACATGTCGCGTAGCGACGAGATCGTTATTTTTCACCATTCCGGAAATTAACCGAAATTAAGTTAATTGAAGTAAATTCAGGAAAATCAAAGGGTTGTGCGGAATAATAGCCATGCAAATATGGCATTGCTGCAGCGCTCTTCTTTGCCTATGGTAGCCGACCAAAGGCTAACCGTAGGGAGGAACGAATGGCTCCGCGAAAAACCGCGTCCGTCTCCAGCCGCAAGACTGCTGCCAAGCCGGCCAAGAAGGACTTCACCGGCGGCACGATCGCCGAATTCTCCAAGGAAGATGATCTGAAAGCCTATCGCGAGATGCTGTTGATCCGGCGTTTCGAGGAGAAGGCCGGCCAGCTCTATGGCATGGGCTTCATCGGCGGCTTCTGTCACCTCTACATCGGCCAGGAAGCGGTCGTGGTCGGCATGCAGATGGCGCTGAAGGAAGGCGATCAGGTCATTACCGGCTATCGCGATCACGGCCACATGCTCGCCTGCGGCATGAGCGCGCGCGGCGTCATGGCGGAGCTCACCGGTCGCCGCGGCGGCCTTTCCAAAGGGAAGGGCGGCTCGATGCACATGTTCTCCAAGGAAAAGCATTTCTATGGCGGCCACGGCATCGTCGGGGCGCAGGTATCGCTCGGAACCGGTCTTGCTTTCGCCAACAGATATCGCGGCAACGATAATGTCAGCCTCGCCTATTTCGGCGACGGCGCCGCCAACCAGGGCCAGGTTTATGAGAGCTTCAATATGGCGGCTCTTTGGAAGCTTCCGGCGATCTACATCGTCGAGAACAACCGCTATGCGATGGGGACCTCCGTGTCGCGTGCCTCGGCGCAGACCGACTTCTCGCAGCGCGGCGCTTCCTTCGGTATTCCCGGCTATCAGGTCGACGGCATGGACGTGCGCGCTGTCAAGGCGGCTGCCGACGAGGCCGTCGAGCACTGCCGCTCCGGCAAGGGTCCGATCATCCTCGAAATGCTGACCTATCGCTATCGCGGCCATTCGATGTCCGACCCGGCGAAGTATCGGTCGAAGGATGAAGTGCAGAAGATGCGTTCGGAGCACGATCCGATCGAGCAGGTGAAGGCCCGTGTCATGGAGAAAGGCTGGGCCAGCGAGGACGAGCTGAAGCAGATCGACAAGGATGTTCGCGACATCGTCGCGGACAGTGCCGACTTCGCCCAGTCTGATCCGGAGCCGGATGCATCCGAGCTCTACACCGACATCCTGCTTTGATCCGGGGAGGGACAAATATGCCAGTAGAAATTCTCATGCCTGCCCTTTCCCCGACGATGGAGGAAGGCACGCTTTCCAAGTGGCTGAAGAACGAGGGCGACAAGGTGTCCTCCGGCGACGTCATCGCCGAGATCGAAACCGACAAGGCGACGATGGAAGTGGAAGCCGTCGACGAAGGCACGATCGGCAAGTTGCTGATTGCCGCGGGCACGGAAGGCGTCAAGGTCAACACGCCGATTGCCGTGCTGCTGCAGGACGGTGAAGGCGCAGGTGACATTGCAGCCAAAGCCGAGGCGCCGAAAACCGAGGCGCCGAAGCCTGCGACCGAGGCTCCGGCTGCCGCAGCTCCGGTCGCCGCTCAGCCGAAGGCGGAAATTCCCTCCGACCCGGCAATCCCCGCGGGCACCGAGATGGTGACGATCACGGTGCGCGAGGCGCTTCGTGACGCTATGGCGGAAGAGATGCGCGCCAACGACGACGTCTTCGTCATGGGTGAGGAGGTTGCCGAATACCAGGGCGCCTACAAGATCACACAGGGTCTCTTGCAGGAATTCGGACCGCGCCGCGTGGTCGATACGCCGATCACCGAGCACGGCTTTGCGGGCGTTGGCGTCGGCGCGGCGATGACCGGCCTGCGTCCGATCGTCGAGTTCATGACCTTCAACTTCGCCATGCAGGCGATCGACCAGATCATCAACTCCGCCGCCAAGACGCTCTATATGTCTGGCGGCCAGATGGGCGCGCCGATCGTCTTCCGTGGCCCGAGCGGTGCCGCCGCCCGCGTCGCCGCACAGCACTCGCAGTGCTATGCCGCCTGGTACAGCCATATTCCGGGCCTGAAGGTCGTCATGCCCTATACGGCGGCAGACGCAAAGGGCCTGCTGAAGGCCGCCATCCGCGACCCGAACCCGGTAATCTTCCTCGAAAACGAAATCCTCTACGGCCATACCTTCGAAGTGCCGAAGCTTAATGATTTCGTGCTGCCGATCGGCAAGGCCCGCATCCACCGCTTCGGCAAGGACGCGACCATCGTTTCCTTCGGCATCGGCATGACCTACGCGGTCAAGGCTGCGGCCGAACTCGAGGCGCAGGGCATCGACGTCGAGATCATCGACCTTCGCACCATCCGCCCGATGGATCTTCCGACGGTGATTGAATCCGTCAAGAAGACCGGCCGCCTCGTCACGGTAGAAGAAGGCTATCCGCAGTCTTCCGTCGGTACCGAGATCGCCACCCGTGTCATGCAGCAGGCCTTCGATTATCTCGACGCGCCGGTGCTCACGATCGCTGGCAAGGACGTGCCGATGCCCTATGCGGCCAACCTCGAAAAGCTCGCTTTGCCGAGCGTCAGCGAAGTCGTCAATGCGGTGAAAGCCGTCTGCTACAAATAAGGGGGTCGTTCGCATGCCAATCAATATCACCATGCCGGCCCTGTCTCCGACGATGGAGGAAGGCAATCTCGCCAAGTGGCTGGTCAAGGAAGGCGATAAGGTGAAGTCCGGCGACGTCATCGCCGAGATCGAAACCGACAAGGCGACGATGGAAGTCGAAGCCGTCGATGAAGGCACGGTCGCCAAGATCGTCGTCCCCGCTGGCACCGAAGGCGTCAAGGTCAATGCGCTGATCGCGGTTCTCGCCGCCGAAGGCGAGGACGTCTCCGTGGCCGCCAAGGGCAACGGCGCCGCGGCGCCCGTGGCGAAGGCTTCGGAACAAGCTCCGTCAGCGGCTGCCGCTGCTCCCGCACCGGCCGCAGCACCGGCGCCGCAGGCTTCTGCACCGGCGCCGCAGGCCACGGCACCGGTACCGGCCATCAGCGATGGCAAGCGCATCTTCTCCTCGCCGCTCGCGCGTCGCCTCGCCAAGGAGGCGGGCATCGATCTTTCGGCGATCGCCGGCTCCGGCCCCTACGGCCGGGTCGTCAAGAAGGACGTCGAGGCGGCCGTTGTCGGCGGCACGGCCAAGCCGGCAGCTGCCCCGGCTCCCGCCGCAGCTCCGTCTCCGGCGCTTGCCAAGGGCATGCCGGAGGATGCGGTCCTGAAGCTCTTCGAGCCGGGCTCCTACGAGCTCGTGCCGCATGACGGCATGCGCAAGACCATTGCCAAGCGCCTGCAGGAATCGAAGCAGACGATCCCGCATTTCTACGTCTCGCTCGATTGCGAGCTCGACGCGCTCCTGGCGCTGCGCGCCCAGCTCAATGCGGCTGCA
Organism: Ensifer sp. WSM1721; assembly: GCF_000513895.2. Classification (GTDB taxonomy): domain Bacteria; phylum Pseudomonadota; class Alphaproteobacteria; order Rhizobiales; family Rhizobiaceae; genus Sinorhizobium. The sequence goes on from NZ_CP165782.1 coordinate 1,270,276, forward strand.
CCCGAGAAGGACGGCAAGCCGGTCTACAAGCTTTCGGTCAACGATATGGTGATCAAGGCGCTCGCGCTTGCATTGCGTGACGTTCCGGACGCGAACGTCTCCTGGACGGATAGCAACATGGTCAAGCACAAGCACGCTGATGTCGGCGTTGCGGTCTCCATTCCCGGCGGCCTGATCACGCCGATCGTCCGCCAGGCGGAGTTGAAGAGCCTTTCGGCCATCTCCAACGAGATGAAGGATCTCGGCAAGCGCGCTAAGGAGCGCAAGCTGAAGCCGGAAGAGTATCAGGGTGGCACGACCGCCGTCTCCAACATGGGCATGATGGGCGTCAAGGACTTCGCCGCCGTCGTCAACCCGCCGCATGCGACGATCCTGGCGGTCGGCGCCGGCGAGGAGCGCGTTGTCGTCAAGAACAAGGAGATGGTCATCGCCAACATGATGACCGTGACGCTCTCCACCGACCATCGCTGCGTCGATGGCGCGCTCGGCGCCGAGCTGCTCGGTGCCTTCAAGCGCTACATCGAAAATCCGATGGGCATGCTCGTTTGATGCATCGGGACCGGCCGTCGCGCCGGTCCTTTCTTCCCTGACATGCGAGTAGGCAGATGAAGACAGTCCTTTGCTACGGTGACAGTCTGACCTGGGGCTATGACGCGGGCAGCGCGGGTCGGCACGCATTGGAGGATCGCTGGCCGAGCGTGCTGCAGAAGGCGATCGGCTCCGGCGTGAATATCGTCGCCGAGGGGCTGAACGGCCGCACGACGGCCTATGACGACCATCTGGCGGATTGCGACCGCAACGGTGCGCGCGTCCTGCCCACGGTTCTCCACAGCCACGCCCCACTCGATCTCGTCATCCTCATGCTCGGCTCGAACGACATGAAGCCGGCGATTCATGGCACGGCCTTCGGCGCGGTCAAGGGCATCTCACGGCTCGTCAGCCTGGTGCGCAAGCACGACTGGCCGACCGAGGTCGGGGACGGGCCGGACATGCTGATCGTCTCGCCGCCGCCGCTTTGCGAGACCGCCAACAGCGCCTTTGCCGCGATGTATGCCGGCGGCGTCGAGCAATCGGCGATGCTGGCCTCTCTTTATCGGGATCTCGCCGACGAGCTCGACTGCGGCTTTTTCGATGCCGGTTCCGTCGCACGAACGACGCCGCTCGATGGCGTTCATCTCGACGCGGACAACACCCGGGCGATCGGCCGTGGATTGGAGCCGGTCGTGCGGATGATGCTCGGACTCTGAAGATGACGGCTGGCGCGACCCTCAGGCCCGCGAAACGGAGCGAAGCGGCGGAGCTTGCGATCCTCATCGATATCGCCTCGCACGGTTTTGCCTCCTGGCTCTGGTACGGCGGCGTGCTCAGCAAGTCGGCGGAAACCGCCTTCGAGCACGGTCGCAACCGGCTGCGGCAGGATACGGGCTTAGGCACCTGGCGCGATGCGGTGGTCGCGGAGATCGAGGACGAGATCGTCGGCGTCTCGGTCTCCTATGCGATCGACGCGTCCATTCGGGAGATCGAGCCGAAGCATCCGGTGCTCGCCCCTCTGCTTGCCCTCCAGAGCCAGGTGGTCGGTCACTGGTTCATCGATAGCCTCGGCGTCTACCGGCACCACCGCGGCAAGGGGATCGGCCGCGCGTTGCTCGAGAATGAATTTGCCCGCGCCGGACAGGCGCCGGTGAGCCTCATCACCGAAAGCCACAATGACGTGGCGCAGGCGCTCTACAAGAGGAACGGCTTCGAAGAGGTGACGCGTGCCGCGGCCGTGCCGCTCTTCGAAGACAGCAGGAAACACGATTGGGTGCTTTTCACCCGCAAGGTCGCTTGAAACAGAGGTAGGAAACACATGGCTGAGAATTACGACGTCATCGTTATCGGTTCGGGCCCGGGCGGCTATGTCACCGCCATCCGCTCGGCGCAACTGGGCCTGAAGACGGCGATCGTCGAGCGCGAGCACCTCGGCGGCATCTGCCTCAACTGGGGGTGCATTCCGACCAAGGCGCTCTTGCGCTCGGCCGAAATTCTCGACCACGCCAACCACGCCAAGAATTATGGCCTGACGCTCGAAGGCAAGATGACCGCCAACGTCAAGGACGTCGTCGCCCGTTCGCGCGCCGTGTCGGCGCGGCTGAACGGCGGCGTCGCCTTCCTCATGAAGAAGAACAAGGTCGACGTGATCTGGGGCGAGGCTAAGCTGACAAAGCCTGGCGAAATCGTCGTCGGCGCCCCGTCGAAGGCCGCCGTGCAGCCGCAGAACCCCGTTCCGAAGGGCGTGAAAGGCGAGGGCACCTACACGGCCAAACATATCATCATCGCGACCGGCGCCCGGCCGCGGGCACTGCCCGGCATCGAGCCCGACGGTAAGCTGATCTGGACCTATTTCGAAGCGATGAAGCCCGAGGAGCTGCCGAAGACCATGCTCGTCATGGGCTCCGGCGCGATCGGCATCGAATTCGCGAGCTTCTACCGCTCCATGGGCGTGGACGTGACCGTCGTCGAGCTGCTGCCGCAGATCATGCCGGTTGAGGATGCGGAGATCTCCGCCTTTGCCCGCAAGCAGCTCGAAAAGCGCGGCATGAAGATCTTCACCGATGCGAAGGTGACGAAGGTGGAGAAGGGCGCCAACGACGTGACTGCCCATGTCGAGACGAAGGACGGCAAGGTGACGCAGATCAAGGCGGACCGGCTGATCTCCGCCATCGGCGTCCAGGGAAATATCGAGAATCTCGGCCTGGAGGCGCTGCGCGTCGAGACCAGCCGCGGCTGCATCGTCACCGACGGATACGGCAGGACCAATGTCGCCGGCATCTATGCGATTGGCGACGTCGCCGGCCCGCCGATGCTGGCGCACAAGGCCGAGCATGAGGGAGTGATCTGCGTCGAGAAGATCGCCGGCGTTCCCGGCGTGCACGCGCTCGACAAGGGCAAGATCCCGGGCTGTACCTATTGCGACCCGCAGGTCGCCTCCGTCGGTCTCACCGAAGCGAAGGCCAACGAACTCGGCCGCGACATCCGCGTCGGGCGCTACAGCTTCGGCGCCAACGGCAAGGCGATCGCGCTCGGTGAGGACCAGGGCCTGATCAAGACGATCTTCGACAAGAAGACCGGCGAACTCCTCGGCGCGCACATGGTCGGCGCCGAAGTGACCGAACTCATCCAGGGCTTTGTCGTCGCCATGAACCTCGAGACGACCGAGGAAGAGCTGATGCACACGGTGTTCCCGCATCCGACGCTTTCCGAAATGATGAAGGAAAGCGTGCTCGACGCCTACGGCAAGGTGCTGAACGCGTGATGACGTGCCGCCGTCCGGAACTTTCGATCGCATCACGCATTGATTGCACGGCATTTTCAATGCGCGGAGGTCGTTATGAGTCTGAACGGAGTGGGCATCTTGGCTGCCATCATCATCGGCGGTCTTGCCGGTTGGCTGGCGGAGCAATTCATGCACAGCCAGATGGGGCTATTTGCGAATATCATCCTCGGCATCATCGGTGCGGTCGTCCTGAATTTCATCCTGGCCGCCTTCGGCTTGGCCTACACGGGATGGGTGGCCTATCTCATCATCGGCTTTATCGGCGCCTGCCTGCTGATCGCGGCGGGGCGGGCCGTCAGGGGTTAGGACTTCACTCGCCATTCACTTGCGGTCGGGCTGCCATGCAAATGGTGGCCTGACTTTTCACGTCCGGCTCGTTATATAGATCGAAAGCGGGCGCAACGGCTTAAAGCCCAGACCCGATACGATGAAGGAAGACACATGGTAACGGTTTTCGATGCGGTCTCGGATCGGGCTCAGCGCGTTCGCCACCCGGAAAAGGCGCACAGGCCGGATACGGAAGTGCTGCGCAAGCCGGACTGGATCCGCGTGAAGGCGCCGACCTCGAAGGGGTACATGGAGACCCGTTCGATCGTGAAGGGCAACAATCTCGTCACGGTCTGCGAGGAAGCCGGCTGCCCGAATATCGGCGAATGCTGGGACAAGAAGCACGCCACCTTTATGATCATGGGTGAGATCTGCACGCGCGCCTGTGCCTTCTGCAACGTCGCGACCGGCAAGCCCAACGCCCTCGATCCCGATGAGCCGGCCAATGTGGCGAAGGCTGTCAGGCAGATGGGCTTGAGCCATGTCGTCATCACCTCGGTCGACCGCGACGACCTCGATGACGGCGGCGCCGAGCATTTCGAGAAGGTGATCTTCGCGATCCGCGAGGCGTCCCCCGCGACGACGATCGAGATTCTGACGCCCGACTTCCTGAGGAAGCCCGGCGCGCTTGAGCGGGTTGTCGCCGCCAAGCCCGACGTCTTCAACCACAATCTCGAAACCGTGCCGTCCAACTATCTGACCGTGCGTCCGGGAGCCCGCTATTTCCATTCGATCCGGCTGCTGCAGCGGGTCAAGGAACTCGACCCCTCGATGTTCACCAAGTCCGGCATCATGGTCGGCCTCGGCGAAGAGCGGAACGAAGTGCTGCAGTTGATGGACGACCTGCGCACCGCCGACGTCGATTTCTTGACGATCGGCCAATACCTGCAGCCGACCCGCAAGCATCACAAGGTCGAGAAATTCGTGACGCCGGAGGAGTTCAAGTCCTACGAGACGGTCGCCTATACCAAGGGCTTCCTGATGGTTGCATCGAGCCCGCTGACCCGCTCGTCGCACCATGCCGGCGACGATTTCGCGCGGCTGAGGGCAGCGCGGGAGAAGAAGCTGGCTGCGGCGGAATAAGCCGGCAATCCGCTATTTTTAATTGAGGCTGCTCGTTTTGCTGAAGCGGGCGTGAGATTGTAAATCGCAACCTGTGGACGTGGGGTCTATCGAGGGAGGTTTCGATGCAATCCGCCGAGGTAGGTGCTTGCTGGGAGGCGAATGCCGAGAACTGGACGAAGTTCTCGCGTGCGGGCTACGACGTTTATCGCGATGCGCTGAATACGCCCGCTTTCCTAGATATGCTTCCTTCTATCGCTGGGTTGCGTGGCCTCGATCTAGGCTGCGGCGAAGGGACCAACACCCGCGGTCTTGCAGAATGCAAGGCGCGGATGACCGCGATAGATATCGCGCCGAGCTTCATCCGCCTCGCTCAGGAACAAGAGGCAGAAGATCCTCGGGGCATCCGGTACATGCTTGGCGATGGTCGAGACCTGCCTTTCGCCGACGGTGAGTTCGATTTCGTTACCGCTTTCATGTCTCTGATGGATATGCCCGACCAGCGTCGTGTCCTGCAGCAGGTCTTCCGGGTTCTCCGCGGGGGTGGCTTTTTCCAGTTCTCCATCCTCCACCCCTGTTTTGTGCCTCCGCGTCGCAAGACCATTCGTGACGAGAACGGAGACTGCCGCGCCGTCGAACTGGCGGATTATTTCGACGAGACCGACGGACAGATCGAGACGTGGCTGTTTTCGACGATTCCGTCGGAAGAACGGGAGGGTGTTGCCCCCTTTCGTGTCCCGCGCTTTCACCGGACGCTCAGTACCTGGATGACGATGATCATCGCGTCGGGTTTCTCGCTAGAGGAGTTCCGCGAGCCGATGGCGTCCGAGGAGGCTGCACGGTTGTACCCGGCCGTCGCGGACACGCGCGTTGTTCCGATATTCCTTCACATCCGCCTCAGGAAACCCCTGTCCTGATGAAATGTCCTGATGAAACATGCAGTGTCGCCCACGTTTAGAAGGCGCGCTGGGTGCCCGGAAGCTCGCGCCGAAGTCCAGATGTGTTTCCGGAGGATTACGCTCCGCAAATTCACCTCCTCCTTGATCTTCCCGCGTCGCGGCCTTAACTCCAAATCATGCCGCACTTCGAAACCAACCACGTCGTCAAGCATTCGGCCGAGCAGATGTTCGACCTCGTCGCCGATGTCGAGCGCTATCCGGAGTTCCTGCCGCTTTGCGAGGCCTTGAGCGTGCGCTCGCGCAAAGAGAGGGAAGGGAAGGTCCTGCTGATGGCGGACATGACGGTGGGATATAAGGCAGTCCGCGAAACCTTCACCACACAGGTGCTGCTGAAGAGGGCGGAGTTGTTGATCGACGTCAACTACATCGAAGGCCCGTTCAAATATCTCGACAACGTCTGGCGTTTCGAGCCTGTGAGTGAAACCCAGTCGATCGTCCATTTCTCCATCGAATACGAGTTCAAGAGCCGCATTCTCGGGGCTTTGATGGGCTCGATGTTCGACCGCGCCTTCCGCATGTTCTCGGAAGCTTTCGAAAAGCGGGCCGACGTGATCTACGGCGCCGGCGCCTGAGCGATCTCTCCAACGAGGCCGAGCGCCGTTCTAACCGCTGCCAGCCGCACCGCATCTCGGCCGATATCCCCGAAGCGCATCTCGCGATGAACAATCGCACCGTCGCGTCCGGCCGCGGCGAAATGGACGAGGCCCACCGGCTTGTCCGCTGAGCCGCCGCTCGGGCCGGCAATACCCGTGACCGCCACGGCGAAATCGGCGTCCGAATGCGAAACGGCGCCGAGGGCCATTTCCACGGCCGTCTCGCGTGACACCGCGCCGTGTGCGGCAAGCGATGCGAGCTTGACCCCAAGCATCTGGACCTTCGCATCGTTCGAATAGGTGACGAAACCGCGGTCGACGACCGAGGACGAGCCGGCGATTTCGGTCAACACCCCGGCAATCAGACCGCCGGTGCAGGATTCGGCCGTGGCAAGCTTGAGTCCGCGGGCGGTAAAGTCCTTAATGATTACCCGCGCTTTCTGCTCGATATCGGCCGGCCACATCACGTTTCACCCCGCGGGACGTAAACGACCGTCGCCGTGGCGATTGCCGCGATGCCTTCCCTTCGGCCGACGAAGCCGAGCTTCTCGTTGGTCGTCGCCTTGATTGAGCAGCGGTCGAGGGAGATATCGAGCATTGCCGCAAGGTTCTCGCGCATCTGCTGGCGATGCGGCCCGATTTTCGGGGCCTCGGCGATCAGCGATATGTCCGCGTTGGTGATGGTGCCGCCGCGCTCGCGCACGATCCGCGCCGCGTGCTCCAGGAAGATGCGGGAGGGTGCGCCCTTCCACTGCGGGTCGGAGGGCGGGAAATGATCGCCGATATCGCCAGCGCCACACGTGGCAAGCAGCGCGTCCGTCAGTGCATGCAGGGCGACGTCCGCGTCGGAATGGCCGGAGAGCTTGCGGTCGTGCGGGATGAAGACGCCGCAGAGCGTGACGCCGTCGCCCTCGACGAGCTGGTGCACGTCGTAGCCGTTGCCGGTGCGCACATCCGGAATTGCATGGCGTGTCAGCTTCTCGTCCGCCATCGAAATGTCCCTTCGCAATGTCAGCTTGATGTTGTCGGCCGATCCCTCCACCAGAAGAACCGGGATGCCGGCCCATTCGGCGATCGAGGCGTCGTCGGTGAAGTCGGCTCGGCCACTTGCGGCCGCTCGGCGGTGGGCGGAAAGGATCGTCTCCAACCGGAAGCATTGCGGCGTCTGCGCGGCATAGAGATCGGCCCGTGGGACTGTCTCTTCCACAATGCCTCCGGCTTTCCCGCGCTTCAGCGTATCGGCAACGGCGATTGCCGGAAGCAAGGCTTGCGCTCCTCGGGCGAGCGCGGCGCGGCAGCGATCGAGGAGCGCGTGATCGAAGAACGGACGCACCGCGTCATGGACCATCACATATTCGGCACCAGTGGCGACCGCCGCTTCCAGGCCCGCAAGCACCGAAATCTGGCGCGTCGGACCGCCGTGAACCACCGTCACGTCGAGGGGGCGAGACATCCGCTTGCGCGCCGATTCGAACAGCTCCTCATCGTCCGGGTGAATGACCACGACGACCGGACCCGTGCCGGGCCATGTCGCGAAAATGTCAAGCGTGTGAGCGATAACCGGACGATCGCCGATCCTGCGATATTGCTTTGGCCCTTCGGTTGACTGGCCGGCGCGCTCGCCGCGCCCGGCCGCCACGATGACGATACCGCAGGAGAACTGGTCTTCGAGTTGCATCTTCTGTAAGTGTCCCGCCGTTCGCCGATCTTTGCGGTGGTGTACCGCGAAGGTACGGTCATTGCCAGCTATCTGTGCATGTCAGGTAAAACTGTTCATCGGTATGGCCGAAATGCACGGAAAGGAAAAATTGAAGCGCGTTCACGCACTTCAAGGAATTTTGTCGAGCGCGTCAAAACCGCTTGGCAAGTTCGAGAACAGTGGCTAAAAATAGTGCAAGAATATTATGTGCCCGAAAGATATGCATTTGCCGCCATCGGCCCTCTCATCGTCGCTCAAGATCGGGAAAGTTGAAATCCGCAATCGGATAGCGCTTGCGCCGATGTCCGGGGTGACGGATTTGCCCTTTCGCATGCTTGCCTGGCGCTTCGGCGCGGGCTTTGTCGTGACCGAGATGGTGGCGAGCCGTGAACTGGTCTGCAACGCGGCCGAATCTTGGGCGCGGCTCAGGAATTCCGGTATCGATCCGCACATCGTCCAGCTTGCCGGGCGCGAGGCGCACTGGATGGCGGAGGCGGCGCGAATCGTCGAAGCCGATGGCGCGGACATCATCGATATCAATATGGGCTGCCCGGCGAAGAAGGTTACCGGCGGCTATTCCGGCTCGGCGCTGATGCGTGACCCGGACCATGCCCTTTCCCTCGTCGAGGCGACGGTGAAGGCGGCCACCGTGCCGGTAACGCTGAAGATGCGGCTCGGTTGGGACGAGAATTCGATCAATGCGCCGCTGATTGCACGGAGGGCGGAGGAGGCTGGCGTGCAGGCCATCACCATCCATGGTCGCACGCGCATGCAGTTCTACAACGGCACGGCGAATTGGGATGCGATCCGGGCGGTCCGCGAGGTGATCTCCGTTCCGCTGATAGCGAACGGCGATGTCGACACGCTGGCCGATGCCATGGAGATCCTGCGCCGGTCCGGCGCAGACGCGGTCATGGTCGGGCGGTCCTGCCAAGGGCGACCATGGCATCCGGGCGTTCTTGCGGGCGTTGCCGCTCATCCCGATGCGGCCGACATCGCCCGGATATTCGCCGAACATTACGAGATGATGCTCGAATTCTATGGCGTGGAGATCGGTCTTCGCCACGCCCGCAAGCACGTCGCCTGGTATCTGGACCGCTTCGCGGCCGATCTTCCGGTCGCGGAGAAGGCGGCGATCCTGACATCGACGGATGCGCGTCTCGTCAGTGATCGCGTGGCGGCCGCGATCGTGCGGTCTGCCGGGGAGTTCGTCAGGGAGGAGATTGCGGCATGAGCGAAATGGCAACGGCGCCGGCAGGAAGTGCCAACGACCTCTCAATGGCGGTGCTCAACGCGATCCAGAATCCGGTCATCCTCGTCGACGAAAACGGCTTCGTGGCTTTCGCGAACTGGGAGGCGGAGTCTTTCTTCGGTGCAAGCGCCAATCACCTTGCCCGGCACGATATCAGCGCCTTCATTCCGTTCGGCAGCCCGCTCCTGACCTTGATCGAGCAGGTGCGCGAGCGGCGGGCGCCGGTCAATGAATACCGGGTCGACCTGAGCTCGCCGCGCCTCGGCGCCGACAAGCTCGTCGACCTCTACGTGGCCCCTGTCCTGTCGCAGCCAGGATCGGTGGTGATCGTCTTCCAGGAACGATCGATGGCCGACAAGATCGACAGGCAACTGACGCACCGTGCCGCCGCGCGATCGGTCACGGGTCTTGCCTCGATGCTGGCGCACGAGATTAAGAACCCGCTCTCCGGCATTCGTGGCGCGGCACAGCTCCTCGAAACCTCGGTCAATGACGAGGACCGCGCGCTCACAAGGCTAATCTGCGACGAGACGGACCGCATCGTTTCGCTCGTCGACCGCATGGAGGTCTTTTCCGACGAGCGGCCCGTCGACCGCGTGCCGCTCAATATCCATTCGGTGCTCGACCACGTGAAGGCGATTGCCAAGGCTGGTTTTGCCCGCAGTATCAAGATTTCCGAGAACTACGACCCGTCGCTGCCGCCGGTCTTCGCCAATCGCGACCAGCTCGTTCAGGTCTTCCTTAACCTGGTCAAGAATGCCGCCGAGGCGATCGGCGACAGGGCAGATGGCGAGATCATGCTGACGACCGCCTATCGGCCGGGCATCCGGCTTTCGGTCGCGGGGACGCGCGAAAAGATTTCGCTCCCTCTGGAGTTCTGCGTGCACGACAACGGCCCGGGTGTTCCGGCCGATCTGCTGCCGCATCTTTTCGACCCCTTCATCACCACCAAGACGAACGGGTCGGGCCTCGGCCTGGCGCTCGTGGCCAAGATCATTGGTGGCCACGGCGGCATCGTCGAATGCGACAGTCAGCATAACCGCACCACTTTCCGCGTTCTGATGCCGGCCTCCAAAGGATTGGCGGCGGACGACGAAACTCCGATGACAAAAGGAACCAATGGATGACGGGCGCAACGATCCTCGTAGCGGATGACGACGCTGCCATTCGCACCGTGCTCAACCAGGCCCTGAGCCGTGCCGGATACGACGTGCGGATTACCTCCAATGCGGCGACCCTCTGGCGCTGGATTGCCGCCGGCGATGGCGACCTGGTCGTCACCGACGTCGTGATGCCGGATGAGAATGCTTTCGATCTCCTGCCGCGGATCAAGAAGGCGCGACCGGATCTGCCGGTGCTGGTGATGAGTGCGCAGAACACCTTCATGACGGCGATCAAGGCATCGGAGAAGGGCGCCTACGATTATCTGCCGAAGCCTTTCGACCTGACCGAGCTCATCGGCATTATCGGCCGGGCGCTTGCCGAGCCGAAGCGCCGCCCTTCCAAGCTCGACGACGACTCGCAGGACGGCATGCCGCTCGTCGGCCGCTCCGCCGCCATGCAGGAAATCTACCGGGTGCTGGCGCGCCTGATGCAGACCGACCTGACGCTGATGATCACCGGCGAATCCGGCACCGGCAAGGAACTGGTCGCGCGTGCGCTGCACGACTATGGCAAACGGAGAAACGGCCCCTTCGTCGCGATCAACATGGCGGCGATCCCGCGCGACCTCATCGAATCGGAACTGTTCGGCCATGAGAAGGGGGCATTCACAGGTGCGCAGACCCGCTCCACCGGCCGTTTCGAACAGGCCGAAGGCGGAACGCTCTTCCTCGATGAAATCGGCGACATGCCGATGGACGCTCAGACGCGGCTGCTGCGCGTGCTGCAGCAGGGCGAGTATACGACCGTCGGGGGCCGCACACCGATCCGCTCCGACGTGCGCATCGTCGCCGCGACGAACAAGGATCTGAAGCAGTCGATCAATCAGGGGCTTTTCCGCGAGGACCTCTATTATCGCCTGAATGTCGTTCCGTTGCGCCTGCCGCCGCTCAGAGACCGCGCCGAGGATATTCCGGATCTTGTCCGCCATTTCGTCCAGCAGGCCGAAAAGGAGGGACTCGATGCCAAGCGCTTCGATCAGGAGGCGCTGGAACTGATGAAGGCGCATCCCTGGCCCGGCAATGTGCGCGAGCTCGAGAACCTCATCCGCCGCCTGACCGCACTTTATCCACAGGATGTCATCACCCGCGAAATCATCGAGAACGAACTGCGCTCGGAGGTCCCCGACAGTCCGATCGACAAGGCGACGGCCCGCAACGGTTCGATGTCGATCTCGCAGGCGGTCGAGGAAAACATGCGCCAGTATTTCGCAAGCTTTGGCGATGCCTTACCGCCTTCCGGCCTTTATGACCGCGTACTCGCGGAGATGGAATATCCGTTGATTCTCGCGGCGCTGACGGCCACGAGGGGCAACCAGATCAAGGCGGCCGATCTGCTCGGTCTCAACCGGAACACGTTGCGCAAGAAGATCCGCGAGCTTGGCGTCTCAGTTTATCGCAGCTCGCGTAGCGCTTGACTGAGATGCAACACCGTTGCATTTTCGCCACAATGCGTTGCTTGAACCTCCGGTAGCGTCGATTCGACAGCGCTTCGGTTGAGCCGGTGCGCACGGGGGCCATCCTGAACGGCGCCGCGTTCAATACTTAGGTCGGGAAGCGCAGGCTTGTGCCGGTGTCGTCCGTGCGCCGGTTTGGGGGAAGCATTTTTCATGGTGGATGGAATGGCCTTGCCATTGGGCACGGAGGACGGTGTCACTGCTGCCCAGGATCGGCGAGCTTCTTTCGCTTTGCCGGGGCTGATGCTGGCGACCGGCGCGCTGATCTGTGCCACCCTGTCGCTTCTCGTACTTCTTGGTCTGACCCCCATCCGGCCCGAGCGGAACATCGTGATTGCCTGCGCCGGCATCAACGGTATCTTCGTCATTGGCCTGATCTATCTCATCGCCCGCGAGATCCTGCGGCTTTTGAGGGCGCGCAGCAAGGGAAGGGCGGCGGCGCGGCTGCATGTGCGCATCGTCGCGCTGTTCTCGATCGTTGCGATTACTCCTGCCATCCTGGTCGCGATTTTCGCCAGCATCACTCTCGACGTCGGCCTCGACCGCTGGTTCTCGCTGCGCACGCAGGCGATCGTCAGCTCTTCGCTCAATGTCGCACAGGCCTATGTGCTGGAGAATGCCAGCTATCTCCAGGGCCAGACGGTTTCGATGGCCAACGACCTCGAGCGCAATCGCCAGCTCTACAGCCTCGACCGCACCGGCTTCATCGAGCTGATGACGCGTCAGGCGCGAGGCCGCGGCATGCTCGGCGCGTTTCTTGTGCGCGCCGACGGGAGCGCCATACTTCAGGCCAATATCTCGACCGACCGGCCGCTGCCCGCCATTCCGCAGGATGCGCTGAAAAGCACCGTCGCCGGTCAGCCGACGCTTATACCTCCGGGCGTCACCAACCTGGTGGGCGCGGTCGTTCCGCTCGAGAACATTCCGGGCACTTATCTCTACACCGTGCGCAACGTCGATCCCGAAGTCATGCGCTCCATGCGGCTGATGGAGGAGAACACCGCCGAGTACAAGACGCTCGAGGCGGGGCGCACGTCGCTGCAGATCGCCTTCGGCGTCCTTTACATCGGCTTCGCTCTGATCGTGCTCCTGGCGGCGATCTGGACCGCGATCGCGGTCGCCGACCGCATCGTTCGGCCGATCCGGCAGTTGATCGGCGCGGCCGATAGCGTCGCCTCCGGCAATCTCGATGTGGTGGTGCCCGTTCGCGCCGTCGATGGCGATGTCGGTAACCTGTCGCGTACCTTCAACAAGATGGTCAGCGAGATCCGCACCCAACAGGAGCAGATCCTGGTGGCGAAGGACGAGGTCGATCAGCGGCGCCGGTTCATAGAGGCGGTGCTTTCCGGCGTCACCGCAGCGGTCATCGGCGTCGGCAGGGACCGTCGCATCACCATTTTCAATCCCTCATCCGAAGAGGTCCTCCGTAGGGACGCCGCCGGGCTCATTGGAGCGAGCCTCAGCGAGATTGCGCCGGAGATCGAAGCGGTGCTCGTCGAGGCCGAAAGCCGCTACCGCAACGATTATCGTAAGCAGATCAACATCATGCGTGGCGGAACCGAGCGGACACTGAACGTCCAGGTAACGCGGGAGGAGGGCGACGAATCGCACGGCTCCTACGTCATCACCATCGACGACATCACGGATCTGGTGATCGCGCAACGTTCCACCGCCTGGGCGGACGTCGCCCGCCGCATCGCGCACGAGATCAAGAATCCGTTGACGCCGATCCAGCTTTCGGCCGAAAGGCTGAGGCGCCGGTACGGTAAGCAGATAGACCAGGAAGACAGAGCTGTCTTCGACCAGTGCACGGACACGATCGTACGCCAGGTGGAGGACATCGGCCGCATGGTGGACGAATTCTCGGCCTTTGCGCGCATGCCCAAGCCGACGAAGGAAAAGTCCGACCTCCGGGCGATCCTGAAAGACGCCGTCTTCCTGCGCGAGATGGGCAACAACCACATCACCTTCGTGCGCGATTTCGGCGACGAACCGCTCGAGGGGCAGTTCGACAGCCGCATGCTCGGCCAAGCTTTCGGCAACATCGTCAAGAATGCGGTGGAGGCGATCGAGGCGGTGCCGGCGGGTGCGGCGCGGACAACGCCGAAAATCCTCATTCGTTCCCGGCGCGACGGCGCCACTGCACGCTATGTCGTCGATGTCATCGACAACGGCAAGGGGCTGCCGACCGAGAACCGGCACCGGATTCTGGAGCCGTACATGACGATGCGCGAGAAAGGGACGGGGCTCGGCCTCGCAATCGTCAAGAAGATCATTGAGGACCATGGCGGGCAACTGGAGCTGCACGACGCACCGGCGGATTTCGACGGCGGTGTCGGGGCGATGATCCGGGTGATTCTGCCGCCTGCCGGAGAAACCGGAGGCGAAAATACTGTGAAAGATAAGGGCAATACCAATGGCGGCTGATATTCTGGTTGTGGATGATGAGGAAGATATCCGTGAGATCGTCTCCGGTATCCTGTCGGACGAAGGCCATGAGACGCGGACCGCTTACGACAGCGACAGCGCGCTTGCGGCGATCAACGACCGCGTGCCGCGACTCATTTTCCTCGACATCTGGATGCAAGGTAGCAAGCTCGATGGGCTGGCGCTTCTCGACGAGATCAAGAGCCGCCATCCCGATTTGCCTGTGGTGATGATCTCGGGTCATGGCAATATCGAGACGGCCGTTTCCGCCATCAAGCGCGGTGCCTATGATTTCATCGAGAAGCCATTCAAGGCGGATCGGCTCATCCTCATTGCCGAGCGCGCACTCGAAAATTCGAAGCTCAAGCGCGAAGTCTCCGAACTGAAGAAGAAATCCGGAGATCCGGTGGAGCTCATCGGGACCTCCGTCGCCGTGTCGCAACTGCGCCAGATGATCGACAAGGTGGCGCCGACCAACAGCCGCATCATGATCCAGGGGCCGTCCGGTTCCGGCAAGGAACTGGTCGCGCGGATGATTCACCGCAAGTCCGCGCGAGCGAACGGTCCTTTCGTGGCGCTGAATGCCGCCGCGATCACGCCGGACAGGATGGAGATCGCTCTTTTCGGCACCGAGGGCACTGCCGGCCAGCCGCGCCGCACCGGCGCGCTCGAGGAGGCTCATGGAGGCATCCTCTATCTCGATGAGGTCGGCGAGATGCCGCGTGAGACGCAGAACAAGATCCTGCGCGTTCTCGTCGATCAGCAGTTCGAGCGCGTGGGTGGTTCGAAGCGCGTCAAGGTGGATGTCCGTATCATCTCCTCGACCGCGTACAACCTCGAGAACATGATCGCGGAAGGACTTTTTCGCGAAGACCTCTACCACCGGTTAGCGGTGATCCCGGTTCGCGTGCCGGCCCTTGCCGAGAGACGGGAGGACATCCCCTTTCTCGTCGACATGTTCATGCGCCAGGTGAGTGAACAGGCGGGTATCCGCCCGCGCAGGATGGGCGAGGATGCGCTCGCCGTGCTGCAGGCGCATGACTGGCCGGGCAACATCCGGCAGTTGCGCAACAACATAGAGCGCCTGATGATTCTCGCACGAAGCGACGGGCCGGATACGCCGATCAGCGCCGACATGCTGCCCAATGAGGTCGGAGATACCTTGCCGAAGATTTCCGCCCAGGGCGATCAGCACATTATGACCCTGCCGCTGCGTGAGGCGCGTGAAATGTTCGAGCGCGATTATTTGATCGCCCAGATCAACCGGTTCGGCGGAAATATCTCGCGCACCGCGGAATTTGTCGGCATGGAGCGCTCCGCCCTTCACCGCAAACTGAAATCGCTGGGTGTATGATTCGAAATCGGCACAGAGTGGATTTCCCGCCATGCGTCGAACGATTCGAGAAGGCCTGTCCGAGGACTTAAGGAACAGCGATGAAAGTGATCATATGCGGGGCAGGGCAAGTCGGCTACGGCATTGCCGAACGACTGTCGCGGGAGAACAATGACGTCTCGGTGATCGACACCTCCGCCGCGCTGATTGCCCACATAACCGAGACGCTGGACGTGCGAGGCTATGTCGGCCACGGCGCACATCCGGAAGTGCTGGCGAAGGCCGGCGCCGATCAGGCTGACATGATTATCGCCGTGACGCTGTTCGACGAGGTCAACATCGTCGCCTGCGAAGTGGCGCACGCGATCTTCAACGTGCCGACAAAGGTGGCCCGTATCCGGGCGCAGGCCTATCTGGCGCCGGAATATTCCGACCTCTTCTCACGCGAGAACGTGCCGATCGATGTTACGATTTCGCCGGAAATCGAGGTGGGGAGGCTCGTGCTGCGCCGTATCTCCTTTCCAGGCGCGACGGATGTCGTACGTTTCGCCGACGACCGCATCGCCATGCTGGCGATCGAGTGCATGGAGGATTGCCCTGTCGTCGACACGCCCCTCCAGCAACTGAGCGAACTCTTCCCCGATCTGCTCGCAACCGTCACCGGCATCTTCCGGGATGGCAAATTGATCATCCCGCATTCGTCCGATGAGCTGAAAACCGGCGATCTCGCCTATGTCGTCTGTGACCGCGACCAGGCGCGCCGTACGCTGGCGCTCTTCGGCCACGAGGAGCAGGAAGCGCGCAGGATCGTCATACTGGGCGCCGGCAATATCGGCTATTTCGTCGCCCGGACGATCGAGGAGCAGCAGCCCCGCATGCGGGTCAAGCTCATCGAGAGTGACCGCGATCGCGCCGTCCTCGTCGCCGACAAGCTCAACAGCGCAGTGGTCCTGCATGGCTCGGCCATGGACCAGCGGATCCTGATGCAGGCCGACGTCCAGGATGCCGATCTCGTCGTCGCGCTAACGAACAACGATCAGATCAATATTCTCGGCAGCATGATGGCCAGGCGCCTCGGGGCGAAGTCGACGCTCGTGCTGATCAACGAACCCGCCTATCAGGATTTCGCCGGCACCGCGGGGGTCGACGCCTATATCAACCCGCGGGCCGTGACCATTTCGCGTGTGCTGCAGCATGTGCGGAAGGGCCGAATCCGATCGGTCTACGCCGTCCAAAACGGTGTGGCGGAGGTGATTGAGGCGGAAGCGCTTGAAACCTCTCCGCTGGTCGGCAAGGCGCTGCGCGAGCTTGAATTGCCGGAGGGCATTCGCATCGGTGCGCTCTATCGCGACAAGGCCTATATCCGCCCCGATGGCGATACGCGGATAAAGGCGAAGGATCGCGTGGTCCTGCTTGCCGCTGCCGAAGCCGTCCGCGACGTCGAACAGCTTTTCCGAGTGAGCATCCAGTATTTCTGAGGCCGTCCCATGCCGAGAGTAGCCTATGTCAACGGGGCCTATGTACCCCACGCTGAAGCCGCCATTCACGTGGAGGATCGCGGCTACCAGTTTGCCGACGGCGTCTACGAGGTCTGCGAAGTGCGGCACGGCTTCATCGTCGATCTTCGCCGCCACCTCGATCGCCTCGACCGTTCCCTGAACGAGCTCGGCATCGGCTGGCCGATGAGCCGGGCGGCGCTGACCCATGTCATTCGCGAGGTGCTCCGCCGGAACCGGGTCAGGAACGGCCTCTTCTATCTCCAGGTCACCCGTGGGGTTGCCCGTCGGGATCACGTCTTCCCGTCAAAGGACACGCCGCCGTCGATCGTCGTCACGGCGAAGCGGACGGACGCCGCGGCGATCGCCCGGAAGAATACCGAGGGCATCTCGGCGATAACGGTGCCGGAAAACCGCTGGGATCGCGTTGACATCAAAACCGTCGGTCTCCTCCCGAACGTTCTAGCCCGCCAGAAGGCGAAGGAACTCGGCGCGCAGGAAGCAATCTTCATCGATGCGGACGGCACGGTCAAAGAAGGGGCGGCGACGAATGTGTGGATCGTCGACAGGGACGGGGTCTTGCGCACGCGCCCGGCGGAGCATGGCATTCTCCGCGGCGTGACGCGGACGACGCTCATGGACGTGGCAAAGCCGCTCGGCGTGAAGATTGAGGAAAAGGCTTTTTCTGTGGAGGAAATGCTTGCGGCCCGGGAGGTTTTCGTGACCGCCGCCACCAGCATTTGTTTCCCGGTTGTCTCCATAGACGGGAAGACCATCGGCAACGGCCATCCGGGAAGCATAGCGCAGAATATTCGCGAAGCCTTTTTCGACATTGCGGAAAAGACATTGATTTGATACCAAACTTGGAGAGGTGTCGGGGACGGTACTGTGACGCCTCGAAATCGCAGAATTTGACAAAAGGCCCCGGCGAAAAACGGCCGGCAAATAAGAAAGAAGCGGCGCGATGGCGGAACGTTCTCAAAACTTGCAGGATCTCTTTCTCAATACGGTCCGCAAGCAAAAGATTTCTTTGACCATTTTCCTCATCAACGGCGTCAAACTGACGGGTGTCGTAACATCGTTTGACAATTTCTGTGTCCTGTTGCGCCGCGACGGCCATTCCCAGCTCGTCTACAAACACGCCATCTCGACGATCATGCCGGGCCAACCGCTGCAGATGTTCGAGAATGAGGAAGCAGCATCCTGACGGGACGTGAGGAACATTACCAAGCGTGATTCAAAATCGTCGTCGATCATCCCGGAGCTGGAGCGGCTCCGCGACGACACGCGCGCCGTCGTCGTCGTTCCGGTCCTGAAGAAGACCGGCAAACCATCCGCGGATGTCCTGACGCAGCCGATTACGCGTTCCGACGAGAGCCGGCTGGAAGAGGCGACGGGTCTGGCGCTTGCCATCGATCTCGACGTCGTTCACGGCACGATCGTGCCCGTCGCCCAGCCGAAACCCGGCACGTTGCTCGGCAGCGGCAAGATCGAGGAGATCGGCCATATCCTGAGCGAGAAGGACGCGGGCCTGGTGATCGTCGACCACCCCCTGACACCGGTCCAGCAGCGCAATCTCGAAAAAGAATGGAACGCCAAGGTCATCGACCGTACGGGCCTCATTCTCGAAATCTTCGGCAGGCGCGCCTCCACCAAGGAAGGTACGCTTCAGGTCGACCTTGCCCATCTCAACTACCAAAAGGGCCGCCTGGTAAGGAGCTGGACCCACCTCGAACGCCAGCGCGGCGGGGCGGGCTTCATGGGCGGTCCGGGTGAAACGCAGATCGAAGCTGACCGCCGCCTGCTGCAGGAGAAGATCGTGCGGCTGGAGCGCGAGCTGGAGCAGGTGCGCCGCACCCGGCAACTTCACCGTTCGAAGCGCAAGAAGGTGCCGCACCCCATCGTAGCTCTGGTCGGCTATACGAACGCCGGTAAGTCGACGCTTTTCAACCGGATGACCGGAGCGGGCGTGCTCGCCGAGGACATGCTTTTCGCAACGCTCGACCCGACGCTCCGGCGCCTGAAGCTGCCGCACGGGCGCATGGTCATCCTCTCGGACACCGTAGGCTTCATCTCCGATCTTCCGACGCATCTGGTCGCGGCCTTCCGCGCCACGCTCGAAGAAGTCCTCGAAGCCGACCTGATCCTGCATGTCCGCGACCTCTCCGATCCCGACAATCAGGCGCAGGCGGGTGACGTGTTGCGTATCCTTGCCGATCTCGGCATCGGCGAGAAGGAGGGGGCCGAGCGCATCGTCGAAGTCTGGAACAAGATCGACAAGCTCGAGCCGGAGGTGCGAGAGGCGCTGGTAAAGAAGGCTGCCCTTGCCGAGAACACCGTCGCGGTCTCCGCAATCACCGGCGACGGTGTCGACGAGCTTCTTGCTGAAATCGGCCGGCGCCTTTCAGGCGTCATGACAGAATGCACGGTCGTCCTCGGTCTTGATCAACTGCAATTGCTGCCTTGGGTCTACGAGCATGCGATCGTGGATGGGCGCGAAGACCTCGAGGACGGACGGGTCGGCCTCGACCTGCGGCTGACCGAAGCGGAGGCCGCAGAGCTCGAGAGGCGATTGGGCAACGGACCGAAAGCGATCGAAGAGGATTGGTGAAATTGACGTAACGGTATGCCGCTACGTCAATTGTCTCTCGATCGCCTTCGCCGCCTGCCAGAGTTCTTCCATGCGCTCCAGCGAAGCGGCATCGAGCGTCTCGCCGCCCGCTTCCAGCTCCTGTTCGATGTGGCCGAAGCGGCGTCGAAACTTGGTGTTGGTACCGCGCAGCGCCATTTCCGGGTCGGTGCCGATGTGACGGCCGATATTAACCATTGCGAAGATAAGATCGCCGAGTTCGTCCGCGACCTTTCGCTGGTCCCCATCCTTGAGCGCTTGCCGCAACTCGCCGATCTCTTCCTCGATCTTGTCGAGGATCGGCTCCGGTTCCGACCAGTCGAAACCGACCTTTGCCGCACGTTCCTGAAGCTTCAGGGCTTCCACAAGCGCCGGGAAACTCCGCTGAACGGAGCCGAGATGGCCGGCTTCCGTTTCTTGCGGCTGACCGCGCTTCAGGCGCCGCTGCCGTCGGTCCGCCTTTTCCGCCTGCTTGATCTCTTCCCATTGCAGCTTCACGGCCTCCGGCGTCTCCGCGTCGGAGCGGGCGAAGACATGCGGATGGCGGCGGATCATCTTGCGGGTGATGGCTTCGACGACGTCGCCGAAGGAAAATTCGCCTGCCTCCTCCGCCATGCGTGCATGGAACACGACCTGCAACAGCAGATCGCCGAGCTCGTCGCAGAGATCGTCCATGTCGTGGCGCTCGATCGCGTCGGCAACCTCATAGGCCTCTTCGATCGTGTAGGGCTTTATCGTTTCGAAGGTCTGGACGACGTCCCAGGGGCAGCCGGTCTCGGGGTCGCGAAGGGCGGCCATGATCTCGAGCAGGCGTTGAATGTCGCGTGAGGGTTCCATGGTTCAGTTCAACGGTATCGCGTTCTTGTCCTTGCCCGCTTGGTAGCTGTCGGACAGATGATCGTAGCGCTCGCGAATGCGGGCCTTCCGGGCTGCGAGCCGTTCCTTCGTCTCCGGATCGGCATCTCCGAGAAGCGCCGCGATCGATGCCGATGCCCAGAAGGCATTCTCCCGGGCATAGCCACCGGGCTCAAGACGGAAGACTTCCTTGAGGATCTTGAGATCGTGCGGGATCGAGAAGCTGTCGCGCGAATCCTCGTGGCTGAAGAGATAATAAAAATTGTCGAACCCGGCCCAGGTGATGGCCGAGAGACACATGGAGCAGGGTTCATGCGTCGACAGGAAGATCAGTTCGCGCGTATCGGGCTTGTCGGCGAGCTCGTAGAAGCGCTTGAGCGTGTGGACCTCGCCGTGCCACAGCGGGTTTGCCGTCTCGTTGTTGGTTTCGGCGAGCACCAGCGAAAGATCGGATTTGCGCAGGATAGCGGCGCCGAAGACCTTGTTGCCGGCGGCCACGCCCCTCTCGGTGAGCGGCAATATATCGTTCTCGATGACCGTGAGCAGGCGCTCGGCCAGTTCGCACTGTTTCATGTCTGGAGCCTCCGGCTGTCCGCCGGCATTTAACGGAGATCGCGCCAACGGTGCAATGGCCGGACTGCCTATCGGCCTCGGCCTTCGGAGATATTTGCTCAAAAAGATTGGCTGTCGAGCAAAACAATACGTGACCCTAAAAGCAATGAAATTTCTGTTTCTTCAATTGTCGCCGCCTATAGGGGATATTCGCCGCAGCCTGTAGAAGGAGCCGCCCCCTTAATATGTCGCAGCAATTGTCTGTTTTCCCGGCATTCTTTCGCGTCGCGCAGAAAAGCGTGGCGGTGTTCGGCAATGGGGACGAAGCCTTCGCCAAGGTACGGCTGCTTTTGAACACCGAGGCGCATATCGTCGCCTATGCCGATTACCCGGAACCCGCCTTCGCGGCTTTCCTGAAAACCAATGGCATCGCGACGGTTCGCGAGCCTTTTGCCGCCCACCAGGTGGAAGGTGCGGCTCTTGTCTTCGCTGCGACCGGCCATCCGGCGGCTGACCGGACGATCGTCGCGGCGGCGCGCGAGCGGAAGATTCCCGCGAACGCTGTCGATCAGCCGGACTATTGCGATTTCCTGACGCCGGCGCTCGTCAACCGCGCGCCGGTCGCCGTCGCGATCGGCACGGAAGGGGCAGGGCCGGTTCTGGCCCAGATGATCCGTGCGCAGATCGACCAGTTGCTCTCGCCGTCGCTTGGACTCGTCGCTTCGCTGGCGGCGAATTATCGCGAAGCGGTCGATCGCCTCGTGCCGCGCGGCGTCGCGCGCCGCGTTTTCTGGCGGCGCTTCTTCTCGGGTCCGGTCGCCGATAATGTCGCCCTCGGCGACTTCGCGTCCGCCCGCCGCGAGGCCTCGCGGCTTCTCAATGAGGCCGAACGCGTTTCCGGGCATGTCTGGTTGGTCGGTGCCGGTCCTGGCGCCGAAGATTTGCTGACGCTGAGGGCGCAGCGGGTGATGATGGAAGCCGACGCGATCGTCTATGACGCGCTCGTGCCCCAGGCGATCGTCGACATGGGCCGGCGCGACGCAGAGCGTCTGTCCGTCGGCAAGCGCAAGGGCTGCCATACCAAGTCGCAGGGCGAGATCAACCAATTGCTGGTGAAGCTTGCCGGCGAAGGCAAGCGCGTCGTTCGGCTGAAATCGGGCGATCCCCTGGTTTTCGGCCGCGCCGGCGAGGAAATGGCCGCGCTGCGCGAGGCGGGCATCAGTTACGAGATCGTGCCGGGCATCACCTCCGCCTTTGCTGCTGCTGCCGATTTCGAGTTGCCGCTGACGCTTCGCGGCGTCGCGTCTTCGCTGGTCTTCACGACAGGGCATGATCTTGCTGGCGACGTGCTTCCCGACTGGGCGCGGCTTGCCGTTTCCGGCGCGACGATCGCGGTCTATATGGGGCGCACCGTGGCTGCTTCGGTCGCTGG
Organism: Ensifer sp. WSM1721; assembly: GCF_000513895.2. Lineage (GTDB taxonomy): Bacteria > Pseudomonadota > Alphaproteobacteria > Rhizobiales > Rhizobiaceae > Sinorhizobium. The sequence continues at coordinate 1,292,825 of NZ_CP165782.1, forward strand.
CCGCCTCATGGAGGCGGGCCTGCCTCCGGAGACGACCGTGGCCGTAGTCGAGAACGCCAGCCGCGCTGAGCGCCGCCTGCTGCACGGCACGCTCAAGGATCTGCCGGACCTCGAAGCCCGTACGGAACTCGACGGACCGGTCATGGTGATCATTGGCGACGCGGTTGCCGGCGCCAACTTCGGCCGGTCGGAGCCGCTTGCGGCCGGCCGCCGGCAAGCCAGCGACGCCGCGAAGCGCACGGAACGAATTGGGAATTGAGGACGACGCAATGGTAGACAAGGTTTTGACGGCAAACCGACTGGCGGATGGCATATCCGTCTGGCTCGACGCCTCGGGTAACTGGGTGGAGTCGCTGCAGGATGCTTTCGTCGCGCGCCATGCGGAGGCCGTTGCTGCACTGGAGGCGACGGGAAAGCGTTCGTTCGATGAGAATAAAGTGGTAGACGTCAACGTTATCGACGTCGAGGAAGTCGACGGCACGCTTCGCCCCTTGCGCATGCGCGAACGCATCCGCGCCGACGGGCCGTCTATTCCGTATGCTCCCGGATATCATGGGCTTTCGGGCCCGAAGAATGTCGCTGCCTAAGGACCTGAGACCCGATGTACCGTTACGACGAATTCGACCACGCCTTCGTTTCCGCACGCGTCGAGCAGTTCCGCGACCAGGTCCAGCGGCGGCTCTCCGGCGAACTCGCGGAAGACGCCTTCAAGCCGTTGCGCCTGATGAACGGCGTCTATCTGCAGCTTCATGCCTATATGCTTCGCGTCGCCATTCCGTATGGCACGCTTTCGAGCCGCCAGATGCGCATGCTGGCGCACATCGCCCGCAAATACGACCGCGGCTACGGGCATTTCACCACGCGCCAGAACATCCAGTACAACTGGCCGCGCCTTTCCGACACGCCGGATATCCTCAGCGAATTGGCAAGCGTGGAAATGCATGCGCTGCAGACCTCGGGCAATTGCATTCGCAACGTGACCGCGGATCACTTCGCCGGCGCCGCTGCCGATGAAGTCGCCGATCCGCGTCCCTATGCGGAAATCCTCAGGCAATGGTCGAGCGTCCATCCGGAATTTTCGTTCCTGCCGCGCAAGTTCAAGATTGCCGTGACCGGCGCCGAGCGCGACCGCGCCGCGATCCAGGTGCATGACATCGGCCTGCACCTGAAGAAGGACGAGAACGGCAGACTCGGCTTTGCCGTCTATGTCGGGGGCGGGCAGGGCCGTACCCCGATGATCGCCAAGAAGATCCGCGACTTCCTGCCGGAAGAGGATCTGCTGTCCTACACGACGGCGATCATGCGCGTTTACAACCTCTATGGCCGCCGCGACAATAAATACAAGGCGCGCATCAAGATCCTCGTGCACGAGACCGGTGCGGAAGAGCTGGCGCGCCAGGTCGAAGCCGAATTCGCCAATTTGAAGGACACGGAGCTGAAGCTGCCGGATGCCGACATCCAGGCGATCGCCGCCTATTTCGCGCCTGCGGCGCTCCCGAACCGTCCGGAAGGCTGGGGTAATCTCGCCCGATGGAAGAAGGCCGATCCGGATTTCGCCCGCTGGGTGCATCAGAACGTTCAGCCGCACAAGCATCCTGACTACGGCATGGTGACGATCTCCCTGAAGCCGATCGGCGGTATTCCGGGCGACGCGAGTCACGAACAGATGGATGTGGTCGCCGATATCGCCGAGGAATACGCCTTCGACGAAATCCGCGTCAGCCACGAGCAGAACTTGATCCTGCCGCATGTGGCGCTTGCCGATCTGGAGCCCGTCTACCGTGCGCTGGTCGCGGCCGGTCTCGCGACGGCCAATGCCGGGCTGATCACCGATATCATCGCCTGTCCCGGGCTCGACTACTGCGCGCTCGCCAATGCGCGCTCGATCCCGGTCGCGCAGGAGATTTCGAGCCGTTTCGGTTCGCCCGAACGGCAGGCCGAGATCGGTGAGCTAAAAATAAAGATCTCCGGTTGCATCAATGCATGCGGGCATCACCACGTCGGCCATATCGGCCTTCTGGGCGTTGAGAAGAAGGGCGAGGAGCTTTATCAGATCACGCTTGGTGGTTCCGGCGACGAGAACACGTCGATCGGCGAGATCATCGGTCGCGGCTTCGAGCCGGAGAAGGTGACGGACGCGGTGGAGACGATCGTCAACACCTACCTCGGCTTGCGCCGGGATAAGTCGGAAACCTTCCTCGACGCCTACCGTCGGGTGGGGCCGCAGCCTTTCAAGGATGCGCTCTATGGCGGCGGCGCCCAGGCAGCCGCTTGAAGCAGGGATAAAAGCAGATGACGAAAATCTGGAAAGAAACCGGCTTCGTGAGCGATGATCCCTGGATCGTTGAGACCGAGGAGACCAAGGCCGGATCGAATGAGAAGGCGATACTGGGTCTCGGTCCGTTCCTGGAAGCGGTTGCCGCGGGCGATGCCTCCGGCCTGGGCGTATTGATCGCGCCGGCCGACGACGTGACGCGTCTCGCACCCCATCTCCATCGGCTCGCGCTGGTGGCCGTCGCGTTTCCGGCCTTCAACGACGGCAGGGCCTTCAGTCACGCTTCGCTGCTGCGCACGCGGCTTGGCTTCAAGGGCGAGATCCGTGCCGTCGGTGACGTGCTGATCGATCAGATCCCGCTGATGCTGCGTTGCGGGATCGACAGCTTCGCCGTGACGAACGCCACGGCGATCAGGCGGCTCTCGGAAGGGCGGCTGCCAGGCATAGCCAACCATTATCAGCCGACGGCGAAACCGTCTGCCGACACGAATTCCTATAGCTGGCGCCGCGTCTCGTGAAAGATGCGGGCCGCGACAGTGTGAAGCAAGCCGAAATCCTCGAAAGCGACTATATTTGGAAGGGAATTCCTTTCAATTTGCCAAAGCTTGGAATATCCGCTCGTACTTGATAAAAAGCCTCACCATTAAGGACTGAAGCCACGATGAATGCGCCGGCAAAAAAGGAAGATTTCGCGGTACAGGCACCGGCAGGTGTCTTCGTCGAAACGGTTACGAGTGTCGAACACTACACGGACCGGCTCTTCCGCTTCCGCATGACGCGCCCGCAGGAGTTTCGCTTCCGCTCCGGCGAGTTTGCGATGATCGGCCTGATGGTTGGCAACAAGCCCATCTATCGCGCCTATTCGGTCGCGAGCCCGGCTTGGGATGAGGAACTCGAGTTCTTCTCGATCAAGGTGCCCGACGGTCCGCTGACTTCGCATCTGCAGGCGATCAAGCCGGGCGACCAGGTGCTGATGCGCAAGAAGCCGACCGGCACGCTCGTGCTCGACGCGCTCGTACCGGGCCGCAGACTCTACATGTTCTCGACCGGCACCGGCATTGCCCCCTTCGCGAGCCTCATCCGCGACCCGGAGACCTATGAGAAGTTCGAGGAGGTCATCCTCACCCATACCTGCCGCGACGTGGCGGAATTGAAGTACGGCTTCGACCTCGTCGAGGAAATCCGAAACCACGAGTTCCTGAACGAGATCGTCGGCGATAAGCTCCGGCACTATGCGACGGTGACGCGCGAGGAATACCCCTTCAAGGGCCGGATCACCGACCTGATGACGAACGGCAAGTTCTTCGCCGATCTCGGCCTGCCACCGCTCGATCCGGCGATCGACCGCGGCATGATCTGCGGCTCGACGGCGATGCTGAAGGACACCAAAGAAATCCTCGAAGCTGCCGGTCTGACGGAAGGCGCCAACAACAAGCCGGCCGAATTCGTCATCGAGCGCGCATTCGTCGGCTGAACCAACTGGCCGGTCTGAAATTATGAAGATCGTTGAAGGGGCATGCTCGCTGACGGGTGTGCCTCTTTTTCACAGGGGGAACTGCTGACGGCTATCAGCCTGCTCAGCGGGCGATGCAAGCTTCTTCAAACCTCCGCCAGGTAGTCCATCAACTGCGACATTGCCGCGGCGGCGGCGAAGCCATCCGCCGCTTCGATGGAGCGCATCACCTCGACATGCCGTTCGACCGAAGCCTCCATCTTCTCCGGCGAGGCGGACGCGTACCAGATGCGGCGCGCGTGCGTCTGCAGCGGCGCCAGCGCGGCCGTCAGGAAACGGTTGGGGCAGGCCTCTTCCATCACCTCGTCGAACATCTTGTCCGCGACGAGGAAGCCCTCGAGATCGCTCTCGTCCGCGCAGTCCATCATTTGCCGGGCGCAGGCCCTCATGGCCTCCCGCGCCTCGGCGTTTGCGTGCTCTGCCACGAGGGCGGCCGCGAGCGGCTCCAGTTGCCGCCGCGTCTGCATCACCTCGACCCGATCACCGGGACGGATCGTCGTGATCTGCAGGCCCACGCGCGCGCGGATTTCGATCAGCCCCTGCCAGGCGAGCTTCTGGATCGCCTCGCGGACGGGTGTTCGCCCGAAATTGGCAAGCTCAAGGAGTTGGCGCTCTGTGACGAGCGTTCCGGGTTTCAGTTTCAAGGTGACGATAAGCCGCTCGAGCGCGAGGTAGGCGAGATGAGCTTGGGACCTGTTGTGCATAAGGATTGTGCCGGATGCTGATATATCAGAAATTGGCACAGTTTCCGAATACGAGCAAGCAAGCCTGAAGCCGGCGACGGAGCCGGACATGCGGGCGACGACGCTTCCGCAACCGACAGAGGCATAAAAGGAAAGGCCCGCCTTTGGAGGCGGGCCGTTTTCATTCTGCGACGCTTCGCATTAGTGCAGGATCTGGCTCAGGAACAGCTTCGTGCGCTCATGCTGAGGATTGTCGAAGAATTCGGCCGGCGAATTCTGTTCGACGATCTGACCCTGATCCATGAAGATCACCCGGTTGGCGACCTGGCGGGCGAAACCCATTTCGTGGGTGACGCACAGCATCGTCATGCCTTCTTCGGCGAGGCCGACCATTGTGTCGAGCACTTCCTTGATCATTTCGGGGTCGAGGGCGGAAGTCGGCTCGTCGAAAAGCATGATCTTCGGATTCATGCAGAGCGAACGGGCAATCGCCACGCGCTGCTGCTGGCCGCCTGAAAGCTGACCCGGATATTTGTGGGCCTGCTCGGGAATCTTGACGCGCTTCAGGAAATGCATGGCGACTTCCTCGGCCTGCTTCTTCGGCATCTTGCGCACCCAGATCGGGGCAAGCGTGCAGTTTTCCAGGATCGTCAGATGCGGGAAGAGGTTGAAGTGCTGGAAGACCATGCCGACTTCGCGGCGCACTTCGTCGATCTTCTTCAGGTCGTTGGTGAGCTCGATGCCGTCGACGACGATCTTGCCCTTCTGGTGCTCCTCGAGCCGATTGATGCAGCGGATCATCGTCGACTTGCCGGAGCCCGACGGCCCGGCAATGACGATGCGCTCGCCGCGCATCACCCTGAGATTGATGTCTCGCAGCACATGGAAATCACCATACCATTTGTTCATGTTGGTGATGTCGATCGCTACATCCGTCGTCGAGACGGTCATCTTTGAAGCAGTGGCAGCGTTTGCCATGTATGTTTTTCCCCTTTTTATCGTTGGCTCTTGTCGAGCAGGCGTTCCATGAAGCCTGAATAGCGCGACATGCCGAAGCAGAAAAGCCAGAATATAAAGCCTGCGAAAATGAGACCGGTCACCGGCGTAACGGCGGAAGCCCAGTTCGCGTCGGTGAAGTTCAAGCGAACGATGCCGAGCAGATCGAACATCCCGATGATCGAGACGAGCGACGTGTCCTTGAACAGGCCGATGAAGGTGTTGACGATGCCCGGGATCACCAGCTTCAGCGCCTGCGGCAGGATGATGAGATTCATCTTTTGCCAATAGCTGAGGCCTAGCGAATCGGCGCCTTCATACTGGCCCTTCGGGATCGCCTGCAGGCCACCGCGTACCACTTCCGCCATGTAGGCCGACGCGAAGAGCGACACGCCGATGAGCGCACGCAGGAACTTATCGAAGGTGACCCCCTGCGGCAGGAACAGCGGCAACATGACGCTGGCCATGAACAGAACCGTGATCAGCGGGACGCCGCGCACCACTTCGATGAAGACCGTGCAGAGCATCTTGATCACTGGCATGTTCGACCGCCGCCCGAGCGCCAGCAGGATACCGAGCGGCAACGAGACCGCGATGCCGACAAACGACAGGGCGAGGGTGACCATGAGGCCGCCCCAGAGCGCCGTCTCGACATAGGTGAGGCCGAACCAGCCGCCGGGGAGAAGGATTACCGCGATGATCGGCAGGACGGCCAGCAGCAGAACCGCATTCAACCCCTTATAGGGCACCTTGGGGATCAGCATCGGCACCAGGAACAGGACGAAAAGGATGCCGACGAGGGCGGGGCGCCACCGTTCCTCGGGCGGATAGCGGCCGAAGATAAACTGGTCGAACTTCGCGTTGACGAAAGCCCAGCAGGCGCCGCTCCAGCCGTCCGGCTGCGAACCGCCCTGCGCGATCGTGGCGCAGACGCCGCGACCGCCACCCGTCCAGGCAGCGTCGATGAACAGCCACTGGATCACCGGCGGAACCAGCCAGGCCAAAACGAGCAGGCTGATGATGGTCAGCACCGTGTCCTGTGGTGTGGCGAAGAGATTCTTCCGCAGCCAGAAGACGATGCCGCTTTCCAGCGCCGGAGCAGGTGAGGCTTCGATCATCGAAGCACGAACGAAATTTGCCTGATGCGTGCTCATGATCTCACCTCTCCACCAGCGCCATGCGAGCGTTATACCAGTTCATGAACAGCGACGTCGCAAGGCTCAAGCTCAGATAGACAATGAGCCAGATGCTGACGACTTCGATCGACTGTCCGGTCTGGTTGAGGATCGTGCCGCCGACGGCGACGAGATCCGCATAGCCGACGGCGACGGCTAGAGAAGAGTTCTTGGTGAGGTTGAGGTACTGGCTGGTCAATGGCGGGATGATGATGCGCATTGCCTGCGGCACGACGACCAGACGAGTCGTGAGCCTTGGGCGTATTCCGAGTGCGTGAGCTGCCTCCGTCTGTCCCTTGGAGATCCCCCTGATGCCGGCCCGGACAATCTCTGCGATGAAGGCCGCAGTGTAGAAGGAAAGGGCGAGGAAGAGCGACATGAATTCGGGTCCGACGACCGAGCCGCCCGTCAGGTTGAACTTGCCTGCGATCGGAACGTCGAAAGTCAGTGGAGCGCCGGTCGCGAGGAAGGTAATCAGCGGCAAGCCGATAAGCAAGCCAAGCACGGCCCACAATACGGGAGGCCGCTGACCGGTCGCCTCCTGCCGTTGCCGGGCATAGCGGGCGAAGGCGAAGCTCGCGATGACGCCGATGATGATGGCGAACAGTGTGTATTGCGCCCCCTCTCCGAAGAGCGGCCTTGGGAAGGCGACGCCACGATTGCTTACATAAATATCGAGGGGGAGGGCGAGCGCGTCGCGCGCCTGCGGCAGGATCGCCAGAACGCCGCTGTACCAGAAGAAGATGACCAGCAGCGGCGGAATGTTGCGGAACACCTCGACATAGGCGAGCGACAGCTTGGCAATAATCCAGTTGTGCGACAGACGTCCGATGCCGACGATGAAGCCGATGATAGTTGCCGTGATGATACCCGTGATCGCCACCAACAGTGTATTGACGAAACCGACAACCAGAGCGCGGCCGTATGAAGAATCGCTGGTGAAGGCGATCAGTGACTGTCCGAGGTCGAAACCCGCACGGCTGTTCAGGAAGCCGTATCCGGACGCGATATTCGCGCGCCTCAGATTCTCGACCGTGTTGTCGACGATCCAGTAAATGAGGACCGCGAGAATGATGATGGTGATTGCCTGGTAGAATATTCCGCGTACCTGAGGATCATTGATGATCGATCCAGAGGATTTCCTCTTCTCAGGCGCGTCTGTAACGCCAATGGCCATATAATGCCTCTTTCCCCAATCCGCCCTTTTCGGGCGTTTTTATTGTAAGCGGAGGAGCGGTGGGCCGCTCCTCCGTTTTGCCAGACCGATCAGCGGACCGGCGGTGCGTACTGGATGCCGCCCTTGTTCCAGAGCGCGTTAAGGCCGCGTTCGATCTTCAGCGGGCTGCCTGCGCCGATGTTGCGGTCGAAGATTTCGCCGTAGTTGCCGACGGCCTTGATGACGTTCACCGCCCACTCGTTGGTAAGGCCGAGGTCCGTGCCGATCTTGCTGTCTGCTTCGACGCCGAGGAAGCGCTGGACGTCGGGGTTGGGCGACTTCTTCATTTCCTCGACATTTGCCTGCGTGATGCCGAATTCCTCGGCCTGGATCAGCGCGAAGTGAACCCAGCTCACGATATCGAACCACTGGTCATCGCCCTGGCGGACGGCCGGGCCGAGCGGCTCCTTCGAGATGATTTCCGGCAGGATCATGTGATCGTCCGGGTTGGAGAGCGTGAGGCGCAGCGAATAGAGGCCGGACTGGTCGGTCGTGTAGACGTCGCAACGGCCGGCATCATAGGCCGCGTTCACTTCCTCGAGCTTCTCGAAGACGACCGGGTTATATTGGAGGTTGTTGGTTTTGAAATAGTCGGCAAGGTTCAATTCGGTCGTGGTACCGGTCTGGACGCAGACGGCAGCGCCCGACAGTTCGAGAGCCGACTTCACGTTGAGGCCCTTGCGCACCATGAAGCCCTGGCCGTCATAGTAGTTGACCGGGCGGAAGTTGAAACCGAGCGCGGTGTCGCGGTTGATCGTCCAGGTGGTATTGCGGGCGAGGACGTCGACCTCACCGGACTGCAGCGCCGGGAAACGCTCCTTCGCGGAAGTCGGCGTGTACTTGACCTTGCTTCCGTCGCCAAAAACGGCAGCCGCGATCGCCTTGCAATAGTCGACGTCGAAACCGCTCCAGTTGCCCGACGCGTCGGGCGCGGCGAAACCGGTGAGACCGGTATTCACACCGCACTGGACGAAGCCCTTGGCCTTTACGTCGTCAAGGGTTGCGGCGGAGGCCGCATTTGCGCCAATCCCCATGACAGCAGCGCCAACAAGGGCTGTCAGAATTCTTCTTGCCATTTTTTTGAACCTTTTCGGTTGTCCTATGTTCCCGTCTGCACGGCAGCGCTCTTAGGCGCGTGCAGCCTCAGCCACCCTCCTGGCGTGAGTGCGGCCTATCTCATGCTCAAAATCTATGAGGGTCAAGAGACGTTGCCGATTTTCTCATTTTGCGTGTGAAAAACCTGAAACTCGCCAGAAGTTTAGGCAGTTTTTGCGGGAAAAACGTCCCATCCGAACAAAAAACGGCCAGTTGGTGTCTAAACCGTCCCATCCGCGAATCTCGGATTTTCCTTGACCTGCCCGGTGACGCGTTCGATGAGTTGGCGTCGAGATTTCAACAGCGGATGTTTCAATGGCAGACAAGACGAGCGCGGACGCAGAGCGGGGCATCAACACCCGCCTGGCGCACAGCGGCAACAATCCCTCCGATTTCCATGGCTTCATCAATCCGCCGGTGGTTCACGCCTCCACCGTGCTTTTCCCGAACGCGAGGACGATGGAGACCCGGGCGCAGAAATACACCTATGGCACGCGCGGCACGCCCACGACCGACGCGCTCTGTGAGGCGATCAATGAGCTTGAGGGCTCGGCCGGCACGATTCTGGTTCCCTCCGGTCTCGCCGCCGTCACCGTGCCTTTCCTCGCTTTTCTGTCCTCGGGTGATCATGCCCTTATCGTTGATTCGGTCTACTTCCCGACCCGCCATTTCTGCGACACGATGCTCACCCGGCTCGGTATCACGATTGAATATTACGATCCGATGATCGGGGTCGGCATCGAAGGCCTGATCAGGCCGAACACCAAGCTGGTGCACACGGAAGCACCGGGGTCCAATACGTTCGAGATGCAGGACATCCGGGCGATCGCCGCCGCGGCGCACCGTCACGGCTGCATCGTGACCATGGACAACACCTGGGCGACACCTGTCTATTTCCGGCCGCTCGAGCACGGCGTCGACATTTCCATCCATGCCGCAACAAAGTATCCCTCCGGACACTCGGACGTGCTGCTCGGAACCGTGTCAGCCAACACTGCGCATTGGCCCGCGCTGAGTGAAGCGATGGTGACGCTCGGCGTCTGCGTCTCGCCTGACGACAGCTACCAGATTCTGCGCGGTCTGCGCACAATGGGTATTCGCCTCGAACGCCATCAGGAGAGCGCGCTGGAAATCGCGCGCTGGCTTGAAGGCCGCGAGGAAGTGGCGCGCGTGCTGCATCCGGCGCTGCCGAGCTTTCCGGGGCACGAGCTCTGGAAGCGCGACTTTGGCGGCGCGAGCGGGATTTTCTCTTTCGTGCTGAAGGCCGACGCCGAGAAGAGCAAGGCCAAGGCCCATGCCTTCCTCGACGCGCTCTCGCTTTTTGGTCTCGGCTATTCGTGGGGCGGCTTCGAAAGCCTTGCGGTTCACGCCAACCTGTCCGACCGCAAGATCGCCAAGGCTCCGTCCGAGGGGCCGGTCATCCGCCTGCAGATCGGGCTCGAGGATGTTCCGGACCTCCGACGTGACATCGAGGCGGGCCTCGCGGCCGCAAACGCGGTCTGATCCCACGAGCAAGGCTGAGAGGGGAGCGAGGCAAGCCTCCTACTTCCTCTATCGCTCCTGCGCACCGTATCCGTAAAGCCAGTCAAGATCGGCTGCGAGCGATTCGGGTCCCTTGAGCGCGAGAACGAGATTGCGGGCAATCCGCACCGGGCCGCCGGCGTGATAGGCAAAGCGGTTGAACGCAGCGCGCTTACGCACCCGGTCGATTCGCGCCCTGCGAGCGGCTTCATATCGGGCGAAGGCCGAGGGAACGTCCGGACTCCCGGCGAGGCAGCGCGCGAGCTCGCGGGCGTCCTCGATCGCCATCGCCGCGCCCTGGGCCGCAAACGGCGTCATCGCATGGGCGGCATCGCCGATCAGAATCGTGTCGCGGCCGTTGTGCCACACGCCGTCGTCGACGGTGCACAGCGGCCAAAAGGTCGCCGAGGCGGCACCCTTGAGCATCGAGCGCAGGTCGGGGTGCCAGTCCTCGAAGGCGGCCGAAAGTTCGCTTTGCCGGTCTTCGGCACCCCGCCCCGCCCAAGCCTCCGCAGCCGGCTCGCCGCCGACGATCGCGATCAGGTTGAAAGCGTCGGCCTCTCGGATTGGATAGGCGACCAGATGGGCTTTCGGTCCGAGGAAAGCCGTGACGCGATCACTCGACAGGCACTTGGCCGCGTCCGTCAGAGGCAGCATCAACCGCCAGGCGACGTTGCCGGAGAACCGGACGGGGCCGGCGCCGGGGAGGGAGGCGCGCACCTGCGACCAGATGCCGTCCGCGCCGATGATGGCGGCGGGGCGTCGCCCGCTCGCTTCGGTGACCGTTGCTCGCGGGTCCCGCTCGATGCGGCATCCGAGATGAAGACGGCAGAGCGGTTCGGACTTCACCGCGTGCAGCAGAATCTTTTGCAAGCCGGCGCGATGGAGCACGCCGTAGGGGGCAGCCCATCGTTTGCGGGCGCTGGGGCCTGCGGGCACGCTTGCGAGTGGCCGCAGCGAGCGGCCGTCGACGAGCGAGATCGCCTCCGGCTCGCTCCAGATGCTCTCAAGAGCCGGGAGCAGGCCGAGGTCGATGAGGATACGCGATGCGTTCGGTGACAGCTGCAGTCCGGCGCCGACTTCGGTCAGCGTGCCCGCTTGCTCGAAAATATCGGTTTGCCAGCCCTGTCTTGCGAAACAAAGCGCCGTCGTCAGGCCGGCGATGCCGGCACCGACGATAGCAACGGGCTCAGCGTTTCCCATCGACGTTGCGCCGTTGCCTGAGAAGGATCAGGCCGCCTTGTTTGCGAAGAGGCATCCCGGCGGGTTCGTCTCTGTCGCCTTGAGCGACGGATTGTAACGATAGAGCGTCGAGCAATAGGAACAGACTTTCTCGTTGTCGTCGCCCATGTCGATGAAGATATGAGGATGGTCGAACGGAACGGATGCGCCCGTGCACATGAATTCCTTCACGCCGATCTCGATGACTCCGTGCCCGCCGTCGTTCTGGAAATGAGGGATGCTGTGGCCGGCCATGTCGTACTCCGATGAATGCAAATCTCGTGATGTCGATTTTGCCGGCACCATAGTGAGCTTTGCCGCAAATGTGTAGCAGCAAACATGCCGCGCCTGTGGTTTTTGGACCGGCGGGGGTTTCCGGCCGAGGCTTTACCACCTAGTTTGCGGCGCAAACAGGATGAAGTATCAGGAAACGAGATGGACCTGAATCCTCCGCCATTTTTCCGTTTTGTGCATGACGGACTGGAAATCGCCTTTTTCGACGAGGGTGATCCCTCGGGAGACCCGATCCTCCTGATCCACGGCTTTGCTTCGAGCGCCAATGTCAATTGGGTGTTCCCGGGCTGGCTGAAGACGCTCGGTGACGCCGGCTACCGGGTGATCGCCCTCGACAATCGCGGTCATGGGATGAGCAGCAAGCCTTATGATCCCTCGCTGTACCACCCGCAGCAGATGGCCGGCGATGCGGCGGCGCTGCTGGTTCATCTCGGCATCGCCGACGCGCATGTCATGGGCTATTCGATGGGTGCACGCATTTCCGCTTTCCTGGCTTTGCGACATCCGGACCGCGTCCGCTCGCTCGTGTTCGGCGGCTTGGGAATAGGCATGGTCACCGGGGTAGGGGAGTGGGATCCGATCGCCGATGCGCTGGTCGCGCCGTCGCTTGACGATGTGACCCACGCGCGCGGCCGAATGTTCCGCGCCTTTGCCGATCAGACGAAGAGCGACCGGCAGGCGCTCGCCGCATGCATCTCGACCTCGCGGGATCTGCTTTCCCCCGAGGAGATCGGGCGCATCGACGTGCCGGTTCTGATCGGTGTCGGAACCAAGGATGATATTGCCGGTTCGGCGCACGAACTTGCCGCCCTGATGCCGCATGCAAGGGCGCTGGACATTCCCGGACGGGACCATATGCTCGCCGTCGGCGACCGCGTGTTCAAGAAGGCGGTCCTGGAATTTCTGGCCGAGGTGGGGTGAGCCACCGTATTCTCCCTCAACCGGAGCCGATTCAAAATCGGGTGCTGTAGCGCTCGGTTCGATGCGAGCGCTGCAGGCCCGCTGCCACTCACGGCTGAAATGCGACGAGGCCATTTATGTCGGCGGGGAATTGGCCTATATATGGCCGAAACGACCGCCGCCACCTGCGAGCAAAGACTGACCAAGCCGAGGGACCGGCCAGGAAGGAGAGCGACATGGTCGCAAAGACCGAACTTCGCCATACCGACGCGCTCAAGGCGATCGATCCGATCTGGGACAGCCTGCGCGAGGAGGCGCGTATGGCAGCCGAGCGCGACCCAATGCTGGCCGCCTTCCTCTATTCGACGGTCGTCAATCAGCATTCGCTCGAAGAAAGCGTCATCTACCGCATCTGCGAGCGGCTGGACCATCCCGATCTCCAGGCTAGCCTCTTGCACCAGACCTTTGCAGAAATGCTCGAGGATTGGCCCGAATGGGGCGCGATCCTGCGCGTCGATATCCAGGCGGTCTATGATCGCGATCCCGCCTGCACGCGTTTCATCGAGCCGGTGCTTTACTTCAAGGGGTTCCACGCCATCCAGACGCACCGTCTCGCCCATTGGCTGTGGAACCGCGGGCGGAAGGATTTCGCGCTTTATCTCCAGAGCCGCTCATCGAGCGTCTTCCAGACGGATATCAACCCGGCGGCCCGCATCGGACGGGGGATCTTCCTCGACCATGCGACGGGTCTCGTTGTCGGCGAGACCGCGGTCATCGGCGACAATGTCTCGATCCTGCACGGTGTGACGCTCGGCGGCACCGGCAAGGAGGGGAGCGACCGTCATCCGAAGATCGGCAATGGCGTGCTGATCGGTGCCGGCGCGAAGATCCTCGGCAATATTCATATCGGCCATTGCTCACGCGTGGCTGCCGGTTCGGTCGTCCTGAAGCCCGTTCCGCCGAAGACGACGGTGGCTGGTGTCCCGGCGAAAGTCGTCGGCGAAGCGGGTTGCTCCGAGCCTTCGCGTCAAATGGATCAGATCCTCGCCAGCTTCGACATCTGACGCTGAGGCCGCCCGGTGCCGCATGATTTCCTCGGTCGGGGATCGGTCGGAGGAAAAATTTATGCAGCAATTCAAAACGTTGCAGCCCCTTTGTGCGTCTCCACAAGCGTTCGGCGCTGCGACGGGTTTACACCTGGCAACGGCCCGTGCAACAAGCGCGGCAAATCAACGGCTACGGAGAAAAAGATTTGAAGCCCGAAGAAATCCGCAAGCTTGAGGCCTATTTCAAGCGCACCTTCAATCAGTCGATGGTCGTCAAGGCTCGTCCGAAGAAGGACGAATCCGCCGAAGTCTATCTCGGCGACGAATTCCTCGGCGTCCTCTTCCGCGACGAGGAGGACGGTGAGCTCTCCTACAACTTCTCGATGGCAATTCTCGACGTGGATCTGTGAGTTCTGCGACCTCGCCTTGCGTAGCCCGGCGCTGAGCGATCGCGCCGGGCTTTTGTTAATAAAATCATACTTTTTCAGAAATTCTTCAAAAGTCTCCTGATCTTCATCAAGTCGTTGCAAGAATTGTGTTTTATTGCGATGCACACTGAACTTGACTTTTTGTGCAGTGCACCTAGACTATCTTCTGCCTAGCCCCACAAGGAGACACCCGAATGTTTAACTTCGACGATGCGAATAAGAAGAGCAAAGAAGCCTTGGACGTGGCCGTGAAGAGCTATTCCGCCCTGACCAAGGGCTTCCAGGCCATTGCGACCGAAACGGCGGACTATTCGAAGAAGACCTTTGAGGACGGCATTGCCCATTTCGAAAAGCTTGCCGGCGCCAAGAGCCTCGAGGCCGCATTCGAGCTTCAGACCAACTATCTGAAGTCGAGCTATGAAGGTTTCGTCACCGAAGCAACGAAGATCGGTGAAATGTACGCGGACCTCGCCAAGGACGCCTACAAGCCTTACGAGGCTCCGGTTGCCAAGGCTACCGCAGCAGTCAAGACGGCCGCTGCCGCCTGACGATTTCGACCATTACCGTCGTCAGAAGGCCGGTCGCGGTTGCCGCGGCTGGCCTTCTTGCTTTCGTATGCGCGCTTTCCGAAGCTCATGGGAGCGACGCGCGAAAGTTGCCGTGTAGGGCGAAGAAATTTGATCAATCTTGTGTTTCGTCGTGCGAATATGATTGCAGTGCGTTGGTTCGGTCTTAAAATCCCAGAACGAACCATTAGATAAGGGCAAGCACGTCGCGGCCGGATTCGCATGCTCCGCGGCTGTCAAGGGAATGAACAAGAATGATCGCCATGCCGGTCCGGATGCAGCAGGGAAGCGAAGGAGACGGAGGCGGCCCCAGTCGTGGCACGTCCGTCATTACGCGCACCAAGCCGAAGACCAAGAAGCCGAGTTTGTACCGCGTCCTGCTTTTGAATGACGATTACACGCCGATGGAATTCGTCGTTCATATCCTGGAGCGCTTTTTCCAGAAGAACCGGGAAGAGGCGACCCGCATAATGCTACATGTCCACAATCACGGCGTTGGAGAATGCGGCGTCTTCACCTACGAAGTCGCCGAAACCAAAGTGACGCAGGTGATGGATTTCGCCAGGCAGCATCAACATCCGTTGCAATGCGTCATGGAAAAGAAATGAGGAACTAACGTGCCAACATTTTCGCCCAGCCTCGAAAAGGCGCTGCATCAGGCACTGACATATGCCAACGAGCGCCATCATGAATATGCGACGCTCGAGCACCTGCTGCTGGCATTGATCGACGATGCCGATGCGGCGGCCGTGATGGGCGCGTGCAATGTTAATCTCGACACGCTTCGCAAGACCGTAACCGATTACGTCGACAACGAATTGTCGAATCTGGTGACGGGCTACGACGAGGATTCGAAACCGACGGCCGGCTTTCAACGGGTAATCCAGCGCG
Source organism: Ensifer sp. WSM1721 (assembly GCF_000513895.2). Classification (GTDB taxonomy): domain Bacteria; phylum Pseudomonadota; class Alphaproteobacteria; order Rhizobiales; family Rhizobiaceae; genus Sinorhizobium. Next base: position 1,308,645 of record NZ_CP165782.1, read on the forward strand.
CCGTCATCCACGTGCAATCCTCGGGCCGCGAGGAGGTGACGGGGGCCAATGTGCTCGTCGCGATCTTTGCCGAGCGCGAGAGCCATGCTGCCTATTTCCTGCAGGAACAGGAGATGACGCGTTACGACGCGGTCAACTTCATCTCGCATGGGATCGGCAAGCGGCCGGGCGCCTCCGAGTCGCGGCCGGTGCGCGGGGCAGAGGATCAGGACTCCGAGCAGAAGCCATCGCGCGAGAGCGAGGAGGCGGGTCCGAAGAAGCAGCAGGACGCCCTCACGGCCTACTGCGTCAATCTCAACGAGAAGGCAAAATCCGGAAAGATCGACCCGTTGATCGGCCGCCATGCCGAGGTCAACCGGACGATTCAGGTGCTTTGCCGCAGGTCCAAGAACAACCCCCTCTATGTCGGCGATCCGGGTGTGGGCAAGACAGCGATTGCCGAGGGTCTCGCCAAGCGCATCGTCGAGAAGAAGGTGCCGGAGGCGCTTCAGGATGCCACGATCTTCGCACTGGACATGGGAACGCTGCTCGCCGGAACGCGCTACCGTGGCGACTTCGAGGAACGCCTGAAGCAGGTCGTCAAGGAGCTCGAGGAATATCCCGGAGCCGTTCTCTTTATTGATGAGATCCATACCGTCATCGGTGCCGGCGCCACCTCGGGCGGCGCCATGGACGCGTCCAACCTGCTGAAGCCGGCGCTCTCTTCGGGTGCGATCCGCTGCATCGGTTCGACGACCTACAAGGAGTATCGCCAGTTCTTCGAGAAGGACCGCGCGCTCGTCCGTCGCTTCCAGAAGATCGACGTCAACGAGCCGACGATCGCCGATACGATCGAGATCATGAAGGGACTGAAGCCCTATTTCGAGGATTACCACCAGCTCAAGTATTCCAGCGAGGCAATCAGGGCGGCGGTCGAGCTTTCGGCGCGCTACATCAATGATCGGAAGCTGCCGGACAAGGCGATCGACGTCATCGACGAGTCCGGTGCCGCGCAAATGCTTTTGCCCGTGAACAAGCGCCGCAAGCTGATCACCGAGAAGGAGATCGAGGCGACGATCGCGACGATGGCGCGCATTCCGCCGAAGACGGTCTCGAAGGACGACGAGGCGGTGCTTGCCAATCTTGAGAAGGAGCTTCGCTCGGTCGTCTACGGTCAGGATCTGGCGATCGAGGCACTGGCCTCGTCGATCAAGCTGGCGCGTGCCGGCCTCAGAGAGCCCAACAAGCCGATCGGCTGCTACGTCTTCACTGGTCCAACCGGTGTCGGCAAGACGGAGGTGGCCAAGCAGTTGGCGACGTCGCTTGGCGTCGAACTGCTGCGCTTCGATATGTCGGAATACATGGAACGCCATACCGTGTCTCGTCTGATCGGCGCGCCTCCCGGCTACGTCGGCTTCGACCAGGGCGGTCTCCTGACCGACGGTGTCGACCAGCATCCGCACTGCGTGCTCTTGCTGGATGAGATCGAGAAGGCCCATCCGGACCTTTTCAACATCCTGCTGCAGGTCATGGATCACGGTTCGCTGACCGACCATAACGGCAAGAAGATCGACTTCCGCAACGTCATTCTGATCATGACGACCAATGCCGGCGCATCCGACATGGCCCGGCCGGCGATTGGCTTCGGTTCCTCCAAGCGAAGCGGAGAGGATGTCGAGGCGCTGAACCGCTTGTTCACGCCGGAGTTCCGCAACCGTCTGGATGCGGTCATTCCGTTCGCTTCGCTGCCGACGCCGGTCATTCATAAGGTCGTGCAGAAGTTCGTCATGCAGCTCGAGACGCAACTCGCCGAGCGCAACGTCACCTTCGACCTTGCACCGGACGCAGTCGCCTGGCTCGCCGAGAAGGGATACGATGAAAAAATGGGTGCACGTCCGCTTGCGCGCGTCATCCAGGAAAACATCAAGAAGCCGCTCGCGGATGAAATCCTCTTCGGCAAGCTCAAGAAGGGCGGCGTCGTCAAGGTGACGATCGGCACGAAGGAGGACGGCAGCAAGGGGCTGATCCTGGACGCCGTGCCGGAGACGGCGCCGATTAAGCCCAAGGCCGAGGTATCGCGCCCCGCGGGCAAAGGCGCCAAGGCCAAGAAGGCGGACGAGAAGGAAACGGTCTCGGCTGAGGCTGCTCCGAAGGCGAAGCCGAAGAAGTCGGCGAAGGCCTCTACCGGCGGTGGCGACGGCTCGGACTCGACTCCTCTCAGGGGCCGGACAGTTCCAAAAGTACCGCGCAAGAAATAGCGCAATCGCGATTGAACCTGACAGTGCCGGGCGGCCCCGCCCGGCACTGTGTTGTTGAGCGGAAGGCGCTGTTCCCATGACGTCCATGGAGCGTGTGAAAGACGAACGATCATCCCTTGCCTGGTTTCTGACCGGCGCGCGCGGGATTTTCAGCCTCCCAGCCATCATCCTGATGCTTTCCTTCGTTGGCTTCTGCTCGCTGACCGTGCAGGCGGGCATCCCCCCGGAGCAGGTCGTGTTCATGACCGGGATCGTCTGGGCCTTGCCGGCAAAGGTCATACTGGTGAGCTCGATTCTCAGCGGTGCCAGCCTTGCCACGGCTTTCCTCGCCGTTACGCTTTCGTCGGTCCGTTTGATGCCGATGGTCGCGGCCCTCGTCCCCGAATTGCGGGGATCGAGAACACCGACGTGGCTGCTTCTCGTGCTCTCGCATTTCGTGGCGATCACCGCCTGGGTCTTTGCGATGGAGCGGGTGCAGGAGGTACCGCGCGACCGTCGCGCAACCTTCTTCGCCGGTTTCAGCATCACGCTCGTCGCCACAAACATGTTGCTGGTCGGCATCGTCTATCACGTCGTCGCCGAATTCCCGCCGATCATTGCTGGCTGCCTCTTCTTCCTGACGCCCGTCTACTTCCTTGCCTCAATCTGGCACTCGGCGCGCCATCCGGTGGTCTATGCGGCGCTTGGCGTCGGCCTTCTCGCGGGGCCGCTGTTTTACTGGATCGCGCCGGAATTCGACATTCTCCTCGCCGGCGTCGGCGGCGGAACGCTCGCCTGGCTTGGCGAGCGCATTTGGCGTTCGCGACAGGAGAAAAACGCGTGACCTGGCTGGACGGATGGTGGGCCTATGCCTTCATCGCGATTGCCGGCTGGCTCGCGACCGACATCTGGCGATGGCTCGGCGTCCTCGCCGGCAAGCGGCTCCGCGAGGATTCGGAAGCCTTGAACTGGGTGAGAGCGGTCGCGACTGCGCTCGTCGCGGCCGTCATCGCGAAGCTGATCCTCTATCCGACAGGAGTCCTGGCGCAGTCACCCCTCTGGCTCCGCCTTGGTGCGGTGATCGTGGGGGCGATCGCTTTCTTTCTCGCCCGCCAGAAACCCGCGGTCGGAATTTCGACGTCGATAGCTGTATTGGGCGCAGGCCTCTGGTGGCTGGGATTTTGACGGACCATCGGCTCAGCGTGGCCCCTCAGGGGCAAAAGGGTATCGACGCGGGCTTTCCCGATTTCCCGCAGGACTACTGCATGTGTCCTTAAATCGTACCCGATTTAAGGACAAAAACATGCAGCAATTCAACGTGCTACAGCGTCCTTTGTGCGTCTGAAAAGACGCACGGCGCTGTAAAGCGCGACGCGCTTTAGTCCTTGTTTTTGTGCATGTCGCTGTTCCAAACCGGTGCACACTTTTGCGCGACATGCATTAAAGCGCCCGCCGAATTTTCTCCGCGTTTGCAGCCAGGACCTCGTTGTCCTCCATCCGGCCGGAATGTGGCCTCAGCGGAACACCTTCCCGGCGGGGGATGACGTGGAAATGCAGGTGGAAGACCGATTGGCCGGCCGGCGGCTCGTTGAACTGCATGATGGTGACGCCGTGGGCATCGAAGGCAGCCTTCGCGGCGATCGCGATCTTCTGGACTGTGGCGATCAGGGCAGGCAAGGTTGCGGGATCGGCGTCGAAAATGTTGCGCGACGGCGCCTTCGGCAGCACAAGCACGTGCCCCTCCGCCTGCGGCATCACGTCCATGAACGCGACCGTCGCCTCGTCCTCGTAGACGCGGTGCGAAGGAATTTCGCCGCGCAATATCTTGGCGAAGATATTGTTGGTGTCGTATGCGCTCATGTCGTTTCCTCTTCTTGCAGGCTGATGGGAAGACCGCGGCTTTTCAAGTCGTCCTGTGCCGCGATGATTTAGACTCGGATCAAGGCTAGTGCTCCGCTTTGCGGAAAGGCCCGTGCTCTGCAAGGAACTCGCCGGTTTCTTCCACATCCCGGCGCTCCCTTTCGAGATAGTCGGCGACGGCGCGTGCAAGCCCGGCATGGGTGATGAAATGTGCCGAATGGGTCATCACCGGCATATAGCCGCGCGCAAGCTTGTGCTCGCCCTGGGCGCCCGCCTCGACGCGCTTCAGGCCCTTGGCGATCGCGAAGTCGATGGCCTGATGATAGCAGACTTCGAAATGCAGGAAGGGATGATCCTCGATGCAGCCCCAGTGCCGCCCGTAAAGCGCGTCGCCGCCGATGAAGTTGATGGCCCCCGCGATGTAGCGTCCGTCGCGCTTGGCCATGACCAGCAATATGTCGTCGGCCATTCTCTCGCCGATCAGGGAATAGAACGCGCGCGTCAGGTAGGGGCGGCCCCATTTGCGGCCGCCGGTGTCCATATAGAAGGCGAAGAATTGGTCCCAGATCGATTCCGTGAGGTCGCTGCCGGTCAGCCAATCGATGCTTATGCCATGTTCGACAGCCGCTCGCCGTTCCCGTTTCAACGCCTTGCGCTTTCGTGACGCGAGCGTGGCGAGAAAGTCGTCATGCGATCCGTAGCCGTCATTGATGAAATGGAACTGCTGATCGGTCCGGTGCAGAAATCCCGCTCGTTCGAACGTCGCCATTTCGTCCGCGGGCACGAAGGTGACGTGGGCCGAGGAGAGACCGTGACGGCGCGTCAACTCCTTGAGGCCCGCCGCAAGGGCGTCACGAACTGGGCGCGGATCGTCCTCTTCGGCCGCCAGGAGCCGCGGTCCGGTGACCGGCGTGAACGGGACCGAGCATTGCAGCTTCGGATAGTAGCGGCCGCCGGCACGCTCGAAAGCATCCGCCCATCCATGATCGAAGACATATTCGCCCTGGCTGTGGCTTTTGACGTAGCAGACGAGCGCGCCGCGCAACGAACCGTCCGCATCTTCGATCAGCAGATGCTGTCCGAGCCAGCCCGTTTCCGCCGTCGCCGAACCGGATTCCTCGAGCGCCGACAGGTAGGCATGTGACACGAAGGGATTGTAGGGCGTGCCGGGATGCCCCCGTGACGCGCCGGCAAGCCTGCTCCAGCGCGCTGGCGAGATCGCGGTGAACGAGTGCTCTATGCGGATGTTGATCGCGTCTGTCATGCGCTTAGGAAATCACGGTCTCCCGTGGATCGAAACCCTCGAAGGTCATTTGATCCGCATTGGCGAATGTATGCTCCTGTGCCGCCTTGTCGCGCACCGTCCAGGTGATGATGGTGCGGCCGAGGGCGCGTTCCTTGCTGATGAAGCTGTTCGGCAGATGGCCGTAGAAATAGGAGATGAAATCCAGACCGAGCTGCATTGCTTCCTCGTGCACGAAGAAAGTCTCCGGGTTGGCGCCGTCTGCCGTCAGGCCGAGCGGATAGGGCGCGTCGAGCGCCTTGAGGTCCTTGAGCAGCCAATGATCGAAGCTCATTAGCGCGACGCGCCCCTCGTAGTCTTCCAGTGCATCGAGGACCGCCGCGGCGAAGCCCTCGTCGTCGCCTTTCCGGCCCTTGAGTTCCAGGACGATCGGAACACGGCCATTTACGAGGCGAAGCATTTGAGCGAGCGTCGGCACCTTGTCCTTGGTGCCGCCGATCGACAGCAGCCCGAGTTCGGCGGCTGTCTTCTCCCGCACATCTCCTTTAATCCAGCAGAGACGCTCGAGGTCGTGGTCGTGGAAGACGACCGGCACGCTATCGGCCGTGAATTGCAGGTCGCATTCGATTGCGAAGCCGGCTTCGGCCGCGCGCGAGAAGGCCGAAAGCGTGTTTTCCCAAACCTCGCGGTTCATGTCGTGATAGCCCCGGTGAGCTATCGGCTGGGCTTTGAGCCAGGAAATGTCCTTCATGAGAGTCCCTGATCAGGCGATTTCGATGATGGCATCGATCTCGACGGCCGCGTTGAAGGGTAGGGAGGCCATGCCGACGGCGGCGCGCGCATGCTTGCCGGCCTCACCGAGCACGTTGGCGAAAAGATTTGAGGCGCCGTTGATGACAAGGTGTTGTTCGGTGAAATCGGGAGTCGAGGCGACAAAGCCGTTGATCTTGACGAGGCGCCGGATGCGGCCGAGATCGCCGCCCAAAGCTGCCTTGGCCTGTGCCAGGATGTTGATCGCGCAGAGCTCCGCGGCCCGTTGCGCGGCGGCGACGTCGACGTCCTTGCCGACATGCCCGGTCACGGCGACCTTGCCGCCTTCCATCGGCAATTGTCCGGAAATATAGAGCGTCGAGCCGGTAACGACGTAGGGCACGTAATTCGCGACGGGTGCGACCGCCTGTGGAAGGACGATGCCGAGCTCGGTAAGACGCTTTTCGATCTCTGCGGACATGAAAGGCTCCCTTGTTGTCTTTTGTGGTAAAATCCTGCATGCAGAGGCAGGATCACGACAGGCGCCAGCCAGAAAGGATCTGCCTCGCTTCTGCCGAAAGCTTGTTTATCGCATTGCCGGCGAGTCCAACAGGAGGAAACGGATGTTTCGTAAAGGCTTCGGTCGTGCCAGTCTGGGGGCTCTCTGTTTCGCTGTCATGACTGCCGGGGCGAATGCGAGCGCGCTCGCTCCCCATCGTGCAGTCTACGACCTGGAATTGAAGGACGCCTCCGAACGTTCCGGAATTTCCGGCATGTATGGTCGCATGGTCTACGAGTTCAACGGCTCTCCGTGCGAAGGCTATACCGTGAGCTTCCGCTTCGTCACCCAGGTCGATACCGGGGAGGAGGTTCGCCTGACCGACCAGCAGACCACCACCTATGAGGACATGAAAAACGGCAGCTTCCGCTTCCTGACCCGGTCCTTCACCGATGAAAAGCTGGATAAGGAGGTGCGCGGAAGCGCGCATGAGGAAAAGACAGGCGTTAAGGTCGAGCTGACCGCACCCGACAAGCGCGAGGTGGCTCTGGCCGCGAGCCGCTTTCCGACCGAGCACATGTTGGAGGTGATCGAGCGGGCGAAGAGGGGCGAATCGTTCTTCGAGTCCCGCATCTTCGACGGCTCCGATACGGGCGACAAGACGCTGATCACGTCGACCTTCGTCGGCAAGCCACGTCAGCCTTCCGCGGACGAGGCCGACGCCGGCAAGGCGGGCAAGCTCGCGAGCGAAAAATATTGGCCGGTGACGATATCCTACTTCAACGACAACGCCAGCGGCGACGCGCAGCCCATCTATCGCATGTCCTTCAAACTCTACGAGAACGGAGTCACGCGGGACCTGACGATGGACTACGGCGACTTCGTGCTGAGCGGGAAGCTCGCAGATCTCGAAGTTTTCAACGCCGAAGAGTGCAAGTAGCGCGTCGTCCGAAACTGTCTATGCTTTCGGGATAACGAGAGCTGTGATCCGTTTCAGGCAAAAAATGCCCATCAGTCTTGATTTATCGGGCGGTTGCCGTTAATGGGCTGCCCATTCCACACGTAAGGCATGGGATTTTCCGGGAGAAATCCGGACTGTTCCGCCGGTGGGCGCATTGCGGTGCGCTCGACGCCTTGCGGAGGTTCAACCGGAAAAGGAGACAAAGGCATGGCATTGCCTGATTTCACCATGCGCCAGCTTCTCGAAGCCGGCGTCCACTTCGGCCACCAGACGCATCGCTGGAACCCGAAGATGAAGCCGTACATCTTCGGCGACCGTAACAACGTTCACATCATCGACCTCGCTCAGACCGTGCCGATGCTGTCGCGCGCCCTCCAGGTCGTCAGCGACACCGTTGCCAGCGGCGGCCGCGTGCTCTTCGTCGGCACCAAGCGCCAGGCTTCGGAAATCATTGCCGACGCGGCGAAGCGCTCTGCCCAGTACTACGTCAACGCCCGCTGGCTCGGCGGCATGATGACCAACTGGAAGACGATTTCCAACTCGATCCAGCGTCTGCGCAAGCTTGACGAGATCCTCGCTTCGGAAGCGTCCGGCTTCACGAAGAAGGAGCGCCTGAACCTCGAGCGCGAGCGCGAAAAGCTGAACCGTGCGCTCGGCGGCATTCGCGACATGGGCGGCACGCCGGACCTGATGTTCATCATCGACACCAACAAGGAATCGATCGCCATCGAAGAAGCCAAGCGCCTTGGCATTCCGGTCGTCGCCGTCATCGACTCCAACTGCGATCCGGATCTCATCGACTACCCGATTCCGGGCAACGACGACGCTTCGCGCGCCATCGCTCTTTACTGCGATCTCGTCGCTCGCGCCGCTATCGACGGCATTGCCCGTCAGCAGGGCGCCGCCGGCCGCGATCTCGGCGCATCCGAAGAGGTTCCGGTCGAGCCGGCCCTCGAGGAATCGTCCGAGGCCTGATCGGGCCGCACGGCAGACGGAGCGCTGCCGTACGCATGAAATGTCGGGACGAGGCCGTTTGTGATGGAGAATCTGAACGGCCTTGTTCTTTATCAGCCGGAAATGGCGCGGCCGGCCGCGGGCAGGCCCGCAAACATCGCTATGATCGCTTCATAATGATGTCACAGAGAAAGGCCATTTCCTGCCAAACCTTCTGGCACTGCGCCACTCGCGGTCGGCGCGCCAGCCAAACTGACAAGAGGCACGAAGATGACTGTTACTGCCGCAATGGTGAAGGATCTGCGCGAAAAGACCGGCGCAGGCATGATGGATTGCAAGAAGGCGCTTGCTGAAACCAATGGCGACCTGGAAGCCGCGATCGACTGGCTGCGCGCCAAGGGTATCGCCAAGGCGGACAAGAAGTCCGGCCGTACGGCTGCCGAGGGCCTCATCGGCATCGCCAGCGCCGGCACCAAGGCTGTCGTCGTCGAAATCAACTCCGAAACCGATTTCGTTGCCCGCAACGAAGCGTTCCAGGACCTTGTGCGCGGCGTTGCCAATGTCGCGCTGGGCACCGTCGGCACCGTCGACGGTGTTGCCAAGGCGACCTATCCGGCAACCGGCAAGTCCGTCGAAGATTCGATCAAGGACGCCATTGCCACGATCGGCGAGAACATGACGCTGCGCCGCGCTGCACTGCTTCAGGTCGAAGACGGCGTTGTCGCCACCTATGTCCATAATGCTGCCGGCGAAGGCATCGGTAAGCTTGGCGTGCTCGTCGCGCTGAAGTCCACGGGAGACAAGGAAGCGCTGAACACGATCGGCCGCCAGGTCGCCATGCACATCGCCGCCACCAATCCGCTGGCGGTCCGTGCCGAGGAAGTCGACGCCGCCGTCGCCGAGCGCGAGCGCAACGTCTTCATCGAACAGTCGCGCGCTTCGGGCAAACCGGACAACATTATTGAAAAGATGGTCGAAGGCCGCATGCGCAAGTTCTTCGAAGAAGTCGCGCTGCTCTCGCAGGCCTTCGTCATGAACCCGGACATCACTGTCGGTCAGGCCGTCAAGGATGCCGAGAAGCTCGCCGGCGCACCGATCGAAGTCACCGGCATGGCTCGCCTCCTGCTTGGTGAGGGCGTCGAGAAGGAAGAGACCGACTTCGCGGCAGAAGTGGCTGCAGCGGCAAAGGGTTGATTTCTTCACCCCGATTGGGAAAAACCTGGGGCATCGCGTGACAACGCGGTGCCCTTCGTGTATCCGGCATTCGTCGATGCGTCGGACCCGCCGGACCTGCCGGAGCGGTTGATACCACGCAGCCGGATTTTACCCTTTAGCCGCCGTGTGCCGAATTGCGCACATGCGCGCCGATCTGCTCAGGAGTGATGATGTCGGCCAAGCCAATCTACAAGCGCGTTCTTCTGAAGGCCTCCGGCGAAGCGTTGATGGGAAGCCAGGGCTTCGGAATCGATGTCGCGGTCGCCGACCGGATCGCCTCGGATATTGCGGAAGCGCGGGCCATGGGGGTCGAGGTCGGTGTCGTCGTCGGCGGCGGCAACATCTTTCGAGGCGTTGCGGTCGCGTCGAAGGGAGGCGACCGGGTCACCGGCGACCACATGGGAATGCTGGCGACGATCATCAATGCACTTGCGCTGGCGACGTCGCTTCGAAAACTCGATATCGACACGGTGGTCCTCTCGGCGATCGCCATGCCGGAGATCTGCGAGAGTTTTTCGCAGCGCGCGACGCTCTATCACCTCTCGCTCGGCCGCGTCGTGATCTTTGCGGGGGGCACCGGCAATCCCTTTTTCACGACGGACTCCGCAGCCGCCCTTCGCGCCGCCGAGATCGGGGCCGAGGCAATCTTCAAGGGAACGCAGGTCGACGGGATCTATTCCGCCGATCCAAAAAAGGATCCGTCGGCCGTGAGGTTCGATCGCCTGACGCATAGCGAAGTGCTCGAGAAGGGCTTGGCCGTCATGGACGTTGCCGCAGTGGCGCTTGCGCGGGAAAATGCTATTCCGATCGTCGTCTTCTCGATCCATGAGAAGGGCGGCTTCGCGGAGATATTGACGGGTGGCGGCCGTGCCACCATCGTGGCTGATAATTGACAAGCTGCTGACGGCCCGCAAGCGCCGTCGAAATAAGAACGGGAGTCTTGAACCATGAGTGAAGGTGTGGATCTGAAGGAACTGAAGCGCCGCATGGATGGAGCGGTCGCTGCATTCAAGCACGACATCGCATCGCTTCGGACCGGCCGCGCGTCGGCAAACGTTCTCGATCCGGTGACCGTCGAAGCCTACGGTTCGCGCATGCCGCTGAACCAGGTTGCCAACGTCACGGTTCCGGAACCGCGGATGCTTTCGGTGTCGGTGTGGGACAAGTCCATGGTCGGCGCCGTGGACCGGGCGATCCGGGAGGCCAATCTCGGCCTCAATCCGATCGTCGATGGACAGAACCTGCGCATTCCGCTGCCGGAGCTGAACGAGGAGCGCCGCAAGTCACTGGCCAAGGTCGCGCACGACTATGCCGAAAAGAGCAAGGTCGCGGTCCGCCATGTCCGCCGTGACGGCATGGACGACCTGAAAAAAGCCGAAAAGGACGGCGAGATCAGCCAGGACGAGAGCCGCGCTCAGTCCGAGCGCGTACAAAAGATGACCGACGAGGTGATTTCCGAAATCGACCGCTTGCTCGCGGAGAAGGAAAAGGAAATCATGCAGGTCTGACCGACGCGTATTTCGAGTCTCATTTTTCGGGCGGCCCATGCAAGAATTCATTCCGACAAACGTACCGAGGCATGTCGCCATCATCATGGACGGCAACGGTCGCTGGGCGAATGCGCGTGGACTGCCCCGCACGATGGGACATCGGAAAGGCGTCGAGGCGGTGCGCGGCGCGGTCAGAACGGCCGCTGAGATCGGCATTCGCTACCTGACCCTTTTCGCTTTTTCGTCGGAGAACTGGAGCAGGCCGCAGGACGAGGTCAGCGACCTCATGGGCTTGCTCAAGGCCTTCATACGAAGGGACCTCGTGGATCTGCATCGTGAGAATGTTCGCATCCGCGTCATAGGTGATCGAACCAACCTGAACGGCGACATTCTCCCTCTGCTGATCGAGGCCGAGGAGATGACGAGCGCGAATACGGGAATCACCCTGGTGATCGCGTTCAACTATGGTGCGCGGGATGAACTGGCGAGGGCGATGCGCCGCCTGGCGGAGGAAGTGGCCGCCGGCCACCTTCGTCCGGACGAGATCAATGTGGAGCGGATCGCGGCGACCCTCGACACGGCGGGTATTCCCGACCCCGACCTCATTCTCAGGACGAGCGGCGAGGAGCGTCTCTCCAATTTTCTGCTTTGGCAAGGAGCGTACTCCGAGTTGCTGTTCATTCCCGAGCTCTGGCCGGATTTCACACGCGAGACATTTCTCGCTGCCATCGAAAAATATTCCTGCCGCGAACGCCGCTTTGGCGGCCTGCCGCAACCGACACTGGCGGTCGGCTCCTGATGCAAACTGAACTCAAACTTCGCGTCGCGTCCGGAGCGGTCCTGGCGGCGATCGCTCTCGGTGCGACCTGGGCAGGTGGTTTTTCCTTCAAGCTCCTGTCCGTCGCAATAGGTTTACTCGTGTATTACGAGTGGTCGACGATCACGAGGCTCCCCGAGCGGGATTTCCAGGGCAACGCCCTCGGATGGCTGTCGCAGGCCATGATCGCGGGGTTCGTCCTCCTGGACTATATGCACGTCAGCCTGCCGGCGCTTGCTGTCTGCGCGGCCGCTGGGGCGCTATGGGTACTGATCAGGGCAAGAAGTTGGTGGCTACCGGGCGGCATCGTCTATGCCGGGCTGACCAGCATATCACTCGCGGCAATCCGCGGGGCGGACTATCTCGGCCTGATTGCGATGCTGTTCGTCTTCGCCGTCGTATGGGCGACGGATATCTTCGCCTATTTCACCGGCAGAGCGCTTGGCGGCCCTAAGCTGGCGCCGGCGATCTCACCGGGCAAGACCTTGTCGGGAGCGATCGGAGGAACGATCTGCGGCGTTCTTGCCGGCGTAGCCGTCTTTATGGTCCACTTTTCCATCGAGGATCTGCGCATCCCCGTCATCGCGCTGGTGTTGTCGACCGCGAGCCAGGTGGGAGATCTATTTGAATCCTTCGTCAAGCGCCGTTTCGGCGTGAAGGATTCGAGTCACCTGATTCCAGGGCACGGCGGGGTCATGGACCGGGTCGATGGGTTGATATTCGCTTGCATTGCGGCCCTGGCGCTGGTGTTGGGCCAGACCCTGCTTTCAGGCGGGCGGGAAGTTGCCTTCGGTTCGGTTCTGTTGGGCCTCTAGACGACGATGACTTACGTCGAACCGATCAAGCCATCGTGATCGATTTCCGATAAGCTGGAGCAAATACGGGCGGAAAAGCGCGTGCACCTTTCGTCATCCAGCTTTAAGGCCACCGCATAGTTCCTTATATCAGGGCGGAAATAAGGATAGATTATGCGGCAATTCAAAGTGTAGCGGCTGCCTCGGCGCCTTGCGAGGAACGGGCGGGCGTAGCGGCAGATGCGTTAGGAATGACCATGAGCCTTCTGCTTGACAATCTCCAGTACACCATCCCCACCTTTCTGTTCCTGTTGACCTTGCTGGTCTTCGTTCATGAGATGGGGCACTATCTTGTCGGCCGCTGGTCCGGCATCCGTATCCTTGCCTTTTCCGTCGGTTTCGGACCGGAGCTCTTCGGCTGGACCGATCGCCATGGCACCCGCTGGAAATTCTGCGTGATCCCGCTTGGCGGCTATGTGAAGTTCTTCGGCGACGAGGACGCGGCGAGCACGCCCGACTATCGGCGGCTGGAGACGATCGCTCCGGAGGACCGCGCGCGAACGTTCCTCGGCGCCAAGCTGTGGAAGCGGGCCGCGACCGTGGCCGCCGGCCCGATCGCGAATTTCCTTCTCGCGATCGCTATCTTTGCCGTCCTCTTTTCCATCTATGGTCGCGCGGTCGCCGATCCTGTCGTCGCTTTCGTGGCGCCCGGCAGCGCGGCGGAGAAGGCTGGCATACTGCCGGGCGACCGGCTGTTGTCGATCGACGGAAGGCCGATCGCGACCTTCGATGACGTGCGCCGCTATGTGAGCGTTCGCCCCGAACTGCCGATTACTGTTCGGATAGAGCGCGAGGGTGCCGCGTTCGATCTGCCGATGGTGCCGCAGCGCACCCAGTCCGTCGATCCCCTGGGCAACAAGGTTGAAGAGGGCAAGATCGGCATCGGCACAAATCAGGAAGCCGGCAATTTCCGAATCGAGACCTACGGACCGCTCGAGGCGGTCGGGCAGGGCGCCCTGCAGAGCTGGCGCATCGTGACGGGCACTTTCGATTATCTTTCCAATCTGGTCGTCGGGCGGATGAACGCTGACCAGGTGGGTGGGCCGATCCGCATCGCGCAGATGTCCGGTCAGATGGCAAAGCTTGGCATTGCGGAAGTGCTGAACTTCGCGGCCGTCCTTTCGGTTTCCATAGGATTGCTTAACCTAATGCCCGTTCCGGTGCTTGATGGCGGCCATCTCATGTTCTATGCGGTCGAGGCGCTGCGCGGTAAGCCGGTCGGCCCCGCCGCGCAGGATCTCGCATTCCGCATCGGCTTTGCGATGGTGCTCATGCTCACGGCGTTCGCGGCGTGGAACGACATCAATTGGCTCTTTGGATGATGTCGGCTGCCTTCGAACTGGATGTGATGATCTTTATGGATTTTGTGAAGGATTGATTCCGTCGGCTTGCTCCGCAACGATTTGTTTACGTTAATGCGAGGCCGTAGTGGCTGTTAAGCCACGGTTCGAATTGAAGTAAACAGAAATTAACGAGCTGGCTTGCTTGTATGGGAAAAGCGGGTAAAACGGCAACCGTGACCGGAGTCGGTACGAAATTGCCGCGGGACGTTGGGAAAAGGTAAGATTTAAACATGAAAGCTGGTTCAAGGTTTTTGAACGCGGTGTCGGCGTTTGCGCTCTCAGCGAGCATGGTTGCCACGGGTACCGGTGTTGGGCTGGTTGCCGGCACGTCGGTTGCACAAGCCGCGGTCATCAATCGGGTTGAAGTGCGTGGTGCAACGCGCGTAAGCGCGGAAACCGTTCGTGCCAACATCACGATCGTCCCCGGCAAGAGCTTCAGCAATGCGGATATCGACGCTTCGGTGAAGCGTCTTTATGGCACCGGCTATTTCTCCGACGTCAGCATCACCGTTTCCGGCGGCACGCTCGTTGTCTCCGTCAGTGAAAACCAGCTCGTGAATCAGGTCGTCTTCAACGGCAACCGCAAGATCAAGGACGACAAGCTTCAGGGCATCGTACGCACGCAGCCGCTCGGTCCCTACAGCGAGGCCACTGTCGAGAACGACATTCAGGCCATCAAGGACGCCTACGCTGCGATCGGTCGCAGCGACGTGACGGTGACCACGCAGGTCGTGCCGATTGCCGAGGGCCGCGTCAATGTCGCCTTCGTCGTCAACGAGGGTGAGCGCACGAAGATTTCCGAGATCAACTTCGTCGGCAACGAAGCCTACAGCGACGGTCGTCTGCAGTCGGTGATCGCGACGAAGGAATCGGGTCTTTTTTCGTTCCTCACCCGCAAGGACGTCTATAATCCGGACAAGCTGCGGGCCGACGAAGATTTGCTGCGGCAGTTCTATTACAACCGCGGCTACGCCGATTTCCAGGTGATTTCGTCTGAGGCGACGCTCAACGAAGCGACCAACGAATATACCGTGACGATCACCGTCGAGGAAGGTCCGCGTTACGACTTCGGTCCGATCAATGTCGAGTCGACCGTCGAAGGCATCAATGCCGAAGAGCTGAAGAGTCTGGTCCAGAGCCGCGAGGGTTCTGTCTACAAGGCCAAGGACATTCAGGACACGATGAGCGAGATTTCGAAGCGTGTCGCGTCGGAGGGCTATCCCTTTGCGCGCGTTACGCCGCGCGGCAACCGCGATCTCTCCAATCATACGATCGCCGTCGACTATCTCGTCGACCAGGGTGAGCGCGCCTATGTCGAGCGCATCGAGATTCGGGGCAACACCCGTACGCGCGACTATGTCATCCGTCGCGAATTCGACGTCGGCGAGGGCGACGCCTTCAACCAGGAGATGATTGCTCGCGCCAAGCGCCGGCTGGAGGCGCTGGGCTACTTCTCCTCGGTCAACATTACGACGGCCCCGGGCAGCGCGGCTGACCGCGTCATCATTATCGTCGATGTGCAGGATCAGTCGACGGGTTCGTTCGGTATCGGTGCCGGTTACTCCGCAGGCAGCGGCGGCGGCTTCCTCGTCGAAGCTTCGATCGAGGAAAAGAACTTCCTCGGTCGCGGCCAGTATATTCGTCTTGCCGCTGGCAAGGGCGAAGATAGCCAGACCTACAACGTTTCCTTCACCGAACCGTACTTCCTCGGCTATCGTCTGGCGGCGGGCTTCGATCTGTTCAAGAACGAGACCGATTTCGACGACGACAATTACAGCTACAACGACCAGGGCTTCAGCCTGCGCGTGACGGCGCCGATCACGGAGAACCTGTCGACCACGCTGCGCTACAACTATACGGAGCTGGAGTATTTCGGCGACAAGGACGAGCTCTCGTCGCCCTATGATCGTGCTATCGACGACAGCCCCTGGACGCGGTCGTCCGTGTCGCACTCCATCACATACAACACGCTCGACGACGCGCAGCTCCCGCACGAGGGTATCCTCGCTTCGTTCACGCAGGAGTTCGCCGGCCTCGGCGGCACGTCGGATTTCTACAAGATCACCGGTAAGGCCAAGTGGTACTACACGCTGAACGACGAAGCGGACATCATTGCGTCGCTCGCCGGTAGCGCTGGTCACGTGTTCAAGACGTCCGGCTCGATGGAAGTCTTCGATCAATTCCAGCTTGGCAGCAACGACATCCGCGGCTTCGAGCGCAACGGCATCGGCCCCCGTGTCAACAACGGTGATGCCTTGGGTGGCACGACCTATTTCACCGCATCTGCGGAGGCGTCATTCCCGTTGCCCGGCATTCCGCGTGACAGCGGCTTCCGCGGCGCGTTGTTCGTGGACGCAGGTACGCTCTACGGCAACGACGTGAGGTTGACCGGAGCCGGGGAATCCGTTCGTGGCGAAGACGCGTCGTTGCGCGCCTCCGTCGGCGTCAGCCTGATCTGGGCTTCACCTTTCGGCCCGCTGCGTGTCGATTATGCCGTGCCGGTCGCAAAGGAAGACTTCGACGAGGTCCAGAACTTCAAGTTCGGTATCAACTCGTCGTTCTGATAAGAGCAGTCCAGAACTGCCAGAAGAACGTTCTGGAGTGTCCATGGAACAGAATTGGTTTTTTCCGCCCCATCAGGGGATTCGTTTGGGCGACCTGGCGAATCAGATTGGGGCGGAGTTGCTGGACACGGCCGCCGCCGACCGTGCCGTTCGCTCGGTGGCGCCGGTTTACCGCGCAAAGCCCGGCGAGATCTGTTACATGCTCTCGCGCAAGAGCCGCGACGAGCTGGAGAGCTGTCACGCCTCCGCGATCATCTGCGACAAGGCGATTGCCTCGATCGTCCCCGACACCATCCCTGTGCTCCTGGCTTCGAAGCCGCATACGGCATTCGCGCTCGCCGGCGCCTTGCTTCACGAGAATGCGCTGCGTCCGTCATACAACACGAGCGAGCGCGGTGTCGCGCCCGGAGCTTTCGTCGATCCGACGGCGCGGCTGGAAGCGGGCGTCGAGGTCGAGCCAATGGCGGTCATTGGCGCCGGCGCCGAGATCGGCAGCGGGACACGCATTGCAGCCGGGGCGGTGATCGGACCGGGCGTACGGATCGGCCGCGATTGCACGATTTCCGCCGGCGCGAGCATCCTTTGCGCGCTGGTCGGCAACAACGTCATTGTCCATCCCGGCGCGCGGATCGGCCAGGACGGATTCGGTTATGCACCGGGTCCGAAAGGTGGAATGATCAAAATCGTTCAGGTTGGACGCGTGATCATTCAGGACCACGTCGAGATTGGTGCCAACACCACCATCGATCGCGGTACCATGGACGACACGGTGATCGGCGAAGGCACGAAGATCGACAATCTCGTGCAGATTGGCCACAACGTCCGCATCGGCCGTTATTGCGGCATCGTCAGTCAGGTGGGCATCGCCGGCAGCGCGCGCATCGGCGATGGCGTGATGATTGGCGGCGGCACCGGGGTCAATGGTCATATCAGCATCGGAGATGGAGTGCAGATTGCGGCCATGAGCGGCGTCGCGAGCGATGTCCCGGCAGGCGAGCGCTACGGCGGAATTCCGGCGCGGCCGATGCGGGACTTCCTGCGCGACGTGGCTGAGATGGCGTTGCGGGCAAGCGAGAGGCAGAAGAAAAAGGGTGGCAAGGATGAATGAGGCTGCAACTGTTCTCGGGACGGCGGATATACAGGAGATCCTGAAGCTTCTTCCCCATCGCTATCCCTTCCTTCTTGTCGACCGCATCATCGAGATCGACGGTGACAATTCGGCGATCGGGATCAAGAACGTGACGGCGAACGAGCCGCACTTTACCGGGCACTTCCCGGAAAAGCCGATCATGCCGGGCGTTCTGCTGATCGAAGGCATGGCGCAGACGGCAGGGGCAATCTGCGCCCGCAAGACCGGGATCGGCAGCAACCTCGTCTATTTCATGACGATCGACAATGCCCGTTTCCGCAAGCCGGTGGTGCCGGGCGATCAGGTCGAGTTCCATGTCACGAAGCACAAGCAGCGGGGCAATATCTGGAAATTTCACTGTGATGCAAAAGTTGACGGGCAACTCGTCGCGGAAGCTGATATCGGCGCGATGATAGTCAGCAAGGAAGACGCCTGAGAATGATAGCATCAAGTGCAAAGATCCACCCGTCGTCGGTCATCGAGGACGGCGCAGTGATCGGCGAGAACGTAACGATCGGCCCGCTTTGCCATATCGGGCCGAAAGTCGTTCTCGGAGATGACGTTGAGCTCTTGAGCCACGTCGTCGTCATCGGCCGTACGACCGTCGGCAAGCGGACGAAAATCTTCCCGGGTGCCGTCATCGGCGGCGATTCGCAGAGCGCTCACCACAGCGCATTGAACACGACGCTGACGATCGGCGAGAACTGCACGATCCGCGAAGGCGTGACCATGAACACGGGCACGGTGGAACACGGCGGCACAACCATCGTCGGCAACAACAACCTGTTCCTCGCCTATTCGCACGTTGCGCATGATTGCCGCCTCGGAAACAACATCATCCTGTCCAACAACGTGATGCTCGCAGGCCACGTCACGGTGGAGGATCGCGCCATTCTCGGCGGCGGTTCGGCGGTTCATCAGTTCACCCGCGTCGGCCGTCAGGCCTTCATCGGCGGACTTTCGGCAGTGAGCTACGATGTCATTCCCTATGGCATGCTCAACGGCAATCCAGGCGTCCTGAGCGGCCTCAACGTCGTTGGCATGACGCGCGCGGGCATCGATCGCCAGACGATCCACAAGGTTCGGCGGTGCTACAAGCAGATCTTCGAAGGGCCTGAGTCGGTTCGCGCAAATGCGGCCGCAGTTCGCAACGAATATCTTGATTGCCCCCCGGCACTCGAGATCCTCGATTTCATTGCCGCAGATAGCGAGCGCGCGCTCTCCTCGCCGAACCGCGGCGGCAAGGGTTGACAGTGGTGGCGGCTCGCGACCTGCCGCAGTCGAAAGGCAGGTTGGCAATCATTGCCGGCGCTGGCGCGCTTCCCCACCACGTCGCCGAGGCGGCCCGCCGACAGGGAGAAGACCCGTTCATCATTGCACTGTCGAGCGAGGCCGATGCCGACTGGGCCGGTTTTGACCATTCGATCCTCGGGATCGGCGACTTCGCTGCGATCAGCGGAACCTTTCAGGCGGAGGGCGTCGACCGCGTCGTGCTCTCCGGTGCGGTCCGGCGACGGCCGGAATGGCGCGATATCCGTCCGACATTGAAGACGCTGGCCAAGGTGCCGAGTATTTTGCGCACCTTGATGTCCGGCGGGGACGACGCGGTGCTGCGCATGGTGATCGAGCTGATCGAAGCGAGCGGTGCCCGCGTCATCGGCGCGCACGAGGTCGTGCCCAATCTTCTTGCCGACACCGGCCCCATTGGTGCGCATGCGCCGACAGCGGAGGACAGGCGCGACATCGAGGCCGCGATTGCCGCCGCCAATGCGCTGGGCGCGCTCGATGTCGGTCAAGGTGCCGTTGCAGTGGGCGGCCGGGTGGTTGCGCTGGAGGGCGCCGAAGGCACCGACGCCATGCTGGCGAGAGTCGCGGCACTGAAAGTCGACGGCCGGATTTCGGCCCGCCGCCGCGGCGTTCTCGTCAAGCTCTGCAAACCGCAGCAGGACGAGCGCGCGGATCTGCCGTCAATCGGGCCTTCGACGGTTGCAGGCGCCGCAGCGGCCGGTCTTGCCGGTATCGCCGTCGAAGCGGGGCGTGCACTCGTTCTCGAGCGATCGCGTGTCACGGAGGCTGCGGACAAAGAAGGCCTCTTCATTCTCGGCGTCGAGCGCGACGGACGCGGGGGACAGGGATGACGGATCGGGGCCACAGGTTGGCGGTCATTGCCGGCGAAGTTTCCGGGGATTTGCTTGGCGCAGATCTCGTGCGTGCGCTCCGCGCCCGTGTTGATGGGGTCGAGCTTGTCGGTGTCGGCGGCGAAGCGCTCGAGGCCGAAGGCCTTCGATCCCTGTTCGACTACTCCGAACTGTCGATCATGGGCTTCGCCCAGGTTCTTGCGAACCTGCCGAAGCTTCTGCTGCGCATCCGCCAGACCGCACAGGCGATCATTGCCGCGCGCCCCGATGCCCTGGTGATCATCGATAGCCCCGATTTCACCCATCGGGTTGCGCGGCGCGTGCGCGCCGCGTTACCGGAATTGCCGGTGATCAACTATGTCTGCCCCAGCGTCTGGGCGTGGAAGGCAGAACGGGCACCGCGGATGCGGGCCTATGTCGATCACGTACTCGCGGTGCTGCCCTTCGAACCGGAGGTCATGCGCCGTCTCGGCGGCCCGCCGACGAGCTATGTCGGGCACCGGCTCGCATCGGACAAGAACGTGCTGGCCGTTCGGAAGCGGCAACGCGAAAGGCGGCAGGCGCAGGAGCAGCAGCGTGAGGGCAAAACCTGCCTGCTGCTGCCGGGATCGCGCGGGAGCGAAGTGACCCGTTTGCTGCCGATCTTTCGCGGGACCGTCGAGGAACTCGCCGAACGGCACAAGGACATTCGTTTCCTGCTGCCGACGGTTCCGCGCCAGGAAAGCCGCGTGAGGGCTCTGACGGCGTGCTGGAAGGTGCTGCCCGAAATATCCGTCGCCGCCGACAAGAAGTGGGAGGCATTTGGGGAGGCTGACGCTGCGATCGCCGCTTCGGGTACCGTCATTCTGGAACTGGCGCTTGCCGGCGTGCCGGTCGTTTCGACCTACTATGCCGACTGGCTCGTCAGTCTCCTGCATGCGCGGATCCGGATATGGACCGCAGCACTTCCCAATCTCATTGCCGATTTTCCCGTCGTGCCCGAATATTTCAACAAGATGATCCGACCGGCGGTGCTGACGCGGTGGTTCGAGCGCCTTTCGAGCGACACGGCGCAACGCCGGGCGATGCTCGACGGTTTCGCCCTCGTGCAGCAGCGCATGGCGACCGACCGTCCGCCCGGCGAGAAGGCGGCGGAAATCGTCCTTGAATATCTTCAAAGAAAAAGGCCCGGCCATTGCTGACCGGGCTTTTTTGGGAAGGCTGCCTCAGCGCTTGGAGAGCGGCACGTAGTCGCGCAGCGGCGCGCCGACATAGAGCTGGCGCGGACGGCCGATGCGCTGCTCCGGGTCCTCGATCATTTCGTTCCACTGGGCGATCCAGCCGACAGTGCGTGCGAGCGCAAAGAGCACCGTGAACATGGTGGTGGGGAAGCCCAGCGCCTTCAGCGTGATGCCGGAATAGAAGTCGATGTTCGGATAGAGCTTCTTCTCAATGAAGTACTCGTCCGTCAGTGCGATGCGTTCGAGTTCCATGGCGACTTCCAGCAGCGGGTCGTCCTTGTGGCCGAGCTCGGCGAGGACTTCATGCGTCGTCTTCTGCATGATCTTCGCGCGCGGGTCGTAGTTCTTGTACACCCGATGCCCGAAGCCCATGAGACGGAACGGGTCGTTCTTGTCTTTTGCCTTCGCGATATATTCCGGAATGCGATCGACCGTGCCGATTTCGGCGAGCATGTTGAGCGCCGCTTCATTGGCGCCGCCGTGGGCCGGGCCCCAGAGGCAGGCGATACCGGCGGCGATGCAGGCGAAGGGGTTCGCACCCGAGGAGCCGGCAAGGCGGACGGTCGACGTCGATGCATTCTGCTCGTGGTCGGCGTGCAGGATGAAGATGCGGTCCATGGCGCGTGCCAGAACCGGGTTCACGACATATTCCTCACAGGGCACGGCAAAGCACATGCGCAGGAAGTTCGAGGCGTAGTCGAGATCGTTCTTCGGATAAACGAAGGGCTGGCCGATATGGTATTTGTAGGCCATCGCGGCGATCGTCGGCATCTTGGCGATCATGCGCAGCGATGCAACCATGCGCTGATGCGGATCGGTGATGTCGGTCGAGTCGTGATAGAAGGCCGAGAGAGCGCCGACACAGCCGCACATGACGGCCATCGGATGGGCGTCGCGACGGAACCCGGTGAAGAACCGCGACATCTGCTCGTGGATCATCGTGTGATGCGTGACGCGGTAATCGAAGTCGGCCTTTTGGGCCTTTGTCGGCAGTTCGCCGTAAAGCAACAGATAGCAGACCTCGAGGAAGTCGCCGTGCTCGGCGAGCTGCTCGATCGGATAGCCACGATGGAGGAGCACACCCTCGTCGCCGTCGATATAGGTGATCTTGGATTCGCACGATGCCGTCGACGTGAAGCCCGGATCGTAGGTGAACATCTTCATCTGCTTGTAGAGCGAACCGATGTCCACGACGTCCGGACCGATCGATCCCGATCGCACTGGCAGGTCCGCCGATTTGCCGCCAATTGTTACTGTCGCGCTTTTCTCTGACATTGGACCCTCCGTGTTGTGGCATCGTGGCACAGTGATGTGCCGCGAATTTGAGCGTTGCGAATTTGCTATATGATTTATTTTCGACTGCCAAGCAGTACGAAAGGCAAATTGGTGCGATGCGAAAATAAGCATATGGCGACGCAACAATCGCATGTTACGGCAATATGTCCAACAAGATCAATGATCGTTAAGCTGATAATGCGGTACCATTCTATATAGCTTTGCTGCTTTTTTAGGCAGCCAGTCTTTCGATTGCAATGGCGTTCCTTTGGTTGCAGGATCGCTCCGGTTGGCCAGCGGGGGCAAAGCGACGAAATGGGGGAGGGCCAGGCACAGGCGGTAGCGCGCGACGAGGAGCGCAGCGCTTGGCGCTTACTCGATGACAACGCTCCGGTTCCAACCGCCGATTTGGCTGTACAAGGCGCCGCTCTCCGAAGCCCGCCGGTGCGATACGGTCTGATCATCCGCCGTCGGACCGTTCGGGCGGCAACATCGATTTCACGCAGCATGCGCGCCGCAGCGGCGGAGGAGCAAGAATTCGGCCACGGTTTCGTGCTGATCCCGGTGCTGCTTGCCCTTGGCGCTCTGGCTTGGTTCGATCTGCCCGGAACCGTCAGAATTGCCGAACTTGCAGCGCTGCTTTGCGTTTTCGGCATGTCTACTCTTCTCTGCCGGGGAGATTTCCGCCGCTGGCGTCCCTTCGCTCTTGCACCCGCGCTCTTCACGGCTGGCATGCTGCTCGCCGCAGCCGAAACGGCGCGGCTCGATACCGTCATTCTCGACGGCCCTGTGACGACCAATGTTCGTGGGACAGTGATCTCGCGGGAGCCGGACGACAAGGGCCGCTGGCGGTATCTTGTCGAAATTCAGGAAACGTCCGGACCGCGGCTGCGCAGACCTCCGGCGCGGGCGACACTGCTTGCGCGAAGCCGCCACGAGCCCTTTCAGGTGGGGGCGGCGCTGGAAGGCAAAGCCCGCCTCTCGCCGCCCTCGGGGCCGGCGCTGCCGGGGCTCAATGATTTCGCCTTCGACGCCTATTTCAAAGGAGTCGGGGCCGTCGGCTTCTTCTATGGCGCCCCGCGAGTTCCGGCGGAAAGCATGGTTGCCGAGCGGCAGCAATCCTCTCTGCCCGCGCGCACAAGCGCCTTTCTCACGATGATGCGCGAGGCGGCCGGCAACCGCATCCGGGCGGCGATCGGCGGCGACACCGGAGCGATCGCGGCGGCGCTCGTGACCGGTGAGGAGCGTGCTATCAGCCGCGAGACCGTGGAGGCGCTTCGCGCCGCCGGTCTGTCGCACGTCCTTGCGATCTCGGGGCTCAACATGGTGCTGGCAGCAGGCACCTTTCTGATCGGCGCGCGAACGCTCTTGAGCTTCGTTCCCGGCGTTGCGGAGAGATTTCCGATCAAGAAGATCGCGGCCGCCGGCGCCCTGCTCATGGTTTTTCTCTACATCCTGATTTCCGGTGGCGCGGTTTCAGCGCTCAGGTCCTGGATCATGATCTCGATCATGCTCGTCGCCGTCTTCTTCGACCGCATCTCGATCAGTCTGCGCAATGTCGCGCTTGCTGCGCTCGTCATCATAACCTGGAAGCCTTCGGCCGTTGCCGGACCGGGATTTCAGATGTCCTTTGCGGCCACCCTAGCACTTGTTGCGGGCTATGCCCGCTGGCGCGACCACAGGGCAAAGGACCGCGAGGCCAACACGAAGCGGGGAGGTTGGGGAGCGGCGTCGAGTCTCGCCACGGGCATTGTGGCGACCTCTGTCATCGGCGGATTGGCAACGGCCGTCTATGCGGCCGCCCATTTCCACAGGCTGCCCGCTTACGGACTGGCGGCCAATATTGCAGCGGCACCGCTGATCAGCGTTCTTGTGATGCCATTTGCGCTTTTCGCGATGCTGCTGATGCCCTTTGGGCTTGAGCACTATCCCCTGATGGTGATGGGGCAGGCCCTCGACTGGATGCTTTCAGTGGCGCGATACGTGGCGTCTCTTGACGGCGAATGGATGACGGGCCGCGTCGGCAACGCCAGCTTCTTTCTTGTCGCCTTCGGTGGCGTTCTGCTTTGTGTGTTGAGAACGCGGTTGGCGCTCGCGGGGGCGGGGCTGATCCTCCTGGGCGGATCGGCGATCGCTCTGGAGCGGAATGTGGAGCGCCCGTCGATCGCGATATCGGAAGACGGACAACTGGTGGGCCTGATTGCCGGAGGCACGATCGCGACCAATCGGAGCCGGCCACCAGAATTCGTGTTCTCGCAATGGCAGCGGGCACTAGCCGCCCGGGACCACACGGCGCCGCTCGAAATTCCGGCGATCGGCCCCGAAAGGACTGGAGCGCCAAAGCTCGTCCGACAGCCCGACGAAGCGGAGATTGTCGCTCTCCTTGGCGCGGCGAAGCCCGGCGTCTTTACCTGCCGAAAGAGCCAAGTCTGCGTCGGGCAAAGCCGCGAAGGCTGGACCGTGGCGGTCGTCGAAGCACCGGAACTCGTTCCCATCCTCTGCAAAGGCGCCGATCTCATCGTTGTGGCTACACGGCGCCCCCTCGCAGCCTGTCCCTCCGGCGTGGCGGTGATCGTAACGGGTCAGACCTTGCGACGGACCGGTGCGATCGAAATCTATGCCGACCAAAGGCAGCCGGGAGAGCCGCACATGCGCGTGGAGGCGTCGTTCGCCTCGACTGAAAGACCCTGGCAGCGTCATCGCCGCTACGATTGGCGCAGCGGCGACTTCCTGCCCTCGGCGCCGAACCTCTGATACGTCCCGCAAGCGCCTGCATTTATTCTTGATTAATATACTCCACAAATCTTGTCATTCGGTCCTCGTTTGTCGTAAAGAACATCCGCAAGGCGTTGCCCGAGAGCGCAACACGGGAAGCGTGAGCGATTCTTCGCCCGCGCCCAAAGCTTCGAAATCGAGAGAATCCGCTGCGTAGCCCGGACCGTCGGGCGAAGGCGCGAAAGAATGAGGAACAAGATGGCGAACCGGATCCGGCCGAAGTCGAACCTGTTGCTGGCTACGACGCTGGCTGTTTTCCTCGCCGGCCCGGCCGGGACCTGCTTTGCGCAAACGGCGCAACAGCCCGCAGCCGCAGTTGCCGAGCAGCCGGCCACGCCGACCGGAACGGCGAACGCTCCCGGTCTCGATCAGCCCAATGCAGCGCCTGCGGCGCCTGCCCAGCCTGAGGCTACCGAGATGACGGCTGCGGGGGGCGAGCCGATCCTTCCACACGACCTTTCGCCGGTCGGCATGTTTCTCGCGGCCGACATCGTCGTCAAAGGAGTAATGGTGGCGCTGGCGCTGGCCTCCGTCGTCACCTGGGCGATTTTCGTCGTGAAGACGCTGGAGCTCGCTCACGCGAAATCGCGGCTCAAGCGCGCGGTCGAGATCCTGACTGGAGCAAACGGGCTGGCCGAATTGGAGCAGAAACTTGAACGCCGGGCCGGCGTAGCCGCCGACATGGTCGCCGCGGCAATCGACGAAATGGCGCGCTCGGAGGCTGTCCTGGACCATGCGCCGGCAGCCGGCATCAGAGAACGCGTCTCTTCGCTCTTGGGCCGCATCGAGACTCGTGCCGGAAAGCGCATGAGCGCAGGCACAGGAATTCTTGCATCGATCGGTTCCGTCGGCCCGTTCGTGGGCCTCTTCGGTACGGTTTGGGGGATCATGAATTCCTTCATCGGTATCAGCAAGGCTCAGACGACCAACCTCGCGATCGTCGCGCCTGGTATCGCCGAGGCACTGCTGGCAACGGCAATCGGTCTGGTCGCAGCGATCCCGGCCGTGGTGATCTACAACTATTTCGCCCGTTCGGTGGGGGGCTACAAGCTGGTGCTGGCCGATGCCGCGGCGGCTGTTGAAAGGCTGGTAAGCCGTGATCTCGATCACTGCCAGGTCCGCCGGACGCAGCCACGCCGGGAGGGCAGCTTCGCCCACGGCAACGATGCTTCGATAGCCAGGATCGGGTGAGCTGCCATGGCGGGAAGAATCTCGGAAGGCAGTGGCGATCTTGACGAAAACAGCGAGATCAACGTCACGCCCTTCATCGACGTCATGCTCGTGCTGCTCATTATCTTTATGGTGGCCGCGCCGCTCGCAACGGTCGATATGAAGGTCGATTTGCCGCAATCGGTCGCAAGACCTACGCCACGGGACGACAAGCCGGTTTTTGTGACGCTGAAGGCCGATCTCTCTCTCGCGGTCGGCAATGAGGAGACGGCCCGCGAGACCTTCGTTTCGGAACTCAAGCGGATCACGAACGGCAACACGGAGACCCGCGTGCTCCTGCGCGCCGATAAGCTCATCGACTACGGCGAGCTGATGACGGTAATGAACCTCATACAGAATGCCGGCTATGGCAAGATCGCGCTGGTCGGGCTCGAAGCCGCGCCCGGCGGCTGACGCTGCAAACTCGGCGGCGGCCCTGGCTGCATCGGGCGATCTTCACAAAACTTTTCGCTTCCGACCGCCGGCCCATCCAGCTGGCGGATTCCTTTTTGCGCGTGCAAATACCGCAGTCGCTTGAAACCGACCGTGCGGCGAACTATGAGCTTTAAGCAACAGGCTCTCAGCAGCCTTACGCAAGATCGCGCGGATATCCCATGCAGCGGTGCCGCGCCCATCCCACGAGGCAGTGTCATGAACTTCGAAGCAGCGCGCATTAAGATGGTGGACAATCAGATCCGGACGACGGATGTGACTTCCCACTCCGTCCTGTCTGCTTTCCTGTCCGTCCCGCGCGAGGAGTTCGTGCCCGCCAAGATGCGGGAGCTGGCCTATATCGATGCGGATATCGAGCTCGCCGGCGGTCCTCAGCGGCGTTACCTAATGGAGCCCTCACCATTGGCGAAACTCCTGCAGCTTGCCGAGATTTCGAAGTCGGACGTCGTCCTCGAAATCGGTTGCGGCACCGGCTACGCGTCGGCATTGCTGTCGCTGCTCGCCGGCTCCGTCGTGGCGCTGGAGAGCGACGGGACGCTGGCCGCCAGTGCTACTGAAACGCTGGTTCGCCTGGGCTACGACAATGTTGCGGTGGTGGCCGGCGATCTCGAGAAGGGATATGCGGCAGAAGCTCCCTACGACGTGATTTTCATTAACGGCGCCGTCGAGATCATACCTGCGGCTCTGTTCGAGCAGCTTCGCGATGGCGGCCGTCTCGTCGCCGTTGAAGGGTTTGGTAACGCATCGCGTGCGAAACTCTATGTGCGCGAATCGGGTAGGACGTCGGAGCGAGCGGACTTCAACACCGCCGTGAAGCCGCTCCCCGGATTCCGCCGCGAGCAGTCTTTTGTGTTTTGAGGTGCCTCTTATTGAGGCAGCTCAGTATATGAGTGTTGAAGCAAAAACTGCAATGTTGCCAATCGGCAACGTGTTACCTGTTTCTTTTTGAAATGCCCGTGTGCAGCGTCAGTGCGCAGTTGTCGTAAGACCGAATCCGGGGTTCAAAAGAGCATGACGTGGTGATTTGCCCGCCAACGGGTGGCGCGGGGCCTCACTGCAGTGTTTACACGGGGGTCGCCCATCGGGCCGACTTGCTGAAAATACGGGGCCGCAAGGCTGCCCCGGCTGATCGGAGGGAAGATGGTGTCGATTGTCCGCAAAGCAGCCTTGTGGGCGGCTGTCTCGGCCAGCGTGTTACTCGCGCCGCATGCCGTGCTGGCGGAGACGATCTTCGGGGCAATGGCAAAAGCCTATGCAAATAACCCGGATCTCAACGCCGCACGCGCCGGCTTGCGTGCGACGGACGAAGGGGTTCCGATCGCGAAGGCCGGCTACCGGCCGCAGATTTCCGCTTCGGCGACCGGTACGCTGACACGCGTCGACGCCGAACGGACGGGAACCCGCGACTTTCATAGTGGACAGATCGGGATCTCCATCACGCAGACAATCTTCGACGGATTTCAGACGCTGAACAACGTCAAGGCGGCCGAGTCGACTGTGTTTTCAGGCCGCGAAACATTGAAGGCCAATGAGATCCAAATTCTCTTATCTGCCGCGCAGTCCTACGCCAATATCGCCCGTGATCAGCAGATCGTCTCCATCCGCCGTCAGAACCTGGCCTTCCTCCGCGAGCAGTTGAACGCCGCACAGGCACGCCTCGACGTCGGCGAAGGCACGCGCACCGACGTGAGCCAGGCGGAAGCAGAACTCGCCAACGCCCAGTCGCTGCTCGTCGCCGCGGTTGCACAATTGAAGCAAAGCGAAGCGGTCTATGTGCAGATCGTCGGCGTGGCACCCACGGGCATCAGACAGCCGGGACCGGCCTCGAAGGCTATGCCGAGATCTCTCGATCAGGCCGTGGCAACAGGCCTACGGGAGAATCCTCAGATTCTCGCGGCGCAATATGCCGTCGATTCTGCTGGGTTCCAGGTGAAATCGGCGGAGGGGACGCTGTTGCCAGGTGTCGTGCTCCAGGGAGCCGTCACGCGCAACACGGGCAATGTCAGCACCGACAACACTACGGCGAGCATCACCGCCCGACTTGAAGTGCCGATCTACCAGGGTGGTGCGGAGTACGGTCAGGTCCGCCGGGCGAAAGAAGTTCTGGGGCAGCAACGCATCATGGTCGATTCGGCGCGCGCGTCGGTGCAGCAGACCGTTGTTACCGCGCATGCCCAACTTGAGTCCGCTCTCGCTCGAATCACCGCCAGCAGGTCGCAGATCGCTGCCGCCAACCTCGCCCTCGAAGGCGTCATTGAAGAGCGCAAGGTCGGCCAACGTACGACCCTCGACGTGCTCGACGCGCAGCAGGACGTTCTCGACGCGCAAGAGTCGTTGGCTGGAGCGCAGCGCGATTCCGTCGTGGCAAGCTATGCCTTGCTTGCGGCGATGGGCAGGTTGACCGTAAAGACTCAGGGTCTGCAGGTGGCAGAATACCGCTCGGAAGAGCATTACGAAGCCGTCAAGGACAAGTGGATCGGCTTGCGCACCGTCGACGGCCGTTAGACCTAAGACCAATTCTGCAATCACGAACACCGCGCAACCGCGAGGATGCGCGGTGTTCGTTTTCTGTTGGCAGGCCGGGCATCTGCCCCGAAAAACAAATCTGTGCAAGAATTTCCGGAGCTGATTCGCGACGTATGTTTCGTCGGCGAACTCACTTAAGGTTTGTTCGAAATCGGCACACGGGAGGCTTCGTACCCCGTGCTCGTCCGTAGCAAACGAGGATTGAAATGGCACAGCTCAACGTCGCGCGTGAACCTTCGATGGATGAAATCCTGGCATCCATTCGCAAGATCATCGAGAACAACGAGCCTGGCCCGGCTGGATCGTCCCTCCACCAGACCTTCGAGGACGCAGCCGAAGATGAGATCGAATTGACGATCGATTCGGAAATCGAAGCTGCGGCCTTTGGCTCGGAAGAGCCGCTGCCGGCGGCAAGTTCGGCGTCCGCCGCGCCAGGCGGCGCGACGACGGGCGGTTCACGCATGGATGTCCCGGCCTCGCCGCCGTCACCGCTTTCCCTCGCCGATGTTGCGGCGAGGGTGAGGGCGGCTTCCGAGCGTCACGCGGTCAATCACTTTTCGAGGGAGCAGCCGGAAACGGAGCAGGCGGAGTCGTCCCCGGCTGGTCCGGTGGTCACCTCCCGGATTGCGAGCGTTTCCGCTACGGCAAGCGCGGCGACGACCGTGTCAGCGGAAAGTCCAGTGAGCGGCGTCCCGCCACGCAGTGTCGCGCCGGCGCCGATCACCGCCGAGCCGCCGACCGCATCGCATTCAGCGCCCGTGGAGGAGCTGCCGGAGGTCGACGGTCCGGCTGGCGCGATCGTTTCCCCGGCCGTTAGCCGTCAGGTGGCGCGCGCCTTCGACGACTTGGCCCATGCGGTCGAGAACGGACCGAAACGTTCCTTCGACCAGATCGCCGAGGCGATGCTGCGTCCGATGTTGCAGGAATGGCTGGATGACAACCTGCCTACGCTGGTTGAAAAACTGGTGCGCGAGGAAATCGAACGCGTCGCACGCGGACCTCGCCGCTAACGTGCGCCAAAATCCCGCCCGGAGCTATGCCGCTTTCGGCTCGAGGCGGCGACTCGAGCACGGTCCGGGCTCGTTCTGCGCTCCATTGACATGATCCGGCGATCGGTGCCCTGATATCGGCCGTGGCGATTGTGAATTAACTGATCCCATTTCGTCCGGCGCTGCTAAGATGAGGCCGCCTTCGTAACCGCCGCGGCTTTTTTCCCGTTTGTGTTGACTTGCGCAGGGCCTTCCGGTTTACAAACGCTGACATCAATCTCCAAAAAATCGGTCAAAGAATGCTTGATAAGACCTACGATTCCGCATCCGTCGACCCGCGCATCGCCAAGAAGTGGGACGAAGAAAACGCGTTTCGTGCAGGCGCGGGCGCCAAACCCGGCGCAGAGACCTTCTGCATTGTGATCCCGCCGCCGAATGTTACCGGCTCGCTGCACATGGGCCATGCGCTCAACAACACGTTGCAGGACATACTGGTGCGCTTCGAGCGCATGCGCGGCAAGGATGTGCTCTGGCAGCCGGGCATGGACCATGCCGGCATCGCCACGCAGATGGTTGTTGAACGGAAGCTGATGGAAGTGCAGCAGCATCGCCGGGAGATGGGCCGTGAAGCCTTCATCGAGAAGGTCTGGGAATGGAAGGCCGAGTCCGGGGGCCAGATTTTCAATCAGTTGAAACGGCTCGGCGCCTCCTGCGACTGGTCGCGCGAGCGCTTCACGATGGATGAGGGCCTTTCCGAGGCGGTCATCGAGGTCTTTGTCAGCCTCTACAAGGAAGGCCTGATCTATCGCGACAAGCGCCTGGTCAACTGGGATCCGAAGCTGCAGACGGCGATTTCGGATATCGAGGTCGAGCAGGTCGAAGTCAACGGCCATCTTTGGCACCTGCGGTATCCGCTCGAAGAGGGTGTCACATATAAGCATCCGATTGCCTTCGACGAGGACGGCAATGCCACCGAGTGGGAGACGCGCGATTATCTGGTCGTAGCCACGACGCGTCCGGAAACGATGCTCGGCGATACCGGCGTCGCGGTACACCCGGATGATGCGCGCTACAAAGGGATCGTCGGCAAGCATGTCATCCTGCCGATCGTCGGCCGCCGTATTCCGATCGTCGCGGATGAATATCCCGACCCGACGACCGGCACCGGTGCGGTGAAGATGACCCCTGCCCACGACTTCAACGACTTCGAGGTCGGCAAACGCCGGGGGCTTCGTCAAGTAAACGTCCTGACGGTGGATGGCCGGATCACGATCAAGAACAACGACGATTTCCTTGAAGCACTCGATCATCCCGCAGCGCTGCACGGCGCCTGGGATCAGTTGGAGGGCAAGGACCGGTTTGAAGCGCGCCGGCTGATCGTCGAGATACTCGAAGCCGCGGGTCTCGTCGACCACATCGAGCCGCACAAACACGTGGTTCCGCATGGCGACCGCGGCGGCGTGCCGATCGAGCCGCGCCTGACTGAGCAATGGTACGTCGACGCCAAGACGCTGGCAAAGCCTGCGATTGCATCCGTCCGGGAGGGCCGGACCACTTTCGTCCCGAAGAGCTGGGAAAAGACCTACTTCGAATGGATGGAGAACATCCAACCCTGGTGCATCTCGCGCCAGCTCTGGTGGGGCCATCAGATCCCCGCCTGGTACGGACCCGATGGCCAGATCTTCGTCGAAAGAACCGAGGAGGAGGCACTGCATGCGGCCATCCAGCACTATCTCGCGCATGAAGGGCCGATGAAGGCCTACGTCGAAGACTTGCTCGAAAACTTCAAGCCGGGCGAGATCCTGACGCGCGAAGAGGATGTTCTCGACACATGGTTCTCCTCGGCGCTCTGGCCGTTCTCCACGCTCGGCTGGCCGAAGGAGACGCCGGAACTCGAAAAGTATTATCAGACCGATGTTCTGGTAACGGGCTTCGACATCATCTTCTTCTGGGTCGCCCGCATGATGATGATGGGCCTTCATTTCATGAAGGACGCGGATGGTACGCCGGTCGAGCCGTTCCACACGGTCTATGTCCACGCGCTCGTTCGCGACAAGAACGGACAGAAGATGTCGAAGTCCAAGGGCAACGTCATCGATCCGCTGGAACTGATGGACGAATATGGGGCCGACGCGTTGCGCTTCACGCTCGCGATCATGGCGGCCCAGGGGCGCGACGTGAAGCTCGACCCCGCCCGCATCGCCGGCTACCGCAATTTCGGCACGAAGCTCTGGAACGCGACGCGCTTCGCCGAGATGAACGGTGCTACGAGCAGCGAGGGCTTCATTCCCGAAGCCGCATCGCTGACGATCAACCGCTGGATCCTCACGGAACTGTCGCGCACCATTCGCGACGTGACCGAGGCGATCGAGAGCTATCGCTTCAATGAAGCGGCCGGAAGCCTCTATCGATTCATATGGAACCAGTTCTGCGACTGGTACCTCGAGCTGTTGAAGCCGGTCTTCAACGGAGAGGACGAGGCGGCCAAACGCGAGTCGCAGGCCTGTGTCACTTATGTGCTGGACGATATCTATAAGCTGCTCCACCCGTTCATGCCGTTCATGACCGAGGAACTTTGGGAAAAGACGGCCGGTCCGGGCCGAGAGCGCGAGACGCTCCTCTGCCACACGGAATGGCCGGCCGCCTTCTACGCGGACGACGCGGCCGCGGACGAGATCAACTGGTTGATCGATCTCGTCTCGGGTATCCGCTCGGTTCGTGCGGAGATGAACGTCCCGCCGGCGGCAATGGCGCCGCTGGTGATCGTCGGAGCGAAAGGCCTGGCGAGCGAGCGGCTCGACCGGCACGTCTCGGCGATCAAGCGCCTGGCGAGGGTGGAGAGCGTCGAGCACGCGGCGGCAGCGCCGCGCGGCAGCGCCCAGATCGTCGTCGGCGAGGCGACGGCCTGCCTTCCGCTTGGCAACCTGATCGATCTTGCGGCGGAGAAGTCGCGCCTCGAAAAGGCGATTGCGAAGGTGGAGGTCGAGCGCGAGCGAATCCTTGGCAAGCTCGCCAACGAAAAGTTCGTCGCGAATGCGAAGCCCGAACTGGTCGAGGCCGAACGCGAGCGGCTCGTCGAACTCGACCTGCAAAGGGACTCGCTTGGGGTCGCGCTCAGCCGCGTATCGGAAGCAAGCTGAACGACTGCAACTACTCGAAGAGGTGCAATCCGCGGTAGAGATGCCGCGGATTTTCTATTGTTCTTACAGTTTTTGAGTCGACGCTCCTTGTAGTGACCGGCGCGACAATACACGCATGGGTTTTGCCGGGAGTTTTTCAACGGCGCAGGCAGCGGTTCGGTGGTAAAAAGGGATGTTGTTGTTCTGACGTCACACTTTGTTGAAGTAGCAGAATTTTTTTCTGCGCGATGGTGGAAATCTACTGCGCAATAGGAATACATTTCCAAGCCTTGTCGAATTGTGGCTATATCTTGGATTTCTTACGTAAATTTGGTGACCGGTTTCGTCCAGTTAGCCATCCGTCGGGCCGTTTGCCATTTCACGCAATCGTGAGGATACTTTCCTCAAGCGCGACACGAGGTGGAATCGTCGCATACCTGAAATGCAGGGGAGGAGCTTGATGGCTCATGGTGGACTGAAAAAGGGCGTTCTGGTAGCGCTTGCCGGAATGCTCGTTGCGTCGGCTGCGCAGGCGGGAGGACTTGAGCGCAGCGGCTATAATATCGATCTCTTGTTCGATCCGTCGGATTATGCGGCCGAGGCGACGGCGACCTATGTCAATCCGCAGCGTGAGCTGAAGAATGTCCGGGACACGAATACCGCGAACTCAAATCCAGCTGCCGGCACCTTCGGCGGCGGTAATCTGAACTACCGACCTAACACAGCAGATGACACGGAAAGTTATTGGGCGCCCCGCATCGGCGTAAAGGCTGCTTTGGGTGACAGCATTGACTGTATGGCGGACTACTCGCAGCCTTGGGGCGCCCACACCAATCCCGGCAAGAATTGGGCTGGCGCCAATAACAACATCGAGACGAAGGTCGAAAGCGACAACTATGCGACCACGTGCTCCTATAAATGGCAGATGGGGCCGGGGTTCTTCCGGGTCATAGGCGGTGTCTTCTACCAGGAAGTAAGCGGCTTCAAGGAGCGGCTCGTCCAGGATTTCACCTTCTTTCCCCCTCCGTTTTCAAGTCTTTCCGGCGTTGGTAGGCTTGAACTCGAGGACAGCGGTTGGGGCTGGCGTGCGGGTGTAGCTTACGAAATCCCGGAATACGCAATGCGGGCAAGCCTCGTCTACAACAGCGCCGTCGACCTGGATAGTTTGACTGGCTTCATCGACCTGCGTGGGATAGGGCTCACAAAGTATGATGTTCACGGGTCGGCCTCAATGCCGGATTCGCTGGAGCTCAAGGTGCAATCCGGTATTGCTCCAGGATGGTTGGCTTTCGGATCCGTCAAATGGACCGACTGGAGTCAGTTGCAAGTGCTCAGGTTCGTCCCCGATGAGCCGGCCCCAGGAAGATTCCCCACCAGTCTCGATCTCCTTTATCGCGACGGCTGGACCATCACCGGCGGCATCGGCCACAAGTTCAACGATCAGTGGAGCGGCGCAGTCAGCCTGACTTGGGACCGAGGCACAAGCCACGGCTACGGCACCCAGACCGACACTTGGCTGCTCGGCACGGGTGTTTCCTATACGCCCACGCAGAACGTGGAAATTCGCCTTGCCGGCAGCGCCGGCATCATGACCAGCGGCAGCTCTGGTGCGGTTAACTTTAACGGCGAGGTGATCGGCGATGACGTTTCCTACGACTTCGACAACGACTTCGTCGGGGCGATCTCGACGTCGTTAAAAGTCAGATTCTGATCAGCGCGATCGACTGCTCAAGGCCCGGTCTTCGCCGGGCCTTTTTTGTGGCTGAGGGCCGCGTTTATAAGCGGTTGTGAATGTGACGATTCAGCAACACATTTCTTACTATGGTTTGCTAGTATCCGGGCTTGGTCGATTATGTCCATTTCCCGCCACAAAATGAGAGCAGCGATTATAGCGACAAAATGTCCTCGAGTTCCGTGCCCGCGTTTGAGGTGAAGCGAGTTTTGTGTGCCGTCATGACATCCCCCAGCAATTGGCAGAGCGCGCTCAGCCCGGGCGAGCCGGTCCTGCGCAGGCTGGCCTCGCGAGAAATTCGCAGCGGGGATGAACGGCCGGCGTCGTTCCGCGGAGCGCCGCGTAGCGCACGGGTTGATGTTTGCAGCGATGTTGGATCCGGCACGGCCGGCCGGGACGAAAGAAACTGATTGTTATGCGCGCGGGTGAGTTCAAGTCGCTGAGAGTTGCGGTACTGGGTATGTCGCTAGCCGTAGGCACAACCGCTGCCGGGCCGGCCCGAGCCTTCGATCCGGGGGCTGGCGTCACTAAAGAGTCGGGGCCCTTCGCCCTCTTCAAGTTCGGCTTTTCCGCGTACAAGAACGGCAGGAAGGATGAGGCGGTCGAGGCTTACCGCTATGCCGCCGAAAAGGGGCATACAGGTTCCCGCTGGGCGCTTGCCAACATGTACGCCTATGGCGACGGCGTCGCGGAGAATGACCTCGAAGCCTTCAAGATCTATAGCGAAATTGCTCAACAGGGTGTCGAGCCGGGTTCGGAAGACACGGGATATTTCGTCAACGCGCTCATCTCGCTTGCGGGCTACTATCGGCGCGGCATTCCCGACAGTCCCGTGCAGGCGAATCTGCAGCAGGCGCGGCAGTTGTATTTTCAGGCGGCGTCGACGTTCGGCGTTGCGGAGGCTCAGTTCCAGCTCGCGCGTATGCTGCTTTCCGGCGAAGGCGGCGCCGTCAATGTCCAGCAGGCCAAGAAGTGGCTGAACCGCGCGCGCAAGAACGGTCACGCGGGCGCCATGGGCCTCTTCGGCAACGTCCTCTTTCAGGAGGGGCAGACTGTTCGCGGCCTGGCTTACATGACGGCAGCGCTCGACCAGTGTTCGCCAAAGGAGAGGCCTTGGCTGCAAGCGATGCAGGAGCAGGCCTTTTCGCTCGCCACCGAAGACGACCGCCGGGTCGCGATTGCGATGTCGCAAAACATGCATCTTCAGGCAGACGATGATTGATCCGCCCGGCCCGCTCGTGCCGTTCTCTGCCTATGCCGGCTCGAATTTGAATGCGGCCGTTACCGGCACGTGATCGGAGGGCTTCTCCCAGGACCGGACGTGTTTCTCGATCGCGATCGAGACGAGCTTATCGGCGGCCTCCGGCGACAGCATCAGGTGGTCGATGCGGATGCCGAAATTCTTCTGCCAGCAGCCAGCCTGATAGTCCCAAAACGAATAGAGCGGCACTTCGTCCGAGGCGGCGCGAACGGCATCCGTGAAGCCGAGGTTGCGCAGGCGCCGGAAAGCGGCGCGCGTTTCGGGCAGGAATAGCGCATCATTCTGCCAGACTTTGACGTCCCAGCAGTCGTGCGCTTCCGGAATGACGTTGTAGTCGCCGGCCAGGATGAGCGGCTCCTCGAGCAGCAGCCTTTGTTCGGCAAAAGCAGTGAGGCGCTGCATCCAGCCAAGCTTGTAGGTGTATTTCTCCGTCGCCACCGGGTTGCCGTTCGGCAGGTAGAGGCAGCAGACGCGGATCGCTCCGCCGTTGACGGAGAACACACCTTCGATGAAGCGGGACTGCTCGTCGGCTTCATCCCCCGGTAATCCGCGATTGACCTCGTCGGGCCTGATCTTGGAGAGCAGGGCGACGCCGTTGAAGCCTTTCTGACCGTGGGTTTCCACGTGATAGCCAAGCGCCTCGATTTCGTTGCGCGGAAACGCGTCATCGACGGATTTGATCTCCTGCAGACAGGCGATATCCGGATTGGATTCCCTGAGCCAGGTGACGAGACTGTCGACCCGCGCCTTGACGCCGTTGATGTTCCAGGTGGCGATCTTCATTGGGCAGCCTTGCCTCCCATGACGGTTGAGTCTCTGCAGTCGGTTCGTTCTAGCGGCTGGAAATTCTTTTGACAAATCCGCGACCTGCCACTCGCGGCGGTGACCAGGCCATGGGCTTCCCGGCCCGTGATGGACCTCGCGGCGGCCGAATTGATTCCGCTCGCCGTCCGTCTATAGTCCCGCGCATGATCGCGTTCATCGAGAGTTACTGGCCGCATTTTCTGGCTCTGCTGTCGTTCGCCTTGGGCGTCCCGGCAATCATCCATGCAGCGATGACGAAAGACGATGTGCGTGCGGCCGCCGGCTGGGTCGGGGTCGTCCTCCTCTCGCCGGTTATCGGCGCGCTCATCTACGCGGTAGCGGGCATCAACCGGATGCGCCGCTCGTCCATCGGCCTGCAGCGCTCGCTACTGCGATCGACCGAGCGCGACCCGTTCGGGCGTTTCGATATCACGCATGACCAGGTGATAGCCCGTTTCGGACAGCGCTTCGCGGCGATGAAGATGCTCGGGGATCGGGTTGCGCGCTTTACGATGTCGACGGGAAATCAGATCGTCATGCTCGAAGGCGGCGACGACGTCTACGCGGCGATGCTCGACGAGATCTTCGCCGCGCGCCGCAGCATCCTTATCGAAAGCTATATCTTCGACCGTGATCCAATCGGCCTACGATTTGCGGATGCGCTGATCGCCGCCGTCAAGCGCGGCGTCAGCGTGCGCGTTCTCATCGACGCTGTCGGGGCGCGCTACTCC
This sequence comes from Ensifer sp. WSM1721, assembly GCF_000513895.2. Lineage (GTDB taxonomy): Bacteria > Pseudomonadota > Alphaproteobacteria > Rhizobiales > Rhizobiaceae > Sinorhizobium. The sequence goes on from NZ_CP165782.1 coordinate 1,346,772, forward strand.
GTGCCGAGCATTGTCGGCTATCTGAAGGAAGGGGGGGTGCCGACTGCCGTCTTCAACGGCAACATCATCATGGGCCTGAGATTGCCCTATGCCAATCTCAGGACCCATCGCAAGATCATGGTGGTCGATGGGGCGGTGGCCTTCGCCGGCGGGATGAACATTCGGGCCGGTTTTTCTGCCGAGCTCGCGGGTACTGCAGCTTCCTTTGACACCCATTTCCGTGTGACCGGACCTGTCGTCGCGGACATCTTCCAGGTCGCGGCGGAGGACTGGCAGTTTTCGAGCGATGAGGTGCTGACGGGTGACGCCTGGCGGCTCGCCGACCTCCCGGAGAAGCCGGAGGTGCCGTCGGTGTTGATGCGCGCCGTTCCGTCGGGCCCCGACAATACCAACGAGACGAACCATAAGATGCTGATGGGGGCCTTCTCGGTCGCGCGAAAGCATATCCGGCTGATGTCGCCCTATTTCCTACCTGACAAGGAATTGGTCAGCGCGTTGGTGACGGCGGCGAGGAAGGGAGTCGAGGTGGATATCATCGTCCCTGCCGTCAACAATCTAACGCTCGTCGATCGCGCGATGACAGCGCAGTTCGATCAGGTGCTGAAAGGCCACTGCCGGGTCTGGAGGGCAAAGGGCGCCTTCAACCATTCCAAGCTGATGGTTGTCGATGATCGGTGGGCCTATGTCGGTTCGACCAATCTCGATCCGCGTTCTCTGCGCCTCAATTTCGAGTTCGATCTCGAAATACTCGACGATGGATTCGCGCGCACAATCAGCGACAAAATCTGGGCCATTCGCGCAACCGCCGAAGAGGTGACTCTCGCCGGCCTTCGAGCGGAACCCCTCGCAAACCGGCTGGCAAATCGCCTGCTCTGGCTTGGCTCGCCTTATCTTTAGGAAAAGAATCACGCCGCGGCAGACTACAGCGCCATGCGTCTTTTCAGACGCACAAAGGACGCTGTAGCGCTTTGAATTGCTGCATATTCAGTCCTTAAATCGGCTACGATTTAAGGAAACAAGCAGCAGGCGTCGCGCCGATGCTCGTCAGATCGAAAAACTTGTGCCGCAGCCACAACTTGCGACCGCATTCGGATTCTTGATCTGAAAGGACTGGCCGAGCAGGTTGTCCACGAAGTCGATTTCCGAGCCGCCCATGTAGACGAGCGAAAGACTGTCGATCAGGACTTTGGCATTGCCCTTTTCCAGAACGAGGTCGTCCTCGTTTTCCTGATCAACCAGATCGAACTTATAGGAGAAGCCGGAGCAGCCGCCGCCCTCGACGGAGACGCGCATGGCGCTCTTGTCTTTTTCCGCCTGGAGAATCGCGGCAATGCGTTTGGCCGCCGCATCCGAGAGGGTCACTGTTTCCTGCATCGTCTTTGCCTCCTGCCGGGGTCAAGAACCGGAGAGATTCGTTTTCGTCTTGGCGTTACAATCGCACGGAACGGAGAGCCGAGCGTCGGTATTTCCGCCAATTCATTGTTCTTTCGCAATGATCTAGGCGGCACGCGATCGCTGCTTTCCTGTAGCGCATACTATAGGTATGAAGGCTTGAATGCCCCGTCAATGGGACGACCTTCAGGTGTGACATGACATTCGACAGAAAGGCCCTCGGCTTCGGTTACGGCGAACATGCCGCTTTTGCTTCGGACCCTTGGACTTCGCGCGGCAGGCTCTATCCTGAGGCATCGAGCCCGACCCGATCCGATTTCCAGCGCGACCGTGACCGCATCGTCCACACGACCGCTTTCCGTCGCTTGAAGCACAAGACCCAGGTATTCATCGCGGCCGACGGCGATCACTACCGCACGCGACTGACGCATACGATCGAGGTCGCCCAGATCGCTCGTGCCCTGGCGCGCGCGCTGAAGCTTGACGAGGATCTTGCGGAGGGCGTCGCGCTCGTCCACGATTTCGGCCATACGCCCTTCGGGCACACCGGCGAGGATGCGCTGCACGACGTGTTGAAGCCCTATGGCGGCTTCGATCACAACGCCCAGTCGTTGCGGATCGTCACCAAACTGGAGCGGCGTTACGCGGAATTCGACGGGCTGAACCTGACATGGGAGAGCCTCGAGGGCCTCGTGAAACACAATGGGCCGCTGGTGACCGCGGACGGGCAGGGCACGCGCGGTCCGGTTCCGCAGCCGATCCTCGACTACTGTGCTATCCACGACCTCGAGCTCGCAAGTTTTGCCAGTCTGGAGGCTCAGGTTGCCGCAATAGCTGACGATATCGCTTATAATACCCATGATATCGACGACGGATTGCGGGCGGGCTATCTCACCTTCGATATGCTGGAGGAGGTCCCGTTTCTCGCTGGGCTGATGCGCGAGGTCCGCGATCGCTATCCGGGCCTGGAAAGGAGTCGCTTCACGCATGAGATCATGCGGCGGCAGATCACTGCGATGGTCGAGGACGTGATCGGCATAGCGCAGGCGCGTCTTCGTGAAATCCGGCCTCAGAGCGTTGGCGACGTTCGGGGCGCCGGCAAGATCATCGCAACCTTCTCTGAGGCGATGAGCGAGACGGACCGGCAAATCAAGAACCTGCTGATGACGCGTATCTATCGGCATCCGGAGGTTATGCGCGTGCGGCAGGCAGCGGCATCGATCGTGACGGATCTCTATCGGGCTTTCATGGCCGATCCGTTGCTCATGAAAGAGCATTACTGGATCGATCAGATCGCCGGCATGGCCGAGCCGGCCCGCGCACGCCATGTCGGAGATTATCTCGCCGGGATGACGGACACTTTCGCGATAAGCGTGCACAGGCGCTTGTTTGACCATACGCCTGATTTGCGCTAGTGACGCCCCGCGCGGAGGCTAGAGGTTCACGATGAACCCGGCCTCCTTTTGAATTTGCGCCATTCTCCAGTGTGGCTGGGAAAGCGGACGGATCAGATGAATCTTTTCACAGACTTCGAATCAAGAATTAAGAACATTCTGGAATCCGTTGATATCGTTCGTGTAAAGCGATCTGATCTCGATTTTGGGCGAATCAATGTCGAGCCGCCCCGCGATGCAAGCCACGGCGATGTGGCGACCAACGCGGCAATGGTTCTGGCGAAGCCGCTGGGCATGAACCCGCGCGCGTTTGCCGACCTGATCGTCGAGAAGCTGCGGCTGGAGCCTGAGGTGGCTGAGGTCTCCGTCGCCGGGCCGGGGTTCATCAATGTCCGCCTCTCGGTGGGCTACTGGCAGAAGCTTCTGTCGGCAATGGCGCGGGCAGATACCGATTTCGGCCGCAGCACCGTCGGCGCCGGGCGGAAGGTGAACGTCGAATATGTCTCGGCCAATCCGACGGGGCCGATGCATGTCGGCCATTGCCGCGGCGCAGTCGTCGGCGACGCGCTCGCCAACCTCCTGGCCTTTGCTGGCTACGACGTGACGAAGGAATACTACATCAATGACGCCGGTTCGCAGATCGACGTGCTCGCCCGGTCGGCGTTCCTGCGTTACCGACAGGCGCTCGGCGAGGAGATCGGTGAGATTCCGGCCGGGCTCTATCCCGGCGACTATCTCGTGCCTGTCGGCGAGGCGCTCGCGGATGAATTCGGCACGAGCCTCAGGATCATGCCGGACGAGAAGTGGATGCCGCTCGTCAAGGAGCGTGTGATCGACGCGATGATGGCGATGATCCGTGAAGATCTGGCGGCGCTCAACGTCAACCATGATGTCTTCTTTTCCGAGCGGACGCTGCACGACAACGGCGCGGCGCCAATCCGTACCGCCATCAACGACCTGACCTTCAAGGGTCATGTCTACAAGGGCACGCTGCCGCCCCCGAAGGGGCAGTTGCCGGAGGACTGGGAAGACCGCGAGCAGGTTCTCTTCCGCTCGACCGAAGTGGGCGACGACATCGATCGCCCGCTGATCAAGTCCGACGGGAGCTATACTTACTTTGCTGCCGACGTTGCTTACTTCAAGGACAAGTTCGACCGTGGTTTCCACGAAATGATCTATGTCCTCGGCGCCGATCATGGCGGTTACGTCAAGCGCCTGGAAGCTTTGGCGCGCGCGATTTCCGGCGGTACGGCGAAGCTGACGGTGTTGCTTTGCCAGCTTGTCAAGCTCTACCGCAATGGCGAGCCCGTGAAGATGTCCAAGCGCTCGGGTGATTTCGTGACCCTTCGCGATGTTGTCGACGAAGTCGGTCGCGATTCTGTGCGGTTCATGATGCTTTACCGCAAGAACTCGGAGCCGCTCGACTTCGACTTTGCCAAGGTGACGGAGCAGTCGAAGGATAATCCGGTCTTCTACGTACAATATGCCCATGCGCGTTGCCGGTCCGTATTCCGTCAGGCGGCGGAAGCGTTCTCCGACCTTGATTTGTCCTCGATCGATCTTGCCGGCGCTGTGATGGGTAGGATTGTTGACCCTGCGGAAACACAGCTCGTCGCCAAACTGGCAGAATATCCGCGCGTGGTTGAGGCGGCGGCACTCTCGCAGGAGCCTCATCGAATCGCTTTTTACCTGTATGATCTTGCAGCGGTCTTCCACGGACTCTGGAACAAAGGTAAAGAAAATCCGGAATTACGGTTTGTTAACGATAAGAACAGAGAATTAAGCATTGCCAGACTCGGGCTGGTGCATGCTGTCGCCTCGGTATTGAAGTCAGGCCTGTCGATAACAGGCACTTCGGCACCGGAAGAGATGCGGTAGGTAGTGTCACCATTTCCCCACAATGCACTGGCAATTCAACGCAGGCAGTTGTGAGTGGAGAGTATGGCAGACAAACAATTCGCACGAAGCGGTCCGGCAGAATTCGATACATTGGCCGATGATGATCCGTTGAGCGAACTTGCCCGCATTGTCGGTTACGATGCTCGGCCAGCCGTTCAGCAATTGCAGGAGCTGCAGCGCCACCAGGAGACCATGCGGCGTGAGCCGGCCTTCGATCTCGAGGAGGAACTGCTCCGCGCGTTCGATAGCTACGATGCTCCCCGCGCCGCGCCGGTCCAGCCGGATAGCGGCCTCATCGAGCATCCGTCTGCCGGTATTGCCGAGGGGCCGTCTTCCGGTTCGAATGAGCAGCCCATCGAGGCTGCTCCCGCTGTCGAGGACGTTGCCTCAGCGGAACATCGTTCCGCCCCGGTCGAGCAAGCGCCTGTCGAGGTGGCTTCGCCTGTGTCGGTTCCCAATCCTTTCGCCGTCGAGGAACAGGCCATCGTCGACGAGCCGCAGGCGGTCGAAGCGGCCGACGACCTAGAGCGCGAGCTCGAATTGTCGCTTGGCTATAATTTGCCGCTCGATGCCGCCGAGGGCGAGATCGCGCAGCCAGCACCTGAGCCTAAGGTAGACGAGCTTCCCGCTTTCTATGACTGGCAGGAACCGCTATCGTCTAAGCTAGCGGCTGCCGGTAAGCTTGGAGAACAGGCGGCGGAGCCCGTCTACTTCGACATGGCCGCGGATCATGTCTCATCGGTCGAAGTGAAACGGTCGGAAGGCGTTGCCGCCGCTGAGTCCGCTGCGCCGTCGCAGCCTGCTGCGCCTTCCGGTGGAGACGATGGCCTCCTGGCTGATGTCGAGCGGTTCCCCATTGCCTTAGCGACCGGCATGGTGGCCGCCGCGGCTGAACCTGTGGTTCAGGAGCGGGCCGCTTCCGCCGTGAAGAAGAATACCTATCCCTTTACACCGATGTTCAGTCGCGCGACGCCGGTTGCGTCGCCAACCGGCGTTTCGCCGCAGCGAGCCTTTGCCTCCCCCATGACGGAGCCGGCTGCCGCGAAGGCGACTGCTGCCCCGGCCGTTCTGCCGGACGTGCCCGAAGCAGTGCCCGCAGCCCCTCAATTCGTAGCGAAGCGAGAGCCGGAAGCCGAGGTCGAGCCGAGCTTCGATATAGAGAACTTCGAACTGGAACTGGCTGACATCGCGCTCGACATTGATTTGGCGGAGGAAGGTGCGGAGGAGGCGGCGCCGAGCGTCCCCGAGCAGCCGATCGCATCGCACCCTGCACTTGTGGAGTCGCCCGCGCAGCCGTTCCTGCAGGCGTTGGGCGTGCCGAAAGAGCCGGAATCACGCGCCGATCAGCCCCGGTCATCGGCTCCTGAGGTCGTCGAGGAGCCGCCGACCGAAAGCCCGCTGCCCTTCGATCCGGCCATGATTGGCGAAACGGAAAGCGGCGTGGCGCCGATTGCCGATCTCGATGTTCCGCAATTGCCGGTCCTGGAGGCCGAAGAAAAATCTGTTCCTTATCCGGCCGATTACGATCTCGATATCGACGCCGAAATGGCGCAGCTTTTCGCCACGCCCGCGCCTGCCGCCAAGAGCGGCGCGCACGCCGGCGATGCTGATATGGCCGCAACGCCAGCCTCAACGGCCAAGGGCGCTCCCGCTCTCGCTTCGATCGATGATTTCGACGAGTTCGAGAAGGCGATGGAGGAGGACTTCCAGCGCTCGATGGCGGAGCGCCGCGGCACCGTGCAGGAGGTCGAACGCATGGCGGCAGCGCCGCGGGCCGATGCCGACGACTATGCCGAGCAGGGCTATGGCCGCCGCTCCCAGCGCACGATGCTCCTGGCCGCGAGCGTTGCCGGCATCATCATTCTCGGTGGCGCCGGCGTTTACGCCTGGATGGGCGGGAGCAACGCAGTGCTTTCCGGCGACGGCCCGAAGATCATCCTTGCGGACAAGGACCCGGTGAAGGTCGTGCCGGAGGAGAAGGGCGGCAAGACCGTGCCCAATCAGGATAAGGCCGTTTACGACCGCGTTGCTGGCGACAAGAACATTGCCCCTTCCCAGGAGGCCCTGGTCTCCTCGACGGAAGAACCGATGGACGTGGTGCAGAGAACGTTGACTCCTGAGACCTTGCCGCTCGAAGGCAGCAATGAAGCCGACGGCTTGGCTGGCGTACCCGCCGCGGACGAAGACGAAGTCGCACGGCTGTTGCCGGATGGCGATGGCATCAATGCCGAAGAGGCCGAAGCGGCGAAGGGGCCTGCCGTCACGCCGCGCAAGGTCCGTACCATGATCGTGAAGCCGGACGGCACGCTGGTCCAGCGCGAAGAGCCGGCAGCGCAGCCGGAAAGCGTCGCCGTCGCCAGTGCGGAGCCGATCCCGGCACGGGCCTCCGGCGTCGCATCCGGCTCGCAGGGCAAGGCAGCCGCTGCCGACGCCGACGCCGAATTGCGCGCTGCCGAGCAGCCGGCAGGACGCGCGGACGAAGTCGCTCTCTCCGCGGCGGAAGACGCGGTGGGCGAACTCGCCCCCGTTCGCAGCGTCAAGACGACCGCTGTCGGCAACGAGGCGACGCCACGGCCGCAGACGCGCCCGGCGGGTGAGGCGGGAACGGGCGCTATTCAGCGTCCCGCGGAAAGCCAACCTGCAACGCAAACAGCAAGCGCCGAGCAGGCAGCCCCCTTGGCAACGGCTTCGGTTCCGGCCGGAAGCTATGTAATCCAGATCGCGTCGCTCCCCTCGGAGGCCGAAGCGCAGAAGAGCTATAACAATCTCTCGGCGAAGTTCGCGAGCGTCATCGGCGGCCGTGGTGTCGATATCCGCAAGGCGGAGATCGCCGGTAAGGGCACCTATTATCGGGTACGCATACCGGCTGGTTCGCGCGAGGAGGCGAATGCGCTTTGCTCAAAGTACAAGAGTGCAGGCGGAAGCTGCCTCGTAACCAAGTAGGTTTCGAAGGGATTCGATCTACGGTCAGGCGCGGCAGAGATGCCGCGCCTGTTTCATTGCAGATACTTGCCTGTGCATGAGCCGCGAACCAGCGCTTTGTGGCTTCGCGGCGCAGGCCGGGGACACTATGCTTCTCGCATGAGCGAATCAAAAGCATTCATTTCCGGCTGCAAGGGGCTTACGCTGACGGCGGAGGAGCGCAGCTTCTTTGCCGGCGAGCGCCCCTGGGGCTTCATCCTCTTCGGACGCAACATCGGCGCGGAAGAGCAGATCCGTGATCTGGTCGAGAGCCTGCGTGAAAGCATCGGCAGCCCGAAGGCGCCGGTGCTGATCGATCAGGAAGGGGGGCGCGTCCAGCGCATCCGCCCGCCGCTTGTGCAGCAATATCCGAGTGGCGCGGTGATCGGCGAGATCTATCGGCGAGACAGGGAAATGGGCCTGCGCGCCGCATGGCTGATGGGCCGGCTTCACGCCTTCGACCTGATGCGTTTCGGCATCACCGTCGATTGCCTGCCGGTTCTGGACGTGCCCGTGCCCGGAAGTCACGATGTAATCGGCAACCGGGCCTATGGCCACGATCCGGCGACGGTCGCTGCCATCGGCCGCGCGATGAGCGAGGGATTAAAGGCAGGCGGTATGCTGCCGGTCATGAAGCACATGCCCGGCCACGGCCGTACCTTCGTCGACTCGCATCACAGCCTGCCTGTCGTCAGCGCCGATCGGAACGAGTTGGAGAACAGCGACTTCCTGCCCTTCATTGCAATGAAGGATGAAGCGATGGCCATGTCGGCGCACATGGTTTTCACCGCAATCGACCCCGACAATCCGGCGACGACCTCCGCCAAAGTGGTGCGCGAGATCATTCGCGGCCATATCGGCTTCGACGGCCTTTTGATGTCCGATGACGTGTCGATGAATGCTCTCGCCGGCGACATGGCGACACGCGCGAAGGGTATTATCGCTGCGGGCCTTGATCTCGTCTTGCATTGCCATGGCATAATGGAGGAAATGAAGGCCGTCGCCGACGTTGTGCCGGTGCTTTCCGGCGAGCGGCTGCGCCGGGCGAGGGCGGCCGAGGCCGCGTTCCAGAAACCCGATAGTTCAAACGAAGCCGTATTGCGAACGGAGTTCAATGCGATGTTCGCCCTGGCATAGAGCGGCCGCGTGCCGCTATAAGCCGACCGGGTTTGAGGCGGCGCCGCCGCGCTGAAAGGATAGTGGTGACGAGTTCGGGCGAGAGGCAGGGAGAAGCTGTGACGAAGGCGCCGCTGGAGCCTTTGTGGCAGGACGAGTCCGCCGATCGTGGATTGCACGAGGAAGAACTCGTCGTCGACATTGCAGGCTTTGAAGGTCCCCTCGATCTGCTTCTGCATCTCGCCCGCAGCCAACGCGTCGATCTTTCCCGCATCTCGGTCCTGGCGCTTGCGGAGCAATATATCGCCTTCATCGAACGGGCGCGGTCCATTCGCATCGAGCTTGCGGCCGATTACCTCGTCATGGCGGCGTGGCTCGCCTACCTCAAATCACGCCTGCTGATCCCGCAGCAGACCAAGGATGAGGGGCTGTCGGGCGAGGAGATGGCCTCAGCGCTCGCATTCCGATTGAAACGGCTGGAGGCGATGCGCGATGCTGCAACGAGATTGGTCAACAGGAACCGCCTCGGCCGCGACATCTTCGCGCGCGGAGCGCCCGAGCACATCGTCGCAGAGAAGAGATCCGGCTGTGACGCCTCGCTTTACGACCTGCTGACGGCCTATGCCACGCTCAGGCAGCGTCAGGCGATAACGCAGGTGACGATCGAGAAGCGCCACGTCTGGTCGCTCGCCGATGCGCGGCTGATCCTGGCGAGGATGGTCGGAAGCCTCGATGATTGGACCGCACTCGACCACTTTCTGGTCCGGTACATGACAAGCCCGAAGGAGCGCGCGACGGCGATTGCGAGTTCCTTTGCCGCGTCGCTCGAAATGGTGCGAGAGGGAAGGTTGGAAATCCGTCAGGAGGGCGCCTTCGCGCCTATCTACCTCAAACGTGGGCCAAGACCGTTCGATGCGGCAACCCTGGCGGAGATGGAGGCAGCGCGTGGCTGAAGCGCAGAGATACTTGCCCGGGTTGCCGGAAGAGGAAGACGAGATCGACGACGTCGCGTTCGATCCCCGGCTCGAACTGGAGGCGGAGCGGATCGCCGAAGCGCTCGTCTTTGCGTCGGCTCAACCCGTTTCCGAAGCCTATATCGCCAGTCGCCTCCCAAACGGTGTCGATGTCGGACGGATCATGTTGCGGCTGAAGGGTCTCTATGCGAGCCGCGGCGTCAACCTGGTCCAGGTCGCGGATCACTGGGCCTTCCGGACGTCCGCCGATCTCTCCTTCGTCGTCCAGACGGACGAGCAGGAGGTAAAGAAACTCTCCCGCGCGGCGCTCGAAGTGCTGGCGATCATCGCCTATCATCAACCGGTGACGCGCGCCGAGATCGAGGACATACGCGGCGTGCAGACCTCGAAAGGCACTCTCGATGTGCTGATGGAGGCGGGCTGGGTGAGATTCCGAGGCCGGAGACGGACGCCGGGGCGGCCGGTGACGTTCGGAACGACGAGGGACTTCCTCGACCATTTCGGCCTCGAGGAAATCCGCGATCTTCCGGGCATCGAGGAATTGAAAGGTGCCGGCCTGCTGTCCGGTCGTGTCCCCTCGAGCCTGCATATCCCGGTTCCCGTCGGCGAGGACGAGCTTTCCGAGAACGAGGACCCCATTTCCCAGATGGACCTTGAGGAGCTGGGCCTCTTGACACCGAAGGCTGAAGAAGACGATTACAAATCCTGAGTAGGGTTATCGGCTTTAAAGCGCGCCGATGTGGGCGATGCGGCCGAACGTCTTCGGGTCAAGGAATGCAGGGTATGGTTTCAGACTCGCTCAACGGCACCGTCACGACGACGAGAAGGCCGGGCGTGTCCTTCGCGGCAAGCCTGGCATTCGAGAACATCAGCCACCGCTATCATTCCAAGGAGACGATCAAGGGCGTCACGCTTAAGGCAGAGGCGGGTGAAGTACTCTGTCTCCTTGGCCCATCCGGCTCCGGCAAGACAACCTTGTTGCGGATCGCCGCCGGCATAGAGCTGCAGACTGGGGGACGGCTGCTCCTGAACGGGCGGGAGATTTCGGGACCGTCCGTCTTTCTCCCGCCGGAGAAGCGCGGCGTCGGCCTCATGTTTCAGGACTTCGCGCTCTTCCCGCACATGACGATCCGGGGCAATGTCTCCTTCGGCTTGACGGATCTGCCGAAGAAGGAAGCGTTGATCCAGGCGGATGCGGCACTGGAACGCGTCGGGCTCCTGCATTACGCCGAGCGCTATCCTCACGTGCTGTCGGGCGGCGAGCAGCAGCGAGTGGCGCTTGCCCGTGCGCTCGCTCCACGGCCCGCAGTGCTTTTGATGGACGAACCCTTCTCTGGCCTCGATTCCCGCCTGAAGGATTCGATCCGCGCCGACACGCTGGCGATCCTGCGGGAGACGCGGGCTACCGCCATCGTCGTCACCCATGACGCCGAGGAGGCGATGCGGATGGCGGATCGGATCGCGCTTCTGAAAGACGGCCGTCTTGTTCAGGTCGGTACGGCGGACGAACTCTATCGTAAGCCATGCGACCTCTTTGCTGCCGGCTTCTTTTCGGAGATAAACGTCTTCGACGTCCGTGTACGCGGCGGCCGGGTCGAAACACCCTTGGGCGTGGTTCCGGCCGGGCGCTACGCCGAGGGGCAGGCCCTCAGCGTGGCGGTCCGGCTTTCAGGCGTTCAGCTCAAGGAGGAGGGCGGTGATATTCCCGCCCGCATCGTCTCCCGCCGCTTTCTCGGCGTCGTCGAGCTTCTGGAACTCGCCGTGCCGCAATCCGAGCGCACGGTAAGGGCTCGCATCCGCGCCGATCTGTTGCCGCAAGGATTGCGTGACGTCACGCTTTCCGTTAACGAGCGCGACATATTGGTGTTTGAAAAAGACGCCTCGACAGCTTAAGTACCGTCATAATGGGATCGTGCTTCCGGGCGCGCCTGAAAAATGACAACGTGATGGCTTTAAATCGATAAAGCCTCGAGGGAGTAAGTGAATGGGTTCCTTTAGCATCTGGCACTGGCTGATCGTCCTGGTGGTCGTGCTGCTTTTGTTTGGCCGCGGCAAGATCCCGGAACTGATGGGCGACGTTGCCAAAGGCATCAAGAACTTCAAGAAGGGCATGACCGACGACGATGCCGCGGCCGCCGACAAGGCGATCGACGGCAAGACCGTCGAACACAAGTCCGACGAAGTCCGCTAACGATCGGAAGTTGGCGGATCGGGTGCGGGGTGGGCGCCCGGTGAGTACTGCGGATTTGTAGGGCGCGTCGGATGCTTGATATCGGCTGGACCGAGCTTGTTGTTATCGCAATCGTCTTGATTGTCGTCGTTGGGCCGAAGGACCTTCCGCCGATGCTGCGGGCCTTCGGGCGGATGACATCCAAGATGCGCGGCATGGCTGCGGATTTCCGGCGGCAGTTCGATGAAGCATTGCGTGAAGCCGACCTCGACGAGGTACGCAAGACGATCAGCGACGCGCAAAGCCTCAATCCGACGACTGCCCTGCGCGATGCGATGAACCCGCTGCGGCAGCTCGGAAACGAAATCAAGTCCGATCTGCAAAAGGCGACAACGCCCGAAAAGCCGCCGGAGCCGGTAGCGCCCGAGCCGATCGTCGAACCGGCGAAGGCCGAGGCTCCCGTCGAAACGGCGGCGAAGCCGGCGGATACGGTCGCAGCCGCGGCGATAAGCTCGGCATCGAGGCAGATGGACCGCGCCGCCGATGCATCGAAGGCGGGCGAGACGAAGGCCGCCGCGAAACCTAGGGCGGCAGCGTCAAAGAAGCCAGCGGCTGCCGCCGCAGGCACGAAGAAGGCGGCCGGCGCGGCGCCAAAAAAAACAGCAGCGACGAAGGTCGTGAGCGTGGGGCCGGCCGAGGGCAAGCCGAAGACGCGGGCGGCCTCACGCAAGAAGGGTGACGCATGAGCGGCGATATCGAAGACCGGCCGCAGCCGCTTATCGAGCACCTGATCGAGCTGCGCACGCGGCTGATGTGGGCGGTGGGGGCATTCTTCGTGGCCTTCCTCGTCTGCTTCTATTTTGCCAAGCAGTTGTTCAACTTCCTTGTTCTGCCGTTCAAGTGGGCGGTGAGCTGGGCGGGGCTCAGCCACCGCAACGTCGAGCTTATCTACACCGCGCCGCAGGAGTTTTTCTTCACGCAGATCAAGGTCGCCATGTTCGGGGCGTTGGTGATCGCATTTCCCGTGATCGCTTCTCAGATCTACAAGTTCGTCGCGCCCGGCCTCTACAAGAACGAGCGTGCGGCCTTCCTGCCGTTTCTGATTGCCTCGCCTATCCTGTTTCTGCTCGGCGGCGCGCTCGTCTATTTCTTCTTCACACCCATGGTCATGTGGTTCTTCCTCGCCATGGAGCAGGGCGGGGGCGAGGGACAGGTAGCGATCCAGCTCCTGCCGAAGGTCTCGGAATATTTGAGCCTCATCATGTCGCTCGTCTTCGCCTTCGGCCTCGTCTTCCAATTGCCGGTGGTCACCACGCTCCTGGCGCGGGTCGGCTTCGTTACCTCGCAGGGGCTCGCAGAGAAGCGCAAATACGCGATCGTCATCGCCTTCGTCGTCGCCGCCGTCCTGACGCCGCCCGATCCCGTTTCCCAGATCGGCCTTGCGCTGCCAGCTATCCTTCTCTACGAAATTTCAATCTATACGGCGCGACTCGTCGAAAAACGACAGGCAGCCGAGGCCCTCGCACGCGAAGCCGCTTCTGCACAGGAAGGCTCCTCCGAGACAGTGGGCCCGGCGAAGGGCTGATCGTCCGACGTTTTCGCCCGTGATCTGCAGCTTCGCGCGTCTGTTCCGACGCGCGAAGCTCATAGCACTTTGAATCGCTGCACGATTTTTCCTCGATCGCTTCCGATCGGAGGATCATGTAGTCACCAACACGTGGAACGATTATGCTCGACATCAAATGGATCCGTGAAAATGCAGACGCGCTCGATGACGGTCTGGCTAGACGGGGTGCGGAGCCATTGTCGGCGTCGCTGATCGCGCTTGATGAACGCCGCCGTACGATTCTCCAGTCGCTGCAGGACATGCAGTCGCGCCGCAACGCTGCGTCCAAGGAGATTGGCGCCGCGATGGCCCAGAAGAACAGCGAGCTGGCCCAGAAGCTCAAGGCCGAGGTCGCCGAACTCAAGAATATGATGCCGGCTGTGGAGGACGAAAGCCGACGGGTTGAAGCGGAGCTGTCGGATGCTCTGTCGCGCATTCCCAACATCCCGCTTGCGGACGTTCCGGTCGGCCCGGACGAAACCGCCAATGTCGTCACCCGGGTCGTCGGTCAAAAGCCCACCTGGAATCACAGGCCGCTCGAGCATTTCGAAATCGGTGAGGGATTGGGCCTGATGGATTTCGAAGGGGCGGCGCGGATTGCCGGGTCGCGTTTCACGATCCTGAAGGGGCAGCTTGCGCGCCTCGAACGGGCGCTCGGTCAGTTCATGCTTGACCTGCACACGCAGGAGCACGGGTATGTCGAAGTCCAGCCGCCGCTCCTCGTTCGCGATGATGCGATGTATGGCACCGGCCAACTGCCGAAATTTGCCGAAGACCTCTTCCGCACTACGGACGAACGCTGGCTGATCCCGACGGCCGAAGTCCCTCTGACGAATCTGGTGCGCGAGCAGATCCTCGATGGCGAGACCTTGCCGCTGCGCTTCACGGCGCTGACGCCGTGCTTCCGCTCGGAGGCGGGCTCGGCCGGCCGCGACACCCGCGGCATGCTGCGCCAGCACCAGTTCAACAAGGTGGAACTGGTCTCGATCACCGATGCCGAGAGCTCCATCGAAGAGCATGAGCGGATGACGGCCTGCGCTGAGGAGGTGCTGAAGCGCCTCGGCCTGCATTACCGCGTCATGACGCTTTGCACCGGCGATATGGGCTTCGGTGCTCGCAAGACCTATGATCTCGAGGTCTGGCTGCCGGGGCAGGACAACTATCGCGAGATTTCCTCCTGCTCCGTCTGCGGCGACTTCCAGGCGCGGCGCATGAATGCGCGCTACCGCGCGAAGGAAGAGAAGGGCACGAAGTTCGTCCACACGCTGAACGGTTCCGGCGTCGCCGTGGGCCGGGCGCTGATCGCGGTGGTCGAGAACTATCTGAACGACAATGGTTCGGTCACGGTACCTGACGTCCTTGTCCCCTATATGGGCGGCCTGCGGCGGATCGAGAAAGCCGCCTGAGCCCCGGAGAAACGGAAGAGGACGGAATGCGCATCCTGCTCACGAACGACGACGGCATTCATGCCGAGGGTCTCTCCGTTCTGGAACGGATCGCGCGAACGATCTCGGATGACGTGTGGGTGGTCGCGCCGGAGGTGGACCAGAGCGGTCTTGCCCATTCTCTGACGCTTTCCGAACCGCTGCGCCTGCGCCAGCTCTCGGAAAAGCGTTTTGCGCTCAGAGGAACGCCGACCGACTGTGTGATCATGGCGGCCAAGAAGCTTCTCGACCGAAAGCCCGATCTCGTCCTTTCTGGCGTCAATATCGGCGCTAACCTCGCAGATGACGTGACCTATTCCGGAACGGTGGCTGGTGCCATCGAAGGCACTCTTCAGGGCATCCGGTCGATGGCGCTCAGTCAGGCCTTTCAGCATGCCGTCGGCAGGGATATCTCGTGGGATGTCGTCGAAAGCCATGCGCCGGCGCTCATCCGCACATTGATGAATGTCGAGCTGCCGGACGGAACCCTTATCAATCTCAATTTCCCCAATTGCGCGGTGGAAGCTGTCGCGGGGGTGGAAGTCACGTCGCAAGGCAAGCTCGAGTTCGGTCTCACCATTGACGAGCGCACCGATGGCCGCGGGTTCCCCTATTTCTGGCTGCGCTTCGGCGAGCGTTCCGGCGATTTTCGTTCCGGTACCGACATTCGCGCAGTGCGCGAGAACAGGATTTCGGTAACGCCGCTTAAACTAGATATGACGGACTATACCGTTCAGGATCGCATAGCACGCGCGTTGCTGGAGGGGACTGTCGCTTGAACGCACGCATATCCCAGCAGGAGGGGTTTGCAGCGATGGCGCTGCGCCTTCGCTCCGCAGGCGTCGTCAACCATGAGCTGTTGAAGGCGGCGGAGCAAACGCCGAGAGCTTATTTCGCGCCGCCGCAATACCAGGACGATGTCTATTCCAAGCGATTGATACCGCTCGATTGCGGTTCGTTCATGGAAGGCTGTGACTTCGCAGTTCGGCTGCTGCACTGCCTCAATATCAAGCCGGGCCAGCGCATACTCGAAGTCGGAACCGGCAGCGGCTTCACCGCGGCCGTGATGGGACGCATCGCCGAGCGGGTCCTGACGATCGAGCGTTATCAGACGCTGGTGGCCGCGGCGCAGAAGAACCTCGAGAAAGCCGGCATTCGCAACGTCGTCGTCAGGCAGGCCGACGGCAGCGCCGGCGTGCCGGGCGAGGGGACCTTCGACCGGATTCTCATCACGGCCGCCTTCAACAGTCTGCCGCGGATATTCTCCGATCATCTCGTCTCCGGCGGCACCCTCTTGGTGCCCATCATGATGAGCGAAACGCAATGCCGTATCGTTCGCGTCAACCGCACGGGCAGCCGCTTCGATCGCGAAGATCTCTTCGACGCGCCGTACCTTCCGATCGTCCCGCAACTGGCATCCTTCCTTTAGGACGCGCGGCTTCCTTGTTGCGCCATTCACGCATTCTTAACCGACTCCAGTTCCGCGCAAGCTTGCTGCCCTAGGCCAAGAAGGCGCGACGCTTCGCGGTGCGGGCAAACTTGGCCCGCGTCGTGCGGTTGTCGTGCAGATGACGGAGACGGCATATGCAGATCGCGAACAGGTTGACTGCGGCGACCGGCGGCGACGGCTTGGGCAATCTCGCCGGGCGTTCCGCCGAGCAGGTCGAGGCTGGAAACAAAGGCGAAAGCGGCGCGCAGGTGTTGCCTGCGACCTTTGTTGACCCGACGCCGCGGATCTCGCTCTCTGTCGATGCGCTGCTTTATCTGAGCCGGACGAAGAAGTCGCCCGAGCGGATGCCGCCTCTCACGAACGACGAATGGAACAACCGGCTTTCGCCGCAGCTTGCGGCACGCGAATATCGGGCCTTCGGCAAGTTCGCCGAAACCGGCCACTACAGGGCTTACTACGGGGCCTTCATCGATTACTATGACAACCTCCGTCCGGAGGATCAGAATAGTCTGCGCTACTTTGGCACTCGCGAAGCGGCGGTCGCCGGCTTGCGATCGCTCGAATATGACGCCGAGAGCGGACTGGACGTCGATACGAACTTCGAAAGGCTCGTAAGCGTCGTCCTCGACGAGGACAAGACGGCCTCTTCTACCGTCTCGACGACGCCGCCACTGGCGGAAAACGCCGTTTTCGCCTGGGATGTATCCAGCATCAGCTATGAGGACGAGGCGCGCGAGCCGAACTCGCTCTCGCAAATCGAGCGACTTTATTCTGAGCTCCTTTAAGGCCGTCCTCTTTCGGCCCCACTGCTGTGTCTGTCCTTAAGTGGCGTCCGCCGTCGCGCGGCTATGGTTAGCATTTGGTCAAAAATGGTGTCGCCCTTAACCGGGCGGTAACTCTGATGCGCTTTAATCACTCTACAGCGAGTTGCGTTCGGAGTGGTAAAGCGTCATGCGTGAATTTGTATCTCCCCATGCAGGCAAGTCCGTGATCCGTCTCTGCGCGGCGGTCTTGCTAGCGGGTGTTGCGACCGGTTGCAGTTCTGACGTCAGCCGCTTCGGCGGGCTCTTTTCGCGGTCGGACGATATCACGACCGGTTCCATCCCGAGAGATGTGAACCCTGTTCCGAAGGGCGATGTTGCGAGTGGCGGTCTGCCGACGCCGTCGTATGGAAGCAACGCGGAGCTCGGGCAGGCTTATCCAGCCGGCGGTCAAGGTGGTGGCTACGACCCGATCAACACGGCGACGGCGCCGGTATCGAGCGCTCGTGTCGCATCCACTCCGATGAGCGTTCAACGATCGAGCCTCTCCGATCCGTCTGCCGTGGCGGCCCGGCAGCCGCAGATGTCGGCTTCCCGGCAGACGCAGACGGCTGCTCTCTCGAAGGCCGAGTCGTTGTCCGGGGGTGTCAAGGAGACGGCGAGCAAGGGCGGCTGGACCACTTCGAACGCGCCGACCATCATGGTTCGCCAGGGCGATACGGTCGCGGTCCTCGCTAGACGGTTCGGCATACCCGAAAAAGAGATACTCAAAGCGAACGGCTTGAAGTCTGCAGACCAGGTTGAGCCCGGGCAGCGTCTCGTCATTCCGACATTCGGTGCGGCAAGCAGCGCCGCGAAAGCGGCAGCATCGAACTCGATTGCCGACCTCGATGGCGGCAAGAAGCGGCCGTCGCCGCTCCCGACCGATCAGCGCGAGGTGGCGATTCTTCCCGGACAGTCGCAATCACGCGAGAAGAGCGAAGGCCGCAGCGACGTCACTGCGGGCAAACTCAATACGGCCGGCGAAGGCGGAAACGACAAGGGTCTCTATACGGTCAAGGCGGGCGATTCCTTGAACCGGATCGCACGGGAGAACGGCGTCTCGGTCGCGGCGCTGAAGCAGGCCAACGGCCTTTCGACCGAGGCCATCCGCGTCGGACAAAAGCTCAAAATGCCGGGCGCCGCTGCGGCTGCTCCTGCCACCGATGCGGTTGTGACAGCGTCGGTTCCGGGCAAGAAGGCCGAGACCAAGGTGGCCTCCATCGAGCCGAGCAAGCCGGCGGAATACAAGCCTCCGGTCACCAAGGAGAGCGTTTCCGAGGTCGCGATCAAGTCCGATGTCGATGAGGAATCGCCGAAGTCGACCGGCATCAGCAAATATCGCTGGCCAGTGCGCGGCGCGGTCGTTGCTGGCTACGGCGCCAATGTCAACGGGAACCGCAACGACGGCATCAACATTTCCGCGCCGGAAGGAACGCCGATCAAGGCGGCCGAAAACGGCGTTGTCATCTATTCCGGCAGCAGTCTGAAGGAACTGGGCAACGCCGTTCTGGTTCGCCATGATGACGGTACGGTCACGGTCTACGGCAACGCTTCGGAGCTCAAGGTACAGCGCGGCCAGAAGGTGCAGCGCGGCCAGACGCTCGCGTCCTCCGGGATGACAGGCAGGGCGAGCCAGCCGCAGGTTCATTTCGAGGTGCGCAAGAACGCAACGCCGGTGAACCCAGCTACTTACCTCGAATAAGCTCTGTAGCCGGCATCTTCGCGGCGGCGCCGGGATAAGCCGCGGGCCGCCTGATTATGCGTCGAGTTGCCTGCGAAGGCGGCCGGCGAGATCCTGAATGAACTGCCAGGCGACGCGGCCGGATCTTGCTCCCCGCGTCGTTGCCCATTCCAGCGCTTCGGAATGAAGCGCTTCGGGCTCGACCGGTAAATTGTAGTAGCGCGCATATCCGTCGACCATGGCGAGATAGTCCTCCTGGCTGCACTTGTAAAAGCCGAGCCAGAGACCAAAGCGGTCAGACAGCGAAACCTTCTCCTCGACGGCCTCGGACGGATTGATGGCGGTCGATTGCTCGTTTTCCATCATGTTGCGCGGCAGCAGGTGCCGCCGGTTGGACGTCGCATAGAGCAGGACGTTCGCAGGACGCCCCTCGACGCCGCCGTCGAGGACGGCCTTCAGCGATTTGTAGGACGTATCGTCATGGTCGAAGGAGAGGTCGTCGCAAAAGACGATCACGGGCATCGGCGCCGCCTTCAGAATTTCCATGAGGACCGGCAGCGTTCCGATGTCTTCGCGGTGCACCTCGACAAGTTTCAGCGCGCTGCCGGTATCGCGTGCGACCTTCGCATGGACGGCTTTCACCAGCGACGACTTGCCCATGCCGCGCGCACCCCAGAGCAGTACGTTGTTTGCCGGATAGCCTTGGGCGAAGCGCAGCGTGTTGTCGAAGAGGATATCACGAACGTGGTCGACACCGGTGATGAGCGCGAGTTCGATGCGGTTCGGTTTCGAAACGGGCTGCAGGTGGCGCGTCGCCGGCGCCCAGACGAAGCATTCCGCCTGATTCCAGTCGTTGACCGCGTCCGCGGGACCGGCGATCCGCTCGACCGCCGCCGAAAGCCTTTGCATTTCGTTGATGAGGATATCGACCTTGCTTTCGCGCATCTGCGTGTCTCCGGTGCTTTGTCTCTGCAGCCTGAAACGGCGCCCGCGACGGCGGACCGTCGGCTGCCGCAAATCCTTGAATTGCCGCGTCGTTCCTTTTCGGGCAAACCCCGGTTGAGGTGGTGCTGCGGCAGCTTTTTTCCGGTAGCACGGCGGTTTGCGCTGGAAAAGCCCGGGTGCAAGCGCACGGGGGGTTCTCCTGTTGCGGAATTTGTGCCAGAGGCAGGAGAAACGAAGAAGGCCCCGACGATTTGTGTTGCGGGACGGCTTCCCTATATTCCGGCACATTTGTCGCGGGAATCGACCGCGCAATTTGAACTCAAGGAGTGACCGATGTTCGTTACCGAAGCTTTCGCGCAGACGACAACCCCCGCTGCCGGCGGCGCCGATATTTTGATGTCTATCCTGCCGTTCCTTCTGATCTTCGTCGTCATGTATTTCCTGATCATCCGCCCGCAGCGCGCGCAGATGAAACGTCGCGAAGAACTATTGAAGAACATCCGCCGCGGCGATCAGGTGGTCACCGGCGGTGGTATCGTCGGCAAGGTGACCAAGGTTGTCGACGATGCGGAGCTTGAAGTCGAGATCGCCGACGGAATCAAGGTTCGCGTCGTCCGCAGCGGCATTTCCGAAGTCCGCGTGAAGGGCGAGCCGGTCAAGGAATAATCTCGAGCCACGAGCCGCGACCGGCCGAGCCGGCGAATGGAGCATTTCGACGCATGCCCAAGTTCTCGCCGCTGAAAAACACTCTCATCTGGCTGGTCGTGCTGGCGGGGTTTGCCTTCGCCCTGCCGAACCTCGTTTCAAGGGAACAACTTGCCGGCTGGCCGAGATGGCTGCCGCATCGGCAGGTGCCGCTCGGGCTTGATCTTGAGGGCGGTTCCCATATCGTGCTGAAGGTCAGCCGTGAGGATATCGTAGCCGAGCGCCTGCAATCGACGATCGATGCGATCGCCACTGCGTTGAGGCAAGCCGATATCGGCTATACGGGTCTGTCCGGCAGCGGTCAGGGCCTGCAATTCCGGCTTCGGGATGCGACGAAAGCGCCTGCTGCGCGTGAAACGCTGCGCGCGTTGGCTGCCCCGGTTCAACGGGACGGCCTTTTGGAGGATCCCATCCAGGAATTGGTCTACGAGGAAAGCGCGACCAGTGACGTCATTCGGCTGCGCCTGACCGATGAGGGCATCGCCCTCAGGGTTTCCGCTGCCGTCGCCCAGTCAATCGACGTCGTGCGGCGGCGCGTCGGCGAAGTCATTGCGGTCGAGCCTGTCATCGAGCGCCGCGGCAATGATCGCTTGAGCGTGCAGGTGCCTGGGCTTGAGGAGCCGCAGAGACTCAAGGATCTCCTCGGCCAGCGAGGTGATGTAGCCCTCAAGTGGCTGGATCCGTCGATATCGGCACAGCAGGCCGTCGACACGAAGCCACCGGCGGGATCCGAGGTCCTCTATTCGCTCGATGATCCTCCGGTACCCTATTTGGTTGAGAGGCGTGCCTTTGCTTCGGCACGAGATTTTGTCGAGGCGCAGCCGAGCTTCGATCCCGCAACGAGCGAACCCATCGTCAACGTGAAGATGGCGGGCGACGCATCCGCTCGCCTCGCGCCGCTCTTGCAAACGGACTCGAGAAGGCAGTTCGCCATCGTGCTCGACGGGCAGGTCGTCTCGACGCCAGCCCTCGCGGACGCCATCTCCGGCGATACCATCCGAATTTCCGGAAATCTGTCGGAGGAAGGGGCGAACGATCTTGCCGCTCTGGTGCGTGCCGGTCCGCTTCCTGTTTCCCTGACCGTCATCGAGGAGCGTACCGTCGGGCCCGAGGTCGGATCCGATGCTGTTGCGAGCGGCCTGACGGCGGGGCTGATCGCGGCTTTGGCGGTAGCCGCCTGCATGATTGCCTTCTACGGCTTCTTCGGCCTCGTCGCGGTAATTGCCGTGATCGTGAACGTGGTGCTCATCATTGCAGTCCTTTCCATTCTCGGACAGACGCTGACTCTGCCGGGAATAGCGGGCATCATTCTCACGATCGGTGTCGCCGTCGATTCGAACGTTCTCATCTACGAACGCCTCAGGGAGGAAGCGCGCAGCAGCGACCTCCCGTTGCGGCGGGCACTCGACAACGGCTTTTCGCGCGTCTTGAGAAGCATTATCGACGCAAACCTCACGATGTTGATCGCCGGAGTCATTCTCCTCTATATCGGCTCCGGCGCCATTCGCGGTTTTGCGGTGACGCTCGCCATCGGCAGTGTGACGACCATCCTCACCGCGCACAGCCTGACACGGCGGCTGATACGCGGATGGTACCGCCGACGGCGGCCGCGCCGGCTGCCGCGCGGAATTCGGACGGGCTTCTTCAGTCAGGCGGATTTCCGCTTCATGGCCATCCGCAATCCGGTCTTCATCCTGATGGCAGCACTGTCGCTTGCCGCGCTCGTCCTCTTGACCAGTCTAGGCCTCAACATGGGAGCCGATTTCCGGGGCGGTTCCATCATCGAGCTCCGGGCCAGGACCGGCGTCGCCGACAGCGCCGACATCCGAGCGCGTCTCGACGAATTGAATCTCGGCGACGTTCAGATCGAGGAACTCGGTTCAGGGCGGGACGTTCTTATACGCATCCCGTCGCAAGAGGCTGGAGACAATGCGGAGCAGACCGCCGTTGGCTTGGTTCGCGCCGAACTGGAGGATCGATACGTCTTCCGGCGCGTCGAGGTGGTCGGCCCCGGAGTGTCCGGGGAACTGATCCGCGCGGGAACGTTCGCGCTGGCTGCGGCAATGCTGGCTGTCCTGCTTTACGTATGGCTTCGTTTCGACTGGCGGCTTGCGGTCGGTTCCGTTGTCGCGACGCTGCATGATGTGCTGCTGACCCTCGGGTTTATCGTCGTCATCGGCACAGAGTTCAACCTCGCCAGCATCGCCGCGCTGCTGACGATCGTCTGCTATTCACTGAACGATACCATGGTGATCTACGATCGAATTCGAGAGAACCTGTCGCGCTATCCAAGGATGCCGCTTTCGGTCCTGATCGACACGTCGATCAACCAGACCCTTTCGCGTACGGTTCTGACGGCCTTGACCACGCTGCTTGCGCTTGTCGCGCTGTACTTCTTCGGCGGCAGCGTTCTCGTCCAGTCCTTCAGCGCGACGCTCATTTTCGGCGTGCTTGTCGGTACCGTGTCGTCGATCTATATCGCGGGGCCGGTGCTTATTCTCTTCAATCGCCGAAACGATCGTCTCGATGGCAAAGAGGATCCGGGCGGCCGGGAGGCCGCGCCGGACAGAGAAGCTAAGGGTGCCGTCTGATCATGGCAAAGGGAATCGAAATGCGCGAGGCGCACTTTCCGGGACGCGCGCCGATCGACGCTTACGGGAATGGCGGCTTCCGCTTCGCGGACATGTCGCATCGCGGCTCGGTGCTGATGCTGCCTTCCGGCGTCTATGCATGGGATGTTTCCGAAGGCGATCCGCTCGCGGTTGAAAAATTCCAGCGTGTTCTGGCCGAGGCGCGTGAAATCGAGGTGCTGCTCGTCGGCACCGGTCGCGAAATCCGGCCCTTGCCCAAGGAGTTGAAGGCAGCGCTACAGGCCGTCAGCATTTCTTCCGATCCGATGAACACCGGGGCTGCCGTGCGGACTTACAACGTCATGTTGGCGGAATCGCGCGCTGTCGCTGCCGCATTGGTCGCGGTGTGACAGGGGAATTCACCGTGCAACAGCCTGACCACCAGGTCCTCGCAACTCTGCGGGAGACCGATCGTGATCGCTACCTGGCGTGCCTGCTTTCACCGCCGGAAAAGCGGCATTCGCTCGCGGCACTTTACGCGTTCTATGCGGAAATTGCCCGTGTGCGTGACGTGATACACGAGCCGCTGCCAGGGGAAATCCGGCTGCAATGGTGGCGCGATATTCTTGCAAACGAGCAATCGGACGGCGCGGGCCATCCGCTGGCAGAGGCTCTTCTGCGTTGCATTCGCGAACACCGCCTGCCTGTCGCCGTGCTGCAGAATATGATCGATGCGCGCATTTTCGATCTCTACGAAGATCCGATGCAGGACCGCTCGGCTTTGGAGGGGTATGCCGGTGAAACAGCTTCGGCGCTGATCCAACTTTCCTCGCTGATCCTCGATCCGGAGAAGGCGCCGAACTCGGCAGAGGCAGCCGGGCATGCTGGCGTCGCTCAGACGATCGCCGGCCTTTTGCTGCTTCTGCCGATTCATTCGCGGCGCGGCCAGGTCTACCTCCCCGCGGAGCTTTTGAGTGCGACCGGCCTCGACAGGGAAACCTGGCTCGCCGGCAGCGATGCGGACGCGATCGGAAGAGCAATTCGCGCGTTTTGCGGTCTCGGTCGCGACCATCTCGCCGAAGCGCGCAAGGGCGCGAAGTCGATCTCGGCGCGGAATTTCTCCGCTTTCATCCCGGTCGCGCTGGTCGAGCCGGTGTTCGATCGGGCGGAGGCCGCCGGAGCTCAAATCCTCCGCCATCCGATACAGCCGCCGCAATGGCAGCGGCAATGGCGGATGTGGCGGGCGAGCCGGCGTCGGCAATTTTAGCTCAAGAAAATATGAGACTCGGCTATCCGTGCTCGTAACCAACCGGTAGTCAACGCTGGCGCAAGTCTCGCTGGATATAGCTCTCTTCTACCGGATTCCTGTCGCTCTGAGGGACCCATGTGATGCTTTGGTTGTTGCTCTTGGTCGTGATCGTCGCCGTCGGGGCGTTCTACATGCGCATGAACGCGCGCGCCGAGCGCGACGCCGAGAATCCGGATGCCGGCTCGGCCATCGTCGAATTCGGCCGCGCCTTCCCGGACGAAGCGATCCGGGCTCTGCATTCGACTACCGACAGGAAAGCGATCTTTCTGCGCCTGCACGATGGCAAGGCCGGCTTCATCCAGTCGCACGGCACCCATTATGTCTGCCACGTCATTCACCCCGGCAAGGTCCGGGTCAATACATCCGAGAGCGGGCGAGGGCTGATCGTTCACTTCCCGGACTTCGCCTATCTGGACAACGCCTTCGAATTTCAGACTGCCGCCGAGGCAGCTGAAGTCTCCCTGTGGCTGCTCGGCAGCTTCGCTCCCAAGTCGGAGCTCGAGGACGCGCCGTCCGAGGCCGCGCAGACGGCGCAGACGATCGATTGATCAATTGCGGGGCCTTGCGGCGCGGCAATTCTCGTCCAAGTCAGGCCGGCTTCCCGAGCCAGCCTGCGCAGTCGCCGAGAGCGCGCGAGGCCATCGCCTGCTTCTTCGCAAGCGCCTTCTCCTTGCCGCGGAAGCGCTTGACGCCGTCCGGTTTCGTGAGCGCTCCGGGCTCCAGCGGCGGGAACAGGCCGAAGTTGATGTTCATCGGTTGGAACGATCGTTTGCCCGGTTCGTCTTCTGAAACGATATGCCCGCCGGTGATGTGATTGAGCAGCGCACCGAATGCCGTCGTCACAGGTGGCAGGGAAGGGGCTTCACCCTTGCGTTCCGCTGCGGCGAAACGGCCGGCGAGCAGGCCCATGCTGGCACTCTCGACATAGCCTTCGCAGCCGGTGATCTGCCCGGCGAAGCGCAGGCCGGGTCTGGATTTGAGCGTGAGCGACTTGTCGAGCAGGGTCGGCGAATTGATGTAAGTATTGCGGTGCAGGCCGCCGAGTCTTGCAAACTCGGCGTTCTCGAGACCGGGGATCATCCGGAAGACTTCTCCTTGCGCGCCGTATTTCAGCTTCGTCTGGAAGCCGACCATGTTGTAGAGCGTGCCAAGCGCGTTGTCCTGACGGAGCTGCACCACCGCATAGGGCTTGACTGAAGGATTATGCGCATTGGTGAGACCCATCGGCTTCATCGGTCCGTGACGCAGCGTCTCGCGACCGCGTTCTGCCATTACTTCGATCGGCAGGCAGCCATCGAAATAGGGCGTCCCTTCCCATTCCTTGAAGCCCGTCTTGTCGCCGGCTATCAGCGCGTTCACGAAGGCGTTGTACTGCTCTTCCGTCAGCGGGCAGTTGATGTAGTCCTTGCCAGTGCCGCCGGGACCGACCTTATCGTAGCGGGACTGATACCAGCAGACGTTCATATCGATGGTGTCGGCATAGACGATCGGTGCAATCGCGTCGAAGAAGGCGAGCGCGTCGGCAGCGGTCTCCTGGCGGATTGCCTCGGCAAGATCGGGTGCCGTGAGCGGGCCCGTCGCGATAATGGCGAGATCCCAATCCTTCGGCGGCAGGCCACGCAGTTCCTCGCGTACGACCGTGATAAGCGGGTGGTTTTCGATCGCGGCGCTGACGGCCTGCGAAAAGCCGTCGCGATCGACCGCAAGCGCGCCGCCGGCAGGTACCTGGTGGCGATCGGCTGATTGCATAATGAGCGAGCCTGCGAGGCGCATTTCCGCATGGAGCACGCCAACGGCATTGCTGGTCGCATCGTCCGAGCGGAAGGAGTTGGAGCAGACGAGCTCGGCCAGGTCATCGGTCTTGTGCGCATCCGTGCCGCGCACGCCGCGCATCTCATGCAGAATGACCGGTATGCCCGCCTCGGCGATCTGCCAGGCGGCTTCCGATCCCGCAAGGCCGCCGCCGATGACATGGATGGGCGAATAGGACGAAGATGTATTCATGTTCATGCGCGGCTTCCTATCACAGCCGCAACGCGCTTCCAAGAAACGAAAACGGCGCCCGAAGGCGCCGTCTTGGAGGTCCGTGTTGTTCGTTCCGATTAGCGGAAGGAACGGGCCGCGATGTTGCGGATATCGTAGCGGGTGATGCCGATATCGTTGAGAGCGTGATTGGACAGGCTGCCGAGCTCGGCAACGGTACGGCGGTAATTGATCCAGCTTTTTGCGATGCGAATCGGGTTCATGGTCTCTTTTCCTCAAGATCGGTTTGTCGCGACAGTGATTGTCCGCGTCGTTGAGGTTCTTATACGCTTGTCTAATTGGAAGATGGAGTGCAAAGAAAATGCAGCTGCTATGCATTTGTGCACTGCATCGCCAATTTCGTGAGCATCAAGGCGCTGCCGCCCGAAAAAGCATCATGCTTTAAGAGTTGATCAAAATGCGAGGTTCGGCGCTTAACGCATTGCTCAATCACGTTTTCAGTGCGTCAGCGTAGAGCGGTTTAAAAGACGCCGTACGGGAATGTTGCAGCGCACTGAATCGCGTGCCGGGACGATACCTCATCCGCCTTTCGCTCATGCGAAAGGACGCGTCCTGATAGGGCCGAAACAGGGATAAAAAAGAAAAACGCCCGCCGGCGGAACCGGAAGGCGTTTTTGAACGAGCCTGCGAAGCTTTGATGCTTACTTGATCGCCTGACGGGCAACGTAGGGAATGTCGCCGCGGCCGATGCCGAGATCGTTCAGCTCACGATCGGTCATGCGGCCGAGTTCGTCGCAGGTCTGACGATACTTGCGCCAGTTGTTGAAAGAACGTGCGAGGTTCATGATCCTATTCCTTTTCTAGGGTCGTTTGCCAGCGCTCTGTCTCTCTTGCTGGCCATCTTATGGTTTGAAATATAATCGATTTGAACCAGACAAACAGAGACAATGCTGCATCGCACCCATGCATACGCTGCATCCCTTTTTCTGCTGTTAACTGGATTCTAACGCTTCTTCATTGTGCGAGCGCTTCGCTGAAGACGATGAGCTACCCGGAAGGTGGAAAGCGCAGCAGGGGCGGAGGGCACAAAACACAACACCCGCCGGGGGAGGAGGGCCGGCGGGCGTTGCTTGTTCTGATTGGCAACCGGGAGGAGGAATGTTGCCAATCCCGTATCGGGAGCGCTGGGAGGAGGAGTGCGCCGCCCCGATCGATGATTGGAAGATAATGTGTGCGACCGGATTTAGGTAGAGTACAGGCGGAATGGCAATCATGCGCCAAGCGCATGGCTCCGCGACCCGATGGCCAAAAGTGCCACAATCCAAAAGTGCCACAATATTGTTCATCAGGATCGCGTCGCGTGTTGCGGTGCGGAAATTTGGACAAAGAGACGCCCGCCGCCCGCATCGGGCGCTAGATGGTTGTCCGAACCCAGCATCCAGGACCAAAGGAGTGGCGGCATTGTCGCGTGCGACGTCGTTGCATTTTCCCTTTGATCCCGTGGAAACGAGTGATATAGAGACGCCGCGCTCGGGAAGCCCTGTGCCTTCGCACGTCCAGAACATCCGCGGCATTCCGCTGATTTGGTCTTGCAGGAATGCGATCGGGCAGTGCGATCGTCTGAACGCGGGTATGGTGAAATTGGTAGACACGCCAGATTTAGGTTCTGGTGCCGCAAGGCGTGGGAGTTCAAGTCTCTCTACCCGCACCAGGACGATATCGCGGCCACGCGTCGATATTCGACGTTGAGGAGGGCAGGCGAGGTGCCATTTTGCTTGCAAAGCGGTTGGAATTGCGTAAAGCCACTCCCGGCAAATGGATCGGCTCACGTGCTCGCCAAGCCTTTTCGAGGGAAGAGCACAGTCAACGTGAAATGAAGGTTTGAACATGCAGGTTATCGAAACGCTCGCTCAAGGGCTGAAGCGCGAACTCAAGGTCGTCATTCCGGCCGATGAAATGGAAGCTCGGATGAATGAGCGTCTGGCCGAGGTGAAGGATCGCGTTCGCATCAATGGCTTCCGTCCGGGCAAGGTCCCGGTTGCGCACCTGAAAAAGGTTTATGGCAAGTCGATCATGGCCGATCTCGTAAACGAGATCGTTCGTGAAAAGCCGACGGAAATCCTGACGAGCCGCGGCGAGAAGTCGGCTACCCAGCCGGAAGTCGCGATGACCGAGGACGAGGCCGAAGCCAACAAGATCCTGGCCGCCGAAGCCGATTTCGAGTTCACGGTTGCTTACGAGATCATTCCGGCTATCGAACTCAAAGATGTGAGCGACATCAAGGTCACGCGCGAAGTCGTCGACATCAGCGATGATGAGGTCAACGAACAGATCCTGCGCATCGCCGAAAGCGCCCGCACCTATGAATCGAAGAAGGGCAAGGCCGAAAATGGCGACCGCGTCACGATCGACTATCTCGGCAAGGTCGACGGTGTCGCCTTCGACGGCGGCAAGGACGAAGATGCGGAGCTGGTGCTTGGCTCCAATCGCTTCATCCCGGGCTTCGAGGAGCAACTCGTCGGCGCCAAGGCTGGCGACGAAAAGACCATCACGGTCACGTTCCCCGCAGACTATCCGGCAGCCAACCTCGCCGGCAAGGAAGCGACCTTCGACATCACTGTGAAGGATGTCGCTGCCGCCGCTCCGCTCGAGATCAATGACGAACTGGCAACGAAGCTCGGCCTCGAATCCGTCGACAAGCTGAAGGAAATCGTCCGCGGCCAGATCGAAAGCCAGTATGGCTCGGTTACCCGTCAGAAGGTCAAGCGTCAGCTCCTCGACCAGCTCGACGAACTCTACCAGTTCGAGACGCCCGAGCGTCTGGTCAATGCCGAGTTCGAGAATATCTGGCGTCAGGTCAACACCGACCTCGATCAGGCTGGCAAGACCTTCGCTGATGAAGACACGACTGAAGAGGACGCGCGCGCCGAATATCGCAAGCTTGCAGAGCGCCGGGTCCGCCTCGGTCTCGTTCTCTCCGAAATCGGCGAGAAGGCCGGCGTCCAGGTGAGCGATGACGAGATGCAGCGTTCGCTGTTCGAACAGCTCCGCCAGTTCCCGGGCCAGGAGAAGCAGATCCTCGACTATTTCCGGAACACCCCCGGCGCCGCTGCCTCGCTGCGCGCACCGCTCTTCGAAGAAAAGGTCGTCGACCACCTGCTAACCGAAGTCTCCGTGACCGACAAGAAGGTCTCGAAGGACGCGCTGATGGCCGAGGACGAAGCCGACGACAAGCCGGCCAAGAAGGCACCGGCGAAGAAGAAGGCTGCAGCCAAGGCGGAAGCCGCCGAAGGCGAAGAAGCCGCTCCGACGAAGAAGAAGGCTCCGGCCAAGAAGAAGGCATCGGACGAGAGCGCCGAGTAGTCGGATTTGCTGTTTGGAACTTGTGAGGCCCTGCCGCGCGGCAGGGCCTTTTTTGTTTCCGGCGCCGGCGCTTGTTACCGAAGGTCGAGCAACAGGGGGCGATGGTCCGAAATCTCGGGCTGCTTCACGACATCGAAGCGAATCACGTCGACATCTTCGGTCACCAGCATGTAGTCGGCGAAGCGACCATCTTTGGAATAGTGCGAGGTGCGCGTGTCAGAATGTCCGTGCGAAACGACGAGATCGGACAGGCCAAGCCGACCAAGCGATCGAAAGGTGGCGCTGTCGGGTAGGACATTGAAGTCGCCGCAAACGATCAAGCGCTCGTTGCCCGGCCAGACCTCTTCGATCAGGCTGACCAGCGCTTCCGCCTGGGCGTGGCGCGCCGGGCTGTCTGCCTTGCCATTCAGCTCCCGGAGACCATGCATGTGGGCGATGGTAACTGCTGTTCCGGCTTTCTGATCGAAGAGCCGGATGCAGTGGGCGTTGCGAGCGCGCGGATGGGCACCCCAGCCGCGATGCGAAAATGCGCCGTGCACGAAGCCTAGCGCTTGACCGATGACGGGAAACGAACGGCGTATGAATGTCGCCAACCCGAACTGGGAAAGGACCACACGTTCGCCGTCGAAGAGCTCACCGCATGCGGTCGGGCAGAAAAAGCCGTCATAGTCCGGAAGCAAAGTGCAGGTTTCGTCGAAGAGATGGGCGCGCTGCGGCAGTTCGACGTCGCCGTCGCGGTAGAGCAGCCAATCTGCCGAGCTCCCGGAAGAGCGCACGACTTCCTGCAGGCACAGCACATCCGCGTCGACACGTACGAGATATTCCATGAGCGGCGCATGGAGCCTGCCGCCCCAGGTATTGAGAGAAACGATCCGCATCATCTCACCCGTTCAGCTACAGCGCCGCGCGTCTTATCAGACGGCAAAGGTCGCTGTAGCACTTTGGATTGCTGCATGCTTTTATCCTTAAGTCGGCTACGATTTAAGGAAACATGCAGTAGTCGTTGCGCGGCTGAGGCGATCTCTTTGACCATGTTGCTGTTCGCAAGCGTCAGCCCGTCGCCTTGATCTCTCCCATGCGGTTCCAGGCGTCGAGGCCGGCAATCTTGTAGGCTTCGGCGAGCGTCGGATAGTTGAAGGTGTTCTCGACGAAATATTCAACCGTGCCTTTGAGGTTGAGCACCGCCTGGCCGATATGGACGAGCTCGGTCGCGCCTTCGCCGATGATATGCACGCCGAGCAAGCGCCGCGTCTTCAGCGAAAAGATCATTTTCAAAAGACCCGCGTCCAGTCCCATGATGTGCCCGCGCGAGGTCTCGCGGAACCGGGCAATGCCGCATTCGTAAGGGATCCCGCGCTCCTTGACCTCCTCTTCGGAGAGCCCACAGGTTGAGATTTCCGGTACGGCATAGATTCCGTAGGGGAAATACTTCTGCGGCTCCTTGGCGATCGCGCCGACCGCCACGCGTGCTGCGACACGCCCCTGTTCCATGGAGGTTGAGGCGAGGCTAGGGAAGCCGACGACGTCGCCGGCAGCGTAGATGTTCGGGACCGTGGTCTGGAATGTCTCGGGGTTGACCTTGAGCCGCCCGCGGTTGTCGGCCTCGAGGCCGGCCGCGGGGAGATTGAGCGCATCCGTCGCGCCCATGCGGCCGGCGGCGAACAGCACCATTTCCGTTGTGATCCTCCGACCATTGTCGAGCGTAAGCAGAACCTTACCGTCATCGAGCCGCTCCACCTTCTCCGCCTTCTGGCCGAGGTTGAGCTTCATGTTGCGGTCGCGCAACTGATAGGTGAAATCCTCGACGATCTCCTTGTCGATGAAATCCAGCATGGTCGACTTCGGGTCGATGACCGTGACCTGGGTGTCGAGCGCGCTGAAGATCGTGGCGTATTCGATTCCGACGACCCCGGCGCCGATCACCACCAGCGAGCGCGGCAGCTCTTTGATCTCGAGTAATTCGTCGCTGTCGACGACCGTCTTGCCGTCGAAGGGGATGTAATCGGGGCGAAAGGGCTTCGTTCCGACGGCAAGCAGGATGCTGGCGCCGGAGACGAGCATGCTCTCGTCGTCGTCCTTGGTGATCTCGAGCGTGGTTGGGCCGACGAAGCTTGCCCGGCCGCGGATATGTTGCACGCGGTTTCGGGCAAACTGGTGCTCCAGTACCTCGACCTCGTGGTTGAGGGTGATGATGAGACGCTGGCGCAGATCATCGGCGCTGATCTCCTGCTTCACCCGGTAGGAGCGACCGTAGAAGCCGCGCTCGCGCCAGCCGGAAAGATTGAGCGCCGTCTCACGCAGCGTCTTGGAGGGGATGGTCCCGGTGTGCACCGAGACGCCGCCGACGCGCTTTCCCTGCTCAATCACGAGCACCTTCTTGCCGAGTTTCGCGGCCTGGATGGCGCCCCGGCGCCCGGCGGGACCGCTGCCGACGACGATCAGATCGTACTGGTTCATGAACGCTTCCCCTGAGACCTCGCGAGAATCGTTGTGCAATGCGGCAAATGTCGCGCAGCCGTATCTATACCGTCAACCGCACCGTTTGATGAAGTGCAATGCCGCAATGATCTGTCCTGGATGCGTCCGAAGGGAAATGCGGCTATGCTGATCACCGGAGGAACCGCTGTTTGCTCGGCGGCGAAAGGTTGAGGATAACGACGGAATGGCGCTGGAGCGGACGGACGGCGACACATCAGGTGCGCAGCGCCTGCCAGAGGCCGAAAGCAAAGCGGTGCCAGGCGGCCGCCCCGGCGTCGTGGCGGCGGCCGTCTATCAGGATGGGCGCCGCCTGCGCGACATCGAGGTCGAAGAGGCGGGAGAGTGGCGCAACCGTGAAAACGTCGTCATCTGGATCGGCCTGCATGAGCCCGATCCAGCGCTTTTGCGGGAAGTGCAAAGGGAATTCGACCTGCATGATCTGGCGATCGAGGACGCCGGCAAGGCGCACCAGCGTCCGAAGCTCGAAATCTACGGCGACGCGATCTTCGTCGTAGCCCGCACGGCCCATATGGTCGGGGACGAGATCGCCTTCGGTGAGACCCACCTCTTCGTCGGTCGTGGCTACATCATCTCCGTGCGCCACGGTGCGTCCACCTCTTATATGGCGGTGAGACAGCGATGCGAGTCGTCGCCTGCCGCGCTTGCACATGGCGAGAACTACATCCTCTATTCCATCCTCGACTTCATCGTCGACAATTACATGCCGGTGGTTGAGGCGATCCACGGAGAGGTCGAGGAATTGGAAGACCGACTGTTGCGCTCGCGATTGGACAAGACGGACATCGAGCGGCTCTACAAGCTACGTCGCAATCTGCTGCGCCTACGCACTGCAGTCGTGCCGCTGGTCGATGTTTGCCGGCGGCATGAGCATCTCGAATTGCCGGGCATGGACGCCGCGATGCAGCCGCTGTTCCGCGACGTCACCGATCACGTCCGCCGGGTTCAGGAGGATATCGACGCGCTTCGCGAAGTGCTTGCCTTCACCTTCGAAGCGAGCTTGATGATCGGTCAGTCGGAGCAGACGGAAATCTCGCGCAAGCTCGCGTCCTGGGCGGCGATTCTCGCCGTTCCGACTGCGATCGCCGGCATTTACGGCATGAATTTCAACGAGATGCCCGAGCTCAGATTTCGCTACGGGTACTTCGTCGTTTTGGCCGTGATCTTCGTAGTGTGCGCCACGCTCTACCGTTTCTTCCGACGCGCGAGGTGGCTGTGATCTGCATGAACGCGAGCGCCCTTTAGAACAGCCGCAACCCCTTCATGCTGACATGTCCATCCTTGCCGATGATGACATGGTCGTGGACCGTGATGCCGAGCGGTTTCGCGGCCTCGGCGATCAGCTTGGTCATCTCGATATCGGCGCGTGAGGGGGTCGGATCGCCGGAGGGATGGTTGTGGACCAAGATCAAGGCCGTGGCGGATAGTTCCAGCGCCCGCTTGACGACCTCGCGCGGGTAAACGGGGGTGTGGTCGATCGTGCCCTGCTGCTGCACTTCGTCGGCAATCAGCGCATTGCGCTTGTCGAGGAACAGGATACGGAATTGCTCCTTCGTCTCGTGTGCCATCGCGGCGTGGCAATAGTCGATGACGGCGCTCCAGGACGACAGCACCTGCTTGTTGCGCAATTCGCTCTTCAGCATCCGTTGCGTCGCGGTTGCGATCAGCTTGAGATCGAGCGCGACGGATTCCCCGACACCCTTTACTTCCTGCAGCAGGTTGAGTGGCGCTCCGAAGACGCCGGCAAGCGTCCCGAAACGGCTAAGCAGGGCCTTGGCGATGGGCTTGGTGTCGCGCCGGGGGATCAGGCGGAAGAGGATGAGTTCGAGGACCTCGTAATCCGCCAACCCCTGATCGCCCTGTTCGCGATAACGCGCCCTCAGCCGGTCGCGGTGGCCGTGGTAATGCGCCTCGACCAAACCGTCGGTTGATGCTACCCGCTTGGCGTTCCGCGTCTTCTGCTGGACAAAGAACTTCCGCTCGTCGGCGGATTGCTCGGGATCGGCTTCGATGGGGATCGGGGTCTTCGTCACGCGTTGCCCAGGGCGCGAATGCCGGGCTTGAACAGACCGGCCGGTGAAAGCGTGAAGATTTCGCAGCCGTCCGCGGTCACGCCGACGGTGTGCTCGTACTGCGCCGACAGCGAGCGGTCCCTCGTCACGGCCGTCCATCCGTCGGAAAGAACCTTCACATGCGGCCGGCCGAGATTGATCATCGGCTCGATCGTGAAGATCATGCCTTCTTTGAGTTCCGGCCCTTCGTTGCCGTTGCCGTAGTGCAGGATGTTGGGCGCATCGTGGAAAAGCCGCCCGACGCCGTGACCGCAGAAATCGCGCACGACCGAGCAGCGCTCCGATTCCGCATAGGCCTGGATCGCCTCGCCGATCGCGCCGGTGCGGACACCCGGGCGGACGGCAGCAATGCCGCGCATCAGACATTCATGCGTTACCTCGAGCAGGCGCTCGGCAGCACGCTTGATCTCTCCGACCGGATACATGCGGCTCGAATCGCCGTGCCAGCCGTCGACCACATAGGTTACGTCGATGTTGACGATGTCGCCTTCGCGCAAGGGCTTGTCATTGGGGATGCCGTGGCAGACGACGTGATTGATCGACGTGCAGGAGGACTTGGTATAGCCGCGATAGTTTAAGGTCGCCGGCAGCGCGTCATGATCCATGCCGAACTCGAAGACGAAGCGGTCGATCTCTTCGGTCGTGACGCCCGGGCGTACACGCGTCACCAGCTCGTCCAGGCAACGTGCCGTCACCTGGCAGGCCCTGCGCATGCCTTCAAATCCATCCGGGCCGTAGAGACGGATGACGCCGGTGTTCTTGTAAGGGGCAGCGCCGGCCTCGATGTAGGTTACCATTGCAACTCTTTCGTCGTTTCCGGCAGTTTTCATAGAACAGCGGGGACGGGTTCGTCCACTATCATCGGCCCCGCTGGCACGATTTGGGCGGGCGACACGGCGCATCTGACGGCATAGGCCTCCACCCCGCGGGCAATCGCCCGTTCGAACGCACGAGCATAAACCGGATCGAGTTCGCGGCATATGCGGAACAAAGCGCAATCATTCCTTTGAACGAGATAGAGCATGATCGCCCGGTGGCCCGCCTCCACCATGTCCCCCAGTTCTTCGAGGTGTTTCGCCCCGCGCTCGGTCGGGCTGTCCGGGAACTCCGCAAGTCCTCCAACGCGACTGAAGTGGACGTTCTTGACCTCGACATAGGCGAGGCCCTTCACCGGATCGGCAAGGAGGATATCGACCCTGGAGTTTCGCCCGTATCTCTGCTCGCGCATAAGTGTTGAATAGCTGTCGAGATCGCTGACCTGTCCGGCGGCGATCGCTTCTTCGGCGATCCGGTTCGGCAGCCCGGTATTGATGCCCACAAGCGTGCTGTCCGCTTCGACGATCTCCAGCATGTGACGATATTTGCGCGTCGGACTGTCATGCTCCGAGAGCCAGATCGGCGATCCCGGCGCAGTCAGCCCGCGCATCGAGCCGGTATTCGGGCACGAGCCGGTAATCGGCGTGCCGTCGGCAAGAACGGCGTCGAAGAGGAAGCGCTTGTAGCGCTGCACGAGCGTCGCAGGGACGAGCGGACGGGAGAAATTCACTTCGCTTCCGTTGGTTCAGGCGCGCACGCGAACGAAAGAGCCGGGGGCATCCTCGAGCGAGTTGAGGGGACCGCCGGCTTTACGGGCCGGCACGCGGCGCTTGTCGAGCCGTTCGACCCAGCTATGCCAATGGGGCCACCACGATCCCGGCGTTTCCTTGGCCTTTTCAACCCAGGCGTCCAGGTCGCCTTTGGCCGGCCCTCCCGTCCAAAACTGATATTTGCTCTTGGCCGGTGGATTGACGACGCCGGCTATGTGGCCGGAACCGGAGAGCACGAAGGTAACCTTGCCGCCGAAGCCGCTGCTGCCGAGGAAGACCGACTTCGCCGGTGCGATGTGATCCTCCTTCGTCGCCAGATTGTAGATCGGGATTTTCACGTCCTTGAGCGAGATCTTTTTGCCGGCCAGCACCATTTCACCCTTCGACAGCTTGTTCTCGAGATAGCAGTTGCGAAGGTAGAAGGAATGGTTGGCCGCCGGCATCCGGGTCGAGTCGGAGTTCCAGTACAAAAGATCGAAGGGCAGGGGATCCTGACCCTTGAGATAGTTGTTGACGAAATAGGGCCAGATCAGTTCGGAAGCCCTCAGCATGTTGAAGGCGGTCGCCATCTTCGAGCCTTCGAGATAGCCCGTGGAGCTCATATTCGCCTCGACGTGGCGGATCTGATCTTCATCGACGAAGACCTTGAGGTCGCCGGCATAAGTAAAGTCCACCTGCGTCGTAAAGAGCGTCGCGGAGCGGATGCGGTCGTCGCCTTCGGCGGCGTGAAGCGCGAGCGTTGCCGCAAGCAGTGTACCGCCGACGCAGTAGCCGATGGCGTTCACTTCACGTTCGCCGGTTGCCCGCTCGACGGTGTCGAGCGCGAAGCCGACGCCTTCGCGCGCATAGGCTTCCCAGTCCTTGGTGGCGTGCCGCTCGTCCGGGTTTACCCACGAGATGACGAACACGGTATGGCCCTGGTCGACCGCCCACTTGATGAAGGACTTCTCCGGGTTGAGGTCGAGGACGTAGAACTTGTTGATCCACGGCGGGCAGATGAGCAGCGGCCGCTTCAGCACGGTCTCGGTGCTCGCTTCGTATTGAATGACCTGGCAGACGTCGCTTTGCGCTATCACCTTGCCCGGGGTAATCGCAATGTTCTCGCCGATCGCGAATTTGCTCGTATCGGTCTGCCTCAGCCGGAGTTCGCCGCGGCCGGCTGCAATGTCTTCGGCCAGCATCTGCATGCCCTTGACGAGATTGGCGCCGTTTGATGCTACCGTTTCCCTATAGAGCTGCGGGTTGGTGGTGATGAAATTGGTCGGCGAGAGCGCGCTCGCTATCTGGCGCACATAGAATACCGCCTTGTGGCGGGTGTGCTCGTCAAGCCCTTCGGCGCCCGCGACCATGCGCTCCGCCCAATCGGACGTCACGAAGTAGGCCTGGCGGATGAAATCGAAGAAAGGATTCTTCACCCAGTCTTCGTCCGCGAAGCGCTTGTCGTTACGCTTGAGAATCTCCGGTTCCTCGACAATGTCGCCGGCCATACGGTGGACCGTTCGCGACCAGATGTCGAAGAAGCTGCCCATGAGGTTGGTCTGCGCCTCGAGCGTCCGCCTCGGATCGGACAGCCAGTATTCGGAGACCTTTGAAAGCGTCTTCACCATGTCGGAGACGGGCTGGGCGAACGTGTGGGCTTTCTCGCCCGTCTCGCGCGGCGCTAGCCATGCGGACGCCGCCTTTCCCATTTGTTCGACCGCGCGAGCCATGTTGATGGCCAGGCTTTCGGGATCCTTGACGATGTAAGGCTCGACCGATTTCGGGTCGAAGCCGGCAAAACCGCCTTTGCCGGTGGTGTCCTCGGCCTTTTCCGCTGTCACCCGGTGTCCTCCACAGCATCTTGTTTGTTTTGCGTTTTTACATTCTGCCCGAAAATGATTACAAGGGCTAGCGCATCGTCGCGCCGCAGAGACAGGGGTCATCGCCAGCATGCTTGCCGTTGGAAAACAGCGTTCGCTTACCCGTATTTCCGGATTGATTCTCGCGATCGCGCTTGCCGGATGCAACTCGACGGCCGAGCTCGCCACCTATCCTTCCGTATATGGGCAGAGGCCTGCTGCCATGCAGCAGATGACCGACGAGGAGGCGGTAAACATGCAGGAGCGGCTGACGGCGCTTGCCGGCCAACGCCGTTCCGGCGCCATCTCCGAAGCGGAATATCAGCGGCGACTGAAGGAACTGCAGTTGCTGGCCGAGCGGCACGGGCCCGATGCGCTGAAAGAGATCGAGAATTAGCGCTTGCCTTTCGCGTGATTTGGCCGCAAAGCGTTCAATGGCCGCTATGACGGCCGTTCACCCCAGCGCATGCTCCGCGAATGCCGAACTGGCCCGCAAATGCGTGCGCCAAACGAGGTCTGGAGATGGAAGAGTTTCATAAAGTTCGGCGTTTGCCGCCCTATGTTTTCGAACAGGTCAACCGTTTGAAAGCAAGCGCGCGAGCCGCCGGCGCCGACATCATCGACCTCGGCATGGGCAATCCGGATCTTCCCACTCCGCAGTCGATCGTCGACAAGCTCTGCGAGGTCGTACAGGACCCGCGCACGCATCGCTATTCCTCGTCGAAGGGCATTCCGGGGCTGCGCCGCGCCCAGGCGGCCTATTACGCCCGCCGCTTCGGCGTCAAGCTCAATTCGGAAAC
Source organism: Ensifer sp. WSM1721 (assembly GCF_000513895.2). Lineage (GTDB taxonomy): Bacteria > Pseudomonadota > Alphaproteobacteria > Rhizobiales > Rhizobiaceae > Sinorhizobium. The sequence continues at coordinate 1,385,309 of NZ_CP165782.1, forward strand.
ACAGGTCGTCGCCACGCTCGGTTCGAAGGAAGGCTTCGCCAACATGGCGCAGGCGATCACCGCGCCGGGCGATGTCGTCCTCTGCCCGAACCCCACCTATCCGATCCACGCCTTCGGCTTCCTGATGGCCGGCGGCGTCATACGCTCCATCTCGGTCGAGCCGGACGAGAGCTTCTTTCCGCCGCTTGAGCGGGCGGTTCGGCATTCGATCCCGAAGCCGCTGGCGCTGATCCTCAACTATCCGTCCAATCCGACAGCGCAGGTCGCGACGCTCGATTTCTACAAGGACGTCGTCGCCTTCGCGAAGAAGCACGATATCATCGTGCTGTCGGATCTCGCTTATTCGGAGATCTATTTCAACGACGTCCCGCCGCCCTCCGTTCTGGAGGTGCCGGGCGCGATCGACGTGACCGTCGAGTTCACGTCGATGTCGAAGACCTTCTCGATGCCTGGCTGGCGCATGGGCTTTGCCGTCGGCAACGAACGGCTGATCGCGGCCTTGACGCGTGTGAAATCCTATCTCGATTACGGCGCCTTCACGCCGATCCAGGTTGCCGCGACCCAGGCGCTCAACGGAGACGGCAGCGACATCGCCGAAGTGCGAAACATCTACAGACGCCGCCGCGACGTAATGGTCGAGAGCTTCGGCAAGGCCGGCTTCGAGGTGCCTCCGCCCCCGGCGACGATGTTCGCCTGGGCGAAGATCCCCGAGAAGTTCCGTCATTTGGGTTCGCTCGAATTCTCGAAGCTGCTCGTCGAAAAGGCGGATGTCGCGGTGGCGCCCGGTATCGGCTTCGGCGAGCAGGGCGACGACTATGTGCGTCTGGCCCTCGTCGAGAACGAACACCGGATCCGTCAGGCGGCGCGCAACATCAAGCGCTTTCTCTCCACGGCGGAGGAGACGATGCACAACGTTGTCTCGCTCAACGCACACCGGTAGGGAACAGGTATTTCCGCACCAATAGCCCGGCCGCTCGAGGCGGGGCGCCTTCTACATGTTAGGAACTTGCTATGGCAGATGCCCTCAAAATCGGCATTGCGGGCTTGGGGACGGTCGGTGCCTCGCTCGTGCGGATTCTCCAGGATCGTCATGAGATGCTGGCAACCACATGCGGAAGGGCGATCGAGATCACGGCCGTGAACGCGCGGGACCGGTCGAAGGACCGCGGCGTGGACCTTGCGAAGATCGCCTGGTTCGACGATGCGGTCTCGCTGGCATCGGAAGCTGACATCGATGTCTTCATCGAGCTGATGGGCGGTGCCGGGGATCCGGCCTATTCGTCGGTGAAGGCCGCGCTGCAGCGGGGCGTCCATGTGGTGACGGCGAACAAGGCGCTGCTGGCGGCGCACGGTGTCGAGCTTGCGGGAATTGCCGAGGAGCACGGCGCGCTGCTGAATTACGAAGCCGCGGTCGCCGGCGGCATTCCGGTCATCAAGGCGCTTCGCGAGTCGATGACCGGCAATACCATCTCGCGCGTCTACGGGATCATGAACGGCACCTGCAACTACATCCTGACAAAGATGGAGAAGGAGGGGCTCTCCTTCGAGGCCTGTCTCAAGGAAGCACAGCGTCTCGGCTATGCCGAGGCCGACCCGACCTTCGATATCGAAGGCAACGACACCGCGCACAAGCTCTCGATATTGACGAGCCTTGCCTTCGGTACCGCGATTGCTGCCGATGACATCTATCTCGAAGGCATCACCAACATCTCGATCGAGGACATCCAGGCGGCCGCCGACCTCGGTTATCGCATTAAGCTACTCGGCGTTGCCCAGCGTACCGAAAGCGGTATCGAGCAGCGTGTGCATCCAACCATGGTGCCCTACGACACCGTCATCGCCCAGGTGGACGGTGTGACGAATGCGGTCGCGATCGAATCCGATATTCTCGGAGAGCTCCTGATGGTCGGTCCGGGCGCCGGCGGCGATGCTACTGCATCGGCGGTGCTCGGTGATATCGCCGACATCGCGAAGAGCCGTCCGGGCGCCCAGCACGTGCCGGCATTTGGACGCCCCGCAAAGGCGCTGCTACCCTACAAGCGCGCCCGGATGCAGAGCCACGAGGGCGGATATTTCATCCGGCTGAAAGTCGTCGATAGGACCGGTGTATTCGCAAATGTCGCGAAGCACATGGCGGAGAACGACATCTCGCTCGAATCGATCATGCAGCATTCCAAGCATTACGCCGATCCTGCAGAACCGAAGACGATCATCCTAGTCACGCATGCGACGTTCGAGGCTTCCGTGCGCAAGGCGATCGTCGCGATCAAGGGCGAGGGCTATCTCGTCGGCGAGCCGCAGGTGATTCGCATCGAGCGGCCGAAGGACTGGTAAGCGGCTCTTTTGCATTAAAACTGTTGAGAAACCTTCCCGGTGCGCATCTTGTGAGCCGGAGCGTTCGGCCTGCCGGTTTTGCCGAACCGAAATCTTCGTTAAGAACGGGGGAATTTCGGCGGGCAGGCAGCATGGACCAATTGGCGGATCCGATCCAGCGGGCATTTCTAGGCGTCGAACGCTCGGTCGGCGGCCAGCGCTGGGTCTCGCGGCTGGATCAGGCAGGCCAGAACCGCGCGCTCGCGATCAGTCAGGTCCATGGTTATTCGGAACTCGTCGCCCGCGTGCTCGCCGGCCGTGGCGTGGGGCTGGACGACGCGGCCTCTTTTCTCGACCCGACACTTCGCTCGCTCATGCCCGATCCCGACACGCTGACGGATTGCCGAAAGGCGGCGGAGCGGCTGGGCGATGCGATCCGTCGCGGTGAAAAAGTCGTGATATTCGGAGATTACGACGTCGATGGCGCGGCTTCCTCAGCGCTGATGGCGCGTTTCCTGCGCCATTTTGGCCTCGAGGCCGAGATTTACATTCCCGACCGTATTTTCGAGGGCTATGGTCCGAATCCGCAGGCGATAGAACAACTGATCGACAACGGCGCCGATCTGATCGTCACCGTCGACTGCGGCTCGACCAGCCATGAATCGCTCGCGGTTGCGGCAGAGCGTGGAGCCGATGTCGTCGTCATCGATCACCACCAGGTCGGCTCGACCCTGCCGCCGTGCCGCGCGCTGGTCAATCCCAATCGCGAGGACGATCTGTCGGGGCAGGGACACCTCTGCGCGGCCGGGGTCGTCTATCTGGTACTGGTCAACACATTGCGGGTGCTGCGCCAGCAGGGAGACATGCGGGCCACGTCCTTCGATCTGCTCGCGCAGCTCGACCTCGTTGCACTTGCAACCGTCTGCGATGTGGTGCCGCTTAAGGGCTTGAATCGTGCCTATGTCGTCAAGGGGCTGATCGCGGCGCGACACATGGGTAATCCGGGTCTCGCCGCTCTCTTGCGCAAGGCCGCCATCGGCGGGCCGGTGACGCCTTATCATTTTGGATTCCTGATCGGCCCGCGCATCAATGCTGGCGGGCGCATCGGCGACGCTGCGCTCGGCAGCAGGCTGTTGACGCTCGACGATCCTGCCGCCGCGGAATTCATCGCCAGCCAGCTCGACGAGCTCAACCGCGAACGCCAGGCGATGGAGGCGGCGATGCTTGCCGAGGCGGAAGCGGAAGTGCTGGCGGAATACGGCACGGGCGAGAACGCATCGGTGATCGTGACCGCGCGCGAGAATTGGCACCCCGGCATCGTCGGCCTCATTGCGGCCCGTATCAAGGAGAAATTCCGCCGGCCGGCTTTCGCGATCGCCTTCGACCCGAACGGCCGCGGCACGGGATCCGGTCGGTCGATCAACGGCTTCGACATGGGCCGGCTCGTTCGCGCAGCCGTCGAGAACGGTCTTCTCATAAAGGGCGGCGGACACGCAATGGCCGCCGGACTGACGGTCGAGCGCGCCAAGCTCGGCAGGCTCCGGCAATTCTTCGAAGAGCGCGCGGAAGGCGCTGTGCGCGATCTCGTTGCTGTTCAAAGCCTCAAGATGGATGGCGCGCTCTCCGCCGCCGGCGCGACGCTCGAGCTTGTCGATCTGCTCGAACAGGCGGGACCCTATGGCTCGGGCCATCCGCAGCCGGTCTTCGCCTTTCCGCAACACCGGCTGCGGGACAGCCGGCTCGTTGGCGCCAATCATGTGAAGGTGACACTCGAGGGTCAGGACGGCAGCCGCATCGACGGCATCGCCTTCCGAGCGATCGAAACGCCGCTCGGCGATTTCCTGCTCGGCAGCCGCGGCGCGACGGTCCACATTGCGGGTTGCCTGTCGCCGGACCTATGGCAGGGAACGCGCCGCGTCCAATTGCGCGTTACGGACGCAGCGAGAGTGAACTGAGTCGGGCGCGAGCAAAGTTGCGACGCGTAATCAGCAGCTTGCTAAGCGTATTTGAACAATTTGATGAAGCAGGAAGATGGCACGCCCAACGGGACTCGAACCCGTGTTTCCGCCGTGAAAGGGCGGCGTCCTAGACCGCTAGACGATGGGCGCCCAAGACGAGGTGGCTTATAGAGAGCGCTTTGGATTCCCGCAAGTGAGCAACAGCCGCAAAGTCGATTTTTTCTTCGGAAAACGTCTGAAACGAAGCCACGTGCCCTGCGGCACAGTTTTAGCTCATGCGTTGCGAAGAGGATGGTACGCCCAACGGGACTCGAACCCGTGTTACCGCCGTGAGAGGGCGGCGTCCTGACCGCTAGACGATGGGCGCCTACTGACGAATGACCAGCACCATACTATGAAAAAGAATGGATGCGAAAGAGGGAATGGCACGCCCAACGGGACTCGAACCCGTGTTTCCGCCGTGAAAGGGCGGCGTCCTAGACCGCTAGACGATGGGCGCCCAAGACAAGGCGGCTTATAGAGAGAGCTTGGGGTCCACGCAAGTGACCGGAAGCAATTATTCTGATTTTTCTACGGATCTAAGAAGACTGCCTCTGGTGCGCCCGCCCCAAGCAAGCATAGCGGCCACAGCACCAGGCGCAGCAAAGTATCCATAAGTATAGGAGAGGAAAAATGGCACGCCCAACGGGACTCGAACCCGTGTTTCCGCCGTGAAAGGGCGGCGTCCTAGACCGCTAGACGATGGGCGCCCAAGACAGGGCGGCTTATAGATAGGGCTTTGGGTTCCCGCAAGGGGCAAATTGATTTTTTCTCAGAAAAACAACAACAGCTCGACCATGTCGTGCGCCGTTGGCCGACGCTGCCTAGCTGCCGCGCCGTAAACGACCGCCGCGATCAGCCCTTGCGGCGGCGGCAGCGCCAGTTCCAGTCCCGTTGCGGGCCGATGTCGATATGCACCGATTCGGTGTGGCAATAGGTGCCGACGCCGCCGCGGCCCGGAATGCTGCGCAGGAAATCGGCGAGCTCCCATTTGCTTACGCCCTGCACCTGGATATCGGCCGCTTCGCAGCGCGTATGGAGAGACTGGCGCTTGCGGCTGACCTTGATGGCGCGCAGCCCCGACGTGACCATGACCTTGCGGCCGTAGTGACTTTCCACCGTCTTCAACAAGTCGAGCAGCGCCGGCTTGAAGCAGCCCGTCTCCACCTTCTCCGTCTGCAGGATCAGGCCGTTCGGAGCAAGGCGGGCGAGCCCGGAGAGATTCGCCACCTCGACCGGTGCATCATCCTCGTCGGCCGCGTGATCCTCGTGCTCCATGTTGAAGAGTGGGTTCATCTTGACCCCGGGCAGTGACGTGTAGGCGAGGGAGGCGACCTGCGGCTCGCGCGCATTGCTGATGGTGATCGTCTTCTTGTCGGCTACCTGCACCTCGCGTTCCGTGCCGCCGCGCGGCTTTTCGTTGCGCTTGGCGGCGAAGAGGCTTGCAAGCGTCCAGCCCTTCTTGATCTCCGGCGCTTGCTTCTCCGGCTCGCCCGATTCGGCCGCTTGCGCAGTGCCCGCCGGGGGCGGTGCCACTTGCGCGACGGAGGCGACCTCCACGGTCTGCAAGGGTGATGAGGCGGCGCCGGACAACGCCGCCTGAGCGCTTAGAGGTAGCGGAACCGCTGAGGGGACCTCGCTATAGGCCGTGGTCTCCGGGACGGTTGAGGTGGGCTCAGCGGTCTGCACCGCGGCTGGAGCTTCGTTGGCGGCACCTTGCTGCGGCTGAAGGACCGGCTGCTCGTCTGCGGCCTGTCCGCCGTTGAAAAGGCTGTTGCTTGTGGCATTCACCGTCGGCTGGGCATTTCCGCCCGGCGTCGCCCCTGAAGTCTGGCTCGGATCGGCAGCGTTTGCCGCGGCGCGCGCGGGCGGCGATTGGCCGTAGATGCTTGAAGACGTGGCGTTGAGGGCGGTGCTCTGCATCGTCAGCCCCTGCTGCAGGGCTGTGGCGTCCTGCCCGGATCCCGCCGTTGGCCCCGCTGTCTGTTCGCTCGCCGAATCGGTCGCCGCGACTTGCTCGCCCGGCGCCTCACCTTCGGTTTCAGACGCCGCCGTTTGCGCTTCTGCGGTTGTCTGCTGCGATTGGGAAGAATTCAGAGCTTCGCCGTCGGCGACGGCCGACACGCAACCGGCCAATGCCAAGAGTGATACAGACAATGCTGCCGCACGTCCGACGGACAGGAACCCGTAGCCCGATTCCAGAAGTTGCAACGCCTTATCCCCGCTCTCCGTGCATGCCCCAGAGCTCTGCCAGGGCATGCCTTAAGTCCTCAGTCCCGAGACATGTTCACGGAACAGCAATAACTTTTTCTCGCGGTGAGCAAATGGCTCGCCACGGGAAGGTCAGGCAAAGTAAAGGGCTTCTCCCCGCAAGTGACGACGAAGCAGAGCCCCGTTTGAACGTCTGGCGCGGCAAGGTAACGAACACCACGTGATTTGTAAACCTGCACTAACCTATTTCAGCTTCGCAAAATAAATGCAAAGGCCCGGCACTTGGCCGGGCCTTAAGATCATTTACTGTGATTCTGATCCTGCCGCGCCGGCTTTTGGTGCCTGCGCCGCACGGCAAGGCCGACGGCACTGTTTGACCGTAGGCGTCCGTAATTGCGCGAAGCTTACCAGGTGCCGGCGTTGGCCATTGAGGCCCAGGGCTCGCGGGCAGGCAGATGCTCGCCTTTCTGCAGGATCTCGATGGAGATGCCGTCGGGCGAGCGAACGAAGGCCATATGGCCGTCGCGCGGCGGACGATTGATGGTGACGCCGTTGTCCATCAGGTGCTGGCAAAAGGCGTAGATATCATCGACCTCATAGGCGAGGTGGCCAAAATTGCGGCCGCCGGTATATTCTTCCGGGTCCCAATTATGGGTGAGTTCGAGGCAGGGAGATGATTCGCCCTTCGCGCGGGCGAGATCGCCCGGGGCGGCGAGAAACACGAGCGTGAAGCGGCCCTTTTCGTTTTCGTATCGACGGATCTCCTCGAGACCGAAAAGCTTGCAATAGAAGTGAAGAGCCTGGTCCAGGTCTTTGACGCGAACCATCGTATGCAGATAGCGCATTTGGATTGTCCCTGTTTTGCAGAAGATGGCGTATACTTAAGCCACAGCAAGCTAGAGGCAAGGCTGCGTCCCCATAAACGACCCCGGCCAAAATATGTCGAGGGACTTGCGCATGCGCGGCGGGACGATGTTATTCTGGTCCATAAGAATCAGTTAACCGTATCGAGAGTTGCGCGTAACGAGGGGCTGGGAGAATGGCGGACAGAACATCTTCGAAAGACGTCATCCAAAATGGCGACTTTGGCAACGACGCCCTTGATCTCATCGAAATTACCGGCGTCATCAAGTGGTTCGACGTAGCCAAGGGCTTCGGCTTCATCGTTCCGGACAACGGTATGCAGGACGTGCTCCTGCATGTGACCTGCCTCAGGCGCGATGGCTATCAGACGGTGTTGGAAGGTGCGCGCGTCGTCGCGCTTGTGCAAAAGCGGGACCGTGGCTACCAGGCTTTCCGCATCCTCTCGATGGACCAGTCGACCGCTGTCCATCCATCTCAGCTTCCGCCGGTGAGGACGCATGTCCAGGTCACGCCGACGAGCGGATTGGAAAGGGTGCTGGTGAAGTGGTTCAACCGCACCAAGGGGTTTGGCTTCCTGACGCGGGGTGAGGGCACCGAGGACATTTTCGTCCATATGGAAACCCTACGTCGCTTTGGCTTGACGGAGCTACGCCCCGGGCAAGTGGTGCTCTGCCGATTCGGCGACGGAGAGAAGGGATTGATGGCTGCGGAAATACATCCGGACGGCCCGACGCCCACCACTCGGTCGCACTGATGTCCGGGATCTTCGGAACTGTTGCAAGAAGCGCCGTGGCGGCGCTTTTTTTGTTCTTCGTCCTCGCAACTTCGGTCGCGGCTGAGGTTTCCTTTGCGAAAGACAAGCTCAGGCTGATCACCGCGGATGGGCGGGCACATGATCTCACCGTCGAGCTCGCGATCGACCCGGATCAGCGCGAGCAGGGCCTGATGTATCGCCGCCAGATGGCGGCCGAACACGGCATGCTGTTCGATTTCGGCGAGACCCGACGGGTGATAATGTGGATGAAGAACACCTATCTGCCGCTGGACATGCTCTTCATCGCGGAAGACGGCACGGTTCGAACCATCCACGAGAACGCCGTCCCCCTCTCAGAGGCGATCATCGATTCGAGGGAGCCGGTGGCTTTCGTGCTGGAGCTCAATGCCGGCACGGTGAAACGGCTCGGCATAAGACCCGGCGACCGGGTGAGGGGCAGCGGCATACCGGCTGCCGATGGGGCGCAATGAGCGCCCGCGTCGGCTGATACTTGCCGAAATTTGATGTTGCAGGTGAGGGACGAAGCGTGTATTTCCGCCCTCGTTGGTACGGAGTGTAGCGCAGTCTGGTAGCGCATCTGGTTTGGGACCAGAGGGTCGGGAGTTCGAATCTCTCCACTCCGACCACTTAACCCCTCGAAAATCATTCACATTTTTTACGTTGCCCGCTGACGCGCCGTCGTGTCTTGTGGGAGCACTGAGAGTGCATTGTGGCTGCAGCAAGCCGCGAGCGGATGCGTCGCCTGGTCCACGAAGGCAGGGGCTTGAAAAAGCGGTATTTTCCTGTCGGAAGTCATTCCGTTTTAATTCATTCTGCGCTAAGGGAAGACGGATGACGGGGCGGGAAACTGCGCCCGCGACCGCATGATTCCCTAGGTCTGCATTGACCGGGGGGAGATTTGCGCACGAATTCAAGGCGCTGAGGTGGATAAACGGGAGCCGTTCGAAACAATGTCCGCGAAGATCTATCGTCCCGCAAAGACAGCCATGCAGTCCGGCAAGGCCAAGACGCATCTGTGGGTGCTGGAGTTCGATCCGGAAAAGCCGCGCACGATTGACCCGCTCATGGGATACACGAGCTCCGGCGACACGCGGCAGCAGTTGCGGCTGACCTTCGAAAGCGCAGAGCAGGCGATCGCCTATGCCGAGCGCAACGGAATCGAATACCGCGTGATCGCGCCGAAGGACCCGACGCGCAAGAATGTGTCCTATTCGGACAATTTCCGTTTCAACCGGATGCAGCCCTGGACCCATTGAGGTTCATGGCCGCCCGGTCAAGGGCAACTGCCCGACGGCCCCTTAGCTCAGCTGGATAGAGCACCTGCCTTCTAAGCAGGTTGTCGCAGGTTCGAGTCCTGCAGGGGTCGCCAACCGCTTTCTAAATGGTTGATCTTGAACGTTAATTTCGTCCAAATGCTCATCAAGTGCGGAGTGAGGGGTTAGGATGTTCACGAAGGCGTCACCATCACTAGCATCCCTGACAGAGAAGAAGGTAAATCCAGACGGGTGCATACGATCTAATCGGGGGCTCGTCTGGGGGGCTACTGCATGTTTCCTTAAATCGTACCCGATTTAAGGACAAAAACATGCAGCAATTCAAAGTGCTACAGCGTCCTTTGTGCGTCTGAAAAGACGCACGGCGCTGTAGTGCTGGTCTTTTGTCAGGAGCATCCGCCCCTCGATCGATCGCCAGGATGCTCATCACGATAGCGACGAGGACGAGAATAAGCGCCAGAAAAGCGATGCCTGCTTTATCCATCCCTCATCTTGGTGAGGCGAATGTGAGCAAATCGAGGCATCGGCGCCTCATAAAAAGGGGGGAACGCTTGTTCCTCATCCAATTGGGTTAGCCGGAGCTGGTTGGGCACGTTTCATCCTCAGAACGTTCCGCACCCGTTCGAAGATACTTCAAATTTCCTGAATATAGCCTAGCCCAATCTGGGTATGTCCGGGATCACCCGCCACAGTAACGCTTCTTGGACAGATTGCTCTTACCGACGCGAATAGTTCTCGCCACAACAGCGGGGTTCTGTTTCGGAAGCCTGCCCCCGCTCAGGCGCTCCAGGTCCGCCACGGCCTTCTGCCAGTGCGCGCCAAAAGCAGCCGTCCGATCAGGTCGCAGCCATCGGTAGGGAAAGAGTAGACAAGCACGCCAATTCCGAAGCTCTTTTCTTGCCAACGCAGTTCGAAACCAAGACGCAGGCGCCATTCCTTACTCCTTCTTCGCCGGGTTTCGCCGCTCGATTAGCTGCTGAAAAATGTCGGCCTGCCTCTCGGCCGCTGAGCGAATGGCCGCGAGGTGATCGAGCATCGAGCCGAAAGCGACGAGGATGAGGCCTCCGGCGATTGCGGGGAAGGCCCATGGGAGGATTGCAACAAGGGTGTTCATGTCGAGCGAAGGGATCAGTGTCATTGCCAGCAGAACGAGTGTGCCGATAACGATGACGCCGCCTAGAAACTCCAAAAATTTGCCCATCCTTCCTCCCAGATATACCGTCACAGCGTTTTGAATGCGGGTCTCTCTTTGTGCCTGCGCCTGTCCTTTCAGGGTGTTTGGGCGCGGAGGCTGTGTCTACCTCCAAAAAAACCCCGGGCGCTGCCGGGGCTGTGATCGCGACGACGGTGGCAATCAGAACTTCACGCCGACCCCGACGGTGAACTGGTGCTGGTCGAGATCGACATTGACGCCGCCGACATCCTTGTCGCTGAAATCATTGTAGCGGTATTCGGCGCGGCCGAAGACATTGTCGGAGAAGCCGTAATCGACGCCGCCACCGATGGTCCAGCCGTTGAAGGTCTCCTTTTCCTTCGGCGCGCCGGCGACGTCGACGAAACCGCGCGTCACGGCCCAGCCGCCGGTCCCGTAGAGCAGCGCTCTGTCGGTCAGCGTATAGCCGACGCGTCCGCGGACCGATCCGGAGACGTCCGTACCGACTTCGGTATTCGCGCCGAACACCGTGAAGCTGTTGTCGTTCCAGTTGTAGCTGACATCGCCCTCGATGCCGACGACCCAATCGCCCATCTGGTAATTGTAGCCGGCGAAGGCACCGAGTAGGCCTCCATTGAAGTCCTCGGAGGCGCTGTCGCCAGGAACGCTGAGGTCACTGTTCAGCCAGGCGCCGCCGCCCTGAAGGCCGACGTAGCCACCCGTCCAGACGAAGCCCGGCATCGTCTCAACAACGGGCGCGGGCTTCGGTGCTTGCGTCAAGTCCGCCGCATGGGCGGCCGCCCCGACCATCACGCCGAAGATTGCAACAAGCACGTTTCTGATCATCACAGATGCCTCCTGTTGTGCCTCGGAGAGTAGCAACATATCGGTGGCGAGTCTGCGAAAAACAACGCCCGCCGAATCACCCACTTTTTACAAAAACGAAAAAAGGGCCAGCGGTTTGGCTCCCGCCGGCCCATTCCGAATAAGCGGAAAGGGGAACATCTCCTAAGCGGGGCCGTAGACGCCGCGCCGCGGAGATCGATTGCCCATCGATAATGCCTGAACGGTTGCCGGCGAATTGACAAGTTGCGCAGAAAATTTGACGTTGTGCGCATGAAGACACCTGTGAAAGGACGATCTTCGATTGAGGTGGTGGTGGTCGTTCTGCCGGAATCGTCGATCATGTCGCTCGCCTCTGTCCTTGATCCGATGCGTGCCACAAATCGGGTGGCGGGCCGCGAGGTCTTCCGCTGGCGGCTGCTGTCGGGCGATGGCCAGGCCGTCATGCTGACCTGTGGCGTTCCGATCGCTGTTAACGGCCGCTTTTCTTTGCCGCTCGGCGGCGACCTCCTTCTCGTCATCGGCGGCTTCAACCTGCAGAGGCATGCGGGCAAACGTTTTCTTGCCACACTGCAGGAATGCGCCCGGCACTTCGACGTCGTCGCGGGCATCGAATCGGGTTGCTGGTTGCTCGGGCGCTCCGGCCTGCTCAATGGCCGGAAGGCCACCGCCCATTGGGAAGAACTCGAGGATTTCGCCCGAGCCTTTCCGGAGCTGGAGGTCATTGGCGACCGCTTCGTAACCGACGGCAAATATTGGACCTCCGGCGGCGCGTCGCCCACCTTCGACATGATGCTGCATCTGATCACCGAGAGCCTAGGCCCGGCACTCGCCCTCGATGTCGCCAGCATCTTCGTCTACGACCAGATGCACAGCCCCACGGATATCCAGCCATTCGTTTCGCTTGGGCGCATAGAGGCGCGCGACCCGGAGCTTGCCGCAGCCATAAGGCTCATGGAACGCACGCTGGAGCGGCCGATGACGGTCACGGCGGTGGCGCGCCGGCTGTCGATCTCGCAGCGGAAACTCGAGACGCTCTTTGCAAAGGGGCTTTCTACCAGTCCCGGTGCCTATTATTTGCGACTGAGATTGCAGGTCGCCCATCGACTCGTTCGCGATTCCGGTATTCCCATACGCGATATTGCATTGCGCTGCGGCTTCGACAGCCTTTCTGCATTCTCGCGAGCCTATCGGCGCGAATATCAAGCAAGCCCGTTGAAGATGCGAAGCGCCAACCGTGCAGGCGTCGCGACGGAGGGCGGCGAACGGTTATCGTGAGGCGCCTTTTAATCGCTCACTTTTGCGCATGCGGTCCGCCGGAACCGGCCATGGCGCAGGCCTCTTCGAATTCCCTGACGGTTTCGGCGCTATTGTCTTCCGGGAGAACCGCATCGGCCACTTCGGCCACGTCGGCAGAAGCTGCGGCGTCGCCCTCGTAGACATAGGACTGGATGTAATAGGCCAGCTCCCCCTTCCAGACGTTCCGTCCGTCGATCTGGCGGCAGGCGACAGCCGTCTCGAAATCGGTCTGCAGATCTTCGACGGACGCGGAAGTGGACACGGTGTTCGAAGGTGCCACGAGCGAGGCGATCAACAAAGCGGCGAACATGGCGGTGATCCTCCGGAATCGAACCGAAAAGGAAACGGCCGGGAAGTTTCCTGGTTCCCGTTCGATAGAGAACGAATCTGATTCGGACGGAAGAGGGATTCGCGGCGTACCGAGTTTTTACCGCCGGCCGATGTGTATGCGCCACACCCCTTAGCCTTGCTGCGGCGGACCTCCGTTTCCGGAGCGAGAGAATAGGGGCTCCCTCCAAAGGGGAGCCCGCGAGGACCCTACTGCACGACCTGTACGACCGTGTAGGTCTTCGGATCGACGATCACGCGCTGGTGATTAACCACGGCATATGCATAGGCCGGATTCTCCGGGATCGGCGTCAAGACGATCTCGCGCGGCAACGGTCGACCGACTGCGATTGGCTGCTGGATGGTCACGGTGTCCGTCGGAACCGGCTGCTGCCGCACATATGTAACCACCTGCTGCGGCGGGGGCGCGATAACGGCACCGGCCACCAGACCAACAGCGCCACCTACGGCAGCTCCAACGGGCCCACCGATAATTGCGCCAGTAACAGCTCCGCCTGCGGCGCCAGTGACCGCAGCTCTGTTGGTGTCGTTCGCAATAGCGGGCGCGGCAAACATGCCTGTCGCGATCGCGGAAACAAGAAGAATCTTGGAATTCATTTGTCCTACTCCCTTTCTGTACAGGGAAACAACGACGCCTTGCCTCTATTTGTTCCTTGGAGTTACTGTTCTATGCGAGTGAATGTTTGGTAATAAAGATATACGACCTGAAATAATCTGTGAACCGGTTCGGTGGCCGCCATGTCGTCATTGCTGCGCCGTCAGCGCCCTTAGGGCACCTGGTGAACTTCCGCAGCCGTCTCGATATGTTCAACGCCTGGCTCGATCCCTTCGATTATCTTCCGAGTCTCCCGCAATTGCGGCGGGCTGTCATAACCTCTCTCTGGATTAGGCTCAGGACCGGCAGCGATCAGCAAGATGATTTATTTTACAAGCGACACGCATTTTGGCGACCCGCGGGTGCTTCGCATCGATCGCCGGCCTTTCTCCAATATGGCCGAACACGATGCCGCCCTGATCTCCAACTGGAACGAAACGGTGTCGCCGGAAGACGATGTTTGGCATCTGGGCGATTTCGCCTCGAAGAGAATAGGTTCCGCGGAGGATCTGCTCTCGCGGCTAAACGGCAGGAAGCATCTGATCGTGGGCAACAACGACCCGGTCGATACGGTCAACGCGAGCGGCTGGCAAAGCACCCAGCACTACGCGGAACTGACAGTCGACGGGCAATTGCTCATCCTCTGTCATTATCCGTTCCGCACCTGGAACCAGATGGGCAAGAAGTCGATCAATCTGCACGGCCACTCCCATGGCAGATTGAAGCCGCTGCCGCGGCAGTTCGACGTCGGCGTCGATGCCAGAGACCTTCGGCCGGTCACATTGGCTGATCTTCTTCCGAAGATGCGTTTGAGGTCATAGCTTCTGCTATGCCGATCAAGGCACGCAGGATGATAGAGAACGCGGCCCGCGATGGGGCGCGCAGCTGTTCATCGGCAGTTCAGATTCAATGGCTTAGTCTGATAGGAGTGAGGAGGATTCCACAATGAATAAGCTCTTCTTCGCCCTTCCAGCCGTAGTGTTGGCTGCGTCTTTCGCCTTACCGCTAAACGCGGCGCCGATCTTTGTGCCTAAGCCGGAGCATGCGCAGGCTGGCGCTGTCGAAGAGGTCAGGCACTGGCGCCATCGCCATTGGCGCGCGGATCGTCACTGGAACAGACGGTACGCACGGCGTTCCTGCCATTATTACGGTCGCTGCTATCCTCGCCATTACGGGTACTACGGCTACCGTGACTATTACCGCTATCATCGGCGGCCAGGGGTCACCATCTATTTTAACTTCTGAGCCGGTTGGCGTGAACTTCACCGGGTGGCGCCGCCTAGTCCGCCGCTGGCGGTGAAATCCTTGCGTGTGTTGACGCAAGGACAGGCGCGCATCGCTCTGATATTCTGGCGCATCTATCGGGAGGTGCGCCATGCCAAATCCCAATGCGATAGTTTCCACCCGCATTGATTTCGATCCGCCGCTCGACCGGCCCGCTGAAGAGCTGCTGCGCGCGGGGCTTTGGGTCGAACTCGAAGGCGGGCGCCGCGCCCGGCTTGACCCGAGCGATCCCCGATCGAGCGGCTTTGTGCAGGTGCTTGACGGGCTCTCCAGGCTCAAGGCGCCGGTCTATCTGGAGATTGATCCTAACACCGCGGCGATCACACGGCTGCTGATCCCGCACGTGACGCGCCCGATGAGCATGCGTCCGAGCGACCAGGGCTATGAGACCATGCTCGAGAGGTCGCACGCACGCCATGTCCTGAGGCGCGACAATCCCGATTTCGCGACGCTCGAGCCGTTGCTGCGAACCGCGCTCGACACGGGGCAGTTGCTCATCATCACTGAGGATGATGCGCACAACATCATCGACGTTCGTGGTTACACGCCCGGCCCCGATGAGGCGCCGCTGCCGCCGTGGCCCAAACCCGATCTGCAGCCTTTCGAATGGCCGTGGTGGAAGCGTCTGCTCGACTGGATCTGGCGCTGGCCGATCTGGCCCTGGTGGTGGTTTCGCTGCGTTTCGAAAGCGACTGCCCGGCAGATTTTCGATGCGATGAGCGCGACAACTTGCCCGCCGCTCACCGTTCCAGTCCCCTGCATCCCTTTTCTCTATCCTGATGACGGCTGCTGGGCCCGCGCGCACGAAATGTGCCGGCTGATGATCAACATGGGCCGCAAGCCGCGCAAGGTGTGGATACAGGGTAGCTTGCACGTCGCCACCAAGAACCATCCCAACTGCTTCGTGAACTGGGGCTGGCATGTCGCGCCGACACTGTGCGTGCGCCGGGGCTGGTTCTGGACGCAGCAGATGGTGATCGATCCCTCGCTCTTTTCCACGCCCGTGCCGCAGGCGACGTGGAAGGGTGTTCAGGGCGACCCCAATGCCACGCTGACCCCGAGCGACGCCTCGATCTTCCATCTCTGGAGCAACGAGACCGACCCCACCTATGTCAAAACCAACCAGGTGCTCGCTTTCTACCGTCTCCAGCTCCAGAGTCGCGCGATCCAGCACGGCCCGCCGCCCTATGCGCATTGCCCGTAGCGGAGCCATGACTCAGAAGGTGTGGATATCGTCTTGTCGATGCCGCTAAGAGTTGCAGCGGTCAACGGCTTGCCGCTGACTGTCTCCGCCATTTTTCTCACGCTGAGACGTGTTGAGGACCTTGTTGCGAACAAGAACGTCGGGTTGAGGTATGGTTGGTCGCTCTTCGGAGGCGCAACCTTCTTTCTCCGGGCGATGGTCGGCGCCCTGACGCAGATCGCCGTCAATGGTCTGACTGAATTTGAGCGGCGGTCCCTCCTCTTCGAACTTCTTCACGCGCTGGTCGTAGTTTGGCGAAATCGTGCCCAGCACGCGATCCCAGAACGAGAAGTAGTTGCCGTAGTTGTATCGAAATCCCGAATGATGCTGATCGTGGAAAGTCGTGCACAGCAAGGGGGACGGATAACGCGCCGTCGATGAGGCGAAATACTCAAACCCACAATGTCCGAACATGCCGTTGAAATGTTCGAACAACCTTTGTCCAATGAGAATCGCCGGCGGAAACGGCACAACAAAAACGATTGCGGCTGAGAAACCCTGCAGTAGAAAATTGTCGAGAACATCCTCCGAATAGGTGCTCCAGATCGTTGGTGCGACACTCTTATGATGAAGTGCGTGCAGCGGGTAGAGCCACTGCGTGTGCAGCAGCCGGTGCATGAAATAGAACCAGGTATCATAGAGAAACATGCAGAGGACAAAGAGCGGTACCGCCGCCCACCAATTGAAGGCCCAGGGCGCCAGCGCCCAACCTTTTTGCTGGGCGTAGAGGCCGATCGTCAGAGGCAGGCAAGCGCTGAACATCGAAGCCAGGCTCTGGCGGATTTCCGCATTCCGACGCTTGTCGGAACCGCGCCCCTTCTGAATCTTTCGCTCAGGATTGCGGTCGTTGACCCAGGTGAGACCATAACCAAGGGCGAAATAGGTAACGACTGTCGTTGCGTAGAATCCGAACAGAAACAGAAGATAGAACAGTTCGTCCGACATCGGCACCTGCAACCCCTGAGCTAAAAACGCGCGGCCGAAACATGCCATGCCGTTTTCGCAATTCAAAGTGGAAATGCGCGCATCGGCGAGGCAGCTTGGGAGCCCCGGCGGTCAGGCGTGGCTTGCGGGCGAGCATACGCCCAAGCCTTCGCGCCTGATCGACCGCCCTTTTGTGATTCTGTTCAACTTCGTTGAGGTAAAAATGCTGCATCATGTGGAAATCTATGTTTCAAACCTCGATGCTTCGCATGCGTTCTGGGCAAACATCCTCGCCAAGATCGGTTACGAAGAAACAGGCCGTTGGGACGACGGATTTACGCTCAGCGACGGTGTGGATGCGTACCTAACCTTTGTGCAGGTTGCCGAGAAGTATAAATCACACCCATATCATCGATGCGGCGTCGGTCTTAACCATCTCGCCTTCAAAGTCAAAAGCAGGGATGCCGTCGATACATTAAGGCAATATTGCATTGAGAATAATGTTCGCAATCTATACGACGAGAGATATCCTTTTGCGACGGAGGAAAGGATTGTTACGCTTTATTCGTTGAAGATCCGGATCGAATAAAGGTTGAATTCGTCGTAGCCGATTGAAGATAATAGTTCGAAACTCCGTTATGCGAGGCTGATCACAGGGATTCTATGTTTCCTCGTTGTTTTTGCCCTCTCTGCTCCGATTTGTACGCCGGGAAAGACCGGCGCACCGCGAAGAAAATCGGTGGGACACTGACCGTATATTCATCAGCGGAAACTAGAGCCGTCCCAACGTAAGAGATGCTCCGCGCCGCCGTGGCCGTGCCAGCGGATGGAAGGTATTTTGGAACCGTCCACGCTTACCATCGTGCCGAGCATTTCCTTTGCGAGTTCGAGCAGCGCCCCCCGCCGGACATAGACATTGAAGGCACAGACCTGCGCGCCGCAAAAGCTGCTTCGCCCGCCGCCCGCGCAGCTTATGCCTTCGTGGCTGATGATCAGATCGTCCTTCCCATCGCCTGTGAGGTCCTGCTCGATAACCGCGGCGGGATCGATCTGTCCGCCCGCCCCGCCGCAAGCTTCGGCAATCTGCTCGGCAACGAGGTATTCCGTAGCTTTGGACCGCGCAACGGCAGGGGCGCAGAGTGAGGCGAAGATAACAGCCAGAATTGCGGCGCGTTGCATGGTGATCCCCCTCGGTCGCGACGATGACAATTAACCTTGGGGCAATTCCGCGGAGGCGGCAAGAAATCACGCGCCCCGCCGAAGGGGGTGAAACTTGCCAAGCCAGGAAGCCTGGGGCCGGTGCCGGCCTTACGCGGATACTTCAAATCTAAAAGCCGGCGGTCTCGCGCACCTCGATTGCCCCCATCCGAGCGAGCGAGTCCCGCTCCGCGATCTCCATTGCCTCCGCAAGATTCCTGGCTTCGATGAGCAGGAAGCCACCCAGATGCTCCTTGGTCTCCGCGAAGGGACCATCGGTCCAACTCGCCTTGCCGGCGCGAACGCGCAATGTCTTTGCGGTCTTTGGATCGGCAAGAGCGTTGGAGGCGAGATAGTGGCCTGATCGTTTGAGTTCTTCATTGGAAGCCAGGGACTCCCGGTCGATCTCGGCCCATTCCTCCTTGCTGGCGGCATCAGCAAGGATTTGATCGATGTAGAAGAGACAAAGGTAGCGCATCAGGTTCTCCATGGTGCTGTCGATGTTAGTCGCAGTTGGAGACCGCGATTCGACAAAAAATCCTGGCCGTTCTGCTTATAGTGCCTCTTGTTCGCTTCGCTTTGCTTGCTCGCCATTCTCCAAGCCGATGTCACGGAGCAGGCGAGAGTCAAACCGCGAGAGTTCGCTCAAGCTTCGGCGGTACCTTCTCTGATGCTTCAGCAGCATCCACACGGCTTGCAAGGTGCGCACGACAATGAGGTGCGGCGACTGTAGTTCGACTTGTTTGGAATGCTCAATGGCAGCCATACTTGTCTCTCCTTTGACCGGCTCACGGCGCTCCGTCTTAATCGAACGGGATCGGCCGAAATCGACACGCCGGTTTCAGGAGCTTGAAGATACTTTCCCACAACAGCATTGCGTCCCCAACGCAGTGGTGCCCTCCACGGCCGGGATCGTGCGCGAATTGGTGTGGCCGGGCGGATGAGAGCGGCTGAAGTACGGGTTGGGGACCTCGGTGGCGCGGAGCTTGATTTTCGACGGCGCGGATATGGGGAAAGATGCCGTGACCTGGGCAGAGCGAATACCCAGTATGCGCAAAGAAACACGCAAAAATTTCGATGCACCAACGAAACCGTTTCGATTACGTTTCCGTACTACACTGAATTGATATTTTTGGTGAGCGCGCAGGGATTCGAACCCTGGACCTACTGATTAAAAGTCAGTTGCTCTACCGACTGAGCTACGCGCTCCCATGCCGTGGCTTGCGAGCCCGGCGGAAGTGGCCGGACATATGCACGCGCGCTTCGCCTCGGTCAACCCAAAAATTACGACTAAACCCATCATTATAGGTTCGGTCGAGGCGCGGCGCTCCATTCTCTTCGGCGGGCGTTGCCAAGGTCGATTTTGCTGCCCGTGCGATGCGGCAAAATGCTCGCCAAAAGGTGATTGGTTTCAATGTATACATGTGGGTAAAGAAGGCGGCAAGCCGAGCGCCGGAGTTCTAAGACCTTGTCGATCGCCGATATTTCCATCTGGACCGCCATTGTCGCGGGCGCTCTGTCATTCCTGTCGCCCTGCGTCTTGCCTCTCGTTCCACCTTATCTCTGCTATATGGCCGGCGTTTCCGTCGATCAGTTTCGTGGTGGGGATGCAGCGGCAGTCGCCAGCACGCGCAGGGCCGTCCTGCCGTCGGCGCTGTTCTTCACGCTCGGCTTTGCGACCGTGTTCGTTGCTCTAGGGGCGGGGGCTTCGTCGATCGGCCTCTTGATGAGGCAGCACATCGATCTCTTGTCGCGGATCGGCGGCATCATCATCATCGTCATGGGGCTGCATTTCCTCGGCGTCTTCCGCATCGGCCTGCTCGCCCGCGAGGCGCGCTTTCACGGCGGCAAGCCGGCGACGCTATCGGGCGCCTATATAATGGGGCTTGCCTTCGCCTTCGGCTGGACGCCCTGCATCGGCCCCGTGCTCGGCACCATCCTCGGTGTCGCCGCCGCCCGCGATACGGTCGCCGACGGCGCCCTGCTGCTTGCGATCTATTCGCTCGGTCTCGCCGTTCCGTTCTGGATCGCGGCCGGCTTTTCCGGCGCTTTCATGCGCTTCCTTTCGCGCTTCCGCCACCATCTCGGTCTCGTCGAGAAGCTGATGGGCGGCTTGCTCGTCGCGGCAGGCCTTGCCTTCCTCTTCGGCTTCATCAGCTCGGTCGCGATCTGGTTCCAGCAGACCTTCCCTGTCCTGTCGCAAATCGGCTAAGCACGCTTCCTGCATGTATGTCGCCGGGCCAGGGGGAACGTGATGGCGGAAATCGCAGGGTTGGTGCTGCCGTTCTTCGGTCTGATCTTTCTCGGCTACATGACCGCGCGTATCGTAGACCATCCCGGCGAAGCAATGGGGTGGATGAACACCTTCATCGTCTATCTCGCGCTGCCGGCACTCTTCTTCAAGCTGGTCTCGCGCACGCCGATCGACGAGCTCACACGCGCGGATTTCATTCTCACCAGCGTCGGCACCACCTATGTCGTCTTTGCGCTGATCTTCGCGGTCGGCCTCTTCCTGCGCCGCAGCACGATTGCCGAGGCGACGATCCAGGGCTTCGCCGGCGCCTACGGCAATATCGGCTATATGGGACCGGGTCTCGCGCTGCTTGCATTCGGAGAGAAAGCCGCTGTTCCCGTGGCGCTGATCTTCTGCTTCGAGAATGCGGCGCATTTCACGGTTGCGCCCGCTATGATGGCGATCGGCGGTGGCGGCAAGCGGAAGCTTGCGGCCCTTTTGCTCGGCATTGCCCGCCGTATCGCGCTTCACCCCTTCATCCTGTCGACATTTGCGGGTGTCGCCGCGGCCTTCCTGGCGTTTGAGCCACCGGCGCCGGTGCAGCGCCTGATCGATTACCTGGCGCAGGCGGCCGCTCCCTGCGCGCTGTTTGCCATGGGCGTCACACTCGCGCTGAGGCCGCTCAAGCGGATACCAGCCGAGATCGGCTATACCGTTCCGGCGAAGCTCATCCTGCATCCGGTGCTGATGTATCTGGCGCTGAGCCTCGGCGGCACTTACGATCCGATCTGGATGCAGACGGCCGTGCTGCTTGCCGCGCTGCCGACGGCGACGAATGTTTTCGTCATCGGCCACCAATACGGGGTCTGGCAGGAACGCGCATCCGCAACGATCCTGATCACGACGCTGCTTTCCGTGGCAACGGTCACGGGTCTTCTCTACCTCGTGCGGTCAGGCGCGCTTCCGGCTGATCTGTTCCCGTAGGCTCTCCTTGATGGACTGCAGAGCACTGCCCGGATGGATGCCTTCGCGCATCAGCAGGCCGCGCAGGGGACCCGCGGAAGAAAGAAGTTGCAGTCCGACGGCCCGCAAGGCCTGAACCGGCAGGAAACTGGAGAGCAGCGACCGATTGAGCAGATCCACGCTCGCTGTCCGGCTGACGATATCGATGCGCCGCCGGCCGTCGAATCGGTCGCCTGTGTCCGCCGGCAGGCGGCCGCCGGTGGTCGGACCGACGAGTTCGACGACGGTCATGACGTCGCGAAGACTGAGGTTGAGCCCCTGGGCACCGATCGGCGGGAAGGCGTGGGCGGCCTCGCCGACCAGCATCACGCGGCCCTTGCCGAAGCGGCGGGCCGTATGGCCCGAGAGCGGAAAGGATTGCGGGATGCCTTCGGCGACTACCTTGCCGAGAATCGATTGCATTCGGTCCTCGATGGTGCGCGACAATACCTCGGGCGCGAGCCTGAGCGTCTCTTCCGCATCGCGCGGCTTCTGCACCCAGACGAGGCTCGAGCGGTTGCCGGGAAGGGGAACCTGCGTGAACGGTCCGCTTTCCGTATGAAATTCCGTCGACACCTCCTGGTGCGGCAGCTCATGGGCGAAGTTCAATACGACCGCCGTCTGCGGATAGGACCAGGTGAAGGTGTCTATCTCCGCCGCTTCCCTGACGGCCGAGCGCCGACCGTCGGCGCCGATGACCAGATCTGCGCTGATTACTCGCCCATCACCAAGGCCGACACGCGCTTCGAGCTCGCCGAAATCGAAGGTCGTCGCTGCCACCGGAATGCGGTCGAGCGTCGGCAGGCTCGCCTCGTGTTTTTCCAGAATTTCAAGGAAGGGCGCGTTCGGAATGTTATAGCCGAAGGCTTCGAGACCGACTTCCGGGGCGCGGAAGTTGACGGGCGGTGCCCGCAAGAGGCGCTTGGTTCCGTCGATGATGTGAATGGCGACGAGCGGCGCTGTCAGTGGCGCGACCTCGTCCCAAAGGCCGAGTTTCTTGAGGTACTCGATCGACTGGTCCATGAGCGCGGTGGTGCGGCCGTCGGCGATGGCCGGTCTAGGCCCCACGAGAGCGACGCGGTGGCCCTCCCGGGCCAATGCGATCGCGGCCAGCGAGCCCGCAAGTCCCGCACCGATTATGACGATGTCGTAATGATCCATGGCCGACAGGACCTCCCGGCGGTGGCCCGCCTTTTCTCTTGATCTCTTGTTGTTGTTCTACCCGCTTAGCCTATTGAAATAAATGGGCTCAAATCAGCGCGGAGGCGGTCGCCCCATGTCCACAGAACAATACCGCCCAATGGGCCAAATGGTCGGATTTTGCTGGCGATGCTCCGCAAACGGTGCATATTACCGCCAAAGTGGCGCCGATTGCCGACAGCAGCGGTGACCGGTGGCACAAGGGACCGGACAAAGGGGACGGGCGGCGCTCGCACATGAAGTTCTTCAACTATAGACGCGTTCCTTACGCCGAAATCCGCGCCTTTTCCGTGCATATCCTCACTGCATCCGGCTCGTTCCTGGCGTTCCTCGGAGTCGTCGCGGCGGCCGAGCACCGTTTCATCGATATGTTCTGGTGGCTCGGGTTGGCGCTGCTGGTCGACGGCATCGATGGTCCGATTGCGCGCAAGGTGCAGGTCAAGGAAGTCTTGCCGAACTGGTCGGGCGACACGCTCGACAACGTCATCGACTACGTCACCTATGTGCTCCTGCCGGCCTTCGCGCTCTACCAAAGCGGCATGATCGGCGAGCCCTGGTCATTCGTCGCAGCCGGAGCGATCGTCGTATCGAGCGCTATCTACTATGCCGATATGGGCATGAAAACGGACGAGTATTTCTTCTCCGGATTTCCGGTCGTCTGGAACATGATCGTCTTCACCCTTTTTGTCATCCAGGCGAGCGAAGTGACTGCATCGGTTGTGGTTTTCCTGTCTGTGATGCTCACGTTCCTGCCGATCAATTTCCTGCATCCGGTGCGCGTTAAAAGGCTGAGGCCGCTCAATCTCGGCGTCTTCCTCGCCTGGTCCGTTCTCGGCATGTACGCCTTGCTCCTGCATTTCGAGACGCCGCCATGGGTGGTCATTGGCGTGGTTGCGACCGGGCTCTATCTCTACGTCATCGGTTTCGTCCTGCAGCTTTTTCCCAATCTTGGGCGTGTTTAGAGCGGGACGAAGAAGGGTCCGCGGTTTTCCGCCCGCATTCCATCCAATTGCTTAGAGGAGTTTGGTCATGGCACAGGCGATCGTCGTTCGCGAACTCGGCGGCCCGGAAGTTCTGAAGATGGAAGGCGTGACGTTGGCGCCGCCCGGACCGGGCGAGGTGCAGATCCGGCAGGTGGCGATCGGCCTCAATTTCATCGACGTCTATTTCCGCACCGGCCTCTACAAATCGGCAACCGGCCTGCCGTTCGTTCCGGGCAAGGAAGGGGCGGGCGTCGTGACCGCGGTCGGCGACGGCGTCAACCAGTTTTCGGTCGGCGACCGGGTTGCCTATGCCTCCGCCGACGGCGCCTATGCGAGCGAACGCAACGTCGATGCCGCGCAGCTCGTGAAAGTGCCGGATGGGATCAGTCTGGAGACGGCCGCCGCGATGATGCTGAAGGGCATGACCGCACAATATCTCTTGAACCAGACGTTCAAAGTCGGTCCGGAGACGACGTTGCTCTTCCACGCGGCCGCCGGCGGCGTCGGGCTTATCGCCGGGCAATGGGCAAAGGCGCTTGGCGCCACGGTGATCGGGACGGCGGGATCGCAGGAGAAGATCGATCTGGCGCTCGCCCATGGCTACGACCACGTCATAAACTATCGCAGCGAGAACTTCGTCGCGCGCGTCAAGGAACTGACGGGAGGGCGCGGCGTAGACGTTGTTTACGACTCGGTCGGCCGCGACACCTATCCGGGCTCGCTCGACTGCCTCAAACCACGCGGTCTCTGGGTCAGTTTCGGCAATTCGTCGGGAGCGGTCGAGGCATTCAATATCGGCATCCTGGCCCAGAAGGGGGCGCTTTATGCGACCCGCCCGACGCTGTTCACCTATATCGCGACCCGACCGGCACTGGAGGCGTGCGCAAATTCCCTGTTTGATGTTGTGCAAAGCAACAAAGTGCGTATCAATATCAATCAGACTTATCCGCTCGCCGAAGCCGGCCGGGCGCATACAGATCTCGAAACAAGAAAAACGAGTGGAACGACATTGCTGATTCCCTGACTGAAGCATTGAAGGCCGGCGGAATCAAAGAGGGGAAAGAGGGCAGCGTGCCTGTTAAGGGACAAACTGCGAGCGGTCCGCTGCTGGCCGTGAGCAACCTGACGAAATTGTTCGGCTCGTTCGCAGCCTGCAATGCGATCAATCTGCAGATAGAGCCCGGAGAGATCCACGCGCTGCTTGGCGAAAACGGAGCTGGAAAGTCCACTCTGGTGAAGATGCTGTTCGGCGTGCTTGCGCCGACGGCCGGCGAGATCGCCTGGAACGGCGAGATCGTCCGCATCGCCAGTCCGAGTGACGCGCGCAAGCTCGGCATCGGCATGGTTTTCCAGCATTTCTCCCTGTTCGAGGCGCTGACCGTCGCCGAGAATATCGCGCTTTCCATGGACCGTAACGTCTCGCTCGCCCGCGTCGCCGAGGAGGCTTCGCATCTGTCGCGCGTCTATGGCTTGCCACTGGATCCGAAAGCGCATGTCGCAGATCTTTCGGTCGGCGAACGGCAGCGGATCGAGATCGTGCGAGCGCTTCTGCAGAACCCACAGCTCATCATCCTCGATGAGCCCACTTCGGTGCTGACGCCGCAGGAGGCGGATCGTCTGTTCGAAACGCTGTTCAAGTTGAAGTCGGAAGGGAGATCCGTCCTTTACATCAGCCATCGCCTGGAGGAGGTACAGCGCCTTTGCGACCGGGCAACGGTGCTCAGGCACGGCAGGGTCACGGGGGCCTGCGATCCGCGCGCGGAAACGCCCGCCTCGCTTGCGCGCATGATGGTCGGCAGCGACGTGGCCATCGTCACACCGGAAGGAACAAACACCAGGGGCGACGTGCAGTTGGAGGCGCGCCACCTTTCCGTGTCGGCGCGAACGCCCTTCGCGGTCTCCCTGAAGAACATCTGCCTCAAGGTCAGGGCGGGCGAGGTCCTGGCGATCGCCGGTGTCGCCGGCAACGGTCAGAGCGAGCTTTTCGACGCCCTTTCCGGCGAGTATCCGGTGGCCGACGACAACGCCATCCAGATCCGTCAGAAGCCGGTCGGGACCCGCAACATCAACGCTCGCCGGCTGATGGGAGCGGGCTTCGTGCCGGAAGAGCGGCATGGTCATGCCGCCGTCTCGACGCTCTCGCTGTCCGATAATCTCGTGCTCGCCCGCAATCAGTCGGACCGGCGCGCCTTTCTCGGTGGCGGTTTTCTCAAAATCATCCGGCAAGGTGCGGTCAAGGCCGCAACGAAGCGGATTGCCGAAGCGATGGACGTCCGCAAGAGCGGTGAGGATCCGCCGGCCGGTTCGCTTTCCGGCGGCAACCTGCAGAAGTTCATTGTCGGCCGAGAACTCGACCGCCAGCCGGCCGTGCTTGTCGTCAACCAGCCGACCTGGGGCGTCGATGCTGGGGCGGCGAGCCGCATCCGCCAGGCGTTGGTCGATCTTGCCAAGGCGGGCTCGGCGGTGCTGGTGATCAGCCAGGACCTCGATGAGATCTTCGAAGTGGCGACCGAGATCGCGGTGATCAGCGAGGGGCGTCTTTCCGACCCCTGTCCGGCGCGCGAACTCTCACGTGAGAAGATCGGCCTCTTGATGGGCGGGATGTACGGCAAGACCGAAGGCGCGGGAGCTCCCCATGCGCATTGAACTCGAAAAGCGCCCCAAAATCTCGACGCTGTTCTCCGTGCTTTCGCCGTTCATCGCCTTTGCACTGACCATCGTCTTCGGTGGCATCATGTTCGCGTTGCTCGGCAAGAACCCCGTCACGGCGCTCTACAGCTTCTTCGTCGAACCCTTGAGCGAAGTGTGGTCGCTCCATGAATTGGCGATCAAGGCCGCGCCGCTGATTTTGATCGGCGTCGGTTTATCCGTTTGCTTCCGGTCCAATAACTGGAACATCGGTGCGGAAGGGCAATTCATCATGGGAGCGATCGCCGGCTCGATCCTGCCGGTCGTCTTCTATGACTGGCAGTCGCCGGTGGTGCTGCCGCTGATGATGCTTTTCGGCATGATCGGCGGCGCGCTCTTCGCCGCGGCGCCGGCCTTCCTGAAAGCACATATGAACACCAACGAGATTCTGACGAGCCTGATGCTGGTCTATGTGGCCCAGCTCTTTCTCGACTGGCTCGTGCGCGGCCCATGGCGCAATCCGCAGGGCATGAACTTTCCGGAAACCCGCACCTTCGGCGCCGACGCAATACTCCCGGAGATGATCGCCTCCGGACGCACCCATTGGGGCTTCGCCTTCGCGGTCGTCGCGGCGATCCTCGTCTGGTTCATGATGCGCTACACCTTGAGGGGCTTTGAGATCACCGTGCTTGGCCAATCCGCACGGGCAGGGCGCTTTGCCGGCTTTTCGTCACGCAAGATGATCTGGTTCTCGATGCTGTTCTCGGGCGCGCTCGCCGGGCTTGCCGGTATCGCGGAAGTGAGCGGCGCCATCCAGCAATTGCGGCCGGTGATATCGCCCGGCTACGGCTTCACCGCGATCATCGTCGCTTTCCTTGGCCGCCTCAATCCGCTTGGCATCGTCGCTGCCGGCCTCGTCCTGGCGCTCACCTATCTTGGCGGCGAGGCCGCACAGCTTTCGATCGGCGTGTCGGAGAAGGTCACGCGCGTTTTCCAGGGGCTGCTGCTCTTCTTCGTGCTGTCGTGCGATACGCTCATTCATTACCGTATCCGGCTTTTGTGGGAGCGGTTCGCGGCGATCAAGACGGATGAGGCGCACTGATGGGCATCGTCGAAGCAATTCTCCTGAGCGTCATCACGGCGGCAACGCCGCTCGTCCTCGCGGCCGCCGGCGAGCTCGTCGCCGAGCGGTCGGGCGTGCTCAACCTCGGCGTCGAAGGCATGATGATCATGGGCGCGGTCTCAGCCTTCGCAGCCACGCAAATCACCGGTTCGCCCTATGTCGGCGTGCTCGCCGGCATTGCCGCAGGGGTGCTGTTCGCGCTGCTCTTCGGTTTCCTGACGCTCACGCTGGTCGCCAATCAGGTGGCGACCGGACTGGCGCTGACGCTGCTCGGCCTCGGCGTGTCGGGGATGCTTGGCGAGGGCTTTCTCGGCATGCAGGGCATCAAGCTGCAGCCGATTACGATCCCGCTCCTGTCGCGAATCCCGTTCCTCGGGCCGCTCCTGTTCCGGCAGGACGCGATCTTCTATCTGTCGATCGCGGTCGTCGCGGGCATCCACTTGTTCCTGTTCAGGAGCCGTGCGGGGTTGAAGCTGCGCGCCGTCGGCGACAGTCACGCTTCGGCGCACGCGCTCGGCGTCGACGTCATTCGCACCCGCTACCTTGCCGTTCTGTTCGGTGGTGCCTGTGCCGGCCTCGCGGGAGCGCAGCTCTCGCTGGTCTATACGCCGCAGTGGGTCGAGAACATGTCGGCCGGACGCGGCTGGATCGCGCTAGCACTCGTGGTTTTCGCCTCCTGGCGCCCCTGGCGCGTGGTCGCCGGCGGATACCTCTTCGGTGCGGTCTCGATCAGCCAGCTTCACGCACAGGCCTTCGGGATCGGCATTCCCTCGCAGTTCCTTTCTTCGCTTCCCTATCTCGCGACAATTATCGTACTCATTCTCATATCGCATAACCGGCGCATGACCTTGATCAATACGCCGGCATCGCTCGGCAAGCCGTTTGTGCCGGATCGGTGAAAAACAACAACCAGACGGACATTTCTCAAA
The DNA here is from genome assembly GCF_000513895.2 of Ensifer sp. WSM1721. Lineage (GTDB taxonomy): Bacteria > Pseudomonadota > Alphaproteobacteria > Rhizobiales > Rhizobiaceae > Sinorhizobium. The sequence continues at coordinate 1,413,727 of NZ_CP165782.1, forward strand.
CCGACAGAGGTCAAAAATGAAAAAACTACTCGTCGCCCTCGCAACCACAGCGGCCGTGCTCGGCGTCGTGTCGGCCGCAGACGCTCAGGAAAAAGCCAAGGTCTGCTTCGTCTATGTCGGCTCGAAGACCGACGGCGGCTGGACCCAAGCCCACGACATCGGCCGCCAGCAAGTCGAAAAGGAACTCGGAGACAAGGTCGAGACGCAGTTTCTCGAAAACGTGCCGGAAGGCCCGGACGCGGAACGTGCGATCGAACGCCTGGCCCGTTCCGGCTGCGGCCTGATTTTCACGACGTCCTTCGGCTTCATGGACGCGACGATCAAGATCGCGCAGAAATTCCCTGACGTAAAATTCGAGCACGCGACCGGCTACAAGACGGCTCCGAACGTCGCGACCTATAACAGCCGCTTCTACGAAGGCCGCTACATCCAGGGGCAGATCGCGGCCAAAATGTCTCAGAAGGGCCTGGCCGGCTACATCGCGTCCTTCCCGATTCCGGAAGTCGTCATGGGCATCAACTCCTTCGTGATCGGCGCCCGATCGGTCAACCCGGATTTCAAGATCAAGGTCGTGTGGGCCAACACCTGGTTCGATCCCGGCAAGGAAGCCGATGCCGCCAAGGCGCTGATCGATCAGGGCGCCGACATCCTGACCCAGCACACCGATACGACCGCGCCGATGCAGGTTGCTGCCGAACGCGGCATCAAGGCCTTCGGCCAGGCCTCCGACATGATCGCCGCTGGCCCGCAGACGCAGCTGACCGCGATTGTCGACACCTGGGGCGCCTATTACGTAAAGCGCACGCAGGCTTTCCTCGACGGGAAATGGGAGTCGACGTCTAGCTGGGATGGCCTGAAGGACGGCATTCTGACCATGGCTCCCTACACCAACATGCCGGACGACGTGAAAGCGATGGCCGAGGCAACCGAGGCCAAAATCAAGTCCGGCGAACTGAAGCCGTTCACCGGACCGCTAAACAAGCAGGACGGCAGCCCGTGGCTGAAGGAAGGCGAGACGGTCGATGACGGCACGCTGCTCGGCATGAACTTCTACGTTGAGGGTGTCGACGACAAGCTGCCGCAATAATCGGTGCGCGTGTGATAACGGCCGCGTCGAAGAGACGCGCGATAGCAGACCCCGTGCCTTGGCGCGGGGTTTTTGCTTCTTTGCGAAGCATCTGCTCGGACGTGCAGATGTCGCCATACGCTCCGGCGCTCTCCTTGCATCGTTTCTGAGTCGACGCCGCTTTGACGCGAATGCTCGCTCAACGAGTGATTGAACGCGTCCTTGCCGTCGCTGATCGCTGCGACACTTCGTGAGACTTTCAGGAATCGCTTATTCGATCTAGTGTTGATTGACTCTGACGCGGGTGCAATGAGTGGACCATGTTTGGCGTTGCAGCCACTGCGCCACATCCGCCGCGAGCGACGGGGCACATTCTTGGGGGAGACGGGGTGAAAAGCCTGTTTGAGACGGTGATATCCGGCACGCCGAAGCGGACAAGCCATGCGCAGGTGGTGGATCAACTCGGAAAGGCGATTGTCTCGGGAGAGTTCCCGGTCGGCAGCATCCTGCCCGGCGACCCTGAACTGGCGCTGCGTTTTCGCGTATCGCGAACCGTCCTGCGCGAAGCGATGAAAACGCTTGCCGCCAAAGGCATGATCGTGCCGCGCGCGCGCATCGGTACCCGCGTCACCCCCAGGAAGGAATGGAACCTCTTCGATAGCGACATTCTGACCTGGCACTTCGCCTGCGGGGTCGATGAGGATTTCCTCCATCATCTGAGCGAAGTGCGGCTTGCTTTCGAGACGCACGCGGCGGCGCTGGCGGCGAGGAATGCGTCAGAGGCGGAAATAGCGACCATGATGCGGCTCGCGGTCGCCATGGGCGATGCGAAGCACACGGCCGAGAGCCTTGCTGTGGCCGACCTGAAATTCCATCTCGCCGTTCTCGATGCATCCGGAAATCCCTTCTTGCGTACGGTCGGGAGCCTGATCGAGGCAGCCCTCGTCGGTGTTTTCAGATTGAGCTCGCCGACGGACGACAAGGGCGGCATAGACGAGGTGGCTCGAAACCATATTCGCATCGTCGAGGAAATCGGCAGGAGGAGCGAGACCGGCGCGCGGCAGGCGATGGAACACGTAATCAAATACGGGCGCGAACGCATCCACCGGGCCTTGTCTGGCAACGAGGGTGGAAAGATGTGACCTTTGGCGCCCCTCCAGCCGCCGATCCGGGAGGACGTGAATTGCAGGGGGGTGATCTTGCCCGGCCTTTCTGCGTAGCCTATCTGGGGAAAGGTCTCTCCTGAAAAGGGGTGACTTCCCGCCAACGGTGAACCGGAGATCATGTCCGAGCTTCTAGTTATATTTCTTCTGCTTCTGATCAACGCTTTCTTCGCGCTATCGGAAATGGCAATTGTCGCGGCAAGCAAGCCGTTGCTGCGGCAGATGGTGAAGCAGGGAAACCGGCGCGCCGATGTCGCGCTGAAGCTCGCTGAGGATCCCGGCAAGTTCCTCTCGACGGTCCAGGTCGGCATTACCCTCGTCGGTATTCTGGCGGGCGCCTATGGTGGCGCAACGATCGCCGCGAAGATAGCGCCAATGCTGAACGAGGTGGCCTGGATCAACCCCTACGGCAACACGGTTGCAGTGGCGCTCGTCGTTACCCTCATCACCTTCCTGTCAGTCGTCGTCGGCGAACTCATCCCAAAACAGCTCGCGCTTCGGAATTCGGAGGCGCTGGCGATGTTCGTCGCTGGCCCGATGACGTTGCTTTCGCGTATCGCGGCGCCGGTCGTCTATCTTTTCGAGACGGCTGCCGCCGTTGCTATGCGGCTCTTCGGCATGAGGCCCGATGACGCCGATCACGTGACGGAGGAAGAAGTCAAGGCAATCATGGCTGAGGGGGTCGAGAGCGGTGCGATCGAAAAAAGCGAACATGAAATGCTGCGTCGCATCATTCGCCTCGGCGACCGCAACGTCAAATCGATCATGACCCATCGAACCGAGGTGAGCTTCATCGACGTCAACGACGGCCAGGACGCGATCGGACGCAAGATTCGGCAGTTCGGCCATTCCCGTTACCCTGTCATCGACGGTCCGACCGGCGAAGTGCTGGGTGCCGTTCTGGTAAAGGAGATACTGAACGCGCCTGCGGGCGGATCCTTCAACCTGCGCAACTATGTCCGGGAAATCCTGACCCTGCCGGAGACGGCTTCATGCCTCAAGGCGCTCGAGGCCTTCAAGTCTTCCAGCATCGACATGGCGATGATCGTCGACGAATACGGGAGCACGGAAGGAATCGTCACCACGGCTGATATCCTCGAGGCGATCGTCGGCGTCATTCCTTCGAACTATGACGATGTCGAGCACGCTCTCATTCGTGCGCGCGACGACGGCAGCTATCTGGTCGACGGACGAACGCCGATCGATGAGATCCACCTCCAGATCGGCATCGAAGGCATCGATTCTGATGGCGATTTCGAAACGATAGCTGGCTTTCTCGTACAGCAGTTGCGCAAGACTCCGGAGGAGGGCGATGCCGCCGAGGCTCACGGCTACCGCTTCGAGGTGATCGATATGGACGGGCGGCGGATCGACAAGATCCTTGTCAGCCGAAGTAGCGAGAACATGTCCTGAAGCAGGCGCGAGCTCACCAAAAAGCAAAAGGCCGGGCGCTACCCGACCTTTCCTCCTCAAACCGCATAGAGCCTGCTAGTCCATCCGTAGTCAGGCGCCGCAGTCGAGTTATTTTCCTTGTTATATGGCGCGCATGACCGCGGTATGACAGACGGGTCGCGACGGAAAACTGCCGTGCGTCGCGCCGTTAAGCGGGATCTCTGAGTTTGAGGACAGTGCAGGTCTCGCCGCTCAAAGCCTCAGGTGCATGCGGCGGTCGCACGATCAGCCCCTCCGATTGCGCGAAGATGCTGACCATCGACGAATCCTGACGCGAGAATGGATGAGCCAGCAGCGATCCGTCCGGCTCGGCGGTAAGGCGGGCGCGTACATAGTCCTGGCGGCGGTCGTTGGCGGGCAAGGGCGCGGCGAGCCGCGCCGTCGTCAGCCGCGAGCGTGGCGGCAGGTGGGCGAGCTTGCGGGTCAACGGCTCGAGGAAAAGCAGGGCGCAGACGAGGCTCGAAACGGGATTGCCGGGCAGGCCGAGCACCGACATGCCTGTAAGCTCTCCCACCATCAGCGGCTTTCCCGGCCGCATCGCGATACGCCAGAAGTCGAGCGTCATGCCGCAGCTAATGAGCGTCGACTGGACGAGATCATGGTCGCCGACTGAGGCGCCGCCGAGGGTGACGAGCACATCGGCCTTGGCCGACTGGGCTTCGGCAACGGCGGCGGCGATGGCGGCACGGTCATCGGGCACGATGCCGAGATCCAGGACTTCGGCGCCATTCTCGCGCGCGATCGCAGCCACACCGAAGCTGTTCGATGCGATGATCTGGTCGGGCCCGGGGGGACTTCCCGGCGGCAGCAATTCGTCACCGGTGGCGATGATCGCTATCTTCGGTCGTGCAAAGACCGGCAGGCTTTCGTGATTCATGCTCGCTGCGAGCGTCAAGCGGCCGGCATCGAGCACGGAACCGGCGGTGAGTGCGATGTCGCCTTCGGCGAAATCCTGCCCCTTCAAGCGGATGTGACGGCCTTTCGCCGGCGCAAACAGCGTACGGATGCGGTCTTCCGGCAACTTTTCGGTGTCTTCCTGGATGATGACCGTGTCTGCGCCGACCGGTAGCGGCGCCCCGGTAAAGATGCGCACGGCCTCACCGCGCTTGACTTCACCCCGAAACCCGCGTCCTGCGGCAGATTGTCCGACGACCGTCAGTTCGGCGCCGATCTCGGCGATATCCTCGTAGCGAACGGCATAGCCATCCATGGCGGAGTTGTCGAAGGCCGGATGCGTGACCCGCGCCGCTACATCCTCCGCAAGCTCGCGGCCGAGGCAGTCATGCAAGGGAAGGCGTTCCGTGCGCTGCGGGGGGCGGGCTTTGGTGATGACCCGGAGGAGGGCCTCTTCGACCGAGAGCAACGACATCAGGGCTTATCTTCCTGGCGCCGATAGTCACCCGAGCGCCCGCCTGATTTGCTGACCAGCCGAATGCCGCCGATCTCCATCTCGCGGTCGGCCGCCTTGGCCATGTCGTAGATCGTCAGGCAGGCAACGCTGACGGCGGTCAGCGCCTCCATCTCGACGCCCGTCCGACCGGTCAGCTTCGCCATGGCCTCGACTCGCAGGCCGGGAAGTGCCTCGTCCGGCACGATCTCCACCGACACCTTGGTCAGCATCAACGGATGGCAGAGCGGAATGAGATTCGACGTCTGCTTCGCGGCCATGATGCCTGCCAGCCGTGCCGTGCCGATGACGTCGCCCTTTTTGGCATTGCCCTCGAGAATGAGCGCCAGCGTTTCAGACTTCATGCGGACGAAGCCCTCCGCGGCGGCGATCCGCACCGTCTCCGCCTTGTCGCCGACATCGACCATGCTGGCTTCGCCGCCACTGTCGAGATGGGTGAGGGTGGAGGCGCTCATCACTCTGCCGCCAGGACGTTTCCCGCGCCGGTCAACAGTGCGCGCGTCGCTGCCTCCACATCGTCCTTCCTCATCAGGCTTTCGCCTACCAAGAACGTGGTGATGCCGCTCTTTTCAAGCCGCCGGCAGTCCTCGTGCGTGAAGATGCCGCTTTCACCGACGAGCAGCCGGTCGGGCGGAACCATCGCCGCGAGCTGTTCGGAGACCGCAAGATCGACCTCGAATGTTCTGAGATTGCGATTGTTGATCCCGATGAGCGGAGATGCCAGCCGCAGCGCGCGCTCCATTTCGCCCGCATCATGCACTTCGATCAGGACGTCCATGCCGAGCGAGAAGGCAGTGTCTTCCAGCCGGCGCGCCTCGTCGTCGCTAAGCGACGCCATGATCAGCAGGATGCAGTCGGCGCCCCACGCGCGTGCCTCGAACACCTGATAAGTGTCGAACATGAAATCCTTGCGCAGCGCCGGCAGCGGGCAGGCGGCGCGGGCCGCCGTCAGGAATTCCGGCGCCCCTTGGAAGCTCGGCGTGTCGGTGAGCACGGAAAGGCAGGCAGCACCGCCTGCAGCATAGGCTCTCGCGAGCGCCGGCGGATCGAAGTCCGGCCGGATCAATCCCTTAGACGGGCTTGCCTTCTTGATCTCGGCGATAAGCCCGAAATCGCCTTTTTCGCGCCGCGCGGCAAGTGCTGCATGGAAGCCGCGCGGCGGCGCCTGATCGGCGATCCGCGCCTTCAGCTCGTCGAGCGGCGCGCGCGATTTCGCGGCGGCGATCTCGTCGCGCTTATAGGCTTCGATCCTGCTCAGGATATCCGTCATATCCTCTCCTCAAGCCGCGTTGGAGACGGTGATCAGCCGCTGCAAGGCGGTCTTGGCAGCGCCGCTTGAAAGCGATTGCCGGGCGAGCGCCATGCCTTCGGCGAGATCCTTGGCGCGCCCCGCTATCATCAACGAAGCGGCAGCATTCGCAAGGGAAATGTCCCGATAGGCATTCTCGGCCCCATCGAGCACCGCCTGCAATGCGGCGGCGTTATGTGCCCCGTCACCGCCCTTCAGCGCATCGAGCGTGACCCGCTCGAGACCGAAGTCGGCCGGCGTCAGTTCGAAACTTGTGATCTCTCCATCCTTGAGCGCTGCAACCTTGGTCACGCCGGTGGTCGTGATTTCATCGAGCCCTTCGCCGTGGACGACCCAGACGGTTTCGGAGCCGAGATCGCGCAGCACCTCCGCAAGCGGGTCGACCCATTGCGGCGCAAATACGCCGACGAGCTGCCGCTTCACTCCGGCTGGATTGGCGAGAGGTCCGAGCAGATTGAAGATCGTCCGCGTTCCGAGCTCGACGCGCGTCGGGCCGACATGGCGCATGGCCGCGTGATGCTGCTGGGCAAACATGAACCCCACGCCGGCCTCGCGAATGCAGCGCGAGATCGCCTCCGGTCCAATCTCGAGATTGACGCCGAGGCAGGACAGTGCGTCGGCCGTTCCGGATTTCGAGCTCAGCGCCCGATTGCCATGTTTCGCCACTGGAACCCCAGCGCCCGCCACGATCAGCGAGGCCAGCGTCGAGATATTGTAGGTGCCGGCGCCATCACCACCGGTTCCGACGATGTCGATCGCATCCTCGGGGGCCTCGACCGGAAGCATTCGCGCGCGCATCGCGCCGACCGCTCCAACGATTTCGTCTACCGTCTCGCCGCGCACCCGAAGCGCCATGAGGAAGCCGCCGATCTGCGATGGTGTCGCTGCCCCCGACATGATGATCTCGAAGGCGGCTCGCGCGTCTTCCCGGCTCAGTGCCTCACGCGTGGCGACTTTAGCGACGAACGGCTTCAAATCACTCATGGTTTGCTTCCTTGCACGTCATCGCGTTGCCAATGCCTGCTCTGCAAGCGTCTGGTTGACCGATACACCGTAGGCCGCCTGCAGCGTGGAGACCATCTGATCGAGAATGTCGTCGCCGCTCGCTCGCGCAACGGCTTCGATCTGCCGGCTGTCGTCGTCGAGGGCATTTGCCGGTGCGCTGTCGTCGACGGCCGTCACCTGCATGAGGATCTGGCCTTCGCCGCCGATGCCAGGCGCATTGGCGACGTGGCCATTCGGGCCGCCAAAGGCAGCCGCAACAGCGGCTGGGCTGAGAGCGGCGTCTTCCGTCGAGCGGGTCAAACCGGCCTTCGTCTCGACCGCAAGCCCGAGTTCGGTGGCAATATCGGCGAGCTTGGCACCCTTCTCGATACGCTCCTTGAGCTCCTTTGCCTTCGCGGCCAGCGCCGCACGCTGCTGCTCGGCGGTCCAATCGGCCGCCACTTCGTCGCGAACCTCGTCAAGCGTGCGGTCGCGGGCGGGGATCACTTCGTCGAGATCGAACCAGGCGGAACCGTCGCGCCCGATATTGACGGAGAGCGTATCGACGCCGACCTCGGCCTTGAAAACCTCCTGCAACAGGGTGCGAGGCTCCGGAAGCCCCTTCACCTCGTCGCCGTTTTGATCCTTGCCGGTGGCATCGATCGCATCGACGGTCACAAGCTTCAGCTTCAATTGGTCGGCGATCTGCCTCACGGTCGTGCCGGCGGCGCGTTCGTCCTCGATCTTGTCATGAAGGCCGACAAGCTGATCGCGCGCGACAGAAAGGGCGATCTCCTTGCGCAGCTCTTCCTTGACCTCGTCAAAGCTGCGGATGCTCTCCGGCCGAATATTGGTTATGCGCAGGATTACCGGCCCGAATGCGCCCTCGACGACGGGAGTCGTACCGCCATCCGCCGCTACAGCGAAGGCCGCCTCGGCGATCTTGGCGTCCGGCATTTGTTCCTTGGTGAAATCGCCAAGCAGGACGTCGGCAGGGGTTTTGCCCTCAGCCTTGACAAGATCGTCGAACGTGGTGCCGGCGGAAAGTTTGCCCACTGCGACATCGGCCGCCTCGCGCGAGGGGAAAGCGAGTTGCTCGACTGTGCGCGATGCGGGCTTGCGGTAGCTTTCCTTGCGCTTCTCATAGTCTGCCCGAAGCTCTTCCTCGGTCACGGTCTCGGTCGCGGCCAGATCTTCCGGCTCGAGCTTGATGTAGCTGAACTTCCGATATTCCGGCGCGCGATAGTTCGCCTTGCGGCTTTCGAACCACGGAGCGAGTACATCATCCGCGGGCGCCTTGACGGCGTCGATATTCGCGTTCGAGAGCAGCAAATAGTCGATCGTGCGCGTCTCGTGGCGATATTTCCCGACCGCATCGAGTAGAACCTTGGGAGGCGTATAGCCGTCCGCGAGCGCGTCGACGATCTGCGAACGCACAGCCACCTGGCTGCGATTGTTGATGTAGTCCTGTTCGGTCAATCCGGCATTGCGCAGCACGCTCGAGAACGTCAGCCGGTCGAACTGGCCGTTGGCGCCGTGGAAGGCAGGGTCCTCGCCGATAAGCCGCGCGAGCCTGTCTTCGGAGAGGCCGAGGTTCATATCTTCGGCGAGCTGATCCAATGCTGCGCCCGCTACGAGCTGAGCGAAAACCTGGCTCTCCACGCCGAAGGCACGGGCCTGCTGCCTCGTGAGCGGCATTCCGAGCTGTCTCGAGAGCAGGCTCACCTGACGCTCGTAGGCCAGGCGGAAGTCGGTCGGCGACACCTTGACGTCGCCGACGGTCACCACGGCATTGGGCGTGTTCGTTACCATCAATGTCTGACCGCCCCACACCATGAATGAGATGATGAGAATGGCCATCAGGCCTTTGACGACCCGTGTGCGGGCGGCGTTTCTCAGGGATTCGAGCATAGGGGCAGAAACCTCGTTGCGATGCAGTGGCGTGACGCCAAATGAATTCGTTCCTTAGAACAAACCACACAGGAAATGAAGGCCGCTTTGTTGCAAATTGCGCCGCTGCCGACCTACGGCTCAGAAGCCGGACTGTTCGGCGGAATTCGTCTCGCAGACGGGCCTGCTAACTGCCGATCAATATTACGCTAACGGGCATATAAGCGGAGGGGCGCGAACAGGAAAATGGATGTCGGAGTTTGTTAGCCGGCAAACCGAAAATCTCTGCAACATTCTCGCCTTCCGGCGCGTTTCCGTGCTGCAAACCACCGGAAATCGTGACTTCGAGAGTCGTCCTGGAAGCATGAGAAGCGGGTGGTCGTTGCGGAATTCGACGCTATGCAATCTACCATCGTAATGGTCAATCTCTTCGGCGCCGTCGCGCTGCTCCTGTTCGGGCTTTCGCTCGTCAAGGATGGTGTGACGCGCGCATTCGGATCCCGGCTTCGAGCCGGCCTGGCACGGGGGACGAGCGGTTCGTTGCGCGCGTTCGCAACCGGCCTCATCGCGACACTCGCCCTGCAGAGTTCGACGGCCACGGCTCTTATGACGGCATCCTTTGCAGAGAAGGGCCTCATACGTTCGCGGATGGCGCAGATCGCGCTGCTCGGCGCCAATATCGGTACGGCAGTGACAGCCTGGATCGTTGCCTTGGGCATCGGGTGGATGGCGCCTCTGCTGATTTTTGCCGGCGTGGTCATGCAGAGGATGAGCCGGTCGAGTGCGCGCGAGGGAGGCGGTATCGCTCTTGTAGGGATCGGCATGATGCTTCTGTCGCTTGAGCTGCTCGGCACGGCTACGGCGCCTATGCGCGAATCCGAAGCATTGGCAGCCTTCCTCGGAATGCTGGACGACGCTTGGCCCGTCGCCATGATCATTTCCGCGGGGCTGGCATTCGCGTCGTCCTCCAGTCTTGCCGTCGTCATGTTGGTGCTGTCGCTGTCATCCGCCGGCGTGCTTTCCCCGGGGCTGATCGTTGCACTGGTGCTCGGCGCCAATCTCGGGCACGCGTTTCCACCGGTCGTCGCGACGCTCGCTTCGTCGCCCGCCGCCCGTCGCGTGACGCTTGGCAACCTCGCCGTGCGAGCTGCCGGCTGCCTCGTTGCGCTTCCGCTTGCCGGCGTCAATGCCGATCTGCTGCAAAACCTGCCTTTGCCGCGGCAGAACCTTCCGGTTGATGTCCACCTGCTCTTCAATCTTGTCGTTGCACTCATCGCCTGGCCTTTTGCGGGGGTTCTCGCGCGCACGCTCAGCCGTTTTGTGCCGGATGACGAGGCAGATGAGACGGGGCCGCGCTACCTCGACGAGGCGGTGCTCGACACGCCGGTGATGGCGCTTTCCGGTGCCACGCGCGAAGTGCTGAGGGTCGGGGACCTGATCGAGGCAATGCTCATTCGCGCGTCGAGCGCGTTCGACACCAACGACGTCAACGAACTGCACGAGATCGCGCGGCTGGAGAAACGGGTCGATCTTCTGCAGCAGGAGGTGAAGATTTTTCTCTCGCGGCTGGGGCGCGAACGACTGAAAAAAGAGGATGAGCGCCGTTCGGTCGTCATCATCGACTATGCGATCAATCTCGAGCATATGGGCGACATCATCGAGAAGGGCCTCTGCGAGCAGATCCGCAAGAAGGTGAGCAATGGCCTGCACTTTTCCGATGAGGGCTACCGGGAGCTGAAGAGCCTGTTCGACCTCACCATCGACAACCTGCGCATCGCTCAGACGATCTTCGTCTCGCGCAATGCCGATCTGGCGCGTCACCTGATCGAGGTGAAAGTCGATGTGCGCCACATGGAAAAGCGCTCGGCGGAACGACACCTGGAGCGCCTGCGCGACGGTTTGCCCGAAAGCCTGCAGACGAGTTCGCTGCACCTGGACATGCTGCGCGACCTGAAGCGCATCAATGCCCACATTGCATCCGTTGCCTATCCCATTGTCGAAGAGAGCGGCCTTCTCACGGAAAGCCGACTGCGGCCGCCGGGCTGACCTTGACGTCGCGTCATCATGGCGCTTGAAGCCGGTTAACGCGACGTGATTGTGCGAATTATGCTTCTCGCAATATGTTGCTGCTAGGAACGCGCCGAATCCGGCGGGGCATTGCCGCCCCGGAGAGAATACCAAGGAGATCAAATATGGAACGCAACTGCCTGGCGATCATCCTCGCGGCTGGCGAAAGCACACGGATGAAATCGGCCATGACGAAGGTGCTGCATCCCGTGGCGGGAAGGCCGATGGTCGCGCATGTCGTCGACGCCTTGGCGGGTGCATCGATCCTGAACGTGGCGCTGGTCGTCGGTCGCGATGCCGAAGCTGTCTCTGCGGCTGCGAGCACCGGCGAGGCTACGGTCACTTCTTTCCTTCAGAAGGAACGTCTGGGAACGGCCCATGCCGTGCTCGCGGCACGCGAGGCGATCGCAAAGGGCTATGACGATGTCCTGGTTGTTTTCGGAGACACGCCGCTGATCACGGCCGCGCCTCTCAAAGCGGCGCGCGATGGCTTGGCCGCAGGAAACGACGTCGTCGTCATCGGCTTCCAAGCTGCAGATCCGACCGGCTACGGGCGTCTGATCGTCGAGGACGGGACGCTTGTCGCGATCCGCGAGCACAAAGATGCGACCGAAGAAGAGCGCCGCATCACCTATTGCAATGGCGGACTGATGGCGATCGATGGCCGCCGGGCGCTCGATCTCCTCGACCGCATCGGCAATGCCAATGCCAAGGGCGAGTATTACCTCACCGACCTCGTCGAAATCGTTCGCTCCCTCGGCGGCCGCGCAATCGCCGTCGAGGCTCCGGAGGAGGAACTGACCGGCTGCAACACGCGTGCGGAGCTCGCCTATATCGAGCGTCTCTGGCAGCAGCGCCGCCGCCACGAAATGATGCTGGCCGGCGTCTCGATGATCGCGCCCGAGACAGTCTTTCTCTCGTGGGACACCGAACTTGCGCAGGACGTGCTCGTGGAGCCGAACGTCGTCTTCGGCCCCGGAGTCCGCGTCGAAAGCGGCGCGATCATTCACGCTTTCTCGTATGTCGAAGGCGCACATGTGGGTGCGGGTGCGACCGTAGGCCCTTTCGCACGCCTTCGGCCGGGCGCCGATCTCGGCCCGAAATCGAAGATCGGCAATTTCTGCGAGGTCAAGAAGGCGGAGATCGGCGCCGGTGCCAAGGTCAATCACCTGACCTATATCGGCGATGCCTTCGTCGGTGCCGGATCGAACATCGGCGCCGGAACCATCACTTGCAACTATGACGGTGTGAACAAGCATCTGACGCGCATCGGTGCGAACGCCTTTGTCGGTTCTAATTCGTCGCTGGTTGCGCCGGTCACGATCGGTGACGGCGCGCTCGTCGCGTCGGGGAGCGTGATCACGGACGACGTGCCGGCGGACGCGGTCGCTTTCGGCCGCGCACGTCAGGAAATCAAGCCGGGCCGGGCGCCTGTGTTGCGCGAGCGCTACGAGGCGGAAAAGGCGGCCAAGAAGAAGGTCAAGGCCGCTGATTAGTCGCGTTAAACATTGAAACTGAAAGTGAAATCGAGACGGATTGCTTCGCGCGGCAATTTCGCTACCAAGGCTTGAGAAGGCGATCGGGTCGTCGCATCAGGGCTGATGCGGCGCCACCGGCGCGAAGAACGCGGAGAGGGTTATGTGCGGAATTGTGGGCATCGTGGGGACAGAGCCGGTGTCGGAGCGGCTGGTCGATGCGTTGAAGCGTCTGGAATACCGGGGCTATGATTCGGCCGGCGTTGCGACGATCACCGAAGGCGCCTTGCATCGCAGGCGCGCCGAAGGCAAGCTCGTCAATCTCGAAGCGAGGCTGAAGGAAGAGCCGCTGAGCGGCACCATCGGCATCGCCCACACGCGGTGGGCAACCCACGGTGCTCCGACGGAACGCAATGCCCACCCGCATTTCACCGACGGTGTCGCGGTCGTCCACAACGGCATCATCGAGAATTTCGCGGAAATCAAGGACGAGTTGACGGCGGTCGGCGCCGAGTTTCTGACGGACACGGATACGGAGGTCGTCGCGCATCTCCTGGCAAGATACCGCCGCGAGGGCATGGGGCGACGCGAAGCCATGCATGCGATGCTGAAGCGGGTCAGGGGAGCCTACGCGCTTGCGGTTCTCTTCGAGGATGACCCGTCGACCATCATGGCGGCGCGCAACGGACCGCCTCTGGCGATCGGCCACGGTAACGGCGAGATGTTCCTGGGCTCCGACGCGATCGCGCTCGCACCCTTCACCAACGAAATCACCTATCTGGTCGATGGCGACTGGGCCGTCATCGGCAAGACCGGCGTGCACATCTTCGACAGCGAGGGCAACGTCGTCACGCGCCCGCGGCAGGTCTCGATGGCTGCCGCCTATCTGGTCGACAAGGGCAATCATCGTCACTTCATGGAGAAGGAGATCTACGAGCAGCCGGAGGTGATCTCCCACGCACTCGGCCATTATATCAACTTCATCGACAACCGGGTCGTGCCCGTTTCCGACGGCATCGATTTTGCCAAGGTTCCGAGCCTCGCCATCTCCGCCTGCGGTACGGCCTACCTGGCCGGTCTGATCGGCAAATACTGGTTCGAGCGTTATGCGCGCCTGCCGGTCGAAATCGACGTCGCCTCAGAGTTCCGCTATCGGGAAATCCCGCTCTCACCGCAGTCGGCCGCCCTTTTCATCTCGCAATCGGGCGAGACGGCCGATACGCTCGCATCGCTCCGGTATTGCAAGGAGCACGGCCTGAAGATCGGCGCCGTCGTCAACGTCCGCGAATCGACCATTGCCAGGGAGTCCGACGCCGTCTTTCCGATCCTTGCCGGCCCCGAGATCGGCGTCGCCTCGACCAAGGCATTCACTTGCCAGCTTGCCGTCCTTGCTGCACTCGCCATCGGCGCAGGCAAGGCGCGGGGCACGGTCAGCGACGAGGAGGAGCAGGCACTCGTCAGGAGTCTCGCCGAGATGCCGCGGATCATGGGCCAAGTGCTGAACAGCGTCCAGCCGAAGATCGAGATCCTGTCGCGGGAACTCTCCAAATGCCGCGACGTGCTTTACCTCGGCCGCGGCACCAGCTTTCCGCTGGCGATGGAGGGCGCGCTGAAGCTCAAGGAGATTTCCTATATTCACGCCGAAGGCTATGCTGCCGGCGAGCTGAAGCATGGGCCGATCGCGCTCATCGACGAAAACATGCCGGTCATCGTCATCGCGCCGCACGACCGCTTCTTCGACAAGACCGTCTCCAATATGCAGGAGGTGGCCGCCCGGGGCGGGCGCATCATTCTCATCACCGACGAGAGAGGAGCCTCGGTATCGAAGCTCGACACGATGCACACGATCGTGCTGCCTGACGTCGACGAGGTCATCGCGCCGATGATCTTCTCCCTGCCGGTGCAGCTTCTCGCTTATCATACGGCCGTCTTCATGGGGACCGATGTGGACCAGCCGCGCAATCTCGCCAAATCGGTTACGGTCGAATGATCATCCGGCCGGAGACCGACGGTGACCGTGAGACGATCCGGCAAGTTACCGAGGCGGCTTTCGCCGGTCAGCCCTACAGCGATCAGACGGAGGCAGGGATCATCGAACGCCTGCGCGCCGAGGGCGCATTGACGCTGTCGCTCGTCGCGGAGGAAGATCGTGAGGTGATCGGCCACGTTGCTTTTTCGCCGGTGACGATAACGCCCCCGGCCACTGGCTGGTATGGACTCGGTCCCCTGTCCGTCCGGCCTGATCGGCAAGGGCGTGGCACGGGAAGCGCGCTCGTCCGTCGAGGGCTTGAAATGCTGCGGAATTCCGGCGCCGCCGGTTGCGTCCTGGCGGGAGCTCCGGCCTTCTATGGAAGGTTCGGGTTCCGCAATCAGCCTGCTCTTGTTTTTCCAGGTTGTGCGCCGCAATATTTCATGGCTCTACCCTTGTCAGGAACGCTGGTTTCCGGCACGGTCAGCTATCATCCCGCCTTCGGAGCGGTTTGACGGATCGATGGCAACAGCATGACGGACGGTTCCAAAAGCGGCATCATCGCGGCGCGACTGCGCAACTACTTTCTTACTGGCCTCATCATCTGCGCCCCCCTCGCGATTACGGTCTGGCTGGTTCGTTCGTTTATCGAATGGGCGGACGGCTGGGTGAAGCCGTATTTGCCGAGCTTCTACAATCCGGACACCTATCTGCCTGTCGCCATTCCGGGTTTCGGGCTCCTGATCGCCGTGGTGGTGATCACCCTAGTCGGCTTCCTGACCGCAAACCTTGTGGGGCGCTCGATTATCAATTTCGGCGAGTCGCTGGTCCACAAGACGCCCTTGGTCCGTTCGATCTACAGATCATTGAAGCAGATCTTTCAGACGGTGTTGCAGGACCAGTCGTCCTCCTTCAAGAAAGCCGGCCTGATCGAATATCCGAGTCCCGGGCTGTGGTCGCTGGTGTTTATCGCTACCGATGTGAAGGGCGAGATTGCGGCGAAATTCGATGAGCGCGGCATGGATATGGTGACCGTGTTTCTTCCGCCGACGCCGATCCCGACCGCGGGATTCCTTCTCTTCGTGCCGCGCGAGAAAATCATACCGCTGCAGATGAGCGCTGAGGACGCGGCGAAACTCTTGATCTCAGGCGGTCTCGTGGCTCCGGATTACCAACCGCTTGCAAACGCGCCGCGGCCGATCACGCAGCAAAAGACCGCCTGACGTCCGGCCTCTAGCCGGCGCGCAGGAAGCGAATCGCCTCGTCCCGGCGGTAGAGATAGAGAAGCGTCCTCAAGGCCTGGCCGCGCTCTGACGTCAGTTCCGGATCACGATCGATGGCATAGGCGGCGTCCTTGCGCGCCATCTCGAGAAGATCGCCATGCGCTTCGAGGCTCGCGATGAGGAAGCCCGGCGTACCGGACTGGCGTGTGCCGAGGAGTTCGCCTTCACCGCGCAGCTTCAGATCCTCCTCGGCGATCAGAAAGCCGTCCTCGGTCTCGCGCAGGATCGACAGGCGTGCGCGGCCGGCTTCGCTGAGCGGGCTTTTGTAGAGCAATATGCAGGTCGATGCCTCGTCGCCACGCCCGACGCGGCCGCGTAGCTGGTGCAACTGCGCAAGGCCGAAGCGCTCCGCGTGTTCGATCACCATGATCGTCGCGTCCGGAACGTCGACGCCGACTTCCACGACCGTCGTCGCCACGAGCAGGCGGATCTCGCCGTTCTTGAAGGCGAGCATGACGGCGTCTTTCTCCGGTCCTGCCATCCGGCCGTGCACGAGGCCGACATCAGGGCCGAAACGGCGGAGGAGGCTTTGATAGCGCTCGTCGGCGGACATGGCGTCGGCCTCCTCGGATTCCTCGACCAATGGGCAGATCCAATAGGCCTTCTTGCCCTGCCCAAGTGCTGCATCGAGCCTGTCGATCACCTCGCCGGTACGCTCGGTCGGTATCGTGACGGTCTGGATCGGCTTGCGCCCTGCCGGCTTCTCCGTAAGTTTGGACACGTCCATGTCGCCGAATGCCGCGAGCACCAGGGTGCGGGGAATAGGCGTTGCCGTCATGACGAGCATATGCGGGGAGATGCCTTTGGCCGTCAGCCGCAGCCTCTGGTGAACGCCGAAGCGGTGCTGTTCGTCGACGACGGCGAGCACGAGCTGTCGATAGTTCACCGCATCCTGAAAAAGCGCATGCGTGCCGATGATCATCTGCGTTTCGCCGGAAGCGATGCGCTCGAGGATCGCATCACGCTCCTTGCCTTTCGTTCTGCCCGTCAGAACGTCGATCGTGATGCCCGCCGGTGCTGCCATCTTTGAAAGCGTGGCATGGTGCTGCCGGGCCAGAATTTCCGTCGGCGCCATCAGCACCGCCTGGCCACCGCATTCGACCGCCGCAAGCATGGCCATCAACGCCACGGCTGTCTTACCGGAGCCGACGTCACCCTGTAGGAGGCGCAGCATGCGCTCGGATCCGGACATGTCGGCAAGAATATCCCTGACTGCCGCCGATTGGCTCGTCGTCAACGAGAAGGGTAGGGCGGCGACCACTGGGCCGCTCAGCCGGCCGGTCGGATGCACAGGCGTGCCGGCCAGTTTGCGCAAGCGCTGGCGAACAAGAGCGAGCGAGAGCTGGCCCGCGAGAAACTCGTCGTACGCAAGCCGCCTGCGGGCCGGCGCCTGCGGGGCGACATCGGCCTCGTCACGCGGTTCGTGCAGACGCTGAAAACTTTCTTTCGCGCTCTGAAAGCCTTGTTGGTGCAGAAGCGACTCTTCCAGCCATTCCGGCAGATCCGGCACGCGGGCCACGGCCCCCTCGATCGACTTGTGAAGGAGCTTGGACGAGAGCCCGGCCGTCAGCCCGTAAACGGGTTCGACCAGAGGCAGGCTCCCGGCTTCGGCTGCCCGGACCATGTAATCCGGATGGACCATGGAGGCACGCCCGTTGAACCAGTCCACTTTGCCGCTGACGATGACCGTTTCATCGATCGGCAAAGCTTTTTCCAGCCAATTTCCCTTGACGTGGAAGAAGGTGAGCGCAAGTTCGCCGGTGTCGTCGTGAAGAAAGACGCGATAGGGCACGTTCGGCCTGCCGCGTGGCGACGCTTGGTGGCGGTCCACGCGCCCGGTGATGGTGACGATCGCTCCTTGTGGCGCGTAGGCGATGCCCGGTTGACGGCGACGGTCGATCAGCGAATGCGGAGCATGGAACAGGAGATCGATGACCCGGCAATCTTCAATCGATTCGCGCCCGAGCAGCCGGGCGTAAAGGTCGCCGGTCTTCGGTCCGATGCCGGGCAAAGTGTCGAGAGGTGAAAACAGCGGATCGAGCAGGGCAGGGCGGCGCATGACAGTGAAATTGCGACGATAAATCCGGCTTTGGCAAGGCTGACAACCCGCTTTTCAGCGTTTATAGAACCCCCGTCATCACGATCCGCCGCACCGGTGGACGGCAGGAAGGAACCCCATGACCGGCATTTCACGTACGAGCGCCGATCTTGATCCGCGTCGGCGCAGGATCCTCTTCCGCGCCTGGCACCGCGGTATTCGCGAAATGGACCTGGTCCTGGGCCAGTTTGCCGAGGCGGAGATCGCGAGCTTGTCCGACGCGGAGCTCGACGAGCTTGAAACGATCATGCGCGAAGAAGACAACGACCTCGTCCGCTGGATCACCGGAGAAAAGCCGCTGCCGGAGCGTTATGCGACGGAACTTTTCGCCCGCATCGCCGCTTACCGCCCGGATTTCGATCCGGTTCGCCAAGACGCCAGATAAACATGATGATGACACCCGGCCTCGACCCGAAGAAGATCCTTGCGGCGACGCGGGAGGTGACCATCGGTCCGGTGCCTTCCGGTGCCGAGGCGTTGGTTCTCGCCGAACTGGCGCGAGCGGGGGCGCCCGTTGCCTACATGCTTTCCGACGGCCAGCGCATTGCCGACCTCGAGCAGGTGCTGGGTTTCGTGGCGCCGGACATTCCCGTCCTCACCTTGCCCGGTTGGGACTGCCTGCCTTACGACCGCGTCTCGCCGAGTGCCGATACCTCGGCGCGCAGGCTTGCTGCCTTGGGCGCACTCATTGCACATCGTGCGAAGCCGCACCCGGCGATCATGCTCGTCACGGTCAATGCCGCGCTACAAAAGATTTCGCCGCGGGACGTGATCGAGAGCCTCGCCTTTTCCGCGCGCCCCGGCAACCAAATCCGGATGGATGATCTCGCGGCGCGGCTGGAGCGCAACGGCTTCGAGCGCGTGCCGACGGTGCGCGAGGTCGGCGAATTCGCGGTTCGGGGCGGTATCCTCGACGTTTATGTGCCGGGTAGCAGCGAGCCGTTGCGGCTCGATTTCTTCGGCGATACGCTGGAGACGATCCGCTCCTTCGATCCCGCCAGTCAGCGCACGATCGGGCAGGTCCGCTCCCTCGATCTCAATCCGATGAGCGAAGTTTCGCTGACGCCGGAAACGATCAGCCACTTCCGCAAGCAATATCTTTCGCTCTTCGGCGCAGCCACGCGCGACGACGCGCTTTACCAGGCGGTCTCGGAAGGGCGCCGCTATGCCGGCATGGAGCATTGGCTGCCGCTCTTCTATGATCGCCTCGAAACAGTCTTTGACTATCTTGATGGCTTTCGCATCGTGACGGATCACCTCGCGCGTGAAGCAGCCGCGGAACGCTCGAAGCTCATCCTCGACTATTACGACGCACGCCTTGCTTCCGCATCGCCGGGCAAGTCGCAGCTTGCGCAGGGCACGCCCTACAAGCCGGTGCCGCCGGAGATGCTTTATCTGAGCGCGAAGGGCTTCAGTGCGGCGCTCGCCGAGCGCGACGCCATCCGCCTCTCGCCGTTCTCCGAACACGAAGGAGAGGCCCGTCAGGTCGTGACCATAGAGGCGCGTCAGGGGCTGCGATGGGCAAAGGCGGCAGGTGAGGCCGACGACGACGGCGCGCGCGTCAATGTCTTCGACCAGGCGGTGAGGCACATTGCCGAGAAGCGCGCGAAAGGCGCGAAGGTTCTCGTTTCCGGCTGGACGGAAGGATCGCTCGACCGTCTCCTGCAGGTGCTCGCCGAGCATGGCCTTGCCAATATCCGCCCGGTCAAAGCCCTTTCCGATCTGCGCTCACTGAAGCCGGGTGAGGCGGCTTCCGCGGTCCTCAGCCTCGAAGCGGGATTCGAGGCAGGCGATCTCGTCATCATCGGCGAGCAGGACATTCTCGGCGATCGCCTAGTACGCCGATCGAAGCGCCGCAAGCGCGGGGCTGACTTCATTGCCGAGGTGACGGGTCTCGACGAGGGCAGCTACGTGGTCCACGCCGAACACGGAATCGGCCGTTTCGTCGGGCTGCGCACGATCGAGGCCGCCGGGGCGCCGCATGATTGCCTCGAGCTTGTCTATGCCGACGACGCCAAGCTCTTCCTGCCGGTAGAAAACATCGAGCTTCTGTCGCGCTATGGTTCGGAGGGGACGGATGCGATCCTCGACAAGCTCGGCGGTGTCGCCTGGCAGGCGCGCAAGGCGAAGCTCAAGAAGCGGCTGCTCGACATGGCGGGCGGCCTCATCCGCATCGCCGCCGAAAGGCATACCCGACACGCGCCGGTCCTGAACGCGCAGGACGGGGCCTATGACGAATTCGCCGCCCGCTTCCCCTACGACGAGACCGAGGATCAGTTGAACTCGATCGAGGCGGTTCGGGATGATCTCGGCAGCGGCCGGCCCATGGACCGTCTCGTGTGCGGCGATGTCGGCTTCGGCAAGACGGAGGTGGCGCTGCGTGCCGCCTTCATCGCGGCGATGAATGGCGTGCAGGTCGCCGTCGTCGTGCCGACGACCTTGCTTGCGCGGCAGCATTTCAAAACCTTTGCCGAACGATTCCGCGGTCTGCCGATACGCATCCAGCAGGCGTCCCGTCTTGTCGGCTCGAAGGAGCTGGCGCTGACGAAGAAGGAGGTTACTGAGGGCAAGACGGACATCGTCGTCGGCACGCATGCGCTTCTCGGTTCGTCGATGAAGTTTGCGAATCTCGGCCTCCTCATCATCGACGAGGAGCAGCACTTCGGCGTCAAGCACAAGGAGCGGCTCAAGGAGCTGAAGACCGACGTGCACGTCCTCACGCTGTCGGCGACGCCGATTCCGCGCACGCTTCAGCTCGCGCTCACCGGCGTTCGCGAATTGTCGCTGATCACGACGCCGCCGGTGGACCGCATGGCGGTGCGCACCTTCATTTCGCCCTTCGACGCGCTGGTGATCCGCGAGACGTTGATGCGCGAGCATTACCGCGGCGGTCAGAGCTTCTACGTCTGCCCGCGCGTGAGCGATCTTCCGGAGATCCACGACTTCCTGAAATCCGACGTGCCGGAATTGAAGGTCGCCGTGGCGCACGGCCAGATGCCGGCGACCGAACTCGAGGACGTCATGAACGCCTTCTATGAAGGGCGCTTTGATGTGCTTCTCTCGACGACGATCGTCGAGTCGGGGCTTGACGTGCCGACTGCGAATACATTGATCGTGCACCGCGCCGACATGTTCGGCCTCGCTCAGCTCTACCAGCTTCGCGGCCGGGTAGGGCGGTCGAAGGTGCGCGCCTTCGCGCTCTTCACGCTTCCCGTCAACAAGACGTTGACGGGACCGGCGGAACGGCGTCTCAAGGTATTGCAGTCGCTCGACACGCTCGGCGCCGGATTCCAGCTTGCCAGCCACGACCTCGACATCCGCGGCGCCGGCAATCTCCTCGGCGAGGAGCAATCCGGCCATATCAAGGAGGTCGGCTTCGAGCTCTATCAGCAGATGCTCGAGGAGGCGGTCGCCGAACTCAAGGGTGAAGAGGAAATCCACGACACCGGTTGGTCGCCGCAGATATCGGTCGGCACGCCGGTCATGATTCCGGAAGATTACGTGCCCGATCTCAACCTGAGGCTCGGACTCTATCGTCGCCTCGGCGAGCTGACGGATATCAAGGAAATCGACGGCTTCGGGGCGGAACTGATCGACCGCTTCGGTCCGCTGCCAACCGAGGTCCAGCATCTGCTGAAGATCGTCTACGTCAAATCGCTCTGCCGTACCGCGAATGTCGAGAAGCTCGACGCCGGGCCGAAGGGCGTCGTCGTTCAGTTCCGCAACAAGGAGTTTCCGAATCCGGCGGCCCTCGTCGGCCATATCGCCAAGCAGGGAACGCTTGCCAAGATCCGGCCGGACCAGAGCATCTTCTTCCAGCGTGATCTCCCAACGCCCGAGAAGCGCCTCTCGGGTGCCGCGATGGTGATGACGCAGCTCGCGGTGCTCGCAAAACCCGCTTGAAAACGCCGCAGCTCTTTCGCGCGGCGTTTTCCCCTTTGACGATCAGTGCGCCGGGTGGGCAGCCTTCATCTGCGCAATCTCCCGCAGCGCATTCGTCATGGTCTCGACAGATTGCGCGCCCATCACCGCATATTGCTGCTCGATGATGAAGCAGGGCACGCCGGTAACGCCCATCTCGCGGGCCATGTCGACTTCCTGCTTCACGGCGTCCTTGTCGGCGTCGGATGCGAGTAGAGCGGCAATGACGGGGCGATCGAGGCCAGCTTGTTCCGCGATGTCAAGGAGAACGGCGTGGTCGCCGACGTTGCGACCTTCCTCGAAATTGGCCTTGAAGAGTCGCCGCACGACATCCGTCTGCGCGAGGTCACCGCTGGTTGCCGCCCAGCGTATCAGCCGATGCGCGTCGAGAGTGTTCGGGCTGATCTTCACGGCTTCGAAATCGAAAGCGATGCCGACTTCCTGCCCGAGTTCTTCGAGCATCCGATGCGCCTGGTCGACGGACGCCTGGCCGCCGAGCTTTGCCGCAAGATGCCGCTTATGGTCGACCCCTTCGGGCGGTAGATCGGGGTTCAGCTGATAGGGCCGCCACTGGATCGCCACGTGAATCTCGCCGGCAACATCGGCAATTGCCTGCTCAAGCCGGTTCTTTCCAAGATAGCACCACGGGCAGACCACGTCCGAGACGATATCGATGTTGACGGTTTCCATGGTGCGGCCTTTCCTGTTGTCAAAGCTGCGACATAGGCCGCTCCGCCGCTTCTTTCAATGCGTTACAAAATAGATACCAGCTTACTGGGCGCGCTCGTCCCACCAGGTCGGCAGCTGATAGCCGTAGAGCGGCACAGTCGATGGGCGGCCGATATGCTTCCACCGCGCGATCCATTGCGCGTCCAGGTGGTAAAGCGGAACGAGGTAGGAATTGTTGACAAGCAGCCGGTCGTGGGC
The DNA here is from genome assembly GCF_000513895.2 of Ensifer sp. WSM1721. GTDB lineage: Bacteria > Pseudomonadota > Alphaproteobacteria > Rhizobiales > Rhizobiaceae > Sinorhizobium. The sequence continues at coordinate 1,436,739 of NZ_CP165782.1, forward strand.
GCGAACGGCGGCGGTGAAGTCTTCGGGGCTCCGCGCCTGAAGGATGTTGTTGATAAGCTTGTCGACGTCCTTGTCAGCAACTCCGGCAAAGTTCTCGCTACCCTGCCTGTCCCGCGACTGCGAGCCCCAACGGCCGACTTGTTCCACGCCCGGTGATAGCGACGAGGGAAAGGACTTGATGATGACGTCGTAGTCGAAGGACTGGCTGCGCAACTGATATTGCGAATCATCGACGGTGCGCACCCTCGCGACGATGCCGAGCGGTGCGAGAAAACGCTGATAGGCGAGCGCAATCTTCTCCTGGCCGGCATTCTGACTCATGATCTCGAAAGCAAGCGGGGTGCCCTTCGCGTCGACCATCTTGCCGTCCTTGATGGAATAACCCGCCTCGCGAAGCAGGGTCACCGCTTCCCGCAGGACGTTTCGATCGCGGCCCGAGCCGTCCGTGACCGGCAGGCGATAGGTGCCGTCGAGGATAGCGGGATTGATGCGCTCCCGAATGTCTCCCATCAGGCCGAGCTCGCGGTCGTCGGCGGCAGCGCCGAGGAAGGAAAGCGACGAGTTCTGCCAGTAGCTCTGGGTGCGCGTATAGGCGCCGTCGAAAAGATTCTTGTTGACCCATTCGAAATCGAAAACGAGAGCGAGCCCCTGCCTGAGCTTGATGTTGTCGAACATCGGCTTGCGCGTGTTGAAGACGAATCCGAGCATGCCGGAAGGGGTCCTGGGCTTGAACGTCTCCTTGATCACGTCTCCCGAGCGAACGGCCGGGAAATCATAGGCGCGCGCCCATTTGGTGGCGCTGCCTTCGGGATAGACGTCGATCTCGCCCTTCTTGAAGGCTTCGAATAGCGTATTCTCCTGAAGGAAATACTCGACGGAGATCTCATCGTAGTTGTCGATACCGATCTTCGAGGGCAGGTCCTTGCCCCAGTAATCAGGATTGCGGCGATAGACGATCCGCTCGCCGGGCTTCACCTCCGCGACCCGGTAGGGACCCGAGCCGAGCGGCGGCTCGAGCGTCGTTCTGTCGAACGTATCTACATTGATGGCATGCCTCGGCAGCACCGGCGAGATCGCCAGCAGCAGCGGAAACTCGCGATCGGCATCCTCGTTGAAGGTGAAACGCACGCTGCGTTCGCCGACCTTCTCCATCTTCGCCACCTTGGAAAGGCGATTGCTGAAGGGGGCGCGCCCCTTGTCCCGCAGCAATTCGAAAGTGAAGATCACGTCTTCGGCTGTCACCGGTTGACCGTCGGCCCAGCGGGCTTTCGGATTGAGATTGAACTGGATGAAGGTGCGATCGTCGTCCCATTCGACGGTTTCGGCAAGCAGGCCGTACATCGTGAAGGGCTCATCCTGCGAGCGCTGCATCAGCGATTCGTAGACCAGGTTGCCAAAGCCCGGATCCCACATGCCGCGCGCGGTGGTGCGCATGCTCTTCAGGATGAAGGGATTGAGGCTGTCGAAAGTGCCGACTACGCCATAGGAAATTTTCCCGCCCTTCTTCACGTTGGGATTGACATAGGGGAAGTGCTTGAAGTCTGCCGGCAGTGCAGGCTCGCCGTGCATCGAGATCGCATGGACCGGAGCGGCCATAGCTTCATTGGCCAACGTGTTGGCTGCCAGGAGCATGACCAAACCGGAAAGAACTGCGCGCAACTTCACCTCCCGCGGGATTGTACGAGGTCGATTCCCGGCACGTTAGCAACGCGGGCGCACATTTCCAACCTTCGGCGGCAGGGATCAGGAAAGGACAAGCTCGAACCCTGTCGCGCCGGACTCCGATTGGAAAAGGCCGCTCAAACGCAATTGGTTGCGCAAAATGCAACGAAACACTGGATAATCGGCACGAGCCAATGTAACAGGTGTTTCCGGAATCGGGGCCATTCAAATGCCTCATTTGGCCAACAGGACAACGGGCGGCTGACGATACTCACCTGCGGAACAGTCCGTTCCGTGACCGGATTTCAGGGGAATAAGAATGATCTTCAAGTCGAACTTCACCAAACGCGCGGGATTGGCAGCGCTGGCGCTTTCTGTCGCAGCCGCCGGTGCGCCGAGCATCGCATCCGCGCAGCAGGCGGGAGGCAGGCCGCCGCAGGGTTGGTTCAAGGTCTGCACCAAGCAGGAAGACAACGATGTCTGCATCGTTCAGAACCTGCTGACCGCCAACAACGGTCAGCTCGTCACCGCCGTCGGCCTTATCTCCGTCTCGGGCAAGATCAATCGCAAGGTCATGCAGGTCTCCGTACCCTCCGCGCGCATGATCCCGCCGGGCGTTCAAATGCAGATCGACGGCGGCAAGGGCGTCAAGCTCGACTACGCGATCTGCATGCCCGACAAGTGCGTCGCCGAAGCGCCGCTTTCCGATGCGCTGATCGCCAGCCTGAAGAAGGGCAATGAGGTCGTCTTCACCTCGGTCAACTTCCAGCGCGCTCCGAACCCGATCAAGATGACGCTCGAGGGGTTCACCGGCGTTTATGATGGCGAACCGATCGAACAGTCCCAGCTCGAAGAGCGCCAGCGCCTGCTGCAGGAAGAAATGCAGAAAAAGGCAGAGGACGCCCGCAAGAAGCTGGAAGAGGCGCAGAAGGCTGCCAAGGCGCAGTAATCATCACTCGCCTTCCCGAATGAAGCGAACGCCCGGCCTGTCCGGGCGTTTTTTTATGGCCCGCGAGCTCAGGCTGTCGTTGGCAAGTCCCATCGCGGCAGCCACTGCGGCAGATGCGCGGTGTGCGTTCGGGGTAGACGACAGGTGCGGGGACCTCCGTTCAAGAATGCGCCGTCCGCTCCAGCAAACACACAACGGGGAGTGAGTGGGAAAGAGTGAGCGGGTTGCCTTTGCATCCCGCTCGCTTGGGAGGTGCGGAATGGTGACTTTGGGTCGGTCCGACCCAAAGTCCTAGCGGCCTAGTGCCGATATATGGCCTTAGGCTTGTAGTGCCCGGCGTCGGCCTTTTCGAACAGCTCATCTACCTGCGTGTGGCGGATCGGCCTGTCGCTATCGTCGGAAACGAGATTCTGTTCCGAGACATAGGCGACGTATTCGGTTTCATCATTCTCCGCGAACAGGTGATAGAAGGGCTGGTCCTTGGCGGGCCGGATCTCCTGCGGGATCGCGTTCCACCATTCTTCCGTATTGGCATATTCCGGGTCGACGTCGAAGATGACGCCGCGAAACGGGAATATCCGATGGCGAACCACCTGTCCGATCTCAAATTTCGCGTTTCTTTGTTTCATGACGCAACACATCCTTTCAGATGATTATCTGGGTTGTCGCATGTGGAACATCAATAGGTAGGCCAACCCGCCGGCGAACCGTTCGTTCCGGCGTCGAACTAAAAAGGCGGGATTCGAATGAACCCCGCCGCTCGTTCATTTCGAACGGACCTGGCCAATGGGGTGCCCGGTCCGAGCCGTCATCAGACGGAGTAGTACATGTCGAACTCGACCGGGTGCGGGGTCATTTCGAAGCGCATGACTTCCTGCATCTTCAGTTCGATGAAGGAGTCGATCTGGTCGTCGTCGAAGACGCCGCCGGCGGTCAGGAACTTGCGATCCTTATCGAGGCTCTCGAGGGCTTCGCGCAGGCTGCCGCAGACTGTCGGGATCTTCTTCAGCTCCTTCGGCGGCAGGTCATAGAGGTCCTTGTCCATGGCTTTGCCGGGGTGAAGCTTGTTCTTGATGCCGTCGAGGCCGGCCATCAGCATGGCGGCGAAGGCGAGGTAGGGGTTCGCGCTCGGGTCCGGGAAGCGGACTTCGACGCGCTTTGCCTTCGGGTTGCTGCCGAACGGAATGCGGCAGGAGGCCGAGCGATTGCGGGCGGAGTAGGCAAGCAGAACCGGTGCTTCGTAGCCCGGGACGAGACGCTTATAGGAGTTCGTCGACGGGTTGGTGAAGGCGTTCAGCGCCTTGGCGTGCTTGATGATGCCGCCGATGAAATAGAGGCAGGTCTCGGAAAGGCCGGCATATTCGTCGCCGGCAAACGTCGGCCTGCCGTCCTTCCAGATCGACAGATGCACGTGCATGCCCGAGCCATTGTCGCCGAAGACCGGCTTCGGCATGAACGTCGCGGTCTTGCCGTACGCATTGGCGACCTGGTGCACCACGTATTTGTAAATCTGCATCTTGTCGGCGTTGCGCACCAGCGCGTCGAACTTGACGCCGAGTTCATGCTGAGCCGCGGCCACTTCGTGGTGATGCTTTTCCACCGTGACGCCCATTTCGGTAAGAACGGTCAGCATCTCGGAGCGCATGTCCTGGCTGCTGTCGACCGGCGGGACCGGGAAGTAGCCGCCCTTGATGCGCGGGCGATGACCGAGGTTGCCGGTCTCGTAGTCGGTGTCGTCATTGGAGGGCAGTTCGGAGCAGTCGAGCTTGAAGCCGGTATTGTACGGGTCGGCCTTGTATTTGACGTCGTCGAAGACGAAGAATTCCGCTTCCGGACCGACGAAGATGGTGTCGCCGATGCCTGAGGCCTTGAGATAGGCTTCGGCCTTCTTGGCCGTACCGCGCGGGTCGCGATTATAGGATTCGCCCGAGACGGGATCGAGAATGTCGCAGAAAATGACCATGGTGGACTGGGCGAAGAACGGGTCCATATGCGCCGTTTCCGGATCGGGCATCAGTACCATGTCGGACTCGTTGATAGCCTTCCAACCGGCAATCGAGGAGCCGTCGAACATGACGCCGTCGGCGAACATGTCTTCATCGACGACAGCGATATCCATCGTCACGTGCTGCAGCTTGCCCTTCGGGTCAGTAAAGCGCAGGTCGACGAACTTGACGTCGTTATCCTTGATTTGCTTCAAAACTTCACTCGCAGTCGTCATTTGTTGCAATTCCCTGTTGAGATGACGAGGATTGGAAAAATTCGGGGCCGGGCGGCCCCAGGATGAGGTGACGGTATCAAACGGTGACGTATCGGACGACGCGATCAGATGGCGTCGAGACCCGTTTCGCCGGTGCGGATTCGAATGACTTCTTCCACATTGGATACGAAAATCTTCCCATCACCAATGCGGCCGGTTTGCGCGGCATTGCGGATGGCTTCGATCACGGCCTCCGCATTTTCATCCGCCAGCACCACCTCGACCTTCACCTTCGGCAGGAAGTCGACGACGTACTCGGCGCCCCTGTAGAGCTCGGTGTGTCCCTTCTGCCGCCCGAAGCCCTTCGCTTCCGTGACGGTTATGCCCTGCAGGCCGACCTCTTGAAGAGCTTCCTTCACTTCGTCGAGCTTGAAGGGTTTTATGATCGCTTCGATCTTTTTCATGAGAAAATGTCTCTCCGCTTCTCCCTTTAAAGCAGGTCGCGCCCGCTCGCCCTCCAATATGCATGTAGTGTGCCAATTTTATAGGGGAATGACGCGCTCATTGCGAAATTTCGCGGCACGAAGCGATGGGGTATCCGGCCCGCCTCGCTGTGCGGCCGCATTCTGCCTATTTTTTAAGAAGTCCCATTCCCTTAAGTGAATAATCTTGGCGCAATGCGCCGCGACTCGCGCTCAGTGCGTGATATTTGAGCAACATTTACGTGCAAATGCACATTTGTTGTTCATTTCGCGTATCTCTCGCTCGCCCTTGTCTTGTGGTCCAGACCGCGCTTAGATCGCCTCCATGCGTGACGGTTTCCAAGACATTCTCGTGACACCGGCCGAGATGGCAGCCATCGACCAGGACGCTGCGCGTTCGGGCATCGACAGCTTTTCGCTCATGCGCTCGGCAGGGATGGCCGTCTCGGCCGCCGCCTTGCGGCTCTTCCCGGCAGCGCGTCGTTTCGCCGTCCTTTGCGGGCCCGGCAACAATGGCGGCGATGGCTATGTGGCCGCGGCCGCCCTGGCGCGATGCGGCGCCAATGTCGCCGTCTTCGCGCTCGGCGATCCGGCGATGTTGAAGGGCGATGCGGCGCGCGCCCGTGACGCCTGCGCGCTCGAGATACGTGCCATCGCGGCCTATGAGCCGCAGTCGGGGGATGTCGTCGTTGACGCGCTCTTTGGAGCAGGGCTCTCGCGTGATTTGCCGGATGACGCACGCACAATCATCGAGCGCGTGAATGAAAGCAGCCTGCCGGTTCTTGCGGTCGACCTGCCTTCGGGAATTGACGGACATAGCGGAGAAGTGAGGGGCGCAAGCTTCATCGCCGCCCACACGGTGACGTTCATGGCGGCCAAACCCGGCCATCTGCTGATGCCGGGCCGCGCCCGTACCGGTACGTTGGAAGTGTTCGATATCGGTATTCCGGCGCGGCTCGTTGCGGCGCGATCCGGTGATTTGCGCGTCAATACGCCCGCGATCTGGAAACATCACGCTGCGTCCCTCGATCCGGGGACTCACAAATACAAGCGAGGCCATCTCGCCGTCTTTTCAGGCGGACAGATGTCGACTGGCGCTACACGCCTTTCGGCGGCGGCGGGCCTTCGTGCCGGTGCGGGCTTGGTAACGCTCGCCTCTCCGCCGGATGCGCTCGCGGTCAACGCCTCACACTTGACGGCGGTGATGCTCAAGGAAATCAGGAATGCCGCCGATCTCGCCGACTGGCTCAAGGACAAGCGGCTGAATGCCTTCGTGCTCGGGCCCGGTTTCGGCGTCGGTAAGAAGGCGAGGGACTTTGCCTTGATGCTGTGCGATCGCGCACTGGTGCTCGATGCGGATGGAATGACTTCGTTCCAACAGGGAAGGGAGGAACTCTTCGAGCGCATAGCAGCAGGCGGCGAGATAGTGATGACGCCGCATGAGGGGGAATTTGCCCGGCTCTTTCCGGAAATTGCCACGGACGACGCGCTGTCCAAGATCGAAAAGGCGCAGGCCGCTGCGAAACTGAGCCATGCAGTGATCGTCTACAAGGGGCCGGATACGGTGATTGCCGCCCCTTCTGGCCGTGCCGTCGTCAACGCCAACGCACCGCCCTGGCTCGCGACCGCGGGATCGGGCGACGTGCTTGCCGGCATCATCGGCGCGCATCTGGCGCAGGGCATGCCTGCCTTCGAGGCGGCGGCCGCCGCCGTCTGGCGCCATGGCGAGACGGCCATTCGCGCCGGCCGCACCGCCACGGCCGAGATGCTCGTCGAAAACATACCGCCGCTTCCGTGATAGCAGCCGCGCGGGTGACCCGAAAAGGCGCGCCGGCTTGAAAGGACGCAATTCCGAACGGAAAACCGTTACACACTTTTCCTGGAACTGCGTTAGCCCCGCGTACCCTTGGCGATCGGCTCCTGATAGGTAAAGCCCATGTCCCAAGGGAAATAGATCCAGGTGTCCTGGCTCACCTCGGTGACGAAGGTGTCGACAAGCGGGCGGCCCTTGGGCTTTGCGTAGACGGCGGCGAAATGGGCCTTCGGCAGCATCGCGCGGACTTCCGAGGCGGTCTTGCCGGTGTCGGTCAAGTCGTCGACGATCAGCACGCCTTCGCCCCCGTCCTTGGCTATCTCCGGGGAGATGCCCTTCAGCACCCTCATCTGACCCTGCGTGTCGTAGTCATGATAGGAGGCGATGCAGACGGTTTCGATCATCCGGATATTGAGTTCCCGGCAGACGATGGCAGCCGGTACGAGGCCGCCGCGCGTGATGCAAACCATTGCGCGCCATTCCTGCCCATTGTCCGCCAGCCGCCAGGCGAGCGCACGCGCGTCGCGGTGAAACTGATCCCAGGAGACGGGAAAGGCTTTCTCGGGAAGGGACATATGCGAGGCTCCGGCTTCTCATTCAACGTCGATGCGGAAGCGCTGCCGTGGATCGACGTGTCAGGCGAAGCGCTTCCATGATTTGCACCATGCAATACTGGCAATGAAGCCAGGAGTGCAAGGGGTCGCTCGCATGGGCGCGAGGGCGTCTCCCATGGTTTCTCGACCCGCAGCCGAACTGCGAGCGATACATTCCCGGCACGCCCGGAACGAACTGTGGCGTGGGGTCCTAAGTGTTCTGCCGCGACCGGGAGATCGCCTCGATCATCGCCGCCACGTCGGCCTCGGCGGCAGCAAGTACGGCAGCGTCGCGCGCCCGGATGACGATGTCCGTCGAGAAGCTCTTGCCATCGAATTTCGGATAGGACCCGATGCTCGTGTGCGGATGATTCTTCTGCACTTCCGCCAGAGGCGCACCGATGTCGCCCTCGCCATAGGGTGAGCGAACTGTGCGGGAGAGAACGGGCGTGCCGGTTGCAAGGTTTGGCAGCAGGCCGTCGAGCATCGCCTGAAACACTTGCGGCACACCGGCCATGACATAGACGTTGTCGATCGCAAAGCCGGGCGCCGTCGATACGGGATTCGGAATATGCCTGGCGCCGATCGGCATCCGCGCCATCCGCTTGCGGGCATCGGTAAACTCCATGCCACGGCGCGCATACATGGCGCCAAGCAGGTCCATCGCCTTCGGATCATGGATGCACTCAACACCGAAAGCCTTCGAGATAGCGTCGGCGGTGATATCGTCATGCGTCGGACCGATGCCGCCGGAGGTGAAGACGTGGTCGTAGCGCCTACGGAGCGCATTGACCGCTTCCACGATTGCCTGTTCCTCGTCGGCTACGATGCGAACCTCGCGCAGATCAATGCCGACCATGGTCAACATATCCGCGAGATGGCCGATGTTCTTGTCCTTGGTGCGGCCGGAAAGGAGTTCGTCGCCGATGGCGAGCATGGCGGCGGTGACGATCGTGGCGCTGGTCATTGGTACTCCGGACGTGGCTCGAACCGCTCTGCACGGTCCGGTGGCGAATGGCTGAACAGGTGACGGCCGCCCTGTTCCGGCGGTGAACTCACCGCATCGGCGAGGGGGCGCTCAAAACTGTCCCATCGTCGCTATTTTGTGGTAACATCGCGCCGTCCGGCATGCAAATGCCATAGGCAAAAAGGAGTAGAAGGGGCTGGTCGGCGACAGCCCGGCGGGGCAGGACGTGGCCTTGAAAATCCATGGGAGTGAAGAATGGTGCGGATCACTTATTCGATCGTTCCACACGACGGAGGCTGGGCCTACAGGGCCGCCGACGTGTACTCAGAGCCCTTTCCTAGTCGTGAGATGGCGCTAGCGGCTGCAAAGATTGCAGCGGCCGAACAACAGGTCGGCGGCGACGATGAGGAAATCAGCTTCCAGGATGAAAGGGGAGTCTGGCATTTTGAACACGCCGATGGGGGAGATCGACCTGAAGCAACCGTCGAGGATGGCTAAAGAAGTGTGTTGAAGGGCAGTGCCTGCGGGCAGGGTTCGCCCTTGCCGTCCACGTACGCGGCGATTTAACGCGACGGAGGATTTCCATGCATTACAGCGTTCAGATCTTCACCTGGACCCCTCGGGAAGGCGTGCATCAGGTGGGATCGGTAATCGAAGTCGATGCACCCAATCCCAAGGCCGCGGCAGTATCCCTGCTCGGGCTGCGGCTTGACGACAAGGGTAAGTCGTCAAAACTTGCAGTCAGGGTCTGGCGAGGCGAAGACGCCAATAAGGCCGACTGCGATTGTTTCTACTATCATTGAGGCGAACATTTAGAGCGACGGCTGAGCGATTTGCCTGATCGGTCTCCGCTCAGGTGCGTGTGCAATGCGGCCAGATGATCTGCATCAATCGGCGGCCCTTGCCAGCGCTCTTCTCTGCGCGTGGGAACGGCTTATCAAAGAGTGACCTGTCCGCAGGAGCAGCCGTTCATCACGCGTACCCGCCTGATATTCCTCGATCAGCATCCTGCCATATCGCTGTGCCTGGGCGCTCTCGCGAGGCCATCGGTATTCGCGGCACAGCCGGTCGAATACGCGCTGAAGCGCGTCGAGGTCTTCCGGAAGCAGAGGCACGGTGCTGGATGCTTGCAGTGGGCGCACGCCGGTATCCCCCCAGTTATCGAAGCGAGGACATTTTGAGGCGGCTTACCTTGCCAGCAATGCGCGACAATTGAACCCCTGCCGAATCAGGGGTTGCATGAAATTTAAGGTCCTCTCCGTGCACAGCCGCAGGGGAACCTTCGGAAATGTCCGGGGTTGAACGACTGAGAACAGGAAAGGATCGCGAATATGAGCAACCCCAAATACGACGATCTTACCGACCAGCCGATGCCATCTCCGACGTGGAAGCCGGAGCCCAGGGAAATGGATGTGGATCCCCAACCCCTTCCGGATCAGGCAGCGGAGTCCGGCACCGAGCACGCCGACCAACCGCCTGCCAGGAGCGGCATGTCCGAGCGCAGAGAGAAGCCGACGGAGGGAGCCCCTGAGAATAACCCGGTTCATCACACCGGTCGTGTTCCGCCAAAGGTGACCGACGATGAGCCTTGATCCTTCGCTTCATAGCTCCCCCCGAAGCGCCTCGGCGACGTTAGGACTTTTGGCCGTGCCGCGTCGGACTAAGGTCCTATACATCTGACATGATGACACCCTAGTTTTTTGGGAGCCGCGGTAACACACCCACAAGAACCTAATTGTTTCAAGCCAATTTAGAGCAGGGCCCGCCCGATGTTGTGGTGGGCTCTGCTTGAGGCCTGGGAAGCGTTTGCTTCACGGGTCGGAAACGGCCAACACCGGCAATCCCTTTGGCTGAAACGGCGGCTGAAACGGCAGGCCAGCGCAATTCCGCGCGGCCGGAACGACGCGCAGGACTTGCCCCCGACATTGGAGCCCCCTCTAATTGGCTGGACCCGAAAGAGGAGGGATGATTCATGTTCTACGCAATCTTGGCCTATCACGAGGAAGAAGTGGTCGAATCCTGGACCAAAGAGGAGGATGCCGCTCTGATGACTGAACTGCTCCAAGTCAATGACCGTCTTGTCCGGGAAAAGCGTTTGGGGCCGGCCGCGCGGCTTGGCTCGACGCAGGATGCCGTGACCTTGCGCGGCGCTGGTGCAGGCATGGTCATCGACGGTCCGTTTGCCGAGACCAAGGAGCAGTTGCTCGGTTTCTACGTTGTGGATTGCCCAACGATCGAGGCAGCAACAGCGATCGCGCGCGACCTCCGGCGCGCCAATCCGAGCGCGGTCTATGAAATCCGGCCGATTGTGCTCTATCTCCCCGGCGCGCCCCTGGAGGCCTCGGACGAGAAATAGCGAGCTTTCACACATCATGTTCGCAAAATTGCAGCGCCCGTGCGGGGGAAGCACGGGCACTGCCTGCCACAGGTTGGGGGGACCTGCATGCCGCTCGGGGAGAGCGACACATAGTAAATCACGTAATGCTAATATTGTTCCGTGACGGCAGCCCTGACGGACTGCCCGTTTTCCATTCGGGCCGATGCTCGAAACAAAACCAGTTCGGCTCGGCCCCGCCGCTATCGAAGCCGAAGGCGCCCCACTTCTTGCAGCCGGGATGCTCGCAGTAGTGGACGTAAGGGATCGGGTCTTTGTGGGGTACTGCGCCTCTTTCGTCGCTCATCATGCGCTCCCTACCGTCGCCGATCCACGCGGTCACGGGTGAAACCGTGGGTGTACGCACTGCAAACCCTTTTTAAAGTGGCCGCCACTTCGTAGGTAGATGTTCTTATTATGTTCGAATTTCGCTGGGACTCAATGCAGCATTCTCGGGTCGGGGCGGGAGGGCGTGGTGCCTCTTTCCGGCTGTGCGTTTAAGCGCATTTCCATCACATATTCTTCAGTCAGATCCATCAACGCGAGCGCGATTTCCTGCCACGACCAGCCCGCGCGTTCGGCGATACCGGTCAGCGCTTGAAATTCGCAGTCAATCGCGCGCTGACATTCAAGCTGGCGCTCAGGATGGTCGTCGTGGACAGTTGGTGCAACGATCTTCGACATCGTTCCTCCTATCTGGAGCTGAAACTCCGGAAAGTACCTGACAGTTCCACGCGAGAGCCGAGGAAGCAGGGGCTCGCCTGACGCGGCCCCTGCGGAACCGACCGGAGCGATGAGGGCTTTGTCGGACTCAATGGCGCGATGGGTTCGTGACGAAGACGCGGGCCGAAAATATCGGGCGGGAGAAAGCGGTCTCACCCAACCGGCGCTTGTCGCTTGGCCCGAACATGGCTTAGCCGAATGAGGTCAGCACCCTTCAAAGGCTACCAGGGGGAGGGCGAAGATGCCATCGTTCGAGATCAATAGCGGCACCAATGCGGCAAGGAGGGCGTTCGCTGGGATGTCTTGGCGACACATCTTGCAGGACATGAGGGACGGGCTGCAAAACATTTCCTTGACTGAATCGGCTAAGTAATTGATCTAAACGCCGGGCGGACGTGGCGAAACTGGTAGACGCAAGGGACTTAAAATCCCTCGGGCTTGCCCGTACGGGTTCGATCCCCGTCGTCCGCACCAAGCCTGCAAACATGCCGCTCTACCGGTTCGTGGTCATGGGCCAGAGGGATTGGCGGAGTGTGTCGTCCGCATCGAGTGCCGGTGATTGCCGGCAGCTCTCAAGGTGCGGCAATTTTGAACGGCTGGTCGACGCTCGCGCTCTTGCCGCTGTTTATGTCGTTGAAACGGAAGCGCAGAACATAGTCCCCGGCTGGGGCACCGGTGACATCGACCGTCAGCGTCGCGTAGATTTCCTGATTGCGCAGGTAGCCCTTGAAGGTGAAATCGCCGAACGCCTTCTGGCCGGCAAGGATTTCTCCCTTCGGATTGAGGATGTCGAAGTCGACGGTGAACCGCGTCTCGAGCTTGCCCTTCTCGCTTGCTTCTTTCCAGGTCAACCCCACAGGCTCGACATAGGACACCAGCGCCTCTCCGGTCTTGAAGACCGGGTCTGGCTTCGGTTCGTACATGGCGTAGCCGGCCGGTTCACCGTTGACGAAGACAGCCTTGCCGATCGCGAAGGGCAGCGTTTGCGAGAATTCGCTCATCGCCTGCCGCAGCGTTTCCCGCGCGCCGGCCGCATCACCGGAGCTCGCCTGCTTCTCCGCCCTGACCGCGGCATCCGCAAGCGGTCCGGCCTGCACTGCAAAGTGGGTCGAAGCGAAAGTCGCGATGGTGAGCGCGACAAGCAGGAGCGGCTGTTTCGGCATCACGTTCCCCTCAGTGCCCGAACGCTCAAAGAATTTCGGCATTTGGCACGACGAGTCAAGACGACGCGTGAAGCTGTCATCACTGCTTCCAGAAGATCGGAGTCAGGATAACGAGCACGGTAAGCACTTCCAGACGGCCGAGAAGCATCATCATCGAGAGTAGATAGAGCTCAGGCTCCTCGAGCGTCGAGAAGTTGCCGGCGGGACCGATGATGCTGCCAAGGCCTGGGCCAACATTGGAGAGGCAAGTGATCACCGCCGAGACCGCCGTTACGAGATCGTAGCCTAGAGCGCTCATCACCAAGCTACCGAAGATCCAGAGCAGAATATAGGTGATGAAGAACAGGAAGATTGCGCGTTGGGTGTCGACATCGACGGTGCTGCGGCCATATCGCACGGCATAGATCGCGTTTGGATAGATCAGCCGGTTGAGGCCCGATCGGATCGCGTTGAAGAGCACGATGAACCGATAGGCCTTGATCCCTCCGGCCGTCGAGCCGGAGCATCCGCCCATGAAGGTGGCAACGAACGCCACCATGACGACGAAAGGCCCCCAGAGGCTGTAGTCTTCGCTGGCGTAACCGCTCGTCGAAAGGATCGAAGTCATGTTGAAGAACGAGTGGGCCAGCGCCAGGTGAAACTCGACGCCATTTGAGAGGCGGTGATAGATCGCGACGGCGACCGAAAACGCGGTGAGATAGCCGAGAAAGACGAAAATCTGCGGATCACGCAGTGCATCCAGCCGGCCGCGGGCAACGAGCACGATCAGGATGGAGAACGGCAGGCTGCAAAGCAGCATGAAGAACGTACCCGTCCACAACAGCGGGATACTGCCGAAATAGGCAAACGACGCATCATGGGTCGAAAAGCCGCCGGTGGCCACGGTCGACATTGCGTGATTGATCGCATCGAAGCGGTTCATGCCTGTCATGCTGTAGCCGATCGCGCAGAGGAGGGTAATCGTCACGTAGACGGCGAGGAAGGCGCGGCTGAAGGTTGCGAGGCGGGCAAATGGCTTGTCGCTGGTGTCGGAGGACTCCATCTTGAAGAAGGACATGCCGCCGACGCGCAGGTAGGGGATGATGAAAAGACCGAGGACGACGACCCCTATGCCGCCGAGCCAGCAAAGCAGCGAGCGCCAGAGCAGGAGACCTGGCGGCGCATCGTCGAGGCCCACGATCACCGTCGAGCCGGTGGTTGTGACCGCCGATACGGACTCGAAGAACGCCTGGGCGAAATCGAGCTTCATCGAGGAAAGCCAGAGCGGGATCGCGCCGATGACGGAAAAGGCGAGCCACAGCACGTTGACCAGCAGGAAGCCGAATTTCTTCGAGAATGGCGGCGGACCAGAGCGGGTCGCCATGAAGGTTGCGGCCGAAAAGCCGCCAACGATGAAAGCCGTAACCGCAAAGACCTGCCAGTCCGGATGCCCGTAATAGAGATCGATCAGCGCCGGAAGCAACATCGCAGCGGAGAGGTAGAGTCCCAGGATCGCCGCGATATGGACAGCGTGCCGGATCAGATTTGCATTCAAGCGTGATTTCCCGGAAGCGATTATCGATGGGTCGGCCATCGTCCAGACGGGCGCGATACTGCCGCGCATCCTTGATTCGTGTCAAATCGATGGTCTCGGGCGCAACAATGTGCCATAGCCACCGCCATCGGCAAACTCAACGAATGATGTCACGTTATGAAGCAGGATGTTGAAAACGCAGCCGCGGCAATGCGCGAGATCTTTCCGGCAACGCCGCTGCAGCTCAACGATCACCTGAGCGCCCGCTACGGCGCCACGATCTTTCTGAAACGCGAGGATCTCTCGCCGGTTCGATCCTACAAGATCCGCGGCGCCTTCAATTTCTTCCGCAAGGCGCTGGGTTCCGGGGCGGCAGGCAAGACGTTCGTATGCGCCTCCGCGGGCAATCACGCACAGGGTTTTGCTTTCGTCTGCCGGCATTTCGGTGTGCCGGGCGTCGTGTTCATGCCCGTGACGACGCCCCAGCAGAAGATCGACAAGACGCGCATCTTCGGCGGCGAATTCATCACGATCCGCCTCGTCGGGGATATCTTCGACCAGTGCTATCAGGCGGCACGCGATCATGTCGAAGCGATCGGCGGCGTCATGGTGCCGCCCTTCGATCATGCTGATATCATCGAGGGTCAGGCGACGGTTGCGGCGGAGATTGCCGAGCAGTTGCCGGACGGCGTGCTGCTCGATCTCGTGGTGCTGCCCGTCGGCGGCGGCGGGCTAGCGGCCGGCGTCACCGGCTATTTCGATGGCAGCCTTTCGGCCGATCGCTTCATCTTCTGCGAACCGGCGGGTGCTCCAAGTCTGCGGCGGAGCCTTGAAAGCGGCAGCGTCGTCACGCTCGATCAAGTGGATAACTTCGTCGACGGCGCGGCGGTGGCGCGCATTGGCGATCTCAACTTCGCGGCACTCGAGGCATTCTCGCCGGAGCAGGTGATGCTGCTGCCCGAGAACGCGATCTGCCTGACGATCACCGAGATGCTGAACGTCGAAGGCGTCGTTCTGGAGCCGGCCGGCGCATTGTCTCTCGCGGCGCTTGAGGCGCTTGGTCGCGACAAACTCGCAGGCAGGACCGTGGTCGCCGTCGTTTCCGGAGGCAATTTCGATTTCGAGCGCCTGCCGGATGTGAAGGAGCGGGCCATGCGCCACGCCGGATTGAAGAAATACTTCATTCTGCGCATGGCGCAGCGCCCCGGCGCTCTTCGCGATTTCCTCAACCTGCTGGGTGAAGAAGACGACATCGCACGCTTCGAATATCTGAAGAAGTCGGCCCGCAACTTCGGTTCCGTCCTCATCGGCATCGAGACCAAGCATGCGGAGAATTTTCCGGTCCTGAAGCAGCGTTTCGACGCGGCAGGGCTGCGCTATCAGGACATTACCGACAATGAGATCCTCGCCAACCTCGTCATCTGATCCGGCAGCGTTTTCAGCGATGAACTTTGGCTTTGACAGCCTCGGCGGGCACAGCTAACTGTGAAGCATGGCATCGTTCTTCTCGAAACTGTTCGGCTTTTCCGGCGGCTCTGAGAAGCAGGCACAGCCTGCGGCGGGCAAGACGGAGACCTATGCGGACTGCCTGATCCGTGCCACGCCGATGCGCGAAGGCGCGCAATACCGGCTCGCGGGCAGCATCGAAAAGGCCATGCCCGACGGGGCTACGAAAGTGCGCAACTTCATTCGGGCCGACCTCTTCACCTCGGAACAGGACGCCATCGATTCGGCGTTGCGCAAGGGACGACAGATCATCGACGAGCAGCGCTCGACGCTCTTTTCCGACGATGCGCAGTCCCGCTCGGTCTGACGCGATCGGCGATAATCGTTTGCGTCCGGTAGGTTGATGCCGTTCGTTCATGCGCTGCATTAGCTTTGACAGCGCTCGCGCCGACGGCGGGCGCTCTCAGAAATGGCGCCCGGCCGGCCGCGGCCTCTCAAAGCTTGATGCGAAACCGCGCGAAGCCATCGGCGCCGTCGCCGGCATCTTCGATAGCCACCGCCTTGACCTGCGACAGGAACTGCCGCGCCTTCGGGCTGCTGTCGAAGAGCACGCTCGTGTCCTTAAGCGGTGCAAATTTCCAGTTCGAATCGGCTGACGGGTTGATCGTCCCCTGGTCGAGAATGTAGCGGACGATCACGTCGCGATTGGTATCTGGTGCGACGAAGACCACCTTGTCGGCAGCGATCTCCGGAAAATGCCCACCGCCGCCGGCACGGTAATTATTGGTCGCCACGACGAACTTCTGACCGGGATCGATCGCCTTGCCGGCGAATTGCAGGTCGCGAATGCGGTTTGCCTGCGGGTTCACAAGGTTGCCGTCCTTGTCGAACTTCGGCGGCTGGGAGAGGTCGATCTGATAGGTGACACCGTCGATCACGTCGAAATTGTAGGACGGGAAATCACGGTTGATCAGGCTCGCGTCGACCGATCCCGGAGCGATCTGGTTGAAGATTCCGGCGGACATTTCGAGCCAGTTCAGCACCTGCTCACCGGTGACGATGACCGCCTGCACCGTATTGGTATAGAGGTAGAGATCGGCGACGTTCTTGATAGCGATGTCGCCCGCCGGAACGTCGGTATAGTAGTCCGCGCCGCCGCGCCCGCCGGCCTTGAACGGAGCGGCCGCGGAAAGCACCGGCAGGTCCTTGTGCTCGGTGTCCTTGAGCATGTCGCGGATATACCAGGTCTGCGCCTGGCTGACGATCTGTACGGATGGGTCGTCGGCGACGAGGGCGAAATAGGAGTAGAGCGGCGCCGAAGTCCGGCCGACGGGGGTGCGAACATAGGCGAGTGTCGCCTCGTGATCCTTCTGCGCCGCCGCAAGCACCTCCGGCTTGTCGCCGACTTCGGCGATCACCTTCGTCCCGTCCCGCCGAAAGATCGGCCGCGCCTCGCTCGTGGAGCCGATCACGCGCCATTTGCCGCCGTCGCGATCGAGCAT
Source organism: Ensifer sp. WSM1721 (assembly GCF_000513895.2). Taxonomy (GTDB): domain Bacteria; phylum Pseudomonadota; class Alphaproteobacteria; order Rhizobiales; family Rhizobiaceae; genus Sinorhizobium. Next base: position 1,454,126 of record NZ_CP165782.1, read on the forward strand.
GAGATCGATGAGACCGAGATGCGAGCCCCAGAAACCGCCCATGACGCCGGCAAAACCGTCGAACTTGGGTCCGGGAAAGTCGAGGTGGCTGTGGCCGGTGACGATCGCATCGATGCCGTCAATCGCCGCCAGCGGCACCGATGCGTTTTCGAGATTCTCGGCATAGCCCTGCTGTCCGATGCCGGAGTGGGAGAGGGCGATGACGATATCGGCGCCTTCCTCGCGCATCTGCGGCACCCAGGCTTCAGCGGCCTTGACGATGTCGCGCGCATTGGCCTTGCCCTCGAGATTCTTGACATCCCAGGTCATGATCTGCGGCGGCAAGAAGCCGATCAGGCCGACGCGGATCGGATGCTCCTCGCCGGCGCCATCCCTGACCTTTCGATCAAGGATGACGTAGGGCTTGAGGAAGAGCGCGTCCCGGCGCGGCGTGGCAGCAAGCGCGCTCTTGGTCAGATTGGCGCAGACGATCGGAAAATTCGCGCCATGGAGGACATTGAACATGAAGTCCAGGCCGTAATTGAATTCGTGATTGCCGAGCGTGCCGCAATCGTAGCCGAGCACGTTCATCGCGGCGATGATCGGATGCATGTCGCCTTCCTTCATGCCGCGTTTGTAGGCGATGTAATCTCCCATCGGATTGCCTTGAAGGAAATCACCATTGTCGACGAGGATCGTGTTCGTCGCCTCAGCCCGGATCTCATCGATGATCGAGGCGGTGCGAGCGAGACCGAGCGTGTCGTTCGGCTTGTCTGCGTAGTAGTCGTAAGGGAACACGTGGACGTGCAGATCGGTCGTTTCCATGATCCGGAGATGCGCTTGGTCGGCGCTTGCGCGGGCGGAGAAGGGGTGAAGGACCACGAGAGCTGAGGAGGCGGCCAGGCCACCGAGCAAGGCGCGGCGCGAGATCGGATGCGGGACGATCGTCTTTTGCATGATGCTCTCCGTGTTCAAACGCCTTTTGGGATGCATGGAACCGCTGAAAGCCGCTCTCGTGGTGGCCGATGCGACTTGACCGGGGGCACTATGGCCGAATGCCTCCGCGTGGCAAAGCGGTGGATTCTCGCCTGCTCTTTTCGCTCGTCAGGGTTTAGGTAAAGCTTTCTTCAATTTCTAACTTTAAGGGAGGGCTAGATGAAAGTGGAAAGCCTCGCACGCGCATGTCAAATCCTGATCTTCTGCTCTTGTTCGGCGAGGCGCTTGTTTATGTCGCGGTGATGATAGGGCTTCTGCACTTGCGCGCGCGGCTGGGGCTCGGCGTCTTCATTGCAGCCCTCGGCGTCATGCACTTCCTTGAGACCTATCTCGCCGCAGTTTTCTACGTTCAGTTGCCGTTCGGCGTGATTTCTCCGGGCTCGGCCGTACTCTTTTCCGGCAAGTTGATGATGATCCTTCTCCTTTACGTGAAGGAAGATGCCGCGACGGTTCGCCAGCCGATCTACGGCTTGCTCGCCGGCAACTTTCTGACGGTTGCGTTGAGCTTGCTTTTGAGGCGGCATGATCCGGTCGCCATCATTCCGAACCGTTTCGCCGACATCGCTTTCATCGACGAAATGGGATGGCTGATGCTTTGGGGCACGACGCTTCTCTACTTCGATTCGCTCATCATCATCCTGCTCTACGAGAGGCTGAGGCGGTGGCTGCGCCGATTCGTGACGATCAGGTTCCTAGTCTGCGGCGTGGCCGTGCTGACGTTCGACCAACTGGGCTTCTATGCGGCCCTTCGCTTCGTGAACGGTGCGCCCATGGACGTATTCTGGGGCGGATGGATGGCGAAGATGATGGCGGCGCCATTCTTTGCCGCTGCCATCGGCTTTTACCTCAACGCCTCGCGTCATCCGTTCCTTGCGATTTCCGACCGCTCCTTGGGGGACATCTTCAACGATCTGACGTTCCGCGAACGCTACGAGGACCTGCTGTCCCGTTCCGGTCAGGATAGTTTGACTGGCGCGCTCGATCGTGGCCGATTCGAGGGGGAAGGCCACGAGACGATGCGCGACGCGGCTGCGCAAAATGCTCCCGTCAGCCTGATGATCATCGATGTCGACCATCTCAAGGGCGTCAATGACCGGTTCGGTCATCCGGAAGGCGATCGCGTACTGCGAAAACTGGTCGAAACGGTAAAGACGAAGCTTCAGCCCACGGACCGCCTGTTCCGCTATGGCGGCGAGGAATTCGTCGTGCTCTGTCCGGGGCTCTCGTATGGCGATGCGCTCGCGCGCGCCGAAGACATACGACTTGCCATCTCCGCTCTGGTTTCAACCTCGAACGGCCATCCGGTGACCGCCAGCATCGGGCTCTCATCGACGCTCGCCGACGGCGCGGGGATTCGCGAGTTGCTGTCCACGGCGGACGTTCGCCTCTACGCCGCGAAAAGCGCCGGCTGCAATCGGGTGGTGGGACGCTGATCTTTCTGGTTCAGATCCCAACATTGGGGCGATCGATGACCTCGCGAAGCGAGAAGCTCGAATTGATCTTCACCACATGCGGCAGCGCCGACAGCCAATCGCGGTGGATCCGTTCGTAGTCCTCGAGGTCCTTCGCCGCCACCCGCAGGATGTAGTCGTATTCCCCGGACATGAGATAGCAGACGAGCACATTGGGACAGAGCTTCACGGCCGCTTCGAATTCCGCGAGCGTCTTGGCGAACTGGCCAGAAAGCGAAATGTGCACGATGACCATGATCTTGTAATCGAGCGCCTTGTGCGCAATGCGCGCATGATAGCCGGCGATCGTCCCGGATTTTTCGAGAATGTCGACGCGTCGGGAACAGGCCGACGGCGAGAGGCCCACCTTTGTCGCGAGATCCGCATTGGTGATCCTGCCGTCCTGCTGGAGAATACGCAGAATCGAACGATCAATAGCATCGAGGTCGCTCATTCGTGCTTTCCCTCTAAATTCCGCTTGTCGGCGCAATAGTCTACGAAAGCAATGCACGGAGAGGCACCTCTTTGCAAGGACATTCGCATGGCCATCTGTTTTGCTGGACTCCTTGATCAATGCGGCGGAAAGCCCACAGATAGGAGAGGAACGCGAAGATGCGTGTCGGTTGCCCGAAGGAAATTAAAAACCATGAATACCGTGTCGGCCTGACGCCCGGATCGGTCCGGGAATACGTCGCCCATGGACACGAAGTGATCGTGGAAACGAAGGCCGGGGCAGGGATCGGGGCGGACGATGACGCCTATCGCGCCGCGGGCGCGAGGATCGTTCCGACGGCGAAGGAAGTGTTCGAAAAGTCGGACATGATCGTCAAGGTCAAGGAGCCGCAACCTAGCGAATGGGCGCAACTGCGCGAAGGCCAGATCCTCTACACCTATCTTCATCTCGCGCCCGATCCGGATCAGACCAGGGGGCTGCTCAGTTCGGGTGCTACGGCGGTTGCCTATGAGACGGTGACGGATGAGCGCGGCGGTCTGCCGCTGCTGGCCCCGATGTCGGAAGTGGCTGGCCGCTTGGCTATTCAGGCAGGTGCCACCTCGCTTCAGAAGGCGAACGGCGGCCGCGGCATCCTGCTCGGCGGCGTGCCGGGCGTGCTTCCCGCCAAGGTCGCGATCATCGGCGGCGGCGTTGTCGGCCTGCACGCGGCCAAGATGGCCGCCGGTCTCGGCGCCGACGTCTCGATCCTCGACCGCTCGATCCCGCGCCTGCGCCAGCTCGACGACATCTTCAACGGCCGCATACATACGCGCTACTCGACGATCGACGCCCTGGAGGAGGAGGTCTTTTCGGCCGATCTTGTAATCGGGGCCGTTCTCATTCCGGGCGCTGCAGCGCCCAAGCTCGTTACGCGCGAGATGCTGTCCGGCATGAAGAAGGGTGCCGTTATCGTCGATGTTGCGATCGACCAGGGCGGCTGCTTCGAGACTTCACACGCGACGACGCACTCCGAGCCGACCTATGAAGTGGATGGCATCGTGCACTATTGCGTGGCGAACATGCCGGGGGCGGTACCGATCACGTCCACCCACGCGCTCAACAACGCTACCCTTCACTACGGCCTGCAGCTCGCCGACCGCGGCCTCAAGGCGATCGCCGAAGACCGGCATCTGCGCGCCGGTCTCAACGTTCACAGGGGACGCGTGACCAACGCAGCCGTCGCTGAAGCGCTCGGCTACGACGCTCACGCGCCGGAGGCAGTTCTCAACGTCGCCTGATTTTCTGGCGACCGACCTGGCGCTTTCGCGCCAGGTCGCTGCTCAATCAGCCTCGATGCGGCACTGGTAGCAGTTATACTTCGCCGAGCGGACATGCACGAAGGCCACCTCCTGCTGCGCCAGCAATTCCCCGGCACGTTGCGCGAGATTCTCCGCAGGTACGATCCCGCCGGTTCCATAGACGATGCGTTCGTCCGCGCCGTATCCACGCAGCAGGTATTCCTTGCTGGATCCGAGAATGGGCGGCAGGGAGCGCCCGTCGTGACCTGGGCATTTTTCGGCATGCAAGAAGATCGGCCCCGTCTCGGCGTAAGCCTGTACTGACGAAAACGGCCGATAGGCGAGGATCAGATAGGGCTCGCCTCTTTCGACATTGCGGAGGCAGTGCCTGCATGGGACGCCGTCGCCGTCCGAGATGTCCCGGTTTGGCAAGTTGCCATAGGCATCGCGGCCGCCTTGCTGCAGCCGCTCCGCTTCACCGTCGGACATCGCAAGGTAGCGCAGATTCATCGCATCTCTCCTGATACTGGCTGGATCTTGGTGGAGAGGATGCGCCCTATAGTCTCGCGGCGACACCCGAAACTTGCTGCCGGCTCCGGCGTAGAGAACGACGCCTGCAGCTCCCGCTTACACGCGGAGCCAGCATCCGGGGCACATCAGAGCTTCTTCGCAAACGCGAGCAACTCGTCGTCGCTCAGCGGTTTTACGGTCGCCTCGCGCGTCGCGACGGGTGAAAAGCCGAACTGCTGATAAAGCTGCAGGGCGCGGGGGTGATCGAGGCTGTTCGTCGTGACCCTGACCTTGCTGGGATTCACGGCCCATGCCTCGAACAACGCCTGCAGCAGGAACCACTTGCCGAGCCCGAGGCCAAGGGCATGTTCCATGAGCCCGAAATGGGTAATTTCGATAGCGTCGTCGTCCAATTGCTGCAGTTCGAAGAACCCGGCAGGCGCGCCGTTGACGTAGAGCACCGTGATCGTCGTGCGCTTGTCGTGGAGAATGGCCGCCAGATCGTCGTCGCTCATGCGCAAGCGTTCCGCCCAGTGCCAGCGCTTGCCGACGCGCAGATAGAGGAAGCGATAATAGGCGAGCGGAATATCCGACACGCGCAAGATCGCCGTATGTATGTTGATCGGCATAGGCAGGCTTTGCTTCGGCGGTGACGTCATTTCGAGTTCCGTCACTTGCGCCGTCAACGCCTCAGGCTTCGATACTTGCATGATTCTCACTCTCTACCGGTTTGCGACCGGCGTGTCAGACCGCCCGCCCCATTCGGACCAGGAGCCATCATAGAGCGTATTGTCGCCATGTCCCAAGGATTGAAGCGCAAGAGTGATGATGGCGGCGGTCACACCGGACCCGCAAGTGGTTACGACCGGTTTCGACAAGTCGATGCCCGCATCCTCAAAGGTACGGCGCAGCGCATCGAGGCTCTTGAGCTTGCCGTTATCGGAGAACGCGCCGGACGGCAGGCTCTTGGCGCCAGGCATATGGCCCGATCGCATCCCCGCCCGCGGTTCCGGCTCCTCGCCGGCGAAGCGTCCGGCGCTCCGCGCATCGGCAATCTGGGCAAGCCGATTCTCGACGATGTCCCTCATGCGCTCGAATGACGTGACTGCCTCCGCATGGAAGCTCGCGTTGAAAGCCCGGGGGGCCGGCGTTGGTACCTCGGTGGTCGTAGGCCGACCTTCTGCCTTCCATCCATCCATTCCGCCGTCGAGAACGAAGACGTTCCTTGCCCCCATGATCCGAAACATCCACCAGACCCGTGGCGCGGTGAAGATGCCTGGGCCGTCATAGACGACGATCGTGTCGTCCTCGCCAATGCCCATTGCGCCAACTGCTTTAGCGAACGCCTCGGGGGAGGGTAGGGTGTGCGGCAGGCCGCTCGTCTGGTCGGCGATTGCGTCCTGGTCGAAGAAGACCGCCCCAGGAATGTGCGCGGCCTTGTATTCTGCCTTTGGATCGCGGTTCTGAGCCGGCAGGTACCAGGCGGCGTCAACAATCTTGATCGCCGGATCGGCGAGACGCTGTTCGAGCCAGTCCGCGGAAACGACAAAGCTGCTCTTGTTTTCACCCGTGTTGTTCATCGTCGTCACCCCATTGCAGCGTCGCGCGTCCATTCGCCAACACCGTTGTACCACATTGAATCGCTTCAGAATTCCCTAACTTGGGAGCAACTAGGCTCAGGACCTAGACGGCGGTCCGATTCTCGGGCGTTCCGAACCGGATCCGAAAACGCCGATTCTCCTTGCCCTTCTTCTCGATCTTGGCGATATGGATCGCGCCCACTTCCTGCGTCTCGGAAACATGCGTTCCGCCACAGGGCTGGCTATCCACGGACGAATTCTCCCCGATGCACACGAGGCTCACGCGGCCAAGACCCATCGGCGGGCGGACATTCTTCGACTTGACGATGCCAGGATTGGCGGCGAGTTCCTCGTCGGTGATCCACTGTACGTAGACCGGATGGTTCTCCTCTACGAGCTTCATCAGTGCCGCCGTGACCTGATCCTTGTCGATCGTTTCGCTCATATCGAAATCGACGCGGCTCTCCTCCTCGCCGACGGACGCGCCCGTAATCGGAAACGGGCAGACGACCGACAGCAGGTGACAGGCCGTGTGCATGCGCATCAGCCGGTATCGCCGCGGCCAGTCGATGTGCAGGACGAGCTTCTCGCGGACGGACGGCGTCGGCTGTCCATCGGCGGGAATGTGAACGATGATGTCCTTGGTCGCGCCATGCCGGGTATCGGCAATCAAGATGCGGCTGCCGTCTTCCCGTTCGAGGAACCCCGTATCGCCCGGCTGCCCGCCCGATGCGGCGTAGAAGCAGGTCTGGTCGAACTCGATCCCGCCGTCGTCGAGGATTGCCGTCACGCTTGCTTCACACGTCGAAAGATAGAAATCGTCGCGGAAGAGGGCGGTCACGGTCCTGTTCATGGCAAGGTTCTATCCGACTGGTTCGTAAGGCACGGTGATGGTCGAAGTCGTCTTCAGCCAGGAGGGAATCGGCAGCCCCTTCGAGGCCAGGAAATCCGGGTTGAAGAGTTTCGACTGATAGCGGTTACCATAGTCGCAGAGGATCGTCACGATCGTATGTCCGGGCCCGAGGTCCCGGGCGAGTCGGACGGCGCCGGCAATGTTGATGCCGGTCGAGCCGCCGACGCAGATGCCTTCCTTTTCAATGAGATCGAAGACGTAGGGCACGGCTTCGGAATCGGGAATCTGATAGGCGAAATCGGGCGTGAAGCCTTCGAGGTTGGCGGTGATTCGGCCCTGGCCGATGCCCTCCGTGATCGAGCTGCCGCTCGCCTTGAGCTCGCCGTGGGCATAGTAGTTGTAAAGTGCTGCCCCTTCCGGATCGGCAATACCGATCTTGATCGCCGGGTTCCTCGCACGCAATCCCTGCGCCACGCCGGCAAGCGTACCGCCAGAGCCGACGGCGCAGGTGAAGCCGTGAACCTGGCCGTCGGTATCGCGCCAGATTTCCGGCGCTGTCGATTCCACGTGCGCGTCGCGGTTGGCCACGTTGTCGAATTGATTTGCCCAGATGGCGCCGTTCGGCTCGGTCTTGGCGAGTTCGGCGGCCAGCCGGCCGGAAATCTTCACGTAGTTGTTCGGGTTCTTGTAGGGGACGGCCGGCACTTCGACCAGTTCCGCACCGAGCAGGCGCAGGGCGTCCTTCTTCTCCTGGCTCTGCGTCTCGGGGATCACGATGACCGTGCGGTATCCGAGCGCGCTACCGACGACGGCAAGGCCGATTCCGGTGTTGCCGGCCGTTCCTTCGACGATCACGCCGCCCGGCCGCAACTGTCCGGCTTTCTCCGCCTCGCGGATGATCCAAAGTGCGGCCCGGTCCTTCACCGACTGCCCGGGATTGAGAAACTCCGCTTTGCCGAGGATGGTGCAGCCGGTGGCTTCGGAAACGGCCTTGAGCCGGATCAGCGGTGTATTGCCGATGGCTTCGAGCACGGACGGAAGAACACGCATGTTAGTAAACCTCACGCTGGACGGAAAAAACGCCGGGCTTCAGCCAAGCATTAACCTCGACGAACGGCAAGCCGATAAACATTTGGATTAAGAGCAGGATCGCCGAAATATTGGCGTCTTTTCGGCTCACTCTATGAAACAGGCAAGAAATAGCGTTTCGCAGCTTTCCTGTCCCGGGCAAAAATCGTCTCCGCTGTCAAATCGACGGGCGGGAAGTGGAGAGCGCGGGCCAGGTGCTTGCCGTCGGAGAGGTTGGACCGGCCGATACTGCGGCGGGCCTGATGGAGAAGACCCCGTCGACGCGCGAGGATGAAATGACGACCGTATTTACCGCCCGCCCCGAACATGGACTGGTATGGATCACCGGGGCAAGCTCCGGCATCGGACGAGCCGTTGCGCTCCGGCTTGTGGAAGAAGGATATTCGGTGGTCGTTACGGCGCGCAGCCATGACAAGCTGGTCGCGCTGCAGCATGAGGTGACTGGTCCCGGCAAGATGGTCGTTCTCGACGGCGATGTTACCGATCCCCGCGACATGGATCGGCTGGTCGCGGCGATCGAATACGAGCACGGGCAGGTGGCGCTCGCCATTCTCAATGCCGGGGTTATCATCCCGGTCCGCGGTGACGACCTGCACCGTGAGGCCTTCGACAAGACTCTTGCCGTCAATCTTCACGGCGTCGTCAATTGCCTCATACCCGTCGTCGAGCACATGAAGGCTAAGGGACACGGCCAGATCGCCATCATGTCTTCGGCGGCCGGCTATGGCGGCGTGCCGATGAATGCGGCCTATGGTGCTAGCAAGGCGGCTCTGATCAACATGGCGGAAAGCCTCAAGTTCGACCTCGATCGCATCGGAATCCGCCTGCAGCTGATCTGTCCCGGCTTTGTCGACACCGAACGAGCGGCAAAGAGCGGCATTTCACGGCCTGCTCTGGTGAGCGTCGAAGAAGCGGCGGAGCAAATAAGCCTTGGGTTGAAGTCTTCGCGCTTCGAGATCACTTTTCCGAAGCGCTTTACCTATCTCGTCAAACTGCTGCAGCTCCTGCCCTACAGCGCCTATTTCGCCCTGCTCAACTGGCTGGTGCCTTGGCGGGACGTGGTCGCCTCCGCACCGAAGAACAAGCAGTCCGGTTCCGATGGGCAGTCGCGTCAGGCGGTGTGAAGCACGAGTACTGCGCCGAAGATCAGCGACAGACCGACCCAACCGATCGGTTTCAGCCGATGTCCGAAAAAGAGGCGGCCGCAGATGGCCGTCCCGAAAATGCCGGTCGCTCCGAGAACGGCATAGGCAATGGCAAGGTCCATGTCCCTGACCGCTTCCGCGAGCAGCGCGAAGGCGGCAAGCACCAGAAGAATCGAAAGCGCGCCCCAGCCGCGGCGGGCAAAGCCATTCGACTTCGTCGAGGCAAGATTCGCTGCGACATCGAGAATGCCGGCCATGACGGCGAGGGTGAAGGAGAGGCACGGCGCGCTCAAGAGGCTGCTCCTTCGGCCGCTTCCTCTTTGTCGCTATCGCCCGCATTGACGAGCAGGATGCCCGCGACGGCCATCGTCAGACCGAGCATTTCGCGTCCGCTGAGCACATGGCCGAAAAGGAACACCGAGACGAGCGTGATGAGGGCGACGCCGGACCCTTCCCAGATCGCATAGGCGACGCCGACCGGGATCGTCTTCACCGCTCTTGCCAGAAAGACATAGGAGAGGGCGATCGAGGCATACATGACCGCGTGCCCGAAGTAAGAGCCGGATGCAGAGGCCGCCTTCATGACCGTGAGGCCGACGACTTCGGTTATGATGGCGAGCATCAGGAAAAGCCAGGCAGGAGGCATGAGGAAACCTTGGCAAAACGAAAAGAGCCATTCGGGCCTTCGCCGCGAATGGCTCTTTGGAAACTGGCTCCCCGGGCCGGATTCGAACCGGCGACCTATCGATTAACAGTCGAGTGCTCTACCGCTGAGCTACCAGGGATCATCTGCGCCGCAGAAGTGAGGCTGCTAATACAAATGCTTTTTCGATTTGCCAAGCGGTTTTTAAAAAAAAATCGTCGGCGGCAGTTGTCAGCCTGTGGAGGAGGCACCAACTCAGGAGGGACACGAAAGAGGACTGATGGCAAAAGCAGAGAAAAAAAGGCATTTCGGCATCGATCCGCAGACGCATGAGATCGTGCTCGGCAAGTGGCGGATCAAATTGCCCGACTCGCCGGTCTTGCGCATGCTGGTCGGCTCGCTGCTCATCGTCGGCGGCGTGCTCGGCTTCCTGCCGGTGCTTGGCTTCTGGATGATCCCGATGGGCCTGCTCGTGCTGTCGCACGATATTCCGATCGTCCGCCGCTGGCGTCGTAAACTCGCCGTTTGGTGGGCGCGCCGGCGAGGCACGCAGAATTCGTCGGGGGGATCCTGACGAGGTAGGCAAGGCGAGGGGTGGGCCAAGTCCAATCGGACGCGCAAATGTCGCTGTAGCACTTTGAATTGCTGCGTGATTTTGTTCCTAAATCGATTTCAATTTAAGGATTCGTGCAGTAACAGCTTGGTGGTGTCCGTTAAGGCATAATTTACCACGGGGAACCGCAGCGAAACTCTTCCCGGCTTCCTGCCCTGTTTTGTGCACATTCGGCGCATCAAGATGCGGGATGGATAAAGCAGGCCTCGCATTTCTGGCGCTTATATTCGTGCTCATCGCTCTCGTGGTGAGCATCCTAGCTGTCGATCGACCAGCGATGGAGGCGCCGCAGAATAGGCCCGCACTCGTTCCCGCCAACTCGGCTTACCCGTGAACGGGGACGACCATTCGCCCTGCAGCGCCGCGCGTCTTTCAGCCGCGCAAAGGTCGCTGTAGCCGTTTGAATTTGCTGCATGTCTTTTTCCTTGAAGCGAGGTCGATTTAAGGAGAGATGCAGTAGAACAACGAGGTCTCCAAGCGAGTGGCTGAGACGGCTGCCGGCATGCCGCCGACCTTACCGAAGCGAAAGCAAGCGGTTATTCGGAATAAAAAAGACCCTATTCAGAATGAACCCTCTTGCGGTTTCCGGGCAATCATTCTAAATCCGCGCCACGACTTGGGAATTCAAGTCAGAGAGGCCTCGTGGCGGAGTGGTGACGCAGAGGACTGCAAATCCTTGTACCCCGGTTCAATTCCGGGCGAGGCCTCCATTGCCACACGTAAATACCTGATTGGGCTGGCAATAATTTCGCCTGAATTCCACCGTCTACCACACTCGCGGGCGTGGCATTTGCTCCCGTCTCGTCCGTTGGACCTTTGCTCAAGGCCAATAGCTGGTTGCCTATTCCATTCCAGTCGATCCTGGCCACCCGCAAGCCTTGCGTGATCGCTATTGACCGGCCTGACGACCTGCAAAGATCAGCGCACTTGTGTTTGCGCGGCCGGCAGATAGACCTTGGAGGTGACGCTCTCTCCCCCGGTCAAAGAGGCCCCGACCAATAGATAGGCCGATATTGCGAGGACTGAGAGCAACAGAATGCTTACTGGCAGCCCCGCTGAGGCGTGATGTTCCGGTCCTCGGTAATTTCTTCCAGTCATGATGACGAACTCCACTCTATACAAACGAAAACGACCCATCGATGCAGCGGTTCCTGCAACGATGGTTGGACCCGGTAACAAAGTTTGAGGTGTCGTAACGAGCTGGCATTATACCATGCTGGCCGGTGCACTGGCGGGTGGTGGGGAGTTATCCATTGCACATGTTCACGGCCTGTTCGTAGCTATTTCAGGCAAACTCGCCGAGCAGCTGCGCTGAGCTCATCATTCATGCGGCGTCGAGAGGCTTCAGCCTCAAAAGCCGGATCCCGCCACCTGGCAATGCAGTTGGCATCAGTGGTCTGGAATGAAACCAGGAAGATCCCTAAGCGGTGGTTGCTGACCGCGCAGGAGATTACTGCATGTTTCCTTTAATCGCGCTCGATTAGGGGCAAAAACATGCAGAAATTCAAAGCGCTACAGCATTCTTTGTGCGTCTGAAGAGACGCATGGCGCCGTTGGCGTGGCAGTCGACTTTGAGAAATAGCGAGTGTCCAGCGAGCGCTGAGCCCTCCGATGCACGCTAATGATAACGCCGCATGAGGCCGATGAGCTTACCCTGGATCTTGACCCGGTCGGGCCCGAAGATACGCGTTTCGTAGGCTGGGTTCGCCGCTTCGAGCGCGATCGATGCACCCTTTCGACGGAACCGCTTCAGTGTCGCTTCCTCATCGTCGATCAGGGCGACCACGATATCTCCCGGATTGGCCGTGCTTGTGTTTCTGATGATGACCGTATCGCCGTCGAGGATGCCGGCCTCGATCATCGAATCGCCCTTGATCTCCAGCGCATAATGTTCGCCGTTGCCGATCATTTCCATCGGTACCGAAATGTCGTGCGTATTGTTCTGGATTGCCGAAATCGGCACGCCCGCGGCAATTCGGCCCATTACGGGAACAGTGACCGACGCGGTCTCTGCCGGCGGCGCCGGCTTCGGCACGATGGTCGGCGCCGCGGGTGGCTTGCCCCGGCTTCCCTCGATTACGCTCGGCGAAAAACCACGCCGTACCTGCGCGGCGCCAGTATAGGCTTCCGGCAGCTTGATGACCTCCAGGGCGCGGGCGCGATTGGGTAGCCGGCGAATGAACCCGCGTTCCTCGAGTGCGGTAATCAAGCGATGGATGCCCGACTTCGACGCGAGGTCCAGCGCGTCCTTCATTTCATCGAAGGACGGCGGGACCCCGGACTCCTTCATTCGCTCGTGAATGAACAGAAGCAATTCCTGTTGCTTGCGGGTCAGCATGGCGCGTCACTCCAGAATCGCGAAACAAATCAAGAACAGAAACTATCTGTTCCATATGTGTTCCGCAAGTGCCTAAAATTCCGTGAATTTCGCCGACAGTTAAAGCGCCAAAACCGGCTCGAAAGCGCGCGGCAATGTATCGGTAAAAGAATGCCTGAAACTTCCGAGGGCGGGGCTGCCCGTCCCCTTGCTTTTTTCTTGGGCGTGGTTCGCGCACGAGAGTCCCCGCGCGGCGCTAGTAAGCGAGACGCAGGCCGCCCGGGCTCAAGACGTCGAAATCAGGCTCCGGATAGGGGCCATACCACTGGGTGTAAGTCGTGTTGGTCGAGCCGGTGCTTGCGCATCCCGAAAGTGTGGAAAGCGCGATTGCCGCGGCTGCAATCAGGAATTTAAGAGGCATGGTGCTCTCCACTCGCGGGAGTTGCCAAGACCCTCGAACGGGGTCAGACTAAGACTTTCTCTCAAAACAGGTTTTTTGGCAAGCACAACCCTAACGACAGGACGCCGACCGCACCTTATAGTATCGGCGATCCGTCACGCATGTCTCCGGGCTGGACAAATGTTGAAGTGGTGGAGTCGAAGGGAGTCGAACCCTCGACCTCCGCAGTGCGATTGCGGCGCTCTCCCAACTGAGCTACGACCCCAGCCACACCAGTGTATAAGCGGTTTCGAGCGTACGCACCAGTCCCTTCGCGCAGGTCCCGGCGTCACTATTTGCGGGTCTGGGCGAGCCTCGATAGCGGCCTTCGATGAAATCGCGGGTCAGCGTTACATGCGCGCAATAGGACTATGCTTCGGAGACAAGCTCATGCCTATGCCTCCGGCTAGGCTGAAAGAGAACTGCTGGCGGATGGGGTGGGATTCGAACCCACGGTAGGCTTTCACCTACGCCGGTTTTCAAGACCGGTGCCTTAAACCGCTCGGCCACCCATCCGGGCAGCGCGTTATTGCGCGAAGCGCGAAGCGTTGCAAGATTTAAGCTGCACGATTTGCGAATTTCCCAATTCCGCAACGGGTGACAAACTCCGCTCGCGCGAACCTCTCTTTACCAATGGTAAACCATAACGGGCGAATTCCGACGCGTCTTCGCTCTCTGGTTCGCAATTTTGCCTTGTTGTTGTCATGATTGTTCGACTGTCCCGTTTCGGGACGCGAACTGTCCGCGGGGGCTTTGAGCGGATTGTTCTTGAGGCTTGCCAATGATCTTGTGGGACAAATGACATCGAATAAGAGTGCGGCATATCTCGTGAGGGGAATACGTCTCGCTGCGATTCCGTTGCTTTGCGCGGTGCTGACGGCTTGCGGATCGACGCCGAGCGTCAAGAAGAGCAAGACTCGGAGCAAGGAATATTTCGCCGAGTCCGTTTACGGCGTCAAAGCCAGTCCGCGCGTTGCCACCGGGCGCAACATCCCGAAAGGCGGCGGCCGTTATCAGGTGGGCAAGGCCTATCAGGTCAAGGGCAAATGGTATCAGCCGAAAGAGGATTTCGGCTACAACAGGAGCGGCATGGCGTCCTGGTACGGCTCCGCCTTCCATGGCCGCCTTACGGCGAACGGAGAGGTCTACGACAAGTATCATCTGTCGGCCGCGCACCCGACCTTCCCGCTGCCGAGCTATGCGCGCGTGACCAATCTTGAGAACGGTACGTCGGTGATCGTGCGCGTCAACGATCGCGGTCCTTATGAATACGGGCGGATCATCGATGTCTCCTCGAAGACTGCCGAACTCCTGGACATAAAGCGTAAGGGCAGCGCCAAGGTTCGCGTGCAATATGTGGGCCGCGCGCCGCTCGAGGGCAACGATATGCCCTATCTCATGGCGTCTTACGTGAAGAAGGGTGACCGCAGCCCGAGCATCATGCCGGAGGGGCAGATCGCCACGGGCGTCATGGTCGCCTCGAACGAGCCGCTGCGCAATCAGGTTCCGGATCTCGGCGCCGTTCCCATCCCGCAGAAATCGATGCTTGATACGGGTGTGCCGGTCACTGCACTTGCCGAGCCGGCCCCCGGCTTTCCGACACCTGGTTCGCTTGGCGAGTTCGCGATCCTGCCGGAAATCGGGCCGGTACCGACTGCGCGTCCGCACTTGGTCCCGCTGCCGGACGGCAACATGGCTTATGCCGCCGCTTACGTCGAAGTCCGCGTCAGCGACCGGGCCTCGCCGTTCGAGGCAATCATGGTCGAACGCAATCCCCTGACGCCCGATTCCATTCTCGCTTATGCCAAGCGTCAGCACAGGGGTCCTTCCGCGCCATAACACCGGTTGAAGAGGGGTGACGGCGCTGCTATGCCCATGAGGAAACCGGAGTTTCTCATGCGCATAAAGTGGCTTGCGGTCGTGGGCTTGCTCGCGGTCATCTTCTCGGGGGAGGCGGTCGCGCAGGCGCCCGCATTCGACACAAAGGCGAAGCAGATCTATCTCGTCGATGCCGAAACCGGGACGGTGCTTTTCTCGCGTGGTGAGAACGAACCGGTGCCGCCTGCCTCGCTGGCCAAGCTCCTGGCGATGGAGGTGGTCTTCGAAGCGCTCGACAAGGGCGAGCTGACGCCGGACACGAGTTTCGAAGTTTCCGAACATGCCTGGCGGACCGGCGGTGCCCCTTCCGGCACTGCCACCATGTTCGCCGCAATCAAATCGAGGATCCGCGTTGCCGATCTCATCCAGGGCGCAGTCGTGCAGCTGGCGAATGACGCATGCATCATCCTGGCTGAAGGGATGGCCGGCAGCGAGGCGGCCTTTGCGGAGCGCATGACAGCGCGGGCGCGCGAACTCGGCATGCAGGTTGCAAGCTTCAGGAATGCCACTGGTCTGCCGGACCCGGGAAACAGGATCACCATGCGCGAAGTGGTCGCACTGGAGCGGCATCTTTTCGAAGCGCACCGTGACTACTATCGGCTCTATTCGCAACCGGAATTCGAGTGGAACAAGATCCTTCAGCGCAACAAAAATCCGCTGATCGCCGCCAATGTGGGCGTCGACGGGCTGGCGACGGGATTTGCGGAGGGCTTCGGCTTCTCGGTCGCAGCATCGATGCAGCGTGGCGGCCGCCGGGTGTTTTTGGCGATGAGTGGGCTCGAGAGCGATAAGGAAAGGACCGAGGAGAGCCGCAGGGTACTCGATTGGGCAATGACCGCATTCGAAAAGCGCCGCATCTTTGCTGATGGCGAAACGATTGGAGAGGCAAGCGTCTATGGCGGAGCGGCCGCCCGCGTCGCGCTCGCCGCCGACGGGCCCGTCGACGTGCTGCTGCCTGTGAACAACCCCGAGCGGCTGACGGCCCGGATCGTCTACAAGTGGCCGCTGACTGCACCCGTGGCCGCCGGGCAACAGGTGGGAATCGTCAAGCTCTGGAACGGCGAGAAGCTGCTGCGAGAGGTACCCGTGAGGACCATTAAGGCGGTGGAGAAGGGGACGCTCACCAGCCGCGCGCTCGACGCCCTGCAGGAGCTTCTCTTCTTCTGGCTCTGAGAAATACGCGCTGGGGCAGTTGCCTCCAACGAACAAACTTGAGCCAACAGAATTGTTTCCATTAACCGGGAAAGGCTCTAAACAGAGCCGATATGCACGCCGATCTGGAACGAAATGTGTCGCCGACAAAGGGTTTGTTCGTAACATTCGAGGGAGGGGAAGGGGCCGGAAAATCGACCCAGATGCGCCTCCTCGCCGAGGCGCTCAGCGCGCGCGGCTACCACGTGCTTACCACACGTGAACCCGGTGGCTCGGTGGGGGCCGAGGCGGTGCGCCACGTGCTTCTCTCCGGAGCGGCCGAGCCCTTTGGCGTTCGCATGGAGGCGATACTTTTCGCCGCCGCGCGCAGCGATCATGTGGAGGAGGTGATTCGCCCAGCGCTTAAGGAGGGCACGATCGTCCTTTGCGATCGTTTCATGGATTCCTCGCGCGTCTATCAGGGGATCACCGGCAATCTGGAGCCCGCTTTCGTCGAAACCCTGGAGCGCGTGGCCGTCAACGGCGTGATTCCCCATCGCACGATCATCTTCGATCTGCCCGCCGCCGTCGGCCTCGAGCGCGCGCGCCGCCGCGCCGCCAACGACAGCCCCGACCGCTTCGAGAAGGAGCAATTGGAGACCCACGAGAAGCGGCGCGAGGCCTTTCTGGATATCGCCGAGGCCGATTCGGAACGTTGCCGCGTGGTCGACGCAACGCGGCCCCCGGACGTCATCGCCGCCGAAGTGCTGAGCCTCGTCGAGGCGTTGTTGCCCCGCGAGGGCAGGGCCCAACCGTCGAACGCGGAAGCAGCGCCATGACGATTGAACGTCCAGATGTGCTGGAGGGAGCGATCGCTCCAGCGGAAAACAGCAAGCTCTTCGGTCATAAGGAAGCGGAAGCCTTTCTCGCTCAGAGCTATAGGTCCGGCAAGGGCCATCACGCGATCCTCATCGAAGGTCCGGAGGGCATCGGCAAGGCGACGCTCGCCTTCAGGTTCGCGAATCATATCTTGCGCCATCCGGAGCCTGCGGAGGCGCCCGACAGTCTTGGCGATCCGGACCCGGCTTCGATCGTCACGCGGCAGATTGCCTCCGGCGCATCGCACAACCTGCTGCATCTGTCACGGCCGGTGGACGAGAAGACGGGCCGGCCGAAGGGCGCGATCACGGTCGACGAGGTGCGTCGAGCCGGCAAGTTCTTTGGTCAGACCTCGGGTAGCGGGAACTGGCGCATCGTGATCATCGACCCGGCGGACGATCTCAACCGTAACGCCGCCAACGCGATTTTGAAGATACTGGAGGAGCCGCCGCGCCGTTCGCTATTCCTGGTCCTGACCCATGCGCCCGGAAAGCTCCTGCCGACGATCCGGTCGCGCTGCCTGCCTTTGCGGTTGAAGCCACTGGAAGCGGGAGCTATGCGCCAGGCGCTTGCGCATCTCGGCTTCGACGTCGCTGGGGCAAATGCGGAGCGGATCCTTGCCGCTGCCGATGGCAGTGTCTCTGAGGCCCTGAAGCTGATCAATTATGGCGGATTGGATATTGCCGAGGCCTTCGAGGATATCCTCAAGGGGCAGGGGCCGTCCGTCCGCAAGAGCATGCACAAGCTTGCCGATATTCTTTCGGCGAAGGACAGCGAAACGATCTTCGACTTTTTCTCATCTCTGCTGACAGGCCGCGTCATGCAGTCGGCGCGGGAGGCTGCGCATGCGGGCGATATCGACAGGGCGGAGCGCCTTGCCAAACTTTCGAGCAACTTCGCCGAACGCCTGGCCTTGAGCGATGCCTACAATCTGGACCGCAAGCAGACGATCCTGTCCCTGATGGACGATTTGAAGGACGCTCTATAGATCTGGCGCAAACTTCCACTTTCGCTCGATCGCCGCCGCGAGGTCGATATCGTTATGGTGCGCAAAGAGCAGGATGTGGCCGAGGAGGTCGGCCGCTTCGTCGGCGAGTGATCGGCGCAGTTCCTCTGGCGAGATCGCGCGACTGCGTCCGCGACCGCTCGCTTTGTTCCACACTTGCGTCAATTCACCCAATTCTTCCTGCAGCTTCAGGATATACCAGTCCGGGTCGCGCGTGATGGCGTGTTCGGTCGCATAGGCGGCGGAGGCCTCCTCGAATTGTCGCTTGAGTTCATCCAGCAAGGCGCTCCCCTTTGTTTGTTTCTGTTTTGTTCCTGTTCGTTGCTTCTGTCAACGGGTTTGCCTGCTCAGCGGTATGACCTTGGTCACGAGGGCTTTTTCTTGCCCCGGCGGTTCCCTACCTCAAGGCTATGCGCTAATAGCACGCATAGTTTCCGATCCGAGATATATCGAAGCCGCTATGAGAGATACGTCCCCCTTCTACATCACGACCGCGATTTCCTACCCGAACGGCAAGCCGCATATCGGCCATGCCTATGAGCTCATCGCCACGGATGCCATGGCGCGCTTCCAGCGGCTCGACGGGCGCGAGGTCTTCTTCCTGACCGGGACGGACGAGCACGGCCAGAAGATGCAGCAGACGGCGAAGAAGGAGGGAATTTCGCCGCAGGAGCTAGCGGATCGGAATTCGGCCGAATTCCAGAAGATGGCGCGCCTTCTGAACGCGTCCAATGACGATTTCATCCGCACGACCGAAAAGCGCCATCACGAAGCGTCGCAGGCGATCTGGATCCGCATGAGCGAAGCGGGAGATCTCTACAAGGACTCCTATGCGGGCTGGTATTCCGTTCGCGACGAAGCCTATTACCAAGAGAACGAGACGGAGTTGCGCGACGACGGTGTGCGCTACGGGCCTCAAGGGACGCCGGTGGAATGGGTGGAGGAGGAGAGCTATTTCTTCCGGCTGTCGGCCTACCAGGAAAAGCTCTTGAAGCATTATGAGGAGAATCCGGACTTCATCGGCCCGGCGGAGCGGCGCAACGAGGTCATCTCCTTCGTCAAGTCGGGACTCAAGGACCTCTCAGTTTCGCGCACCACCTTCGACTGGGGCATCAAGGTTCCGAACGATCCGGCTCATGTCATGTATGTCTGGGTGGACGCACTCACCAACTACCTGACGGCAACGGGTTACCTGACGGACCCGAACGGACCGAGGGCAAAATTCTGGCCGGCGAATATCCATGTCATCGGCAAGGACATCATCCGCTTCCACGCGGTCTATTGGCCCGCTTTCCTCATGTCGGCCGGTCTGCCTCTGCCCCGGCGCGTCTTCGCTCACGGCTTCCTGCTCAACAAGGGCGAGAAGATGTCGAAATCGCTCGGCAATGTGGTCGATCCGTTCGACCTCGTCCAACATTTCGGTTTGGATCAGATCCGTTATTTCTTCCTTCGCGAGGTGTCCTTCGGCCAGGACGGCAGCTATAGCGAGGAGGGGATTGCAACGCGCATCAATTCCGACCTCGCCAACGGCATCGGCAATCTTGCCAGCCGCTCGTTATCGATGATCGTCAAGAACTGCGACGGTCAGATTCCCGTCTGCGGCCCGTTGACCGACGAGGACAAGGCGATGTTATCAGCAGCCGACTCCCTCATTGACACGGCACGGGAGGAAATGGGCAAACAGCTCATTCATCGTGCGCTCGCAGCGGTTATCGCGGTCGTTTCCGAGACCGATCGCTACTTCGCAGGCCAAGAGCCGTGGGCATTGAAGAAGACCGATCCGGAACGCATGGCAACGGTGCTCTACGTCACCGCCGAGGTCGTCCGTCAGATCGCGGTCCTCTTGCAGCCGTTCATGCCGGAATCGGCAGGCAAGCTCCTGGATCTCGTCGCTGTTCCGGCCGACCGGCGCGATTTTGCGCACCTGGGCGAAACAGGGCGCCTCGTCTCCGGAACGCCGCTCGAGGCGCCGAAGCCGATCTTCCCGCGCTATGTGGCGCCGGAAGCGTAAGCGAGAGCCGTCGTATGCTGATCGATACCCACTGCCATCTGGACTTTCCCGACTTCGAAGCTGAGCGCGAGGCGATCATCGAACGGGCGCGTGAGGCTGGCGTGGGCCAGATGGTGACGATCTCGACAAGGGTAAAGCGTTTCGACACAATCCTCGCGATCGCCGAGACCTATCCGAATGTCTTCTGTTCGGTTGGCACTCACCCACATAATGCAGACGAAGAACTCGACATCACCGTCGATGATCTCGTTCGGCTGTCGGGGCATCCGAAGGTGGTGGCGATCGGCGAGGCGGGTCTTGATTATTTCTACGACAACGCGCCGCGAGCCGCGCAGGCGGAGGGCTTGAGGCGTCACATAGCCGCAGCGCGGAAAACGAAACTACCGCTCGTCATCCACAGCCGGTCTGCAGACGAAGACATGGCGGCAATTCTGACCGAGGAAACGGGGAAGGGCGCTTTCCCTTTCCTTCTCCATTGTTTTTCGTCCGGCCCGGATCTCGCCCGCATCGGCGTCGAGCTCGGCGGCTATGTATCGTTCTCCGGCATTCTGACCTTCCCGAAGTCCGAGGAACTGCGTGAGATCGCCAAGACCGTGCCGCGCGACCGGCTGGTCGTGGAGACGGACGCGCCATATCTCGCGCCAAAGCCCTTCCGCGGTAAGCGCAACGAGCCGGCTTACGTGGCGCATACGGCCGAGGTGCTGGCGCAAACCATCGGCGTATCCAAGGAAGAAATTGCGGCCATCACCACGGAGAACGCTTTCCGTATCTTCTCGAAAATGCCGAGGCTTTGAGATGGCATTTCGGCGGGTGTTCACCATCCTGGGTTGCGGATCATCGCCCGGCGTGCCGCGCATTACCGGCGATTGGGGCGCCTGCGATCCGTCGAACCCGCGCAATCGACGCATGCGGGCGGCGCTGCTCGTCGAACAGGTTGCGCCCGACGGTGGCAAAACGACCGTCGTGATCGATACCGGCCCGGATTTCCGCGCGCAGATGATCGCCGCGGACGTCCGTCACATTGATGCGGTGCTTTACACACATGCCCATGCGGATCATCTTCACGGGATCGACGATTTGCGCGGTTTCGTCATCGAGAATCGCAAGCGCGTGCCGATCTGGGCCGACACCCACACGATGGGCCTGATCTGCGATAGATTTCGCTATTGCCTCGAATCGCCGCATGGCAGCGGCTATCCGCCAATCATAGAGGCGCACATCATCACCGATGATCTTTCCCCCGTGATCATTCATGGGGCCGGCGGTCCGATCGCCTTCGAGCCGCTGGTGCAGTTTCACGGCAACATCCATTCGCTCGGCTTTCGCATCGGCGATTTTGCCTATTGCAGCGACGTCAGTGACTTTCCGCCGGAGACGATCGGCAAGCTTGCCGGGCTGGATCTGCTGGTGATCGATGCGCTGCAGTACAAGTTTCATCCGAGCCATTTGGCACTCGTGCAGTCGCTCGGCTGGATCAACCGGCTTCAGCCGAAGCGCGCGGTGCTGACGCACATGCACGTGCCGTTGGACTACGACGTCGTAAGCGACGAGACGCCGGACCACGTCGAGCCGGCTTACGACCTGATGCGGCTGGAATTCGAAATCGACAGACCGAGCGCTGAAGAAGCGTGAAAGTGCGACATAAACTTTCTGATCTCAACAAGTTGATTCAAAAGGCACTATCCTTTCTTTTGCCTGTGCACGCGGGTTCCATAATCTATCTTATGCGATCCTTGTATGTAGCCCGGTACATTCTATTTCCAAGTGCGACATGCCAATAAAAACGATGGCGTCGCCTTGGAGAATTCTGGATGTCGCATCGCTATTCACAGCTCACCCTTCTCGATCGCCGACGACTTCATCAGCTGATGGAGCGCAAGGCTCCTGTCGGTGAGATCGCCCGGCAACTCGGGCGCCATCGCTCAACGATCTATCGCGAGCTGAAGGGCAATACCTTTCACGATGCCGAGTTTCCGGAATACAGCGGTTATTGCAGTGGCATCGCCGATGACATCTCCAAGGAGCGTAATTGCCCGGGCGGCGACGCGTCATTCTACTGTGGGGGCTGATAGCGATCATCTGAGCTTGCGCAGCCGCCTGGACGGCGCTCAACTGGCGAATGTTCTTCGCTTGATCTTATAGGAGACGCAGCATGGACCGATTCACGGGAGGTTGCCTCTGCGGTAACGTCCGAATTGTAGCGTCGGGACGCCCATACCGGGTCGGCCTTTGTCACTGTCTCGACTGCCGCAAGCATCATGGCGCCCTTTTTCACGCTTCCGCGATATTCCCTCAGGATGCGGTGACGATCGATGGCGAAACACGCGACTACGCCGGGCGGTTTTTCTGTCCCCACTGCGGCTCGCCTGTTTTCGCACGCGCCGCAGACGAAATCGAAGTGAACCTGGGATCCCTGGATGCCCCTGATCAACTGAGGCCAACCTACGAACTTTGGACCATCCGTCGCGAGTCCTGGCTGCCGCCGTTTCCGCTCTCGAGACGATATGACCGTGATCGTGATGCCACGAGTCGCTTTGAGGAATAGGTCGCATGAACGGTGCGAAGGCGCCTTTACGAGATGACGCCGGCGCGTCACTCCGGAAGACCGGCCTTGCGGAAGCCATCAACGAAATGCTCAAGCGTCGCAGCGTCGCGGAATGGCTCCGTCGTGGCCCAGTGGCGGATTGTGAAATGCGGGTTGCCGACGAGGAACAATTCGACCTCTGCGCGCGCCTCGTCGAGCCGGCCCAGCTGAGCGAGGCTTGCCGCCAGGAATCGGCGTGAGCTTGTACGATACGTCTCGTCCTGGCGCAGCGTCTCGACAGCGGCTTCGTATTCGCCGGCCGCGTATTGCGCCTGGCCGAGCGTCAGATAATACCAACTTGCCGGAAACGGGTTCAGGCGGAACGCCTTTCGGATGTGTTCAAGGCCCTCCTCCACCCGCCCGGCCAAGACCGTGATGTCGGACAATGCCGCCCAGGTGTCGGCCTCGTTCGGGTCGAGTTCAATCGCCTTGGCGAATTCCGCATCCGCCTCGGCGAAGCTGCGCTCGTAGGCCAGCAGGTAACCCAGGACCCAGCGGCAGCCAGCATCGTTGGGATCGAGCGCGACAGCTTTGCGCGCCAGCTCCAAAGCAATGCTGCGGTTAGCTTCAGTTGGTCCCCCCGAATGCACCCATCCCATCCAGTGGTTTATGGCAAGCCAGCGATAAGCCTCGGCGTATTCCGGATCGAGCGAAACGGCGCGCCTGAGCATCAGATGCGCTTCCTGAGCCATCTGCGGCGAATCATCCATCACCTTGCGCGCCCGCACGCAGAGATCGTAAGCCTCGAGATTGTTGGGGCGATTGCGCGGCAGCGGTGTGCGCAACCGGCCGAGTAACGCCTCCACGATCTTACCGGTGACCTCGTCCTGGACGACAAAGATATCGTCCAGGCTGCGATCGAAGCGTTCCGCCCATAAATGGTCGCCGCTCATAGTGTCGACCAGGTGGGCGTTAATGCGCACGCGCCCCGCGGCGCGTCTCGCGCTACCCTCCAGCAGGTAGCGCACGCCAAGATCCTCAGCGATCGCGCGCACGTCCATCGTCTTTCCTTTGTAGGCAAAGGCGGAGTTGCGTGCGATGACGAACAGGCCGGAAACCCTGGATAGATCGGTGATCAGGTCTTCGGTCAACCCGTCCGCGAAGGATTCCTGCTCGGGATCGCTGCTGACATTCACGAAGGGCAGCACGGCTATCGATGGTTTGTCGGGCAGCGGCAAAGGCTCTCGCCTCGCGCCACCGAGCTGTTCGACGGCCCCCGTGAAGCGGTAGCCGACGCGCGGAATCGTGGAGATCCATTGACCACCGTCGGCGGCCGGACCAAGCAGCTTCCTGAGCTGCGCGATCTGGACGGTGAGGTTGCCTTCCTCGACGGCCGTGCCAGGCCACGCCGCATCCATCAACTCGGCCTTGCCCAGGATTTCGCCAGGGCGTCCGACGAGCGCCGCAAGCAGCTTCAGCCCGCGGTGGCCAACGGCAACGGGCTCATCGTTCCGAAGCAGCGTTCCCGCACCGGAATCAAGCACGAACGGACCAAAGGCGAAACGTGATCCCCGCATAGGCGCTCTATAGCCCGTTTGGAAGTTTTTGAGAACTTTTTGGGAGGCCTTAATTACCGCGCCGTTCGTATCCTGCAGAATTCAGCCTCTTTCAGGTCTGGGCCCCCGCGGCCTTCAACCATGTGGAGGTTGCCATGAACGATACCCCTACCCTTGCGTCGGCCCCGCTTCAGGCGGCGCAGCCGGGAACGCCCGTGGAGCCGGCGGAAGTGTCGCGTCGGCACTACAGCCTGGCGACCCTGCGAAGCATTATCGCGACCTGGGGCGAGCGGATACGCTTTCGCTGGGAACTCGAGCAAAAGTTGAGGGACGATCCCCATTTGATCGACGATATCGGTTTGACGAGACGCGAGGTCGAGGCAGAGATCGCCAAGCCCTTCTGGCAAGTGTCAAACCCTTTATGAAGCGAATGCTGTAATGACACCGGATCGCCAGTTTCCGCGTGCTGCGGTGGTTCGCCGGCACCTGCACGGCACGACATCGCCGCGAGAGGATCGGACGCCATGGGCCGCGATGGCGGGCATCATCGCGACCGTCACAGTATTTGCCGTGGCACAGGGTCTGACCTATCCGCTGCTCAGCTTCATCTTGGAGCGACAGGGGACGACGCCCGGCCTGATCGGCTTGTCGGCGGCGATGACGCCGCTGGGTTTCATCGTATCCGCGCCCTTCGTTCCGACGCTGGCGCGACGCGTGGGCGGGGCGCGGCTGGCGATCCTGTGTTCGATTCTGGCCGCCCTCACCCTGATCGCGATTGCCTGGACGCAGGAAGTTTGGGCCTGGATGCCGCTGCGCCTCCTGCTCGGCTTCTTCGCCAATCCGCTTTACGTGATCAGCGAAACCTGGCTGATCTCGATCGCGCCGGCGCCACGCCGGGGCCGCATCATGGGCCTCTATTCATCGATCGTTTCGGGTGGCTTCGCCATCGGCCCGCTGTCGCTCGGCCTGGTCGGGACGCAGGGTTGGCCGCCCTTCATGATCGGCATAGTGGCCTTCCTTCTCTGCGGTCTCACCGTGCTAGCGGTCGTGCCGCGTCTACCGAAGATGCCGCATGAAGGCGAGGCAACATCGGTCGGCGGCTTCTTCGCACTGGCGCCGCTCCTATTGTTCGCGGTGTTCGCCGCAGCCGCCTTCGAGCAGGCCCCGCTTTCCTTGTTCGCGGTCTATGGCGCCGCGCTCGGCAGCGCCGAGGAGCACATCGCTTCGCTCATCACCTGTTTCATCGCAGGCAATGCCGCGCTGCAGGTTTTGCTCGGGCGCTTGGCCGAACGGTTCGGCTCGACGCACACGATGTTATTCTGTGCCCTGGCTTCACTCGCCGGCTGCCTGCTGCTGCCGTCGATCTTCAACTCGTGGCTCATCTGGCCGCTCGTTTTCGTCTGGGGCGGGGTCTCGTTCGGGATCTACACCGTATCGCTCATCCAACTCGGCGAGCGTTTCACCGGTCAAGCCTTGATCGCCGGTAATGCGGCCTTCGCGTTCGTATGGGGCATCGGCGGAATCGTAGGCTCGCCCGCGGCAGGACTGGCGATGCACCTGATCGGGCATCAGGGCCTGCCATCGTCCCTTGGTCTGCTGTGCTGTGCACTGGCGGTGTTTCTGATGGCAGAGAGACGGCGGGGCTGATCGAGGCACTTGCCTCGTGCCGCCGGCGTAGATTCTCCACCGAGTGGGTTTGAGGGTAAACGACTTGTGAGAGACAACGCGACTAACACGCACTGTTCTTCCGAACAGATCGCGAGCAGTCAGCGTGGCTGCCGGTCGACAAAGGGATCGACGCCCATCTGGATGAGCATACCGATCGTGTCCGCCTCGCCCCCGTGTTCAATGATCAGTCCATCGGCGACGCGTTCGATGCTGATGCCCTCGACCTCGATGACCAATCCGGTGGGTTCGATTTGCATCCAGGTTCCCTTGTGCGTTCCTCGGCCGGCCATTCGGGTGACGACTTTGTCGCGTTCGGCGGTCAGGTCTTCGATCCTGAGCTCAAAATCCGGAAACGTCTGCAGGAGCGCATCGACGTGCGCGCGTAAGACCTCGGGACCAAGCTCGCCGCTCGGATTGTTGTGATCGACGTACTCCGGATGCACGCATTTTGCCGCGGCAGACAGGTCGCGAAACATGTCGGCATAAAAGCGCGTGATAAGCCGCTTTGTCGCAAGCACGGACGTTCGCTAATCCTCTTCGCCCTCTCGCCGGCTGCCCCTCTAAATTTACGAAAGCATCGGCCACGACAGCCAGCCTGCTCTAATGTGCGGTGTAGGCTCCGTCGATCGGATGGTAGCTGCCGGTGATGAAGCTCGCCTGTTCGGACAAAAGGAAACAGACGAGCGCCGCTACCTCTTCCGGTCTCCCGCGCCGCCCCATCGGTTGAAGCGCCTCCAGACGTCGGCTGCTTGCCAGCTCGGAGTGTTCCGACAGAAGCGGCGTTTCGATCCAGCCGGGGCCGACGGCGTTGATGCGGACACCCATCCTTGCGTATTCGATCGCGGCGGCCTTCGTCAGTCCGACGACGCCGTGCTTGGCTGCCGTGTAGGCTGAGGCGGTCGGCAATGCGACAGACCCGAGAATGGAGGACATGTTGACAATGGCGCCGCCCCCGCTTTTCAGCATGGCGGCGATCTCGTGTTTCATGCAGTAGAAGACGCCGTTCAGGTTGACGTCGATCAGCCGGTGCCAGTGGTCGAGCGGATAGTCTGCCGTCGCTTTTCGAGGTCCCTCGATGCCCGCGTTGTTGACCGCGAGGTGTAGACCGCCGCACTCCCGGACAGCGAACGCGACCAGTTCCGCTACGGCTCCGGCATCGGCAACGTCGACGCAGAAGTCACCGGCCTTTCCCCCGTTCGCTCGAATCTCGGCAGCCACGCTTTTGGCTGCATTGGCGTCGAGATCGGCGACGACGATTTTGGCGCCCTCGGCGCCAAGTTGCCGGGAAATGGCAGCGCCTATTCCGGAACCGCCTCCGGTTACGATCGCGACTTTGCCTTCGAAGCCAAGCTTCATCGTGTCTCCTTCCTCCCCTACCCAAACCCAGTCGAGCAGACGGGGATGCTTGTCGCAAGAGGTTTCATCCATCGGAGCCGATCGACTTCGTCCCAAAACGACACAGTCTGGCGCCAGACGCGCTCGCCAACAGAATATCTGCCCATGTCTCCGAGAGGCCTAGCAAAGCGAATCAGCGCAATAGGTTTGCGGACATGGCGACCGCAACTTAAGGGCGCCTGTGCGCACTAGGCAACTTTAGACTGCTTCCAGCCGCCATCGGCGTTGCGAGACTTGGCCGGCACGCGCTTGGGTGTTAAACACGAATCCGGTAGGGACTCACAATTAACTCAGCAGGTGAGAATGGAGAACGACCGTATTGCGCGCCGGGCCCTCTTGGTGGGCGGTCTGGCTCTTTTGGCCTCTGGATGTAGCACGTGGCAACCGACAAGGGGCCCTCGCGAAGCCAGAACGCGTATAGCCCCTCAATTCCGGCGGCAGGAAGTGGCCTTTAATGGAAGCGAGCCGCCGGGAACGATCGTCGTCGATACGGAGCAGCGATATCTCTATCTCGTGCAGAACGGCAGTTCAGCGATTCGATACGGCATCGGTGTCGGCGAACAAGGACGTACACTCAAGGGAAGAGCGACGATCGGTCGCAAAGCGGAGTGGCCTTCCTGGACACCGACCGCGAACATGATTCAGCGCAAGCCATGGCTCGCGCAATATGCCGGCGGAGTCGACGGCGGGCTTCACAATCCACTGGGGGCGGCTGCCCTCTATCTTTACCGCGGCGGAAACGACACTATGTTCCGCTTGCACGGAACGAACGAACCCTGGACGATCGGTCAAGCGGTATCGAGCGGATGCGTGCGCTTGACGAATGAAGACATCGTCGATCTATACAGCCGTGTCCCGGTGGGTACGACTGTGCTGCTCATCTGATGGTGTTTTCCCTAATTTTTCGGTATAAATAACTAAGCCTTGTGTGTTCAGGCGCGGTTGATAACCCGGTAACCATAAAGCGGATATCAAGTGTGTCCTTTCTGCACTAGGCCCGGGCGCAAATCGCCACTATTACTTGGAGTGTTGCCTTCGATAACCCATTCCGACTATTGAGGAAAGGACTTCTTGATGAGCAGAATTCTAGTCGTGATGATTGCGTTGCTTTCGATTGCCGGTCTCACCGCGTGCGATACGATCGGCAAGGGCAAGGGCAAGGCCCCGCCGCCTGCAGAGCCAGTAGCAGCAGAGCCTGCGCCGGTTTATAAATAACAGGTGACTTTGTGCCGTGGGGAAGTTCTAAGGAGCATTTCCCCGCGGCACATTATTCAAGACTAGATCGGCTCCGAGGCTGACGGCCAAGGGTGCCGGCAGTTATGAGGAGCCGGCCCAAGGTCTGGATTGATCAGGGCTCGGATGATAGAGCGCAGTTAATGAGATGACGCTTGTACGTGGCCGTATATCGCTTGTCGTCTTGCTCGCATTCGCGGCAGTAGCTTGCCAGTCGCAAGACAAGGGTCCCCAGCCTGCTTACGTCTCGAGTAGCCCGTATGGCGCGCCGGCCAAGTTGGCATCGCAAACGAGAGAGCAAGGGTACTTCATCGAGTTTCGCTCGCGATATGCACTCAGCTATGGCCACACCTATGTCATCTTCGGGCGAACAAACAAAGCCGGGGCGATAGTTCAACGCGAGGTCGCGGGGCTCGCGCCGGCCACCGTCGATCCAACACCCTACGTCTTCGGTCATTTCGTGCCGGTCCCGGCAGAGACCGGCGCGAGCGATGGCGATCTCGAGGAAGAATATCGTTCCGCAAGCTGGCGCGTCATGCTGACGGAAGCGGAGTACAAGAAGGTCGTCGCCTTCATCAGAGAACTGAAGGCCAAGTCGCGTTTCTGGCACGCTACGTTTTACAACTGCAATGCCTTCGTAGCGGAAATTGCCCGCTCCATGGGATATAAGACTCCCGGCATCTGGCTCAGGCCACAACAATTCATTACAAAGCTGCGGGAGATGAACGCGGGGTGAGAGCGGCCGGTCACGAGGCTCGCCATCCAGCCGAATCCGAGCGTCGTCAAAGAACGGCCTGTCGAAGGGAGGCCCGGCCACCATCGTTGCCGTTTGGCGCGGCTTTCTCGAATGGTGGCGGGCCCTGGTGAACTAGAGTGAACATGTCGGTAGCTTCCGTCGGCGAGATCATCTGGGTGCTCGGCATCATCGCCTGGTACTTCATTCGGCGTCCGTACGAACGCCGGGCGAAGCGCGTGCGCGTCGTCAGTCACCGCCGTTCGCCTTCCGAGATCACCGGGCTCGTCGCAGCCCTGTGCGGTCTTGCGATCATTCCCGGCTTTTACGTAGCCACCGGAATTCCCGAAGCGGCCGACTACCCTGCCCGCGTCTGGGCAATAGCGGTTGGGACGGTGATTTTCTCGCTTGCGATGTGGGTCTTTCGGAGAACCCACAAGGAGCTCGGCCGCAACTGGTCGATTACGCTTGAGATTCGCGACAAGCATGAGCTGATTCGCGGTGGTCCCTACGCCCTTGTGCGGCATCCCATGTACACCTCGTTCCTGCTCATGGGGCTCGGCCAGGCGTTCCTGCTGTCGAACTGGATCGTGGGGCTGGCGGGCCTGATCGGTTTCGCAGTCCTCTTCCTATTGAGGGTGAATGAGGAGGAGCGCATGATGTTGGAAATATTCGGCTCTCAGTATCGCGACTATATGGAGAGCACCAAGCGAATCATTCCCTACATTTACTAGAGGTGGCATGATGCGAGGCCGAGCTCTCAAGCTTTCGGCGCCGCGGCGCCTTGTCGGGGACCTGATGCGGTTCTCGATGCGCGTGCCACGGGTGAGCGTGCAGCGGCAGATGGATCTCGGACCGCTCCTAAGGGCGCGAATGGCGCAGCCAAGCAGGCCTTCCTGGACGGTACTTTTCCTGAAAGGTTATGCCCTTCTCGCCTTGGAGACGCCAGAGCTGCGGCGTGCTTACGTCAAGTTCCCGAGACCGCAGCTATACGAATATCCGGCAAGCGTCGCCTCCATCGCACATGAGCGCGAGTTCCACGGAGAGCGAGTCGTTCTGCTGAGTTCCATCAAGAATCCGGAGCGCCGTTCGATTGCGGAGCTCGGCGCATTGATCCAGGCGGCGCGAACGCGCCCGGTGCTCGAGGTCAAGGAGTTCCGGCGCGCCCTGAAGATCGCCCGCCTGCCGGCGCCGATCAGATGGCTGCTGATGTGGCTCGGACTGAATATCGGACGGCAGCGGGCGCGCCATTTCGGGACGTTCCAATTGTCCGTCTATTCGGGCCTCGGTGCCGAATCTTTGAATCCATTGACGCCCTTGACCAGTCTCCTCAATTACGGCCCGATCGACGAGAAGGGTTTGGTCACCGTCCGCATCCACTACGACCACAGGGTGATGGACGGCGCCAATGTGGCGCGCGCATTGGAGCGATTCGAGAGAATCTTGAACGGCGAGATTGCTGCCGAAGTGCAAAATTACGCGTCGAGCGAGAATGTTCAGGCCGCGGCTGCTTCAGGAGCGCAAACATGATTGGCGAACTCCGGCCAGCGGTCGTAGTGGTCGGCGCGTCCCGCGGCATCGGCAAGGCGATTGCCGAAGTTGCTGCCGGGGATGGCGCAACGGTAGTTTTGGTCGCGCGCTCGGCCGAGGGATTGGCGGCGGCCGCCGCCGATATTCAACAGGTTCGCGGAGAGGCCCTCACACTCGCCTTGGATCTTCTGGCCCAGGACGCAGCAGAGCGTCTCGAGGATTTCCTTTCCGCAAACGGCCTGATCTGCGACGTTCTGGTGAACAGCGCCGGCTATGGCCTGCGCGGAAGCGCGACGCTATTGCCGGTCGAGGATCAACTCGGCATCGTCGATCTCAACATTCGCGCCCTTACCGATCTGACGCTGCGCTTTCTGCCGGGAATGGTTGCACGCGGCCGCGGCGGTGTGATCAATCTGGGCTCGGTCGCGAGCTTCACTCCCGGCCCGTACATGGCCTTGTACTATGCCAGCAAGGGCTTTGTGCGCTCCTTTTCCGAGGCGCTTCATCAGGAATTGCGCCGCACGGGGGTGACCGTCACCTGCGTGGCTCCGGGACCGGTCTCGACGGAGTTCCTTGCTACGTCCGGCGCCAATCGGGCTGCGCTGTTCAAGGTCTTGCCAAAGCTGGATGCATCTTACGTCGCCGAACGCGCGTGGCGCGGGTTCAAATCAGGGCGCCGCCTCGTCGTGCCGGGCATATCGGCCAAGTTGACCACCCTCTTGGCGTCGATGATGCCTTCCGCAGTTCTCCTGCCCTTGATCGGCCGCTTGCAGCGCCGGAGCAATGATCCCTGCCCCTGCGGCTCGGGAAAGAAGTTCACGTCGTGCTGCGGTGCCCGTCGCGGCGCGCGCGCGGGATGAGGAGCTTGGGTCGTCTACTGCATGATTCCTTCAGGATCCTCAGGCAGGGCAACTGGTAAGCCGCGTGGCTCATAACCACGAAAGACTGGGTTCGATTCCCGGCCTGCAACCAAGTTCTGGGCAACGAGAGCTGGTGATGTGCGTCACTCTTCCCAAAGCATTTCCATAATCTCGTCAGGCGATTCCTGAACCTGGAGCGTCATGCAACTTCCGTTGTTAGCCGCGAAGGTAACGAGGGTAGTGCGCCGTTGCCCTTCCACCCGCTGGAAGTGCGTTGCATTGTCCATGTTGACGAAGATCGGGCCATTGTTATCGTGCAGTTTGAGCCACATAGTTTGTGTCCCTTCGAGGGAAAGCGATTCAACGAAGTATAGCAGGTTGTAGCCAAATCTCGGCGTAGAACACACCATGACCGCCGTCTATGCGGTAGGGTGGTTATGTTTGTTTGGAAACAACAATAGGTTGCCGCGACCTGCGACTGGGCTATGGCCGGTTCCGAAAGAAGGGGCACCATGAAGACAAAATCTATACGCATTGCCTTACTGCTCCCTGTCTCCGGTTGCTCGAAAAGCGAAGTCGTAGGCCTGGAGACAGGCCCGACGGGAAACTCACGAATGTGTTTGTTAGCGAGTCGTCATTTGATCCCAAAACCGACCGCATCGCGGTTCAAGTGGCTCGTGACGCTTTTGCAAGACGCGTGCCTTCACCGTTGCCCAATCATAAATATGTTCAGCGTGTTGAGGTGAATGGCGAACCACCGGAAAGACAATAATGTCGAGTAGTGGCAGCGCTGGTTCTTTTCAGCAGGCAGGGCAACCGGTAAGCCGCGTGGCTCATCACCACCAAAGACCGTTCGATTCCCGGGCCTGCACCACTTTCGAGGCAATCAAAGCTCAATTCGAAAGGTCCGTGATGAAGTCGCGCCGATCGAGACTGGAGGCGCGGCAAGCAGCCGCTATTATCGTCGATGCGTCTGGATCGGGCCAGATCTCCAGCCCGAGAGGGTCCCTAAGAGCCCCATGTAGTCCGAGAGCCCTAACCAGAGCATGGCGCGCTGAGCTTCGGTTGCTGTCTTTGAAATCGCACAGCATCGCCAACAGCTTCTTTTCGACCTCCTTGTCCCTGAAGCCTCGCAAATACACGGGAGCCAGGTGTACGGCGGCCATCCTGCTGCCAGAAAAACCAATATCGGCGTCGGACAGAATGCATTTACGAACCGCAGACCGATAGCGATCGATTAAACCGAGATACCGACAGAGGGCCTTCAACGCGAGCCCGCCATGAACGTCGTCGCGGAGATAAGGCTCGATCAGGGCCGCGTCAGGTTCAGTGCCGCAGTATCCGACGACATACAGAGCGGCTCCGACGTCCCCGTCGCCAGACCGCAATATTTGACGCGCAAATTCAAGCTCCTGTTCGGAAACAGGATCGTCGTCAACACCTTGCGCGCGATCTCGAATGCTGTTGATGTCCATATGTTACTCTGAATTCAACTGGGATCGACTTCAAAGCCAAGCTGGCTCCATCAGATGGATATCCTTAAGCAGATCGAACCCCGATTGGGCGAGCGCGACCACCCGTTAACCGCCGCCTACGCGGTAGGATGGTCTCGGTCGTGGGATATCACCCGAGCGCAGCCAATGCCGGATGAGTGAAGAAGTGAATTTTCTCATGTGGCGAGCCTTCCCCGCCTGCACGCAATATTTTCGCAGCGTGGTTATGGGCGAAGGCCGGCCGGGTACATGCTCTGGCCCGTCAGCCACTCAAAACTGCTACAGCGACCTTCGCGCGTCCGATTGGACGCGCGGCGCTGTAGAGAGCCTCGTCCGGCCCGCAGCTTAACCGCTCACACCGGCGGGAGATCGCCGCGTTGCCAGCCCTCCAGGGTCTCCGCCATGAAGTCGGCGTAACGCCCCTCCCCGATCGCCTTGCGGATGGCGGCCATCAATTCCTGATAATAGGCGAGATTGTTCCAGCTCAAGAGCATGCCGCCTAGCGATTCGTTCGAGCGGATCAGATGGTGCAGGTAGGCGCGCGAATAGTCGCGCGTCGCCGGGCAGGATGATTGCTCGTCGAGCGGGCGCGTATCTTCGGCATGGCGGGCATTGCGCAGGTTGATTCGTCCGAAGCGGGTGAAGGCAAGGCCGTGGCGACCGGAGCGGGTCGGCATCACGCAGTCGAACATGTCGACGCCGTGCGCAACGGATTTCAGAATGTCGTCCGGCGTGCCGACCCCCATCAGGTAGCGCGGCTTTTCCGCAGGCAGTGCCGGGCAAGTCACGTCCAGCATGTCCAGCATGACCTCCTGCGGCTCGCCGACGGCGAGGCCTCCGATGGCGTAGCCCTTGAGGTCCAGGTCCTTGAGCACCTGCGCCGAGCGTTCGCGCAACTTCGGAATGTCGCCACCCTGCACGATGCCGAACATCGCCTTGCCCGGCTGGTCGCCGAAGGCGATCTTGCAGCGCTCCGCCCAGCGCAGCGACATCTCCATCGCGCGCTCGATTTCCTGGGGCTCCGCCGGCAACGCGATACATTCATCGAGCTGCATTTGTATGTCGCTGTCGAGGAGGCCCTGGATCTCGATCGAGCGCTCGGGAGACATATGATAGAGCGCGCCGTCGACATGGCTCTTGAAGGTTACGCCCTGTTCGTTGAGCTTGCGCAGACTGGAGAGCGACATCACCTGGAAACCGCCGCTATCCGTCAGGATTGGCCGCTCCCAGCCGATGAACTTGTGCAGGCCGCCGAGCCGGTGCACGCGTTCGGCGCCCGGGCGCAGCATCAGATGATAGGTATTGCCGAGAATGATATCGGCGCCGAGCTCGCGCACCTGGTCGAGGTACATGGCCTTGACGGTGCCGACGGTTCCGACCGGCATGAAGGCCGGCGTGCGGATCGTTCCGCGCGGCGTCGAGATCTCGCCGCGGCGGGCGTTGCCGTCGGTCGCAAGCAGCTTGAATTGAAACGTCTCGGTCATTCAGTCTTTCCGGAAAAGCAGGCTTGCATCCCCATAGGAATAGAAGCGATAGCCGGTCGCGATGGCGTGGGCATAGGCGGCACGCATCGTGTCGATGCCGGCGAAGGCCGAGACCAACATGAACAATGTCGATCTCGGTAGGTGGAAATTGGTCATCAGCATATCGACGGCGCGGAAGCGGTAACCCGGCGTGATGAAGATGCCGGTCGGTCCGGACCAGGGACGGATGATGCCATCTTCGGTGGCCGCGCTCTCGATCAGCCGTAGCGATGTCGTTCCGACGCAGACGATGCGACCACCGCGCGCGCTGACGGCATTGAGCTTCTCGGCGGTTGCCGCGTCGACATGGCCGATTTCCTCGTGCATCACATGATCGTCGGTATCATCCGTCTTGACCGGCAGGAAGGTCCCCGCCCCGACATGCAAGGTCACGAAGTGGCGCTCGACACCGGCTTCGTCAAGCTTGGCGAAGAGGCGGTCGGTGAAATGAAGCCCTGCGGTTGGAGCCGCCACCGCGCCCTCTTCCCGCGCAAAGATCGTCTGGTAGTCGGTTCGGTCCTGCGCATCGTCCGCCCGTTTCGAGGCGATGTAAGGCGGCAGAGGGATGTGACCTACGGCCATGATCGCTTCGTCGAGCGCCGGGCCGGAGAGATCGAAACGAAGGGTCACTTCGCCGGCATCGCCCTTCTCCTCGATCGTCCCCTCCAAAGCGCCGAGAAGACAGGCACTGCCGCCGTGGCCGAAGCTGATCCTGTCCCCCGGTTTCAACCGGCGCGCCGGGCGCGCGAAAGCCTTCCAGCGGTCGGGCGCGATGCGCATGTGCAGCGTCAGCGAAACCGGCGTGCTTGTATCTTCGCCGCGATGGCGGATGCCCTCGAGCTGCGCGGGAATGACCCTGGTATCATTGAACACCAAGGCATCGCCGGGTCTCAGGAACGACGGAAGATCGAGAACGCCATGGTCGCTGAGGACCGGCTCGCCCTGCGGCCGCACGACGAGCATGCGGGCGCTGTCGCGCGGGCTTGCGGGCCTAAGCGCAATGGAGGCTTCCGGCAGGTCGAAATCGAACAGGTCTACGCGCATCGAAGATGTCAAACAAAAGCAAAACCCGCCCCGGCGGCTCTGCGCGCGACCAGGGCGGGTCTGTGCATTAGCGCAAATCAGGCGTCGGCGGCAACCCGCATCGACACGATCGAGTCGGGATCACGCACCGGCTCACCACGCTTGATCTTGTCGACGTTCTCCATGCCTTCGATGACCTGCCCCCACACCGAGTACTGCTTGTTGAGCCAGGGAGCGTCGGTGAAGCAGATGAAGAACTGGGAGTTCGCCGAGTTCGGCATCTGGCTGCGTGCCATCGAGCAGGTGCCGCGCACGTGCGAGACATCGGAAAACTCCGCCTTGAGATCCGGCTTGGAGGAACCGCCCATGCCGGCGCGTGCCGGGTTGAAGCTCTCGCTGCCGGTCTTGCCGTATTGCACGTCGCCGGTCTGGGCCATGAAATCTTCGATCACACGGTGGAAGACCACGCCATCATAGGCGCCTTCGCGCGCCAGTTCCTTGATGCGGGCGACATGGCCCGGAGCGACGTCCGGCAGCAGCTCGATCACCACTCTGCCCTTCGTGGTTTCCATGATGATCGTGTTTTCCGGATCCTTGATCTCGGCCATGGTTCTTCTCCTTCTGTTTTCAGTCTTACCTGCCGACCTTGACGCTGATCATGCGGTCTGGATCGGTGACGGCGCCATTATTGGCGTCGTCGCCACGCTTGATCTTGTCGACATTCTCCATGCCTTCGACGACCTTGCCGACGACCGTGTACTGTCCGTTGAGGAAGTCGCCAGGCGCAAACATGATGAAGAATTGGGAGTTGGCGCTATTGGGGTCCTGGGAGCGCGCCATGCCGACTGTGCCGCGCTCGAAGGGGACGTTGGAGAACTCGGCCGGCAGGTCGGGCTTGGAGGAGCCGCCCGTTCCGGCGAGCTCAGCCTGGTAACCGGCCTTCATGTCGCCGTACTGCACGTCTCCGGTCTGGGCCATGAAGCCCTCGATGACGCGATGGAAGGCGACGTTGTCGTATTCGCCGGCGGCAGCGAGCTCCTTGATCTGCTGGACATGCTTCGGCGCGATGTCAGGACGCAGCTCGACGACGACGGGGCCATCCTTGAGCTGGATCGTAAGGATGTTTTCGCTCGACTGCGCCAGGGCGCCTCCCGTCAAAGTGGCGAGCGCGAGGGCGCCTGCGAAAGCGAGTTGGAGGATTTTCATGGAGTCTCCTTGCCGTGATGTGAGCTTACTTGCGCTTCGCTTGCAGCGCCTCGTGGACCGCCTTGGGAACGAAGGCGCTGACGTCACCGCCCATAGCCGCGATCTGCCGGACCAATGTGGCCGTAATGGGCCGGGATGCGGTGCCTGCCGGCAGAAACAGGGTCTGAATATCGGGCGCCATCTGGCGGTTCATGCCCGCCATTTGCATCTCGTAGTCGAGGTCCGTCCCGTCCCGCAGGCCGCGCACCAGAAGGCTTGCCCCGTGCTGACGGGCGGCGTCGACCACAAGATTGTCGAAGGAGACGACAGCGATGTCCGCTGCCCTCTCCGGCAGCAATTCGCTGAGCGAGCGGCGGATGAGATCCGCCCGCTCCTCGAAGGAGAAAAGCGGGGCCTTTCCCGGATGGACGCCAATCGCCACGATCACTTTCCCTGCGACGTTCAACGATTGGACGAGCACATCCAGATGGCCGTTTGTGATCGGATCGAAGGAGCCGGGATAAAAAGCCGTGGTCATTGCGCCTGTTTCCGTTTGGTGAAGCCTTTTGTCATGGACGACGGCGAACCGCAAGGCTCGTGCGATGTTCCCGGGGAAACAGCGGCACTGAAAGAATGAATGCTAGATGAACGCAACGTTCAAGAGGGCTTCATACCGGAAGTTGTAATGTGAAGCCACAGTGACGGAACTTTTTTCAAGCGCGTGCCGTTTAGCGATGGAAGGGAGACGGCGATGGGATTAGCTCTGTATTCGGTGGCGATGTTCTTCGCAATGGTCGTTGCGACTATCCATGCACTTCGCGACGAGGCTCGCGAGCCGACGGCCGTGACGGTGAGAACCGATCGACTGCGGCGCAGATGACGTGATCGGGCGCCCGTCGTCTCCAGTTCTTGATCTGAATGCCTCCAGGAAGCTTCCCACAAGAAGCTTCAGAATAAGCGGCCTCATTCTTTCCCCTGATGTGGTCGCTCTTACGAGCCGGACGGCCTCCCCTGCCCGTCCGGCTTTTCTTTTCTAGACAGCGGCAGGCGCCGTACGCATGTCGCGAAGCAGGCGGAAGAAGCGCCAGTTGAGCAATAGCGCTGCTGCCGCGAGCCCGAGCACGAAGCCGAACCAGACGCCGACCCCGCCAAACTTCAGCGGAAAAGCGAAGGCCCAGGCGCAGAAGAAGCCGATGGGCCAGTAGGAAATCATCGCCAGCATCATCGGTACGGTTGTGTCCTTGAGACCGCGCAGCATCCCCGCGGCGATCGCCTGAAGCCCGTCCACGAGCTGGAAGGCGCCGGCTATCACGATCAGCGGCCCCGCGAAGGCCAGAACCTCGGCGGCGTCCGGGCGGCTCGTATCGAGATAGAGGGCTGCGAGCGCATAGGGAAACAGCGCGAAAATCGTGCTGCCGACGGCGGCAAAGCCGCAGCCGAGTGCAAGGACGACGATCGCCGCGCGCTTGACGCCGAGCATATCGCCGCTGCCATAGGCCAGGCCCACACGCACGGTCCCGGCCTGCGCCAGGCCGAGCGGAATCATGAAGGCGATCGATGCGAATTGAAGCGCTATGCCGTGCGCCGCGAGTTCGATCGTGCCGATGGTTCCCATAAGCAGCGAAGCGACAGTAAACAGGCTGACTTCGGCTAGGATCGTCAGCGAGATCGGAATGCCGAGATGGATGACTTCGCGGAAGACGGGCCAGTCCGGCCGCCAGAAACGCACGAACAGTTCATATCCGTTGAGTTCCGGCCGGTTGCGGATGTAGCCGATGGTCAGCACGGCGCCGAGCAGCGCCACGCCGAGTGCCGCGACGGCGGCTCCGAATATGCCGAGCGCCGGAAAGCCGAAATGACCGAAGATCAGGACGTAGCAAAGTACGGCGTTGAGAACCAAGGTCGCGAGCGTCACGTACAGAATCACCCCTGCCCGTTCGAGGCCGCTTAGGAAGGCGCGCAACACCATGAAGACGAGGCTCGGAAAGATCGCCCACTGCGCTACGTGCAGATATTCCCCGGCGAGCTTTGCGACCTCTGGCTTCTGCCCGGCTAACAGCAGGATCGGCTCGGCCATCCAGAGCGCCGGTGCGGTTAGGATGCCGTAGAGCAGCACCACCCACATGCCCATTCGAACCGAACGTCGTACGGACATCTTGTCACCCCGGCCTTGCGCCTGCGCGACCATCGGCACGACGGCGTTTGCAAAGCCGCTGCCGAAGATGAAGACCGTGAAGAACACCTGCGTCGCGATGATGATGGCCGCGAGCTGCGTCGCACCCAACTTGCCGACCATCAGAACGTCGGTTGTATTGATCGCAAGCTGGGCAAGCTGGGCGCCGATGAAGGGAACGCCGAGATACATGCTGGCGCGAAAATGCGTGCCCCACGAATTGTCGGTTTGCGGAAACACAAGCTCTTTGTTTGCGGTCAGCATGGAAAATCCTGGCTCTGCAGCGGCAAAAGTCGGAAAATGAAGGAGGGTATTCGAATTAGAGCACCACCGGCGCGAGCGCCAGCAATAAAGACCAAACTGCTCGATTTTTCATCGATTGATCAAGAAAATTGATCAATTTGGAGGCATGAACTGCCGGGAGCCGCTAGGCCTGCGTTGGTCTCGGGGCCGTCTCCTCGAACGCGTCGCTGCGAACACTGCGCACCTTGGAAAGGAAGACCACAAGCGCGGCAACGATCAGGCAGCCCGCAAGCGCATAAGGCGCGCCGGAAAACGAATAGGTGGCCACGGGGCTGGTGAAATAGGCGAAGATTTGAGTGAAGATCAAAGGCCCAAGGATCGTCGTTATGCTCGATATGCTGGTGAGTGCCCCCTGCAATTCGCCCTGCGCCGACGGCGGGACATGGACCGATGCGATGCTGCGCAACGGCGGATCCGCGAGGCTCTCGAGTGCCGTTGCTACGATGACGACGTAGATCATCCAGCCTTCCCAGGCGGCCGCATAGCCGACCATTCCAAGCGCCGTGAAAACGAGCCCGAGCGTTGCCGTTCGCCTTTCGCCCAGTCTCGACACGACACGCGGCAGCACAACCGCCATAACGAACGCGCCGCCTACGCCAAAAATGCCGAGCGAGAGTCCGATCTGCCCTTCGCTCCATCCATAGCGATAGGAAGATACGAACGACCACACGGCGGGATAGACGGCATGGGCCAGCCAATAGAGGAAGAAGACGAGACACACCCAACCGATCCCAGAATAGTTGCGCATCTGCTTGAGTGCACCGAGTGGATTGGCTCGGTGCCACTCGAAGCGCCGCCGATGCGCTCGCGCAAGCGTCTCCGGCAGGAGAAACAGCCCGACGATGAAATTGAGGAAGGAAAGCCCGGCCGCGCCGTAAAAGGGCACTCTGGGCCCCAACTCCCCGAGAAAGCCGCCGACCACCGGACCGAGGGCGAAGCCCGTGCCGAAGGCGATGCCGATCAGGCCAAAATTCTTGGCGCGGTTTCCGTCGTCACTGATGTCGGCGATGTAGGCGGACGCGGTTCCGAAGCTCGCGCCGCTGATGCCGGCGAGAATGCGCCCCACGAAGAGCATCCAATAGCTCGTCGCAAGGGCGCAGATCAGATTGTCGATCGCGAAGGTGAGCACCGAGGCAAGCAGGATCGGCCGACGCCCGAATCGGTCGCTCAAGTTTCCGATCAGCGGTGCGAAGAGAAATTGCATCGCCGAATAGACGAGCAGCAGCCAGCCACCGTCGATCGCCGCCTCGCCGACATCCGCGCCCGTCAGTTCCTCCAGGTAGCTCGGCAGCACCGGCACGATGATCGCGATGCCCATGATGTCGAGAAAAAGGATGAGAAAGACGAGGAACAGACCACGCCGTACAAATTTGCTGTCCCGCATGAGTCTTCCCTCCCGTTGTCCGCAAGCGGGACAGAACGTGAACGATGTTACCAAATAAGGTGTTATCGTCTTGTCGCGACGCAAACAATACGTGAACATTTCAAAGTTTATGATCAAAATGATCTCGTCTGTTGATGCCTTGCTGGCCTTTGGCTGCAACCCTGTAGCGCCGTGCGTCTTTTCAAACGCACAAAGGACGCTGTAGCACTTTGAAGTGCTGCATGTTTTTCTCCTTAAATCGGCTACGATTTAAGGAAACATGCCGTAACGCTCTGAGTGCCGCTGTTCGGCCTTCAGGAAATCGACGAAGGCGCGAAGCGGGGCCGGAAGATGCCGACGGCCGGCATAGTAGAGGAACGGCCCTGGAAAGCTGGTAACCCAAGCCTCCAGAACCGGAACGAGGCGGCCCGCCTTGATCTCAGGCAGCAGGAACTCCTCGAAGCTTCTGATCACGCCTAGGCCGCCGACCGCGGCGCTGATTTCGAGATCGATCGCATTGGCGAGCACGGTCGCGGGGGGCGCCACGGTAATTGCCGCCGCGCCCTCGCCGAATTCCCAGGCGAGCGCAATGCCGTTCTGGAAACGGTGGCGTATCGTCGCGTGCTCCAGGAGGTCGCGCGGATGTTGCGGCTCGCCATGCTTGGCGAGATAGTCCGGGGCCGCAGCGGTAACATAGCGCTGCACTCGCGGCCCGATCGGGATGGCGATCATGTCTTTTTCCAGACGCTCCTCATAGCGCACGCCGGCGTCGAATCCGGCAGCCAGCACATCGATGAAGCCGTCCTCAGCGACCACTTCCAAACTGATCGCCGGATGGGCCTTGAGAAACCGCCCAATAATCGGCGGCAGGATGACCCGCGCGACGATCGTGGGGACGTTGAGCCGCAATGTTCCGGCCGGCTTGTCGCGTTCGCTTGCGGCCTGATCGAGCGCGCCGGCGATCTCGCCAAGTGCCGGCGACAACCGCTCGAGCAGTCTCATGCCCGCTTCCGTTGCGGTGACGCTGCGGGTCGTGCGGTTGAGCAGTCTGACGCCCAGCCTCGCCTCCAACCGTCGCAGCGCTTCGCTGAGGGCGGAGGCCGAGACGCCGCGCTTGCGGGCAGCGGTTCGAAAGCTGCGTTCGCGCGCGACGGCGGCAAAAGCATCGAGGTCTGCAAGTGGAAGGTCGTTCATTGTACGATATTCCGCACAAGCTGTTTGGTCCATGCCGGATTATCGCACAGCTGAATCGGAAGTAAACCTTGCACCGAACGAACGGCCTCGCAAAGGAAAGATGAGATGCAAATGGTTTCGCTTGGAAAATCCGGCCCTAAAGTCTCCGCCATCGGGCTCGGCTGCATGGGAATGTCGGGCATGTATGGTCCCGCAGACCGCACGGAAAGCATCGCCACGATCCATGCCGCGCTAGATGCCGGTATTAATTTGCTCGACACCGGAGACTTCTACGGCATGGGTCATAACGAGATGCTGATCGGCGAGGCGCTTAAGGATCGCAATCGCGACCAAGTGCTGCTGAGCGTGAAGTTCGGCGCCATGCGTGATGCAGCCGGGGCCTGGCTCGGTTACGATGCCCGGCCGAAGGCGGTGCGCAACTTCCTCGCCTATACGCTGCAGCGCGTTGGCGTCGATTACATCGACATCTATCGCCCGTCCCGACTCGATCCAGATGTCCCGATCGAGGAAACCATCGGTGCCATAGCCGAGATGGTGAAGGCCGGCTATGTCCGCCATATCGGCCTCTCCGAAGTCGGGCCGGAGACGATCCGGCGCGCGGCCGCCGTTCATCCGATCTGCGATCTGCAGATCGAATACTCGCTGGTTTCCCGCGGGATTGAGGACGAGATCCTGCCGACCTGCCGCGAGCTCGGGATCGGCATCACTGCCTACGGCGTGCTGTCGCGCGGGCTGATAAGCGGCCACTGGCAGAAGGGAGCGGCGGGAAGCGGCGACTTCCGCGCCATGAGCCCTCGCTTCCAGGAGGGCAACGTCGATCAGAACCTCGCGCTGGTCGAGGCGCTGAGGAGCGTCGCCGACGCCAAGGGCGTGACCGTGGCGCAGATCGCCATCGCCTGGGTCGCCGAGCAAGGGGGAGACATCGTGCCGCTCATCGGCGCACGCCGCCGCGACCGGCTTTCCGAGGCGCTCGGCGCCCAATCGCTTCATCTCGATGCCGACGACATGGCGGCGATCGAACGGGCAATCCCGAAGGGCGCTGCCGCCGGCGCCCGCTATCCCCAGGCGCAACTCGCGCACATGGACAGCGAACGGAACGGATGAACGGGGAAGAGCGCCGCTGTCGGAACGCGAGCGATCAGACGGAGCCGGAGAAGGTGTCGCAGTCCGACATCTTGCCGCTGTCGAAACCGCGCTTGAACCACCGCATCCGCTGCTCGGACGTGCCGTGGTTGAAGCTTTCCGGCACCACATAGCCCTGCATCCGCTTCTGCAGGGTGTCATCGCCGATCTGGGTCGCGGCGTTCAGCGCCTCCTCAAGGTCGCCGCGCTCCAGCAATCCTTTCTGTTCCGTGTATTTCCCCCAGATGCCGGCGAAGCAGTCGGCCTGAAGTTCGACGCGGATCGACATTTGGTTTGCCTCGACCTCGCTCATGCGCTGGCGCATCTGGTTGAACTTCGGCAGGACCCCGATGAGGTTCTGGACGTGATGTCCGACCTCATGCGCCAGCACATAGGCCTGGGCAAAATCGCCGGAGGCGTCGAACTTCTTCGCGAGCTCGTCGAAGAAGCTCATGTCGAGATAGACCTTGCGGTCGCCGGGGCAATAGAAGGGCCCGGATGCGGCCGAGGCGAAGCCGCAGGCAG
Organism: Ensifer sp. WSM1721; assembly: GCF_000513895.2. Lineage (GTDB taxonomy): Bacteria > Pseudomonadota > Alphaproteobacteria > Rhizobiales > Rhizobiaceae > Sinorhizobium. The sequence goes on from NZ_CP165782.1 coordinate 1,497,780, forward strand.
AGCGAACCGCGCCGTTGAAGAGCACGAGCCTCGGCTCTTCATATTGTTCGCCGCTCGCCTGGAAAATGCCGTTCCAGGTGTCTTCCGTTTCAGCGAGCACGGTGGCCATGAAGGCTTTCATCTCCTCTTCCTCGGCCGAACCGCGCGGCGCTTGCGAGCCATCGCTCTGTTCGAAACCCGGCATGTTCACCGGCCCGCCTTCAAGGATCTGGAGCATATCGATGCCCATTGCCCTGAGCACGAAATAGAGGATGACGAGGAAGATCAGCGTGCCGAAGCTCATACCACCGCCGGCACGGCGCATTCCGCCGCCGGGTATGCGGAAGCCGCCCCCGCGGCCAAACGGGCTGCCGCCGGGACTTGCCCCTCGCTGATCCTCGACATTGCTGGACTGGCGGCGGCCCTTCCATTCCATGGTCTTTCCTCCAGAAGGCGTCGCCTCTACTTCAGCGCGCTCAATGATTTATACGTCCGGACGACGAGTCTTGTAAAACGCAATCGCCGCCAGCCGGTTGCATGCTGCGGGCGGTTTTGTCGAGCGCCGCCCCGACGGTCAGGGGCCTTGAGAGCAGGTGGACAGGATTGACGCCCCGCCCCTCCCCGTGTTCCGATCCATGAGGCAGAACGGCAGGAGGAGCAGATGAAGGCAGTGCGTCTGGAGTCGGTGGGTAATATCTCCGTTCGGGACATCGAGGTGCCTGAGCCCGGGCCCGACGATCTGCTCGTCAAAGTGGAGGCCTGCGGCATATGCGGAACCGACCGCCATCTCCTTCATGGCGAATTTCCGTCCATGCCGCCGGTCACGCTCGGGCACGAATTCTGCGGCATCGTCGTAAAGGCGGGCGACGCCGTTCGGGGCATCGCGCCCGGCGCCCGGATCACCGGCGATCCCAATATCTCCTGTGGCCGCTGTCCCCAATGTCAGGCGGGCCGGGTCAATCTTTGCCGTAGTCTGCGCGCGATCGGCATCCATCGCGACGGTGGCTTCGCCGAATACGTCCTGGTGCCGCAGAAGCAGGCTTTCGAGATCCCGCTTGGTCTTGATCCCGTGCATGGCGCCTTCTGCGAACCCCTCGCCTGTTGCCTGCACGGCATCGATACTTCGGGGATAAAAACGGGCTCGACGGTGGCAGTCCTCGGTGGCGGCGTGATCGGCCTCCTGACGGTTCAACTCGCGAGACTCGCCGGCGCGACGACGGTCATTCTCTCGACGCGCCAGGCAGCGAAGCGTCGTTTGGCGGAAGAGGTCGGCGCCACCGCGACCGTCGATCCGGTGGCCACTGACGTCGTCGAAGCGATCACCGGTCCTGCAGGTCTCGTCCCGGGAGGCGTCGATGTGGTGATCGAATGCGCCGGCGTCGCGGAAACGGTGCAGCAGTCGACACGGCTCGCCAAAGCGGGCGGTACGGTCGTGATCCTGGGCGTGTTGCCGCAGGGAGAAAAGGTCGAAATCGAGCCCTTCGACATTCTTTTTCGTGAACTTCGCGTGCTCGGTTCCTTCATCAATCCCTTCGTCCATCGCCGCGCTGCCGATCTGGTTGCCTCAGGGGCGGTCGAAATCGACAAGCTGATTTCCCGGCGCATATCGCTCGATGACGCGCCTGACATCATCTCCCGTCCGGCCGCAGCCGGCGAGGTGAAGGTGCTGGTGATCCCCTCAATCGAGCAGGTGGCTTAGCTCTGGTGATTTTACGGGCGAGCCGACGCTTCGCGAGGCGGCAAATATCTTCGTTTTGTTGTCGATTCCGGAATTTTCGGGGTTCCGCTTGCGAAGACATTTGCCTATAAGCCGCTTCTAGCCTGAAAAGACCATCAATGCGCGACCCGGCCGGTGACCTCCCAACCTGGCCGGTTTTTCGCGCAGCTAGAACGGATGATTGCCATGCCGAAGCGCCAAGATATCAAATCGATCCTCATCATCGGCGCGGGGCCGATTGTCATCGGTCAGGCTTGCGAATTCGACTACTCGGGCACTCAGGCGTGCAAGGCGCTGAAGGAGGAAGGTTACCGCGTTATCCTGGTCAACTCCAACCCGGCGACGATCATGACCGATCCGGGTTTGGCGGACGCGACCTATGTCGAGCCGATCACGCCCGAGGTTGTCGCCAAGATCATCGCCAAGGAGCGCCCCGACGCGTTGCTGCCGACCATGGGCGGCCAGACGGCGTTGAACACGGCGCTTTCCCTGAGGCGGATGGGCGTCCTGGATCGCTACAATGTCGAGATGATCGGCGCCAAGCCCGAGGCGATCGACAAGGCCGAGGACCGCGCCCTTTTCCGCGAGGCGATGGCCAAGATCGGCCTCGAAACGCCGAAGTCGCGGCTGGCGAACGCTACCGACATCAAGGACCAGGACCGCAAGGCGCATGAGGCGGAGCGCGCCGCGCTCAAGGCCAAGTTTTCCGGTGCCGAACTCGACAGCGCCCTCGACGACCTTGAAAACCAGTGGAACCTCGGCGAAGGCGACCGCAAGCAGCGCTACGTGAATCATGCGATGGCGATCGCCGCGCAGGCGCTCGACGATGTCGGCCTGCCGGCGATCATCCGGCCCTCCTTCACGCTCGGCGGCACGGGTGGCGGAATCGCCTACAACCGCTCGGAATTCTTCGAGATCGTCGGCAGCGGTCTCGATGCGTCGCCGACGACGGAAGTCCTGATCGAGGAGTCGGTTCTCGGCTGGAAGGAATATGAAATGGAGGTCGTCCGCGACAAAGCGGACAACTGCATCATCATCTGCTCGATCGAAAACATCGATCCGATGGGCGTGCACACGGGCGACTCGATCACCGTCGCGCCGGCACTGACCTTGACCGACAAGGAATACCAGATCATGCGCAACGCCTCGATTGCGGTGCTGCGCGAGATCGGCGTCGAAACCGGCGGATCGAACGTTCAGTTCGCGGTCAATCCGGAAAATGGTCGCCTCGTCGTCATCGAGATGAACCCGCGCGTTTCCCGCTCCTCGGCGCTTGCATCCAAGGCCACCGGCTTCCCGATCGCGAAGATCGCTGCCAAGCTCGCCGTCGGCTATACGCTCGATGAACTCGACAACGACATCACCGGTGGCGCCACACCCGCCTCCTTCGAACCGTCGATCGACTATGTCGTCACGAAAATCCCGCGTTTTGCCTTCGAGAAGTTCCCCGGCGCCGAACCGACGCTGACGACCGCGATGAAGTCGGTCGGTGAGGTCATGGCGATAGGCCGTACCTTTGCCGAATCGCTGCAGAAGGCGCTTCGCGGGCTGGAGACGGGGCTCACCGGCCTCGACGAGATCGAGATTCCGGACTTCGACGAGAACGGCGACGGCCGCAATGCGATCCGCGCCGCGCTTGGTACGCCGACGCCGGACCGCCTGCGCATGGTCGCCCAGGCGCTGCGTCTCGGCATGAGCGAGGCGGAAGTGCATGAAGCCTGCAAGATCGATCCGTGGTTCATCGCCCAGTTCAAGGCGATCGTTGACATGGAGGCGCGCATCCGCGAGCACGGTCTGCCGCAGGATGCCGAGAACCTCCGGATGCTGAAGGCGATGGGCTTCTCCGACGCCCGGCTTGCGACGCTCACTGGCAAGCGCCCGAAGGAAGTGGCGGAACTGCGCAACGCCTTGAAGGTCCGCCCCGTCTACAAGCGCATCGACACCTGCGCGGCCGAGTTCGCCTCGCCGACCGCCTATATGTACTCGACCTATGAGACGCCGTTTGTCGGCATTGCCCGTTCCGAGGCGCAGGTATCCGATCGCAAGAAGGTCGTCATCCTCGGCGGCGGCCCGAACCGAATCGGTCAGGGCATCGAGTTCGACTATTGCTGCTGCCATGCCGCCTTCGCGCTGAAGGACGCAGGCTACGAAGCGATCATGGTCAACTGCAACCCGGAAACGGTCTCGACCGACTACGACACCTCCGACCGGCTCTATTTCGAGCCGCTGACAGCCGAGGACGTCATCGAGATCATGCGCGCCGAACAGGAAAACGGCACGCTTCACGGCGTCATCGTGCAGTTCGGCGGCCAGACGCCGCTGAAACTTGCAGAGGCGCTCGAAAAGAACGGCATCCCGATTCTCGGCACCGCGCCCGATGCTATCGATCTCGCCGAAGACCGCGACCGCTTCCAGAAGCTGCTGATGAAGCTCGATCTCAACCAGCCGCGCAACGGCATCGCCTATTCGGTCGAGCAGGCCCGCCTCGTCGCCGCGGAAATCGGCTTCCCCCTGGTCGTACGTCCATCTTACGTTCTCGGCGGCCGTGCGATGCAGATCATTCACTCGGAAAGCATGCTGCAGAGCTACCTGCTCGACACGGTTCCGGGACTCGTGCCGGAGGATATCAAGCAGCGCTACCCGAACGACAAGACCGGGCAGATCAACACGCTGCTCGGCAAGAACCCGCTCCTCTTCGACAGCTATCTGACGAACGCGACGGAAGTGGACGTCGACTGCCTGTGCGACGGCAAGGATGTCTTCGTCTCCGGCATTATGGAACACATCGAAGAGGCCGGCATCCATTCGGGCGATTCTGCCTGCTCGCTGCCGGTGCATACGCTTAGCGATGAAGTCGTTGACGAACTCGAACGGCAGACGACGGCGCTGGCCAAGGCACTGAATGTCGGCGGCCTGATGAACGTTCAGTTCGCCATCAAGGACGGCACCATCTACGTGCTCGAGGTCAACCCGCGCGCATCGCGCACGGTCCCGTTCGTTGCCAAAACAATCGGCTCGCCGATCGCCAAGATCGCCGCACGTGTGATGGCTGGCGAAGCGCTCGAAGAAGCTATCGCCGCCTACGGCAAGAAGCCGGATCCGCGCAATTTGAAACACATCGCGGTCAAGGAAGCGGTCTTCCCCTTCGCCCGTTTCCCGGGCGTTGACACGCTGCTGGGGCCGGAAATGCGTTCGACCGGCGAAGTCATCGGGCTCGACACGGATTACGCGCTGGCCTTTGCCAAATCGCAGCTTGGCGCCGGCGTCGATCTGCCGCGTGATGGAACGGTTTTCGTCTCGGTTCGCGACGAGGACAAACGGGGTGTCCTGCCGGCGATCCGCATCCTCGCCGATATCGGCTTCAAGGTCATGGCCACCGGCGGTACGGCCCGCTTTCTCGGAGAGCACGGCATCACCGCCACCAAGGTCAACAAGGTATTGGAAGGCCGGCCTCATGTCGAGGACGCCATCCGTAATCGGCAGGTCCAGCTCGTCATCAACACTACGGACGGCAACAAGGCGATATCCGATTCGAAATCGCTTCGCCGCGCAACGCTGATGCAAAAGGTCCCCTACTATACCACGATGGCGGGCGCCGAGGCGGCCGCGCTTGCCATCAAGGCGCTGAAGGCGGGCAATCTCGAAGTGCGCCCTCTGCAGAGCTATTTCGACGCCTGACGCACTCCGAAACGGGTGCCGCACGTTGCTGCTTCGATGCTTGCCGACCCGCTGCCGCGCTTCGCCCTTCTGAACGCCGTCTGAATGTCCCATTCAGGCGGCGTTCGAGCGCGACGTGGTTCAATGCGCCCACGCATGGAAGCCGGCTTGCCGGCACGCGTATGGCCGGGGCGACGACGTGCAGCTTTATTTCTTCGATCTCCATTGGGATGATGAACGCTTCCGTGATGAGGAGGGCGTCGCCCATTACGACGAAGGATCGGCGCTGTATTACGCTCAGCGCATCGCCGATAAGATCGGCCGCGACGCGGATTACGGCTCGCTAAGGGTCGAGGTGCGCACAAGCGAGGGCATCCTGTTGGCGATCATTGCGCCATCCGAGGGGCGTGGCTGCGAGCAGTTCGCCTTGGTCGGCCGGCGTCATCCAGGCTTGTTCCGCGGCGCAGCCAGTGCTTCGTATGCAGTCCTCGGAGCGGCAAGTTCACAGTCGTGAATTCGGGCACGCGAAGCCACGAGCGCTAGGCGGCCCGGAACAAGGCAACGGCTCAAACGGGTCCCCGCGACGTTGCCTGTCCGTGAGGCGCGGCGCGCGCTTTATGCTGCACGAGGCGCAGGGTCCTGACGCCGAAGAAGAGCGATGCGGCGGCGATGACGCAACCGAGGATGAACACTCCGAGCAAGGCCGCGGACATCACAGGATCGCTGGCGCCTTCGTGGAAGCCCCGAGCATTGGCGGTCACTCCGAAGACTGCCGCGCCGATCGCATAGCCCGCCGATTGCAGCGTAGGCAGCAGAGCGGACGTCCTGTCGCGTTCCTCAATGCTTGAGACGTCCATCAAAAGCTGACTGAGGGTGCCCCAGCAGGCACCGAAGCCCGCGCCAATCGCGATCTGGCCAATGAAGACGAGGCGGTACTCGCCGGCGCCGACGGCGAGTGTCAATCCAACGAGGCCAAGGCAAAGAAGCAACGGTCCTGTTGAGATCAATCGAACGCGCAGCGCATGCGACCGCAGGCTCGCCACCAGTATCGCGGTCCCGCTCCAGGACATGGCCATCAACGCGCTTGAGAACCCGGCGGCAGTCGGGCCGAAATCCCACAGGCGTTGCAGCGCATAGACGAGGTAGACGGAGCCCGATGCCTGGGCCAGCGGCATCAGCAGAACGACCCAGAGGCCGGTGCCGAGCGGCTTGCTGACCGAGAAGGCGTCTGACGGCAGGATGGAGCGCGGTGCTCGGCGATCGGAGCGGATCGTACCGACGAAAACCGCGAGCGCCACCACCAGCAGGGCCGCCATTGCATAGCCGTTGTCTGCAGTGTTCGAGAGCGAAATCAGCAGGACACCGAAGCCGAAGGCGATGAGCCGCAGCAACGGAACCGCTACCGCCACTTTTGCGCCTTGCGCCGGTTGACGAACGATCGCAACGACGAGCGCGACGAAGATCGCCACGGCAGGGATATTGACGAAGAACGCTGCGCGCCACGACCAATGTTCCGTGAGCAGCCCGGAGATGAGCGGGCCGGCGAAGGCGGCGGTAGCCCAGACGATCGCTTCCGCGCCAAAGACCTTGGGCACGAGGCGCGGCGGGAAGAGCTCCGGAATGAGTGCGTAGCAGACGGCCGCGACTATGCCTTCGCCGAAGCCCTGCAGCAACCGGCCGGCGAGCACCTGCGGCATGCCGCTCGCCGTCGTAGCGATCACGGTTCCTGTGGCGAAAACAAGCGCTGCGGCGATCAGCGTCTTGCGCGCGCCGAACCCCGTCTTCAGGTTGGCCGCCATGGCGCCGCCGACGATGGCGAACACGAGGTAGAGCGTGAACGCCCAAGACAAAAGGGCAGCCCCGCCGAATTCCTCGACTGCCGTCGGCAGCGCCGTCGAGACGAAGAATTCGTTGAAGGCAAAGAGTGCGACACCGAGGCACAAGGTCACGGTCGCCGCCAGGTGGCGGGGTTGCAAGAGTTCGCTCCAGCGGCCCTCGGCCTCCGCCTGCTGCGTCGTATCGGCACCTAAATTCTGTTCGGCTAAACTCATGGGGTCGGTTCCGTATCGTTCCTTCGTTGATGGAACCAGCACTGATACAACCTCAACTGCGGTTGAGGTAAAGAGGCTTTTCTTCACCCGGCGTCGGATTGTGCTCGGCTCGGCCACCGCGGGGAAGGACCGCGAAAAATCTGGCTTTCGCGCTTCCGTTTCTGTTATAAGAACGGTTCGGATGTTTCGGACGGTTCCGGTGCTTTTGCTCCGGCGACCGTTTTCTTTTGCGTGGGCGCCGCCGAAAGGCGGCGCCGCGTGTCTGATGAAGGATGATGAAATGGTCGACAAGGTGCCGATGACACAGGGTGGATTCGTGAATCTGCAGGAGGAGCTGCGCTGGCGCCAGCAGGAGGAACGCCCGCGAATCATCGAAGCGATCGCTGAGGCTCGCGCTCATGGCGACTTGTCAGAAAATGCCGAATACCATGCGGCCAAGGAAGCTCAGAGCCATAACGAGGGTCGCATCGGCGAACTCGAGGATCTGATTGCGCGGGCCGAAGTGATCGATCTGTCGAAGATGTCCGGTTCGAAGATCAAGTTTGGCGCGAAGGTGAAGCTCGTCGACGAGGATACCGAAGAGGAAAAGACCTACCAGATCGTCGGCGATCAGGAAGCCGACGTCAAAGCGGGACGCATTTCCATCTCTTCCCCGATCGCTCGCGCGCTGATCGGCAAGGAAGTGGGCGACTCGATCGAAGTCAACGCTCCCGGCGGCTCCAAGGCATACGAAATTCTTGCCATTCACTGGGGCTGATCGCCCCGCACTGGCGCGCGTCCCCGCTCCGCCCCTTTCCCAATAGTGATTGTCGCATGCGCGAGGAGAGCGCACACGTGGTCGATATACGCGACGTCGAGGTGATTGCGCCCAATTTCAAGCGCCGGCTCTCCGGCGTTACTTCGACGATCATCCAGCTCATTCCGGTGCAGCGCGGCCTCGGCCAGAAGATCGCGGTTCTCGGCCCGGGGCTCCCCAAGAATTTGCCGTCCGTCCGCTTCCGCGACCTGGTCCACCTATGGAGGAGACCGGCCGGACGTCCCTGCCGTGTCTGGCATGCTCGGCGCAACGTCGAAATGCTGCCGGCGATCCTCCTGCGCGATCTGTTGCGCATGAAGATCCGGATCGTCTTTACCTCCGCTTCGCAGCGCCGGCATACCGGGTGGAGCAAGTTCCTCATTGGCCGGATGGACGCGGTCATCGCCACGAGTGCGAAAACCGCCGCCTATCTGGAGGTGCCGAATATTGTCGTCCTGCACGGCATCGACACGAAGCGCTTCCGGCCAGCCGGCGACAAGGCGGAAGTGAAACGTCGGCTCGGCCTTGATCCCACCAAGAAGTTCGTCGGATGCTTCGGGCGCGTGCGTCATCAGAAGGGGACCGATCTTTTTGTCGACAGCATGATCGCCCTCCTGCCCGACCGCTCCGAATGGAGCGCAATCGTGGCCGGCCGTGCGACCGGTCCGCACATCGCCTACGAGTCCGAACTGAAGGAACGTGTCGTAAAAGCCGGGCTCGCCGATCGCATTCTTTTTGTCGGCGAACACACCAACATCCCGGATTGGTACCAGGCCCTCGACCTCTTCATCGCGCCGCAGCGCTGGGAAGGCTTCGGCCTGACGCCGCTCGAAGCCATGGCGACCGGAGTGCCCGTTGTGGCAACGGATGTCGGTGCCTTCTCCGAACTGGTCTCCGATGGCGACGAGGAAACCGGCCTCATCATTCGGGCCGACGACCTCAAGGCGATGGTCAACGGCGCGGCCGTCTTCATGGACAATCTGCCGCGATTGGCGGCCGCCGGAGCCAACGGCCTCGCGCGGACGTCGAAAAATTTTGCCATAGAAGCGGAAGCCCAAGCCATCGGAGCGGTCTACGAAAAACTCATGCGCTGACTGAAATTCTTGTCCGCGCATGAGAAGAACGCAGCCGTCTCACCGTTTCGAGGCAAAGAGCTTCAGATAGGCGTCTGTGATTGCTTCCTTGGAGAATTGGCTGACCAACGTCTGGTGCCCGCGTTCGGCCAGTTGTTTTGCCAGCTCGGGCGCATTGACGATCCGCCCGACCGCATGCGCAAAACCATCTGCGTCTCCTATGTCGACCATCAGGCCATTTTCGCCATCGCGCATGAACCATTCCGGCCCCTCGGAGCGGCTCGATACGACCGGTGTTTTCTGTGCCCAAGCCTCCAGGATCACGTTGCCGAGTGGTTCGTGGCTCGAGGCCATAACGAAGACGTCGGCAGCTGCGAGGAACGGCCGTGCATCCTTTTGCCAGCCGGCGAAACGCACCCGTTTGGAAATGCCGAGATCGGCTGCGAGCTTCTCCAGGCTGTCCCGCTCTTCGCCGTCGCCGAGCAGCCATAGATAGGCGCCCGGCAGTTTGGCGATTGCTTCGATCAAGGTGTGAAATCCCTTACGCTCGACGAAGCGTCCCATCGAAATGACGACGGGCACGTCGGCAGGCGTGTCGAGCATTGCCCTGTCTACGGGCTCGACACGCTCGGCGCCGGTAAAATTGGAAATGACCTTGACTTGCCGTTTCCATCCCAGGCTTAGGACGCGCTCGGCAATACCAGGCGTGTTGCAGACGATGCAATCTGTGTTTTTGAAATAGCTGAGACGGGTGGGATAGTCGCCGAGACGGGAGATCTTGAGCGCATCTTTGTAGTCGGGCATCAACTCGCTTGCGCGCGGCGCCCAGGCCATTAGGACGTCCGGCTTCTCGCGCCGCGCCATGTGCTTCACCTTCAACGGCAGCAAGAGGCGATCGAGCGAGAGGTTGCGAAAGTGGCTTTCCTTGATCTTCGTGGCGCCTTCGATCTCCCGGCGCCAGGCGCGTTTTGGTCGGATGATGGACGTCTGCTCGACACCGCGTTCCGCCAGCGCATTGGCGAGATGGACGAAGAAGCGCTCGGCGCCGCCGTCCTTGCCAAAATGGAAGTGGATCACCTTCATCGCTTTGCGATGCCCCTGGAGAAAAGGTCGAGGTAAGCGTCGGTGATGGCCTTTTCGGAGAAGCGCGTGCGCAAAGTTTCGCGCCCGCCGGCGCTCAACCGCTCGCGAAGCGCGTAATCGTCGCGCAGGCGCCGAATGGCGTTGGCAAGGCCGTCGTCATCGCCGCAATCGACCATCAACGCATCGCTCTCATCGGTCATCACCCAGGACGGACCTTCGGCGCGGGAGGAAATGGTCGGCTTCCCCGCCCCCCAACCTTCGAAGCAGACGTTGCCGAGCGGCTCATGCGAGGAGTTTATCGCAAAGACGTCGGCGGCGGCGAGATAACCATAGGCATTGGGTTGCCATCCCGCAAAGCGGACGCGATCGCGCATACCGAGTCCGTCCGTCAACTGCTCGAGCTGCGCTCGCTCCGGCCCGTCGCCAACGAGCCACAGATAGGCTCCCTCCACCTTCTTTACAGCGCGGATAAGCCCGTCAAAGCCCTTTCGCTTGACGAAACGGCCCATGCCGACAACGACGAATGCGTCTGCAGGGGTTTGCATGCTGGCGCGGTCGACAGCGGCAACCGGCGTGGCGCGGGTGAAGTTCGCGATCACCTCGACGTCGCGTTTCCAACCGAGTTCACGAACCTTCGTGGCGATATCGGGGGTGATGCAGACGAGCGTTTCAACGTTGGTGTAATAGCCGAGGTGCTCGGGATAATCGCCGAGGCGGGAAATGCGAAAAGCCTTGGCGTGGGCAGGCATGAATCGACTGGCGCGCAGCTGCCATGTCATGATCACATCCGGCTTGAAGTCGTGAAGGATGCGGTTCATCCGCCATTTCAGCAGGAAGCGCGAAAGCGAAATACGCCGAAAAATACCCTCGTAGATCGTCGCGCTGCCCTCAATGTCCTTGCGCCAGCTACGGTCCGGCCGGATTAATGCGCGCTGCTCGATCCCTCTGTCGTGAAGCGCATTGACGAGATTGACGAAGAAGCGCTCGGCTCCGCCCTCCTTGCCGAAATGGATGTGCATGACCTTCATGCCGAACAACCCCCTGCAGCCGTCAGCGCGAAGGCGCATCGTCCACGTTCGGACGAGCCTTGAGCGCATGCCGTTGGTAGATCTTGGCCGCCGTTAGAAACGCATAGACCGCGCCCGTCATGGCTTCGATGAAGCCGGACAAGCCGCAGCGCCAAAGGCCATTGCGAAAGTAAAGCCTGAGGAAATAGAGCGGAGGACCGAAGACAAGCTTGTAGAAGCGGGGCGGCTTTCCTGCTTCGACCTGCTGGTCTGCCTTCAACGTCGAGTATTTATTCTCCTTTAGCACCTGTTCGTCCATCACCAACGGGCGGTAGTGCAGCAGGCTGCCGGTGCGGGCATCTCCGATCTTGCCATCGGGTATGATGCCTTCATGCACCTTCTGGCTAAGGTCGTAACGTCCCCTTCCCCGCCTGATCAGTCGTAGGTTCCGCCGCTCGCGGACGTTTTCGGGGGTGTATCCATAGCCGATCAGATAGGGACGGCGCGCCACCCGCCATCCAACGACGTCGTCTGGCGCGGCAAGGAGGCTGGGGAGCAGCCTGCGCAGCGCTTCGTCCAGTCTCTCGTCGGCGTCGATATTGAGGCACCAGGGCTCACTGCACTGCTCCAGGGCGAATTGCTTCTGCCCGGCATAACCGCGCCATGGCTCATGCATGAATCGGATGGGCCAACCCGCATCGACATAGGATTGCACCAGCGCTGCGGTACCATCCGTTGAGCCGGAATCGACGATGACGATCTCCGAGCATTGCTCCAGGCTCACGATGCAGTTACCGAGATAGGCTTCCTCGTTCAGGCAGATGATGAAGGCGGAAAGCGGGAGTTTTGGCGTCATGTGGCCGCCCCGGCTGGCCCCGTGCGCGCAGCATGCGCGCTTGCGTCCTGAAGATGTCTCAATTCTTTCCGCCTAGCGAAACTCTGGTCCGAATGCGCCGCAGCCGCACGGCTCCGCGTCTTAGATTTCCACCTGACACGCGTCCTTTACCTGACGGATGGTCAGCATGGTCCGCACCGTATCGACATTCTCCGTTGCGGTAAGCTCCTCAATAACGAAATCTTGAAAGCTCGCAAGGTTCTCGGCCACACACTGCAGCAGAAAGTCCGATTCTCCTGAGACCATCCAGGCCTCCCGGACGAGCGGCCAGGAGGCGGTGCGGGCGGCGAACGCCTTCAGATTGGCATCCGACTGGTGTTTCAGCCCGACCATGCAGAAGGCGACGAGATCATAGCCCAGAGCGGAAGCGTTGAGGAGCGCGCGGTAGCCGCGGATGACGCCGGCTTCTTCCAGCTTGCGAACCCGGCGAAGGCAAGGGGGAGCGGAAATGCCCACGCGCTCGGCGAGCTCCACATTCGTGATCCGGCCGTCGCCCTGCAGTTCGCGCAGTATTTTCATATCGATGGCATCGAGCTCGACGCGTACGACCATGGCCCAACATCCCCATTTTCGTCGGCCTGGCGGAAGGCCTTATTTTGTCCGCCGGTACAATTAGCTCGGCAGCCGCGAAATCGCTGCGCTCGCGCTCGCCGCCTTTGGCGAGCGCCCCATCGATCTGCTGCGTGGCTGCAGCGAGCCCGCCCGCCTGTCCAGCATGTGGGTAGCACGTTATCGGACGCCGACACGAGAGCACTTACGGTTGCATGCACAAAAACCTTACGCAGCCTTCTACGGCGGCGATCTTCACGCCGGCGGCCACCCAGCAAACCGATGCGAAAATGTCCGATTTGGTGTCAAATTGACGTTGGTGACGCAACCACTTGTGTGTATCAGCGCGTATGCCCTTGAAAGTGCGCGCTGTGAATACCTAAAGTAAGGCAATATTTTGCCATTATTGAATCGCACCGGACGACCGCCCCCGGCTCTCCGATGACGAAAGGACAAGAGCATGACCGCCCGCCACACCAAAGTGCTGATCATTGGCTCCGGCCCGGCCGGCTACACCGCCGCCATCTATACAGCGCGGGCCATGCTCTCGCCGGTGCTGATCGCCGGCATGGAACAGGGCGGCCAACTGATGATCACCACGGATGTGGAGAATTATCCAGGCTACGCTGATCCGGTCCAGGGGCCATGGATGATGGAGCAGATGCTGAGGCAGGCGACTCATGTCGGTGCGGAGATCGTGAACGACCTCGTGACCGATGTCGACCTTTCCGTCCGCCCCTTTCGTATCAAGACTGACAGTGGAACGGATTGGACGGCGGACGCGCTGATCATCGCCACGGGCGCAAAGGCAAAATGGCTCGGTATCGAGACGGAGCAAACATTCATGGGCTTTGGCGTTTCGGCCTGTGCGACCTGCGACGGCTTCTTCTATCGCAACAAGGATGTCATCGTCGTCGGCGGCGGCAACTCCGCGGTCGAAGAGGCGCTGTATCTCTCCAACCTCGCCAAGACTGTTACGGTCGTCCACCGCCGCGATGCGTTCCGGGCCGAGAAGATCCTGCAGGAGCGCCTTTTCGCCAAGCCGAACGTCAAGATCATCTGGGATCATGAGGTTGTCGAATATCTCGGCACGGCCGCCAAGCCGCCAATGCCTGCCTCCGTCACCGGCGTGAAACTTCGCAACACGAAGACAGGCGAGACGACCGACATGGCAATCGATGGCGTTTTCGTCGCCATCGGTCATGCGCCGGCCGTAGAACTTTTCAAGGGCAACCTTCGCCAGAAGCCGAACGGCTATCTGTGGACTGCCCCGGATTCGACGGCGACGGATGTTCCAGGCGTTTTTGCCGCTGGCGACGTGACGGACGATGTCTATCGCCAAGCCGTGACGGCCGCCGGCATGGGCTGCATGGCGGCGCTCGAGGCGGAGAAATATCTGGCGGGTCATATGCCCGTCGCAATTGCGGCCGAATAGAAGCTGCAAATAGGGGCGCACGCCGGAACGGAGTGGCCCCGCATGGGAACAGATGCATCGGTCATATCCGGAGGAAGGTACTAGGCTTCTCCGATTGACCCTCTATGGGGGATTTTATGTCGCTGGACTGGGACAAACTGCGCATATTTCATGCGGCGGCCGAGGCCGGCTCGTTCACGCACGCGGCAGACAAGCTCCACCTCTCGCAATCGGCGATCAGCCGCCAGGTCAGCGCTCTCGAGCAGGACGTGGGCATCAAGCTGTTTCATCGCCACGCACGCGGTCTTATCCTGACCGAGCAAGGCGAAATGCTCTATCGCACGGCGCATGAAGTGCTGATGAAGCTTGAAAGCGTCAAGGCGCAGCTCAGCGAGACCACCGACAAGCCGAGCGGCAAGCTGCGCATCACGACGACCGTCGGCCTCGGCCAGGGCTGGCTGACCGACAAGATACAGGAATTCATGTCGCTGTATCCCGAGGTCCAAGTACAGCTCATTCTCGATAACGAAGAGCTTGACGTGAACATGCGGCATGCCGACTGCGCCATAAGGCTGCGCCAGCCGCAGCAGTCGGACCTCATCCAGCGCAAGCTCTTCACCGTGCACATGCATATCTATGCGGCGCCGTCCTACATCAACAAGCACGGCGAGCCGCAATCCCTCGACGACTTGGACAATCACCGGATCATCACCTTCGGCGAGCCGGCGCCCAATTATCTACTTGATGTGAACTGGCTGGAGATCGCCGGGCGCGACCCGGATAATCCGCGGATATCGCATCTTCAGATCAACAGCCAGACCTCGATCAAGCGTGCCTGCCTGCTCGGCATCGGCATCGCCATGCTGCCGGACTATATCGTCGGTCGCGACCCTGGCCTGATCCAGCTTCCGATCAGCGCGGATATCCCGTCTTTCGACACTTATTTTTGCTATCCCGACGAATTGAAGAACTCTGCGAAGCTGAAGGTCTTCCGCGATTACATCGTCGCCAAGGCTCGGAACTGGAATTTCTGATCGTCGCTTCGGTTGCCCGATTTGTGAGCATTTGCCAATAATCATACTAAGCTACTGTTTCTCATATCGTATTTTTTCATGGGTGAAATTTTTTCGTGAAAGCAGTCTGGTTGTGCGCTGTAAAAATGTGCAGGGATGCGCACATGGCATGGCTGTCATGCATATTAAATGATTGCTGCAAGCCCAAAAAAACAGCATACCACACCCAGCTGATGCATCTTTGGTGGCTTCTCCTCCCAGTGCCACCGCAGCAGCTGTTCCCCTCTGGAGGTTCTTATTACCTTCACAACTACAAGGGCCCAAGTTTTCTTGTGGCCCTCTTTTTTTGCCTCGTTACGGCTGCAGCCCTCAGTTGCGAAATTCTTACTTACGGCTATTGAAAGCCGGCGTGACGCCCTCCATATCTCTCTTGGCTGATGCATCTAGCGGCTTTCTCCTCCCCAGCCGCTGCAACAGCTGTTCCCCTCTGGAGGTTTGAAAACCTTCACAACTGAAAGGGCCCAAGTTTTCTTGTGGCCCTCTTTTTTTTGCCCGTTGCGAGTTCATGTCGTTGTCGCGAATCGTTTACCCCGTTGGGGTGTTTGGGTCCTACATCGAAAGATGGGCGCTGGAGCCCGAGGGCGAGCCGATCGTCACCCGATCGAGCCACCTGCTGCCGGTGCGCTGGCGTGGCCGGCCAGCAATGCTCAAAATTGCGCGAGACGACGAAGAAAGGGCCGGCAGCCGCTTGATGCGCTGGTGGGGCGGCTGTGGCGCTGCCGTCATTCACGCTGAGGCTGACGACGCCATTCTGCTCGAACGCGCGGAAAGCCGCTGCTCGCTCTTTCACATGGCAATGACCGGCAGCGACGACTTGGCGACGAGGATAATCTGTCGGACCGTCGCGACGCTTCATCAACCACGTCGAATGCACCTTCCCGAGCTTGTCCCGTTGGAAAGATGGTTCGAAGCTCTGGCACCGGCCGCCCGCGCTCATGGCGGCATCTTCGAGGCGTGTTCGGGCGCGGCGAGCTTTCTTTTCGCCGATCCACGGCCGCCCGTGGCGCTTCACGGCGACATTCACCATGGAAACATCTTGCACTTTGGCGAACGCGGCTGGCTTGCTATCGATCCGAAGGGCCTGCGTGGCGAGCCCGGTTACGATTGCGCTAACCTCTTCTGCAACCCCGAACTGGCGGTGGTCACTAGCCCAGGACGCCTGCAGAAACAGCTCTCGATCGTCGCGCAGGAAGCGCGGCTTGAACCCCGTCGGATCCTTCATTGGCTCCTCGCCTATGCCGGGCTCTCGGCCGCCTGGTTTCTGAATTCAGGTGAAAGCCCGCAGCACAATTTGACGGTGGCGGCGATTGCCGCCAGCGAGATGAACCGCTAGTGCATGTTTCCTAAAACGTGCCGATTTAGGCAAATATGCACGAACTCAAAGTTGTACAACGACCTTTGCGCGTCTGAGTGCTGCGAAACACAGGTCAACTTCCGATCCCCGTCGTGAGGGAGAGAGCGATATGATCAGGGACACGGTCGAGGCGGATCTCGAAGCTATTCGAGACATCTACAACGATGCGGTGATGAACACCACGGCGATCTGGAACGAGACCCTCGTCGACGTCGCCAATCGCGCAGCCTGGCTGAAGGCGCGCAAAGCGGCCGGCTTTCCGGTGCTCGTTGCCGTTTCCGATGCGGGCGAAGTCGTCGGCTACGCCTCGTTCGGAGACTGGCGCGCCTTCGATGGCTATCGCCATACGGTCGAGCACTCGGTCTATGTGCGAACGGACCAGCGCGGCGGCGGCATCGGCCGGGCTCTGATGGTGGCGCTCATCGAACGCGCGGAGGCACTCGGCAAGCACGTGATGGTCGCGGGGATCGAGTCTGGCAACGCGGCCTCGATCCGTCTGCACGAGCGATTGGGCTTCAGGCAGACCGGGCAGATGAAGGAGGTCGGCACGAAATTCGGCCGCTGGCTCGATCTTACCTTCATGCAGCTAATCCTGCCGACGGGGGCTCCGGACTGAAATCGCGCGCCACGGTTTTTCACCGCCGTCGAAGGTGTTATCTATAGGCACTCGTTCGTCGCTGAGGAGCCGTATGGTCGAGCAAGGCAGAGCGGGCAGATGCCGCATCTGGGATAACCGAATGGGACGTCTGGCGCGCGCTGCTGTGGCGGTGTTGTCCGTCGCAGGTTGTCCTATCGCCGCCGTCTCCGGTGTTGCCGAGGCCCGCACCGATGCGCCGGTTCCTCCGCGAAAGTGCCTCTATTCGGGGATCTCCGCAGTAAACCCATCCATTCGTCTCTGCATCAGCCCCGATAATTTCGCCCGGGATGTCTGCGGCATCATCGAACACTATGCCGAGGCGAACGACCTGCCGGCTCCTTTCTTTGCCCGGTTGATCTGGCGCGAAAGCCTTTTCCAGCCGGACGCTATCAGTCCGAAGGGCGCGGAGGGAATTGCCCAGTTCATGCCGGGAACGGCAAAGCTGCGCGGCCTGTCGAATAGTTTCGACGCCGTGGCGGCTCTTGGCAAATCGGCCGAGTATTTGAGCG
Organism: Ensifer sp. WSM1721; assembly: GCF_000513895.2. GTDB lineage: Bacteria > Pseudomonadota > Alphaproteobacteria > Rhizobiales > Rhizobiaceae > Sinorhizobium. The sequence continues at coordinate 1,515,574 of NZ_CP165782.1, forward strand.
AACTCAAGTCGCGCTATGGTAATCTCGGCTTTGCGGCAGCGGCCTACAATGCCGGCGAGGCTGGCCTCGAGCGCTTCCTTGAGAACGACCGCCTCCCGTACGAGACGCGGGATTACGTCTTAGCGATCACAGCTCATCCCGTCGAAGACTGGCGGGACAATCCACCGAAGTCCCTCAATATCGAGCTCGACAAGGACAAGAGCTTCCTGGATGGCTGCGTCGCGCTCGCCAATACGCGGCGCTTGCGCGAAGTCGTCATAGCCGACGAGGCCGCCTGGGCACCCTGGGGTGTTCAGGTGTCGGCGCACTACCGGAAATCCGTGGCGCAGCGGTTGTTCCTGAACGCCATCAGAAGATTGCCGGCGCCGATAAACAGCGAAAAGGCGGTTCTTGTGCGAGAACGCAACGGCAGTTTTGGCGCCAGAAGCCGTTACGCGGCCCGCATAGGCCGACAGACGCGCGCTGAAGCGAACAAGCTATGCGCCGCCATTCGCAAGAGCGGCGGCGCCTGTATCGTTTTCAGGAATTGAACGGCAGGCGCTTCAGCACGTCGCCGCAACTTCTTGTTTCCTCCTTCAAAAACAAGAGGCCCCGGTCAACCCGGAGCCTCGCCCGCATGAATCTTCGTCACTTTGGCGGCTCATTCGTCCGCATCGCCCGGCGGCTCGGCTACGATCGCTTCGCCGGCGGTGACGACTTCCTCGATCTCGTCTTCGCCGTCCGGCTCGCTGATCCGCTCGACCGACACGACCTTCTCGTCCTTGGCTGTTGAGAAGATGGTGACGCCCTTGGTGGCGCGGCTCGCCAGCCGAATGCCGTCGACCGGCACGCGGATGAGTTGGCCACCATCGGAAACAAGCATGATCTGATCGTTGTGCTCGACCGGGAAGGCTGCGACGAGCTCGCCGATCTCCGCGGTTTTCGAGGTGTCGGTAGCGCGGATACCCTTGCCGCCGCGACCCGATGTGCGGAAATCGTAGGACGAGGAGCGCTTGCCGAAGCCCTTTTCCGAAACCGTCAGGATGAACTGTTCACGCGCCTTCAGCTCCTCATAGCGCTCGTCGGAGAGTTCTCCACCATTGGTGACCTCTTCGCCGACAAGCGCGATCTCTTCGTCCTCGCCGGTCGTGGCGCGGCGCTCAGCCGCCGAGCGCTTCAGATAGGCGGCGCGCTCCCACGGCTCGGCATCGACATGGCCGACGATTGCCATCGAGATGATCCGGTCGCCGTCGCCAAGCGAAATGCCGCGCACGCCGATCGAGTTGCGGCCGGCAAAGACGCGCACGTCGGAGACGGGGAAGCGGATGCACTGGCCGCATGCCGTCGTCAGCAGCACGTCGTCAAGCTCGGTGCAGGTATCGACCGAGAGGATCTCGTCGCCCTCCTCCTCGAGCTTCATCGCGATCTTGCCGTTACGGTTGACTTGGATGAAGTCGGAGAGCTTGTTGCGGCGGACCGTACCGCGGGTGGTCGAGAACATCACGTCCAGGTTTTCCCAGGTCGTCTCGTCCTCGGGCAGCGGCATGATCGTGGTAATGCGTTCGCCGGGCTCCAGCGGCAGCATGTTGATCAGCGCCTTGCCGCGCGACTGCGGCGTACCGATCGGCAAGCGCCAGACCTTCTCCTTGTAAACGATGCCACGCGAGGAGAAGAACAGCACCGGCGTGTGGGTGTTGGCGACGAATAGCCGGGTAACGAAGTCCTCGTCGCGGGTCGCCATGCCGGAGCGGCCCTTGCCGCCGCGGCGCTGCGCCCGATAGGTCGTGAGCGGCACGCGCTTGATATAGCCGAGGTGTGACACGGTGACGACCATGTCCTCCTGAGCGATCAGGTCCTCGTCTTCCATGTCCGGGCCGCCATCGGCGATCTCGGTACGGCGCGGCGTGCCGAATTCGTCGCGGATCGCTCCAAGCTCATTCTTGACGATCTGCATGATGCGCAGCCGCGAGGAGAGAATGTCGAGGTAATCCTTGATCTCTTCGCCGATCTTGTTGAGCTCGTCGCCGATTTCGTCGCGGCCGAGTGCCGTCAGGCGCTGCAGACGCAGGTCGAGGATCGCGCGGGCCTGCTCTTCCGAGAGATTATAGGTGCCGTCGTCATTGATCCGGTGGCGCGGATCGTCGATCAGGCGGATCAGCGCATCGACGTCGTGCGCCGGCCAGCGGCGTTCCATGAGTTGTTCGCGTGCGGTCTGCGGATCCGGCGCCTGGCGGATCAGCTTGATGACCTCGTCGATATTGGCGACGGCGATCGCGAGACCGACCAGGACATGGGCGCGCTCGCGCGCCTTGCGCAAGAGGTATTTCGTTCTCCGGCTAACGACGTCCTCGCGGAAGGAGACGAAGGCGCGCAGCATGTCGAGCAGCGTCATCTGCTCCGGCTTGCCACCGTTCAGCGCCACCATGTTGCAGCCGAAGGAGGTCTGCAGCGGCGTGTAGCGATAGAGCTGGTTGAGAATGACCTCGGCGTTAGCGTCGCGCTTCAGCTCGATGACGACGCGATAGCCCTGACGGTCGGATTCGTCGCGCAGGTCCGAAATGCCCTCAATGCGCTTTTCGCGCACGAGTTCGGCCATCTTCTCGATCATCGTCGCTTTGTTCACCTGATAGGGGATCTCGGTGATGATGATCTGCTCGCGATCGCCGCGCATCGGTTCGATATGCGCGCGTCCGCGCATCATGACGGAGCCGCGGCCGGTCTCATAGGCTTGGCGGATGCCGGAGCGGCCGAGGATCAGCGCGCCGGTCGGAAAATCCGGCCCCGGAATGATCTGCATCAGCTCCGGCAACTCGATCGCCGGGTTGTCGATCAGCGCGATACAGCCGTCGATGACCTCACCGAGATTGTGCGGAGGAATGTTGGTCGCCATGCCGACCGCGATACCGCCGGCGCCGTTGACGAGCAGGTTCGGGAATTTCGCCGGAACGACGACAGGCTCGTGCAAAGTGCCGTCGTAGTTGTCGCGGAAATCGACCGTTTCCTTGTCGAGATCGTCGAGCAGCGAATGCGCCGCCTTCTGCAGCCGGCACTCGGTATAGCGCTCCGCCGCAGGCGGGTCGCCGTCGACGGAACCGAAGTTGCCCTGACCGTCGATGAGCGGCAACCTCAGCGACCAGTCCTGCGCCATGCGCGCCAAGGCGTCGTAGATCGCCGCGTTGCCGTGCGGATGGTATTTACCCATCACGTCACCGGTGACGCGGGCGCATTTGACGTATTTCTTGTTCCAGTCGATGCCGAGCTCGCTCATCCCGTAGAGGATGCGCCGATGAACGGGTTTCAAGCCATCGCGAACATCGGGAAGCGCGCGCGAAACGATCACGCTCATGGCGTAATCGAGGTAGGACCGCTGCATTTCCTCGATAATGGAAATCGGCTCGATGCCTGGCGGAGTTTTCCCGCCGCCTGGAGTGCTTTGCTCAGTCAATGTTGATCACGATCTTTGTTCAGAATCAGTCGGTTTTTTATAGCCGAATGCGGCCTTCAGCGCCAATTTTCGGCGGGTGGTTTTGAACAGTCTTTTGCCGCCGGAGCGGGCTTTTCTAGGGCAGACGCCCACGAATCGGAAGGTCCTGGCGGGGCCGTGTTCTGCCCGTTCTAAGGTCGGTTTAAGCCATTGTGCGGCGCTTGGCTACCCGCCCCTTTCCAAGCCCGCGTGGCTTGCCTAAGAATGCGGCCGACATCACCAGGAAAACCGGTGTCAAAATCCGGAGAGGGGATACGGATGTTCAATGCCGATCTTTTGGTCAATGCGCTGACGACGCTGCTCGTCACGCTTGATCCGCCCGGGCTCGCACCGATCTTTCTGAGCCTGACGGTTGGCATGAGCCGGCACGAGCGCTTTCAGGTCGCAACCCGCGGCTCGCTGATCGCCTTCTTCATCCTGGCGGCCTTCGCCCTCTTCGGCGACGGCATTCTCGGCCTGCTCGGCATCTCGATCGGCGCTTTTCGCATTGCCGGCGGCCTGCTGCTCTTCTGGATCGCCTTCGAGATGATTTTCGAGAGGCGCCAAGAGCGAAAGGAAAAGACCGGAGAAGCCGCGATTACGAAGGACCATATCCACAATATCGCGGTCTTTCCCCTCGCCTTGCCGCTCATCGCCGGACCGGGAGCGATCTCGGCGACCATCCTCCTCGGCAGTTCCTTCCCTTCGGTCATCGACCGCGTGCAACTGCTCGTCGTCATCGCCGCCTCGATGGCGTTGCTGTTCCTGGCGCTGGTGATCGCCGAGCGCATCGACCGTTTCCTCGGCACAACCGGGCGGGCGATCCTCACCCGCCTGCTTGGCGTCATCCTTGCGGCGCTCGCCGTGCAATTCGTCCTCGACGGCGTGCGCTCAGCGTTTCGCGTCTAAAGTGCGTCGCGTTCAACAAATTCATGCGAGGCGCTTTAGGTGCTTGTTTTTGTACATGTCGTTGTCCCGGAGACCGCTGCAAAACACAACGGCCCGCTCAGGGGCGGTCCGAACGCGGAGGCGGGTTTAAACCTGCCGATCAGAACGGAATGTCGTCGTCGAGATCGCGCGAGAAATTGCCGCCGCCCTGGTTCGACTGGCCGCCGGAGCGGGCGCCGCCAGGGGCCTGCCGCGGCTGATCGTAATCCTCGTAGCCGCCGCCGAAATCGCTGCCGCCGCGACCGGCCCCGCCGCCTTCGCCGCGACCGTCGAGCATGGTCAGCGTCGAGTTGAAGCCTTGCAGCACGACTTCGGTCGTGTAGCGATCATTGCCGTTCTGGTCCTGCCATTTGCGCGTCTGCAACTGGCCTTCGATGTAGAGCTTGGCGCCCTTCTTCACATATTGCTCGACGACCTTGCAGAGCCCCTCGTTGAAGACGACGACATTGTGCCATTCCGTCTTTTCGCGACGCTCGCCGCTGTTGCGGTCGCGCCAAGTTTCCGACGTAGCGATCCTGAGGTTTGCGATCGGCCGGCCATCCTGCGTGCGCCGGATTTCGGGGTCCGCCCCGACGTTTCCGATCAAGATCACCTTGTTGACGCTACCAGCCATATCGCTTTTCCCGTACTTGTCGCCGCACCACCGGTCCGGCTCTCCAATCTCTCAAGAGCGCTCATCTTAACGGGCCTCCGCCGCGGATACGCCCCGCATCGCCAATAATCCACAGCTCATTTGTCCAGGACACGGCTGACATTTTGTTCTTTTTTTGTTCTAATGTTTCTCTATGATCCTGTCAACCGAATCGCAATTGAGCCCCTCTTTTGCCGATTGCGCCTCGACACGGGCGTCGTCGTCATTACATAGGAGGCTTTCAACCGATATTCAAAACTGGCTTCCGATGAGCGAACTCAAGACCATCTCCATTCGCGGTGCGCGCGAGCACAATCTCAAGGGCATCGACCTTGACCTGCCGCGCAACAAGCTGATCGTGATGACCGGCCTTTCCGGCTCCGGCAAATCCTCGCTTGCCTTCGACACGATCTATGCCGAGGGCCAGCGCCGCTACGTCGAGAGCCTCTCTGCCTATGCCCGCCAGTTCCTGGAGATGATGCAGAAGCCGGACGTCGACCAGATCGACGGGCTCTCGCCGGCGATCTCGATTGAACAGAAGACGACCTCGCGCAACCCGCGCTCGACAGTCGGCACCGTGACCGAGATCTACGACTATCTGCGCCTGCTTTTTGCGCGCGTCGGCGTGCCCTATTCGCCGGCCACCGGTCTGCCGATCGAGAGCCAGACGGTCAGTCAGATGGTGGACCGCGTACTGGAATTCGGCGAGGGCACGCGCCTCTACATCCTCGCGCCGCTCGTCCGGGGCCGCAAGGGCGAGTACAAGAAGGAACTCGCCGAGCTGATGAAGAAGGGCTTCCAGCGCGTCAAGGTCGACGGCCAGTTTTATGAGATCGCCGACGTCCCGACGCTCGACAAGAAGTACAAGCACGACATCGATGTGGTGGTCGACCGCGTCGTGGTGCGGCCCGATATCGCGACGCGCCTCGCCGACAGCCTCGAAACTTGCCTCACGCTCGCCGACGGCCTGGCGATCGCCGAATTCGCCGACAAGCCGTTGCCGCCGGAGGAGACATCCGCTGGCGGTTCGGCCAACAAGTCGCTGAACGAGACGCATGAGAGCGTGCTCTTTTCGGAGAAGTTCGCCTGCCCGGTCTCGGGCTTTACCATTCCCGAAATCGAGCCACGGCTGTTCTCCTTCAACAATCCCTTCGGCGCCTGCACGACCTGTGACGGTCTCGGGAGCCAGCAGAAGATCGACGAGGCGCTGATCGTGCCGGAACCGCACCGGACCTTGCGCGACGGTGCCATCGCGCCGTGGGCGAAGTCGACCTCGCCCTATTACAACCAGACGCTCGAAGCGCTCGGCCAGGTCTTCGGCTTCAAGCTCGGCAGCCGCTGGAGCGAGCTCTCCGAGCAAGCGCAGAGAGCGATCCTCCACGGTACCGAGGAGAAGATCACCTTCCACTACCAGGATGGCGCCCGCTCCTACAATACGACCAAGACCTTCGAGGGCATCGTGCCCAATCTCGAACGGCGCTGGAAGGAGACCGACAGTGCCTGGGCGCGCGAGGAGATCGAGCGCTTCATGTCGGCGGCACCCTGCCCCGCCTGCGCCGGCTACCGGCTGAAGCCGGAAGCGCTGGCCGTCAAGATCCATCGGCTGCACATCGGTGAGGTCACCGAAATGTCGATCCGCGCTGCCCGCGACTGGTTCGAGGCGCTGCCTGAGCACCTCAGCCCGAAGCAGAACGAGATCGCCGTTCGCATCCTCAAGGAGATCCGCGAACGGCTGCGCTTCCTGAACGATGTCGGCCTCGAATACTTAAGTCTCTCGCGCAATTCCGGCACGCTTTCGGGCGGCGAAAGTCAGCGTATCCGGCTCGCCTCACAGATCGGCTCCGGACTGACCGGCGTTCTCTACGTGCTGGACGAGCCTTCGATCGGCCTGCATCAGCGCGACAATGCCCGGCTGCTCGACACGCTCAGGCACCTGCGCGACATCGGCAACACGGTGATCGTCGTCGAGCATGACGAGGACGCGATCCTGACGGCGGACCATGTCGTGGATATCGGCCCCGCGGCCGGCATCCACGGCGGTGAGATCGTCGCCGAAGGCACGCCCTCAGATATCATGGCCAATCCGAAGTCGCTGACCGGCAAATATCTTGCGGGTGAGTTGTCGGTCGAGGTGCCGAGCGAACGGCGGAAACCAAAAAAGAAGAAGGAAATCACGGTCATAGGAGCCCGGGCTAACAACCTGAAGAATGTGACGGCGTCGATCCCGCTCGGCGTTTTCACCGCCGTCACCGGCGTCTCGGGCGGTGGCAAGTCCACTTTCCTCATCGAAACGCTCTACAAGGCGGCGGCACGCCGCATCATGGGCGCGCGCGAAAACCCGGCCGATCACGACCGCATCGACGGCTTCGAGCACATCGACAAGGTGATCGACATCGACCAGTCGCCGATCGGCCGCACGCCGCGCTCGAACCCGGCGACCTATACCGGTGCCTTCACGCCGATTCGCGACTGGTTCGCCGGGCTGCCGGAGGCGAAAGCACGCGGCTACCAGCCGGGCCGCTTCTCCTTCAACGTCAAGGGCGGCCGCTGCGAGGCCTGCCAGGGCGACGGCGTCATCAAGATCGAGATGCACTTCCTGCCGGATGTCTATGTCACCTGCGACGTCTGCCACGGCAAGCGCTACAACCGCGAAACGCTCGACGTGCATTTCAAGGGCAAGTCGATCGCCGACGTTCTCGACATGACGGTTGAGGAAGGCGTCGAATTCTTCTCAGCCGTTCCCGCCGTGCGTGACAAGCTGGTGACGCTTAATCAGGTCGGGCTTGGCTATATCAAGATCGGCCAGCAGGCGAACACGCTTTCGGGCGGAGAAGCCCAACGTGTGAAGCTCGCCAAAGAACTGTCGAAACGCTCGACCGGACGCACGCTCTATATTCTCGACGAGCCGACAACAGGCTTGCATTTCCACGATGTAGCCAAGCTTCTTGAAGTGCTGCATGAACTTGTCAACCAGGGCAATTCGGTAGTGGTCATCGAGCATAATCTCGAAGTCATCAAGACGGCCGACTGGATCATCGATTTCGGTCCGGAGGGTGGCGACGGTGGCGGCGAGGTCATTGCGCAGGGTACGCCCGAGGCCGTCGTGAAGGAGCCGCGCTCTTACACCGGACACTTCCTGAAGGAGCTTCTGGAGCGTCGGCCGGTGAAAAAGGTGGTGGCGGCGGAGTGATTCGGGTGGCGACTGAAGCTGCCCATCATGACGGTCGAGCTTTTGAGAATCGATCAAGGCGGCTTTGAGGGAGGAGAGGATGGCAAATTCAGGAAAGATCCGCGTCGGCATCGGTGGTTGGAACTTCGAGCCCTGGGAGGGCACCTTCTACCCTTCCGATCTCCCGAAGAAGCGGCAGCTCGAATTCGCTGGCAAGGAGTTGCGGACCATCGAGGTCAATGGCACCTATTACAGCTCGCAGAAGCCGGAGACCTTCGCCAAATGGGCAGCCGAGGTGCCGGACGGTTTCATCTTTTCGCTGAAGGCCAGCCGCTTCGTGACGAATCGCAGGGTCCTCTCCGAAGCCGGTGAATCCATGGAGCGATTCCTGACGCAGGGGCTGACCGAATTGGGCGACCGTCTTGGACCCATCCTCTGGCAATTCGCGCCGACCAAGAAGTTCGATCCCGAGGATTTCGAAGGCTTCCTGAAGCTCATGCCGGAAAAGCAGGACGGGCTGAAGCTTCGCCATGTCGTCGAGGTCCGCAATCCAACTTTCCAGGTGGCGGATTTCGTGAAGCTGCTCGAGAAGTACAAGGTGGCCGTCGTTCTCGCCGAACACGCGGATTACCCGATGATTGCCGACGTCACCACCGACTTCGTCTATGCGCGGCTGCAGAAAGGCAGCGACGACGTGAAGACCTGCTACCCGCCTAAGGGGCTCGATCTCTGGGCCGAGCGACTGAAGACCTTTGCGGCCGGCGGCGAGCCGGACGAGCTTGAGAAGAGTGCGCCGGAGCGTAAACCCGAAAAGGCACCGCGCGACGTCTTCGCCTTCTTCATTACCTCGGGCAAGATCAACGCGCCGAACGGCGCGAGGGAATTGCAGAAGCGCGTGGACGGCTAAGGCTGTGCGCATCCGCCTGTCCCGCCGGGATGGCGTTCCACCGGGCATCTTGCGCATAAAAGGCGAAAGGACGCCTCGTTCAAGATGTTGTGGTCGCCTATTCGTCGGGATCTATAGGTCGCGCCAACGAATCACGTGTCCCTACGTCACATTCCCGGCGGCTTCGCAATCGCGGGTAGCGCAACGGCATTCCAGTTACCCGCTTTTTCATCCATAAAAATTTTGATTTTCCGCCTGTCGCTACGGCATCTTCGCAAGCAAATTCGGGAAGCCCCTGATTTTCAACGGCTTGATCGATGTCCCCGTTTTCCACAGTCGGTCCACACAACATCTAGCGCTCAAACTTCCGTCACAAACCACCCCTTGACGCCCCAAGGCGATTCACGGTTAATGGATTTTACGTTGCGACGGCGGCGGACCGGAAAGTTCAGAGGCCGGTTCTTCTCCCCAAATCGTCGATTCTGACATGTGGCTCCGGCAGGTTCCCTGCTGCCGCAATGGAGGAATTTTGCGCGAATTTTAGGGGCGCCGAAGCGGCATTTCGCGCTGGCATAAACAACCTGTTAATACTATATTTAGTGTTTGCAGCCAGCATCATCACAAGATACAGGATTACCCAGGAGTTGGGTTTCCTCACATCGATGGAAGCTGAAGCTGGCTGCGGGAACCCTCGCGGCCGGGCGGGGTTAACTGCGCCTTGGCGCACGGCAACAAAAGGACGGGACCAATGAAGATCGAGCGTCGTTTCACGAAGGCAGGGCAATCCGCCTATGCCGAGATAGAATTCCGCAAGGCGACGAGTGAGATCAAGAATCCAGACGGGTCGATCGTTTTCCGGCTCGAGAATATCGACGTGCCCGCGCAGTTCTCGCAGGTCGCCGCCGATATTCTCGCGCAGAAATATTTCCGCAAGGCCGGCGTGCCTGCGAAGCTGAAGCGCGCCGAGGAAAACGACGTCCCCTCTTTCCTGTGGCGCTCGGTTCCGAACGCGGAAGCGCTGAAGGCGCTGCCGAAGGAAGAGCAATACGGCTCCGAAACCGATGCCCGCCAGGTCTTCGATCGCCTGGCCGGCACCTGGACCTACTGGGGCTGGAAGGGGGGCTACTTCGACACCGAGGAAGATGCGTCCGCCTTCCGTGACGAACTCGCCTACATGCTCGCCACCCAACGCGTCGCGCCGAACTCGCCGCAATGGTTCAACACCGGCCTGCACTGGGCTTATGGCATCGATGGCCCCGGCCAGGGTCACTTCTATGTCGATCCCTTCACCGGCAAGCTGACGAAGTCCAAGTCCGCTTACGAACACCCGCAGCCACATGCCTGCTTCATCCAATCGGTTGCCGACGACCTCGTGAACGAGGGCGGCATCATGGAACTCTGGGTGCGCGAGGCGCGCCTCTTCAAATACGGCTCCGGCACCGGCTCCAATTTCTCGCACTTGCGCGCTGAAGGCGAGAAGCTCTCGGGCGGCGGCAAGTCCTCCGGCCTCATGAGCTTCCTGAAGATCGGCGACCGCGCCGCCGGCGCCATCAAGTCGGGCGGGACGACGCGCCGTGCCGCCAAGATGGTGGTCGTCGATATCGACCATCCGGATATCGAGGAATATATCAACTGGAAGGTGAAGGAAGAGCAGAAGGTCGCCGCTCTCGTCACCGGCTCGAAGATCGTCGCCAAGCACCTGAAGGCGATCATGAAGGCCTGCGTCAACTGCGACGGCAGCGACGATGCCTGCTTCGACCCGAAGCAGAACCCGGCTCTGAAGCGCGAGATCCGCGCTGCCAAGCAGGCTCTGGTTCCGGAAAACTACGTCAAGCGCGTCATCCAGTTCGCGCGCCAGGGCTACAAGGACATCGAGTTCAAGACCTATGACACGGACTGGGACTCTGAAGCCTATCTGACCGTCTCCGGTCAGAACTCCAACAACTCCGTCTCGATCAAGGACGACTTCCTGCGCGCCGTCGAGGCCGATGGCGATTGGCACCTGACCGCCCGCAAGGACGGTCGCGTAATGAAGACCGTCAAGGCGCGCGATCTCTGGGAGTCGATCTCCTATGCCGCCTGGGCCTCGGCCGATCCGGGCCTGCACTTCAACACGACGATGAACGACTGGCACACCTGCCCGGCTGCCGGCCCGATTCGCGCGTCGAACCCGTGCTCGGAATACATGTTCCTCGACGACACGGCCTGCAATCTCGCATCGCTCAACCTGATGCAGTTCAAGGACGCCGCCACCAAGCGGATCAACATCGGCGATTACGAACATGCCGTCCGCCTCTGGACGCTCGTGCTCGAAATCTCGGTGATGATGGCGCAGTTCCCGTCGCGCGAGATCGCCGAACTCTCCTATGAGTACCGCACGCTCGGCCTCGGCTATGCCAATATCGGCGGCCTGCTGATGTCATCCGGCATCCCCTATGATTCGCCCGAAGGCCGCGCCATCGCCGGCGCGCTGACGGCGATCATGACCGGCGTCGCCTATGCCACCTCGGCAGAAATCGCCGCCAAGCTCGGCCCCTTCCCCAACTTTGCGCCGAACCGCGATAACATGCTGCGCGTCATACGCAACCATCGCCGCGCGGCTCATGGCGAGACGGCCGGCTATGAGGGGCTCTCGGTCAATCCGGTTGCGCTCGTCCATGGCGATTGCCCCGATCAGGAGCTGATAGCGCATGCCAAAAGCGCTTGGGACAAGGCGGTCGAGCTCGGCGAGAAGCACGGCTACCGCAACGCCCAGGCGACGGTGATCGCGCCTACCGGCACGATCGGTCTCGTCATGGATTGCGACACCACCGGCATCGAGCCCGACTTCGCGCTGGTAAAATTCAAGAAGCTCGCCGGCGGCGGCTATTTCAAGATCATCAACCGCGCCGTGCCGGAAGCGCTGCGCACGCTCGGCTACACGGAGAGCCAGATCGCCGAGATCGAGGCCTACGCCGTCGGCCACGGCAACCTCAACCAGGCGCCCGCCATCAACCCGGCGACGCTGAAAGCGAAGGGCTTCACCGACGAGAAGGTCGATGCCGTCAACGCCGCACTGAAATCGGCCTTCGATATCAAGTTCGTCTTCAATCAGTGGACGCTCGGCGCCGATTTCCTCAAGGACACGCTGAAGGTCACCGACGAGCAGCTCGCCTCGATAGACTTCAACCTCCTTGAGCACCTGGGCTTCTCGAAGAGGGACATCGAAGCCGCCAATATCCATATCTGCGGCGCGATGACGCTCGAAGGCGCGCCATTCCTGAAAGCGGAGCACCTGCCGGTCTTCGATTGCGCCAATCCCTGCGGCAAGATCGGCAAGCGCTATCTTTCGGTCGAAAGCCATATCCGCATGATGGCGGCCGCCCAGCCCTTCATCTCGGGCGCGATCTCCAAGACGATCAACATGCCGAACGAGGCCACCGTCGAGGATTGCAAGAACGCCTATATGCTCTCCTGGAAGCTGGCGCTGAAGGCCAACGCCCTCTACCGCGACGGCTCGAAGCTGTCGCAGCCGCTGAACGCCTCGCTGATCGAGGACGAAGAGGAAGAGGAAGCGATCGAAGAGCTGATGCAGGCGCCGGCTGCGGCTCAGGCCGTCGCGGTCACCGAGAAGATCGTCGAGCGCGTCATCGAGAAGGTGGTGCGTGCCCGCGAGAAGCTACCGAACCGCCGCCAGGGCTATACCCAGAAGGCGATCGTCGGCGGCCACAAGGTCTACCTGCGGACCGGCGAATTCGGCGATGGTCGTCTTGGCGAGATCTTCATCGACATGCATAAGGAAGGTGCCGCCTTCCGCGCGATGATGAACAACTTCGCCATCGCCATCTCGCTCGGCCTGCAATATGGCGTGCCGCTGGAGGAATACGTGGAGGCCTTCACCTTCACCAAGTTCGAGCCGGCCGGCATGGTCCAAGGCAATGACGCGATCAAGAACGCGACGTCGATCCTCGACTATGTCTTCCGCGAGCTCGCCGTCTCCTATCTCGGTCGCCACGACCTGGCCCATGTCGACACGTCCGACTTCAGCAACACGGCGCTCGGCCGCGGCATCCAGGAAGGCAAGACCAATCTCGTCTCGACCGGCTGGACCCGTGGTTACAAGCCGACGCTCGTCGGCGGCTCGGGCGACCGCTCCGAGCCGAAGGGTGCAGCAACCGCCGCGCCTACCCGCGCCTCCGGCGGCGCCACGGTGACCTCGATCGCCGGCAATGCCGTCCGCAGGCTGGAGCCGGCAGTGGCCGCGACTACCTCGGAAGTCGTCGCCTTCAAGCGCGACTACGAGGAGCGCGCCGCCGAGCTTGCCGAGGAGATCGCTGAAGAGGTCGAACAGGAGGTAACCGCCCTGTTCTCCGACAAGGCTGCGGCGGAGGCTGCATCCGCCAAGAGCGAGGCCAAGAAGGTCGAAGCCGAACGTCGCGCCCGCTCTATTATGCAGGGCTACACCGGCAACATGTGCTCCGAGTGCCAGAACTTCACGATGGTGAGGAATGGTACCTGCGAGAAGTGCGACACGTGCGGTGCGACGAGCGGCTGCAGCTGATTAGCAGCGCCCGGTTGCTGCCGCCCCTGAATTCTCGGAAGCCCAAGGGTCACGCCTTGGGCTTTCGCCGTCTAAAGAGAGCGCAAAGGTACATGGCTACCCCCCTCCTCGACATCATCCCCACCGATCCCAATCCCGACGACATCCGCGCGATCGTCGCGGCCTTGAACGTCTACAACACTGCCAACAGCGGCATGGCCGACCAGCCCGGCTTTGCCGTCATCATCCGCGATCCGGAAACGCGAGCGGCCGTCGGCGGGCTTTATGCCGTCGACGGTTATGGCTGGGCCTTCATCCGCTATCTGGCGATCCCCGAAGAATATCGCGGGCACGGGCTCGGGCGGCGGCTCATGGAGGAGGCGGAGAAAATCGCCAAGGCGCGCGGCTATATCGGCCTGTGGCTCGACACCTTCGAATTCCAGGCGCGACCCTTCTATGAGAAGCTCGGCTTCGAGCTCTTCGGCGAACTCGAAGGCGGGCCGGGTGCCATTCCGCGCTATTTCCTCAAGAAGCGCTTGTGACCACCGGCGGTCGAGGCGGCCGAAGCGGTCAGTTCAGCTAGATTGGCTGAGTTTCATTCATAGAGGACCGGGCAGCGATTCGGGACCACCACGCCCCTAGGTTTTCATATTGCCGGATCATCTCCCGGCCTTCCGGCGCCATGAGGAAGTAGTCGAACATCGGCGCGGCATAGAGATCAGCCAGCGACATGGTCTCGCCGGCAAGCCAGGGTGCCGTTCCCATGATGTCGGACATCGCCTCCAGGCATGTCCGCGCCTTCGGAAGCGCCGCGGCGATCGTGGCCTCATCAGCGGTCGCGCCCTTCGCGGGCTTGGAGATTCGCTCCACGTAAATTCCCCACACCAAAGTGGGATAGGCATAGTTGTCGGCGATGCTCATCAGTTGGTTGCAACGGGCTCGCTCCCGAACATCGGCAGGCTGAAGCTTCGACCCGTCGAACACGTCGTCGGCGTAGCGTGTTACCGCACCGGTCTCGTACAGCCTGAATCCATTGTGTTCAAAGGCAGGAATGCGCCCGAAGGGATGCCGTTCCAGGTAGGCGGGCGGCGGGCCATCGCTCGCAAAGATATTGATAGGAACGAGATCGTAATCCACACCCTTCTCGACCAGCGTAAGCCGCACGATCCGCACGTAAACGCTGTACGCCGCTCCGAACACGCGTGGTTTTTCCGTCACTGCTGCTCTCCCGTTGTCGGACGACTTCGAGCCTTTGCCCGATCTTCAAGACTACAGTGTGCGATTGAAGCAGATGGTTGCAACCTTGACCGTAAGAAAAAGCAAGAGAGTCATGTGAAACCAATGGACTAGGCGCTTCGGATGCCGCAATTTGGCCGTGTCTGACGAAGCCGAATCGGAGAGTCCATGCCCCTCAAATATCTGACCATCTTGATGCTTGTTGTACTGTCGGGCTGCGCGAGCACTGGCGCCGGCAACACGACTTACGCGCAATGGTATGGCCCGAACCCGGTTCCGGATTTCGGCGCTGCAAGCCCCGGCGGGCTGCGGGTTGGGTATTAAGAAAAACACGTAAGGAGCGAAGCGCTCCTCTGGTCGGGTGTTTCCCTCTGACTGCATGGAATGGAAGGACCGCGCCATGTCCGTCTGGCGGGACGGTATGGGCGCGGCGCAGCGCCTTTCCCTGCGGCGCGACGAGACCATGATCGCCGCAGAAATGCGTCGAAGACGGGACCGATACTACTGCATGTGTCCTTAAATCGTACCCGATTTAAGGACAAAAACATGCAGCAATTCAAAGTGCTACAGCGTCCTTTGTGCGTCTGAAACGACGCACGGCGCTGTAGATGAGGAGGTGGCCTGCCGGCGGCCGACGTCAGGCTCGCACGGCCGCCGGAGCGGCCGGAGAATTACCGCGGCGGAACGATCCCTTGATAATACTCACCCTCGCCGCCGACATAGCCGACTCCGGTATGCGAACACGCCGCGAGGGTTGCGAGTGCGAGCAGCAACACGATTTTGCGCATAGGCCTCGTACCTTTCCTAACAGATTGACGATCATTGATATTCCGCCATACGTGCGGGATCAATTCCCACTTCGAGGTCGCACCCACTCGCCATTCCGTCTTGCGGCCGGCCACGGGAAGATCGCACGATGTTGGCTCCGAGCACGCCAAATCGACGGCGTAGGATCGCCTGTTCGCGTGCGGTCATTGCACGCTATTTCTTCTGATGCCGGTACGGGCAATCTCCTTAGAAGGGCGTCGGCGGTACGACGCCGGTGTAATACTCCCCTTGCCCGCCATAATAGCGCTCTCTGTAGCGCTCGGTGTCGGGCCTCCCTGTTTGCGAGCACGCGCACAAAGTAGAGATCGCTAGCAATAATACGATCGCGCGCATAGAGCTTCGTCCTTTCCTGATTACTGTTCCCCAATGCACTTGCACTGCGCAGGACTGCGTCGTTTTCTTCATTGCGACGGCGATTGTACATGCTGCTCAACCGTCGGTATAGAAATTTGCGTGTAGTGGAGAGCAAACGCTGCGCAGCCCTCGACGATGTGGTTGCCTCCTCGCCTTCGGTCTCTCCAACAAGCTCCGCAACTTGTTCTCAGCTCCAGCCGCCAAATACTAGGATTTGCCTAAAGTCCGAGCACTCGACTTCACCAGGCCGCAAGCGAAATCTGGCACAGGAAGAACATTCGTAATCCAGGGTGAAGAGGATGACCCAGGTCGTTACCGTTTCCGCGACGACGGCGGCTTACGCGGCGGAAGCCGTCAAGCCATCCGCGCGCGTGCGCGGCGATGGTCCGACCGATGAGGCGATCACGCTCCTTTCGGTCGGCAAAGAGCCGCCGCGCCACCAGGAAGCGATCTCGGCAATAAGGAGCGCTCTGCCCCTGGCACTCATGTTGATCAGCGCCAACCGTCGCCCGCCGCAGGAGAGCGAGGCCGAGGCGTTGCGCCGCTACCTCGAATATATGGAAGACGAAGAGAGTGGCGACCAACAGGGGAGCCGGCCGGACGAGAATCCGGCCGAAGACGAAGGGCAGCAAAGCGACGAAATCGCCGAGATGCTCGACCGGTTCATTCAAGGAAAATGAACCGGTCGGAACGCGGCCTCGCGCGAACCACGGGTCGCGCGTTGCGAGCTCAACTGTCGCCGCTCGGACTGACTATTTATGCTCATGACCGGGCGTATCGTGACCGCTTGCGGCGCCGACCGGCAGGGCGTAGTCCACTTTCCCAGCCTTCTCGAAGGTGAGTGTCACCGGCACGCTATCGCCCTCAACGAAGGGCTGTTTCACTTCCATGAACATCAGGTGCAGGCCGCCGCTCTTGAGTTCGATGGTCTCGCCGGCAGGGATCGCGATGCCATCGTCGAGCTTTCGCATCCTCATGACGTCGTTCTCCATCGTCATCTCATGCAGTTCGACGCGTCCGGCGGCCGGGCTTTCTACGGCAAGCAGCCGGTCGTCGGTGCTGCCGTTGTTCTTGACGACGAAGCCGCCGCCACCGACCTTGGCGCCCGGAAGCATCGCCTTCACCGCCCCGCCCGAGATCTGGAGATCGCCGGCCTCAACCGGGCCGGCAGTCACTTCCTGTCCCTGCTTTCCGCCATGGCTCGCATGCTCATCTCCGCCGGCAAGCGTTACCGTCACGGTCGGCGCCGGGTTCTCCAACGAATGGGCGTCCTGCCCCTTGGCCGGTACCTCATCCCAGACGACCTTGCCGTCGGCGCCACAGAGTTGCGCTGTCGGAAAGGCGAGCACGGTTTCCTGGTCGAAGCCCGAGAGTTTTCCGCGGATGACGAATGTATCGTAATATTCATCAGGCAGATTGCCGCCCTTCCAGCGGATCTCGACTGGACCGGACGAAACCTTCGTCCCGTGATTGTCGTAGGTCTTCTGATAGTCTCCCTCGATAATTTCGACTTGCCAGCCCGGCTTGGGCTGCGGCTTGGCGAAGACAAACCCCTCGGGCAGCTTCACCTGCACTTCCGTCGTCGCCTTGCCGTCGCAGCCGTGCGGCACCTGCAGGACCGCTTTGAAGGTCTTTTCGGCGGGCGCTTTGTCGACTTCGAACGTCGCATGAGCATGAGCGAAACCGGCGGCAGCGAGCGTCAGCCCGGTGGTGAGAAAAGCAAATCTGATCTTGGTCATGTCGTAATCCCCGAACCACGCGCCTTCAAACGAGAAGCTTCGGCGCTCGTGGTCGATACCGCCTCAGCGGCTATGATAGTGGAATCGTTTCAGTGCGTTACGACAGACGCGGAGGGCCGCGGGAAGGCGGCAGCAGGCGCAGGGGCGCTAGCGCTGCATCTGCCTCAACGATTGGTGCTTTTGCAAGCCAGTTGCCCTTTTCGGCTGGCATGTTTTCGCCAGTCGGCATCGGCAGGAGGACGGTAGCCGCGAGACGGCAGGCTTCGCAGATCGGGGCGCTTGAAGACGACTTGCCACGCCCCGCGTCATGGTCGACGCCTTCGGTGCCGAAGCAGATATCGGCGAAGGTGCCATCGGGAAGAAGATATTCGGCGGACGTCGCGAGATTTAGCCCCTTCGCAGGGGCCGGCTTGTGGGCAAAGGAAAGAAGGGCGAGTGCAAAGGCTGCGACCAGCCGCACCGCTATCCGCCATTTTTTCCCACGCCCTATCATCTTCGCCTCGTTGTCCCGTTTCTCGTTACCCCACAACCGGCAGGATTTGCAAAGGCTGATTTGTCGCAGCGTGCTCCTCCCCGCGGATGATGGTGAAGCGACGGCGACAAAAATATGTTCGGTCGCGACATAGGCACTTGCCAAAATCCGGCCTTCACCGTTATCTGGAGACGACCTTGTTGGGAGAAACCGGTTCGATCCGGTGCCGAAGGAGCAACCGCCCCGGAAACTCTCAGGCCAAAGGACCAGCAAGGTGCCGGTAGGACTCTGGAGAGAAGCGTTTACGCTCGCCGAAGGGATAACAATCTCAGGCAAAGGGACAGAGGGGGCTCGAATTTGTCGGCGTTTTCACGCCGGTAGTGTGAGCCGGCGCGCGAATGCGCCAGACCTGGAGGCCGGACTTGGAAGACCTTTCCCATCTGAAGCACACGCCATTGCACGCGCTGCACCTCTCGCTTGGTGCGCGCATGGTGCCCTTCGCCGGCTATGAAATGCCGGTGCAGTACCCGGAAGGCGTGCTGAAGGAACACCTACATACGCGGGCCGCAGCCGGTCTCTTCGACGTCTCCCACATGGGGCAGATCGTGATTCGCCCGAAATCCGGGCGGATCGAGGATGCGGCGCTCGCGCTCGAGCGGCTGGTGCCGGTCGACGTTCTCGCTCTCGCTGAGGATCGCCAGCGCTACGGACTTTTCACCAATGCCGAAGGCGGAATCCTCGACGATCTGATGATCGCCAACCGCCGCGACCATTTCTTCCTCGTCGTCAACGCTGCCTGCAAGGATGCCGATTTCGCGCATCTGAAGAGCGGCCTCGGCGA
This sequence comes from Ensifer sp. WSM1721, assembly GCF_000513895.2. Lineage (GTDB taxonomy): Bacteria > Pseudomonadota > Alphaproteobacteria > Rhizobiales > Rhizobiaceae > Sinorhizobium. Next base: position 1,534,639 of record NZ_CP165782.1, read on the forward strand.
CACTTGCGAGGTCACGCTCCTTGACGACCGCGCCTTGCTCGCCCTTCAGGGGCCACGCGCCGAAGCCGTGCTCGGAGAGCTTTGGGCGGATGTCGCCTCGATGCGCTTCATGGACGTGACGGAGGCAGACCTCCACGACGTGAGCTGCATCATCTCGCGCTCCGGATATACCGGTGAGGATGGCTTCGAGATCTCGGTTCCCGCGGCCTCGGCGGTGGATGTGGCGCAGCGCCTGCTGGAACACCCAGATGTGATGCCAATCGGTCTCGGAGCGCGTGATTCGCTTCGCCTTGAGGCCGGTCTTTGTCTTTATGGCAATGACATCGACACCGGGACGACGCCGGTCGAAGCTTCGCTCGAATGGGCAATCCAGAAGAGCCGGCGAGCCGGCGGTACGCGGGCCGGCGGTTTTCCGGGCGCGGACCGGATCCTTGCCGAATTTGCCGACGGTGTCAGCCGTCGCCGCGTCGGGCTGAAGCCGGAAGGCCGAGGGCCGGTTCGCGGTGGGGCCAAGCTTTTCATCGATGCGGAAGGCGAGCAGGCGGCCGGTACCGTCACATCCGGCGGCTTCGGCCCGAGCGTCGATGGCCCGATCGCCATGGGCTATGTCGATGCCGAGCATGCGAAAAACGGCACCAGGCTTTTCGCGGAGGTGCGCGGCAAATATCTGCCCCTCACCGTCTCTGCCCTGCCCTTTGTCAAACAAACCTACAAGCGCTGACCCAGGAGAAGTGCGTATGCTGAAATTCACAGAAGAACACGAATGGCTGAAGATCGAGGGCGACATCGCGATTGTCGGCATCACCGAACACGCAGCGAGTCAACTCGGCGATCTCGTCTTCGTGGAGCTGCCGGAAGCCGGTGTCGCTTTCTCCAAAGGCGACTCGGCCGCGACCGTCGAATCCGTCAAGGCGGCGTCGGACGTCTATTGTCCGCTCGACGGCGAAGTGGTCGAGGTCAACCAGGCGATCGTCGACGATCCCTCGCTCGTCAATAGCGACCCGCAGGGCGCGGCCTGGTTCTTCAAGCTGAAGCTTTCCGATCCGAGCTCAGCTAACGCGCTTCTCGACGAGGCGGCCTACAAGGAGCTTATCGGCTGATGAGCATGCCCAAGGACTTCACCTTTACCGACTACAAGCCTTACGATTTCGCCAATCGGCGCCACATCGGCCCCTCGCCGGCCGAGATGGAAGAGATGCTGAGGGTCGTCGGCTATCCGAGCCTCGACGCGCTGATCGACGACACCGTGCCGCCGTCGATCCGGCAAAAGACCCCGCTTGCCTGGGGCACGCCGATGACGGAGCGCGAAGCGCTCGACAAGCTGCGCGAGACGGCGAACCGCAATCAGAAGCTCGTCTCGCTCATCGGCCAGGGCTACTACGGCACGATCACGCCGCCGGTGATCCAGCGCAACATTCTGGAGAACCCGGCCTGGTACACCGCTTACACGCCCTATCAGCCGGAAATCAGCCAGGGGCGGCTGGAAGCGCTGCTCAACTATCAGACGATGGTCTGCGATCTGACGGGCCTCGATGTCGCGAACGCCTCGCTGCTCGACGAGGCGACGGCGGCTGCGGAGGCCATGGCCATGGCTGAGCGTGTCGCCAAGTCGAAGTCGAAGGCTTTCTTCGTCGATGAGAACTGCCATACTCAGACGATTGCGCTTCTGAAGACCCGGGCCGAGCCGCTCGGCTGGCAGGTGGTCGTCGGCGATCCCTTCAGGGATCTGGACACCGCGAGCGTTTTTGGCGCCATCTTCCAGTATCCCGGCACTTACGGCCATGTTCGCGACTTTTCGGGCCTGATCGCGAAGCTGCATGAGCAGGGCGCAATCGCCGCCGTCGCAGCCGATCCGCTAGCACTGGCGCTTCTGAAGTCTCCAGGTGAAATGGGCGCCGACATTGCGGTCGGTTCGACCCAGCGCTTCGGCGTGCCGGTCGGCTACGGCGGTCCGCACGCCGCCTATATGGCCGTCAAGGATGCCTATAAGCGCGCTATGCCCGGCCGCCTCGTCGGCGTGTCGGTCGATTCGCGCGGCAATCGCGCTTACCGCCTGTCGCTGCAGACGCGCGAACAGCATATCCGCCGCGAAAAGGCGACGTCCAACATCTGCACCGCCCAGGTGCTGCTTGCCGTCATGGCCTCGATGTATGCGGTCTTCCACGGTCCGCAAGGCATCAAGGCGATTGCCCAGAGCGTGCACCAGAAGACCGTGCGCCTCGCCATGGGGCTCGAAAAACTCGGCTACACCGTCGAGCCGGACGTTTTCTTCGACACGATCACCGTCGAAGTCGGCAAGCTGCAGGGCATCATCTTGAAGACCGCGGTCGCCGAAGAAGTAAACCTTCGCAAGATCGGCTCGACCAAGATCGGCATCAGCCTCGACGAACGCTCGCGGCCAGTCACGCTAGAAGCCGTCTGGCGCGCCTTCGGCGGCGATTTCAAGGTGGAGGAGTTCGAACCCGGCTATCGCCTGCCGCAGGCACTGCTCAGGACCAGTGATTATCTCACCCATCCGATCTTCCATATGAACCGCGCAGAAAGCGAGATGACGCGCTATATGCGTCGCCTCGCCGACCGGGATCTCGCGCTCGACCGCGCGATGATCCCGCTCGGATCCTGCACGATGAAGCTCAATGCGACGGCGGAGATGTTGCCGATCACATGGCCGGAATTCTCGGAGATTCACCCCTTCGTACCGACCGACCAGGCACTCGGCTATCGGCACATGATCGAGGACCTGTCGCAGAAGCTCTGCACTATTACCGGCTATGACGCAATCTCGATGCAGCCGAATTCGGGTGCGCAGGGCGAATATGCCGGGCTGCTTGCGATCCGAGGCTATCACATCGCCAAGGGCGATGCCCATCGCGACGTCTGCCTCATTCCGACTTCGGCGCATGGCACCAATCCGGCCTCCGCGCAAATGGCCGGCATGAAGGTTGTCGTCGTGAAGGTGAGCGACGTCGGCGAGATCGACATGAACGATTTCCGCGCCAAGGCCGAGCAATATGCAGACACCCTCTCCTGCTGCATGATCACCTATCCCTCGACGCACGGCGTTTTCGAGGAGAATGTTCGCGAGGTCTGCGAGATCGTCCACAAGCATGGCGGCCAGGTCTATCTGGACGGCGCCAACATGAATGCCATGGTCGGCCTTGCCCGCCCGGGAGACATCGGTGCGGACGTCAGCCATCTGAACCTGCACAAGACCTTCTGCATTCCGCATGGTGGCGGGGGGCCCGGCATGGGGCCGATCGGCGTCAAGGCGCATCTGGCTCCCTTCCTGCCCGGCCATCCGGAAATCGGCGGGCATGAAGGCGCGGTTTCCGCCGCTCCTTTCGGTTCGGCGTCGATCCTGCCAATCTCCTGGAGCTACTGCCTGATGATGGGCGGCGAAGGCCTCACCCAGGCGACGAAGGTGGCGATCCTCAACGCCAACTATATCGCGGCACGGCTGAAGGGCGCCTATGACGTGCTCTACAAGTCGGCCAAGGGGCGCGTCGCGCACGAGTGCATCATCGACACGCGCCCGCTCGCCGAGAGCGCCGGCGTCACCGTCGACGACGTCGCAAAGCGGCTTATCGACTGCGGCTTCCATGCTCCGACGATGAGCTGGCCGGTCGCCGGCACGCTGATGGTCGAGCCTACGGAATCGGAGACAAAAGCCGAACTCGATCGCTTCTGCGATGCGATGCTGGCGATCCGCGAGGAAGCCCGCGCGATCGAGGAAGGCCGGATGGATAAGGTCAACAACCCGCTCAAAAACGCGCCGCATACGGTGGAAGACCTCGTCGGCGATTGGGACCGGCCCTATTCGCGCGAACAGGCCTGCTTCCCGCCCGGGGCCTTCCGCGTCGACAAATACTGGTCGCCGGTCAACCGAGTCGACAATGTCTATGGCGACCGCCATCTCGTCTGCACCTGCCCGCCTATGGAAAGCTACGCGGAGGCGGCGGAGTGAATTGAGCCGGAGGCGTGACCCGTGCACGCCCCCTCACGCTAGGCAAAGAAAAGCCCGGCTGACGCTGGGCTTTTTTCGCTAACATTCAATACAATAGACGTGCGCAGCCGCTCAGTTCGCGCGCACCACCGGATTGCCTTGAGCGGCAAGTGCCGCCAGGTCGGCGGGCTTCAGTTCCACCGATTCGCCGCAGCCGCAGGCGGATGTCTGGTTCGGGTTGCGGAAGGTGAAGCCCGACCGCAAGGCGGTCACTTCGAAATCCATCTGAGTGCCGAGCAAGTAGAGCACGGCTTCCGGCGCGACCCAGACCTTGGCGCCCTCATATTCGACGAGATCGTCCTTGGTATTGGGATCGGTCACGAGATCGACGGCATATTCCATACCGGCGCAACCGCCCTTCTTGATGCTCAGGCGAATGCCCTTGGCATCACCGCCGGCATTCTCGACGATCGACCGGACGCGGCCAGCAGCGGCGTCGGTGAGGCTCATTACGGCAAAGCCCATAGGCTCTTTCTCCTTCATATCACCGGGTTAAAGGCCCGGCGCTTTCAGAATTCAAATGTAATGCCCGTGTGTTAACGGATCAATATGCGGCCCACGGGCTCAGTACCAGCCGAGCGCCACTTGCGCCTCTTCCGACATGCGGTCCGGCGTCCACGGCGGGTCGAAGGTCATTGTCACCTCGACGCCCGAAACGCCCTCGACAGCGCCGACAGCGTTCTCAACCCAGCCCGGCATTTCGCCGGCAACCGGGCAGCCGGGTGCCGTCAGCGTCATGTCGATCCTAACCATACGGTCGTCTTCGATGTCGATCTTGTAGATGAGGCCGAGTTCGAAGATGTCAGCCGGAATCTCCGGGTCATAGACCGTCTTCAGCGCGGCGATGATGTCATCGCTAAGACGCGCGAGCTCCTCGGCCGGAATGGCCGAATGCACGATGCCTTCGCGGACATCGATCTTTTCTTGCGTTTGCTCGAGACTCATATCCGTCTCCCTAAGCGAAAAACTTGCGCGCATGTTCGAGCGCGTCCGCCAGCGCGTCGACCTCGGCCCGGGTATTATAGAGACCGAAGGATGCACGGCATGTGGAGGTGACGCCGAAGCGTTTCAAGAGCGGTTGCGCGCAATGGGTGCCTGCCCTGACGGCCACGCCCGCGCGATCGATCACCATTGAAACGTCGTGCGAGTGGATGCCGGCGATCTCGAAGGAAAAGATGCTGCCCTTGCCGGGAGCGTCACCGAAGACGCGGAGGGAGTTGACCGACGACAGGCGCTCGCGGGCATAGGTGGTGAGGTCCGCCTCATGCGCCCGGATCGCTTCCCGGCCGAGCTTCTCCATGTAGTCGAGCGCATAGCCGAGCCCGATCGCCTGAACGATCGGCGGCGTGCCCGCCTCAAAGCGGTGCGGCGGATCGTTGTAGGTGACACGGTCCTCGGTCACTTCCTCGATCATCTCACCACCGCCCTGGAAGGGACGCATTTCCTTGAGCCGCTCTGTCTTGCCGTAGAGTACACCGACGCCGGACGGGCCATAGAGCTTATGGCCCGTCATCACGTACCAGTCGCAATCGATGTCCTGGACGTCTACCGGCATGTGGACCGCGCCCTGGCTGCCATCGACGAGCACCGGAATGCCGCGCTCACGAGCGATGCGGCAGATCTCCTTCACCGGCACCACGGTGCCGAGCGCATTCGACATATGGGTGATGGCGATGAGCTTCGTGCGCTCCGTCAGGCAGTTGACGAAATCCTCCACGTGGAACGCGCCGTCGTCATCGATCGGCGCCCAGACGAGCTTCGCACCCTGGCGCTCGCGAATGAAATGCCAAGGCACGATGTTGGAATGGTGCTCCATGATCGAAAGCACGATCTCGTCGCCCTCGCCGAGCTTCGGCATGCCGTAGCCATAGGCGACCGTATTGATCGCCTCAGTCGAGGACTTGGTGAAGATGATGTTCTCCACCGATGGCGCATTCAGGAAACGACGAACCTTCTCGCGCGCCCCCTCATAGGCTTCCGTCGCGGCATTCGATAGGAAATGCAGGCCGCGATGGACGTTGGCGTATTCTTGGGCATAGGCATGGGCGACTGCATTGATGACGACCTGCGGCTTCTGCGCCGATGCGCCGTTGTCGAGATAGACGAGCGGCTTGCCGTAGACAGTCCTCGAAAGGATTGGGAAATCCCTTCTGACTGCTTCGACGTCATAGGTAGGCACCGGCACAGTATGTTCCATGTCCTTCGTCCAATCAGGCGTGTTTTTCGAGCCAGGCCGAGATCACGCCTTCCAGTGCCTCGACAAGCGCTTCGTCATCTTCCAGTTCCTCGACGATCTCTGCGACGAAGGCGTTGACGAGCATCGCACGCGCCTTGTTCTCCGGAATGCCGCGAGCGAGCATGTAGAAGAGTTGCGTGTGATCGATATCGATGACCGTTGCACCGTGACCACACTGCACGTCGTCTGCGAAGATTTCGAGCTCCGGCTTTGCGGAGAAGTCTGCTTCGTCGGACAAGAGTAACGTGTTGCACGACATCTTCGCATCGGTCTTCTGCGCGTCCCTGGCGACCAGGATCTTGCCCTGGAACACGCCTTTCGCCCGATCGAAAACGACGTTGCGGATGATCTCGCTCGAGGTCGTGTGCGGCACGGCATGGGTGAGCGTGAAGGTCACGTCCGTGTGGCTGTCGCCGCCGAGCAGGTTGATCCCGCGCAGCGTCAGATCGGCGCCCTCGCCGGTCGCCTTGCCATGCAGTTCCTGGCGCACCAGCTTGCCGCCGGCATTGATGACGAAGAGATGAAGCTTCGCGTTCTTGCCGAGGTCGAAGCGGATCTGGCCGAGATGCGTGTCTGCCGGGCCCTGCTGCTGCAGGATGATCCAGATTACGTCGGCGCCTTCGGCAAGCGTCACGTCGCTGACCGAGGAGACGAAGCTTGCTTCCGCATTCGTCGACAGGTGCCGCTCGATCACGGTCGCCTTCGAGCCGGCTCCGAAGGAGACGGGAAAGCGCGTATGCGCCTGACCGTGGCTCTGGGCGACCTGGATCTCGATCGGCGCTTTGAATTCCGCACCCTCGGCGACCGCTATTTCAAGGCCGCCACGCACGAGGCCGCCATTGATCCGGCCGATCGTGTCGTCGGCGCCGAGCACGGCAAGCCCGGCCACGGCCGAACCATCGATGAGGGCATCCGTATAGGAGCGCGCGGTCAGGCCTTCGGGAACGCTCTTGAGGTCGGCCTGACCATTGCGTACCGAAAGCACCGACGAGCCCGGAACAATCGGATCGACGCGGTCGGCAAAGGCGGACGGATCGGCGGAAGGCACGGCCCGCAGCAAGGTGCGCAGGTCCGTATAATGCCAGGACTCGATGCGCCGCGTCGGCAGACCGGCGGTCTTGAGCTCGTCTACCAGCGTGTCGCGAAGCGACAGCACGGCACCGTCGCCGGGCAAATCCCCGATCTGCGCGGTATAGGCATCGACGAGCGCTGTTTCGGCCGCCGTCATCTTGATGGCCTGTTGCATATTCATTCGAACACTCCTTCAACAGGCGTCAGGCTGCCGCCTCGATGATATCCGCGTAGCCGTTGGCTTCGAGTTCGTGCGCGAGCGTCTTATCGCCGGACTTGATGACCTGGCCTTTGTAGAGGACGTGGACCGAGTCCGGAACGATGTAGTTGAGCAGGCGCTGGTAGTGCGTGATGACGACGACGGCGCGATCCGGCGAACGCAGCGCGTTGACGCCGTCGGCGACGACCTTGAGCGCGTCGATGTCGAGGCCGGAGTCGGTTTCGTCGAGAATGCAGAGCTTCGGCTCAAGCAGCGCCATCTGCAGGATTTCCGCGCGCTTCTTCTCACCGCCCGAGAAGCCGACGTTCAGCGGACGGCGCAGCATTTCCGGCGCGATCTTGAGCTCGGCGGCGGCCTCCTTGACGCGACGCATGAATTCCGGCGTCGTCAGTTCGTCTTCGCCGCGATATTTGCGCTGCTCGTTCAACGCCACCTTCAGGAACTGCATGGTGGCAACGCCGGGGATTTCGACCGGATATTGGAAGGCGAGGAAGATGCCCTTGGCCGCACGCTCGGAGGCGTCGAGTTCCAGGATGCTCTCGCCGTTGTAGAGGATGTCGCCTTCGGTCACTTCATAGTCTTCGCGCCCCGAAAGGATATAGGAGAGAGTCGATTTGCCGGAGCCGTTCGGGCCCATGATGGCAGCGACCTCGCCGGCCTTCACGGTCAGGTCCAGGCCGCGGATGATTTCGGTTCCATCTTCGGCGATGCGCGCGTGCAGGTTCTTGATTTCAAGCATTTCAAATCGTCCTCTTGGGCGAATGGTTTCTCGCGCGCAAACCCATGCGCGCCGGTTCAAATCATCGGGCCAGGGTCTTAACCAACCGAGCCTTCCAGCGATATGCCGATCAGCTTCTGCGCCTCGACGGCGAATTCCATCGGCAGTTCCTGGATAACCTCTTTGACGAAGCCGTTGACGATCAGCGCGATCGCCTGTTCTTCCGGGATGCCGCGCTGCAGGCAGTAGAACAGCTGGTCCTCGGAGATCTTCGACGTCGTCGCTTCGTGCTCGAACTGCGCCGTCGAGTTCTTCGCCTCGATATAGGGCACCGTATGCGCGCCGCACTTGTCGCCGATCAGCAGCGAGTCGCACTGGGTGAAGTTGCGGGCGTTCTCCGCCTTGCGGTGGGCCGAAACCTGGCCGCGATAGGTGTTATCGGAGACGCCGGCGGCAATACCCTTGGAGATGATGCGGCTCGACGTGTTCTTGCCGAGGTGGATCATCTTGGTGCCCGAGTCGACCTGCTGGTGTCCATTGGAAACGGCGATCGAATAGAACTCGCCGCGCGAGCCGTCGCCGCGCAGGATGCAGGACGGGTATTTCCAAGTGATCGCCGAACCGGTCTCGACCTGGGTCCAGGAGATCTTCGAGTTCTTGCCGCGGCAATCGCCGCGCTTGGTCACGAAGTTGTAAATGCCGCCCTTGCCGTGCTTGTCGCCCGGATACCAGTTCTGCACCGTCGAATACTTGATCTCGGCGTCATCGAGCGCGATCAGCTCGACGACCGCGGCGTGGAGCTGGTTCTCGTCGCGCTGCGGAGCCGTGCAGCCTTCCAGATAGGAGACATAGGCGCCTTCGTCGGCAATGATCAGTGTCCGCTCGAACTGACCCGTATTCCGCTCGTTGATGCGGAAATAGGTCGAGAGCTCCATCGGGCAACGCACACCCTTCGGCACATAGACGAAGGAACCATCGGTGAAGACGGCAGAGTTCAGCGTCGCGTAGAAATTATCCGACTGCGGCACGACCGTGCCGAGATACTTCCTGACGAGATCCGGATGCTCCCGCATCGCCTCAGAGATCGACATGAAGATCACGCCCGCCTTCTTGAGCTCTTCCTTGAAGGTGGTGACGACGGAAACGGAATCGAACACCGCATCGACGGCGATCTTCGACTTCTCGACGCCGGCGAGGATCTCCTGCTCTTTCAGCGGGATGCCGAGCTTCTCATAGACCTTCAAGAGCTCCGGATCGACCTCGTCGAGCGACTTCGGCCCGGTCGTACCCTTCGGTGCGGCATAGTAGTGGATCTCATTGAAGTCGATCTTCGGATATTTGACGCGCGCCCAGCTCGGCTCGTCCATGGTCAGCCAGCGGCGATAGGCCTCGAGGCGCCATTCGAGCATCCATTCCGGTTCGTTCTTCTTGGACGAGATCAGGCGGATGATATCTTCGGACAGGCCTTTCGGAGCCTTGTCCATCTCGATCTTCGTCTCGAAGCCGTATTTGTACTGGTCCACGTCGATCTGGCGGACCTGATCAATGGTTTCCTGCACGGCAGGCATGTCGTTCTCCAATCTCGCCGGATAAAAGGTCCGGTGGCTTGTCAACGCGGTGCAAATTCTGCGCACCGCTTATGTAATGGCTAAAAGGCGGTTTTCACCCCATTTGCCAAGCGGAAAATTGCTTTTCCGCAATTTCCTTCAATCCCTTCCGCCGTCAGGCGGCCTGCCCGGTCGAGCGACGTCGCGCCGCCACTTTCGCGAACACGGCGGCGCCGCGCTCGATCTCCGCTTGCGTCGTCCGCTCGCCGATCGAAATCCTCAGCGCACCCTGGCGTGGGTCATAGCCCATCGCCGTCAGCACATGACTCTGTCCTACCTTGCCGGAGGAGCATGCGGACCCTGCCGAGAGCGCCACGCCTTCAAGATCGAAAGCGATCTGCCCCGTCTCTGCCTTCAGGCCGGGCAGCGTAAAGAAGGACGTGTTGGCGAGCCGCGAAGCGCCGCGCCCGTGGATCACCACATCCGGCGCGTGGGACTGCATTTCCGCCTCCAGGCCGTCACGCAGGGCCGCTACCGCAGCCATGCGCTCATCGATGTTACTTGCCGCGGCACGGGCCGCGGCCGCGAAACCTGCCAAGGCCGGCGCATTCTCGGTTCCCGAACGATGCCCCTTTTCCTGTCCGCCACCGCGGATCAGCGGTGCGGGCATCATGATCTCGCCACGGGCGACGAGCGCCCCCGCTCCTTTCGGACCGCCGATCTTATGCGACGAGACGATAACGAAATCGGCGCCAAGAGCCTCGATCGAGAGCGGCACGCGGCCGGCCGCCTGTACCGCATCGACAACCAACAGACCGCCATACGCACGGACGATGGCGGCGACCTCGGCGACGGGCTGGATGATACCGGTTTCGTTATTGGCAAGCATCACTGCCACCATCGGCAAGCCGGCCTGACGGTCGTGCGCCTGAAGCGATGTTTCCAGTGCCGCGCAATCGACAATGCCGGAGCCCGTCACAGGCACCTCACAGACGTCTTCGCGAGCGAAACGGCCACCCTCCCGGACGGCCGGATGCTCGATCGCCGAGACATAGAGCCTGCCGATCTTGAGCGGCGTGCGCCCCATGCGGAATTCCGGCGTCAGCACCAGATTGGCCGCTTCGGTCGCGCCGCTGGTGAAAATCACCGCCGAGGCTTGCGCGCCGCAGAGGGTGGCGACATCACGCCGGGCAGATTCAATGAGGGCGCGGACCGTCCGACCTTCGCCGTGCACCGATGACGGATTGCCGATGTGGTCGAGCGCTGACAGAACGGCCTCACGCGCTTCCGGCAGAAGCGGCGCCGTGGCGTTCCAGTCCATATAAATGCGCTGTCCCGACATTGCTTCCTTTGCCTGAGCGAACGGCTCATCCCTATGAGCTACGCCGTTGCATTTTCCTTGAATTCTCCGCGCCGCTTGCCTTATGAGACGAAGCGCATGCGGAATGTCCGCACCGAAGTTTTGAACGGTTCTAAAGTAGGTTTTAGAAAAGCTGACTGCTTTAGTCAAGACAGCTCGGCGCTAAGAACCACGATTTGAACCAGAAACATTCCCGGAGAGCCAATGCCCGAAATCATCTTCAACGGACCGGCCGGTCGCCTCGAGGGCCGTTATCAGCCTTCGAAGCAGAAGAGCGCACCGATTGCGATCATCCTGCATCCGCACCCGCAGTTCGGCGGCACGATGAACAACCAGATCGTGTATCAGCTCTTCTACATGTTCCAGAAGCGCGGCTTCACCACCTTGCGCTTCAATTTCCGCGGTATCGGGCGCAGCCAGGGTGAGTTCGATCACGGCGCCGGCGAGCTTTCCGATGCGGCGTCCGCGCTCGACTGGGTGCAGAGCCTCCACCCCGATTCGAAGAGCTGCTGGGTGGCCGGCTATTCTTTCGGCGCCTGGATCGGCATGCAGCTCCTGATGCGCCGTCCGGAAATCGAGGGCTTCATGGCGGTGGCGCCGCAGCCGAACATCTATGACTTCTCGTTTCTGGCGCCCTGCCCCTCATCCGGCCTGATCATCAACGGCGATGCGGACAAGGTCGCGCCGGAGAAGGACGTCAACGGTCTCGTCGAGAAGCTAAAGGCGCAGAAGGGCATTCTGATCACGCACAAGACAGTCCCCGGCGCTAACCATTTCTTCAACGGCCAGATCGAAACCCTGATGGCGGAATGCGAGGACTATCTCGACCGCCGCCTCAATGGCGAGCTGGTGCCGGAGCCTGCGGCCAAACGCATTCGCTAATACCTGCTGAGCTAATTCGGACGGCCCGGAGATCCGTGATCGGTTTCCGGGCCGCTTTGCACCTATGATCTTGCTCTACGTGGATTTGCGAAGACGTGCACCGGCGCCTCGGCGCATTCCACCCGGTTTCTCCCGCCCGCCTTGGCGGCATAAAGCGCCTTGTCGGCCCGCTGCATCGCCATCTCCAGCGGTTCTTCAGCGGCAACGACCGCAACGCCAAAGCTCGCAGTGACCGCGGCTATCTCCGGAAGACCATTGATCCGCGTCGAAGCGATCGCTGCACGCATGCCATGAGCGAGCACCCGGGCGTCAGCCGGCCCGATCCGCGGAAGAAATACAGCGAACTCCTCGCCCCCGAGGCGCCCCGCCACAGCCCTGCTCGGCATAAGCTCGCGAAGTACGCGCGAGAATTGCCGGATCACCTCGTCGCCGGCGTGGTGGCCGTATGTGTCATTGACCAGCTTGAAGCGGTCGAGATCAGTAAGGATCAGCGTGCCGGGACCGTCATCGCCTCCATCCTGCAAGAGCGGAGCGACTCGATCAGCAAAGCCGCGACGATTGCAGAGACCGGAAAGCGCGTCGAGCTCCGAACTTGCTCGTGCCTCGTCGATGATTTCCTTGACCATCACCCCAAGTATCGCCATGCCGGTTGCCACGATCAGCATGGCGCCCAAGGCCTGCGATATGAGCGCGAACGGGCTTGCGAGGTAATCCGCCGCCGTGGTGCCCGATCCGGCCGCGATCGCAGCGTAGACCTTCACCATGTAATAGATGGCGCTGAGGGCCAGAAGACAGAACAGAGTCCAGTCAGCACGGGAGCGGCGTTCGGACCGGATGATGGTCGACGCGGACCAAGCTTGCACCAGACAGAACGGCATCTGATAGAAGAAGGCGTGCTTAAGCGTTCCGCGAGGAAGGTCGTAAATGAGCAGATCGAGCACCACCGAGCCGGCAAGAATGGCTACCGCGAAAGGCAAGCTCGCCGGGACTCGGTAGAAGAACCCGAGGCCGAAGCGGATCAGGATGAAGCCCGCAAGCACGCTCGCAAAGGCGCCGACGGCAAAAAGCTTCGGCACGAGCGAGAACGGCAGCACGGTCTCGAAGACGGCAGAGAGCGAGGCGACTGCGAAACCACAGGCGCACCAGATCGGCGGCCGCTTCGCCTGACTCTTCACCGCGACAACCAAAAAAGCCACGACGAAGACCTGGGCAATGATGAAGTTCACCGCCAGCAGGGAAATCGCACCACCCATCGACAGAATCCAAACCTCAGCCGCAGTTCAATCGATCCGCGACTCTCGCGTCTCTGGACCGTAAAGCAGCTTAGCGAGCGTGCACGAAGAAACCATTAAACGAGACTCAGCCTTGTCCCTTCGGAGCATCGGCCGGCTTCGATGCCAAGCGCCCGCCGCTTACGGGTCGGCTAACGCCCGTCGTTGCCGGAAATGTCAGGGGCAGTCCCGCGAGGGATCGAACGGCCAAGTAGCCCCAGGCCTCCGCTTCCATGGAATCGCCGTTGAGCCCCAGTGCCTCCGCCGCAACTACTCGCCCTTCCGCCGCCTCCGCAAGCGAGCTCAGATCGCACATGACGACGGCGTTGAGACGGCCACCTCCGCAGATGATGTAAGTCTTGGGCGCTGTCGGAAGGTGTCGCGCGGACCGGATGATGGCGGCCGCCGTCACGTAGGCGAGCGTACGCGCTCCGTCCTCGAGGCTCGCCTCATTGCCCGCCGGCGGCACGAAGTCGTTGCGGTCGAGCGAGCGGCGTTTTTCGGCGGTGAAGAAGGGATGGGAAAGGTAACGGCCGGCAAGCTCGGCAAGAACACGACCCTCGCTCGCGATCATGCCGCCCTGATCGTAGGGGATGCCGGCATGGGCCTCGACCCATTGGTCGATCAGGGTATTGCCCGGCCCGCTGTCATAGGCGACGAGCTCATCACCGGCGCCGATGAAAGTGAGATTGGAAATGCCGCCGATGTTGACGAAGACGACGGGTGCACTGATTTCCCGTCTTGCCGAGAGGCCACGCGCCAGGGCCGCATGATAGGCCGGAATAAGCGGCGCTCCCTGGCCGCCATGGGCCATATCATTGGCCCGCATGTCATAAACGACGTCGATTCCCGTTTCCCTCGCGAGCAGGTTGCCGTCGCCGATCTGCACCGTCAGCGCTTCATCAGGACGGTGCAGCACGGTCTGCCCGTGAAAACCTATTACATCAACGTTTTCCGGTAGAACGTTGTTATCCCTTAGGAAGGTCCCGACAGCATCGGCATGGCGCAACGTCAGGTCGCGCTCCAGATCGGCGAGCGACCCTGGCCGTTCATCTCGCTTGGCAATCGACCTCGCATCCTCGAGGCCGCGCTTTAGGCGATCCCGGAATCGCGCGTCATAGGGGTACCCGGCCGCGGGCCCGCGGCGCACGGCGGTCTGGCCATCCGTTTCAACGACCGCGACATCGATCCCGTCCATGCTCGTGCCGCTCATTAGGCCGACCGCCGTCAACATTTTCCCCATGCACGTCCTCCGCTGGAATGTCTGATCGGACCGCGATGCCGGTCGAACGCCACGAATAGCTTTGGGCCTTCATAGCAAATCGGCGGCCGAGCAAAAACGTGCACTTTCGGCGAAACAATGATAAAGGCCCGCCGCAGACGTTCTACCCAGCCGAAAGAAACAGGTTATGTCCGAGTTCAAGTCCGATTTCCTCCACACCCTCAAAGAACGCGGATTCATCCATACCACATCGGATGATGCCGGCCTCGACGAGCTGTTCCAAAAGGAAACCGTGACTGCCTATATCGGCTTCGATCCGACGGCTCCGAGCCTGCATGCGGGCGGCCTTATCCAGATCATGATGCTGCACTGGCTTCAGGCGACGGGGCACCGGCCCATCTCGCTTATGGGCGGCGGCACCGGTATGGTTGGCGACCCGTCATTCAAGGATGAAGCCCGCCAGTTGATGACGCCCGAGACGATCGCTGCCAATATCGCGAGCATCAAGACGGTCTTCTCGAACTACCTACGCTATGGCGACGGCCCGACTGATGCATTGATGATCAACAACGCCGATTGGCTGCTCGGCATCAACTATCTCGAATTTCTTCGCGATGTCGGCCGGCACTTCTCCGTAAACCGGATGCTTTCGTTCGACAGCGTGAAGACGCGTCTCGATCGCGAGCAGTCGCTGTCCTTCCTCGAATTCAACTACATGATCCTGCAGGCCTACGACTTCGTCGAGCTTTGCAAACGCACCGGATGCCGCCTGCAGATGGGCGGTTCGGACCAGTGGGGCAACATCGTCAACGGCATTGATCTCGGCCATCGCGTGGGAACGCCGCAACTCTACGCCCTCACCTCGCCACTGCTGACGACAGCCTCCGGTGCGAAGATGGGCAAATCGGTGAACGGCGCCATCTGGCTCAATCCCGACATGCTCGGCCCCTACGACTTCTGGCAGTACTGGCGAAACACCGAGGACGCCGACGTCTCCCGCTTCCTCAAGCTCTATACGACGCTGCCGATGCCGGAAATCGATCGGCTGTCGAAGCTCGGCGGTTCGGAGATCAACGAGGTCAAGAAGATCCTGGCGACCGAAGTCACCGCCATGCTGCACGGGCGCGCAGCCGCCGAACAGGCGGCCGAAACGGCGCGCAAGACCTTCGAGGAAGGCGCGCTCGCGGAGAACCTCCCATCGGTCGACGTCCCCGCCCCCGAGCTCGAATCGGGTGTCGGCCTGTTGAGCCTCATGGTGCGAGCCGGCCTCGCGGGTTCGAACGGCGAGGCCCGGCGGCACGTTCAAGGAGGAGCCGTCCGCATCAATGATGACCAGATCAATGACGAGCGCCGGGTCGTCGGGAGCGGCGACGTGACCGACGACGGCATCATCAAGCTCTCGCTCGGCAAGAAAAAGCACATGCTCGTGCGGCCGGTCTAAAGCGCGTCGCGCTTTAGGTCTTATCTCGTGCATGTCGTTGTCCCAAAACCGCTGCACACTTTTGGGCGACATGCAGTGCGACGAGGGATACGAAACGAGCTCAAGGCCGGCGCTGCGCCGGCCCTTCTTATTGGAACTCGAAAATATTGCGGAAGACCCCCGGCGCTATGATCGAGAGGGGGTTGATCGTCAGATGCGGCTGATTGAACGGACCGGTGAGCTTGAAAGTGATGCCGAGCAGGCCACGGTCGCGGCCGTTGCCGAGCAGAGCGCCGATCAGCGGCAGTTCACCGAAGAGCCTGTTCAGGCCATAGGCCGGCATGAAGGTTCCGGTCATATCCATCCGGCCATTGGCGTCTCTGATCGTCCCCTGGAAGGTAGCGCCGACGTCGACGCCACGTAGCACGCCGCTGCCGACACGGATCGTGCCGCGGTCGAGAAGGAGCTGCGCAAAGCCGCGCTCGAACTGCGCCGTGCTCACATCGATATTGCGCCGCACCGCTTGATTGAGGCTGCGCCCGTCTTCGCCGGCCGGCGTCGAGACCATCGATTGCAGCCTCTGTTCTCCGACGAGGGAGAATTTCCTGACATCCACCGTGCCGCGCCAGGAGTTGCCGCCGCGATCGCGAAGCCGCAGGTTGAGGAGGCCGCCACGCATGTTGCGGTAGATGTCGGTGAAGCGCGCGAAGGCACCCGCATCGCTTGTCGTCAATTCGAGCGTGTTGTCCGCACCGGCCTTCACAAGTCGCGCCACAACGGCTTGGCCACTCGCCGTCAACGCCGAGAGATCGATATCGTCGATCAGCGCGCCGCGTTTCGCATAGGCAAAGCTTACATTGGAGAAAACCTCACCGTTGAAGCCGGTAACCCGGTCGAGCCGCGCATTGATCTTCACGTTGCCGCCGTCGCTGGAGCCGGTTTCTTGCTTCGCGCGCGCGAGCGCTGGTCTGAGGTCCGCAGCCGAGCCTGTGAGCGCGACCGTGTAGCCGCCTTTGCCGCGGTCCACGTTCACCGCGAAGTCGTCGCCCTTGGTCAGGCGGACACCGCTCAGCCGGGCCGAGGCCAGACCCGCGTCGTCCACGCGCAGATCCCCGGCGGCGCCGAAGCCGTCGCCCGTAAGATGGAAATCGCCTATTTCGGTGATGCCTTCACTGGCGTTGACGGTGAACTGCGCATGAGCGGCGATGCCGGCCCCCTTGCTCCAGCCGACCCAAGGCAAGGATAGCGAGGCCCTGCCGAGATCAGCCTTGACGGATTGGCGGCCGTCTTCGGTAAGCGATACATCGACGCCGATCGGACCGCTCACGATGCCAGACAATGCCGGGGCGATCTTTGCGCGCGCCGCATCGTCGAGCGTTCCGGAGATTTCACGTGTTCTCGTCACATTCGCCTTGGCGTCCACCGGTTCGGTGAGCGCGATCCGCATCTTCGCGCCGTCGATCAGGGCGTCCGCCTGAAGCACGGCTTGCGCATTGTCGATCCGCATCGTTCCGGAGAGATTGGCGATCGAGCGCTCGGCGACCGGACGATTGATGGTGACATCCTCAAGCTGCATTTCCACCTGCCACAGCGGCGTAGGCGGCTTCTGGTCCGATATGAGCCCGAACCGCGCGCCGACCAGCGCCGTCATCGGTCCGGTGAAATCCTCAGGCACAAAAGGCGTCTTCTGCAGCGCCTGGATGGGCCTGTAGCGCACGAGTTCGGCTATGGCGTCGGCTTGCCCTCCGACGTTGATCTTCATTTCCGCCATCAGCGGCTTGGCATAGACGTCGGGAATGATGAAATCGCCGCCGTCGAGTGCGACGGAGCGGCCGGAGGGGAAATAGGCTGCGCCCTTTCCGACCGCGACGGACATCCGCTCGCCGCTCAGGTTGAAGCGTCCGGACGTATCGCGGAGCGGCGGAATTTCGCCCGCGATATTGATACGGGTATCATCGATGGCGAAGTTGATGTTGAGCTCTTTCTCGTTGAGCCTGAGGTCGCCGCCGCTGTCGGCGATGCGCCCCTCCGGGATCGAGACCTCGATGCGTGCATCGGTCACGATGCCGCCGAAGAGATTGCCGATCGCCCAGCGGCGGGCACCCTTGGCGAGCCACCAAGGCCACAATTGCTTGACGGCCGTCGAATGCATCCTGTCGCTGAGCGCAGCGAAGCTGATCTGCGGCGACGTCTTGCCGAACGAAGCCGAAAGCGAACCGACCATTGAGCCGAACGGGCTCGATATCGCCAACTGGTCGAAGATCAGCCGGTGAGTGTCGGCGTCGAAGCGCCCGCTCGCCTTGGCGTCGAAAGCAAGCGGCCGCTCCTGCATGTCTTCGGGATCCGAGCTCGCATCTTTAAGCAGAAGGTCGACTGCGAAGCCTTTCCGATCGGCCCCGGCGATCCTGTCGAGGTCGATCAGCGCGCCGGTGAAGGGAAACGTCGAGCGGCCTATCCTCACCATCGACGGCAGTATTTCTACGGACGCACGCTCGAAATCATAGGACACGTTCAGTTCCGAAGGCTTAAGAGCGGAAACGAGCCCGCCGGCATGGAATGAGCCCTCGGAAGTCCTGACGGCGACACTAAGCACCGGCTCCTTCCCATCCGTGGCGCGCGTGGCCTTCAGCATCACGTCGGCGGCCGCGTCGATGCCGAAGGCGTCCTCCTTGTCCAATTTGCCATGGTAGAGAAACGGCGAGAGCGGCAGGGCATCGAGCGTGGCCTCGAAAGCGGCGACCCGACCTCCGCTGCCGGGAGCCCGTGCCGAAAACCGCGCCTCTATGCCATCGACCGCGACCGTCCCGTCGATACGCATGGAACTGTCCGGGTCATGGCTGAACTCGAGCGTCCTTATCTCCACCGGAACCACGCGCCCGCGCGAGCCCGCGACCGACAGGCTGAAATCCGAAAGCAATACTGTTTGCGTCGCCCTGCCCGCAGTCAGCCGCGACATACGGTCGACCTGCGCGAACAAGCCTTCGAGCGCCTGGCCGACATCGGCGATGCGGATCTTGGTAAGGTCGATCGGCTCGCCGCGCGGCAATAGGCCCGTGTCGAGCTCGCCTCCTTCCGCTTCAAGCCTCGACACGGAGATGCGGCCGGTCATGAGGGCGAAGGGGTCGAGCGCGATCGAGATCGCGTTAAGATTGGCCAAGTGTCGGCCGGAACCGCTCTCCTTCAAGGTGACGCCGCGCGCCTTGAGCGCAAGCGCCCCGCCGCCCGTCATGCGCAGGACGGTGCTTTCGACGTCGGCGCTGTAGTTCTGGCCGAGAGCCCCGTTGAGTGCCGAGCGTGCGCGGGCGTTCAGCGGTCCATCGACGAGCCCGCTTTCAATCACAGCGAGAAGCGAGGCAATAGCGACGAAGGCGATAAGCGAGCAGCAAAGGAGGATCCTGCCGCAAAGGCGCAGGGCACTAAGCCTCGTCGGCGTGTGCACGATGACCGGGTCATGAGCTTGTGCCGAGGGCAACGCATGCAGCGCGACGATGTCTTCCTTGCGAAAGCAGAGCTTTTCGCCGCGGATATCACTCATCGGCGCGAGCGTCCTCGACCTGATTGTCAAAATGCATGTTTCCCGTCAGCCCGTTGCCACGTGCGAAGGCCGGTACTTCCTCTCGCACCATGTAGACCATAATTTATTGAACCGAGTCACCACGCTTCGCATCTCATCTGTGGAAAGCGCAGGGACAATTCCGTTTCCCCTCGGCATGCGACGAAGCATCAATAGTAGCTCCTACAGCGCCGCGCGTCTTATCAGACGCGCAAAGGTCGCTGTAGCGCTCTTGAACTGCTGCATGTCTTCTTAGATCGAGGTCGATCTAAGAAGACATGCAATAGCCAAAAAAGCCGTCCGGCACCTGTCAAAAACCTAGTACAGACCCCGCTGGACGGGCTCCGCCGATCTTCGATATGCCCTTGCTTCGATATGCCCCTTAGAGCCCTTCCCGGCTCGATAGAAACCCTTGGCCGCCGAGCAATCCGCTCCGTCCGAGCCGACAGAATGTTTCCATTGAGCCAGAAAAGGCTCTAACTGCGGAATGTCCACAAAACTTGGCGTAAGAAAGGTTTAATCATGGCAGGATTGGGACCAGGCGATGTCGCCCCGGACTTCGAGCTTCCCCGTGACGGCGGTGGTACGATTTCGCTTAGCGCGCTCCGCGGCAGACCGGTGGTGCTGTTCTTCTATCCCAAGGACGATACCAAGACCTGCACGGAGGAAGCCATTTCCTTCTCGGCACTTGCGGGGGAGTTCGAACGCGCGGGCGTCGCCCTGATCGGCATATCGCCCGATTCGGCCAAGAGCCATGACCGCTTCACCAAGAAGCATAATCTCGCGGTCGCGCTTGCCGCGGACGAGGAAAAAGCCGTGGTCAACGCCTATGGCGTCTGGGTCGAAAAGAGCATGTACGGACGCAAATACATGGGCGTCGAACGAACGACCTTCCTCATCGATCGTGAGGGCACCATCGTCCGCATTTGGGAGAAGGTCAGGGTTGCCGGCCACGCCGACGAAGTATTGGCCGCCGCCAAGACCATTTGAGCGGATCGGGCAAGCGATGACGACGCTTCCGCAATTCCAGAGCCTGCGCGGCGCAGCCGTCGAGGCGGTCCGCGCGGCGGACCTTGCCGTCAAGACAGAGCTTGCGCAGGAGGCCGCCCGTCGCTGGCAGGCGCGATCGCTGTCGTTACGCTCGCCGCTCGATCGCCCCGTTCCCGAGCGGCCCGGCCGTCCGGAGAGGCCGGTTCTGACGCCGCCGACCCAGGTCAAGCGGCGTTCGCTCGGTTCGCTCAAAGGGCGAATCGCCCTCCTCCATGCCATTGCTCATATCGAATTGAACGCGGTCGACCTCGCCCTCGATATCGTCGCACGGTTTGCTTCCGAGGCCGTTCCCAACTCCTTCTTCGACGGATGGATCCAGGTTGCCTTCGAGGAGGCCAAGCATTTTCGCATGGTCAGACAGAGATTGAATGATCTCGGCGCGGACTATGGCGATCTGCCCGCGCATGATGGTCTCTGGCAGGCCGCTCACGATACGCGCAACGATCTGACGGCCCGCCTCGCCGTGGTGCCGCTCATCCTCGAGGCGCGTGGTCTCGATGTCACGCCGGCGCTGCGGGCGAAGATGCGCGAAACCGGCGATCACGAAAGCGCCGCCGTCCTCGACGTGATCTATGAAGACGAAAAGGGGCACGTCGCCGTCGGGGCGAAATGGTTCCGCTTCCTTTGCGCGCGCCAGAGGAAGGACCCGGCCGCGACCTTCCAGGCGCTGGTGCGAGCGAATTTCCGCGGGCCGCTTAAGCCGCCGTTCAACGACATAGCGCGGGCGGAAGCGGGGCTGACGCCCTCCTTCTATCGCTCGATGACCGCGTCGACGAACATCTGACAAGGCGCCCACTCACGCTTTGTTAACCCTAATAAAGTGTAATCATTCCCTGGCAACGCGACTTGGTTCGCATCGGCGGGGGTGATGTGGTGTCTGTTCGGTCGGCAAACGGCGCCTTCGGAAAGCGCAGGCAAAACCACGTCCTGATCCTGGCGAGCGGCGACAAGGTCAGACATATGACGGTCAGTCCCTGGATGGTGGCGCTCGCCACCTCCGCCGCCGGCGTTTTCGCTGCCGGCTATCTTGCCGCTACCGCTTATCTCGTGCTTCGCGACGATTTGATCGGCGGCACGATCGCGCGTCAGGCGCGCATGCAGCATGAATACGAGGACCGAATCACTGCGCTTCGGGCGCAGGTGGACCGGGTGACCAGCCGGCAATTGCTCGATCAGCAAATCGTCGAAGAAAAAGTCGAAAAGCTCCTTCAGCGGCAGTTGGCGCTCAGCACCCGAACCGGCAAGCTTGGCGTATTGGCGGGAAGCGGGAAAGACCCGGACGATATCGGCCAGGAGGCCTCCGTGCCTGCCACGGAGCCGCTGGCCTACGAGCGCGGCGCCGACACCTCTGGCGGCATCAAGGCTATCGAAAAGATCATGGGCATGGCCGGTGAGGATGCAGAACCATCCGGCCGTCACGCTGCACTTGGCTTTGCTCCTTCCGCCGACGTGAACGAGAACGCGGAAAGTATCTCTGATCGGGCGGACCGGATATTCTCGAAGGCCACCCTGTCGCTCAAAGGCATCGAACACGACCAGATGGCCCATCTGCGACTAATGACGGACAGCGCGCGCAGAACGTCGGAGGCAATCAGGACGATTGTCGAACGCACGGGCTTCAGCCTCCCCGCGAGCCCGGAGGCGTCTGCGGCGGACGCCGCTAGGGAAACGGGCGTCGGAGGGCCTTTCGTCGAGCCGCAGGACGAGGATCGCTTCGACCAATCACTGGTTGCTCTGGATAGCGCGCTTGTCGAGCTCGACCGGACTCGCGACGCCGCACGGAGGCTCCCCCTCGCCAATCCTGCGCCGGCAAGCGACGTCACCAGCGGTTTCGGCAATCGGCCGGACCCTTTCCTCGGCCGTCTTGCGCTTCACGCCGGCATCGATTTTCGCGCGGCGATCGGGACACGCATCCGTTCTACCGCAGCGGGAACCGTAACCGCAGCCGGCCCGGCCGGCGGGTACGGCAACATGATCGAGGTCGATCACGGCAACGGGGTCTCGACCCGCTACGCCCATCTTTCCGTCATCTTGGTCAATGTCGGCGATCAGGTGAAAGCCGACGACGTAATCGGCAAGTCTGGGAGCACGGGACGATCGACGGGGCCGCATCTTCACTACGAGGTTCGCCTGAACGGCCAGGCGGTGGATCCAATGCGGTTTCTGCGGGCCGGAACGAAGCTCGCCGGCTACCTGCATTGAGGACTGGAAACTGCCGTCGGTGCCTTCCGTGCTTGACAAGAAATGCAACAGACGCGCACCTATTTACCTTCCGGCGCTTCAACGTGCTGGATTTCTTGACTTTCGACGGCTTTCGTCTTAAGAGCGCCGCCACATGCTGGTGCATTTTCCATCGATCGATCAGTGTTCTATTGAACCGGAACGGAAACAGTCCCCCCTTTGACCAATTTTGCTGACCTTGGCCTGAGCCAAAAAGTTCTCTCCGCCGTTACCGACGCGGGCTATACAACGCCGACACCTATTCAGCTCGGCGCCATCCCGCCGGCACTGCAGCGACGTGATATTCTCGGCATCGCGCAAACCGGAACAGGAAAAACGGCATCCTTCGTGCTGCCGATGCTGACGCTGCTGGAGAAGGGACGCGCCCGCGCCCGTATGCCGCGCACGCTGATCCTCGAACCGACGCGCGAGCTTGCGGCGCAGGTTGCGGAGAACTTCGACAAGTACGGCAAGAATCACAAGCTCAACATCGCGCTTCTGATCGGCGGCGTCTCCTTCGAAGAACAGGATCGCAAGCTCGAGCGCGGCGCCGATGTCCTGATCTGCACGCCCGGCCGCCTGCTCGACCATTGCGAGCGCGGCAAGCTGCTGATGTCCGGTGTCGAGATCCTCGTCATCGACGAAGCCGACCGCATGCTCGACATGGGCTTCATCCCGGATATCGAGCGCATCGCAAAGCTCATCCCCTTCACCCGGCAGACGCTGTTCTTCTCGGCGACGATGCCGCCGGAGATCCAGAAGCTTGCCGATCGCTTCCTACAGAACCCGGAGCGCGTGGAGGTTACGCGCCCCGCCTCTGCGGCGACAACGGTGACACAACGTTTCGTCGCCTCGCATGCGAAGGATTACGAGAAGCGCGCCGTGCTTCGCGATCTCATTCGCGCACAGGATGATCTGAAGAACGCGATCATCTTCTGCAATCGCAAGAAGGATGTCGCCGAGCTTTTCCGTTCGCTCGACCGCCACGGCTTTTCCGTCGGCGCGCTGCATGGCGACATGGATCAGCGTTCGCGCATGGCGATGCTTGCCAACTTCAAGGACGGGAACATCAAGCTGCTCGTCGCCTCCGACGTCGCGGCGCGAGGACTGGACATTCCCGATGTCAGCCACGTCTTCAATTTCGACGTGCCGATCCATGCGGAAGATTATGTCCATCGCATCGGCCGCACCGGTCGTGCCGGTCGCTCCGGCGCGTCCTTCACCATCGTCACGAAGCGCGACGCCAAGTTCTCCGACGCCATTGAGAAGCTCATTGGCAATAAGGTCGAGTGGCTGAACGGCGATCTTTCCGAATTGCCGGAGCCGATGGAGAGCCACGACAGCCGGCGTGATCGCGGGCGCGATGGCCGCAGGGACCGGAAGAAGGATGCGGAACGCCCCGGCAAGGCGCGTGCCGAGCACAACGCCCGGAACAACGGTGCAGAGGAACTCGAACCAGTTGCCGAAAGGGTCGACGCGGTGAAGACCGAACGCAATGCCGACAGCAGGAATGGCCACGCAGGCCGCAGCGACCGTCCCGGCCGTGCCCAAAATGCCGCCAACGACGACAATCGTGATCGCCGCAACCGGAACCGCCGCGACCATGACGACGGTCCGACGCCGGTCGGATTCGGCGACGAGATCCCGGCCTTCATGCTGATTGTCGGCAAGGCTTGATTACGGAGCTATGGCTTCTCCTGGCATCGACTTCCCCGGTCTCGGTTGCGGTCTTGCCATCCTGCGTGACGGCAAGATCTTGCTCTGCCGCCGCCTGAAGGCGCCGGAGGCAGAGCACTGGAGCATCGTCGGCGGCAAGGTCGACCACATGGAACGCTCCGAGGATGCCGCCCGACGCGAGGCGGAGGAGGAAAGCGGCCTCTCGATTCATTCGACGCGCTTTCTTTGCATCAGCGAACAGATGATCGAAGCCGATCGGCAACATTGGATCTCGCTGATCTACGCGACCGAGGATTTCTCCGGCGAGCCGCGCCTCACCGAACCAGACAAGATCTCGCAGATTGGCTGGTTCGACCTCACCGCACTGCCCCAGCCCTTGTCGCGCTTCGCCGCGGACGCGATTCGCGCGCTCGGTTAGCGGGAGCAATTCCAGGAAAAGTGTGTAACGGGTTTCCGTCCGAAATTGCGGAGGTTCAAAGAGCTAGCCGTTCTACTTCTTCGCCCTGAGCGCGGCCGCATAGGCCAACTTCACCCAACGGGCCATTTCGTCCGGGTCGTCGTAGGCCGCTTCAGGAATGCTCCAATAGGGCATCTTTACCGGCTTGCCTTTGCCTTCATAGGTCCATTGCCGGCTGCCTGCTTCCTCCAGTTCCTGGGCCGACTGCGCGTCGCCTTTCAGAAGGATTTCGCCATTCACCTCGACCGCAAGGATCGCCCCTTCGTAATAGATGCCCTTGCCACCGAACATGCGGCGGATCGTGACGGGTCCTAGGGTTTCGAACATTTCCTCGATCGCCGCATTGTCCATCATTCACTCCTTCAGGACGCCGCCCGCCGCCACGATTGCCTCGGGCGTATCGAGGTCAAGGCGGGCGGCCGCACCCAGTTCGACATCGATTACCGGAAGACCGCACCGCTCCACAATATGTCTCGCTCCGACGTCGCCGACGAGTTCGCGCACGGCGGCGAAGGTTTCCCTCGGCAGAATGACCGGATTGCCGCGCTGCCCATCTGCCACCGCTCGCACGACAGCTTGCCCCGCTTCGGCATCAAAAGCCGCAATCAGCTTCGAGAGATGTTCGGACCCGATGCCCGGCATGTCGGCGAGCATCACCAAGATTCCGCTAACCGCATCCCCCACCGATGCGAGGCCCGCCACCAGCGAGGATGCCATGCCGCTGGCATAGTCGGGATTGGAAACGAACGTGACCGGCAGGCCAGCGAGCGCGGCCCGTATCTCGTGCTCGCGGTGTCCGGTAACAACGACGACCTTGCCATCGCCGGCCGCAAGCGCTGCTTCAGCTGAGCGGCGAACAAGAGGAACACCGTTGAACTCGGCAAGAAGCTTGTGCCTGCCCTCCGGCCCCATCCGGCTTGCCCGGCCGGCCGCCAGCACGACGATCG
This sequence comes from Ensifer sp. WSM1721, assembly GCF_000513895.2. Lineage (GTDB taxonomy): Bacteria > Pseudomonadota > Alphaproteobacteria > Rhizobiales > Rhizobiaceae > Sinorhizobium. The sequence goes on from NZ_CP165782.1 coordinate 1,560,493, forward strand.
CCACCGGGCCTGGCCGGTCGCTGACCGCCTTCTCCCGCGGCTGCGGCCGTGTCGGTATCTCCTTGAGCAGGCCGCCGACGCCGAGCCCGGTAATATCGGCTGGGCTGGGCCACTCGCCGGCGAGCAGACGGTCCAGTATCCAGTCGAAGCCGTTCTCCCTTGGGCTTCGGGCACAGCCCGGCGCGCCAAGAACAGGGATTTTACCCAAGCGGCCGAGGATGAGCAGGTTGCCGGGATCGACGGGCATGCCCACGTGCTCGACCACGCCGCCGGCGCGCCGAATAGCGGCGGGCACGACATCTTGCGGGTCAGCCACCGCCGAGGCGCCGAAGACGATGATCAGATCATGAGCAGCCTTCACCTCGGCGATCGCGGCCGCGACCGCCTCCTCGGCATGGGCGACGCGCAGTTCGGTGTCGATACGACTTCCGGACTGCAGGGGCCGCGCCGCAAGGACGGCGCGCGTCTTGTCCATCACCTGGAGCTTGAGCGATGGCAACTCAGTTGCAATCAAGGCGGCGCGCCGCGCCGTGAACGGCTTCACCTCGAAGGCAGGCTCGGCGCGCAACAAAGCGGCAGCTTGCTCGATCGAGGCGCCTGGAACGGCAAGTGGAATGATCTTGATCGTCGCGACCATGTCACCGGCGTCGACGGCGACGTGATCGGCAAGACAGGCGAGCGTGATCGCCGGATCAATCCGGTTCAATCGGTCGACGACGACGTGATCGGCGACGAAAAGGCCGGCAACGGTCGCATAGATGTTGACCCGACCGGTCGCCGCTTGCGAGAAACGGAGGTGATCCGGGGCGATCGCGGCGGCGACGCACGCCGCCGCCTCGTTTTCCGGCAGATCGCCCGCCTCCAGCCGAGCGGCGACAACCTCCGCCACGTCCGCTTCGGCAAGCGCCGCGACATCGGCGGCGCTGAGGCGATGGCCCTTGGCGAGCTTCAATGTGCCGGCCTTTAGCGCATGCGCGAGGATTGCGCCTTCCGCCTCAGCGAGCGGCACGGAACCGAACCTCATGGCGTATCTCCTGCGCCGCTGAGATCGCGCCGGAAAGCGTCAATGATTTCCGCCAGAACGGCGACGGCAATCTCTGCGGGGCTCGCGGCGCCTATGTCGAGGCCGATCGGCGCCCTGATTCGTTCGATCGCTTCCGCGGAGACGCCAGCCTGTAGCAGTCGTTCGACGCGGGCCGCGTGGGTCTTGCGGCTGCCGAGCGCGCCTACATAGAAGCATCCGGCCTCCAATGCGGCACGGATCGGATAATCGTCGATCTTCGGGTCGTGGGTCAGGGCGGCGAGCGCCGTGTAACGATCGAGCGGCCGCCCGGACAGAACATCTTCCGGCCAGTCGGCAACAAGCTCGACGCCTTTGAAACGCTCGGCGGTCGCAAAGGCGGTCCGCGGATCGATGACTGCCATGTCGAAGCCCGCGACGGGCGCAAGGCGGGCCAGGGCCTGCGAGATGTGAACCGCGCCGATGACGACGATGCGCGGCGACGGCAAGTGAACGTTGAAGAACAGAGATCGCCCTTCGATTGTTGCAGCCCAGGGCCGACCGGTGCGGAGCGCCCCCGAAATCGCCGCATCCCATTCGGCTGGAAAGTCGGCTCCCTCGAGGAAAACCTGCGCGCGGCCCTCCGCAAGATCGGTGACGACGACAGCCGCCCGTCGCGCTGCTCGGGCCGCATTGAGTGTCTGGAGTGTGGAAAGTTTCATCGTTCAGCCGTCAATTCGCTCGACATAGATGCGGATTCGACCGCCGCAGGAAAGTCCTACCCGCCAAGCGGTTTCGTCGGCGACACCGAATTCTAGGATTTTCGGAACGCCGGACGCGATCACATCCGCGGCCTCGGCAATGACGGCCCCCTCGACGCAACCGCCCGAGACCGAGCCCTGGAAATTGCCCTCTCGATCGATGACCAGATGACTGCCGGCAGGACGGGGCGCTGAGCCCCAAGTCTCGATGACCGTGGCAAGAGCCACGGCACGTCCCTGGACGCGCCACGCTTCGGCAGTTTCCAAGGGGTCGAGGGCGTTCGGCTCATCTAGCATCGCATGCACTCCGGTTTCGTTCCCTTAGATCGTGGCGATTCTCGATCGAAGCAAGCCACATGATCGTGATTGCTCTATCGCCCTTTGGCCGAATGCCGTGAATCTCACAGCCGCTGTTCGCCCCTCGCCCCATTCAGGAAGCGTCGCGGATCGGCGTCGCGCGTCCTCTGAGCGGAGAGCGATTTCACCAGCTCTGCGACGGATTCGAGATTGTGCACCGCCCGAAACTCGTCGACATGCGGCAGCATTGCCCTGACGCCGCGGGCGCGCGCCTCGAAACCGTCGAATCGCAAAAGCGGATTGAGCCAAATGAGACGTCGGCAAGAGCGATGCAGGCGGTCGATCTCGATCTGCAATTCGGTCGTGTCGTCGCGCTCGAGCCCATCGGTTATCAAGAGTACGATGGCCCCCTGCCCGAGCACCCGGCGCGACCAGCGGCGATTGAACTCGCGAAGTGTCTCGCCGATGCGTGTCCCGCCGGACCAGTCCTCGACGGCCGCAACGCATTCGTCGAGCGCTTCATCGGGGTCGCGGTAGCGCATCTGACGGGTGACATTCGTCAGCCGCGTGCCGAAGAGAAACGTGTGGACCCGATGCCGCTGCTCGGTCAACGCGTGTAGGAAATGCAGGAAAACGCGAGTGTACTGACTCATGGAGCCGGATATGTCCGCGAGCACGACGAGCGGCGGATGAACGCGGCGCGGCTCGCGAAAGCGCGGCAGGATGAAATCGCCCCCCAGCCGCATGGCGTCGCGCATGGTCGCTCTAGGATCGATCCGCCTCGGCCGATGCGAAGTCCGATAGCGTCGCGTCCGCACTCGATCGAGCGGCAGCAGCAGAGAGGAGAGCGCCTTCCTGGCCTCGACGATCTCGGCCGCGCTCATTTGGGCAAAATCCGCTTTGCGGAATAGCTCCCGACCAGAGGCGGTATAGCGCGCGTCGATCTCCATTTCCGGCGCTTCCCGCGGCGGCCCGGCGTCCTGCCGTGCGGCAAGAAGAGAATCGCTGACACGCGCTTGGCCGGGGCGCCGCCGGTCTTCGCGGCGCTGCGGCAAGACCGGCGACATCAGTGCGATCATCTTGCTTACGAGATCCCGTGGACGCCAGAAAAGTCGAAATGCTTCGTCGAAGAGCGCCTGATCTTCGTGCCGCTTGACGAAGATACACTGGAGCGCCGCGTAGAATTCAGCACGCGATCCGATCCCGATCAGGCTCACGGCGTTGATGGCATCCGCGATGGCGGTGGGTCCGATCCTCAACCCCGCGCGCCTGAGAGCCCGGGCGAAGAAGACGATATTGTCGGCGAGCCGTCCTTCTCCGGGCGGCGACGGAAGCTCGAGACCATCGATACGCGGCTCAGTCATGACTTCAATCCTGCGCCAGCTCGGCCCTCACCTCGGCAAGCAGCCGCCGCCCCTCCGCGCCTTCAATCCTGGCGATATCGTCCTGGTATTTGAGAAGGGTGCCGAGCGTATCGGCGACCGTTTCGGGATCGAGCGCCAGCGCGTCGAGCTCCGTCAGTGCCGTCGCCCAGTCGATCGTCTCGGCGACTCCAGGGTTCTTGAAGAGATCGACCGATCTGAGCTTCTGCACGTAAGCCACGATCTCACGGGAGAGCGTCGCGTTGCAGCCCGGCACCTTGCGGCGAATGATCTCGAGTTCCTGCGCCGCCTTTGGATAGTCGACCCAATGGTAGAGACATCGCCTCTTCAGCGCATCGTGGATTTCGCGCGTGCGGTTTGTGGTGATGATGACGATCGGCGGTTCGCTGGCCTTGATCGTGCCGAGTTCGGGGATGGTGACCTGAAAGTCGGACAGCACTTCGAGGAGGAATGCCTCGAATGCTTCGTCGGTCCGGTCGAGCTCATCGATCAGGAAGACCGGCGCGCGCCCGGCGACCGTCGAAATCGCCTGCAAAACCGGGCGGCGGATTAAGAACCGCTCCGAGAAGATGTCGCTTTCGATCCTTTGCCGGTCAACCGTGCCGGTCGCCTCCGAAAGCCGGATCTCGAGCATCTGCGCCGGATAGTTCCATTCATAAACGGCCGAAGCGACGTCGAGGCCTTCGTAACATTGTAGGCGGATCAGAGGGCGGTCGAGCGACTGGGCGAGCACCTTGGCGATCTCGGTCTTGCCGACGCCTGCCTCGCCTTCGAGGAAGAGTGGACGCTTCATTCGGAGCGCCAGAAAGAGAACGGTCGCGAGAGCGGTGCCGGCGAGATAATCATGTGCCTCCAGCATTGCGATCGTCTCGTCGATCGACTGGGGCAGCTTCCCTGTCTCGTGTCGCGCCATGTTTCCTCCGCAGGCAGGGAAACTTATAGCGTGCGATATCCCCGGTCCACATAAATGAGCGGCGGCTGCTTCTCGCCGATCTGCACGTCGACCACTTCGCCGAAGAGGATGAGGTGCGTGGCCATGATCCTAGCCTCGATCAGGCGGCAATCGAAGGCGGCAACCGCATCGACGAGGACCGGGGCACCGGTCATGCGCTGAGTCCATCGCCCGAGTGCGAAGCGGCGGTCCATGTCAAGCTGATCGCGGCCCGAAAAGGCATGCGCCAAGGCGAGATGCTGGCCGCCGAGGAGATTCAAGGCAAAGCTGCCGCCGCGCGAGAAGATATCGTTGCGCCGGTTGGCGGCATTGAGGCAGGCGAGCACTGTCGGTGGATCGTCCGAGACGGAGCAGGAGGCGGTGATCGTCACGCCGCGCCGTTCCCCGCCGTCGGCCGCAGTGATCAACTGCACATGCGACGACATGCGACTCATCGCGGCACGATAGGTTATCGGGTCCAGCCGGGTCTTCTCCAACACATCTCGCTCCGGAACATGTCTCGCTCATACATAGACTCTCGCCGAAAATATGAAACCCAACGGAACGAGAATCTTGCGGATCCGCGGCCATTGAGGTCGCGGCGACGACAAAGCCCGACACAGGAACAATCTTTTCCTTTGACGACCGGGGCCACATCCTTAAAACATGGCGGTCGATAGCGGGAAAACTCATGTTCAGATCGATCGTTTCGAGCCTTTTCGTCGCCGCACTGGCGCTGAGCAACCCTGCGTCCGCCGCCGGATTGAAGGTCGCCGTAGTCGCTCCCGGCGATGGCCCCTTTGCCATGCTGGGAAGACAGATCATGGACGGGGCGACCTTCCAGGCGACGGACCGCGGCAGCGAGGTGATTCCGATCGGCGAAAGCTGCGATCCGGCGGGTGGCGAGGCCTTGAAGAAGGCGCTGCTTGCGAGCGGCGCGGAGGCGGCCATCGGATTCCTCTGCACGGAGAGCCTCGAGGCAGCATTGCCGGCCCTCGCAGAAGCCGGCATCCCCGCGATCACCGTCGGCGTCCGTTCCGACATCCTGATGGAAGACGCTCTCAAGAAGAAATGGCCGTTCTACCGACTTGCACCAAACGGCAAGGCCGAAGCTGCGGCGATCACCGACGTCATCATATCGAACTGGCAGGGCAAGCCGCTCGCCCTCATCGATGACGGGACGATCCATAGCCGCGAGCTTGTCGAGAGCGTCCGCAATGCTCTTGCCGAGATCGGGGTGACACCCGTCTTCACCGATACTTACCGCCCCGCGCAGGAACAGCAGGTAAGCCTCGTTCGGCGGCTGGCAAAGAGCGGCGCAACCCACGTCTTCACCGGCGGCGACCGGTTTGACACGGCCGTGATCGCACGCGATGCCAAAGCGGAAAATGTGGCGATAACGCTCCTCGGCGGCGACGTGCTTAACGCCGCCGATCTCGACGTGCCGCTTGAGAACGGCGTGCTTGCCGTGACGATACCCGATCCGGCGCGATCTCACGAGGCAGCGGCTGTCGTCGATGCGATGCGCGCCGCGAAGATCGAACCGGACGGCTATGCGCTTCCCGCCTTCGCGGCCATATCGATTCTCGAGCAGGCAAAGGATCAGGCAGCAAAGGACGGCAGCGCCCTTACGGAAGCGCTCCTGAAGGGCCCCTTCCCGACTGTGCTCGGGCCCATTCAGTTCAATACCGCTCATGAGCGGGCGGAGACGCCCTTCGGGCTGATGCAATGGCAGGACGGCCGTTTCGTTGATGCTTCGAATGCAGGCAATGCGGAATGATGCGCCGAGGGCCGAACAATCTGATTACGGACGTCGCCGGAGTGCTCGTCGGTAATGCCGAGGATCACCGTCTGAAATCCGGCGTCACTGCCGTGCTCTGCGATCCGCCGGCGACAGCCGCGGTGCAGGTGCTCGGAGGCGCGCCCGGCACGCGCGAAACCGATCTGCTCGCGCCGCACAACACGGTCCAGGCCGTCGACGCGGTCGTGCTTTCCGGTGGCTCCGCGTTCGGCCTCGACTCCGCCTCGGGCGTGCAGGCGGCACTTCGTGAAATGGGGCGCGGTTTTGCGGTCGGACCGCACCGGGTTCCGATCGTGCCGGCGGCGATCCTGTTCGATCTCGCCAATGGCGGAGAAAAGAATTGGGGACGCTTTTCCCCCTATCGTGATCTCGGCTACGAAGCAGCTCGTGCGGCGGCGCCGACTTTTGCGACCGGGACCGCCGGTGCGGGAACGGGCGCCCTCACGGCCACTTTCAAGGGCGGTCTCGGTTCTGCATCCACCGTCCTGGCCAATGGGGTCGCCGTCGGCGCCCTTGTCGCCGTCAACGCCGTCGGTTCGGCAACGGTGAGTGACACACGCCATTTCTGGGCCGCTCCCTTTGAATTGGACGGCGAGTTCGGCGGGCTGGGCCAGCCCTCTCCATGGCCACAGGATGCGGACATCCCACGGTTCAAGTTCCGCGAAAGCCAGGCGGCGGGCACAAATACGACCATTGCGGTCATTGCCACAGACGCGGTTCTCACCAAGGCCGAAGCGAAGCGCTTGGCGATTGCCGCCCATGACGGCTTTTCCCGCGCGCTGTGGCCGTCGCATACACCGCTCGACGGCGATCTCGTCTTCGCGCTTTCAACCGGCGCCAGCGGCAAGACACTGCTGCTGCAGGATTTCATCGACCTCAGCGCCGCGGCGGCGGCCACGATGGCGCGCGCCATTGCGCGCGGGGTTCACGATGCGCGTAACACCGGCGACGATTTGATACCCGCCTGGTCCTCGCGTTCGTGAACAGCGCCCGGCGCGATTTCTTCTCGGCGGTTGTTCGGACGGTGGTGGGATGCTATGGCGCCAGAAAGAGCCGGAGCCTATGATGACACATCCCATTCGCATTGCCCCGTCGATCCTGGCGGCCAACTTTTCCAAACTCGGCCAGGAGGTTCGCGATGTCGTCGATGCCGGCGCCGACTGGATCCATCTTGACGTCATGGATGGCCACTTCGTGCCGAACATCACCTTCGGACCGGACGTCATCAAATCGCTGCGCCCTCATACGCAGGCGACTTTCGATTGCCACCTGATGATCTCCCCTGCCGACGCCTTCCTGGAAGCTTTTGCCAAGGCCGGCTGCGACATCATTACCGTCCATGCCGAAGCCGGCCCGCATTTGCATCGCTCACTGCAGACCGTGCGCTCTCTTGGCAAGAAGGCGGGCGTCTCGCTCAACCCGGCGACACCGGAGAGCGCCATCGAATACATCCTCGACACGGTCGATCTGATCCTGGTGATGACGGTCAACCCCGGTTTCGGCGGTCAGAAGTTCATCACCGCCATGGAGGAGAAGATCCGGCGCATCAAGGCGATGGTCGGGGACAGGCCGATCGAGATCGAGGTGGATGGCGGCATCGCGCCGGAAACGGCGGACGTCGTTGCCCGGGCCGGTGCAAACGTGCTGGTCGCCGGTTCCGCCATATTCAAGGGCGACTCGGTCGAGACCTATCGCCGCGCCATCGAAGCCATTCGTTCTCCGGCGGAGAAGGCCCGCGCATGATGGGGCGTTCGGCCATCGCAGGTGTGGTGCTGGCCGCAGCGGTTGCCGCGGACGCTCTCGCCGGCGACTATGCCGCGCTTCAGCCGATCGGCTTTTCATCCGACGGCAATGTCTTCGCCTTCGAGGAATATGGCGTCCAAGACGGCTCCGGTTTTCCCTATTCGACAATCTACGTCCTCGACACGCGCACCGACAGCTTCCTGCCCGGAGCACCCGTGCGCGCGGTGGTCGAGGAGGACGGGGGCGGTCTGCACCGGGCGCGCAGCGAAGCTCGCGGCCGCGCTGCGCCACTGATCGATGCCCATCGCCTCGCCGAGACACCCGGAATATTGGTCGCCTACAATCCAATAACCGAAGCAGGTGCCGCGCCGCATGTGCTGCGCTACGACGCCTTTCCCGCCGACGCTCCCTTCCGCAAAACCTATACGCTGAAGCTTGAGGAAAAGAGCTTCGAGCCGGAGGGGATCTGCAAGGATTTCCTGAAAGAGGTCAAAGGCTTCCGCCTGACGATGACCGAAAAGGCCAATAAGCCTGCGGCGGACGTGCTTCAGGACGACCTGCGAATTCCGCAGAGCCGGCGCTGCCCAATGGGCTATCGCATTGGCGGCGTCGTCACTCGCATCAATGACCATGGTTCCGAGGTGCACGTGGCGATGATCCTGGTCAAGTCGCTCGGTTTCGAAGGCTCGAGGGACGGCCGCTGGATTGCGGTGCCGATCCGGATTCGGGGATGATGGAGGAGGAAGCGGCGGTTCGAGCCATAGCGGAGCACCCGGACGCGGCCCTGCCGAAGCCTTCTCGTTTCGCGCATTCCTTTCCGACCCTGCAGGAGATCCTGATCGGCGCTCCCTGTTGGGGTCTCACCATGGCGCTGTCGGCGTGGCTTGCGCTCTCGCTTCGCGAGAACGAAGCCACGTTCCACTTGAAGAGCATCCTTGTGCTCTACGCTTCCGGCGGCCTGCTGGCTTGGCCGCCCTCGTTGTTAGCCGCTCGCTATGCGGCCCGGGGGCGCACGACCTCAACGCGCTTCGCCGCCTTCCTGCTCTGCCTGATCGCAGGCACAATCGGCGCAACGGCGCTACTCTTCGCGCTCGACTACCGGATTTTCTACGCGCAGTGGCACGCGACGGCCGGCACGCGCACCTGGTTCTTCCAGTTGGCGTTCACCTCGGCTGGCGCCATTTACCAGTTTCTGGTCCTAGGCGTCCGGCTCTACCTGCCGCTCGCTGTTCTGGCGCTGGTCGTCGCAAGCCTGGTGCTCGCACGTTCGGATGCGCGGCAACGGCGTTGAGCTTCACTGTCATCTTTGATAGAGGCACAGCCATCCTCCACTGACGACGAAAGCGTGAAGCCCATGATCCCCCGTTATTCCCGGCCGGAAATGGTGGCCATCTGGTCGCCGGAAACGAAATTCCGCATCTGGTTCGAGATCGAGGCGTACGCCTGCGATGCGTTGGCCGAAATCGGCGTCATCCCAAAGGAAGCGGCCAAGACCATTTGGGAAAAGGGCGGCGCGGCGACATTCGACGTCGCCCGCATCGATGAAATCGAGGCGGTCACCAAGCACGATGTCATCGCTTTCCTCACCCATCTTGCGGAATTCGTCGGACCCGACAGCCGCTTCGTGCACCAGGGCATGACGTCGTCCGACGTGCTCGACACCTGTTTCAACGTGCAGCTCGTGCGGGCGACCGACCTGCTCCTTGCCGACATCGACAAGCTGCTCGAGGCGCTGAAGCGCCGAGCCTTCGAATACAAGGATACGGTGACGATCGGCCGCTCGCACGGGATCCACGCGGAGCCCACCACCTTCGGCGTCAAGCTTGCGCTCGCCTATGCGGAGTTCGACCGCTGCAAACAGCGCCTTGTCGCCGCCCGCGAGGAGATCGCGACCTGCGCCATCTCCGGCGCGGTCGGCACTTTCGCCAACATCGACCCGCGGGTCGAGGAACATGTGGCGAAGGCACTCGGGCTGAAGCCGGAACCCGTCTCGACGCAGGTGATCCCGCGCGACCGCCACGCGATGTATTTCGCGACCCTCGGCGTCATCGCTTCCTCGATCGAGCGCTTGGCGACCGAAATCCGGCATCTGCAGCGTACCGAAGTGCTGGAGGCGGAGGAATATTTCTCGCCGGGCCAGAAAGGCTCCTCCGCGATGCCGCACAAGCGCAATCCGGTGCTGACGGAGAACCTGACAGGCCTTTCGCGCATGGTGCGCGCCTTCGTCGTCCCGGCCATGGAAAACGTGGCGCTCTGGCACGAACGCGACATCTCGCATTCCTCGGTCGAGCGCATGATCGGACCCGACGCGACCGTAACGCTCGATTTTGCGCTGGCACGGCTGACCGGCGTGATCGACAAGCTCGTCGTCTATCCGGAGAACATGATGAAGAACCTGAACAAGTTCCGCGGGCTTGTTCATTCGCAGCGTGTTCTCCTCGCCCTCACCCAGGCCGGCGTGTCGCGCGAGGATGCCTATCGGCTTGTCCAGCGCAACGCGATGAAGGTTTGGGAAGAGGGCAAGGATTTCCTCGAAGAACTGCTCGGCGACGCCGAGGTGCGTGCGGCGCTTTCCGAGGAGGCAATCCGCGAGAAGTTCGACCTCGGCTATCACACCAAGCACGTCGACACGATCTTCCGTCGCGTCTTCGGCACAGCGTAAGCCTTGCTGTCGTCCGCATTCGGCGTTCTTCGCTCAAATGCGGGCGATTTCTTTAGCGGCTCCTTAGATATTGCGTGGAAAAAATCGAAGCCTGCGAGATCAGGTTTCGAGGAAGCCATGGCGTACAAGGACAGCGTTCAGCGCGTCTCCCCGCGTAACGATACCAAGATAACAGGAACGGTCACCTGCAAGACCGGTTCGAGCAGCGGCATCGTGCGTGACCTTTCCGAAGAAGGCATTTGCTTCCAGCTCCTCTTCGATATCGGTGCCCGGACCGGACAGGAAGTGACGATCCGCAGCGAAGAGCTCGGCTTTCTCACCGGCATGGTGCGCTGGGTTCGCGGCGACAGGATCGGCATCAAGCTGAACCTGTCGTCGAATACGGCGGCCCAGATCTCGTCCTATTACAAATTCTTTCGCTGATCGGCGACCTCGGCACGTGCATCGAAATACGGCGCGCGCAATGCAATGCGGCTTTGCGCGTGCCTTCTCGTGCTGGGTGGGTCAGAGAGCCTGGTCGCGCCTACCGACCGCGTCGCCCCCTGCGGGTTCCACCAGCTTGCGATAGAGGTGCCAGGTGGCGTGGCCGAAGATCGGCATGATCACGGCAAGCCCGACGAAGACCGGAATCGAGCCGAGCACTAGGCCGGCAGCGATGATCAGCCCCCAAAGGGCAACCGGCACGGGATTGGCAAGCGTCGCCCTCACCGATGTCTCGATCGCCGTGAATGCTCCGACGTCGCGATCAAGCAGCAGCGGGAACGTCACAACGCTGATCGAAAGCACGATCACCGCGAAGACGAAGCCAACGAGATTGCCGACGACGATCAGATTCCATCCCTGCTCCGTGCCGATGATATTGTTCCAGAACTCGGAAATCGTGGCCGGAGGGGTTGGGCCGAACATGGTTACGTAAAGGCCCTGGGCGACCAGCAGCCAGACAATGAAGATCACGAACAGCAGGCCGGCGACCGCGAGGATCGATGGGATCGCCGGGTGGCGGTGGAGCCGCATGGCATGCGGCCATCGCGCGTCCATGCCGAGTTCGCGGCGCCTGCTGATCTCGTAGAGAGCGATGGCCGCAACCGGCCCGATGAGGGCAAAGCCGGACGCGAGCGGATAGAGCAGCGGCAGCATATTCGCGCCCGCGCTCCAGGTCATCAGCACGACGCCGGCGACGGGATATATGAGACACAGAAAAACATAATGCGACGGCTTCTCGCGGAAGTCATCCAGCCCGAGCCGCAACGCATCGAACACATCTGCAATGCCAATCTTTCGTATGCCGGGCGCGACAGTCGTATTCGTTCCCGACAGAACATGGAAGGTTGTCATGGCTCACACTCCTCAACGAACCAGAGCGGCCACGGACCCGCGACAGCGGCGAAAAAATGGGCCGCTGTCAAACCGCGACCGACAAGTCCGATTATACAGAAAACGCGGCCTCTGTCGCCTCCGCCTTGACTTCGGCTCTTTTCGCCTCCAAATCGCGGCGATCATGAAGGTCTCCGAAGCTCATATTCTCATCGTTCCGGGCTATACCAACTCCGGCCCCGGCCATTGGCAGACCCGTTGGGAGCGCAAGCTCTCGACCGCGCGCCGCGTCGAGCAGGTGGAATGGTCGAAGCCGGTGCGCGAAGATTGGGTGGCGCGCATGGTCGAGGAGGTCAACGCAGCCGAAAAGCCGGTCGTCGTCATCGCCCATTCACTTGGAGTCGCAACAACGGTCCACGCCCTGCCGCATTGCACGCGCAAGATCGCCGGCGCATTCCTGGTTGCGCCGCCGGAGGTCGCCAACCCCAATATCAGACCGAAGCATCTGATGACCTTCGGTCCCTATCCCCGCGATCCCCTACCCTTCCCGTCGATTATGATCGCCAGCCGCAACGATCCGTTCGGCTCCTACGAACACGCGGGCGACATCGCCAATGCCTGGGGATCGCTGCTGATCGATGCGGGCGATGCCGGCCATATCAACACGGAATCGGGCCACGGCCCTTGGCCCGAAGGCTCGATGGTCTTCGCCCAGTTCCTGAGCCGCCTGCGGGCCTGACTTCGGGCGGTTCCGGCAAAGAAATACCGCCCGACTTCGGTCGGGCGGCAGCAAAGCTGCAGCAATGTCCGAGAGGTTCAGCTGCCCTGAACCTGTTCGACCGCTTCGGCCAGCAGCTCAAGCATGCGAACGCGAATGTCATCCTCGGATTGGGCAACGCCGGCGGCGTCGAAATCGGCCTTGATCTTGCGTACGACGTCTTCATGCCCGGCCTCCTCGATGTCGGCCGCGACAACCTCGCTGGCATAGGCTTCCGGGTCGGCCTTGTTGAGAAGACCGGCGGCCCAAAGGCCGAGCATCTTGTTGCGGCGCGCCACGGCCTTGAACCTCAATTCTTCGTCCAGCGCGAACTTCGCCTCGAAGGCCTTCTCGCGATCCTGCATCGTGGTCATCAATCGATCTCCATAAAAAAATTCCTGCCGGAAGCAATTATCGCCATAAACCAAAACGCTCTTGAAAGTGCAATGCGCCTTTTCGCCTTTGCTGACTTTCATGATACCCTAATCTAAATCGGGGAATGGGAAGACACGCCGATTGTGAAATGTCTTCTTTTCGGATATGGACCCGCTGAGAAAATTCCCAAATGCGCTACCCAAGAGCGCCAACAACCACAGAGACAAATCCATGAATCGTCGCCGCCGTATTTACGAGGGCAAGGCCAAGATCCTTTATGAGGGTCCGGAGCCGGGCACGCTGATCCAGTTCTTTAAGGATGATGCGACCGCCTTCAACAAGAAAAAGCATGACGTCATCGACGGAAAGGGCGTGCTCAACAATCGTATTTCCGAATACATCTTCACGCATCTGAACAGGATCGGCATTCCGACGCATTTCATCCGCCGCCTCAACATGCGCGAGCAGTTGATCAAGGAAGTGGAGATCATCCCGCTCGAGATCGTCGTGCGCAATGTTGCCGCGGGGTCGCTCGCCAAGCGCCTCGGCATCGAGGAAGGCACCGTCCTGCCACGCTCGATCATCGAATTCTACTACAAGGCCGACGCGCTCGATGATCCGATGGTTTCGGAAGAGCACATCACCGCCTTCGGCTGGGCGAGCCCGCAGGAACTCGACGACATCATGGCGCTCGCCATCCGCATCAACGATTTCCTTTCCGGCCTCTTCCTCGGTGTCGGCATCCAGCTCGTCGACTTCAAGATCGAGTGCGGCCGCCTCTACGAAGGCGACATGATGCGCATCGTTCTCGCCGACGAGATCTCGCCGGATAGCTGCCGTCTCTGGGATATCGAGACGAAGGAGAAGATGGACAAGGATCGGTTCCGCCGCGACATGGGCGGTCTGGTCGAAGCCTATCAGGAAGTGGCCCGCCGCCTCGGCATCATCAACGAGAACGAGCCGCCGCGCGGCTCTGGTCCGGTGCTGGTCAAGTAATTTTCGGGGAAAACAGAAGTGATCAAGGCACGCGTAACCGTGACGCTGAAGAACGGCGTTCTCGACCCGCAGGGTAAGGCAATCGAAGGTGCGCTCGGTGCGCTTGGCTTCGACGGCATCGGCCAGGTCCGCCAGGGCAAGGTCTTCGACCTGCAGCTCGAAACGGCCGACAAGGCCAAGGCGGAAGCCGACCTCAAGGCCATGTGCGAGAAGCTGCTCGCCAACACCGTCATCGAGAACTATAGCATTTCCCTCGCCTAAAACCGTGAGGGAACAGCGCTCGTTGGGTTGATGTACTGGCGTGGGCAGCCGACGTTGCCGATGTCGAATCGCGAAGATCGATCCCTGCGGTGCGTTCGAAACAGCCTCGGAAACCGTTCCGGGGCAAAGGCAAGGTAGGTACGTCATGAAGTCAGCCGTCGTCCAGCTTCCAGGCCTCAATCGCGACCGTGACATGATCGCGGCGCTCACCAAGATTTCCGGCAAGGCGCCGGTCACCGTGTGGCAGACCGAGACGGAAATCCCGGATGTCGACCTGATCGTCATCCCCGGAGGGTTCTCCTATGGCGACTATCTGCGCTGCGGCGCGATCGCCGCGCGCATGCCGGTGATGCAGGCGATCAAGGCCAAGGCGGAGCAAGGCGTGCGCGTCCTCGGTGTCTGCAACGGTTTCCAGATTCTCGTCGAAGCGGGTCTCCTGCCGGGAGCGCTGATGCGCAACGCCTCGCTGAAATTCGTCTGCCGCGAAGTGAAGCTCGAAGTCGTCAATCCCGAAACGGCTTTCACCCGCGCCTACGCCAAGGGCCAGGTGATCCGCACTCCGGTTGCTCACCATGACGGCAACTATTTCGCCGATGCGGAAACGCTGAAGACGATCGAGGGCGACGGCCAGGTCGTGTTCCGCTATGCAGAGGGCACGAATCCGAACGGCTCGATCAACGACATCGCCGGCGTGATGAATGCCAAGGGGAACGTGCTCGGCATGATGCCGCATCCGGAAAATCTGATCGAAGTGGCCCATGGCGGCTCTGACGGACGCGGAATCTTCGCATCCGCGCTCGACGTAATCGCTGCTTAACCTTATCGCTGCTAGAAGGCGGCATCGATCGTCAGCCGAGCGGGGCCGCCAATGTCATCCATGAATCACGGACGTTTAATCGCGCTCGCCTGCGCTTCCGCAAGTTTGGCGCTCGTGGCCGCCTGCCAATCGAAACCTCCCGCGCCGGCGGCGAGTACTGCAGCATTGCCGACCATGGAGCGGGTGGCGCTCGGCGCCAATGCCTGCTGGTTCAAGTCGGGTGACGCCGCCTTCAAGGCCTATCGTCTTGCCCCGGAACTCAATTCGTTCTCCGGAAGGCCGCGCATTTTGCTTGTGCCGCGCAAGTCGCCCGAGGCGCGACCGCTAGCAGTTATCCAAGCCGAGGGTCACCCCGCTCGTCTGCAGGCATTCGGACCGCTTCTGAGCGATCCCGTCGGCACGCGCATCGCAACGGACGTCCGCCGCTGGGCCGCCGGCGGCCAGGGCTGCAGCTAAACCGAGCACCGGGCGCCCGCAATTCGACCTGCAGCACGATCCGTCTCGACATACCGTCAGGCACCTGAGTTTGAGCCGCCTTTCGCAGGCCGGCTCAACATGGGCATTATGGAGCCGATGGCTGGGCGCCGTCGTAACCTTCGACAATCGCCAGGTCCATCACGGACTTGCCCTGCCGAAGCGCCATGGCTTTCGCATACTCGGGCGAGTGATAGCACTCCACCGCCGCGTCATATGTCGGGAATTCGATCAGGACAATGCGCGAACGCAGCTTTCCCTCAGGCGCTTCATATTGGCCACCACGGGTGAGAAAGCGCGCGCCGTACTTTCGAAACGCATTCGCATTCTCCGCTTTGTAGGCTTCGTATCCCTCCGGATCGGTCACATCGACAGAGGCAACCCAGTATCCCTTCGCCATCGCTTCCCTCCAATTGCTATTCGGCAGGGCCAATAGGGCTGCACGATACCATTTTGACGCGTATCGCGACATACGCCATGCGCATCGGCATTCTGCGGAGCCGCCTCTCCGGGGATTCCGACTGTTCGGTGAGCCGGTGGCTCCCTCCTGCCAGGGCAGTGGAGCCGCCGCCGCCTTCTCCCCGTGCGCGCTAAAGCGCGTCGCGTTCAATCGAATTCATGCGACGCGCTTTAGGTCCTTGTTGGTGCATGTCGTTTGTCCCAAAACCGATGCACACTGTTGGGCGACATGCATTAGCGCCAGAACGGAACGGCCGCCTCTCTCCGAGCCTCCGCCTCCGTCACTCCGATGTCCGTGAGGAGGTGCGCGCTCAGTTCGTCAAGGGCCAAGCGGCTGCGCCTCTTGGCGGCCAATGCGCAGTAGAAATGCCAGAGTCGCGACAGCAGGTTCCGCTCCGCGCCTTGCCCACCATAGGCGAACCGGCTTCGCGCATAGGCCGCGTCTCGCCCCGGGTGAATTGCATCGATTGCACTCATTGTCATCACCATTGCATTGTTTGAATTCTCCTAGACAGAGATAATTGACACCATTGGCGATGCAATATAGAGAATTGTCACTATGACAACTTGGCTTCCCGACATACAGCAGGGGCACGGACCGCTCTACGCGCGGATCGCGGACCAGATCGAGCAGGCGATCGGCAACGGGACCCTGCCCGCCGGCACGAAGCTGCCGCCGCAGCGCAATCTCGCTTTCGACATCGGCGTGACGATCGGCACCATCGGGCGCGCGTACAACATCGTACGGGAGCGCGGCCTCGTCAGCGGCGAGGTCGGGCGCGGGACGTATGTGCTCGATCATCCGGAGAGCCGGCCGGCCGAGCAGTCCGATCCCTTGACCACCTCGCTCGCTGGAACGCGACCACTTATCGCACCGGCGGGCAAGCTGCGTTTTGACAGCACGGCCGCGCCGGACATCGGACAAGGCGATGTTCTGGCGAAACTGCTGGGTGACATCAGTCGCGAGCATTACGCGGACATAGCCAGCTACGCCCGCAACTTTCCGGATCATTGGTTCGAAGCAGGCTCGCTGTGGTTGGCACGCGGCAATTTCCAGCCGCCGCCGGAAAGCGTCGTGCCCACGCTCGGCGCGCATGCCGCCGTGGTCGCGGTGATTGCCGCCATCACCTCGCCGGGCGATCGTATCGCGTTCGAGACATTGACCTATTCACAAATCAGCCGAAGCGCCGGCCTCATCGGCCGGCGGATCACATTGGTGGAGAGCGACGAGTTCGGGCTGCTCCCGGACGACTTCGAGCGCGTATGCGCGCAGCAGCACCCGAAGCTCGCCTTCCTCATGCCCGGCGCCCAAAACCCGACGGTCGCGGTGATGCCGCTTGACCGGCGCCAGGCGATCGTTGAGATCGCGCGCAAATACGGCGTCTGGCTCGTGGAGGACAATCTCTACGGCGCGATGACTGGCGATCCGATCCCGTTGCTGGCGGAACTCGCGCCGGAGCGGACCTTCCTTGTCGGCGGGCTTTCGAAGTCGGTCGCCGCCGGGGTGCGCGGCGGCTGGGTCGCTTGCCCGCCTCACTTCAGCCAGCGCATTCGCGTGGCCCATAAGATGGTGAGCGGCGGCCTGCCTTTCATCCTTGCCGAGCTCTGCGCCCGGCTCGTACTTTCCGGATCGGCATCGGTCCTGCGCAACCGCGGCGTCGAGGAGATCGGCGCCCGCGAAGCGATGGCGCGCGAAATCTTCTCAGGCTTCTCGTTCAACTCTCATCCGAAGGTGCCGTTTCTCTGGTTGAAGCTGCCGGAACCCTGGCTGTCCGGCACTTTCAAGCAGGCGGCGTTGCAAGAAGGCGTGCTCGTCGACGACGAGGACGAGTTCAAGGCGGGACGCGCCGACCGGGTCTTTCATCGCATTCGCATCGGCTTCTCCTCGCCCGTCAATCGATCCGACGTGCGGACAGGATTTGAAATCCTGCGCCGATTGCTCGATAGCGGACGCGCCGGCTACGACAGCTTCGACTGAGACCTTTCTACGCGCCGCCGCCGGCCCTGCCCGCCCTGTTGATCGACCGTATTTTTCTGTCGCGCCGCGCGGCAGCATAGGCTAAAGAAGCCGCAAAGCGCCCCATAATGTCTATTTGCGGTTCGCACGCGCCGTGTCCCTCCCGGAAGGGGTGCGCGCCGCCCGAAGGATTGACGGTCGATGATGACGATTTCCAACACCCGCCCCATCACCCCGGACCTGATCGCCTCGCACGGGCTGAAACCAGACGAATATGAGCGGATCCTGGGCCTGATCGGGCGCGAGCCGACCTTCACGGAGCTCGGCATCTTCTCCGCCATGTGGAACGAGCACTGCTCCTACAAGTCCTCGAAGAAGTGGCTGCGGACGCTTCCGACCAAGGGCCCGCGCGTCATCCAGGGACCCGGTGAGAACGCCGGCGTCGTCGATATCGATGACGGCGACTGCGTCGTCTTCAAGATGGAAAGCCACAACCATCCGTCCTACATCGAACCCTACCAGGGAGCCGCGACCGGCGTCGGCGGCATCCTGCGCGACGTCTTCACTATGGGCGCGCGTCCGATCGCCGCGATGAACGCGCTGCGTTTCGGCTCGCCGGATCATCCGAAGACTCGCCATCTTGTTTCCGGCGTCGTCGCCGGTATCGGCGGTTACGGCAACTCCTTCGGCGTCCCGACGGTCGGCGGCGAAGTGGAGTTCGACGCGCGCTACAACGGCAACATCCTCGTCAATGCCTTTGCGGCGGGCCTAGCAAAGAGCGACGCGATCTTCTACTCGAAGGCGGAAGGCGTCGGTCTCCCCGTCGTCTATCTCGGCGCCAAGACCGGCCGCGACGGCGTCGGCGGCGCAACGATGGCATCCGCCGAGTTCGACGAGTCGATCGAAGAGAAGCGGCCGACTGTACAGGTCGGCGATCCCTTCACCGAGAAGTGCCTGCTCGAGGCCTGCCTCGAGCTGATGCAGACAGGCGCGGTCATCGCCATCCAGGACATGGGTGCTGCCGGCCTCACCTGCTCCGCCGTCGAGATGGGGGCCAAGGGCGATCTCGGCATCGAGCTCGATCTCGACAAGGTACCGGTGCGCGAAGAGCAGATGACGGCTTACGAGATGATGCTCTCGGAAAGCCAGGAGCGCATGCTGATGGTGCTGCGCCCGGAGAAGGAAGAGGAAGCCAAGGCGATCTTCGTCAAATGGGGCCTCGACTTTGCGATCGTCGGCAAGACGACCGACGACCTGCGCTTCCGCATCCTGCACCAGGGAGAAGAAGTCGCGAATTTGCCGATCAAGGAACTCGGCGACGAGGCACCGGAATATGACCGCCCCTGGACCCAGGCCAAGATGCCCTCGCCTCTCGCCACCAACGACATTCCGCAGGCCGATGTCGCCGAGGCGCTTCTGAAGCTGGTGGGCTCCGCCAACAATTCCTCCCGACGCTGGGTGTACGAGCAGTACGACACGCTGATCCAGGGCAATTCGCTGCAGCTGCCGGGCGGCGACGCCGGCGTGGTCCGCGTCGACGGCCATGAGGCCAAGGCGCTCGCCTTCTCCTCCGACGTGACGCCGCGCTATGTCGAGGCCGATCCGTTCGAAGGCGGCAAGCAGGCTGTAGCCGAGTGCTGGCGCAACCTGACGGCGACCGGTGCCCTGCCGCTCGCAGCAACCGACAATCTGAACTTCGGCAACCCCGAGCGGCCGGAAATCATGAGCCAGCTCGTGCATGCGATCAAAGGCATCGGCGAAGCCTGCCGCGCCCTCGATTTCCCGATCGTCTCCGGCAACGTCTCGCTTTACAATGAGACGAATGGCCAGGCGATCCTGCCGACACCGACCATCGGTGGCGTCGGCCTCATCAAGGACTGGTCGAAGATGGCGCGCATCCGTTTCGCCGGCGGCGGCGAGATAGTTCTGCTCGCCGGCGCACCGGAAGGATGGGGCACGCATATCGCCCAGTCGGTCTATATGCGCGACATCCACGGTCGCACCGACGGCCCGGCGCCGTATGTCGATCTGGCGCATGAGCGCAAAATCGGCGATTTCGTTCGCGCCCTGATCGAGGACGGGCTGGTTACGGCCGTGCATGACTGCTCCTCGGGCGGCCTCGCCCTTGCCGTTGCGGAAATGGCGATGGCCTCCGGCATCGGCGCGACGATCGCGATTCCGGAGAACGATCCGATTGCGGCCTTCTATGGAGAGGACCAGGGCCGCTATGTCGTGACGGTCGCTCCCGATAAGCTCGATGCGGTCGCCGCACGGGCGGCGGTCGCCGGCATCGACCTGCCGGTCATCGGCAAGACCGGCGGCGATGCGGTGAAGCTCGGAGATGCAAAGGCGGTCTCCGTCGGCGAACTGCGTTCCGCGCATGAAGCGTGGTTCCCCGACTACATGGGCGGTGATCTCGCGCCGGACAATTGACCGGAGCTACCGCTCGAAAGGGTCAAATCAGCATTTGCTTTCCGCCCCTGAATCGTGGTTCCCTTGATTCAGGCATGGCGGTCGGCAAGGCTGTCCGCCTGCAGAACAATAAGGGAGTTGGCGTATCATGCCCATGACACCAGGCGATATCGAAGACATGATCAAGGCCGGAATCCCCGGTGCTAAGGTCACGATCCGCGATTTGGCCGGTGACGGCGACCACTATGCCGCCGAAGTCGTGGCCGAAGCATTTCGCGGCAAGACCCGCGTGCAGCAGCACCAGATGGTCTACAATGCCCTGAAGGGCAATATGGGCGGCATCCTTCATGCACTCGCCCTTCAGACCAGCGCACCGGAGTAACCGGAATGGCCGACATGATCAAGGAGCTTGTCAGCGGCGTCGTTGACAGCGCGCTGAAGGAGATTCTCAGGAAGACTGGCGCGACGAGAACGGCGACGAGGCGAATGAAGCGCCGAACCGGGAAAACCAGACCGAGCGGCGGCATCCTCGCGGACATTATCGAAGCGGCGATCCGCAAACCGGCCAAGAAACAGGTGAGCCGTCGCCGCACGGCGGCGGCCCGGAGCAAGCTGCGTCGTCGCTCCGCCTGATATCTCGCAACCAGCACCGTGGCGCGTTGGATCCAAAGACCGGACGCTCGCAGGGGCCATTCGGATGCGACACGCTCAGGAGTGCTGCGGAAGCCGAACTTTGAGGGCCCATCAATATTTATGCGATTGGGTGATGAAAAGCATGCGCATGCGTGCTATCTAAGCTGCAATCTACATCCGGTCCTTGAAGCCGGCGCAGGAAGGAAGACATCATGAGCGGAATTCACGATTTCATCGACAACGAAGTCAAGAGCAACGACGTCGTTCTCTTCATGAAGGGCACGCCGCAGTTTCCGCAGTGTGGTTTCTCCGGCCAAGTGGTGCAGATCCTCGATTATGTCGGCGTCGATTACAAGGGTATCGACGTGCTCGCTGACGCGGACCTGCGCCAGGGGATCAAGGACTATTCCAACTGGCCGACCATTCCGCAACTCTACGTGAAGGGCGAATTCGTCGGCGGTTGCGACATCGTGCGAGAGATGTTCCAGGCAGGCGAACTGCAGTCGTTGCTTCAGGATCAGGGTATTTCGGTCAAGGGTGCCGCCTGACAGCTGTCCGGCAAGCACCTTCGCGATCCTCAAAAAAGGCGGAGTGACCGCCTTTTTCGATTCTGGAGATACATGCTGGGATTCTAATTTTCGACACGCTTCATGAGCAGGTGGCTGGGAAGCCTGCCTGAAGCACCTTTTGAATGCCTCGTTCACTGCCGTGCGTTAGGGGGAGTGAGTGTCTTGAATAATCTTTGGCACAGGGCCGGCAACCCGGCCGTACTGCGTTCTGCTCGAATACCATAAAAGACTGAGTTTATTTAGCGAACTTCAAATTTTGCACATGCCGCGCGTTGGCTCAGTGCGGCGATAACCGGCTGCGTGCGACCTGTAGCCGGCAGGATATGTGAAATGACAAAGCCAATAGACTACACCGCTGCCATCTCGGGACTGACGAAGGTGCAGTTCATCGCGCTTATGGCGATGCTGATGTCGATCAACGCGATCTCGATCGACATCATGCTGCCGGGGCTGCAGGAAATCGGCGCAAGCCTCGGGGTCGTCGATGAAAATGACCGGCAATACGTCATCAGTGCGTATCTGATCGGCATGGGCTGCGCGCAACTCTTCTTCGGACCGCTGTCCGACCGCTTCGGGCGAAAGGCGCCACTACTGGGCGGACTGGCGCTTTACGGCCTCTGCGCACTCGCAATCGTGTTCGTGCCGACCTTCTCGGCCCTGCTGGCCCTTCGTTTCGTGCAGGGCATAGGTGCCGCCGCAACCCGAGTCATCACCGTTTCCATCGTCCGGGACGTCTATGGCGGTCGTCAGATGGCGGAGATCATGTCGCTGGTCATGATGGTGTTCATGATCGTTCCCGTCGTCGCGCCGAGTATCGGACAATTGATCATGCTCTTTTCCGAGTGGCACATAATCTTCGTCGTGATTGCCCTTTTCGCGGCCGCGATCGCGGCGCCGGTAGCACTGCGCCTTCAGGAGACGCTCGCTCCAGCCAATCGGCGCGCCTTCACGGCCAAGGTGATAGCGGATGGCTTCCGTATCGTCCTTACGAACCGGCTGGCGCTCTTCTACACCCTGGCGACGTCGGCGCTCCTCGGTGGCCTTTTCGGCTTCGTCAACTCGGCGCAACAGATTCTCGTGGGGACCTACGGGCTCGGGATTTGGTTTCCGGCGGTCTTCGCTACCTTCGCCGGCATGATGGCCGTTGCCTCCTTCACCAACTCGCGTCTCGTCCAACGATTCGGCATGCGGGCGCTATCGCATGCAGCACTTCTCGGTTTCGCGCTGGCAAGCTTTGTGTGGATGTCCACCTCGCTGATGGGGCCGCTGTCGCTACCGCTCTTCGTCGTCCTGCTCACCGCAACGATGTTCCAGTTCGGCCTCATTGCGGCGAATTTCAACGCCATGGCAATGGAGCCGCTCGGCCATGTGGCAGGCACCGCCTCCTCCGTTCTGGGCTTCACGCAGACGATCGGCGGTGCGCTTATCGGTGCGCTCATAGGCCAGGCTTTCGACGGTACCGTGACACCGCTTGCGGTCGGTTTCTTCTTCGTCGCCGTCATCGCGTTTGCCTGCGTGCTGATCGCTGAAGGCGGCCGGCTTTTCAGACCGCACAATCCGGCGGGTTAGGGAGGACGCGAGCCGCCTCGTCCGCCAGTCCGATTTTTTCCTCCCGAAATCAGCTCTTACGGATATTCGACAATGTCTACCATTTCCCAACAATCTTCGCTCGATGAACGGCAATCCGAACATATAGACGGAGTTTCAGGTGCTGCGCGGCTCGGTATGGGTCTCGCCGAATTCATCGTGACCATAGCGGTCATGACGGCGAGCATCGCACTCGCGATCGACAGCATGCTGCCTGCTCTGCCGAGCATTGCGCAATCGCTCAACGTCGCCAACGCCAACGACACACAGCTCGTGATCGGCGTCTTCTTTCTCGGCTTCGGCTTCTCCCAGATCTTCTTCGGAAGCCTTTCCGATGCCTTCGGGCGTCGTGCGGTTCTGCTTGGCGGCCTTGCCCTCTTCAGCTTGTCGATGTTTGCGGCATCCCAGACCGATGACATCGAAACCCTGCTCCTGCTTCGCTTCGTTCAGGGGATCGGTGGCGCCGCCGTGCGCATCACAACGATGGCGATCGTTCGCGACTGCTTTGGCGGTCGCGAAATGGCGCGCGTCATGTCCTATGTGATGATCGTCTTCATGATCGTGCCGATCGTCGCTCCGACGCTCGGCCAGCTCGTGATTGCCTATGCCAACTGGCACTGGATCTTCATCCTGATCGGTGTTGTCGGTGCGGTCCTGTTCGTTTGGGCGCTCACGCGCATGAAGGAATCGCTGCCGCAGGAGGAGCGCCTGCCGCTCTCCGTCGGCGCAGTCCTTTCCGGTTTCCGCACGGTGCTCACAAACCGTATCACCTGCGGTTACATGATTGGCCTCACCCTGTTTACGGCTGTCATCTGCGCTTACATCGTCACCGTCCAGCAGATATTCGGTGAGGTCTACGGCCTCAGTGATTGGCTGCCGATCGCGTTCGCGGGCACAGCCGGCGGCATAGCTGTCGCGAACTTCGCCAACGGTTATTTCGTCCGCAGCTTCGGCATGCGCCGCATCTCGCATGCTGCGATGATCCTCTTCACGTTGCTTTCGGCGATCGGTTACGTCCTGTCGCTCGCCGGCACACCGGCCTTCGCGGTCAGCTATGTCATGTTCTCGATATTGCTGATGTTCTTCGCCGTCATCGCCACCAACTTCACCGCTATCAGCCTCGAGCCGATGGGGCATCTGGCCGGGACCGCGACCGCCGTGACCGGCTTCGTGTCGACGACGGGCGGAGCATTGATCGGCGGCGCCGTGGGACAGCTTTTCAACGGGACACTGCAGCCGCTCTTCGGCGGCTTTGCCCTCTTCGGGCTGCTGACGATCC
The DNA here is from genome assembly GCF_000513895.2 of Ensifer sp. WSM1721. Taxonomy (GTDB): domain Bacteria; phylum Pseudomonadota; class Alphaproteobacteria; order Rhizobiales; family Rhizobiaceae; genus Sinorhizobium. Next base: position 1,584,960 of record NZ_CP165782.1, read on the forward strand.
TCGCCACGCTTTGGGCGGAGAAGGGAAAGCTCTTCACACACCCGGGGGACAAAGAGATGGCGCACGAACACGGCGGCCACATATAACGAAAAAGAGAGCCCGCCCGGTCACTCGGGCGGGCTCTTTCTTCTCATCTACCGCGCTACTGATGTCTCCTTAAATCGACCTCGATTGAAGGACAAAGACATGCAGCAGTCCAAGTGCTGCAGCGATCTTTGCGCGTCTGATAAGACGCGCGGCGCTGTTGCGGTCAGACGGTGAAAACCTCGCGCCGCAGCTCCTCCCAGCTTTCTTTGTCGGTCGCGAGAAGCAGCCCGCCATTCGTGTGGGCCGGGAGATAACGGGATCCGTCGAAGCGCGCAGCGTAGGCGCCCGACTCCTCGGCGATCAGCGTGCCGGCAAGGTGATCCCACGGCATCAGCTTCTGATACATTAGGAAATGCAGGTGGCCGCCGGCGAAGATGCGATATTCATGCGCGGCACAGCGATAGCTGGTGGCCATCCGAACCTTTGCCAGATTGCCCATGACGATCCGGCGTTCGTCCTCCTTGTAGAAAGCGGTCGATGCGCCGCCGACCATGTTTTCGAGCGCGACGCCGGCGGTGACCGCCAATCTTTCCTGCGAGCCGTCAGTCCGGCACATCCAAGCGCCTGAGCCCTTCTCCGCGATGACCCAGTCGTTGCCGAGCGGATCATAGATGATCCCCGCGACCGTCTCGCCCTTGACGACGACACTGGCCATCACACCGAAAAGCGGCAGGCCGGCCGCGAAATTGTAGGTGCCGTCGATCGGATCGACGACGATGGCGAGCTCGGCATCGGCCAGCTTGTCGAGAAGCGCGGGGTCGGCAGCGACGGATTCCTCTCCGATGAAGACGGCCCCCGGCGCGATCGCATCGATCTTCGATTTGATAAGCCTCTCGGCCGCTTCGTCGCCCTCGGTGACGAGGTCGATCGCCTCGGATTTCATCCGCACGTCGCCCGATCCGAGATTGCGGAACCGCGGCAGAATTTCCTTGATCGCCGCCTCCTGCAGAAGATTGGCAAGCGCAGCGATGTCGATGGAATGGCTCATTCTTTCGGCTCCGGAGAAAGGGCTTGGAAATCGAAAAGCTTCGGGTCGAGCAGGTGCGAGGCGTTCACATGGCCGAGCGCGCGCAGCATCGTGTCCTTGCGGCCGGGCATGCGCCGCTCGATATCGGCAAGCATCGCCTTCATCGCATTGCGCTCGAGGCCGTCCTGCGAGCCGCAGAGATCGCAAGGGATGATCGGAAACGCCATTGCGGCCGCGAACTTGGCGAGATCGTCTTCCGCCGCATAGGCAAGCGGCCTTAGCACCATCAGATCGCCCTCGTCGTTCAAGAGCTTCGCCGGCATCGATGCGAGGCGGCCGCCATGAAACAGGTTCATGAAGAAGGTCTCGAGGATGTCTTCGCGATGATGGCCGAGCACCAGCGCGTCGCAACCCTCCTCGCGAGCGATGCGGTAGAGATTGCCGCGTCTCAGCCGCGAACAGAGCGAACAATAGGTCGCTCCTGTCGGAACCTTCTCCTTCACGATCGAATAGGTGTCGCGATATTCGATGCGGTGCTTGACACCGATCGACGAAAGATAGTCCGGAAGAATGTGCTTCGGAAAATTCGGCTGCCCCTGGTCGAGGTTGCAGGCGATGAGCTCGACCGGAAGAAGGCCCCGCCATTTGAGGTCCATCAAAAGCGCCAGCAAGCTGTAGCTGTCCTTGCCGCCCGAGACGCCGACGAGCCAGCGCTTCGCACCCTTGAGCATGTCGAAATCGTCGAGCGCCTGTCGAACCTGCCTGAGCAGGCGCTTGCGCAGCTTGTTGAAGGAGACGGATGACGGCATTCGCGAGAAAAGCGGATGGGCGTCGGCATCAGGGCCAACGTTTTCCGCATCAAGGTCGATGTTCGTCGTGTCGTACGCAGGCGATTGTGCGAGTTCCATGGCGGCAGTCTTCGGATTCTGCGGGCGAAAACGGTGCGCCCAGGTTCTAAAGCTGCACTTGCCCCGTCCGGTTCCGAAGATCAAGGGAAAACAGCGCGAGGCCTGCACTTCGGCTTTGGCTACGGCCCAAACACCGACCAGCCCGTGCGCGCAGCCAGCATTTCAAGTGCCAGCGATCCCAGGAGCGAATTGCCATATTCATTGAGCCCCGGCGACCAGACGGCGACGGAAGCTTTGCCCGGCGCCACCGCCAGGATGCCGCCGCCGACGCCGCTCTTGCCTGGCAGGCCGACGCGGTAGGCGAAATCGCCGGAGCCATCATAGTGGCCGCAAGTGAGCATCAGTGCATTGATGCGCCGTGCGCGCTGGCGCGAGACCACGGAATGGCCGGTCAGCGGATTGGCGCCGCCGGCAGCGAGAAACAGCCCGGCCTTGGCAAGCTGGCTGCAGGTCATGGCGAGCGCGCAGTGATGGAAATAGACGCCGAGCACGTGCTCGACCGGATGATCGAGCCGCCCGAAGGACCGCATGAAACTGGCGAGCGCGAAATTGCGATAGCCCGTTGCCGTCTCTGAACGCGCAACCTCATGATCGATGACGATGCTCTCGTCGTCGGCCAGATAGCGGATGAAGCGCACGATCTCGCCGATCAGTTCCTTTGGCGTATGCCCGGCCAGGATGAGGTCACTGATCGTGATCGCGCCCGCATTGATGAAGGGATTGCGTGGTTTGCCGCCCTCATGCTCGAGCTGGACGATCGAATTGAAGGCCGAACCCGACGGCTCGCGTCCGACCCGGTGCCAGATATTCTCGCCATGCTTGCCGAGCGCCAGCGTCAGCGTGAACACCTTGGAAATGCTCTGGATCGAGAACGGCACCTCGGCATCACCGACGCGATAAACCTCGCCGGCCGTCGTGACGATTGCCATCCCGAAATGACGGGCGTCTACGCGGGCGAGCTGCGGGATATAGTCTGCGACCTTCCCTTCGCCGAGGCGTGGCGTTAGTTCGCAATGGATGTCATCGATGATTGTCTGGAGATCCTGCGCTTTCTGCTCCTGCATACGGCACTCCTCGTTGTAGGACGGGATCTGCGCGGCTGCGCCGCGCCCACCTGACTTATTGGATTGGTTCCGGCTTTCCGCATAAAAAAACCGCCCGTTTCCGGGCGGTTTCCGAATCTACAAGGCCGAGCCCGGATTAACGCGAATAGAATTCGACGACCAGGTGCGGTTCCATGACGACCGGATACGGAACGTCGGTCAGAACCGGAACGCGAGCGAAGGTCGCAACCATCTTGTTGTGGTCGGCTTCGATGTAATCCGGAACGTCGCGCTCGGCGAGCTGCACGGACTCGAGAACCGAAACGAGCTGCTTGGACTTTTCCTTGACTTCAATGACGTCGCCGGGCTTGCAGCGGTAGGAACCGATGTTGACGCGGACGCCGTTGACCTTGACGTGGCCGTGGTTGACGAACTGGCGGGCAGCAAAGACGGTCGGAACGAACTTGGCGCGGTAGACGATCGCGTCGAGGCGCGATTCGAGCAGGCCGATCAGGTTCTCCGGCGTGTCGCCCTTGCGGCGCGAAGCTTCGTCGAAGATCGCGCGGAACTGCTTTTCACGGATGTCGCCATAATAGCCCTTCAGCTTCTGCTTGGCGCGCAACTGCACACCGAAGTCCGAAAGCTTGGACTTGCGGCGCTGGCCGTGCTGGCCGGGGCCGTATTCGCGGCGGTTTACCGGGGATTTCGGACGGCCCCAGATGTTTTCGCCCATGCGGCGGTCAATTTTGTACTTGGACGATTCGCGCTTGCTCATCGCATTTCCTTTCAACAAGTTACGCCGGCTTGTTGCCAAACCGGTCAAGGAAACACGCCCTCCTCTGAACCCATTTTTAAGTTCTGACAGGCTTCTCGCGATCACGCGAACGCGGAGGAGCCACGGGACATGTCAAATGAAACACCGGGCATCGCTGCCCGGCGTTGGGCGGGTGTTTACGCATCGGGCGCCGAATTGTCAACGGAATATGACAGAGGCAACGGCGATTTCCGCCATCTTATCCTCAAAGGCTTATTCCGCAGCGGCCCGCTCGGAGCCGCCGATATCCGGGGCATTCGCGTCGCCCGGAGCCGTCTCCTTGCCGAGATCGGGGAAAGCGACGATGCGCTTGCCTGAGAAATCCGCATGGACGACGATGAGCCCCTGCTCCTCGAAATAGCCAAGCAGCCGCCGCGCGCGGCGGGCGGAGTGCGTGCCGTAAGCCCGCGCGATCATGGCGTCCGAAGGGCACGGCAGGCCGCGCAGGGCCGCCTGTGCCATCATCAGGAACACGCCCTGCAGATCTTCCGTCACCCGATCGGCAAGCCCGAGCGCGGAGGACCAGGTCTCGCTCGCCGCAGTCTCGGCATCGACACCCGACCGGGCAACCGCCATCTTTCGGCGGAAAGCGCCCAAGGAGAGCGCCGGGCCGGGCACGCGACGAATGCGGCATCGGACGAGGAAGTCCTGGAAAAGCTCGGCGTCGGGCCGGAATGCCGCCTCGGGATTTCCCAGGATCTCGACAAAGAGACTGTCGAGCAGGACTTCCCGCTCCTCTGCGGAGATCTCCGGCTGGGCCTGCTTCACCTCGACCGCCCCCGCGGGTTCAGGTCGCTGCCGCGACAATTCGGCGAGAATGTCGGTCGCGGGACGCGGCTGAGGCGCCGGGCGCCGCATGATCGGCCGGCTCAATTCCTCCGGATCGGGCGTGAAGATCAGGTCTTCGACATCCTGCGGCGCTTCCGGCAGCGGCATCAGCTTCGGGCTGGTCGATCGTGCCGAGGTTTCGACCGACCCGATCGTTACCTTCAGCGGCCGCCGCGACAGCGCCGGGCCGAGTGCCACGAAGGAACCGCGTTTCAAGTCGCGGAACATCTCCGCCGTTCGCCGGTCCATGCCGAGCAGATCGGCGGCGCGCAGCATGTCGATGTCGAGGAAGGTGCGTCCCATCAGGAAGTTCGAGGCTTCCGCCGCAACATTCTTGGCGAGCTTCGCCAGCCGCTGCGTGGCGATGACGCCGGCCAGCCCGCGCTTGCGGCCGCGGCACATGAGATTGGTCATGGCGCCGAGCGAGATCTTGCGCGCTTCTTCCGAAACGTCACCGCCCACTGACGGGGCGAACATCTGTGCCTCGTCGACGACCACGAGCACCGGATACCAATACTCGCGGTCCGCATCGAACATCGCGTTCAAAAACACGCCGGCGCTGCGCATCTGCTGTTCTATGTCCAGCCCCTCGAGCGAAAGGACGCAGGAAACGCGGTGTTGACGGATGCGCGTAGCAATGCCGATGAGCTCCGCGTCGGTGCGCTCGCCCTCGACCACCACGTGGCCGAATTTGTCGGCCAGCGTGACGAAATCCCCCTCCGGATCGATGATGCACTGCTGCACCCAGGGGGCGGATTGTTCGAGCAAGCGGCGCAAGAGATGCGACTTTCCGGAGCCGGAATTGCCCTGCACAAGGAGGCGCGTCGCCAGAAGCTCTTCGATATCGAGCGAGGCCGAAGTCCCCTCGGACGTCGTTCCCATGTCGATGCCGACTTTCATTCCCACCTCTTTATCACGGATTGATTCGCGACACACCGCGATCGTCGAACGGGCGACACCTAGCACGGTTTTGCGCGCGGTCAGGACTGCTATTCTGACAACTCACAGGAATACCCTGGTCACTCGGAGACAGAAAACTGCTTCGCAGGAAAAAGCTCGCAAAAGTTGAAAGCAGGTAGAACTGCTCCTATCTCTTTTGGGAGTCTAATAACGGGCTCACATAGGGGTTGCAAACTAATCTGATGTCCCAACGCGAAACCGAAAACCACTTTCAATTTGACAAGCAAATGCGCGAAGCGGGCAAGGACGCTTACCGCGTCATCTCGCGGGCCGAAGCGCGCCGCTCCTGGCTTAGCTTGGCCCTTGCGATCGCCATTGTGCTTGCGCTGGCTGCCTTCATCCTGCCTACAGCCTTCTGACGATTATGCGGAACGCACGGTCAGCCCGAAGCCTTGCATCAACCGTCGCGTGGCGAAATCTGGCTTGCCGGAGGTGAATATCGCCGGGTCTTCCCCGTTCAACGGTTCGAAACCGTTCGGGACTGGAACGAGCGAACGCGCCCGCCGTGCGATCGCCTCGGCTGGATCCAGCCAGTCGACCGGCCAGGGGGCCAGCCGCCGAAAGACGTTCGCCATGAAGGGATAATGCGTGCAGGCCAGCACGACGATATCGGTCTTACCGCCGTCCATCTCCACGAAACAAGGGGTGATCTCTGCCAACACCACCTCGTCCTCCAGCTTCTCGCCGCGAATATAGGCCTCTGCCATGCGCGCCAGGTTTTCCGAACCGACAAGCCGGACATGACATTGCGAGGCGAAGGACTGAATGAGATCGCGCGTATAGGCGCGCTTCACCGTTCCCGGTGTCGCGAGCACGGAGACGAGGCCCGAACGCGTCCTTTCGGCCGCGGGCTTGATGGCGGGGACCGTACCGACGAAGGTCATCTCAGGATAGGCGGCGCGCAAGTCCGCGCCGACGAGCGTGAAGGCCGTGTTGCAGGCGATGACACAGATTTCCGGCTCATGCCTGGCGAGCAACTCGCCGAAAAGGGCGACGACGCGCTCCTTGAGGGCACCCTCCTCCCAGCCGCCATAGGGGAAGCCGTCATCGTCGGCGACATAGATGAAGTGCCGCTCCGGCATCAATACGCGCGCTTCGCGCAGCACCGTCAGTCCACCGATCCCGCTGTCGAAGACGAGAATGGGTTTCAGTTCAGTCGTTGTCACCGCCGCCTTGCACTTTCCTACCACGCCTTTTGCTGCTGTCATCCGGCACGCCTGAGCCCCGCGGGTTTTCGCGCGTGAACCGGTCGAGTGATGAGATCACGCCGCGCAGCACCTGGATTTCAGATTCGCTGAAGGATGGCCGGGTCAGAACAGCGCGGAGATTTTCCACCAATTTCGGCCTTTTGTCGGCGGAGCGGAAATAGTTGCGCGCGTCGAGCGCGTCCTCAAGATGATCGAACAGGCCCTGGAGGTGTTCCTTCGTGGCAGGCCGCTGTTCGATCGCCTGGAACGAAGTTTCATCCTCCGACTCCATACCGGTCTTCATCCATTCATAGGACATCAGCAGCACCGCCTGGGCGAGATTGAGCGAGGCGAAGGCCGGATTGACCGGGAAGGTCACGATCTCGTCCGCCAACGCCACTTCCTCATTGGTCAACCCTGTGCGCTCTCGGCCAAAAATGATCCCAACCCCTTGCCCGCTCTTGAATCGCTGGCGCAGTTCGCGCGCCGCAACGATCGGCGAGCGCACCGGCTTGTAGCCATCGCGGTCGCGCGCGGTGGTCGCATAGACGAAATGGAGGTCCGCGATCGCCTCTTCGAGCGTACCGTAAAGCTTGGCGCTGTCGATCACATGATCGGCGCGGCTGGCGGCAGAGCGCGCCTTTTCGTTCGGCCAGCCGTCACGCGGATTGACGAGGCGCAGCTCCGACAGCCCGAAATTCGCCATGGCGCGCGCCACCATCCCGATGTTCTCGCCGAGCTGCGGATAGGCGAGAATGATCGCCGGGCCTTCGGTCAAGAGTTCGCGCTCGCTGTTGGTGCCTGCCATTTCCGATACCGCTTTCTGTTTGGCGCTTCCCTCGCACAAATGGCTCTCAAATTAAAGTCTTCGATTGGGTTCGTTCGCGAACGGCGGTTCCCTTCCCCGCACCCAAAGTTTCGGCCAAGCATGCTTTGCCTTGCCGGTCCACAGTGCTATAGGGCTGTGGATTTTTCCCACCGGAGGGATGCCGGCTACGGTGTCCCACAAAGCACGAGGCATATTCATGGCAAAGATCAAGGTCGCCAATCCGGTCGTCGAGCTCGACGGCGATGAGATGACCCGCATCATCTGGCAGTTCATCAAGGACAAGCTGATCCATCCCTATCTCGACCTCGATCTCGAATATTACGATCTCAGCGTCGAAAACCGCGATGCGACCGAAGACCAGGTGACGATCGATGCCGCGAACGCCATCAAGAAGCACGGTGTCGGCGTCAAGTGCGCGACGATCACGCCGGACGAAGCCCGCGTCGAGGAATTCAACCTGAAGAAGATGTGGAAGTCGCCGAACGGCACGATCCGCAACATTCTGGGCGGCGTGATCTTCCGCGAGCCGATCATCTGCAAGAACGTGCCGCGCCTCGTGCCCGGTTGGACCAAGCCGATCATCGTCGGCCGTCATGCCTTCGGCGATCAGTATCGCGCCACCGACTTCAAATTCCCCGGCAAGGGCAAGCTCACGATCAAGTTCGTCGGCGAAGACGGCCAGACGATCGAGCACGACGTCTACGATGCGCCCGGCGCCGGCGTTGCACTCGCCATGTATAACCTCGACGAGTCGATCACCGAATTCGCCCGCGCCTCCTTCAACTACGGCCTGCAGCGCAAGGTGCCGGTCTATCTCTCGACCAAGAACACGATTCTCAAGGCCTATGACGGCCGCTTCAAGGACATCTTCCAGAAGGTGTTCGACGAGGAGTTCGCCGCACAGTTCAAGGCCGAAAAGCTCTGGTACGAGCACCGCCTGATCGACGACATGGTCGCCTCGGCTCTGAAGTGGTCCGGCGGCTACGTCTGGGCCTGCAAGAACTATGACGGCGACGTCCAGTCCGACATCGTCGCTCAGGGCTTCGGCTCGCTCGGCCTGATGACCTCGGTGCTGATGACGCCGGACGGCAAGACGGTCGAAGCGGAAGCGGCGCACGGAACGGTCACCCGTCACTACCGCCAGCATCAGAAGGGCGAGGAAACCTCGACCAACTCGATCGCATCGATCTTCGCCTGGACCCGTGGCCTCGCCCACCGCGCCAAGCTCGACGGCAATGCCGAACTTGCGAAGTTCTCCGAAACGCTGGAGCGCGTCTGCGTCGAGACAGTCGAAGCCGGCTTCATGACCAAGGACCTCGCGCTCCTGATCGGTCCCGACCAGCCGTGGCTCTCGACCACCGGCTTCCTCGACAAGATCGACGAGAATCTCAGGAAGGCGATGGCCGCCTAAGGCCGGCCGAGATTGCGCAATGTTCGAAACCCGGCCGATGTGCCGGGTTTCTTGCATTCCGGTGACGTTTACCGCGGCCGGATCACCCGAAGGCTGCTCGGAACAGGTTGCAGCGCCGATCATTTTCCGAGGAACGGAAGGGGCGGTGAGAGATGGCGATCAAGCCCGTAAGACTTGTTGCGTCCGATATCGATGGTACGCTTCTTGGCGATGAGGCAGCCGCCGAACGCTTCCAATGCGCCTGGGATGCTCTCAGCAGGCACGAGCGGCCGCTCCTCATCTACAACAGCGGCCGGCCTGCTGACGACATGCTGGCACTGGTCGATGCAAAGCTGTTGCCGAAGCCCGACTACGTGATCGGGGGCGTCGGCACAATGATTGTCGACGGGCGAATGCGGGCGCGCGCCGAAGCCTTCGTCAAGGAACTTGGCCAGCCGCTTGATGCGGGAGCACTCGCGGCCGTCATGAACACGGTCGAGGGCGTAATACCCCAGGCGGCCGCGGATCAGCATCCGCACAAGTCGAGCTGGTGTCTGCACGACGCCGAAGAGCAACGCATCCATGAGATCGCCGCAAGGTTGGTGGGCGCCGGACTGGATGTCAAACTGATCTATTCGAGCAGACGCGATCTCGACATTCTGCCACACGCAGGCGGCAAGGGGCGAGCGCTTGCCTGGATTTGCCGCGAACTGGCAGTTGAACTCGACCAGGTGGTCGTCGCCGGCGACACCGGCAACGACCGGGAGATGTTCGAAATGCCGCATGTGCGCGGCGTGGTCGTTGCCAATGCGCTTCCCGAGCTGCGCCAAGCCATCGGGCATGATCGCCGACATTTTCTCGCCCAAGCCTCCCATGCCGACGGCGTGATCGAGGGGCTGCGCCACTGGGGTGTCATCGGATAGATCGGCTAATGCATGTCGCTCGAAAGTGCGTTTTTCGGCAGCGGGATGCATAAAAGCAAAGATCTAAAGCGCGTCGCATGGGCCCGTTTAAATGCGAGGCGCTTTATGTTCGGTACCCGCGCGTAAGGCATCATTTCAACGGCAGATGGATTTCCGTGAGCAGCTCCGTCGGGGCGACGTCCCGCGGATTGTTGAGATATTTCTCGAACATCACGCTGTCACGGATCGCGCGGCCGGACTGCGGCAGCCAAGTCGCATAGAGCCACTGATAGGCCTTCGGCATATCGGCGTAAGGCCCCTTGTGGCGCAGCACCGCGTATTGGCCGCCATCGATTTTCCGCGGTGTCAGTGGCGCTTCGACAGGGACGTCGTCCGTCGCCGTCACGCAGGCAAAGGAGCGGAGCTTTTCCGTCGCCACCAGTTCCGGATCATCCAGGTAAATGCCGATCATCTCCATGTCTGGGCGGAACAGGCTGCGTGCAAACAGGGTGCCATAGAGCGTCTCGAAGGCTTGGCCGATGGCCATATAGGAGCCCGAATGGGCTACGCCGACGAGCGCAAGGGGATCGATTTGTCGTAAGGTGACGTCATACATGGCAGGATTTCCTTCCGTCGCGGAGGTTTCGAAGACTCTGTGGCTCCCTTCCCTCCTGTACCGCGCCGGCGGAAGGCCGTAGACGGCCTTGAAGGTGCGGTTGAAGGATTGAATATTCGGGTAGCCGGAGCGTCGCGCAATCGCTTCGACCGCGAGATCGGTCTGGACGAGATCGGCGGCCGCCCTTTGCAGCCGCAACCGCTTTACCGTCGCCGCCAAGGTTTCCCCATGCACCGCACGATAGATGCGGTGCCAATGGTGCGGCGACAGGCATGCGATCTCCGATAACCGGTCGAGATCCAGCTCCTCGTCGAGATGCGCATAGATATGAGCCGAGACGCGGTGGAGCCGCTTCTCATATGCCGCCCATGCAGCGTCACTCATGCCGAATGCCCCTGTCGAACTCTCGCGCTTCGCTGAAACCTTCAAACCACAGATCAATTTCACAAATCCTGCTGACATTAACCTCCCTCGAACCGCTTGTGCAGCGTCGCGACTCGGATAGGCTGAGCGTGCCCGACACGTACGATTCCGCCAGCGTGACGGCATCCGGAAAAGCCTCGCCGATGCCCGACTCCCTCGTTCCGAAAACGATCAGCATCCTTACCGAAGGATATGGCCTCGCCCGCCTGAGGGCCGACGCCCTCGCCGGCCTGACCGTCGCGATCGTCGCGCTGCCGCTCTCCATGGCAATTGCCATCGCCTCCGGCGTGACGCCCGACCGGGGGCTTTACACGGCGATCGTCGGCGGCTTCATCGTCTCGCTTCTCGGCGGCAGTCGCGTGCAGATCGGCGGTCCGGCCGGTGCCTTCATCGTCCTCGTTGCCGCCACCGGCGCGCGACATGGTATCGACGGTCTGCTGCTTGCAACGGCCATGGCCGGCATCATGCTGGTTGCCGCAGGTTATCTGCGGCTCGGAAAATATATTAAGTTCATTCCCTATCCCGTCACCGTCGGCTTCACTGCGGGGATCGCCGTGATCATTTTCGCAAGCCAGTTGCGTGATCTCCTTGGCCTCACGCTTACCGGCGCCGAACCGGGGCCGATCGTTGACAAGGTCATCGCGCTAAGCCGCGCCTCCGGCACGGTCAACTGGGCAGCGGTGCTGACGGCGGCCCTAACGATCGGCATCATTCTCGGGCTGCGCCGGTTGCGGCCGCATTTGCCCGGGATGCTGATCGCCGTCGCAGCCGCCTCGGTCATCGTCGCTCTCCTGCAATTGCCGGCAGAAACGATCGGTACGCGGTTCGGCGGCATCCCGCGCGGGCTGCCTCTTCCTAACTTGCCGCCGCTCTCGCTCGACAAGGCGGCCGCCGTCTTCCCGGACGCAGTCTCGTTCGCCCTTCTCGGCGCGATCGAGTCCTTGCTGTCGGCTGTCGTCGCCGATGGGATGACGGGGCGCAGGCATCGCTCCAGCATGGAACTGATCGCTCAGGGGATCGCAAATATCTCCTCGGCGCTCTATGGCGGCATCTGCGTCACCGGTACGATCGCTCGGACGGCGACAAATGTGCGCGCCGGTGCGACGAGCCCGGTTTCCGGCATGCTGCATTCCGTCTTTCTTCTGCTTTTCATGCTTCTGGCGGCCCCTCTCGCGAGCTATATCCCGCTTGCATCGCTGGCGGGTGTGCTGGCGATCGTCGCCTGGAACATGGTCGAGAAGCCGGCCTTCATGGCGCTTTTGCGCTCCTCCTATGGCGACGCCGTCGTACTGCTCGCCACCTTTCTCATCGTTGTCTTTCGGGAACTCACAGAGGGAATAGTCATCGGTTTCGCGCTTGGCGCGGTGCTGTTCATCGATCGCATGGCGAAAAGCATCTCGGTCGGCGAAACGAAACCGCCGTCGCTTCTGCCCCAGGAGAACGGCGACGAGCATCCCGTCGTTGCCGACGATCCCGATACGGTAATCTATCGCGTTTCCGGTATCTTCTTCTTTGGCTCGGCGGCGACTGTGGGGACCGTTCTCGACCGCATCGCCGACCAGCGCCGCAACTTCGTCCTCGACTGCTCCGAGGTTCCTTTCATGGATTCCACGGCCGCCAACGTCATCGAGGGTACGTTGCGCAAGGCGGAACGCAGCGGAGTTCGCTTCATCATAACCGGGGCGAGTTCGCACGTCCGCCGCACGCTCTATCAGCACCATGTCCGCCCGCCACGCGTCGTGATGCGTGCTTCCGTCGAGGCGGCACTCGACGCCATCCGAAGCGAAAAGGTATGAAAAAGGGCGCCGCAGCGCCCTCCTTTCGATGTTTGCTTCGCTCGCCTCTCAGCCAGCCAGCGCAACTGCGACCGCTTCGATCGCCTCGGCTGCACGCCCGCCGTCCGGCCCGCCGGCTTGAGCCATGTCCGGACGTCCGCCACCACCCTTGCCGCCGAGCGCCGCAGAGGCGACGCGCACCAGATCGACCGCGCTGAGCTTCGACGTAAGGTCGTCCGTCACGGCCACGACGGCGCTCGCCTTGCCATCGCCGCTGACACCGACGAAGGCGACGACGCCGGAACCGAGCGTCTTCTTGCCGTCGTCGGCAAGGCTCTTCAGATCCTTCGGTTCGACGCCGGATACGACCCGGCCGAGGAAGCGGACGCCGCCGATATCGCGGGCAGAATCGCCGGAGCCATTCTGGCCGTCTCCTGCGAGCGCGAGCTTCTTCTTCGCCTCCGTCAGTTCCCGCTCCAGCTTGCGTCGCTCGTCGAGAAGCGCCTCCACCCGGCCGAGAACATCTGCCGGCTGGACCTTGAGCGTAGCCGCGAGCGTCTTCACCCGCTCGTCCTGTTCGTTGAGATAGGCGCGAGCTGCCTCACCCGTCAACGCTTCGACGCGGCGCACGCCGGCACCGACGGCTCCCTCCGCAACAATACGAACGAGGCCGATATCGCCGGTCGCAGACACGTGCGTACCGCCGCAAAGCTCGACCGAATAGGGCTTTCCTGCCTTCGTGCCGCGAATGCCCTGACCCATCGACACCACGCGCACCTCGTCGCCGTACTTCTCGCCGAAGAGCGCCATGGCACCTTCCGCGATCGCATCGTCGACGCTCATGAGCCGCGTGGTCACCGGGGTGTTCTGAACGACGATCTCGTTCGCCATCTCTTCGACAACTTTCAATTCTTCCGCCGTCATCGGCTTCGGATGCGACACGTCGAAGCGCAGGCGATCGGGCGCGACGAGCGAGCCCTTCTGCGCCACGTGTGTGCCAAGAACTTCCCGCAGCGCCTCATGCAACAGGTGGGTCGCGGAGTGATTTGAGCGGAGCCGCGTGCGGCGTGCATGGTCGACCGTCAACGCGGCCGCCTCACCGGCTTTTACGCTGCCTTCCGCCACGACGCAGTAGTGCACGAAGAGACCCTCGCCGCGCTTCTGCGTGTCGGTGACGGTGAGTTTGCCGGTCTCGGTGGTGATGACGCCGGTGTCGCCCACCTGACCGCCTGATTCGCCGTAGAAGGGCGTCTGGTTCAGGATCACCTGGACGGTCTCGCCCTTTGCGGCGGACTCGACCACGGCGCCGTCGCGGACGATCGCCTGGATCACGCCTTCCGCCGATTCGGTGTCGTAACCGAGGAAGTCGGTGGCGCCGTGCTTCTCCTTGAGCTCGAACCAGATGGTCTCGGTCGCAGCCTCGCCGGAGCCGGCCCAGTTGGCGCGCGCCTCGGCCTTCTGTCGTTCCATCGCGGCGGAGAACGCCTCGGTATCGACGCTAATGCCCTTGGCGCGCAGCGCATCCTGCGTGAGATCAAGCGGAAAGCCATAGGTGTCGTAGAGCCTGAAGGCAGTCTCGCCGCTGAACTGATCGCCCTCCGAAAGGCCGGCTGAGGCTTCCGCAAGCAGGTTCAGGCCGCGCTCCAGAGTCTTGCGGAAACGCGTCTCTTCAAGCTTCAGCGTTTCCGAAATCAGAGCTTCGGCCCTCATAAGCTCCGGATAGGCCCGGCCCATCTGGCCGACGAGAGCAGGCAGCAGCTTCCACATCAGTGGCTCCTGCGCGCCGAGCAACTGCGCATGACGCATGGCGCGGCGCATGATCCGGCGCAAGACATAGCCGCGGCCTTCGTTCGACGGCAGCACGCCGTCCGCGATGAGGAAGGCGGACGAACGCAGGTGGTCGGCGATGACGCGGTGGCTTGCGCGGCGGTCGCCCTCGGCCTTGACGCCCGTTGCCTCCTCGGAGGCCGCGATCAGCGCCCGGAAAAGGTCGATGTCATAATTGTCGTGCTGGCCCTGCAGCACCGCGGCGACACGCTCCAAGCCCATGCCGGTGTCGATCGACGGACGCGGCAGGTCGACCCGCTCCTCTTTCGTGACCTGCTCGTATTGCATGAACACGAGGTTCCAGATCTCGATGAAGCGGTCGCCGTCTTCGTCGGCCGACCCGGGCGGTCCGCCCCAGATCTGCTCGCCGTGGTCATAGAAGATTTCCGAGCACGGGCCGCAGGGGCCGGTATCGCCCATGGCCCAGAAGTTGTCGCTCGTCGGTATGCGGATGATGCGGTCGTCGCTGAAGCCGGCGATCTTCTTCCAGAGGCCGTAGGCCTCATCGTCCGTGTGGTAGACGGTGACGAGCAGGCGCTTGGCATCAAGCCCGTATTCCTTGGTGATCAGGTTCCAGGCAAGCTCGATCGCCCGCTCCTTGAAATAATCGCCGAAGGAGAAGTTGCCGAGCATCTCGAAGAAGGTATGGTGCCGGGCGGTGTAGCCGACATTGTCGAGGTCGTTGTGCTTGCCGCCGGCGCGCACGCATTTCTGCGCGGTTGCGGCAGTCGAATAGGGACGCTGCTCGAGGCCGGTGAAGACATTCTTGAACTGCACCATACCGGCATTGGTGAACATCAACGTTGGGTCATTGCGGGGCACCAGGGGGCTCGACGGCACGATCTCGTGGCCGTTCTTGCGGAAATAGTCGAGAAACATCGACCGGATTTCATTCACGCCGCTCATCTTGCGTCCTATCTGTGCACCATTCCCGGCGGCGGCCGGCCTTCACCGGGCCGCCTGCCGCATCTTCAACCCGCGCCTATGCTCATAGCCGCCCCTCCGACGACCGCAGCCAGTCGGAACCACTGGCTTTTATCTTCCGTGCATCACGCTGTCCAGACGCAGCAAAGCCGGCTGCCGCGACGACAGCCGGCTTGATGAAATTCCGTCGTTCGGCTTCTTACATCTCGGCAACGTCGTCGCCGTCGCTCTCCGGTCCACCATTTTCGAGGAAGCGATCGGCGATCAAGCCAGCATTCTGCCTGAGAGTCATCTCGATCTCGCGGGCAAGGTCCGGATTGTCGCGCAGGAAGAGCTTTGCGTTCTCGCGGCCCTGGCCGAGGCGCTGGCTGTTATAGGAGAACCAAGCGCCGGATTTCTCCACCACACCCGCCTTGACGCCGAGATCGATGAGTTCGCCGGTCTTGGAAACACCCTCGCCATACATGATGTCGAATTCCACCTGCTTGAAGGGCGGCGCCATCTTGTTCTTGACGACCTTGACACGGGTCTGGTTGCCGACGACCTCTTCGCGCTCCTTGACCGAACCGATGCGGCGGATATCGAGGCGGACCGATGCGTAGAACTTCAGCGCATTGCCGCCGGTCGTCGTCTCGGGCGAGCCAAACATGACGCCGATCTTCATGCGGATCTGGTTGATGAAGATCACCATGCAGTTGGACTTGGAGATCGAGGCCGTCAGCTTGCGCAACGCCTGGCTCATCAGGCGCGCCTGCATGCCCGGCAGGCTGTCGCCCATCTCGCCTTCGATTTCGGCGCGCGGCACGAGTGCCGCAACCGAATCGACGACGAGCACGTCGATCGCGCCGGAGCGGACCAGCGTGTCGGTGATCTCCAGCGCCTGCTCACCCGTATCGGGCTGTGAGATCAGAAGGTTTTCCAGATCGACGCCGAGCTTGCGCGCATAGACCGGATCAAGCGCATGCTCGGCGTCGACGAAGGCGCAAATACCGCCCTTCTTCTGCGCCTCTGCAACGGTCTGGAGCGCCAGTGTCGTCTTGCCCGAGCTTTCCGGGCCATAAATCTCGATGATGCGGCCTTTCGGCAGGCCGCCGATGCCAAGCGCGATATCGAGGCCGAGCGAGCCGGTCGAGACGGTTTCGATCTCGACGACGCTGTCCTTCGATCCGAGCCTCATGATCGATCCCTTGCCGAACGAACGTTCGATCTGGGAAAGAGCCGCTTCAAGTGCCTTGCCTTTATCCACCGATTTGTCCTCTACGAGCCGCAAAGAGTTTTGTGCCATTGGGTCCACCTTTAGGTTATTGGAGCTATCGAGGCAATGAAGCCGCCGCAGGAGTTTTTGTACATGTTTTGTTCTATTTTGGCAATGGCACATCAAGCAACTGAATAATATGGGAAATTTCTCGAACGTTCGATTCCTGTTCCCTGGGGATTTTGCGCTATTTCCACAGGCTGTACCGCAGCTCGTTCGCGCATCTGCCTGCCAGTCCGATTCGCATCGGGAATCGCGATGGACCAAAAGCGGCGGGAGCCGTAAATCTTCGGAGATGTCGGAGCGGAGTACAGGCGGGAAAGAGCCTTCGCCTCCGCTTCGCCCCTTGTCGAGGCGCAATTGGGAGCGGACATGAAAGCACTGGATATCGCCGTTTTCGGCGGTGCACATCTCGACCGGCGCGGCCGGATCTGCGGCGCGACCGTGCCAGGAGCAAGCAACCCCGGCAGGTGGTTCGAGGAAGCCGGGGGCGGCGGCTTCAATGCCGCGCGGAACCTCGCCCGCCTCGGCCATCGCGTGCGCATGATCGGCCCGCGCGGCGGCGACGCGGCCGGCGACATGGTGGCTGCCGCCGCCGCCGCCGCCGGCCTGATCGATCGCCCCTTCATCTTTCTCGACCGCAAAACGCCGAGCTATACGGCGATCCTTGAAAACGACGGCAATCTCGTCATCGCACTTGCGGACATGGATCTCTACACACTGTTTACGCCGCGCCGCCTGCAGCAGCGGGCCACGCGCGAGGTCTTGGCAGTGAGCGATCTTGTGCTGATGGACGCGAACCTGCCGCAGGACACATTGACAGCGCTTGTGAGCGCGGCTTCCGGAGACAGCCGGCTCATCGCCGGTATCGCTGTTTCTCCGGCAAAGGTGATCCGCTACGGCGAGTGCCTCGCGGGCCTCGATTACCTGTTCATGAACGAGGCGGAGGCAAAGGCAATCACCGGAGTCGAGATTGCCACGGTCGAGGAATGGCCGTCGCTGTTGCATGCCAGGGGGCTTCGTGGCGGCGTCGTCACCCGCGGCGGACGGGCTGCGGTCGCCTTCGATCGCCACGGCGCCTGCGTCGCCGTGCCGCCCGCTCTTCCCGCACTTGCAGACGTCACCGGCGCCGGGGACGCGCTGGCTTCAGGCTTCCTCGCCGCTCGGCTTGCTGGCTTCGACCTTGCCGGATGCCTGCGGCACGGCATTGCTGCGGCCATCATAACGCTCCTTTCGCCCTTCGCCGCGTCGGAAGAAATGTCGACGGAGGCCATCGAACAGGCACTCGCCCTTGTCCCGGCGCCGGAAATGCTGTCATGAGATTGGCAGCCGAAAGCGAGGCGGGGCGAGGAAGCTTGCAGGGTTTCCGTCTTTGCCAGCTCCCGCCTTTTCAGAAGCAATCACGACGGCCTTGATCGAATCGAAGCAAAAATCATCGTCACCCTAGGGAAAAGATCATGACCAAACCCGCCTCGCCATCCCTGCCGATGGAATATTCCGATGAAGTCGCGGCCGCCAAGGCGCGCGGTGCGCCGATCGTTGCGCTTGAATCGACGATCATCACCCACGGAATGCCCTACCCCGGCAATCTCAACATGGCCCGCAGCGTCGAGACGATCATTCGCGAGCAGGGCGCGGTCCCCGCGACCATTGCGGTCATTCACGGTGTTCTGCATATCGGCCTCGATGATGCGAAGCTAGAGGCGCTGGCGAAGACGCAAGGCGCGATGAAGCTTTCGCGCGCCGATCTCGCCTACGCGATCGCCGAGCGCCGCACGGGCGCCACGACCGTCGCCGCGACGATGATCGCCGCCGCCCGCGCCGGCATCGACGTTTTCGCGACCGGCGGCATCGGCGGCGTCCATCGCGGGGCGGAAGAGAGCTTCGACATCTCGGCCGATCTCGATGAACTCGCCCGCACCGGCGTCATCGTCGTCTGCGCCGGCGCCAAGGCCATTCTGGACATTCCGAAAACGCTCGAAGTGCTCGAAACCCGCGGCGTGCCGGTCGTGACCTATGACAGCGAAATCTTCCCTGCCTTCTGGTCGCGCGATTCCGGCATCAAGAGCCCGCTGATGCTGAACAGCCCGGCGGCGATCGCCAATTTCCAGCGAATGCGCGATCTCCTCGGCATCGACGGCGGCATGCTCGTCGCCAACCCGGTTCCAGAGGAAAGCGAAATCCCGCGCGAGGAAATGGAAATCTACATCACCCGGGCGCTCGACAATGCCGCAAGCGACGGCATTTCCGGCAAAGCGGTCACGCCCTATCTGCTCGACAACCTTTATCACATGACGGAGGGCCGCAGCCTTGAAACCAACATCGCGCTCGTCGAGAACAATGCGCGCCTCGCGGCCGAAATCGCAGTAGCGCTCGCGGCGAAATAACACTGCGATGCAAAAGGTGGTCCCGGCATGGAGACCAGCCGTAACCCAAAATGTGGAATTAAGGTAGATAGTGATGTCGAACCGCTTGCAATACGACGTTGTGGGCGGTTTCCTTGCCGAAAAGATCTTCGTGAAGCATTCTGCACCTCAATTGTCGCAGAATATCCATTTTCGCGAAGCCGCAAAATTCAGTCACAAAACCGTCGCGTTAGTCGGGACTTTCTCGACAACGACTTTGACTTCACGGGAGGAATTCGATGCGTTTTATCAATCCTATCCCGTTCGTCCGCGACATCAATTACTCTAAGGAATTTTATGAGAAGAGACTTGGTCTGAAAATATTAGAGGATTTCGGAAACTTCGTCCTTTTTGAGACTGGCTTTGCGATCCACGAAGGAACTTCACTTGAACAACAATTTGGCGGAAAGCCTTTATCAGGAAAGAGCCCTATGGCCGAAGAAATTTGCTGTTGTATTTTGAACATGAAGACCTTGACGCGGCGTTCGAAAACATTGCGCCGCACGTGAGGCTGATCCATCCGATTGAGCGGCAAGCATGGGGACAGCGAGTGTTCCGTTTTTATGATCCAGACAGGCACGCAATAGAGATTGGAGAGCCACAAACTCTTTGGTCTCCAGGCAATTCGCATAAGTCCTAGGTTTTGCTACTAAGCCGCGCCTTTTGAATTTCAAGAGGAAATTCGGTCGAACAGTCGCATAGCTTCAACTTTTTGCCACCGACTTCTGCGCAGCAAGCATTCCACTGCGAAAGCGGAAGCTCGTCAGGAATCGAGCATCTCGCGGACAGCGACGGCCAGTTGCTTCAGCGAGAACGGCTTCGGCAGGAAGCCGAACTTGGCATCGGCGGGCAGGTTGCGGGCAAAGGCGTCTTCCGCATAACCGGACACGAAGATGAATTTCAGATCCGGATATTTCTTGCGCAATTCGCGGAGCAGCGTCGGGCCGTCCATTTCCGGCATCACGACGTCCGAGACGACGATATCGACGGCGCCGTCGAGCTCGTCCATGATCTCGAGCGCTTCGACGCCGGACCCCGCCTCGTAGACCGTATAGCCACGCGTCTCCAGCATTCGCTTGCCGCCGCGGCGAACCGCCTCCTCGTCCTCGACCAGGAGGACTACCGCGGAATCTCCGGTGAGATCGGCCGGCTCCGGCCGAGGCGCTGCCGCCGCCGGTGGCTCGCTTGGCGCCAGCGGGATCGCGGCGGAGGTTTCGTTGTATGCCGGTTCGTCGCGTGTCTCGGCCGCTTCGACATACCGCGGAAGCAGGATGCGGAAGGTCGTGCCCTTGCCGACTTCGGACTCCGGATAGATGTAACCGCCGGACTGCTTGACGATTCCGTAGACCATCGAAAGACCGAGCCCGGTGCCCTTGCCGACCTCCTTCGTCGTGAAGAAGGGTTCGAAGATCTTGTCCATGATTTCCGGCGGAATCCCGGTACCCTCGTCCGCCACTTCGACCATGACGTAGTCGTCCTCCGGCAGCTCGCGCCGTCCGATTGCCGGCACTTCGCTTGCCGGCAGGTTCCGCGTCCGGAGCGTGATGGTTCCGCCGCCTGGCATGGCATCGCGAGCATTGACGGCGAGGTTCAAAAGAACCTGCTCGAACTGGCCGAGATCCGTCTTCACCGGCCAGAGATCGCGACCGTAGTCCACTTCGACCTTGACGTTCGTGCCCGTCATGCGGTCGACGAGCATCCTGAGGTCGCCGATGACGTCGGTGAGATTGAGCACGGTCGGCCGCATAGTCTGCTTGCGCGAGAAGGCGAGCAATTGCCGCACCAGAACCGCGGCGCGGTTGGCATTGCGCTTGATCTCCATCAAATCCGCAAATGTCGCGTCCGCCGGCCGGGCCGATAGCAAGAGATGATCGGCTGAAAGCAAGATCGCCGTCAGCACATTGTTGAAATCATGCGCGATGCCGCCGGCGAGGGTTCCGACCGCGTTCATCTTCTGCGTTTGCGCCATCTGATTCTCGAGCGCCTTCTGCTCGGTGATTTCCAGCGCATAGATGATCGCCGCTTCCTCGGGAGCCTGGTCACTCTGGTCGATCACGGCGTTCACGTAGAAGCGGAAGTGACGCCCCTCATCCCTCGGATGCAGCGCGTCGATCGGGGCGATATCGCTCTGCCGGTCCTTGGCCGCCGCTAGCGCCTCCTGCAGCCGGCCCTTTTCAGACGGGTGCACTACGGCCTCAATCAGGGCACCGCGCTCGAAATCGTCCTGCGAAACGAGGCCGGCGAAAAGCTTCAGGAAGGGTGCGTTGGTCCTGAGAATCCGCCCGTTTCCGTCCACCGAGGCGATCGCCATAGGCGTGTTGTTGAAGAAACGGGTGAAGCGCATGGCCGCATTCGACGCCGACTGGTCGCCGTCGTCGCCCTCGCGCGACATCACGATCGTCCTGCTTTCTCCCGGCGCGCCGTCGCGCGTCGAGGAAACGCGATGGATCAGCCTGACCGGCAGGCTCTGGCCGTTCATCTTGCGCAGATCGAGGTCCAGAACCTTTGTCTTCTTGAGGCCCGGTTCGGCCTGCACCGATTGCACGAGCGCCAAGCCCTCGCCCGCGACGAGGTCCGCGATGCTGATCGATCCGGGCTGGAACTTGGTGAGATCGATGCCCAGCCAATCGGCAAGTGTCGCGTTGATATAGAAGATCTCGCCCTTACGCCCCGCGGAGAAAAAGCCCGCCGGTGCATGGTCGAGATAGTCGATCGCGTTCTGCAGCTCCTTGAAGAAGCGCTCCTGATCGTCGCGCTCCGCGGTGATGTCGGCGATCTGCCAGAGATAGAGCGGATTGCTGTCTGCATCCTCGAGCGGCAGCACGCGCGCCTTCAGACGAAACCAATGGGCGCCCGCGCCGGCCCCCTTGCCGTTGGCGAGCGGTTTCAGCAGCCGAAATTCCTCGTGTCCCTGCTTGCCCTCGTGCAGACCGTTGGTCAGGCGATAGATCGCCTCCGTCGCTTCGCGGTTCCGCGACAGGATGGTTTCGAGAGATTGTATGCCGGCTGCGCTCTTCACGCCCGTCAGCGCGCCGTAAGCGGCGTTCGCATAGATGATGCGGCCCTTGCGGTCGGTGACGATCGTCCCGTCCTCATGCGCGTCGAGGAAGGCACGGGCCAGTTCGTCAGGCCGTGACTGCGGCATCACCTCGATGAAACCGATGACCGACGAAACGAGGAAGAATATGCCGACCATGGCCAGCACGCCGAGAATGCCGAGCACGATTTCGTTCTCGAGCTGATTCTTGAAGACGACGAATGCGGCCGCCGAAGCGGTGAGAACGATCGCCAGCAGGATGATCCTGAGGATGGTGCCCGGCCGCACGCCCCGGTCAACGACCGGCATCTGGTAGTCACCTGACTGCCGCAATTTCGTCATCGGGGTCCTCACCTGCTGCCGGGTCGGCGCCCTACCGGCACGATCCCGCACGCTTGCAACGCCGCGCATCCCTGCAGACGCACAAGGGCCGCTCTAATACTTTGAATTGCTGCATAAGTTATCCCTAAAACGGTTCCGGTTTAAGGAAACTATGCAGCGACCGGCATCCGATGACGTCGCCGCGAAATCGGTAGCCGCCTTCCCCGCGCTCCCGCCCATCGAACTGGAATCATCTTTAACAATCAGAGATAACAGCAAAAAGCGTCTCGGCGGAAGCGCCGCGGTCAATTCACAGGGAATGTCAGGCGGAAGCTTGTTCCGGCCCGAAAAAAGCCGTCAAATGCTGCCATCCGGGCGGCAGTAAGGAGTTCAGCCTATGATGGAAACGATCCTGGGGGACAACGGTAGCCGGTTCATCGTCGCCGCCGGAGCAGTGGCCATTGGTCTCTTGTGCCTTGTGGCGGTGCTCTGGATCATGCGCAACAGACCATCCTCTCCCTTCGTCCGTGGGGGCAAGAACAGGCAGCCGCGGCTTGCCGTGCTCGATGCTGCAGCGGTGGACACGCGCCGTCGGCTCGTGCTCGTGCGACGCGACGATGTCGAACACCTGATCATGATCGGCGGCCCGACCGACGTCGTCATCGAGAGCCGCATCGTTGCGGAGGAAACAGCCCCGGCATCGGCCGGCGTCCGCGTTGCGGTGGAACAACGGCCTGCCGACGTTTCGACCGCGGCAGCCCGACCGGAGGCAAAGCCCCAGCCCGTTTCCTCTACCGCCCCCGCCGAGCTTGCAGCCGTCGAACCGGTTCGGCAAATGACGCGGCCCGTCGAGCCTGTAAGAGCTCCGGTGCGCGCTGAGCCGGCACCGCCGGTGCGCGTTGCGGCCGATCAGTCCGATACGACTAGCTCGTCGCCGCCGCCGCAACAGCCAGCGGCCTCCAGACCGGCGCCGCTACCATCTGACGTTCCGCCTGTGGCCGCTGCCGTCGAGCCGGTGCGCGATGTTCTTACAGCCGCACGCGACCGAGTGCTTCCGATGGTCCAGCCTGCAAGCGGAGATCGCTCAGCGCCGCCTACCCCGGCCGAGCCCTTCAAGCCGATACTGGCGCAGCCTGCGACGCGGCCGGCAACACCGGATGCTGCCGAATTCGAGCGCATGCTCGATGCGGAAATCAGCGGCGATCTCCAACGCCTGACACCGACAGCCCCGCTGCCGCCGGAAAATCGTCCAGCGCAGGGCGGTCGCCAGGAGCCTATGCTCGGTGCCACACCGGAAGACGTCCGAAAGGAACCAACGATCGAGGAGGAGATGAACCGGATGTTGGCTGACATCTCCGCGGGCCGCAAACCGTGAAGGGAGCGGTGCGGCGGGCCCGTCCCCGCACGAGCGGCTTCGATCCATACGGCAGAACAAAAGAAAACGGCGCGGTTGAACCGCGCCGTTTGCTGTAGGTCAGGCAATCTTCCGCGACTTACTCGTCGCGGTAAACCTTCTCGCGACGCTCATGGCGTTCCTGAGCCTCGATCGAAAGAGTCGCGATCGGCCGCGCGTCCAGGCGCTTGAGGCCGATCGGTTCCCCGGTTTCCTCGCAGTACCCGTAGGTGCCTTCGTCGAGGCGCTGCAGCGCGGCATCGATCTTGGCGATCAGCTTCCGCTGGCGATCGCGGGCGCGCAACTCGATTGCCCGGTCTGTTTCGGAGGAAGCGCGGTCCGCAAGATCAGGATGATTGGCGCTCTCCTCTGCCAAGTGATCCAGTGTCTCGCGGGCTTCGCGAAGGATATCGTTTTTCCAGGCATTCAACTTCGCACGAAAGTATGCCCGATGGTTTGCATTCATGAATTCCTCGTCCTCGGAGAGGACATAGGTACTAAGATCGATCTTCTCACTCAACGCGATTCTCCTGAAGAACATCTCATTGCGGCGGTGTATAGACCTATGGAAGCTCTGATTCAAGCCTTGTAGACGGTGCTTACTCGGCAATTTAGCACTGCGCGGATTTCAGGCTAACCGGCTAATATTTCATCAAAATTACGCACAAAGTCCTGATCGGCGAGTTATCGCCGCAGCTGTCGGCAGGAGCCGTCATTCAGCTGGTGCGCGAATTCGGTCGCGTCCAGATTGCGACATCTGGTGTACGCCGAGCGTCAGTTCAATAGCGTATCGGTTCGCCAAAAACGCGAAGAGCATGGCTTGATCTTTGCGTCGACCGGCGGGACAAGGGAGCGATCCGACGGGGCGTTTGTGCTGCGGGCGCAGGCAGATGCCTCCATTCCCGGGAGTTTCAACACCGGACAGGTACATGCAAGATAGCGTCGTCCCAGCCTTCCGCCTTTTTCTCCTTCGTCACGCCCGTTCGGGCTGGGCTCTGCCGGGTCAAAGGGACTTTGACCGCACGCTCGACGGCATCGGTTATGCGGAGGCGGAGCTTACCGCGCAGAACGTTGCCGATCGCGGTCTGCGACCGGACTTGATCCTGTGTTCCACCGCAACACGGTGCCGCCAGACGGCAGAACCGCTCTATCGCATGCTCGGCAAGGACATCGATATCCGCTATCTCGACCCGCTTTATACAGGTCTGACGAGCGTCTACGCCGAGCTTGTCGAAGCGTATGCGGACCGGTCCTCGCTGATGATCGTCGGGCACAATCCGATGATCGAGGAACTGTTCTGGCAAATTCTCGGTGGGACAACGGCTCAGGCGGCATTCAGCGATGGTTATCCGCCGGCCGGATTGGCGATCATCGACTTTTCGGCCCGCCCGACGGCCGGCTCCGTCTGGTCCGCCGCACTTTCGCAGTTGCTGGTGCCGACCCTCGAGGACGCCGAAGGGCAATGACCCGGTATTTCGTCCGGGTTCGAATCCGGCCCGAGGAGCCATCGAAGTTCGCTCGCGTCGTTGCGCCGACGGAAACATTTCCTATATCGCTCCCGAGCAACGTGGACGCCTGTAACCCGGCGGGGATATCGGCCATAACGCTGTATCGCTGAACGATTCCGGAGGGGACGAGAGAACTTGGCGCCCATTCTGACCAGTCTCAAGGACGACACGTTGATCGCGCTGGACAATCTTGCAGACCGCGCGGCCGGGCTCGTCCATCCTACCGTTCGGCTCGGCGTCACCGGTCTTTCGCGCGCCGGCAAGACCGTGTTCATCTCCTCGCTCGTGCACAACTTATTGAATGGCGGGCGGCTGCCGCTGTTCGAGCCCATCCGCTCCGGCCGCGTTTCGAAGGTCCGGCTGGAACCGCAGCCGGACGACGCCGTGCCGCGCTTCCAATACGAGGACCACATCGCCGCTCTCGTCCGCGACCGGGCATGGCCGGATTCGACGCGCGCCATTTCGCAATTGCGCATCACGCTCGACTACGAAAGCGCGAGCGGCTGGAATCGACTGTTCTCTCCCGGACGTCTTTCGATCGATATCGTCGACTATCCCGGCGAGTGGCTGCTCGACCTGCCTCTGCTCGCCCAGGACTTCCGGCAATTCAGCGAAGCAACGGTGCGGCGAGCGCGCGAAGGCACGCGTGCAGCCCTATCGCGCGAGTGGCTAAACCTTGCCGCCTCCATAGGCGCGGAAACGGCCGAGGATGAAGGTGCCGCCCGTCGGCTCGCCGAAAGCTTCACTGCCTATCTCAAGGCCTGCAAGGAAGACGACCGCTCACTCTCGACCCTGCCGCCCGGCCGCTTTCTAATGCCAGGCGATCTCGAAGGTTCACCGGCGCTCACTTTCTCGCCGCTGCCCGACGTGCCGGCAGGACGGGCGCCCAAAGGCTCGCTTTGGGCGATGATGGAGCGGCGATACGAAGCTTACAAGACGCATGTAGTTAAGCCGTTCTTCCGCGAGCATTTCGCCCGCCTCGATCGCCAGATCGTGCTGGTCGATGCGTTGCAGGCAATCAATCGCGGGCCGGAGGCGCTTAAGGATCTGGAGCAGGCGCTCGCCGACGTGCTTGCCTGCTTTCGTCCCGGCGTCAATTCCTGGATTTCCTCTCTTCTCACGCGCCGGATCGACCGAGTGCTGATTGCCGCTACGAAAGCGGATCACCTGCATCATGAGAGCCATGATCGGCTCGAGCGCACCGCCGCTCGCCTCGTCAGCCGTGCAGCCGAACGCATCGGAATGAGCGGAGCCGGCCTCGAAGTCATGGCGCTCGCGTCGGTCAGGGCGACGCGGGAGGCGACGGTAAACCATGATGGGCACAGCCTGCCAGTCATTGTCGGAACGCCTATAGCCGGCGAGAAGATTAATGGCGAGATCTTCGATGGCGAAAAGAAAACCGCGATATTCCCCGGGGACTTACCGGAAAATCCAGATATTCTGTTTGAGGTTGCGGAGACCGCTTCCCGCCCCCGCGTCGCGACCGTGACCGAGCCGTCAATGCCGGAGCTGAACTTCGTCCGCTTCCGGCCGCCGCATCTGGAGGAGACGCGCGGCGGGTTGAAACTCTCTGTACCGCATATCCGGCTCGACCGGGCCATGCAGTTCCTGCTCGGAGATCGCCTGGCATGAATGACGATTTTAAGGATCGCCGTCGCAAGCCCGCCGCCTTTCCGGTTACGCCGGAAGAACGCACCGCAAGTCCTGAACAACAGCCGCGGCGCGCACCGGCAAGCTTCAGCGACAAGGTTGCCATGACGCCAGATGCAGAGGATCCGTTCATCGAGACGACTGCGGCGCTCGAAGCACTCGACTTGCCGGAAGCTCAGCCCCGCCGGCGGCGCCTCTCCTTCGGCAAGGTGGCCGCGGGCGCTTTCGGTATCCTCTTGTCGCTGGCCATAGGCCTCTGGATCGACCGCCTCGTGCGCGATCTCTTTTCCCGCGCCGACTGGCTCGGCTATGCGGCGATCGCGGTCGTGGCAATCGGCGCGGTTGCGTTTCTGGTTGTCATTGCCCGCGAGCTCACCGGCATGATGCAACTGACGGCGATCCAGGCGCTGAAAGCAGACGTCTTGGAAGCAGCCGGCCCCGGAAAGACCAAGGCCGCGCGTGCCGCTACGGCAAGGCTCGTCCACTTGCTGGCCGCAAACCCACGTACCGCCAAAGGTCGGGCGCGGCTTGCGGAGACCGAAGGCGAGATCATCGACGGTCCGCACCTCCTCGAACTGACTGAGCGCGAGTTGCTGGCGCCGCTCGACCGCGAAGCGCGCCGAATCATTCTCGCCGCGTCGAAACGCGTGTCGATCGTCACCGCCGTCAGCCCGCGCGCGCTCGTCGATCTCGGCTATGTGCTCTACGAGTCCGCGCGCATGATCCGCGCGATGGCCGAGCTTTACGGTGGGCGGCCCGGCACGCTCGGCCTCTTGCGCCTGATGCGTGACGTCATCGCGCATCTGGCGGTGACCGGCTCGATTGCCGCCGGCGACAGCCTCATTCAGCAGGTCCTCGGCCACGGTCTCGCGTCGAAGCTGTCGGCCCGCCTTGGCGAAGGCGTGATCAACGGGCTGATGACGGCGCGCATCGGAATTGCGGCGATGGATCTCTGCCGCCCGATGCCGTTCCGGGCGCTGAAGCGCCCCGGCATCGGTGATTTTCTTGCCGACCTGACGCCAGGAGCAGCGAGAGCTGAAAGCTCGCGGGACGGCTGAGCACCATGATGGCGGGCCGCCTCAATTTCTGGCGAGCGGTCGAAGCCGTGAAGCGGTAATATATGAGCGGCGACGAAACCATCCGTTAACCATTTTCGCGCAAATGTGATTACCAGATTTGCACGTTGACCCATCAAGGATCGTTCATGTTCTCGCGCCTTTCTTTGATTGCTCGCGGCGTTGCCGCTATCGCGCTTGTCGCCGCCCTCGGCGCTGCAACGCCGGCACTCTCCGGCGCCCGCGACAAGGCGTTCTTCGACAAGGTCGCCGGCCAGTGGAAGGGGCCAGGCGAGATCGTGGCCGGCAAGTACAAAGGCACAAAATTCACCTGCGACCTCACCGGCGAACCGATGTCCGGCGCACAAGCCGGACTGAAGCTTGACGGCTTCTGCCGCGTCGGCGTCTTCAAACAGCCGATGTCGGCGATGATCACGCAGAAAGGCAACAGCTACACCGGAAAGTTCCTCGATGGCGCCGACGGCAAGGGCCTTGACGTCGTGTCCGGCAATGTCGCCAAGGACAAGGTCGTCGTCGGCATCAACCGCAAGCAGCTCAACGGTGCGATGATCGCTCGTCTTCAGGACGAGGAGACCATGAACATCACGATCTCGGTGAAGGTCGAGGAAACAATGGTCCCCGTCATCGGCGTCAGCCTCAATCGGCAGATGGACACCATCGCGGTCGGCTCGATCAAGTAGTCGCGTTTCACAGAGGGAAAACGGGAGCCCGGTTCAATGCCGGGCTTGCTGCGTCAGGAAGCAATGATCCTCGTTCAATCCTGCGCGCGCCACCAGTCAACGTTTTCATCGGCCACTTCGATCCCGGTGACATCCACCCGGCTCAGCCACTCTCTGATCGTCCGCCCCCCGACGGAAAGGGCCGCCGCAAAATCCGCAAGCGGCATCAGAACGAAACCGCGCTCCGTCATCCGCGGATGCGGCAGCTGCAGCGCGTCGCTGACAATGCTCAGGTCATCGAAGGTCAGGAGATCAATGTCGATGGTGCGCGGCCCCCAGCGCTCCTTTCGCACGCGCTTCATGGCGCGCTCGATCTCGAGACAGGTTTCAAGAAATGTCTCGGGGCCGAGTGTCGTCTCGACTTCCGCGCAGGCATTGAAGAACCAGTCCTGATCCGTCTTGCCCCATGGCGGCGTCCGATAAAGCCGCGAAACCGCCGTAACCCGGCAGTCCGGCCGCGCATCTAGTGCTCGCAAGGCTTCCGCCATCGCCCGGCGCGGTTCGCCGAGATTGCCGCCGAGGCCGAGTGTCACGCTGCGCCAGCTCTTATTCGGCAACATGCTCGACCGTGACTTCAACGTAATCCAGCACCCCGGGAACGGGTGCGTTCGGTTTGCGTATCGAGACCTTCGCCCGACGGATCTGACGGAAGCGCGCGCAAAGCGTCTTGGCGACCTCAAGCGCCAGTGCCTCGATCAGATATCGCCGGCGTCCGGTAACGATCCTCTCGATCTCGGCGAAGGCGATACCGTAATGCACGGTATCATCGATGCAATCCTCGACCAGCGCAGTACCCTGCTCCACCTCGAGTTCCGCATCCACGAAGAATCGCTGCCCGAGGAACTCTTCCTCGTCGAGCACGCCGTGGCGGGCAAAGAACGCGCAGTTCTTAAGGGTGATCGTGTAGGTCGCAGTCATGGCTTCATGTCCCGTCGGCTGTTCTTTGCAGTCAGCATAGCATCGGCCATCGCCAGCGCATCCCTGTTGATTGCGACATCATGTACCCGAAAAATCGCAGCGCCCTGAGCCCTGAGAAGCGCGGTCGTCGCCGCGGTGCCGACGTCTCGGGCCTGCGCCTCCCTCCCCGTCACCGCACCGACGAAGCGCTTGCGCGACGTTCCGACGAGGAGCGGCAGGGCAAATCGATGCAATTCCTCGAAGCGCCCGATCAGTTCCAGGTTTTCATCCGTATCCTTGGCGAAACCGAAGCCCGGATCGAGAACGATCTGCTCCCGCCGAACGCCGGCCTTGGCGGCGATCTCGAGCGACCGGTCGAGAAAATGGAACTGATCCTCTATGACGTCGCCGAGTTTCTCGCGACCCCGCCCCGTATGCATAATGCAGAGGCCGGCACCCGTCTCGGCCGCGACGGAGGCAATTGCCGGTTCGCGCTGCAGGCCGTGCACATCATTGACGATATGCGCCCCGGCCTCCACGGCAAGGCGCGCGGTGTTGGCACGATAGGTATCGATGGAGATGATCGCCTCGGTTTCAGCGGCAAGAGCGGCGATGACGGGCATGACGCGGGCCTGCTCCTCCTCGGCGCTTACCGGTTCAGCATCCGGGCGGGTGGACTCGCCGCCTATATCGAGAATTTCCGCTCCCTCCTCGACCGCACAAAAAGCGGCTGCCACGGCGGCTCCGGCGTCGGTAAAGCGCCCTCCATCGGAGAATGAATCCGGCGTGACATTGATGATTGCCATCAAAACGCCACGCGGACCCAGTTCGAGACTGCGTCCATGAGCCAATCGCCAACGGAAGGGCTGAAATGGAGTATATCTCATGGTCTTTCGATCCGCGGCTCCAACGACATAGAGTTTCATCGACTGCGCATGCTGCAGGCAATTTCGTGTTGACGCAAAGCGTTATCGCCTTTTCCTCGTGCGATACACCAATTTTCGGACGGGAGTCCTAGCCGATTTGTGTTGCGCTGGCCTTGGCTATGCCCCAAGCTTCTATGAAGTTCAACCGACGAGAATACGCAGCGATGCCCGGAATACACGCCCCGTTAAGAGCCGCCCTGATCGCACTGCTCGTCGGACTTCCGCTTGGCAGCGCCTCGGGCGAAACGCTCATCAGCAAGAGCGTCTCCTACTTTTCGATCGGCGGACGCACGGCAGAAGAGCTCGACAAGGCGCTCTCGGTGTCCGGCCCCTTGATGGGGAGCACCGGCACGCGCCATCCGGGCGCGACGCGCATCAAATTCGGCGGCACCGTGACCTATGTCGGTCGCGAAGGCCGTTGCGCGGTCGGCACGGCGCGCGTCACGCTCAGCACACGCATCATCCTGCCGCGATGGAAGTACCGCAAACAGGCCGGACGTGACCTTGCCTTGGTCTGGGATACGCTCGCCAGCGACATCAAGCGCCATGAGGAGCGCCATGCGGAGATTGCTCGCATTCACGCGCGCCAGATGGAAAAGGCGCTACTCGCGCTGAAACCGGAAAACAATTGCGAGCGGATGCAGGCTCGCGTGGCCGAGGTGAGCGCGGAAGAGGTCGAGAGCCACGACAAGGATCAGGCACGCTTCGACCGTACGGAGGCAGCGAACTTCGATCGGCGCATGATTCGATTGCTGCAGCACCGGCTGGAAAGCCTGACGAAAGCCGGCCGTTAGCGAGCCACCTTCGCCGAAAGCGCCATACCCCCAAGAAATGGGTGATTATAGTTTCGCCCATCGAAGAAAAGCGCAAAAACCCACAGTATTTTATTGGCGGAATCTAACGATAGCGAGCGGCGCCCGACTCAGCTATATTAATATCATGAAACGAGCGGAAGAATTGAAGTTCTACCGTTCGATGTGGGTAACGTTGAATTGCGGATCGACAGTAAGACTACGTGCTTTGCTGGCGGACTGTTTGAGTCTGGCTCCATTGCTTTCGGTTTTTGAAGCAAAATCCAGGCAATGAAGCAGCACAGGTTCTCCTGGCGTGTCTTGGTGCAGCAGATGCTCCCTCCCTCATCTGTTTGCGATGCGCCCTCCTCGCCTCGCTAGTCGACCGACCGGCGAGGCATTTTTTTCTAAATATTAAAGTGCTGAGCGCGATCAGGCCTGGCGTTCGGGAACGTGAACGACCAAGCCGTCCAGGGCTTCAGTCATCTTGATCTGACAGGAAAGGCGCGACGTCGGCCTTACGTCATAGGCGAAATCCAGCATGTCCTCTTCCATCGCCTCCGGAGCGCCGACTTTCGCCGCCCAGGCCTCGTCGACATAGACATGACAGGTCGCGCAGGCACAGGCGCCGCCGCATTCCGCCTCGATCCCCGGAACCGAATTGCGAACCGCATTCTCCATGACAGTGGAGCCGTTCTCGACATCGAGTTCGTGGCGCGTGCCGTCAAAGGCTACGATCGTTAGTTTTGTCATTTCTCTTTCCGGAACGAATTGATTGGGATCGGGCGCCTGGCGCAGGGGTTTGTCGAGGCAGGCGTCGCCGCAGCATCTGAAGTCAGGCACGTTCTTCCAACAAATCGGCCGGCCAGTCAACACGAGCCGGGCTTCGCCGCAGCCGGCGGTGGCGCGGCGGCAAGGCGTAGCGGACCTACGGCCGAGGCTGAAAATCAGCGGCAGAGTCTTAGGATGAAAAGCTCGGCATCGAGAACGGCGGCGGCAAGTCCGCTCCGCAGCATCGCATCCGTCGGTTGCTCTTCGATCGCGGCGGCGGCATTTGCGACATTATCCGCGCCGACTGCAAGAGCCGCCCCCTTCAGCCGATGGGCGACTCGCCTGCAGCGGTCCGGGTCGCCGTCCGCCATCTCGCACATAGCCTGGCGCGCCTGCCGCGCGAAGAGCCGCAACACCTCGGTTTCGAGGCTCGCGTCTCCCATCGTCTGTTGAGCGAGACGGGCAAGATCAATGGGATTTCCGGCCGAAGAGGAAGAACTTGCGGGATTGTTAGGTGCTTGGAAGGCTATCGGGAGTGCCGCCATGGGCTCGTTTCCTTATCAGTGTCGCATCGAATGACCGCACCGTTTTCAAACAGTTATCGTCAGTGGGTGGCACTGCCATCGGCTTAAAAAGGCGGCACAATGAGACAGAAATTTGGGGAAATGGTTAATGGCCGTTAAACCGCCTGATTTCTTGGGCTTTTCCGGTCAGGAGACGGCCATTTGGTTAACAAATGATTAGGATTTTAGTGAATGCGGACCGCTCTTAATTGTAAGAACCCGGCTAATGTGTCACTACGATACGATTAGGAGCGGGCCTGCATATGAAATTGGCAACTGTTCTGGTGGATAAGCGGCGCGCGGCATCGCAAGGTGCAGGCGCGGCAGATCCATCGAGGCGATGAATGGGTGATCGGTCAGGGTATTGCGCAGATGGAATGCGTATGCCTTCCTGTCACCGCCCTGTCGAGGATGTCACGGCGCACCTTAATGGCGTCAGGAAGACGGCCATCAGCGGGCAATAGTAGTGAGGCGTATCCCTATGGCGACGAAGAAGAGCAACGAGTCGATCGATGAGAAAGCGTTTCAGGCGCTGGAAGCGGCCCTGAAGATCGACTTTGACGACCTGAAGTCGGCCTTGAACGACAAGACTTCCCTGGATGAGCCGGAGGAGCAAGTGTCCGAACACGCGAAGCAGGCTACGGCGCCCGATCAGGCGCGCGCTGCAAGAGCACCGCAGGAAGCCGTGAAGCCGCGTGGGGGAGAAGCGCCGCGCAGCCTGGCTCCAGAGACCGCGCCGAAGCAGCCGCCGCTAGCACCCGCCAACGACGATATGCGCAGGTCCCCGGCAGCGATGCTCCGCTCCCTCGAAGTACGCTCCAGCCGGGCGGCGATCCGCGTCGCCGCGCTCGTGTCGCTCGCCTGGGCGGCCGCCGGTGTGGCTGTCGCCCACCTGCTCTACGCACCCGAGATCTGGCAGATCCGTTCGCTCGGCGATTTGGCGGCCATGCCGGGCGCGATCGGCATACTGGTCGGCATCGCCCTGCCAATCATGCTCTTCTTCTCCTTCGCCATCATGATCGCGAGGGCGCAGGAACTGCGCAATGCGGCGCGCTCGATGGCCGAGGTCGCACTGCGTCTGGCGGAGCCGGAAACGGCGGCCGCGGACCGGGTGATGACCGTCGGCCAGGCGGTGCGGCGCGAAGTCTCGGCGATGAACGAGGGCATCGAACGGACCATCGCTCGCGCAACCGAGCTTGAAGCGCTCGTCCATTCCGAAGTCAGTGCGCTCGAACGCAGCTACAGCGAAAACGAATTGCGAGTCCGCACGCTGCTCCAGGAACTCGGGCTCGAGCGCGAAGCGATCATCGGCCACTCTGAGCATATCCGCTCGACGATCGCGGGGGCGCACAGCAAGCTGAAGGACGATCTGGAACTCGCGAGCGAAGACATCGCCTCGCGCATCGCCGTGTCCGGTGAGGCCTTCGCGTCGCTGATCGACACGCGCGCGGCTGCGCTTTCCGAGAAATCGGACCATGCGCTGGAAACGCTGGGCACGATGCTGTCGACCCGCACCGATGCGCTGCTTTCCGGCCTGACGACCGCCGGCGTGGCGCTCAGCAATGAATTCGACGCGCGCCTCGACTCGCTCAGCGAAAACCTGACCAAACGCGGCGAGCAATTGCTCAACCAGTTCGAAACTCGCGCCTCCACCCTCGATGCAAATACCGAGAAGCTGAATGCCGCGCTCAACGAGCGCGCACGTCAGCTCAACGAGACGCTGATCGCCCGCACGCGTGACCTCAACGAGAGCCTGAGCGTGGGCCAGCAGGCAATTACCGGCGGCCTCGACGATATGCTCGCAACCCTCAATGCCGCTCTCGACGAGAAAGGCGCGAGCTTCCGCCAGAGCCTTAAGTCGAGCGCGGACGACGCGATCATGGACCTCGACCTCAGAGGCGGCTTCTTCGAGGAGAAGCTGCAGACGACGGTCGGCCAGCTGGCGACCGCGTTCGACGAGCGCTTCCACGAATTCGCAAGCGCCTTCGATAAACGGGCGAACCAGCTCGACACCAAGTTGATGGAAAGCTTGCACCGGATCAACGAGACCGTCTCCGGCGGCTCGGAGGCGATCGGCAGCGCGCTCGACAGCAGCGTCGAGAAGATCGGCTCGGCGCTCTCGGATCAGTCACTGACGCTGGCGACGGCGCTCGGCGCGACGCAGGATTTCATTGAGGAAACGATCGGCGGCCGCACGACCGAGCTCACCAATCTCATCGGCAGCGCCCATAGCCGTATCGAGGGCGTGCTCTCCGAGAAGACCGGCTCGCTGATGGGAGCCCTCACCGCAGCGCAGGAGCGCATCGAGAACGGTTTCGGCCACCGTGCCGATCAGCTTGCCAATGCGCTTGCAACCAGCGAGCAACGCCTGACCGAGGGTCTCGATTCGCGCACATCCGCCTTCATCGACGGCCTCCAATCCGCTCATCAACGTATCGAGCAGACGCTCACGGGCTCGACCGACGAGATCACCAGCGCGATCGCCGCAAGCCAGCACCGCCTGGACAACACGCTCTCCGAACGCACTGCCGCCATCTCGACCGCCCTCGCCTCCGGCGCGAGCCTCATCGAAGGCGCCGTCAGCGGCACCGCGGATCGGCTCGAGCGTGTTCTTTCCGATCGCGGGCAGGCGATGTCGGATGCGCTCAGCAGCCAGGCAGATACTATAGACGACGTGCTGTCGCAGCGCAGTCAGGCGATTACCGAGGCGCTTGCAACCCAGACCTCGGCGCTCGACGGCGTGCTCGCCGAGCGTGCGGCGCAGATCGATTCGACCATCTCCACCCGCGCCAACGAGATGGCGGATTCGCTGAGCCGCCACGCCGAAGACGTCGCGGACAACTTGACATTCCGGGCCATGGCTATTGCCGAGACCATGACGGACCGGGTCGGCGACATCGAAAACAGGCTCTCGCAAGGCGTGTCCGAGGTCGCGGAGAATCTCGGCGGTCGCGTCAGCGAGATCGCGGGCACCCTGACGGAGACCAGCGCGCGCATCGCGGAAGATCTGAGCAGCCGCGTCGGCAAGATTTCGGATGCCTTGACGGGAACGAGCGCCGAGATCGCCGAAGCACTCACCGCCCGGACAACCGAGGCGACCGCTTCTCTCGCCGGCAAGGCCGCCGAAATCGAACAGACCCTTTCCGGCAGGGCCGAGCATCTGCGCGATACGCTGGACAAGACGCACAGCGAAATCCGCTCGACGCTCGACAACCGTATCAGCGCGATCAATCTCGCCGTCGGCCAGGGCCGCGAACAGTTGGAAGAGCTGCTCTCCGATCAGTCGATGGCGATCGCCACGACACTTGCGACCAGCGCGAGCATGCTCGAAATGTCCCTCGATGAACGTCAGGCGTCGATCGCCGGCGTCATCGACCGAAGTGCCCAGGCGCTCGATGCGCTCACGACACGCACCTCGGAGGCAACCGCTTCTCTCGCCGACACCGCCGCGGACATCGAGCGGACGCTTTCCGGCAAGGCCGAACACCTGCGCGATGCGCTCAGCGAGACGCATGAGCAGATCCGCTCGACGATCGATGATCGGATCAACGCGATCAACCGCGCCGTCGGACAGGGGCGCGAGCATTTGGAAGAACTGCTCTCGGACCAGTCGATGGCGATGGCAACGACGCTCGCGACCAGCGCAAGCATGCTGGAGATGTCGCTCGAAGAACGCCAGGCATCGATCGCCGGCGCTATCGATCGCAGCGCAGAGGCGCTCGAAGCCCGCATGCGTTCGACCACGGGCAACATAGCCGAACGGCTCGCCGAAACGGCCGATCAGATCAGTCTCGCGGCCGACACGCTCACCAATCGAGTCGACATCTCGATCGGCGGCATCAACAGCCGCCTCGACGATACCGGTGCACGGGTCGAGTCGAGCCTCGGTTCGCTCGAAGACCGTATCCGTGACAGCGTCGGCACTGTCAGCGTGATCGTCGACGATACCGGCGCCCGGATCGAGACGACGCTCGGCTCGCTGGGGGATCGCATTCGCGATAGCGTCGGCAGCGTCAACACCATCGTCGACAATGCCGGCCAGCGCATCGCCGACAGCCTCGGTGAACACGCGGGCGAGATCGATCGGCTCAGCGAGGCGGCGGCGGCTCGGATATCGACCGCCATCGAAACAGGTGCCGGCCGGATCGAAGAGCGGCTCGGCACGATGGACCGCGCCCTCAACATCGGCCTCGAAAACGTCAATCGGACGATCGAGGGCAAGGCAGCGGCGCTCGTCACCAGCCTCCGTGGCGCCGTCAGCGATGCCGCCCAGGAGATCGACGCG
Source organism: Ensifer sp. WSM1721 (assembly GCF_000513895.2). Classification (GTDB taxonomy): domain Bacteria; phylum Pseudomonadota; class Alphaproteobacteria; order Rhizobiales; family Rhizobiaceae; genus Sinorhizobium. Next base: position 1,622,037 of record NZ_CP165782.1, read on the forward strand.
GAAGCGGCGCGATCGGCCGACGTCCTTTCCAAGGCAGGTGCGGATTTCGCCAATGCGCTTGCCGTCCGGAATGCCGAGTTCGCGGCCTCGATCGAACAGACCGCATCGGCGACGGCCGCACGCCAGGCTGATCTCGCCCGCTCGGTCGCCGACGCTGCCGACACGGCGACGGCCCGCCTCGCTTCGACCCACAGCCGCGTTGCAAGTCACGCCGAGAGCATTCAGCAGAGCCTGAGCGATGCGGAAAAAGCGCTCGATGCGCGCGGCCAATCGATCCGCAGCGTGCTCGACGAAAGCACCCGGGAACTCAATTCGATGCTTGCCGGCCGCTCAATGGAACTGTCGCGGCTCATCGACGAGCAAGCACGCCCAGTCATCGAGCAATATGCTGCGACCGGCAAAGAGGCGGCCGAACGGATCGCCGCCCTCACGCAGGAAAGCGCCGATCGGCTGCGTGCAGAAAACGCCGCGCTCATCAATGCCATCACCGAACGCACGGGCGAGACGCTCAATGCCATCTCGCTGCGCGCGGAAGAGACGGCCAAGGCCATGAAGATGGTCGAAAACCGACTGCAATCAACGGCGATGGGCCTGATCGACCAACTTGCCGCGAGCAACTCGGCGATCGCGAACGTCATCGACCAGGCGAGCGGCAATCTGGGCGACATGGATCAGCGCCTCGAAGCGACGGCGGCCAGGGTCTCGGAAACTGCACGTCAGGCCTCTGACATGCTCTCCACCTCGACGCGCCTCATCGAGGGCAAGGTCGACAAGCTGTCGGACATCGCCGGCTCCACTCTCTCGCAGATCGGCGGTATCGTCGGCCGTTTCGAAGATCATTCGAAGGTTCTCGGACAGGCATCGAACCTCCTCGCAGCCGCCCAGTCGAACCTGGTCAGCACGCTCGAAGAGCGCCAGGATGCACTTCGCACCCTTTCGGTCGGCCTCGTCCAGCGTTCGGAGGAAATCGAAAAGACCATGCGGGCGCTCGAAGGCTTCGTCGATGGCGCCTTCCAACGCGCCGAGGAACGCTCTGGCCAGGTCGCCGGCAACCTGCGCAGCGGCATCCAGTCCTCTTTTGCCGATGTCGGCCGCCTGCTGTCGAGCACCGAGCAGCGCGCGGCGGAAGCTGCCGAAGCCATGCGCAACACGCTTGCGACGGCGGGCGATGAAGCTGCCGCCTCGGTCGAGGGCGTCTTCTCGCGTGCCGAGGAGCGCTCGCGCCAGATCGCCGACACGTTGCGTTCCGGCGTCGAAACCTCCTTTACGGACGTCAACAAGACGCTTTCGCAAGTCGAAGGACGTGCGCTCAGCGCCTCCGAGGCTCTGCGCCAAGCCGTTGCCAAGGCAGGCGAGGAAGCGGGCCAGGCGCTCGAGGGAGCTTTGGCCACTGCGGAGGAACGCGCCAAGGAGGCTGCGTCGCGGCTGCGTGGCAGCGTCGGCGCCTCTGTCTCCGATGTCGAGCGTATGCTCGCGGAGAGCGGCAAGAAGTCGGATGGCGTTGCAACGCAGTTGCGCGAGGCGGTTCGTCAGGCGATCGACGAGGCGATCAGCCGGTTCAGCGGCGCGACCGACGACATACGTCGCTCGGCAGGCGAGATCCGCAAGGAACTCGACATGACCCGCGACGAGCTGAAGCGCGGCGCCTTCGATCTTCCGGAAGAAGCCAAGGAGAACGCAGCACTGATGCGTCGTGCCGTCGGCGAGCAAATCAAGGCGCTGCAGGAGCTCTCCGAGATCATCGGCAAGTCTTCGACGCAGCTCGAGATTGCCCAGCCGGTTCGCCAGCAGGCCGCCCCCGCTGCCGTTGCCCGCGCCGTTCAGCAACCCGTCGCGCCGCAGCAGCCCGCGATCCAGCACCAGCCCCAGGTCCAGCAGCCGACCCCGACCCAGACGCCCGCCCCGGCGACCGCTTTGCGCGGGAGCCTGGGTATGGAGCAGGCAACGCGCCCGCTGCAGCCAGCCCGACCGCCGGCTGCGGAGGAACGCGTTGAGGAAGGCGGCGGCTGGATGCGTGATCTGCTGCGCGCCGCTTCGCGCGAGGAAGAGCCTGCAGTTGCCCGGCCGCGGCCGGCCGAAAGCCAGCCGGTCGCGCGGGCCGGAGACAACCGCAACCCGCGCCATGTCGTCGAATCGCTGAATTCGCTCTCCGTAGACATCGCCCGCGCGATCGACCACGACGCTTCAGTGGAACTGTGGCGGCGATATCAGCGCGGCGAACGGGATGTGTTCACGCGGCGTCTGTACACGCTCAAGGGGCAACAGACATTCGACGAGATCAAGCGGAAGTATGATCGCGAACCGGAGTTCCGCACGGCTGTCGATCGCTACATCGCCGATTTCGAAAAGCTTCTGGCAGATGTCGCGCGCAACGATCCGGACAAGCGCATCACTCAGACCTATCTGACATCCGATACAGGCAAGGTCTACACGATGCTCGCCCACGCGGCGGGGCGCTTTAGCTGATCGCCGATGAGATCGGCGCAGTTGCAACGGCCTCGTCGAAAGACGGGGCCGTTCTTGCATTCGGATGCATATCGCGGATGCAGCACCGGCCAAGCTGGGGAGGAACAGTGTGAAGTGGTTTCCGCCTGAATCCGCTGCCGCGAAGCGCCTACTGCATGTTTCCTTAAATCGTACCGGATTTGAGGACAAAAACATGCAGCAATCAAAGTGCTACAGCGTCCTTTGTGCGTCTGAAAAGACGCACGGCGCTGTAACGGGTGAAAACCAGGACTATTAGCGGTAATCTGAAAAGCGGAGCGGCTTGGCCGTGGCGCTGGCGTCTCTCCGGCGGGCCTAATCGAGCGCGTCGCATCGGTTGGAGCCATCTCTTGTTTGATGCATGTCGTTGTCCCGACGGTTTCGTGCATTTTCGGCGGGGGGCAGTGATTGCATGCGGTCGGAAATCGCACGCGTCCAGCCGGCTTCGGCCGTCGCGTCGTTGAGAGGTGATTGAGCCGCCCGAACAAATATGACACTGCTGCGCTGCTCTTCGGAACACTTTCCGGCGATCACAGTTCACAGCACGTCAGGAGGCGCGATATGAAACCCCGATTAAAAGTCCTGACACTAGCCGTGAACGACCTTGAGAGGTCCCTTGCCTTCTACCGCGACGGCCTCGGGCTGCCGACGAAAGGCATCATCGGCCAAGAGTATGAAGACGGCGCTGTCGTCTTCTTCAACATGGGAGATGAGCTGATATTGGCGCTCTTCCCCGCAACGTCGCTCTCCAAGGATGCGGGGATCGCTACCACCGAGACGCGGCTCGGCGCCGTATCGATCGGCCACGTCGTCAACTCGAAAGAGGAGGTCGATGCGGTCATGACACAGGCGGCAGGCGCTGGCGCCGTCATTACCGAACCCGCGCGCGATCGTTTCTGGGGTGGCTATTCCGGCTATTTCCACGACCCGGACGGGCATCTTTGGGAGATCGCCTGGAACCCCGAATGGGTTGTCGAAGATTGACAACTCTGCAGCACCGCATCTCACATCCGCCGTACAAAACTCACGACTGCTGCCGCAGGATCCAGGACTGAGCGCATAAAAAAGCCCCGGTCGAAACCGAGGCTTTGTCCGTGAACGGATCGGCGTTGCCGTCTCCGATCAATGTTCCTTGTTCGCGTAGACCGACTTCTTCGTCAGATAGATGAGGCCGGTGAAGATGAGCAGGAACACCATGACCATGAACCCGGTGCGCTTGCGATCCTCGAGGTGAGGCTCTGCGGCCCACATCAGGAAGGCCGAGACGTCCTTGGCATATTGATCGACGGTCTGCGGCGCGCCGTCGTCATAGCTGACCTGCCCGTCGGAGAGCGGCGGCGCCATGGCGAGCGCCGCGGCGGCGGCGAAATACGGATTGTAATGCGTACCTTCGGCGACCTCGACACCCTGCGGCGGCTCCTGGTAGCCGGTCAGCAGCGCATGGATGTAGTCCGGGCCGCCTTCCTGATAAGGCCAGAAGATGTCGAAGACGAACTGCGGAAAGCCACGCTCGATGCCGCGCGCCTTCGCGATCAGCGAGAAGTCCGGCGGTGCGGCACCATTGTTTGCCGCAGCCGCCGCTTCCTTGTTCGGGAAGGGCGACGGGAAATAGTCGGACGGAATTGCCTTGCGGGTGAACATTTCCCCATCGGCGTTCGGTCCATCCTGCACTTCATAGTTCGCCGCGAATGCCTTCACCTGGGCCTCGGAATAGCCGAGGTCCTCGAGCGTGCGGAACGGGACGAGGCTCATCGAATGGCAGGCGGAACAGACCTCGGTGTAGACCTTGAGGCCGCGCTGCAACTGACCCTTGTCGTAGTGGCCGAACGGGCCGGCAAAGGTCCAATCCTGCTGCTCCGGCTTGTGGATCGGATAATGGGGCGTGCCGCCTTCGGCGTGCCCCTCGCCGCCCGCCTCATCCTGGGCAATCGCCGCTCCGAGCCCGAGACCGGCAACGACAGCGAGTGACAGAATGCCTGTAACAAGCTTTTTCATTGTTGTGAGTTCCTTATCAATCGCTGTTCCGGTCAGGCGTGCGCGGTCTTCGGCTGCGCCTTCGCATTCTGTTTCTCCAGCACCGCTTCGGTGATCGAGTTGGGAATGCGCTTCGGTGTCTCGATCAGACCGAGAAGGGGCATAATCACGAGGAAGAAGCCGAAGTAGTAGAGGGTACCGAGCTGCGAGAGCACGACATAGACGCCTTCCGCCGGGCGGGAGCCGAGCCAGCCGAGCATGATGGCATTGGCAACGAAGATCCAGAAGAAGAGCTTGTACCACGGACGGTACACGGCCGAGCGGACCTTCGAGGTGTCGAGCCAGGGCAGGAAGAACAGGATGATGATCGAGCCGAACATCACCAGAACGCCGCCGAGCTTGGAGTCGATCGGACCGATGTTGAAGGTGATGGCGCGCAGCATCGCGTAAAACGGCAGGTAGTACCATTCCGGAACGATGTGGGCGGGCGTCTTTAGCGGGTCGGCCGGGATATAGTTGTCCGGATGGCCGAGGTAGTTCGGCATATAGAAGACGAACCAGGCGTAGACGATAAGGAAGACGGAAACACCGAGCGCATCCTTGAGCGTCGCATAGGGCGTGAAGGCAACGGTGTCGGTTTTCGACTTCACTTCGACGCCCGTCGGATTGGTCTGGCCGGTAACGTGCAGCGCCCAGATGTGCAGCACGACGACGCCGGCGATCATGAAGGGCAGCAGGTAGTGCAGCGAGAAGAAGCGGTTCAGCGTCGGCTGGTCGACGGCGAAGCCGCCGAGCAGGAACTGCTGGATCCACTCGCCAACCAACGGGAAGGCCGAGAAGAAGCCGGTGATAACGGTCGCGCCCCAGAAGGACATCTGGCCCCAAGGCAGAACGTAGCCCATGAAGCCCGTCGCCATCATCAAGAGGTAGATGACGACGCCGAGGATCCAGAGGATTTCACGCGGCGCCTTGTAGGAACCGTAGTAGAGGCCGCGGGCGATGTGCAGGTAGACCGCGATGAAGAAGAAGGACGCGCCGTTGGCGTGCAGGTAGCGCAGAAGCCAGCCGTGGTTCACGTCACGCATGATCTTTTCGACCGAATTGAACGCAATGGTCGCTTCTGCCGCGTAGTGCATCGCCAGCACGATACCGGTCAGGATCTGCACGATCAGCATCACCGACAGCATGGCGCCGAAAGTGTAGGCGTAGTTCAGGTTGCGCGGCACCGGATAGGAGACGAACGAGTCGTGGATCAGGCGCGGCAGCGGAAGACGGGAATCAACCCACTTCTCGATGCCCGTCGTCGGCGTGTAGGTTGAATGATCAGCACTCATTATCAGTAGTCCCCTCAACCGATCTTGATAACTGTGTCGGAAACGAACGTGAAGGTCGGCACGGGGAGGTTCTCCGGCGCCGGGCCCTTGCGGATGCGGCCGGCCGTATCGTAGTGCGAGCCGTGGCAGGGACAGAACCAGCCACCAAAATCACCGGCCTGGCCGAGCGGCACGCAGCCGAGATGGGTGCAGGAGCCGATCATCACGATCCAGTTTTCCTTGCCTTCGCCGGCGGAGCGATCGAGGTCGGTCGCCTGCGCATCCGCCTCCAGATTGGCATTGCGCGCGACCGGGTCCTTCAGTTCCTCGAGCGGCACGGCTTTCGCATCCTCGACTTCCTTGTCGGTGCGGTTGCGGATGAAGACCGGCTTGCCGCGCCACTTCGCCGTCAGCGACATGCCGGGCTGCAGGCTCGAAACGTCGACCTCGATCGAAGCGAGCGCGAGCGTCGAAGCATCCGGGCGCATCTGGTCGATGAACGGCCAAGCCGCTGCACCGGCGCCGACGACGCCGGCCATGCCAGTGGCCAGGTACAAAAAGTCGCGGCGAGTGGGCTCGCCCAGGGTCTCGCTTGAAGTCTCGTGTTCGCTCACGGCCAAAACATCCTCTCACGCAATAGTGCGGAAACCGCATCCGCCCCCGGCGCGTCTCCTGCCCGTCCCGGGCCAAGGAAGCACGCCCTAGTCAACGCTGGCACCCTACCCAACCTGTCGAGCAAGCTTCGGATCGGATGTCAGAATCCGGAGAATTCTGCACGCAGATTCCCCATCAATCCGGCGCGTTCTATGCTTGATCGCAAATTATGTCCAGCCTTGACAAGGGGTGGCGGGCAGATTGTCGCGGGGGAAAAGCGCGGCCAATTGGCACAAGGGGTTGGGGCGATCGCGGGGCCCGTCCGGAGGGCTGCCCGGGCGCTCTATTCCGCTGCCTCTTCCCGCGCGATGAAGCCGCCCGACTGACGGGACCAAAGGTCGGCGTAAAGGCCGCCACGCGCGATCAGTTCGGCATGGGTGCCATCCTCAACGATGCGCCCCCTATCCATGACCACAAGCCGGTCGAGCGCGGCGATGGTCGAGAGCCGGTGGGCGATGGCAAGCACGGTCTTTCCCTGCATCAGGCGTTCGAGGTTCGACTGGATCGCTGCCTCGACCTCCGAGTCGAGCGCCGAGGTCGCTTCGTCGAGAACGAGGATCGGTGCGTCCTTGAGCATGACGCGGGCTATGGCGATCCTCTGGCGCTGGCCGCCGGAGAGCTTGACGCCACGTTCGCCGACATGGGCATCGAAGCCCCTGCGGCCGCGCTGGTCCTGCAGGTCGACGATGAAGTCATAGGCTTCCGCCCGACGCGCCGCTTCGATCAATTGCTCTTCGCTCGCGCCCGGCCGACCAAAGAGAATGTTGTCGCGGATCGATCGGTGCAGAAGCGACGTATCCTGGCTCACCATGCCTATGTGCGCCCTCAGCGATTCCTGCCGGACCGCCGCGATATCCTGTCCGTCGATCAGGATGCGCCCGCCTTCGAGATCATAGAAGCGCAGCAGCAGATTGACGAGGGTCGACTTGCCGGCGCCCGAGCGGCCGACGATGCCCACTTTTTCGCCGGGGCGGATCGTCAGCGAAAAATCGTCGATGACCCCGCCGCCCTTGCCGTAATGAAACGTCACATGCTCGAAACGAATCTCCGGCCGGCTAACTTTGAGATCGGGCGCGCCCCGCTGGTCGACGAGCCCGATCGGCTGTGACACGAGTTCGGCCGAATTCTGGATCGTGCCGATATTGCGCATGATCGCGTTGAACTGTGTCATCATGCGGCCGAGCAGCATGTTGAGACGCAGCACCAGCGCCAATGTGAAGGCCACTGCGCCGGAACTGACGGCACCCGCCAGCCACAGATGAACCGAATAGATGGCGATCGCCGTGATCATCAGGCCGGAGAGCAGCGCCAGCGACGCGCGCACGGCCGTCAGCAGACGCGTGAAGGGGATGACCGCCCCTTGGAACCGGTCGAAGCCGGCGCGGATATAGCGGTCGTTCTCCTCGTCGCTGCCGAAGAGCTTAAGCGTCTGGATGTTCGCATAGGCATCGACCATGCGCCCGTTGAGCATCGATGCCATCTCCGCCGTTTCGCGGGCGTGCTTGCGCACGCGCGGAACGAAATACCGGGCAAGCGAAAGGAAGACCACGATCCAGAACGCCACCATCGCCGCCAGCCGCCCATCGAGCTGCGCGATCAGCGCCATTGTCGAGGCCGTGTAGATGACGATGAACCAGACGACCTGCAGCAGCGAGACGATGAGGTCGCTCGTCGCCTGAGCGCCGGTCCACACCTTGGTAACGATGCGCCCGGAAAAATCGTTCTGGAAGAAGGTCAGCGATTGCCGCGCGACGTGTACATAGGACTGCCAGCGGACCAGGTTGAGGAATCCGGTGATGATCGATTGCTCCTCGACGAGAGCCGCGATCGCAACCGCGACGAAGCGGAAGACGAGCACAGTCAGCAGCATGAAGAGCAGCTCCGGCCCGTTCGCCGATATCAGCCCGCTCCAACCGTCCTGCGGCTGCACCGCGTCGAGGATATCGACCAGCCGCCCGACGAAATAGAAAAGCCCGGCCTCGAGCATCGCCACCAGGCCGCCAAGAACCGCCATGGCGAAGAACGGGCCTTTCGCCTGGCTCGCATAGAACCAGGCGAAGCCCCAGAGGGACCGCGGCGGCTGCAGCCGTTCCCGAGGCGCGAAGGGTTTTACCCAGTTCTCGAAAATCCTGACGATGGCGCTGAGCATTGTTCCGATATAGGCGGTTCTGAAAAGGCGGCAATCGGTTTCCGCTGCCGCGCTCATTACAAATGCGTAAGGTCTGCCGGGAAGCGTCGAGGCGGCGGATTACTCCGCCGCCTCCTCTTTTTCAACATCGTCGGCGATGAAGCCGCCGGACTGGCGTGACCAAAGATCGGCATAAAGCCCCCCCTTGGCGACGAGTTCGATATGGGGCCCCGTCTCGACGATCCGGCCCGCTTCGAGGATGACCAGCCGATCCATCTCGGTAAGCGTCGACAGCCGGTGGGCAATCGCGATCACGGTCTTGCCGGACATCAATGCGAAAAGGTTCTCCTGGATCGCCGCCTCCACCTCGGAATCGAGCGCCGAGGTCGCTTCGTCGAGGACCAGGATCGGCGCGTCCTTCAGGAAGACGCGGGCGATCGCGATCCGCTGGCGCTGGCCGCCGGAAAGTTTCACCCCGCGTTCCCCCACCTGCGCGTCGAGCCCTCGCCGGCCCAGATTGTCTTCTAGCGCCTGGATGAAATCCCAGGCGTTCGCCTTTTTCGCCGCGGCGATAATCTCTGCATCGCTTGTTTCCGGATGCCCATAGGCGATGTTGTCGCGAATGGAGCGATGCAGCAGCGAGGTGTCCTGCGTGACGACGCCGATCTGCGATCGCAGGCTGTCCTGCGTCACCGTGGAGATATCCACGCCGTCGATGCGGACCACACCCTGTTCCAGGTCGTAGAAGCGCAACAGCAGGTTCATCAATGTCGTCTTGCCGGCGCCGGAGCGGCCGACGAGGCCGATCTTCTCGCCGGGGCGGATATCGAGCGACAGCCGATCGATGACACCTTTCGCCTTACCGTAGTGAAAGCGGACGTTCTCGAAGGTGATCGCGCCTTTCTCGGCCTTGAGCGCCGCCGCGTTCGGTCGGTCGACGATGTCGTGCGCCTTGGTCATCATACCCATGCCGTCATAGACCGTGCCGATATTTTCAAAGAGCGCCGAGACTTCCCACATGATCCATTGCGACATGCCGTTGATGCGCATGGCGAGGCCGATAGCGACGGCGACTGCTCCGACCGACATCGCGCTCGTCAGCCAGAGGTAGATCCCGAGAGCGCCGACGGCGAAGAGAGCCAAGCAGTTGTTCGTGTACACGAATATGTGGAACAACGTAACCTTGCGCATCTGCCGGTAGACGGTGTCCAGGAACTCTTCCATGCCGGCGCGCGCATAGGTCTCTTCGCGGCCCGCATGGGAGAACAGCTTCACCGTGCCGATATTGGTGTAGCTGTCGACGATCCGCCCGGTCATCATCGAGCGCGCGTCCGCCTGCTCTTTGGAGATCTTCTGCAGTCGCGGCACGAAATAGGTGACTATAGCGATGTAGATAACCAGCCAGATCGCGAGCGGAGCTACCAGACGCCAGTCGGCCGTCGCCACGACGATCAGCATGGTCGCGAAATAGCTCACGACATAGACGAAGACGTCGAGGATCTTCATCACCGTTTCGCGTACCGCAAGCGACGTCTGCATGACTTTCGTGGCCACGCGCCCAGCGAACTCATTGGCGAAGAAGGTCATGCTCTGGCGCAGCAGGTAGCGGTGCATCTGCCACCGCGCGATCATCGGATAGTTGCCGAGCAGTACCTGATGCATCACGAACGAATCGAGCGCAACCAGGCCCGGCAGGCCGATGAGAATCAACGCGCCCATCCAGGCGAGCCTGCCGCCTTCTGCCGCGAGAAAGGTCGCGCGGTCCGCATTCGACAGCCAATCAACGACATCGCCGAGGAATTGGAAAAGCGCCACCTCGCCGACCGCGATCAGCATCGTGCAGATGGACATGATCAAAAGCCACGGCGCAGCCGGCTTCGAATAGTGCCAGCAGAAGGCAAAGAGTCCCTTCGGCGGAAGCGTCGGCTCTTCCATCGGATAAGGGTTGAGGCGGGATTCAAACCAGCCGAACATTGTCTAGCTCCTTCAGATATTTTGAAGGAAGGCGGGTCTCCCCGCATTCTTGATCTTTGAAGAAATGCAATCCGGAATGGCGCCCACAACGGCACTATACACTCCGGAGAACCGGAGCACGCGTCATTCGATCGACAGAAGGAAAAAGCGCGGAACCGGTCAGCCCAGGAAAGGCCACTTTACCCCAGAGAGGCGTGTCAACATCAAAACAGTCATGCATGCCTCCTTCGGTTCGCGTTGAAGAGGACTGAGCTTTACCCTCATTCGCGCCGCTACGCCAGATTGTCGCAGGCATTTTCATGCCTATTTTTTCATCGGCCTCCAGCCTGTTGCCGATACGGCACAAATTAGGGGGCGCAAAACCAGCAAGTTCGAATGAACCATGCCGCAAATCGCACGATGGATCGCAGAGCGGATCGGTGTCATAGGAGCTTTCATGTTTCCGCTTGCCGCCAATCCCGGACTTCTCTGAATGACCACGAAAGATCTGCGCATCGCCCTCTACCAGCCCGATATTCCAGGCAATACCGGAACGATCCTCAGGCTTGCCGTCTGCCTCGGACTGTCCGTCGATATCATCGAGCCCGCCGGCTTCGATCTTTCGGACCGCAATCTCAAGCGCTCCGGCATGGATTATATCGCGGCCGTAACGCTCACCCGGCATCTCAACTGGGAGCGTTTCGAGGCCTGGCGGGCGGGCACTGGCCGACGCCTCGTGCTCGCCTCCACCAAGGCAGCCGAACCCTACACGCGCTTCCGCTTTCGGCCGGACGACATTCTCCTGTTTGGCAGGGAAAGCGCCGGCGTTCCCGATCATGTGCATGAGCGCGCCGACGGACGCATCCTCATTCCGATGGCGCCCGGCCAACGTTCGCTCAACATCGCCATGGCGACCGCGATGATCGCTGGCGAGGCGCTGCGGCAAATCGACGGGTTCTGAGCCGGGCCCGGAAGATGCGACGTCTCGCCGCGCTGCCGTGGACATGCCCGTCATGCCGCGATCTCGTTGTAAGGCGTGGTCTTACGGGCATGTTTGAGGCTGCGCGCCCACCAGATCAGCCGGTCCATCATCAGGAACAGCGGCGCGCGCATCTCCTCGGGCTTGTAAAGATTGCCTGCTGCATCGAATTTCGACCAGGCCTTGGGAATGGCGATCCCGTCACGCAAGGTGACCGCATGCAACTCCCCGAAAACCTGGCGCAACTGCTCGACCGCCCGAATGCCGCCGGATGCACCGCCATAGGAAACGAAAGCGACCGGTTTGGCGTGCCAAGGCTCGTAGACCGCATCGATCATTTCCTTCAGCGCCGCGGGATAGCCATGATTGTATTCAGGCGTGACGACAATGAAGGCGTCCGCCTCGGCCACCTTCCGCTCCATCCATTCAGCGGGATCCTGGTTCTTCTCGCCCCGGGAGCTTCTCAATCGCATGGGATCGATGATCGTCAGGCTGAAGATGTCGGAAGTCGAAAGCTCTCTGATCAGCCAACTGGCGACCGTATCGCAGAAACGGCCCTGCCGCGCGCTGCCATAGATCAAGGCGAGGGTCATCTTCTCTGTCATGCTGTTTCAGCTCCGTGTTGTCGGTTACCTGGAGCTCATGCTATAGAACCTCAAGTATAGTTGAGGTCAATAGCATCCATGAAAAAAGACAAGGGAAGTGATTTCGCACGCGAGCTGACGGTCGGCGAAGTCGCCGAGCGTAGCGGCGTCGCAGTGTCCGCACTTCATTTTTATGAATCCAAAGGGCTTATCCGCAGCTACCGCAGCCGCGGCAACCAGCGGCGTTATCCGCGGGCGATCTTGAGACGCGTGGCGGTAATCAAGGTGGCCCAGCGTACCGGAATTCCGCTGGCGGAGATCCAAGCCGCCCTATCGGTGCTCCCCGACGACCGTCCGCTGACGGTGGAAGACTGGGGGCGGCTGTCGAATGTCTGGCGGCAGCAGCTCGACGAGCGCATCGCCAAGCTCACGGCCTTGCGCGATCAGTTGACCGGCTGCATCGGTTGCGGTTGTCTCTCTATGCGAGACTGCCCCCTGCGCAATCCCGATGACGTTCTCGCGACCGAGGGCGTGGGCCCCCGCCTCATCGATCCGATGGATGGGGTGGAGCACGAAGCGAACTAGGCTCACGGAGCGGACCGCATCCGGGCAAGCAGAATCATGCTCGCGAGAGCACCGAGCGAAAAGAACAGCGCAACCGAAAGCGCCCAGCCATTTCCCGCTTCACCAAGGACGAAAGAGAAGAACGGCGGAGCTGCCGCGAAGGCCAGGTTGAGCGGCAGCCCGAGGCGCGCCATCACCGCCGCATATTGCGGCGGCGAGAAGAAGACGAGCGGCATCGTCGCGCGGCTGACGGACATGGCGCCGCTCGAAAGCCCGTAAAGTACGAGGAACAGAACAATCGACCACGTTGCGCCGGCACCAAGAATCAGAGCGAGGAGCGCGAGCGGCATGATCGCCGCTGCGACGAGACCGGTCGTCACCCCATCCCAGCGGTTGCCGCCGAGAAAGTCGAAGAGCCGCGCCGAAAGCTGGATGAAGCCGATCGCCGAGCCGAAGCCGACGGCGAAATAATCCGGCACCGCGAAGCTGCGGAAGAGATCGATAACGACGAGCTGAAATCCCCAGGTAACGAAGCCGTTGAGCGCCACCGCTGCGGTTATCAGCGCAACGATGTGCCAATGGCGGCCGGCTGCCGCTGGCTCAGCTTTCCCGGCAGCGCTGAGCGGAAAGGTCTTAGCCGCCGTTTGGCTTCGCGGCAGCGCCAGGAAATGCAACGGCGCGCAGACAAAAAGCATAACTGCACCGTACAGCGCGAAGGTACCCCGCCATCCGAGCGCCCCCTCGCAGAAGACGGTGACGGGCCAAGAAATGCTGGGCGCCAGGGCCATGGCGAGCATCTGCGCGGCGATCGCGCGGCGCGCGCCCGCCCCGGCGATCTCGGTCAGAAAGACATGGGCCGACGTCGTCAGCGTGGCAGCACCCGCCATGCCGAGAACGACCCAGGCCGCGAAATAGGAAGGAGGGCCATCGGCGAGTGCGAGCAGCCACAGCCCGGGCGCGGCAAGCGCCGAACCAAGAGAGAGCACGCGCCGAGCACCGATGCGCGCATAGAGTGATGCCAGCGGCGGTGAACAAAGCGCCATCCCCACCAGCATGACGGTCGGCCCCAGATAGATGCTGGAAGGCTTCATCCCCAAATCACCGGCCATTCCATCCGCCGTCACTGACACGAACATGAACATCGTTGCCCAGGCAATGATTTGCGTGGCGGACAGGATGACGACCGAGCGGAAGACGGGCATGGAGCGAAGCCGGTTGGGATGCACGCAGGAATGGTGCGAAGTTGGAGGGCACCAACCGGTTTAGCGTGTCAGCGTGACTTTGGCCACACGGCTAACGATCTCAAAAGGAATTTTTCCCCGCGTGTCGGGCGTGCGGCTCTACCACGTGACAGCGGTCCGATCAGTCCGCGCTCGGCAGTCGGCGCATTGTGAACTCGATCTCCCCGCCCTCGAGCTGACGCCAGCTTTCCACCTCGGTCCAGTAGGCGGCCTTGGGCCAGGTCTCGAACCATTCGCGCGCCTTGGCACGGGCGGCGTTGCGTTCAAGCCGAAACGTCTCACGCACGAAAAGTTTGTCGCTTCGCGCGGAATGTTCCCGGCGGTGCCGGGCGATCTGGCGCCGCAAGCCATCGAGCGGCGGTCCTGGGGGTATCTTCGCCATGGGCTATACCTCTGGCCAAAAGATAGGATGAGCGTGGCACTATTGCCAGCCCTTTGCCATCAACGCTTTACGCCTCTATCGATCGGATTTGACGCTCCAGATCACTCTTACGCCTGAGCCTTGCGCTAGACTGTCGCTGACACCGTGCCACGTTGCCATCCGCTCAAAAATATGAACTGTGGCGACACGAACGAATCTCCGGCTTTCCGACACGGAAATCCGCGAACGGAACTTGAATTCTCATGGAAAGACCGCAATTGCCGCAGGGCCTGACGGCCGATATAGAAGACAAAAAGGCTGTCGCGAAGGCGTGGTTCGAAAGCCTGCGCGACACGATCTGCGCGGCCTTCGAGACGATCGAGGACGACCTGACGGGCCCGCTCTCGGATCGCCCACCGGGCCGTTTCGTCGCCAAGGACTGGCTGCGCGAGGAAGGCGCCGGCGGCGGCGGGCGCATGTCGATGATGCAAGGGCGTGTGTTCGAGAAGGTCGGCGTCCATACGTCGACGGTCTTCGGCGAATTTTCGCCCGAGTTCCGAAACCAGATCCCGGGCGCGAGCGAAGATCCGCGTTTCTGGGCTTCGGGTATTTCGCTGATCGCTCACCCGGTCAATCCGAATGTGCCCGCGGTGCATATGAACACACGTATGGTCGTGACCACGAGCAACTGGTTCGGCGGCGGAGCCGACCTGACGCCCGTTCTTGACCGCCGGCGCGTCATGACCGATCCGGACACCGTGATTTTCCACCGGGCGATGGAGATCGCCTGCAACCGACACGCGGTCGCCGATCACGCGAAGTTCAAGGAATGGTGCGACGAGTATTTCTTCCTGAAACACAGGAACGAGCCGCGCGGCACCGGGGGGATCTTCTACGACTGGCTGCATTCTTCCGAGGAGCTCGGTGGCTGGGATGCGGACTTCGCCTTCACCCGCGACGTCGGCAAGGCCTTTGCGCTCGTCTATCCAAAGATCGTTCGGAGCAACTTCGACACCGCTTGGACCGAGGAGGACCGCGAGGAGCAACTGGTGCGCCGCGGCCGATATGTCGAGTTCAATCTGCTCTACGACCGCGGCACGATCTTCGGTCTCAAGACCGGCGGCAATGTCGAATCGATCCTCTCGTCCCTGCCCCCGCTCGTGCGCTGGCCCTAAATCGGACGGGTGAGCGAGAAGGGCGAACAAATCGCCCCCGGGGCGCGTTACCTTCCGCGAGAAAGGGAACGCCCCATGATTTTCAAGAAACGGACATTCTTCGGCAACGAACCCGAGCGA
Source organism: Ensifer sp. WSM1721 (assembly GCF_000513895.2). Classification (GTDB taxonomy): domain Bacteria; phylum Pseudomonadota; class Alphaproteobacteria; order Rhizobiales; family Rhizobiaceae; genus Sinorhizobium. Next base: position 1,637,567 of record NZ_CP165782.1, read on the forward strand.
CTGCCTGCCGAGCAACCGGCCGAGCTCGAGCGCCGCGTCGCGCATTCGCTCGCCGTCTCGCCAGGCCTCGACGCCGTCGACCTGACCGTGACCTGTACCGGCAACACGGTCGTTCTGGGCGGAACGGTGGCAACAGAGGCAGAAATTGCCCGTGCCGAAGAAGCGGCAAGGGCCATCGAGGGTGTCGCGGACGTGATCAATCAAATCGGGCTTTCGAAGACCGGCAGAGGCTGAGCGCCGCTTCAAAGCTTCTCGAACCTGCCGCGGCCCTGCCCTCATCTGCCTGCGGGCATCTTCTCCCCGTTGTCACAGGGAGAAAAGTCCCTGTCGTAACTCTTTGCCGCATACCAGCTACGCCGAAGAGTGGCGAAACGTAGCCAGCAGCGCTCTTCGCCCCATTCATGGGGAGAAGATGCCGGCAGGCAGATGAGGGGCAAAAGGTTTTCGACCGCCGAAGCGCCAGAGTTTCGCCCACGTCAGATCGAAGCGAGGGTCCAGCCGACAATATCGGCCGCCACCCGGGCGAAAGCCGCATCGAGCGCGGTGACGAAGGCGGGGTTCCCGGCCCCCCGCACTGGAGCGACCGCCCGGAACGCCTTTTGCGTCCGAACCGTTCCGTTACGATCATTCAGGATCTTGGCGAAAATCTCGACGACGGCGGTGGGCGCCCCATCCGTGGAGATCTCGAAGGCACGGAGTTCTGTGATCAGCTGATAATCGATGGCAAGTCCCTGGCCGGGCTTGCCCACGCCCCCGACCCTGCCCGTGTTGTCGAAAGTCTGGACGAGCCGATCCTGCACCATGCGCGGCAGGCTGTCGCCCCATTGGGCTCTGGCGAGAAATTGCAATTCCGCCTTAGACAGGCGAACGACGATCTGGTCGCTCGCAAGCGTCTTCAGCGCCGTCGGCTCCGGCACGAGAATCTGGCGGTTCGTCGCCGCTGGACGCTCCACGACGGGTACTGTCGCCAGGCTGAACGTATCATTGACCGCCTGCCGCGTGCCGCAGCCCGCCAGCATCATCGCCAATGTAAGAACCAATGCAGACCGGGCCGCCCCCGCGCCACGAAAAGCTACCAGACCCGGAAAACCCATACGCAAAATATCCCCAATCAACGCGGCGCCGCCCGGCTCCCCGCCCCCACGCAACCACCCCGCGACCGACGATCAGCGAATCACCGGCGCGTGCGGCCATCATATTGCTTAACAGTTTCGCCGCCGAATAGGAGACGCTGCGGATTTCTGTCGAAATTGGAAATCGTGCTCTGGAGGCTTTGCACGGTGCGCCGCGTGTCGGAGACGAGCGTCTCTACGTCCCGCAGCCCCGAATTCGAAAAGCGCCTCAGGTTCTCCGCAATGGGGCCGAGCTGAGCATTGAGATTGTCGGCCATCTTCCGGAAGGACTCCAACGTTGCGCGCGCTTCTGCCGAAAGCGACGGAGCATTTGCATCGCCGAGGAACCCGTCGATTTTCACCAGAATGCTGTCGACGCGGTTCGAGGCCGCATTCAGCTTGTTCGACATCTGCGTGAAATCGGTGATCGTCTGGTCGATGTCTTGCTGCCGCGCCGAGATCTTCTCCGCGAAGTTGGATATCTGCGCCACGGTCTTGCGGGCATCCGCGCTTGCGGCGGAGATATCGTTGACGACGAGCTCGACCTTCTGCCTGTCGACGGAGGCGACCAGCGAATCGACGCGCTTCAGCGTCTCCTGCGCATTCTTGCCGAACTGGTCGTAGGTTTCGACGGTTCGCCTGAATGCCGTTACCGTTTCCGAGACGCCGCCTGACGCCGCCTTCAGGTCCTTGCTCAACTGCTCGACGTTGCCGACGATCGTCTCGACCCTCTTCGGATCGACCGACTTGATGAGCGTATCGGCGCTCGCAAGCGTGGTGTCGAGCTTCTTTGACGCGGCGTTGATCGATCCTGAAAGCTCCTCGACGCTCTTCAGGAATTCATCGATCGCCCCGGAATTGTCGGCGAGCGCCTTGGAGAAGCGCTCGGCATTGCCGATCGTAGACGTCAGCGGGGCGCGGACATCGGTCACGAAGCCCTGGATGTCGGTGATCGCCGTGTTCGCGCGGTCGAGAATCTGGTCGGCGGTCGCAAGCAGGCTGGTGACGCTCGACTGGTCGGCGAGGATATGCGCCTGCGTCCCTTTTTCCAACGCCGTCTTGAGAATGTTCTCGTCACCCTTGCGCCCACCGCTGAGCTCGATATAGGCTGCACCGGTCAGGCCCTGTACTTCCAACGTCGCCCTGGTGGACTTCAGAACGGGTGCGTCGGCCGAAACCTCGGTGATCGCTATGGAGTAACGCGGATCGTTGGCGTCGATTGCAAGATTGCGGACGCTACCGACGTTGATGCCGTTGAAGCGCACCGGCGAACCGACCGACAAACCGTTGGCGGACCCCGGAATGTTGACGATGAGTTCGACCATCTGGCCGCTGCGGCCGTACTGCGCCATCCAGTAGACAAAACCGAAGGCGGCGGCGATGACGAACACCGTGAAAAAGCCGACAATGGCATAGTTTGCTTTAGTTTCCATCGGCTCCGACTACCTTTGCGGCCCCTGCCGCCCTTTCACTCTGCTTTGCCGCCCGCCTCTGCCGGCAATCTTTGCGTTCATCCCCGCTGCGTCAGCCGCTCTCGTGCACGATCGCCCGCGCACGCTTGCCGCGGAAATAGGATTTTACCCACGGCTCGTCGCAGGCGAGCATGTCCTCGATAGTCCCCTCGACCAGAACGCGCTTCTGACCGAGGACGGCGATCCGGTCACAGACCGAAAACAGACTGTCCAGATCGTGTGTCACCATATACACGGTCAATCCAAGCGTGTCCCGCAACTTGCCGATCAACTCGTCGAACTCTGCCGCGCCGATCGGATCGAGGCCCGAGGTCGGCTCGTCGAGAAACACGAGATCGGGGTCGAGCGCGAGCGCGCGCGCAAGCGCCGCGCGCTTGATCATACCCCCGGAAAGCTCGGACGGATATTTCTCCGCCGCCTCCGGCGCCAGCCCGACCAGCTCGATCTTCAAGCGTGCCAGTTCATCCATCAGATCCTGCGGCAGGTCGAGATATTCGCGCATCGGCACCTGAATATTCTCACGCACCGTCAGGGCTGAAAAGAGCGCGCCGTGCTGGAACAGCACGCCGAGGCGCATATCGAGGGCGATGCGCTCGGCCTCGGTTATCTTGTCGTAATCCGCACCAAGAATCTCGATCTTTCCCGAGCGCTTCGGCAGAAGCCGCAACACTGTGCGCATCAGCACCGACTTGCCGGTGCCCGACGCACCCACGAAGCCGAGAATCTCGCCACGCAGGACTTCGAGATTGAGCCTGTCGAGGACGATATTGTCGCCGAAACCGACCGTCAGGTCGCGAACGGAAAGAACCGTCTCACGTCTCTCGGCCGCCCCATCCGGTTGTTTCTCCATCACCGCCTGAACCATGTTTCGCTCGCTTCAGAAGTCGATTGCCGCGTAGAACATGGCAAACAAACCGTCTATCAGAATGACGACGAAGATCGATTTCACGACCGATGAGGTCACCCGGCGTCCGAGCGACTCGGCACTGCCACCGACCTTCAGCCCCTCGACCGCGGCAACGACGCCTATGATCAGCGCCATGAAGGGCGCCTTGATCATGCCGGCCGCGACCGACGAAAAATCGATCGCCTCCTGCAGTCGCGCCAGGAACGTCGAAACCGTGATCCCGGAATAGGCCCACGCGACAAGGGCGGCACCGACGAGGGCGGCAAAGTTCGCGATGATCGTCAAGAGCGGCAATACGATCGTCAGCGCCACAAGGCGTGGAAAGACGAGAACGCCGACGGGGCTCAAGCCCATGACCTTCAGCGCATCGACCTCTTCGCGCATTTTCATCGAGCCGATTTCAGCGGTGATCGCACTCCCCGACCGGCCGGCAATCATGATCGCCGTGAGCAGTACGCCGATTTCGCGCAATTGCAGGATACCGACAAGATCGACGACGAAGATTTCTGCGCCGAATGAGCGGAGCTGGAAGGCGCCCTGCTGCGCGATGATGGCACCGATCAGGAACGACATCAGCGTGATGATTGGCGTCGCCATGACGCCCATGCGGTCGATTTGATGAACGATTGCCGCCGGCGAGACGCCCGCATGGCGCCCGAGCTTCATCTGTGCGCCGCGGACCGCCGAGCCGAGGATAAACATGGCTGCGACCGTATCGGTCCATATCGACAGCACCAACTCGCCAACCGGAGCAAAGAGCCGCTGGAAAAGCGACACTCTGGTTGCATCGCGCTCCGGCAACGGGAGTTGCGACGGCAGAGCGCGGACCAATTCGACATATCGCTGGCCACCGCCGCTGAAGCGGACCTCGCCGCCCGCCTCGCTGCCGATACCGTTCATGAAGCGCCGGATAATCCATGCGCCGGCCGTATCCATGGCCGTGATGCCGGAAAAATCGAACTCGTTCTGCCCGCCGGCGGGCTTGCCGAGCCGCTTCAGCTTGGCGGCCATGGCTTCCGCCGTTTCGTGCCGCCACGCGCCGCTGAACACGTAGCGCCGGCCGGGTCCACCGGCGCCCTCGTCGAGGACGACGTCGGCAGCGATCTGGTCTTGGGCGCTCGTCACGTGATCTCGGTCTTCCGGTTCATTGCTTGCATATTCTCTTAAACCAGATTCGATCAAAGGACAAAATCATGCAGGAATTCAAAGTCGTAGAGTGGCTTTACTGCGACAGAAAAGACACATGGCGCTGCGACGCACGTAAAAGTCGCTGCGCCATCCTTGCGGGGCGGGATGGAAACACTCAACCGGGGCTTAACCGCGTGCCGAAGATCGGATCTGCGCCCCGCTACGAGGTCTTTCCGGCGGCGGCGGCGAGCCTCTGAGGCCGAAGATACCAGCCGGCAAATGCAAAGCATGAGCCCAACAGGGCCACGACCGACATGGAATAGAAGCCGTTCACGCCGAACCAGGCGTAGAAATAACCCGAGAGAAAGGTGAAGATCGCGGTAAAGATGCCGGTGTAGAAGAAATAGAGCCCCTGGGCCGAGGCCTCCTGCTCTTCGGCGACGCGCTCGACCAGCTTGTGCTGCATGCCCGTATGCATGATCGCGTAGGTGAACGCATGCAAGCACTGGAGAACGAAATAGCCCGAGAATCCCAGGTCCATGGGAAAGATCAGCCAGCGCACGACCGCCAGAAGACAGCCGGAGAAGATCATCGTCCAGACGCTGAAGCGTCGCACGATTGCCCTGGCGAAGAAGAACATCAGCACTTCCGCCGCCACGCCGGCACTCCACAGGGCGCCAATTTGCATGCCGCTATAGCCGATCTGCTGCCAGTAGATGGCTGAGAAGGCGAAAAGCATCGCGTGGCTGCTGTTGACGAGCGTAACGCCCACCAGGAGCAGTTGCAGATCCGTTTGACGCAGCGACTGCGGCGGCGGTTCCGTCAGCGCCGTGATCGGCGACGGACGGCGTGGGCGACCAACCCGAGGCGCTGCGATTGCCATCAGGATCGTAAGCCCGAATGCCGCCGCCATCGCCGGCAGGACCATCGCCCCGCCGATGAGGCCGATGAGCCAGCCGCCGATCATCGTGGCGCCGATGAAGGCGATCGATCCCCAGACGCGCATCTGCGCATAGTCGAAGCCCCATCGCCGCACGCCGGAAAGCGCGATCGCCTCGACGATCGGCAGATAAGGCGAATAGACTGCCGATTGCAGCGTGTAGATGAGGAGGATCGGCCAGAAGCTCGGCGCAAAGAAGAGGACAATGGCCGTGGCGAAGGACAGGCAGCCCGACCAGATCAGGACGATCGTGCGTTCGCCGAGACGATCGGCGAGAACTCCCGCCAGCGGCGCCGTGAACACCCGAACAAACATCGGAAGCGCCAGCACCACGCCGATCTCGAAGTCGCTCAAGGAAAGCGTGCTGAGCCACACCGGAAAATACGGCATGGCAAAGCCGTTGACGATCAACGGCGCACAGAAGAGCAGTGCGATACGGAGCGCGAAATGGCGCGGCGGAGGCCCCACTGTAAATGTGGGCGCAGGCGAGGGAATCATGGGGAGACCTGATGGCTGTGTCCGACACCTAGCACGACCACGTGGCCGCTTGCTATTGGCTAGTTTTCGCTACACAGCCCGGCCTCGCCGCAATCGCGGCGCCCACGGCGAACAGGACCGATCAGGCGGCAGCCCGCTGTGCAAGGCGTCGCGACGGTATCTTTTCGTGCTCGCCCATCCGCTCGAGCGCATCGCCGCGCATCTGGTGCCAGGTGATGAGCTCCATCGTGCCGTCGTAGTGCTCAGCGATCGCCGTGCAGCTTTCGACCCAGTCGCCCGTGTTGATGTAGCGAATGTCGCCGATATCCTCGATCACTGCATGATGAATGTGGCCGCAGATGACGCCCTGCGCGTCATGGCGCCGGGCCTCCTCGGCCACGACCTTCTGGAATTCGCCGATGAAGTTCACCGCATGCTTGACCTGCAGCTTGGCCCAGGAGGAGAACGACCAATAGGGCATGCCGAGACGCCGGCGTATAGCAGCAAGGCCGATATTGATGGCGATCGCCATGTCATAGGCCCAATCGCCGAGATAGGCGAGAACGCGTGCGTTGCGCACGACAACATCGAACTCGTCCCCATGCAGCACGAGATAGGTCCGCCCGTCTGCGCCGCGGTGCAGGTAGCGCTGCGCCACCTCGATGCCGCCGAAGTGCACGCCGGGGAAATCCCGTAGGAATTCATCGTGATTGCCGGGAACATAGATGATGCGGGCGCCCTTTCGCGCCTTGCGCAAGAGCTTCTGCACGACGTCGTTGCACGGTTGCGGCCAATACCAACTGCGCTTCAGCCGCCAGCCATCGACGATATCTCCGACCAGGATGATGGTCTCTGCCTCATGGTGGCGCAGGAAATCGAGGAGATAATCCGTCTTGGCCGCCTTCGAGCCCAGATGGACATCGGAAATGAAGAGCGTCCTGAGTTTCCGAACCGGTTCTTGTTTGGATGCCGATGCCGTCAGCATGCCAGCCTCGCCTTTGTTTGTGCCGTCTAAGGACCGTGAAAACCAGACTCGTGTTTCAGGATGATGACACGGCGCGTGCAGGCGGAGGCCGCGCCCGTGCAAAAGAACCACGGCAAAACTGTACGCGGTCGGGATTTCGTGCCAAAAGGCCTCGATCTTGAACTCGAGGACTGCAAGGCATGAACACGGGCGACAAAGCAAAATCCCAAACCGTTCCGGCGAGCGGAGATATCGACCAGCAGGCACTTTTCTTCCACCGCTATCCCCGCCCGGGCAAGCTCGAGATCCAGCCGACCAAGCCGCTCGGCAACCAGCGTGACCTGGCACTGGCCTATTCTCCCGGCGTCGCCGCGCCCTGCCTCGCCATCAAGGATGATCCTGAAGCCGCTGCCGACTTCACCGCGCGCTCCAATCTCGTCGCCGTGGTATCGAACGGCACCGCCGTTCTCGGCCTCGGCAATATCGGCCCCCTCGCCTCCAAGCCCGTGATGGAGGGCAAAGCCGTTCTCTTCAAAAAGTTCGCCGGCATCGACGTCTTCGACATCGAGATCGACGCACCCACGGTCGATCGAATGGTCGATGTCGTCTCGGCGTTGGAGCCGACCTTCGGCGGCATCAACCTCGAGGACATCAAGGCGCCCGAATGTTTTGAGGTGGAGCGGCAGCTCCGCGAAAGAATGGAAATACCCGTCTTTCATGACGACCAGCACGGAACCGCGATCATCGTCGCCGCCGCCGTGCTGAACGGCCTGGAACTCGCCGGCAAGGATATCGCCGAGGCGAAGATCGTGGCCTCCGGCGCCGGGGCGGCGGCCCTTGCCTGCCTCAACCTGCTCGTGACGCTCGGCGCTAAGCGTGAGAACATCTGGGTCCACGACCTCGAAGGCCTCGTCTACAAGGGGCGCGAGGTCCTGATGGACGAGTGGAAGGCCGTTTACGCGCAGGACAGCGACAACCGCGTGCTCGCCGACTCGATCGGCGGCGCCGATGTCTTTCTCGGGCTCTCCGCCGCCGGCGTCCTCAAGCCGGAACTGCTGGCCCAGATGGCTGAAAAGCCGCTGATCATGGCGCTTGCCAATCCGACGCCGGAAATCATGCCGGAGGTGGCCCGTGCGGCGCGGCCCGACGCGATGATTTGTACCGGCCGCTCGGACTTCCCGAACCAGGTCAACAACGTTCTCTGCTTTCCGCATATCTTCCGCGGCGCGCTCGATTGCGGCGCGCGTACGATCAATGAAGAGATGAAGATGGCGGCGGTGCGCGCGATCGCCGGGCTCGCGCGCGAGGAGCCGTCGGATGTCGCCGCCCGCGCCTATTCCGGCGAGACGCCGGTTTTCGGCCCCGATTACCTGATCCCCTCGCCCTTCGATCAGCGGCTGATCCTGCGCATCGCCCCCGCCGTCGCGAGGGCCGCTGCGGAGAGCGGCGTCGCCAAGCGCCCGATCCAGGATTTCGACGCCTATCTCGACAAGCTCAATCGCTTCGTTTTCCGCTCGGGCTTCATCATGAAGCCGGTCTTCGCCGCGGCCAAGAACGCTGCGAAGAATCGCGTCATCTTCGCGGAAGGAGAAGACGAGCGGGTTCTGCGCGCAGCCCAGGTGCTGCTGGAGGAAGGGACCGCGAACCCCATCCTCATCGGCCGCCCGCAGATCATCGAAACACGCCTTCGCCGCTACGGCCTCAGAATCCGCCCCGATGTCGATTTCGAAGTGGTTAATCCTGAAGGCGACCCGCGTTACCGCGACTATGTCGACGACTATTTTGCGCTTGTCGGCCGCCAAGGCGTCATTCCGGAGGCAGCCCGTACCATCGTGCGCACCAACACGACGGTGATCGGCGCGCTCGCGGTCAAGCGCGGCGAAGCGGATGCACTGATCTGCGGCGTCGAAGGACGCTACAGTAAGCATCTGCGCGACGTTTCGCAGATCATCGGCAAACGGCCGGGCGTGCCCGACTTTTCGGCGCTCAGCCTCCTGATCTCACAACGCGGCGCGACCTTCTTCACCGACACCTATGTGAGCTACAACCCGAGCGCGGAGGAGATCGCCCAGACGACGGTGATGGCCGCCAATGAGATCCGTCGCTTCGGCATCACGCCGCGGGCCGCGCTCGTCTCGCACTCGAATTTCGGCTCGCGCGATTCAGAAAGCGCCTTCAAGATGCGCGCAGCGCTCCATCTCGTCCGCGAGCTCGCTCCCGATCTTGAGGTCGACGGCGAGATGCATGGCGACGCCGCGATCTCGGAAACCCTGCGGCAACGCGTGATGCCGGACAGCACCTTGAACGGCGAGGCGAACCTGCTCGTCTTCCCCAATCTCGATGCGGCCAATATCGCGCTCGGCGTCGTCAAGACCATGACTGACAGCCTTCACGTCGGCCCAATCCTGCTGGGTTCGGCCCTGCCGGCCCATATCCTGTCGCCGTCTGTCACCTCGCGCGGCGTCGTCAACATGGCCGCGCTGGCCGTCGTCGAGGCGAGCCATCCCGTTTAAGGGGTGGCCCGATCTGCCCGATCAAAGCTAAGTTCAAAGGCCGAAGCGAGCACCTTTGCTCGCTTCCCTGCTCCAATGGCAGTGAAAGCCGGTTTCCTACGCCCAGGAATTCAATCAGGGATTGTATCGGCTGCACGGCTTCACCGTTTACGAAATATAGCACTAGACAAAGGCCGCCGCCCTAACCCATGTTTATTATAGGGGCAAGACTCGGTGTTACGGCATGACTAATCAACAGGCTGTCCTCGATCTGCTGGATATCGTGGAATACGGGGGGTGCGCAGAACCGGAGCGCTTTTTCGCCCTGATGCGCCGCACCTTCAATATCGCGCACCTCCTTTACCTGGAGGCGGAGCCCCTGTCCGACGGCCTCAAGGTCTGCCGCCTGCACCATACATTCGGCGCCTATGCTGCCGAAATCTACCTGTCGAGAGGGCTCTATCGGATCGATCCGATCCTCAAGCTCGCTCTCGGGGGTGTCAGGCCCGTGGAATGGGCAACCGCGCGGCGCCGTTTTCCCGAATGCGAGCCACTTTTCGAGGCGGCCGAAGAAATCGGCCTTTCCACCGAAGGCGTGGCGCTGCCGCTTCCCTCGCCTGCCGGCCGCCTCGCGCTGCTCGCGATCAGTGCCAACATGTCTCCCGCCGAATGGGCGGCCTACCGCCGTTGCCATCTGCGTGACTTTCAGTTGGCCGCCAACCTCTTTCACGCCTCCATGCTGGAACATTCGGCCATGGCGGGCGCGCTCGACGAGCGCGACCTGCGCCTGACCGGCCGCGAGACCGAGGTGCTGACCTGGTCGGCGGCCGGCAAGAGCTATTGGGAGATCGCGACGATTCTCGGTATCTCCGAGCGCACCGTGCGTTTCTTCATGACCAATGCCCGCCGCAAGCTCAATGTCGTCTCCAACACGCAAGCGGTGGCGCAGGCCGTTCGCCACGCCCTGATCCCAACGATCTGACGGGTTTTCGCTGCCGACCGGCTGCGGTAAACCACCCACAGCCCCACAAATCTATCGGGAAAAATTGCTGAATTAAACTGTCACTATCGACAGTTACATGTGTCAGCCGAGCCTGACAGCATCACTCCATCGCGCAAATTAACGCATGGAGCGAAAGATGATCAGGATCGTGAATGGAAACGCTCGCGGACAGCACCCGCAAGTCATCGACGAGATGTTTCGGCTGCGCAAGCGCGTATTCCACGATTTCTTGAAGTGGGACGTCAAGACCCATGGCGACTGGGAAATCGACCACTACGACAAGGCAAATCCGCTCTACATCATGTCGTATTCGCCGGAGAGCGGAAAGCTGCGCGGTTCCCTGAGGCTCCTGCCGACACTCGGACCGAACATGCTGGACGACACGTTCCCAATCTTGCTTGGTGACAATCCCGAAATCCGCAGCGCATCGGTGTGGGAATCGAGCCGCTTCTGCATCGATCCGGAGATCTCTCAGGATCGATCGTCGAACCAGGTCACGGTGGCCGCTGCCGAACTCATGTGCGGCGTCGGCGAGCTGAGCCTTGCCTCAGGCATCAGCCATATCGTCACGGTCACCGATGTCTTCCTCGAGCGGATGTTCCGCCGCATGGGTTGCCCGGGGGAGCGTATCGGCGAACCGCAACGGATCGGCTCCGTTTACGCGGTCGCAATTGCCTGGGAAGTGAGCAGGAATCTCCTCGAAACAATGAAGGCAGTCGCCGCGATTGAGGGCACCGTCCTCGAACGCCCGATGTCGCTTGAAACAGCGCGAGCCGCCTGACATCGCCAGCCGCGTCGCCAAAGCGCGTCGCATTCAATGCGACGCGCTTTAGGCGTTTTTGCATCTCGCTGCTGCAAAGCCGCAGCACTCTGGGCGACGTGCCCAAGGCTGCGCGGGTGCTCCTTCACGATTGCCGTTAACGCAAAGCCGCACTTGTCGTTGCACCATCACGACAAGGACTTATGATGAATTGGACAAGCGGCAGTCGATGGAACGAGCCGCCCCAGCCTAGGAAGAAGACGCGTGTCAGTGTCCCGGAAGGTGGCATCCCGGCAGATCGCATGCATAGCGGGCGCCCTTGCGTCGCTAATGACAACGGCCGAAATCTCACTTGCATCGGACGTTTGCGACCGCCTCAACGCCCGCCTCGCCGAGCTTCCTGCAAATTTCAGAACGAACGCCAGCCTGCGCGATTTCACCGGCGCGGTCTCCCGCCAGAACATCGAGCTGCGCCGTGCGAAAAATGAGCGCCGGCGCATGGACTGCAGCAATGGCAGTATCATCATCGTGGGCGGCGATAGCGACGCCTGTGCAGCGCTGGACGACACGATCGCCGAGATGGAGGATAACCTTCGAAGGCTGAAGGCGCAGCGACGGCATTTGATCGGCGACGGCAACGACGACATGCGCCGGCGTATCCTTGCGGCAATGGAAATCAACTACTGTTCGAGGCCGCCGGATGAGGGCCAACTCGCCAGTGCGACTGGCGAGGAGACTGAGATCCATCGCAACATCCTCAGAGACCTGCCGCCGGACAGTGAAGATTATCCGCTGCTGCCCGACGGCCCGGGAACGGCCGAATACCCGCTCGTCGGGGACGGCGCGAACGGCAGCCTCCGGACCATGTGCGTACGCACCTGCGACGGCGCCTTCTTTCCAATTTCGTCAAATGCCACGCCGGCCGATTTCGGCCGCGATGCCGAGCTTTGCCGGGCGCGGTGTCCCGGAGCCGAGACGGAGCTCTATTATCACGTGCTTGCGACGGAGGAGGCAGACAAGATGATCTCCGCATCGACCGGTCGGCCCTACACCGAACTCCCAGCCGCCTTCGCCTATCGCGCCCGAGATGTCGGCGCCCCCGGCAGTTGCGGCTGTCAAATTCCGAGCGTCGCTTCCGGTGCCGATGACCCAAAAGCCTCATCCTCGAACAATCTTACCGTCGTCAGCCCTTCGGTCGTAACCATCGGCACAGCAAAGAAGCCCTCAGCCAAAACGGTTGAGGAGCGTCCCTATGATCCGGCGAAGAGCAAGGTGCGCGTGGTCGGTCCGACATTTCTTCCGCAGGAGGAAAGCGCCATCGACCTCAAGCATCCGCTCGGGCCGCGCTATCAGCCACTGCAGGACAATTGATACAGCCACCGGAATCAGATGCAGGAAAGGAAAGCATCGAATCGGCTGGCTTACACGCGGCCTTGAGGAAGGCCCCACCCTTCCTCGAAGACGAGATCCTCGAGCGGCAAGCGCTGACGCCAGCCCTTTACGGCGAGCTCCGGCTGCAAGTAGAGCCTGTCGACGAAGCCGAGGCAAAGCCAGGCAACGATCTCGATATGCTCCGGTATCCCCAGGATCTCCTTGATCTCGCTTTCGTGGAAGATGCTCACCCAGCCGACACCCACGCCTTCCGCCCGTGCGGCAAGCCAGAGGTTCTGTACCGCGCACACGGTCGAATAGACGTCCATCTGCGGATTATGGGTCCGGCCGAGAACGACCGTACCGCCGCGCGTGCGGTCGCAGGTCACGCAGATGCTGAGCGGCGCCTTGCGAATGCCTTCGAGCTTCAGCGAGCGATACTTCTCCTGCGCCTCGCCTGAAAACATCCGGGCCGCCTCTTCATTGGCGCGCTGGAAGGCCTGCCATACTCTTTCGCGTGTCTCGCTCCGACGCACGAGCACGAAATTCCAGGGCTGCATGAAGCCGACGGAGGGTGCCCGATGTGCTGCGCCAAGCAGACGGGCGATCAGCTCTTCAGGCAGTGGTTCAGGACGGAATTCGTCGCGCACGTCGCGGCGCGTTTCGATGGCACGGTAGACGGCAGCGCGCTCGTCCGGCGAAAAAGCTCCGGCAGCCGCCAGGCAGCCGCTTTGGTCAATGAGCATCGTTCGATCCCCAACAATGCACAACCTCCCCGCCGTCCGCGCGGGGCGGTCCATCTCGCCAGGCCGGTCTTCTGACTTTGGATCACCCGCTCGCGCCGCCTTCCCAAATCGCTTCAAGATTCAGTGGAAAAAGCGCTGAAATCATTCAGGGCTTTCTGGCGCGAGCGTCCCCATCACAGCGTTGGGCACGTCCCGGAATTGCACCGGCTTCCCGATTCTCCCGCATGCGGCGGGCACCTAGCGCAGGCATATGGGCACAAGCCCCGGCGAAAGGCAAGACGACGAAGGCACCCGTCGGCTCAGAATGGCGCTGTTGGGTGCGGCGAGGCAATCATAGGCGACCAATACCGACTGGCCGAAGCAGATCGCTGCGGGTCGGGCCTGCCGCCCTCGCGGAAGTCGCCGAAGCCATATCGAACTGCTCCGGATATTCGACGAGCACGCCGCGATCCGATCGATCTGTCCACCGGCACTACCGCTCCGGTTGATACCGCACGAAAGCAAAGGCCCCACCCGAGGGAGACCAGTTCGGAACGTTCATCGTCCCCTGCCCGCCGAAGAGCTCGAACAGAACACGCGCATTGCCGCCCACCGGATCCATCAGGCGCAACCGCACATCGAGGTCGCGCGGATGATCGAAGACATCGCCGTCATAGGAGAGCACGAGCAGATGCTTGCCGTCCGGCGACGGGTGCGGAAACCAGTCACCATAGGGGCTGTCCGTGATACGCTCGACATCGCTGCCGTCGGGTCTGACCCGCCAGATCTGCATGCGCCCGGTGCGGCTTGAATTGAAATAGATCCACTCTCCGTCCGGCGACCAATCCGGCCCGTCATTGCGGCCCTCGCCATGGGTCAGGCGCCGTTCCTCGCCGCCATCGACCGAAATCGTGTAGATGTCGAAGACCTGGTCGCGGATGCCGCAATAGGCAAGCGTGCGGCCGTCGGGCGACCAGCCGTGCCAATAGGAGGGCAGATTGCGGGTTAGGAGCCGCGGTGTCCCGCCCTCCGCCGGCAGGAGATAGATCGCCGACTGGCCGAATTCCGTCTTGTCGCTGATCACGAGCGTGCTTCCGTCCGGCGAGATGCCGTGATCATTGTTGCATTGGCGGGCAAAGCCCGTGTCGATCTCCGCGGGCTCGGAGCCGTCGAAGGCAAGCCGATAGAGCCTGCCGTCGCCATTGATGATGAGGAACTTGCCGTCCGGTGACCAGTTCGGCGCCTCGACGAGCCGCTCCGTCTGCCAGACGATGCGCGTCTCCCCCGTCGTGATGACGAATATCTCCACCGAACTGCGCATGGCTACCCCCTGTCCCGGAAGCGGTTGGTGATCGGGTAGCGCCGGTCGCGGCCGAAATTCTTCTTGGTGATCTTCACGCCTGGCGCCGATTGCCGGCGCTTGTATTCGGCGATGTAGAGCAGATGCTCGATCCGATGCACGGTTGCCTCGTCATGTCCGCGGGCGACGATTTCCTCCGTGCTCATCTCCTTTTCCACCAGGCACTCGAGAATGTCGTCGAGCACCGGATAGGGAGGCAGCGAGTCCTGGTCCGTCTGGTTGGGACGCAGTTCGGCGGACGGCGCCTTGTCGATGATGTTCTGCGGAACGACCTCGCCGGATGGCCCAAGCGCACCGGGCGGCACGGCGCTGTTGCGCCAGCGCGCCAGAGCGTAGACCTGCATCTTGTAAAGATCCTTGATGGGATTGAAGCCCCCATTCATGTCGCCGTAGAGGGTCGCATAGCCGACCGACATCTCCGATTTGTTGCCCGTCGTCACAACCATCGAGCCGAACTTGTTGGAGATCGCCATCAGGATCGTCCCACGCGTGCGGCTCTGCAGGTTTTCCTCGGTGATACCGGATTCGGTTCCCTCGAACGCGTCGGAGAGTGCGCTGAGGAAACCTTCGACGGGCTCCTCTATCGCGACGATATCGTAGCGGCAGCCAAGTGCCTTGGCGCAGGCCTCGGCGTCTTTCAGCGACTCCTGCGACGTATAGCGATAGGGCAGCATGACCGTGCGAACCCGTTCTTCGCCCAATGCATCCACCGCGAGCGCAGTGCAGATTGCCGAGTCGATGCCGCCCGACAGGCCTAGAATGACGTTCTTGAAGCCGTTCTTGTTAACGTAATCCCGGAAACCCAGCATGCAGGCGCGGTAATCCGCCTCCTCGCCTTCCGGAATGCGCGAATTGACGCCATTGCCTGAGCTCCAGCCGTCCTCGCCCCTTCTCCATTCGGTAACGGCGATTGCCTCTTCGAACTGGCTCATCTGCAAGGCCAGCGACTTGTCGGCGTTGAAGGCGAAGCTCGCACCGTCGAAGACCAGTTCGTCCTGGCCGCCGAGCTGGTTGGCGTAGATCATCGGCAGACCGGTCTCGATCACCTGTCTCAGGACCACCTGATGGCGGACGTCGACCTTGCCGCGATAATAGGGCGAACCGTTCGGCGAAAGCAGAATTTCGGCGCCGCTCTCCTGGAGCGTCTCGCAGATGCCGAGATCGCCCCAGATGTCCTCGCAGATCGGAATGCCGATACGCACTCCGCGGAAGTTGACGGGCCCCGGCATTTCACCGGCGTCGAAAACGCGCTTTTCGTCGAACTCGCCGTAGTTGGGCAGGTCGACCTTGTCGCGCACGGCAATGATGTTGCCTGCGTCCAACACCGCCACCGAGTTATGCCTGAGCCCGGCGGCTTGACGGGGAAAGCCGATGACGACTCCGGGCCCGCCGTCCGCCGTCTCCGCTGCAAGCTTCTCGACCGCCTGCTGGCAAGCCTTCAGGAAAGCCGGTTTCAGGACGAGATCTTCGGGCGGGTAACCGGAAACGAAAAGTTCGGTCAAAAGCAATAGGTCGGCGCCCTGGCGTGCCGCGTCCGCGCGCGCTTCACGCGCCTTCGCCAGATTGCCGGCGATGTCGCCGACCGTTGGATTGAGCTGTGCCACGGCAATCCGTAGCGTTGAAGGAACGGCGTTCTGTGCAGTCATGGGGCTGGCCTGTCGGTCTTTCATCACGATGCATAGGGCAATCGCGATGTTCTTACCGCATCCCGCGGCAAAAAACCCACACCCAATCGCGAACAAAACCCAAAATTCCTGAAAATTCTGCCTTTTCCGCACCTTACGCCGGCGGAGAAAAATCTTTCACGCGGCACGGAACCGGCAGATGGTCGAGCTCGTTCGGCCATTCATCCCCTGTTCAAGATGACAGTCGTATGACAGTTAGACGAAATATTTATGAAATTGGAGAAGTCGTTGGCCCCTGTCGATCCCGCCACCGCGAGAGGTTCTCAAGTCTACGTCGATAGACCAGGCTTTTCCTTAAGACATACCAAGACATTGGCAGGAACGCGTAGCGCGTTGCTCACGCTTTTCATGGCCGCAGCGCTCGTCTTCGCCGTCGAATTCATCGTACGTCAGTCCGTTTCCGAAACGGTTGCTTATTTCCTCGATCCGATGCGCCCGGCCTGGACCACGGTTGCGGCCTTCTTTCTTATGATGCTGGCGCTCGATGCGCTGTTCGGCCGTGAGCACAAGGCTGCGCTCGTCGTCGCGCCCCTTGCCGTTCTCCCGGCGTTCATCTGCCAGCAGAAGCAGGTCTTCCTTTCCGACCCGCTCTACCCAACGGATTTCCTTTTCGGCCGGCAGATCATGGAACTGATGCCTGTTCTCGTGAAGGACAGGCCGTGGACCGCGGTCGGCCTCGTTGCCGGTCTCATTGCTGCGATCGTCGTCGGAGCCTTGCTGCTGCGCTTTGCATGGCGGAACTTTCCGAAGCTGACGCGCGGCGAGCGTTTCGCGCGGGTCGCCTTCGCGCTGCCGCTGCTCGTCGCCTTCTGGAACATCATGGACTACAACCAGTTCTCGTGGGTCCGCGACCGGCTGAGGGTCATCCCCATCATGTGGGACCAGACGGAGAACTACCGGCATAACGGCTTTGCGCTTGCCTTCGCGATCAATCTTCCGATGGCCAATGTCAACGCCCCGGCCGGGTATATGGCGGATGCGATCGACCGTATCCCGGTCAAGCCCCTTCCAGCCGGGACGACGCATCGCGGCAAGCCGGACGTCATCGTGCTCATGAGCGAGTCCTTCTGGGATCCGAGCCGACTTCCCAACGTGAAGCTGACACCCGATCCGATGCCGACTGTCCGCGAACTGCAGGGCGGCAATGTCTTCTCACCTGAGTTCGGCGGCATGACGGCGAATGTCGAATTCGAGGCGCTGACCGGTTTCTCGAACGCATTTCTGCCCTACGGCAGCATTCCCTACCAGCAATATATCCGTAATCCGATCCCGTCCCTCGCCACCTTCTTCCGCGGCGAAGGTTATGTCTCGCGCGCCATCCATCCCTTTCAGGGCTGGTTCTGGAACCGCACGGCCGTCTACAAGGCCTTCGGCTTCGACATGTTCAGGTCGGAAGAGAACATGCCGCCCATGCAGAAACGCGGCATCTTCGCCTCGGACGAGGCGTTGACGAAGGAGATCATCCGCCAGGCGGATGATCTGGACGATCCGTTCTTCTTCTTTGCCGTGACCCTCCAGGGCCACGGCCCCTACGAGCCCAACCGCTACGCGAAGAACACGATCAAGATCGAAGGCAATCTTTCGGAAGCCGACCGTCAGGTGCTCGCTACCTATGCGCAAGGCATCAAGGAAGCCGACGACAGCCTCAAGATGCTGATGGACTGGGCTAAGGAGCGCGATCGCGAGACGATCATCGTGCTCTTCGGCGACCACCTGCCGCCGCTGAACACCGTCTATACCAGCACCGGCTACATGAAGGACGTGACAGCGGAGCGCAAGGGCCCGAAGCATCAGATGAAAGCTGAGCACGAAACGCCGCTTGTCGTCTGGTCGAACAAGACCGGGCCGAAGAAGAACATCGGCACGATCAGCCCGGCCTTTCTGTCCTATCAAATCCTGAAGCAGGCCGGCTACGAGCACCCCTACTACACGGGCTTCCTAGGCAAGGTTTACGACCACTTCCGCGTCCTCGACCGCTATATGCTGATCCGCAAGAACGGTAAGGACGTCGCGGACTGGCTGCGGCAGCCGAAGATCCCGCCGTCGCTGCGCGACTATCGTTTCCTGCAGCACGACATGATGTTCGGCAAGCGCTACAGCACCGAGCGCTTCTTCAAGTCCCACGCCGAGCTCTACCAGACCGGCTCCTAAGCCTGCCGAGGACATCCTGTCCCTGCCACCGCCCAATGCGGCCCGGCTGCACAACGCCTCGCGTCACCACAACACAATAGAGCGCGCCCTGATCGGCGCGCTCTGCGTGTTTCCGGCGTGCGGGCGCCCTCAACAGCCTCAAAGTCCTGGCAAATGCGGCAAAACTCATCGCGAAATCAATTAAAAGACGAATAAACAAAGACTAAAAAACACAGAAAATCAAAGGGGAAGCACTGGATCTAAAAAGTATAAAAAAATTAACACTTAAGGCGCATCCTATGAGTGCAGAGGATACTGCACTGTAGCAATGACTGCTCGGAGATGTTGGCATGTCCGTTTTCAAGCGCCTCCTCGGAAGCCGCAATGGTGCTGCGGCTATCGAATTCGCGGTCATCGCACCGCTTTTCTTCATGTGTGTGCTCACATTGATTGCCTATGGCATTTATCTCAGCGCCGCCCATTCCATACAGCAGATCGCCGCAGACGCCGCGCGCACGGCGATTGCCGGCCTCTCCGAGGAAGAACGCGAGCGCCTTGCGACCGATTACATCCGTCGCACCACGATGAGCCAGACCTTCATCCAATCCTCCCGCATGAGCGTCAGCGTTCGCGACGACGCGAACAACGCCAACCAGTTCACCGTCACCGTTACTTACGACGCCAGCGATCTGCCGATCTGGAATCTTTTCACCTTTGCCCTGCCCGGCGAGCAGATCGAGCGCTACGCGACGATACGGGTGGGAGGAATCTGACATGCTCACGAGGACGAACGCCATCCGCCGCTATCTAACGTCGCGCGGCGGCAACATCGGCGTTTCGGCGGCGCTCGTCATGCCGCTCCTGATCACGTCGATGGGGCTCGGCATCGACTACGGCTATCTCACGCTGCAAAGGCGCGAGCTGCAGTCAGTGGCGGACCTCGCGGCGATTGCGGCCGCTGCCAATGTCACCTCCGCCGAACAGGCGGTGCTCGCCCACTTCAGGAACAACGGCCTGAACTTCGCCGTGTCGACATCTTCCGGCCTGATGACGGTGGACGGCAAGGTCATGCCGAGCGACGTTGAAACCGCCGGCAAGGGTGTGGCAACGATCGTGCGCGGACGGTATGTTCCCGACCCGGAAATCGATGTTGGCCAACGCTTCATCAAGGATGCGGTCCCCGCCGACGCCGTCCAGGTGATGCTGGAGAAGAAGGGCGAGATCTTTCTCGCAGCCCTGTTCAGCGACCCGCCGGACCTGGGCGTCATCGGCACCGCGGCGAGTTCCAAGGTCGCCGCCTTTTCCGTCGGCTCCCGTCTCGCCAGCCTCAACGGCGGTCTGCTGAATGCCATTCTTGGCCAGATGCTCGGCACGAGCGTCTCGCTCAAGGTCATGGATTACGAGGCGCTGATCGACGCCGATATCGAAATCCAGCCCTTCCTCAAAATCATCGGCACTCGCCTCAATCGCACGGCGGCCTCCTACGAAGACGTGCTCACGGCCGAGCTGACGATGCCGCAACTCGTCGGATCGCTGCGGCTCGTCCAGGGCCTTTCCGGCACCGTGAGCTCTGCACTGAAGAGCCTTGAGCTGGCAACGGCCGGCGACAAACGGATTTTCACCCTGGCACAGATTCTCAACATCGACCCGAAGAAAAGCCTGAGGGTCGACGCCGGTTCCGACTGGTCGATGAAAGTGAGCGCGCTGCAAATCGTGTCGGCGGCCGCGGCGATAGCCAATGGCGAACACCAGATCGCCCTCGATGCCGTTGCCGGCCTGCCGGGAATCGCATCGGTCAACGTCAGGCTCGCGATCGGCGAGCCGCCGGTGGAGACGCCGAGCCACCGCCTCGGCGCGCCCGGCACGGCCGTGCGCACGGCACAGACGCGCCTCGCTGTCGAAGTCAACGTCAACGGTCTTGCGGCACTTGCCGGCACGCGCCTGCGCCTGCCGATCTATGTGGAGCTCGCGCATGCGGAGGCGAAGCTGTCGGACATCCGCTGCTACGGCGGAACACCCGAGAATGCTGCCGTCGTCGTGGATGCGGTTCCGGGCGTCGCCGAGATGGCCCTCGGAGAGGTCAACCCCGCGGTTCTCTCCAGTTTCTCCTCGGACGCGCGGGTGACCCCTGCCCGCCTCGTCGATTTGGCCATCCTCAAGATCGACGCCATCGCTCACGTCGAGTCGAAGAACCTGCAGGCATCCCGCCTCGCCTTCAGCCCGCGCGAAGTCGCTGCACGCGCGACTAAGAGCGTCTCCACCAAGGATATTCTCGGCTCGGCCACCCAGACCTTGCTCGGCAATCTCGATGCCAAAATCAATGTGGGCGGAGCCCTGTCGCTCGGAACCCCGACATTGCTGCAGCAGGCCCTCGCGCAAACCCTTGGCGCCGCGACAAAGCCGATCGACGAATTGCTCTATAACCTGCTTCTCCTGGTCGGCGTGCGTGTCGGGGAGGCCGACATCCGGGTCACGGGCGTCAGATGCCAGCAACCGGTCCTTGTCCAATGAAACTGAGTTAAACTTTATATGAAACAAGACAGCGGCCTTGCGCATTGAGGATAACGCGTGAATCTTAGAACTGGATTGCATCGGTGCACGGGACGATTGTGGCGCATGGATGCATGGAGATTGGGGGCACACGCGACAGATGCAGCGCCTTGCGAGCAAGGAAAGCGCCGAGCAGAAGGCTCCGCCCGGTTTCACAGTGGATGCGTTGCTGGATAATCCGGAGTTCCTGCAGGTCCTGCAGGCGGGCGCGCGTACTCTGATTTCCGTGAACGATCTCTTCCCGCGCATTGCTCGCCTGGTGGCCTCCCATCAGAAATGGATGCTTACCCAGGCAATCTATGCCCTGCATCTCGAACGCGATCGCGACCATCCGGACTCAGGCATCACGGCCGCGCGGCTGCTCAAATTCATGCGCGATACCGGCTGCGCCAGCCGCAATACCGCGGCCGCATTCCTGGCCGAACTCGTCGCCTATAAGCTGCTTCGCCCGGCAGCCGGCGGGCGCACGAAGAGAGCGCGCCCGCTCGAGCCGACCGAGATCAGTCAGGATGCCATGCAGCTTTGGTTCAAGAGCCAAATGAGCACGCTCGACCTGCTGGACGGCGGTTCGAGGGTTCAACAGGTGGAAACCGATATTACGATTTTCGAGCGCGCCCATCCGCTTGCCGTGCGGCGCCTCCTGTCCGATCCGAAATGGACGAAGCCGCCGGAAAGCGTCGCCGTCTTCGTCTGGTCGGAATCTGGCGGCGTGATCCTCGACGATCTCATGGCACGCCCGCCGAGCCTGGCGCCGGACGAAGGCAACGTCTCGATCGAGGTCAATCTCGCGAAGCTTGCCGAACACTATCTGATATCGAACACGCATGTCCGCCGCCTGTTCGCCTATGCAGAATCGGGCGGTTTTGTCGGCAAGCTGGATGACGGCAGGCGTGGCCGATTCTGGTTGGGCGCTCGGCTGATCCAGGAATACGCCTTCTGGCAGGCGGTCAAGTTCGAGGCGCTCGCCAGCGCTTTCGACCAGGCCGCCGCCTCACGGCCCTGAACGGCGTGACGGCGAGCCGGCAAAGCGCGGCAGGTCGTCACTGATATCGTAGTAATCGGCCTTATCGGCGCAAAAGATATGATAGCCGGGCGTGAGCTCGGTCGGTGTATCGAAAGTGCCGGCAAGGATCGACGTGTAATCGAGCCCATCCGCCTTCCAGAACAGCGCCGAGCCGCAGTGCCGGCAGAACCCTCGCTTCGCCTCTCCGCTCGAGCGGTACCAGGTGACGTTGTCGGCGCCCTCCAGCTCCAAATCTCTGTCGAGCACATTGGTCGCAGCGTAATAGAGCCCCGTTTGCTTCCGGCATTGAGAGCAATGGCAATAGATCAGCTCGCGCAGTTTTCCCCGCGTCTTGAACCGCACCGCCCCGCAAAGGCAGCCGCCCCGATGAGTTTCCGTCATCTTTCTCTCCCTCGGCAATGAAAAGCCGGGCCAGCTATCAAGCTTGGCCCGGCTCGTGTCAAATTCAGACAATGCGTCGGTACTTCAGAAATTTTGAACCAACGAGACTCAGCCGTTGACGACCATCTTCTTCTCGTCGCGGCCGCCCTTCATGCGTTCGGCAAGCAAGAAGGCAAGCTCGAGCGCCTGATCCGCATTGAGACGCGGATCGCAATGGGTGTGATAGCGATCGGCGAGATCGTCGCCGGAAAGCGCGCGCGCACCACCGGTGCATTCCGTCACGTCGTTGCCGGTCATCTCGATGTGGATTCCGCCCGGATGCGTTCCTTCCGCGCGGTGGATCTGGAAGAAGCTTTCGACCTCCGACAGGATGCGCTCGAACGGACGGGTCTTATAGTTGTTGAGCGTGATCGTATTGCCGTGCATCGGGTCGCAGGACCACACGACCTTCTTGCCTTCGCGCTCAACCGCACGGATGAGGCGCGGCAGGTGCTCGGCAACCTTGTCGTGGCCGAAGCGGCAGATGAGAGTGAGCCGGCCCGCCTCGTTGGCGGGATTCAGGATGTCGATCAGCTCCAGAAGGCCGTCTGCAGTCATCGACGGACCGCATTTCAGGCCGATGGGGTTCTTGATGCCGCGGCAATATTCGACATGCGCATGGTCCGGCTGGCGCGTGCGGTCGCCGATCCAGATCATGTGGCCGGAGGTCGCGTACCAGTCGCCCGAAGTCGAATCGACGCGCGTCAGCGCCTGCTCATAGCCGAGCAGTAGCGCCTCGTGGCTGGTGAAGAAGTCCGTCTCGCGCAGGCTCGGGTGATTTTCCGAAGTGATGCCGATCGCCTTCATGAAATCCATTGTCTCGGAAATCCGATCGGCGAGCTTGCGGTAACGCTCCGCCTGCGGGCTGTCCTTCACGAAGCCGAGCATCCACTGATGGACGTTTTCGAGATTGGCGTAACCGCCCATCGCGAAGGCACGCAGGAGATTGAGCGTGGCCGCGGACTGGCGATAGGCCATGATCTGCCGTTCCGGATTGGGCAGGCGCGCCTCCTCCGTGAACTCGATGCCGTTGATGATGTCGCCGCGGTAGCTCGGCAGCGTCACATCGCCCTGCTTCTCAACGCCCGACGAGCGCGGTTTCGCGAACTGGCCGGCAATACGGCCGACCTTGACGACCGGCTGCTGCGCCCCGAAAGTCAGGACCACGGCCATCTGCAGGAAGGCGCGGAAGAAGTCGCGGATCGTATCGGCACCGTGCTCGGCGAAGCTCTCGGCGCAATCGCCTCCCTGCAGCAGGAAACCCCGCCCTTCGGCGACATTGGCAAGGGCGGCCTTCAGACGCCGTGCCTCACCGGCAAAGACCAGCGGCGGATACTTCGCGAGACGTGCTTCCACCGTCTCGAGCGCTGCGAGGTCCGGATAGTCCGGAACCTGCTGAATGGGTTTTTGCCGCCAGCTATTCGGAGTCCAAGTCTGTGCCATTTCCGTCACCTGTTGTCCGACGCGGATAGGCCCGCGCCACGCCCCTGCGACCGAGGCCGCCCGGCATTCGGATTTCCATGCATCCGCTCCGCCAGCCCCGCCGATCCGAGCGCTCGGCCGAGTGCGGACCCGGCCCGCCACTTCGCGGATGCGGGCTTATAAACGTTAACAAAGGGCTTGGAAAGCCATCCTACCAGAAAACGTGGACCTTGGCTGTTCGGTCGACCAACTGTGCTGCACGGCTCAACCGATTCGCTCGCCGCCCTTCACGCGGTAGCTCGGCTGATACATCGTGACGAGTTCTTCCGCGGCGGTCGGATGAACGGCCATGGTGCGGTCGAAGTCGTCCTTCGTGCACCCGGCCTTCAAGGAAATCCCCAGCAGTTGTGCCATTTCGCCCGCGTCGTGGCCGAGGACATGCGCGCCCACCACCTTGCGATCGGCGGTATTGACGACGAGCTTCATGATGGTCTTTTCCTTGCGGCCGGACAGCGTCGCCTTCATCGGGCGGAATTCGGCGCGGTAGACCTCGAGCTCCTCGAATTTTCGCGCCGCCGCCTCCTCGCTCAAGCCGACGGTGCCGATCTCCGGCTGCGAGAACACTGCGGTCGCGATCAGATCGTGATCCGGCGAGGTCGGATTGTTCTTGTATTCAGTTTCGATGAAGCACATGGCCTCGTGGATCGCCACGGGCGTCAATTGCACGCGGTCGGTAACGTCGCCGAGCGCATAGATGCCCGGCGCGCTCGTGCGCGAATAGGCATCGACGATGATTGCGCCCAGTTCATTGGTCTTGACACCAGCCGCTTCCAGCCCGAGCCCCTTCGTGTTCGGCACGCGGCCGAGCGCCAGCATCACTTGATCGACGACGATCTCCCTGTCCTTCATGGTCTTCGCGACGCGCCGTCCATTCGCATCGACCGACACCGATTGGATGATATCCTCGCAGAGGACGCGGATGCCCTTCTCCTCCATAGCGGCGTGCAGACCGCGCCGCATATCCTGGTCGAAACGCGAGAGAATCTCCTTGCCCCGATAAATCAGTGTCGTCTCGACGCCGAGCCCGCGGAAGATGTTGGCGAACTCCACCGCGATATAGCCGCCGCCGGCGATCAGGATCGATTTCGGCAGCTCCGGCAGGTCGAAGGCTTCATTGGAAGTGATGCAGAGTTCATGTCCCGGCAGCGCATCGTGGGGGCTCGGATGCCCGCCGACGGCGATAACGATCCGTTCCGCCGTCACCGTTTTGCCGCTGGCGAGGAGCCGCACCGTGTTCGGTCCCGTAAGTTCCGCCCGCGTATCGAGGATCTCCGCACCGGCATTGGCGAGACCTTTGCGATAAAGCCCCTCGAGCCGGGTGATCTCCTGTTCCTTCGCCGCGACCAGTTTCCGCCAGTCGAAACGGCTTTCGCCCACGGTCCAGCCAAAACCGGCGGCATCCTCGAAATGCTCGGAATATTGCGAGGCATAGACGTAGAGCTTTTTCGGCACGCAGCCGCGGATCACGCAGGTGCCGCCATAGCGAAACTCCTCCGCGATGGCGACCTTCTTGCCCATTGCCGCCGCCAGCCGCCCGCTTCTCACACCGCCCGAACCGCCGCCGATCACGAAGAGGTCATAGTCGAAAGCGCTCATGAGAAAACTCCTGAAAAAACGATCTACCGGCACGCGGCGGTCGGAAACATGTGAAGGCGCGAGCAGAGTCGGCGTTCGCCCTGATATAGTATTGCGACGCAAAAAAAGAAAAGCCCGGATCGCTCCGGGCTTCCCTCGGACAGCCTAGCTGCCCGCGTCGTCGTCAGTTCGTCATTGCGCGGGCGCCGGAGCAGCGGCGTCGGCCGCAGGCGCAGTGCCGATCTTCTCGTCGAGCGACTTGGTGGCCTCGTTGGTGAGGTCGCGCGAAACGCCGGCCGCCCAGATGTCGGCTGCCTTCAAGAGTTCGCGCGAGGCGATCGGGCCGTCGTTCAGAAGCTTCTTGCCAGCCGCGGATTTGTAGAATTCGGTGATCGCGTTCAGCTCTTCGACCGTGAAGGTCTTGGCGTAGATGGTCGCCGCCTCACGTTCGAGATCCGAGCGCCGCGCGGCAAGGCCAAGCGCCTTCTCATCGACGGTCGCGGTGATCAGTTCCTGATGGTTCGGCGACGCCTGGATCAGCGTGTTCTTCAATCGTTCCGCCAGATTCGGCAGGATGTTGTCGAAGGTGTTGGTGACACCGAGCGCCGCGATCGTCGCACGCGCCGCCTTGATCTGATCTTCCGTCACGTCCTGTGCCTGTACAGCCGGAACCGCTGCCGAAAGAAGGATCGCAGCGGCTGCGAATGTGCGGGCGAGACCTGCAAGTTTGTTCATTTTATCCATGCTCCTGTGTTGGCACGTGCCGCCCGGCCGATCGCCGCCGCCTGGCAGACATGTGCGGAAATCTGTCTTCGACGCCGTGCTGCAGCAGCACCTCACGAACCGGCCGCGCCGGCTCAGGATGCCGTCAGCGTTCTCGCCCCCTCCGAACCCGCAATGACCGCTATCGACGCCAAGCCGATGAAGAGTCCGTGCTCGACCACTCCCGGAATGGCGTTCAACTCCGTCGCGAGCGCCTCTGCATCAGGAATACGGCCAAAAGATGCATCGAGAATGAGGTGTCCGCCGTCGGTCATGAAAGGACCGTCGCCCGAGGTGCGCACGACGATATCGCCCGTCAAACCCAAGCGCGCCGCTGTTTTTTCGATCGCCAGCCTCGTTGCGATCTGACCGAAAGGGTTGACCTCGATCGGCAGCTTGAACGCGCCGAGCACGTCGACGACCTTCGATTCGTCGGCGATCACGATCATCCGTGCGGAAGCGCTCGCCACGATTTTTTCGCGCAGCAGTGCGCCGCCTCCGCCCTTGATCAGGCGCAGCTTTCCGTCGACTTCATCGGCGCCATCGATCGTCAGATCCAGTTCCGGTAACTCGTCGAGCGACTTCAAGGGTACGCCGAGTTCGAGGCAGAGCCGTGCCGTGCGCTCGGACGTCGGAACACCGGTGATCTGGAACCCGGACGCGACCTTTTCGGCCAGCAACCGGACGAACTCCTCGGCAGTCGAACCGGTGCCGATTCCAAGCCGCATACCGCTTTCGACATATTCAAGCGCTGCTTGAGCGGCCTTGACCTTCATTTGGCGGGCGTCCATGCGCCACTCGCTCCCTCTATCACTTTGCGAGCCGACCTTTTTTGCCGTTCCCGCCCCAATTCCGCTGAGACACTTACACGCCCGTTGCGGCAAACGAAAGCCAAAATGCGCGGCCTGCACCGGATTCGAACAGCGCTACGACCCACGTCGCCGCGCGTCCTGCCAGACGTGCAAAGGTCGCTGTAGCACTTCGGAGTGCTGCATGTTTTTCATCCTTAAGTCGGATAGGACTTAAGGACACATGCAGCAGGGTCGTCATTGCATTCCGCGCCGACTTCGCCTACCCCAACGGACAAGGTTTTGCAGAATGAGGTTGCCGTGTCCCTGCCCCTAGTCGTCTTCGATCTCGACGGTACCCTTGTCGACACTGCGCCCGACCTCGTCGCCAGCCTGAACCATGCTGTGGCGCAGGCAGGTATAGAACCGGTTACCTATGCCGATCTCACACACCTCGTCGGCCACGGTGCGCGCGCCATGATCGAGCGCACCTTCGCGCTGCGCGGCAAGGCGCTCAGCGAGGAGGAACTGACCTGGCAGATGAAGGAGTTCGTCGATTTTTATCACGGATCGATGCCCGGCGAATCTCTGCCCTATCCGGGACTGATCGCTGCGCTCGATCGCCTGCAGGATGCAGGCCTGAAACTTGCCGTCTGCACAAACAAGCCGGAAATGCTGGCAAAGCGCCTGCTTGACGGCCTCGGTCTTATCGACCGCTTTGCCGCCATTTCCGGCGGCGACACTTTCTCCGTCCGCAAGCCGCATGCCGAGCACCTCCTCTCGACGGTGGCCAATGCCGGCGCTGTCGCGGAACACGCCGTGATGGTCGGCGACAGCCTCAATGACATCCTGGTCGCCCGCAACGCTTCCGTTCCATCAATCGCCGTACCGTTCGGCTACTCCGATGTGCCGATCGAAAGCCTCTCGCCCGACCGGATCATCAAGCATTTCGACGAACTGACGCCCGATCTTGTCAGGACGGTTCTCGGCCAAAAGGCGAAATGAAGAGGG
This sequence comes from Ensifer sp. WSM1721, assembly GCF_000513895.2. Classification (GTDB taxonomy): domain Bacteria; phylum Pseudomonadota; class Alphaproteobacteria; order Rhizobiales; family Rhizobiaceae; genus Sinorhizobium. Next base: position 1,665,705 of record NZ_CP165782.1, read on the forward strand.
CCGCTTCGGCGGCCCACCCCTTATCCTTCGGCTTGCTGCCTCGCATTGCGTGTCGCCTCGAATGCGCGGTTCATATACATGTCGCGCTCGTAGATGTCGTTGAAATACTCGACCTTGCCATCCTTGTTCGGCCACGCGGTGAAATAGGAGACGTAGACCGGCACCTTCTGGGGCACCTGTAGCGCCTTATTGCGACCGCTCGCGATTTCCATCCCGACCTCGTCGATGCTGATGCCGAGCACGGCGGCGGCCATGCGGCGCGGCTCGGCAAGGCGCACGCAGCCATGGCTCAAGGCGCGCTGGTCTCGCTTGAAGAAGCTCTTCGAAGGCGTGTCATGCATGTATATCGCATGGGCGTTCGGGAAGAGGATCTTGAGCTCACCGAGCGCATTGTCGCTGCTCGGCGGCTGGCGCACCGCGACCGAGGTCGTCGATCCGTACCAGTTCACAGCCGATGAAGGCACTGCGCGACCCCCGACCTCAACCTGATACCCCATACGGTCAAGATAGCTCGGATCGCTTCTGAGCTTCGGCAGCATCTCGTTGACGATGATCGACTGCGGCACGCCCCAATAGGGGTTGACCTCCACGGTCTGGATCTCATCCTGGAAGAAATAGGTCTGGTTGGTCTTCGAACCGACCACCACACGCGTGGAGAACTGCTCGGCCCCCTGCTCCGTGTAGGATGCGGTAAAGGCCGGCTGATTGATGAAGACGTAGCGATCGCCGAGACCGTCCGGCAGCCAGCGCGCCTGCTCCATCGCGATCTCGACCTTGTTGATCTTTTGGGCGATCGTGTCGCCGCCGGTGAGCACGCGGATCGACGCCTGCCCGACGACTCCATCCGCCTTCAAGCCCTGCTCCTTCTGAAACGCTTCGACCAGGGACACGAGCTCGGGCGTATAGTCAGGCGTACCTTGATAGCCCGCCAGCACCACCGCATGCTCCGTCTTCAGCGCCTCTGAGGCCTTGAGCTTGATGCCGGCAATGACGTTGGCAAGCTCGGGATTGCTTTCGCCCGGCTTCAGCAACGTCCCCGGCGTAATTTCCACACGAGGACCCGCGTCCTTTTCTGCCCTGAGCCGCTCCAGCTCCTGCTTGAGGGCCGCGAATTGCGGGCTTTTCGGGTTCTGCCCTTCGATAAGGGCGACGATATCATCGCCTTCTGCGACTTGTCCGAGAAACGCGAAGAGATCGACGCTCTTTCGCTTGAAATCGTGGTAGCCGGATATCTTGTTCGGATCGATGCGGCCGCGCACAGTATCCTGGACATAGGTGAGCACTGCCGCGGACATCGCGACTTCGAAGCGGACGAGCTCCTTTTGACGCGCAATCATGTCGCCACGGTCGAAATCGTCGGCGGGAACCGCAACTGCGTAATCCATCGGATCGAGCCCGACCTTCGCGGCGTCCTTGAACACTGCGAGCGCCGATTTGGCGCGAGCACTCACGTCGCTGCCTTGAACCCAAAGGAAATCACTGTTCGCAGCGTAAAAGCTCTCCACCGCCTTTGCGACATTGGCCGTGGCGCGCACATCGATTTGCGGCAGGAATTGGAGGGCATCCGCAACCGGGGCGCGCACCATGGGCGGCAGGCCATATTTTCGAACCGAGCCAGTAACAACCGGATCAAGCAATCTGTCGGTTGCGATCCTGCGCAGCGGCTCGGCTTTGTAGGTGTAGTAACGCGGACCGGTAACGCGCGGAGGCTTCGCCACCTCTTCCATGCGCTGCGGCGCTATCGTGTTCATGCCTGGCAGCGGCTGAGCCGGCTGCACCTGCTCCGGCGCCGCCCGCCTCTTGCCGCCACGGATGAAATCCATGAATGTGATTGCAGATGCCGGCCGCACATCGATGGTTGCAATCGCACAGCCGCTCATGAGCGCGACAATCGCTGCCGATTTGATGATTTTCATAAGTACAAACGTCCCCGTATCGCGTTGCTGCCGAATTCGGCCGCTGCCAGATTCTCGCCACGCCCTCGTGCTTCGAGCACTTATAGAAAAGGATGGTGAATGAAAAGGAAACGACCGCCCGCAAATCTGCTTGAGAGCCCTTATGGTTGTGCCTATTTCAGTCATCCGAACTCGAAGCGCAGCTTCGTAAAAAATTGATTCGCAAATCTTTTGCCTCTTCGAACAGCACCTCGCACGGCACCGGCGGCACGAAAGGCCGCGAAGACGGAAGACTCAGAATGTGACGGAAAGGTCACATCGCGGCCGACCGGAAAGGGCATGCGAGCGGAGCCGCCGTCATCTGACCAGCGGACTGCCGCAGCGCAACAATTCAAACGATTGTAGGCGCTCCGGGCCCGTACGGCCCCTTTACAAGCGGATATGGGCGGGGCAGAGAAATGCCCGGCACCGGGGAGGTCCGGCTGAGAGCCGGGTCTTCGCCTTGGCTTCATGAAGCGCATGATGAAAGCAGGTATCACGATGACATCGACGCGTACGGAAACAGATACGTTCGGGCCCATCGAAGTGGCGAGCGACCGCTACTGGGGCGCCCAGGCCCAGCGCTCGCTCGGCAACTTCAAGATTGGTTGGGAAAAGCAGCCGCTGGCAATCGTCCGCGCGCTCGGCATCGTGAAGCAGGCCGCTGCCCGCGCCAACATGGCGCTCGGTCGCCTCGATACGGAGATCGGCGACGCCATCGTCAAGGCCGCGCAGGAAGTGATCGACGGCAAGCTCAACGACCATTTCCCGCTCGTCGTCTGGCAGACGGGCTCCGGCACGCAGTCGAACATGAATGCCAACGAGGTCATCTCCAACCGGGCGATCGAATTGCTCGGCGGCGTGATGGGCTCGAAAAAGCCCGTTCATCCGAACGACCACGTCAATATGAGCCAGTCGTCGAACGATACCTATCCGACGGCGATGCACATTGCCTGCGCGGAACGCGTCATCCACGACCTGCTGCCGGCGCTCAAGCACCTGCACAAGGCGCTCGAGGAGAAGGTGAAAGCCTTCGACCACATCATCAAGATCGGCCGCACGCATACTCAGGACGCGACGCCGCTGACGCTCGGCCAGGAGTTTTCCGGCTACGCGGCGCAGGTTGCCTCCTCGATCAAGCGGATCGAGATGACGCTTCCCGGACTCTGCGAACTCGCCCAGGGCGGAACCGCCGTCGGTACCGGCCTCAACGCTCCCGTCGGCTTTGCCGAAAAGGTGGCGCAAGCGATCGCCGCGATCACCGGCATCGCCTTTACCTCGGCGCCAAACAAGTTCGAAGCACTGGCGGCGCACGATTCGATGGTCTTCAGCCACGGGGCCATCAACGCCACCGCGGCCGCCCTCTTCAAGATCGCCAACGATATCCGCTTCCTCGGCTCCGGCCCGCGCTCCGGTCTCGGCGAGCTGTCGCTGCCGGAAAACGAACCCGGCTCGTCGATCATGCCGGGCAAGGTCAATCCGACCCAGTGCGAGGCGCTGACGCAGGTCTGCGTCCAGGTCTTCGGCAACCACGCGGCGCTGACCTTCGCCGGCAGCCAGGGTCATTTCGAACTCAACGTCTACAATCCGCTGATGGCCTACAACTTCCTGCAATCGGTGCAGCTCCTCGCCGATGCGGCTATCTCCTTCACCGACAATTGCGTCGTCGGCATCGAGGCGCGGGAGGACAACATCAAGGCCGCGCTCGAGCGTTCATTGATGCTGGTGACCGCACTGGCGCCGAAGATCGGCTACGACAATGCCGCCAAGATCGCCAAGACCGCGCACAAGAACGGCACGACTCTGCGTGAAGAGGCCGTCGGCGGCGGTTATGTGACGGATGAAGAGTTCGACGCGATCGTGCGTCCCGAGACCATGATCAGCCCCGCCTGATCGCATCTCCGGCCGCGGCCTTCGGCGCCGCGGCCCTCGCCTGGCCTGCGGCGACCGCAGGAACTCGCTTTTCCTCGACGGAAAATCGATCGAATTGTCTCAATGCGACCAAGCAATCGTTAAGAGTTCGCAAATCATTTGCCCCTAAAAATCGGCACTCATTAGAGACAATTGAATTAAAGGCTTGCATATGCAAACCGCAGCCGCTGGCAGGATTTCGACGCCCGATATTGCCGGGCAGATCACACATGCGATGCGGCTGATGGGTGTCGCCCCGCTGCCGCGCAATTACGAACTCTATTACGAGGCCTATCTCGGCTCGAACCCCCAGCTGTCGAAGGACCTTGCCGCGCTGGGCAGCCGCGCGACCCAGGACGAGCTCGACGCGATCGGCGCGCGCTATTTCAGCCATGTTCACCACCCGAACGGTATCGAACGAGCACACAGCACGCTCGCAACAAAGCTCGTGGACCTCGTCAGCCTTCTGAAGGAGGAACAATCGGCGCTCGAGAGCTATAACAAGGTTCTCGACGAAGCTTACGTCAACATCACCAGCAAGAGTGCTGCGAGCGCCGATATCCTGCGCCACGCGATCCGCCTCTTGAGCGAGGCGACGGTCGACACCATGAACCAGGGCAAGGAACGAGTGCAGACGGTCGTTCAGAAGTCCTTCGAGATGGAGGTCATCCGCCAGGAGCTCGACGAATACAAGCGTATAGCCAACACCGACTCGCTGACGCGGCTTGCCAATCGCCGCGCCTTCGACGAGAACCTCGCTGCCGTCTACAACAACGAGCATCTACGGAACTTCACCGGCCTCCTCGTCGCCGACATCGACCACTTCAAGAAGGTCAACGACAGTTTCGGCCATCCGGTCGGCGACAAGATCCTAGCGACCGTGGGCAACGTCATCCGCGCAAATCTCCGCCGCGACGCCTTCGTCGCGCGCACCGGCGGCGAGGAGTTTGCCGTCATCCTCGGCGACAGCAGCCAGGAGGAATGCCTGCAAGCCGCCGATCGCATCCGCATGGTGCTGGCCAGCACGCCGTTCAAGAACTCCAGGAGCGGCGTCAACTATGGGCCGATCACCCTTTCCGTCGGCGTCTGCATGGCGACTGCGGCGGAGGACCCGATCGATCTATACAACAAGGCCGACATTGCCCTCTATGCCGCCAAGAATGCCGGCCGCAACCGGACGCTGCTCTTCGAGGAAGGCATGCGCAAGGAATCAAGCCGCAACTGGCTGATCTACCGCCGCTAAGGACGGATTGCGTCGTCGCGGGCGGCGAGCGCGATCAAGCGGCCGAATTGGCGAATGCCTCGGGCACTTGCACGGCTGCTTCCGGGTGCATCCACAGCGGCTCCCAGATATGGCCGTCGAGATCCTCAAAGCAGCGGCTGTACATGAAGGCCGTGTCCTGCGACTTGTCGCGCACTTCGCGTCCACCGGTCGCGACCGCCTTCTCGGTGATCGCATCTACCGCCTCGCGGCTCTCCTGAGAAATGACGAGCAGCATTTCGCTCGTCATATGTGCATCCGCGATCCGCTTGGACGTGAACTGACTGAACTTGTCGTGCGTGAGCAGCATTATGAAAGTTGTCTCGGAGAACACCATGCACGCGGCGGTCTCGTCCGTAAACTTGGGCTGGTTCACCGCGCCGATCGCCTCGTAAAAGGCCTTGGACTTGGCAAGGTCGGCTACCGGCAGGTTGACGAAGATCATGCGGGGCATAAAGTCCTCCTGTCCTCCGTGAGTGCCTCAAAACATAGGCAAGACCGGTCGAGTGCTTGATTGAAGCCCTACCACATAGTCTTGGCCGCGCGCATCGGCCATTCCCGGTCATAGCTCTCCTTGTCGAAATCGGCCTTGGCGGCCTTGAGCAGCGCGCCGGGCGTCGGCAGTGATGCCGGATCGACGAAGCGCTCCGGGTTCCAAAGCTCGGAGCGGATCAGCGCCCGCGCGCATTGGAAGTAGACCTCGGCGATCGTGACGACGATGACGCTGCGCGGATGCTTGCCGTCGACTTCGAACGACCCGGTCAAGGCCGGATCGACGCTAATCACGGCCGTGCCGTTGATGCGCATCGTCGTGTTCGAGCCTGGCACTAGGAACAGGAGCGCCACGCGCGGATCGCGGACGATGTTGGCAAGCGAATCCACCCGGTTGTTACCGCGCCAGTCCGGCATCAGCACGGTCCTTTCGTCGGCGACGCGGACGACAGAGTGGCCGTCACCGCGCGGCGAACAATCGAGCCCTTCCGGTCCGACGGTCGCGAGTGCCGCGAAGGGCGAGGCCTTGATCATCTGCCGATATTCGGCCGTCAGCACCGTCGTCACCTTGACGATCGACGCTTCGCTCGTTTCGCCGTAGAGCGTCTTCAGTTCTTCGATCGTCGTGATGATCGTCATGCCCACCTCCTGCAACGTCAGTCGCGCAACGAAAGCGCCATCTGCGCGTGTTCGTTTCGAGGAATAGCGTGACGCGCTTATGACGCCATCAGGCGATTCTTCTCAGGCGGGGCTCTCTTCTTTCCTGTGCAAGGAATGCCGAAATCTTGTCGATGACGGGCGCTGCGGAAACGATGCGGCGATGGCCGAAACCGTTCGCCCAGTGCAATTCGACGTTCGGGCCGACCGCGCCGTAGCGGCGGGCGTGCTCGGCGGGGACCTCCTTGTCGTCCTCCGCATGGAGGACGAGCACCGGCTTGCGCAATGCCGCAAGAATGCGGGTCGCATCAAAGCCGTCGACGCGGCGCCCCGAGAGACGCTCGACCATACCTTCGAAAGCCGCCTGGGCTTTCGGCGCGAGATCCAATATCTTGCCGAAGCCCTTGAACAACCATGTCATTTCGCTCGGCGCGCCGATCAGCACCAGCTTCTCCGGCACGCGCGCGGGCACGTCGCAGAGCACCGCACCGGCCGCACAGGCGAGGCTCGCACCGCCGAAAGAATGGCCGATGCCGACATCGAAACCGTCGAAGTGGCGCCAGGCGGCATCGACCGCCCGGACAGCCTGCGGCATGGTCAACGTGCGTCCAGGCGACGCTCCGTGTCCGGGCCAGTCGAGCGCGACCACCTCCGCGCCGGACGAGAGCAGACTCTCGATCATCGTCGCCAGATAATCGCTGCGTGATCCCCAGCCGTGTGCAAGCAGGACCCGCGGTCCGCTGCCGCCCGGCAGCCGCTCGAAATGTCGGGCGACCAGCCAACCGCCCGCGAAGGACAATGTGACCCGCCGCGAGCGTGCCATGACCGGTGCCGCAGCTTTCAAAAGGGCCGCCTCCTTGCCGTTCCTCGGCTTGCGGCTCGGCGTGCGGCAGAATATCCAGAACGCCGTTCTGCCGGCTGCCTCGGCTGAAACCGTGGAGACGGCCTTCAGCGACAGACGGATGACCTTGTTCGCAAAGGGTGCCATAGTGGTACTCTCTTGAAATGTTCAATCATGAACATAATTGTACAACGATGAACAAAAAGCAAGTGACAACTGAGCACCATCACTTTCCCTGGGATCATCCCCGCTTCCGCAGTTGGATCGCCGTCGCCCGCGCCTGTCAGTTGATGCAGCAGACGCTGGCGCGCGCACTTGCCCATCTCGACATCAAGCCGCCGCATCTAGATATCCTGATCAACCTCTATCGCTTCGAGGGCATCACGCAGCAGGAGCTTGCGCGCAAGCTGCTCGTCGGCCGCTCCAATATGAGCATGCTGCTGCCGCAGCTGGAAAAGCGCGGCCTGATCGAGCGTCGGGGCGACGAGCGGGACAAGCGCATCCTGCGACTGTTCCTCACACCGGGGGGGCGTACGCTCACAGAGGAAGCGATGGAGATTCAAACGGCGCTGATCGACAAATCCCTCGCAGCCGATACGATCGAAGAGTGTATGGTTATCGCGCAGTCGATGGAGCGGCTCATCGCCGTGCTGCTTAAGGAAGACGCCGAAATGTCGGAAAACTAAGCTAAGCCGAATTGGGCGGAGCGCTTGGCACCTCCGATTTCAGATCACTAGCGCGGCTTCTCGGCCTTGTCGCGCGACATCCCCTTTTCGGCGAGCTCCTGCTCATAGGCCTTGAAGAGCTGCTCGCCCTTCTCGCCGAGTTCCCGCAAATAGGTCCAGGTATAGATACCGGTGTCATGGAAATCGTCGAACCCGATCCGCACCGCGTAGTTGCCCGTCGGCTGGACCGAAATGATCTGGACGTTTCGCTTGCCTGGCACTGTCACCCGTTGGCCGGGCCCGTGTCCCTGCACCTCGGCCGAGGGCGAGAGAACGCGCAAGAGCTCGGCGGACAAGTCGAAGGAAGCGCCGTCGTCGAATGTCACGCTCAGCCGGCAGCGATCTTTCGATACACGCAGTTCGGTCGGCCAGAATTCGCTCATCATCGTTGCTCCGTGTTCGTCACCCGCTCAGTAAAGCAGAATTGAACGGACGGAAATCTCCTCGATACGCCTTTCCCGATATTTGAAGCAGTTTGCGCCAGTATGCTCCTTGACGCGACCTTTTTTGCCCACGACATTGAAGGCGGTTGGGAGAAAAGATTTGAACACCGCCGCCATAAACCAGACAAACGCGCGACCGCTCGAAACGACATCCGCTCCGATGATCGACCCCTTCGGTCGTGCGGTCACCTATCTGCGCGTCTCCGTCACCGACCGCTGCGACTTCCGCTGCACCTACTGCATGGCGGAACACATGACCTTCCTGCCGAAAAAGGACCTGCTGACGCTCGAGGAGCTGAAGCGGCTCTGTTCCGCCTTCATCGCCAAGGGCGTGCGCAAGCTGAGACTCACCGGCGGCGAGCCGCTGGTGCGCAAGAACATCATGTTCCTCGTGCGTGAACTCGGCCGGGAGATCGAAGCGGGCCGGCTCGACGAACTGACGCTCACCACCAACGGTTCGCAACTGGCCAAATACGCGGCCGAGCTTGTCGAGTGCGGCGTTCGCCGTATCAATGTATCGCTCGATACGCGTGATCCCGACAAGTTCCGCCAGATCACGCGCTGGGGGGAACTCGCTAAGGTGCTCGAAGGCATCGATGCGGCGCAGGCGGCCGGGCTCAAGGTCAAGATCAACGCAGTCGCCCTCAAGGGTTTCAACGACACGGAGATTCCGGAATTGATGCGCTGGGCGCATGGCCGCGGCATGGACCTAACGCTGATCGAGACAATGCCGATGGGCGAGGTCGATGAGGACAGGACCGATCACTACCTGCCGCTGTCGGAAATGCGTGAACGCCTCGAAACCGAGTTCACTTTGAAGGACATCCCCTACCGTACCGGCGGCCCCGCCCGCTATGTCGAAGTTAAGGAAACCGGCGGACGCCTCGGCCTCATCACCCCGCTCACGCACAATTTCTGCGAAAGCTGCAACCGCGTGCGTCTCACGTGCACGGGCACGCTCTATATGTGTCTCGGCCAGAACGATGCAGCCGACCTCCGCGCCGCGCTGCGCGCGACCGATGACGACGCCTATCTCGCCCAAGTCATCGACGAGGCGATTGGCCGCAAGCCAAAGGGCCATGATTTCATCATCGACCGCGAGCACAACCGCCCGGCTGTAGCTCGCCATATGAGCGTGACCGGCGGCTGATCTTTGTATTTCAAGTAGGGCCAAGCGGCGACGTATTTGCCCCTCGTACGCCTGCCGGCGCCGTCTCCCCGCAAGCGGGGCGAAGGGACTCGCAGCAGCGCCCCGCGCCTTAAGGGGCCGCTGCAACGGGCGGCCGCTACGAGACACGTCCCCTCTCCCCGCATGCGGGGAGAGGGCTAGGGTGACGGGCAAAGTCTCGACTTAGGCCGCGTAGGTGTAACCGCCCCGGCCCTGCATGCCCTGTCCGCCCGTTCCCGTCTTGAAGCGCTCGATCTTCTCGTTGAGCACCTCCACCTGGCGGCGCAAGCCGTGGATTTCGGCCGTATTCTCCTCGACCATCGCGGCGTTCTGCTGAGTGATCAGTTCGACCTCGTGAACGGCCGCGTTGACCTCGTTGAGGCCCGTATATTGGTCGGCAGCGGCGGCTTCGATATTGCTGACGAGTCGATGGATGGTCGCGATGTGATCGTTGATGACCGACAGCGCATCGCCGGTCTCCTGCACCAGCGCAACGCCGCTGCGCACCTGGGTGGAGCTCACGGAGATCAGTTCCTTGATCTCGCGTGCGGCCCCGGCACAGCGCTGCGCCAGTTCACGGACTTCCTGCGCCACGACGGCAAAGCCGCGGCCCGCCTCGCCGGCGCGCGCCGCCTCGACGCCAGCATTCAGCGCCAGGAGGTTCGTCTGGAAGGCGATCTCGTCGATTACCCCGATGATCGTGCCGATCTTCTCCGAGGAGCGGTTGATTTCCGCCATGGCGTCGATCGCCTTGGCGACCACTTGGCCGGAATGCTGTGCGTAGGAATTCGTCTCGTCGACCGAGACCGTGGTCTGCCGGGCGCTTTCGGCGGTCGCACGGACGATCTCCGTCAGCTGGCGAAGTGCCCGCGAGCTTTCCTCCAGCGCCGCCGCCTGCTGCTCGGTGCGGCGCGCGAGATCGTCGGACGACGACGCCAGATTGCCTGTGCCGCCGGTGATCTCCTCGGTTACGAGCCGGACATCCATGAGCGTCGCGCGGAGCGCCTCGACGGCGTTGTTGTAGGTTCTGGCCATGATCACGTAGTCGGACGGCAGGTCTTCCGCCATGCCCTCCTCCAGATTGCCCGCCGCGAGCTCGGCAAGCACATCGGATAGCGCGTCGAGCGCTTGCATCTGCTCGGCTTCGATACGAGCGCGCTCTTGTGCCCGGCGTGCCTCTTCCTCGGCCGACAGCGCGCGGGCGGCTTCTGCCTCCCGTTCCAGCCGCACGTTCTCCATCGCATTGTCGCGGAACACAGCAACCGACCGCACCATATCGCCTATCTCGTCACCGCGATTGCGACCCTCGATCGTCACTTCGAGATCACCGTTCGCAAGCCGCGTCATCGTCTCGGTGACGCGCTTCAGCGGACCGCGCAGCGTCTCGACGAGCATCAGCCCACCGATGATCGCGAGCAGTGTCCCGGCAACCATTGCGATGATGGAAACAGTTGCCGAGCGCTGGCTGTCCTGTTTGCCGGCTTCCTGAGCGTTGCTGACGAAACCCTCCAGCGTACCGCTTGCCTCAGCGACGAGCGTCGCAGCCTCGCTCTTCGCTGCCTGCCAGCGTGCACCCACATCGATCAGCGCGGCGGTTCCCTTCTCGATATTGTCAAGCGAGGGCCCGAGCTTCATCGGCAGGTCACGCAGCGCCGCGTTCTTGCCGCCGAGTTCGGAAAGCTTGCCGGCCGCTTCACGGACCGCATTCACGTCGCTTATCGCCAGCGCACGGCTTTTCTCGTCAAGCCGGCGGTGCAGTTCGCTGATATGGAAACGGGTGTTGTCCAACCCCTTGAACGTTTCCCCCATCAGCGCGATCAGCGTCTTCAACGTCGAGATTTCGCCGTCCATGCCGACGAAGCGCTTGGCCGCCGTATCGGAGTTCTTGGCCGCCTCCTTGGCGAAGTCGGCTTCGTATTTCGAGAATTTGCTGAGGATCGGCACGAGCGCGTTCTTCTTGCCTTCGTTGTCCGCCGCACCTTTTAGGATCGATTGGACCTTCAGAGCCTGTTCCTTGAGCTCGCCGATCGGCTCCTTGACCTTGTCTGAGGCGATCTTTTCCGATTCATCGATCTGCTTCATGAGATGCGGCAAGAGCTTGTTCGCCTGCTCGATCTTCGCGTCTGGATTGACAGCCATGGTCACCGGCAGCCGGAATTTCTTGATCCGCTCCGCAAGGCCCTGATAGGCGGCCGCGTCGAAAAGCAACGCCTTCGCAAAGGCTTCCTTCTCGCCCGATTCTTGTCGGATGATGTCGATCTGCTTGTAGGCGCCGTTGCCGTTCTTTGTCATTTCGGCAAGTGCCGCTTCGAGGGATGTCGTGGCCGCGTCCCGCTCGACCTTCACCGCCCAGAGCTTTTCCGTCTGACCACGCATCTGATCGCCGAGCGCAACCACCGAGGCGATCTGGGCTCTGTCCTCATCGCGCGTCAGCAGGGCTTCAAGAGCTTTGACGCCCTCTTCCTGATCTTCGATCTCCTTTGCGAGCGCGTCGCGTGTCGCCTCGTTCGGATGGTCGATGAAGCTCTGTAGCGCGCTGCGCAGCGCCTGGAAATCAGAAAGATTGTTGATGGTTTCGCGCGTCACGGTCATGTGCCCGTTGAGGGTGCGGGCAGTGAAGAAGCCGACGAGGCCGATCCCGGCGATCAGCGCCACCAGCGGGACCACGAAGAGGAGGACCTTTGTGACGATGCGCAGGCGCTGCAAAAGGCGATCGATGACGGACATTGTGAACCCCGGTTGTTTTTATGAGGAAACAGGTCCGCGCGGTCGGGGTATTCGGGAGCACCGACGAGCGAGCCACCGGAACTTCGCTTCTGCACAGGCAGAAGGGAAGCACTCACTGAGACTGCCGACGGGACCACCTCCCAGGCCCCGCGGGCAGAATCGGATTGACGGAACAGCCGTCACCCACCGATCGCATCATGCGATGTACTGCGGAATCAACGGGACGGTAGCCGGCGAAACTTAAGATTCCGCGAATGCAACCATCGGGGCTCATGAAGCGGTCCTCGCCACCAAACCTCGCATCGTTCTACTGCATGTTTCCTTAAATCATAGCCGATTTAAGGATAAGAACATGCAGCGATTCAAAGTGCTACAGCGACCTTTGCGCGTCCGATAAGACGCGCGGCGCTGTAGGCCAACGAGTTCTTGAGTTTGCGTCAAATGACAGTCAAAGCTTTCAGAACGGGCGGTCGCACTCGATAGATTCGCCGGTTCCCACCGCAGACGAAACCGTCTCAGCCAAAGGTCATCAGGAATGCCCCCCTCAGCCAACTTGCGCGGCATCGTCTTCATGTGTCTTGCCATGGCCGGATTCTCCTGCAACGACGCACTCGTCAAATCCGTGACGGGAGTGATGAATACAGGCCAGATCATGTTCGTGCGCGGACTGCTGACCACTCTCATGGTAATGATGATCGCATACCAATTCGGCGCCCTGCGACCGATTCGAACCGTGTTCAGGCCGGTCATCATGCTGCGAATCGCGATGGAGGCTCTTGCCTCGATCACCTATATTTCCGCGCTCGGCCAAATACCGCTCGCCAATGCGTCCGCGATCATGCAGGCGCTGCCACTCGCGGTGACGCTCGGCGCGGCGCTCTTTCTCGGAGAGCCGGTCGGCTGGCGGCGCTGGGTGGCAATCACTATCGGCTTCGTGGGCGTGCTCATCGTGCTGCGGCCAGGGCCGGAAGGCTTCACGCCCGCCGCTCTGACGGTCGTCGCCTGCGTCTTCGTGACGGCGACGCGCGATCTTTGCACGCGTCGCATCGGCACCGAGGTGCCATCGCTCTTCATTACCGTGACGACCGCCTTCGTGACGACGCTTGTCGGCGCGGCGCTGATCGTTCCGTTCGGCGGCTGGCAGCCGATGTCGGCAACATCATTCGCCCATATAGCCGGCGCCAGCGTGCTCTTGATGCTCGGCTATCAGACGATAGTGCTCGCCATGCGCGACGGCGACATCTCGATCATCGCCCCGTTCCGCTACACAGGCCTCCTCTGGTCGATCCTGATCGGCATCATCTTCTTTTCCGAGACGCCGGACCGCTGGATGCTCGCAGGCGTTGCCGTCATCGTCGGTTCGGGACTTTACACCTTCTATCGCGAGAGCCTGCGCAGTCGCCAGGCGATCGCGCAGCGCTCACTGACCGGGCCACTGGAATAGGAGTGGAGCGATGGCCGAAAGCGACTTCCATGCGATCCGGCGTCCGCCCGCCGTCATCCTCGCCGGCGGGCGCTCGTCGCGCATCGGAAGCGCGAAAGCAGGGCTCGTGCTTGCTGGAAAGACCATGCTAACCCGTATCGTTGAGCGGTTGCGGGCGCAGGTCTCCGATCTCGCGATCAATCTCAATGACCCAAGCATTGCCACGCCCGCCGACTTGACGGTTGTCCCCGACACCATACCCGGTTTCATCGGTCCGCTTGCCGGCGTCCTGGCTGCGGTGCGTCACACCGCCAAGGTCTCACCCGCTGCGAGCCACGTATTGACGGCACCGATCGATACGCCCTTCTTCCCGACCACGCTCGCCTCCAGCCTCGAGGGCGCGCTCACATCGAAGGACGAAATCGCCGTCGCCTGGTCCGGCGGCGAGATGCACCCGCTTTTCGCGCTTTGGCCCATTGCGATCGCTGACGATCTCGACGCATGGATACGCACCGATTCCAAACGGCGCGTGCGCGCCTTCATTGCGCGTCACCCGTCGGTCGCAGTAGAATTTCCCTCGATCCCAACCAAGGCAGGGCCGCTCGACCCCTTCTTCAACATCAACACGCCGGAACAGCTTCAGCAGGCTGAAGCATGGTTGCAATGTCTTGAGGATCGCGAACCATGAACGAATTGACCCATCGGCCGAAGATATTCGGCATCGCCGGCTGGAAGAACTCCGGCAAGACCGGCCTAATGGTCCGCCTAGTCAGCGAAATGACCCGGCGCGGCTATCTGGTCTCGACCGTCAAGCACGCTCACCACGATTTCGACATCGACAAGGTCGGCGCCGACAGCTACCGCCATCGCGAAGCCGGTGCCCACGAAGTGACCATCGTCTCCTCGACACGCTTCGCGATCATGCACGAGCTGCGCGGCGCCCCGGAGCCGAGCTTCGAAGAAGTCCTGTCGCGACTGGCCCCTTGCGATCTCGTGCTGATCGAGGGCTACAAGCGTGAGCCGATCCCGAAGATCGAGGCGCGTCGCAAGGAATCAGTCAACCGCGAGCCACTCGCACCGACCGACCCCCACATCGTCGCCATCGCTGCCGACCATGTGATCACGGACAGTGATCTCCCGGTGTTCGATCTCGATGATACGCAGGCGATCGCTGATTTCATCGAGAAGGCGACGGGGTTGCGAGGCTGAACGCCCACAAGCCCCAAGACTCACGCAACGTGCGCTTGGTAGCCAAATAGATCGGGGCCGGTTTCCCGGCCCCGATCTCCGTCCAAGAGTAAGTGTAATTACCGCTGCGCCACCGGGCGCACGAGCGGGGTGACGCGACGGATCGTGACGCGACGGTTCTCCTGCTCCGCCTCCGGAGTGCGGATCTTCAGGAACCGCTCGCCATAGCCCTGGGTCACAAGGTTTTCCGCCGGGACGCCATAGACCTCGGTCAAGAGCACGGCGACCGACTCGGCACGCTCATCGGAGAGCACCAGATTCGAGCGGTCGGAGCCGACCGCATCCGTGTGGCCCTCGATGAAGAAGGTTTCACCCGGATCCTTCTCGAGGACCTTGTTCATCGCGTCCGCGACGTTGCGAAGCGTTTTGGCCTGCGACATCGACACCTCGGCACTGCCCGTAGCAAATTCGATTGTGTCGAGATCGATGCGGCGGACCTTGTCGCGCAGGCGCGCGGAGTGACGAACTTCGTCGATCGTGTAGACGCGCTCGACCGGCTCCACCGGCGGCTCGGACAGGAACTCGTAATAATCCCTGTCCGGTTCCTCGGCGACATCGACGATATACTCGTCGACCGGTATGGCAAGGCGCATCGGCGGCAGCTCGTAGCCGACGTCGACGATCGCCGGCCGGTCCTCTTCGTATTCCGGCGTATACATCATTACATATTCATTGCCGTCCCGGTCGACGCGCGTGCGCGTCAGGATGTCGCCGTAACGGTTGTAGACGGTGACGATCTGATAGCCCCCGGGGCGAACGATCGTTTCACGGACGCGACCGCCGGAAAGATTGTCGTAATAGCTCTCTTCCGCATTCTGCCGCAGACGCGGCCGGTCGTCGCCCCTGACGAAGATGCGATCGCCAACGCCGAGGATGACGCGATCATCGACCTCCTCGACGACCTCCAGTCGCGTCACATTGTTTTCCGTCGTGTTGTTGACGGTGGTGTTGTTGATCACCGTGTTGTTGATGACCGTGTTATTGACGATATTGGTCGTCTCCGGCACGGCAAAGGCCGGGGCTTCCTCGACCCGCTCGCCTTCCTCCTTCATCACGGCCTCGATCCGTTGCGACAGTTCCTCCTTGGTTTCAACCCGGATCGCCGCCTGCGCGGACGCATCGTCGGTGGGAGGAGCTACGCTTTCCTGCTTGGCGCGCAATTCTTCGCGCTGCTTGCGGCGAAGTTCCCGGGCCTGGTTGCCGCCGGAAATGTCGGCGTCCTTGTCGCTATCGAGCACGGCCGCGCCCTTTTCGACCGGAAGCACGACGGTATCGTCGGAAGCCGCCGGATCCTCGGCGATCTTCTGCTTCTCTTCTACGGTGCGCTCATCGACCACCTCGGGAGCAGGCTGACCCTGGGGCTGCTCGCCCTGAAGCTGCTCTGCCGTCGCAGGTTGTTCCGCGCCCGGAACCGGCTGCTGTTCGCCCTCGCCCGTCTGCTGGGCTGGTGCCTCCGTCGCGGGCTGCTCAGCGGTCGTCTCGCCTTCAGGCACGACAGGCGGTTGCTCGGCCGCCTTTTGCTCGTCGGTTTGTCGCCGCTCCTCAGCCTTTTGCTCGTCGGTTGGTCGCTGCTCTTCAGCCTGCTGCTGGCGTTTCTTGCGAGTGGGAGCCTGCTCTTCGGCCTGCTGCGGCGCGCCCTCCTCGGCGGCGGGCTGCTGCTCTTCGGCCTGCTGCTGGCGTTTCTTGCGTCTGGGAGTTTCCTGTTCTTCGGCCTGCTGCGGCGCAGCCTCCTCGGCGGCGGGCTGCTGTTCTTCGGCCTGCTGCTGGCGCTTCTTGCGTCTGGGCGTTTCCTGCTCTTCGGCCTGCTGCGGCGCGGCCTCCTCGGCAGCGGGCTGCTGTTCTTCGGCCTGCTGCTGGCGCTTCTTGCGTCTGGGCGTTTCCTGCTCTTCGGCCTGCTGCGGAGCGGCCTCCTCGGCAGCGGGCTGCTGCTCTTCGGCCTGCTGCTGGCGCTTCTTGCGTCTGGGAGTTTCCTGCTCTTCAGCCTGCTGCGGAGCGGCCTCCTCGGCAGCGGGTTGCTGCTCCTCGGCCTGCTGCTGACGCTTCTTGCGCCTCGGCGTTTCCTGCTCTTCGGCCTGCTGCGGAGCGGCCTCCTCGGCAGCGGGTTGCTGCTCCTCGGCCTGCTGCTGACGCTTCTTGCGCCTCGGCGTTTCCTGCTCTTCGGCCTGCGGCTGCTGCTCTTCTGCCTGGCCCTGAGATTCTTCCTCAGCCGCGCGCTGCTTTCGCTGCTGCAGCAGCAATTCCTCCTCCGAGAGCTGGCCTTCCTGCGCAACTTCGAACGGCCTCATCAAGCTCTCGGCGAGCACGGGCTGCACCGACAGCGAGGCCGAAAGCACGGGCAAGGCGACCGTTGCGAAAAGTTTGGATCGAATAGACATTGTATCCCTTCCTCTTATCAGAGGTCCCGACGCCGTCGCGCGCATCGCACTCCCTGCGCCTCGAGCGCTGTGGCATCCTCGTCACGGGCCATGATCCGCGGTTCCGACTTTTTTGTGACAGTCGAAAATGTGTAGCCGCAACGCGACAGCCGCGGATCGGTTCCGCTCCAAGGCCTATCGAAACCGACATTAACCCTACGTGAACGGGCTGTTCATCTTCACACGCAACCATCGGGAGGAAGCGACGGGAGACGACTCGCGCAAAGCGGTGGGCAGCGCCGCTTTCCTGTTGATTTTTGCTGGAAAAACGTACGAATATCGCGCCAACCGGTGGCGCAGGCCCCCGGCTCTATTTGGCATCCGCGAAAGAAGAAAAACCGGATGTCGAGCCAACAGAGAGGATAATCATGCGTATTTCCAGACGGCTGGCAGTCGCCGCTTCGGCTGCCGTTTTCGCCCTCATGGCCGGCGCGGCGATGGCGGAAGGCGAGAAGATCGTGATCGGCACCGAAGGCGCCTACCCGCCCTTCAACAACCTTGAAGCCGACGGCACGCTGACCGGCTTCGACATCGACATCGCGAAGGCGCTCTGCGAGGAGATGAAGGCCGAATGCACCTTCGTGACGCAGGATTGGGAAGGCATCATTCCGGCGCTGATCGCCAAGAAGTTCGATGCCATCGTCGCTTCCATGTCGATCACCGAGGAGCGCAAGCAGCAGGTGGACTTCACGAAGAAGTACTATAACACCCCGCCGGCAATCGCCGTGCCGAAGGATTCGCCGATCACCGAGGCAACCGCTGCCGCGCTCGAAGGCAAGGTGCTCGGCGCACAGGCTTCCACCACCCACTCCAACTACGCCGAAGCGCATATGAAGGGCGCCGAGCTGAAGCTCTATCCAACGGCTGACGAGTACAAGCTCGACGTCGCCAACGGCCGTGTGGATGCCGTCATCGACGACGTCGTCGTGCTCTCCGAATGGTTGAAGACGGAGGACGGCGCCTGCTGCAAGCTGCTGGGCACCCTGCCGGTTGACCCGGTCATCAACGGAGAAGGCGCAGGCATCGCAGTCCGCAAGGGCGATGATGCGCTTCGCGAGAAACTCAACACGGCGATCGACGCCATCCGCGCGAACGGTAAATACAAGGAGATCAACGAGAAGTACTTCCCGTTCGACGTCTACGGCAGCTAACCATAGCGAAATCCAGCGCGGTTTCGCGTTCATACCGGGAAAAGCTCGGTTGATGCAGAAAATGCAACGGCGGATGGGCTTGCCCTTCCGCCGTTTTTGTTTGACAAGGAACTTCAAAAATAAGCGTCGTTGGCGCAAAGAACGTTAGGGGAATTTCTTGGCATGAGCGGAGTGTTCGCCGCCATTTATTCCGGTCTCGCCTGGATCGGATCGATCGTTGATCCGCTTTGCGGACCCATCGGGGTCTTTCGCTGGTTTGCCTCGGGAACGCTTTTCGCCTGCGGCGACACGGGCTGGGGCGATGAGATCGCCTATGGTTTCCTGGTAACGGCCAGCCTCGCCATCGCAACGCTGCCCGTCGGCCTTGTGATCGGCTTCTTCATCGCGCTGGCGAAGCAATCGGAGGAAAGGTCGCTGCGACTGGCGGGCAACATCTACACGACGATCTTCCGCGGCCTGCCGGAACTTCTGACGCTCTTCATCGTCTATTACGGCCTGCAGATACTGGTGCAGCAGTTTCTCGCGACGCTCGGCTATGAGGGCCCGATCGAGATCAATGCCTTTGTCGCCGGCATGATCGCGCTCGGCGTAGTCTTCTCGGCTTACTGCTCCGAGGTATTGCTCTCTGCCTTCAAGGCCATTCCGCAAGGCCAATACGAGGCCGGCGATGCGCTCGGTTTCCACCGCGGCCAGACAATGCGCCTCATCGTCCTGCCGCAGCTCATACGCATCGCCCTTCCCGGTCTCGGCAATCTCTGGATGGCGCTGCTCAAGGACACGGCCCTCGTCTCGGTCGTCGGCCTTCCCGATATTCTCCGCCAGACGGGCATAGCAGCCCGCGTGACGAAGCAGGCCTTTCAGTTCTTCGGCGTCGCCTGCATCCTCTTCCTGATCCTGGCGATGATTTCGTCCGTCCTATTCTCGGCGCTCGAGCGCTCCACCAAACGTGCGGAGATGGGCCGATGAGCATTGCCGAAACGATGATACCCCCTCAGGCTCCGCCGCCCGTCCCGCCGAAGCCCTACACGCTATCGCGTTTTTTCGGCAGCGTCTTCCTCGGCGTCTGGCTGGCGCTCGGCGTCGGCATCTTCCTGACGATCGTCAATGGTTGGGATCCGGAAAAATTCTCGCGATACGGACCGAGCTTCCTGTCCGGCCTCGGCGTGACGCTGACGCTTGTCGTCTCTTCGATTCTCATGGGAGCCGTCCTGTCGTTTCCCGTGGCGCTCGGACGCATGTCGAAGAACAGGCTTTGGTCCTGGCTTGCCTATGCGTATGTCTACTTCTTCCGCGGCACGCCCCTGATCACTCAGCTCTTCCTCGTCTACTACGGTCTCGGCAGCTTCCGGCCGCAGCTCGAGTCGATCGGTCTGTGGTGGTTCTTCCGCGACGCCTGGAATTGCGCGCTCTTCACCTTCACGTTGAACACCGCCGCCTACCAGGCCGAGATCCTGCGCGGGGCCATTCAAAGCGTGTCGCGCGGTCAGCGCGAGGCTGCGGCCGCGCTCGGCTTGCCGGAGCGCGTCGCCTTCTTCAAGATCATCCTGCCGCAGGCGATGATCGTGGCACTCCGCCCCTATGGCAACGAAATCATCCTGATGATCAAGGGCTCGGCGATCGTTGCGATCGTTACCGTCTTCGATCTCATGGGCGAGACGCGACGCGCCTTCTCCCGCACCTTCGACTACCAGATGTATGTCTGGGCGGCGGTGCTATATTTGTTCATGGTGGAATTGCTGCGCAACATCTGGGCTTGGCTCGAAGCGCGGCTGACGCGCCACCTGAAGCGTTGAGCGGGCACGGAGCTGTTCACGGCGAAAGGCTTGGCAGCACTCGCTCAGCATTGCTAACAAGCCTTTGTTATTCCATGGGAATTTTGGCTGCAGCACGAATATTAGGGCTTGATTAAGGAATCAAGCGCTTCATCATAGAGACCACCCTTTGCAAAAAGTGAGGTCCGAATGACGAGCGACATGGAACTGCAGCTCAAGGGTTACGGCCTGACGACGGCCCAGATACTCTATCGGATGCCCGACCACCCGGCTCTCCTGCAGACCTATATCTGGCAGCACTACGACATCGCACCGGATTTCCCGGAAATGCGCAGCTTCCTGAAATTCTGGCAGGAGAAGCTGGACGGGCCGTTGCATTCGGTACGCTACGTGCACCGCAAGCTCATCTCCGCGACCGAATGGCGCGCCCTCAAGGGCGAGTTCGTCCTCCACTGATGAGAAAGCGCTCTGCAGAGTGGGGGTAGGAAAACTGCGCGCTTTCGCCTATGTCCCGCGTCGCGGCGAAAGAAGTCGACCCATTAATCTTGCGCCGACTCCACTCGAACTCATGACGAGCAGAAATTATCACACCGACCGCGTTATGCCGCCATCGATGCGGATGTTCTGGCCCGTGATATAGCCTCCGCGATCGGTCGCAAGCAGAGCGATCAGTTCGGCCACCTCCTCCGACGTCCCGTACCGCCCCATCGGAATTCGCTCTCGGCGCTCCTCCGTCTCCGGCAGGCTGTCGATAAAGCCCGGCAGGACGTTGTTCATGCGCACATTGTCGGCCGCATATCGGTCCGCGAAGAGCTTGGTGAAGGCAGCGAGGCCGGAACGAAAGACGCCCGAAGTCGGAAACAGCGGATCAGGTTCAAAGACCGCATAGGTAGAGATGTTGACGATGCTGCCGGATTGTTGCTCGACCATGATCGGCGTGACGAGCCTGGTCGGCCTCACGACGTTAAGGAAATAGACCTCCATCCCCTTATGCCAGTCCTCGTCGGTGAGTTCCAGTACCGGAGCGCGTGGCCCATGTCCGGCCGAGTTGATGAGCGCGTCCACCCGCCCCCAAGCGTCGTAAGCCGAATCGACAAGCCGCTTCAAATCGTCGTTCGACTGGTTCGATCCGGTGACGCCGATGCCGCCGAGTTCTTTCGCCAGAGCCTCGCCCTTGCCGGACGAGGACAGGATGGCGACGCGGAAACCCTCCGCTGCCATCCTCCGCGCTGCAACGGCGCCCATGCCGGAACCGCCGGCGGTAATGATTGCTACCTTTTGTTCACTCATCATACATCCTACTCAAATGTCCCCGTTTTTGATTGGCTGCCGGCAAAGTTCACCCGCACGACCGCAGTTGAAGCAGCCTCTCGCGCCGGCATCAAACGAGAATTTCTGATGACCGTATCAAGAACGCCCATCTACAGCCGCGACGGCCGTCAGACATGCACCTCGCCGTGGGCCAACTCACCGGCTCCAGGCTCCTTGCGCAGAGAGCCATAGAGAACCGCCGCGTAGAATAGCGCGACCCCGATCATCACCGCCCAGCCGGGTACCACACCGAGAGCTGCATTCTCCGTCACATCGGCCCAGGAGCGGACATGTCCGAAGGGTTCGCCATTGGTCGACATCTTAGGCGAGGAGATCTTCAGCGCCCAGGCCAAGAGCAGTATCAGGTACATCCAGCAATAGTTGCGCTGCAGCCGCCGACAGACGGCCTCCTTATAGCTCATCAGGAAAGCCGGCCGGCGCAGGCTGGCGGCTATCGACACGGACCACTTGAAGGTCGGCGTGCCTTCGGGGCAAAGAATCTGAGCGAAATAACCGCGCTCGAGCTGGCGCACCCGGGCGCGATAGACGTCGAAGAAACGGTAGCGCCGTGCCTCGATCAAGAGCAGCAAGGTGATGAGCAATACGGCGAAGAGCAGGACGCCATGGTGCGACGATGGTGTCGAAAGCGAAACGGACAGCATCGCCGCGACCACCGTGATCGCCCAGTTCGAGGTTCGGTCTATACGATCCCGCCAACCGGCCATCCGCCCCATTTCGCCGCGATAATAATGGACGATCGTGTTGATCGTCTCCTGCGAGCTCTGAGGAAGGGGCGGGCCCTGCCGCTCCGGCATCTCCGTTTCCAATGTCAGCGGGCTCAAGTCAGCAGTCATCGGCATTCCTCCCGATTTCTCACTGTTTTCGGGGATGATGACTCCTTTCCCATCGACGATAAATGCCGCGGCGCCCCCACCCAGTCGATTTTTTTACCGAACGCTCAATGTTCGCTTTACGTTCCAGGCTTCACAGGGCCGTCCCGACCTGAAGCCTATCGCCGCTTCCGTGCGAAATGGAGTATTATTCAACGACATCGGTCACTTATGCAGGTGATCGCCCCCGGCGGCGATTGTCAAAGTCCGCTGGCGGTCGTAAGAAGCGCTCATGACCCAGAAGAGCAAGAAGATCGACGAGGAAGCACTGGCGGCGGCATATAACCGCGCGCTTTCCCTGGAGAAGTCCGGGCACTTTGACGCGGCCGCCGCAGCCTATCGGGAAGTCCTTGAACTCGATCCGGAGGATCACGGCGGCGCCGCCGTTCGGCTGGCCTCGATGGGTCGGGGTGACACGCCGCTCAAGGCGCCGGACGCCTATGTGGCCACACTGTTCGACCAGCATGCCGAGGTTTTCGACAATGTCCTCGTCGACCAGTTGGACTATTGCGTACCACTTCTCGTTCGCCAGCGAATTCAGGCGCTTGGGCTTGGGCCTTTCAAGCGGGTGCTCGATCTCGGCTGCGGCACCGGGCTCACCGGCGGCGCACTGCGCGATATGGCGGAAGACATAACCGGCGTGGATCTCTCGGAGAACATGGTGGAGATTGCCCACGAGAAAGATCTCTATGAGACGCTCTACGTCGCCGAGGCCGTCGATTTCCTCGACGACAATGATGATGAGCCGTTCGACCTGATTGTTGCGACCGACGTCCTGCCCTATATCGGCGCCTTGGAGCCGCTCTTCTTCGGCGCGGTCGACAATCTCGTACCGGGCGGGCTCCTGATCTTCTCCAGCGAGACCCTCCCGGCGGAGGCTTTCGCAGGGCGCGGCTACGTCGTCGGCCCGCATCAACGCTTCGCGCATTCAGAGACCTACTTGCGCGACCGTCTGACCGCGACCGGATTCGAGGTGATCGACATCAGCGACATCACCGTTCGTAAGGAAGAGGGCGAGCCGACCGCCGGGCAATTGCTTATCGCGCGGTTCAAGCCCTGATTGCCGGCGCCTGCTGCCGCGGCTATCGTCGGCTAAATCTCTGCCAAAGCAAATGGGAGTCTGCAGGAAATGGCCAAAGTCGCATTCATCGGTCTCGGCGTCATGGGATACCCGATGGCCGGTCATCTCAAGGTCCGCGGTGGGCACGACGTGACCGTCTACAACCGAACCTCCGCGAAGGCGGAACAATGGGCGACTGCGTTCGGCGGGCGCACGGCGGCAACGCCTGCAGAGGCGGCAAAAGATCAGGACTTCGTTTTCTCCTGCGTCGGCAATGACG
This sequence comes from Ensifer sp. WSM1721, assembly GCF_000513895.2. GTDB lineage: Bacteria > Pseudomonadota > Alphaproteobacteria > Rhizobiales > Rhizobiaceae > Sinorhizobium. The sequence goes on from NZ_CP165782.1 coordinate 1,689,413, forward strand.
ACGACCTGCGCTCCGTCACCACCGGCGAAGACGGTGCCTTCGAGACCATAGGCCAGGGGGCGATCTTTATCGACAACACCACGGCCTCGGCTGAAGTTGCTCGCGAGCTCTACTCTGCGGCCCGAGCAAAGGGCGCGCATTTTATCGATGCGCCGGTCTCGGGCGGCCAGGCCGGCGCCGAGAATGGGGTGCTCACGGTCATGTGCGGCGGCGACTCGGAAGCCTTCGACAGGGCAAAGCCGGTCATCGAAGCCTACGCGCGCATGGTCGGTCTGATGGGCCCGGCCGGTGCCGGCCAGCTCACCAAGATGATCAACCAGATCTGCATCGCCGGTCTCGTGCAAGGCCTCGCCGAGGGCATCCACTTCGGCAAAAGAGCTGGCCTCGATATCGAGAAGGTTATCGACGTCATTTCCAAGGGGGCAGCCGGTTCCTGGCAGATGGAAAACCGCTACAAGACCATGAATGCCGGAAAATATGATTTCGGCTTCGCCGTCGACTGGATGCGCAAGGACCTCGATATCGTCCTCGCCGAAGCGCGGCGCAATGGTGCCAAGCTTCCCGTGACTGCCTTGGTGGACCAGTTCTACGCCGACGTGCAGGCGCTCGGGGGAAACCGCTGGGACACCTCTTCGCTGCTTGCGCGGCTCGAGAAGTGACGCTCTCCCCAACATCGACAGCACAAGAAATCATCGATCGCCTGCGCCTGCTCGGATCTGAGGAAAACATCGCCGGCATGGCGCGCTTCGGGATCGCGACCGAAGCGGCGCTCGGCCTTTCGAATGTCGAGCTTCGTCGCATCTCCCGTCAGGTGAAGACAGATCATGCCCGCGGCTCGAGCTCTGGCGCTCGGGCATCCGAGAAGCGCGCATCCTGGCTGCCTTCACCGCCGATCCCAAGGCTTTGACGCTCGACGAAGCGCGGCGCTGGGCAGGCGACTGCAACTCATGGGAGGTCGTCGATATGCTCGCCGACCTCCTTGTCGGCGCGCGGTACGATCGGGCGCTCGTTGCCGAATTTGCCACCGACGAGCGGGAATTCGTCCGCCGCCTCGCCTTTGCGATGATCGCCACCGCAGCCGTGCACCTCAAGACCGAACCGGATTCGACGTTTGTGGCGTGGTTACCGCTGATCGAGGCACATGCCGCCGATGACCGCAATTTCGTAAAAAAGGCCGTGAACTGGGCGCTGAGACAGATCGGCAAGCGCAACGCCGCCTGCCACGCGCCGGCTCTGGCGCTTGCGGAAAAACTCGCGGCGAGCGCGGACCGTGCGGCACGATGGACAGGCCGGGACGCGGTGCGCGAACTTAGCGGCAGCAAGGTGCTCTGGCGTCTCGGCCTAGCTGTTTGAGTTGGAGGCTGCATGCCGATATGCAGCCGCAACGCATGCGCCAGAGCATTAAAATGTTTCCGAAAAATCAGACGAATAGAGAAGAATTCTCCAAACTCACTTGAGCGGGGGCAGCTATTCCTCGCTGCTCTTTGCCTGGTCGATCACCATATAGTCGAGCGGTAACTGCGTCGTATATTTGATCTGCTCCATGGCGAAAGCGGAGGACACGTCGCGGATCTCGATCTTGGCGATCAGCCGCTTGTAGAACGCGTCATAGGCGGCGATGTCGGGCACGACGACGCGCAAGAGATAATCGACATCACCGCTCATGCGATAAAATTCCACCACTTCCGGAAAATCGGCGACCACCTCGGAGAACCGGCGCAGCCACTCCATGGAGTGCGAATTCGTCCGGACCGACACGAACACGGTGACCTTGGTATTGACCTTCACCGGATCGAGAAGCGCGACACGGCGCCGGATTACGCCATCCTCCTCCATCTTCTGGATGCGTCGCCAGCAAGGCGTGGTCGAAAGACCTACCTTCTTGGCAAGGTCGGCAACAGCCAAGGTCGAATCTTCCTGCAAAAGGCGCAGGATCTTGCGGTCTAGGCGATCCATGGAAAGTCCTCTCGAATATTTTTCCTTTCATAGCGCGCAATTTGTGAAAATAAAGAAAATTGTTTCATCTTGTGAGCACCCGTATTCTTTCGCGCAGGAAAGGCAGCAATTCGGCCTCGAACCAGGGGTGACGCCGAAGCCACCCAGTGTTGCGCCAGCTCGGATGCGGCATCGGCAACACGGCAGGGCCTTGGTTGCGCTTCACGTAGCGATGCCAATTGCGCGCAGTTTCGGTCATTGATTTCGGACAGTCCTGCCCCAGATGCCAGCGCTGTGCATAGTGGCCAACCGCCAGCACCAGCTCGATCTGCGGCATCGCCTCCATAACGCGCTGCCGCCACAGCGGCGCACACTCGCTTCTCGGCGGCAGGTCGCTGCCATGCCTGTCATAGCCGGGAAAGCAGAAGCCCATCGGCACGATGGCGAAGTTTCGCGGATCGTAGAATGCCGCGCGGTCTACCGAGAGCCATTGCCGCAGCCGGTCGCCCGATGCATCGTTGAAGGGAAGGCCGCTTTCATGCACGCGCAGGCCCGGCGCCTGCCCGGCGATGAGGATCTTTGCGGTTGCCGAAAGCACAGCGACAGGCCTCGGCTCGTGCGGTAGCCGGTGATCCGGCCCGCGCGCCGGATCGTCGCGGCACAGGCGGCAGGCCGCAATGGCCGTCTGCAACGCCTTCAGCCGTTCCTCTCCGCTGTCAACCACCTAAGATCCTTGTCGCAATCGTGCTTACCTGCTCCTCGAGCCACCGGGCGATGAGCTCCAGCCAGTCGCCTGTCAGATGCGGTGACTCCTCGGCCTTTCCGTTCGAACGCCGCCATTCCTGCGGCCTTACGAAATCGCCTTCCCAGAGACCCGCTTTGTCGCCTCGCGCCGCTTCCTCTTCGTCGCGGTAGAGGCCGTAGCTCACGGCGTGACCGGAGAGAACCATTTCCCGACCGATATCGCGCCCGTCCGCTTCGCAGACACCAAGCTCCCGTCCATAGCGATCGCGGCCGTGGAGCCGACACACCGTTGTCGCTCCCTCGATCAGCGTCTTCAGCCGCAGGCGCGCTTCCGCGCCGCAATCCCAAACGGCCTCGCCGCGCCTGCAGGTCTGGCCGATTTCGGGAGCATCGATGCCTTCGAGCCTGATGCGGCGCCCGTTAATTCGCAAGCTGTCGCCGTCGCTCGCCGAGGCCGAGCCGCGCAATTGGCCGGTCACGGGCGGTTCCGGCGGCGGCAGCTTCGCGGCTACATAGGCACCGATGCCGAGGAGGAAAAGGAAGACCCATCCACTGATCATGCCGGCACGGCCTTGCTGCGCGCGGCGTCGAGGCGGCCCATCGTTTTCCGGCCGGCCAAAGGCAAATCGGCGGCCAGAGGGCGTGGGCCTGCCGGCGGAGCCGCCGACAACACGGAACCTTCGATTCTGCGGCTTCACCCGAACGCCTCTTCTTTTCGCGCGATCAAACGCAATCGCGCCACAATGGTTGTCGAATCCTTCATGGAGGGCAGCAACTTCTTAAGGATTGCATCCTAGACTGCAAGCCAAACGAAACCCCCTGCCCATGAGCATGAGCATCGCCGTCAGCACATCGACCGATAAGATCATCGTCGACAAGTCGCGCAACTATCGAAACAAGGCTGTTTCGAAGACGGTGCGCGCGACGCGCCAGCGGCTGCAGACCGGTTCCTCCGACCCCTCCGGTTTTGACCGGGAAATGCTCCTGCTTCATATCGACTCCGTCCTGCATGGCGCGATCGCCCTGCCCGTGCTCGTCGCCCTGATTGCGGCCACCGGCATCTATCTCTCGGGCGATCCCAGCGTTCTTGCCTGGGCGTTCATGATGCTCTCGGCTCATGCGGTCACGATCTTCCTCGCGCGGAAAGCGAAGCGCGAAGACATCGTCGTTGAAAAAGTCGCCGCCTGGCGCCGCCGTTTCCTCGCCGGCCAGGTCCTGATCGGGCTGTGCTGGGCGATCTTTTCCATGCAAGACTGTTCGTCCTGCGGCGAGGTCGTGTCCGGCCTCTTCGAGGGAACGGTGTTGTTCATCGCGCTTGCAGCCACGGCGATGGGTACGTTCCTGCTGCGCAATGCCCTTTTCTACACGTTCCTGCCGGTCGTCGCGGCGCTCGGTTTCTCGTCGTTGACGGCCGCCGATCCCGTTCACATCGGTTTGACGGGCATCCTCTCGCTCTCGCTCGTTTTCCTCGCCTTCATGACCGACCGTATGAATCGTGCAAATGTGCACATTCTGTCGGTCCAGTCGGAGAAGGACGATCTCATTGCCGAGCTCGAAGTCGCGAAATCCATGTCCGACGAGGCCCGCCGCCGGGCCGAAGAGGCCAACCTCGCCAAATCCCGCTTCCTCGCTTCGATGTCGCATGAGCTGCGGACCCCGCTCAACGCCATTCTCGGCTTCTCCGAGGTGATGTCGAGCGAAGTGCTGGGGCCGCTCAACAACCCGACCTACAAGGAATATACGGCGGACATTCACCGCTCGGGCGAGCACCTCCTGAATCTCATCAACGAAATTCTCGACCTTTCGCGCATCGAGGCCGGCAGGTACGAACTCAACGAGGAGGCCGTCAGTCTCGTCGACATCGCTGACGATTGCATCGGCATGGTGCAGCTTCGTGCCCGCGGCAAGAACATCGCGTTCTCGCAGCAGTTCGAGCAAGGCATGCCGGCCGTCTGGGTCGACGAGAAGGCGATGCGTCAGGTTACGCTCAACCTCCTGTCGAATGCGGTCAAGTTCACGCCCTCGGGCGGCGAGATCGCCGTGAAGGTCGGCTGGACTGCCGGCGGCGGGCAATACCTGTCCATCAAGGACAATGGGCCCGGCATTCCGGAAGAGGAAATTCCAATCGTCCTCTCCGCCTTCGGCCAGGGCTCGATCGCCATCAAAAGTGCGGAACAGGGCACCGGTCTTGGCCTGCCGATCGTGCAGGCGATCCTTGCCAAGCATAACGGCCAGTTCGTTCTGCGCTCGAAGCTCAGGGAAGGCACCGAGGCGATCGCCATCCTGCCGTCCCGCCGCGTGCTGCAGAGCCTGCCGCCCGTCGAGGACGTTCCCTCGCCCGCCCGCCGGCGCAAGAGCTTTGCCTAATGCATGTCGCCCAAAAGTGTGCAGCGGTTTTGGGACAACGACATGCACAAAAACAAGGACCTAAAGCGCGCTGCATGAATTTCGCGCTTTAAATTCGCGGGACGCGGACCGAACCGACGCGACCGTCAATCCAGAAACCGAGCCAGAAACACCACGTAGAAGGCGTAGACGCCATTCGCCACGATCAGGCACAGGCAGGCAAATGAGCCGAGATCCTTGGCGTGCCTGCCCATGTCGGAGATTTCCGGCGAGACGCGGTCGACGATCTCTTCGATCGCTGTGTTGATCGCCTCGAAGGCCATCATCAGCAGGAACAAGATCGTCATGGCGACGTATTGAAAGAGCGTCGCGCCGGCGAGCACGAAAGCCACCATGGCCACGCCGAAAGCGATGAGCTCGTGCCGAAAGGCCGCCTCGCCGATCAGCCGCTTCGCGCCGCCGAAGGAGTAGCTCGCTGCCGCAAAGAGGTGCCGGATGCCCGTATGCTTGTTGACGGGTCCGGTCTGGCCGTTGCGGGGGCTGGTGTTCTTGGCGTCCATGTCGTCTCGCGGGCTTGGCATGCGCAGCTTCGACAATCTGATTGAGGCGAATGCGAGGCGACGTCGGCTACGGTTTTCGCCACCTGGCATCAGAGATTCGGCCTCAGACAGAATGCTCCGGCGCCTCCCGATATGCGAGAAGCGGCCCCGCATCAAGACCTGCAGGATGCGAGAATAGCATGCCAGACAGCCGCTCGACAGCAAGGTGCGTTGCGGGCGTAGACAACAGCCAACATCGCCCTACAGCGCCGTGCGTCTTTTCAGACGCACAAAGGACGCTGTAGCACTTTGAATTGCTGCATGTTTTTGTCCTTAAATCGGGTACGATTTAAGGAAACATGCAGCAGCCGTTCTGAGCTCGAGGCGCCCGCCTCAGGAGGCTTCATGCGCCACCATCAGCTCTTGTTGCTGACGCCGGCCTGCGCGAAGGTCGCCATGCCGCTGTGGCAGGCAGCGGCTGCCTTGACGATGCCGGCGGCAAGTGCTGCGCCGGTGCCCTCCCCGAGCCGCATGCCGAGCGCCAGCAGCGGTGTCTTGCCGAGCTTCTCGATCGCGCGGATGTGACCGGGCTCGCTTGAAACATGGCCGATGAGGCAATGGTCCAGAGCACCCGGATTGGCCGCCTTGAGGATTGCCGCCGCTGCGGTCGCGACATAGCCGTCGATAATGACGGGCACCTTCTGCATGCGCGCGGCGAGGATGGCACCGGCCATGGCCGCGATCTCGCGGCCGCCGAGCCGGCGCATCAGCTCGAACGGGTCGGAAAGATGATCTCGATGCAGCGCCACGGCTTTTTCGACGGCGGCGATCTTGCGCCGGAGTACCTCTCCCTCCGATCCGGTTCCCGGGCCGACCCACTCCTCCGCCGTGCCGCCATAGAGGCCGAGATTTATCGCGGCCGCTATCGTCGTATTACCGATGCCCATTTCGCCGATGCAGAGTAGATCCGTGCCGCCGGCGATCGCCTCCATGCCGAAGGCCATGGTCGCGGCGCAATCGCGCTCGGAGAGGGCAGCTTCCTCAGTGATGTCGCCCGTCGGATAGTCGAGCGCCAGGTCGAAGACCTTGAGGCCGAGATCATGCGTCGCGCAGATCTGGTTAATGGCGGCCCCGCCGGCAGCGAAGTTCTCCACCATCTGCGCCGTTACCGACGACGGAAAGGGCGTAACGCCTTGCCGGGTCACCCCGTGATTGCCGGCGAAGATCGCGACGAGCGGCCGGTTGACCGCGGGCGGGCGTCCCGTCCAGGCGGCAAGCCAGAAAGCGATTTCCTCGAGACGTCCGAGCGCACCCGGCGGCTTCGTCAATTGGGCATCCCGCTCGCGCGCCGCAACGAGCGCCGCCGAGTCCGGCCTAGGCAGGTTGCGCAGCAATTCACGGAAATCATCAAACGGCAGGCCGCTGGCACTCATGGGCAATCCTTGCATCTCTCAAAGCGTCGGGCTCGTCATAGAGGGTGACACCGCCCGCGGCAACGGCATTTGCGCCAATTGCTGTCGTCGGCGCATGATCCGCCGGAGGCTGTGCGATTCGGAGCCACGGAGACGAAATGGCATATATCCGCGATCTCTTCGACGACGTAGCGCGATCGGTGGCATTCCTGAGCCGTGTTCCCATGCCCAACCGGCATTTCCTCGATCACGACGGCCGGCTCAGCCGTGCCGTGCGCGCGTTCCCCCTCGCCGGCGTATTGATTGCCCTCCCCGCGGCCGTCTTTGCCGCGCTGTTGAACGCGCTCGGCACAAGCTCGCTCTTCACCGCCTTTGTCGTCGTCGCCGTGCAGGTCCTCGTCACCGGCGCGCTGCACGAGGATGGTCTCAGCGACACGGCGGACGGCTTCGGCGGCGGCCGCGATCGCGAACGCACGCTCGCGATCATGAAGGACAGCCGCATCGGTACCTATGGCGCCGTCGCGCTCATCCTTTCCTTCGGCTTCCGCGTCTCCGCCATCGCCTCCTTCCTGCCCCTGCTGACGTCGGTCGGTGCCGGATTTGTGCTCCTTGCCACCGCCGCTCTCAGCCGTGCCGCCGTGGTCTGGCACTGGTCGCGCCTGCCGCCTGCACGCAGCGACGGCGTTGCGGCCGCTGCGGGCGTTCCTGAAGCGGGGGCGGTGTCGGTGGCGCTCGCTTCCGGCACCGTCCTCGCGCTTCTCTTGTTCTTCGCGGCCGGGGTTTCGGTGGTCGCGGTCCTGTTGTCGTTTGCAGCCTTCGCGCTCGTCGTGCCAGGCTTTGGTAGGATCGCCGCCCGCAAGCTTGGCGGCCATACGGGCGACACGATCGGCGCCACCCAGCAGCTCGCGGAGATCGCCGTTCTCGGCGCCCTTGCGCTGGCGATCTGAAAGGCCGATATAGTGCATGTCGCCCAAAAATGCGCAGCGGTTTTGGGGCAACGACATGCACAAAAACAAAGACCTAAAGCGCGTCGCATAAACTCGATTAAACTCGACGCGCTATTGGTTCGAACGAAACAGAACAGAGCACGTCCCGGGCCATGGAATCCCCTTGCATTCTCGTCTGCGCGATCGACGACAGGACCGGCTACTGTTTCGGCTGCGGGCGCACACGTGAGGAAATCGGCTCCTGGACGCTCTACACCGACGCCGAGCGTCACAGCATCATGCTGGCTCTGCCGGAGCGGCTGGAGGCCGTGGAGCGCAAGCCGCGGCGGGAAACGCGTCGGGCGCGAATGGCGAGAGAACGAAACGGCGCATGAATCGTCTGGTCCTCCTGCTTGCAATTCTCGCCATCGGCCTCGTGCTCCTGATCGTCAATCACGATGCCGGCCAAACCCTCGGCATGAGCAATGACGACTTCGGACAGCTTGTGGCGCTGAGTGCTCTCGCAACGCTATTCGCCGCCGGTATTCTCAGGAGCCGCCGCGGTTTCGGCGAGGGATTGCGCCAGATCGCCATCTGGCTGCTGATCGCGCTCATTCTCGTTTCGACCTACATCTACCGGTTCGAGCTGCAATCCTTTGGCGACCGGCTGCTGGCGGGGCTGTCGCCCGGCAGGGCGATGGTCATCACCGACAGCGAGGGCGAGCAGGAGGTCCTGTTGCAGAAGCGGATCGATGGTCATTTCGCCGCCGATGCGACGATCAACGGTCATGACGTGAACATGCTCGTCGATACCGGTGCGAGCAGCATCGCGCTCACCTATGAGGATGCCGAACGGATCGGTCTCGATCCGGCCAATCTCAGCTATCGTGTGACGGTGATGACGGCAAACGGCCCGGCGCTCGCAGCCCCGGTCACACTGGCGGAGATCGCAATCGGCCCCATTCAGCGCAAGAACATCCGGGCTATGGTCGCAGCCGAAGGCAAGCTCGACCGCAGCCTACTCGGCATGAGCTTCCTCTCGACGCTCGACTTCCTGCAGATGCGCACGGACGAGCTCCGCCTCCGGGATTGACGTCGAACGCAACCGTCAGGGCCCAGCGCTCTTGGGCGCGACTTGCCGGAACGTTATGGCAAACCTGCTGGCGGGCGACCCGCGCCACGCCGAAAGCGGCGAGATTTGGCCGAACGCGATCGACTGTTTCCCCAGGGGTACATACCTGTCGAATGACGGTTGCCCGAGTTCGGCCGCTCCTCGAGGTCGCGACAGATCAACTGTCAACGTGACCGGCAAAGACCTCATCGACCGAGGATACCGCAATAGCGAGATCGACATTGTTGATGAAGGAACTGCCAAGCTTTCGGAAGCCGTTTACGGTAGCCAGATCGCCCGTCACCGAATCGAGCTGCCTGACGCTGCCATTTCCAAGATCAATCATCCACAGACCCGGTTCCCCCGGGATACCGATCACAACAACTTTGGCCATATTGCTACCCTCACGCCCCTTATCAAAAACCGGCCTTTTTCAGCCCCTCACGATAAAGATCTTTCTGCCATTGTTCCTTGAACGGAATGACGGCGAGCCATTTGTCCGCATCAAAAGTTGGATTGGCCTTCAGCGCTCGCATCCTGTGCTGGCGGGCCTTCTTGCGGTCACCGAGCATCGCCCAGCTCGCAGCAACGATTCTGTCGCTCGGCGTCTTATCCTTCATCCTGTAGGCAAAGCCGATGGCCTGCTCGTATTCCCCGAGGAAATAGCTCGCACCCGCAGCACTCCAGAGATAGGCGTCCGGCGCCAGCGGATTGAGTGAAAGCGCCTTGCCGAGCTTTTCCAGCGCCTTGTCGGGACAAGAGGCGTGCACCAGCGTATCGGCGTGACTGTAAAGTACATCGGCATAGTGCGGGCTCAATTGTTCGGCGAGATCGAGCGCCGCGAGGCTCTCGTCCACATCGCCCTGGTACAGCTTCACGATACCCACTTCGCGGTGTGCAGCGGGCAGGCGGTCATTGCTCTCGATCGCGTCCTTGGCGTGCCGCTCAGCCAGGGAGAGGAGCTCATCCTCGGCCCGTGCGGTCAACAGCCACTCGGTGGCATAGGTGCGGGCGATGCCGCTCAGCGCTGGCGCGAAATCCTGCTTGTATCTCAGCGCATCGCGGAAATCACGGCGCGCCCTGCGAACCTCCGGCAGGCCGAGGCCCGAGAGGCGCCGCAGGCCGCCGAGATAGTGATAATAAGCCTCCGGATGCGCCAGATAGTCGAGATGTTCCGGCCGCCCCGTCTCCACTTGCTCGGTAACGGCGCGGGCAACGTGATAGGCGATTTCCTGCCGCTGCTGCAGCAGACCGGTCGGCGAGATCGGGAAACGCTCTGCCCAAACGATCTCGTCGGAAGGCAGGAAAATGAGCTGCGTGAAAAGCCCCTGGTCCGACATGCAGCAATCGAGCGCATAGGTGACGCCGTGTTTCTCGAGGAAAGCGGCTTTATCCGATGCCCCGCGGATACGCTCGGCCGTATAAGGAGCGACGACCGACAGCGAACGGAGCGAACAGAGGCCGATCGTTACGTCCTCGATCACCGCCATGCTCACCGCATGAAGCATCGGATCGCTACCGAAGGCGGCGGGCGGAAGAAGCGCGACGCGGGGGACCGGGAAAGCCTCGGGCTCGCCTGCCGCGCTGCCCCTCTCGGCGGATGCGCGCGGCCGCAACCATGCCCTAGGTGGGGAAGCGTTCAGCAACGGGCTATTGCTGACGCGTTCGAGGATTTCGCGAACGGCCGCATCCGCCGGATCAAACTCGAGAAGATGCACGCAGGCAGAGCGCAGCGTCGGCCGGTCGGCGGACCGCTGTTCCACCTCGAGGAGCGCGCCGCGCAGCAGCTCCGTAAAGTCCCGCCGCTTCTCCATCACCCAATCCGTGTAGCATCCGGGCGGTAAGTCCACCGATGCCAGGAACGTATCGCGCCAGAGCGTCAGCACCCTACGAAACCTCTCCTCGGAGCCGTTCGCCGCCTCGAATTCCGCGACGTCGCAGGAGACCGGCCCGAGCGCCACCTCCGCTTCTGTTGCGGACAGAACCGCACCTAGGTGCGTGACGAGATTCCGCATTCGCCACAGCGTCGAACGCAAATTCTTAAAGGCGATGCTCTTCTCCCGGCCGGGCCAAATCAGCATCGCCAGTTTGTCGCGGGAGATGACCTTCTGTTCGGATGCGCAGAGATAGGCGAGAATGAGCAGGCCACGCTCCGGGCACGCAGCGACTTCGCCGTCCAAATCGACCAGCCGCAACTCCCCGAAAGTCCTGAGGTGATAACCGCGTCCCGTCACGAAAGCCTCAACCGTTCGAAGGGCTCCCGTCGCCACCAACCGCCCGCCGGCCGCGGAGCCCGTCGCCGGGCTTTCCCCTCCGACAGGAACACCGAGGCACCGTTCATCGTGACGCCTATCTCGGAGACCGCACGCGATCCGCCGCCTCGCGCAGACGGCGTGTCCTGAAAGAAGAAGGAAAAGTGCACCTGCAATATCTCGGCGATCGCCTGCAAGCGGGTCGCGCACACCCGATCTGCCCCCTTCTCGTGCCTTCGAATCTCTTCGATAGCCACACCCAGGGCCTCGGCAAGTTCTCCCCCGCTCATTTCCAGCATAGTGCGGCGCAGTCGAATGCGACGACCGACAAAAACGTCAATGGCATTGGGCGCACTACGACCCATCTGACGTCCCCCGCAGGATCCGCTGGCTGACCTTACTTTCAAACATGCTTGAAAAGCGGAAGCGTTGCAACTCGGAGGTTTGGCCTATGAACAAGTTTCGCGTGGCTCGTACCCCGCCTGCGAAGCTGATGACCGACACCGAACGACAAGCAGGCAGCACAAATGATTCTCTTCTCAACGGGAGCTTTTGGTTTGCACGCCTTGAGTGTTATGGTGAACGTGTATGCAACGCTGTCACTTATGAATGCTTCCCCACTAGCAGAGGAGACTTGCATGTCGAAAATGATGTTTCTGGGTGTAAAGGGTGAAACTGGCCTTTGGCTTGTCGACTTTGGAGCAGGGACCGTTACGCCGATGGAGGGAAAGCGCGAGGACTTTGTCGCGCATACCGACGGCCGAACCGAAATCATAGACGAGGTTGCTTCGGATGCTGATCTGGCAGTCTGCTTCGAGGCAAAAGAGTCCGCCTTCTCCGGCCATTTTTACAAGACCGGCTCCGCAACGGATATTGCTGTCGCGTTCGAAACAAATGAGCCGGCCTTCTCCGGCTATATGTACCGCACGCCTGCCTGAGTGATCTCAGCTAGCGACATGGCAAGTGACGCGCCAGTGATTTCTTATTCGGATCGCGCCTGCACCCCGAATGAGACTCTGGCGCGCATCTCTTCTTCCCTTTCCGCTCACGGAATAACCCGTCTCGCAAGGCTGACGGACCTCGATCGGATCGGCATCCCCGTGTGGAATGCCGTCGCCCCCAATTCGCGCTCAATCGTGATCAACCAGGGAAAAGGCATCCTTGATATCGACGCGAAGGTCTCAGCCGCAATGGAGGCCCTGGAGCGCTCCGTTGCCGAGGATCCCAAAGTTGAGACGAGGCGAATGAGCATTCAGTCGCTGAACGACGAGGGCGCTTTTGTCGATCCGCTGCACAGCTTCATCAGGGCCGGGCAAACGGAAATCCGCGCCGATGAATTCGTCGACTGGACACTCGGCCGCGACATCATGGCGGAGCGGGATGTCTGGGTGCCGCGCGACGCCCTTTTGCTTGACGATACAAAGAACAACCGGTTCTGGCAGTCATCCGATGGCCTCGCGTCCGGAAATACGTTTCTGGAAGCGACGTTCCATGGTTTGCTTGAGCGGATTGAACGCGATGCAACAACCATCTGGCAATTCGTCTCGGGAGAAGAGAAAAAAGCCAAATGCGTCGATGTGCACTCGATCAAAGACGCTGTTTTGAGCGACCTCGCGTGGAGAATAAAAGTAGCCGGGTTCCGACTGCAGGTCTTCGACGTGACCAGCGATATCGGCATTCCCTGTTTTGAGGCGTTCATCGCTCCTCAGGCAGCCCACAATGCCGAGATTCGCTACATCGAAGTGACGGCCGGCTATGGCGCGCACCCCAATCCCGTGCGTGCCGCGATCAGGGGCGTTACCGAGGCGGCGCAATCGCGGCTGACGTATATCAGCGGCGCACGCGACGATATCCACCCGGAGACTTTCTCGCGGAACCTGCCCACACACCTGCGAGACCTCCTGCTGTTGAATCCAGTTCCCTACGCCGCCCAGTTGGAGATGACCGCCGGTGCGACGCTTAAAGACATGCTGGCCTTCGTCGTCGCCAAGTTGAAGGCGGCGGGAGTGAGTTCCGCGATCGCGGTTCCACTCAATCCAGGGGAACGGAACTTCAGCGTCGCAAAAGTTCTCGTTCCCGAATTGGAGAACCCCGACGGAAACCGCAAGCGGCGATTCGGACCTCGGGCTTTGAAAAGAATTTTGAGCTCAAGATGAGAGTTATCTTCGGCGGACCAACATTCTACGGCGCAAGCTTGTCACCTGACCCGGCCTATCAATTGCGTCCGCCTGCGAGACAGGGAGATTTCTACAAGGCGATCCAAGAGGGCGCCAACGTGATCGGTCTCGTGGACGGCGTCTACGAATACGTGCCGGCCATTTGGCATAAGGAAATCCTCTTCGGGCTCGCCGAGGGCGTTCACATCTTTGGAGCGGCAAGCATCGGGGCTCTGCGTGCCGCGGAATGCGCACCGTTCGGGATGGTCGGCATCGGGCTGATTTACGAGGATTATGCAAGCGGCGCCCTGGAAGATGACGCGGATGTCGCGCAGTCCCACGGGCCGGCCGAATTGGGCTTTCTTCCGCTAAGCGAGCCGCTTGTGAATGTGCGGGAGACGCTCGTGCGCTGCTTGCAGGCGGCGCTTATCACTCCTGACGAACACGACCGATTGCTGGGGGCGGCGCAGGCGACCTTCTTCAAGGACCGGACCTACAAGGGATTGGTCTCGTCTGTAATAACCAACCGGGACAGGGCCACTGCGATGCTCGCGGTTTTGCGCGAAAACAGCGTCAATCAGAAGCTTCTCGATGCCGAGATGCTCATCGAAGCCGTCGTCAATGCGCCGGATAGACGTTGCATCCCGCAATGGGACTGGAGCTTCAAGAAAACGAGCGTTTGGGACGCTCTTTTTCCATCGAATTGATTCATCTCGCGATTGACGCTGCCGTCAGTTGCGCAGCTTGTAACCGGTGCGGAAAATCCAGGTCAGAACGGACATGCACAGAGCGAGAAAGACGAGCATGATCGCCGCGCTGGCGAGCGGGTCGACGTCGGAAATCTCGAAGAAGCTCCAGCGGAACCCGCTGATCAGATAGAGCACCGGATTGAAATGGCTGACCGCCTGCCAGAACGGCGGCAGCATGTCGATCGAGTAGAAGCTACCGCCCAGGAAGACGAGCGGCGGGATCACCAGCATCGGGATCAGGTTCAATTGCTCGAAATCCTTCGCCCAGATGCCGATGATGAAGCCGAACAGGCTGAAGGTGACTGCGGTCAGAACGAAGAAGAAGAGCATCGCGAATGGATGGGCGATGCTGAGATCCACGAACAGCGACGCCGTAATCAGGATGATCGTGCCGATCATCAGTCCCTTTGTCGCCGCCGCCCCCACATAGCCGAGGACGATCTCGATCATGGAGATCGGCGAGGACAGCACTTCATAGATAGTGCCGGTGAACTTCGGGAAATAGATGCCGAACGAGCCATTGCCGATGCATTGCGTCAGAAGCGTCAGCATCATCAGGCCGGGGGTGATGAACGCGCCGTAGGATACGCCCTCGATCTCCTGAATGCGTCCGCCGATGGCCGCGCCGAAGACGATGAAATAGAGCGAGGTGGATATGACCGGCGATACGACGCTCTGCAACAGCGTGCGGCGCGTGCGCGCCATCTCGAAGAAATAGATGGATTTGATCGCTTCGATGTTCATCGCCCAGCCTCCACGATCTCTACAAAAATGTCCTCGAGCGAACTCTGCCGCGTCGAAATATCCCGAAGCCTGATGCCGGCCTCGGCGAGCGCGGCGAGAAGCGCGGTGATGCCGGTGCGCTCCGCACTGGTATCGTAGTCATAGATCAGGCACTGCCCGTCTTCGTCGAGCGTCAGATTATAGGATGCCAACGATTGCGGGAGGCGCTCCAGCGGATGGGCGAGATCGACGCGCAACTGCTTGCGGCCGAGCTTCGTCATCAGCGCATCCTTCTCCTCGACGAGCAGAATCTCGCCGCCATTGATGACGGCGATCCGGTCGGCGATCTCCTCCGCCTCTTCGATATAGTGCGTCGTCAGAATGATCGTCACGCCTGAGGCACGCAGCCGCTGAACGACATCCCACATGCTCTTGCGCAGGCTGACATCGACGCCCGCGGTCGGCTCGTCGAGGAAGAGCACGCGCGGCTCATGCGAGAGCGCCTTGGCGATCAGCACACGCCGCTTCATGCCGCCAGAAAGCTCGCGCAGCGTGTTGTCCTTCTTGTTCCAGAGAGAGAGGTCCTTCAGCACCTTTTCGATATGAGCCGGGTCGGGTTTCTTGCCGTGCAGCCCACGCGAAAACGAAACGGTGTTCCAGACTGTCTCGAAGGCGTCCGTCGTAAGCTCCTGTGGCACGAGCCCGATCATCGCCCGGGTCTGGCGGAAGTCGCGCACGACATCGTTGCCGCCGACGGTGACCTTGCCGCTGGTCGCATTGACGATGCCGCAGACGATCGAGATGAGAGTCGTCTTGCCGGCGCCGTTCGGCCCGAGAAGAGCGAGAATCTCCCCCTCCTCGATATCGAGACTGACGCCCTTCAGCGCCTGAAAACCCGAGGCATACGTCTTCGACAGGTTGGAAATGGAAACGATGGGCGTCATGAACAGATCCGGAAACCGTGCGATATCGGCAGAGGTGCTGCTCTATATGGGCCGATTCACATGGATTTGCAGCCCGTCCGGAACAAATTTGCAGGTGACGCTGCGTCAACGAACATCGATCCCGCCAATATGGAGGTGGCGACCGACCAACGGATCGCTGAAGACAAGTCCCAATCGGAATGCACTCAGTGCCTGGTATGCTCGCGGCAGAAGATCCCGTAAAGCGCCATGACCAGACGCGCTGCCTTCTCCTCCTTGAGCCGGTAGAAGACCTGTTTGGCGTCCCGCCGCGTCGCGACGATGTCGGCCTCACGCAGTACGGTCAGTTGTTGCGACAGGGTCGGCTGGTGGATGCCCAGTGTCTCTTCCAACTGGCTGACCGAGTGCTCGCCTCCGACCAGGGTGCAGACGATCTTTAAGCGGTTCTGGTTTGCCAGCGTTTTGAGCAGCGCCGTGGCTTCAGCCGTCCGCTCGCCCATGTCGGGACGAACGTTGCGGAATTTCATCACCGTTCCCATGGCCCTCTCCCCTCAGCTCCACGTCGCTCCCTTGAGCGCGTTGAGCGGAAATTTCAGATAGCGCCCGCCATTGGCCTCCGGCTCCGGAAGGCGTCCGCCGCGAATATTCACCTGCAAGGCGTGCAGGATCAGCTTCGGCATTGGCAGGGTCTTGTCGCGCGCTTCGCGCAACTCGACGAATTGCTCTTCGGTCATGCCCGCGATATGTGGATTGCAGCGCTTCTCCTCGCCAACCGTGCTCTCCCAGTGCGCCTCGCGACCGTTCGGCCGATAGTCATGGCCGGTGAAGATGCGGGTCTCGTCCGGCAGCGCAAGGATCGCATCGATCGAGCGCCATAACTGACGGGCGTCGCCACCCGGAAAGTCCGCGCGTGCGGTGCCGCTATCCGGCATGAAGATCGTGTCGTGCACGAAAGCCGCGTCACCGACGAGATAGGTGACGGAAGCGAGCGTATGACCCGGCGAGTAGATGACGCGCCCGCCGATTTCGCCAATCGAAAAGTGCTCGCCGTCGGTGAAAAGATGGTCCCATTGCGAGCCATCCGCTGCCAGTTCCGGCCAGTTGTAGATGCATTTCCAAAGCTTCTGGACGCGCACGACTTCCGATCCGATGCCGGTCGGCGCTCCGGCCTTGTCCTTCAGATAGGCGGCGGCCGAAAAATGGTCCGCATGCGGATGGGTGTCGAGGATCCATTCGACCGTCAGGTCGTTCTCCGCGATGTAATGGAGGATCAGGTCAGCTTGCACGGTCGCCGTCGCTCCCGACTTCTCGTCGAAGTCGAGCACCGGATCGATGATAGCGCAGCGCCTCGTCGATGGATCCGAAACGACATATTGGATGCTCCCCGTCCGTCCCTCATAAAAGCCCTTGACGTCTGGTCTTGCAGTGGCCGCTGCAGGCATGAGTGCCCTCCGTTCATATGATCAATATACAATTAAATATAATGTATGCTTGGTCAAACAGCCGGGCTGCGGAGCTGCATCACTTAGCCTCGCCGACCCCCATAAACTCAAGGATTATCTCACAGGTTCGACCGCCACGGGATCGAATCTTCATCCCGGCTAACCATAAAGGCTGTAGAAGAAGCGCAAGGCAATCAGGACCATGAAGATACCGAAGCCCGCCTCCAATTGGCGCCTGTCCAAGGCGTGCGCCAGGCCCACGCCGACCGGCGCGACCAAGAGCGTGATCGGAATGATCAGCGCCACGGCAATCCAGTTGATGAAGCCGGTCGATAGCGGCGGCAAGCCGGGTTCACCCCATCCGGCCCAGACATAGCCGAATAGGCCGGGTATCGAGATCAGCACGCCGACTCCGGCGGAGGTCGCCACCGCCTGGTGGATCGGCCGGTTGTGCAGCGTCATGAAGGTGTTGTTGAGCACCCCTCCGCCAATACCCATGAGACCGGAAAGGATGCCGATCGCGACGCCGACGAGCCATTTGACCGGATTCTTCGGAAGGTCGGCGCCGATGCGCCAGTTCGCACGGTTGAAGATCATCCGGCACGCGACCGCGAGCGCGATCACCGCAAAGATCAGCCGCAAGGTCTCGCTGCTGACATGGGCAGCGATCAACGAAGCGAGAATGGCGCCGAGCGGTACGGCAAGGATCCAGTTGCGCAGCAGGTCCAAATCGACCACGCCACGCCGGTAATGCGACAGAAAAGAACGGACCGAAGTCGGCACGATGATCGCAAGCGAGGTCCCGACCGACAGATGCATCCGAACCGCGTCGTCGACGCCGAGGACGCCGAAGACCTGATAAAAGACCGGCACGAGAATCGCGCCGCCGCCAATGCCGAAGAGACCGGCAAGGACGCCGGCGACAACACCGGCCGCAGCCAGCGCCAGGGCAAACATCAACAGTTCCGAAAGCGGCGGCATGGAGGATCCTGATGACGCTGGAACCCGGCAAAGGAGATTGCCGGCAGAGGCGAAGGCTTATCACTGTCACGAAACGGTGATGCTTTTCAATCAGTTTGGTGCCGGGAGCAACCCGCTCTCGCGACTTGCACGCCGGAGCCTCCCCTAAGCTCCGGTTTTTCTGGCCGGCTCTCCCCGCCGGCCTTTTTTTTGATGCGCGCGCATCCTTGAGCGACTACATCAATCGCAGTGCCGGTAACCGGACTTGCGCGTCCTCAGATCGAAATGGAAATGATCCTTATGGAACGGATCGCTGCCCGGACCCAGCACCGTATTGAAGTACTTGCAGCTATCGGTGCGCACCGCTTTTAGCAGACCGCGCTCGCGGAAGGCGAAGAAGCCCTTCCTGCGCACGTCGATTTCCTTGCCGTTCTTCAGCACGAACTTGCCTACGTCGATCGCATTGCCGCGCGCATGCTCCGACATCGGGTTGCCGCGGCGTGAGTTCATCGTTCGACAAGAATAGCCGCCGAGCGGCTTGATCGTCTTGACGCCCGACCAGTAGCGATAGCGCGAGGACGGCGCCAGCTCGTACTTGACCCATTTGGCAAAGGCTTCCGTGACCTGGCAGTTGAGTTTCACCGCGGGCTTGACGGCGATGTTCCCGGAAAGACCGCTGAGCTCGATCGGATAGTCTATGCCGCAGGAAGGCCCATTATAGATGCGTGGCACGTCCCGGAAAACGACGCCGAGCTTCCTCAGCCGCTGACGGCACGCTATCTCGGAGCCCGGCATTTCGCCGGTATATTCGGGCGCAGACAGCGGGTTGCGGGCGCGCGGCAGGAACGCGACCTGCTGCGGCTCCTGTGCGCGGCTAGCCCGCTGCGGCGCGACATGGCGTGGCTTCTTGGCCTCCTCTGCTGCTATTTGAACCGGCGTCAGCGGTGGTAGGTCTGGATCATAGCCGGGACTTGATTCGACCGGGGCGGCTTGCGAGGACCCGCCAAGCTGGCGCACGTCGTCCTCGCCGATGCCGCCAACGACTGGCTGGGTGGCATTGCCTTCGGCGATTTCGTTGGCCTGCTCCTGCGCCAATCCGACGACCGGTTCCACGCCGAGCATGGCGTCCATGTTGACGCCTTCGGGGGGAATGGTCATCGGGCCGGCACTCGCGATCTGTGGCTGCCGCACCGGTTCTCTGTCGATCATCGGCAGCCGGTTCGACTGCTCGGGAGCGGATGCCGCGGATGTTTCGCTGAGCACAGCGACCGGTTCCGCCGACGGGTAAGCGGCGACTTCCCGCTCCGGATCGGCAACCGGCGCCGATCTGATGGCGCCGACCCGCGAGCCGCTATCGATTCTGGCTGGAGGCGAAAGCACATCGGTCGTGCAGGCGACGAGCGGAATGGACAGCAGCAGAGCCGTCAAGGGCCTGTGGAGAAGAGAAACATACGCCATACTCATTGCCGCCTTCATCCAGCACCAAGCCGAAGCCCCGACGGTGCACGCCCGCCCGCGACCGAAAGTGACCGCCGGCTATGTCACAAGGCGGGCACGCGGCCGAAAAAGTCGATGTCGGAGATACTTTATGCAGACGTGGTAAATGAAGCCTTTCCAGCGAGTTACCTCATCCGGCGATCTGCTGACGGAAACCGCCCTTTTATCGACAGCCGCGACGCAAAAAAAGCCTGCGTCCCCGGGAACGCAGGCCCCATCGAGTGACTTCTGGACCGAGTGCCGGGTTACCCGCATTCGCCGGGATGGACGATGCGGAAGCCGTCCGCTCGTGCTTCGCATGCATTCGGGAACGTCCTGAGGCGGCCGCCGCGCTGTCCGCAAACGGGAGCGAATTCGCGCGAACAGAACTGCTGCTGCGGCGGACGATCGTCGCCGCGCCGGCATTCGCCCGGCGCAACGACCCGGAAACCCTCGGCGCGCGCCACGCAGGCATTCGGGAACGTCTGCCTCCGCGCACCGCGCTCACCGCAGACCGGCGCGAACTCGCGCGTGCAGGTCTGCTCCGCCGGCGGCCGGAAATCGGCCCGGCACTCACCGCGGTGCACCACCCGGAAGCCATCGGCGCGGGCATGGCAGGCATTGGGGAATGTGCGCATGCGGTTGCCGCGTTCGGCACAGACCGGTGCGTATTCCATCGTGCACATTTGCAGACCCGGCGGGCGGATGGGTCCGGGAACCGGGCGCGGCTCGTCGACGACGACGGTGCAGGCCGAAAGGAAGCCAACCGCCATTAGGACCACGGCGATCGGCCGTAGGATGAAGCGTTCGACAGACGACACAGGAATCTCCCTTTCGGATCAACTCGGTGGTTCGGGTGCTGCAACCATTGCGAGCTCGCAAAACTCGCTCCTCCCGTCGCCGTATCTGAACTCGACTGCAACGGCACGTCAAGTGCCGCGAAATGACCGTTTCCACACAACCACGGATGGGATCGACGGTAGGCCGGGCATGCTCGGAAGGCGGGCATTGGCTGGATGAGAGAGGCCCGCATCCTTTCGAACGCGGGCCTCTCCAGCGATATTCTTGATCTTTGACCTTCTAGCGCGCTTCAGGCCGCTCTGCCGAAGGCTGCGGAACCAAGCGACTCCTGCAGCCGGAACTTTTCGAGCAGCAGCTTCAATTCACGGCTTTCCTGCGCCAGCGTCTGGCTCGCCGCCGTCGTCTCCTCGACCATGGCGGCATTCTGCTGCGTCATCTGGTCCATGCTGTTGACCGCGGTGTTAACCTCCTGCAGACCAGTCGCCTGTTCGCGGGAAGCGGTCGCAATCGAGGCAACCTGCTCGTTCACCCGATTGACCAGGGTCTCGATCTCCATCAGCGCGTCGCCCGTCGACCGAACGAGTTCGACACCCGCGCCGACCTCCTTGACCGACGTGCTGATCAGTTCCTTAATTTCCTTGGCAGCGCCCGCCGAACGTTGCGCGAGCTCCCGCACTTCCTGTGCGACGACGGCAAAGCCGCGGCCGGCTTCGCCGGCCCGCGCCGCCTCGACACCGGCGTTGAGGGCCAGCAGGTTGGTCTGGAAGGCAATCTCGTCGATGACACCGATGATCTGGCTGATCCGGCTCGAAGATGCTTCGATCCGCCCCATGGCGTCGATGGCGTTGCGCACGATGCCGCCGGATTTAGCGGCACTCGCCTTCGTCTCGTTGACCATGTCCCGCGCTTCATGGGCGCGATCCGAGGCGTGACGCACGGTCGAGGTGATCTCGTCCAAGGCCGCTGCGGTTTCTTCGAGTGCCGCCGCCTGCTGCTCGGTCCGGCGGGACAGGTTGTTCGCCGCCTCGGAGATGTCGCCGGCGCTGCCATGGACGATTTCGGTCGACTGGGAGATCGCGCCGATGACGTCGCGAAGCGCGGCGACGGCCGTGTTGAAGTCGTCCTTGAGCTTGGCGTATTCCGGCGCGATCCGCACGACCTCGGCGGTGAGGTCGCCGCTCGCCAGCCGTTCGAGGGCCATGCCGATCGTCTGCATCGCCTCGGACTGAACCTGCGCAGTCGCGCGCTGACGCTCTTCGTTGCC
The DNA here is from genome assembly GCF_000513895.2 of Ensifer sp. WSM1721. Lineage (GTDB taxonomy): Bacteria > Pseudomonadota > Alphaproteobacteria > Rhizobiales > Rhizobiaceae > Sinorhizobium. The sequence goes on from NZ_CP165782.1 coordinate 1,711,172, forward strand.
GCGCCGTTCGGCACTCAGGCGGTCCTGCTGCTCCGCCTCTCTCGAGCGGAGCTCAACTCGCTCCTTGACCGAGTCGCGCAGGACGACGAGCACCTTCGCCATCTGACCGATCTCGTCGCCGCGATCGGTTTCCGGGACGTCGGAGGAGAGGTCCTCGTCGGCGATGGCGCGCATCGAGACTTTCAGCTTTTCGACCGGCCGCACAACGCTCCGTACGATCGCGACCGCCGCCATGAGGATCGCCAGCGCTGCCGCAGCCAGAATGCCACCCATCTGCCAAGCGCGCTCGCGGAACATCGCGGCGAGGTCGTCCGCGTAGACGCCGGTGCCGACCACCCAGCCCCAGGGTTTGAAGCCCGCGACATGCGAATATTTCAGCACCGGCTCATCGGCGCCGGGCTTCGGCCAGTAGTAATCGACGAAGCCCTGCCCCTGGGCCTGAACCGTCTTCACGAATTCGACGAAGAGAAGCTTCCCGTGCGGATCCTTGTTCTGGGAAAGGTCCTTGCCGTCGAGCTCCGGCTTGATCGGATGCATGACCATCGTCGGGTGCATGTCGTTCACCCAGAAATAGCCGCTGTCCTGGTAGCGCATCGCCTCGATCGCTTCCAGGGCACGCTTCTGCGCTTCCTCGCGCGGCAGCGTTCCCGTCGTTTCTTGGGCGTGATAGGCCTTGAACACCGTGATCGCATTTTCGTTCATCGCCGAGAGCATCGCCTTGCGCTCGGCCACCAGCTTTTCCTGCGCCTGCACTAGGCCGAATGTCAGCGCCGCCGCCATGGTCAGCAGCGCAAAGGCCACAAGCGCGTAAAGACGCGCCGAAATCGGAAATCTCTTCATTCCCTGCCCCTCCTTTTCGAGGACTGCAGGATAGAGACGGGCATTTGCAAAGCTCCTAACAAACGACCGCTAGATTTCACAGTCACCATTAACGATCGGGAAACCATAGGCGTGCCGCGCCTTGCGTCTTCAGCGCGGAATTGTCGCGATCGATCTTTTCTCGCAGGGCGCCGATGCGCTAAAGCTTGCCAAAGCAAGAAGGAGACGGCCGCATGCCTGCAGTGACCAAGCCGAACGGCGAACTGACCTTGCGCACGCTCGCCATGCCCGGCGATGCCAATGCCGCCGGCGACATCTTCGGCGGCTGGGTCATGGCGCAGATGGACCTTTCCTGCGGCATCCGGGCCGCGGAGCGGGCCAGAGGTCGCGTCGTGACGGCCGCCGTCAAGGAGATGGCTTTCGCGCTGCCGGTGAAGATCGGCGACACGCTTTGCATCTATACCGACATCGTCAAGGTCGGACGCACCTCGATGACGCTCAAGGTGGAAGCCTGGGCGCAGCGTTACCTTTCGCATGTGATGGAGAAGGTTACGGACGCCGTTTTCGTGATGGTGGCGCTCGACTCGACCGGCAAACCGACACCGGTGCCCGAGGAGGAATAGGAACCACCTCATGGACGCGTCCCAGCCCGATCCGGCGGTCTTTTCGCATATCCGCGTCGTCATGGGCATGGTGATCAGCCTCAGTCTCGCGCGGCTCCTGAGCGGCGTGGCGCTCTTCGTCCAGCATCCGGGGAAAACGAAGGTCTACTGGATCCATCTCGGATGGGTCCTGTTCATGTTCATCTTCCTCGTCCATTTCTGGTGGTGGGAGTACCACCTGCATTCGCTCGCCGTCATCGACGTCAGCGTCTACCTCTTCGTCATCCTCTATTGCTGCGTCTTCTTTTTTCTCTGCGTGCTACTCTTTCCGACATCTCTCGATGAATACAGCGGCTACGAGCATTACTTCATGTCGCGGCGCGCCTGGTTCTTCGGCTTCCTGGCGCTCGCCTTCGCCGTCGACATCGTCGACACGGCCCTGAAGGGAAGGGCTTATTTCCAGTCCTTCGGCATCGAATACCCGCTGCGCAACGCCGCCTATATCGCGCTCTGCACGGTGGCAGCCGTGACGCCGAACCGGCGCTTTCATGCCGTTTTTCTTATTGGCGCCATCCTCTATCAACTCGCCTGGATGTACCGCGCCTTCGATCTGCTCGACTAACCGAAGGATGAGGACCGGTCGTGGCCGCCCTCACCCCTTGAAGATGAACGACGCCCCGGCCGCGATCAGCGCGAAGCCGACGAGCTGGTGCCAGCCGATCGGCTCCTTCAGCCAAAAGATCGAGAAGAGGACGAAGATGGCGAGCGTGATCACCTCCTGCATCGTCTTCAATTGCGCCGCCGAATAGACCGAATGGCCGATGCGGTTGGCCGGCACGGCCAGCCAATACTCGAAGAAGGCGATGCCCCAGCTCGCGACGATGACGATATAGAGGGGCGAAGAGGTGAACTTCAGGTGCCCGTACCAGGCGAAGGTCATGAAGATGTTGGAGAGGAGCAGCAACAGGACCGGCCAGATGTAGGCGGGATTGATGGCGAAGGGCATGAAAACCTCGGGAGGAAGCGAATCATCGTTGACGACGATGCCGAGCGGAAAGGCCGCCCGCAAGAGACTTACCCGTCCACCCGACATTCCTCATTTCTGTGATGAGCACGGGGATGAAGGAACGCAGGCAACTTCCGCTCGAAAGACAGCGCTTTTCGGAACCGCCCTCGCTTGACGTTCCCGTCTTGACAGCACTAGGACGATCGTCCTAGTGCTTATGTGTCAAACAGGGCGTTGAGGGAAAATGCCAGCACAGTCAACCCGTGACCAGATTGTCGAAGAGGCGGATGCCCTCTTCTACGAGAGCGGATTCGAGGCCACGTCCTTTGCGGACATCGCCGCAGCCGTGGGCATATCGCGCGGGAATTTCTATCACCACTTCAAGACCAAGGACGACATACTCGAAGCCGTGATTGCCCGGCGAATGGAGCGGACACGCGCGATGCTCGACGGCTGGCAGGCCGAGCGCGAAGGTCCGCGCGAGCGCATCCTGTCCTTCATTCATATGCTGATCGCCAACCGAACCCAGATCATGGATTCCGGCTGCCCGGTCGGAACGCTTTGCTCTGAACTCGCCAAACTGGACCACGCCGCGCAGGGCCGCGCGACCGAAATCTTCGGCCTCTTCCGTGATTGGCTCGCCGAACAGATGCGTGCCCTTGGTGCCGTTGATCGGGCAGAGATGCTGGCGCTGCATCTTCTGGCCTGGTCGCAGGGGGTGACGGCGATGGCGACCGCCTTCAAGGATGAGGCATTCATCCGCAACGAAGTGGCCGGGATCGAACATTGGCTAGCGTCCCTGCCGGACTTTTCGCAATCCACTTGATCAAGGAGCACCGATGTTCGTCACTTTCCTGAGATTCGCAGAAAACCGTATGGCCGCGTCGGAATTCATGGCAGCGCATAACGCCTGGATCGCGCAGGGCTTCGCCGATGGCGTGTTCCTCTGCGTCGGCTCGCTTCAGCCCGCCGCAGGCGGCGCGATTCTCGCTCATGGGGAAAGTCGTGATGCGCACGATGCGCGTATCGCCGCCGATCCCTTCGTCGTGCAGGGGATCGTGACCGCCGAGACTTACGAAGTCGATCCAAAGCGCACCGTTTCCGCCCTCGATTTCGTGAAGGCGGCGGCATGAGCGCGACGATTGTTCCCGGCCCGGACAGCCGCCCTCGTTGTCGCTGGTGCGCCGCCGTGATCCTTACCACCATCCAACTCGCAAGATGAGGCTAGCGACCGTCGAACGTCTCAGCGCCAAGGGTTATCGCGGCCCATAACAGGATGCAGTAGGGTTTCCGAAAACCAAACTCACCGTTTCCCTTTTGTACTCATTCCCCCTTCACATTCGGGCTGACTCTGTCCATATTCCCCGCCATGGCCCAAAACCCGAAGAACTCCTCGAAGAAATCGTCGGCGCCCAGCGGTTTCGAAGAAGCCCCGCAGGCGCCGCTTTCCGGCACGCCGCTCTCCGGCAATGTCTCCGACTGGGTGAAGCAGCTCGAGGCGGAGGCAGAGGCGAGCACCTTCGAGAACCGGCGCGAAGTCGCCTCCAAGGCAGGCAAGCACCGCAAGAAGGTCGAGATTTCCGCGTCCAAATCCGCTCGTGGCACCTCGATGGGCGGTTCGACCGACCCTAAGACCCGCGCCGCAGCCGGGCTCAACCCGGTGGCCGGTCTCGATGTCGCGCTGGAGGATGCCGACAAGCTCACGTCGGGGTCCGGGGTAACTGCCACGGTCCAGGCGCTGGCGAAGCTGATCGAGAGCGGCAATCCGCTGTTCAAGGACGGCAAGCTCTGGACGCCGCACCGCCCGCCCCGGCCGGAAAAGTCCGAGGGCGGCATAGCGATCCGCATGCAGTCGGACTACCAACCCGCCGGCGACCAGCCGACGGCAATCGCCGATCTGGTCGACGGCCTCGGCTCCGGTGAGCGCAACCAGGTACTCCTGGGTGTTACCGGCTCGGGAAAAACCTTCACCATGGCCAAGGTGATCGAGGCGACACAGCGCCCGGCGGTGATCCTCGCGCCGAACAAGACGCTCGCTGCGCAGCTCTATTCCGAATTCAAGAACTTCTTCCCGGAGAACGCGGTCGAATATTTCGTCTCCTACTATGACTATTACCAGCCGGAAGCCTACGTTCCGCGTTCGGACACCTATATCGAGAAGGAATCCTCGATCAACGAGCAGATCGACCGCATGCGCCACTCGGCGACGCGTTCGCTGCTCGAACGCGACGACGTCATCATCGTCGCTTCGGTGTCCTGCATCTACGGTATCGGCTCGGTCGAGACCTATACGGCAATGACCTTCCAGATGAATGTCGGCGACCGGCTCGACCAGCGGCAACTCCTCGCCGACCTGGTGGCGCAGCAGTACAAACGGCGCGACATGGATTTCCAGCGCGGCTCCTTCCGCGTGCGCGGCGACACGATCGAGATCTTCCCGGCCCACCTGGAGGATGCCGCCTGGCGCATCTCCATGTTCGGCGACGAGATCGACGCGATCACCGAGTTCGACCCGCTGACCGGCCAGAAGACCGGCGACCTGAAATCGGTCAAGATCTATGCCAATTCGCACTATGTGACGCCGCGGCCGACGCTGAACGCCGCCATCAAGGCGATCAAGGAGGAACTGGGCCAGCGCCTCGCCGAGCTGGAACGCGCCGGCCGCCTGCTGGAAGCGCAGCGGCTGGAACAGCGCACGCGCTACGACCTCGAAATGCTCGAGGCCACCGGCTCCTGCCAGGGCATCGAGAACTATTCGCGCTATCTGACCGGACGCAGGCCGGGCGAGCCGCCGCCGACGCTGTTCGAATATATCCCCGACAATGCGCTGATCTTCATCGACGAGAGCCACGTCACCATTCCGCAGATCGGCGGTATGTATCGCGGCGACTTCCGCCGCAAGGCGACGCTCGCCGAGTACGGCTTTCGCCTGCCCTCCTGCATGGACAACCGGCCGCTGCGCTTCGAGGAATGGGACGCGATGCGCCCGGACACGATCGCCGTCTCGGCCACGCCCGGCGCCTGGGAAATGGAGCAGTCCGGCGGCGTCTTCGCCGAGCAGGTGATCCGCCCGACCGGCCTCATCGACCCGCCGGTCGAGGTGCGCCCGGCGAAGACGCAGGTCGACGATGTGCTCGGCGAGATCCGGGCGACGGCCGCCGCCGGCTACCGCACCCTCGTCACCGTGCTCACCAAGCGCATGGCCGAGGACCTGACCGAATATCTGCACGAACAGGGTGTCCGCGTCCGTTACATGCACTCGGACATCGATACGCTGGAGCGCATCGAGATCATCCGCGATCTCCGCCTCGGCGCCTTCGACGTGCTGGTCGGCATCAACCTGCTGCGCGAAGGTCTCGACATTCCCGAATGCGGCTTCGTCGCAATCCTCGATGCCGACAAGGAAGGCTTCCTGCGTTCGGAGACCTCGCTGATCCAGACGATCGGCCGCGCCGCCCGCAACGTCGACGGCAAGGTCATCCTCTATGCCGACACGATCACCGGCTCGATGCAGCGGGCGATGGACGAAACCGGCCGCCGCCGCGAGAAGCAGATGGCCTATAATGCCGAGCACGGCATCACGCCGGAATCGGTGAAGGCGAAGATTTCCGACATCCTCGACTCGGTCTACGAGCGCGACCACGTCCGCGCCGACATCTCCGGCGTCTCGGGCAAGGGTTTTGCTGGAGCCGGCCACCTCGTCGGCAACAATCTGCAGGCGCATCTCAACGCGCTGGAAAAACAGATGCGCGATGCCGCCGCCGACCTCGACTTCGAAACCGCCGCGCGGCTCCGCGACGAGATCAAGCGCCTCAAGGCCGCAGAGTTGGCGGTGCTCGACGATCCGATGGCGCGCGAAGAAGCGAAATCGCAAGAGGTCCGCAAGGGCGCGGCAAGCACGACAGGCTCCCTCCCCCCTGTGGGGAGGGTTGGGGAGGGGAAAAGCGGCGACACCCCTCCCGGCCGTGCGGACCACCCTCCCCACAAGGGGGAGGGAAAGACCGCCGGCTACTTCGCCAAGCCCTCGCTTGACGACATGGGACCAGGCACCGACACCGAACGGCCCCTCTTCCGCAAGCCCGACCTCGACGAAATGGGCCGCGACGTGGCGATCCCCGCCGGGCGCAAGTCGAGTGAAGGATCGCTATTCCGCAAGAACACCCTCGACGAGATGACCGTGGGCAGGACCGAGAAGCCGGTGCCAGCCAAGACCCCGGAAAAGCCGATCCTCACCCGCGCCAAGCCGGGCGTCGGCTCCTATGAGGACCCGGCGGAAGAGAAGCGACGCACGGGGCGGACCAAGGGCAAGACGGGGCGGCCGGGCCGGTGATGGGCACGGCCGCAAGCGCGCGCCACCCTGTCGGAAGAGCGCGCGCATCGGCGGCTTGCTTACGTTCCCGGTCTAGGCTGGATCGGCTCCCATATGCTTACACGGCGCGTCTCGGGCATCAGCAATAGGCCCAGCACGAAGCACACGGCAGGAACCACGATCGGATAGATCAGTGCGTAGCCGATACTTCCGGTCGCCGCGAAGCCTGCCGAGGTGACAAACGGCACCAACCCGCCGCCCCAACCATTGCCGATGTGATACGGCACCGATACGGACGTGTACCGTATCCGGCCGGGGAAGTATTCCGCCAGGAAGGCACCGACGGGCCCATAGACCATCCCGACATAGCAGACGAGGATGAAGATGATGAAGATCGCTACCGGATAGTTGATATTGTCGGGCTGCGTGACCGTTCCGAGCCACAGATAAAGCGGATAGTAGGTGACCGCCGCCAGCAACATGCCTCCGAGGATCACCGGCTTGCGGCCGATGATGTCGGACAGCCACCCGAAGAAGATCAAGCTCGGCGTGGCAATGAGCAGGGCGGCTCCCACGATATAAGCCGAGGTCAGAGCGTCCACCTTGGAAACCTGCTGCAGGAAGTACAACGCCCAGAACTGACCACTGTACCAGACCACGCCCTGCCCGATCAGCACGATTGTGGCAATTCCAACATACTTGATGTTGGAGCTGAGGAAGGCCTCCCTCCACGGATTTTGGGTCATCTGCCCCCTGGCCTTTATCTCCTGAAAGATCGGTGTCTCCTGGAGTTGGAGCCGGATGTAGATAGCGATGCCCACTAGGAGGAAGGACACCAGGAACGGCACGCGCCACGCCCACGCGTCGAAAGCTTCATTGCCGAAATAGGTGCGCGTCGCGATGATCACCGCCAGCGACACCACGATCCCGAGCGTCGGAGAGGTCTGAAGCCAGCCGGTGTAGTAGCCGCGGCGTTCATCGGGGACATGCTCGGCGACGTAGGTAATGGCGCCGCCATACTCGCCGCCCAGGCACAAGCCCTGGATCATCCGCAAGCCGAAGAGAAGGAACGCAGCGGTCAGACCGATCGACTGGTAGGTCGGGATCAGGCCGATCGCGCCGGTGCCCAGCCCCATTCCGCTGAGCGTTAGGAGGAACGTATATTTGCGGCCGACCCGGTCGCCCATCCAGCCGAAGAGGAATGCTCCCAGTGGACGGATCAGGAATCCTGCCGTGAACAGCGCGATTGTACTCAGCAGAGCTGCGACCGGATTTGATTGTTCAAAGAACTTGACCGAGAGAACTGCGGCCAAGCTTCCAAAAATATAGAAGTCATACCATTCGATGATGTTTCCGACCGACGCGGCAACGATCACGCGGCGGAAATCCGTCGGGACTTGAACAGGCATGTTGCTTCCTCCCGTTTCAAGGACATGGTTCCCGGAACTTTCAGGATCTTAACACACAACTAGTCTAATCAAAAAACAAGCTTTGCTCGGGGAAGTTATGTGCACTGAAGTAGCGGCTTGTCGCTCAATTCAGAGCCGACATTGTGGAGTTTTACTACGTCAATAGAACGCAATATCGGATCTGCAAAGGAATGCCGCGAGCCTTTGCCCAGTGCAAATTTCCCTAAGCGAGTTCTGCCTCTCCTTCAGCGCGTTCTGCCCCAGCGATCGACCAATCGCAGAAGACCTCAAGCTGGGCAGCAAGGACGGGCCAAGCCCAATCTCCACACTTGTGGGCCTTGGGGATGTCCGGCAGGACAGCGGCGGGTAACCCCACCTCGACTGCCGGCTAGTTCCAGGTCGAATGCGGTAGGCAGAAAGGTATCGGCCAGATTACAGGCGAGTAAGTAGCGCGATCGCGACAATACAACGTTTGCCTGCGATGGCCGGCTTTTCACCGAAATGTTAGGTTTTTGGGCGCACCGCTGCAGTTCGGCAAAGGAGACGCATGAACAAGGCAAGCCTACTCCGCCGCGCGCGCCTCTACCTCCAGCGGCTCCATCTCGTACGAATAACCCTCGAGCATCTGATACGCCTCCTCGATCGCCTCGATCTGCGCCTCGGCATTCTTGATCGCGTCGCTGATCGACTGGCTGCGGGCGCGCAGCATCGAGCCGAGCACGTCCGTCTCCGGCCGCCGGCCGAGGCGGTCGAGGTGTTTGCGGACGCGGGAGCGGTGGCGTTCCAGTTCGAGGATGTGGAAGCGGGTTTTGACGATGTCGTCGGAGAGTTTTCGCCTCATCGCCGCGACAGGGTCGAAGCTGCCGGGCTCGCGCAGGTCGAGAATGAAGTCGTTGACGAGCGTCTCCAGCATCATCAGGCCTTTGAGCTGTTTGGGATCGACGAGTTGCGGGTCGTAGCCGGTGTCGTCATAGACCTTGCGGCGCACCGGGTCCTTCAGGAGGTCGTAGGCCGCCTGCAGCTTTCCGAACTCTTCCGCGTCGCCGCCGCGGTCGGGGTGCGCGGTCTTCACTGCGCGGCGGTAGGCCGTGCGGATTGCCCGCTCGTCGGCGTCGCGCTCAATTCCAAGGAGGGCATAGGGATCGATCACGCCGGCACCCGTTCTTCGTCAAATATTCGTCTCGGTCCAGACCTACCGGTTTGCCGCGTGAGCAGCAAGCCTGTGTCGACAGGAAGGAGCGCGCCACGCTCATCTCAGCGTCGGGACGAAAATGTGTTCGAAACGAGGCAATCCACGCCATTTGTCGGCCGCAGGCGCTTCGCCGGACGGCGCCAACAGCCGCCGCCGCAATGCGTTGCAGCGTTCTGCCGTCAGTAGAACTCTTCCCTTGCCTTTTCCCCGAAATGCTGTCACTCCTACCACCGTTCGGGCGTTTTCAATCCCGGAGACTGGACTTTCGTTTGAGCCCGGCTTGGCGCCGGGACAGCCGCAAGCGGCATCGTTGACGTCTTTTCCCCGATATTCGTGACCACTCGACGCCTTTCAGCATTTTGCTGAAGACGACAGGTTCGTTTCCCTTCGGGGGCACGAACACACTACCTAAAGCAGCCGAAGCGTGATACTGAAGCGCGAGGTTGCGGCAAATGACAGACTGAAGGAAAAGGACTTCTTCCATGGCCACCAAGGGCATCGTAAAATTCTTCAACCAAGACAAGGGCTTTGGTTTCATCACGCCGGACGGCGGCGCGAAGGACGTTTTCGTCCACATTTCGGCCGTTCAGGCAGCCGGCCTCACCACCCTGAAGGACGGCCAGCAGGTCAGCTTCGACACCGAGCCGGACCGCATGGGCAAGGGCCCGAAGGCCGTCAACCTCCAGGCAATCTAAGCCGGACGTTAGACGCAGGATTTGAAGGACGGCGCTTCGCAAGAGGCGCCGTTTTTGTGGCGCGTGGTTGCCAAACGCCACGCGGTCTCCTCAATCCAGGCTTCCCCCTGCTCCCTCATTCCTGTGCTCGTCACAGGAATCCAGCGCGCCCAAGTCCTTGGGCGCGGAGATAATTCTTGGAAGCCTTCACACCTGGATCGGAGTCATTCACAGCGCCGACGCGCTGTTGCTCGATTCCTGTGACGAGCACAGGAATGAGGGAAGCAGCGGCAGGGAGCCGCCGCCCCCTACTCCGCCGCCTGTCGCACGGTAACCGCCTCGAAAACTGCCCCAAAGGCAGCGTGGATCACGTCCGGGCCGGCGCCCTTACGAGTGGCATCGGCGGAGAGTATCTGGCGGTAGCGCCGCGCGCCCGGCCAGCCCTGGAACAGCCCGACCATGTGGCGGGTAATGTGGATCAGCCGACCGCCATTCTCAATATGACGAGCGGCGTATTCCGCCATGACGTCGCGAATGCCGGCCCAGAATTCGAGCGACAGACGATGGTGGCGATCGGAAAAGGCGCCCGGCTCGATCGGTGCGGGCGCGGCGCCCGTCAGCGGGTGGGCGAAATAGCCGTCTGCCGCCGTCAAAAGGCCGCTGTCGTGATAGGCGGCGCGGCCGAGCATGACGCCATCGAGAGCGCGTTCGTTCTTGTCTCCCGCCATGGAGCTCGTCTCAGCATTGGCGGCAAATTGCGGCCCGAGATGCGAAAATGCCTGATTCAGCGTCTGAAGACCGCCGTTCAGACCAATGAAAAGATTCGGATTTTCCGCTTTCAAACGATGCACGAGACCATAGTCGAGCGGCGGGATCTCGCGGTTCTCACGCGGCGACAAGCCCTGCAGCCAGGCCTTGCGGGCATGCACCCAGATAGCGTCGACGCCGGCCGCCTTGACGCCGCCGACGAGGTCGCGCAGCGCCACCTCCGGATCCTGATCGTCGACGCCGATGCGGCATTTGACTGTGACGGGAATCGTGACCGTCGCCTTCATCGCCGCAACGCATTCGGCGACCAGCGCCGGCTCCTGCATCAGGCAAGCGCCGAAAGTGCCGGACTGCACCCGGTCGGACGGGCAGCCGACATTCATGTTGATCTCGTCATAGCCGAAATCTTCGGCGATCCGCGCCGCTTGCGCCATCTTCGCCGGATCGTTGCCGCCGAGCTGCAGCGCGACCGGATGCTCCGAGGAGTCATGGCCGAGCAGTTTCTCCCGATTGCCGCGCAGGATCGCGTCGGCGACGATCATCTCGGTATAGAGCAACGCATGGCGCGAAAGCTGCCGCGCGAAGAAACGATAGTGCCTATCGGTCCAATCGATCATCGGCGCCACGGCGAAAACAGGTCCCTTGAAGTACCTGCTCTTTCCCGCGTTTTCAGCCGTTTGCGCCTTTTCCTTCATGTCTCGTTAGCTCTCGTTTGATCCCTTTTTGCCCGTATATGCTGTGCTATTGCTACAATGTAGCAAACGGTCAGAGGCTTGTAGCAAATCCATGGGCAGCATCGTCGAGCGAAAGCGCCGCAATGGGCAGAAATCATATATTGCGCAGATCCGCATAATGCGAGATGGCGCGACAGTCCATAGCAAGGCGTAACGCGGCAGCATGGATCCGAGAAGCGGGGAACAATCTACCTTCGCGGGGATTGGGGTATCACCACGGTACAGGATACCTCCAACATCGCGAGGGCAAGCAAATGGCCTTCTCGACTCCCGACGATGTGCAATCGATAAGAATCGAGCCCCAGGGTATCGAGGGTTTTCTCGGCGTCCCATCCGGCGCAAGCGGCCTCGTGATCTTTGCCCATGGCAGCGGAAGCGGCCGCTTCAGCCCGCGCAACAATCGCGTTGCCGCGGCATTGAGGGAAGCAGGCTTGGCGACGCTTCTCGTCGATCTCCTGAGACCGGAGGAAGAGCAGGATCGCCGCAACGTCTTCGACATCGATCTTCTTGCCAGCCGTCTCGTGGCGGCCAAGCGCTGGGTGGCTGAAGGTTCCGTGGCGCCGGAGCTAACGGTCGGCTATTTCGGCGCGAGCACGGGTGCAGGCGCGGCGCTGCGGGCAGCCTACGCCGAACCGGATGTCGGCGCCGTCGTATCACGGGGCGGCCGCCCCGATCTCGCCATGCAGGTGCTACCGGAAGTTCGCGCACCCACCCTCCTTCTCGTCGGAAGTCTCGATGGGCCGGTGATCGATATGAACGAGCGCGCCTTCGACGCGCTTACGTGCGAGAAGCGGCTCATCATTGTCGACGGCGCGGGTCATCTCTTCGAGGAACCCGGCACCATGGATCAGGTGGTCCGGCATGCAACAGACTGGTTCCGGGTGCATCTCTCCAAAAGGGACATGAGACCATGACACATCCTCCGCGGAAATTTGTGGACCGCCGGGATGCGGGCCGGCAGCTCGCGGACGTCCTGACAAAGTACAACCACTCGGATCCCCTGATCCTGGCATTGCCACGCGGCGGCGTTCCCGTGGCCGTCGAGATTGCCAAAGCGCTGCGGGCGCCGCTTGAATTGCTACTGGTGCGTAAGATCGGCGCGCCTCGATACCCCGAATTCGGCATCGGCGCGGTGGTGGACGGCAGCGATCCGCAATTCGTCTACAACGAGGAGGCGATGCGCGCCGTCGATCCTCCCGCTGGCTATGTTGAGGCCGAGAGCCAGCGCCAACTCGCCGAGATCGAGCGACGGCGCGAGATTTATCGAGGAGGTCGACCGCCAACGCCAACCGAGGGACGCACGGTGATCGTCGTGGACGACGGCATCGCCACAGGCGGCACCGTCAAGGCCGCGTTGAAGGCTTTGCGTAAAACAGGAGCCGGCAGGATCATTCTTGCTGTTCCCGTCGCACCGAGCGGCGTGCTCAAGGAACTCGAGGCAGAGGCTGACGAAGTCATCTGCCTGCAAATACCGGACCCATTCCGGGCTGTCGGCCTCCACTATATCGACTTCGACCAGACATCCGACGAAGAGGTCATACGGCTTCTCGGAGAGGCGGAGGCGTGGATCTGAGCCGTTAGCGCAGATCGAAACGATCTCGATAGCCAGGGAACGGACATGGAACTGAGCGGTTAAGCCTAAAGATCACGACCACGAATGGAGGCAATCCGATGCAAATCAACGAAATCATGACGCGAAAGGTCGACGTCATCGACCCTAATACGACGATCCGCGACGCGGCGCGGACGATGCGTGCCGATAACATCGGCGCGTTGCCGGTGGGCGAGAACGACCGCCTCATAGGTATGGTGACGGATCGCGACATCGCCATGCGCGGGGTCGCCGAAGACAAAATGGCCGGCAATACGACGGTGCGCCAGGTCATGTCCGAACGCATCTATTATTGTTTCGAGGACGACGAAGTGGACCAGGCGGCTAACGCCATGGCTGAACACCAGGTTCATCGCCTCCCGGTTCTGAACCGGGACAAGCGCCTCGTCGGCATCGTTGCTCTGGCCGACCTCGCGCGAAGCGGAACGGATGCCGTAAAGAGAGCGGTGCAGGGTATCTCGGAGCCGACTGACCAGCCGCGCCGCTGAGACAACTCAAGAAATCAAGCAACCGCCTCTGCGCCGGTTATCTCCACAAGCGAGCCGCACATGAATGCCGCCTCGTCGGATGCAAGGAAAGCGACGAGCGCGGCAACCTCCTCCGGTTTCCCGATCCGGCCGAAGGGAACGAGCCTGTCGAGATCGGCAATGGTGCGCCCCGATCTTTTCACTCCCGCCTCGAGCATCGGGGTGTGGATCTCGCCGGGGCAGACGGCATTGACGCGAATCTTGTGCGGCGCATAATCACGAGCGAGATTCTGCGTGAAGGCCGCAACTGCTGCTTTTGTCGTGTTGTAGGCGATGTGGTTCGGAGCCGGATAAAGGCCCCATTGCGATGCGGTGTTGACGATCGCTCCGCCGCCAGCCTCCGTCATATGCGGGATGGCGGCGCGGCAAAGATGGAACATCGAATCGAGGTTGACGGCGAAGCTCGTGTGCCAGTCCTCGTCGGTCAGCGACATGAGGTTGCCGCGCCGGTTGATGCCCGCATTGTTGACGAGAATGTCTATGCGCTTCTTGTTATCGAAGGCCTTGGCAATCAGCGCGAAGCACGGCTCCTTTTTTGAGATATCGGCGGCAATGGCAACGGCGGAGCCACCCCCGAAGACGATTTCGTCTGCCACGACGCCCGCCGCATCGCCATTCACGTCAGACACGACCACCAAGGCCCCCTCGCCCGCCAGCCGGCGGGCAATGGCGGAACCGATGCCGCCGCCTCCGCCGGTAACGACTGCAACTTTGCCTTCGAATCTTTTCATGGTTGGCTCCTATCGAATATAGCTGCCGCCGTTGACGTCGAGCGTCGCGCCGTTGAGCGACGCCTGCGACGGGCGCAGCAGGAAGGCAACCAGCTCGGCGACCTCTGCCGGCTCCGCCATTTCGCCGATCGGAATATCGGCGACCGCTGCCTCTTTCCCGTGTTTCGCAATGAACGCCTCGGCCATGTCGGTGCGGACCCAGCCGGGCGCTACGGCGACAGCAACGACGCCATCCCGACCGAAGCTCCGGGCGATCGATTTTGTGAGATTCACGAGCGCAGCCTTCGTTGCACCATAAGGCATCGCGTCGGCCGCATATCCGCGCTGCCCTGCCCTGCTCGCCATGTTGACGATACGGCCGCCGCCATGCGTCCTGAAGTGCCTCAGCGCCTCCTTGCAGAGATCGGCACCGGCGAAGAAATTCACCTGAAATTCTTTCTGCCAGGCCGCCTTCCATGCTTCCGGATCGGCGTCGATCGATATCTCCGTCCGGATTCCAGCATTGTTGATCAGCCCATGGATCCGGCCGGCCGCTTCATCGGCCTTTCGCCAAAGCTCGAAAGGACCCTCGGCACTGGACAGGTCCGCCTGCAGGATCACTCCGCGCCCAGAAATTCGAGCAAGGAGCGCCTCGGCGCCATCCTTGTCCCGCCCGTAGTGGATCAGCGGCCGGGCGCCTTCAGCGGCGAGGCGTTCGACGATCGATGCGCCGATGCCGCCGGAGGCCCCGGTGACGAGCACCGTCTGACCCGTGAGGGAATTCGTTTCGCCGGCCATGTCATCCATCCTCGGTCAATTGGTGAACTTGCGGGCCCCAGGTGTCGGAGAGCGCGAAACCGCTTGTGAACGGGTCTTCGTCGGAAATTCGGAGCTGCTCGCGACCGTAGATCCAGCCGCGGCCGGTGATCCGCGGCAGCACGGCGGGACGCCCGCAAATCTCGGTCATGCCGATCGCCTCCGCGGTAAACTCGCCACCGATGATCGAGCGCGACGTCCGCCGATCTCCGACCGCAATTCTGCCGCGCGCGTAAAGCGTCACCAGGTTTGCCGAGCTGCCGGTACCACAGGGAGACCGATCGACACGACCGGGCTTCAGCGTCGTACAGGTGCGCACCGCGCCGTCCGGCTCCTCTCCACGGAACATCACATAGGCGATCTCGTCGACGCCGGTCAGCTCCGGATGCTTCACGGTCACCTGTTCCGCCAAGAGCGACTTCAGCTCGATCCCCGCCTCGGCGAGATAGCGCGCGTGGTCCGGCGCGATACCGACGCCTATCTGATCGACGTCGACGATCGCATAGTAGACGCCACCGAAGGCAATATCCGCCTTGATGCGACCCCAGCGCGGCGTCTCAATCTCCCGGTCCAGCGCCTCGGCGAAACTCGGCACGTTATCGAGGCTGACCGACAAACAGCGGCCGTTCCGGCAGGCAGCACGTGCGACGATCAGCCCGGCGGGCGTGTCGAGTCGGACAATCGTCTCCGGCTCCTGTATTGCAACGCGTCCGCTTTCGAGAAGCGCAGTCACGACGCAGATGCAGTTGCTGCCGGACATCGGATGGGCGCGATCGGCCTGCAGAACGATGAAGCCCGCATCGGCATCGGGCCTCGTCGGCGCGACGAGCAGGTTGACCGACATGGCGACGCTGGCGCGCGGCTCGAAAGTCACGAAGCGGCGGAGGCTGTCGTCGACGATGTTGATGTGGTTCATCTTGTCGAGCATGGTCGCGCCGGGGATTTCCGGCGCGCCGCCGACGATCACCTTGCCGATCTCGCCTTGGCAATGAACCAACAGCAGGTCGAGCGAACGACCCCAGTTCATCGGGCTTCCATTCATCTTATATACCAGCCCCATTTTTGGCCGGTGGCGAAGCGGGTGATCTGCTTTGTCTCGAGATAGTTTTCGAGACCCCAGCGGCCGAGTTCGCGGCCGATGCCGGATTCCTTGTACCCGCCCCACGGGGCCTCGGTGAAAGTCGGCTGCGAGCAATTGATCCAGACGATGCCGACGCGGAAGGCCGCCGCAACCCGCTCGGCACGGACATCGTCCTTCGACATAACGGCTGCGGCGAGACCGAAACGGGAATCATTGGCAAGCTCTATCGCTTCCTCTTCCGCCGAAAACGGTCGGATGCAAAGGACGGGCCCGAAGATTTCCTCGCGCCATGCGTCGCTGTCCAAGGGAACGCCGGTCAGAATCGTCGGCTCGAGATAGTAGCCCCTCTCGAAGCCTTCCGGGCGCTTTCCGCCGCAGGCGACCGTCGCACCGGCGGCTTTCGCCGCCTCGATCGCCGCGACGACCTGCTCGTGCTGGCGCTTGGATACCAGAGGTCCGAGGAGCACGCCTTCTTCAAGGCCATTGCCGATCTTGATCTTTCTCGTCTCCTCGACCAGTCGCGCCAGCAGGCGCTCGTAGATGCCTTCCTGCACGAGAACCCGCGAGGTGGCCGAGCAGACCTGCCCCTGGTTCCAGAAGATGCCGAACATGATCCATTCGACCGCTTCGTCGATGTCCGCATCGTCGAAGACGACGAAGGGCGACTTGCCGCCGAGTTCCAGACTGACGCGCTTGATGTCGCGGGCGGCGGCCGCCATGATCTTCGAGCCGACCGGACCGGAGCCGGTGAAGGCGAGCTTGTCGACGCCCTTGTGATCGATGATCGCCTGTCCGGCAACCGAACCGGAACCAGTCACGATGTTGAGGACGCCCGGCGGCAGGCCTGCCTCGTCGGCGATCGCCGCGAGTTCGAGCGCCGTCAGCGAGGTGACTTCGGCGGGCTTCAGCACGACCGTGCAGCCGGCGGCGAGCGCCGGCGCCACCTTCCATGCCGCCATCAGCAGCGGATAGTTCCAGGGAATGATCGCACCCGCGACACCGATCGGCTCCTTGACCGCCTTGGAGGTGAAGCGGGCATCCGCAAGCGCGATCGGCTCTTCCGGATTGTTGTCGAGCTGCTCGGCGAGCCCAGCGTAGAAGTCGAAACAGCCGGCCGCGTCGGCGACATCCCAGTCCGCTTCGGGGAACGGCTTGCCGTTGTCGATCACCTCCAGCCGGGCGATCTCCGCCTGCCGCGTCCGGATACCGTCGGCGATTGCCCTGAGATAGCGGGCGCGCTCGCGTCCGGAAAGCTTCGGCCAACCATCCTTGTCGAAGGCGCGGCGCGCTGCATTTACGGCAATGTCCACATCCTCGGCAGTCGCGGCTGCAGCCCTGTGGATCACTTCTTCCGTCGCGGGATTGACGATCTCGAAAGTCCCGCCCTTGACCGGTGCCACCCACTTTCCGTCTACATAGAGTTCGTTTCGCATTTTCGCTCCATTCCTTCCCTTGCGTCGGTCGGCTCGTCAGAACCGGTCGACGCGGTATGGTTTGAGATCGATCGGGGGCTTGGCACCGGTGACAAGGTCGCCCATAAGCCGGGCGGTCGTCGCCGCATAAGTCAGGCCCAGATGCCCGTGACCGGTGGCATAGAAGACGCCCCGGTGTTTTGCGGAGGGGCTGATGATCGGCACCGTGTCGGGAAGCGCCGGCCTGTGGCCCATCCACTCCGTCGCCTCGTCGGCGCGCAACTCCGGCAACGCCTCCTGCGCCCGTTTCACGAGAATCTTCGCTCGCCGATAGTCCGGAGCGGCATCGAGCCCCGCCATTTCCACCGTACCGCCGACGCGGATGCCGCCCGCCGTCGGCGTCACCATGAAGGCGCGCGCGGGCCAGATGATCGAGTGGCGCATCGAGACACCCGGCGCCATGATCTGGGTATGATAGCCGCGCTCGGTTTCGAGCGGGATCGGCTCGCCGAGAAGGCGCGAAAGTTTGCCGGTATAGGCGCCGGCGCAAAGCACGATCTCGGACGCCTCGAACGAACGACCATCCTTGAGCCGGACGGCCCTGACGCGGTCGCCGTGGTCGAAGCCGACGACTTCGCCTTGCTCGATGCTCCCGCCGAGCGAGAGGAATTTTTCGCTGAGCTTCACGACCAGTCGGTACGGGTCGCGGATCGAACGGTTGTCGGGAAAGAGGACCGCCTTGGCGATCTTCGGCGACAGTGCGGGTTCAAGATCACGGATTGCATCGCCGCCGATGATTTCGTGACGGAAGCCGAAACGTTCGAGGACTTCGATATGCTCCCGGTCCGCCTTGAATTCCGCCTCGTCCGCATAGAGGCTGAGGCACCCCTCCTCCGTCAGCATGCCCGATAGACCGGTAGCCGTGAGGAGGAAATCGAGATCCTCGTGGACGCGATGGCACAATACCGCGCCTGCCACCTCCAGCTCCCGTACGCGAGAGGGCCGGCTGGCCGACAGAAAGCGGAAAAACCAGGGCATCAGCTTCGGCATGTAGGAGGGCCGGATGCGCACCGGGCCTTCCGGATCGAGGAGCCATTTGGGCATCTGCACCCAGATGGACGGACGGGAGACAGGCATGAACTCCGTGGCCGCGATCGACGCCATATTGCCGTAGGAGGCGCCCTTGCCGGGTCCATCACGGTCGATGAGAACGACGCTCAATCCCCGGCGCTGAAGTTCGAAGGCGATGGTGACGCCGATGATCCCGGCGCCGACGACTGCGATAGCAGACACGACCTGTCCTCAAGATTGGATGGAAGGCGGGGGCGAGTTTCACGCCCTCTTGCCGGGCTTACCAGTTCAGGATCGGCTCCATAGCGACGCGGAACTCGGCCTTTTCATCGTCGGTCAGCGGGCCCAGTGGCGCGCGGCACTCACCCATGGGTAGGCCCTGAAGCTCGCAGCCATACTTGATCTTCTGCACGAACTTGCCGCTTTCGAGGATGTTCATCGCCCGGTAGAGCGTTTTCATCTGCGCACGCGCCTTGTCGAGGTCGCCGGATTTGAATGTCCTGTCGAGGTCACAGCAGGGCTTGGCCATGCAGTTCGACGGGCCGCAGATCCAGCTCTCCGCGCCCCAGAACATGAAGTCGAGCGCAATGTCGTCCGAGCCGGAAACCAGTTGAATGCGGCCCTCGTAGCAGCTGGCGATGTCGATGGCGCGCTGCAAAACCCCCGAGCTTTCCTTGATCCCGATCACGCGCGGATTGTCGGCGAAATGGTCCATCAGCTCGAAACTGATGTCCGAACCGTCTTTGGCCGGATAGGAATAGAGGACCAGGTTCACATCGACGGCATCGAGCACGGTTTCATAATGCCGGATCAATTCGGCTTGCGTCGGCCGGGTGTAGAACGGCGGAGCGAGCAGCACAGTGTCATAGCCGATCTCTTTGGCGATCGCCGTCTGCTCGATCACTTCGCGGGTGGCAGGCGCATTGGTGCCGGCGATCAGGATCTCACCCGGTTTGGCAAAATCCTTGACGAATTGCAGCACATCGCGGCGCTCTTCGGTGGACTGGCTGAAATATTCTCCGGTCGACCCGTTCGGAACCCAGCCGGTGACGCCGGCTTCACGCAGATGTGCCAGAAGCTTTTCAAAGGCCTTGAAATCGATCCTGTTGTTCGCGTCGAACGGGGTGACGAGGGCCGGCATGACGCCAGAGAGTTTCATGGGATATCTCCTATGCAAGAGTTCCGCGATCAGATCGCGAGTTTGGCGAGCACGCGCCGCTCGACGAGGGTCACGGCGCGGGTGAGCGGGAATGCGATGACGAAGTAGATGAGGGCGACGACCGTCAGCACTTCGACGGGGCGCGCCGTATTGTTAGAAATGTTCTGGCCGACGAACATCAGGTCCGCCATTCCGACCGCGGAAACGAGTGCGCTTTCCTTGAACAGGCTGACGCAGTTCGAAAGCAGCGTCGGAACGGCGCGGAGCACCGCCTGCGGCAGGATCACGTTCGTCACCTGGACGCGGCGCGGCAGGCCGAGCGCGACGCAGGCATCGAGCTGCTCCGGACCGATGGACTTGAGCGACGCACGAAAAGTCTCGCTGCTGATCGCACCCATGTAGAGCGTGAGTGCGATCACCCCCGAGGCGAGATTGGAGAGCTCCACGCCGAGGATCAGCGGCAGGCAGAAGAAGATCCAGAAGAGCTGGATGAGCACCGGCGTGCCGCGGAAGAACTCGACATAGGCACCGGAGATGGAGCGCAGGACGGCGTTGCGCGATGTTCGGGCAAGACCGACGACAAAGCCGAGGCTGCAGCCGAGGACCACGCAGATCAGCGTCAGCTTGACCGTCGTCCAGAGACCGAGCGCGAGCGCTTCCTGGAAGCGAAGGATGATCGAGAAGTCGAGATCCATGGTCTTCTCCTCAGCTCATCATCAGTTGGCGGCGACGTTCGAGATAGCCGACGATCTGGGAAACGGGGAACGAGACGGCGAAGTAGACGAGTGCGACGATCGTAAAGGTCTCGATCGGCCGATAGGTTTCCGTCGCAAGCGTTTTCGCCTGGTACATGAGATCCTGCACGGCGACGATGGCGACCAGCGCCGTTTGCTGGAAGATACCGATGCCGTTCGTGAGCAGGACGGGTATCGAAGCGCGAACCGCGGTCGGCAGCACGATATAGAGCGTGCGCTGCAGCGGATTGAGGCCGAGCGCGATGCCGGCATCGAGCTGTTCGCGCGGAACGGCCTGGATCGAGGCGCGATAGGCCTCGGCGTTGAAGGCCATCAGGTTGAGGCCGAGCGCGAGGATGCCCATCGTCATCGAGCCGAGAAAGACGTTGAACAGCATCGGCACGCAATAGAAGAACCAGACGATCTGCACGATCGCCGGCGTGCAACGGAAGAATTCGACGAAGAGCATGGCCGGCAGCCGTACCGGCGCGAAGCGGCTCATGATGAGCAGCGCCAGTGAAAAGCCGAGCACGACGCCGATGATATTGGCGGCGACCGTCAGTTGCAGCGTGACGATCAGCCCTTCCCAGAGCGGTCCGAAGGAGATGGACTGGAAGTCGAAGGAATAACCCATTTCGCCCTCCTAGTGCCGGATGTGGAAGACGCGGTCGATGAACTCGCGGGTGCGCTCTTCCCTCGGCGAACCGAGCACCTGCTCCGGCGGTCCATCCTCGACGACCACGCCGCCGGCGCAGAAGATGACGCGCGAGGCGATGTTCTTCGCAAACCACATGTCGTGGGTGACGATCATCATCGGCATGTCCTGGCGGGCAAGCTGCAGGATCACCTGCTCGACCTCGGCGACGAGCTCCGGATCGAGCGCCGACGTCACTTCGTCGAACAGCATCAGCTTCGGGTCGAGCATCAAGGCGCGGGCGATCGCCACGCGTTGTTTCTGTCCGCCGGAAAGCTGCGCCGGATAGGCGTTCGCCTTGGCTCCAAGGCCGAAGCGCTCGAGCAGCGCCTGGGCGCGCTTGGTGGCGCTCGCCTTCGCTTCACCACGCACCTTACAGGGCGCGAGGATCAGGTTCTGGACGACGTTAAGATGCGGGAACAGCGTGTAGTGCTGGAACACCATGCCGATCGAGCGCCGCACCTCGGCGTCGATCACGGTTTTCTTGTCGGCTCCCTCGGACGAGATATAAGGCTTGCCGCCGAAGCTGATCGAGCCGCTGTCGATCTTCTCAAGCCCCATCACGACACGCAGGAGCGTGCTCTTGCCGCCACCGCTCGGGCCGATGACCACCACCCTTTCGCCGGGCTTCATCTCGATGTCCAGACCCTTGAGCACCTGGATGTGAGGCCCGTAGCTCTTGTGAAGGGACTGGATTTTGACAAGGGGAGCACTGAAGGACATGGTCATCGCCGATCTCACTGGTCAAAAGAGGGATGAGAGCGGCCGGGCAAACGAAATGACCGCCCGGCCAGGCCTTTGTCATTGAGTGCTCTTCAGCACCTGATCGACAGCCTTGCGGATCAGTTCGTCCACGTGGCCGGTCGCGACCTTTTCCTCCAGAAAGATGTTCACCACTTCAACGTCGGCGGCCGACAACTGATGCGGCAGGCCGAAGGCGACGCCCTGCTTCGCCAAGGCCGGCGCCGGGTTGAACGCCACCGCCCAATCCAGGTTGGCTTGGGTGAAGAGTTGATTGGTGTCGGAAGCATCGACGAGGATGTCGGCGCGCCGGGAGACGACCGCGAGGCGCGTTTCATCGTTGCCCGGCAGGCGCAGGATCGTTGCGTTTTTCACCGCAGCGGTGATTGCCTTATCCTGCGCCGTCCCCGACATGACAGCCAGCGTCACGTCCTTCTTGTCGATGTCGGCGACCGAGGTCGCTCCGGCCGGAATCGTCGGGTTCTCCTTATTGTAGGCGAGCGATATCTGGTACTCCATCGCCGGGATGGAGAACTGCACGGCCATGGCGCGGGCCGGCGTCCGGTTCAACGCGAGCGAGACATCCCATTTGCCCGCCTGCAGACCGGCGACGATGTTGTCCCAGGTCGTATCGACGAATTCCGGCTTGACCTTCAGGGCATCGGCGAATTCGCGGCAGAGATCCGCAAAGAAGCCGGAGTATTCACCGGTGGCCGGGTCACGCATGACATAGGGCGGAGCAACGGCAGCGCCGCATCGCAAAACGCCGGCCTTCTGCACACCCTGCCAGTAGCCTTCGGCGGTCTGTGCATAAGCGGCGCTCCCAGAAATGCCGGCCATCAGGGTAAGCGCAGGCAACGCCCGCATGGCGGACGCAAGCATCTTCGAAAGCATCTTCAATTTCCTCTGTTTGACGGCGCTTTTGCGCGCGGTTCCACCCGTCGGCCATTGCCGATCTTGTTATTTGTGTCGTCTCCGTGTCGACACTGTTAATTAATGTCGTCTCCGTGTCGACATTGTCAAGCGGAAAATTTACATTGTCACGGCGGGGCCATTCTGGCCTTATGCGTCGGGATGGTAAGAAAGGGACGTAAGTGTCTGACGAAACTGAAACCAAGCGAGCCAAGGGCACCGGTTGGAAGAGCGTTTACGAGACGCTCAGAAACGAGATCCTCGCGCTGACGCTCGCCCCTGGGCAGCTCCTTGATGAAAACACGCTTGCCGAGCGCTTCGATATGTCCCGCTCGCCGGTCCGCGAAGCGCTGATCCGGCTCGCGGGCGAGGATCTTGTCGTAACGCTTTCAAACCGCAGCACGATCGTCGCGCCGATCGAGGTCGCGACCTTCCCGAAATATGTCGAGGCCCTGGACATCGCTCAGCGCATGAATACCCGGCTTGCGGCAGAACTGCGGACCGAGGCCGACCTGAAGGCGATCGCCAAGCGGCAGAAAGAGTTTGAGGCGGCGGTCAAGGCCGGCAACCACCTGCAAATGTCGGAGACCAACAAGCAGTTCCACATGGCGATCGCCAAGGCCGGCAAGAATCCCTATCTCGCCTCGTTCTACGAGCGGCTGCTCAATCAGGGTCAGCGGATGCTCCATCTCCACTTCGAATATCTGGAGCGAACGCACGAAGGCTATCTCTTGACCGACGAGCACCATCTGATGCTCGAGGCAATCCGGGCAAAGAATGTCGATCTCGCAGACGAACTGGCCCATGCCCACACCCGCCAGTTCCAGCAGAACTTCATCGACTTCATGCGCGAGAACTACACGACGGACGTCTCGCTCGCGCGGCGAAAGGCGGCAGAATAGATGCGTATCGGCTTCATCGGCACGGGCGCAATTACCGAGGCAATGGTAACAGGCATCCTGTCGGATACGCCCTTGGCGAGCGAGGTTGTCGTCTCGCCTCGAAATGCCGAGGTTGCGAGCCGATTGGCGAGCATGTTTCCGGCGGTACGGATTGCCGCTGACAACCAGGAGGTCGCGGACGCTTCCGATATCCTCGTTCTCGCCATCCGGCCACAGGTCGCCGAACGGGTCGTAAGGGGTCTCCACTTCACCCCCGGTCAGACAGTCATTAGCGTCATCGCTGCGACCGATCGCGATCGCCTTAAAGAATGGATTGGACAGGAGGTTCGCCTCACACAGGCAATACCCCTGCCCTTCGTCGCCAACCGCGACGGCGTCACCGCGATATACCCACCGGATCCGGACGTGGCATCCCTGTTCTCAGGCCTGGGAACAACCGTTCAGTGCACCACGAGAGATGAATACGACCTTCTCGCCGTCGCGAGTGCGATGATGGCGACGTATTTGGGCATCATGGACCGGACCACAAGCTGGCTTGCCGCGCAGGGGTTGCCCGAGACTTCCGCAAGGGCCTATCTCGCTGCGCTTTTTGCCAGCCTCTCACAAATTGCACTGCGATCGAGCGACACAGCTCTCAGCGAGTTGAGCTCTGAATTTGCAACCAAGGGCGGACTGAACGAACAGGTTCTTGCCGATTTCGAACGCAATGGCGGAATTGCCGCATTGACCGGAGCCCTCGACGGAGTTCTCCGTCGCATCAAGGGATAGCTGGAGCATCCGGATCTTTCGGCGCCTTACCGACCGCGGTAGGTGAAGATTGCCGATGGCGCCGCCGAAAGCTCGGCTGTCTCCCGGGTCAAGCGGTCGCGAAGCGGTGACCGGATGCAAACCGGATCGGTTGCGCTCGCATCGCCGGCGAGCGCCATTGCCTGACAACGGCAGCCGCCGAAATCAATCTTCTTGCGCTCGCAGCTACGACAGAGCTCTGGCATCCAGTCCTCGCCGCGATAGGCGTTGAATGCGTCGCTTTCGTACCAGATCTTTGAGAGTGAGCCGTCGCGAATACTCTCGAAGGACAGACCCGGAATGGTCTCCGCCGCATGGCATGGAAGCACACGGCCGGACGGCGTGACGTTCAAGCCCACCCTTCCCCAGCCGCCCATGCAGGCCTTCGGGTATTTCGAATAATAGTCGGCCGGCACATAGTCGATCACCAGTATGCCCTCATATTTTTTCCGTGCCTCGGCGACCGTCAGCGTCGCGCGCTCGACCTGCTCGCGTGTCGGCATGAGAGCCCCTTTGTTGCGCTCCGCCCAGCCGTGAAACTGCACCGTTGCGACTTCTATGCGGCGCGCCTTCAGCCGGATCGCCAGTTCGATCATGGCATCGATCTCGCCCATGTTCTGCCTGTGGCAGACGGCATTGAGCGTCAGGGGAATCCTGGCATCTGCCACCCAGCCCGCGACGGCCATCTTTCGCTCATAACCGCCTCTGTATCCACCGATCCGGTCGGCGCTTTCGGGAGAAACGCCTTGGATCGATAGCTGAACATGGTCGAGCCCAGCATCGGCCAGGCTGTTGATTCTGTCTTCTGTCAGCCCCACACCCGAGGTGATCAGGTTGGTGTAAAGTCCGAAGGAAACGGCTGCCCTCGTCAGCTCGACAAGGTCCCGTCGTGCCGCCGGCTCTCCTCCGGACAAGTGCAGATGCAAGACGCCGAGATCGGCGGCTTGCCTGAAGACGCCTATCCATTCCTCGGTGGAAAGCTCCTCGTTTGCCCGCGTCAACTCGATGGGGTTGGAGCAATAGGGGCAAGCGAGCGGACAGCGATGCGTCAGTTCGGCCAGCATCGCCATCGGCGGCGGAGCGCGCGGAACGTCGCGTATGGCATGGTCTGCAAGGGTGGCTGCGGTGCTCATTCGATGAACTCCAGCATGCGACGATTGGCAAGCTCGTGGACGAACGCCTTGACGTCCTCCGCGATCTGGGCAACCGGAGCCTCGAACTTCTGGGCGAAGTCGTCTGCGATCTGATCAAGGCTCCGCTCGCCATCGAGGGCTTCGACGATTGCGACGGCGATATCGTCCAGGGCCATGGCGCGTTCCGGCGCCAGCAGGACCGTCTGGCCACGAACCGGATCCTCGCGCAGCCGCACGCCCTGTGCCAGCTTGACGACGCTAGATCCTGAAATCACGGGTGCATCGGCATTCATTCCGCGGCCTCCGTCGCTGTCGGCTCGCGAACCACTCCTTCGCGGCCGTCCCAGCCGCCCGGCGGAATGCGTCCCGGCGTCACATAGGCCGAATATAGCGCATCGAGCTGGGACCACAGGACATCCGTCTTGAACGTGAGCGCGGCGGCGGCTGCGTCCTGTTTCTCCCTCGTGTCGGCGTGATCGAGGACATAGGCGAGACCGAATTCGACATCGCGAGGCGCCTCGTTCAGTCGCTGACGGAAATAGGCGAGTGCCGCCTCGTCGGCGAACGCGTAGTGTTCCAGCAGTCCGGCGATGCGTTCGGAATGGATCTTCGGCGCGAAAAGCTCGGTCAGCGAGGATGCCACCGCCTCGACAAGCGGCTTCTCACGCACGAACGCCACATAGGCGTCGACGGCAAACCGGGTCGCAGGCAGGACGCCCCTTGTCGAGGAAACATAGGCAGGATCGAGCCCGACGGCCTCGGCGAGACGCAGCCAGCGCCGGATGCCGCCGCCCTCGTCCATGCCGCCGTCATGGTCTTCGATTCGGGAGCGCCAGACCCTACGCAGTTGAGGGTCGTCGCAACGGGACAGGAAGGCCGCATCCTTCATGGGAATCCGGCTCTGGTAATAATACCGGTTGATCACCCAGGCCCGAACTTGCGTCATCGTGCAACCACCGCCGTGGAGCATCGCGTGAAAGGGGTGCTTGTCGTGATAACGCTGCTTCCCGATCTCCAGGAGGCGGGCGTGAAATGCTTGCCTGTCGGTCGCCGTCGTCAAAGCTGGATCTCCATGCCGTCGAACCCGACTTCAAAGCCGCGGCTTTCGACGAAGGCGCGCTCGGCGCCAGCCCGCCAGATCGGGTTCGTGTTGTTGATGTGGACATAGACCTTTCTGTAAATGTTCAAGTGAGCGAGTGCATCGAGGCTGCCGCCCTCGCCGGCAATCGGCATATGGCCCATGCGCCGGCCGGTCTTGTGGCCCGTACCAGTGGCGATCATCTCGTCGTCAGAGAAGAGTGTGCCGTCGAAGAACACCGCATCGGCACCGCGCAGGCGCTGAGCCAAGGCGTCGGTCATCATGGCGCAGCCCGGAACATAGTAGACGCGCTTGGAGCCGGCCCGCAGCTCTATTCCGACCGTGTTTTCGCCCTCGACATTGAGATCCGGCTCGCCCTCCTCGAGAAAGAGCGGCACCTTGCCGGGAACGGAGAAGAGCCGCGCCTCGAGACCGGGTAGCGGAAAGAAACGTTCCTCGATCGCGACGCTTTTCCTTGAAACCAGCTCCGGATCGAGAACGCCGAAGATCGAATTCTCGGCAATGATTTGATTGACCGCGCCGGTTGCGAAAAGGGTAAACCCCTGCTTTTCCCGCAAAACCAGCAGTCCCGCCAGATGATCGATGTCGCCATTGGTCAGCACCATGCTCTTGATGGGGCTGTGACGCAGGCGGCGTGGCTGCAACGGACGATTATCCTGAATCTGCTGTCGGATGTCCGGAGAAGCGTTGAGGACGGCCCAAGCCTCTCCGTCGAGACTCACCGCAAGCGAGGACTGGCTTTGCGGTTTGAGGCCGGAAGCTGGATCGCGCGCCATCGAACAGTTCGGGCAACCGCAATTCCATTGCGGGAGACCGCCGCCTGCGGCGGCCCCCAAAATGATGACACGAAGATCGGACGTTTTCTTCACCGGGATACCTGATGCTTTGCGAACCGATCCTCGTTGGGCTGGCCGTTAGAAAAGGATCGGTTCATCCCCATCCGCAGGAGCGTAGCGGGTAATTTCCATAGCGCAGCTGACTTCGATGAATTTCGGTTTATGCCAGGCCATATTTCCTCCATTCGCCCATCGGGTTGTTGTGCTCGCTCCCGTTCCAGCTGGCGCCTTTGCAGTGGGGGCGAGCAGGAAACCAAGCAGGGCCCATAACGACCGCTGCTTGGTTGAAGGGCCGGAACGGTATTCCGCCGCTCCGGCGGGGCCCGGCGGCGCCGTGGCCGGGCTTTTTCGCGGATCGATGTCGCGCGGCAGGCACGTTCGCCTGACGGTATGCTCAAGGGCACCGATGAGCCATCGGCTGACAAGCATCGCGCAATCTCCTCTTCCGGCTGAATGGTAGCAAGCCGTATGAGGCCTCACAATTACGACCTAGGTGGCGGTCGACGTTGCGTTTTCCGCTCGTAGGAAAGCCAATACTCCGATGCAGACCGACGCGACCTAAATCAGGATGATTTTAAGTCGGATCGACCTAAAATCATGAACGTGATCGATTCTAACAGATTGGCGCGGGATGCGGGCGGAAAACCGCTTCACACTTTTCTTCATCCGCGCTAGCCGAACGCGTTGGCCGGATAGGGCTTACTGACCACCGGCAGATATCGCGCGCCGGACGCAAGCAGGAACCGCTCGAAAGCCTGCATCGCCGGGCTTGCGGCACGGTCCAAGCGCGATACGGTGAACCATTGCCGGCGGATCGGTGTGTCGACAACGTCGAGTATGACCAGTCGGCCAAGCCTCACGTCCTGCTCGATTGTATGGGCCGAGATGAAGGCGATTCCGAGACCGGCGATCACGGCCTGCTTGATCGTCTCGTTCGAAGCGATCTCCGTTCC
Organism: Ensifer sp. WSM1721; assembly: GCF_000513895.2. Classification (GTDB taxonomy): domain Bacteria; phylum Pseudomonadota; class Alphaproteobacteria; order Rhizobiales; family Rhizobiaceae; genus Sinorhizobium. Next base: position 1,739,863 of record NZ_CP165782.1, read on the forward strand.
GAGTTCTTCCAGCTTGTGCGGCGTGTCGCTCAGAAAGATATCGAGCGAGATACGCGTTCCCGAACCTCTTTCACGCACCAGGAACTTCTCCTGTGCAATCCGCTCCCGTGAAATTTCCAGCACGCCCGCAAGCGGGTGGCCGGCGGGGGCGATGAAGACCAGCGGATGATCGCCGAACACCTGAGCGCGCACCTCGAAGTCACGCGGCGGACGCCCCATAAGCGCGATATCGATGTCGTGATCCCTGAGCTTGGCGATGATCTCGGCGCGGTTGCCGATGAAGAGGTTGATCTCGATGTCCGGGACCTGATCGCGGAAGGCGGCAATCAGTTGCGGCGCGAAATATTTCCCGGTGGAGACCACGCCGAGCCGCAATCGTCCGGTTCTGAGCCCCTTGATGGCACTGACCGCGTCCTCAAGGGCGGCCAAGCTGTCCTCGACCGCCCGCGCCGCTTCGAGAAAAGCAAGACCGTAAGCGGTCGGAACCATGCCGCCGCGCGTCCTATCAAACAGCGGCACATCGGCGTCCCGTTCCAATTGCTGGATTTGCAGGGTGAGTGCCGGACCGGTCAGGCCCAAAGCTTCGGCGGCAAGATTGATCTTTCCCAGCCGGCAAACGGCTTCGACGGTGCGAAGTTGGCGAATGGTCAAATTGCGCATGAGAGGGAAAGTAAGAAAAACTAATTTCGAAAGTCAAATGAATAAATTTTACAAACTATCCGTTTGCGCCATCCTTGCCCGGACATCTGGGAGGAGACATCATGTCAGGCGCAACTCTCGAGGCTTATCTCGCTTCATTCACCGCTCGTGGTGAAGATATCGCACGGGACGTGGCTGTGGTGGTCCAAAGGTTGGTAATGGCGGCGCTCGAGGTCCGCAAGCTCGTCAACCAGGGAGCGCTCGGCCCGGCCTTCAACGCCGCCCGCGGCAGCAGCAATACAGACGGTGATCTTCAGAAGGAAATGGACGTCCTGTGCGACGACCTGTTCCTGTCGTGCCTGCAGGGCGCACCGGTCGCGTGCTACGCCTCGGAAGAACTGGAAAATCCCGTCCTGCTCGATCCGAACGCGCGCCTTGCCGTTGCCACCGATCCGCTCGACGGTTCGTCGAACATCGACAACAACGTCTCTATCGGCACGATCTTCTCCGTGCTTCCCGCCGCCAAGGGACCGGACGTGGACCCCTCCCAGTCCTTTCTGCAACCCGGAAACCGGCAATTGGCGGCGGGCTTTTTCCTCTATGGTCCGCAAACCGCGCTCGTGCTGTCGATCGGCAAGGGCACGGAGATCTTCATCTTCTCGAGCCGGCTCGGCTGCTTCGTCGAGGCGTACAAGTCGATCAGCATCCCGGAGCGCACCAGCGAATTTGCCATCAACATGGCGAACTATCGGCATTGGGAGGAAGCGATCCGGCTCTATGTCGACGACTGCCTGGCGGGCTCGGAGGGTCCGCGAGAGCGGGAGTTCAACATGCGGTGGATCGCATCGCTCGTCGCCGAGACTTATCGGATACTCACGCGCGGCGGAATTTTCCTGTACCCCGCCGACAGCCGGAAAGGCTACAGCCAGGGCCGGCTGCGGCTGGTCTACGAGGCCAACCCCATCGCCTTCCTCATCGAGAACGCCGGCGGCTCGGCCACGACTTGCGTCACGCGCATTCTCGATCTCGTCCCGGAAAATCTGCACCAGCGCGTGCCGCTGGCCTTCGGCTCGCGCCGCGAGGTGGCGCGCGTCGCTCGCTATCACGTCGACCCTAACATGATCGGCGAACGCGCGCCGCTTTTCGGCAAGCGCGGCCTGTTCCGGGCGTGAGGAGACCAGCATGTCAGCCAAATATCCGATTATCTCCATCACCGGCTCGTCCGGCGCCGGCACCACGACGGTCAAGGACACGTTCGAGAAGATCTTCAAGCGCGAGAACATCTCGGCGTCTTTCATTGAAGGCGATGCCTTCCATCGCTACGACCGGGAAACCATGCGCCGCAAGATCGCCGAGGAGAAAGCCAGGGGCGTCGACTTCACCCATTTCTCCGCCGAGGCGAACGAACTGGAAATCCTCGAAAGCGTCTTTGCCGAATATGGCAGGCGCGGCGTCGGGCGCACCCGTCACTACGTGCACGACGAGGCCGAGGCCGCGAAATACCGTGCGGAACCCGGCACGTTCACGGACTGGGAGGAATTCAGCGGCAGCGATCTCCTGTTCTACGAAGGCTTGCATGGCTGCGCCGTCACCGACACGGTCAATCTGGCCCAGCACTGCGATCTGAAGATCGGCGTGGTTCCGGTGATCAATCTCGAATGGATACAGAAGATCCATCGTGACAAGGCGACGCGCGGCTACTCCACCGAGGCGGTGACGGACACGATCCTGCGGCGCATGCCGGATTACGTCCACTACATCTGTCCGCAGTTTTCGCTGACCGACATCAATTTCCAGCGCGTGCCGATCGTCGATACGTCCAATCCCTTCATCGCCCGCTGGATACCGACGCACGCCGAATCCATCCTGGTCATCCGCTTCGCCAAACCGCAAAGCATCGATTTTCCCTACCTGCTGTCGATGCTGCACAACAGCTTCATGTCGCGCGCCAATTCCATCGTGGTGCCGGGCGACAAGCTCGATCTCGCCATGCAGCTCATTTTCACCCCGCTCATCCACAAACTGCTCGAGCGCAAACACCGCATGTCGTGAGGAGGACATCATGAATGTTTCGCAGCAGATCGAAACCCGTGCCGCCGCATCGGAACGCAACATGGCCGATGCCATCCGCTTTCTCGCCATGGATGCCGTTGAAAAGGCCAATTCCGGCCACCCCGGCATGCCGATGGGCATGGCCGACGCGGTGACCGTCCTCTTCAACCGCTTCATCAGGATCGACCCTTCGCTACCCGACTGGCCGGATCGCGATCGTTTCGTGCTCTCGGCCGGCCATGGCTCGATGATGCTCTATTCCATCCATCACCTGATCGGCTTTGCCGATATGCCGATGGTCGAGCTCTCGGCCTTCCGCCAACTCGGCTCGAAGACTGCCGGCCACCCGGAATACGGCCATGCCCTCGGTATCGAGACGACTACCGGCCCGCTCGGCCAGGGCATCGCCACCGCCGTCGGCATGGCGATTGCCGAGCAGATGATGGCCGCCCGCTTTGGCAGTTCGCTCTGCAATCATTTCACCTATGTGGTGGCCGGCGATGGCTGCCTGCAGGAGGGGATCAGCCAAGAGGCGATCGATCTCGCCGGACATCTGAAGCTGCGCAAGCTCATCGTGCTCTGGGACGACAACCGCATATCGATCGACGGCTCGACCGAGCTCTCTACTTCCATGGATCAGCTTGCACGTTTCCGCGCAGCCGGCTGGGATGCACAACGCGTCGATGGCCACGACCCTGAGGCCGTTGCGAAGGCGATCGAGCGGGCGCGCCGCACCCGCAAGCCATCGCTGATTGCCTGCCGCACCCGCATCGGCAAGGGCGCGGCCAGCATGGAAGGCTCGCACAAGACCCATGGGGCGGCGCTCGGCGACAAGGAAATCACCGCGACGCGCGAAAAACTCGGCTGGCCTCATCCGCCCTTCTTCGTGCCGAGCGAGATCAAGTCCGCCTGGGAACGCGTGGCGGTTCGGGGCCGGATGGCGCGAGAGGCATGGGAAATCCGACTCGACGCGTCGCGCTCGAAAAAACGCTACGAGCAGACCGTCGGTCGGCAGCTCGACGGAGAATTCACTGAGTTGCTGGCAAGATTCCGCGCGGCGCATCGCAAGAGAGCCTCCAAGGTCGCGACACGCCAAGCCTCGCAGATGGCGTTGGAAGTCATCAATGGAGCGACGGCCTTGACGGTCGGTGGCTCCGCCGATCTGACCGGCTCGAATCTGACAATGACGTCGCAGACGCAGCCCATTTCGCCGGGCAATTTCAAAGGCCGCTACCTGCATTACGGCATCCGCGAGCATGCCATGGCGGCCGCCATGAACGGCATCGCCTTGCACGGTGGCTTCATCCCCTATGGCGGCACGTTTCTGGCTTTTTCCGATTATGCTCGCGGCGCGATGCGCCTCTCGGCACTGATGGGCCTGCCCGTCATCTATGTGCTGACCCATGATTCGATCGGCCTCGGCGAAGACGGACCGACCCACCAGCCGGTCGAGCATCTGGCCATGCTGCGCGCCACGCCCAACCTCAATGTCTTCCGGCCCGCCGACATCATCGAGACGGCAGAATGCTGGGAAATCGCGCTTGGTGAGAAGAATACGCCGAGCGTCCTTGCCCTCTCGCGGCAGGCCTTGCCGATGCTGCGCCAGACCGGTGGAGACGAGAATTTGTCAGTGCTCGGAGCCTATGTCCTGAAGGAAGCGCGCGGGGCTCGCGACCTCACGCTCCTTGCCACCGGATCCGAAGTCGAGATCGCCGTCGCCGCCGCCGAACGTCTCCACGCCGAGGAAGACATACAAGCGGCGGTGGTCTCGATGCCCTGCTGGGAGAAATTCGAGGCCCAGGATGAATTCTATCAGAGGCAGGTCCTCGGAGATGCCCCGCGCATTGCCGTGGAAGCTGCCGGCCGCCTCGGCTGGGACCGCTGGATGGGGCCCGATGGCGCCTTTGTCGGCATGACAGGCTTCGGTGCCTCGGCACCGGCCGGAGACCTCTACCGCCATTTCGGCATCACCGCCGACCATGTCGTCGCCGAAGCTTTGAAACTTGTCCGCCGGGCTCCCGAGGCGAAGCCGCCCATCAGCAACCGGATCGGCCCGCAGGCGGGCAATGACGTTGTCAGAACATCGGAGGAGGCTTGACCATGGCCCGCATCACGCTTCGCCAATTGCTCGATCACGCCGCCGAACGCGCCTATGGCGTGCCGGCATTCAACATCAACAACATGGAACAAGGGCTAGCGATCATGGAAGCGGCGCGCGCCTGCGACGCTCCCGTGATCCTGCAGGTCTCGCGCGGCGCTCGCTCCTACGCCAACGACATCATGCTCGCCAAGATGATGGAAGCGCTTGAGGAGATGTATCCCGACATCCCGCTCTGCATCCACCAGGATCATGGCAACAATGTCGCGACCTGTCTCACGGCGATCCGGCACGGCTTCACCTCGGTCATGATGGACGGCTCGTTGAAGGAAGATGCGAAAACCCCTTCCGACTACACCTATAACATAGCGATCACTGCCGAAGTAAGCCGCCTCGCCCATATGGTCGGCGCTTCCGTCGAGGGTGAGCTCGGCTGCCTCGGATCGCTCGAGACCGGCCATGGCGAACCCGAGGATGGCCACGGCTTTGAAGGCGCGCTCGATCGTTCCCAGCTCCTGACCGATCCGGATGAGGCCGCCCGCTTCGTCGCCGAGACCGAGGTCGATGCGCTGGCTGTCGCCATCGGCACCTCGCACGGCGCCTACAAATTCACCCGCAAGCCGACCGGCGAGGTGCTCGCCATGGACGTCATCGAGAAGATCCATGAGCGGCTGCCGGATACTCATATCGTCATGCACGGCTCCTCCTCGGTGCCGCAGGAATGGCAGGACGTGTTCAAAGCCCATGGCGGCGAAATGCGGGAGACCTACGGCGTGCCGGTCGAGGAGATCGTGCGGGGAATCCGTTTCGGCGTGCGCAAGGTCAACATCGACACGGACCTGCGCCTTGCGGCAGCCGCTGCCTTCCGCCGCGTGGCCGATACGAACCGGGCCGAATTCGATCCGCGGAAGTTCCTGAAACCTGCCATGGAGGCCATGTCGGCGGTCTGCAAGGCCCGCTTCGAGGCCTTCGGCACCGCCGGCAACGCCTCGCGTATCAAGGTCGTGCCGATGGCCGAGATGGCCCGCCGCTATGCGAGCGGCTCCCTGAAACCCCAAGCGGCGCAGTCGCGAGCCGCCTGAGCACACCCATTCAGAGAAGAGGACTGTGTCATGAATGTCGACGCAAAGACCGAGATCAAGGGCAAGGAACGCTACAAGGCCGGCGTGCTCAAATACGCGCAGATGGGCTACTGGAACGGAGACTACGAGCCGAAAGACACCGATCTGATCGCGCTCTTCCGGATCACGCCGCAAGACGGCGTCGACCCGATCGAGGCGGCCGCCGCCGTTGCCGGCGAAAGCTCGACAGCCACCTGGACCGTCGTCTGGACCGATCGCCTGACGGCCTGCGAACAGTATCGCGCCAAAGCCTACCGGGTCGATCCGGTACCGGGAACGCCGGGGCAGTATTTCTGCTATGTCGCCTATGACCTCATCCTCTTCGAGGAAGGATCGATCGCCAACCTGACGGCATCGATCATCGGCAACGTCTTCTCGTTCAAGCCGCTGAAGGCGGCAAGGCTCGAAGATATGCGCCTGCCCGTCGCCTATGTGAAGACCTTCAGGGGCCCGCCGACCGGCATCGTCGTCGAGCGCGAACGGCTCGACAAGTTCGGCAAGCCGTTGCTCGGCGCCACCACCAAGCCAAAGCTCGGACTTTCCGGCAAGAATTATGGCCGCGTCGTCTATGAGGGGCTGAAGGGCGGTCTCGACTTCATGAAGGACGATGAGAACATCAATTCGCAGCCCTTCATGCACTGGCGCGACCGCTACCTCTACTGCATGGAGGCAGTCAATCACGCCTCCGCCGTTACCGGCGAGGTCAAGGGGCACTATCTCAACGTCACCGCCGGCACGATGGAGGAGATGTACCGCCGCGCCGAATTCGCCAAGGAACTCGGCTCGATCATCGTCATGATCGATCTAATCGTCGGCTGGACGGCAATCCAGTCGATCTCGGAATGGTGCCGGCAAAACGACATGGTCCTGCACATGCACCGGGCCGGCCATGGCACCTACACACGGCAGAAGAACCACGGCATCTCCTTCCGTGTTATCGCCAAATGGCTGCGGCTCGCCGGCGTCGACCACCTGCATGCGGGAACCGCCGTCGGCAAGCTCGAAGGCGACCCGTTGACGGTGCAGGGCTACTACAATGTCTGCCGCGAAATGAAGAACGAGGTCGACCTTCCGCGCGGGCTCTTCTTCGAGCAGGATTGGGCCGACATCAAGAAGGTCATGCCGGTGGCCTCGGGCGGCATCCATGCCGGCCAGATGCACCAGTTGCTCGATCTCTTCGGCGACGACGTCTTGCTGCAGTTCGGCGGCGGCACGATCGGGCATCCCATGGGCATTCAGGCGGGAGCCACCGCCAATCGGGTCGCGCTGGAGGCCATGGTGCTCGCTCGCAACGAAGGCCGCGACATCGCCCATGAAGGCCCGGAAATCCTCAGGGCCGCGGCCAAGTGGTGCAAGCCGCTCGAAGCCGCCCTCGATACCTGGGGCAACATCAGCTTCAACTATACCCCGACGGACAGTTCGGATTTCGTTCCAACGGTAAGCGTCGCCTGACGGCACAAGAAGGAGAGACGACATGCGTATCACTCAAGGATGCTTCTCGTTCCTGCCGGACCTGACGGATGAACAGATAACGGCACAAGTGGAGTATTGCCTCGGCAAGGGCTGGGCGATCGGCGTCGAACACACCGACGACCCACATCCCCGCAATACCTATTGGGAGATGTGGGGCAATCCGATGTTCGACCTGAAAGACGCCAAGGGCGTCATGATGGAGCTGGAGGATTGCCGCAAAGCCCATCCGCAGGGCTACATCCGCCTCAACGCCTTCGATTCCAGCCGCGGCCTCGAGACCGTGACGATGTCCTTCATCGTCAACCGTCCCGAAAATGAACCGAAACTGCGGATGACCCGGACGGAAAGCGAGGGCCGCAGCCAGCGCTATGCCTGGGAAACCCAGCGATAGAGGAGCGGGCAATATGGCGGTGGCGGAAACTTCATCAGACACCGAAAACCTGCCGATATCGATCGACCTCGCCGAGGAATACAAGGCCTCCGGGGTCGCCGAAGTCCTCGGCGAGCTGGATCGAGAACTCGTGGGCTTAAAACCCGTAAAGCAGCGCATCCGCGAGACGGCAGCCCTGCTGCTCGTCGAGCGGGCTCGCCGCGCAATGGGCCTCACCCATGAGCCGCCGTCGCTGCACATGAGCTTCACCGGCAATCCGGGCACCGGCAAGACGACTGTCGCCCTGCGCATGGCCGATCTGCTGCACAGGCTCGGCTATATCCGCAAGGGGCATCTCGTGTCGGTGACGCGCGACGATCTGGTCGGGCAATATATCGGCCACACGGCGCCCAAGACCAAGGAGATCCTGAAGAAGGCAATGGGCGGCGTGCTCTTCATCGACGAGGCCTATTATCTCTACCGTCCGGACAACGAGCGCGACTACGGCCAGGAAGCGATCGAGATCCTGCTGCAGGTGATGGAGAACAACCGCGACGACCTTGTGGTCATCCTCGCCGGCTACGCCGATCGCATGGATCGATTTTTCGAGAGCAATCCTGGCTTCCGCTCGCGCATCGCCCATCATATCGATTTTCCCGACTATGACGACGGGGAGCTCCTGTCGATCGCCGCGAGCATGCTCTCCCGGCAGGGTTATCGGTTCGACAGCAAGGCGGCGGCCGTGATGAGCGACTACATCGCCCGCCGTCGGCGGCAGCCGCATTTCGCCAATGCGCGTTCGATCCGTAACGCGCTCGACCGGGCAAGGCTGCGACAGGCGAACCGCCTATTCGAGGAAAGCGCCGGGCCGGTCGACGCCGAGCAACTGTCGACCATTACGGCGCGCGACATTTCCGCCAGCCGCGTGTTCAACACGGTCGAGCCCAAACATTCGGAGACATCGTCATGAGCGAGAAGACCATCATAGCCCCCTCGGTCCTGTCGGCCGATTTCTCGCGGCTCGGCGAAGAGGTCGAGGCCGTCTGCCGGGCCGGTGCCGATTGGATCCATCTCGACGTCATGGACGGCCATTTCGTGCCCAACATCACCTTCGGCCCACCGGTGATCAAAGCGATCCGCAACCGGACGGACAAGGTGTTCGACTGCCATTTGATGATCGCCCCGGCCGACCCCTTTCTCGGTGCCTTCGCCGATGCCGGCTGCGACATCATCACCCTGCATGCCGAAGCCGGACCGCATCTCGACCGCTCACTGCAAGCCATCCGCGACCTCGGCAGGAAGGCCGGCGTGTCGCTCAATCCGTCGACGCCGGAGAGCGTCATCGAATATGTGCTGGACCGGCTGGACCTCATCCTTTTGATGACGGTCAATCCGGGCTTCGGCGGCCAGGCTTTTATTCCATCGGTCATCGAGAAGGTGTGGCGCGTGAAGTCGATGATCGGTGGCCGGCCGATCCACATCGAGATCGACGGCGGCGTGACGCCGGAAACGGCGCCGCTGGTGGCCGCGGCCGGCGCGGATGTGCTGGTTGCCGGCTCCGCGGTGTTCAAGGGCGGCAGCGAGGAGGCTTATGCCAGGAACATCGCGGCGATCCGCGCCGCCTCCGATGGCGCCATGAAGAAAGCGGCGTGAGCCATGGCCGCCACACCTCCTCTCTGCGATTTCGGCTGGCCGGCGGTCGACGCCAGGCTCCCCGGTGTCGATGGTCTCACCCATTCCATATTCGACCAAACCGGCCCGAAGGGGCTCGTGGTTGCCTTCATCTGCAATCACTGCCCCTATGTGAAAGCCGTCATCGGTCGCATCGTGCGGGACGCGATCGACCTTAAGGCTCACGGCATCGGCTTTGTGGCGACCAGCGCCAACGACGCCGACGCCTATCCGCAGGATTCCTTCGACAACATGAAGCGCTTCGCTTCGCAAAACGCCCTGCCCTTTCCCTATCTCTTCGACGAGGACCAATCCGTCGCCAAAGCCTATGGCGCCGTCTGTACGCCCGACTTCTTCGGCTTCAACAAGGATATGAAGCTGCAATATCGCGGGCGGCTGGACGCCTCGCGCAAGGAGATCGGCCCTGCCGATCTGAGGCGCGACCTTTACGAAGCCATGGTCATGGTCGCGCTGTTCGGCAAAGGTCCAACGGAACAGCAGCCCTCGATCGGCTGCGGCATCAAGTGGAAAGTGTCTGCATTTCCGGCCTGAATAGCTTCCGCTGACCAGTTGCCGGCACCCCCCTCTGCCCTGCCGGGCATCTCCCCTACAAGGGGGGAGATCGGCAAGCGGCGATGTCCGGCTCAACCACCCTGTGCGTGCGGCGTTGAAATTGGCGCAACTTCGACATTTGCGAGGTTGCTGTGACGCAGGGCTTTGCTTCCGGCTGATCCCCCCTTGTGGGGGAGATGCCCGGCAGGGCAGAGGGGTATCAAGGGCTCTACCGGCTCTCACGACGGAAGATGCCTCAGCCCCCGCCCATCGGTAGAGCCTCCCGACAGGAGGCAAACGGGCGGGGTCCGAGGGAGGAGATGTTGGCCGCTTTTGTCACGCCGGCAGGGCGCCGGTCTGTTTGGCGATATGCGTCGCGATCGCATCCATCAGCGCAGGAGACAGGCAATCATAGGGCTGCAGCCCGAGCTCCGTCAGGCGAGCACGTATTTCCGGCATCCGGTCGGGGTTGACCCCGCTTTCAATGATCGAGGAAACGAAGGCCGCGAATTCGGGCGGCGACCAGCCGGGTTCGTCGCTGAGCTCTGTATGAACGAAATCGAGGCCGTAAAAGGCATGTTTGGTGTTCTCGATCCGGCCATACATATGCGCGCCGCAATCCTTGCAGGCGTAACGCTGGATCGTCGCGCTCGGATCGACGATCTGCAGTTTCTCCGAACCTGACGCGACGTTCACGTTATCGCGGCTGACAACGGCGATCTGCGCAAAGATGGCGCCCTCTGGCTTCCAGCATTTGGTGCAGCCGCAAGCATGGTTGTGCGCCGTCTGCGAGCGGATCTCAACCACCACCGGATTGGTGCCGCACTTGCATTTCAGCGTGCCTCCCTGAAAGCCCGGGCTGGCCGGCGGGAACCCGTTGTCGATGGACGGATGTAGCTTAAGCATATGTTCCTCCTCTCTCTTGAACGTCTCAAGTCCTTCCCGAGAAAGCAGGATCAATCCAAATGTCGTCGGCGGCAATATAGCGGAAAGTGTCGGTTTTTGGCGTCGAACGGCTGCGACGAGGTCGCGGCTCAAGCCTTTGAGCGGAGCATCGCGCGGGCCGGATCGTATCCCCACAGCGCCGCCAGCATGAACAGGACGAAGCAGACGCTCACCCAGGCGAGCGCTGTGAGATTGAGCTCGCCATAGAGCGCAAAGCGTATCAGCTCGACCGCATAGGTGAACGGGTTCAAGGCGCAGATGTCGCGTAGCAACGGAGAGCTTTCCGCCATCTTCCATAAGGGATAAAGCGCCGAGGAGAGGAAGAACATCGGAAAGATCACGAAGTTCATGACGCCGGCGAAATTCTCGAGTTGCCGGACGGTCGAGGAAACCAGAAGGCCCAGGGCGCCGAGCATCAATCCGCTGATCACCAACGCCGGCAGCACCGCGACGTAGCCGATGGGAGGTACGGTAATGCCGGTCAGCGCCGCGATCGCCAGGAACACGGCCACCTGCAGAATGGAGACGATCACGCCAGCCAATAGCTTCGAGAACAGCAACCACCAGCGCGGCAGGGGCGAAGTCAGCAGGAGGCGCATCGACCCCATTTCCTGGTCATAGACCAGCGACAGCGACGACTGCATGCCGTTGAACAGCTGGATCATTCCGCAAAGCCCCGGAAGGATATAGACCTCGTAGGTGATATAGGTCTGGTAAGGCGGGATGATCGACACGCCGAGCGCGGCGCGGAAGCCGGCGGCAAAGACGATGAGCCAGACGAGAGGGCGAACGAGTGCCGCCAGAAACCGGCCGCGCTGACGAACGAAGCGCAGGTTTTCGCGGGTGACGATGGCCGAAAGCGCGATGAGCCAAGCCTTCATACCGGAACCTCCCGGCCTTCCGCCGTCATTGACAGAAATGCCCTGGCAAGCCCCTGCCCGCCGGCGAGGTCCTCGGCGCTGCTATTGCTGAGGACTTTTCCACGATGCAGCACGACGACCTGATCGGTCGGCCGGATCTCATCGACCAGATGGGTTGCCCAGAGCACGGCGAGCCCGCTCTCGGCCAAGAGATGGACATGGTCTGTGATCGCCTGTCGGGAGGCGGCGTCCAATCCGACGGTCGGCTCGTCGAGCAGCAGGATCTGCGGACCGTGGATCAACGCCCGTGCGATCTCCATGCGCCGCCGATGGCCGCCATTAAGCGCACGCACCTGCTCGTCAGCCCGCTCGGCCATGCCGAGCTGCGTCAGCGCCGCGTCGATCGCCGAGGCGGCCTGCCGCCCGGACAGTCCGTGCAGTCCGGCGAAATATAGCAGGTTGCGGCGCACCGTCATGTCCAAATCGAGCGTCGGCTGCTGGAAAACGACGCCGATGCGGGCGAGCGCCGCACGCGGATCACGGGCAATATCGAATCCGGCCACGCTGATATGCCCCTCCCCGGTCGCAATCAGTCGGGTCAAAAGAGCGAAGAGCGTCGACTTGCCGGCACCGTTCGGCCCAAGCAGCGCACAGAATCGGCCCGGCTCCACCGAGAAACTCACATCGTCGAGCGCCTTGAACGATCCATAGCTGTAGCTGACATGACTGATCTTAAGCCCGATCATGATGTCCTTCCCAGGAGGCGGATGCCGATCCTGCAGCAAACTCTTTGATCATGGTCGCCGGCTTCCCTGCAAGACGGAGGCGGTGCCGGGCCAGCCGATGTGCCTCGATCTCCGAATGGGTCACGAGAATGACTGCAGGGCCGGTTTCGGCGATCAGCGCCTCGGTTAATGCCAACATTTCCTCAGCAGTCGTCGGATCGAGCGACACATAGGGCTCGTCCATCACCAGAAGTTCAGGACGCCCCGCAAAAGCACGCGCCAGCGCCAGCCGCCGCTGCTGGCCAAGCGACAGTTGGCCGGGAAAGAGCCCTGCCTTATCGACGATGCCGGTCCGATCGAGTGCCGAAAGTGCCGCTTGCGTCTCGAGGTCCGGATGCACCAATGTCAGGTTCTCGACTACGCTGCGCCACGGCAGGAGAACCGGCTCCTGAAACACCATGGCGATCTTTTCCGGACGCTTGATCTCGCCGTCAAAGGCGGGGTCGATGCCGGCAATGAGCCGTAGCAGGGTCGATTTGCCGATGCCGGATGGGCCGAGAATGGCGACGGTCTCGCCGACCTCCATCTCGAAACGGATGTCGCGCAGCACCTCCTCCTCGCCGAATGCCTTTCGCCTGACATCGATCTTGATCACCCCGTCCTCCAGCGCCGCGCCCGACTCTCGGCGGGCTGCAGGATCAGCGCCTCGACCAGCAGCATCACGCCGATGAAGGACAGAGCATAGACCAGCACCATGGCAACGTCGAAGAGCTGAAAATAGAAATGGATCTGGAAACCGATGCCGCTGGAGCGGCCGAGGAACTCGACCACCAACACGATCTTCCAGATCACCGCAAGGCCGCCGCGAGCAGCAGCGGCGATGAAAGGCGCAAGCTGCGGCATTATAACGTGGCGTAGCCGCGTCAGCGACCGCATGCGATAGACTTGGGCCAAGGCGCCGAGGTCAGGATCGAGTGCTCGCGCGCCTTCGCGCAGGATTGTGGCAACGTTCGGAATCTTGTTGAGTACCACGGCGATGATCGCCGCGGTCTCATTAAGGCCGATCCAGAGATAGCAGAGCACGATGAGCACGAGGGCCGGCAGGTTGAGAAACACGACGAGCCATGGATCGAGCCATTGGTCCACAGACGGAATGCGCCCCATCAGAAAGCCGAGCGCCGCGCCGACAGCCATCGCCGGCACGAAGGCGCAAACCACACGCCACAATGTCATGCCGAGGTGATAAGGCAAAGCGCCGGAAACAACAGCTTCCGCAAAGGGTGACCAAAGCGCCCAGGGCTGAGGCAGGACGGAGGCATCGGCGGTCAGATCGGCTGCCGCCACCCACAACAGCAACAGCAGCCCGAGCGAGAATACGCGCACCAGCGCAGGATGTTGCGGCATTTTATTCAAGGTGCAGGAACAGTCCTTTGGGCAGGCTTGTCGCCTTGCCGACGAGCTCCGTTCCGCCAAGTTCCGCCATCAACCGCAGAAACCGGTCGGCGGCCGCCGCATCGATCGGCTTGCCGCTCGGGATGCCGGCGCGATAGCCGTCACGCAGCGCCATGAATTCCGCGTCGTCTGTCGCATTCATCTGATCCCGCAGCCCCTCCCACACCTCGTCATCGTTGCGCAGCAGATCCTTGGCCGTACGCGATGCCGTGTATAGCCCCTTCACGATATCCGGATGGGCCGCGGCATATTCACCCTTCAACACATAGCCGAGCAGCGGCGTGTCGGGATCGAGCTTGAGCGCGGCGGCGGCATCGGAGACGGAGATCAGCTCATGCATGCCCTTGGCCTTCATCTTGGCAAGGAAATGCCAGAAGTTGATCGCACCCGCCGTTTCGCCGGAAAGGGCTGACTTGAAGATCAGCGGCGGCGCCCCGAACACCTGCTCGGTTTCAGCGGCGAGGTCCATGCCATGTTGCTGCTTGGCATAGGCGCGCAGGATCAGCCAGCTCTTATCGAGCGGTCCGCCGGCAATGCCGATCTTCTTGCCGGCAAGGTCCGGCAGCGCCTTGATGCCGCTGTCATCGCTGACCACCAGCCCGCCCACTGCCCGCGAGTAGGGAATGAAAACATAGTCCTTCCCGGCGGCACGCTGGTTGGCCACCCAAATCCAGTCGGCCACCATGGTGTCAGCCTCACCGCCCTCGAAGGCGACGCGCGTCGCGCCATTGTCCGCATAGTCCTGGACCGCGAGTTCGAAGCCGTTCTTGCGGTCGAACTCCCGGGCCTTGATGGTGGAAATTTCCCAGTTGACGGTGCCCGACGCGAGCATCGCTGCCCGCAGTCGTGGCAGATCCTCGGCCATGGCAGCCGCCGGTCCGAACGTGAGCAGGCCCAGCGGCGCGACAAACAAAACCGCAAGAACGACGGGGATCATCAGACGGATTTTCATCGGAATTTTCCCTGTTTTCCAACTCGTTACTGAATGGAAATCGCGACTTTTTGACTGTCGCTTGTGGTGTTCGGAATCCTCACCTCGTAGCTTCCAGGCTTTATGGCGATGAAGGACAGGGTCGCCGTGCCCGCCTCGTCGAATTCGAGACTGTCGATCGCCATGGGGCGCACTTCGATGCCGTTGATGACGATCTCATTCATCCAGATCGCACGAAAGAACGGCGCACCGGTGAGTGCCAGCTCCGCCGACCCGTCCGCGGTGATGCGCATTTCGTAATAGGCGCCGGACTGCAGCGCGATGGCACCCTTGCCGAGCGGCTTGCCGGAGCCAAGCGTGATCTCGATCGGCTCACCTCGGTTGCATTTAGCAAGCAGCCCGGCAAAGCCGAGCTCGCCGCACAGCGGCGCGGCAACGGCCGAGCCCGCCGAGAAGAGCGCGGCGAACGCCGCGGAAATCAATTTATTCACGATGAAATCCTCCCCAATGGTCTTGCCGCATTGCTCCTCCTCAATTCGGGGCGACCACAACCCCCCAGGGTTGCTCCCCGACTTGAACCGAGCGGATCACCTCTTCCGCCTTCACGTCGATGATGCTGACGTCGTTGGAATTGCCGTTGGTGGTGATCAGGAATTCCTCGTCCGGGGTGAATGCCATCTGCCAGACCCGCTGACCGACGAGCAGGTAATCGAGCACCTCGTCCGTCGCCCCGTCGATCACCGCGACGCGGTTGGCCGGGCCGAGCGCCACGAAAACGCGCGAGCCGTCCTTGGTCGCTTTTACGCCGACCGGCTGTAACCATTCGGGCAGCACGCCAGGTACGGCGAAGGTGATCTTCTTGGTGATCTTCGGCTCAGCGGCCGATAGATCGATCACGGAAACGGTGCCGCCGATCTCGGAACTGACGTAAAGCTTCTTGCCGTCGGCCGTGAATTCGGCATAGCGCGGCCGCTGGTCCACCAGCACATTGTGCACGATCTTGTAGGTCGAGGCGTCGATGAAATGCGCCATGTTGGTGGTTTCGGACGTATTGATCACCGTTTTGGCATCCGGACTTACCGCAACGCCTTCAGGCTCGACGCCGACCGGCACCTCGGCCAGCACCTGGCGCGTTTTTACATCGACAACGGTGACCAGATTGTCGTCCTCGTTGGCGATGTAGAGTGGATTGCCTGAAGGATCGAGAGCGAAAAGTTCCGGGTCCGGGCCTGACGGAAGCGTATGCAGTTCCTTGTACGTCTCGGGATCGAAGACACGGACGGTATCGTCGTCCGACGCGCAGACATAGAGTTCCTTCCCATCCGGGCTGATGGTGATGCCGCGCGGCCTGTTACCGGCCGGAAAGGTGGCGATCACCTCCCAACTTTGGCTGTCGAGCACGGTGACACTATTGCCGCGTTCGTTGCTCACGAAGACCTTGTTGGCCAAGGCAGGACCGGCAAACATCAGAACGGCCGGCAGGAAGGCCAGTGCGGATCTTAGCATTCTATCCTCCGAAGGCTTGGCAGGCGGTTTCGGGCGCATCGATGCCCAGAGTGTCGAGCGGCGAATGCTGGTGCAGGAAACCGTCCTGCGGCGAAACGGAAACGGTCACCCGGCCGTCGGTCAAAAGGATCGGCTGGCGCAATTGCCCGTTCCAGGGGCGGAAGGTCAGCTTCTGCCCCTTGAACGCAGCCAGTTCGAAATCGGCCGAAAGGGCGTAGGCCCGCACCCTTGCCGGATCGGCCTTGCCGGACCGCGTCACCACCTCGCCGATGACGCGCATGGCAAGCCAGGCCTGATAATCCTCCTCGCGCATGTTGCGCCCCGTCAGTTTCTCGAAGCGGCGTTGAAACTGTGTCGCGCCCCAAGCTTCATGGGCGGCATGCCAGGACACGGGGCGAAGGCCCGCAGACCCGGTGACAGGCCTCGGATCCCAAGTGTGATACGGCAGGTAGGGTGCAAAGACGCCGGCCTCATCGGCCGCGACGATCACGTCATAATCCTCGGCATCCTGAGTAAAAACGGGGATCTGCTTCTGCACCATGACATGGCCCGTGTCTGTGCGCCGACCACCGCCGGTGTCGACGAACTCGCGTTCCTCGACGATCTCCGCGCCGAATTTGGCGACGGACTTGCGGTAGCTGTCGGCCAGAAGCTTGTCCTCGGGATGCGAGCCGTGGATCAGCAGGATACGCGACCATTTCTTCCACATGAGGAACTGGACAACGCCGTCGCTGAGCATGGAGCGGCTCGGCGAGACATGCAGCACATTGGCCCGGCAGTCCGCATCGCGCAGCGCCTCGTCGCGAGCGCCGGCGTTTAAAAGCAGCACCTCGGGCCCTGCCCTGTCGGACAGAGCCTTCAGCATGTCCCCTTCCGCGATCACCGCGATGAGCCCGATGCCTTCGGCTTTCAGCGCATCGAGCGCCGCCTCCGCCTGCTCCGGCGCGACCACCTGCGTTTTCACGGTGTAGTCCATGCCCGTGAAAGCGCCTGTCGTCCGATTGTCCTCGTTCCCCAGCATGGCGCCGGCGAACCCCAGATCGGCGGGCGGCGCGTCGAGCCGCGAGATCGGCGGGCCGAGCACACGATCGATCCTGAGCACGGCCGTCTTCACCTCCGCTGCCTGCAAAGGGGATGCGACAATCATCGCGGCCGAGAAAACGGCAAGCGACAGCGATAGCTTAGACATTGCCCGGACGACCTCCCAATCTTCCCGACACTTCCCGCGAGTAGGAGACTAACAGCGCAATTTGTGGCGTAAAACCGATACTTAAGGAGCGTAGTTTAGCATAATGCCTATGCTGGGCCGGGCCTGATGCAACGCATTCTGACAGCGCTTGTCAGTGATCATTTGACACCTCGGTTCGCCGTCGCCGTAGGCCGACTGGCCCGACCGGAAACGCGATCGGCGGGACCATGGAAAGGAGCTGCGGAGCGGTCAGTTCTGCACCTCGAGCGGGCCGATCCCCATATCGTTCAGGAGCGGCACGCCCGCTTTCGCGAGAATGGCGTTGATCTCGGACTGATTGCGGCGGATCAGCGAATTCAGCTTGCGCTCCCAGACCTTCTCGCCCTGCCGCACGCCCATCGTGATGCGGTAGAAGAGCCTCGGCGGCGTCGGCTCCGACAAAAGCGGCGTCACCTTCAGGTCCGGATGGCTGGCCCTTACGAGCGGCGCGCCGATCGGCCCCCAGAGGATGGCTGCGTCGATGGCACCGGATTTCAGGTCGGCAAGCATGTCATCGGCCGGATCCTCGTAGCGCCGATCGACCATCAGATGGTAGCCCTTC
The DNA here is from genome assembly GCF_000513895.2 of Ensifer sp. WSM1721. GTDB lineage: Bacteria > Pseudomonadota > Alphaproteobacteria > Rhizobiales > Rhizobiaceae > Sinorhizobium. Next base: position 1,758,048 of record NZ_CP165782.1, read on the forward strand.
GCGTTGGGCATCAGTCCGTTTCTCGCCAGGTGCGTGGCCGGCGGGGTTCCCGCGACGATGCCGACCCGCTTGTCCTTGAGAAGGGGGTCGGACAGCGTCGTGACGCCGGCCAGCGGACTGTTCAAAGCGACGATCAGCACATAGGCCGAGGTATAGTAGTGGTTGGTGTTCAACACCAATTCGTCGCCCTGGGCATAAGCGATGACCACATCGCAGGCATTGGCCTGCAAGGTCTTGCGAACGAAGCCGGTCGCCATGGGAAACCATGTGTACTGCAGCGGCAGTCCGAGCTTTGACGCCATCAGCTCGGCGATCTTGTTCTCGAACCCTGCACCTGAGCGATCCGACATCGGCAGATTGGCTGGATCGGCACAGACCCGAAACGCCGTCTTCGACACCAGGTCCGACGTCTGAGCCAGCGCCGGCGCGGTGCCGGCAAAGGCCAGCAGCAGAACGCCGGCGGCTGCGGCCCGGCTAGTTGTGACCAAGGCAGGAGTTTTCAGCATCCCGGATCGCATCCGTTTTCGGTTCCTTCTTGGCCGGCCTTCCCCGTGGCAGCGCATCGGCTCCGCGCGCTTTCAAATAGACGTAGATGTCGTCGAGATAACACATCACGTTGACGTTCTCGCCAAAGGCAGGCATCACCGAGTTCTCGGCAGCATTCACCTTCTTGCGTCCATTCGTGACGACATCGATGAAGGCGTAGTAGTCCATATCTATCGCGGAGTTCTTCAAGGCCGGCGCATAGCTCGATCCCTCGCCCTCCGGACCATGACAGACATGACATTCCGAATGGTAGCGGCGAAAGCCCGAATAGGTCAGCCAGTCGACCGTGCCGTCCTTGGCGATCTTGAAAGTGGGAACGTCGTCGGCGGTGTAGTAGCGCCCGTTTTCGTCGCGGACGGCGGTGATATTGTCCTTTGGCGCTTGCGCGTCTTCTGCGCCTGCGGCGCCGGCCATGAGCGTCAACACGGCAAGGATCATCGTTACGGCGGGTGTTAATCTGGTCATCTTGCGTCCTTTTGGGCGGAGAACGAACGGGCGCGGGTTTCAACGGCCCGCGCCCATTCCTGAGCGGAGATTGCCGCTTATTCGGGCAGCTTGAACACGGTGAGCGTGCCACCGAGCGCGGTGTAGTTGCTGAGGGCCGAATAGCCGCCGACGGCTCCGAGACCGTCATTCGGGTTGGTGAGCCCGGCTGCGAGACCGATACCGGCCCAGCCGCCGACACCCGAAAGCACGGCGACATACTGCTTGCCGCCGTGGGCATAGGTCATCACATTGCCGATCACTCCGGAAGGCGTCTTGAAGCGATAGAGCTCCTTGCCCGTCGCGGCGTCGACCGCCTTCAGATAGCCCTCGAGCGTACCGTAGAAGACCACGTCACCGGCCGTTGCCAGAGCGCCCGACCAGACGGAGAACGGTTCCGGCAGGGACCACTTGATCTTGCCTTCCTTGTTGTCCCAGGCGATGAAGTTGCCCATGCCACCGTGGCTGTCCTTCGGCGGATACATCGACAGCGTGGCCCCGACATAGGGCTGACCGGCCGTGTAGCTTACCCGGAAAGGCTCATAGTCCATGCAGACGTGGTTCGTCGGCACGTAGAACAGCTCGGTCTTCGGCGAGTAGGCCGCAGGCTGCTGATCCTTGGAGCCGAGCGCCGCCGGGCAGACACCGGTCGTGTTCGTATCCTCGCCGTTCTGCTCGGTCGAATACTGTGCCACGACTTCCGGTCGACCATATTTTTCGGAGTTCGGATCCATATCCACTTTGGTCGCCCAGTTGACCACGGGATCGTACTTCTCCGCCACCAGCAGTTCACCGGTTACGCGGTCCATCGTATAGCCAAAGCCGTTCCGGTCGAAATGGGTCAGCAGCTTGCGATCCTGGCCGTCGATCTGCTGATTGGTCAGGATCATCTCGTTGACCCCGTCATAATCCCATTCGTCATGGGGCGTCATCTGATAGACCCATTTGGCCATGCCGGTGTCGACGTCGCGCGCGAAGATCGTCATGGACCAGCGATTGTCGCCGGGCCGCTGGGTCGGGTTCCAGGTCGAAGGATTACCGGAGCCGTAATACACCAGGTTCTGCTCGGGATCGTAGGAGTACCAGCCCCAGGTCGTGCCACCGCCGATCTTCCACTGATCCCCTTCCCAGGTGGTGAGGCCCGAGTCCTTGCCGACCGGCTTGCCCAAATTCGTGGTCTTTTCCGGGTCCATCAGCGTATCGCTGTCCGGGCCCATGGAGTAACCGCGCCACACGACCTTGCCATCCGCCATCGAATAGGCCGTCACGTGGCCGCGGACGCCGAACTCACCGCCGGATATGCCGACGAGAACCTTGTCCTTCACCGGCATGACGGTGGCGGTATTGGTCTCTCCCTTGGAAGGATCGCCGTTCTTGACGCTCCAGATCACCTTGCCCGTCTTGGCATCCAGCGCCACGACGGTCGTATCGGCCTGATGCAGGAAGATCTTGTTGTCCGCATAGGCAACACCGCGATTGACGGTGTCACAACACATCACGGGAATGACATTCTCGTCCTGTTTCGGCTCGTATTTCCAGACGATCTGTCCTTCCTTGCTGAGATCCAGTGCATAGACCGTGTTCGGGAACGGCGTATGCACATACATCATGTCGCCGACCACCAGCGGCGAGCCCTCGTGACCGCGCAGAACGCCGGTCGAGAATGTCCACGCCACCTGCAGTTTGCTGACGTTATCCTTGTTGATCTGGTCGAGCTTCGAGTAGCGCAGGTTGGCATAGTCGCCGGTTTGGATGGCCCATTGATTGGGATCATCGATGAGCTTTTGCAATTCCGAGTTGGCGAGAGCGACCTGCGCGCCGCCTATCGATGTCAAGGCAAGCATTGTAAGAAGTCGTTTCATTTCATCCTCCTCTTGAGTGCTGCCGATCAGGGCCCTTCAGCCCGCTCGCCCCGGAAAAACCTTGCGGTCTCCTCTTTTCCCGGTATCGGCTTGCGACACGGTTTCGCATGGCCTGGGCAAATCTCCGTAAGCTGCCGTGGCCGCCTTCCTCCTGCTGTTGTTCGAGCCCTCCTCCCTTGCGTTTAAGGAAACGTCGCCAGATATGCGATCAGATCGGCGCGCTCCTGATCCTTGCGCAATCCCGCAAAAGTCATCTTCGTGCCGGGCAGGAACCCCTTCGGGTTGGTCAGAAACTCGCCGATCTTCTCCGGCGTCCAGATCAACCCTGCCTCGGCTTCCTTGCTCATCGCGGGAGAGTAGGCGTAGCCTTCGACTTTGCCCGCCGGCCGGCCGATTACGCCGGTCAGCACGGGACCGGTCTTCGATTTGGCGTCCGGACCGATCGCGTGACAGGCCTGACACTTGCGAAATACCTTCTCGCCCGCGGCTGGATCGCCCGCCGCGGGGTCGAATGCGAGTGCCGGCGCAGTCATGCCCGCCAGCGTTCCGCCGAATACGACGACAGCCGCCAATTGGGTACCAAGTCTTGAAGCCATACCTTCCTCTCCGTTACGCGGCCTTCAGCCGCTCTGCATGCCAGCGCACGTGGTCTTCGCCAAAGCTCGCCACGAAGTAATAGCTGTGGTCATAGCCTGCCTGCATCCTGAGGATGCCGGCCTGCCGCCGCTCCGCCAGCAGCCGGGCCATCGCCTCGGGCTGCAACTGCCCTAGAAACTGGTCGGCCACGCCCTGGTCGATCAGGATGTCGCCATGCCAGCCGAGTTCGCTGAGCAGCAGGCAGGCGTCGTACTTGCCCCAATGGGCCTCGTCGTCGCCGAGATAGGCGGAAAACTGCTTGCGGCCCCAGTCGGACCGGGTCGGGTTGACGATCGGCGCGAAAGCCGAAACCGAACGGAACTTTTCCGGATTGCGAAAGGCGATCGTCAGTGCCCCATGGCCACCCATCGAGTGGCCGGTGATGCCGCTGACGCCGTTGAGCGGCAATTGCTCCTGCAGAAGCGCGGACAATTCCGTGACGATGTAGTCATACATCCGGTAGTGGGGTGCCCAGGGCTTCTGGGTGGCGTTGACGTAGAAACCCGCACCCTGGCCGAGATCATAGGCTTCGTCGTCGGCGACGCCTTCGCCCCGCGGCGAGGTGTCCGGGAAAACGAGCGCCAGCCCCTGCTCCGCCGCGTGCCGCTGCAGGCCCGCCTTGATCATCGCGTTCTCATGGGTGCATGTCAGCCCCGAGAGATACCACAGGAGCGGGACCGGCCGTGTCCGCGCCTGCGGCGGCATATAGAGGCCGAACGTCATCTCGACGCCGCAGACCTGAGACGGGTGCCGGTAGACCGATTGCGTTCCGCCGAAACATTGGCTTTGCGTTACGAGTTCCATGTTCGAGCTCAATACAGGACCACACTCCGGATGCTTTCGCCGGAATGCATGAGCTCGAAGCCCTTGTTGATGTCCTCGAGGGCCAAGGTGTGGGTGATCATCGGATCGATCGCGATCTTGCCTTCCAAGTACCAGTCGACGATCTTCGGCACGTCGGTGCGGCCGCGGGCGCCGCCAAAGGCGGTGCCTATCCAGCTGCGGCCGGTGACGAGCTGGAACGGCCGCGTCGAAATCTCCTGGCCGGCGCCGGCCACGCCGATGATCACCGACTTGCCCCAGCCGCGATGCGAGGCCTCGAGCGCCTGGCGCATCACCTTGACATTGCCGGTGCAGTCGAAGGTGTAGTCGGCGCCGCCGATCTGGTCGGCGCCGCGCTTCGTCAGGTTGACGAGATAGGCGACGATGTCGTCGCCGACCTCGGTCGGATTGACGAAATGGGTCATGCCGAACCTTTCGCCCCAGGGCTTCTTGGCGTTGTTGAAATCGACGCCGATGATCATGTCGGCACCGGCGAGCCGCAGCCCTTGAATGACGTTCAAACCGATGCCGCCGAGCCCGAAGACGATCGCCGTCGCGCCGATCTCGACCTTGGCGGTGTTGATCACGGCGCCGATGCCGGTGGTGACGCCGCAGCCGATGTAGCAGATCTTGTCGAAGGGCGCGTCGGGATTGACCTTGGCGACGGCGATCTCCGGCAGCACGGTAAAGTTCGCAAAGGTCGAGCAGCCCATATAGTGGTGGATCTTGTCGCCGTTAATCGAGAAGCGCGAGGTGCCGTCCGGCATCAGCCCCTGGCCTTGGGTGGCGCGGATGGCGGTGCAGAGATTGGTCTTGCGCGAAAGGCACGAGGGGCAGGCGCGGCATTCCGGCGTATAGAGCGGGATGACGTGGTCGCCCTTCTTCACCGAGGTGACGCCAGGGCCGACATCGACGACGATGCCGGCGCCCTCATGGCCGAGGATTGCCGGAAACAGCCCTTCCGGATCGGCGCCGGAGAGCGTGAAGTCGTCGGTATGACAGATGCCGGTCGCCTTGACCTCGACCAGCACCTCGCCGGATCGAGGACCTTCGAGCTCGACTTCGGTCACAACAAGGGGTTTTCCGGCCTCAACAGCCAGAGCAGCGCGTGTGCGCATGGATCGCCTCCGGTAATGCGTTATTTATGCGGCCTTGTCGGGCCTTGTGCACAGATTACAGACGGGCCAAAGCACAAAGACAATTGCGACCTTAGTGTGTAAAACGCGACTTTTGGCTTCTCCCGTGGTCAGCCTATACTGACGTTCTTTCAATGAGGGAGACGAGAGATGAGAGCCGCCGGTTACGCGCTCGGTCTGGCGCTTTGCCTAACGCAGGCCCTTGGCACCGCAGGCGCGGTGGACTTTTCCGACCCCGACTGGCCATGCATTCAGCGCAAGGTCGAGAAGCTGTCGGCGAGCCTGATGTGGCCGGCGCCGGTAACCCGCACGCCCCTTCCGCCTGCGGCAAACGACCTCGTCGAGGTCCTGTCGCTGCGCCGCGTTTCGCTCGAGGAGGCAGGGGCCCTTATTCAGACCTTCGTCGAGAAGACCGCGCCGGTGGATGACCGGCTGCTCGGCAATATCTTCTACGGCGTATTCGAAAATCTGTCCGGCAATCGGCAACGGCTGATCGCTGGCATCGCCCGCTATTCCCGTAGTCAGATTGCACTGGCCGCCCGGATCGACGAGGCTAGGGTCGAGATGGCGAAGCTGACGGGTGAAGCGAAACCGGACTTCGACCGTATCGACAAGCTTGAGGAGCAGATCGACTGGGATGAGCGCATCTACCGTGATCGCTCGCAGGCGCTCACTTATGTCTGCGAAACGCCGGTGATTCTGGAAAAGCGCGCCTATGCCATTGCCCAGCTCCTGCTCAAGCACATGCCAGATTGAGCTATATCGCTCCGTGCGGCAGCCGGGGGCGTCCGCGACTGAAAAGATCGAACAGACGCCACCGGAGCGTGGGTCAGAAGCACAGCATCTCCGCCTCTGCCTGAGCGCGTCTCAAATCGGCCACCATGATGCGGGGCACGACCGCCGATTTGAACATGGCCATCTGTTCGCCGCTTCCCTGCTGGAGGGAAAGCACCGTTTCGGCTTGAACATATTTGTCATAGGGCAGGATGGAAGCGATCACATCGATCGAGCAGGCACATTTGCTTAACACCGCCCGGCTCTGGCCGTTGGCCGCCATGCAGGCAAACACATAATCCGCCCGGACTTCGGTCGGATAATCGTTCAGACGCTCCGACATGCTCTGTCCGCTGGCCGGCACCGCCGCTGCGACGAGTGCCAGCGCCGATATGACAGCCCGCATCATGGCCGGCCCTCCCCGGCCGCTTTCAGGGTAATGGCATTGGAATAGCCGACCTCCGCTCCACCGGCGGCTGCGGGAATCGTGGCAACCAGCGAATAGTACCAACCGGGAATATCGTCCGACACGGTGACGGCGAGCGCCAGTTCGGAGAACCGCCCCATCCGCTCGCGCGCCTTGTCCTTCATGAACGGTCGGATCGTCACCTCCCGTGCAGCGATCTCGCGATCCCGGTAGCGGACTGACACGCGCATGATTCGGGCATCGCGCAACAGCGCCTCCTTGATACGATTGCGCATATAGAAGGGGCTGCCTCCCGATTGCGCGGAAATATCGGCGAGGACGCTTTCAAGGAAATACATGATGACGGGATTGCCGACCGAGGCCGGATAGTTGCCAAGCCCGCGCGACCGGGTGCCCTGATAGAGTGTCATGGCGACATTATCGTCGGGCTTGATCTTCAGACCGATGCTGAAGCTGCCGCCTGCCTGCCCTTCGTCGACGCCCGTTATGATCCTGTCGTAGACGAGCGTGCTTTGGCCGGCTTCGCTGCGCGCAGTCGCCTCGAGCCCCTTCAGCGCCGTCGACCGGAAGAGAAGGTCGTAAGTTTCCGCAGCCGCCAGCGGCCCATGACCGACGCCGAGGAGCAGGGCAAGCAAAAGAAGAACGCGCATCGCTGACCTCCCGTTTCGCGGCCCGTTAGGGCTCCCGTCCATTCCACAAGGCTAGCAATGGCTGCTTCAATGTCACCGGAGACCTTTGTCTGTGTTTGATTCATGCCATGCGCGAACGGGTCTTCCAGTCGATCAGTGCTCGCAGCCGCACCGGCTGCACCGGTTTGGCGAGCATGGCGAATGACATTTCGTTGCAGAGCCGCAGAAATTCCCGCTGCCGGTTGGCCGAAATGATGACCGCCGGAATTTCGACTCCCGCCAGCGCGCGCAGCGTACGGATCGTTTCTATGCCATTGTCGCCGTCGTCCAGCTGGTAATCGGCCAGCAGAATGTCGGGGGCCGTGCCGATTTCCTGCATCAGCGCCACCGCATCGGCAGTCGAGCCGGCCGCCAAAACGCTCGCCCCCCAGCTCTCCAGAATCTGCGTCATGGCGTGAAGCTCGTCGGGATCGTTCTCGATAACCATGACGATGAGATCGAGGCTGCCATCGATCATCGACTCCATCGTCGGACCTTCGCAGACGCTGGCGCGGCCGGATACGGCGACCGGCACCTCGATCGAAAAGACGGAGCCGCGGCCGAGCCGCGACACCAGCCGGATTGGATGATCGAGGTGCCGACAGGCCCGTTCGACGATCGATAACCCGAGTCCCATGCCTGTGCCTTTTTCCGCGCCGGCGGCCCGGGTGAACTCGTTGAAGATCCGCGTCTGGTCCTCCTCCGAAATGCCGATGCCCGTATCCCACACTTCGATCCGCAGGCGATTGCCGCTGAGCCGGCAACCGACCAGCACACGGCCATGCTCGGTATACTGGATGGCGTTCACCACCAGGTTCTGGACGCAGCGCATCAGGTATCGCTGATCGCTGGTGACCCAACGCGTGGAAGGAACAATCCGAAGGTCTATTCCCTTTTCTGCCGCCAAGGGCGCCAGATCTTCGGCCACGCCCTGCAGCAGGGTGCCAAGATTGAATGACGTGATGTTGAACTCGGCCCCGGAACTGTCGAGGCGCGAAATATCGAGAAGCGCCTGCAGAAGCGATTCGATAGAGGTGAAGGATCGGTTGAGCCGGCTGACCACCTCCTCCGCTCCCGGTTGCCCCACCGTTTCCGTCAACATCGAGAGATAGAGTTTCGCGGCATTGATCGGCTGAAGAAGGTCATGGCTGGCCGCCGCGAGAAAACGCGTCTTGGATGCATGCGCCGATTCGGCCGCCTCCTTGGCCTGCCGAAGAGCGGCTTCGATTTTGGCTTGCTCATCGGCATGGATCTGCAGCAGGCGATTGGCCTCGGTCAGTTCTGCGGTCCGCTCCTGTACACGTTGCTCCAGAAGCGCCGCCGCCTGGGTCTCCGTCGTCACGTCCATGATCGACACGATGAAGCCGTCGTCGGGCAAGGAACGGACGCGAATGTCGAGACTCATCCCGTCGCGCCGCTTGAATCGCTCTTGTACCGTCTCGCCGCGGCGCGCGGCCTTGAACCAGCCGGCGAATCCGGAACGGCGACCTTTGCGGTCGAGAATCTCGTGACGCTCGACATGTTCGACGATGCGCTGAAAGCGGCTTCCCTTCTTCAGAAGCGAAAGGGGCACGCCCAGAAGCTCGCCGAAACGCTCGTTGCGCACGAGCAACTCGCCGCCCGACGAAAACGTGCAGATGCCGAGCGACATGTGATCGAAAGCGGCCTGCAGGAAATGGGCCTGCTGGTCGATCAGGCGGTTCTTCTCGCGCCGGTTCTCCCGCACGATGTCAGTGATCTCGGTTTGCAGGACCGTGATATTGTCGGAGCTCGTTTGCCGATAGGAAATCTGAAACCAGCGGTCGTTCCTGAGCGCCACCACGAAGGACGAAAAACGCTGGCCGGATCTCTGCTCTTTGACCACCGGCTGAGGTCGGCCGATCTCCCCCTTTTCGTCCCGGTTCAGATACTTGCTCGCATTGACAGCCGCGAGATAGTCGTCGAAACCGAGGCCCGGCTTGATCAGCGGCTCGACATCGGGAAGCAAGTGCCGGAACTGCGCATTGCAAACCTGCAACCGCTCTTCGGAGAAGAGGGCGAAGCCGTCTTCCATGGCGACCATGGCATCGGCAAGATTTCTCTGGATGCGCTCCTGCGTCTGGTACGCGATTTCAAGCTCGCTCGACGCCCTGCCGAGCGTGTCGAGGGCCTTTTCAAGATCCTTGGTCTTTTCCCAGACCTTAGCCTGCAGTGCGATGGCCGATTCAAAAAGCGAATAGGCGGAGCCCCCGATTTCATGGCTGCGCTCAGCCCGGTTGATCAGGGCCTCGATGATCTTGGCCTGCTTGGCAATCTGGATCTCGTGGGGTTCGTCCGGATTGATCACAGCGGCACGCCTCCCTTCGGCCGGAAAAATGCGACGCCGACGAAGGTCTGGTTCACATGCACGCCGAAATGCTGTTCACCATAGGTGCTGAAACCGACGACCCGTCGCTGCCGGAAATGCTCGGACGCCTCACCACCCAGGCCCTTGCGCTCGATCTCGAGCTTGCGAAGATAGCAGTCGAAACCCAGGATGAAGTCGGGCGCTTCACCGTCCTCGTTGCTGACAGCGAGCCCTGTAGCGAGGGTGCGGATGATTTCCTTGCCGCGACCGAGCGTCAGCAGCAGACCGTCGTCGATCGCCGAAAGGAAAGTGAGCCCATGTTCGTCGTGAATCTGCTGGATCGCCCGCACGTGATAGAGATTGCGATTGCGCACCAGCACCGGGTTCTCGGCGAAGATCGTCGGCGACAACTCCGCAACCGGCACCTTGACAAGCCGCGCATATTCCTCGGCCGCCGGTGAGCCGTTGATCTCGAGAACCAACCGCTCCTCCGGAACCGCGCGGGTGACCACCATGCGTGTTTCCGTGGGCTGGAAATGATCGAAGCCGAGACCGCTGAAGGGCAGATCGGTTTCCAGCAGCAGCAGAAGCGCGGCGTTGCTGTGGAATTCTCCGTTGCGCAGCACCTGCGTGCGCTCGAACCGCAGCCCGTCGCCGGCCGAACCGCCAAAGACAGGAATGTCCTTCAGTCCGGCCTCGAGGGCCGCCATCAGGATATCCTCCTGTTTCGACAATCCGTCGGCGAAGATCAGGGCGAGCCTTTTTCGGCCCGGCGTTGCGCGAAACTGGGAGACAAGCCGCTCCGTCTGCGACACCACATCGGCAATCGAGACCGGCGAGATCGGCTCGAACAGGATCGAGGCCACCCGAAAGTGACGCCGCTGGAAGGCAATCGCCAGCAATGCGTCGTCTTCGTACCCTCGCGGCGTGATCTGGCCGGCCGTCGTGCAGCCGAAGACAACGGTATTCGGCAACGATGTCCGCAGAGCGTTGGCAAGCTCAACGGGTTGCAGCCTGTTCGGCACAAACAAGAAGATGAAGCTTGGCCTTGCCGTGGCGAGTTGCCGCCTGATCTCGGCAAGGGCGAGGGCCGCATCATCGGCGTGCGAGACGGCGATCCGCACCGCCTCCGCCGGTTTGCGGTCAAGATCGTCGACAGCCGTCATGCGCCGCCATTCCTCCGCTTCCTGACCCTTGCTCCAGCACTCCTCACTGCAGGTTGTGGCGGATCGAGACTTCGCGCACCAGCATTGCCGCCTGCGTGCGATTATGAACGCCCAGCCGGCGCAGAAGCGCCGTGATATGCGCTTTGACGGTCGCCTCGGCCAGCTTCATCTCGTAGGCGATCAGCTTGTTCGGCATCCCTTCGCAGATCAGGCCCAATATGCGGGTCTGCTGCTGCGATAGATGTGCGATCTTGCGCGAAATCGTTTCCACCGACTCGTCCACAGCCGGGGTGCGTGCCGGCAAGGTGTAGCCGGGCGGCACGTAGATCTTGCCGTTCCAAATATCCTGCATCGCCTCCTGAAAATTCTCACGGCCGATATCCTTGGGAATGAACCCTGCAGCACCGGCGGCAATCACCGACTGGACGATGCCTTTGGATGTGATCGCCGAGATCACAATGACCGGTATATCGGGAGTCTTTTCCTTGATCTTGAGAAATCCGCTCAGGCCCGACGCATCGGGCAGGTTCAAGTCAAGCATGATCAGATCGGGTGAAAACCGCATCCGCAGTTGGTGCAGGGCTTCGCTCAGCGAGGTCGCGGTTCGAATTCGACGCGTATTGAAGGTGTTTTCCATCGTCGCGGCCAGCGCATCGCAATAGAGCGGATGATCATCGATCACCAGTGCCGACTTAATGGAAAGCGAGTGGACGGACGAAGCGGTCCGCGGCATGGCTCTCCTCCCAAGAATACTTCCCAGGTTAACCGAGCAGCCGACCGGCTCCACGCATTACCGGAAAATATTTCTACTCCCAATGCCGTCATGCTCTCCTCAGCACGACAGTGAGGGAATTTGTCGCACAGTTTTCCGGACCGGGCAATTCCCGAGTTCAGGACGCCCGCCATGCTGGACCATTGGCATCCGCCGGTAAAGGATTGGGAAGAGGCAGCGCGGGGGCCGCACACGGATGATCGCTCCTCGGAGATTGCCGGGCTGAAGGACTCAGATGAGCTTGCCAACGTCTGGGCGCTTGCAGCGCCATTTTTTGACACGAAGAGCCGGGTGCTGCTCCGACCACTCGGCGATGTACATGACGGAGCGGAACATGCACTGGGTAAGAGAGCCTGGGCCTTGGAGCGGCAAAGTCTCCTCTCGGCACCGATCGGGTGCGGATGCAAGGCATACTGTCAGTATAAGCGTTACCAGCTCCATGACATTCTCGGCTCTACGATTGTTTCCCCCATTGAATTTACGCATATGCTAATAGAAACTTCAATGAAGGTGCCCTTGAGCTATATCACCAAAACTGGGCCAATCCGTGCTGCTCGAATGTGCTTGGTTGCAGCCCACGCATCAGCATCGAAAAGTCGCGACCTTTGCGCATCCGATAGGACGCGCGGCGCGCTGTAGGCTCGGTAGCGGTCCGCACGCTTAAACGCATTCGGGCGTAACAGTTTCGAAGGGTACGATCCGCTGCACGATCGAGCCGGCCGCTCCTCCAGCGATCGCCCCAAGCATGACATCGATCAGTTCGTCCGAAGTACGCTCGAGCGGGTGGCAAAGGGCCGCGGTGATCAGTCCCTCGGAGAGGCCCTTGCGCGTCTCGGGCCCGATGTCGCGGCAGACGATACGGATCTCGCGTTGGCGCTCCAGCGGCACTTCCCGTACCGCCCGCAAAACCCCGGAAATGCCGCCTCCTCCGACGAAGAAGCCAATGAGATCCGGTTCCTGGCGCATAAGTGATCGGACTATCCGGTAGGCATTCTCCGGCTCTTCCTGCGTGGGAACAGCGTCGGCGACGATCGTGTTGGGGGCGTGTTCTCGTATGTACGAGCGGAAACTCGCATCAGCGATGTCCTGGCAATGATAGCGGTGATTGCCGATGAACGTGACGATTTTCCCAGGACGGAGTTTCGTCTGGTTTATGAACCAGGCGGCTGTGCGTCCGAGCTTCCAATTGTCGGTGCCGACATAACCCGCACGGCTTGGCGCCGACTGGTCGGTGATGTAGGTGATGACCGGAACTCCCTTTGCGCGCAACGATTCGATCGCCTGGCCAATCAAGGGATGATCCGCCGCGACCAGCGCAACGCCGTCGGTGCGCTCTCCAAGGTTCAGCAGATTGGCGGCGATCGCCTCCGGCGTAAGATCATCCTCAAAGTGTACGGTCGGCTCCACTACCGCGTCCTTCCGCCGTGCAGCGGCTGCGACAATGGAATCGCCGAACATCCGATAGAGTTGGCGATGCGACTGCTGCAGCAGGAACCCTAGTTTGTAGCGAGGCAGAGCAATGCGGCTGCGCTCGCGAATGGCGCCCAATCCGTAAAAGCCGATCTCCTCTGCGGTTGCCATGATGCGCTGGACAGTTGCGGGGCGCACCGTGCCGGTACCATGCAGGAGCCTGTTCACGGTCGACAGGCTCACACCGGCGGCTTGTGCGAGATCGGCGATGGTCGGGCGGCTCATCGGAACACCTCTTGATGTGTCATATGTCAATGACATCTTTTGGCATAAAATACCATACGTGCCATTATCCACGTTTCTTTCTGACACTCCAAAAGATACAAATCAACTCGTATTCGTGAAACCCCATCGGGAGGATGGGAGTGGGAGGAGAGATATGACGCGAATGAAACATTTTCTTGCGGCTGCAATAACGACGGCGCTGGTCGCGTCGGGCGCTACGGCTGCCATGGCCGAAGGTGCCAACATCTTTGTCGTCGGCGGCAAACCGGACGATCCGTTCTGGTCGATCGTGAAGCGCGGCGCCGAAGACGCCGGCAAGGTCGTGGAGGCGCAGGGCGGATCGGTAACCTGGCTCGGGCCGCAGAACTACGACAACCTTGGTGTTGATGCGGCGGAGCTCATCCGTCAGGCCATCGATCAGGGCGCTGACGCGATTGTTGGCCCGGACTGGGTGCCGGAGGCAATGGATCCCGCATTCAAGCAGGTCGTCGATGCCGGCATCCCGCTGGTCATCTATAATGCCGGTGGCATCGAAGCTGCCGACCGCCTCGGCGCGATGAACTATGTCGGTTCCAACGACTACCTGTCCGGCAAGGCCGCAGGGACTTACTTCGCCAAGAAGGACCTGAAAAACGCCGTCTGCCTCAACACGCTGCCGGGTGCGGCGAACATCGAAGCCTTCTGCAAAGGCATGATCGACGGGGTTACCGAAGGTGGCGGCGTCGGCTCGGCGCTACCGCTGCCGGCAACCTCCTTCGGTTCGGCGACGGCCGTGGCGCAGGCCCTGAAAGCGCACCTGCTGCAGAACCCGGACATCAAGGCCGTGTTCGCGATTGGCAACGTCGACACGAACTCGGCGGTAAACGGAGTGACGCAGGCCGGCAAGCAGGGTCAGGTACATGTTTGCGGCATGAACATGGATGAAACAATCCTGAACAACATCAAGAGCGGCACCCAGCTTTGTGCGATCGACCAGCAGGGTTACCTGCAGGGCTATCTGGCGGTCTCGATCCTGAATGGCAAAGTCAACTATGGTCTCACCGTGCCGACCCGGGAAATCCTGACCGGTCCCGGCGTGATCGACAAATCGAACGTCGATGCCACCCTGGAGGGCGTGAAGGCAGGCGCCCGCTAAGTCTCGGCTGAACCTCGCGGAAGCTGCCTGCCGTCCAGGCAGGCAGCTTCCAGTCTTCCAATAGCGTCGGGCGTCCCAGTCCTTCGGCTTCATTGGTGGTATCAAATGAACACGACAAACGGTGTCCATGCCTCGTCGATTCCTTCGGGTGGCCAGAATATCAAAGCGACCATCGGTCAGCTTTCCCGTCGGCCCGAAGCCGGGTCTCTCCTCGGCTTGATCGCGGTGTTCGTCTTCTTCGCTGTGGTGGGCGGCCAGGCCTTTCTATCCCCGGCGGGCTATGCAAGCTGGCTCAACGTCGCCGCCGAGATCGGCATTGTCGCACTGCCAATTGGGCTCTTGATGATCGCGGGAGAAATGGACCTCTCGATCGGCGCGGTGATTCCGGCGTCATCCCTGACGATGGCCATCATCTCCGGCCACTACGGCCTTCCCGAGATTGTCGGAATTTCCGCCGGTCTCGGCGTCGGGCTTTTCGTCGGATTGCTCAATGGCTACATGGTCAACCGGACCGGGGTGCCCTCCTTGATCGTCACTATCGGTTCGATGTTCGCCGTCATGGGCCTCACCCTGGGCTTCACGGTGCTCATCGCAGGCAGCACCGGCGTGTCGCTCGTGCCGAGCCCTACCGTCAAGGCGATCCTCGGCGATTTTGTCGGCGGCATGTTTCAAGTGACGATCTTCTGGTGGCTCCTCTTCGTGGCCGCGTTCTTCTACCTGCTGCACGTTATGCCTGTAGGCAACTGGATCTTCGCGCTGGGCGGCGACAAGGTCTCGGCCCGCAACGCCGGCATCCCGACGGCTAGACTGACCACCGCGCTCTACATGCTGTCGGGCTTCTCTGCCGCCTTCGT
Organism: Ensifer sp. WSM1721; assembly: GCF_000513895.2. Lineage (GTDB taxonomy): Bacteria > Pseudomonadota > Alphaproteobacteria > Rhizobiales > Rhizobiaceae > Sinorhizobium. The sequence continues at coordinate 1,773,350 of NZ_CP165782.1, forward strand.
CGGCGTCAGCCAGGTGCTCGTCTACCAAAGTGCACAGGTGCTCGCGGGGCAATCGTTCATCTTCAATTCGATCATGTGCGTGGTCATTGGCGGTGTGCTTCTGACCGGCGGCGCCGGGTCGGTGGTGGGCATTGTCCTCGGTACGCTCACCTTCGCGATCGTCAACCAGGGCATTTATTTCACCGGCATCGACCCGAACCTTGGCAGCATCATTATCGGTGCGCTCCTGCTGCTCGCCGTGATGATGAACGACAAGTTCCGGCTGATGGCGATGTCCTACGCAGCGAAGAAGAAATGAGGGCGGAGAAATGAATAGTTTTTCCATTGGACAATTTGCGCGCCGCCCGGAATTCGGCGCCGTGTTGAGCTTCGTCGCGGTGATCGCCTTCTACATTGCGTTTGGTGGCGTGAGCCTGGGTGCGCTCTTCGGCGCGGCAAGCTGGGTCAATTTCGCGGCCAACCTGGGCATCGTCGCACTGCCAGTTGGCCTGCTGATGATCGCTGGCGAGCTCGACATCTCGATCGGCGCGATGATCCCGGCGGGCTCGATGTCGATCGCCATCCTGTCGGGCTATTACGACTTGCCGATCGTGATCGGCATGCTCGGGGCGCTCGCCTTCGGCGTTCTGGTGGGGCTGGTCAACGGCTTCCTGGCGGTGCGCACGAGCGTGCCCTCGCTGATCATCACGCTCGGCACGTTGGTCGCAGTGCAGGGTCTCGTCCTGGCGGGATCCGTCATCCTTACAGGGGCTGCCTCCGTTCCGCTCGAAGCGCCGGCCTGGGCCAAGGTGGTCTTCGGCCAGCTCATCGGCGGCAAATTCCAGGTGATCATCCTGTGGTGGTTCGCGCTAACGTTGGTCTTCGGTTTCGTTCTCCACGCGACGCGCTACGGCAACTGGATTTTCGCGATGGGCGGGGACGAGGTCAGCGCCCGCAATGCCGGGATCCCGACCAGGCGGCTCAAGATCGGCCTCTTTGTTCTGTCGAGCACGGCCGCTTCCTTCGTCGGAATGTGCGGGGCGATCCTGTTCAACTCCGCGCAGGTCTCCGGCGGCATGAACTATATCTTCAACACGATCGTCTCGATCGTGGTGGGCGGCGTGCTGCTCACCGGCGGCTTTGGTTCGGTTGCCGGCATCTTCCTCGGCGCGCTGACCTTTGCAGTCGTCAACCAGGGCATCTATTTCACCGACATCGACCGCAACTGGTCCAACCTCATTATCGGCGTGATGCTCATGGCCGCCGTCCTGATGAACAATACCTTCCGGCAGATGGCTCTGAGCTTCGTGCCGAAGAGAAAGAAGTGAGTGTTCACCATGTCCGACAATACTCCGATCCTTGAACTGCAAAATGTCGACAAGAGCTTCGGTCCGATCGACGTGCTGCACAATATTTCGCTCAAGGTCCGTGCGGGCGAGGTGCTGTGCCTGCTCGGCGACAATGGCGCCGGCAAGTCGACGCTCATCAAGACCCTTGCCGGGGTGCACAAACCGACACGCGGCACGATCCTGATGGACGGCGAGCCGGTCGAATTCAGTGGGCCGCGCGAGGCGCAGGAAAAGGGCATCTCGACGGTCCATCAATTCGGCGGCACCTTTCCGCTGATGTCGATCGGCCGCTCCTTCTTCGTCGGCGTCGAACCGACCAAGGGCTGGGGGCCGTTCAAGGTCTATGACCGCAAGACGGCCAACGAAGTTGCCGTCAGGGCCGTGCAGAACTTCGGCATCACCCGGATCGACGATGGCGATCGTCTCGTCGGGGGGCTTTCAGGCGGCGAACGCCAGTCGCTTGCGATCGCCCGTGCCGTGCATTTCGGGGCCCGTGTGCTGATCCTCGACGAACCAACAGCCGCCCTCGGCGTGAAACAGGCCGCGCATGTGCTCAGGATCGTCAACGAGGCGAAGCGGCGCGGTCTGGCGGTGATCTTCATCACCCACCAGGTCATGCACGCGATGGCGGTGGGGGATCACTTCGCCGTGCTCATCCGTGGGGCAATCGCCGCTGATTTCCGTAGGGGAGAGAAGACCCGTGAGGAGATCACCGACCTGATGGCGGGCGGAGAAACCATGGCGGACCTGGAGGCTCAGATCGAAACCTACATGCAAAGCCACGAAGGGCATCCGCCGCCGCCAGCCCAGTAATCGCTGACGGTACCACAAACGAAATTGCGCAATGCGCCAGCTTCGACAGCGCCTGAAGAGACCGCCGTCGGAGGAGCGAGAATTGCGTCCGGAATCTGGAGGTCAATATGAAGATTGCACTCGACCCGTTCATGCATCGTCATCTCTCGCTTGAAGAGTTGCCCCGCAAGGTCAAGGAACTCGGCTACGATTGGATCGAGCTTTCGCCGCGCGGCGATTTCCTCGAATGGTTCAAGGCGCCGCGCGTTTTCCCCAACCGCATCAAGAGCTTCAAGAAGGCGCTCGCCGAACAAGGCGTCGGCATCGCCTCGCTGCTGCCCATGTATCGCTGGGCTTCCAATGACGAGACCGAGCGTCAGGCGGCGGTGAAGCACTGGAAGCGCGCCATCGAGATCGCCGTCGAACTGGGCGTCGACACGATGAATTCCGAGTTCGGCCGCGGCCCGCACCCGGACAAGGGCTCCTGCTACTGTTGCCACACCGGCTCGATGATAGAGGCCTGCGAGGACGCCTGGTGGCGCTCGATGGAAGAGCTGGTCCCGCTCTTCGAGCGCGAGGGCATCATGCTTCATGTCGAGCCGCATCCCGAAGACTGGTGCGAGACACTGCAGCCGGCGCTCGACATCATCCGCACGGTCAATTCGAAGAATGTCAAATTCCTCTACTGCGCGCCGCACACCTTCTATTTCGGTGACGACACCAAGGCGATGCTCCGAGAGGCGGCGGACGTTCTTGCCCATGTCCATGTGGGCGACACGTTCAACCATAAGGCTTCTTCGGGGCTGCGCTATATCCTCAACCCGCCGGGCACCAACGCCCGGGTACACCAGCACCTCAACATCGGTCAGGGCGAAGTGCCCTGGGACGACTTCTTCAGCACCCTCGCTGAGGTCGGTTTCGACGGCATCATGACCGCCTGCGTCTTCGCCTGGGAAGACAAGGCGGACCATTCCGGCAAGTTCATGCGCGCCGAGATGCAGCGCTACATCGACAAGTACTGGAGGGCAAAATGACCCTCCAGGTTGGTGTCATCGGCACGGGTATGATCGGCCAGGATCATATCCGCCGGCTTACGAAAGTCCTGTCCGGTGTCGAAGTCGTGGGTGTCACCGACATCGACCAGGCCCGCGCTGCTGCCGCCGCCCCCGACGGGGCGGAGGTGTTCGCCACCCCCTCGGCCCTGATTGCGTCTGAAAAGATTGAGGCCGTGATCATCTGCTCCTGGGGGCCGGCGCACGAGGAGCAACTGCTCGCCTCTATCGCCGCCGGCAAGCCCGTCTTCTGCGAAAAGCCCCTGGTGACGTCCGAGGCGGCCGCGCTGCGCGTGATAGAAGCCGAAGTCGCCTTTGGCCGGCGTCTCGTGCAGGTGGGGTTCATGCGCCGTTTCGATGCCGATTATCGCCGCCTCAAGACCGCGACCGACGGAGGGAGACTCGGCGCTCCGCTCATGTTCCATTCCGTCCATCGCAATGCCTCGGTGCCCGAGGGGCTCTACACGTCGGAGATGCCGCTGAACGATACGCTGGTGCATGACGCAGATATCTCCCGCTGGCTGCTGTCGGACGAGATTTCCGGGGTCGAGGTGCGGGTTCCGCGCCGGTCATCGCGTGGTGGCGCGTTGCGCGACCCGGTGTTCGTGCTCCTGCACATGGCCTCCGGTGCGCTGGTCGATGTCGAGATTTCGGTCAACATCGCCTATGGCTATGACATCCGCGGCGAGGTCAGTTGCGAGACGGGTGTCGCCGCGCTTCCAAACCGCCCGGCAACCGTGATCTCGGATTCGAACGGCATTCGCCAGGCGATCCCCGTGGATTGGCGCGAGCGCTTCATCGAGGCTTACGACCAGGAGTTCCGGGAATGGATCGTCGCCGCCTCGGAGGGCACCGCGACCGGTCCCTCCACCTGGGATGGGTACGCGGCCACCCTCGTGGCCGATGCCGCCCTGCGTGCCGCGGCGAGCGGCGGCCTTGAACCAGTCAACATGATAGAGAAACCGGACCTTTACGGAGCTCCGACCGCCATGGCGGCGGAATGAACCGGTAGACCATTTTCAGGAAAAGATGATCAGATGATCAACGGAGAAAGAACGATTTCCCGCCCGCTCCGCTGGGGCATGGTCGGCGGCGGCCGCACCGGCCAGGTGGGATACAAGCATCGTACCGGTGCGTTGCGCGATGGTACCTATCAGTTGCTGTGCGGTGCCTTCGACCTCGACGAGGCGCGCGGCCGAGATTTCGGCGTGAAGCTCGGCGTCGAGGCGGACCGCTGCTACACCACCTACCGGGAACTGATCGCAAAGGAGTCGGCGCGCGAGGACGGAATAGAGGTGGTCTCGATTGCCACCCCCAACTTCACCCATTTCGAGATCACCAAGGCGTGCCTTGAAGCCGGACTGCACGTCATCTGCGAAAAGCCGCTCTTCTTCACCGTCGCCGAATGCGAGGAGATCGAAAAGCTTGCCGAGCAAAAGGGCCTGATCGTCGGCGTCACCTACGGCTTCACCGGCCATCCGCTGGTTCACCAGATGGCCGCCATGGTGAAGAAAGGCATGCTGGGCGATATTCGCATCGTCGACATGCAATATACCCATGGCTTCAACTCAGGCGACGACGTGGGTGCGGGCGAGGCCGTAAAGTGGCGCACCAATCCCGAGACCGCCGGCCCGACCTTTGTCCTCGGCGACATCGGCACGCATCTCTATTACCTGTCCGAGATCGTCCTGCCGCACATGAAGATCGAGAAACTGCTCTGCGACCGCAAGGCGTTTATCCCGACTCGTGCGCCGCTCGAAGACCATGCCACGGTGCTGATGCACTACGACAACGGGGCACGCGGCCGCCTCTGGGTCTCCTCGGTGGACGCGGGGAACATGGGCAGCCAGCGCTACCGTTTCGTCGGCTCCAAGGCCTCCGTCGAATGGTCCGACAGCCGTCCCGACCAGTTGATCTACGAAGTCCAGGGCGAGCCGAACCGCACCCTGCATCACGGCATGCCCTATCTCGAGGAAGAAAGCCTAGCGATCGACCGCATGGGCGCGCTGCATACGGAAGGTCTCGGCGATAGCTGGTCAAACATCTACCTGTGGATCGCGCAAGCGGTCGACGCGAAGAGGCGCGGTGACGAAGCCTTCCTGAACACGCACCACTATCCGGGCATCAAGGCGGGCACCGAAGGTGTCCGCTGGCTGGAAAACTGCGTCCGCTCGGCCGACGCCGGCTCCGCCTGGGTCGATTTCAAATAGCTCCTCCCCAACTGGGGCGCACCGAAGTGCGCCCCCTTTTTTCGGACAGAGACAAGATGAAACTTTCCATTTGCACCGATGTCATGGGCGATCTCTCCTTCACCGAGATGCTCGACAAATGCGTGAAACTCGGCGTTGAAGGTATCGAGATGACCGGCGGCGGCTGGTCCCGCGCGCCGCATTTCCGAGCCGACGAGCTGCTGGCCGACAGGGCACTCCTGAGGTCCAAGCTCAAGGAAATCGAAACGCGCGGCCTCGAAATCGCGGCGCTGAATTGCTCGGCCAACCCGCTCGATCCGGGTGCTATGGGCAAGCGTCACCGCAAGGAGATGGAGCAAACGATCCGTCTTGCCGGTGAAATCGGCGTCAAGACCATCGTGACAATGTCCGGTCTGCCGGAAGCAGCACCCGGCGACACGGTGCCGAACTGGCTCGTCTATACGAAGAGCTGGCCCGGCGAGATGCCGGAGCGCGACCGCTACCAATGGGAAGATCGTGCGTTTCCGCTGTGGCACGATCTGGTGAAGCTCGCCAAGGAGGCCGGTGTCGAGAAATACGCACTCGAAAACTTCTCGGCCATGCTCGTATGGAATCCCGAGACCCTTTTCCGTCTGCGCAACGAAGTCGGCCCGACGGTCGGCATGAACCTCGACCCCTCGCATCTGATGTGGATGGGCGCCGATCCGATCGCGTCTGCCCGCGCGCTCGGCGATGCGATCCACCACTGCCACGGCAAGGACACCCGTATCGAACGGGGACTTGCGGATGTGAACGGCCTTCTCGAATTGAAAGATGTGACCGACGTCGCGAACCGGAGCTGGAACTACGTTGCTGTAGGAGCAGGCCGTGATCTGCAGTGGTGGAAGGAGTTCTTCTCTGTCGTGCGCATGTGCGGCTACAACGGCTGGGTCAGCCTCGAGATGGAAGATTTCACCATGTCGGTCGAGGCCGGCATCACCTCTTCCGTCAATGCCCTGAAACAGACCATCAGCCGCTAGACCGTTGATGCCGATCGGGAACCCAAGGCCGCCCGCGGATACAATGCGAGGGGCGCTCCTCCCCTCGCCAGCGTCGGAAGAGGATCAATCATGCGAGCTCCGACAGAAGAACTGCCGCCGAAGAGTCTTGCTGAATTGAGACTGATAATAGCCTCGAGAAAACTCGTCCTCCCAAGACAACTCGAGTACATTCTCCGGGGTGCCATGTGCAAACCAGAACTCGTCGCGTTCGGCACCGCGCGGTCGATCGCACGCGCCTGCTCCGTTTCGCCGACGACGGTCGTTCGGCTCTCCCGCTTTCTAGGCTTCGCGAGTTTTCACGAGTTCAGGAGATTGTTTCGAGAGCACCTAAAGGAGCGTATCGCCCGAAATAGGGATACCCGCGAGCGGTATGTTGGAGGTGACGTGCCGTGTGTCGCGGCGCTAGACCGACGCGCTGATTAACTGATTTGGAACACACCCGCGATTGAGGCCGTTCAGTCCTCATGAAAGGAGGAAGCAATGAACCAGATCATCTATCTCGTGGGATTAGTTGTGATCGTAATCGCTATCTTGTCGTTCTTCGGTTTGGGCTGAACTCGGCCGCAGCGATCTCGCATCTTCCCGGCGGCTATTCGAACCCCGCCTGGCGAAACCATTCCTGTATGCCGGCAAGCACCGCTGCCTTGGCGCCATCGAGGGTTGGCGCATAGTGGAAGCCCGTCTCGCGCGTACCGTTGCATTGGGAAATCCGCCAAGCCCAGTCGCTCATCGTCTGGCGCTTCATCACAAAGGCGACTTCGTGCCGCCCGAGCATAGCGCAATAGGTTTCGTTGCGCAGCGGCAACCACATCAGGCGAATCTCGGTAACCGACACCATCCCAACCCTCCAGCACAACCTTAAGATATAGGACGGCCGCCAAGTGCCTGAAACCCCACCAATTGAGGGGCATTGCTCCCATGGGAGCCACGCGCACGCGAAGCGGCGTGTGCAACCCAGGATATGAAAGGCGGAGGGCCAATGCCCTGTCCTGCCAAAAATACGGACAAACGGCAATTCCTGAGCTACATTGAGGCTCCGGGGCGCGGTTCCACCCGGGGGAGTTGCACGGAACCGGGGCCCATTTGACAACGTTTTAGAAGTTGATCCTTAGCGGGATCGACAGGGCCCCAGCAGTCTCTGCCGGCATCGCGCCCGACGTACATGGCGACGCCTCAAATCCCACTTTGGGCATCGCATACCAGGAGGAGAAGCATGCATCAGGTGTTGTGGAGCCGTCCTATCGAGCTTGGAATTTCCGGCGGCGGCGTGCGCACGGTAAAGGGACCGTCCGACGCGCTCGCATGCCTTGCGGGCCAGTGGCCCCACCGCGGCCCTTACTATGTGGCTGCGCGCAGCGCCTGCCGTGCCGCCATCGATGGCCGCCGGACGGCCGAGGAGGCCCGCAGGCTCTTCATATCCGCGGCCGAAGAGGCCCATTTGAAAGCGCATTAGAGAGTGATCCGAAGGCGGTGCGCAGGCTCGTCGAGCGGCCGACCTCGGGACCGCGGTCGCGCGCGTTGTGTTCTATCCATGCACCTTACTCGTCGAGACCGCTTTCAAAAGATAATACTATTTTCAATACCTTTTTCCGAGTAGACGTATTGGTAATATTATTGTGTTGCAGCGCAATATTTCATCGGCTCTGCTCTGTCTTACTTGAAAAGTCGGGCGCCTTCTAATATAAGCGATCTCGCAAGCTTGTTTGCAGATGTGTCAGCGAGATCCTCACGGGTCTCGAGCCCGATTTCGAATTGAGACAGAAATCTCCGTGAAACTGCCCGATTTCTGTCGCGAAGCCTTCATTTATTGCCGCTATATTCTGAGGTGCCTCACAAAAACCAACATCGGAGCGTTTAAGTCCCTTAAAAGAAGGGAGACAAAAATAAGACGGGAGAGCCATCATGAACGACAGTAATCTCTATCGCATCGTCGAAGTCAGCATGAAGCGCGAAAGCGGCCGCAAGGACATCGGCATCATGACCGTGCGCCAGGCCCTTGAGCTTCCCGAAGTACCGAGCCTTGAATACAGCCATCCGGATCTCAACTCGCGCTCGGACGGCCGGTTCCTCACGCGCGACCAGCTCGAGGCTTATGCCCGCTGCGCCTGAGCCGCTGCGATTGCGGCTCTCATCATTCCTCTCGCCAGATCATCTTTGCGGTAGCCCTTCCGGCTGCTAACGTCCTTCCCAGATTCGCTACAGCGTCGAGCCTAGCCGGGCCGGCTGCTGTGGCGTTTCAATTATCCGCATGTGTTTCGCCGGCAAACTGAATGAAACCGTGCGACGGAGCCGGACGACCATGGACACCATTCTGCCACCCCCGCCGCCCGTGCTGCTGCCGATCTCCGGCAGCCCCGTGGGCTTTCCTGTGAGGCGGGTCTATTGCGTCGGGCGCAACTACGCCGCCCACGCGATCGAAATGGGACATGACCCTGACCGCGAACCGCCCTTCTTCTTTCAAAAGAACCCGGACAATCTGTTGCTGCCGGGTCAGGATTTCCCCTACCCGCCCCTTTCTTCCGACGTGCATCACGAGGTCGAGCTGATCGTTGCCTTGCGCAGTGGCGGTGCCGACATTCCGGTCGCGGTAGCGACGGACCACGTCTTCGGCTATGGCGTCGGTATCGATTTCACCCGCCGCGACCTGCAGGCCGAAGCGAAGAAAGCCGGGAAGCCCTGGACTGCAGCCAAGGCCTTCGAGCACTCCGCGCCGGTTTCTGAAGTCGTGCCAGCCAAGGCGATCGGCCACCCGACGAACGGGAACATCTGGCTCAAGGTCAATGGCGAGTTGCGTCAGCAGGGCGACCTTGATCAGATGATCTGGAAAGTACCGGAGATCATCGCCGAGCTCTCCCGGCTTTTCACGCTCGCGCCGGGCGATATCATCATGACCGGAACGCCCTCTGGCGTCGGTCCGGTTGCCCGCGGAGATGTCGTGACTTGTGGCGTCGATGGCGTCGCGGCGCTCGCAGTCAAAGTCGTCTAAAAAAGGAGCGGAGCGGAATGTCGGCTACAGCGTCCTTTGTGCGTCTTTCAGACGCACAAAGGACGCTGTAGCACTTTGAATTACTGCACGGTTTTGTCCTTAATCGGCTAGATTAAGGAAAGATGCAGTCGGGCCGATGTCCAACGCCGCCACACGAGCCGGGAGGAAGTTCGCATGCCGCTCTACGCCTTGGGATCTCTGCAACCGCAGACGCCGCCGGAAGGCAGCTATTGGCTCGCGCCGGACGCCAATCTCATCGGCCAGGTGGAAATCGGCGAGGATGTCGGCATCTGGTTCGGCGCGACGTTGCGCGGCGACAATGAACCGATCCGTATCGGCGCACGCACGAACATCCAGGAAGCCGTCATCATCCATGTCGACCCCGGCCTTCCAGTGACCATCGGCGAAGGCTGCACGATCGGCCATCGGGCGATCATTCATGGCTGCACGATCGGCGACGATTCCCTGATCGGCATGGGCGCCACCGTGTTGAACGGCGCGAAAATCGGCCGCAACTGCCTGGTCGGAGCCAACGCGCTCGTCACGGAAGGCAAGGAATTTCCCGACAATTCGTTGATCGTCGGTGCTCCGGCCAAAGTGGTACGCACGCTCGACGACACCGCGATCGAAGGGTTGAAGCGCTCCGCCGAACATTACGTGAGAAACTGGCAGCGCTATGCGGCGCACCTCAAGCGACTGGATTGAGCCTGCCGTTCGCCGCGCTCATGCTCGACGTTCCCACTTCGGAAAGCGCATCGCATAATTCGATTGAACGTGACGCGCTCTAGGCGCAGCTCTTGCAATGGCCGCGAATCTCGATCGTCGTCTTCTCGGTCTTGAAGTTCTGCGTGCGGACGAGCGACGAGAGGCGCTCCTCGATCGCCTCGTCATGGAACTCCGTCACCTGGCCGCAGCCTTCGCAGATGGTGAAGGCCGTGACGCCGTGATCGTGCTCGTGCTCGTGCGGGCAGGTGCAGGCGACGAAGGCGTTGAGACTCTCCAACCGGTGTACCAGGCCGTATTCCAAGAGCTTGTCGAGCGCGCGATAGACCTGCAACGGCGCACGAAAACCCTGATCCCGCAGTTTGTCGAGGATCGTGTACGCGCTCATCGGGCCGTCCGAATGGGCGAGCGCTCCCATCACCAGCGACTGATTCTTCGTCAGTTGGGGCGTACCCATCAGCGTTGTCCTCCATGAGAAGAATATGACGCGTGCTCAGTCCGGCGACCGACCGGCAGCAGACTCAGCACGAAGAGGGCCAATGCCGCAACCACGATGGACGGCCCGGACGGCGTATCCCAGTGGAGCGAGCCGAAAAGACCGCCGGCCACAGCAAGTGCGCCTATCAACGAAGCGAGGACGGCCATGATTTCCGGCGACGTTGCGAAGCGGCGCGCGGTCGCCGCCGGTATGATCAGCAGCGAGGTAATCAGCAGGATGCCGACGATCTTCATGGCGATCGCGATCACCAGCGCCATCAGCAGCATGAAGAAGAGCCGCGCCCTGTCCGGCTTCAGACCCTCGGCCTCCGCCAGCTCGGGATTGACGGTCGAGGCGAGCAGCGGCCGCCACAGATAGATCAGCGCGAAGATCACCAGGATGCCGCCGCCCCAGATGACGTCGATATCGCCCTTCGAAACGGCAAGGATGTCGCCGAAGAGGAAGCCGACGAGATCGATCCGGACCCAGGTCATGAAGGCGACGATGACGAGGCCGATCGACAATGCCGAATGCGATAGGATGCCGAGCAGCGCGTCGGTGGAGAGGGCGCCGCGCTTCTGCAGGAAGAGCAGCAGCACCGAAACGGCCGAAGCAACGATGAAGACGCTGACCATGAGATTGAGGTCCATCAGCAGCGACAGCGCGACGCCGAGCAGCGCCGAATGCGCCATGGTGTCGCCGAAATAGGCCATGCGCCGCCAGATGACGAAGCAACCGAGCGGCCCCGCCACCATGGCGATGCCGATGCCGGCGACGAGTGCACGAATGAAGAAATCGTCAAGCATCGCGCTTCTTCTCCGCCGTCTCAAATCCCTGCAGCCGCGCGTGATGCCCGCAGCCGCAATCCGGATCGTGGTCGTGCACGTTCTCGGCCTCGTCATAGTGGTGATGGCCGTCTCCCGGGAAGCAGCTTTCGGTGATGCTGCCGTCGGCATGCAGCACCCGCCCGTCCGACAAGTGCGTATGGTCGTGATGATGGCTGTAGACCGCGAGCGCACCGGCGGCCCTGCGGCCGAAGAGCTTTAGATATTCCGGGCTCTGGCTGACGGCCTGCGGCGTGCCGCGGCAGCAGACGTGGCCGTTCAAGCAAACGACCGTATCGGTTTCCGCCATGACGATATGAAGATCGTGCGAGATCAGGAGGATGCCGCAGCCGGTGCGGTTACGGATCTGCTTGATCAGTTCATAAAGCGCGATCTCGCCGGAAAAATCGACGCCCTGTACCGGCTCGTCGAGCACCAGTAGATCGGGTTTGCGGGCGATCGCCCGAGCAAGCAGCGCTCGCTGGAATTCGCCGCCCGACAGATGCTGCACCTCGGCCTTCGCCATGTGCAGCATACCCGTGGCCGCCAGCGCCTCCTCGATTTCGCGACCTTTCAGCGGGCCGGTCAATGTCATCAGGCGCTCGACCGTCAGCGGCAGCGTCCAGTCGACGGCGAGCTTCTGTGGCACGTAGCCAACCTTCAGGCCTTGTATCCGCTCGACCTGGCCCTCGTCCGGCTTCACGACTCCGATCGCCGTTTTCGCAGTCGTCGATTTTCCCGAACCGTTCGGCCCGATGAGCGTGACGATTTCGCCGCGATTGATCGAGAAGTCGACGCCGCGCACGAGCCAACGCCCGTTTCGCCGCACTCCGGTGTTGGCAAGACGGACGAGAGGGGTCGTTTCTGGCGATCGATAGTTCAGCATCAAAAAATCCAAGCTGACAGTTGCCTCTGGCTATCGCACACGTTATAGCATAACGCAATTGATGTAATAACATTACACGGCACTGCCTTGCAATGTCAGATGCATGCAAGCCCGCCGCAGCATTTTGAACCAAGCTCGGAGAACCCGATGAAATCGACGCCCGCCCTGCTTTTCGCATCCACCCTCCTCCTCTCCTCGCCAGCCTGGGCGCAAGCCCCCAACGTGGTGGTGTCGATCAAGCCCATCCATTCTCTCGTCGCGTCCATCATGCAAGGCGTCGGCGAACCCGCGCTCATCGTCGAGGGCGGCGCCTCTCCTCACACCTACAGCATGAAACCGTCGAACGCCGCAGCACTGCAGGCAGCAAACGTGGTCTTCTGGGTCGGGCACGGTTTCGAGGCCTTCCTCGACAAGCCGCTCGACGCGCTCGGCAGCGGTGCCAAGGTGGTGGAACTCGGTGAGGCTCCGGGAATCGAGAAACTGAAGTTCCGCGAGGGCGGCGCCTTCGAAGCGCATGATGACGAGCACGAGGAAGGACACGGCGCGGGTGCCCATGAGGCCGAGGAAGCCGGGCACGAGAACCACGCCGCCGAACCGGAAGCTGCCGAACAGGGTCATCATCATGGCGAGGGCGAGTTCGACATGCATATGTGGCTCGACCCGATGAACGCCAAGGCAATGGCGGCCGAGATCGAGAAGACGCTCTCGGAAGCGGACCCGGCCAACGCGGCCGCCTACAAAGCCAATCTGGAGAAATTCAACGCGAGGATCGACGCTCTCGACAAGAGCCTTGCCGAGACCGTGGCGCCGGTCAGGGACAAACCGTTCGTGGTGTTCCACGACGCCTACCAATATTTCGAACACCGCTACAAAGTGCGCGTCGCCGGCTCGATCACGGTAAGCCCGGAAGTGCTGCCAGGCGCCGAGCGCCTTTCGGAGATTCATGCGAAGATCGAGGAGCTCGGCGCGACCTGCGTCTTCGCCGAACCCCAGTTTGAATCGAAACTGATCAGCGTCGTCATCGAAGGCACGCCGGCGAAATCCGGCACGCTCGATCCAGAAGCCGCGAGCCTCGAGGCAGGGCCGGATCTCTATTTCCAACTGATGGAAAATATCGGTGCCTCACTGAAGGAGTGCCTTTCCTCGGCGAGCTAATGCACGTCGCCCGAAAGTGTGCAGCGGCTTTGGCATCATGACATGCAGGAACAAGATTTAAAGCGCGCATGACGCGCTTTAAAGTCGTCCTCCCAAGACGGCGAAGGCGGGCCTATCCGGCCCGCCTTTTTTATCCGTTTCTTCAGTGCTGCCGGGTCAGTGAGCCGCTGCGAGGCCGACGATGACGCCTGTCGCCAGGCTGACCAGCAGGAAATCGTTGTCGACACGTACCCACTGCTGACCACGCGGGGGAGGCCGCAGCCGATAGCGGCGGTAGTCGTGGACATAGGCCATGTGACGGCGCTCGGCGGGGCTCAGCCGGTATCCGCGCGCCCAATGCATCTTCTTGATGATCACGCGCTTCTCGATGGTCTTTTCCGCGCGCTTATCGACGTGGCGATAGACCTGCCCATGGCGATAGCGGTCATGCGCCTGTGCCAGTTCAAAAGAGCCGGCCGTCTGAGCGAACGCCATCGGCGTGGCGAGGAACGAGCTGGCGACAAGCGCGATCAGGAGGCGTTTCATGGGGTTTCCTTTCGTTGTACGCCCCATGAAACTAGGCCTGCCTTCCTGAACCGAACATGAAACATGGCATTACAATTGTGTAAGGATAACCGATGCTTATGACGAGTTTCTCATAAACTAATGAATGCGTCAAAAGTGCGCAACGACGTTGCGCTCGCATCTCACTTCTGCGTGGCGATCGCTTCATAACGGAATCGGTCGAAGTCCGCGGGCATTGCACTGCCCGAAGTATCGAAGGCGAACATGCCCGCGAAGGCGCCAGTGAAGGAACCATGTTCGCCGCGCCCGCCCTCGTCCGAGATCACGCCGGCATCGAGCACGGGGCCGATCACCTTCCAATCGTCATCCGCCTCGGTCCGCCAGAAGAACTGGAGATCATTGTCCCTCACCTCCATAGCAAGCCGGATCGGACCCTCGGGGACCGCGACGCCGCTCCCGGCCGGAAACGCCAACCGTCCATGCGGGAAGTCCCCGGGGCAAGAAAGGATCGTAACGACGCGTCCAAGCGTCTCGTGCCGGGTGATTCCGAGGGCATGGAACTTGTGCCGGTTATAATAATGCGTGAGGCCGGCGACCTGCTGGTAGGTCTCGGGAGCGAATTCGACGACTGTTTCCGCCCGGAAGGAATGGTGCTCCTGCCGCCGCGCCACCAGCGCCTGCTCGAACCAGCTTCCTATGCTCTCGCGACCAAAGAGGCGGAGGTGTCCTTCCCGCCAGGTCAGCGAGAAGATCCGCTCCGGCGCCGGCGTGCGCAGCCACTGGAATTCCAGCGGAAGCTCCGGGTCGTCGAAATCGGATTCGATCGCGGCAGGTGGAGGGACCGCTATCGTGTGCGCCGGCGCGGGCACCGTCACGTCCGGCACGACGCCGCCGCCTTCGAGGTAGAGCCAGCCGTCCTCCCGCCAGACGCATTTCTGCAACGCCGTCTCGCGGCCCAGCGTACAGCGACGATGAGGCGGCAGCGGCCGGCCGCAAAGATGCGTGTGGTAAGCCTGTCCGTCCGATGTTTCCACATATTGGCCGTGCCCCGCGCGCTGCAGCGCCGCCTCCGAGTGATCCTTCGAGGTGATAAGATGGGCGTTCGGATGCATCTCGTAGGGTCCGTCGATCGCGCGCGACCGCGCCATGGTCACGGCATGGTCGTAACCCGTGCCGCCTTCGGCGACGGTCAGATAATACCAGCCGTCGCGCTTGAAGAGATGTGGGCCCTCGACGAGCCCAAGCGAGCTTCCGGCGAAAATGTTCTTGACGGGGCCGACGAGCTTGCGCGTCCGCTCGTCCCATTCCTGCAGCAGGATGCCGTCGAAGGCCGGGCTTTTCGGCGAGCCGCCGAAGCTCTCGGGCCGGTGGTTCCACTGCATGTTGAGGAACCACTTGCGGTCGTCATCGTCGTGGAAGAGCGAGGGATCGAAACCGGACGAATTGACATAGACCGGATCGGACCAGGTGGCCTCGACGACCTCCGCCGTCACGATGTAATTGTGCGCATCCTTGAAGTTGCCGTCGAAGCGCTTGACATCGGTGTAGACCAGCCAGAACAGCCCGTCGCAATAGGAAAGGCATGGCGCCCAAATGCCGCAACTGTCGGGGTTGCCGCGCATGTCGAGCTGGCTTGCGCGCTCCAGCGGCCGCCTTATGAGCCGCCAGTTCACCAGATCGCGCGAATGATGGATCTGCACCCCCGGATACCACTCGAAAGTCGAGGTGGCGATGTAATAGTCGTCGCCGACCCGGCAGATCGATGGGTCAGGATTGAAGCCCGGCAGGATCGGATTGCGGATCATCGCGGCCATGTCTTCTCCTCCATTTTCGGCCGTGCATCCAGCCCGAAACTCGCCGCCGTTTCAAGACCCGCGGCATAGGTTTTCGCTCAAGAAACAAGACGGCCAACAGGCTCCGAATCATCGTGCCTCAGCATGAATTGCGCGCTGCCGACGACCGCGCGTTGAAAAGCAATGACGGCGGATCCCACCACTTGCGCCTAAGCTTTGGGCATTCTTGGCCGGCCGATATGATACTTTCGTATAGCGGTTCGTTGCCAAACAGAAAAATGGCAGCGCAGGCTTGAAAGGAGACTTGAAATCGGCACTCTGACTGTGCTTGGCAGAACACCAAAAACAGCCATTGCGGGGAGGTATCCGATGAAACCGTTACTCGGCTTCAGCCGATTGATAGACGCCGTCACCGAGAAAATCGGCAAGGCCGTCTCTTGGCTCATTCTTGTCGCCGTGCTCGTCAGCGCCGGTAATGCCGTCATCAGAAAAGCGTTCAACATCTCGTCGAATGCCTGGCTCGAGGCGCAATGGTATCTCTTCGGCGCCGCCTTCATGTTCGCTGCCGCCTATACGCTGAGCCAAAACGAGCACATCCGCATCGATATCGTCTACGGGATGTTTTCGCGCCGCGTGCAGCATTGGATCGACCTTTTCGGGCACGTCTTCTTCCTGATGCCCTTCGTGCTGCTGATGCTCTATTACCTCGTGCCCTACGTGCGGATGTCCTATGTTTCGGGCGAGGTGTCCTCCAGCGCCGGCGGGCTCATCATCTGGCCGGCGAAGGCCATTCTGCTGATCGGCTTCATCCTTCTCGCACTGCAGGGTGTTTCGGAGATTATCAAGAAGATCGCCATCATGACGGGGAACATGGACGATCCCACCCCCTACGTGCCGACCCACGCGCCGCTCGATGAAACGATTGCTCCGGAGGTACGCCCGTGATCGAATTCGTCGCCGACAACATGGCACCGATCATGTTCGCATCGTTGGTCGTGTTCCTGCTGCTGGGTTATCCCGTTGCATTCTCACTTGCCGCCAACGGTCTTTTGTTCTTCATCATCGGCGTCGAGCTTGCGCCGCTTTCCGACTCGATCAATCTCTCCTGGCCGCTGCTGAACGCATTGCCGGAGCGGTTCTGGGGGGTGATGTCGAACGACACGCTCCTCGCCATCCCGTTCTTCACTTTCATGGGGATCGTGCTCGAACGCTCGGGCATGGCGGAGGACCTTCTCGACACGATTGGCCAGCTCTTCGGCCCGGTCCGCGGCGGCCTCGCCTATGCCGTGATCTTCGTCGGTGCGCTGCTTGCGGCAACCACCGGGGTCGTTGCTGCCTCGGTCATCGCGATGGGCCTCATCTCGCTGCCGATCATGCTGCGCTACGGCTATGACCGGCGCATCGCCTCGGGCGTTATTGCCGCTTCCGGCACGCTGGCCCAGATCATCCCACCGTCGCTGGTGCTGATCGTGCTCGCCGACCAGCTCGGCCGCTCCGTCGGCGACATGTATGCGGGTGCGCTGATCCCGGGCCTCGTGCTGACGGGCCTCTACATGGGCTACATCCTGCTCATGACCTTCCTGAAGCGCGATTCCATGCCGGCACTGCCGCTCGAAGCGCGCACACTCGGGTCGGGCGTGACATCGCTCATCATCGCACTCGCCGTCGCCGCCGGCATCGCCTACGCGGCCCATGTCTATCTTGCGCCGACGCAGGGCGAGAACGCCGACATCCTCGGGGCAACCGTCGGTACCGCGTTCATCTATGTGGTCGCTCTCATCGACAGGGCCCTGAAGATCAACGCATTGTCGCGCCTGGCACAGCAGGTCATCATCGTCTTGATCCCGCCGCTGGCGCTGATCTTCCTCGTGCTCGGCACAATCTTCCTCGGCATCGCGACGCCGACGGAAGGCGGGGCTATGGGTGCCGTCGGCGCTCTGATCATGGCGGCGGCCAAGGGGCGGCTCAACATGGAGGTGGTGCGGGCTGCGCTCGCCGCGACCACGCGCCTCTCCGCCTTCGTGCTGTTCATCCTGATCGGCGCGCGCGTCTTCTCGCTGACCTTCTACGGGGTCAACGGGCACCTCTGGGTCGAGCACCTGTTGGTCGGATTGCCCGGCGGCGAGGTCGGCTTCCTGATCGCCGTCAACGTGCTCGTCTTCCTGCTGGCGTTCTTCCTCGACTTCTTCGAGCTCGCCTTCATCATCGTACCGCTGCTCGCACCGGCGGCCGATAAGCTCGGGATCGATCTGATCTGGTTCGGCGTGCTGCTCGGCATCAACATGCAGACGAGCTTCATGCACCCGCCCTTCGGCTTCGCGCTCTTCTACCTGCGCTCCGTCGCTGCCAGGGTGCCGTACCTCGACAAGGTCACCGGCAAGATGACGCAACCGGTGACGACCGGACAGATCTATTGGGGCGCCGTGCCTTTCGTCGGCATCCAGATCCTGATGGTGGCGTTGACGATCCTCTTCCCGCAGATGGTCATGCACTACAAGGGAAGCGGCACCGCCGTCGACCCGTCCACGATCAAGATCGAAGTGCCCGGCTTCGGCACCGGAGGCGGCGGACTGACGCTGCCGGACAATGGCGGAGGCCTCGGCCTTCCCGGCGGGCTGCAGCTTCCAGGCGGCAATCCCTTGGAGCAGCAGCCGGGACAGCAGAACGCTCCTCAGCAGAACAACCCCGCACCCGACCTTAGCGTGCCACCATCGTTCAAATGACGGCAAAAGGGCCGGTCGCGATACCGGCCCTTTTCTTCCCTGGCGCACAAAGAAAACCCCGGAGCGGCGCTCCGGGGTATTCTTTTGCGATGAATGCAGCTCAGACCTTGCCGTTGCGCTGCTGGATCATCATGAACGTGTCGTAGTTGTACTCGGCAATCTGCGCGTTGAGGTAATACTCGGCGCGGAATGCCTTGATTGAGTCCCAGATCTTCTTGAAGGTCGGGTTCGCAGCTTCCATCTCGGCGTAGACTTCGTTCGCCTTGTCGAAGCAGGCCGACAGGATCTCGGGGCTGAACGGGCTGAGCTTCGCGCCGGCCGCCACGAGCCGCTTGATCGCAGACGGGTTGAGATAGTCGTACTTCTGCAGCATGTTGGCGTCGGTCGCCTGGCAGGCGGTGCGCAGCAGCGACTGGTAAGCCTTCGGCAGGTCGTCGAAAGCTGCCTTGTTGAACATGGCATGCACAGTCGGACCGCCTTCCCACCAGCCGGGATAGTAGTAGTACGGCGCGACCTTGTAGAAGCCGAGCTTCTCGTCGTCATAGGGGCCGACCCACTCGGCCGCGTCGATCGTGCCCTTTTCGAGGGCAGGATAGATATCGCCGCCGGCAATCTGCTGCGGCACGACACCAAGCTTCTCGACCACTCTTCCGGCGAAACCGCCGATGCGCATCTTCAGGCCCTGCATGTCAGCGACGGTCTTGATCTCCTTGCGGAACCAGCCGCCCATCTGCACGCCGGTGTTGCCGCCCGGGAAGCCGACCAGGCCGTGCCCGCCGAGGAACTCGTTGAACATGTCGATGCCGCCGCCATGGTAGTGCCAGGCGTTCATGCCACGTGCGTTAAGCGCGAAGGGCACGGCGGCACCAAGCGCCCAGGTCGGATCCTTGCCCCAGTAGTAGTAGGCAACGGTGTGGCAGGCCTCCACCGTTCCGGCTGCAGCCGCGTCGGCGGCTTGCAAACCGGGTACGATTTCCCCGGCCGCGAAGACCTGAATCTGGAAATTGCCGTCGGTCGCCTCGGAGACGTATTTCGACAGGACTTCCGCGCCGCCGTAGATCGTGTCGAGCGACTTCGGGAACGATGACGTCAGACGCCAGGTTACCTTCGGATTGCTCTGCGCAATCGCCGGCGCGGCAAGCGCCGACGCAGCAGCCGCACCGAGGCCGCCGATGCTCGCGTGTTTAATGAATGAACGGCGATCCATGATTCCTCCCTATTTCCCGCCATACGGTCCAGCGCAGCTTGTCCGCGCTACCGCCCATTGCACCTGTCCGCACCCGCCGAGGGGCGCCGGAAGGTCTTTTTCCTCGTTCTTGCCGGCCGCACAGGACCGTGAAGGCACGCTGTGAAAAGGACGGCACACCGCACCATACATATTCACCAATGCATGTCCAGCGGCCGTTTTCCGGCGCTCTCTTCGACTGTTGTCCGAGGAGCAGGAAGCAGCCTCAAGTTGCTCAAAATCGAGGCAAATCAAAGCATTCCGCCAATTCAGCGCTCGGCCGACCTGGCCCAGAGATTGATATCGGCCTCGCGCGCGTAAAGATCGATCTCGGCCAGTTCCTCGGCCGTGAAAGCGTCGTTCTCCAGCGCCTTGACGCAGTCGATAATCTGCTCGGAGCGGCTGGCGCCGATCAGCGCGGAGGTGATACGCCCGCCGCGCAGCACCCAGGCAAGCGCCATCTGCGCAAGCGTCTGACTGCGCCGTTCCGCGACGCCGTTCAACTTGCGGATGTTTTCGATGATCTCCGGGCGAATGAAGTCCTTCTTGAGGAAGTGGTTCAACGCGGCCCGGCTGTCCTGAGGGATGCCGCCAAGATACTTCCCCGTCAGCATGCCTTGCGCGAGCGGCGAGAAGACGATCGAGCCGATACCGAGATCATCGAGCGTGTCGACGAGACCATCGTCCTCGATCCAGCGGTTGAGCATGGAATAGCTCGGCTGATGGATGAGGCAAGGCGTGCCGAGATCCTTGAGGATGGCCGCCGCCTCGCGGGTACGCTGCGAATTGTACGAGGATATCCCGACATAAAGTGCGCGGCCCGAGCGCACGATGTGGTCAAGCGCGCCGCAGGTCTCCTCGAGCGGCGTGTCCGGATCGAAGCGGTGGGAATAGAAGATATCGACATAGTCGAGCCCCATGCGCTTCAGGCTCTGGTCGCAGGACGCGATGAGGTATTTGCGGCTGCCCCATTCGCCATAAGGGCCAGGCCACATGTCATAGCCGGCTTTCGACGAGATGATCAGCTCGTCGCGCAGGCCTGCAAAGTCCGTGCGTAGGATCTCGCCGAAGGCGATTTCCGCCGAACCGGGCGGCGGACCATAATTATTGGCGAGATCGAAGTGAGTGATGCCGAGGTCGAAGGCCGTGCGGCACATGGCCACCTTACGCTCATGCGGCGTATCGCCTCCGAAATTGTGCCAGAGCCCGAGCGAGATCGCCGGCAGCTTCAAACCGCTCCTGCCGCAGCGGTTGTATTTCATTTTCTCGTATCGGTTTTCCGCCGGTTGCCAGGCCATGCTCATGTTCCTCGTTTCGGATGAGTGCTTGAATATCCCACCCACGAATACCCCTCCCCAACCCCTCCCCACAAGGGGGAGGGGCTTGGTGCCCGCGGCACTCGCCTGCAAAACTTCAGCCTTTGCGTGTGTTGATCCCGTTGAGACGGAAGCGGAACAGTGCGGCAAGGTAAGTCCCTCCCCCTTGTGGGGAGGGGTTGGGGAGGGATTGTTCCACCCTCAACGCAGAAGCGCCTGTGCCTCCTCGATCCCGAGCGCAGCAGGCTGCGTACACGTGGTCGACAGAGTCACGAAGCGACCCTCCTCGCCCGATTTTAGGATCGACACCATCACGTCGACGCCATGCAGCGCGCGCTCGAGCGAGCAGCGGGCGTCGCGGCCCTTGAGGATCGCATCCGCCATGTCGGCGAGGCCGGCCGTGCGGTAATTGGCGATCGGTCCCATCGGGTGATCCCAATTGTCGACCGCGAAGGGGTGTTCCCACATTTCCAGCGGCTGAATGTTCCTGTCGCGGCCGCTCGCTTCGACCATGCCGCCGAAGAAGTTGGGATCGGGCACGAAGAGCGATCCCTCGGTGCCGTAGAGCTCCATGTTGGCGTGGCGATGAGACCAGACGTCCCAGCTTGCCGAGAGCGTGATGGTCGCGCCGTTCTGGAATTCGAGCAGCGCATGGATGTTGGTCGGCGTCTTGACCGGAATCACCTCGCCCTTGCGCGGCTCGCTAGTGATAGTACGCGTAGGACTCGCCATCGAGGACAGCGCGGCGACACGTTTGACCGGTCCGATCAGGTTGATGAGATTGGCAATGTAATAGGGGCCGAGATCGAGCACCGGCCCGCCGCCGGGCAGGAAGAAGAAGTCCGGGTTGGGATGCCACATTTCCATGCCCGGGCTCATGACATGGCATGTGCCGGAGGTGACGCGGCCGATCTTGCCGACGTCGATATAGGCCCTGGCAAGCTGGTGCGCGCCGCCGAGGAAGGTGTCCGGCGCGCAGCCGACGGTCAGCCCCTTGGCTGTGGCGATCGCTCTCAACTCCTCTCCCTGCTCCAGCGAGAGCACGAGTGGCTTTTCGGAATAGACGTGCTTGCCAGCTTCGAGGATCGCCTTCGAAACGGGGAAATGCGCTTCCGGGATCGTCAGATTGACGACGATGTCCACTTCCGGGTTGGCGAGCAGAGCCTCGATGCTCTGGGCCGTGACGTCAAATTCCGCGCCGCGCCCTTCGGCGGCCGCCGGATCGATGTCGGCGCATGCAACGACCCGGATGCCCTTGAAGAGAGGTGCAAGCTTGAAATAGGTGGTGGAGATATTGCCGCATCCGAGGATGCCGACGCCAAGTTCTTTTGCCATGGAAATATCCGTCACTCAGTAGGATTGGATGGAAGCCAGAGAGCGCTTGGCGAAACGCCGGAAATCGCTCGGATTGTCATGCTCGGCGATGAAATATTTCGCCGAAGTCGTGGAAAGCGCGCCGATAAGCCGCTTCCAGTCGAGCGTTCCCTCACCCACATCGGCCCAGCCGTCCTCGTCGGTCTTTTCGCCCTTGGCCGCGATGTCCTTGACGTGGACGGCGGTGATGCGGTCCGCATATTTCGAGATCCAGGCGAAGGGATCGGCGCCGCCGCGAACGATCCAGGCGATGTCGGCCTCCCAGGAAAGATCCGGGCCGCCGGCGAAGATATGGTCGAGCGGCACCGAGCCGTCGGCGAGCGCATGGAACTCGAAATCATGATTGTGCCAGCCGAAGTCGAGCCCGGCGTCGCGGAACGGCTTGCCCGCCGCCTGCAACCGCGCGCCAAAGGCCCGCCAGCCGACTGCGTCGTTCGGGCGCTCGTCGGGCATCAGGTAAGGGCAGTAGATGGCGCGAATGCCGAGCGCGTTGGCGATCTGCAGCACACGCACCGGATCTTTTTCCAGCATGTCGAGGCCAAAATGGGCGGTCGGCATGGCTAGGCCATTGCGATCGAGTCCCGCCTTGAACTCGGCGATCTCCGCATCTGTAAGCGCCGCATAGAGCGCGCCGTATCCCTCGACCTGCGTGTAACCAGCAGAACCGAGGGCGGAGAGCACCTCGGCGAGCGGCGGGAAGTTGCGGGCGCTGTAAAGCTGGAAGCTGACGTCTTTCATCGAAATTCTCCTCGTGGAATTCGTGGGAACAGACTGGAAGGGCGGAAGCGGTTGTCCCGCCACTCATTCACTGGATGGGATTGGCTGGTGGGGAGCCGCGCACTTGAACAGGAGGGCTTGTCATATCGCTCAGCCCCTTCCCTGACAGGATTCGAGATCGTAGACGCTGAGGCGCGGCGTGGCGTCTCCCTCAAAAGGCGCCTTCGGGGTGAAGCGAACGGTCTTCTTCTCGCCCAGGGTCAGATCGAAGGCGTTGTCGGAATAGCGCCCCTCTATGTCGGCCTCGATCATCACATGCAGCGCCAGACCGGTGCTGCTTACGGTGACGTCAAAGGAACCGTCTGGTCGGGGCGCCGCCTCGATGCCCAGGCCCGACGGCGAAAGGTCGAGCGCCTTATAGGTTCCGTGAACATAATGTCCCTCGCCGCGCATTCCGTTGGAGGCCTCGAAGGACCAGAAGAGAAGCGCTTGCGCGGGGATGTCCGTTGCGGCGATCGTGACGAGCGTCGCTGCCCGATCCGGTGAGCACGAGCCCGCCGCGGCGAACAGCGGCTGCCGTCCGCCGTCGAGCGAGACGAGGAAAGTCTGCAGTTCCACGGTCACCGGCCCGGCCGTATCGTTCACCATCGAGAAGGCAATGTCCCGTCCGTCGGCGGACGGAATGGCCGCTACGGCGACCGGCTGGAAGAAGCGGCGCGCCATGTAATGCATGGCCTTCCAATGGCCGCCATAATCGAGGCTCGACCAGGATGCGACCGGCCAGGTGTCGTTGAGCTGCCAGTAGAGCGTGCCCATGCAATGGGGTTTCAGCGACCGCCAGTAATCGACGGCGGTACGGATCGCGAGGCCCTGCTGGATTTGGCTCAGATAGACGAAGCTCGGAAAGTCCTTGGGGAAGCGGAAGTAGCGGAACATCGTGCCGGCGATCCGCTCGTTGCCGCCGGCATTCTTCTGATGTGCCTCCATCACCGGCGAGGCGATGTTGAGATCCCGCGCTTCGGCGAACTGCCTGATGACCGGCATAGAGGTATAGGACTGGAAGCCGAATTCCGAGCAGAAGCGCGGCCGTACGGTGCGGTAATTGTCGAAGGACTTGTTCTCGTGCCAGACGGACCAGTAGTGCATGTCGCCGGCGCCGTCCGCATGCCAGGCATCCCCGAAATCGAGATGGCCGACCGACGGGCTGGATGGCCACCAGACCGCTTCCGGGCAGGCCGCCTTCATCGCCGCCTCCACCGTTCGGTTCAAACGGTCATAGGAGACGAGATAGCGGTCGCGGTCCTTGCGGCTTTCCTCGAACCAGTTGAGCGCACCGACGAGCTCGTTGTCCCCGCACCAGAGCGCGATCGACGGATGGGAGGAGAGCCGCTTGACCTGATAATCCACTTCCGCCCGGACATTCTCCAGGAAGTCCGGCGTCGAGGGATAGAGATTGCAGGCGAACATGAAGTCCTGCCAGACAAGCAGGCCGAGCCGGTCGCAAAGATCGTAGAACCAGTCCGGCTCGTAGAACCCGCCGCCCCAGACGCGGATCATGTTCATATTGGCATCGACCGCCGAACGAAGCAGATCCTCGACGGCCTCCGGCGTGACGCGCGACATTAGGGCGTCCGCCGGTATCCAGTTCGCTCCACGGCAGAAGATCTCGCGCCCGTTGACCCGGAAAGCGAAACGGCTGCCCGCCTCGTCCTTGTCGGTGACGAGTTCGATCGTGCGGAAGCCGATCTGGCGCGTGACGCTCTCCTCGGGCGTCTCCACAGTGAGGATCGAGAGCGCCTGCTCACCACTGCCGGCCGGCCACCAGCGCCTGGGCTCCGGCACGGTGAAGACGTGGATGACGCGCGTTTCGCCGGCGCCGACCGCGCAATCCAATCGCTCCCGCACGCCGTCGAGTTCGAAATGAATGGGGATGATGCCAGGATCGCGGGCAAAGAGCGTGACGGTGACCTGAAGATCGACCGAGCCGTCTTCCAACCAGACCTGACGTGTCGCGACGTGCTCGATGCGCGCCGTCTCCAATCGGCAGAGCGCGAGCGAGCCGTAGACGCCGAGGGGCGCGATGGCGATGTTCC
Source organism: Ensifer sp. WSM1721 (assembly GCF_000513895.2). Classification (GTDB taxonomy): domain Bacteria; phylum Pseudomonadota; class Alphaproteobacteria; order Rhizobiales; family Rhizobiaceae; genus Sinorhizobium. The sequence continues at coordinate 1,798,548 of NZ_CP165782.1, forward strand.
AGTCCCAGCCGAAATGGCATTGCGGCTTGCGCAGCATGTTGCCATTGGCAATCGGCGAATTGCCCTCGTGATAAGGCACGTAGAAGGGTTGCGCCGCCTGTCGCCGCGCCCCTTCGGCGATCGCCGAATGAAGCACGATGCGGATGCGGTTCTCCCCTGCGACAAGTGCCTCCGATACATCCGGACGATGACGGCGGAAGCAATTGTCGGCCTTAAGCACCAGCCGGTCATTAACGAAGACGGAAGCGATCGTATCGATGCTCTCGAAATCGAGGTACCAATGCCCTTCCAGATCGCCTCGATCGATGGCGACGGTGCGCTCGAGCACCCATTCCTTGTGCGCCACCCATTGGACCTCCGCCTCGTTCCTCCCGTGATAGGGATCGGCAATGATGCCGGCCCGCTGAAGCGCGCTGTGTACATCGCCCGGCAGCGCGATGGTCGAGGCGTGGCTGTTGTCGGCCGAGGCGAGCAGCCAGTCGCCGGAAAGATCGATGCGGATGGCGTCGCTGTTCAAGGTTTCGGCAGGCATTTCCATAGTCCGATCACACCCCGGCGTCCCCGCCGGCACTATTTCATCGATGCGAACCGCAACCTCGCCCCGGCTCGCGCTTCGCAATCGTCAAAGACGCTTTTCGCTGGCGGCGTCGAAGATCGAAGCGACACCCATGTCGAAGGAGAGGCGCACGGTGCTGCCCGGCGGATAGCGGCGCTGCCCGGCGAGCCGCACTGACATCGACTGGCCGGCGAGCGTCAGCCAGAGCAAGTTATCGGCGCCCATCGGCTCTTCGATGTCCACCATCGCCTGGTGGGCGTCACCTGCCCCGGGCTCGTCGACCTTCACGTGCTCCGGCCGCACGCCGAGCACCACCTTCTGTCCCCGCTGGAGCTTCGTGCGCGCGGGATAGGCGCTGACGTCGAAGGCGACGCCATCGACGCGGACGAAGTTGCGCCCTTCCCTCGCCTCCACCTCGCCGCGGAAGAAGTTCATCGATGGCGAACCGATGAAGCCGGCGACGAAGAGGTTCTCCGGCGCGTTGTAGATCGTCATCGGATCGCCAAGCTGCTGGATGACGCCGCTCTTCATCACCGCAATGCGATCGGCGAGCGTCAGCGCCTCGATCTGGTCGTGGGTGACATAGATCATCGTATTCTTCAGCGACTGGTGCAGCCGTTTGATCTCGACGCGCAGTTCCGAGCGCAACTTGGCATCGAGGTTCGACAGCGGCTCGTCGAACAGGAAGACATCGACGTCGCGCACCAGCGCGCGGCCGATCGCCACGCGCTGGCGCTGCCCACCGGAGAGCTCCGACGGCTTGCGCTTGAGGAGCGGCTCGATCTGCAGGATTTCCGCAGCACGCTTGACCCGCTTGTCGATTTCCGCCTGCGGCACCTTGGCGACCTGCAAACCGAAGGAGAGGTTTTTCTCGACCGTCATCTGCGGATAGAGCGCGTAGGACTGGAACACCATGCCGATGCCGCGGTCCTTCGGCTCCTCCCAGGTGACATTGCGATCATGGATGAAGATCTGCCCGTCGGAAACGTCGAGCAGGCCGGCGATGCAATTCAAGAGCGTGGATTTGCCGCATCCCGATGAGCCGAGAAGCACCAGGAACTCGCCGTGATCGATATCGAGGTTGAGCTTGTCGAGCACCGTGACGGCGCCGAAATTCAGCGACAGATCCCTGACAGATACACTGGTCATCCTTGCTTATCCTTTCACTGCGCCGGCTGCGATGCCGCGTACGAACAGGCGGCCCGAGACGAAATAGACGGTCAGCGGCACAAGGCCGGTCAGGATCGTCGCCGCCATGTTGACGTTGTATTCCTTCACGCCCTGGACCGAATTGACGATGTTGTTGAGCTGAACGGTCATCGGGTAGTATTCCGGTCGGGTGAAGACCACGCCGAACAGAAAGTCGTTCCAGATGCCGGTGACCTGCAGGATCATCGCGACAACGAAGATCGGCAGCGACATCGGCAGCATGATCTTGAAATAGATCGTCCAGAACCCGGCACCGTCGACGCGGGCCGCCTTGAACAACTCCTCCGGCAGCCCCGCGAAATAGTTGCGGAAGAGCAAAGTCAGGATCGGCATTCCGAAGATCGTGTGCACGATGACAAGGCCGGTCAGAGTGCCGTAGACGCCCATTTCCCTGAGCACGATCACGATCGGGTAGATCATCACCTGATAGGGAATGAAGGCACCGACGATCAGGATGGTGAAGAACAGGTCCGCCCCCTTGAAGCGCCAGTTGGCGAGTGCATAGCCGTTCACCGAAGCGACTGCGATCGAGATGATCACCGACGGCACGGTGATGCGTACCGAATTCCAGAAGCCGCGCGACAGCCCGTCGCAATTGAGCCCGGTGCAGGCTTCGGCCCAGGCTTTCACCCAGGGCTCGAAGGTGATTTCGAGCGGCGGCGCGAAGATATTGCCGACGCGAATCTCCGGCATGCCCTTGAGCGACGTCACGATCATCACGTAGAGCGGCAGCAGATAATAGAGAGAGACGACGATCAGCGTGCCGTAGACGATGATGTTACGGCGGGAAAGCCTCCTGCGGGGTTTGGCTCCCCGCGGCCCGACCTTGACCCTGTCGGAAGCCGCATCGTACGCCGTAACCATGCCGTTGTTTGCAATGTCATCCACGCTTGCGCCCTCCCCCGAATTCCAGATACGCCCACGGCACGATGATTATGGCGACGGTCAGGAGCATCATGGTGGAGGCGGCAAAGCCCTGCCCCAGGTTCTGCGCCTGGAACATGTAGTCGTAGACGTATTTGGCGGGTACCTCGGAGGCGATGCCGGGGCCGCCGCTCGTCTGCGCCACCACGAGGTCGTAAACCTTGACGATGCCGCTTGCGATGATCACGAGCGTCGTGATGAAGACGCCGCGCATCATCGGGATGATGATCAGCACATAGGTCTTCCACATCGGAATGCCGTCGACCCGCGCCGCCTTCCAGATGTCCTCGTCGATGCCACGCAGGCCGGCGAGCATCAGGCACATCACAAGGCCGGTGCCCTGCCAGAGTGCGGCGATCAGGATGCCGTAGATGACGATGTCGGAATTATAGAGCGGGTCGAAGTTGAAGCTCGTCCAGCCGAGCGACCGCACAATCGACTGTGCTCCGTATTGCGGATTGAGCAGCCACTGCCAGACCAGGCCCGTGACGATGAACGACAGGGCGAAAGGATAGAGCATGATCGTCCGGAATGTATTCTCGAAACGGATCTTCTGGTCCATCAGCGCGGCCAGCACGAAACCGATGACGAGGCTGAAGATCAGCGACAAGACGCCGTAGATGGCGAGATTCTCGATCGAGACGAGCCAGCGTGGTGCCGCCCATAGCCGCTCGTATTGGTCTAGACCGACGAAGGACAGGCGCGGCAGCAGCTTGGAGTTGGTGAAGGAATAAAGAACTGTCCAGGCTGTGCCGCCGACGAAAATGACCACGGCTGTCAGGATCATCGGAATAGAGGCGATCTTCGCATTCAGGTTCCGCAACCACTGATTCGGCCGAGCCGAGCCGCGTGTTTGACCTGTCATGTTTGCTCCTCCGGAACTGCAATATGTCAATGGGCGAGCAAGCTACTGCCACGCCAACCGCCTCACCCGGCTATCGCCCTGCCAGCCACGCCGCGTTCACGTGAATTCATAACGAACGCTCAGAACGCTCTGATTAAAAGCCATTTAATCCGTCCTTGGTAATCCAGCTCGAAGGCGGACGCTCCTCGCACGCCGACGCCATCAGACATCGACACGCGTGCCCGGCGCGAGCGCGTCGTGCCGAATGGGGCCCCGCGAATGCGCGGGGCCTTCAGGCGGAGAACGTCAGTCCGCCGCTGCGATGATCTCGGCAAAGCGCTTCTGCGCATCCTCCGGAGTTATCGACGAGTTTGCAAAGAACTCGGAGAAGAGGTCTTCCTTCTGCTTCTGGCTGTCTTGCGAGAGAAGCTCGTCGGTGCTCTGGATCACGTTGCCCTTGGCAAGAATCTCGAGCCCCTTCTTCATGCAATCATTGGCGGTCGCGAGATCCACGTCACCACGCACCGGCAACGAGCCCTTTTTCAGGTTAAAGGCGACCTGCGTCTCGGGCTTCAGCAGCGTCGATGCCAACTGCTCCTGCGCCTTCGACTTTTCCTCGTCCTCGATCAGCGGGAAGTAGAACGCATCGCCTCCGGTCGAGATCACCTCGTTGACGCCGAGGCCCGGAAGGCAGGTGTAGTCCACGCCGGCCTTCTGGCCTGCGAGCTGGAACTCGCCCTGCGCCCAGTCGCCCATGATCTGGCCGCCGGCTTTACCGGTTATGACAAGGTTCGTCGCCTGATTCCAGTCCTGGACATTGCTGCCCTTCGACATCTTGCGCGCGTCGTCGGCAGCCTTGAAGACCTTCGCTATTTCCGGTCCGGCGGCGACTTCCTCGTCCTTTTTGGAAAAGACCTGCTCGAACACGTCCTTCCCGGCGATCGCGACTATCAGGACATCGAATGCCCCGGATGCCTGCCATGGCTGACCGCCGAGGGCCAGAGGTATGATACCGGCCTTTTCAAGCGCCGGTGCCGCTGCGACGAATTCGTCCCAGTTCTTCGGAACTGGGACGCCAGCCTGCTTGAAGGCGGCGTTCGAGAGCCACAGCCACTGCCAGGAATGGATGTTGACGGGCGCGCAGTAGATCTTGCCCTCTATGGTGCAGGAGTCGAGCAGGCTCGAGGGCTTGACGATCTCCTTCCAGTTTTCGCGCGTGGCGACATCGGTCAGGTCGCGCATCAGCCCCGCCTGCACCAACTCTTCCGCCTGACGGCCATGGTTGAACTGGGTGGCGCCCATCGGGTCGCCCCCGGTAATGCGGCTCACCATGATCGGTCGCGCCGTTCCGCCGGAGCCGGCGATCGCGCCGTCGACCCATTTGTTGCCGGTCGCATCGAATGCCTTGGCAAGCTCGGCGACCGCCGCGGCCTCACCACCCGAGGTCCACCAATGCGTGACCTCCAGATCGGTGGCGTTGGCTGCACCGAGCGGCAAGGCGACGGTTGCTGCCAGAGCGCCGGCCAGAGAACGTAATTTCATGAGTCTCCTCCCTCACTGTAACGTTACCGTAAAAACTTAGTTCAATCGATTTCGAGACGCAACACCTGCAACGGCCAATTCAGAACAAATATTCATTTGCGACTTTTGCGTGTATTCCGCTTCGGTCGAGAGTGCCCGAGCCGGGCATCCGAAAGCACCGGAAGCCTGCAAGAATTGACATATAAACACTCGTAATTTCAGAACTTTTTCAACTCAGTGGTGGAAGTACAACGACTTGCGCTTCGCAGGCGCAGTGCCGGAATTTTGCAAATGCGAGATTCAACCCTACGGTTATGCGCGTTGCACTGCAGCAACAAAAAAGCTCGACATCGCTACTGTATCGTTACAGATTTGCTCCGATATGACGTCACCTCCACAAACCCCTGCGGTAACTTGGAGTGTGGATCTGTGAAGATGGCGTCGCGGAATGGTAGGGGGGCGGGGTTGCGTGTCGAAAGCGCTCCCCCTAGAGAACCCCTTGAGGAAGCGGGCTTAAGTGACGGGCATGGAAGGCAGAACAAAGAACAAAGCGGCGCCGGCGGAAGGCGGCAGGCCGACGCTGAAGACGATCGCCTTCATGACCGGGCTCGGCATCACCACGGTATCGCGCGCGTTGAAGGACGCCCCCGATATCGGCGCGGAGACCAAGGAGCGCGTGCGCCTGGTGGCAAAACAGATCGGCTATCAGCCGAACCGGGCGGGCGTGCGCCTGCGGACGGGCAAGACCAATGTCATCAGCCTCGTGCTGACGCTGGAGGAAGAGATCATGGGCATCACCAGCCCCATGGTCATCGGCATCACCGAGATCCTCGCCGGCACGCAATACCACCTGGTGGTCACGCCCTATAGCTCGGCCAAGGACCCACTCGGCCCCATCCGCTACATCCTGGATACGGGCGCGGCGGACGGCGTGATCATCTCGCGCACCGAGCCGCACGACCCGCGCGTGACGCTGCTCACCGAACGTCGCCTGCCCTTCGCCACCCACGGGCGCACCGAGATGGGCATCGTCCACCCTTTTCACGACTTCGACAACGAGCGCTTCGCCTACGAGGCGGTGCGCAGGCTCGTCGAACGCGGCCGGCGGCGCCTGGTGCTGCTGGAACCGCCGCCCAATCTCACCTTCCATTCGCATATGCGCACCGGCTTCGAGCGGGGCTTGCGAGACTTTGGCGCGGAATCCGTCAGTTTCCATCAGGTCAACATCGACCACAGCCTCGTCGCCATCCGTGATGCGTTCGAGAAGCTGATGCAATCCTCCGACGCTCCGGATGGCATCGTCTCCGGCAGCGGCTCGGGGGCGATCGCCCTGATCGCCGGTGTCGAGGCGGCCGGCAAGAGGGTCGGCGAGCACGCCGACATGGTCTCCAAGGTGCCGAGCGACTTCCTGCGCTGGCTACGCCCGGAGGTCATGACCATGTACGAAGACATCCGCGTTGCCGGCCGCGAGCTCGCCAAGGCGGTAATCGGCCACATCGAAGGCCGGCCGCCCGAAACGTTGCAGAGCCTCAGCCAGCCGGAATTTCAGCCGCCGATGGCGAGGCCGGTCAGATAGCCTGACGAGGGCAGCCGCCCTCCTCAAATGCCTACGGCCGGCCAGTACTTGTCGTCGGTGAAATCGTGCGGAATGGGATTGAGCTGCCCCAGCTTCTCGGCAACCAAGTCGATCTGCATCTTCAGATAACGGATTGAATTGGGGATCGGCGCGCCGGTGGCAAGGCTGCGTACTCGCCATTGGTCGTAGCCGGACGCCCTTATGCGCCGCTCCGCCTCGTCGCGGATGCTTGCTGGCCCGGTAACGGGCGTGGTTTCGATCGCTTTGCCCCCTTCGATCACCCTGAATTTCATGCTGCCTTCCCAATTGCTCCCTGGTTGAGATGCCATGAGCTTGTCGTGAAAGGGCGACCAGCGCCACCCTTCCTTTGGTAGAAACCAACTAAACTGATCCTACGCGTTCAGCCCACTGCCCCACGGCCCGTGGTGGCTATCGGCGCCGTCGACGCGGTCGAAGCCGTGAGCGCCGAAGAAGTCGCGCTGAGCCTGAATGACATTCGCGGTGCCGCGGCCGCGGCGGTAGCTGTCGAAATAGCCGAGCGCCGAGGCGAGCGCCGGCACCGGCAGGCCGCCGAGCACGGCTGCCGAGACGACGCGACGCAGCGCCCCGTCGGTCTCCTTGACCATCGCCGCGAAGGCAGGTGTCACAATCAGGTTCGCCGCGTCCGGCGCCTTGGTGAAGGCGGTGGTGATCTCGTCGAGGAACTGCGAGCGGATGATGCAGCCGGCGCGCCAGATCTTGGCGATCGTCGGCATCGGCAGGCTCCAGTTGAACTCCTTCGAGGCGGCAGCCATCACCGCGAAGCCTTGCGCATAGGCACCGATCTTGGCGTCGAGCAGCGCGTTTTCAAGATCCTTGATGAAGGCGCCTTTGTCCTCCACCTTGAATTCACCGACGGATGGCAGTCCGAGGATCTTTTCCGCCGCCTCGCGCTCCTCCTTCATCGAGGAGATGCTGCGGGCGGCAACCGCCGCTTCGATGGCGGTCGCCGGCACACCCATGTTCTGCGCCTCGATCACCGACCACTTGCCAGTGCCCTTCTGGCCGGCCTTGTCGAGGATCAGGTCGACGATCGGCCTGCCGGTCAGCGGGTCGGCCGCCCTCAGCACCTTCTCCGTGATCTCGATCAGGTAGGAATTGAGCCGGCCCTTGTTCCAGGCACCGAAGACCTCGCCGATCTCTTGCGCCGTCATCTTCAGCCCGTCGCGCAGGATGCCGTAGATCTCGGCGATCATCTGCATGTCGGCGTATTCGATGCCGTTGTGGATCGTCTTGACGAAGTGGCCGGCGCCGTTCTCGCCGAGCCAGGCGACGCAAGGATCGCTCTCATATTTCGCTGCGATCGAGGTCAGCACCTTCTCGACTCGGGCGTAGGACTCCTCGGTGCCGCCGACCATGATCGACGGCCCGTGGCGCGCGCCCTCCTCGCCGCCGGAAACGCCCATGCCGATGAAGGTGAGGCCACTATCCTTCAGCGCATCGAAGCGGCGCATCGTGTCGCGGAAATTGGCGTTGCCGGCATCGATCATGATGTCACCCTTGGCGAGATGGGGCTTCAGTGCCTCCATCTGCTGATCGACCGGATCGCCGGCCTTGATCATGATGATGATCGGACGCGGCGGGCGGATCGCGGCGACGAAATCCTCGATCGTCTCGCACGGAACGATCTGGTCCTTGAGCGCTCCGGCCTCCGCATAGAACTTCCGCGTTGCATCGACCGTCCGGTTGAAAACGGCAATCTTGTTGCCCTTCTCAGCGATGTTGAGCGCGAGGTTCGACCCCATGACGCCGAGGCCGATTAGGCCGATTTCCGCCTGTGACACGTGATTGCCTCCATTGGACAGGAGGGGCGGACACGGGGTCGCGATGGAGCGTTTCGTGCCGGCCCCTCGAATTGATCTGCGCGTGTCTGTCAGCCTCGAAGGAAGAGGCCAGTCGGGACACGCGGCGCGGAGGCTGTTTTGGCACTCAAATCGATTTACGACAAGCCACTCCTGGCAAATTCAATCCTTTTCCGGCTCGTCATTACAGCCATCGAGCACACGCCACGATGCGCTTTCGAAGTCCTCGTACTGACCGCCCTTCAGCGCCCAGAGGACGGTCGCAAGCCCGGGGCCGCCGAGAAGTGTCGTTCCCGCTTTCCACGCCGCAGACTATCCGGAGCTGCAGGGAAGGATCGATCGCGAGATCTGGTCGCGCGACTAAATTAATTCGATGCATGTCCCGCAAACACCAAACTTTTGCGCGATATGCATGGGAAAGACGCGGGCCGCTGGCGCTAGCCCGCGGTCCCCGTCGTGGCGCGAGGTCTATGCCTTCATGGCCGATCATGAGAAGATGCCTCTTTGGGCATCCGGCCTCTCGTCGGGTCTCGTCCGCGATGGCGACGAGTGGATCGCGCGATGCCGCTCGGCAATGCTCGCGTCCGCTTCGCTCCCGACAATGAGTTCGGCGCCAATGGCGACGGCGCGGAGGTGATGTTCGCGCTGCTCAAGCAGCCAAGCATGAGCGACGAGCAATTCGCCGCCGATGCCGCCTAGGTGGAAAAGGATCTTGTCTCCCTTAAATCGATCCTGGAATCCGCAAACGACACATCAAACGACGGGAAAGACCATGGCAAACAAAGGTAACGACCGCCGCATCGACTATATCGAATTCAACGTGACGGACATCGCCGCGAGCAAAGCCTTTTACGGCAACGCCTTCGGCTGGACCTTCACCGATTACGGCCCGGAATATTGCGAATTCGCCGATGGCCGGCTGACCGGTGGCTTCACAACGTTCGGCCCGGTCCGCAGCGGCGGACCGCTCGTCATCATCTATGCCGATGACCTGGAGGGCGCCCAAGGCCGCGTCGAGGCGGCCGGCGGCAAGATCCTCAAGCCGATCTTCACCTTCCCCGGCGGCCGGCGCTTCCACTTTGCCGATCCGGACGGCTACGAGCTGGCGGTCTGGTCCTCAGGGTAGACGCGTGCCGTCTTTGAAGCGCGTGCGATCCTCGCATCCCGAATCGGACGACGCCCTAGTCGCCGAAGCGGATGAACAGTGCGCCGACAAGACCGAAGACGACGATGCACTGCAGAATGTACATTGGCCATTCCTGTGACATCTCGTATCCTCCTGTCGAGCATCACCCGTTGTCACAAATTCGCGCTTCGAAAGCACGTGCCGTTGCCGCCCGCGTGAGTCTAACATTTCCGGCGGAGTTCCGCACAGAAAAGCCGTGCGCCCGGTGACGGGCGCACGGCTTGAGCGGTTGAGGAAAAGTGTGAGCGGTTTTCCTTCACCGCTCCGTTCGCCGGGGCCGATCGTCTCAGACCTTCATTCGCCGCCCCTTGGTGCCCGCGACGATCAGGCCGCGATAGCCTTGCGTCTGTCGGCATTTTCCTGGATGACGAGGATCGCGCCGATGAGCTTGCCGGTGCTCGATTTGCACGGCGTCATGCGACAGCGTACCACCGTGGTGCGGGAGTCGACCGTCTTGGCGAAGGTGTAATCGACCACTTCACCAGCAAAACAGCGGTCGAGATAGGCTTTCACCCATTGCTCGAAACGCTGGAGGCCGATGAATTCGACGATGTGCCGCCCTATGAGATCCATCGGCCGGCTGTCGAGATAACTCGCATTTACCGGATTCGTGTAGAGATAACGGTAGTCCGGTGTGATGACCGCGATCCTGTCGGGAAAGCAGTCGAGGATCGCCTCGTTGAGCAGGCCTTCGTCGGCACGCCCCTTGCTCGGGAATTTCGGCGCGCGTTCTAGGTCCAGCCCGGCGAGATCCGTCGAACGCGTCGCGGCGAAATAGCGATCGATCAACGATTGAAGCAATTGCGAATGACGCAGGACGCAGGCGACGTCGTCGGCCTCCATGCGCAAGATGTCGATGAGAAACTGAAACTGGAGCCGGGCATCTTCGACACTCGCGGCCCTTTCGTCGTAAACGGCCTTCAATATCGGCTCGAGTTCACGATCGAGAATACCGATCAGATGTTCGTCCGCCACGCTCACGGCGTATTGCAACTGTGAATACTTGAGCCAGAACAACTCAATCAATTCGTACAATTCGAAAAGCCTCATTCCCCGCGGCCGGGCCGCGCCAATGCATTCCAAGACAAACAGTGCGCCGCAGCAACAATCCCTTTTTTGATAAAATCTCCCTTTAAAACACGCTCAAAACCGCATCGCGCCCCTCACCCAAAGCGCTTGCAGCCGTCCCTCCGAGCACAACGATGAGTTTACACCCATTAGAGCACCGTTCAACAGGAGAAAGCCGGCGCGACCGACTTCAAACGTTTACGGAAGTCACGACATCGGGTGGCAACGGCGGAAGGGCTTGAAAAACTCAGCGGATACGCGCCGCCAAAGCGTCGTGCGAATGCTCGGACCACCGAAACGCGCCTTCGATTCAGAAGGAACGCAAAAGACGCCGCACCTCTTCAAGTTGAAGATCGCCGTTGCAATGCATGCCGCCCGAAAGTGTGCGGCGGTCTGGGGTAACGACATGCACAAAACAAGGGGCGGTTAAAGGCTGCGCTTGATGTTCCAGCGGTCGTGGTACCAGAGCCATTGGCCCGGATATTCGCGCACCCAGCTTTCGACCTTGTCGTTCAGCATCTGAGCCGTAGCGTTGACGTCGACGCTGCCGTCGGCCCGGCGCGGAATTTCAACCGCCGGCTCCAGTTCCAGCCGAAAGCGCCCGCCGGGCAGGCGGATGCAGCGCGCCGGATAGACCTCGCAATTGAACTGGCGGACGAGCTTGGCAAGCAGCGGGTTTGTCTGCACATCCCGACCGAAGAACTTCGTCTTCAGCCCCTTGCGGAATTTCTGGTCGACGAGCACGCCAACGCCCCCGCCGTGCTCGAGCTGGCGGGCGAGTGCGAAGGAGGAGCCCGCATGCGATGGCACGAGATTGCCCATGCGCGCCTTGCGAAACTCGAAGACCTTCTCGGCGAGATACGGATTGTTCGGCGGCCGGAACAGCACGGTCACGTTCAGGCCGAAAGCCGAGCCCGCGACCGGCAGCATTTCGAAATTGCCGCTATGGGCCGTGAAGACGATGAAGGGCCGCGGATTGTCGCGCAGTTCCAGAAAGAGCGGAATGCCGGAGACCTCCACCCTGCCCGGCTCCTTGCGCTCGGGATCGAAATCGAAGAGACGGTCGAGAAAGACATACTCGGCCGCGAGCCGCCCCATATTGCCCCAGCTTTCAAGCGCGATCTCCCGGATTTCCGCCTCGCTCTTTTCCGGGAACGCATTGCGCAGGTTGATGAGCGTCAACGTGTGGCGACGTGTCTTCGGGCCGACCCAGCGGGCGACGCGATCCATGAAATTGATCGCCCGGTCCGCCGGAAACAGCTTTAGCACTGTGAGAAGCAGAATAACGAATTGTGCAATCACCCACTGCCTGAAGCGATCGGCCGCCAGCACCAGCCGTGTGATCAGCATACGCATTGGAAGATCAATCCATTCTGAGGATGATCTTGCCGAAGACCTGACGCGATTCCATCCGCTCCAGGGCGCGGTCGATATCGGAGAGTCCGACCTCTGTGTCGATCACCGGATGAACAAGGCCGCGTGCCATCTTCTGCATCGCGCTGGCCATGTTCTCCATGCGGCAGCCGAAGGAGCCGAGCAGCTTCAGTTGCTGCTGGAAGAGCATCATCAGGTTCATTTCCGTCGAAACGCCGGAGGTCGAGCCGCAGGTGACGAGACGTCCGCCCCGCTTCATCGACAGCATCGAGCCGGCCCAGGTGTCCTTGCCGACGTGTTCGAAAACAACATCGACGCCCTTCTTCTTCGTCAGTTTGCGTACGACGCCTTCGAAACGATCGGTGCGGTAGTTGATGACGTGATCGGCGCCGAGCGCCTTCGCCCTTTCGATTTTATCGTCCGAGCCGACGGTGGTGATGACGGTGCAGCCGATCTTCTTGGCAAGCTGGATCGCCGCTGTGCCGATACCGGAGCCGCCGGCGTGGACGAGGATCGTCTCGCCGGGTTCGAGCTTGGCATTGTCAAAGAGCATGTGCTCGACCGTGCCGAAGGTGACGGGAGCAAGCGCTGCACCGACCGCATCGACGCCCGGAGGTGCGGGAACGAGCAGGCGCGCCGGCAGGTTGACCTTCTCCTGCGCGAAACCATCCAGATGGAAGCCGTGCACGCCGCTCACATGTTCGCAGAGGTTATCGCGCCCCTCCTTGCATGGGCGGCAGAGACCGCAGGTGCGCGCACCGTAGATCGACACGAGTTGGCCCGGCAGAACATTGGCGACGCCGGGGCCGATGCTCTCGACGACGCCGGATGCCTCCGCGCCGATGACGAGCGGCATCTTGCGCTTGGCAAAGGCCATGCCGCGCCAGCCCCAGACGTCGATGTGGTTGAGCGCAACAGCCTTGACCCGAAGCGTCACCTCACCCGGGCCCGGCGCTTCCGGCTCAGGAATGTCGGTGGTTTCGAGCTTGCGGTCATCGAGCAGTTGCAGGGCACGCATGGTCTTTCCTTTTTTGTATTTTCGAGCGTTTGCGCGTCTCAGGCCGGCTCGGCGGTCATGACGAGGCTGGCGTTCTGGCCACCGAAGCCGAAGGAGTTCGACAGCACCGCAGTGACCTGCTGGTCGCGCTTCACGTTCGGCACGACGTCGAGAACGATGGCCGGGTCCGGGTTCTGGTAGTTGATGGTCGGCGGCAGCGTGCCGGTAAGCATCGTCTGGATCGAGAAAACCGCCTCGACCGCTCCGGCGGCCGTCAGCGTATGGCCGATCATCGATTTGTTGGAGGAAACCGGAATCGACGGCAGCCGCTCGCCGAAGACGGCCGACATCGACAGGTATTCCATCTTGTCGTTTTCCGGCGTCGAGGTGCCGTGAGCGTTGATGTAGCCGATACCGCCCTCATCGATGCCGGCGTCCGCGAGTGCCGCGCGGATGGTCGCGATCGCCGGCCCACCATCGGGCGACGAACGCGTGCGATGGAAAAGGTCGGCCTTTTCGCCGCAGCCCTTGAGGATGCCGTAGACGCGAGCGCCGCGGGCGAGCGCCGCATCGAGCGACTCGAGCACCAGCGTCGCCGCCCCTTCCGCGATCACGAAGCCGTCGCGCTCCTTGGTGAAGGGCTTGGACGCCTTTTCGGGCGGATCGTTCTGGGTCGAAAGTGCCGAGAGCAGAGAGAAGCGGATCAGGGCTTCGGCGCTGACCGAACCGTCGGTTGCGACCGTCAGCGCCCGGTCGGTGCGGCCCTGGCGGATTGCCTCGACACCGAGCTGGATTGCAGTGGCGCCGGAAGCACAGGCCGTCGAGAGCGTGACCGGCAGCCCGCGCGTGCCGAAGCGGTCGGCAAGGCGCTCGGAGATCGAGCCGAAGAGCACGGCCTCATGGAAGACGGGGTCCGCCTTCTCGCGCATGGCGGCGAGGAAGCGATTATAGGCGTCGCCCGGCCGCTCGGACGGCGGCGAGCGGTCGGCGAGCTCGAAGCGGGCGCTCCATTCCGGTTCGATCGGCGGCGCCGCCAAGAAAAGCGGGCCGTTGAAATCGCCGGAAATGCCGGCCTGTGCCAGCGCTTCCAGCGTCGTCTCGCGCGCCATCGCATAGGAGCGCTCGACCGCGTTCTCTGCCGGCAGCTCGATGAAGTCGACGGTACCGCTGATCCGCGTGGAAAGGCTGTCGGTCGGGAAGCGGCTGATCTTGTGAATGCCCGAAACGCCGCCCGAGAGCGCTGCCCAATTGTCTTCGAGCCCCTGGCCAAGCGAGGTGATGACGCCCATGCCTGTGACGGCGACGATCGGACGGCCGAGGTGATCCTTATAAGCCTTGCTCATGCCGGAGCTCCTTTATTCCGCGGCAAGCACGGCGATGCCTTCGCCGCGGGCATGCCCGATGGTTGTGACGATCGCCGCCTTGGCCGGCGCCCCCATGGGCGCCTCGGCATCGGGATCGAAAGGCGGAACCTTTGCCGCGTTTCCGAGCGAAAGAGCGGCAAGGGCCATGCCGACGGGGAACTGCGCCTCGATGCCGTGGCCGACAAGACCGCCATACGCGCGCACCGGTCGCCCGGCGAACTCGGTCTCTAGGAATGTCTTCTCGCGTTGAGTCAGATCATGGAACCCGCTGGCGCCCGAAAAAATGACGGTCGACTGCGGATCGAGCTCTCTCGCCGGTTTCGCCAGGCCCCTGAGGCGTGCCTCTAGCCGGCCGTCCTCGCGGCCGCCGCGATCACCGCCGATGGTCCCGATCGTGGCATAGATCCTCGCGCCCCTGGCTTCTGCATATTCGCGCGATTCAAGAACGAGGAAGGCCCCTACGGAGCCGAGAATCATGCCGCCGCCGTTCTCGGGCCTGCGCGACCAGATCGGGTGCCATTCGCCGAGCGCATGCCCCTGGATCGCTTCGATCAGGAGGACGATATCGAGACGCTCGGCCGAAAAGGCGCCGCCGACCAAGGTATGCGTCGACTGCCCGGCCTGGATGCGGGCGAAGGCCGTTTCGATCGCGGAGATGCCTGCCGCCTCCTCACCCATGAATGTGCGCGACGAGCCGGTCACCTTGTGGACGATGGAAATGTTGCCGGCGAGCAGGTTGGAAAGCTGCGCCAGGAAGAGCGTCGGGCGCAGTTCCGTCGTCAGCTTTTCATTCAAAAGCCGTTCGCGATCATTGCGCTTCAGGGCCTCGTCGACGATCAGCGAGTCGACATTGATGTCGCGCTCGCCGCCTCCGGCCGCGACGATCATATCCATGCTGCCGCAGGCTTCGAGATTGTCTTTGAGACCGGCGTCATCGAGCGCTAGACCGGCGGCGAAAACGCCAAGGCGCTGCCAGTTCTCCATCTGCCGCTGGTCGCCGCGCTTCGGGATCTGTTGCGACCAGTCGATTTCCGGCAGCGGGTGGACCGGATAGGGAGCGAAGCGCTCCGTTTCGATCCGCACCTTGGGCGGTTCGGCCGCCCGGAGCAGCGCCACATGCGGCTCGGCACCGACGCCCTGGCTCGTCACGATGCCGACCCCGGTGATCACCACATCGTTAGCGGATTTCGTCATCTTCACTTCTCCGAACCGGCCGTCACGGCCATCAGTCCCAGTTCTTCCGCACGTTTGCGGACAATGTCTCCGAGCGGCACCTGATCGAACGGAATCGTCCTCAGCTTCAACTGCGCATCGCATATCTTCTTGCCGCCCGACGAAATCTTGGCCTTCGTCACGGCGAAGCCGGATCCCTCATGTTCAAGCAGAGCCTCGATTTCAAGCTCGGCGGACGGCTCGACGAAGCTGCGCATCTTCGCACCGTCGACCGACATCAGGAACGGCATTGCGGCGAAATTCGTGGCGGCCAGCACCAGAAAGCCGGAAGCCTGCGCCATCGTTTCGATAAGCAGCACGCCCGGGACCAACGGATAGCCGGGGAAATGCCCCTCGAACACCGGACTCTTCTCCGGCACGACCGAGCGCGCCACAAGCCGCCCGGCAGCCAGATCCACGGTCTCGATCCGGTCGATCATCTGGAAATATTCAAGGAGCATGAAGGCTCATCCCGTTCGTTACGCGCTCAAGTAAAAATGCCGATGCCGCCTGTCAAGCGCGGGGCGCGACAGGCGGCATCGAAGGATCGCTCGAGCTCTAGATGGATGAAGCGGGATTAAAGGTGGAAAACCGCTTCACACTTTTCCTCATCCCGCTTTGGCAGCCCGCAATTCGTCGATCTTAGCGCAGAGGTTCTTCAGCACGAAGTATTCCTCGGTCGAGACCTTGCCCTCGTTGACTTCCTGGGTCCACTGTTCCAGCGGAATCTTGATGCCGAATTCCTTGTCGATCGCAAAGACGATGTCGAGGAAATCCAGACTGTCGATGCCGAGATCGTCGATCGTGTGGCTTTCCGGCTTGATCGTTTCGCGGTCGATCTCGCTCGTTTCCGCAATAATATCGGCAACCTTGTCGAATGTAGCTGTCACGCGCATACCTCTTAAAAATCGAGTCTTGGCGAACCCTATAGAAAAATGCACCGCAAAAGCCAATGCCCCACGGCTTTTTGCGACCGTGATTTGAAAACGGTGTTGCTGAACAGCGACCCGAATGCCGTCGGCCCATGCGGATCGGCCGATCCACCAATGAGACGTCCTCTCTCGGCGTTTCTACAGAACCAGGAACACCAGCGCCAGAGCGGCAAAGGCAAGGGTCATCACCGAACAGGCGGCGTAGAAAACGGAGACGGCGGCATCTATATCGTCGACGGTTGCGACCGCGCGGCCTGAACCATGGATCATCGGCTCGTCCACCGCCACGCCGCCATAGACCCTGGGCCCTGCAAGCTGAAGATCGAGCGCCCCTGCCATCGCAGCCTCGGGCCAGCCGGAATTGGGCGAGCGATGGAAGTGATGGTCGCGTCGCGCCACGTCAATTGCGGCCCGCGCCTCTTCGACGCCCCGCTTGAAATAGGCGCCCGCGGCAATGAGGAAGACGGAAAGCCGAGCAGCCGGCAAGTTGGCGATATCGTCCAGCCGGGCCGAAGCCCAACCGAAATGGAGATATTTCGGGCTCTTGTGGCCGATCATCGAATCGGCCGTGTTCAGCATCTTGTAGGCGAGCAATCCGGGAAGCCCGCCGAGCGCATACCAGAAGGCCGGCGCAACGACCCCGTCGGAAAAGTTCTCGGCAAGGCTTTCGATCGCCGCGCGGCAGACGGCGGGCTCGTCGAGCGTCTTCGGATCGCGGCCGACGATCATGGACACCGCTTCGCGACCGCCGGGAAGCCCATCGCGGCGCAGGCTGGCGGCAACCAGGATCACGTGTTCGGCGAGGCTCTTCTGCGCAAGGAACACCGCAACAGTGATCGCCTCGAGGACAAAACCGAGGGAACCGAGAACGTCGAACAGCCGGTTGAGCACCACTCCGACGGCCATGCTGACCGCGATCAGGATCAGGATGGCTGCGAGCCCCCGCATCTTCCGCCAGCCGTCGCTGACCTTACCGCGGTTAAGCGCCCCGTCGAAGAAGCCGATCGCCTTTCCGAAAAACACCACCGGATGCGTCAGGCGCGACCAGAGCCAATCCGGGTCGCCGACGAGACGGTCGATCAAAAGGGCGGCCACGAGGATGAAGAAAATTTCGGCCGACACTTAGACTCCTGCCCTGTTCAAGGCTTCCGCAAGGCGACGATCGCCGTTTACATCCGCCGAGAGGCCGATGCGTAGCCAGCGCGGGTTGTAATCGAACTTGCGCGTCAGGATGTGCGCTTCGCAAAGCGCCGCATGCAGATCGTTTGCCCGCTCATGCTCGACGAGCGCGAAGAGCCCCGTGCCGCCGGCGACTTGGAGCCCCGCCTTTCGCAGAACCGCATCGAGCGCGGCCCTGCGTTCAAGGATACGGCCCTTGATCTGGCTCGTATCGCTCTCCATCAGTTTCGCGGAAACGGCGAGTGCCGGGCCGGAAACCGCCCAGGGGCCAAGGCGCTCCCGGAGAACCTCCAGGATCACTTCGGCTGCGACGACGAAGCCCAGCCGCAGGCCGGCCAGGCCGAAGAACTTGCCGAAGGAGCGAAAAACGACGAGGTTGTCGTGGGCGCCCACATGCGGTGCAACGCTCGCCTCCGGCTCGAGATCGCCGAAGGCTTCGTCGACGACGACAAGGCCGCCATGGGCCCTCATTGCTTCCGCCATGGCGAGAATCGCCTGCGGCGGGAAAAGCCTCCCGGTCGGATTGTTGGGATTGACGATCACGGCGAGGCCGTACCGGTCGGCAAGATCTTCGGCGCCCTCGATGAAATCCAGGGCGAAGCCGGCCGCCGTCAGCACACGAGCATATTCGCCATAAGTCGGCGCGAATATGGCGGCACGTTTCCCCACATCCGCAAGGTGGGGCAGCAGTTGAATGACCGCCTGCGTGCCGGGTACCGGCAGTGGCAACACGCCACCTGCTAGGTAGTAGCGGCTTGCCGCCGCGCGCGCCGCATCCTCGATATGCCGGTCCGGCAGCCGTTGCCAGACGCGCGCTTCGATCTCGGGAAGCGCAGCCGGGCACGGGTTGATGCCGGTCGAAAGGTCGAGCCAGTCGCCGGGCGCGCCGCCGAAGCGAGCCGCAGCCTCCGTGATTGCGCCACCGTGAATGATCGGAGCGGTCATGGTCATTCCGAACGATCGATCAGATGCATGAAGGAACCGGCGACGTTGCCCCGGCGAAGACCTGCGCGGCCAAGCTCGAGACCCGCGGCGTCCTTGACCGCGAAGAGCTGCTCGGCCGCCCCCTTCGAAACGATGGTCGAATAGTGGAATTCGTGCGCGGTCATCGGTCCATCGAAAAATGTGTTGTCGAGCGGCGCCACGCGCCGATAGCCGAGGTGCCGCTTGCGCTCTGCAAAACTGGTGACGAGCGGCAAGAGACCAAGCATCTCGTAACGCCTGCCGTCGGCCGCGACAAGCCCCTCGCCCAGCGTCATGTAGCCGCCGCACTCCCCGAAGATCCGAGTACCCTGCTCGGCCGCACGCCGCATTGCCGAGCGAAAATGCAAGGCACCTGCAAGCCGCTCGGCATGCAATTCCGGATAGCCGCCGGGAAGATAGACCGCATCGGCGCCCGCATCGGGCGCTTCGTCGTCAAGCGGCGAAAAGAACGAGAGTTCGGCCCCCTGCGCACGCCAGCCGGACAGAAGATGCTCGTAGCAAAAGGCGAAGGCGACGTCCCAGGCGATAGCCATCCGCTGGCCGAGCGGCTTCAGCGCCTTGGCGCCGGACGTCCTTCGCGGCGTCAAGGGCATCGCCGCCGCGAGGATCGCCTCGAGATCGCAACCGGACGCAACGCGCATAGCCGCATTGTCAATGAAGGATTCGAGCGCACCGTGTTCGCCTGCCTGGACGAGCCCCAGATGCCGTTCCGGCAGCTTCAATGCGCTATCCTGATAGAGCACCCCGAAGATCGTGACGTCGACACGCCGAAGCGCGTCGCGGAGCATCGCCTCGTGCCGGTCGCTGCCGACCCTGTTGAGGATAACGCCTGCGATCCGGACATCGGTGCGATGATCGGCATAACCACGGACCAGTGCCGCGACCGAATGGGAGAGGCGGGCGCAATCGACGACGAGGATCACGGCCAGCCCAAGTGTCGCGGCAAGATCCGCCGGCGACCCCGTGCCGTCGGCGGCACCGTCGAAGAGCCCCATCATCGCCTCCACGACGAGCGTGGAGCCGTCTTCGGTAGCGGCCGCCGCATTGGCGAGGAGCAGATCTCCCCGCATCGCCCAGGGATCGTAGTTGAAGCAAGGCCTGCCGCTTGCCGCCGCGTGAAAGGCCGGGTCGATATAGTCCGGCCCCGCCTTGCCGGGTGCTATGGATAACCCCCGCTGTTTCAGCGCCCGCATCAGGCCGAGCGCGACCGTCGTCTTGCCCGAGCCGGAGCTCGGCGCAGCAATCATGATGCCGCTCATGCCGGGTTCCGAAGGATGCGGCTCGAAAACGGGTCGGCCGCCAGTGCGCGACCATTGAGCGCGCCGAGCCAATCGAGTGACGGGCGCAGCCGGACGACCTCGCCGACGACGACGATCGCCGGCGGCTCGAGGCCGGAGGCCGCGACATCCGCTTCCGCGCGCGACAGCGTGGTCTCGAGCACCACCTGCTCCGGCGTTGCGGCGTTGCAGACGAAGGCGACCGGCTCCTCCGGCGATCGGCCGGCGCCGATGAGATTCGCCGAAATCTGGCCGATATGCTTCATCGCCATATACATGACGATCACTGGCGAGCCCTTGGCGATGCCCTCCCAATTGATCCGGTCCGGCACGACGCCGGACGAATCGTGACCGGTCAGGAAGGTGACTGCATGATTGACCTCGCGATGCGTCACGGGGATACCGGCATAGGCGAGCCCACCAATGCCCGCGGTGATGCCCGGCACGATTCGGAACGGAACGCCATGCTCGACAAGCGTCAGCGCTTCCTCTCCGCCGCGGCCGAAGACGAAAGGATCGCCGCCCTTGAGGCGCAACACCCTGAGCCCGGCCCGCGCAAGCTCGACGAGCCTCAACGAAATGTCACGCTGCTTCGGCGAAGGCTTGCCGCCACGCTTTCCTGCAAATTCAAGCGTCGCGCCGGCTTTCGCTAGTTTCAGGCAGTCGCCATCGACGAGCGCGTCGTGAACGATCACGTCCGCCTGGCGCAGCGCATTGGCCGCATGCAGGGTCAAGAGACCTGGGTCGCCCGGGCCGGCCCCGACAAGCCAGACGGTACCCGGTTCGAGATTGGGCAGGCCGGCGAATAGGGTTTCCGTCATCGTCTCTTACTCCCGATCGAACGAAGCATTGCACCCCCGCTTGCACCCGCGATGCCAGCGGAAACCGCGCCGGCTATCGCCGCCGTTGCGCGCGCCGAGCGGATCTTCGGCACGATCAGGACCGCATCCCGCCCAGCCCCGGCAAGCGCGGCCCCTTCCGCCACGCCATGGCAGCCGGTATGGGCGAAGACGATCTCGGATGGGCTTTGCAACCGCTCGGCTTCCGCCTCGAGCGTTGCTGCGTCAAAAAAGCGAAGCGGCACAGCAAAGTGTTGCGCAGCGGCGTGAATGGCGGGTTCCTCCGAGCGTGTATCGAGGGAGACGATGAGAGCGAGATCGCTCCCGCAGGCGCCTGCATCCGCCAGGGCCCGTTCCGCAAGCGCGATCACTTCTCCGGGCGGCGTGTGGCGCTCACAGCCGAGACCCAGCACGAACTTTCCAACGGTGGCGGCTGGTCCCTCGGCTGAAGGCATACGATGCGGCTCCCTACAGCGGGCGGCCCTCTCGACACGCAAGCTGCAACTCTGTTGATTGCTGCACAGGGATTTCGGTTCCAAGGTCCAGCGCAGCGGTCGGCGTTCCATACGAAGCGCCGGCCGGGCAAATGCCGCACACCGGTCTGGACAGCACCGGATCAAGCCCCCGAACTGGGTCGGCCGCACCGGACGCTTTTTCAGTCCGTGTGAACGGACGCCGTCGCATGATCTTCATTTTTATCGGAGGGCATCCGAGCGGTCAAACCGGATTGCGGCACCGCGGCGTCGTAAACAGCGCAGGCGGTGTCAATTGGTGCACCTCGAGGCAACCTGCCCTTTGCATTTCACCTCCGCCTCTGACACAAGGCGGAAGCAACTCCGCCCCTTTGCTCCCGGGACCCCCGTGCACGATCTCGCCTTTCACATCCTGCTCTTCCTCTTCGCCGCCGCCTTCATTGCCGGATTCATCGATTCGATGGCCGGCGGCGGTGGCATGATCACCATCCCCGCCATGCTGATTGCCGGCATTCCGCCGCTCGAAACGCTCGGCACGAACAAGCTGCAGTCGCTGTTCGGCTCCGGTTCGGCGAGCATCGCCTATGCGCGGCACGGTCATGTGAGCCTGATGGAGCAATTGCCGATGGCGGTGACGTCGGCGCTCGGCGCCATAGTCGGCGCTCTGCTGGCAACGGTCGTTCCCGCCGACGCGCTAAAGGCCATCCTGCCCTTCCTTCTGATAGCGATCGCCATTTATTTCGGCTGCAAGCCGAACATCGGTGACGTCGAGAGACATCACCGCATTACGCGCTTCATGTTTACCGCCACCTTCGTGCCGCTGATCGGCCTTTATGACGGGGTCTTCGGCCCCGGCACCGGTTCCTTCTTCATACTCGGCTTCGTCACGCTCGCCGGCTTCGGCATCCTGAAGGCGACAGCCCACACGAAGTTCCTGAATTTCGGCTCGAACCTCGGCGCCTTCATCGTCTTCGTTCTCCACGGCGTCGTGCTCTGGAAGGTCGGACTGATGATGGGTGCCGGCCAGTTCCTCGGAGCCCAGGTGGGCTCGCGCTATGCGATGGCGAAGGGCGCGAAGATCATCAAGCCGCTGCTGGTCATCGTCTCGATCGCTCTCGCCATCCGGCTGCTTGCGGACTCGTCGCATCCGCTGCGGCTCTGGCTCGGGATGTGAGCCTCAAGCCGACGGGCGAAGAGGGCAATGGGCGCCGCAAAAGACAGCGGAAGGCAGCGCGACAATCAGGGTTTTGATTAGAATTCGACGCCCCGCTGCGCCTTGATGCCGGAGCGGAAGGGATGCTTCACCAATTCCATTTCGGTCACCAGATCGGCGATTTCGATCAGGTCTTCCTTGGCATTCCGGCCGGTCAGGACCACATGGGTCATGTGCGGCTTTTCTTCCTTCAGGAAGCGCACGACCTCCCCGATGTCGATGTAGTCGTAGCGAAGCGCGATATTGATCTCGTCGAGCAGCACCATCGAATTGCGCTCGTCGCGGATGAGTTCCTTCGCCTTCTCCCAGGCTTTTTCGGCCATCGCCACGTCGCGGGCGCGGTCCTGCGTTTCCCAGGTAAAGCCTTCACCGAGCGTATGGAATTGGCAGAGATCGCCGAAATGCTTCTCGATCAGATCCCGCTCGCCGGTGTGCATAGCGCCCTTGATGAACTGCACGACTGCGCACGGCATACCGTGAGCGATGTGGCGGAAGATCATGCCGAAGCCGGCCGTGGATTTGCCCTTGCCCTTGCCGGTATGGACGATGATCAAGCCCTTCTCGTCCGTCTTCGTCGCCATGATCTTGTCGCGGGCGGTCTTCTTCTTCGCCATCTTCATGGCGTGACGGGCTTCGTCCTTCTCGGCGACCGGTTCCCCGGTGTTTGCGGTTTCGTCGCTCATTGCGTCCTCCCTATTCGTTTCCGGCGGCAAGGCGATCGTTCGCCGCCCGGCCGGTCAGGCTGCTGAGTTCAAATCGCGCCGAATTGGAGCGCGGGTTCCAGAGACCGCGGTCGATTGCTTCGACGAAGCGCTCCGACATCTCTGCAAGAGCGGCCGGGTTCTTCTCGCGCAGGAAATCGAGAACCGTTTCGTCGGCAATGAAGGCCTGGTAGGCCGCCTCGAAATGATGGTCGCGCACGGCCCCTGTCGTCGCGGCGAAGGCGAACATGTAGTCGACCGTCGCCGCGATCTCGAAGGCGCCCTTGTAGCCATGGCGCATGATGCCGGCGATCCATTTCGGATTGACCACCCGGGCGCGGACCACGCGGCCGATCTCCTCCTCGAGTGAGCGGATCACCGGCTTTTCCGGGCGAGAATGATCATTGTGATAGATCGACGGCCGCTGCCCGGTCAGATGCTCCGCCGCCGCGCTCATGCCGCCCTGAAACTGATAGTAGTCGTCGCTGTCGAGCAGATCGTGCTCACGGTTATCCTGGTTCTGGACGACGGCTTCGATCGAGCGCAGACGCTCCTCCAGGAGGCCGCGCTCGGCCCTGCCATCCTCCCCCGCGCCATAGGCGTAGCCACCCCAGGTGAGATAGGCTTCGGCGAGATCGCCGCGGCTCTCCCAACCCTTTTCGTCGATCAGTGCCTGCAGGCCCGCTCCATAGGCGCCGGGCTTCGCGCCGAAAACGCGGTAGGAGGCGCGGCGCGCCGCCTCTTTCGGCTCGACGCCCTTCTCCTCCAGACGCCGAGCTTCGGCACGCATACGCGCGGCAATCATATTGTCGGCATCATCCTCGTCGAGCGCGCCGATCGCACGGATCGCCTTGTCGAAGAGCGCGATCTGCTCGGGGAAAGCATCGCGAAAGAAACCGGAAATGCGCAAGGTGACGTCGACGCGCGGGCGGCCGAGCACGGCAAGCGGCACGATCTCGTAGCCGGTCACGCGGCGCGAGGCCATGTCCCAGACCGGCTTGGCGCCGACCAGCGCCAGCGCCTGGGCGATATCGTCGCCACCGGTGCGCATGTTGGACGTTCCCCAGGCGGTGAGACCAAAGGAGGACGGCCATTCGCCGTGATCTTGTAAGTACCGTCGGATGAGTAGCTCCGCGGACTTCTTGCCGAGTTCGTAGGCCGCCGGCGTCGGCACGGCGCGACTGTCGACCGAATAGAAATTACGGCCCGTCGGCAGCACGTCCGGCCGGCCACGTGTCGGTGCGCCGGAGGGACCCGGCGCGACGAAGCGGCCGTCGAGGCCGGTGAGCAGGCCTTTGATTTCGGCTTCGCCGGAGTACTGGATCGAGGGTTTTAGGTGGGCATCGATCTCGTCGAGAACAGCACGCGTGTTGGTCCAATCATCGGGGCAGGCGATTTCGCCCGAAACAAGTTTTGCCGCCAGCAGTTCGATGCGTTCCACCGTGTCGCCGGCGGTGCGCCAGGGGGCGTCCGAGAGGTCGGCGAGGACGCCGGGCTTCGGACCGGTCCAAGGGGCGGACATGACGCAATCGAGGGGGTCGAAATGCGGTGGTTGCGGAAGCGTACCCCCCTCTGCCCTGCCGGGCATCTCCCCCACAAGGGGGGAGATTAGGAATGCGGGCGCGTCCCCCGCAACAACCGTTGAGCCTGAGACACGCCCGGAGGGTGTCTGCGGTGACGCGGGTTCCAACGCGGATGGGAAGGCAGGTCGTAGCCCCCTGCCAATCTCCCCCCTTGTGGGGGAGATGTCCGGCAGGACAGAGGGGGGTGCAGCCCCCGAGCAGCGAGAACCACACAACTCCAAATCCGCCGCGATCGCCCGCTGCAGGCTCTGATCCTTACCCTCGCCCAGGCCGCGCGGCACGCGCGCAAGCGCCACCGTAAGGTCCGTCAGCAACCGCCCCTCCGGCGCCACACCGAAGACATGCAGCCCGTCACGGATCTGCATCTCCTTCAGATCGCAAAGATAGGCATCGAGCTTTTCCAGCGCCTTGTCGTCGCTGTCGCTCTTGTCGATCCCGGCGTCATGATCGAGGCCGATGTCGCGGACGAGATCGAGGATCTGGCGGCTGAGCAGCCTGAGCCGCCGCGGGTCACCGCCCGCAGCCTCGTAGTATTCGTCGACCAGCGCCTCCAGGTCCTTGAGCGGACCGTAGGACTCGGCGCGCGTAAGCGGCGGCGTCAGATGGTCGATGATGACGGCACTCGTGCGGCGCTTCGCCTGCGTGCCCTCGCCCGGATCGTTGACAATGAACGGATAGAGATGCGGCGTCGGACCGAAGACCGCCTCGGGATAGCAAGTCTCGGAGAGAGCCAGCGCCTTGCCCGGCAGCCATTCGAGATTGCCGTGCTTGCCCATGTGCACGATCGCGTCGGCTCCGAAGACCTCGCGCAGATAGGCATAGAAGGCGATGTAGCCGTGCGGCGGGACGAGGTCCGGCGCGTGGTAGGTTTCCTTCGGATCGATGTTGTAGCCGCGCGCCGGCTGGATGCCGACGAGCACCTCGCCGAAACGGGCGAGCGGCAGCGCAAAGGCGTCATCGAGGAAGAAGGGATCCGCCTCAGGAGCGCCCCAGCGCTCGCTCACCTCCTGCTGAACCTTATTGGGAAGACTGGCGAAGAAGTCCTTGTATTGACTCAAGGAGATCGTCTCGCGGATTTGCCGGTCGCCGCTTGCGGCATTGGTCGGGCCGGCCATCAGGAAGCGGATCAACGCGTCGCCGTCTTCCGGCAGTTCACCGACGGGATAACCTTCATTCGCCATCGCCCGCAGCACCTCGATTGTACCTGCGGGCGTGTCGAGGCCGACGCCATTGCCGACACGTCCGTCGCGGTTCGGGTAATTGGCCATGACGATGGCGACGCGGCGTGCCTCCGGCCTCGCGCGGCGCAGTCGCGCCCATTTGGCAGCAAGCCTGGCGGCAAAGCGGACGCGGTCGGCAACCGGCTCGTGGCCGATGATATTCGCCTCCACGAGCGGATCGCAGACGGATGCCGCCTTGAAGGATACGGCGCGGGAGAGGATGCGACCGTCGACTTCCGGCAGGGCGACATTCATGCCGAGGTCGCGGGCCATCAGGCCCTGTCGAGAGGCCTCCCAGGCTTCGCGTGACGAACCGGAAAAGATGACTTGTAGAACCGGCGCACCTGTCGATTCGAGCACCGTCGGCTGCCGGTCGGCGCCAGGCGCTGAGACAGCAAAGCCGGTGGCGTTCATTACGACGTCTGGGGCAGCTTCGGCGAAAATCGCTTCCAGCGTGCCGATCGAGACCTGATCCTTGAGACTGGAGACGAAGACGGGTAGCGCGCGCATGCCCTCCGCGATCAGTGCGTCGATCAAAGCCTCGACTGGCTTTGTCTCGCCGCTCTGGACGAGGGCGCGGTAGAAGCAGATGGCGATGGTCGGGGGTTCGAATCCCTCCTCCGCTACCATCCTCGTCTGCGTGAAGTCACCCCCCTCTGCCCTGCCGGGCATCTCCCCAACAAGGAGGGAGATTGACTCGCGGCTACCACTCGTTCCCACAACTACGCCGGGGGAGATGCCCGGCAGAGCAGAGGGGGTTTCGCCGGTCCTTCCGGCAACACGCATCCACTCGCCAACCCCAATCACACCCCTGCCGGGCCACCAAATGCCGGCCTTAAGCAACGGCCGCGCCGGCTGCGGTTTCTCGCCGCCGTCGATCAGCGCCTCCGCATAATCAAGGAAGAGGCCGGCATTCTCGGCGCCGCCTTCGGTGAGATAGGCCCAGAGCCGGCCGCGGTCTTCAGCCGGCACCGTGGAAAACGGCTCGAGACCCGGATCCGGCTTGTCATCGCCCGGCAACACGGCGATCTGGAACCTGCCCGCCACCGCCGCGGCATGCAGCGCCTCCAGCACGTAGCGGAAATAGCTTGCCCCGCCGAGCGGGCGTACGACGATCAGCTTGGCATGGCGCGCCGTGCGTTCGACGTAAGTGTCGACCGACATCGGATGCATGAGGTTCATCAGACTGGCGATGCGCAGGCTCTTTGCTCCCGCGCGCCGACGATGGGCAGCGGCAATCGAGGCGAGCTCCGTGTCGGCCGCCGACAGAAACAATATGTCCGCCGGGTTTTGCCCGAGGTCGATCGCCTCGTTGCCGTCGGCGATCGTTCCTTTCTGGGCGAGAAGCAAGTGCATCTTCTATCCGATCACACCAGCGGCGAAATAGCCGCGCGGACTGCCGCTTCGTCCATGTCGTGCAGGCCGATGACAACGAGGCGGGTGCTGCGCCTCTCGCCCGGCGTCCAAGCGCGGTCGTAATATTGGTCGATGCGGCTGCCGACCGCCTGGATCAAAAGGCGCATCGGCTTACCGGGAACGTCCGCGAAACCCTTGAGGCGCAGCACGTCATGCTCGGCAATGACGCCTTTGAGGCGGTCGACGAAGGCGGCCGGATCGGGGATCGCTCCGAGTTCGACGACGAAGCTGTCGAATTCGTCGTGATCGTGCTCCTCGCCCGCCTCGTGCTCCAGCTCGTGGTGCGACTTGCGGTTGGCGATCTCCCCCTCGGTGCCGACGCCGAGGCCGAGCAGGATCGCGGCAGCCACCTCCCCGTTCTTCGCCTCGATCATCGTCGGCTTGCGGCTGATGCGGGAGGCCACCTCCTCGCGCACCGACTTCAGCCCATCGGCGTCGATGAGATCGGTCTTGTTGAGAACGATGAGGTCAGCGGCGGTGAGCTGATCCTCGAACAATTCTTCCAACGGACTTTCGTGGTCGAGGTTTTCGTCGTTGATGCGCAACGCATCGACCTTGTCGTGATCGTCGGCAAATCGCCCCGCCGCGACCGCAGCGCTGTCGACGACGGTTACGACGCCATCGACGGTGACTTCGCTGCGAATGTCCGGCCAGTTGAAGGCGGCGACGAGCGGCTGCGGCAGCGCCAGACCCGACGTCTCGATGACGATATGGTCAGGCCGTTTCTCGCGCTCCAAGAGCTTCGTCATGGTTGGAATGAAATCATCGGCGACGGTGCAGCAGATGCAGCCGTTGGTGAGCTCGATGATGTCCTCCTCCGAGCAGGCTTCCGCGCCACAGCCCTTGAGCACGTCGCCGTCGACACCGAGATCGCCGAACTCGTTGATGATCAGCGCGATGCGCTTGCCGTCGGCATTCTGCAGGAGATTGCGGATCATCGTCGTCTTGCCGGCACCGAGAAAGCCCGTGATGACGGTGGCCGGGATCTTGCCCTGTTGGGGCTTTGCTAGTGTCATGGATCAACCCTTCATTTTCAGCGGCAGTCCGGCCGCAACGAAATAAACTTCGGCGGATTTCTCCGCCACCATCTGGTGCAGCCGGCCCGCATGGTCGCGGAAGTCGCGCGCCATGCGGTTTTCGGGCACGATGCCGAGGCCGACCTCATTGGAAACGAAAACGAGCCGCGAGCGCGCCTCGAGCAGGAAAGCGGCGAGCGCCGCGAATTCGGCCGCCACGTCCCGCTCCTCCATCATCAGGTTCGTGACCCAGAGCGTCAGGCAATCTACCAGGATGGCTCGCGCCGGCGCGTCGATGCGGCGAAGCAGGCCGACGAGGTCGAGCGGCTCCTCGTGGGTCGTCCAACCCTTGCCGCCGCGCGCGGCCTTATGATGGGCAATGCGTTCGCGCATCTCGTCATCGAAGGCGCGTCCGGTCGCTACATAGTGCTTCGGCAAGCCGGATGCCTCGACGAGCCTCTCTGCAAAGCTGGATTTTCCGGAGCGGGCGCCACCGAGCACAAGGATCGGGCCGACATTTGAGACGGTCATGCGGCCGGCCTCAGCGCACCAACGCAAGGCGGGAAGCCGCAACGACAAGCAGGCGCGCCAACGGCGCGTTCAAGGGAAAACCTGTAAGCCACGACAACCTCCGTGCTGGCATGGGGAAGTGCTCCCCTGGGCGAGATGCCCCGACAGATGGCAGGTCTCCTGGCTCACGGCGCCACGGCCCTCACTACAGCATCCGCGCCCTATGGTGCGCAAAGATCGCTGCAGCACTTGCGTGACCGCATGTTCCCGAGATCGTTTCGATCCAGGAACGACGCGGCAGAGGGTCGAACGGGTTCGCCTCGCCTTCCCGGCGCTTGCGGCATCGTGAAAGGCGGACGATTCGTAGAAGAAGAGGCGTCCAGCCCGGCTGATCACGATGCCACGCCAGTGGCTTTTCCGGTCTGTCGCGTCCTCCCGCGAGACTGCCCCATGCAGCTCATCAGAAGGCAACGACCGACCGAACGGCGAACCCTGACCGTTCTACAGTCGCGGGGTCGGCTGCGATAAGGGCGCCCGGCGTGGGTCCGCCCCGTCGCATTCCCATTTACTCCCCCGCTCCATCTGGGTGCGAGGGAACCATCCGTTCTGCGTTAATTATGAAGCGGGGGCGGCAAAGTCAATCGACGGCCTGCGACACCGCGCCCGCGAATTACGCCAGAGCAGCCTTCTGGCCCCGATCCGCTGCTACTCCGAACGGGTAGGGAGACACCTCTGCCCCCCGCGTGATAAGAATGTGCACTTTTGGGGGCATACGCGACTTATCCGTCGTTCGCGCTTCCATTGTTCACGTTCGTGGCCCCGCTCACATGAGCGGAGTTCACGGTGGAGGGTGCGATGTTGCGTCTGCGTCACGCCGCAATCGCCACGCTCAGCGTAGCGCTTTACGGTTTCACACCGACAATGGCGGCCGAAGCGGTCGGTGAAGCGGTCCGGATCAAGACCGATGTCAGTGGGCAGAGGGGACCGCTCGCAGTCCGGGACCCGGTGCATCGGGACGAAAGGATTCGGACATCGAGATCGGGACTGGGGCAATTCGTGTTCCGCGACGGCAGCAAGTTGGCCGTGGGGGCCGGGTCGTCCGTCGTCATCGACAAATTCGTCTTCGACGACTCGAAATCGGTCCAGAAGCTCACCGTCGCGGCGGCGAAGGGCACATTTCGCTGGATCAGCGGCAACTCGAAGCACAGCGCCTACGAGATTGTGACACCCGCCGGAACGATCGGCGTCCGGGGCACCGTTTTCGACTTCTATATCGGCGGCGACGGGACGACCGCGATGGTGCTTTTGAGCGGCGCTGCCGAGTTCTGCGGCCGGGGCGGCTGTCAACAACTCACTCGGCGCTGCGACTGCGTAATCGCCAAACGCAATGGGAGCGTGACGGAGACCCGCCGCGTCAACAGGAATATCTTCAACACGCTCGGCAATCGGGCGGCCCTCCCCTTCCTGTCAGGCGATCAGAAATTATCTGGTGCATTTCGAGCCGGAGGCAGTTGTGGCTTGTCGGCGGCACTCGAAGTCAGGCCTCCCGATCGTGCGCACTTACGCGCAACCACGCCGCAGCAGCAGCCGAAACCAACAAAGCCCGACAAGCCAAGGGACAAACCGCCTGGCGACAGGGATCCGCCGCACAACGACCGGGATCCTGACCGAGATCCGCCTGATAGGGATCCGCCGCAGGGCGATCAAGATCGGCCGCATGACGAACCAGATCGTCCGCACGCAGACAATCACGACAGGCCACACGACGACCAGGGCGGTTCTGGCGACGAGAGAGACTGAGGGATACAGAAGCTTTCCTTCGCTGCCGCCGCCTGTCGTCGGGCAACGCCATCACTTCGCCGATGTTTCGGCTTTGGGCACAGCCTCGTCGGCGAAATGATCAGCCCTGCGCGAAATGCGGCGGTAGAAATCGGGTAGTCCGGCTCCAATTCGCGCGGCCTTCATTTTCGCCGCCGCAAGTATTTTGCGGCTCGTCGCAGACCGCGAACGCAGAGCTTCGATCAGTTGCGCGTGGATGCGCCGCAGCTCTGTAAATTCCGGCGAGGCGGCGAGACGCTCATCGCCTGCGACGGCAAAGAGCCGCGTGCGCGTGCTTTTGCCCTTCAGACCAAGCATTCCAGCTTCGAGCAAGGCGCAGTCGGAAAGAGATTTCGCCGTGCTTTCGGAAATGAGAATGTCGAAGGCGACATCCTTGCAGGCGGCTTCGATCCGCGCTGCGACATTCACTGCGTCGCCGACGGCGGAATAGTTGAAATGCGCTTCGGCCCCCATATTGCCGACGCAGGCGAGCCCCGTATGGATTCCCACTCCGATCCCGACGCGATGCTCGCTCCCGAAACCGAAGGCGTCGCTCTCGTTGAGACGGGCAAGCGTCTCGCGCATGGCCAGGGCGGCGCGAACAGCCTTGCCCGCGTGATCGTCAACATCCACCGGGGCGTTCCAAAAGGCCATGATCGAGTCGCCGATGAATTTGTCCAGCGTGCCTTCATTGGCAATCACATCGCGGCTCAGAGCGTCGAGAAGTGTGTTCAGGAACCGGACCACCTCGGTCGGCGAAAGGCGCTCGCTGATCTCCGTGAAATTGCGGACATCGACGAACATGATCGTCAGCTCACGATCATCGCCGCCGAGGCGCAGGGCGTCGTGCGTGTGCTCGATGCGGTAGAGAAGCGAAGGCGACAAATACTGGCCGAAGGCTCGCCGCACCACTCGCCGTTCGCGGTCGGTGACGAGGAAGCGGTAGGCGGTTGCGGCGAAATGGGTGATCGACCCGGCCAGGATCGGAGCCAACGGATCGAAGAGAAGTCCCATATAGAGAAAGGCGAGCCAGGAGGTGACGAGAGCAAGCGCGGTTATCAACAGGCCGCAGGCAAGCGCAACGGCCGGACTGACGAAGGTGGTCAGCAAGACAAGCAGCCCCCCCGCCACCGCGATCAAAAGGATTTCGAGCCCATCCGCCCAATCTGGACGCGAGAGAAAGCGACCGGACAGGACCTGCTCGACGGTCTGTGCATGCAGGGACACGCCGGGCACATTCTCCCCGAGCGCGGTGGTGCGGATATCCTGAAGCCCGGCGGCCGACGTACCTACGAAGACGATGCTGCCTTCGATCGCCGCTTTTGTTTCCGCAGACGCACCGCCTGGCGCCAGCACCTGGCCTGCCGAAACATATCTCTCCGCGCGATCTGGGCTGACATAGAGCCAGAGTTCGCCCGCCGCCGTCACAGGGATGACGAAGTTCCCTACCTTGATGAGGGTGATGATGTCCTGAGCGTCCGGAGCGCCCGCCAAAATGTAAGTCGAGGCGCCCTGGGCAACGCGCAGCGCCTCGAGCGCCAGATTCGGATAGAGTTGCTCGCCGTCGCTTAAGAGAAGCGGGACTGCGCGCACGACCGCCGATCGACTGCCGGGATTGAGGCTGATATGTCCGATACCGGCTGCATTGGCTTCAAGTTGCGGCCGCAAAGGCGTGGCGGCATCAAGCTTCGGTGGCGCGGCAAATAGACTTTCCCCGGTGAAGGCGAAACCCGCCTTGACGGGCGGGAGATAGCTTCCTTCGTTGGAGAGCCCGAAGCCGAGCACGACGGGCGGCCCGGCAATCGACCGGGCGAGAATCTCATCATTGTCGGGGAGTTGTCCTAGCAGCGCCGGATCGACGCCTGGCACATCGCGCACGACCGTGCGCGGCGACAGGCGGTCGGGCTCAGAGAAGAGAATGTCGAAGGCTATGACCGCGGCACCCATTTCGGAAAGCCGGTCGACGAGCGCGGCAATGCGATCGCGCGGCCATGGCCATTGGCCGAATACCTTAAGCGACGCCTCGTCGATATCGACAACGCGAACTGGGACGGGCTCGAAGGTCCGAGGCACCAGCCGCTGATATTCGTCGAACGTCACGTCACGAGCAAGCCGCAGGATTGGAAGGTCGCTTGCGCGCAACGCTGTAAGCGCGGCGACGATCGCCAGGCCGAAAATAACGCCTACCAATTGCGTACGTGTCATGGCCGCGCCCTTCGCGCCGGACGTCGTCGCCATCACTTGCGTCGCGGATATCGTCCTAGCCCCGCTTCATGCTGCCCTTTTCAATAGGACTATGCAATGACGAACGCCGCGAGCGTGCGGCGCGTCAGTCTCCAGCGGCGAGGACCTGGTCAAGAAATCTATGCATCGCGCCGTTGAACAGCTCCGGTCGCTGCAGCGGAGCGAAATGGCTGACCTTGGAGAGCCGGATCAATTCCGCTTGGGGAATGGTCCGGGCAAGGTACTCGGCATGTTCACCCTTGATGAATTCGTCGTGCTCGCCCTGGACGATGACGACCGGCACGCGGATCTCGGCCAGATCGCTCGCCGAATAATTGGGCTGTGTGCTCATCATCTCGCTCACGGCTGCGACGAAATCTTCGAATGCATCGGGCGTGGAGGACAGTTTTGCGTAGTCCTTCGCGTGCCGCCGGAAACAGCGGTCGATGACGGGAGTGGACTCGAACTCCTTCGTGCCGGTCGGATCCATGTTGCAGGCAAAGAAGAAGACACCGGCGATACGCGCAGGAACCTGCCCGGCAAGAACGAGGGCAGTGCACGCTCCGTCGCTCCAGCCGACGACGGCCGCGCTGTCCAATTGCAGGCAATCCATCACGGCGAGCACGTCGGACGCCATCAGTTCATAGCTATAGGGACGTGAATCGCGGGTGCTGCGGCCGTGACCGCGGCTATCGATCAGTACGACCCGGCGACCGACCTCAAGCAGCGACGGCACCTGGTATCCCCAATTGCCGCTATGGCCGAGGCCGCCATGCAACAGAATGACGGCTGGCCCCGCTCCGTAAGTCGCATACCAAATGCGCGCGCCATCACGCTCGACACAGCCCTGCTCCGCGGCCTGCGGCAGCGGTGGCGCGCCGTGCGCTTCGAAATGGCGTAGATCGTCGTCGTATCGCTTCATGGCAATCCCTCTCGTCACGCGTTTCCCGGCCCGGCGTGGCCGCGACGATACGACGCCTGCAAGGAGTTGACAAACGGCAGGCCGGGCGGCCGGATGCAGTGGAACCGGCCCCTTACCCCAACAGGCGGTCGACCCATGCCCGATCAAGCACCGCCTCGAGCCCGGCGGCGATTTCGTCGAGGGCCGCATCCACCGAGCCGCGGTAATTGCCTCCGCCTCCCTCGATCCCGAAGCTCTTGAGTAGAGCCGCGCGATAGGCGTCGCTTCCGAAGAGGCCGTGCAGATAGGTGCCCATCACTCTGCCGTCGGCGGACATCGCCCCGTCCGGGCGACTGTCGATCGAGACCGGCGCCCGGGCACAATCGGCGCCCGTCGTTTTGCCGAGATGGATTTCGTAACCTTCGAGCGCCACGTCGTGCTCCAGCGACCAGGCGCGGCTGTTGCGCACCGTCTTTTCCGGTGCCATCTCGGTTTCGATCGCGAGCAGCCCGAGGCCGGCGATCTCCCGCTCGCTTCCCTCTATCCCAAGCGGGTCGGCGACGCGGCTGCCCAGCATCTGGTAGCCGCCGCAAATGCCGATCACCCGACCGCCGCGACGGAGGTGGCGTTCAAGGTCCCGATCCCAGCCTTGGGCGCGGAAATCCTTGAGATCGGCAATGGTCGATTTCGAACCCGGGATGACGACTAGAGCGGCATCCTCCGGAAGCGGTGTGCCGGGCCGGACGAAAACGATGTCCACTTGCGGTTCGGCCGCCAGCGGATCGAGATCGTCGAAATTGGCGATCCGCGACAGGACCGGCACGGCGACCTTCAGCGCCTTGCCTTCACCGCGCGCCAGCCTCTCGAGCACGACGGAATCCTCGGCAGGCAGCCGCGCAGCGCTTTTCAGCCAGGGGACGACACCGAAACAGGGCCAGTCGGTGAAGCGGCGGATCGCCGCGATCCCCTCGTCGAAAAGCGTGACGTCGCCGCGGAACTTGTTGATGAGATAGCCGCTGACCATTTGCCGGTCCTCCTCCGGGAGGATCGCGTGTGTCCCGACCAGAGAAGCGATGACGCCGCCGCGATCGATGTCGCCGACCAGAACCACGGGCACACCGGCGCGGATGGCAAAGCCCATATTGGCGATGTCGCCGGCGCGCAGATTGATTTCCGCGGGCGAGCCCGCACCTTCGACAATCACGAGATCGGCGCCGGCGGAGACCTGCTCGAAACTCTCCATCACCGCGCCGAGAAGCCTCGGCTTCAACGCCTGGTATTCCCTGCCCTTCGCCTGCCCTGCGACTTTGCCCTGAAGGATGATCTGGCTGCCCACATCCGATTGCGGCTTCAGCAAAACCGGGTTCATGTGCACGGAAGACGCCACGCGCGCGGCCAGCGCCTGCAGCCATTGCGCCCGGCCGATCTCTCCGCCGTCGTCGGCGACGGCCGCGTTGTTCGACATGTTCTGCGGCTTGAACGGCCTGACTTTCAGACCGCGATTGGAGGCGAGGCGGCAGAGGCCGGCGACCAATACCGATTTTCCGACATCGGAGCCGGTTCCCTGCAGCATGATCTTGCGTGTCATGCCGTTCCCGTAGCACCGAAACCTTCTGTGGCAAAGCGGTGTCTTGAAGCGATTTTCGCCGCAATTGCGCCAC
This sequence comes from Ensifer sp. WSM1721, assembly GCF_000513895.2. GTDB lineage: Bacteria > Pseudomonadota > Alphaproteobacteria > Rhizobiales > Rhizobiaceae > Sinorhizobium. The sequence continues at coordinate 1,834,166 of NZ_CP165782.1, forward strand.
CGGTGCTCACGGCCTGTTTCAGGCCTTCAGCAAGCTTGCGGAATTACGACATGCTATGGCGAGTTTGGCATTCAAAAATCAGCGGCGCATGCCTATATCACCGGCATCGAAAACACCCCGGAAATCCGGCCCTCCCAAGGTAGAAAGAGCCATGCTGTTCGTTTTCAGCAAACCCAATTTCGTGCAGATTGCCTGGAACTCCAAGGCGCCAAAGAGTCAGTCCCGCGAGCGCAACATTGCAATGGACGTGCCGTTCGGCCCGCTCGGTCTCATCCGCACGTCCAACGTCGGATAAAGAAGCAAACTCCCAGCCTGCTGGATGTCGCCCAAAAGTGCGCAACGGTTTTGGGACAGTGATATGCACAAGGATCTGAAGCGGCTTCGCTCCGGCAGCTTCTTTTTTTCCTTGACGGCGGCGACTTTCACCGAGCGCTCAACGCGAAAACCGCACCCAACCACTGAAACGGAAGGATGCGGCCGCGAAAATCGGGTCCGGTACGCACTACCTGATCCGGACCTGCGGCAGTCGCCCGCCGCAGGCAAACAATTATCCCGACAACGTTACCGTATGGTTATTGAGCCCTTAACCAAAGGTGAATTCCGCTTTTTTCTCTCGCTCCTCAAAACGGCGAGCGAGGCCATCCATCACGACCGCAGCCGACGCATCCAAGAGGTTGATTTCTCATCGGGAACACTTAGGCTGTTAAGAGGAGATTGATCCGGCACTCGACCGTGCGCGGTGCAAAGATTTGGGGAGCTCGGACAATATGAAAGAACTCCTTGCTTCCTCGGTTCTTGCCGCGGGCATCTGGGCCCTGGCGGCGCCCGCCGGAGCTGCGGAATGCGGCGAGGTCAGCATTGCCGAAATGAACTGGGCCTCCGCCGGCATTGCGGCACATGTGGACAAGTTCATTCTGGAAAACGGCTATGGTTGCACGGTCACGCTTGTCGCGGGCGACACGATGCCGACCTTCGCTTCGATGAACGAAAAGGCCGAGCCGGACGTGGCGCCGGAACTCTGGATCAACTCCGTGCGGACTTCTTTGAATGAGGCGGTGAAGGACGGTCGCCTTATTGAAGGCGCCAAGATCTTGAGCGAGGGCGGCGTCGAAGGCTGGTGGATTCCGAAGTTCATTGCCGACGCGCACCCCGAGATCAGAACGGTCCAGGACGCGTTGAAGCGTCCGGACCTTTTCCCCTCCCCTGAGCATCCCCCCAAGGGAGCGGTCCATAATTGTCCCGCCGGCTGGAACTGCCGGATCTCGACGGCCAATCTCTACAAGGCGCTCGAAGCGGAGAAGGCCGGCTTCGAGCTGATTGACACGGTCTCCGCCGCCGGCCTCGACGGCTCGATCGCCAACGCATTCGAGAAGAAGACCGGCTGGCTCGGCTATTATTGGGCGCCGACCGCCATCCTCGGCAAATACGAGATGGCGCTGTTGTCCTTCGGGGTCGATCACGACCGATCGGAATGGGACTCCTGCTCGGCCGTTCCCGACTGCCCGAATCCGAAGGTGAACTCCTATCCCGTGTCCGACGTCTATACGGTGGTGACTAAATCCTTTGCCGAAAAGGCCGGTGTCGCCATGGACTACGTAAAGACGCGCAGTTGGGACAACGCGACAGTCAACAAGGTGCTGGCCTGGATGGATCAGAACCAGGGCACCAACGAGCACGCGGCACGATATTTCCTCGAGAACTTCCAGGGCACGTGGACGCAGTGGGTCAGTCCGGAGGTCGCGGAAAAGGTCAAGGGCGCTCTCTGACAGCGGGCCGAATGCATGATACTTACTGAGTGCGACGCAGTATCGTCGTCTGCGTCGCAAACAGCACAGCGGACGGCATGTTCCGCTGTCACATTTTTGATGCGGGGAGCAGAAGAGCCCACAAACGAACTGCGCACGGAGAGCCGCAAACCGCTTTCCGCAGACGCAAGCGGCCGAAAGACGCTTCCAGCCGAGAAGGGGAAAGGTTGTTTATGGCAAGTCACGCAATCGAGGTGAAGAACCTCTACAAGATCTTCGGCCCCCGTGGCGAGGAGTATGTCGATGTCGTCAAGAACGGCATGGGCAAGACCGAGCTCAACGAAAAGCACGGCCACGTGCTCGGCCTGCAGGACATCAACATCTCCATGCCTGGCGGCTGCATCACGGTCGTGATGGGACTGTCCGGCTCCGGCAAGTCGACGCTGATCCGCCACATCAACCGGCTGATCGATCCGACCGCCGGCGAGGTTCTCTACGACGGCGTGGACGTCTGCAAGATGAACGAAAGCGACCTTCGCGCGTTCCGCCGCAACAAGACGGCGATGGTGTTCCAGAAATTCGCGCTGCTGCCGCATCGCAACGTCCTCGAAAACACCATCTACGGCCTTGAGATCCAGGGTGTGGAGCGGCGCGAAAGTGAAAAGCGCGCGCTCGGCTGGATCGACCGCGTGGGCCTCAAGGGCTTCGAGAAGCACTATCCGAACCAGCTTTCCGGTGGCATGCAGCAGCGCGTCGGCCTTGCCCGGGCGCTCACCAACGACGCCGAGATCCTCCTGATGGACGAGGCCTATTCGGCGCTCGACCCGCTGATCCGCGTAGACATGCAATCGGTGCTGCTCGAACTGCAGAAGGAATTGAAGAAGACCGTCGTCTTTATCACGCATGATCTAGACGAGGCTCTGAGGCTCGGCGACAAGATCGCTATCCTGCGCGACGGCCGCGTCGTGCAGCAGGGCACCGGCCAGGAGATCGTGCTGTCGCCGGCCGACGACTACATCACGGCCTTCGTCAAGGAGGTGAACCGAGGACGCGTGATCAATGTCGAGACGATCATGCGGCCTCTCTCCGGCAATCCGGAAGGCCTGCCGCTGGCGGCCGGCACCGTCCTTGAAGCGGCCGCCCGGACGATGACGGGCGCCCATATCAACACCGCGCATGTCGTCGACACCAATGGCCGCCCGATCGGCGCCATCGACCTGCAGACGATCATCGCCGCCATGGTGACGCCGACCGGTCACGTCGCCCGCAAGGCGGCGTGAACTGCGCCCCAGGCGGTAGAAAGGCTCTGGGCGACCATGCCGTTGGCTACACGGCCGCCTGCAATTTGCCGCTGATGAAGCGAAACTCCTGCGTCTTGCCGCCGTAGCCGTAGGCCGCGGCGGACACCTCGTGGACGAGCACATAGCTCTCTGGATGCACCTTTCCGAGGAGGAGTTCGAATGCGGCGAAGATCGCCTCGATATAGCGTGCTACTTCCTCCTTCGTATTGGTGCCGTCGACGACCTTGATATCGAGCCAGAAACTGTCGGTCTCTTGAGATGCGATCGACTTCCCGCCGGCAAACCAGTGCTGCGGATCGATATAGGTGATGGCGACCGCCGTGACAGTCGGATCCTTGCGTAAGTGAAGCTGCGTCAGCTCGCTTACCGCAGAAGCGATTTTCTCGGACATTTTCGGGTCGGGTCGGGCGGTGACAAAGATATTGATGATCGGCATGGAAAGCTCCTTCCTGGGTTGATGTCAGTGTCACGATCAGCCTGCCATCATCGATGAATCAGAAAAATCGAATTGTTTCGCATAAATAGTTCCATATTATCGAACTATGAGAATGATCGATCCCGACCTGCTGCGAACCTTTCTTGCCTTTGCCGAAGGCGGGTCGCTCGCTCGCGCCGCAGCGGCGGTCAATCGGTCGCCATCGGCCGTGACGGCGCAGATGCAACGGCTCGAAGCGCTCGTCGGCGAACCCCTTCTCGCGCCGGTGGGGCGCGGACGAGCAATGACCCCGGTCGGCGAGGAATTCGTGGATCATGCCCGCCGCATTCTCGACGCCCATCGGGACGCCTGGCTCAGCCTCAAGGGTGCCCGGGCAGATGGCCGGATCGCGCTCGGCTGTACCCAGGACTTCGCCGAAGCAGCCCTGCCCGCCCTGCTGCGCCGGTTTGCCCGGTCCCATCCGCGGGTTCGCCTCGATCTCAGGATCGGCAGGACGAAGGAGCTGACCGCGGCCTACGAGCAGGGCCAGATCGACATTCTGCTGACAATGCGACAGGGGCCCTTGGCTGACGAGCTTTTGGTGCTGCGAGAGCCGATGGTCTGGTTGTGCTCCGCAGCCGGCCTGGCCTCCGCCGAGCTCGAGCTCCCATTGGCAGTGCTCGATCCGCCCTGCGGCTTCCGCGCGACCGCCATCGCCGCGCTCGATGCCGCCGGCCGTTCATTTCGGATCGCCGCCACCAGCCCAAGTCTTTCCGGCCTGCGCGCCGCTGTGTTAAGCGGCATCGCGGTCACGACACGCACCGAACGCTTTCTCGGCTCCGGCATAGTGGCCGCGCCGCGGCATCTGGAACTACCGGCGCTGCCGGACGCGGAATTCGGCCTGCGCTTACGTGCCCAGGCTGATAGCGCCTCGGCCGACCTCGCGGCCCTGCTAGCGGATGAACTGCCGCGATTGACCGCAGATACTTGAGGCGCCCAAAAGCCATCGCCGCGAAGCCGGAGGCATGGAGGCGTATTTAGTTTGATTGCCGATTGCAAAGACATAAAGATATCTTTATATGTTGCTGCAACTCATTCAGCCGGGAAAAACCGATGTCCGTTGCCTCCAATGTCCTTTCCGATCTCCTCGCCCAAAAGGGGGTGTTGCTCGCCGACGGTGCCACGGGCACGTCGCTCTTCGCCATGGGGCTCGAGGCCGGTGAAGCGCCGGAACTCTGGAACGAGACGAAGCCGGAAAACATCACCAAGCTGCACCAGGACTTCGTCGATGCCGGCGCCGATATCATTCTCACCAATTCCTTCGGCGGCACGCGTCATCGCCTGAAGCTGCATCAGGCCGACGACCGCGTGCATGCGCTCAACAAGCGCGCCGCCGAAATCGCCCGAGCGGTTGCCGACAAGGCGCCGCGCAAGGTCATCACGGCCGGCTCGGTCGGACCGACCGGAGAATTGCTGATACCGCTCGGCGCACTCTCCTATGAGGATGCCGTGTCGGCTTTTGTCGAGCAGATCGAGGGCCTCAAGGCCGGCGGCGCGGAGGTCGCCTGGATCGAAACAATGTCCTCGCCCGACGAGATCCGCGCAGCAGCCGAAGCCGCCGCCAAGGTTGGCCTTCCCTTCGTCTATACCGGCTCCTTCGATACCGCCGGCAAGACGATGATGGGTCTGCATCCGAAGGACATTCACGGGGTTGCCGCCGATATCGGCGACGGTCCGGTCGCCGTCGGCGCCAATTGCGGCGTCGGTGCCTCCGACATCCTTTCCTCGCTGCTGGATATGAGCGCCGCGAGCCCGGAGTCGACCATCGTCGTCAAAGGCAATTGCGGCATTCCGGAATTCCGCGGGTCCGAGATCCACTATTCCGGCACGCCGCCGCTGATGGCGGAATATGCCCGACTGGCGGTCGACGCCGGCGCCAAGATCATCGGCGGCTGCTGCGGCACTTCCTGCAATCACCTCGCCGCAATGCGGCTTGCGCTCGACAATCACACGAAGGGCGAGCGCCCGACCCTTGAGGTGATCATCGAAAAGATCGGCCCCTTGCGCAACAAGACGGCAAACGAAGGCCCCGCAGCACCGGCACGCGAAAGACGGAGCCGGCGCGCCTAGAGGCCCTTTCACCTAAAGGGTGGAAGTATCGAGCGCGCCCGCGGGCATCACCACGCCGGAGAGGACATTGTGCTCGGCCGCGTCGACGAAGGTGCGGTAGAAGTTGAAGGAGAGGCCCATCTGGCGTGAGCCGCGGGCCGAGAAGTGTCCGTAATCCTCGAAAAGCGCGACGCCCTTATCTTCGACCTTGCAGAAGACTTCGTTGCAAAGATAGTCCATGAAGCTGACCACAGGATAGTCGTGGGCGATATCGGCGATGACCTGGAGCACGTCCTTGTTGTCGGCGCGGACATCCTTCAGCGACAACTCACATCGCTCGATCGGCTGCCCCAAAAGCCTCGCTCTCGCGACGCAGGGACCGGTATCCCTACCATTCTGCGGCGGCGGCGCCACCCAAACCGTCTTGAAACCGTTCGCCTCCAGCCAGGCAAGGGTCGAACGGGAGTCATCGATGAGCGTCTTGATGTCGGCGGGAACCTCCCGACGCCCGTCGAGAAGCACCGTCTTTTCGTTCAAATACTGGCTGAGCTGCGATGAGAGCACAACATAGCGGATCGACCTGTTGGCGAGCAGGAAGCGCCTGACATCCGCATTGTGCTGAACACATGCCTCCGACCAGCCGCGTCCAAGCCGGGGCAGAACGGGCGCTAGGTCCAAAAACGGGCCGCAATTGTTCTTGGTGAGTTGCACCAGCCGCACGTCGGGCTTCGAAGCAATAATGCCGTCGACGAGATGTCGGGCGTAGGAGTCGCCCCAGACCGCAATTTCCGGCTTTGGACTCGTCGCGCATTTGAGGTCGATGACTGCGTCGCACTCCTTGGCGAGGCCGACGCTCGGCTCGATCAGCCGCGCAAGCTCACGGTTACGGGATGCGAACCCGTCGGTGCCGTCAAGGCTCAGACCCGCCACCATCGCGGCGCCGCCAACGGTGAGCGTCAAGGCAAAAACGACCCCACGGGCGCGCGAGCAGGTTTGCGGAACGGCAGCTCGACGTAGCGCCAGCTCAGATAGGCGAGTACCAGACACAGCCCCAGCAGGAGGATGTAGCCCATGGGCGAATCTCGTCGATCGCGCGTAACCGCGCGAAGGCCAAGACCGGCTGGTGCCAGAGATAGAGGCTGTAGCTCATGAGGCCGATCGCCACCAGCGGCCGGGCGCACAACAGCCTGCCGACAAGCGTATCCGCCCGCCCAAAAGCGAGCACCGATGCGGTCCCAAGCACCACCGGCACCGTCGTCCATCCCGGATAGAACGCGGATTCGCGGACCAGAAGATAACTTGCAACAATGGCAAAGAGGCCGAAGCCGGCTGCAAACTCGCGAAAGCCTTTGGAAAGACGGAAATAGTCCTCGCCAGCGAGCGCGAGCATCGCGCCGACACCGAGTTCCCAAAGCCGGCTTGGCAACAGGTAGAAGTTTGCCGCCGGATCGACGCGGGCGAGAATCTGCGTCGCACCAAAACTGAGGACACACGCCGCGACCAACACCTTCAGCACCGTCTCTACCGGATAGCGTCGAAGTGCCAGAAAAAACAACGGAAGGACGATGTAGAACTGTTCCTCGACGGCCAGCGACCAGGTGTGCAGGAGCGGCATCAATTCGCTGCTTGGCGCGAAATAGCCGGTCTCGTTCCAGAACACGAAGTTCGATCCGAACAGATTTAGGGCGTAGAGACTCTTGCCGAAATCATTGAGCTCCTGCGGCAGCATCCACATGACGGCGAAGATCGTCGACACCAGGCATACGAAGAACAATGCCGGCGCCAACCGGCGAGCACGGCGCTCATAGAAGGAGACGATGCTGAAGCGCCCCTCACGAATTTCGCGGTGAATGATCGACGTGATGAGGAAGCCGCTTACGACAAAGAAGACGTCGACACCGGCAAATCCGCCCCCGATGAAGTCGAAACCTGCATGGAAAAAGAGGACGGGCACGACTGCGATCGCTCGCAGTCCATCGATTTCGGGTCTGTAATGCATCAGGAACGCCTGTTGGAGGACCGCCCATTACCACGGCCTCCGCCGACGAGCCACCGCGCCGCCCGGTATATCCACATTTGTGCGAATTCTAAGGCAGCTTCCGCCCCGTCGGATAGAAATGATAGCCGTAGCGTCCGCGGCGGAACCCATGTCCGTTGTTGCGCATCGTCGGCGGCTCGCCTATCCGCACAGGACATTCAATACGAGGGAGACGATTCCATGAGTGGGCCAGCCGCCTTTCCGGACCGGGATTCGACCGCCGCCAAGCTTTCGAGCTTCGGCGATACCGATCAGGCCTTCATCAGGCTGCTGATGGAAAATCCCGAACAAGACGAGAATTTGCTGGAGGGGCTCTACCGCCACCTCGACGTCGCCGCGGAAGCGCGCTTCCTGAATTCGTTAAAGCTCGAAAAGCTCGGAGAGTGGCTCGGCAACGAGGCGCCGCCCCGCTTGCAGATGAGGCTCATGGAAGCTGGCCGCTCCAGCCAGCATCCGGCTTACCAGGCCTTCAGGGCTGGGCTGCACAAATCCGGCGGATTGCAGCGCGCCTTCCCGAAGGTCTGAAGGGCCTCAGCCGCCTCACGCGGCATGCATCCCACCGATCGCTCCCCGCCTGGCGGGGAGCGATCTATTCTTCGCGCCGCGGTTCAACTCGGAAACCGGGCAACGACGGCGATGATCGGCCCCAGCGGAAACAGCCGGTCATGCCGGTTGATCTCGGGCGCGTAGAGGCTCGAAATCGTGCCGTCCAGGAAAAGCGCGTTCGGACAGCCGAGCTCGTCGCGAAACAGCGACGCGAAATCATGGAAGCGCACCGGCCGCTTCGAAACGGCGAAGACCACCTCGCCCGAAGCCGTCACCCCGACGCCGTTGCGGGTTTTCAGGCTGTCGCTGTCAGGCAGGAAGCGCGGGTGAAGCGCACCGTCGATGACAAGCATCGGCCCCGACTGCGTCGCGAAGCGCGGCTTGATGCCGGCGGCACGATAAGCCTCCGCCGCTATGACGCCCGCCTTGCCGCCCTCGACATAGAAGGCGCCGTTCGGCAGCATGTGGAAATTGCCCCAGCCCGGATTGGTGTTGAGCGGCGCCTGCTCCGTCCCCTCTTCGACATGCAGGCCGACCGGAGAAAGGTCATCGTGATACATGCCGCCATTCATGGCGAAGACGAGATATTCGCCGCGTTGGCGCAGTTCGAGCGACAGTGCCTTGAAGGATCTGAACGGCACACCCGCCTGATCCTTGTTATAGAGGCGAATGTCGCTCGCCGCCGGATCGAAGCTGCAGGCGATATAGTCCTGGCCGAGATGGTTCACGTTACGGCAGGCGGCGAGTGCCGGCTCGGCAAGGCTCGCGGAGAGAATGGCGGCCCCGCCAAGGAGAGAACTGGGAAACAGCGGCATGATTCGGAACTCGAGTGGAATCGTCATGGACAGCATCGCATGGATTGCGGCGGATTAATGCGCGCCCGCAGATGCGTCCGTTTCTCTTTTTCGACTTCAACGTTGTTCACGGCGCAGACGCGCCGTAGCTGGATTCCTATGACAAGCACAGGAATCCAGCAGCGCCGCGTCTACGGCGCGAGAAACTCTGACCAAAGTGCGCAGCGACAGGTGGTTTGCGCAGCGGGACATCGCGCTACTAAAGGCTAAGCGCCGCCATATGGAAACCGATCTGCGCTGGCGGATAGCGATACTCTCGCCCCACCGGGCACATCTCGCGCGAAAGACAGCCATAGGCGAGGCAGCCGCCTACCCCGGCATTCGTCCTCAGATGGGCGCGGCAGCCGCCAACATCAAATTTGCCGGACGCCAAAGCATCCGCCGGACAGGCGGAGATGCACGGCCTTGTTCCGCAGCTATCACATGCGTGATGGGCCGCCGCCTCGCCCGTCGCCGGCATCGCGCAACCGAAACCGAGCGCGCCGCGATAGCCGTGCCAGAGGCCGTAGCGCGGATGGATGAGGATGCCGAGCGGCGACGGTTTCAAACCTTCGGCGCGCATTGCCCATTGCTGGAAGGGCTGCCAGGGCGGATCGGATGGGAAACAGGCCATGGCGCCAACCGCCTTCGCCACCGGCAGGATCGTCTCCTTCGACCAATTATCGAGCGGATCGGCACCGCCGCGATCCCGGTGCCTTTCGCGCCAGCGGCTGAACGGCTGCCACATCGAACCGCCGATATTGCCGATGAGGACGACGCTTGCGGCGGACTGGCCGCTCTCCAGCTTCGGCGCCGCTTCGCCGGGCGCGAATGTCACCGTTCCACGCAAAAAAAGACCGTGCGGCTTGAGTGCCGCACGGAGTGTTTCGACGAGCTTTTCTGCCAAGGGAACCGTCATTTCGGTTTCGGTCCCTGAAGTTCGTAATGCGGGCGCCAGACCTCCTTCTGGATCATGTCGGCCACCTGCGTCCTGCCGCCTTGCTCCCTGGCGCGTTCGGGAGCCTTTCAGGTGAAGGCGTCCGGCATCGAGTCCTTGCGCTTGGCGATATAGGCCTTCAGCGCCTCGTCGATCGCCGGATCGAGGTAAGGAGCCTCGTAGTGTTCGAGCCAAGAGCGGGCAAGCGCATTGGCGCGCTGCTCGATCCGCTTTTCACCTTCGATTTCCCACTGCTCGAAGGAATTGTTGTCGGCAAGCGGCGAGCGGTAGAAGGCCGTCTGGAAATTCGCCTGCGTGTGGGCGCATCCGAGATAGTGGCTGCCCGGTCCGACTTCGCGGATTGCGTCGAGCGCCTGAGCGTTTTCGGAAAGATCGACGCCCTCGGCCATCTTCTGCATCATGCCGAGCTGATCCTGGTCGATCATGAACTTCTCGTAGGACGAGACGAGACCGCCTTCGAGCCAGCCGGCCGCATGCAGCACGAAATTGGTGCCGGCAAGCAGGGTCATGTTGAGCGTGCTCGACGACTCATGCGCCGCCTGCGCATCCGGAATCTTGGAGCCGCAGAGCGAACCGCCGGTGCGGAACGGCAGGCCGAGGCGGCGAGCAAGCTGCGCGGCACCGTAGGAGACCAGCGACGGCTCCGGCGTACCAAAGGTCGGGGCGCCCGACTGCATCGAGATCGAGGCAGCAAAGGTTCCGAAGAGCACCGGCGCACCCTTGCGGATGAGCTGGGTGAACGAGGCGCCGGCGAGCACTTCGGCAAGAATCTGCGTCAGCGTACCGGCAACGGTCACCGGGCTCATCGCGCCGGAGAGGATGAAGGGCGAAAGCACGCAGGCCTGGTTATGGCGTGCATAGACCTTCAGCGCACCCACCATCGTCTCGTCGAAGACCATCGGCGAGTTGGCATTGATGAGGTTGAGCGTCACCGTGTTGTTCTCGACGAAATCGTCGCCAAAGACGATCTTCGCCATGGCGATCGTGTCTTCGGCGCGTTCCGGCGCGGTCACCGAGCCCATGAACGGCTTGTCGGAATAGCGGATATGGCTGTAGACCATATCGAGATGGCGCTTGTTGACGGGAATGTCGACCGGCTCGCAGACCGTACCGCCCGAGGAGTGCATCGAGGGCGCCATATAGGCGAGCTTCACGAAATTGCGGAAGTCCTCGATTGTCGCGTAGCGGCGATTGCCGTCGAGGTCGCGCACGAAGGGCGGGCCGTAGACCGGCGCGAAAACCGTCGCCTTGCCGCCGATATGGGCGTTGCGCTCGGGGTTGCGCGCATGCCAGGTGAAGTTCGACGGCGCCGTCTTCAAAAGTTCGCGGCAAAGACCCTTCGGGAAATGCACGCGCTGGCCGCGCACGTCGGCACCGGCCGCTTTCCAGAGCTCGAGCGCCTCGGCGTCGTCGCGGAACTCGATGCCGATCTCCTCGAGCACGATGTCGGCGTTACGTTCGATGAGCTGCAGGCCCTCTTCGTCGAGAACCTCATACTCGCGAATCTTGCGTTGGATATAGGGCAGAGACGGTCCCGGACCGCCGCCGGTGCGAGATGCCCGGCGCGCCGCCGCTCCCCGCCCCTCGCCACGCGCGCGGCGTCCGCCGCCTTCGACCGCGCCTTGTTCTGTCACGTCGCTCATTCGCTCGTTCCTCTCCCGCAGCGCCCCACGCATAGTGCGCGAAGGACGCTGCAACACTTTGACTAGGTGGGCGCATAATGCTTTCCGCGGGTGAAATCCAGCGGTCGGCATCCTGCTCCCGGCATCGATTTGGCCTAATGCTACCAACGCGCCGGACCGGTACGGGTCTCAATGCGCCAAGAGGTGGCGCATCTTAGACACTCGCGGAGCGGTCGTTCCATTCGCCTCAAGAGCGCCAGCTCGTCGATCCCGGTGGAGCGAGGCCCCGGAAACAACACTCTACGGCGCCGTGCGTCTTTTCAGACGCACAAAGGACGCTGTAGCACTTTGAATTGCTGCATGTTTTGTTCTTAAATCGGGTACGATTTAAGAAACATGCAGTAAGGCCTTGAGCTGTTGCATAATTTTACCACGCCGCCGATTCCGAACCGCGAGATAATGCGTTACGACAGGGGAGCGGGGGGATTTGCGCCAGGGCGTCGTCGTTTTTCATCATATGCGACGTCGCTTTCGAAAAGAGTTTTTTAGATGTGGCCCGCTAAGGATTGGGGAACGCGTCCGGATTGCGCCCTCTCGTGCCGCCCCGCGCGAAATGCTTATGCCAGGAACCGAGGAACCCTACTATGGCAGACGATGAAATCATTCTCGAGGACCTTTCCGACGAGGAACTCGTGCAGCAGATGCATGACGACCTTTATGACGGTCTCAAGGAGGAAATCGAGGATGGCACGCGCATCCTCCTGGAGCGCGGCTGGACGCCTTACGACATCCTCACCCAGGCGCTCGTCGAAGGCATGCGCATCGTCGGCATCGACTTCCGCGACGGCATCCTCTTCGTGCCGGAAGTGCTGCTCTCGGCCAACGCGATGAAGGCCGGCATGTCGATCCTGCGGCCGCTCCTTGCCGAAACCGGCGCGCCGAAGCTCGGCAAGATGGTGATCGGCACCGTCAAGGGCGATATCCATGACATCGGCAAGAATCTCGTCGGCATGATGATGGAAGGCGCCGGCTTCGACGTCGTCGACCTCGGCATCAACAACCCGGTCGAAAACTATCTCGAAGCGCTCGAGCGCGAGCAGCCGGATATCCTCGGCATGTCGGCGCTGCTCACGACCACCATGCCCTACATGAAGGTCGTGATCGACACCATGAAGGAAAAAGGCCTGCGCGACGACTATGTCGTTCTCGTGGGCGGTGCGCCGCTAAACGAGGAATTCGGCAAGGCGGTCGGTGCCGACGCCTACTGCCGCGATGCGGCGGTCGCCGTCGAAACCGCCAAGGACTTCATGAAGCGCAAGCACAACAGGCTCGCGGCCGGCTGAACCTAACAACTGTGAAAGACAAAAGCCGGCTGTGCAGATGAAAACGGCAGCCGGCTTTCTTATTTGAATGCGATGAGATGGCGCGCGGACGGGGCGCCCTGCTCGATTGTCAGTTTGCGGCCCTGGCGACCCGGCGTCCGGCTCCTTCTGTCGCGTTCACGGCGTTTGCAGTATCCTGCCCCATGCCGCGGATCGTGTTTGCGCAGGAAGTCAGGGTTGCGAGCGCCACAAGGGCGGCGCCGATCGTCGCGATGAATTTTGTTGTCATGACCATGATTCCTTCATGTTGATGCAAGGCGGAATAAAGATGGAAAATGCAACGGCGGCAAGAGAACGTGCACAACCAAGGAAAGTTCATGTCATTGGTTGCGGCGCCATCGCGCGCGAGATCCTTGCCGTCTGCGAAGCGAATGGGCTCGATCATATCGACCTGAACTGTCTGCCCGCCATCTGGCACAACACGCCGGAAAAAATCGTCCCCGGCCTGCGCGCAGCGATCGCCCGAGCCCGATCCGATGGTTTCGAGCGCATCTTCATCGCCTATGCGGATTGCGGCACCGGCGGCCTCCTTGATCGGCTTTGCGAGGAGGAAGGTGTCGAGCGCATCCCCGGCCCGCATTGCTATTCCTTCTTCGCCGGCAATGCGGAATTCGCCAAGCGCTGGGACGACGACATCAGCGCTTTCTTCCTCACCGATTTCCTCGCCCGCCAGTTCGAGGCCTTCGTCATCGAGCCGCTCGGCCTCGACCGGCACCCCGAACTGCGCGACATGTATTTCGGCCATTATCGCAAGCTCGTTTATCTGTCGCAGGTCGAGGACGAGGCGCTGCAGGTGAAGGCTCGCCGCGCCGCCGAGGCGCTGGGGCTTGAATATGAATACCGCTACACCGGCTACGGCGATCTGACGCGATCGCTCATCGAGGCCTGACTGGTTCTCACGAATGGCGGGCGAGTGAAACGACTTCACCTTCCTCCCTTCGGCCGCGAAGAAGCCAGCGTCGTTCACGGTGCGTAAATCTCCATGCCTGCGTTAAGGTCGCCGTAAGCCATCTCGGCATATTGCTCGCACACGACCAAGGCCTCGGTTGCCGCTTCGAGAAGAGCGGCTCCGGCAGCATGAATGGGTTTGCGAGGATGATGGGCATCACCAGCCAGCCAAATGCCGGGCAGAGGCCCGCGAAACCGGCCGGCGGCCGCATCGTCGTGATCACCGCGGGCGGCGACAATCCGAATGTCATGATCAACGCGCTTGCCGCGCATTTCGACGACGTCGTGGTCCTGCAGGAGCAGCCGGAGTCGAAGGCGGTCTTCGTCAAGCGGCGCGCCCGTAAGCTCGGCTGGGTCACGGCCTTGGGCCAACTCGCGACCATGATTGTCTCTCGCTTCGGCAAGCACTTTACCCGCCGACGCGCGGTGGAGATTCTGCGCGAGTACGGCGTTTCCGCCGTGCTCGATCCGGCGATCCCCGTCCATCGGATCGGCTCGATCAACGATCCGGAATCCCGCGTCCGCCTGAAGGCGTTACAGCCCGCGGTCGTCTTCCTCATCAGTTGCCGCATGCTAAAGGCGGAAACGCTTGCCTCGATCGCTTGCCCGGTCCTGAATTTCCATGCCGGCATCAACCCGCAATATCGCGGCCTGATGGGCGGCTACTGGGCGGTCGTGAGCCGCGATCCCGAGAATTTCGGCGCGACCGTGCATCTCGTCGACGACGGCGTCGATACCGGCGCCATCGTCTACCAGTCGCGACAAGTGCCGGGCCGCGCCGACACGATGCACACCTACCCGCTGCTCCAGACCGCAGCCTCGACCGGCATCGCAGTCAAAGCCGTCGAGGATGCACTCACCGGACGCCTCCAGCCCGTCGACGTTATCGCGCCATCCCGGCAATGGTACCATCCGCCGATCTGGACTTGGCTTTGGAACGGGTTGCGGTGTGGAATCTGGTAGGTGGCGCGATGACGATAAGCCGGCAAAGCGTGTTTATTCCGCTATTGCAGGCCGACCCGAGTGCTTCGATGCCGCACCTTACTGCGCCCCTGCCCTCAGCACCTTTCTCGTGGCACTATCGACCGCGACGCCGGTTTGGGCGCTGTCCTGCCTGAACCCGCGTGCGGTATTGGCACAGGACGAAAGTGCGAGAAGTGTCAGGCAAAGGATCGTGATAACAGCCTTCGGCATCGTCAACTCCGTATCTTCGCAATTCTAAGGAAATGATGCGCGTCCACGCTAAATCAAGCTTGCGTTGTCTCTAGGGAGCATCTGAGAGATTATTAGCGCTTCGTCACATCCAATCGATGATTGGAGCACTACGATGACCCGCAAATCGCTACTGCATGTGTCCTTAAATCGTACCCGATTTAAGGACAAAACATGCAGCAATTCAAAGTGCTACAGCGTCCTTTGTGCGTCTGAAAAGACGCACGGCGCTGTAGTCGCGACCGCGATCGCCCTTCTGACGCTCGCGGGATGTATGAGCAGCCAGTCGGCCCAAAGAAATACCGCCCCTCCGCCGCCGAGCAGCTCCGGCGCTGGTACTACCGGCACTTCCGGTACGCCCGGCGGCGGCGGCATGGGCGGCGGTGGTGCCCAGGGAAGCGGAAGGCCGGTTATTGATGGCGCCCGCTCGGCAACCGTTTGACCTGATAAGCCGAGACCGCCCGCACGGCCGCGCGGGCGGTCTCCGATCGCCCTTAGTAGTAAGGCGAGTAGCACTGCTGCCGCGGCCCGCCATAAGGCTGGTAGGAGTTATCCCAGGCGCGGTATGAGCGATATCTCGAATAGCACCAGCTTACGTGGCGCGAGGGGAGCCCCGATCCGGCATAACGAGGTGCCACATAGCGACGTTCGACATAGCGGGGAGGCTGCGCGATGGCGCCGCCGATCACCATCCCTGCTCCGAAGGCCGCCAGCGGATACCACCAGCCGTCGCTGTGCCTGCGATAGCCATGGCGGTGATAGCGGTAGCCGCGATGGCCGTTATACCAGCCGTAACGAGGGCCATGACCGTACCAGCCGCGGCGCGGCGGTGGTCGGTGCCAGCCACGGTGATCGACCAGTTTTACCTCGCTCGCCTGTGAGGCGGAAAGGGTTACGACAGGCATGGCCTGCACAGGCGCGTAACTCGTGAAAGCCGTCACAGCGGCGAGGAAAAGGATCCCAATCTTCTTCATCTCCACACCTATCAGTTTAGGATAGGAGCAGATTTCATGCTTTTACGTGAACTGACCATGAATGCCAACATCATGATATTCTAAGACAATATCCCGGCGCCGAGGCTGAGCGCCGCCGCTTGTCTGTGAGCGGCGCTTGTCTCACGCGTCGGCAACCGCCAGTCGCCAGCGATGAATTGCACGTCCCTCCTCGGATTGCCGGCCACATGGCCGCGTGGCGACGCCGCGGTGGAGCGTCGTTTTTGGACATATCCGACGTCGTGGCAAGGTGAGCCACCTTAGATGGACATGCGCATTGTCGCCTTTAGAGGAGACCAGAAATCCGATGGCAGATCGCATAATCGTCTACTGGCGCGACATTCCCGCGCAGGTCATCATCAAACAGGGCCGCAAGAGCGCAAAACGCGAGCTTTCGCTGCGCTTTACCGAGGCGATCGACATGTGTGCCATGCGCACTGGCGCCGCCGAGACGGACGACTACCTCGCCGAATGGCGCAAGGCCGATCCGGTACCGGTCTCGGACGACCTCGAGGCGGAAGCCGACAAGGCGGCGGCCGAACTGGAAGAAGCCTACGACAAGGAGCGGCTGGTGGCGCTCGTCAAGGCCGGAGGGCGTGAAAATGCCTGATCCGAAAGTCGTCACCGGCAATGCCCAGCCTGCCAAGAAAGCGGCAAGCGGCGCCTATATTCCGACGAACGTCTCCCCCAGCCGCCGCTCGCGTCACAAATACACCGTCCGGCTCTGGGCCGTACGGCATTCGCGTTTCCTCGAATGGTTCTACAACCGCTTCGCCGACATGTTCCTGAAGCTCCACCCTCTTTGGAACGCCATCGGCTACAGCCGCGTTGAACGGCCGGTGACCTTCATCGAACGCAACGTGAAGGGTTTCCTCTTCGACTGTCGCATGTGCGGCCAGTGCGCACTCTCCTCGACCGGCATGTCCTGTCCGATGAACTGTCCGAAGCAGTTGCGTAACGGTCCGTGCGGCGGCGTGCGCGCCAACGGCAATTGCGAGGTCGAGCCGGACATGCCCTGCGTTTGGGTGCAGGCGTGGAAGGGCTCGCAGAACATGGTGAAAGGTGATGCGATCATGAACGTCCAGCCGCCGGTCAACCAGTCGCTGCGTGAAACGTCGGCCTGGCTGCGCGTGACCGCCGAGGCTGCGGCCCGCCGCGAGGCGGAGCAGAAGGAGGGCCAGCAATGAGCCCGGACATCAACCCGCACGATCCTGGCGCGCCACTCGATCCTCTCCCCGGCCACTCGTCGCGCGGCCGCCTTGAGCGCGTGCTCCGGCGCGGCGAGTTTGCCGTGACGGCCGAGCTCAACCCGCCGGACAGCGCCAATCCGCAGGACGTCTACGAGCGTGCCGCGATCTTCGACGGCTGGGTGGACGGCATCAACGCGGTCGACGCCTCGGGTGCCAACTGCCACATGTCGTCGGTCGGCATCTGCGCGCTGCTGACCCGCATGGGCTATGCGCCGATCATGCAGATCGCCTGCCGCGACAAGAACCGCATCGCTATCCAGGGAGACGTGCTCGGCGCCTCCGCCATGGGCGTGCAGAACATCATGTGCCTGACCGGTGACGGCGTGCAGGCGGGCGACCAACCGGGCGCCAAGCCCGTCTTCGACCTCGACTGCATGTCGTTGCTCGAAACGGTGCGCATCATGCGGGACAATTCGAAATTTCTCTCCGGCCGCAAGCTGACGACGCCGCCGCAGGTCTTCCTCGGCGCGGCGATCAACCCCTTTGCGCCCCCTTACGACTTCCGGCCCTACCGGCTGGCGAAGAAGATCGAGGCCGGTGCGCAGTTCGTCCAAAGCCAATATTGCTTCGACGTGCCGATGTTCCGCGAATACATGAAGAAGGTGCGCGACCTCGGCCTGCACGAGAAATGCTTCATCCTCGTCGGGGTCGGACCGATGGCGTCGGCCAAGACCGCTCGCTGGATCCGCTCCAACGTGCCGGGCATCCACATTCCCGACAGCATCATCAAGCGGCTCGAAGGTGCTCAGGACCAGAAGAAGGAAGGCAAGCAGCTCTGCATCGACATCATCAACGAGGTGAAGGAGATCGAGGGCGTTTCCGGCGTCCATGTCATGGCCTACCGCCAGGAAGAATATGTGGCCGAGATCGTTCACGAGTCCGGCGTGCTGAAGGGCCGCAGACCATGGAAGCGCGAGGCCACGCCGACAGATGCGCTGGTTGCAGAACGGCTCGAGCATCTGCGTGAAGGCATCGAGGAAAATCAGCAGCAGATGGCGGAGGCCGCGGCTCATCATCCGCACTGAGCTTTCGACACGGAGGGGGCCGCCAATCGTGCCGTCCTTCGATTAGAAGAGGAAAACCGGCGCCAGGTACGCCTGGTTGCCTTACAAACACGAAACGGGCCTATTACATAGCCCCACGCTCCAAGGATCAGAGGATCTTATATGACCCGTACCATCGTCGCCTCCGCCACCCGCGAGATCGTCATCGGCTTCGACCAGCCCTTCTGCGTCATCGGCGAACGCATCAATCCGACCGGCCGCAAGAAGCTCGCCGCCGAAATGATCGAAGGCAACTTCGAAACGGTCATCAAGGACGCGCTGGAGCAGGTGGCCGCGGGCGCCACGATGCTCGACGTCAATGCGGGCGTGACAGCTGTCAACCCGAACGAGACCGAGCCGCCGCTCCTCGTCAAGACGCTGGAGATCGTACAGGGCCTCGTCGACGTGCCGCTGTCGATCGACAGCTCCGTGACCGCCGCGATCGAAGCCGGCCTTCGGGTCGCCAAAGGTCGCCCGCTCGTCAACTCTGTGACGGGCGAAGAAGAGAAGCTCGAGGCAATCCTGCCTCTCGTCAAGAAATATGACGTGCCGGTTGTGGCGATTTCCAACGATGAAACCGGTATCTCGATGGATCCGGATGTGCGCTTCGCCGTCGCCAAAAAGATCGTCGAGCGCGCCATGGATCACGGCATCAAGCCGCACGATATCGTCGTCGACCCGCTCGTCATGCCGATCGGCGCGCTTGGCGATGCTGGCCGGCAGGTCTTCGCGCTTCTGCGTCGCCTGCGCGAGGAACTGAAGGTCAACACCACCTGCGGCCTCTCCAACATCTCCTTCGGGCTGCCGCACCGCCACGGCATCAATGCCGGCTTCATTCCGATGGTGATCGGCGCCGGCATGACCTCGGCGATCATGAACCCCTGCCGCCCGCAGGAGATGGAGGCCGTGCGCGCCGCGAACGTCTTGAACGGTACCGACGCGAACTGCACCAACTGGATCATGACCTATCGCGATCACAAGCCGGCGGAAGGCGGCCATGTCGTGGCTGCGGCTGCGCCGGCGGGCGGCGGCGGACGGCGGGGTGGACGCGCGGCGCGCGCCGGCGTTGCGGCAAGGACAGAGTAACATGGCAAAGCACCGTTCCCTTGCCAGCGATCTGGCGGCGCTCTGGTTCCAGGCGCCGATGGTCATCGCCGCTCGCACTCAAGCCATTACGGTTGCAGCCATGACAGGCTCCGCAACCGACTATGTGGAGGCAAGCCGGATGGTGACGGAGAAGCTGGCGGCCGCCGCCGAAAGCGTCGTCGCCTGCAATGTCGCCTTGGCAAAGGAAAGCATGGGCGCGGCCGCGGCGTTAGGCCTCGGCAAGATCGGACCCGGGGCCGGACACAAACGGATCGCGGCAGCGGCGCTTCGCCCCTATGCCAAGCGCGTGCGGGCGAACGCCCGCCGCCTCGCGAAATAGCCATTGGCGAGATCAGGAAGATGTTGAACGTGCCCCCGAAGGATAACAAGACCGACCCGCTGGTGCTCTTCATGCCGTCGGGAAAGCGCGGCCGTTTTCCGATCGGCACACCGATCCTCGACGCGGCCCGTTCGCTGGGGGTCTATGTCGAAAGCGTCTGCGGCGGCCGCGCGACTTGCGGGCGCTGCCAGGTTTCCGTGCAGGAAGGCAACTTCGCCAAGCACAAGATCGTCTCCTCGAACGACCACATCTCGCCGGTCGGCCCGAAGGAGCAGCGCTATGCCACGGTGCGCGAACTGCCCGACGGCCGGCGGCTTTCATGCTCGGCCCAGATCCTCGGCGACCTCGTCATCGACGTGCCGCAGGACACGGTCATCAATGCGCAGGTGGTGCGCAAGGCCGCGACCGACCGGGTCATCGAGCGTAATGCTGCAGTCCAGCTCTGCTACGTCGAGGTGGACGAACCGGACATGCACAAGCCGCTCGGCGATCTCGACCGGCTGAAGGCGGTCCTGGAGAAGGATTGGGGCTGGAAGGACCTGCTGATCGCGCCGCACCTTATCCCCCAGGTGCAGGGCATCCTGCGAAAGGGAAATTGGGCGGTTACAGCCGCCATCCACCGTGACATGGATTCCTCGCGCCCCTTCATCGTAAGCCTTTGGCCGGGCCTCAAAAACGAGGCCTATGGCATTGCCTGCGACATCGGCTCGACGACGATCGCCATGCACCTGGTGTCGCTGCTCTCCGGCCGTATCGTCGCCTCCTCCGGCGCATCGAACCCGCAGATCCGGTTCGGCGAGGATCTGATGAGCCGCGTCTCGTACGTGATGATGAATCCGGACGGCCGCGAAGCGATGACCAAGGCGGTGCGCGAGGCGGTGAACGGCCTGGTTGGCAAGGTCTGCGCCGAAGGCGAGGTCGATCGCCACGACATTCTCGATATGGTGTTCGTCGGCAACCCGATCATGCACCACCTCTTTCTCGGCATCGACCCGACGGAGCTCGGCCAGGCCCCCTTCGCTCTCGCCGTCTCCGGTGCCCTGCAATATTGGGCGCACGAGATCGACATCGACGTCAATCGCGGCGCTCGACTCTACACGCTGCCTTGCATCGCCGGCCACGTCGGTGCGGACGCGGCCGGCGCGACGCTTTCGGAAGGCCCGCACCGGCAGGACAAGACGATGCTGCTCGTCGACGTCGGCACCAATGCCGAAATCGTGCTCGGCAACAGGCGACGCGTCGTGGCAGCCTCCTCCCCCACCGGCCCGGCCTTCGAAGGCGCCGAGATCTCCTCCGGGCAGAGGGCCGCTCCCGGCGCGATCGAGCGCGTGCGCATCGACCCTGTGACGCTGGAGCCGCGCTTCCGTGTGATCGGCGTCGACAAGTGGTCGGACGAGGAAGGTTTTGCCGAGGCGGTGGCAGCGGTCGGCGTCACCGGCATCTGTGGCTCGGCGATCATCGAAGTCGTCGCCGAGATGTACCTCACCGGCATCATTTCGCAGGATGGCGTGGTTGACGGAGGCATGGCCGCGAGAAGCTCGCGCATCGTCCCGAACGGCCGCACCTTCTCCTATCTGCTGCACGACGGCGAACCGCGCATCACGGTGACGCAGAACGACATCCGGGCGATCCAACTCGCTAAGGCGGCGCTTTATGCCGGCATCAAGCTGCTTATGGAAAAGCAGGGCGTCGACCACGTCGACACCATTCGCTTTGCCGGCGCTTTCGGCTCATTCATCGACCCCAAATACGCGATGGTGCTGGGGCTTATCCCCGACTGCGACCTCGACGAGGTGAAGGCGGTCGGCAACGCCGCCGGCACCGGCGCTCTTATGGCGCTCCTCAATCGCGGTCACCGTCGCGAAATAGAGGAAACGGTGAGAAAAATCGAGAAGATAGAGACGGCTCTTGAATCGAAATTTCAGGAGCATTTCGTCAATGCCATGGCGATGCCCAACAAGGTCGATGCCTTCCCGAAACTTGCGGAAGTGGTCACCCTGCCGGAGCGTAAGGTGCTGGCGGATGAGGGTGAAGGCGGCGGGCGCAGGCGGCGCCGGAGCCGCTAGCAGAGAAGCTTTGACGCGCCCGACCGACCTTTACCCCGTCCATCGCCACAAAGTACGGAACTTCTTGATCTGGAAGCTCCAGCTCGATCGGGAATCTTCCGATGATCAGCGCCGTGTAAACCTAATCTTGATCAAAGGCTGTCACTTCTGCTCGCCAATGCAGACACTTCAAGGCTGGCGGGAAGCGGTGTGCGAACAAATTTCAGAATAAGCATCCATGAGAGGCTGGAAGACCTGTCCCCGGAATGGCCCGTTGGTGGTCGGCCACCGGCGCCGGGGGCGCGTTTCCACGCGTTTCAGACGGCAACTTTTCTCAGTGCCTGGCTGAACAGCTTCGGACGGTCCGGTCTCCAGAGCCTGCATTTTATCGAGGTTCGAGACGAAGCTTCGCGGCCCCTGATCTTTATTCCTTTACGTATTTTGAATCGCGGCGGTACACGGCTTCTCCAGTTCGTGGATCAGGATGCGGCCGACTACAACGCGCCCATTCTCTTTGAGTCGCACATAACCTGGTCGCGTGAGGTCGCAGAGGATCTGTGGCGGCAGATTATCGAGATGATGCCGCCGTTCGACGTTGTCGAACTCGTCAAGATGCCGGCGGAAGTGGAGGGGGTGATCAACCCTCTCGCATATCTCGGCGACCGTCAAAGCGAACTCTCGTGCCATGCGACGGATCTGCGACGTTCCTGGAACGAGATCGACAGGGAGGTGCCGCGCCGCACAACGCTGCTACGGAAAATTCGTGGTCTTGAGCGGTTGGCGCCCGTGGGATTCCACCTCGCGCAGACACCGGACGAAGTGAGGAAGATCACGGATGTTATGCTCCGCCAGAAGCAGCGTCGCTTCGAGGAGACGATGGTGCCGGGCTTCGATGTCGACCGCGACAAGCATGACTTCTTTCGCGAAGGCACGCCCCTTTTCCATCGTGAGGAGATGCTGACCCTCTTCTACCTGACGGCCGGCGAGACGATCGTCGCAACCATTTGGGGCCTGGTCGCAGACAAGCGTTATTACGCCATCATGCTGTCCTTCGAAGGCGATGAGTGGACGAAGCATTCTCCCGGTAGCATCCTTTTTTACAAAGCGCTGAAATGGCTGCACGAAGAGGGCTACGAATGGATGGATCTCGGCATCGGAAATGAGCCTTGGAAGCTGGAAAGCTGTAGGACCACGATCGCGCTTTCGGAACGCAGCCAAGCCGTGACCGGGCGGGGCAGGTTCTATCTGGCCCGTCTGCGGGCGAATGCGCAGCTGCGGGCGACCAAGGCCTACCAGAAGCTGCGACCGCTGAAATGGATCGTGCTACGTTCCTTGCGCGGCCGGCGTAATATGACGAACGTGGACACCGGTGCCTCTCTCGTCGGCGAGCGTAGAAGGGGCGGCCCGCCCCCTCACCCCACTTGAGCGGCATAGGACGCCAACAGACCACCCCAGCCTTGTTCGGAATCGAGAACACCGCGTAGTTCCGCGGTTCTTGCGCCGTAATTGGCGAGATCCCGGTGCTCAAGCGTGACGGTCGTCTCGCTCTCTCCCTTTGCTTCGAAAAGTACCTCCACCTCCGTCCAGAATGCAGGATCGAAGTCGAAATCGGCATTGAGCTGCCAGGCAAAGACGATGCGGTGCGGCCGGTCGCAATCGATGACGCGCCCCCAATCGCACTCTTCGCCGGCGTTGCCGATCTCATACCAGCGGCCACCAGGGACGGCCTCGACGACCACCGTCTTCTGACCGGACTGCGTCACGCTGTGGTCCTTGATCCACCAGCTCCCCATGCCGTTGACAAAGACGTCGAACGCCTTTTCCGGCGATGCACGAACAGTGATGGACTTGCGAACCGGGGCTGCGTCGATCGTATGCATGACATCTCCTCCTGCTGTTTCCCCTCAGTTGAAACGCATCGGACCGTGGCGGCCGGAGTGCCTCAGCGCTATTTCCGGTTGTCCCTTCCTTCGACCGCAGTCTTGAACGCCGCGAGTTGATCGCCCCAGAAGCGGTCGAGCCATCGCCGAAGCGGTCCAAGACCCTCCGGATCGACCGAATAGATTCGCCGCGCGCCCGAGGGCTCATCGCGGACGAGCCGCGCCTCCTTGAGCACCTTCAAATGCTGCGAGATCGCCGGCTGTGACACCGGTATCGCTCGAGCGAGTTCGGCGACCGAATGCCGTCGCTCCGCGACTCTTTCGAAAATGGCGCGCCGTGTCGGATCGGCCAGCGCGGCAAACATCTTATCTTCATAAGTCATGGCTTATTATAAGCGAAGGCTTATGTTTGTCAATCAGCACAGTCAGCGGCGAAACATGAGACGCCGCGCATTCCCAGGAATGCGCGGCGTCTCGATCCAACCGTCAAAAGTGCTGGAACCGTGTCGCTCGGCGCAGGTCGGCCGAGCGGCGGCGCCGGGAAATAGCCCTGCCTATTGCGTCTGTAGCTCGGCGAAGGCCTCGCGGACGTGGTCGGCAACCGCAAGAACCGGCGCAGGCGCGTCCTCGATGACCTTGAGGCCGATATCGTAGTGGCCGAGATCCGGAAGGCCATCGCGCTCACCGAGCTGAACCATCTCCCCTTGGACGAGATAGCGCGGCAGCGGCGCGATCGCGAGTCCGGCGAGAACCGCCGCGCGTTGCCCAGTCGTATAGGCGCTCAAGAAGGCGACGCGGAATTTGCGACCGGCCCGCGACAGCTTCTCCACCGCATCGGCGCGCCACACGCAGCCGTCCTCCCACATGGAGACCGGCAGCGGATCGCGCAGGTGCGCGTTGCCGCATTTCGCGCCTGCCCAGACGAGCTTTTCCTGCATCAGGATTTCGCCGTCCTTCGCCGATTCGTCCGAAAGGCTGTTGTAGATGGCGATGTCCAAGCGGTGCTCGTCGACCCTCTTGCGCATCGCATTGCTCATGCCGATCGAAACGTCGACGGTTACGTTCGGATAGGTTTCGGCAAAGCGTTTTAGGACATCCGGAAGAATGCGCTCGCCGACGTCCTCCGGCGCACCGACTCGCACCACGCCGTTCATGTCGGGCATCAGGAAGCGCGAGACCGTCTCATTGTTGAGCGACAGCAGCCTCCGGGCGAAGCCGAGCAGCAGTTCGCCCTTCGGCGTCAGAGACACCGAACGTGCATCGCGCAGGAAAAGTGTGCAGCCGAGCATCTCCTCGAGCTTCTTGATCTGCATCGAGACGGCTGAGGGCGTGCGATAGACAGTCTCGGCGGCCGTGGTGAAGTTGCCGGTCTCGGCGATGGCGACAAAGGTCTTCAGCACATCCATCTCAAGCAGCGGAAGCGCGTGGCGCAGCATCATGTTCATGGCGGCATCCTCATTCAGAAAATCTGAAAGATAGCTTTATTTCATTTCGTTTGATTGAACATCACGTGTGAGCGATAGTCAAGCTGCAAGGAGGGAGTTGTGCAAACCTCCTCCGAACCCTGACAAAGGAGAAGGCTATGTCCGCTATCACATTGGCGATCGACAACGGCGCCACCGCCGGACCTTGGATCGCAGGCGCTGCGACCACCGATCAGACGATGCGGCCGGCGGACGGCACGGTCGGTCGCACTGGAACCGCCCCGCAACGCCCGCGCGATAGAGATGACATCGTCCTCGTAGTTCTATCACGCGCGCGGCTGTTCATCGAACGGATGGCCGACAGGAGGCGCGCCGGCAATATCGTCAGGAATCGGGTGGAAACCCGCCGGCAATTGGCGAAACTGCCGGCCAGGGTCCGCAACGACCTGTTACCCGCGGAACAGCAGCCGACCTCGACACCTGATAGAACCTGCTAAACGCGGGCGGCAACCGATCACCATGTTTGATGAAAGACATCAAACATATTCGTTTGAATGATCAATCGGGTTGCGCCATACAAGATGCATGGTCGCGACCTTTTGAGAAACTCAGAAGGAAACCGGAAATGTCTGCGAACGAGTATTCGTCATCCTCATCGAACCAGGGCCATTCGGCACTGCCTGGCCTGTTCAGTCTCCGGGCCCGCGCCTGGGCCGCATGGAAGCGGCACCGCAATGAACGTGTTCTGGAGAACCTCTCCTACGACACGCTGAAAGATATCGGCTTCCCCTCCGTCGACGATGCGGTGCATAAGACGGAACAATGAATAAAGGCTCCAAATGCCACCCTCCCGGCATTGACCGCAAAGTGAGCCTCTGAAGGGCATTCCCGAATAGGAATGCCCTTCTTGTTTTGGAAGAAAAAATTCGCCTGAATTGGACGTCCGGCCTTGAACCTATGTTCGGCCGCTCCATGCGTTCCTACTCAAACATTCCCTTCGGTGTCTTGCCCTTGAGGAAAGGCTCGATGAAGGCGTGTAACAGCTCTGTCTGGCCGATGACCGCGGTATGCGACGTTGCCGGCATCACTGCAAGACGGGAAGCTGGGAGCGGCTTGCCCATATCACCCATGACACCGCCGCCAAGCAGCCGGAACAGTGCGACTGAATGCTCGAGCGTGGCGACGTCCGCGTCGCCGGTGATGACCAAAACCGGGGTCTTCAGCGCCTTGACGTCCGCCCCCCAGGCCATCGGTTCGTGTTCGAGAGCGATCAGCTTCTTAACCAAGGCCGGAAAACCGTCGGGATTGGCAGCGAGTTTGCGGTATTCCTCCGCGAACGGCATGTTGACGAACATCTCTACCGTCATTTGCGGAATGAAGGCCTTGAACGCCGGCTGCCAGCCCTCCGCGTCATAAGCGACGGAGGCGGCGGCGAGCTTGTTGACCTTTTCCGGGTAACGGATCGCGAGCTGCAGGCCGGCAGCGGCGCCCATGGAGTAGCCGAAGACACCGGCCTTTTCGACGCCGACGGCATCCATGAAAGCTGCAACGTCGTCAGCAAGGTTCGGGTAGGTGATCGGCCGGTCGATGTCGGTGGTGCGGCCATGGCCCTGAAACTCGAGTGCGTAGACCTTGTGGGTCTCGGCTAGTTTCGGGATGATTGCGCCCATCGAGGGAATGTTCATATAGGCGCCGTGCAATACGATCAGCGGATCGCCCTCGCCCAACACCTCGTAGTACATCTCCATACCGTTGACCTTGACCCGGTCACCCGCAGGTTGGGATTGCGCCAGCACGGGGCCAGCTATGAGCAGGGCCCCGGCAATCAGTGTAGTGCGGAACATCGATATCTCTCCTCGGCTCTACGCGGCTTGTGCCGGCATCGATGATAAGACGAACGAGGTCTCCGCGCCCCGACATCGTCAGAGCCGACGTTTTCCGCAAAGCCCATCCGCTTGCTTTAAAGCGCGTCGCGCTCGATAGTCGCGACGACCTGCCCGCCGGTTTTGAAAGCGGCCCAGACAGCAGCGACCATCGGATGAGTGAAAAAGAAAATCAATTGCCCATCATTCATTTTGGCGACACCAAGGCGTTCGAGGACTGGCTCGCCCGACAGGGACCCGATTGCCGGGGTCTATGGGTGAAGTTCGCCAAAAAAGCCTCCGGCATCGCAAGCATCACCCCGAAGGAAGCGCTCGACGTTGCGCTTTGCCACGGCTGGATCGACGGCCAGCGGATCGGACTCGATGACAAGTATTATCTCAACAAATATACGCCGCGCCGGGCGCGCAGCAGGTGGTCCGAGATCAATCGCACGCGTGCGCTGGAACTGATCGCGGAAGGACGGATGACGCCCCGGGGTATGGCCGAGGTGGAGAGAGCGAGGGCTGACGGCCGCTGGGAAGCCGCGGCGGCACCGCCGAGCAAGGCGACCGTGCCGGAGGATCTGCAGGATGCGCTCAAGCACAACGGGGCGGCGAAGGCACTGTTCGACGAACTCGACAGCCGGAACCGCTATGCGGTTCTCTTTCGTATCCAGGATGCCAAAAAAGCCGAAACCCGGAAGGCACGCATCGAGAAATATGTCGACATGCTCGCGAGAGGCGAAACGCCCTATCCGCGCGGGAAAGGCCGCCTACAGCGGAAGAGCTGATCTCGTCATAGAGGACTAGCCCAAGGCGCAACTCCTGCAAATCGAAGTGTTCCGTCGCCTCTTGTCAAATACCGACATGGCTCGAACGGCCAAATGAGGAGTCGCAATCGGAAACGTGATGACCAAGTGCGTGCCGGTGCCCTCTTTTCCCCAATTTACGGGATTTTTGCCCGATTGCGCCATCACCGCCGGTGACGGTGTCGCTTTTCATACGATCGCGGCGCCGTCGTCCGAGATCTCCTAACTGCGGCCATGTCGCAATGCGAAATTTCTTCTCCGTCGCGGCTTTCCATGCCAATGTCGCAAATCGACAAGCTGGACGGCATATTCCAAGCGACGAATATGCGAGCCGTAGCCTGGGAGGTCCAATGAACAAGCCCCTGACGAAAAAGCGTTCGCTCGTCTTCTTTCTAGTGCCGAACTTTTCGATGCTGCCCTTTTCGGCGGCCATCGAAACGCTCCGCATCGCCAACCGGATGCTTGGCTATGAGGCCTATACATGGCGCCTCGCCTCGACCGACGGTCAGAAGGTCTTCTCCTCCGCCGGCATCGCTCTCGAGGTCAACACCTCCCTGGCAGACGAACGCAAGTTCCTGAGCGGCGAAAACCGCCCCTCGATGGTCCTGGTCTGTTCCGGCGTCTATGTCGAGGAGTTCCAGAACAAGTCGGTGAACGCCTGGCTGCGCGAGGTCTACAATCGCGGCATCGCCGTCGGCAGCCTCTGTACCGGCGCCCATGTGCTGGCTTCGGCGGGCCTGCTCACGGGCAAGCGCTGTGCCATCCACTGGGAGAACCTGCCGGGTTTCTCCGAGAGCTTCCCGCAGGCTGAGGTCTATGCCGACCTCTACGAGATCGACAGCAATATTTACACCTGCGCCGGCGGCACCGCCTCGCTCGACATGATGTTGAACCTGATCGATCAGGATTTTGGTGAAAACCTGGTCAACCGCGTCTGCGAACAGGCGCTGACGGATCGCGTCCGTGGCCCGCACGACCGCCAGCGGCTGCCGCTGAGGGCCCGACTCGGCGTCCAGAACGCCAAGGTGCTGTCGATCATCGAACTGATGGAGAGCAACCTATCCGAACCCCTGTCGCTCCTGGAAATCGCCGAAAGCGCCGATCTTTCGCGCCGCCAGATCGAGCGGCTCTTCCGCCAGGAAATGGGGCGCTCGCCTGCGCGCTACTATCTCGAGATCCGCCTCGACCGCGCTCGGCACCTCCTCATCCAATCCTCCATGCCGGTCGTGGAAGTGGCCGTGGCCTGCGGCTTCGTGTCCGCTTCGCATTTCTCCAAATGCTATCGCGAACTCTACAACCGCTCGCCACAGCAGGAACGCGCCGAACGCAAGCTGACACTGCAGATGGCGCGTTGACGGACAGATGGGAGGCAATCGAAGGGTCGCCTCCCCTTTTCCTGCACATTGGAGGCGCGACCGGTCGTCCAAACGAGCGGACGCTCGCTACTGCTCTCATGACACCAAAGCATCAAGCAGTGTCAGTTCCGACATCACGCGATTGCGGCCGGCATGCTTCGCCATGTACAGGAACTGGTCGGCCGCGTGCAGGTAGTTTTCGAAGGATTCGGACGCTTCGATCGTCGCAAGCCCGATCGAGACGGTGATCGTCAACTCCTCTTCGTCCGCGACGATCTTCGATCTCGCAAGCTCGAGGCGCACGCGCTCGCAGAAGGCAAAAGCCTCGCGGACATCGAGACCATTGAAGAGGATGCCGAATTCCTCGCCGCCGAGACGCGCCATCAGGTGCTCCGCGCCGACCAGCGCCTTCAGTCGTCGCGCCACATGCTTCAGCACGAGGTCGCCGATCTCATGGCCATAGGTATCGTTCAGCCGCTTGAAGTGGTCGATGTCGAGCACGGCGATCGACGTTCCCTCGCCCCGCCTCAGGCACTGATCGACTAGGCGTGGTCCTGTGAGAAAGAAGTGCCGGCGGTTGTAGATGCCCGTCAGATAGTCGCTTGCCGCCGCGCGGCGTAGCGCCTGCATCCGCTTCTGCATTGCCGCGGCATAGCGCACGCGGCCATGGAACTCCGCTTCCAGCATGGGCTTTCGGATGAAATCAGCGCCGCCAGTCTCGATGAAGCGCGCCGCCAGCCGCGCGTCGCCCTCTTCCGAGAGGCCGATGACCGGCGCGGCCTCCTCGCCCTGCCGCCTGAGAATTTCCTCCAGCAGGCTCCTTCCCGTCATGTCGGCGAGATTCGTGTCGGTGACGATGGCGTCGATCGCCTCGCCCGCGTCGATGAACTGCAGGGCCTCGGCGCCGCGCGACGCTTCGACGACCGAGAGCCGCTGCCGGCGCAGGATGCCCGCGAGATCGTGGCGCGAGGCCTGGCCGGAATCGACAAGCAGCACCGTGGTCCTGCCGCTGGCAAGCGCTCGACCGACCGAAGCGATCAGACCGTTGAGCGAGTGCGGCTCGTTCTTGACGATGCAATCGACGACACCGCGGCTCAGGATCTGGTCACGTGTGCCGTCGTTGAAGGCGGCCGTGAAGACGATGGCCGGAACTCCTTCCTTGAGGAGGAAGTCCAGCGCTTCGCAGTTCGGCGCGTCTGGAAGGTTGAGATCGAGGACGGCCAGCGAAAACTCCTCGGCCATGTCGGAAAATTCAGCCTTCACCGCTTTGAGCGACGCGCAATGGGTGACGCTGACGCCATGCGTCAGCTCTAAGCCATGCTTCAGCGCGGTCGCGAACATGCGCGAATCCTCGATGAGCAACAGACGCTTGTCGCGGTGCATCTGCACGGAATTCACCCGTCCCGGCACTCGGCGCAATCTCACTGAAACCCCATCCCCTCCTGCATGATTCCTTAAATCGACATCGATTTAAGGACAAAATGATGCAGCAACTCAGAATGCCACAACAACTGTTGCGTCTGATAAAACGCGCGGCGCTGTAGAGAGCGCTGCACGCTTCGGCGCGCATGGCGCCGCACCCGATCGAACCCCACGTGCCCCGCCGCGCCCCTGCCGTGCTGGACGCCATAGAGCGGCCGCTCCAAGAACGCTGCAACTCGCCAGTCCTCGATCCCTCGGACCGATGCAGTCTCAGGGATCATGGACGCAAGTGACGCTGACTGGATATGCAATTGCGCCGGCTCGCGCCCCGTTCCATTCGGCACGGCGGGCATCGCCGGGTATTCCCCATTTCTTTTAAGGGGATTGAAAGCTCTATCGGTTGCAATTCCGTTAACGGATCAATCGCGGTCGCCGAAGGCTGCCGAGATTGGCTGCGCCCCTCTTACGCAGGTATTTTCGTCTTTGCGCTCAGCGTCCTGATCTTGGTGAGCGTGTCGAGGTTCTGATTGACCCGGCAATAGAACTCCTCGTTGACGAAGGGCCGGACGACGAAATCGTTGCCGCCGGCCTTGAGGAAACGCGCCGAGAGCAGCCGGTTCGTCGACGAGGAGACGCCGATGATGCGCAACTGGTGGGGTCCGTGGGCTGCGCGGATGCGGCGCGTGAGTTCGAAGCCGTCGATGTCCGGCATGTTGTAGTCGGTGATGACGAGCGCGATGTCCGGATTGTTCTTCAGGATCTCGAGGGCGGCCGCACCGCTTTCGGCGGAGCTCGTGCGGAAATTATAGCGCCTGAGTTGCGTCGTGAGCACCGCCCGGGCCGTCGGGCTGTCGTCGACGATCAGCACGTGATGCTTCTGGTTGGTCAAGAACCGGCAGACCGATTCCGCCAGCATGTCCACGGCGAAAACGCTGTCCTTGATGACATAGTCGACGATGTCCTTGGCGAGAATGGCCTCGCGCGTGCTCTCCTGGAACGAGCCGGTGAAGACGATCGTCGGCACGCTCATCTCGATCAGATAGCCGAGCGCCTCGCCGTTCTCCGCACCAGGCAGATTGATGTTGGAGATGGCAAGCGCGGGTGGAAAGGAAGCATTTTCGACTGCGAACTGCAGATCCTCGTAGTCGCGGCAGACGATCACGTCGACATCGAACAATTCCTTCAGCCGCTTCGAAACCATCGACGAAAACAGATTGGAGTCCTCGGCAAGCACGATGCGGTGCTCGCCGAGGGATTCGCCGGAATAGTACATTCCGGAAACGCCGAAGAATGACATTGATCGCCTATGAGAAAGAGTGTCCCCGAAGACATCCTAGAGGCAAAAGGTTTTATTGGGTGTTAATGGGAGCCACCGCCGAATGCCGAGCGGCGGCCGCAAATGGGCCGCCGATCATGGCCCGCGCTGCGGACCTTAGGCGAAGACGATATCGTCCGCCGAGAGGTCCGATAGCGAAACGTTGTCCAGAAGAAGGCCGAACGTGTCGGATCCGTTGAAGGCTATGTAGAGCCCGTCCTGCGTCTCGCTCGCCGCCGCAATGAGGTCGGCGAAGCTGCCGATGCGCGTGGTGTCGGGTGCGTAGCCGATGAAGCGCAGCACGTCGCCGCCTTCAGTATCGAAATCCGTGATGCGATCGACCCCCGAGAACGAAAACGTGTCGGACGACCAAAGGAAGGTATCGCCACCGGCACCGCCCGTCATGACATCATTGCCGGCACCGCCCCAAAGTTCGTCATTGCCCGCACCGCCATTAAGCCGGTCGTTGCCGCCATTGCCGGCAAGTTGATCGTCGCCGGCGAGCGTGCGGATAATATCGTCGCCTGCGCCGCCCTCAACCTGAAACGTCTCGATATTGGCGAATATCAGCCTCGTGCCAAGCACGCCGGTCGCCGCATCGAAGTTGGTCGTTCCGGGAAGTGGCTCGGTGACGTAGAGCGTGTCGTTGCCGTCCCCGCCATCGATGAAGCCGGAAGGAGCGCGGACCTGGATCAGGTCGTCGCCGGCACCGCCATCAATGATCGTGTCGCCGTCATCGAAGGCCATTCCCGCGTCGTGGATCTCGTCGTTGCCGTCGCCGCCGACGAGCACATCATTGCCACCGACGCTGATCAGGATGTCGTCGCCGGAGCCGCCATAGAGGGCGTCGTCACCGCTTCCGGAGGCGATGTAATCCCTACCGTTGCTGCCTTCGACGTAGTTGTCGCCCTCGCCCATATGGGCGCTGAGCGAGAAGAGATTTCC
This sequence comes from Ensifer sp. WSM1721, assembly GCF_000513895.2. Taxonomy (GTDB): domain Bacteria; phylum Pseudomonadota; class Alphaproteobacteria; order Rhizobiales; family Rhizobiaceae; genus Sinorhizobium. Next base: position 1,867,043 of record NZ_CP165782.1, read on the forward strand.
GCCGATTAGCGTATCGCTGCCGCTGCCGAGATCTACGCTGGCTACCTCGATGCCGCTGATCAGCGTGCCTGTCGAGGCAAATCCGCGCACGAAGTCGACGGTCACGTCCTCAGTCCTCTCGTCGTCGAAGAGGGAGAGCGTATCCCAGCCGTTCCCGCCGTCGATCACCGCGGAGGCGAGAGTGGTAGTGATCTTGTCGCTGTGGTCGCCGGCGAAGATGCGATTCGCGCCGCTCATGTCGACGATGATGTCGCCGCCGCTGCCCGTATCGATCGTGTCGTCGCCGAGCATGCTGGTGCCATCGTCGATGTCGGTGCCATACGGCCCGATGATATCGTTGCCTGCGCCCGTCGAGATGATGTCGTCGGTGGCTGCGCCGAAGATCCGGTCGTTGCCGCTACCGGTGGTCAGCACCAGTCTCTCGATGCGGTTGAAGAAGATGTGTTCCCAGTTTGATGTATTGTAGCCGATGATACCGTGCCCGTGCTCGCCGCTGAACCGGACGGAGGTGCTGACGTCGGAGAGGTCGATCACCAGCGTATCGAAGCCGGCACCGCCGGTAACCGCGCCGCCGGTGCCGGTAAGCGTGATCTGGTCGTCCCCCTCGCCGCCATCGAGCCGGTCGTAGCCGCTGCTACTCGCCAGGCGATCGTCCCCGGCGCCGCCCTCGACCAGATCATCGCCGTCACCCGCATCGATCTCATCCGCGCCGATGAGACCCCAGATGCGATCCTTTTCCTCGGTTCCAAGTATCACGTCGTCACCGATCGTGCCAACAATCGTGCTCATGCCCCGTCTCCTCAAACGATGAATATGGCTCTTAGCATGCTCTAAGACACGTTTGAAACAGCATTGTGAATGCAACCAGGAAATACATTAACAATTCAACTAACTATTACATTAATTCAAAAATAGAACTAGTTAACGTTGAAATTGTACCGAAAAACATAAGATGAGCATTGATCCTGCACAGAGTGAACTCCAGCAGCGACAGACACTGCGGCGCAGTATCCACCATTGCGAACAACGAAGAATAGGTCGATGGTCGAATGGAAGCGGCGGATAGGAATCGGATTGTGCGCTTGAACCAAGTGACCGTTACAATGCCGGACCTGGAGGCAGGCTGGCGCTTTTATTGTAAGTTTGGACTGAAGCCAGTCGTTGACGCGCGGCCCCGATACGCTCGTTTCCTCTGCCCGGATGGTGACAGCACTTTTTCTCTGCAGAGGGGCGAGAACGGCGGTGGCGGCACAACTATCTATTTTGAATGCGAGGATCTCGACGCGACGGTTAGCATGCTCATCGAGTCCGGCCTCCAGTTCGCAAGCGGACCGGAAGACAAGAGCTGGCGGTGGCGCGAGGCGGAACTGGTCGACCCGGGCGGCAACCGCATCGTCCTCTACTTTGCCGGATCGAATCGCATCGATCCGCCCTGGCGGATCGGAACCGCGCCATAACGATGCCCATGCGTCGCCGGTGTCGGAAAGCGTCCTGACGCCCGTCGCAGATCCTTATCAGAGCATGCTAGCGGCAGCGATGATCTCCTCGGCGCTGGGAAAGGCGCCGATGCCGTTCGGGCCGTCACGCGCCTCGATCTTTGCCCAGCGCACGATGCCAGCCGCATCTACCAGGAAATGGCCGACAAGTTGTGTGGCATGCTCGGCAAAGATTGCCTGATCGGTCTCGTCGAGTTCGAAGCCGTCTTTGGCATTCAACACGAAGTTGGCTTCCATGGGCTGCGTCGGCTCGGCCATTTCGCCCGCGGGATTGATGCGTGCCTCCTGGAATTGCGCCATCGTCGCGCGTTCGGGCCATTGCGGCGGCTCGGCGCTCCCCTCCGGCAGAAACTGGACACGCGGCACGCCGAAGGCGCGGTGAGTGAGGCAGTCAGGATCTGATAGAAGCACGACGGGTGTCGGCTGGTAGCGAAAATACAGCCGGGCGCGCTCGAGCGACGTGTTGATGACGGCAAGCGTCTCCGCGCCTGTGTCGCGTAATGCCGGCTGCACGCCGGAGAGCTGTCTGATCTGGCGCCGGCAGAACGGGCAGTGCAATCCGCGAAAGAGGCCGATAAAAAAGGGACGTCCGCGCAAATCGACAAGAGATACGATCCTGTCGGCACCGACTGCGGGAAGCGCAAAGGCGGGTGCGGGTTCACCCGGTTGCAGCGGATTTATCTGATCGCCCATGGAGAGCTTTCTGTGGCGCGAGGCCAACTGCAGTGCCTCTCCCCACTATAGCGGACATCACATTCTCGCACCATCGGCCGCGCCCACGCCGCCTGAGAGCCCGGCGAAGCGGATGCCTCCTCGTATTTCGCTGACCACGCGCGGATTTCCGTATAGAATGCGCCCATGAGTGAAGCCCAGTCTCTATTCGAAATGCTGCGGCAGTCGGTGAAGCCGGAGATTGTCGAGGCGTTCGCGCGGCTCGTGCGCGACGCACCCGATCGCAAGCTCTGCCGCATCAACGCGCTTGCCTTTGCGGCTGCCGAAGGGCTCGACGAAGAGGATACGATCGCGGGTTTCCTGCAGGCCTCCCGCCTCGGTATTTTCGAGCTTTCCTGGAATGTGCTCTGCCCCGGCTGCGGCGGAGTGCTCGATGCAAATACCTCTCTGAAGACGGTGCAGGCCACAGAATATACCTGCGCGCTCTGCGCCGCCGGCTACGAGCCGACGCTCGACGAGATGGTCGAGGTGACCTTCACGGTAAGCCCGCGCGTGCGCCACATCGAGGCGCACAAACCGCACGAATTGCCGGCAATCGAATATTTTCGCCAGATGTACTGGGGCTCCGGCATCGACCTGCCGGAGGAGGACTACGAGGAAAAGGTCGACGAGTTCATCCTTGAGACACTGGAGCTGCCGCCGGGCGAAAAGGCGGTTATCTCACTGCAGCTTCCGGCGGAATTCGTCATCGTATTCGAACCGGTGACGCACGCGGCACAATTCCTGGACGTGAAAGGAGAGCCGACCAGGGAGCGACGGAACCTTATGCTCGTATTCGACCGCGCGCATCGCCATGCCGAGACCCTGAACCTTCAGCCGGGGCCGCTTCGGATTCAGGTGGAGAACCACGCCGAGGTCCGCACCCTGCCCTCCGTCTGCGTGGCTGGCGAGGCCTTGCATACGCTGCTCGGCCACCGTCGGCCGTTCCTCACCGCCAAACGGCTCCTCTCCAACCAGACATTCCGAGACATCTATCGAACCGACACGCTCGACGTCGACCAGCGGCTGAAGATCACCAGCCTCACCTTCCTTTTCACCGACCTGCGCGGCTCGACGGAGCTCTACGAACGCGTCGGCGACCTTGCCGCCTTCGATCTGGTGCGGACGCATTTCCGGGTTCTGAACGAGATTGTCGCAGCCGAGGCCGGCGCCGTCGTCAAGACGATCGGCGACGCGGTGATGGCCACCTTCCCTACGCCGGACCGTGCGGTAGCCGCGGCGATGCGAATGCGGGACGCGATGCGCGAGCTCAATGAGGAGCGCGGCAGCGAGGACCTGCTATTGAAGATTGGCATCCATGAGGGGCCATGTATCGCGGTCAACCTCAACGAGCGGCAGGACTATTTCGGCCAGACCGTCAATATCGCCTCGCGCGTCCAGCATCTCGCCACTTCCCGCGAGATTTTCGCGACCGGATCGGTCCTCGAAGACCCGCGTGCCTCCAACCTGCTTTCCGACCGCGGCCTCAGCCCGATGCCGCACAGCGTGACGCTCAGGGGAATCGTCAACGAGATCAGTATTTTCGCCATTCCGTGAGCGGATGATCGGCTGGTGCAAATGCGCATGGAAGCGCGGTCGCTGCTCGTTCAGTGCCGGTTCATGCTCGTTGACTGAAGCTATCGGCAAACGAAGGAGAAGAGCGATGCGTATCCAGCTTGGCCTGTTTGCTGTCGTGGCGATGACGGCCGGCGTCGCTGAGGCCGGAAGCCAATCGTCGAACACGAGCTCGAACAGTTCGTCCAATAACGGCGTCGTCGACGAGCGGATCGTCGATACCTATTGCGAAAATGGTTATTGCGAGCGCCGTGTGTTGCGCCGGGTGTACCGTAACGACTGGCGCCATGGCCACGAAGGCGAATGGCGCCGCTACCATGATGACGATGATTGAGGCCGAACCTGATCAAAAAGCGTCCGGCAATTCCCGCCAAATAATCCGCGACTTGCGAGGTGCCCATGCATTCTCGAACAGCGACTTGTTCCTGCGGCCAGTTGAGTATCGAGATTCAAGGTGAACCGCTCGGTGTCGGCCTCTGCCATTGCCTTGCCTGCCAACGGCGAACGGGCAGCGTTTTTGCAGCCCTTGCCGCCTTCGCTGCACCGTACAAGGTCATCGGCACCGCAACCGAATATGTCCGCGTCGGCGACCAGGGAGCAAAGTTCAGATTTCGCTTCTGCCCCGTCTGCGGGACGAACCTGTTCCACACCGAAGAGGGCTACGAACGATCGTCCGTAGCCGTCGCCGTCGGCGCCTTTGCCGACCCGAGTTTTCCACCCCCGCAGGATTCCGTCTATGAATGCCGCAGGCATTCATGGATCCAGCTACCGCCGGCGACAAGGACATGTGACAAGGACCCCGTCTGACGACGCTTCGGTCCTTGTGCGCACGGCGCGGTAGCGCGGCATCAGCCTTGAGCGACGGATCGGAAAATCTTTGTCGGCCGCTGTCGGGACTGGCGACCATCAGGCGTCCTCGGGATCAGAAGATTTATGACCGGGAGAAGCGCAATGAGAAAGATCATAGTCGGTGCATTCGTAAGCCTTGACGGAATCATGCAGGCCCCCGGCGGGCCGCACGAGGACCCGGTCGGCGGGTTCAACTATGGAGGCTGGGCGGCCCCCTATTTCGACGAGACGATGGGACAGGCGGTGGACGAGATGTTTGCCAAACCGTTCGATCTCCTGCTTGGCCGAAAGACCTATGACATCTTCGCGGCGCACTGGCCCTATGCCGGCGCCGACGATCCGATCGGGCCGCTATTCGACCGCATCACCAAATATGTCGCCACGCGCAATCCGGACTTGAAGCTCACCTGGCAGAACAGCCAGACCCTCGGCCCCGACGCGGTCGCCACGCTCAAGCGGCTAAGGGACGAAGACGGACCAGATCTGTTGACACAGGGCTCAACCGACTTCCTGCAGACCCTTTTCAGCAATGATCTGGTCGATGAGATGTATATCTCGTTCTTTCCGATCGTGCTCGCAAAGGGCAAGAAACTGTTCGGCCGCGGCGCCATGCCGACAGCGCTGAAACTCATCAGTTCGAAGGTCTCCGGAAGCGGCGTCACCGTCAACAAATACGTCCGTGGAGGGCCGGTCGTGACCGGGTCTTTCGAGTTCGAGCAGCCTACCGAGGCGGAACTTGAGCGGCGGCGGAAGCTGACCTGACCACCCGCGCGAGCGCTCCGCGGGCGGAAACCGCCCGCTCCCGAGAGCACCCGGTCATGCATGCAACGGCTAAATTCGCGAAACCGCTTCGCGATCAACGATTGGCCACGATTTTTGGCGTATAATAAATGCCGTAGCTGATCATGGGAGGTTACCATGAGAACCGAAGAAGCAATGCATCCCGGCGTGCGTTGGATCGGCCCGGAAACAGATTTGCGCACGATTGCGCGCATCATGAAAGAAGAGGATATCGGCGCCCTGCCTGTCGGCGAAAACGACCGCCTGATCGGGATGGTGACGGACCGCGACGTTACCCTGCGCGCTTTGGCGAATGGGCACGACATCTCGACGCTTACAGCCCGTGACGTGATGACGAAGGATATCATCTACTGCCGCACGACTGAATCGGTCGAAGACGCCATTCACCTGATGGAGTCGAAGAAGATCCGGCGGCTGCCGGTGATCAACGAGCAGAAGCGAATGGTTGGTATGCTGTCGCTGGGCGACATTTCCCACTGCAGCAGTCAGGAACTGACGGGCGAGTTGGTAAAGGCCGTGACGGGTCACCACGCTTGAGACCCCCACCGGATTGCGCCTGAAGCGCGCGTGTCACGAAGCGGCTCCCGTGCCGCTTCGGTGCTTCGGTGCGGCAGAACGCGGGAATTTTCGCCTATTTCACCACGACGGAGCCGTTGACAATCTCGATCGTCTCGTCCCCCTGGAGACCAACGCGGTCGCCGCTCGGCGCGGTAACGAAGCAGCCGCTCGGGCAAATCATTTCCGTTGCACCGGATGCGATCGCAAACTCCATCCGGCTCTCCCCCTCGACGATCACCAGCACCGCGGCTTCTTCATCCCGGTTGGTCACCGTAGCCGCATCGGCCACACCAGCCGCAAGCATGCCGCAAAACAAAGCAGTGAAAACTGTCCTCATCGCCCATCGGCGCTGCGCGCCGTCCCCTCTCGGCAGCCCCTCGTCCCGTGACGAGGTCACGAGCCGCCTCTTCAGCCGCCGCCAGCCTACCGCACAAACCCTTAGACCGGAAACCGATTTAAGAATGAAACTGTGCAGCGATTCAAAGCGTTACAGCGACGCGCTCCCGAGCGGGGGGCGCAGGATCGCTGGACGGCTGCGGCATGAAGCTGGGGAATTCATACGAGCTAAGCGCTGAACCGGCGCTGAATGCACCGTTGCGTCCGGTTCAGCATGCGAGGCGAGATGCCTCCGGTCACCGGTTTCGTCGTGCTTCCAAGCGATCCCAATTCCGCGCCCCCCGAGCATGGCAGCTTTATCAAATATCTGCTGCACTTAATGTTCAGCCACTTGATCGCCCGATTGTTCACGGTCTATGCGTTTGCGACGCCACCGGGCGTTTCGGGGACAACAAGGATTACCGCTCATGGAGATTTTCACTTCCGCCGGGCTGGCGGCGCTGCTGCAAGTCATTGTCATCGACCTGGTGCTTGCCGGCGATAACGCCGTGGTCATCGGGCTCGCAGCGGCCGGTCTGCCGATCGAGCAGCGCAAGAAGGCCATTCTCGTCGGCATTCTCGCAGCCACGGGGCTTCGCATCGTGCTTGCCATCTTCACGGTCCAGCTTCTTGCCATCATCGGGCTGCTGCTCGCGGGCGGCCTTCTCCTGCTTTGGGTCTGCTGGAAAATGTGGCGCGAAATTCGCGCCGGCGGGCACGAAGGCATCGACAGCATGGAAGAGGCGGACCTCTCGGCGCCGAAGAAAACCTTCAGGCAGGCGGCGACCCAGATCGTACTCGCCGATGTCTCCATGTCGCTCGACAACGTCCTGGCCGTCGCCGGCGCCGCCCGAGAGCATCCGACCGTTCTCATCTTTGGGCTGATGCTGTCGATCGCGTTGATGGGCATTGCCGCAAACTTCATCGCCCGTTTGCTCAATCGCTACCACTGGATCGCGTATGTGGGTCTTGCGATCATCTTCTATGTGTCTCTCGACATGATCTATCGCGGCGCATTGGAGGTTTGGCCACATGTGGTGCCGGTTGCCCAGGCGCTGGCTGGACTGTAACCGTCGCTGGAGTTCGCAAGCGGGTGCGGTGTCGTGGAGCCGAGAGGTCCATGCCCACGTCTGCACCGAACCACGCAATTGACGTCGCGCCAAAAGAGGGAGTGGCATCGCCACTCCCTCTTTGCATTTTGGCCTTTTTTCTCGTCAACGGCTGCGGCGCCTGCTGATGGGCCGGTCCACTGCCTCGTCCTGTTCCGGTTGCGGTTCAACCTTCTCGCCCTCTGTCGGCGGGGCTTCGGCCTCTTCCTCGGGCGTCACGTCCTCGATCTTCATCGGGAACGGCGCACCGATGCCCTCGTCGCGGAAGCGCTCGTAGATCGAAACACGGATGTCGTTACGCACGTCGCCCGCCTTCAGCACGTCGGCGACATAGATGCGCAATTCGAAGGTCATGCGCTCGTCGCCGAAGGCAGTGAAACCGACGTTGGGAGCGGGGTTCTTCAGGACCATTGGATGCCCTGCGGCGATTTCCTGCAGCAGTTCGATCACCCGGCGCGGCTCGCTTGAATAGGTGACGGTGACGGCGATTTCCGAGCGGCCGAGCTTGTTGCGATGCGTCCAGTTGCCGACCGAAGCGTTGATGAGGAGCGAATTCGGCATCATGATCGATTGGTGCTGGAAGGTCTCGATCTCGGTGGCGCGGACGGAGATGCGCCGCACGAAGCCTTCCGTCGTGCCGCTGACGATCCAATCGCCCACCTTGAACGGCCGCTCGACGAGCAGGATGAGGCCGGAGACGAAGTTCGAGACGATATTCTGCAAACCAAAACCGACACCGAGGGAGAGAGCACCGGCGACGAGCGCGAGGCTCGAAAGATCGATGCCCGCCGCCGAGAGCCCGATGAGACCGGCGAGGCCGACGCCAACGTAGCCAATGCCGGTGCGGATGGAGTTGCGCACGCCGGCATCGACGCGGCTGCGGGCCATGACGTTGCCGTCAATCCACCGCTGTACCCAGCGCGTCATGACATAGCCAAGCGCGAAGAAAAGGACGCCGGCGAGGATACCGACGAGCGAAATCGTGATCGTGCCGATCCTGATCTCCGTCAGGATTCGGTACGCCCAAGATTCGATGTCGGCGATCTGGAAGCCCCATTGCAACAGGATCAGCGGGATGAAGAACAGCACGACCAGGGCATAGATGCCGAGCCCGGCGGCAAGCCCGATCTGGTCGAGCGCAACCTGCTCCAGATTGAAGCGGCGCTCGAGATAGCGTCCTGCGGCCGTTTCGGCGAAGGCGCCCTGCTTGGAGACCGATTTACCGGTGAGAAGGCCTATGTACATCGTCACCAGGATCGCGCCAGTGACGATTATCTGCGTGGCGATGAAGCGCGCGAGACCGACATAGCCTGAGAGCGCAATGGCGATGAGCGCCGCGCCCATCAAAAGGAACGAAAGGGAGATGACCCGCGGCCAGGGACGGCCAGGCGCTTCGAAAGGCTCGTCGGTCCTCAGCATCGGCCGGATCAAGGCCATCGACATCAGGATGAGGCCGATGACGATCGAAGCGAGAAAGCTTTTCGCAACGGTCAGCACGACCGGTGAGCCGAGAGACTCGCCGATGCCGCCGAGCAGGTAATCGAGGCCGTTGACCAATGCCATGGCGAAGATCGGCACCCTCAGCATTCTCGCCCCACGGTCCGACACCCGCACGAGACGCAAGCTCGACCGCTTCGGCGAGAGGACGGAATTGGCCAGCCGGGCGACGAAGAATACGGCTACGCTCGTCGCCAAAGTGATCGCTATGATCGGTCCGATATCCGGTCGCAAGACATTGAAGCTATTGAGGAAGAAATAACTCGACGCCGCGAAGGCCGTGAGGCTCATGGTCGGGATCAGCGTCGACCAGAATGCCAGCGAAAGCTGTCGGAAGTAGGTGGGCTCTTCCTCTTCGTCCTGGTGGCGCAGGAAGGGCGAAAAAAGCCGATAGCCGCCGACCAGAAAGAGGAATGCCGCGCAGAGCGAGAGGAAGAGCGCGCTGAGCAACGGCACGCGCTTGTAGTTCCAGGCGAATGTCAGCCAGCTCCCGACACTGCGCGACAATGCCCTCGCCTCGTCGATCGTGGCCGTAATCGCCTCGCTCAGCATCGCCGCTGAGACATCGGTGTGTTTCAGCAGCGTATTGGAGAAAAGCGCGCGACGGGTGGCCGTGATGCCGTTTGCCAGCTTCCGCGCTTCGACCGAAAGGTTTTCCGCCCGCCCGGTCAACGCATTGATCGCGCCGCGCTCGGCAAGCAGCCGCTTGCGCTCCTCGGTAATGATCGCCGCTTCCGGCGGCTGCCCTTCGCCCGGCGGATCACCGAGCTCGGTGAGCCTCGCCTTGATTTCGTCGAGCCGCGGCCGCGTGCCGACCGATGCAGCGATGATTTGCTTGGAAAGTTCGTCGACCTGGACCTTGAGCTCGGCCAATAAGGTATCGTCTTCCTTGGCAGCGTCGACGCGCTCGGCCAACCGGTTGAGTTCCCGCTCGGTTTGCGCGAGTTGGTCTTCCGCCTGTTGGAGTGCAGGAGACGCGGCCGCCGCCCCGTCGTCGGTCTCAGTGGCCGCCCCGGGCTGGGCCGGTTGCGTCGGCGTCGCTTGCGGGGCCGCCGGCGGTTGCTGAGGCGGCTGCACTTGTTGCACCGGCTGGCTCGGTTGAGCGGACTGTGCCGTTTGCTGGGCCGTCGCGAATCCGCCGCCTAGGGTGAGCACGCCGAACCAGCCAGCGATCAAGAGAGCGGTCAATTTGCCAACGGAATGCAATTCGGTGTCCTTCGAAGCGCGGAATGGAGCCCGAGCGGAATCACCCAAGCTGTTGTCATGATCGATCTGCATACGCAACACGGCAAAAAGATGCAAAGGCGCACGGATAAGGACGATTCATACTATTTGCCCCGCCGCAGGTGGCTTGCCACCGCAGTCCCGGTAATTCCAACCGAGGCGACGCGACTCGCCGCGAGATCGACTCCCGGCGCCGGCACGGGTGCAGAGGAGAACGTCCGCATGTCCCCTCTTCGGAACTTTGTATCTAGTGCTTCCTTTCCGTTTTCAACGGTGGACCCCCAACACAAAGGAAGGCGATCGCGTTTCTGCCGAGCAGATCGCAGTGCTTCGCCCGCATTCACCCTTTCGGTTTCAACGCCTGCTCTGCGTATTCCCGCAGCAGTCCGTCGTAGTCCTCAAGGGCCGGGAGCGCGGCGTAACTGTGCACCGCGGGCGTCGCGGCCCAAGGCAATCCCTCGCTCGTCCAGGTTTCGATGAACGGCGTGAACCAACTGGCATCGTCGAGCATCGTCGCGCGGAGATTGACGAACCAGTCCATGCCCTCCGGTCGGGTGAACATCCAGCTCATGCAATGGGGGCAGAAATAGTGGCGCGTCGCACCGTGCAAGCCGCCGATAACCGGTTCGCCCCGTGTCACTGCAAAGCCTTCGCTCGGGATCGCAACGCTCAGCGAGAACGCGCTTGCCGTCATTCGCTGACAGCCAGTGCAATGGCACGCCATTGTCAGGAGCGGCTGTGCGGTGACTTTGATGCGCACTTGGCCGCAGCGACATCCCCCCTCCCAAGGCAGGTTTCCTGCGCTCATAGCTTCCTCCTAAGCCAGTGTTCCTAGAACCCGGCGCCCGGCTGCGCCAGATATTCCTCCTCAGCCGGTGTCGATACCCGCGCCAAGATGGCGTTGCGGTGAGGAAAGCGGCCGAAACGTTCGATGACCTTGCGATGGCGGATGGCATAGTCGAGATAGCCCGCGTCACCAAGTTCGGTAAAGAGCTTCACGGCCATCGTCTGATCCGTCAGGTCTTCAGAATGCTCGAAGGGCATATAGAAGAAAGCGCGCCACTCTTCCGGCACGGCCAGATCGGCACTCGCGCCGACGGCAAGCTTCGCCTCCCGCAGCGCCAGGCAATCCGTGGCAAATGCCAGCGGCGAGCCGCGATACATGTTGCGTGGCAACTGGTCGAAAAGGATGATAGCGGCCAGCCAGTTGCTGGGGGTCTCCCGCCAGACATCGTCCAATTTCCTTGAAAGAGCCAGATGTGACGCCTGAAAACGCTGCACGCACTGCCGGTCGAGCTCGGGATTTGGGGTGAACCAATGGTCGTAGGAAAGCTCCGTGAACCAGAACTTCAACACCTCTTCCGGCGTGCATATCTCAATTTCATCGGCCATCGATGCCTCCCCTCTCATCGGCGAATCTACTCCCGCCCATCAGATAGGAGGCGATCGTGCGGTTTCCACCGACAACCTGCAAGGCAGGAGTTTCTATGCCTTGATCAAGACAGGACGTCGATTGGCCGCCCTCCTCACTCACCCTCGCCGCTTCAGGATGGCAATGAAGGCGGCACCGCCGGCAAGGCCGGTGACGACGCCAATCGGCACGTCTTCGGGCGCCATGGCGACACGCGCGACGAGGTCGGCGAGGATCAGCACGAGAGCGCCGCAGACGGCCGAGAGCGGGATGACGCGCACGTTGTCGCTTCCGGCGAAGAGGCGAACGAAATGCGGGATCATCAGCCCGATGAAACCGATGGCGCCGGAAAAGGCGACCATCACCCCCGTGAGAAGCGCGGTGACGACGAAAAGCATGAGGCGGAAACGGCGCACCGGAATGCCGAGCGTCATCGCCGTCTCGTCGCCCATGGCGAGCGCATTGATCTCACGGGCCCGGGTGATCAGCCAGGTGATCGACAGAGCGAGCACAAGCGCCGGATAGGCGAGATGCTGCCACTGCGCGAGACCAAGCCCGCCGAGCATCCAGAAAATCACGCTATGCACCGCCCGCGGATCACCGAGAAAGATGAGCAGGTTTCCGAGGGCCGTCAGCGTGAACGCGACGGCAACGCCAGAAAGCACGAGCCGGTCGGCGCCGGTACCGAGCACACGGGCTATGAAAGCGACCAGTGCCGTGGCGGCAAGCGCACCGCCGAACGCGAAGAGCGGCACCGTGGCGAGGCCCAGGATGAGTCCCGTGTGTAGCAGCGCAACGATGGCGCCCAACGCCCCGCCCGCAGAAACTCCGAGAAGATGCGGGTCGGCAAGCGGGTTGCGCGTCACCGATTGCAGCACCGCGCCGGTGACGGCAAGGCCGGCCCCGACAAGCCCGGCCAGAATGACCCGCGGCAGCCGCACGTCCCAGACGATGTTTTCGCGCCCGGCCGACCAGAAAGGCTCGACGCTGCCGGGCACGATCCTCTCCACGATTATCGACCAGACCGCTTGAACTGGAATAGGCGCGGTGCCGAGCGAAACGCCGGCGGTGACGGCAACGCACAAAAGAAGCAGTGCCCCGAGAAGGAAGAACAAGGTTCGCACGAATATCCGACTTTGGCAGTTGCGGCGCTGGACGCGGGGCGTGTGCCCCGACCAGCAATTTCGTTAAATCAATGCACTATGGCTGTTTCTGAGAACGTTGCCGGAGGTACCCGGCAGCGCCTGCCGGCATGGCCCCTCGATAACAGCCGCCAGACGCCTGCTCACATGGCCTCAGCATGAAAACTCTTTGCCAGCCGCTCGATCGCATCGATGTTGCGCGGACCGGGCGTCGCCTCGACGTAGTCGAGCACGACAAAGCGGTCGTTCCGGACCGCGTCGATGTTCCTGAAGGCGGGATTGTTTTTCATGAAAGCGATCTTCTGCTCGGCTGTCACTTCGCCATAGTTGACAATGACGACCACCTCGGGGTCACGATCGATTACCGGCTCCCAGGAGATCTCCGTCCAACTCTTTTCAACGTCGGCCATGATGTTGACCCCGCCCGCCGCTTCGATCATGGCCGTTGGAATGCCGTAGCGACCGGAGGTGAAGGGCTTCTCCTCGCCTGAATCGTAAACGAAAACCCGCCTTGGGCGCTCGATGGCCTTGGTCTTGTCGGCGACCTCGGAGAGTTGCCGGCGATATCCGTCGACAAGCGCCTTCGCCCTCGCCTCAACGCCGAAAATGCGGCCGAGATTGAGGAGGTCGACAAACATATCCTCCATCGTCGGCTTTTCCTTCGCCACGACGTGGATGCAGCTTTCGGTAAGTTCGTAGACCTTGATCCCGAAGGGCTCGAGCGTCTCCGGCGTCACTTCGCCGCCGACCTTCATGCCGTAGTTCCAGCCCGCGAACAAGAAATCGGCATCGGCATTGAGAAGCACTTCCTTCGTCGGATACTTCGCCGAAAGCTCCGGCAACGCCTTCACGTGCTCTCGCAGCTTCTCATCCAGCGTCTTCCAGCCGGAAACGCCAGTGTAGCCCACCATGCGGTCCTGCAGCTTCAAGGCCAGCATCATCTCGGTGAGATTAACGTCGTTGGAGACGGCCCGCTTGGGTGCGGCTTCGAACGTGACGTCGCGGTTGCAGCTCTTGACGGTGATGGGATAGGCGAAAGTGGGCGCCGCGGCCATGAGAATGGCACCGGCGGCGAGCAGGATTCTGTTCATTGGATGTCTCCTGTGGAACGGAGGGAGGAAATTCGGGAAATGAACCGCTTCGCCGGCGCCGCGTCAGAGCGCTGGAGCGAAAAGGAAAAGCGCGACGCATAGCTTTCGGAGGTCTCGTGTGCCGTCGCATGCACCCCGAAGGCAGCGGAAAGAGCCGATGATTCCAGCACGGCGTCGGGCGTGCCGAAGGCGGCGAGCCGACCATCCGTGAGGATTGCCACATCGGTCGCGAATTCGGCCGCGAGATTGATGTCGTGCAGCGTCGTGACGATGGTGAGCCTGAGGGTCTTCAGGAGCTCGAGGATTTCAAGCTGGTGGCGGATATCAAGATGGTTGGTCGGTTCGTCAAGAATGATGATGCGCGGTTCCTGGGCGAGCGCCCGTGCAATCAGAACCCGCTGTTTCTCGCCTCCGGATAGGGTGGCGAACTGGCGTCCGGCAAGATGGCCGAGATCGAGATGATCGAGCGCATGCGCAACCTGCTCCCGATCCCGCGCGGTCCAGCCGCCCATGCCTTCACGCCGCGGGATGCGTCCCATCATCACCACGTCGCGCACGCTCAATGGAAAATCGCCAGGCATTTCCTGGAGCACGACGGCGATGGTTTTCGCCGCCTCGCGCGCCGTGATGCTCCAGAGGTCGACGCCGTCGACTTCGATCTTCCCCGCAGCCGGCTGCGCGGCGCGATAAAGGCAGCGCAGAAGCGACGTCTTACCGGCGCCGTTCGGCCCGATGATTGCAAGCCGGCCGCCAGGCGCGAGGGAGAGACTGATATCGCGGACCAGCCGGAGCCCGGGACGCGGCCCCCATTCCAGCCGTTCGACGCGGAGGCATGCGCCTGTTTCTAAGCAGCTCATGGCTCAAGTCTCCCCGTCCTCACTGGAGCCGCCCGACCGGCGCTTCGGATAGGATGAACGCGGCGGGATGGGCGGGCCGATCCCATTCGAATTCGGGATTGGCGATGCCGTCGGCGCAGGCGGCAGCATATCGGACGAGATCGTCGACGTTTTCATCCGGCGAAATGTCACCGAAAAGATAGGTGGCGCTACCGGACGCCTGGAAAGCGATTGTGCAGGGACGCGTGCAGGCCGCCATGCACACTGTGCCGGTGATGGCAAAATCGTCACTTAGCTGCTTGCCGAGCGCCGCAACGCTGCGGTTGAGCAGCGCCAGCAGTTCAACGCCCGGCCGGCATGGCCCTCGGGTAAAGCGGCAATCGGTTGAGACGACTATCTTATGCTCTGAAAATTTCGCCATGCCATTTCTCCGCCGGGTTGGGCCGGAGAGAAAGTGACAAGAATGCCGTAAGGCGGTTGACCGCCAAGCAGAAGCCAATTCTTTTCCATCGGAACACCCCGTCCGTTGTTGTTGATCGGGTCGATGGCAGGTCTCCTGGCTTGCGGGTCGCTGCGCAGTCACGTCTTCCCGGCCGTTCGCCAGTGACATCGTGTGAATGCGCTTTCCGCTCACAGTTGCGGGGGCAGCCACGGCATCGGTCCCTTCTGGGTCGTCCTCACCGTGTTCCCTTTTCAGCCGCCGCCGAGTCACGACAGCAGCACCATCGTCGTCTTGGTGGCATGAATCGCAGGCGGAGGCAACAATTGGACAGGAGGGGTGGCGGATTTCAACACCGTTCGCTCATCTCGATGATCAGGTGACACTTAGTTATGAAATAACATAACAAACATCAACAAAAAAATTTCTGGAGCTTCGCCAGGAACCGCGCAACTCCCCGTCTACAGAGCCACGTGTTATCAGACGCGCAAAGGTCGCTGTAGCCCTTTGAATTGCTGCATGCCTTTCTCTTTAAGTCGAGGTCCATTTAAGGAGACATGCTGCAGCGCTATCGCAGCGGCCAGACCCACATCAACGCGGGCACTGCAACGAGCACGATGACGATCGACAGAGGCAATCCGAGACGGGGGTAATCGCTGAAGCGGTAGCCACCCGGACCCATGACCAGAGTGTTGCACTGGTGACCGATTGGCGTCAGGAAATCGGACCCAGCGCCGATCGCGACCGCCATCAGGAAGGCATCCGGCCGGTAGTCGAGTGCGGTCGCAAAACTGGCGGCGATCGGCGCCATGACGAGGACCGTGGCGGCGTTATTGAGAAAGGGTGTCACGGCCATAGCCGCGATGAGGATGAGGGCGAGCGCGCCCGCTGGCGGCAGCCCGGCGGCAATGCCGCTGAGCCAGCCGGCGATCAGATCCGATCCACCTGTCGTGCGCAGCGTATCGCTGACTGGAATGAGCGCTGCAAGCATGACCAGGATCGGTCCGTCGACAGCCCGATAGACCTCGCGCAACGGAATGACGCGGAAGATTACCATGGCAAGCGCCGCGGCAAAGAAGGCAACGGGGATCGGCACGACGCCAACGGCGGTCGCGCCCATTGCAGCCCCCAGCAAGAGGAGCGGTACCGTTGCGCGCCGGATGGTGCCGAGCAGGATCTCCCGCTGTGCAAGCGGCAGGCAGCCGAAATCCTGCAGGAAGGAAGGCAGTTCTCTCCGCGTCCCCTGCAGCACGACGATATCGCCAGCCTGCAGCCTTACGCGGCCGAGCCGCTGTTTCAGGCGCTCGCCCTGACGGCTCACGGCAAGCAGGTTGACATTGTAAGTGTTGAAGAGCGCCAGGCGCTGTGCCGACATGCCGATGAGCGGCGAACCGGTGGCGATCACCGCCTCGATGGCTTCGATCTCAGCGCGAGCACTCTCATTTGGCGTCGGCGAACGGTCGCCCGAGATCTTGAGCTTCGCCTGCGAGACGATGCGGTCGAGGGCCGCCGGTCCGCCTTCGAGCAGTAGGATGTCGTCGAGTTCGATGACCACGTCGGGCAGCGGCGCCAGATGCGTGCCGCGACGGAAGACCGCAAGGACAACCGCGCCGCCGTCGCCGATCTTCACAAGATTGCTGAGTGGCTTGCCTATTACCGGTGACCCGGCGGGAACCACCGCCTCGGAGGTGTAGTCCGTGATCTCGATCGCCTCGTGCAGGGCGACCTGCTGGCTCTTGCGCTCCGGCACCAGTCGGTAGGCGAGAAGCAGGAACAGTGAGCCCACCACCGCCAGAGTGGCGCCAACGGGCGTGAAGTCGAACATGGTGAAGCTTTCGCCGGTCAGGTCCTCGCGCATCCGTGAGACGACCACGTTGGGCGAAGTTCCGACCTGCGTCATCAACCCGCCGATCAGCGAGCCGAACGCCATCGGCATCAGGAAGACCGAAGGCTGCACATTGGACCGGCGCGCAAACTGGAAAGCAACCGGTATCATGATCGCCAGCGCCCCGATATTCTTGATAAAGGCGGAAAGTACCGTGACGGTGACGACGAGCAGGGCGAGCTGCGCGCGCACGGATTGCACGTTCGGCAGGAAGCGCTGGATCGCTGCATCGACGGCACCCGAACGGGCGACCCCGGCGCTGACGATAAGCGCGCTGCCGACGATGATGACGATATCGTCGCTGAACCCGTCAAAGGCCCGATCGAACGGCACGATCCCCAGCGCGACCGAAAGCATCAGCGCCGAACAGGCGACGATGTCGTAACGAAAGCGGTCCCATATGAAGAAGACCATCATGGTGCCGAGAACGAAAAAGGAAAGCGCCTGTTCAGCGGTCATGGGCAGTCCCTGAGGCAGCGGCTGGTCTGAGCATGGCCAGCCTTGGATGCGACGCCTAACCCGCAGGAGGTTAGCTCGCCGTCAATACCGCTCGGCAGGGCCCGCCGTCTACATCCTTCAAAACATCAGTCGCATGCAACACAAAAAATCAGGCAGCGCATTGCGCCACGTACCGAAACTTACCGGTTGGGTGCTCGCTGTTAAAGGAAGAACAGCGGTGCGGCGCATTTGCCGGGCAGCAGTTTTCGCGCCCTTGCAAGGCCGCAAGCGCCGCGCCCGTGATGACACCTTGAACCGGTTCCGATTTAAGGAGAGAATTGCCGCGTCCGCAGTTTTTGCAGCGAGCTTTGCGCGCCAACGGGTGCGCGGCGCTGTCGGAGCACTCCATGAAGATCGCCTGGCTCACCCTCTGCGCGCCGCTCTTGCTCAGCGCCTGCACGTCGACGCAAACCGTTGGTTACGGCCCCAACCTGGAGCCGATACCCGGCAGCATCACCTATGGCGGCCAGCCGCGAACGAAGCTGACGAAAGCGCCGGTCGGTAGCATCGTGCCGCATCAGTTCTTCGACGATTTCGGTCACCGCGTCTACGAGACCTATGTGATTGAACCGGACCGCTCACTGCGGCTGACAAGCCGACGGATAGACTACGATATCTTCAACGACTGAACATCGGTGAAGTTATGTAAATGCCGAGGACTGTCATGAAAAGCGCTCTTCCCGCCCTGTGCGCACTCGTGCTGCTGAGCAGCTGCGAGGTGACCACCACAGGCTATTCCTCCTATCTTGAACCAATTCCCGGTAGCATCACCTATGGCGGGCAGCCGCGCACCAGACTGACCAAAGCACCGATCGGCAGCATCGTGCCGCACCAGTTCAATGACCAGTTTGGCCGGCGGGTCTACGAGACCTATGTCATCGAACCGGATCGCTCACTGCGTTTGGTAAGCCGCCGGTATCGCGGCCTTTTCCCCTTCGATGACGACGACTGAGCAGGCGGCAGTCGATCTCGCCGCCGAGGCGTGGAAAGGTCGGTGATCATCATCCTGCTCTAAGCAGCATCAACGTCCGTTTGACGACATCGGCAAAGGTCACGCCGAGCGCTGCACCAGCGATGCCGATGACGCCGAGTGCACCCATTCCCATCAGCATCCATCTGCGCACGTCCTCGATCACCGGGTTCATCCCGGCAATATCATCCTTGACGAGCGTCATTGATCCCTCGAGCGTACTCACGCGCTTGACGAGTTCTTCCATGCGACCACTCATCGAGACCCTCCCCGCCTCGGACCTGTCTTCCGACCGCCGGAAATCCTCGCGCAGGTTCTTGACCTCCGCGATCAGCGTCCCAAGCTGCTGGTGAACGCCGGCGTCAATCATCGTCGCGCTTCCCGTGCCTGGCGCATTCGGCGCTCGTCCAGACGGAGGCGGCACAGAGGCCGACCACCGTGCGATCGATCCTGCGCTGATCCGCCGGCGTCGCGCCACGCGCGCTGACGAGCTCAGTTCCGACGACCTCGCGAAGGCCGCTCACACTCGCCGGCCCCGAAGTTCCACAGCCCGCCAGAAGAAGAGCAGGCATCATAGTCAAGGCGCTGTGCGTCAGCGCTCTTTGCCGCTTCATTGTTTTGCCTTTCAATTGAACTGCGCACCGCTCGCGCGCCATCTTCGCGGATCTCGTGCACGGCCCAGGAGATGGCGGCAAGCACGAGCACTCCGACGAATAGTTTGCCCCAGGAAAGCGTCATCGCCTGAGCCCCAATGCGTCGCGAACCGCCGGCATCGACGAGATGGCGTAAATCGCAAAACCGACGATCGTGGTCAGAATGGCAACCTGCACCCGCCAATCGAGCGCCACCAGATTCAGTTCCTTGAGCGCGGTTATGATGGTGCCGCCGGCCGTCAAGAGCCATGTCCAGAAGCGGCCGGATCGGGCAACCGGCTTTCGCGGTCTTGCCGGCCTGCCTACCGCCGCCTCGCCTGCCTGACCTTTTTCCTTTTCCTGCGAGCGGCGGGCAGCCAGCGCCGCGCGAAGCACCGCTTCGAACGTCTCCGGCTTCATCAAAGCCCTGTTGAGCCCGTCCCCGGCATAGTAGGACTGCCCACGCTTCACCCGCCGCCGGTCGCCTTCGGTATCGGCAAGGACGGGCAGCGACGCCCACTCCATGGCCAGGCGCTTGCCGAATTCGGGGAGGCTGATCTCGCCCGCCATGTAGGCGGCAAATCCCCGGCGGTTGAGTAGATGATAGCCGAGCCTGTCCTGAAGCGCCGGATCGAAGACGAGATCTCTGCTCAGTAACGGGATTTCCTTCAAAAGCCCGGCCAACGTCGCACGCATGAATTGATAGCCGCCCGCCGCACTCGACCCATGCGCCTTCGACCACGTCTTCTGCGCATCGATCACCTCGCCGAGCGTCATCGCGGTGAGCGGCTTCGCTAGGTTATCCTGCCGGTGGGCATAAATGACATCATAGGACGCGCGGTCGCTGCTGCCGACTTCCGCCTTACGGATAAAGCCGAGCAGCATCGCCGCGCCGAAAGTCACGGTGTTGTTCATGGTTTACCTTTGCTGTTGGAAAAGATCGCAGCGCCGCGCTTGACAGTTCAGCCGCGCGGCACCTGGGGCTCGGCTATGCCCTATTGCTCCTGCGCAGCCTTTGGTTCGGAGACAAGCGGATCGGCGCGGCAGTGCATCTCATGATGCTTTGGAACCTGCCGCTTATTTTGGTCCTGCAGCCTCTCCTGGGGAATACAAATACACCCTATCTGCGCTCCGGCTTTGTCTGTGGTCTAGAGAAATGACCACGGGCTAGTGCTTGCGGCTATCCTATCCGCGGGCAGCCGGGCTCGGCCCCAAAGATAACGCGATTACGCTCTCCTCGACTCCCTATGCCCCTTACCTCGATGGAATATCTCGTCGTTCGCCCGATCCGAGGGCTCCGGAGATACTGCCGAGACAGATAGAGTGCCTGACGCGGGGTGCATTGATATGCTTCCCGGTAGCGCTCGCGATAATATCGCCGCGGTCTGTACTCGTCATAGTAGCGCGGGCGGTAGTCATCATAGTAACGCGGGCCGTCAGGATCGATATAGAGCTCGAAGTCTTGGGAAAAGCCGCCTGTCGGTGCGATCATCGATGTGACGACTGTCGCGGCCGCGAGAAAAAGCTTGAACGGTATACCTGCCATCTCGGGTCTCCTCTTGTCATGACGCCCAATTGTAGAGCTTCAATGATGAACGCAGGCAAAACGTTCCTTACTGCTTGATCATCAGCCCTTGACCGGTCGGCAACGTCAATATCGATTGCCCGTGAACGGCAGCAAACTCGTTCCACATCGCGTTCTGCTCTTCGCATCCGATGAAGGCGTAGTCGTCGAGTACAATAGCAGCACCGGGAACGATCTTATCCCAGACGCGATCGATGCACTCTTTCTCGTATCGCGCGACATTGAGATCGATTGAGAGGTACGCGATTTTTTCTATTGGGACGCCTTCGAGCGTATCCGGCAGGAGCCCCTTCACCAGAATTGCATTCTCGAATTTCGAGAAGTTGCGTTTTGCTATCTCATACACATCAAAATAGATGCCGGCGTTGCGCTGCTTCGCCCGCGCCGCCTCCTTGGCAGTCATCTCCCCCTCGGGAATTCCACGGAAGGTATCAAACAGCCAAAACTTCCGATCGAGAGCGCCGAAATTGAGATACTCACACACCGTCATCGACAGCAGCCCGGCGTTCACTCCGAACTCGACAAAATCACCCTCGAGCTTCAATGCGCGCGCTGCAGCGAAGCAGCAGGTGTGAGCCCTCCATCGAACGTCAGGAACCCGCTTCCGCTTAGCCCAGGCCTCTTTGTTGCCTGCTTCAGCAAAATTCCAGGCCGCGGCGAATTTCGGTTCATTCAGGAAATCGGTATTTTTGTTCACGACCCTGACGCCGTCAGCCGCGTAACCAGCCAAGGAATCCTCGCCTTCTGCAAGAAACCGAAGGCGCTTTTTAAGTTCACGGATACCCATTTCACCGCTCCAGAGCAATATATCCACGTCTGCGCAAGAACCCTCGGCCACAGACTACTTAAGTGAGGCGGTTCACCTGGCCATGTCCAAGGAGTGGCACATCTGTGAGCCGTTGCACAATGAACTCGGTCACCTTCCGCCACGGGCTTGAGGAAGGTGTTACGTCCACTTTTAATTGGTGTCGACCAGCAATCGCGTTCTCGGACGTTTAAACGTTCAGAAAGAAACGATACGAGGCGGAGATACGCCAGGCGCTCAGTCATGTAATGCCGCAAGTAGTCGCATCTGCCCCAGGACGGCGGTCCTGAACGTGTTGTAGTTTGCCTGTGGCTGCGCGCGGCGAAAGAGCGCTATAAGCTTTTTCGCTTTTTGATGAAGTGTCTTCTGACGTTGGTTTCGCTCACTAGCGGAGTACTACTGATCGCCTGCAATACGAGCCTACTTTGACCTGCGCGTAAATTGCTGACGGTGCGCGGGGAAAGCGCGCGTTAGAGATTGAGGGCGGCAGTCCACATTGCGTCGATTTGCGTTTCGGTTAAGCCGAGGGCCCGACCGATAGTTGCTGTCAACGGGTGCAACCGGCTGAATGAGGTTGCATATTCCCACTCAATCTGCGCGCGGTCCTTTTCGGGGCCGGCCGGCATCGAGTCAATCGCAGCCGTTATTTGGGTCAGAGAAACCCCGGCATCGACAAGCCCGAGACGCAATTGCCGTGCCGAAAGCGAAGACATGGAAGCGCGTATCTGCTCTGCCGTCGGCGGCGCGTAGGATTGGACTGAGAAATAGGGATTGTCGGCGAGCCACTTGCGAATGGTAGGGTTCAAGCCGAAAGCATCATCGGGTCTCGACAGGTAATCACAGTCGTAGGTTTGCCCACTCATGTCGGTCAGGTTGATCGAGAGCTGGTAAACCTCCGACTCCGCCGTCTCAACGATCGCATGGACCTCATTCAACACCGTTCTGCCGTGGGTGATACTGGTCATGTCTATGCAGTCCTTTGAATGATGAGCCAATCGGACGAAGCGACGATCCCCCGCACACGCCAAGTTCCTGAAAGGGCTGTGCCCGCCCCGGAATAGCCGCTCTGAACGTAAGCGTTGGTGCTGTACAAACAGGGGATCACTGCAGCTTGTCGCGCGGGGTTGGAGCCGTTCTGCGCCATCGCAAGGACTGTCCCGAGTGGGAAGCTGGTATTGGTGGATGACGTTCCCGTGTAAACCTCCGCCGCAATAAACCCCAGCGCATGCGTATGGCTCGTGGCCGTGACGGAGTTCGTCGTCGTATTTGTAATGTCTGAGGGCGTTCCCAATGTCAGCGTGCGGGTTGCCGCTAGTGATCCGCCGCCCGTCAAACCGTTGCCAGCCGTGATGGAGATGCCGCTGTTTGCTGGCGTGTACCCTAAAGCGCCCGTGACATCACCCCCGACCAGATTGCCCCGGTGAAGGACAACCTTGGCTGTCGAACCGGTGTTGAAGATCAGGCTGTCATTGCCGGCGACATTCATGATGTACAGACCGCAGCCGCTGGCGTCATTCTGCAGCTTCAAGCCATTGGTGTTCGCACCGCCGTCCTGGTGCTGGATATAGCCCTGGCGTGTTGTCGCCTTCCAGAAGCCGATATAGGGATCGCCCGCAGCGGAGCCCGCGATTTTCACCGCCTCACCATCTGTCGTGACCGCGAGTTGCGTGAAATCGACATATGCCCCGGCCAGCCGCGCGGACGGGACCGTCCCAGTCGTCAGGTTCGAAGCATTGTTGGCGCCGAGCGTGGCACGCGCCGCGGCGGCATCGGCGTCGTCAAGGACGGTCTGAGCAAAGGCCGAGACACCGAGCGTCGTGAGAGCGTCAGCCGCGGTTGCGTCGTCCAGCAGCGTCCGCGCGAAGGGGGTCAGCGCGGTTGCCGCGTAGGCATCCGCCGCGGTCGTGTAGATCATCTTGTCCGCGCTTGTCGCAAGCCCCGCGATCGAGGTCAGTGCCGTGCTGGAAGCCTGCGCGCCGAGTGCTGCGCGTGCCCCGCTTGCGCTGGTGGCTCCGGTTCCGCCTGCGGTGATCGGCCGCGCGGCGTTGGCGTCGGCGGTGAGATCATCGATCAGCGCGTTATAGGGCACGCTCTGGATCGTCGTGTTCGGCACCCCCTTGGTGCCGGCCGGTGGGGAATAGACTCCGCCTGTTCTTGGCAAGATAGCCTCCATGAAAAAGGCCTCCCGATGGAGGCCGTGAAATGATTGGTGATGACGATGTCCTCACACGCCCCCTCGGCGCAGTGGGCCTTCGGGTAGCAGGTTATCGGAGAGTTCACGTGAGGAGCGCGACCACTGGATGTAATTTTCCCGATGTCCTCACGTCAATCTTGCGCACGACCCCATCGGCGGCCGCATGGACATTCTGCGTGTTGTCTCTCCAACAAGACTCTCACCGGAGCACCCCGATCGCTTGGCCGCTGGGATTGCTGCGTCCGCATGGCAAGCTTTTTCGCTTCGCTCGTATGCGCCGCGCGCCGTCAGCGGCTGCCTAAAGGACGCGGGACATGAGGTAGTTCGACAAAAGGGTTCCACAGAACACAAGGAGCCAAAGTCTGAAGTTGGTTAGTTTAATGCCTAGCTTTTGGGAGAGATAATAGACAGGCATGACGAGCGCCCAGCCTAGTATTACAGTATAGATAAACGTCATGTCTCCTACAGAGCCCCTTCCCCTGTCACGCCCGCGCACACTTCGACCACATCACACGGGCGATTCGCAACGCGAAGCGGACTACAACCATAAGTCATCGCGCGCGCCCTGTCAGCCGGTCTCAGGTCGAACTGGCCTCACCAAATGCGCGACGATCCTTCGCGAATGAGGCCGTAAGCCTCCCGGAACAGCCTGTGTGCATCGCAATTCCTTAGCACCTAAGCCGGTAGGGCGAAAGCAAGTCATCGCCGAGATAGTAACCGGTGAAGTCGCCCATCGGGTTGAAGTTTTCGTAGTTCTTCGGCCCGCCGCGCCCGGTTTTTTCGCCGATCGCCCGACCGAGAGCACCGCCGGCGCGGCTTCCAACCTCACCGGCAACGCCCCCGATGAAAGTGGCGGCAGCCGGGCTCACGAAAGGCGCACTCGCAAAGCCTGCGAGACCTCCAACGCCGGCTCCGAAAACGTTTCCTATGACTTCACCTTCTTCTGCAAAATTGCCCATCGCTGCGACGCGATCCCGCTCCTCCAACCGCTCGATTGCTTCAAATCTTGCCATCATCTCGCGGCGCTTACTCTCTTGCCACTCGGCCTGCTTGCGTCGAAGTGCCTCGTCACGCTTTAGCCTCAGCGCCTCCTGTTGGCGCTGCCGCTCACGAACCTCGCCCATCGAAGCTCTTCCGGATCGAACATCATCAAGGAAGTCCGCATCCATCGCCGTGCGCAACGAATCGATTGCCATCGCCTGTGCCCTGCCAACGGCCATCGACCGGCGTACGGCGTCTGCAAGCGTTTCCTGAAGATCGAACAAGTGCGGCATATCGCTCCTTCGCGGCCGCGGTCCTGCATCCATTGAAAATCCTTTCTTCTTCCTCGCCACTCGAATGCGTTCAAGCAGCCGCGTTCACTTCCAAACGAAGAGAGACGAAATCCGCCCCTACTTCCGCCTCTTCCCCGCCGCAAAAAGCCGGCCGTAGTCCACCCGGCGCATGCCGTCCGGCCCGCGGCTGACGGCGTCGGGGCGTGTCTTTTCCACCTCCTGCGCCATCACGCCGATATGCTTTTGCCCGGAGGTCGGCTGGTCCTTGTAGTGGAACTCGTAGAGGTTATGCCCCTTGAGCCTGCCGACCTTCTCGATGTTCTTCTTGGCGCGGCGGTCGGACTTGGGAAGGAAGCCCAGCAGGGAATCGAGCAGGCCCGCCCCCGCCTGTTGACGGGCGTTATAGGCCGCCATCTGGTTCTGATAGTTCTGCTGTACCAGTCCCGCATAATCGACCGGCTGGATCGCCTGTCCCTGCGTCGGCACGAAGTTCGGGTTGCTGACTTGCGCTCCGGAGAGCAGCGCCGATATCTCGTTGATCGGCTGGTTGCGCTGAGCATACTGCTCGTTGAGATAGTTGGAGCGCGCAGTATTCTGGGCGTTGATCCGTGCCTGCTCCGCGTTGAAGCTCTGGTCCTTGAGCGCGTTGTTGGCTGCCGTCGCCGACTGGCTGTTCTGGTGCATCTGCTGCCGAGCGTTGTTGCCGAAGTCGGCGTTCTGCAGCGCCTGACCGTAGGTCTGCGCCTGGGCCGCGTTTTCGAAGCTTGCCTTCTGGTTGGCGAGATTGGCAAGCCGCGACTGTTCCTGGCCGGCGTTTAGCACCGCGGCGATGCGGGCGTCGTTGGACGTCCGGTTCGCCTCGTCGATCGCCCGGTTATAAGCTTCCGATCCCGGCTGCAGCCCCTGATTGGCTAGCCGCGTTTCCAGCGCCGCGCGGTCGCGCTCGAGCTGTGGGTTGAGCCGCGCCATCAGCGCGTTTTCGTACTTCGACGTGTCGAAATCGGTCTCATAGCTGCGCGTGATCTTTCCGGCATTGCCGACCGAAGTTTGCAGCTCGGGGCCGCGGGTAAATTGCTGGTATTGCGGCAGCGTCAACTTCGAAGTGTCGCCAGCCGCGGGGGCCTTCGAAATGTCTATCGGCTTGCCGAGCAGGTCGTTCAGCCGGTTCGATTGCGATGTGGCCAGCGTCGCGAGATTGAGGTTCGCCGCGTCGTTCTGATCCTTGATCTTCTGCTGCATCTCCGAGAGCTTCTGGGTCGCCGTCGCCACGGGCAGTTCGTAGACGTTGCCGCTCAGCGGGTCGGTCCATTTCTGCATCGCGTAGTTGTAGGTAAGGCTGCCGTCCGGCGTCACCTGGTTGACGTTGCCCATATATCCGTTGGCCACCGCGGTGCCGATATTGGTCGCGGTCTGTGCCGCTGCCGTCGCCTTCGGATCCGGGGGAGTGGGAGCTTTTGATTTTCCGATAGCACACCTACCTTCGATTGACGGGATGCGCCCGCCAATCGTTGTCCGTCAGAGTAAAGATGATTTCCGCTTCCTGTCGCCCACGCAGGCGGGGAATGCGATAGCTTGTGAACCCGAAACGCCGGGCGATCGCGACCATGCCGCGGTTCTCCTCGGAGACGCGCAGCACGGCGATCTGGCAGCCGATCTCGTCAAAGGGATAGCCGAACATGGCCTTCAGCACCGGCCGCGTCAGCCAGCGTTTGCTGGTGGCGGCGGCCGAAAGCTCGATGACACCCGCTTCCGGGGAGTAGTTGTGATAGACGACGCCGGCGACGAGTCTGCCTTCCTCCATCACGCCGAGCGTGGTGAAGTCGGCAAAGCCTCTTTCGCAGCCGTCGATACGAGTGGCGACAAAGCCGGCGATCGCGTCGTTGGTCGCGGAGTCGCCCGCCCCGCCCCAGATGATTTTCACGCGCTCGCCTCCCCGGCCGAGACCTGGAGCGTGGCGAGGTCCACCTCGATGTCGAGTTTCACTGCCCCGCCAGAGGTGATGACGCAGCCGACCGCCAGCATGTCGCCGCTCGCGCGCACATTCTGGCGAAAGTCGTAGCGCAACGCCTCCGACACACCGTCCCAGCGCGCCACGTCCCAGAGGCCCACGTCCCATTCCGGAGAGGCCGCGTCGCCCTCCGTCACGCGGTCGAAAGGCGGCGCGGTCCTGTCGAAGTCGGCCCGGGCGAAGAGCTGCACCTTGGGCCGGGTCTTGGCGCGGAAATACATGTGCGCCATGGTTGCCGCGGTCCGCCGGCCGAATTGCCCGGCCGGCGTGAACTGCGAGAGATAGGTGGCCGCAAAGGCCAGCCCGTCGTCGGTGCCGCCGGTGTCGCCCTGCCAGCAATAGCCATCGCGCGACCCGAAGAAGAGTCCGCCTTGCAGCGTCTCGAAACAGTTGGCCCGCCAATTGCTGATCGTCGCCCAGCGCCCGCTCAACACGTTCAGCACGAAAGTCTTGTCGCTGACGACGCTGTTGTCAGGAAAGGCGACGAAGATCAGGTTCTGCTCGGCCCAGGGTTTAAGCGTCCAGCCCGATCCGGTGGCGTTCGCCGCTTGCCGCCAGTCGTCCTCGATCGGTCGTGAAACCGAAACCTGCGTCAGCGCCTGCTGGTCGCGCTGAAACACTTGCGACACCGGCGTCAGCCCGTCCGAGGTCGCTATCAGCACGTCGCCGCCGATGCGGATCCAGGCGTTCTTTCCGAGCGGCTTGCCGATCTGGTAGACGCCCTTCAGCGCGAAATCGTTGGCGCTCGAAGGGTCGGAACCGGCATAGACGGCGATCTCCCCTTCCGTCGAGACGAAGACGCAGAGATCCGACAGGCCGTCGCCGCTCTCGAGCGACCAGGAAAAGCCGGTGAGCAGCGAGCCGCCTTTCTTCATCACCCCGCCGAGCGGGAACACGGCCGCCGCGCCGCCGATGGCGTTTATCGGCAGATAGTAGGCATCGAGCGTCGCGTTCTTCAGGAAGAATTCCCGATTCTTGAACAACCAGCCATAGTTGAGCTGCGCCATGGTCGTCGCGTCCGAAAAGGTGATCGACGGCGTCGTCGTCCAGGCGGTGCCGTCGTAAATACGGCGCGTGTCGGCGCCATTCAGACAGACGAGGAAGGAACCACCGGCGGTCGTGTGCTGGAAGGCACACCAGTCGCCGCCGGAAAGCCCGCTCACCGCCGCTGCCGTCGTTGCCGGCGGAGCGACCGGCGCGGTCATGTTGTAGATCGCGCTCGCGGTTGCCATGAACAGCTTTTCGTTGCTGCCGAACTTGTATTTGAAGGCGCTGCGTATGGCGCCACCATCGGCCGCAAGCCCAACCTTGCGCGAGCCGCCGCGGATCTTGCAGCCGGCAAGCGTCGGCAGAAAATTCATGAGAACGGTGGCGGAGCCGGGCACCTGCGACGCCATGTCGGCGGTCGTCACAAGTCCGCCTTTCGGGGCCGGGAAGGTCATCGATTGCGATGTTTGCGATCGGCCGACGCTGGCTTGGCCGCGGTTGGTCTGCGGCAGGCGACCGGGGCGTACTGTCATCATGATGCCCCCCTGTCCGCATTGATCTCCTGCAGGAGATCCGCCTCGAATTCAGCAAGATTGTCCTCGAAAGGCAGGCCCTTCTGCCGCTTCCAACGCCAGATCAGTCCCTTGACGAGCAGCCGCTCGGGAAAGAGCGTCGTGTCGTCGTCGGCGCGAAAAGTATCGCGCTCCTCGTAGGGATCGCCGAGCACCCAGTTTTTCGAGACGTAATCGATCGTCGCGCCGGCGGCGGCAGTGGCCGGCGAGAAAAACATCTCCCTGCCGCTGAGGCGGCAATAGGATTCCGCCGAGGCGACCCCGACGATTACGGCCCATTGCGCGCCGTTGGTTACCGCCCGGAAGAACCGGCCGTCCACCGCCCGTACTGCGCCGCCCGGCGCCAGCCGTTGGTAGTCGGCGGGGAGGATTTCCGGCGAAGCGGAGACGACATGCGCTTTCAGCATTTGCTTCCAGTCGGCGCGCCGGGCGATTTCCGCGCCCGCCTCTTCGGCCAGCGCCACCATCGTCTGTGCATTCGGATCGTTCGTCCCGTAGACGCTGTCGAAGCGGTCGAGCGAGACGATGTCACAGACCTCGTTGATTATGGTCAGTAGCGTCATGGCGTCAGCCCTCCAATGACGATTTCGGCATTGCCCCAGCGCAGGCGCTCGTCGGCAAGCCCGAGCCCCGCCATCGCCTGGCGCTTCAGTGCCTCGGCCGCACCCGCCTTGGCGGCATCGCGCTCCCAGACGGCGATCTCCTCGACCAGCGCGTAGAGATAGACATCCGGCGCCTTTTCGATCAGCCAGTTGCTCGGTGCGGCGGCCGTCAGCGGCGGGATTTTCGCATAATAGGTCAGGCGGATATTCTCTCCGCCCTTCGGCCGCACCTTTATGACGCTGCCGACGATCGCGTAACCGATCGGCGGACCGCCGGATGTCTCGTGACTGCTGAGCTCCTGCAGCGGCAGCACCCGCAACGCCCGGCCGTCGCCTGCAAGCACCTGGCGCGCCTCCAGGAAATCCTCCGGCAGGCTACCCTCGCCTTCCGCCAGCGGCACCGTCGCGGTCTTCTCCATGTCGGCAAGGCGCATCACGCGGTTAAGCTTGAGCTCGGCAAGCGCGAGGAAGCGCCGGAAAAGATGGGCAATGTCGTCGCGGCCGGAATAGTCGCCAGCATCGACGAGGAGCGAGGCAAAATCGGATGTGGTCATAGATGCCCCTCGAAGCTGCGCCAGGCGCGGTTGTCGCCGTCGTTCAGCCAGCGCTTCACATAGCGGTCGTCGCCTTCGGAATGCGCCCTGACCAGGTTTTCGGAATGCGCCAGGTTGAGGGGGATCGAAGCAACCTTGGTCCATTCGCCGAAGGCATTGCCGGCGGTGGCGTGGCGCGTGAATTCATTCTGGCGGACGAGGTTTTCGACCGGATAGTCCGTCCGCCAATGGGTCCTGTTGCCGTCCTCCATCATCCAGACGGAGCGGCCGGTCTGAAAATCATAGTCGAAGAGCTTCCAGTCGCCGTCGCGGATCACCATGATCACTCTCCCGGCAGCGGATCGGCCCGCTCGGCCTTGCCGTTGGCGATCAGCGCCTTGGCTTGCCCAAGTTCCACGGATACGACGTTTCCCGCGGGCGTCCGTTCGCTCTCCTTCAGCCATACGTCGTAGATCAGCCGGACGGGCACCGGCTTCTTTGCTTCGGACATTCGTTGCTCCATGAAAAAAGGCGGCTCCGAGGGAACCGCCTTGGTTGTGATTAGTCGCCTTGCAGTGCCGCGCGTGTTTTCAGACGGACAAAAGAGCCTGTAACA
Organism: Ensifer sp. WSM1721; assembly: GCF_000513895.2. Taxonomy (GTDB): domain Bacteria; phylum Pseudomonadota; class Alphaproteobacteria; order Rhizobiales; family Rhizobiaceae; genus Sinorhizobium. The sequence goes on from NZ_CP165782.1 coordinate 1,897,318, forward strand.
TTTTTGAAGTGCCGCATGTTTTATCCGCAAATCGGATCCGCTTGACGGATAAAACACGCTGCATTTGGCGGACAGACGCCCGCCCTTACTGCGCCGCTGTCAGGAACAGATCGGCGGGCTCGGGCAAAGCCATCTCCGCGTCGGAGCAAGTCAGGACGCCCTCGGAAGAGGTGCCATTGGCAATAGCGAGACTCGGCGAGGGCGTGTAGCCCGTCGCTTCCGCCTCCCAATGCACTTTCCACCCTTCGCGCTCATCATATTCGCTTCCGGTACGCAGGCCGACCACGTGGACAAGCTGGTTGGCTCCGTCCAGCGTCTCGAAGCCCCAGGTAAGCTTGAGCCGTTTGCCTGTCGCATCGACGCTCTGTACGTAGCCAGTCAGGCCGAGCCCCCAAGCGTAAACAGGCGACGAAAAGACAACGCGGGTCTGAGCCGGCGTCGCTCTCCCCGCCTTTTCGCTCGAGCCTCCTCCGGATTCTATGCGCACCTTCCCGAATGCCGCCTTCTCTGCCGCCAGAAGGTCGAAGACCTCGCGATTGCAGGCGACGAGCGCATTCATCAGCTTGTCCGGTTGCGCAAGCGGCGGCGGTCCCAATTCCGGTGCGCCGAAGGTCTCCGCCGCCGTCGGCAATCTGAAGTGGCGGACATTGTCGGAACCGGGAGCGCACGTCAGAGTTGTCTGCCTGCCCGGATCGTTATATGCCGAAATGCTCAGACGAGGTGAGATGTGTTCGTACCGGTCAGGTGCCTGGCCGACGTCCACACTCCAACTTTCGACCACCCACGGCGTCACGAATTTCGCCCCGAAACGGCTTTCGAGCACGCGCATAACCTCTTCCGGCGATTCGGCAACCTGAAATGCCCAACTGTATCCTTCGGGCTCCCCTCCCAGGACAGTCTTCTTCTGGAAAAGACGCACGATCGAAAAATCGCCGGCCCTGATCGGCCCCGCGAACGTGACCACCTCAGAGTATGATTGTGGGTACTGTGGGTAATGCGGCGAGTTGTTCGGGTTTTCGAAAGGTTCGATCCTCACCGGCCCGAATGCGGTCCGTTCGGCCCTCAGAATCGAAAAGAAGTCCGGCTTGCAGGCAAGCAGAGCATCGAACACTTTTTCCGCATCGGCCAAGGCCGGCGTGGCGAATATGGTTGAAAAGACGACAATCAGCGCCCGCGCGATATAGCTGTGCAAGGTTCCTCCTCCGGCGCTGCGATCGAGCCAAGCTTCACTTTTTTGTAGAACGTTTCATGAACATTCGCAAGGTGGAGAGCGAAATATTCACAACCGCTCCTTCCGGAATGGCAATAGCTTGTCCGGCAGGGTCTCAGCGCCCAGCCCTTCGGCTTTCTCTCCTCGATCTGAGCGCGCCCTCGCCTGATGTCGAGGCGCGCACAAAAGACAACCGCAAATGCACCGGCAGGAATGCATGCGGAGCACAGGCCGCACCAGATTATCGAGGCTCAATATCGCCACGGCGGCCCATCGCGTTCATCCGCTGGCCGCGGCGACGGAACCGGTGGTTCAACGCGATAGTCCGGAAGAGCCATGGCCCGCCGCGCCTGGCGCCGGCGATTGTCGAGGTGCAGTTTGGCTTCGTTAGGCCGTAGGTAGCGCTTGGCGACAATCTTGGTGGCTTCGTCGACGTCGTCGGCGTTGGAAAGCGGCTGTCGGACCCTACCTTCCCTGGTATCGAAAAGCTCGTGCTTCATAAAGCCGTAGTTTGCCTCGTACGTATCCGGATCTAGTCCCCGCTCCTTGGTCCAATTTTCAAAGGCCTCGCGCCGGTCGTCCCACTGCGCATAGCCAAAGGCACCCTTACCCACACGTCCGTCCTGCCACAGATTGCCGTGCAACTTGCCAAACCCGCCACTCTCGTGGTCCAGATTTCCTACGAATGCTGCGGCCTCGGCTTCGGACATCATGAAATCGCGCTGCAGGTCCCGCTTGAGGCGGGCCGCGATACTGTCGGCCAGCTTGTCTGTTGCCTTAAGCTCCTGAAAACGATCGACAGGCAAGGACTCCGCCTTCTTCTGAAACCCTGTAGTCCCCGTCAGCGCACCCCTGTAGGCTATCGGCGCCTTCATCATCGGCTCGGTGATGCGATTGTCGTCTGGTGAAAATGGGCGCGGCTCTGCGGTGCCGTGGCTGCCACCTTCCCTAATGCGTCCACGATTGAAGATCGCGCTGTCATCAAAATCCTCCATCGCGTCGCGCATGGAATAGCTCTGCACTGGTAAGCCCATCCAGTTGAGGTTTGCCACTCTTTCGGCATTCGTCAGTTTTCGTTTCGCCACCAATTTCCCCTTGGCAATAGTTTCAGACGACTGAGGGCGAGCCGAAGCCCGCCCTCTCGATCTGCCGCCAGGCTCAACTTGCCTCGGAGAGCCCGAACAGATCGGCAGCAACCCCGAGGCCCTTTTCATTGTGCACCTTCAGCGTGCCCTCTCCGATGATCACGCCCTTGTCCGCGTCGCCGGTTTTGGCGACGTCGCGGTCCTCCTGGATCTTGCGGAGCCACAGAAAGGAGAGCATGTCCGTGTCGATGAAAAAGGCGTTGCGGGCCAGGCCGGCGCTCACCGCTTGCACGCGGTTCGGGTGGATCATCACGGTACCGAACGGTCCTTCGTAATAGTCCGCCGTCGCGACGATGGTATTGCGCTCGCCGCCCTGCGAAACCGCATAGCGGAACGGCGCGACATTCGCATCGGACATGAAGGTGACGAAAACGGATTTGACATAGGGCGAGACCGAGACATGGCGGAAATTCGCGCCGTTCTGGTAGCCCTGCTGCATCACCGTATCGAGGATCGCCTTGGTGAACGGCCGCTGTGTGCCGTCGGTCGGCGCCACGGTCAGACCCGTCGCTGCATTGAAGCCGCCGTTGGCGCCGCCCGCTCCACGCGAGACATTCGACGTCAGCCAGGTGCTGAGCGAACCAAACTCACGCGTCGCACCGCCGACCGACGCATTGGTGTCGGCGATCGCGAATTCCACGTCCTTGCGGATCTCTACGCCCTTCTTCAGCTTCTGGTACTTGCGCTTCTGTACGTTGCCGGCTTCCGCCGTCACCTCCTGCGTCGCGGAAATGATCCAGTCCTTGCGCATGATCTGGGTGTAGTTGCCAAGCCGCTTCGGCGGAGTAATCGCGCCGAAAGCGTAGTCTTCGCCCTCCTCGCGGATGTTGGCACCGGGTGCTGCAAGCTCATCCGTCTCCCATTCCGGGTGATAGGTGGTGCACTTGCCCTTTTCGATCAGCGAGTAGATCGGGGTGTCTTCCGGAGTGATCCGCGATACCACGTCGGAAAGCTCCTCGCGGTTGCCGACGGCTTGGGTCGTCTGAAAGGTATTGGTGAGAACTGCCATTTGCTGGTCCTTCTGTCGTGATGGGATTCGCGGCCCGCGCGCCCGGACAGGCACGCGGAAAGCGTTGAATGTGTTGAATGAAGGCGCACCGAGCGATCGCTTGAACAGCGTCTCTTGCACGCTCGCCGCTCGGCTCACGCCTGTCGATTACTCGAAATCGACCGCCATCGCGTCGCGGATCGATCCCGTTCTCGAAAGCCGCTGCATCGCCTCCCGGCTTTCACGCCTTTGGTGCTGCGCTTGGCTCTTGGCCTTCATGCGCGGCGTGGACACCGGTGCGGCGTTGACCTTCTGCAGTGCCTTTGCCCGCGCACGTTCCGCAAGAAGCCCGAGCCTGGCATAATGCGCGAGCTTGAAGAGCCGGTGGTCGACGACCTCGCGTACCTCCTCGTCGGAAAAGCCGAGTTCCCTTGCCGCCTCGAAGGCGTCTTCGAAGAAGGCTTGCCGCCCCTCATCGTGCCGCGTCTGGGGGAAAGCCTCGAGGAGCTTGGCGTTCTCTGCCTCCAGCCTCTCTTCGCTGGCCGCGGCCTGAAGCTCCGCCGCAACGGCTGCCGGTCCTTCGCCGAGCGCCATTACCCGCGCAAGCTGCTCCAGCCCCGCCTGGTGCAGCGCCCACTGTCGCTGATAGGCTTCCGGATCGTGGCGCCTCAGCTCCTCTGGCGGCTCGTCGGGGATCTGGGCCGCGATCAGTTCCGCAACGCCATTGGCCGTAGCAGCGACCCGGCTGCTCATGCTTTCCAGCATCCGCCCGCGGTTGGCGAGATCCTGGGTCTTGTGCCGGTAGTCGCGGTCCCGCATGTAGCCGAGCTTCAGTTCCTCGAGCGGAACCTCTTCGCCGCCCTTGAGCGTAACGATCATGTCCTCGGCTTCGTTGGCCGCCTCCTCCTCGTCAGGAAAGGTCGGCTCGTCGCCTTCGGCATCAGCATCGTCTCGCTCTTGAGCGAAGTTCACGGTCTCCTCGCCGTCCCGCTCTTCCTCGTCCTGTGGGTTGGCCTCGTTCGGCTCCCAGAAGTCGAGGTCGTCAAAGCTTGCGGCCTCAAGCGAGCCGTCAACGGTTTTGCTCCCGCCAAAAGGCAGGTTGGCACTATCGTTCATCATGGAAAGACCTTTTCAAGAGATTGTTCGGAGCGGAGCAATGGCGCCAAGCGCCCCTTCCGCACCCGGAAAATTGGCGTCGTTTCAAAACGCTGCGGCGGCTTCATGAATCTCTTTCACGCGCCGCTTCAAAGAAGGCAGGACCAACAAGTCGCTCTGACATCCTGCCTATGAGAGCGCCAGCACTTCACGCCGGCGCGTTGGTTCCCTCGGCCTTGGCTTGCTCCGTCAGGAACTTGAGCTTGCCTCGGAAATTGCGGATCGCCCGCGCCTCTGCCGCAAAGGCCGCGCGCGTCTCGTGGTCAGTAATCTTTGCATTGACGCAACCGTTGATTGCCGCCGCTTCCAGTTCGTCCATCAGCCGATCGAACAGCGGACTGTCGAGCAGCGCCCGCGCTGCGGCAGTTCTTTCCTCTGGTTTCATGTCACGTTGTCTTTCTTGAGAAGTTACACGGTTCCCCCGGCCTTTCCGCAAAATCGCCACGCGGGCAGGGCTGATTCCTGGTTTGCTCTGCCTACTTGGGTGCAATCAGGGTCCACCCTCACGGCAAGGAGTTCGAATCTCGTTGCACGGAAGGATTGATTCCCGCTTTGTTCCGGTCTACCACTTGTTTAAGGTAGAAGCGTCTTGGCTGAGACCGCAAGATTGGCCGAAGAGCTCCCATCCGCGACCAACAGGCTTAACTATGAAGAAAATGGGCCTCGCATTTGACGCCGTTGCCGGCGTCGTCCTCAATATTCTCGATCTGCTCATCTTTGAACTTTTTCTACATCGCACAGCGCGAGTGGTTGTGCCCCTGCTGAGCCTTGGCAAAATTCAAGTTCAGGAAATCTATGCAGAGGATATCGCGTTCAATTGGCTTGGTCTCAAGCGCATGCCATCCGACCATCTCCTTCTGAGCTCCTCAATGAGCAAGCTTGCCGGTGTTGTCTTCTGGTTCCTTTGCCTGGCGATATTTCTTCTAGGCACCCGGGTCTGTGAAAGCTTGCATACAGCTCTCCATTGCGCAAAGTCGTGCATCCGGCCGCAACGCGACCGAATGCACGACTTCTTCGGTTTTCGTGATTGGGTTTAGGCTGCTAGCTCGTTGAGCTACGCGCTCCCTTGTCACAGTGTCCCAGGCAGACGCCGACTTGACGCTCACTTAGCCCTTGTAAGTCTGGCTCGTCTTGGGCGCTGGCGTTCCAATGATCGGCGCCTCGATCGTGGTGATCCCCGTATCGGGCGAACCGTCGGTTGCCCAACAGGAACATGGCTCACCGGCTGGGCCGGTGCCATAGGCGCAAACCTGATCAGGTGTCGTGCATTGTCTGGGGCCTGGCCTGACCATAATCCGGGCCGCCGGCGCTTGAACCTTGACCGACGCCCGTGTGGGCGCCGTTGGCGCACCCGTTTCGCTGCAAGAGGAGACGACAAGCGGAAGGGCGATCAAAAACAGAGAGATACAGCGAAGCTTTTTCATAGCATTAGCCCTATTCTGGGGCACGGCACGTTTCAAGCCCCTAACTAGCGCCCCTCACGGTTCTACCCGCGATTGTCCAGCCATCTTTGGGGGCAGCGATAGGGCGACAGTCGCTCGCCGCGCCGTGGTGCCGCGGGATGGTTGTCTGTCGAGAGCCAAGGCTTCTCGTCGCTTCCGTCGGTCGTTCAATTGCCGCCTTGTGCTATCGTCGGCCCCGGCCCCGGTGCGATCCTCTTCATCACCAGCAGTTCCGAGGTGATGTAGCTTAGGATGAATACGAAGTAGTGTGGCCCAAGCACCAGATATAACAGAGCCGCCAACGGGTACCTCAGCGTGGTCACATCACCCTCCGTCAGCTCAGACGGGACGATGCCCAAGGTCAAGTAGTGATACAGTACACCGCAAGCCATGTACGCTACGCCAAACGCAAGAGCTGTTAGCGTGATAGAAGCAAGCCTCTTCGAGATTGACACGTTCGGCCGTGGCACAAACGAAAAAGCATATAGGCCGACAATATAGACAGCCATCTTATACCGGAACAGCCTGTGGTAGAGAAATCTGCAGGCGACCGCAGTCACAGCAACACAGAGCAGCACACGAACCACATTCAAGACCGCATATCGCCGCACAGACCGTCCTCAAGCTAAAGGGAACCGACTCACCTTGTGCAAGGAAACCGCAAGTCGAATTCATTCGTCAACGCCGCTACTGTCGTTACCATAACTACGGCACTTTTATGCTACCTTTGAGAGCATTCTCCGTTCATCCGACGTCACGCCGCAGGATGGGACAGATCACATACCATCGAACTTTCGCTTGTATCGCTTAGCCCGCTCGAGTTGCTCGTCGAGCTTGCTCGGCCACATGGTTTCCTCAATCTTGCCGAAAGGCCCTACCCCATCGATTTGCGCGTGGACACACCTGTTGTGCGGCCCATGCCGGGCAAATTCCAGTCTGTCAGCGGGGAGCCTCCAATCTGCTCGATCCGCTCCTGGATTTCCTTTTCTTGCTCGGCATCCGTATCGAATTCGCGTACAGTAACGGCAGGACCATCCGTCATCTGGTATCGGACATAGTCCTTGAGTGACACTCCGGGGGCCCCCAAAGCGTTCTGTCACTCCCAAATTCCCTGCTTGGGTAACTTCCATTTGGGTCATACAAAAAGTTATTCTCTGGATTTCCGTCATCCGGAATGATGACAAGTCCAGTATGACCATCTGATCCGAACAGGGGCACGGAATTTACCGGGTTGGTATTGGAGATAACATAGGTATCGGTCACCTCGACAGGCTTATCTCGCGGGCTTCGACGTTTGTTACCCCAGTTCGGCAAGCGGCTGATCGCCTCCTCACCGAAGTCACGCAGTTCGAGCGCTGTCGCTGTTCGCGGCGCCGTTTCGTAGAAATCGTATAAGCCTTTGGTTCTTCTTCTCACCCCGGTAGCCCTCCGACTTGCGCCGTCGACAGCGGCTCGCCGCCCATCATCTCCACGGCATTCTGCTGCCGTTTCAGGTTCAGTTCGGCGTCGATCTGGTAGCGCTTCAGCGCGCCCTTCTGCTGGATCTCGGCAAGCTTCAGCTCGCGTTCGATCTCCAGCCTCCGCCTTTCGTTTTCCGCCGCAAGCCGCACCTTCTCGGCGTCGGCTTGCGCCCGCATCTGCAGCTTCTGCATCTCCGGATCGGGCTGATTGGCACTCGCTTGCATCCGCCGCCCGATCTCCTCCGGCCTCGGCTTGGTGAAATAGAGGTCGGGAGATTTCAGTCCCGCCGCCTCCACCGATTTGGCGATGCCGTTGTAGAGGTTGTCCGGCGAAACGTAAGGATTGTCCGGCCCCAGCGTCATCAAGAGCTTCTCCTGCAACTGCTGGATCATCTGGATCATCATCATGTCGCGCTCGCGGGTGCCGGCGCCGAGCCCGGTATTCACCGTTGCGTCCATCTCGGCGCTCCAGTGGCGCGGGTCGAAACTCACCCATTGGCCGCGCAGCCGAACTGCCCGCGGCCGGTCCTGATGCTTAATCACGAGGCGAAGGAGCCCCTTGAACACGCGCCGCAGACCTTGCGCGAAGGTGCGCACCATCAGCTCCGTCTGGCCGATCCCCGCCTGTTCGATCAGCGCCGTCGCCCGCGCCGTCATGTTGGTGAGAGCATCTGGCGCCAAGCCGCTCGAGGCGTCGGAAATGCCGGTGCGATCCGTCGCCTCCTGGTCGAGATAGGAGAGCATCGCGAAGGATTCCTTGGCGACGAAAGGCACCATGGTATAGCCGAGCGCCGCGCGGGCATCGATGCCTTGGCTGATCCGGATCGGCTGACCGAATTTCGGATTGAGCACGCTTTCAGGATTGGCGATCGTACCCTCCTGGACGATCGGCTGCTGATTGTTCTGCCAATAGAGATTGTCGAGCGTCTGGCGCATCAGCACGGTCTTCACCCGCTGGATTTCCGCCATGTCGTCGGTCACAGAGCCGCCTTCGCGCTGATGCGGGCGGCGCTCGACGATGAGGTCGGCAAAGGGCACCTCGTCCCACTCGTCGTTGGCAAGCAGATGCTCCTCGCCCGTGCCTCCCGCAAGGACGAGTCGGCGGAGTTCCGCAATGCCGTCGTCGTCGGCATCCACCTTTACGTAGAGTTCGTAGTAATCCACCTCCTCCAGCGCCTTGGGTACCGAGTCCTTCGCCTCGAAGGCGTCGCGCCGGCGGGTGAATTCCTCGTCGTCTCTGCCGCTATCGCCGGTGGAGGCCGGCAGGCCTTCGATCAGGTCGCGGTCGTAGCCCATCGCGATCAGGTCCGAGCGGCGCATCCGCGTGGCGATGCCGGTGATCGGGCTGTCCTCGATCGAGATCGCATCCGGATGGATCAGGAACTCCTCGAGCGGCACCGCCGCCAGTCGAGGCGTGCCCCGTTCGATGCGGCGTCGGATCTTGACGCTATAGCTTGGCTGCTCGACCGCGCCCTGCGGCGTCTCGATTTTTTCGACCGTTTGGGATTGCTCCAGCACCTCCACCTCGTCGTCGCCGACGAGCTGGATGAGCGCTGCCTCGTCGAGCCCGGTATGGGTCGAAACCGCAACCGAGGTCTGCTTCTCGTACCACCAGCGGATCACGCCGTTCCTGAGCTTCAGCGCATCATGCGCCGCATCCTGCACGGCGTCATAGCCGTCGCTTTCCGGAAAGACGACATAGTTGATGTAGTCGCTCGCCTGCTCGGCGGCCGCCTCGTCGCCCTCGTTGACAGGCGCATATTCCACCACCTTGTCGTTGCCGAGAATGGTGCGGATCAGCGACGGCAGCACCTTCTTGATCGCCGCGCGCACGTCGCGCGAGACGACCTTGGAGCGGTTGGCATCCGCCGGCACATCCTTCATCGTGCCGTCGTAATATTCCATCGCCTTGATGCGATCGATCGCGAGCTCGTCGCGATAGTTTTCGCAGTCCTTGACCAGCTGGCTGACAAGGGCGCACAGGCGTTCATCGGTCATTGCGGCCATCAGAGAACCTTTCGGGCGGTGAAATTCCAATTTGCGTTGCCGTTGTTCGCCCGCGCGTGGCGCTTCATCATCAGCGCGTAGCGCGAGGCGGATATGAGATCGTCGCGTTCCTTCACGATCCTGCCGTCCTTGCGGTGATAAAGGCGGAATTCCTCAAACCATTCCGAGCAGGTGGAGAACACCTTCCAGCGCCCGGTCTGCATCCGCTGCAGCATGTCGGAGAGCCCGGCTTCCACCCCATTGGTGCCGTCGTCGAACGTTGCTCGCTCGGGAAGAAGCGACAGCCCCTGCGCGCGGTATTGCGCGGCGAGTTGCTCGCCGCTGCCCTTGTCATGCTGGAGGCCGTCATGCGGCCAAGCGAAGGGAAGCCAAGCGCCCCAGGGTTTCAACGCCGCCGCATGGATGATCGGCGTCGCCTCTCGCTCGCGATAGATCTTGGTCACGTGGAAGATATCGGCATCCCGATCCCAGGCGCACCCAACCGCCGCAAAAGGATGGTCCCAACCGAAGTCGAGCCCCCCGATCTGAACCCAGTGCTTCGGAATATCGAACGGCTCGACACGAATGCTCTCCTCGGTCACCGGGAAGATGCGGCCGGAGCCGAGCGCCGGCTCCCCTTTGGTGCGCGCCTCACGCTCATGCGCGGGGTAGCTGTCGATGATCCGCCGGCGTTCTTCTGGCGTGTAGTGCTCCGCATCCTCGATCGTCATGGTGATGACCTCGCGATCCGGCGATTTCTCCATCAGGTATCTCGCCACCACGGCGCTTAAGCCTTTGAGCGGCGTAAAGGTCACTGCAATCGAGCCGCGCGTCGCATTGGTGCGGGTGATACCCTCGAAATAGACGTCTTCCGGAGGCTCCTCGTCGAACCAGACGTAATCGACCGTGTTCGCCTGCCACTTGCCGCGTCCCTGCTCATAGGCTTTGAAGAGCAGCGTCGAGGTACCCCCCGCGACATGCCGCACGGTTACGCTGTCGAGCGCGCCGGAAGCCCCTGAGCGGCGAGTGGTCCCGACGATCGTTGCTTTCGGAATAAAGCCCGTGCCCCAGTCGTCCTCGTTGAGAGGTGGGCCGACAAGCAGTCGCTGGACACCGTCGCGCGTGAGCTCGTAGGACTCCGAGCTCGCCAGCATGACGATCGGCTTGTCGAACCGCCTGCCCTGCCACCAGTCCGGGTAGCGCCCCGTCAAATGCATCGCCGCTTCCGCCGCTCCGGCGAGCGTCTTGCCGAGCTGGTTGCCGGCCATAAACAGGCGTTCGCGGACCGCGGCGCCTGCAGCGTGGAAATCCTTCTGCTTCCGATAAGGCTGATAGCCGGTGAGAAGGTTCGTGCGCCGCCGCCGGTCGAGCTCCGCCAGCAGCGCAATTTGCTCCCTTAGCATCACGGAGAGCTCGGACGCAGCAATTCCCTGGGATGGGCCGGTTGAGGTCATCCTTGCTCGTTCCCTGGTTCTCTATTGCCGCTCTGCACCGTAAATCGTCCGGCTGGACGGCCATGTCACAACGTCCATAATGGTGACCGCTGGGCGTTTCTCGCCATTGCTCTGTCAGCGCTCGCCGATCGGGAGGCACAGTCATGATCGAAGGCCATTGCCATTGCAGATCGGTTCGCGTCACGGTGCCTGTTCGTCCCGAAACGCTTGGCGATTGCAACTGCTCGCTCTGCAGCCGGATCGGTGCGCTCTGGGGCTACTATCCTGTCGAGGAAGTCACCGTCAGCGATCCCGAGAAGAAGCTCGTGGGCTATGTGCAGGGCGACAGGACCTTGACGATGCATCATTGCAGCACGTGCGGCTGTACTACGCACTGGTCGCCGATCGGGCGCAAGTCGTCGCGCATGGGCGTGAACATGCGCATCTTCGATCGCTCGGTCTGGGAGCAGATACCGCACCGCCTGATCGACGGCGCAAGCTGGTAACACCCGGCTCTTACACCCAGCGGATTCGACCGCACGCCGACCTGACCGAAAACGATCAGCAGATTATCTTTCGAAATTGTAACGCCAGGAACAACCCTACAGCGCCGCGCGTCTTATCAGACGTGTAAAGGCGCTGTAGCACTTTGAGTTGCTGCATCCTTAAATCGGGTCGATTTAAGAAGACATGCAGTAGAGCGCGAAACGCCCTTCTATCTGCATGTTCTCAGATGTTTGAGAACATGCTAAATCTCGTGTTTTCAATGAGGGGAACACCACTATGCCACGTATTGCCAATCTTTACTTCAAGACCGCCATAATCTTCCTAATCCTCGGCATCTCCATCGGACTGCACATGTCGATCTCGGGCAATCATGCCGCTACCGGTGCGCATGCGCACGCCAATCTGCTCGGCTGGGTGACGATGGCGATCTTCGGCGTTTACCACGCACTCAATCCGCAGAAGGCAGCAAGGCGCCTGGCGACGATTCAATACGCCGTCTACACCTTCGGCGTAGCCGTGCTTATCCCATCGCTCTATTTGATGCTTTCGGGAAACGCCGCGATGGAACCGGTCGTCGCCGTCTCGTCGCTCATCGCCTTCGCCGGCGTTCTCCTGTTTGCCGTTATCATCTTCTCGAGCAATGAGCCCGTTGCGGCCGTTGCGTCTCCGGCACGGTGATACTTCTCTGGAGCGGAAAGGGCGCCGCGCGCCCTTTCACTCGCCCTTCCTCATCGTTCTCTGGCTTGGCACGAGGTCGATTTGCGGCGCCGATCGCCTTGACCGGCGCGCACGTGGTTTCCGTCCATCCAGCAATGGTCGAATTGCCGCGTCAAGCGCGCGGATGCGCTCGATGAGTTGCTCGTCCGAAAGCTCGTCGATGCCGCCCGCAGCGGCGCTCAAATCCTTCGGTTGGAGCGAGGCAACAAGCTTCAGATAGCTCTCCGGCTTCTCCTCGCGAATACGGGCGATCACGCCGACGCCATGCACCGCGAAATCCGCCTGCACCGCATTCAGGAATGCACCGCCCAACTGGCCGCGGCCGCCCGTCACCCGCCACTCGGGAAGCCCCGGTTCCATTGCCGCATCGTCAACGACTTTCCCGGCGCGTTCCGGCCTTTCGTCATCCATCATCGCGGCTCCATTCTTCTTACCACCGCTCGGTCTCAACCAGAGCACGGCTCGCTGTCGGCGCGTGTATGCTGTCGCACAAATCCACCCATAATTGCGCCAGAATCACGACTGAGATTGAATTGCAGGTGGCTGCATAACGCAGCCCTTTGAAGCCAGCAGGGGACCATGCGCCATATCTTTGCCGCCGCCATCGTGATCGCCGCCTCGACCGCCCACGCCTTGGCGGGAAGTCAATCCGGCAAACCACGTTATTTCGTGAAAGCGTGGCTTCAAAAAACAGACAAGAGCTTCGAGCACACCACCGGCTGGTGCGACGACAGCTATCGCTGTTTCGTTCCAATCGGCGAGCACATGATCGAGCTGCGTGACGTATCAGGTTCCAGCTATTCGCTTAGCTTCCGCTCAGAGCACTCAGAGGAAAGCCCCTGCTGCGTTCTCCGCAACGGTTTCCACGACGTCCGTCTCAAGAGCGGGTACCCTCGCGTCGCTCCTCTTTACTACTCACCCGAGATATGGGGCGACAAAGGCGTCAGACCTTTTGGCAAGCTGATCATCGTCGTCGAGGACCTCCATAAGCCAAATCAAGCGCCTGAGACCTCAGGCCTGTAAGCTTTTCCGCAGGGAATCAATAACATGCTGCGCGGAATTGTCATTTTCGTGCTCATCGCCGGCTCGGCCGCCTTCGCCTTCGCAGCTGGCCAGACCGGCGACCCTCGCTACCTCGTCAAAGCCTGGATTCAGAAATTCGACAAGAGCTTCGAACATGCGACCGGCTGGTGCGGCAGCCATGATATCTGCACCCTAAAAGTGGGTGAGCACGAGGTCCGGCTGCATTTTTTTCTGACCGGAGACAGCTATCGCCTCAGCGTTCAGGCCGATGCCGACGATCCTGCCGCATGCTGCGTCTTCGCCGACAAGACGGAAGAAGCATTCATCAGTGGCGGAAATCCCCGCCGAGGTTCTCTACTATCGGCCACCGACCGACCTAGCCGACAAGAGTCGTGTCGAGTTCGGCACCATATACATCGCATTAGAAGATTTGCGGTAATGAGATTTTGGCCGTTTGATCTGCAGCGAGCTGGTTACTCTCTCCACCTAGAGAGTGCTTGTTTAAGGGTCATCGACGGACGTAAACGGTTGTTGATCCGCCCTTGCTCCCACGGCCCGTCGGCTCCTTTGATCAGACGTTCGGAGGGCTCGCCGTACTTTTCAAACGTTTGCTTGTGCTCGTCATAAAGGTTCGGCTGATGCCGATACGGATTCTCGTAGACCCTGCTCCGCTCACGGTCATCAACTCCGTCCTGCGTCGCTTGTATCGAAGAAATTATACTGCTTAGCGCCGATGCCCCATCTTCATTCGATACTTTCGGCAACAGAAATTTCAGTTCGGTCTTCACATCTTCGAGATTCTTCTGCAGCTCGCTCAACCCTGCCCTCGCGCCGGGCGCATAAGCATCCTCATCACGTGGGTCTTTAGAGAGCCCTCCGAGAGGTTTTCTTAGGCCCTCCGGTAAATAAGCATTCGGACCATATAAAGCTGCCTGCAGCAGGCTTTCCGCATATGCGCTGGCATCTTCAGGGCTGATATATGCGGCGTTCGATGCGGTCAGCCTGCGTCGTTCGACCTTTCCAACTGACGTGCCGCTAACCGAAGAGCCTTTCCAATCGCTCATGGCGTTCTCCTTGCCAATGTTCTGTTTCACCGCTCGCCGAGATGCCGCAATCTCCCGCACTACGGCGCACATGCGGATCCGAAAAGCTTGAAACGCCGGCCGTGATTCCAACGGCTCAGCGACTTCGTAAACCGCTTCGAGGGACATCAACGGGGAGCACGCTGACACCGAGGCCCGCCGGCGCATGCGCAGCGCGTGACCAACTCTGCGGGATCGCGGTGGGTCGAGGATTGACGACCCACGAGGTAGATCGCCGCTTCCAGCGCCTTAATTATTTGATCGTGCAGTGCACTGATATCGCTGCTTCACGCAAGCAATCTGGGGCGTTGAGCACTCGGCCTTACCGTCTGAGACCGCACAAAGTGAGCATTGATCATTGAACTCTCGGCAGTCCGGATTGGTATGCAGGAAATCCTTCACGCTGGCGGCCTGTTCTTGGTCCACACCTCGTATTTCGATCCGGTCTGCCGAAAAGACTGCTGAAGGCCCTACTATTATCGCCAGAAGCGCAATGTAATATTTTGACGTGTGCATCATTCGAATTCCATTTGTCAGCAGGCAAGCATCGGACCGCAGCAACTTCCAAGCGAAATCGCTGCGGGGTCGATCACCCATCCCAATCGTCGGCTCGAGAAATGTCCGCCTACAGCGCCGCGCGTCTTATCAGACGCGCAAAGTCCCTGTAGCACTTTGAATTGCTGCATGTTTTTATCCTTAAATCGGCTACGATTTAAGGATAACATGCAGCAGCGTAGTATTCGCGCCAATGCCGCCGCTGTCCTCCGTCAATGAGACAAGTCCATCGCGGCCGGCGATGCTGCCATGCTCGCGCAGCGCCTCGTCGGAGGCCTGCACTGCGGAGCCTTGGGTCGACGCGTCGCGATGCTTCCGAACCCTCTCAGGATTCGGGTCGACGCGGAGGCGCATCGCCGGCCGCACACGGCGCCGCAGCGTCTTGGAACGCGCGAGGCCGCCGTGAGCCATGAATTGGAAAATCAGGAAGAACGCCCCAGCGCCTTGCGAGCTGGGAGAAGTCATCTTCGTCGCTTCGGCATCCCTGTTGAGGTGACTGGTCGCCTTTAGGACACAATTCCTATCCTTGATTTATGGAATAACGCAACCGCCCTCGCGGGGCAAGCCTCCATGCGCTGAAATGCATTCGGTTTTTGTTTTGCCCACCGGAAACTTGCAGCGGGCTGCTTCTCCGAGCGTGCCTCCGCAGAGACGAAAGTCCTGCAGGCTGATGGGTCACGCTTCTATGTCGTCCGCCCAAGAAAACGCTTCGCCCAGAACTGGTCAAATTTTGTTGTACAACCGTATATTATAATTTCCTTGCATAAGACATTGGCCTCTGCTTCAATTCCAACGAGGCTGATGTTCAAGGGCTTGGGCATACTTCAATCGATAATGTCTCGCACGGAAGGAGGCAGTTTCGGCGTCGCGCTGTCACCGATGCCGGGGTCCGACCGTGTCGAATACTTTGAATTCATTTAAGTACTGAAAATATAGGCCCAACTCTCGGCTTTATACCGGGAACTAAACTAGCCCTCCAAGCATTGCCTTCCCGAGAGAAGGAGATTTATCCATGCGTAATCATTGGATGTATGTCGCCATCGGATTTGTAGCAGGCGCCGGATTGTTTCTCACCACCGCCTGGCAGCGCACGCCTCCGGTCGAAACCGCTCAGTTCGCCACCATAAAGCTCGAAAAGACTGATCGTCCGCAGGGCCCTGCCGTCCAGGCCTCCTTCGTCATGGAGCGTTTCGGCCCGGCACGTGCAGTCGAATAGACTCTTCAACAGCGGATACCTGGCGCTGAACAGACAGAGCGTCCGCTTACGCGGATGCTCGGCCGAGCGCCTCTGCATGATTCCTTAAGATCGGAATCGATTTAGAGACAAAATCATGCAGCAACTCACAGTGCTTCAGCGACCTTTGCGCGTTCGATTGGACGCGCGGCGCTGTAGCGCGTTGGTGTCGCATGCTCTGTCTTGCCTTTCGCCCCCGAATGCGCATGTTACTACGGCTCTGAGCGGCTGGAGGGATGACCGTTGGCCGCCACGGCGATTGCGGTCGCGGGTTCTGCGGCCGGAGACGATAATCGAGGAAGACAGCTTTGAATTCGGACAACAAACCCGAGGCCAGTATCCGGGTCGAGAAGCGGATGAACGGACGTTGGGCATTCGTGCTCAGCTATCGCGGCGTGACGTATCCGGCGCAGGGTCAGTTCAGCACCCAGCTACAGGCGCAAGCTGTCGCCCATGCCGCCATGAAGCTCCTGCAAAAGCGCGGCTGAAGCCGCTTTCAGCCGTTGTCGCGCCCGCTTTAATTGTAGGGCGAGTTGCACGAACGGCGCGGGCCGTCGAACGGTTGGAAGGTGTTGTCGCTCGAGCGATACGATCTATAGCGGTCGTGGCACCACCGTGCATGCGCATTTCCGCCCGATAGTACCGTTTGCCGCCGACGTGAGCGCAGTTCGTTGATCGTACCGAGCGACGGCCCAAGAGTTACACCTGCGTCTATGTTGATGTCGGTTCCAGGCGCGAAACGGGGACCGGAGTTCAAGTAGCGGTTCCGCAAGAACTGCTGATACTGTCGCTCGACGAAAAGATCGTGCCGGTAGGTGCCTCCGCAATCACCGATGCACGTCTGGGTCTGGGCCTGCGACGCGCTCGTAGCCGTAGCCAGAACCGCCAGGACGATGGTGGTCGCAATCTTCATCGACTTCACTTTTCTTCTTTCAACGAAGGAATGACCTGCACTCACTATACACTACGCCACGCGAGCGTGGCGCCAATTTCTTGTGAGCGCAGTTGAACGGCGCACCCGGACACACCGTCTTGGCCCAAGACGAAGGGTGCCGGAGCGCGATGCCATCACTCCTCAGAGCGCTCCAGCGTTCCTGTGCCCCCCATCACATCCAACGCGGATCCGCTGCCGCCGCGGACCCGTAGTTAGGGAAACAGCGAGATCAAGGCATCTTCAAAGCCGTGTATGCTTAAGATGCAGGATAATATTCCTATCTCAGGTCAAAACAATGATCCCCATTCCCATGTTCACGCAAGCCCTTGTCGAAGAGCAGCGCATTCAAGCCCCGCTTTAGCCACAGCAATTGCGCCTCGGGCATCATTCTCAAACCCTCATAATCCATCACGCAAACGTTGAAGACCGTAGCCTTCACTTGCCGCCCCTCTTCGCATCCGAGCAGCAGTCCTTCCAGGCGCATCATCCTTTCGGCAGATTTCGCCGCCATCCGGGCGCGCTCCTCCTTCTGTTCGCCCGGATGTCCCTGCACGCGTCCGATGTCCTGGGCCCTGACGCTCGGAAATGGAATGCCCGTGAGATGGTAATAGCGCACCATCGCCGCGGCATAATCGTCGCCGGCTTCGCGCTGCTGCTCGGTGATCCGCCCGTCGAGAAACAACCGCCCGAGCGTGTAGCCGGCAAAGGCACTTCTGGTTTCGAGCCCGTGCATGCGCTTGCGCGCCGCAAGCGCCACCGCCATCGCCTCCTTCTCGCTTTCCTGTTTCGACCATCCGGGCTTGATCTTGCCGCAGGCATAGCGTTCCGCATTCGCCTTGCGTGGGCGTCCAAGCTGTGCCTTGCGCTTTGCACGCAATTTCTGGGCCTTGGTCATCATGGGAAATCCTTTCGGGCATGTGTGGAAGAAACTGGTCACGGTTGTCCGCTCCTGCCCCTTCGGCCGGATGAGCGGATGGAAGACGAATGGACTGTTTGCAGCGGGCGAGCAGACCTCGGCGGCTCGGCCTGTTGAATCATCTAGGCGTGTCGACCACGCTCGCCGTCGATGTCCGGTTGCGCACCGCCTCCAGCACCGTCGTATGATCGCGGCGAAAGATGCGGCCGATGCGCGAGAGGGAGAGATCGCCGCGCTTTTCGTAGACTGCGCGCATACAGGCGTGTCTCGGCTTTACCAGCCGACGTTCGCGCCGCACGCTGACGACATCTTCCCAGCTCACCCCTGGGAAATCCGCGAGCACGGCGGCGACGATCTCCTCGATCGTCGGCCGGTCCCCATCGCTGTCGTCGTCCGGAACATCGGCGCTCCGGCCGGAAAGCAAGGCTTGCGCCTGCGCCAGCAGCCGCGCCTCGGCATCGGCAAGGTCGACCTCCAACGCTGCGATCCGCCGGGCCTGCGCCGCGTTGTCTGAAGCAAGTTCGGCCATTTGCCTTTCAAGCTGCGTGATCGGGGCGGGTCGGCCTACCGCCGCAGCAGCGCGCGTGAGCCGCTCCCGCACGGCACAATAGTGCCGCTTCTGCCTCGCCAGTTCCGAATGCTCCGTCATTGCTTCTCCTTCCAAGGTCAGAATCGACCCAGCGCTTCATGGCGCCTCATGAATCTTGCACAAACCGAAATGACACTGTATATGTCATCGTGTCAACATGATTTGTGTTGAACGCATTGCTATGGGTCGTGTCATGAGCGAAAGAGCGGAAAGATTGCGCCAGGCGCGCATTAAGGCGGGTTACCACTTTGCCTCCGACGCGGCGAATGCCCTCGGCATCGTCGCCTCGACCTATCGTGCCCACGAAAACGGTCAGAACGAGTTCGAACTCGCAGAGGCGGAGGTGTACGGGCGCAAGTTCAATGTCGATCCAGTCTGGCTATTGAGAGGCAAGGAGCAGCAGATGCCTGGCGGTGGCGCTGCACCTCCCAGCATCACGGGTATCGGCCCCCCGAACGGCACGATCGGTGCCAACATCATTGGCCAGGGGAAGAAGATCCCTGTCTTCGGCCAGGCAGTCGGTGGAGTTGATGGTGAATTCATAATGAACGGCAATGTGTTGCACGAAGTCCTGGCGCCGCCCATTCTTTCTGAGATTTCCGGCGCCTACGCAGTGTCGGTGTCCGGCGATTCCATGTATCCGCGTTACGAGGACGGGGAGGTCTGCTTTGTCGACCCGACCCGCCCTGTCAGACGGGGCGACTACGTGATCGCCCAGATTCGCCTGGAAGAAGACGGCGCTCCCCTCGCCTACGTCAAGAAGTTCGTGCGCCGCAACACTTCCGAACTGGTGCTGGAACAGTTCAATCCACCGAAGGTACTGCGCTTCGACGCGCACACCGTGCATTCCGTCCACTATATCGCGCTTGCCGGCAATGCCTGACCACGTGGCGCTGCGGCACCCCTCCTCAACCAACGCCACCCTCCCCACCGCAGGTCTCCTAATTCACACCGGAGCTTTGCGACACGTCCTATGTCATGCACGAAAACAACATGTATCGTGTTGACATCAGTTGTGGCAGATGCGATGTTTCAGGCGACACGAACAACACGAAAAGCGCGAACTGCAGAGTGCAGCGAGAGCTTTTCCGGGATTTAGAGGAGAACAAGCGTCGCATGTCCATTCCGCGTATCAAGTCCGATCTTCATGGCCATGTCGATGAACTCTTTTCGGCCGATCTGCTGCAATCGAGCGATGCGGAAAACCAAGCGGCGCTTAAGAGCTTTCTCTCATCCACCTATTCCAGCCTCGCCTCACTCTCCTGGCACCTCGGCGCCGATGGAGATGTCCTGCAGCGCGAAGCCCGGCCGGCAGCCGAACTCGTGGACGACGTCTTCTTCATCCTCAACCGTGAGCGCGAATTCTTCGGAGACGATCGCGAATGCCCGCAACGCCTTCTCGGAACGCACAATTCTCGTCAGCAATTCGGAGGTGCGTTGTGATGCGGGCGGAAACTTACGCCGTCGTCAATCTCGCCGCTTTGAATCTTATCGAAGCCGCCAGCGCAGCCTATTTTGCGACCGAGAAAGAGGCAGCCTCCCGTCACGAGTTTCGCGTCCGCGAAATGCTGAGAAAAATCGCTGCCGCGCTGGGCTACGAGATTGCCGAAGTGGGATGGCAGGAGAGCCAGTCCGAGCGCCCATCGGAAGGAACGCCGCCCGAGGTCGCCTCTCCCTCCGGCCTCAGGCTCGTATCCGCGCGACCAGTCGAATCAAAGATCTCGCTGTGAGCCGCCATTGGAGCCCAATCGCCTTCGACGGAGATCGAGCCAGCGCCGCGCAACTGTTCAAATGACGCAAGCATTGGGAAGAAAAAACACGTCCGATTTTTAGAAACCGGTTTCGGAAAGTCCGCTAAGCGCTTGATTTAATGGTGGGTGATCACGGGCTCGAACCGTGGACCCGCTGATTAAGAGTCAGCTGCTCTACCAACTGAGCTAATCACCCGCCAGGAACCGCATCGCTGCGGTCTGGTGGGGCGTATAATGGCCTTCGCCCCACTTGTCCAGCACCCTTTGCAAGATTTTCTGGGAAAATTTCAGGCCGCCGCAGCGCAGACGTCGATGGTCGTACGGGAGCGGTGTGCGGCTCGCCGGCGGCGAGCCTGCGGCGCTACAGCGCGTCGCCTTCACTCGCCGCGCAACGTGCTTCTAAACCGCCAGCTTCCCCTCGGCGACCTTCACAGCGTGCCCGCCGATGCGGGCGTTGGTGATCTCGCCGTCGACGACGTCGAGATGCAGGTGTATGAAGGAAGGACGGCCCATCTCCACGCCTTGCTCGATCAGAATGGGATGGTGCCCGTCCACAAGTTCATCGAAAAGATTGATCGCACCGGAAAGGGCGGCCGCGGCCGAACCGGTCGCCGGGTCTTCGACGAGGCCCATCTCGGGGGCAAACATACGAGCATGAAAGCGGGCCATGTGGTTGATGCCGCCGCGGCAGTAGAGGTAAGCGGCTGCCAGCCGGCCTTCGGCGAGCGGCGTCAGTTGTTCCCAGCGTTGCGGGTCGAATTCCACCGAAGCGGCGGCGTTGACATCGTGCAGAGGCACCATCACGAAAGGAACGCCGGCACTCCAGAAGGAGGTCACGTGGTTTTCGAAGCCAATCTGCGTCGCCTTGAGGCTCAGCGCATCGGCTATAGCCTGCCTGTCGAAATGCGCGTGGAGCCTGTTCGGCTTGCGTGGCAGGTCGAATTCGGCGAAGGTCGCCTTGCCAGGCTTCAGCCGCACCGCGGCGCGCACCGGTCCGATCTTTTCCTCCAGAACCTGCATGAGGTCGAGCGCTCTGGCAGACTCGCCATAACGCGCTTCCGCGATCGCGACCGCCGTTCCGACCGTGGGGTGTCCGGCAAAGGGAAGCTCGTGCACCGGCGTGAATATTCTCAGCCGCGCCGAATGGGCAGCACTCCCGGGCCGCAGGATGAAAACCGTCTCGGAGAGGTTGAACTCCCGCGCAATCGCCTGCATCGTTTCGTCGCCGAGGCCGTCTGCCTCGAACACTACAGCAAGAGGATTGCCCCCTAGACGGCTCTCGGTGAAGACGTCGTAGATCGCGTAGTGTAGTGCCATACATTCCCCCTTGCTGGTCCGGACCGTCGTGATTTCCGGCGGTTTCCGGATTCGCGACGGTCAATCCTGGTGCGAACGGCGACGCCCGCACCCCTCCTCCTGCGCACCTCCCATGCCCCCGAAGTCCAAGATTCATTCTCCGCAATGGAGAGGCGCATTTCGATGCAGGCACCGCCCGCCGGGAAACCCTGCGGCCGGCGGACACCTCACCGTAGAACTTGCAACGCGAACGTCCCGGCGGCAAGACTAAAAGCCGCGCACGGATGCAAGCGGTCCACAGAGGGCGGAGCCGAGCCGTACCCGGTCCGCTGGGAAGACTCTCAATTATCCTTCGAGAGAAGGGCAGATAGCTCAAGCGAGACCTGGTGCCCGCGTGGTTGCCCTCTACAGCGCGGCGCGTCTTATCAGACGCGCAAAGGTCGCTGTAGCGCCTTGAATTGCTGCATGTCTTTCTCCTTGACCGAACGGGCCGACCTCAATGGACTTCCCCGGCACAGCGAGAAGCGCTATGGCATAGCCGCAAGACGCGGCGCGATTCCAGGGCGAACCCTCATGGCGGGCCGCACGGGATCAAGGCGGAGCCCGAGAGTGCAACAGCATGACGGCTGAGACGAATTCCGGCCTTTCGCGCCGCCGTATCCCCGCTGGAATCTGGGCCTTAGGCTTCGTTTCCATGTTCATGGATATCTCGTCCGAGATGATCCACGCGCTGCTGCCCATCTACATGATCACGGCGCTCGGGACGTCGACGCTCGCCGTCGGCATCATTGAGGGTATTGCCGAAGCGACGGCCTCGATCACCAAGGTCTTTTCCGGTGCGCTCAGCGACTGGCTGGGCAAGCGCAAGGTCCTGGCAGTCCTTGGATATGGCCTCGCGGCGCTTACCAAGCCAATCTTCCCGCTTGCTGCTTCCCTCGAATGGCTGATCGCGGCCCGTTTCATCGACCGCGTAGGGAAAGGCATTCGCGGCGCGCCGCGAGACGCGCTCGTCGCCGATATCGCCCCGCCGCATCTGCGCGGTGCGAGCTTTGGTCTGCGGCAGTCACTCGACACCGTCGGCGCCTTCCTCGGCCCGTTACTCGCAATCGCCTTGATGTGGCTGACGGCGGACCATTTTCAGGCGGTGTTCTGGTTCGCGGTCATTCCGGCCTTCCTGTCCGTCGGCGTCCTCCTCGTCGCCGTCAAGGAGCCTGAGCGGCCGGTGGAGTTACGCCGGGTGCGCATGCCGCTGCGCCGTGATGAACTCAGGCAACTCGGATCGGCCTATTGGTGGGTGGTTGTCATCGCCGCGGTCTTCACGCTCGCCCGTTTCAGCGAAGCCTTCCTCATCCTGCGCGCCCAGTCGATCGGCCTGCCCTTAGCTGTGGTTCCGGTCGTGCTCGTGATCATGAGCCTCGCCTACTCGCTTTCCGCTTACCCCGCCGGCGCCCTCTCCGATCGCGTTGATCGCTTGACGCTGCTCGTGGTCGGCCTTGTCCTCCTGGTTCTTGCCGATCTCGCCCTCGCCTTCGCAACCGGCATCCTCGCGCTCGGCCTCGGCGTGGTGCTGTGGGGCCTGCATATGGGCTTCACCCAGGGGCTTTTGGCAACGCTCGTCGCCGACACCGCTCCCGCGGAACTGCGCGGAACCGCCTTCGGCATGTTCAACCTGGTCTCCGGCTTCGCCCTGCTCCTTGCGAGCGTCCTCGCCGGGGCTCTCTGGGACATTGCCGGGGCAAAGGCGACCTTCCTCGCCGGCGCCTGCTTTACCACACTCACCATCGCCGGGCTGATGTTGATCCGTTCCCAATTCAAGAAGTCATGAGGAAACGTGTGGCCGCCTGTACCTGGCAGGGCGACCGGGGCGAGCGCGCTATGCCATGGCAGCAGAAACGGTTCCGCCGGCATCCCGTGCAAAAAGCCACTCCAGGATCGGCGGGATGAAAGCAGGATAATTGTGCGCAGCTGGGTCCGGCGAACGGATCGCCACCGCTTCATCGATCTCCGGATGCGCATCGGCGGCAACATGCGCTGCCACCCGCGCAATGATATCGTCCGCCTTGGCCGCTAACCGGAAGACCCGGAAAACGATTATGGTGCCGTCCATATGGATTGCATGCCAACCCGGTTCTGCGCTCGCCTCAGAAAGCGCAATTCCCGTCTCCTCCTTGACCTCGCGCGCAATGTTGCGGGCGACGTCGCAGCGCCCATCGATGATATCCTCCGGCTCCAGCGAACCACCGGGACTGTAGACACGTCCCGCATTGGCCGTATGAGAACCCATACGAATCGCGATCACGGCGCCGTCCGAAGAAAGCAGCATCGGCATGCCGAAGATATGGCACGCGCCCGGCGCTCGCGTCTTCCGCCACCAGAGGAAAGTCGAATAAGGAACGATGTAGGCCCTCGCGCAAATGCGCCCGTCAGCGATGCGGATCGACCGTTGCAGTACCATCCTGCCATCGAAGAGGTGCGGGTTCGCCGCAATTTCCTGCTGCCAGCTTGCTCGAGCGCGCTCGGCCTCCGCCAGATGAAACGGATGCGGCCCGGGTGCGACCTCTATGTGGATCTCCGACACCGGAAAAATCGTGCCTTCGGCGGGCCATTGCGACCGGTTGCTTTCGAGTTGGGTCATGGGTCAGATATCCAGTGTCATAACAACCGGGCAGTGATCGGAGGCCTTCGGGCGATCCCAGCCGGTACGCGGATAACGCTCGACCTCCTGGCCCGCGGGAAAGATCGTGCGATAAGGCTGGCCGGCGCGGATGATCTCGGGCACCCGGGCCGCATTGCGGCGGGCAAGCGCAGGCGACAGCCAGATATAGTCGAGTTGGCAGAGATGCCGCTCTTCCGGTCCCCGGCTGTGGAAAAGCGTCCAGCGGTCGAGGACCGGACGCCTCAGCATCGGGTTTTCCACGAAGCCGTCATGGCTCAGGATCTCGAGCGCGCTCATCGCCTCCTCGCGCGGAACGAACTCATAGCCGTTGCGCCGGTCCCCGAGAATGTCCACCTTTTCCTGGTAATCGTTCATGTCGCCACAGATGGCAAACATCTTGTCCGCCGTATGGCCGCGGCCGAAGCGGCTCTCGATGATGTGGCGCACCGCCTTCGCTTCGGCGATGCGCAGGGCCATTGTCGCCTGACGGCCGTCAAGCCCTTCGCGCGCCGGCCCCATCGACTTGAAGTGAACGACATAGAGGGTGAGCGGCCGGCCGCCGATCCTCAGGTCCACTTCCAGGCAGTCGCGCTTGAAGATGCGGTCGCCGGGCCGGTTGGTCGCCGCCAGGTCGTCGTTGAACAGGTCGAGATCGTTATAGGTGAGCGCCGCATGGCTCTTTACTTCCAGGCACTCGATCTTCTGCCCGTCGCGGGTCTCATCCCGCATCAGCACGGCGACGTCGATGCCGCGGGTGTCGTTGCCCTCGATCAGGTATTTCTGGCGGTAGCCGTTACCGACCATGCGGAAGAGATAACCGTACTCGAAGGCCTGCAGCGCCGCCATGCTGTCGGCCTCCTGCAGGCAGAGGATATCGGCATCGCAATCGGCGATCGCCAGCGCCGACATCTGCCGCGTGTCGTCCGTATGCGCAATGGTGCGCGCTTCCTCGAGCCGCTGATATTCCGCCTCGCTTCTGACGTCGAAGAGCCTCAGCACCCGATCCTGCTTGAGCTGGTTGCGAAAACCGGAAAAATCGAAACGGCTCAGGAGATTTTCGATGTTGAAGGTGGCAAGGCGAAGCGACATCAGACAATTCCACATTGAAATGCCGCGGAGATTAGAGCGAGACGAGGAAGAGTGTAAAGCGACCTGCCTTATGGCAGTGCTGACGCGCAGAGAAAAAGCCGCGAGGCTTTTCGTCCGTGACCGCCTCGCATCCGGACTCGCGGCTATCTCCTCGCAAGACCGGGGCACAGGAACATCGCAGCGCCACCCTCTTTCCTTTTTTCACCGAGCGAGCCCTCTCCCTGCACGGGAAGAGGGCTGAAGTGAGGGGCTATAGAGAGCAACTGCATGTCTCCTCAAATCGACCTCGACTTAAGGACAAAGAAATGCAGCAATTCAAAGTGCTACAGCGACCTTGCGCGTCTGATAAGACGCGCGGCGCTGTACGCGCCGCGTTGCCTATCTTCTCACCGCGACCACCTGTCCGCGGCTGAAATAGGACAGTTGCACGCGCCCGGACTGATTCCCGCCGATGACGCGCGCGGTCGATTTCGACAGCTCCGAAAGGATGCCGACATGATAGCCTCTGCCGGCCCTGACGACGACGACATCCCCCGGACGCGCATAGGAAAGCTTGACCGGGGCACCGAACCTCAGCCACGACCGCGCGATTCCGAAGCCTTGCGGCGGCTGGCGCCCGGCCTTTCGAGCGACCATGCCCACGAAATGGCCGCACCAGGGCGTACGCGCCGGATTGATGCCGAGAGCGGCGCGAAGGCGCCTGTTATGCTTGACCTCGTGAAGCCCCGTAAATTGCTTGGCCTGCGCCAGCATGCCTGCCGACGCGGTATCGGGCGAAGTGAACGCGACAAGTGCCGCTGCCAGAAACGCTGCAACCTTCATGAGTTGGGTCTCCTTGATGCGCACGCCGGCCTCATGCCGGCTCTGCGCTGGCCTCTTCGTCTCCGTCCATTGCGCGCAATTCGCCCTTCCGCAGTGCGCGGTTTTTGCGCGCACTGCGCCGCCCGCGCTCAGAGAACATTCTGAGCGCGGCTGAAAATGCCATGGAATCAAAGGGCTAGAGCGTCCTTGAATCTTGGCGCCCGTGTTCTTGCAGCACCGCGCCTTGTCCAGGTCACAGGCTGCTCCGGGCACCCGCCTTCGCTAATACGCACGAAAGACTCTCTAGCACTTTGAGGCTGCACGTCACCGACCGCCGAAGATGGAATGGATCATCGGCTCAATGGAGCAACCGGCATGCGAACGGCAATGGCCGTACCCCCAACCTGATGGCGTTCGCTATGCGAGACCTGGAATTCCCCTGCCAACGGTGGATAGCGACGAGACTTTGCCGGCGAGGTGGAGCGAAATTGTGGCAAAGCCCGCATTTCGTGCGCAAGACAGCGCTTGCATGCGTCGATGTGTCGGTATTGATCCCAAAAAAGCGGGCTTTTGACGGTCCACAACGCTATCGAGCGAGCTTTCAACCAACGTCGTGAAATTGCTGAAGATGGGAGCGAAGCGCCGCTTCTTCGCCCATCCCGCCTGCCTGTGTGTTCCCGAAATCGTAGCAATCTAAGGTAAAACATGCAGCAATCGCGCCCTTTGCGCGTCTGATAAGACGCGCTGCGCGTTAAGAGCGGTGACGCCCGTCACGACTTTAGCACGCCGCTCCTCCTCGCCGTCCAGGTGGCGATGATGTCCATCAGCTCGGGCGACAGGCAGTCGTAAGGTTCGAGGCCAAGCTGCCTCAGGTGGTTGCGGACGGAGTTCATCCTTGAGGGATCGACCCCTCCTTCGATGATCGACGAGACGAAGGCGGCAAAGGTGGGTTCGGGCCAACCGCTCTCTTCGAACCTTTCCGGGTGGATGAAATCGAGTCCTTGGAAGGCATGTTCACGCTCGACCGGCCCATACATGTGCACGCCGCATTCCCTGCAGCGGTGGCGCCGGATCAAGGCCGTCGGGTCCACGACCTCGAGCTTGTCGCCGTTTTCGAGCACGCTGACGTTCTCATGCGGTGTGACCGCCACGATCGAAAACGTCGCACCGTCCGGCTTCCAGCACTTGGTGCAGCCGCAAGCGTGATTGTGAGCGATGCCGCCGGCGATGCGGATCCGGACCGTTCTATCTGTGCAGGCGCAAACCAGCGTCCCGCCCCCGAAGGCAGGACTGCCCCTGGTGACACCATTGTCGAGGTTTGGATGCAGCGGGACGGGGGTTTCCATTTGCTCCTCCCTCAAGAACCGGCGCCTCTCCACAGCGCCGGTTGCCGATACGATGCGGAAAGGTCCGCTTCATCGCTGCGGAAGTGCAAGCGGCGCCTGCCAAGGCGCCGCTTCGCGGTCTCCTCCGACCCGGCACCGAGCGCAACCTTCGCGTCCGCACCGAAGAATACCACCGAAAACATCTACTGCCGAATGCCGCACACCGGCTCGGCCATCAGCACCGATATGCAAGTGCGGCTCGATGCGCATGGATTCAGCGCACCAGCCGAATGGCGCCAGGATAGTTGAATTGCGTGTTCGCCAACTCGGCGCTGCAATCCATCTTGAATGTACTGTTGCCGATGAGCGTGATCTCCTGCGCGATCAATCTTATGCACTCTCCGCTCGTCGTGCCGTTGCCGGAATATTGCAGTTCGGCGACGTCAGGCAGGTAGACGATTCCCGTCAGCGACGATTGGCTGTTGCCGTTGATGATAGCGGACGCGGTGTTGCCATGCTCGGCAACAATCGAGAAACCCGCCCAGGCACCCTCCAGCGATGGCGAGATGTTGAAGGTGGCACCGCCATTGATTTTAAGCTCGGCGCCGTTCATGAGGAAGAAGGTCACCCGTTGTCCATTTACGACTGTCTGGCTGCCGAGCTCGAGACGGCCGCCGTCGATCATGTAGTTGCCCGACTCGAGCTTGATCGCTCCCTTCAAGTCCAGGCCGCCATAGGTCCCAGGCTTTAATGTTACCACGTGGCCATCGGCGTTCTTGGGCGTCTTGCCGGTGCCGTTGCAATCGCCGTTGCCGCCGCCGCCCGCAACGAAGTTCTGGCCGCAGCCGGAAAGGTCCACCCAGGTGGATGTCTTGGGCAGAACCTTGCTCGCAAACGGATCGGGTACGCGCGGCGATCCTTCGACCGCGCCCTTGCACGTCAAGGCTATAGATTGCGGCGAGCTGTAGATGCCGCCCGCCGCGTAAAGACATTCTGCTTTGAGCTTTCCGCTCCCGCCGACATAGATCGACTGAGCATCATTCGAATTAGAGACGACTGTGCACCCGGTGAGATCCGCCGCCGCGCTTCCGCTGACCTCGAACGCCCGATCGGCCGTGCGGTGGAGCGCCAGGATGCAAGCCTCCGCTCCCGCCGCGCGCGCCGCCACGGCCTGGCGCCGGATCGTCAGTGGCAGGCGCTCCAGGAAAAGCGACTTGTAGTCGAGCACGAACTCGGCCGCGGCCGTATCCTCGTCGAGGCTCCGTGTGAATTTCACCGCCAATGCCTCAGTGGATGGGTCTGTGGCGACGGCCAAAGCATCGACGACGCTTTTCTGCGGCAGGGCGTAGTTGCCCCAGAAGAACTTCTCGGCCTCCTGATGGGCCTCCTCCTCGGTTGCCCCCTCCCCATAAGCCCGCACGGATCCCAATGCCGCGGCGTCGAGCGCGTTCTGGATCTTCTCCGCCTCGAGATAGGCGCCGACGAGATCGACCGCAAGCGCGGCGGCTCCGATGATCGGGATGAAGCCGATCGCGCCGAGCACGGCGAAGTTGCCGTCCCGGTTTTGCGCCAGCTTTCTTAATTGCAAGCGGAACGTCGCGGCCCTCATAGCCTTCCCTCTCGGCAGCTCCATCTCATTATTTAAGCAGTAACTAATTTAAAGATCGTTAGGAAATTCCCTCGGGTTTTACGAGACTTTTAGAGATTACAAGGGAGTTGGCTGTCACCGCGGAGACCCGCGGCTCCAGGCCGCCTCGCTCTTCTGCTCATAATGGGTAAAAGCCTTGACGAGCCCGTCAAGCACCTCTGCCGAGGTTTCGAACAGGGCCTTGAATTGCGGATCGTCGACCTTGGTGACATCTTCCCGCAAATGTTCGATCAGCGTGTTCAATTCGCCTTTCATCTTCTGCGTGTGATGGATCGGATCTGCATTGGTTTGTGCCATTTCTTACTTCTCCCAGAGAAACCGGCCGCGTTGGCACAACGCCGTGCAAAGAGGCTCGGTTCCAATGGTGGAACAGGCTCCCCTCAAGGCCGTGATGCGGATGATGCGCTTTGTCCGGGCCACAACCAGCAGAGTTGGCCGGAGCGGCGGATAGGCAAGAATCGATCGTGCTTCGTTACAAATGGCCCTGAAAAGTTACTGGACCGGCGCGACCGATGTGGCAAACATGATCGGGCAAATCCGAAGTGATTTCAGTAGCAATTTAGATCAGAGCTCGCGCACAGGGCGGCCTCTGATTGTGAGTGCGAACTCGGTCGAGTTAGCGGCGGCTCCCGGGGAGGATGCTGAATCGGATAGCCCGAACCATCATCGGACGGGCACTACATTTCTGCCAGTGACTTGTCCAAGTTTGGCGATGTTTAGCCGCGATCTTCCCGGAGCCCGCTTGCTGACGGCGGGCTCTTTTTTCGTGCGGATCTTTGCAAGTCTCGCGTCCGGTCAGGCGCGCAGCAAGCACCACGATCTGTTTCGGCTCAGCCGTAGAGATAGTTCGGAAGCCAGAGCGTCATGCCCGGCCATAGATACATGAGCACCATGCAGAGGATGACGATCAGCATGTAAGGCATCATGCCGGCGAAGATCTGGTTGAGGCTCACATGCGGCGGCGAAACGCCCTTGAGATAATAGGCGGACATCGCCACCGGCGGCGACAGGAACGCCGCCTGCAGGTTCACGAAGACCAGCACGCCCCAGAGGATGGGGTCGATGTCGAAGTGCTGGAGCAGCGGCAGGAAGATCGGCACGAAGATGATGATGATTTCCGTCCATTCGAGCGGCCAGCCGAGAAGGAAGATGATCGCCTGCGAGAGAATCATGAACTGCACCGGCGTGAGGTCGAGCGCGAGCACCCATTGCTCGATCAGCGCCTGGCCGCCGAGAATGGCAAAGACGGCTGAAAAGAGCGCCGAGCCGACGAAGAGCCAGCAGACCATGGCAGTCGTCTTTGCAGTCAGGAACACCGCTTCCTTGGTGCGCTGCCAGTCGAGCGTGCGCGCCTGCATCGCCAGCAGGAAAGCCCCTGCGGCACCGATGGCAGCAGACTCCGTCGCTGTCGTGATGCCGAAAAGGATGACCGCGAGCACGACGACGGTGAGGATCGCGAGCGGCATGACCGAGGAGACCAGAAGTTTCACGACCTGAAGCCTTTCGGCGTTCATCTTTCGGTAATAGCGGACAAGCGCAAGTGCAGCGATCGCCACCGCGATGCCGAACCAGATGTAGAAACCCGTGGCAGATCCATCGGCCGCCGCCGGACCCGCGTCCACCGCCGGCGCGCCGAGCTCCTCAAGCCCTTCCGGCGCTTCCGTCTCGGCCGCCTGCTGGTGAATAACGACGTACCACCAGACGAGCGCCAGCGTGAAGGCGACGAGAAGGAAGGGAACGAGCGCCGCGACGGCATTCTTCACCAGCCTCCAATAGGTGAACCGCCCATCCTCCGTCTCGATCGCCATGGCTCGCGATGGACGAAACAGGGCCGATATGAGCCCAACCAGCATGTTGCGTGAATAGAGCGCCTCGAAGCGCTTCATCCAGATCGGCACCGGAACGCGCGTCTGCTCCTCGGGCAGGGTCGGCGCGATCTTCGGGTTGAGCATCGCCCATCCGAGGACGTAGACGAGGTAAAGCAGAGCCAGGAAAAACCCGGGGAACATCGTCGCCGCATAGAGCTTGACCACCGATTGCCCCGCGACCGCCGCATAGACGATGATCATCACCGAGGGCGGAATCAGGATCCCGAGCGTGCCGCCTGCGGTGATGACGCCGGCGGCGAGCTTCACGTCGTAACCGGCGCGCAGCATCGGATTCATGGCGATCACGCCCATCAGCACCACCACGGCGCCAACGAGGCCGCTGGCAATACCCCAGAAGGTGCAGACGATGAGCGTCGTGATGGCAAGCGATGCCGGCACGCGCCTAAACGAAAGCTGGACGCTGTAGAACATCTTGTCGACGAGCGCGCCGCGCTCCATCACGTAGCCCATCAGCACGAAGAGCGGGATCGAGATCAAGACGTCATTGGTCATCGCGCCATAGGTGCGCTGGACCATGAGATCGAAGACGCGATTGTCGATCCAGGGCTCGGCGGGATTGTAGAAGGCATAGAAGCCGAAGAGCATCCCGAGCCCCATCAGCGTGAAAGCCGTCGGGAAGCCCATCATGATCACGACCACGATGAGCATCAGCATCGTCAATCCGAGGAACGGGTCGCTCACGTCTCCTCCTCTCCTTTGAGACCGCGCTGCCGCGCCGCTCTCTCGATGTCCTGCGCCCGCTCGATCGCCGCCTCACGCGCCTCGACATCGACATATTGGCTCTGGGCAAGCTGCTCGGCGACGACGTCGATCTCTTCGACATCGTGAAGCCGTCGCGGCCACGCCCCGACTCTCAGACAGACGATGCAGCGCACGATCTCGGCGAGCCCCTGCAGCATCACGAGGGCGCCCGCCACCGGGATGACCGTCTTGAAATAGTAGATCGGCGGCCCTTCCGCCGTTACCGTCGAATGCTCGCCGATCCTCCAGGAAAGGGCGGCATAGTCGTAGCCGGCATAGATAAGCGCGGCGATGCCGGGCAGGAAGAAGAGGATGTAAAGGAGGAGATCGAGCGCGGCCTGTGTGCGCGGCCTTAGCGAACTATAGATGAAGTCGCCGCGCACATGGGCGTTCTGCGCCAAGGCATAGGCCCCCGCCAGCATGAAGAGGCTTCCATAAAGCATGTTGCTGGCATCGAAGATCCACGCCGTTGGCATATTCAGGATGTAGCGCTTGAAGACTTCGGCGCAGACCAACATCATCAATCCGATGATCAGCCATGCCGCGGCCTTGCCAACCCAGACGCTGATTGCGTCAATTGTGAGCAGAAACCGCTGAGCCTGCACGCGCGTCACCCAGAAATCGCGGGAGGTTTCTCCCCCACCTTCATTTAATCGGACCGAAAACGCCACTTCGCCGAAGCCCGTCCGACGAAGCGACGCTCACCTAAACCTTCAGAACTCTTTTGCTACACCGTCCCGTCCGAAGTAGTGATCGAATGCCATCCTTCGGTTGACGACAGTGTCCTGTTCCCACCGAGTCGCCCTTTCGGCAAAGGTGAGTTGCGAGAGGAGGACCTCCTTGAACATCGGGTTCTCTGCCGATTTTTTCTTTACAACCTCGTCATAAACTTCGAGCTGCCGTTTGAGGATCGCGTCCGGCGTCTTGTAGAACTTGACGCTGTCGGCGGTCTGCATCTCGCGATAATCCGTGGAGTAACGATCGATTGCCTTCCAGGACATGTCCGCGGACGCCGACTCCACCGCATTGGCTATGATTGCCTTCATAGCCTCTGGCAGGCCGTCGAATTTTCCTTTGTTGAAGAGGATCTCGAACGTCTCGGCATTCTGATGGTAGCCCTGCAGCATGCAGATCTTGGAAACATCGGGAAAACCGAGCACTCGGTCGGATGAGGCATTGTTGAACTCCGCGGCGTCGATCAGTCCACGGTCGAGAGCGGCGACGATCTCTCCACCTGGCAGCGCATTGACCGCAGCGCCAAGTGCTGTGAACACATCGATCGAAATGCCGACCGTACGGAATTTCAGCCCCTGGATATCCTCGGGCTTTGCCACTGGCTTCTTGAACCAGCCGAGCGGCTGCGTCGGCATTGGCCCATACGGAAACGAGACCACATTGGCGCCGATCGATTCATAAAGCTTGGCGAGCAGTTCCCTGCCCCCGCCGTATTTGTGCCAGGCGAGCAGCATGTTGGCGTCCATGGCGAAGCCGGGCCCGGAGCCCCAAAGCGCCAGCGCCGTCTGCTTGCCGTAGTGATAGACCATCACGCCGTGGCCGCCATCGAGCGTCCCTTGCGACACGGCATCGAGCAAGCCGAAGGCAGGTACGACGGCGCCCGCCGGCAGCACCTCGATCCTGAGATCGCCACCGGTCATGTCATTGACCTTCTTGGCGAAATCCTGTGCGAATTCGTGAAAGATGTCCTTCGACGGCCAGGTGCTCTGCCAGCGCATGCTGACCGGTCCTTGCGCCTTGACGACGCTTGGCGCGGCGACCATGGCTGCACCGGCCATGGCTGCGCCGCTCAAAAACCTGCGACGCGACGTTTTTCCCCCGATCTGGGTTCTGCGTGTCATCTCTTCCTCCCAAGGGCCTGCGACAGCCCCTTGAACCAGCCCGT
This sequence comes from Ensifer sp. WSM1721, assembly GCF_000513895.2. Lineage (GTDB taxonomy): Bacteria > Pseudomonadota > Alphaproteobacteria > Rhizobiales > Rhizobiaceae > Sinorhizobium. The sequence goes on from NZ_CP165782.1 coordinate 1,930,790, forward strand.
TCGAGGAACATGCTTCCGCGGGCTATTCGATATCGTTGAAAGGCGCTCGCACCAGTTGCAGGGGTGTCCGCGCCCCGGCTTTTTCCGGCCGAATGGAAGAATACTCCTCAATGCCGCCCCCGCAAAGATTGCAAGGAACAAGTCACGAACGCCGCCGTTTTGGGACGTGGCGGGGAATAACACGAAGCCGTCCTGCATCTTAGTCCAATGCTGCCACTGTTCGGAGGGCGTCTGATGAACACCGGCTTTCCGCGTACCGCAGTCGTGATCACCCTGGTGGGCGCGCTTGTGGCGAGCTGCGCCGGCGTCTCGGCGCAGCAAACGGCGCGGACGACCGGCAGCATCGGCTATGGTCCGAACCCCACCTTGCCGAAGCCGCGCCCCACGATAATCCCAGTCGTTAACATCGCCGATGCGACCGGCTGGCAGAGGGGCCGCATGCCCACGCCCGCAAGAGGGCTGAAGGTCAACGCCTTTGCGGCAAACCTCGATCACCCGCGGTGGCTGCATGTGCTGCCGAACGGTGACGTGCTGGTTGCCGAAAGCAATGCGCCCGAGAAGCGTGGCCAAGGCTTCAGCCTACGCAAGGTCTTCATGACAGCGGCCATGAAGCGGGCCGGCGCGGTCACCAAGAGCGCCAACCGGATCACGCTTCTGCGCGACACCGATGGCGACGGCGTTGCCGATCAGCGCCGGACCTTTGCGGAAGGACTGAACTCGCCCTTCGGCATGACACTTTCGAACGGCAGGCTCTACGTCGCCAATACCGACGCCCTCGTAGCCTTTCCCTATTCCGACGGCCAGACCCGGGCGCGCGGGCGGCCGCGAAAGATCGTCGACCTGCCGGCCGGGGACCTCAACCATCACTGGACCAAGGACGTGATCGCAAGCCGCGACGGCCAAAGGCTCTACGTAACCGTCGGCTCCAACAGCAATGTCGGCGAAAACGGCATGGCGGCGGAGAAGAATCGCGCCGCGGTCTTAGAGGTGGATCCGGAAAGCCGCCGGACGCGCGTCTTCGCTTCGGGCCTCAGGAACCCGAATGGGCTTTCCTGGAATCCGGAAAGCGGCGAACTCTGGGTCGCCGTCAACGAGCGGGACGGGATCGGCGACGATCTCGTGCCGGACTACATGACCTCCGTCAGCGCCGGCGGCTTCTACGGCTGGCCCTACAGCTATTTCGGCCAAAACGTCGATACCCGCGTCAAGCCGCCCCGGCCGGATCTCGTTGCAAAGGCGATCAAGCCTGACTACGCGCTCGGCGCGCATACCGCCTCGCTGGGCCTCACCTTTTCCAAGGGGGCGTCCCTCGGCCGGACTTACGCGAACGGCGCCTTCGTCGGCCAGCACGGCTCGTGGAACCGGAGCGTCCACAGCGGTTACAAGGTGATCTTCGTGCCTTTCCGCAACGGCAAACCCAGCGGTCCGCCACGCGACGTCCTCACCGGTTTCCTCGGCCGCGGCGGCACGGCGATGGGCCGCCCCGTTGGAGTCGCAATCGACAAGACCGGCGCGCTGCTCGTCGCAGACGACGTCGGCAACGTTATCTGGCGGGTCAGCCGCACGAATAGGCGCTAGCGCGGGATATGGAAAAGTGTGCGCGGTTTTCCGCCAGCACCCCGCGCTAACCTATTAGAATCGATCACGTTCATGATTTTTAGGTCGATCCGACCTAAAATCATTGTGATCTGCAGCGCCGCACGTCTTATCAGGCGCGCAAAGCTCGCTGTAGCACTTTGAATTGCTGCATGTCGCCCAGAAGTGCGCAACGGGTGTGGGTCACGACATGCACAAGAACCTAAACGCGTCGCATGAATTCGATTGAATGCAACGCGTTTTAGGCGACACCGCATATCCATGCAGACCGCCTAATGGACACCAGCCACGGCCGTTGCTACTCTTTCGAAGCGGGATCAGGAAACGCTTGAAGTGTTCTCCGCGAGCATCCCGCACCTCACTTCTTGGATCGGGATCGGGAAAGTGCGTGCGGATTCCGCCCGCACCACCGCTCCACGGATCGGAAGCGGTCGCACGTGACTGGACCACCTGGTTCGAATGAAGGGGAGCGCATGAGGCGGTTGGCAGCGATCATGGACGCCGACGTCGTCGGCTACAGCCTGCTGATGGGACGTGACGAAGCTGGCACGTTCCAGGCGCTGAAGGCATGCCGGAACGCTTTCATTCTGCCTGCCGTCGCGGCTCATAGCGGGCGGATCGTCAAAGAGACAGGCGACGGAACGCTGGCTGAATTTGCGAGCGTTATCGACGCGGTTGCCTGCGCGATCGCAATCCAACGAACGATGCAGGAGCACAATGAGAGCGCCGAGGCGCGGCGCCTGGAGCTGCGCATCGGCGTCCATCTCGGCGATGTGGTCGTCGAGGACGGAGATATCCATGGCGATGGCATTGCGGTCGCCACGCGCTTGCAGGAAATGGCGCCGCCCGGCGGCATTTGCGTGTCGCAGCAAGTTTACGACCAGATAGGCACGAAGCTCGACTTTCCCGCCGTCGATCTCGGCCGGCAGACGCTCGGCGACGCCGCCCCCGTGCGCGTCTGGCAATGGCAACCGCACGAGGCGGAGAGCCTAACTCAGCATGCGCCGCCGCATCAGCGGCCGGTGCCCGATCACAAGCGCCCTTCGATCGCCGTGCTTCCCTTCGCCAACCTATCGAGCGCCGAAGAACAGGAGCACTTCTCCGACGGTTTCACCGAGGAGCTCATCGCGACGCTCGCCCGCTGCCGATGGCTGCGCGTCGTCGCCCGCAATTCCTCCTTCACCTACAAGGGGACGGCCGTCGACGTCAGGAAGGTCGCCGAGGACCTCGGCGTCAAATATGTGATCGAGGGGAGCGTCCGCCGTTCGGGCAACCGCATTCGCATCACCGCGCAATTGTTGAGCGGCGGCACCGGCATGCTGCTCTGGGCCGAGCGCTACGAGCGCACCCTTGACGACATGTTCGTGCTGCAGGACGAGATCGCTGGCCAGATAACCGGCACCATCGGACCGGAACTCGGCATGATCGAGTTTGCGGCGCTGCGCGGCCATATGGCCGCCGATATGGACGCGTGGAATATCTATCTCAAGGGCCTCTGGCACCTCTACAAGTTCAACCTCGACGACCTCAAGGTCGCCAAGGAGCTCTTCGAGCGAGCGACAAGCCTCGAACCCAGTTTCGCCCAGGCCCATGCCCGCCTTGCCTATGTCCACATACAGCTCGGCTGGTACGGCCCGCTGGAGGAACGCGCCGAGCGGATCGCTGATGCCACCGCGCTTGCCGAGCGGGCGATCGCGCTTGACAGCCGCGAGCCTGCCGCGCACCTGGCACTCGGCCGGGCGCTGGCGCTCGGCGGCCAGCCGGAGCGCGGCATCGATCATCTGCGCAACGCGCTGAGGCTCGATGCGAGCTTCGCGCAAGGCCATTTCGCCCTCGGGCAGGCGCTCTGCTATGTCGATCGGCCGGAAGAGGGCATTGCCGCGATCAACGAGGCGTTCCGACTAAGCCCCCGCGATCCGCATCTATGGACCTTCCACAACATGGTGGCTATCGCCCATTATCAGTCTGGCCGGCTTACGGAAGCCGCCGAGTCCGCCCGCGCCTCACTGCGTCAGGAGAACGCCACCTTCTGGCCAGCCATGGTGCTGGTAGCCGCCCTTGGGGCCGAGGAGCGGACGGACGAAGCACGCGCAGCCGTCGCCGCGCTCCTTCAGCGGCGGCCGGACATGACCACGAAGAACGCCCGGGCGGAGTTCTATTTCGGACGTCACCCGGCCATGTCGGAAGACTTCATCGATCGCTTCGTCAATGATCTGCGCCGTGCCGGCTTGTCAGAATGAGAGGCTGCTGCTCATCGAAGATCGACGAGCATCCCGGACAGGATGGCAGTGATCTGCCCATGAAGGTAGGGATTTGCGAGTGCATGAATTGCAGACGCGATCGTATCCTCGTGCCCTAACTCAAAGCGGATGTCCTCGCGCCCTTCGACAAGATTCGCCCAATCTTCGACGGAATGTTCATCGATTTCGCCGCTGCCGAATCGCCTCAAAATTGCGGTGACATCATCACGCTTTAGCGTGATGACCGGTTCAGCATCCCAAGGGAGCTCAGCGAGCGCCGCTCCAAGTCAGATATGGATCTATCGAATCGTATGAGCGAAGCGAGTACAGCTCGTCTTTTCATCATGTAGGCTGCTCGTGAGTCCGCGAGACGTGTACCCCTTATTGCAGCGTGCGCGTCGGCACGGCAGCCGCCTGCTGCCCATTCATCGCCTCGGGCGCTGCCGCCTCTGTGCCGCGAGCACTGTCTAGACCGGTCGCGACGACGGAAACGCGGAACGTGCCGTCGAGGGTGCGATCGAAGATGGCGCCGACGACGATGTCGGCCTCGTCGTAGACTTCCTCGCGGATGCGGGTCGCTGCCTCGTCCACCTCGAAGAGCGTCATGTCCATGCCGCCGGAGATCGAGACGAGCACACCCTTGGCGCCGCGCATCGACACTTCGTCGAGCAGCGGATTTGCGATCGCCGCCTCTGCCGCCATCATCGCCCTGTTCTCGCCGTTCGCCTCGCCCGTTCCCATCATTGCCCGGCCCATGCCCTTCATCACCGTCTTCACGTCGGCGAAGTCGAGGTTCATGAGGCCCTCCTTGACGATCAGATCGGTAATGCAGCTCACGCCCGAATAGAGCACGCGGTCGGCAATCATGAAAGCGTCGGCAAAGGTGGTCTTGGCGTCGGCGATACGGAAGAGGTTTTGGTTGGGGATGACGATCACCGTGTCGGCGCTTTCGCGCAGCCGCTCGATGCCCAATTCCGCCGTCTGCATGCGCCGCTTGCCTTCGAAGCTGAAGGGTTTGGTGACGACGGCGACCGTCAGGATGCCGGCCCGCCGCGCGGCCTCCGCGATCACCGGTGCTGCCCCCGTGCCGGTACCGCCGCCCATGCCCGCGGTGACGAAACACATATGGGTGTCGCCGAGGTGGTCCATGATCTCGTCGATCGACTCCTGTGCCGCCGCGTTGCCGATGTCCGGCACCGAGCCGGCCCCGAGACCCTCGGTGATGGCGGCGCCGAGCTGTATCCGCCGCGCGGCCTGCGACATCGATAGCGCCTGCGCATCCGTGTTGGCGGCGATGAAGTCCACACCCTGCAGATTTTCCGCGATCATGTTGTTGATCGCGTTGCCGCCGCCCCCACCGACCCCGATGACAGTGATTTTCGGACGCATCTCGGTGATGATCGGCTTCTTGTACTCTGTCATGGCTCTTCTCCTTGGGCAGTTCCCCGGCCGTCGAAAGCTGCCCGTGCCCCGGGAAAACGGCGATCGAATGCGGTGCGGCGCGAATCAAGCGCCTTCATTTTAGGAATTCAAAAAAGCCAGGGAGAAGGCAAGAGAGGCAAAAACGAGGCCGTCCACAGCTACGTGCACCCCGGGCGCCTTGCCAGGCGATTTGACCCCTAAAAGAGCAACGGCCGTCGCCTGCGGGAAGGAACAAGGAAAGCTCGCTGCACGTTCGATTGGATCAGGATGATTTCGGGTCATCTCCATCGTGGAGGAGTGGCGAAATGGGTGTGAAACAAGCTCCGACGGCAAAGGGCAAGCAGTCCGCTCAAGGCTTGCATGAAAGCGCCGCGAAAGAAGAGAAAAAGGTAGAAGCGAAAAAAGGGTCGGATCTCGCCAAGGGCGCCGACCGGTTCGACGAGCGCTCCAAGAGCTCGGACGGCAGGAGTGCGGGCTCGAAGCAGAAGCCGAAACGCTAGCGCGGAATGAGGAAAAGTGTGCGCGGTTTTCTGCCCGCACCCGCTCTCCCTCTGGGATCGATCAGCGCTCAGTCCTTCTCGGACGCAGGTGCAGTGTAGCGGCGACGCACGGCCTCGGCGAGCCTTTGGCGGCTCTCGGCCGGCGAGAGCGAGCGATCCTCTTCGATGCCGGCGGTCTCCAGGGCCAGTTCCTCGTCGCCGATGCGCTCCTCGAACCATTTCGAGTAATCGCCCCGGCGCAAATGATGCTCCCAGGTCTTATCGTCGATCCCTTCGGCAATCTGCAGGAAGATCATCAGATTGTGGGCGCGCAGGTTCATTTCGTTTTTCGGGCCTCGGAAATAGAAGCTTGCCTCCTCGCCCAGTTGGCCTTCCGCATATTTCCGCGTGTGCCGCTTGCGGGCCTGTTGGGGTTGTTCGACACGGATCCGCCGCACCGGCTCTGGAGGCGAGCGTCGCCAGAAAAGAACCTCGTCGTCCTCGAGCGGCGCATCCAGGCCGTCCGGCGGTGCATCGCCGACGGCGGCGCAAACGTCCTCGATCACTTCGCGCGCCTTGGGGCCTAGCGCTGCGACCGCCGTCACCGCCCTGAGCGCATCAGGGGAGACGGTATCCGGGTGAACGGTGACCATGATTGTGCCCGAACGGTCGTGCGAAAGGGCAAGCGAGGCACTGTCGCGCGAAGCCGGCATGAGATGGTGCGCCTCGTCGATGATCAACCAGTGCGGCCTGCCCGTTCTGGCGCGGAACGCCGAAAGGTCCGACATGAGCTCGGCAAAGAAGCCGGGCCGCTCCCTCAGTTCGAAACCGAGGGCACTGACCACGACGTTGTCGTCCGGATTGGCGAGCAGGTCCAGCACCTCGTTGCCCGTCGGCGTGGTCGAACCATCGCCGACCGTCACGGCGCCTTCGAGGCCTTGATAGTCCCCTTCAGGATCGAAGACGCAGAACTGACAGCGCCGCTCTCGCAATCGCTCCGAAATGGCAGTCGCCAAGGTCGACTTGCCGATACCCGAACTTCCGGCGATGAGCAGTACGTCGATCGGCCCGATCTCGACTGGCCCGTCATCATCCTCGCCGATCGGCACCTGGTGGCGGGCATTGGTGCAGAGCGCATAGTCGGACTCCATGACCCGCACGATCAATTCCTCGACACCGGCACCGCGCGCGCCCTCCAGCACGACGTCGGCCGTGTCCTTGAGAGCGGGCAAGGCGTTCGCGACGGCAGCACCGCAACCGCAGGTCCGCAAGAGCGCGTGGTCGTTCTCCGCATCGCCAACGGCCACGACGTTCAGAAAGGAAAGCTGCATCTCCTTGAGCGCCGCCTTCAGGCCCGTGGCCTTGTTGACCCCGCTCGGCAAAATCATCACCGCGCCCTTGTTGAAGATGATCTCGAGCTCGAGCCCGAGCTCGTTGATGGCCTCGAGCGCTGCCGTTTGGTGCGGCTCCCAGGTCGCGACGATGGAGCGTCCGACCGATACCCTGTCGACGCCCTTCTCTCTGAGGCGCTCGACGAAAGCCGGCGGCGGCGACGGCGCAAGCGGCCGCTCCTCCTCGGTCTCCGGCGTATAGAGCAAGGCGCCATTTTCGACGACGACCTTGTCGAACAGGTCCGTGTGCGGAAACACGCGCTTCAAGTCCGGCAGTTCGCGCCCTGTGACGAGCAGCAGTCTGCGACCGGTCTCCCGCAGCCTTTTCAGGGCTTCCAGCGTTTCCTCTCTGACCTCGCCGAATTCGGCCAGCGTACCATCATAGTCCGTCGCAAGCGCCATGACATACATGTGCCAACTGCCTCCCTCTGCAGCCTTCGTGTCGTGATGCAAAGGGGAACGTGCAGGCTTAATGCTGGTTCCCGCGACCGTTACGCGAGAATCTTTTCTGTTCTTGAAAGCAGACCGGGCCGACCGCGCGTCCCGCGCGTTGCTGCGTCGCGCCTCACGCGCTCCAGCTCGGCCGACTTCTCACCCGCTCGTACCAGCGTTGGACCCTTTCGAGTTCGGCCGGAATTTCCATCCCGAAGACTTCCGCCAGCCAGCCGCAGACCGCCCCGCTGATGTCCGCGACCGAGAAGTTCTCGCCGGCGAGGAACGGTCGGCCGTCGGCGAGCTCGCGGTCGAGCCAGGCCCATTTCCTCGGCACCGCCTGCCGCTCGGTCTCGGCAAAGGCAGGGAACTGCACGAGGCGATCCTTGAAGAGGGCATCGGAATGCAGCGCCACATTGCCGACGGTGCCGAAGAGCTCGAATTCGACCCGCCGGTTCCACATCTCGATCCTTGCGCAGCTGACCGCATCGCTCCCGAAAAGCGGCGGCTCCGGATGCGTCTCTTCGAAATAGCGGCAGATCGCGACGCTTTCTGTGATGATCGTACCGTCGTCGAGTTCAAGCACGGGGATCTGCCCAAGAGAGTTAAGCTTCAGGAATTCCGGCGCCTTGTGCTCGCCCTTCATGAAGTCGATCTCCACCATCGGCACCTCGATCGCCTTCTCCTTGAGAAAGATGCGGACGCGATAAGAATTCGGTCCCATGCCCTGATAAAGTTGCATCGTCTCCTCCTGTGTGCACGACGGCTTCCCGGAAACTATGCCATACTGGTTGCATAAATCAACCAGTTTTGAAATAGGCGCAGAGTCACGCGGTTAGACGCAGCACCACGCTACCCCTCCTCCGTCATGCTCGGGCTTGACCCGAGGATGACGGCGAGAAAGAAGCCGGCGACTGTAGAGCGGTCGCACCAGCCGAGCACGGAAACGCAGCAGTCCAAACTACCTGCTCTCCCAGATCCCCCCTCCGCGGCCCTACAGGCGCCACCCGCCGCTCATGACGAAGGGTACCGGCGCGCCCTCGCCGAGCACCACGCTGCTATAGGCCTTGAGCTGCTGCCCGTCCGGCAGGGAGAGCGTGACCGCGAAGCGTTCGCCCTCGAAGATGCACGAGACGACCCGCATGGAAATACCGTCGGTGCCGCGATGCACCTGTTCCGGCCGGACAAGCACATCGGCGAGCGGCCCCTCGCCCGCCTGTCCGCCGGCGCCGAGCGCGGCACGCAGGAGCGGCCAGTCGAGCACGCGTCCCGCCGCTTCCGGGAGCTTGAGCCGCAGGATACTGCCGCGCCCGATCAATCCGCCGACCACCCGCCCCTCGGGCCGCGCATAGATCTCCGCCGGCGGCGCCACCTGAAGCAGCTTGCCTTCCGACATCACCGCAACATCGGTCGCAAGCGCCATGGCTTCCGCCTGGTCGTGTGTCACATAGATCATCGTCGCGCCGGAGCGCTCGTGAAAGGCGCGGAAGGTCTCCTCCATAGCCTTCCTCAAATGCTGGTCGAGATTGGCGAGCGGCTCGTCGAGCAGCACCACGTCCGGCTCGGTCACGAGGCAGCGCGCCAGCGCCACCCGCTGCCGCTGCCCGCCGGAGAGCGCCGCAGGCCGCCGCTCGGCGAAATCGTCGAGCTTCACGAGCGAAAGCGCTTCGCCCACCCGCCTGCGCCAGGCCTCGCCGGAGATGCCGCGCATCTTCAAGGGATAGCCGACATTCTCCGCCACCGTCATATGCGGCCAGAGCGCATAGGACTGGAAGACCATCGCCATGTTGCGCTTTTCCGGCGGTAGCACTCGTTCCGCATCCGAAAGCGGCCGGTCGCCGAACTCGATCGAGCCGTCCGTCGGCTGCTCGAAGCCGGCGATCATCCGGAGCACTGTCGTCTTGCCGCAGCCGGAGGGGCCGAGCAGAGCCAGGAATCCCTGCTTGCGCACGGCAAGCGAAACGTCCGAAACCGCCGGCCTGCCACTACCGAAGTCCTTGGTCAGGTGGTTGAGGATCAGTTGCGCCATGGCAGCACGTCCTCCGGCAGGTATTTCGCGATGAATTCGAGGGCCGCCATCAGCGCAATGACCATGAGGACGACGAGCACCGAAAGCGCCGAGGCGAGATCGGAGGAGCCGCTGTCGTCGAGATTGAAGATCGCGACGCCAAGCGTCTGTGTGCCGGCGGACCAGAGAAGCGCCGAGACCGTCAGCTCGTTTGCCGCAATCAGGAAGACGAGGATGACGGAGGCGCCGGCGGCGGGCGCAATCAGCGGCAGAAGCACGTCGCGCGTGCGGCGCAGAAAACCTGCCCCCGCGAGCCGCGCCGCCTCCTCGAGCGCCGGGTCCATCTGCAGGAAGGCGCTCATCACCGGCTTGAGGCTGACAGCCAGGAAGGAAGAGAAATAGGCAGCAAGGATGATCCAGATCGTGCCGTAAAGCGAAAGGCCGATCACCGGCAGCGGTGCCGCGAAGATGAGGATGAAGGCGACGGCGAGCACGATGCCGGGCAGCGCATAGGGCACCTCGATCAAAATCGCCAGGAGATTGGCAAGCGCACCCCGCCGACGGACGAGCAGATAGCCGGTCGGCACGGTGACGACGAGCAGGCCGACCGCCGCGGCGGAAGCGAGAAAGAGCGAGTTCCTGAGCGCCGTCAGCGTCACCGACTGGCGGAAGAGGATTTCGCCATAGGCATGAAGTGACATGGTTTGAAAGTTGAGCGGCACGCCATAGGCCGGCACCAGCGAGCTCGCAACGAGCGCCAGAAGCGGCGCGACCAGCACCACCGCCAGCAGCGCCCAAAGCAGCGCCTCCGCGGCAAGCCGCAAGCGCCCGAGCGCGAAGGCGGCATTCGCGCCGAAAAGGCCGATCAGGCGATAGTCCCGGCCGGAAAGTGCTCGCTGCTGCAGCAGAAGCCCGGCAGCGGAGACGACGGCGATCAGGCTCGAGAGAACGGCGATCTCGCCAAAGGTGGCGGTGCCGAAGCTCGCAAGTCGGCTGAAGATCAGCGTCGGCAGCGTCTCGATCGAGGCGGGAATGCCGAGGATCGCCGGAATGCCGAAATTGCCGATGCCTGAAACGAAGGCGATCGCCGCCCCGGCGATGAGCCCCGGAAAGGAAAGCGGCAGCACGATATCGCGGAAGACGCGCCACGGCGAAGCGCCGGCAAGCCGCGCCGCCTCGACCCCGTCTCGTGGAGCACCGGCAAGCCCGGCCTTCACCGCCAGGAAGACGAGCGGCGCATGCTGCACGCCCAAAAGAAGCGCGATGCCGGAAAACGAATAGAGCGGCTGCGGACTGCCGAGTGGCGGCGCAAGCCCCAGCGCCTTCAGCAGCGGGCTCGATGGGCCGGACATCTCCACCCAGGCAAGCGCCGTCACCTGCGGCGGGATCATCATCGGCAGCATGAAGGCGAAGCTCAAGGCCAGCTTGCCGCGGATATCGGTGAGCGCCATCGCAAAGGCGAAGAACGCTCCGAGCATGAGCGAAATGAGCATTCCGCCTGTCGCCGTGATTAGCGTATTGCGAAGCGCGGCAAAGGTCGCCGGCTCGAAGAGAACCCTCGCCGCCTCGCCTTCCACGAGGCCGCCGAAGCCCGCCCAGCCGAGCCGGATGAGCGGCAGGGCCGAAAGCAGAAAGACGGCGCAGAATACGAAGAGCATGAGCCAGGCGGGCTCCCCGCCGCCGCGCTGCCCACCGCGTAAGGAAAATGGAAACCGCCGCCCTGCTCCGCGCCGCCTGGTCTTCCGCTCAGGTAAGTCGTCTGCCGCAGCGTAAGGCATCGGCGGTGGCTCAAAGCCGCGCAAGGTCCGCGTCAGCGCCTTCGGTAGCTTGGCCGGAACCGCTTCGCCGTCCCGCCCGGCGCCGTCCGCCGTCTCGCCGCCAAGGAGAAGCCGCAGCCACTGAAAGCGCCGCGCTTTCGAGAGAACGCGCAAAGGACGCTCCAGCATTTTGAAGCCAGAGCGTCCCTCCGCATCCGGGCCCTCAGCCGGTGCGCGGCTTGCTCCGCGCCGGCTGCAAGCGATCTCGTCGGTATTTGGCATCAGCCGATCAGTTGGTGCCGAAGATGCCGGAGAAGGTCTTGAGGTCCGCCTCGGCGTTCTTCGCCGCCGCGGCCGCATCGACCGGCAGCACCTTGATCGTCTCGCGCGCCGGGAAGCCTTCGGGCAGCGCCACGCCGTTGCGGGCCGGGATATAGCCCATCTTCACCGCCACTTTCTGGCCCTCCTCGGAGAGGAGAAAATCGACGAATTTCTTCGCCGGTTCCGGGTTCTTCGCGGTCTTCAGAATGCCGACCGGCTCGGTGACGGCCGAAACGCCCTCGGCGGGGAAGACGAATTCCACCGGCGCGCCCTTGGCCTTCTCGCGGATCGCCATGAAATCCACCACCATGCCATAGACCTTCTCGCCGGTCGCGACCGCCTTCAAGACGCCGCCATTGCCGCCGGCAGCCGTCGCGCCGTTTTCGGCGAGCGCCTTGTAATAGTCCCAGCCGAGGCCATCGACGCCCGCAAGCGTCTGCGCATGGATCAGCGCCGCCCCGGAGGTGAGCGGGCTCGGCATGGTGACGAGGCCCTTGGCTTCCGGCTTCGCCAGATCCTGCCAGCCGGCCGGCTTCATCGGAGCCGAGCTGTTGTAGATGATGCCGGTGGTGATCATCTTCGTCGAATAATAGGCGCCGTCGGCATCATAAAGCGAGGCATCGTAAGCCGCCGCTTCCGCAGACTTATACGGCATCAGATGCCCTGCCTCCTTCAGCCGCTGCATCGTTACTGTGTCGGCGATCAAGAGCACATCCGCCACCGGATTGCCCGCCTCGATCTCGGCCATCAGCTTGGCCATGATCTTCGTGGTCCCCTCGCGCACCCACTCCACCTCGACGCCGGGATTCGCCGCCATAAACGCATCCACCGTCGCCTGCGCATCCTCGTTCGGCTGGCTGGTGTAGAGGATCAGGTTACCGGCAAAAGCGGCGGTGGACATGAGGCCGGCGACGAGCGCTGCGGCAACGGCGGAGAGAAGCGTTTTCATGGGAATGCCCTCGGTGCGAGAAAGATGGCGCCGAGGGATAGAGCGGGTGTTTTACAGGGGTGTGACACAGGAAGCAGAAGGAGCGTCTAGTCGGCTTTGCGCCATTAGCGGCCATGAGGCCTTGAAGGCGTCTCAACCGAGGTTAGAGTACAAATTCAACGCCGTTTAATCCCTTCAGAGAACTCGTAAGGGTTCGCAGCCAGCGGTCGCATTCATTCAGAGACTGAGATATTGGCGGTCGCGTCATTGCTTGCAGAGCGTCCTATCGGGTCGAAACTAGGTTGGATAGTTAGATTTCTGGGGCGCTAACCGAGTCCGATAAGGCTCCGTGTCAACTGCACTGACGGAATAGCCTCGAGGCGAATTACCAATCACCCACATGCCTTCTTCAACTAGAGTGATCCAGGCAATTTTGCGGTTGCATCGTCGCACCCCTCACATGTTATGGCTACTGCCACGCTAAAGTTGGGAGAATGATCATGGCTTTCGTCGATGTCGAGTTTGAGGAAGAAGAGGATTCAGGACTTGATCGAAGGCAAGTTCAACACTTTTCAGAAGCGGTTCTTCATTCGGCAGATTGGACTGTTGAAACCATTGTTTCCCAACTGACGCGGTCAAACATTGAGATGAATCCGCGATTTCAACGTCGAGACGCTTGGTCCCGCAGCCGCAAGAGCACCTTCATAGAGTCTCTAATCCTTGGGCTACCTGTTCCACAGATCGTATTAGCTGAGAAACAAGGACAGCGAGGAAAATACATTGTTTTGGATGGCAAACAAAGGCTCCTATCTCTTCTCCAGTTCACAGGAAATGCTGAGGGAAACAATAATAATTTCCGTCTGAGCGGCCTGGAGGCGAGGTCAGACTTATTACGGAAGAGGGTTCAAGACTTAGCTGAGCCGCAACTTGAGCCAGACTACAATGCGTTCCTAAATTACACCATCAGAACGGTTGTTATCCGAAATTGGCCTGATTTTGATTTTCTTCATCTCGTGTTCCTTCGCTTGAACACTGGGAGTGTGAAGCTTTCTCCTCAAGAGCTTCGCCAAGCTATGTTTCCAGGCGATTTTTCCGACTATGTTGATGACAGTGCGGCGGCCTCGCAGCCTTTACAGGCTTTGCTCGGAAGGGAAAGTCCCGACCCTCGAATGAGAGACGTCGAGTTGCTGACGCGATACCTGAGTTTCCAACATTTCCTTTCAGGCTACACGGGTAGAATGAAAGATTTTTTGGACACCACGTGCAACACCCTCAATGACGAATGGGAAATCCGTAAAGAGTTCGTCTTTTCGTCTGTTGAGCAATTCAATGAGGCGACATCAGCCCTCATCGAGATATTTGGGATCGAACAAATCGCGCGCAAAAGCGGGTCTCGATCATTTAATCGAGCAATCTTTGACGCACTGATTTTTTACGCTGCCAATCCACAAATTCGTGCTGAGATGATGACGCATCAGGACGATGTGAGAAGGATATACGCTTCGCTCATCGCCGACGCTGATTTTATCGCGGCAGCGGAGAGTGACACGGCGGGCGTTCCGAATACGCTGGAGAGGCTAAGAAAGTGGGGCGCTCTGCTGCGAGATGCGATTGGAGTCGAGTTCAATGTTCCTTCGTTGCGCCCTGCCGATGAGTTGAATCCTCGCGCGGGAATCGACTTTGATGGCTTCGGAGTGTAGCCGATGGCATCGGCCAGGTACGAAGAACTACTTGAGTAACTCGATACGCTCAGAACCCATTTGCTGCCGAATGAGTTTGAACCCACAGGCTTATACGATGAAGCAGAAGCTGTTTCCACCAAGGCTCTCGCTTTTAGGGTGTTGGCTCATGCTGAGATCGAAGCTTTCTTTGAGGACCGGGCCCTAGAGACTGTGCGCAAAGCGCGAACTGCTTGGATGGACAATGGCCATGTATCTAAAGTCGTACTTTGTTTACTTGGCTTCAGCGGAAGAAGCATGGATGCTCCTCCGGATACTCTCGAGGCTCCAGGAGAAAACAAAAGGAAAATATGGCCAGAACTCGTGGATATCTCCGAGCGGATCAAGCCAGTGTTAGCGGCGTTTCACAACTTCGTCCGAAACGAAAACCACGGTATCAAGGAAAAAAATCTGCTCGCACTTCTATTGCCTATCGGAGTTGCTCACAAGGTGATCGATCCAAGGTTCCTTGCAGACATGGACTCCTTCGGAGCTCTTCGAGGGGCAGCGGCCCATACATCAACGAAGACCGCCGTGCGTCAAGGATTAAATCCAGCCGATGAGCTTGCCCGCGTTGACCGGTTGAAGGCTGGTATACTCGCACTTGACGATCAAATCGAACAACTACTCATAGCCATCCCGCCAGCGGCTAACCAAGCAGCCTGAATGTATGTTCGCGGCTGCAATCCTTTATCTATCATCGACGCCTAGCGGTGACCGCTTTGGGCCGGCAGAGGACGAACGCACTCGGCGGCTTCGCGCCATGAGTGGACATTGCGGTCGTTGTAGAACTCCGTAGTTTGCAATGCTAGTTTGCATTTACGGCACCTACGGAACATCGGCCATGTTTGACTTTGATCCGCTATATTCGACCCCTCAGATTGAGGCGATCGAACGCTTTATCGATAAGCACTACGCGTTGGGATCGCCGGTTTCTTGTCAATTGCTTCAACGCGGATTGAATGACGTTTACCTGGCCAGCGTGACCGGCAGCGAGCGTTATGTGTTTCGGCTTTCTCACCACCGCGCGCGTGGGCCCGCCAACGTCAAGAGCGAAACTGCATTCTTGATCCACCTCTCTAAATTGGGCGTTCCGGTCGCCGCGCCCATTCCGACACGCGATGGCACGTTTTTCCTTCAAGGGCACGCACCAGAGGGTGCGCGCGATGCTGTGCTTTTTCAGGCGATCGATGGCCGAGAACCGCTTGCAACCGACGCCGGTGATGCTTGCGCCAACGGAAAGACCCTTGCTCTACTGCACAACGCGGCCGAGACATTTCCGGTTGACGGTGCGCTGTACCGGCTTGATCTGGAACATTTACTGCATCGGCCTCTTGCCCGAATTCGCGATAGCGGAATTGTGGAAGAAACGCATGTCCTCAGCGACCTTGGACAGATCGCCGAGCGGACTGCGGCGGCTATCAAGGCGTTCAGCAACCTGACATGGACGTATTGTCACGGGGACTGCCACGGCTTCAATTCGCGTATCAATGGGGCTGGAGAAGCAGTGTTTTTCGACTTCGATGACGGAGGTCCCGGATACCTTGCCTATGACTTGGCCGTTTTTTTGTGGGCACAAGTCTCTTTCGGCCGGTCGTTGACCGCTACGTGGGCTGCCTTCGTTGATGGCTATCAGTCAATCCGTCCAATAACGCCCGACGACTTCGAAGCAGCTATTCGGTTTGTGATCGTCCGCCACTTTTGGCTGATGGGTGAGTACGCAAGCCGCGCGCGAGAGTGGGGAAACAACAGTGTCGGTTGGATAGCACGGGAGGTGACTTTTCTCAGCACGTGGGAGACCGAGCGATGTGTCGGGCGTCTATTCTGAAATCAATTTTCAACGTCGTTACCAACCCAGGAATGACCGCTTCGGGCCGAAAGCGGACTTACCGCAAACTCGCTCTCATCTAGGAACCGCTGCTCCTCCTCCGTCATCGCTCGCCCGAGAATCCTGTTCCGGTGCGGAAGCGGCCGAAGCGCTGGATAATGTCGCGTGGCCTTTGGCGTGGAAAAGGCTCGGCTGGCCGAGGCGCCGGGCAAGCTCGACCGATCACTCCTGATCGGCTGGTTTTCCGAATGGCCGCGGGGAAGATAGAAGAAGAGCTGCACGTCGGCCGGTCGCCAGCCGCGTGTCGAAGCCCCGATCAGCTGCCACCGCATGAAGTCGGATGGCTCTTCAAAAATATTATTTCCGATTCAAATCAGCGACTTGATCGTATTTTCCGAGCGGGATGAGACGCGCTCCCAATTAAATTCGCTTTATCCATTGCATATCGCAAAGCAGCGTCTATATATAGCCCATCGAACATTGCTTGCGACCTTTGTCTACGCGCCGAAGCGCTTCGTCAGATTTCCTCTCAAATATCGATCAAGCCGGGCGACTATTCGTCCGGAAACTCTAGCGATTGAAAGGAAATCGTTATGAATTCAGGCACTGTAAAGTGGTTCAACAGCACCAAAGGCTTCGGTTTCATCCAGCCTGACAACGGCACGACGGACGTGTTCGTGCATGTTTCCGCCGTTGAACGCGCCGGAATGCGCTCGCTCGTCGAGGGCCAGAAGGTCACCTACGACATCGTCCGCGACACGAAGTCCGGCAAAAGCTCGGCAGACAACCTGCGAGCCGCGTAATTCGTCATTCGCCTCCGCTGACCACGGATGTACTGGCAGGGAGCGCTGAATGACGGGGCGTCCAGCGCGTCTGAAAAGACGCGCGGCGCTCAAGAGGAGGTCGGGGTAACGCCCGGCCTTTTTTGCTTGTGCCGCCTGCGGGCCGCACCGACGAAGGAGAGAGCCATGGGCCGGAACACCTACGGCATCGGCGACACGGTTGTCCTGAGGGCCGATCTCACGCGGACGGCGGCTGCCGACCGGACCTGCCGCATCGTTGCCATCCTCCCCTCAGCCGAACACGGGGAGGCGCAATATCGCGTGCGGTTCGGAACCGAGAACTTCGAGCGGCGTATCCTCGAACACGATATCGATCCTTCGGAGACGGCCTTGCCGGTCAGGGAAGGCGGCTCGGCCGCTACGGTCGACGGCAAGCCCTGGCTGAAACCTTTGAGTGTCAGGACCGGTAAATGAAACCCATTCCCGTCGGCGCGCATTACAGGATTTCGCCGTTGTGTTGCGAATGACCCGATCTACAGCCCCGCACGTCCTGTCAGATGCGCAAAGCTCGCTGTAGCACTTTGAATTTCTGCATGTCTCCTTAAATCGAGGTCGATCTAAGGAGACATGCAGTAGAGAAACATGAACACGGAAAGGATATATTTTGCAGGTACTCGTCAGGGACAACAATGTCGACCAGGCTCTTCGCGTTCTTAAGAAGAAGATGCAACGTGAAGGCGTCTTCCGCGAAATGAAGATGCGCAGCGCCTACGAAAAACCATCCGAAAAGCGCGTCCGTGAAAAGGCCGAAGCTGTCCGCCGCACGCGCAAGCTCGCACGCAAGAAGCTCCAGCGCGAAGGTCTGCTACCGTCGCCGAAGAAGGTGGCCCGCGCGCGCTGAGGCGCGCTTTCCCGTTTGCGGGTGACGCCCTCTCGAGGCGTTTATTCGGACGCGCCGCTGGCGCGTCTTTTCATATGTGGGATCGCTGCTTTTGCGGAGGATCGTCGCGGCCGGACCGTTGCACGTGTTCGATGAGGGCGCGAAGTTTCGGCGCAGTGTTCCTACGGCTGGGATAGTACAGATAGAATCCTGCAAAGTAGGGGCAATAGTCTTCGAGGATCGGCACCAGTTCGCCGCGCCCGATCGCAGGGCGGAAGCTTTCCTCCATCCCAAAGGTGATGCCGGCGCCGGCGACCGCCAGCTTGATCATCAAGGCCATGTCATTCGTCGTAACAGTCGGCGGCACCGCGACGCTGAACTCCTTGCCGCCTTCGGCAAACTCCCAGCGATAGGGGGCAGACTTGGGCGAAGGCCGCCAACCGATGCAGGCATGCGAGGCGAGCTCGGCCGGATGTGACGGTATGCCGAAACGATCACGGTAAGACGGCGCGCAAACAGCCACTTGCCGCTCCCTTCCCGCAACCGGCACAGCAATCATGTCCTGCGCGATAACCTCGCCAAGACGGACTCCCGCGTCGTAACCTTCGGCGACGATGTCGAACTCCTCGTCCGTCACGGTGATGTCGAGTTCCACCTCCGGGTATCGCCGGATAAAGCCGGCGAGTAGAGGCCCTGCAAGAAAGCGCTCTGCAATGGAGGAGACTGCAAGCCGCAGACGCCCGCGAGGGCGGCCCCTCAGAACGTCCACTCCCTCCATCGCCGCAAGCATCTCGGCAACCGCAGGTGCAATCCTTCCATGGAGCCGCTCGCCGGCTTCCGTCAGGCTGACGCTGCGCGTGGTGCGCAGGACGAGCGCGATGCCCAGGCTCTCCTCCAGCCGTCGGATCGTCTGGCTGACGGCGGATCGGGTCACGCTGAGCCGCACGGCTGCCGCACGAAAGTTCCGTTCTTCCGCCACGAGCGCGAAGACCGCAAGCGCATTCAGGTCAGGCTGCATTGGTTAGTGCTGCTTTCCAATCTGATAAGGATATGTCGGCTTATCGAAACAACGACTGGCGCTTACAGTCAAGGCAGATCATCTGCAGACAGAAAGGATAACGTCATGCCGATCGATAAGGTCATTCTGATTACCGGCGCCTCCAGCGGGATCGGGGCCGGGATCGCCCGCGAGCTTGCCGCCGCGGGCGCGAAGGTGATGTTGGGCGCGCGGCGTATCGAGCGTCTGGAAGCGCTGGCGGCCGAACTGACCGGGGCTGGCGGAGCAGTTCTCGTTCATCCGTTGGATGTGACCGATCGGGAGAGCGTCAATGCATTCGCCAACGCTGCCCGGCAAGCCTGGGGCCGCGTCGACGTCATCGTGAACAACGCCGGCGTGATGCCCCTGTCGCTCATGGCTTCGATGAAGGTCGAGGAATGGGAGCGGATGGTCGACGTGAACATTAAGGGCGTGCTCTACGGCATTGCCGCGGTGCTTCCGGAAATGACCGTTCGCGGTTCCGGCCACATCATCAACATTGCTTCGATCGCCGCGCTCGGCGTTTCACCGACGGCGGCCGTCTATTGCGCCACAAAATATGCCGTACGCGCGATCTCCGAAGGGCTTCGCCAGGAGCACAGCGCGTTGCGCGTGACCTGCATTCATCCGGGCGTCGTCGAAAGCGAGCTGGCCGATACCATCACCGATCCCGTGGCCGCAGAAGCGATGAAGACCTATCGCACTATCGCGCTGAAACCGGACGCGATCGCCCGCGCCGTGCGCTTTGCCATCGAGCAGCCGAACGATGTTGATGTCAATGAAATCGTCGTCCGCCCCACCGCGACCATGTGAGAGGAGAATCCCTTGATCACGCCTGCTGCCTGCGCGGCCATCCTGGGCATCAAGGCCAGGCCGCAGCGCGCGCCGAGTTATCGAGCCCTCGCTATGAATTACTGCCGGACTCTCGCACTCGTTGCCGCCATCACCCCGCTCGTCATCACTTCGAAGGTATTTGCCGACATGAACAACAATTCGAACGCATTGACGCATGCGCAACACGACCATCCCTATGTGGGCATGTGGGTCACGGCCGATGGCCATGTGCGGCATGAGCTGCTGCCGGGCGGTCGCTATGACGAAGCGCGCGGAAAACGCGAAAGCGCCTATCGGGGGCGCTATGATATCCGCGGAAATCACATCGACTACTGGGACGACACGGGCTTCACGGCCGACGGGGAATTCATCGACGGCGTCCTGCATCACGGTGGCATGATCCTTTATCGCCGGAAGTGACCTCCATCTGCGACCACGGGGCGATCCGGGCAGAGCGTCCCTCACCCCGCAAAACCACCCTCATCCAGAAACCGCTGCTCCTCCTCCGTCATCATCCGCCCAAGGATCCCATTCCGGTGCGGGAAGCGGCCGAAGCGGTGGATGATGTCGCGGTGGCCTTTGGCGTGGGAAAGACTCGGTTCGCCGAGGCGCCGGGCAAGCTCAACCGAGCGCTCCTGGTCGGCGAGGTCTTCCGAATGGCCGAAGGGCAGATAGAAGAAGAGCTGCAGGTCGGGCGGACCTTTGAGGTCGTAACCGGCCTCCACCGCGGCGCGTGCGATGCCGAGCGCCAGAGCATCGGTCTGATACATGCGCGGCGTGCCGCGAAAGGCGTTGCGTGGGAATTGGTCGAGGAGAAGGAGGAGCGCCAGCGTCTTCTCCGGCGAACCCGTCCAGTTCAAGAGTTCGCCGCGCGCCGCCGCCTCATGGCCAGCGAGGAAGCGCTCGCGAAAGGCGCGGTCGAATTCCGGTTCCTTGGCAAACCAGCGCGCAGGTCCCGCATCGCGCCAGAAGGAGATGACGGCTGCCGCCGCATCCTCCCCGGCAAGCGCCTCGCGCAGCCGCGTGTTGAAGGCCGGATCGGCAGGCGCCGACGCGCGGACTTGCGCCTCTGCAGGCTGCAAGCTGCGCAGCGCCAGGGTTTCGATGTACCCGATGAACTCGCTCATCTGTTCCTCCGCTTGATTAGGAGACCGCACGGCCTCGCCACGCAGAAGAACTACGCCTTTGCTGATACTGAATGAAGTGATATGATTTCAGCATTATGCTGAATGAAATCGATCTCTCCCGCGCCGACCTCAACCTGCTGGTGCTCTTCGAGACGGTGCTTGACGAGGGAAATGTCGGCCGCGCCGCCGAAAGACTGAACCTTTCCGCCTCCGCCGTCAGCCACGGCCTCGGCCGCTTGCGGCGGCTGCTCAACGATCCGCTCTTCCTGAAGACGCCGAAGGGCGTGGTGCCGACAGAGCGCGCAAAGGAACTGGCGGCGCCGATCGGCGATATCCTCGCGCGGGTGAGAAGCGTCATCTCCACCGCCGAACCTTTCGATCCGGCGCGCTCCCGCCGCCGCTTCACGATCGGCACGGCCGATGGCTTCTCGGTCTTCCTGCCGCCGCTGCTCGACGAGATCGCCCGCAACGCGCCGGGCATCGACCTCGTCGTGCGGCACATGCAGATGGAAACGGCGCTTTCGGATCTCGACGGGCGGCTGATCGACTTGGCGATCGCGCCTTTTTACGAGCTGCCGGCCCGCTTCGCCGCGCAAATGCTTTACGAGGAGGAGTTCGTGGTCGCGGCGCGGAGCGGTCATTCCTTCCTGAAAGAGCCAACGATCGAGAACTATTGCCGCATGCAGCACCTGCTCGTCGCACCGAGAGGCGATCCCTCGGGCGTCGTCGACGAGTTGCTCGAAAGCCGCGGCCTTTCCCGCCGCGTAGCCTTGGCGGTGCCGAATTTCATGCTGGCGCTCGATCTCCTTACCAAGACTGAGCTCGTCTGCGTCCTGCCGAAGCGCTTCGTCGAGATGCATGCGGAGCGCTACGCGGTCGCCACCGCAAAGCTGCCGCTGGACCTCGGCGTGTCAAGCATCAAGGCGGCCGTGCCGAAGGCGGCGCTCATGGACGCCGGTCTCGTCTGGCTGCTCGATGTGCTCGGGCGGACCGGCTAGCAATAACGCCCTTGCCGGAAAAGCCGATCAGCGCTCCGCCTCTACGACAAGCGCCCTTATGCGCCGCCCCTCTATCGTCTCTCCACCAAACTGCTGCCTCAGCGCCTCCGCCACGGCCTCCGTCGCTGCCGCCAGCCCCGAGGGATCGCGCTCCTCGATCTCGCTTCGAAGCGGGTTGCCCTGGCAGAAAGCCGTCGCCGCGTCCTGCACCGTAATAGCGCCCGCTCTTTTCTCCAGCGTCTCAATCTTGATGTCGCGAAAACCCGCGGCTTCGAGGTCGGCGCGGATCCTCTCCGGGTCGGCATAGCCGTGCGGCACGCGGGCGAGGAAACGCGGCGGGTTCTCCGGATATCGTGCCGCCAGCGCCTCGGTCACCGCGTGCGCCATCTCGTTCGCTTCGACCCGATCCCAGACATTGAAGAGGAAATGCCCGCCGGGCTTAAGCACGCGACGGGTCGCGCGGTAAGCCGTCACCCGGTCGGGGAAGAACATCACGCCGAACTGGCAGAAAACGACATCGAAGCTCTCGTCGTCGAAAGGCAGTTCCATCGCGTCCGCCTGCTGCCAGACGATCCGCTCGTCGTCGTGCTGCCTGGCATGGGCGACATCCAGCATCGGCTGGTTGAGGTCGGTCACGACGAGCTGAGCTTCGACTCCGAGCTTGGGCGCCAGCGCCCGGGTGACGACGCCGGTGCCGGCGGCGATTTCGAGCAGATCGAGCGGTTTCAGCCGCGCCACCCGCTCGGCCAGATCGGCCGCATAGGGCTCGAAGATCAGCGGCACCAGCCGCCGCTCGTAGAGCTCGGGTATGCCGCCGGCAAAAAGCTTGTCCTTTTCCGCCATGTTCCCCTCCCGTGTCGGCGAGCCGCGCCTCCCGGCGGCCCTCACGGAAGCATCATACGTCTTTGCGCGGCCTTTCCGAAGCCGCCGTCAATGCGCGTTGAAAAGTGCCACGTCTTCAGGTGTTGGGATCGTTTCTGAACGTTCAGTGCCTGCCTCATCCTGCGTCAGCTTTAACTGCCCTGCCTCTTACCGATTTCGTTCGTGTATCTGTGGCGACGCGCACACCATCGCCAAGCGTGGAGGCGCTCACCGGTATCCCGTCGCATCGGCTGGCTTGCCCGCCTCCATCACCTCGTCCATGTAGCGCCAGCAATCCGGGCGCGAGCCGTCGAGGTCGGTGAAGCCGTAGACCTGCGCCAATCCGCCGCTCGAAAGCGACTGGCCGTTGAAGCGGGTCTTGTCCGGATCGGCGGCGAGTGCCGCGACCGCACGGCCGACGAAGCGCGGGGACTCGGAGATGACGAAATGCGGCTGATGCTTTGTCGCGTCACGCCAGTTCTCCTCCGTCACGCCGAAGGCTTCGAGCATCATTTCGGAGCGAAGCCAGCCTGGGGTCAGCGAAACCGCGGTGGCGCCATGCGGCGCGAGGTCCTTCGCATGCGTCCAGGCCATGCGGTTGGCCGAGACCTTGGCGAGATCGTAGAAGGGCGAGAGCCGGTAGTGATCGGCATTGTAT
Source organism: Ensifer sp. WSM1721 (assembly GCF_000513895.2). Classification (GTDB taxonomy): domain Bacteria; phylum Pseudomonadota; class Alphaproteobacteria; order Rhizobiales; family Rhizobiaceae; genus Sinorhizobium. The sequence continues at coordinate 1,954,086 of NZ_CP165782.1, forward strand.
TTCGCCGTGCCGTCGGTCACCTCGACAAGCAGCCCGCCCGGCCGTTCGATCAAAAGCGACAGCGCGTAATGCGCGGTGATCAGATGCGTGTCGATCGCGAGCCGCAGGATCCTGAGGCCGTTTTCGAGATTGTGTTCCCAGACCGGCTTGTTCCACTCGAAGAGCTTCTCCCCGCCCCAGATGTCGTTGACGAGGATGTCGAGCCGCCCCTGCTCAAGGCGGATGCGCTCGACGAGCGCCCTCACCGCCTCGGTTTCAAGATGATCGACCTGCACCGCGATGCCCTTGCCGCCCGCCGCGGTCGCAAGCTCCGCCGTCTCCTCGATCGTCTCCGGCCGCTGATATTCCGATTGTTGCTCACGCGTCGTCCGTCCCGTGACATAGACCGTAGCCCCCGCAGCGCCGAGTTCGATCGCGATGCCGCGGCCCGCGCCGCGTGTTGCGCCTGCGACGAGCGCCACCTTGCCTTCAAGCGACATATCGTCCTCCCTGAGATTTCCTCTGGCCTTCATTGGCACAGGTATATATAAACGTTTATTCGGTTATAAATAGAGGTCCAAAATGCCTCGCCCGAAAACACTGCCCAATGAAGACGTGCTCGATGCCGCACTCACCATCATGCGCAACGAGGGCCCGGATGCGTTGACCTTCGCAGCGCTTTCCGCCGCCTGCGGGCTTTCCGCCTCGACTTTGGTGCAGCGCTTCGAGACAAAGACGCGTCTCGTACAGGCGGCCCTTCTCCAAGCATGGGACCGGCTTGATAGGCTGACGGCAGAGCTTGCAGCAAAGGCGCCGAAGACCCCCGAGGGCGCCATCGCCCTGCTCGTCGGCCTCTCCGGCGACTACGGCGCCGTCGAGAGCTACGCCGACGACCTCCTGATTTTGCGCGAGGACCTGCGCGACCCGGCTTTGCGCGCCCGCGGCGCCGCCTGGCGCGACGTGCTCTCCGCCGCTCTGGAGGAATGCTTCGAAGGCGTGCCCGCCGCCCCCGCCGGCATCGGCCTGATGATGGCCGCCCAATGGCAGGGGGCGCTTCTCTGGTGGAGCTTTGACCCGCGCATGCCGGTCACCGATTTCGTGAAGATAAGCCTCGAACGCTTCGTGGCGGCATTTACGGAACCTGCCGTCGATAGTTGAACGCTAGCAAAGGAACCGAACGCCAAAAAGCTCCCTTCCCCACGTCTGCCGCGCTATAGTTATATTGTTCCAACGGTTTAATACCGAGCCCCTCCAAGGACTGTCGCATGGCGCTGACACTTTACCTCCATCCGCTCGCATCCTTCTGCCACAAGGTGCTGATCGCGCTCTACGAGAATGCGACGCCTTTCGAGGCTCAGATCGTGGATCTTGGCGATCCGGCGGAGCATGCCCGCTATCTGGAGGTCTGGCCGGTCGGCAAGATCCCCGTCCTGCACGACAGCACCCGCGACAGGACGGTGCCGGAAACCTCGATCATCATCGAATATCTCGACCGGCATTATCCCGGCAAAGTGCCGCTGATCCCGCGCGACGATGATGAGGCGCTCGAAGCGCGGCTCTGGGACCGGTTCTTCGACCTTTACGTTCAGGTGCCGATGCAGAAGATCGTCACGAACACGCTGCGCGCCTCCGGCGAGAACGATCGCCGCGGCGTCGCCGATGCGCAGGCGTCGCTCGCCATCGCCTATGATCTCGCCGAACGGCATTTCAAGGAGCGGCTCTATGCGGTCGGCGAGAGCTTCTCGATCGCCGACTGTGCCGCCGCCCCCGCCCTCTTCTATGCCGGCATCGTCGCGCCCTTCGACGGCACGCACCCCCATCTCTCCGCCTATTTCGAGCGCCTGCTTCAGCGCCCGTCCTTCCAGCGCGTGCTCGACGAGGCGCGGCCCTATTTTCCGCTGTTTCCCTACAAGGATGCGATGCCGGCGCGCTTTCTCTGATTGTCGGCGATACGCGCCCTGGTGGCTTGCTTTCGCGCCTCTGCCCGTTACCTTGTCCTGCGACCAACCCACGCAAGGAGCGAGACAATGGAATATCGTCAGCTCGGCCGCTCCGGCCTCAATATCTCGACCGTCACCATGGGCACGATGACGATCGGCGGTGGCGGAAAATTCGTCCAGGTCGGCGATGTCGGGGTCGCGGATGCCCGCCGCTATGTCGATCTCTGCCTCGATGCGGGCGTCAACCTGATCGACACGGCCGATATCTATTCGACCGGCAGCTGCGAGGAGATCATCGGCGAGGTGCTCGGCGGCAAGCGCAAGAACGGCGTCCTAATCGCCACCAAGGCGCGCTTCTCCATGGGACCGGGTCCGAACGACGGCGGCCTTTCGCGCCACCACCTGATCAACGCCTGCGAAGCGAGTCTCAGGCGGCTGAAAACCGACGTCATCGACCTTTACCAGGTGCACGAATGGGACGGCCAGACGCCGCTTGAGGAGACGATGGAAGCGCTCGATACGCTCGTGCGCCAGGGCAAGGTGCGCTATATCGGCTGCTCCAACTATTCCGGCTGGCACATCATGAAAGCGCTCGGCATCAGCGCGCTCGAACACCGCCAGCGCTTCGTCAGCCAGCAGATCCATTACACGCTGGAGGCGCGCGAGGCCGAGTACGAGCTGATCCCGATCTCGATCGACCAGGGTCTCGGCATCCTCGTCTGGAGCCCGCTAGCCGGCGGGCTTCTCTCCGGCAAGCACCGGCGCGGCCAAGCGCCGGAAGGCACGCGTCAGCTCGCCGGCTGGAACGAGCCGCCGATCCGCGACGAGGAGCGGCTCTGGAAGATCGTCGACATGCTGGTGGCGATCGCCGCCGAGCGCAACGTTTCCGCCGCGCAAGTGGCCCTTGCCTGGCTGATCGGCCGCAAGGCGGTCACCTCCGTCATCATCGGCGGGCGGACGGACGCCCAGTTCCGCGACAATCTCGCCGCAGCCAACCTCAAGCTTACCGACGAGGAACGCGAACTTCTGGACGCCGTCAGCCTGCCGCCGGTCCTCTACCCCTACTGGCACCAGCTCTGGACCGCCAAGGACCGCCTCGGAGAAGCGGATCTATCGTTGCTCGGGCCGCATGTTTGAGCGGAGCGACAGGTCGCGCTCCGAGGCTAACTGCACGTCTCCAACGGAGCGATCAGGGACTCACCCCCCTCTCTGCCCTGCCGGGCATGGGGGAGATGCCGGCAGGACAGAGGGGGGTGAACGACGCCCGCACTGTTCAGAGCCTGTGGCAAGCCACCGGAAGCCTCACCGCCGCACCGCACCGACTTCTTCAAAGATCGCTCGCTCCAGACGCGGTGCAAGCGACTCCGCATAGGCGGTCGCGATGTGATGGCGGTCGCGGAAGGTCAATTGACCGCCGATCAGCGCCGGGCAAGTGGTCCGGTTGCAGAACAGGTCGAGGAGATCGACATATTCGGCCTTCGGCTCCTGCGAGACGACCTTCCTTTCCGCCGCGGGGATCGTCTCCTCCACCGCCTCATCGCGCGGCGTATCGCAGACATTGGGGTCTCGCTGCTGCCAGCGGGCGCGCGCCACGCATTTGTCCAGATAGGATTTGTGAAGCGGCCCGTCACGAAGCACCACGACCTCGCTGCCGGTGCTTTCCAGCCTCTCGACCGACCGCCTCATTCCCGCCTCCCAGTCCTTCACTTCCACCTGGTGATCAGAAGTGTGATTGATGTCGTTTTTGACGTAGCTCGAGGAATATTGCGAAAGGATGACGACGTCCGGACGTAATGAGGCGATCTCTCGAAATGAAATATCCCGCCACCTGTCGCACTCGTCGTACTTCCGCATCAGCACTCCGTTCCACGTCGAGACGCTTACGGCCGGGCAGGACGACTTCAGATAAGTGACGAGGCGCCAGCCGTTGTTCTCGGCAATCTTCTTGAGCGGCGTCGACCAGTGATCCGCATGGGAATCGCCGAAGAGAACGACGGTCTTTTTAGGATTGGCCGCCCCGAATTTACACGCCTTCGGCTGCACCTCCTCTCTTTCGAGAACGCATGCGGAATCGAATTCGCGCGCCGCCGATTTTCGCTCGGCGCTTTGCAGGATCACGCGCTGCTCGGCATCGATACCATAGCTCGCCACCGCGGCACTGCCATAGGCCAAGGTCGCGCCTGTTCCGGTGAGCAGGGTCGCGAAGGCGAGCGAGCGGCTCGTCTTCGCCGCCAGCCAGCCATTATGGCGAATGGGATCCTCGATGAAGCGATAGCTGAAGAGCGAAAGTCCGAACGTCACTGCGAGGCATAGCAGCCGGTCGACGATCGTCAGTTCGGGCTCGAGGATGCCGGCATAGACGATCACCGGCCAATGCCAGAGATAGAGGGAATAGGAGAGTTTGCCGATCCATTGGAGCGGCTGCAGCGCGAGTATCGACTTCGGCCCGGCACCCCCATGCGCGCCGCTCAAAAGCACGAACACCGTTCCGAGAACCGGCAGCAGCGCGACCGAACCAGGAAAGGGAATCTCCTCGGTCACCGTCAGATAAGCCGTTGCAATCGACAGCAACCCGAGCCAGCCAAGCACAGGCGAAAAGCGAAAGCGCCTCGCCCATTCCTGCACCAGTGCCGTCGACGCAAGGCCGCCGAAGGCGAATTCCCATGCTCTAAGAGGCGAGAAATAAAAGGCCCAGGGCTGGGATATGGCAGTCATACGCCAGCAAAGCGCGAAGGAAGTGACAGCGACGAGAGCGAGAAGGACGAAGACGCCACCCTTCCCCGGCCGAAACTTCGCGAGCAGCAGAAGGAGTGCGGGCCAGACAAGATAGAACTGCTCCTCGACCGAAAGCGACCAGAAGTGGATGAACGGGTTGCTGGTCGCATCGGGGGCGAAGTAGTCGACGGTCCAACGGATCAGCCACAGATTGATCATATAGGCGGAAGCGAACAGCGATCCCTTGGAATAGAACTGTTGTTCGGATGGCGCGAGGACGAAATAGCCGAAGATGAGCGTCACCAGGATGACGAAGAACGCGGCCGGAAGCAGACGTCGAGCGCGCCGCGCATAAAAGCGCCAAAGATCGACGGTGCCGCTCTTCGCGATTTCCTGCTGCAGGTGCCGCGTTATCAGAAATCCAGAAATGACGAAGAAGATATCGACGCCGACAAACCCACCCGGCAGGTCCGTCATCCCGAAGTGAAAGGCGATGACACCGCACACGGCCAAAGCGCGCAGGCCTTCGATGTCCGGACGAAAGCTTGCCGAGGCTGCCTGTAGACTCATACCACCGATGCCCTGTCCCTTGGTCGCCCCCTGCTGATGCCTCAGTAGGCGGGAGGCAAAGTTCCATGATGCATCGCAACAGCCTCGCTGCGACGCGGCACAACGGGGCGTGATCCTGTTCGACAATGTGGCGTCAATAAGGGCCGGCCACTCCCGCTCGTCATCGACGCGCAGAGGTCAGCAAAGAAATCCGTGCAAAAGCAACGCCTTAGGCCGCAGCGAAGCGCGGCAAAAGGTTTTTGGCCGTCTATGGTGAAGACTGCCCGATCAGGCGGCCTGTGCCGCCTTGCCGCGAATCAGGTCCGCAAGCCGGCGAATACCGTCGTCGATCATCTTGTCGTTGGCGCAGGAGAAGCTCAAGCGCAGCGTGTTTTCTCCGGAGCCGTCGGCGAAGAAGGCGCGGCCGGGAACAAAAGCGACCTTTGCCGTCTGGATCGACCTCGCCAGAAGCTCGGCACCGTCGGTACCCTTGGGTAGCGTCACCCAGATGAACATGCCGCCTTCCGGCTTCGTCCAGGTAACGCCGGCGGGCATGTATTTCTCGAGCGCGACGAGCATGGCGTCGCGGCGGTGCTTGTAGGCCTTGTGGATCTTTGCAACCTGCCCCTCGAAACCGCGTTCGGCAACGGTTGAGATCGCCATCTGGTTGATCGTCGAGGAGTGGAGGTCGGCCGCCTGTTTCATCAGCACGAGTTTGCGGATCACCGGCTCGGCGGCGCAGATCCAGCCGACGCGAAGCCCCGGCGCGAGCGTCTTGGAAAAACTGCCGCAATAGATCGTGCGGGCGCTGTTGATGTCGCCCTTGCGTGCGATTTCGAGTGCCAAGATTGGCGGAATCGCTTCGCCGTCGTAGCGCAGCGACTGGTAGGCCGCATCCTCGATGACGGCGATGCCGAGTTCCTCGGCAAGGTCTAGCACGCGCTCGCGGCCGGCCCGGTCCACCGTCTCCCCCGTCGGGTTCGCGAAATCGGCCGAGAGATAGGCGAACTTGACGCTTCCGCCTGCCGCTGCGGCGGCCTGGGCGTAGGCGGCCGGCGTGCGATTGCCGGCGGGGTTCAGTTGATCGTAGGTCGGCTCGTAGGCATTGAAGGCCTGTAGTGCGCCGAGATAGGTCGGCCAGGTGACGAGCGCCGTATCCTTCGGCGAAAGAAACAGCTTGCCGAGATAATCGAGCCCCTGCTGCGAACCGGAGGTGATGAAGATATTGTCGACGGTTGCCGGAATGCCGAGCGCCGCCATCTCGTTGGCAAGCCACTGACGCAGCGGGCGATAGCCCTCGCTTACCGAATATTGCAGGGCGGCGCTGACGGCCGGACCACCGAAAATCTCGGCGTAGGCCTCCCTGAACGCCTCGTCGGGGAAAAGCTCCGGATCGGGAATGCCACCGGCAAAGGAGATGATGTCCGGACGGTCGAGCAGCTTCAAGAGCTCACGGATCTCCGAAGCCTTCATCCTCGTCGCGCGCGTGGCAAAAATGCTTTCCCAATTCAGCATGGGGTCCTCCCGTTTTGCGGAGGTCGGAGATGATCACAGCGCGCAATTTAAGTCAACATTCCTGACCTATCTTGGGAGAGCTTTTGCAACCGGTGTAGTGGACGAAACGGCGCAACACGCACGGCCCACCGATGTCGCTCGTCCGTTTCACCGCCACTTTTCAGGGCTGGTCGATCCGCCCATCATCCACGCTCAGCGCGTGCGCTTCCCACTCGTTCCGAGGAATCTCCTTACCGACGGAGAATTCGAACGCGGCGACAGTCGTTGCATCAGGAGCTACCTCGCACCGGAAGCTGATGTTGTACCAGTTTCGACTGCTTCGAAAGGCGCCGCCATCGACGCGAAGAACGTGCCCCGAAAGAACCGGGTCGGCCATCGCATAGGCCACCAGAAAGTCGGGCTGAAATGCGACGTTCCAGCGATGCACCTGCTCCATCGCCTCGATGTTGCAAAGCTGGATAATGCGTTCGCCGGCGGCGAGTTGCCGCAATGCTTCACGGGCGCCTTTGCTGCGAGGATCAGCCAATGTCTTCGCCGAAAATAACTCCGTCGCCCGGATCGGGGCCCCGGTTTCGGCGGGTGCCGGCCGTAGCGGCTCTGGCTCCCGCTCGGCTCCTTCCGTGTCCGGCTGCGTCGTCTGAGGGTTTACAGATCCGTCGCGCTCCTTGGATGCAGCGGACGGGTTCATGGCCTTCGCCCGCTCGGGAAAGAGAAGCTCGACCGGTATGGCATCCTCTCGCGGCGTCGCCAGCGGGCGCAAAAGCGGAAGGCGCAACAGCGAAATACCCACGATCACATGCAGGGCGAGCGCTGCAAGCAGGCCCCACCGGATTGTCTTGCCATATTGCGGATGCGTCGCTTTCGACATTGGTCAGGAGTCGCTCGGATGCCCGCCCCATGCATGTCGCCCAATGAAATTCGGTTACATCCGGCGTGCTTCGAGGTGTACCTGCATGAGTTGCATAGGCGCGCATCCGCAACAAGCCCGAAGTTCATGACAAGCCGCTGTCCCCGGAACAGGCGGGGTCAAGACAAGCCAAGAGATCACATTCCCGGTGGAAACAACAAAGGTGCGGCCGGATCAGATCCGGTCAGAAGAATTAGGCCGAACAGCCTCGCCCGTCAGGCTTCACCCTCGAAATAGCTGCATGCCAGCAGGAAACAGATCGCAGCGAGAATCAGAAAATCGAAGAGAGCGAAGTGCTGCAGAATAGTCGTCATAGCGCCTCCTCCTCACAACAGCATATCAGAGCATGAAATCACCTTTGCATAAAGAAAATTCAGAGAATACGCGCGAAAAACAAAACCTTACGTGCTGTACTTACCGCAATGCAGGAGAAAATACTGCAGTGCACAAAGAAAAGACCATGGACATGGATATCCCGGGCTTTGTCGGATGCAAATTGTCGGGAGACAGCACTGGTCAACCGGTCTTGCCGTGCAGCGTCGTGGCGCGGTTCTTAGCCCGGCTGAACGGATTTCACGCTGCCGCTGCTATCGACGATGCAAGTGAACTTGCGCCCGCCGGCATCGAGATCGATGCTGTAGTTTGTCGCATCGATCTGCCGTGAACCCGTCGGCAGGACCCTGGCGCCTCCGGCCTGGGCGACCACGGCATTGGCGCACATGAGCTGCAGGTCTGCGGGCACCGTCTGCAGGCTAGTGGGGCCCGCGTTCTGCGGCTCCGGCGCCGATTGGCAGCCGCCGAGAAACAAGGCCAGTGCGCAGGATAGAATTGGACGCCTTCCCAACTTGCTCACCGACAAAACCTCGCCCTCCAATGTAGCCGTTTTCGCTCCGCATCTTCGCACATCCGCCGGACGGCCCGCCATCCGCCCCTCCCACGCAGGTTTGCGCGCTTGCGGATCCGGAAGTCAACGGCTGGTGGTGCCGCGGACAATCCATCGTATCGCCGCTGCGATCGCGATACCAAAGAGAGGCCAGATCGCCCAGAACGTCCCCTCCCAGGAGAGGAGATTGACCGCGATGACGGTCAAACCGGCGGTCCCCAGCAAGGCAAGCACACCGTCCACAGCCCTCGTCTTGCGGACCCAAAGCAATATCGCAACCAAGGCGAAGGCCAGCAGCGGCCAACGGGCCCAGAACACGCCCTCCCAGGAGAGAAGGTTAAAGACGACGATCCCCGCCGCGATGACCGCGAGCACGCCGAAGACGCGGTGGTCTGCTCGTCCGGAAGGCTCGTCGGATGCCGGAGCGCGATCGGCGGAAGCCCCCCGCCGGCCCCATTCGCCGATGCGCTCCGTCGGCGGGGCTTGATCCTCGACCGTGCCGATCCGGACCGCATAGCCTTGCACTCCGCCTTCGATGTTCTTCACCTCGAGCCGGCCCAGGAACTCGAAGCCAACGGCCACCTTGTTGCGAACCTGGTCGTAGACCGTGCTCGATATCACGATGCCGCCAGCGGGCGCGGAAGCCTGCAGGCGCGCCGCGATGTTGACGCCGTCGCCATAGATGTCGTTGCCTTCCGCAATGACATCACCCAAGTTGATGCCGATGCGGAAAAGCATCCGCGCATCGCTCTGCCGCTCGGCATTCAGGCCCGCCAATTCGGTCTGAACGTCGATCGCAGCGCGCACCGCCTCGACCACGCTTGGGAACTCGGCAATCAGCCCGTCCCCCCAGGTATTGACCACGCGGCCCTCATGGGCCTCGATCAGACGCGCCATCGCATCCCGGTAGCGCTTCAAGGTTGCAAGCGTCCCCTCCTCGTCCGCCCCCATCAGGCGCGAATAGTCCTGGACATCGGCACAGAAAATGGTCGTCAGCTTGCGATGCGTGTCTGTCATCGCGTTTCGTCCTCGTGCGGCAATGTCATTTCGTCAATCGTATCCGCTTTGCGTCCAGCATACAGAGTGGTAGCTGTTACGGCGAGCCCGCTAACGGCGAGCCGAGACATGCCACGCGCTCACCCGTGCCGATGCAGGCGCACGGTCCTCCACGATCTCGCCTGCTGCGTTGACGGCGAGCGTCTCACAAGAGGATCGCCATGACCGCAACCGATGACAGCACCATCGGCTTCTACCGGGACAATGCCGCAGCCTACGCGAACCGCGAGCGCAAGCTGCCAACGGCACGGCTCGAAAACTTCCTTGCCAGGCTGAGGCCCGGCGCCTCGGTCCTGGAGCTCGGCTGCGGCGGCGGACAGGATAGCGCCTACATGATCGCCCAGGGCTTCGAGGTGACGGCGACGGACGCCTCGCCGGAACTGGCGGCCGAGGCCGAGCGCCTGCTCAATCGAAAGGTCGCAATTCTCCGGTTTCAAGAGCTGTCCTGGCATGAAGCCTTCGATGGCATCTGGGCGGAGGCCTGCCTGCTGCATGTGCCGCGCGCTGACCTCGCCGACGTGCTCGCCCGCGTTCTTCGTGCGCTCAAGGGCGGCGGCCTTCTTCAGGCCAGTTTCAAGGCCGGAACGGGAGAGGGTCGGGACGATCTCGGCCGCTATTACAACTATCCGTCGCGCGACTGGCTCACGCAGCGCTTCGAGGAGACGGGTTGGGCAGAGGTCGAAATAACGCAAGTGGACGGTGGCGGTTACGACGGCAAGCCGACGCGTTGGCTGCATGTGTCGGCCGCAAAGCCAGTGCGCGGGGAATGACGCAAAGCAGCTCCGGCTGCCCTGCCTGTACGCCCGTTGACTGCTCGAGGTTGGGGCCTAGGTAACCGGGATCCCATCACCGGCCCACTGTCCAACATCTGCGAGGAACCCATGCATTACAGAACTCTCGGCCGCACCGGCCTTCGCATCTCCGAAATCGGCTACGGCGCCTGGGGCATCGGCAATAGCGGTTGGCGCGGCGCGAGCGACGAGGAGTCCGCCCGCGCGCTTAACCGGGCGATCGACCTGGGGCTGAACTTCATTGATACGGCGCTTGGCTACGGCGAAGGCCACAGCGAAAGGCTGATCGGAAAATTGCTGCGCGAGCGCTCCGAGACGATCCATGTCGCGACCAAGATTCCGCCCAAGAACCGGCAATGGCCCGCTCGCGCGGGCACTCCGGTTGAAGATGGCTTTCCCGCCGAGCACGTCATCGCTTGCACCGAGACAAGCCTGCGCAACCTCGGCGTCGAGGCGATCGACGTGCAGCAATTTCACGTCTGGTCGGACGAATGGGTCGGACGTGGCGACTGGCTGCAGGCGGTCGAGCGGCTGAAACGCGACGGCAAGATTCGCTTCTTCGGCGTGTCGATCAATGATTACGAGCCGGACAATGCGCTGAAGCTGATCGAAAGCGGCGTGGTCGACAGCGTGCAAGTGATCTATAACGTCTTCGAACAAACTCCCGAAGAGCGCCTGTTCCCCGCCTGCGAGCGCCACAATGTCGGCGCGATCGTTCGCGTGGCGCTCGATGAGGGCGGCCTCACGGGGCAGATCCGCGGCGACACCGTCTTTCCCGAGGGCGACTTCCGGCAGAACTACTTCCGCGGCGAACGAAAACGGGAGGTCGAAGAACGCGCGCGGAAAATCGTCCAGGATCTGGCGATCGCTCCCGACGCGCTCGCCGAAACGGCGCTCCGCTTCGTCCTTAGCCATCCCGCCGTCTCGACGGTCATCCCCGGCATGCGCTCGGTCCGCAATGTCGAGCGAAACTGCGCGATCGGCGATGGACACGGGTTGCCGCAGGAATGGCGCGAGAAGCTGCGGGCGCATCGTTGGCCGCGCAACTTCTACCGCGACTGATTTGCTCCTCGACGGAACCGAAGCGCCCGCTGGCGGTTTGGCCCCGTGTATCGCACGAAGCGATAATACTGGAGGTTACACATGTTGAAGAAAATGTTCGCTGCGGCTGCAATTTCCGCGGTTTGCGTTTCCCCCGCCTTCGCACAGGCCGATCTCATTTGTGACCAGGCGGGCATGACGAAGCTCGAAACCGACGTAAGCCAGATCACCGACTCGGGAAAGAAGGAGATGGCGCAGAAAGAGCTCGCCATGGCCAAGGAAGCGTTGGCGGCTAATGATCAGGAGAAGTGCAAGAGCCATATGGCCAATGCCATGAAGGGTCAGGATCCGATGTGATCACTACTGCATGTTTCCTTATATCGTACCCGATTTAAGGACAAAAACATGCAGCAATTCAAAGTGCTACAGCGTCCTTTGTGCGTCTGAAAAGACGCACGGCGCTGTAGGCTGCGGCGCTGGCTATCATTCGTCGCTGCGCCGCCCAGCCGTAGAAATGGAAAAGCCGGAGCTTGGGGCTCCGGCTTTCGTTTCTCTGTCGATTGGCTTTAGTTCTTCGCCTTGTCGACCAGCTTGTTCTTGCCGATCCAGGGCATCATGCCGCGCAGCTTGGCGCCGACTTCCTCGATCTGGTGGGCGTCGTTGACGCGGCGAATGCCCTTGAAGCGGGCAGCACCCGAGCGGTATTCCTGCATCCATTCCGAGGTGAACTTGCCGGTCTGAATGTCCTTCAGAACGCGCTTCATCTCGGCCTTGGTTTCTTCCGTGATGATCCGCGGCCCGGTGACGTATTCGCCCCACTCGGCCGTGTTGGAGATCGAGTAGTTCATGTTGGCAATGCCGCCTTCATAGATCAGGTCGACGATCAGCTTCACTTCGTGCAGGCACTCGAAATAGGCCATTTCCGGGGCGTAGCCGGCCTCGACCAGCGTCTCGAAGCCGGCGCGGATGAGCTCGACCAGACCGCCGCAGAGGACGACCTGCTCGCCGAAGAGGTCGGTTTCGCACTCTTCCTTGAAGTTGGTTTCGATGATGCCCGAGCGGCCGCCGCCAACGCCGCAGGCGTAGGAGAGCGCTAGATCGAGCGCGTTGCCGGAAGCGTCCTGATGAACGGCGACGAGGCACGGAACGCCACCGCCCTTCTGGTACTCGCCGCGAACCGTGTGGCCCGGGCCCTTCGGCGCGATCATCACGACGTCGACGGAAGCCTTCGGCTCGATCAGGCCGAAATGGACGTTAAGGCCATGGGCAAAGGCAATCGCTGCGCCGTCGCGGATGTTGTCCGCGATCTCGTTCTTGTAGAGGTCGGCCTGAAGTTCGTCCGGCGTCGCCATCATGATGAGGTCGGCCCACTTGGCGGCTTCCGCGACCGAGAGAACCGAAAGACCGTCGGCCTCGACCTTGGCGGCCGTCGCCGAGCCAGGCTTCAGTGCAATGCGGATTTCCTTGGCGCCGGAATCCTTGAGGTTCAGCGCATGGGCACGGCCCTGGCTGCCATAGCCGACGATGGCGACCTTCTTGGACTTGATGAGGTTGAGATCGGCATCACGATCGTAATAGACGCGCATCGAATTTTCCTTCCCTTTGCTGTCTGTTTCCCTACTGCACGTCTCCTTAAATCGACCTCGATTTAAGGACAGGCATGCAGCAACTCAAAGTGCTACAGCGATCTTTGCGCGTCTGATAGGACGCGCGGCGCTGTAGTGGCAACCCACAACGGGACCGCCGTTAGCCTTTCGTGCCATAGAGCGTGAGGAAGGCATCGACCGCCCTCTCCGCCCTGCGGCTGAAATCCTTCTTCATGTCCCCCGGCGCCTCACCGAGCAGCATGCGCAAGTGCCAGTCCGAGACGACGAGACCATAGAGCGCACCATAGGCCTCCTCCGCATCACCGAAGGCGAGAAGCCCCGCCTTGCGGCCGGCTTCAAGCAGCGCCCCTGCCCGGCGGCCGATCTGCCGGCGCCCGCGCTCCTGCAACAGATGGCCGAGCTTCGAGCCCTCGCGGCTCGCCTGGCCGATCGCCAGCCGGTTGAGCGCGAGCGAGACGTCACCCGCCAGCACCTCCAGGAGGTCCTTGGCAAAGGCGACAAGATGCGCCCTGAGGCTAGCTGCGTCCAGCGTCTCGGGCGAAACCTCGAGTGTTCTGACCTTGCTCGCCTGAAAGGCGATCATTGCCGAAAGCAGCCCGTCGCGATCGCCGAACCACTTGTAGAGGCTCTCCTTGGAGCAATTGGCGGCGCGCGCGACCCCGGCGGTCGTCAGCGCCTTCTCGCCGCCGTCGACGAGCAGGCGCAACGCCTGTTCGAGCACGACCGCCTGACGCTCCGTCAGACCGCTCTCGCCCCCCGTCTCCTTTATCGCTCCAACGCCTTGCACTTCGCCGCCGCTCCATCAGTACCGTACGGTACGGTTCCCATTCTTCTAGTGCGGCGACAAAACTGCGTCAAGGTGTTTCTGGGAGCGGAGAAGATTTTCGCAAAGGGTGACGCGACAAATTCACATGAAGTGGCGCGGACGCCCTCTTGCGCCGGACCCAAGGTCGTCCCTTAGAAAGGGTTCGCGAAGGAGACGAAGTTCAGCGGCATCTATCTCAGACCGCTTCTGTAAGCGGCCTCCGCTAAACCGCTGGCGCAAATGCCTATTCGCCCTGCGTTATTTCCGCTTGGCCAAGCCTTGCCTACATTACAAAAATATAATGATCTCAATGCTTTTCGCGGTCTGCGTTCATCTATATTCTTGATGCAGCGATGCCGACCGAGGCAAACAGGCTGATACCCATGCGAAAGCTAGCTAAGAGGGAAGACGCGACGGCGCGCGATGCGGCGCCCAATGTGACCGTCATTCCGGCCTCCGCCCCACCGCTCCGTCGCAAGCGCCGGTCGCGCCTCTGGATCGCCGCGCCGGTTCTCATCGCCGCCCTCGGCGCGAGCTATTATGCTTGGAGCCGGTACGACTCGCAGCCGGCCGCCACGATGATCACCCAGACGGTCACGCACGGAGATATCGAGGACAGCGTCACCGCCGTCGGCACGCTCGACGCGATCAAATCGGTTGATGTCGGCGCGCAGGTGTCCGGTCAGTTAAAGTCGCTGCATGTCGAGATCGGCGAAAAGGTCGAGGTGAACCAGCTCATCGCCGAGATCGATCCTGCTTCGATCGAGAACAGGATCGAGATCGACCAGGCGGAACTCGCCTATCTCGAGGCACAACTCGTCTCCAAGAAGGCCCAGCTCGTGCTGAAGGCGGCCAATATCGAGCGCCAGCGCAGCCTGGTCGCAACCAACAGCGTCTCGCAATCGACCCTCGATCAGGCGGTCGCCGACTACACGGCCGCCCAGGCGGACGTTCATGCGATCGAGGCGCAGATCCGTAAGCAGAAGGCGACGCTCGCAGGCGACAAGGTCGCTCTCGGCTATACGAAGATCTATGCACCGATGGCGGGCACGATCGTGGCGAATCCCGCCAAGGAAGGCCAGACGCTCAACGCCAACCAGACGGCGCCGACGATCGTCACCATTGCCGATCTTTCGACGATGACGGTGAAGGCCCAGGTCTCCGAAGCCGATGTCGGCAAGCTGAAGATCGGCATGGACGCCTATTTCACCCTGCTCGGCCAGCCGGGAAGGCGCTTCCCCGGCAAGCTGCGGCAGATCGAGCCTATGCCGGACACGGAGAACAACGTCATCCTCTACTACGCGCTCTTCGATGTGCCCAACCCGAAGAGTGAGCTCATGATGTCAATGAGCGCGCAGGCCTTCTTCGTCAAAGCCACCGCCACGGACGCGCTCGTCGTGCCAAACGCAGCGGTCCGCATGAATGGCGGGTCTATTGACAAGCCGGCACTGGCGCACGTGACGGTCGTCACCCCGTCGGGTGCCACCGAGACGCGCGACGTTGAGGTGGGCATTCGCAATCGTGTCAGTGCCGAGATCATCAGCGGGCTCAAGGAAGGCGAAAAGGTGGTCGTCGACACGGCGTCCTCCGCGAACGCTCGGAACACGAGCTTGCGGCGCGGCATGCGCATGCTGCGGCTGTTTTGAGCGCGCCATGGCACCCCTTATCTCACTCAAGAACGTCAGCAAGACCTATTTCAACGGCGATCTCGCCGTCGAGGTCCTGCACAACATCTCGCTCGAAATAGAGGCCGGCGAATTCGTCGCCATCATCGGCCGATCCGGATCGGGCAAGTCCACGCTGATGAATATTCTCGGCTGCCTCGATCAGCCGACTTCGGGCGACTACCTAGTTGACGGCGAAAAGGTCTCCGGTTTCGATGGCGACGAGCTCGCGGCGCTCCGCCGCCGCACCTTCGGCTTCGTTTTCCAGGCGTACAATCTGATCCCGACCGCGAGCGCGCAGGAGAACGTCGAAATGCCGGCGGTCTATGCCGGGGTGTCCGCACAGGAACGGCACGAGCGCGCGCAGGCGCTTTTGGAATCCCTGAATCTCGGTGACCGGCTCGACCACCGGCCGAGCCAGCTTTCGGGCGGCCAGCAGCAGCGTGTCTCGATCGCCCGCGCCCTGATGAACGGTGGGCGCGTCATCCTCGCCGACGAACCGACCGGCGCGCTCGACAGCCAGAGCGGCGCGGAGGTGATGGCGCTGCTCCGCAAGATGAACGAGAATGGTCACACGGTCATCGTCATCACCCACGCGCGCGAGGTGGCAGAACAGGCCGACCGGCTGATCGAGTTTCGCGACGGCCGCATCATTGCAGACCGCACTATGAATAGGCGGAGCAACCCGGACGCGGCGATAGGCCTTGCCCTGCGCACGCGCGCGGGCTTTGCGGCGATCGCGGATGTCTCGGAAGCGGTCAAGATGGCGGTGCGGGCGCTGCACGCCAATCTCTTCCGCACGATCCTGACGCTGCTCGGCATCGTCATCGGCGTCGGCTCGGTCGTCGCCATGCTTGCGATCGGCACCGGTGCGCAGAATTCCGTGCTCAGCCTCATCTCCTCGATGGGATCCGATCTTCTGCTGGTGCGCCCGAGCATGGCCAATTTCCGCGGCAGCGCCGGCGGAAGCAATGTCACCCTCGTGCCCGCCGATGCCGATGCCATTCTCGAATTGCCGAATGTCGCCTTCGCCGTGCCGGAAATGACGACGACGGTGACGCTCCGACGCGGCAATATCGACTATCAGACGACGGCCAACGGCACGGCACCGCAATTCACCGAGGCGAAATCCTGGAGCATCGGCCGCGGCGAGTTCATTAACCGCAGCGACATGGCAGGCTACGCGCCAGTCGCCGTCCTTGGGCAGACCGTCGTCAAAACCCTGTTTCCGGACGGTTCCGATCCAATCGGCCAATATGTGCTCGTCAACAAGATCCCCTTCCAGGTGATCGGGCTGATGAGCGAGAAGGGCGCGAGCGCCGGCGGCAACGATCAGGACGACGTGGTGTTCGTGCCGCTCACGACAGGCAGCATGCGAATCTTCGGTCAGCGCAACATCCGCACTATCACCATCAAGGTCGAAGACGCCTCGGCGATCGATTTGACGCAGGAGCGTATCCAGGCCCTGCTCAACGAGCGTCACAAGAGGGAGGACACGCAGATCACCAACATGTCGTCGGTACGCGAGGCCTTCACCGAGACATCGAACACCTTGAAACTCTTCCTCGGCTCTGTCGCGGCGATTTCACTGCTGGTCGGCGGCATCGGCGTCATGAACATCATGCTCGTCAGCGTCAGCGAGCGAACCCGCGAGATCGGCGTACGCATGGCTACCGGCGCGCGCCAGCGCGACATCCTGGTGCAGTTCATCGTAGAGGCGCTGGTGGTTTCCGCGATCGGCGGAGCAATCGGTGTCACCGCCGGTCTCGCGACCGGTTACGTCGCTCAAGTCTTTGGCATGCCGGTCAGTTTCACACCCGGGCCGGTGGTGCTCGCCTTCGCTTGCTCCTTCCTGACCGGTCTGCTTTTCGGCTACCTGCCGGCAAGAAACGCCTCGCGCTTACAGCCGGCCGTGGCGTTGAGCGCCGACTGAGTGGCCCCGAATAAGGTTTTCGGGCATTCGCTCACCCGTTCGAGCAGAACGAATCGGATTAATTCAAATCGTATCGCGACCGGCGCCTGACACGCGCCGGATCACCGGCTCAGATCTCTTGAGCGCCTTCGATCCGTTCCCAGCGCCGGCCGTTCGACTGCGATTGGCGTGCGAAATAGTTATAGGGCGTACGCGACCAGTCGCGAATCGAATTGGTAAGATTGTCGAGCACGAGATCGCCCTCGCTGGTGCGCACGGTGAGCACAGTATGACCGGCGCCGCGATAGCGAGCGACCGTCAGCAGCAATGCGGAGGCCGGCCAGCCGCGGTTCATGAGCTCTCGCTTCTTCAGGATCGCGAAGTCCTCGCAGTCGCCATAGGCGGTCGGTACGCGCCAGTCGTCATCCCTGCCGACATTCGCCTGGTCGCTCCGCTCCCTGATTCGGGCATTCACAAAACTATTGACCTGCTTGAGTTCACTGGCCTTCGCCGGGAGAAGGGCCACTCTCCCCTTGCCGCCGGTGCTGCATAGCTTCGGTTCGCGCGCGCAGAAAGAAGCAAAGGCCGGCGGCGGAAAGGCCTTGCCGGCAGTCTTCATGGTTGTACCGGCATCAGCGGCGCTTGGGGCCGCAATGAGCAAAAGAAGAGCGCTACGCGCGATGAGGCGTTTCATGAAAGGTCTCCCACGGCGGGCTAAAGTCCCCGCGTCCGACGTAGAGGATAGCCATTAAGGATTAATTAGCCGTTGATTAACTCGAAATAGGGCGATGTTGTGGCGAGGATACTAATAATTCGTAAATTGACCGCCGCCTTTTTAAAGAAGATCGTGGATTTATTTCTCAACAATTTATTGCGTTGGAGTAAATAAATGCGAAGAATTAACAGGGCGATACTTAAAACATTTTTCCTTCTCTCCACCGCATCAATAGCTTCCGTCATCGTCGTGACTGACGCAGACGCAGTACAGCGGCGGCGCATGACTGCTGCGCAATGCAGTCCGCTGACGGAAGACAACTTTGCAGCGTGCTGCATTGCAATAAATCGTATGACAATTCTTACGCCTGCGCAGATCAAAATGTGCCCGCCGCTGACAACCGCGACCATCGGTGTTGGCATCGGCAGGCACGATCGCAGCGATTCCACCGCTTCCCATGCAAGCGGTAAAGGTGCTGGCAGTGGCAGCAGCGGCAGCGGCGGCGGTGGCGGCGGTGGCGGCGGCGGCGGCGGCGGTGGCGACGGCGGCAGCGGCGGTGGTGGCGACGGCGGCGGCGGTGGCAGCGGCGGCAGCGGCGGCAGCGGCGGCGGTGGCGGCAGCGGCGGCGGTGGCGGCGGCGGTGACGGCGGTGACGGCAGTGGTGGCGGTGGCGGCAACGGTGGTGACGGCGACGGCAGCGGCGGTGGTGGCGGCGGCAACGGCGGTGACGGCGACGGCAGCGGTGGCGACGGCAGCAGCGGTGGTGGCGGTGACGGCGGCAGCGGCGGCGGCGGCGGCGGTGGTGACGGCGACGGCGGCGGCAGCGGCGGTGACGGCAGCGGTGGTGACGGCGGCGGCGGTGGTGACGGCGACGGCGGCGGCAGCGGCGGTGACGGCGGCGGCAGCGGTGGCGACGGCGGCGGCGGTGGTGACGGCGGCGGCGGTGGTGACGGCGACGGCGGCGGCAGCGGCGGTGACGGCGGCGGCAGCGGTGGCGACGGTGACGGCTAACGCAAAGGCGGCGGTAAGTAAGCAACAATGGCCGCGGCAGTGGCAACGGCCATTGAACCTGGCAACTCCAATAAGGGTGACAGCGACAGTTGAGGGCTGCGTCAGCGTGATCGGTCCCGGTGGGCGGCACTAGGAAAGCGCAGCTTTCCTGTGCATTCTGCTCCAGGGCGGCGCTCGAGCTAGAGGTCGGCCTAGACTGGGAAAGTGACAAGCCAGGGCGCTTACCCAGCAACATCAACCGCAATTCTTGAAGGGCGGCTCCTGCAGGCCGCCCTTCCTTCTTGACCCCCCAACAGAGGCGGGTCAGCGCGACAACCTTTCAGAAACTCCTCGCCCCGATAATGCCCTCGCAATCGAGGACCGAATCGCATGGCCAAGGGAACTTCCAGGAGACGCAAGCGCAGCACCAGCCGGAAGGGCAGCCGGGGCGGCATGGCGCCTTGGTATCTCGCGGCAATCGTGATCGTCGGCGGGATCGTCGCCTATGATCACCGGGAGAAACTCGGCGACCTGTCTGCCGGGCGGGAAATCGCGGCGCTGCTTGCCGAGCCGGCACGGAAGCCGAAAGTCGCAGCTACGCCCGCAAGACCGAAGGAACAGACCGGGTCAATCGTCAGGAAACCGGCATTGGCTGTGCCCTCGCCCGTCGAACGGCCGATGGAACAGGTGCCGGAGCCGGCCGCTCCGCGCCCGGTCGATAACGGCACATTCTATTTCTGCGGCATCCGCCACGACAACTGCGTCATCGATGGGGACACCTTCCTCTTCAATGGCGAAAGGATCCTGATTGCCGATATCGACGCGCCCGAGACGAGGCTGGCGAAGTGCGACGAGGAGCGCTCGCGTGGCTCCCATGCCAAGGCACGCCTTCGCGAACTCCTGAACGCCGGCAAATTCACGCTGGTCGCATCGGAGCGGAAGATCGGCGCCGACGAAGCCGGCAAGCCGCGACTGGTGGTGAGAGACGGCAAGTCGCTGGGCGAAACTCTGATCTCGGAGGGCCTCGTCAGAAGAAGGGCCGGCAGCCGTCTCTCCTGGTGCGGCCAATCCGGAGGCCGCGCTTCCGGCTGAGCCACCGCCGGGTATCCACTACAGCGCCGCGCGTCTTATCAGACGCGCAAAGGTCGCTGTAGCACTTTGAATTGCTGCATGTCTTTGTCCTTAAATCGAGGTCGATTTAAGGAGACATGCAGTAGAACAAGTCCTGCGTGGACGGAAAGACTTTCTTTTCCTTGATTCCGCTTCAGCCATCGCGTTCGTGGTCGGCAAGCACTTCGTCGATGACGCGCCGCGATTTTTCGACCTCGAGCCGATCGGTTCCCGGCATCCCGGCAGCAACGATCAGTGCCTTCCACAATGTCCATCCGCGGCCGCGCGCCCAGGTATCCCTGTCGAGCGGAAGGGCCGCGCGAAATGCCTCACGGCTTTCTCCCCTGAACATCGTCCAGGCAATCGATAGGTCGCAGGCGGGATCGCCGACGCCGGACGTGCCGAAGTCGATGACCGCGCTCAAGCGACCATCTTCGACGAGGAGATTGCCGGATGCGACATCGCCGTGGAACCAGACGGGCGCACCCTTCCATGTGGTCCCAAGGGCCGCGTCCCATACCGCCCGCGCCGCGGCGACGTCGATCTGCCCCTCGAGCGCTTCAAATGCCCAGCGGGTCTCATGGTCGTAGACCGTCAACGGCCCGCCGCGAAAGAAGTTGTGTTGCCCCGGCGGCGGCCCGCCTTCTGCGTCGATCCGCTGCAAAGCAGCCAGGAACTCGGCGAGCGTCGTTGCGAAGGCGCTCAAGTCGGCGATACGGGCATGCGTCGCGATCTCGCCCGCTCGCCACTGATAGACGGACCAATGCCACGGATAGCCCTGGTCCGGCCGGCCCATCGCCAGAGGGACAGGAATGGCCAACGGCAGAAGCGGTGCCAATTGCGGCAGCCAGCGCTGTTCCTTTTCCACCTGAAAGGCGTAGGAAGCAGCACTCGGCAGCCGCACGGTCATCTCGTCCCCGAGGTGAAAGGTCCTGTTGTCCCAGCCGCCGTGCCTGACCGGCATCACCGGCAGATCCGCCCACCGCGGGAACTGTGCCGCAATGAGACGCTTGACGAGAGATGCGTCGATATGTGGCCTGTCAGGGGAGATCGAGGACATTCGAGTAGCAACTTACCCTTGCGAAGCATCCCCAGTTTGCCCGGAACCTGCGAGTCCGGCAACCCGGTCGATCAGCCCGTCTCGCGCAAAGTCTCCTTCTGGGTGATTAGCCGGGCGCTGTGCTGGCCGCTCAGATAGGTCCAGAGCCAACTCCAGGCGACGGCGAAGCGACTGCGGGTGCCGATGAGGAAGTAGATATGGGCGATGCCCCAGATCCACCAAGCGAGCGTGCCCTTGAGTTTGATCCTACCGAAATCGATGATCGCAGCGCGCTTGCCGATAGTGGCAAGGCTTCCCTGGTGACGGTAACGGAACACGTCGGGCACGGATTTGCCTTCCAGCCTGGCGCGAATGACCCGCGCCACGAAGGCGCCCTGCTGCTTGGCCGCCGGTGCAATCCCCGGCACCGGCTTACCGTCTTCCTGTTTGACGGAAGCGGTGTCGCCTATGACGAAAACGTCCGGATGTCCGGGTGCCGTCAGGTCCTCAGCCACGAGCGCGCGCCCGGCGCGGTCGGCCTCGATCCCGAGCCATTTGGCAGCGGGCGAAGCCTGCACACCGGCTGCCCAGACGAGCGTGCGACTCGGCACGAAACGGTCGCCGATCTTCACGCCGGCATCGGTGCAGTCGGTGACCGCCGTTCCCGTGTGCACCTCGACGCCAAGCCTCTCCAGCGCTCTGCGGGCATAGGCGGAGAGATCCTCGCTGAAGGCAGGGAGAATACGCGGCCCCGCCTCGACGAGCACCACCCGCGCCCGACGCGTGTCGATCCGACGGAACTCGCCGGGGAGCGTTTTATGCGCCATCTCGGCAATGATACCGGCAAGCTCCACCCCGGTCGGACCTGCGCCGATCACCGTGAAGGTGAGGAGCGCGTCGCGCCTTGCCGGATCGTCCTCCACCTCCGCCTGCTCGAAGGCAAGGAGCACGCGGCGGCGAATGGTCGTCGCATCCTCCAGCGTCTTCAGCCCCGGAGCGACCGCCGCCCATTCGTCATGGCCGAAATAGGCGTGTGTCGCCCCGGTCGCCAGCACCAACGTGTCGTAGGAAACCGATTGCCCGTTCGCCAGCGCCACGGTCTTGATGGCCGTATCGACGGCCGTAACCTCGCCGAGAACCGTCGTCACTTCCGGCCGGTCGCGATAAAGATGGCGGATCGGCCAGGCAATCTCCGATGTCGCGAGCACCGTGGTTGCGACCTGGTAGAGCAGTGGCTGGAAAAGATGGTGGTTGCGTCGGTCGATCAAGGTGACTCGAACCGGTGCACCCTTGAGATCGTTGACAAGCTGCAGCCCGCCGAAGCCGCCACCGACCACGACGACGTGGTGTTTTTCCTGCATCGCCTTCCGCCCTGTTGGAACCAATCTGCAGATTGTTCAACTTCGCGCACCGGCCGGCAACCCTCTGCCGGACATGGCTGCATTGCGTCGCGCGTGGGGCGCTGCCGCATGCTAATCGGCGTAGCCGACCGGTACGGCCGTGCCGCTTTTCAGTATCTCCATAGAGATCGAGGCCGAAACGTCGAAGAGCTCGACCTTGCGCACGATTTGTTTGTAGACAACGTCATAATGCTCGACACGCGGCAGAACGACCTTGACGATGTAATCATAATTGCCGGTCAGCCGGTGCGCCTCCACGATCTCGGGGATGTCGACGATCGCGCGACGGAATTTCTCGATCCACTCGTCGGAGTGATGTGCGGTCTTGATCAGTGCGAAAACTGTCGTTGGCACGCCCATTTTCTGGCGATCGAGCACGACGATGCGCCGGGCGACGTAGCCTGCCTCCTCCAGCCGCTGAATGCGTCGCGAGCAGGCGGAAAGCGACAGATTTACCCGCTCCGCGAGATCACCCATCGCGACGCTTGCATCCTCCTGAAGGAGTGAGAGAAGCTTTCGGTCCCTTTCATCCAGCACGCCCTTGGCTCCCCACTAACCGCAGTAGCGACGCCTATATTTTGCACGAAGTCAATGAAATGCGCAAATGCTTCGCGAGCTTTGCCGGACACCTATTCATCAAAGCAAACAAATCCGGCTCGAGCCGCGCCATAATCCGACCGATGGAACGGAATCGGAAGTGGCAACGCGCACTTCCACGTTCGGTTCCAATGATCCGTAAAACAAGGGAACCAGACGATGGAAATGCGCAAGATCGGTCTCATTGGCGGCATGAGCTTCGAAAGCTCCGCGGTCTATTACCGGATGATCAATGAAGCCGTGCGCGAGCGCCTCGGCGGGTTGCGTTCGGCGGAGGTGCTTCTGCATTCGGTCGACTTCCAGAAGATCGTGGATCTGCAGAAGGCCGGCCGCTGGGACGATGCCGCCCTGCGCCTTTCCAATGTAGCGCGCGGGCTGACTGCCGGCGGTGCCGATTGCGTTCTGATCTGCACCAACACCATGCACCTCATCGCCGACCAGGTACAGGCCTCGGTGGACGTTCCGCTGATCAATATCATCGACGAGACGGCGCGGCGCCTCAGGGCGGAGGGCTGTCGCCGGCCGCTGCTGCTTGCTACCCGCTACACGATGGAGCACGGCTTCTACGCGGAGAGGATGAGAGCGCACGGGATCGACCTGGCGGTACCGGATGCCGAAGGTCGCGTGCTGACGCACAACGTCATCTTCGACGAGCTCTGCGCCGGAAAGGTGCTGCATTCTTCGCGCGCGGCGCTGATCGCGCTGATCGAAAAGGCGAAAACCGATGGCGCCGATGCCGTCATCCTCGGCTGCACCGAGATCTGCCTGATCCTCGACCCGGCCAAGCTACCGCTGCCGGGCTTCGATTCCACCGCCATCCATGCCGAAGCGGCGGTCGATTTCGCACTTGGGTGTGAAATGGTCAGCAGCGCGGCATAATGGGTTCAAACGCCGTCGGGCGGCGCGAAGAAGCAGTTCATGTGGTGCTCGGTCGGGTGTAGACAGATGTGATAGTCGCTGTCTCCGGACGGAATCTCGTCGCCGTATGGAATCTGAAATCTATGTTCCCTCGTTACCAGATGGTGGTCCCCAGGCCGCAGGGTGATCGAAAACCCGCGCCGCCCTTTCGACACACTTGCATCCGGAATTCGCTCACAATCGCCGCCTAGCTCGCTGCCCCGGCAGCACGCCGGGGGATAGGCCCAGCCGGTCACCATGGTGTGGGCATCGGCAGTGAGACTGGCGAGAACCGCAGCAGCGAACGCGAACTCTCTGACCATCGCGCGATTCCGATCAGTAAACGATCGTCATCATCCTTGCGGATTTTACACCCACCCGGCCGACCTGGCACGAAAAACCGATGCACCCGGATGCGCCCCGCGCGTCAGTCACCCGGTCGCATCAAATTCTGCCCGCGCCTTGCGGATCGCCTCATGGTTTTCGAGCGACCAATCGACAAATGGCTTGAGGATGGCGAGAAACGAGCGACCGAGGTCCGTCAAACCGTATTCCACGCTTGGCGGCTGCGTCGGATAGACGGTGCGGCTCAAATAGCCGTCGCGCTGCAGATCGCGCAATGTCTGGGTGAGCATCCGCTGGGAAATGTCGGGGATCAGCCGTCTGAGTTGCGAGAAGCGCAAAGGTCCGGCGGCGAGCGAGAGAATCATCAGTGAATGCCATTTGCCGCCGATATTGTCCATCACGTCGCGCACGGGACAGTTGTCGATATCCATTGGCACTCCGCAGACGATTGCCACTCGCTTGCCCTTCACCTCGCCCATCGCCCGGTTCATGGCGGTACCCTTTCCGTAACCACAGCAGAAAAAACTGCCTCCTTTACAGCTCTTAGCAGATTACGAGATAAGAGCAACTCTCAAAAAGAGACCAGCACTCAGCAGGAGCCTAATTGGTGTTGCGTAGCGAGGCTGGAAGGAAACGAAAGGAAACCCATGTCCGAAAAATTGCTCGTGACCGGCGCCGCAGGCCAACTGGGCCGATTGGTGCTCGACCAGCTTCTTGCATCCGGCGGAACGCGACCGGCCGATATCATCGCCACTAGCCGCGACCCCGCCAAGCTCGCCGAATATGCCGCCAAGGGCGTCGAGACCCGCGCCGCCGATTTCGATGACCCGGCCTCGCTCGATAAGGCCTTCGCCGGTGCCGATCGTATCCTTATCATCTCGACCGATGTCCTCGATCAGCCCGGAAAGCGGCTGAAGCAGCATCTTGCGGCCGTGGATGCCGCCAAGAAGACCGGCGCCAAGCACATCCTCTACACCTCCATGCCCAACCCGGAGAGCTCGGTCATTCCGTTTGCCTCCGATCATCTCGGCACCGAAAACGCGATCAAGGCAACGGGCATTCCCTATACGATCCTGCGCAACGCCTGGTACATGGAGAACCTTTTCCTCTCCCTGCCGCACGCGCTTCAAAGCGCACAATGGTTCTCGTCCGCCGGCAACGGCCGCATTTCGCACATCGCCCGCAGCGATATCGCTGCCGCCACGGCTGCGGCGCTGGAGTCTGGTTCGACGGAAAGCCGTACCTATACGCTGACCGGCCCTGCGGCTCTCACCACGAATGAAATTGCATCCCTCGCCGCCGGGGCCACGGGTAGGAAGCTGGACGTCGTGCACATTTCCGACGAGGCGCTCGCAGGCGGTCTCAAGGGCGCCGGTCTGCCGGACTTCTTCGTGCCGATCCTCGTCTCCTTCGATGCCAACACCCGCGCAGGCCATTTCGATGTCGTAACCGACGATGCCGTCGCCCTCACCGGCAAAAGCCCGATCGAACTCGCCGCCTTCCTCGAGGCGAACAAGTCGGCGCTTGCTGGCTGAGCAAACAGGAATGACGACAGGGCCCGACGGCGGATGCCGGGCTCTGTCGTTGCGGGCTCCGTCGCATCGGCAACTTCTCCGGGAAGCCCGCACCTCCGCCACCCTTTCGCCTCAGCGCATTGCTATCGTCGAGATCAGCTGAGTAGGAGGGACATGCGTTAGGAGGGACTGGCGATGACGGCGCCGATCGACTTCTGGTTCTCGATAGGAAGCCCCTACACCTTTCTCGCGGTCATGCGGTTGCCCGGAATCGCCGAGAAGGCAGGTGTCGAGGTTCGCTGGAGACCCTTCAACGCGCACGCGCTGCAAGCCCAGTCGAACGATGTGCCTTTTGCCGACAAGCCTCTCAAAGCCGACTATATGTGGCGCGACATCGAACGGCGGGCCGCGAAATTCGGCCTGTCCGTAAGGCTGCCGATCCCCTACCCGCTTCCCGAAATGGAACAGGCGAACCGCGTCGCGGTACTCGCCGGCGACGAAGGCTGGTGCCCGGCCTATGCGATCGCCACCTACCGGCGCTGGTTTGCCGACCGCGAGCCCTCCGGCAGCGAGCCGAACCTCTCGGAGAGTATAAAGGAGGCGGGACAAGACCCCGCTCGTGTGCTGCAACAGGCAAACTCCGACGCCGCCGCCCGGGCGCTTGAAGCCGCGACCGGCGAAGCGAAGGAGATCGGCATCTTCGGCTCACCCTCTTTCGTCGCCGACGGCGAATTGTTCTGGGGCCCCGATCGCTTGGAAGACGCCATCGAATGGCAGCATAATCTGGACCAGGGCAATCCGGGGTGAAACCTTGCTTTGTCGCCACCTATTGGGTGGCATATTGAGTTGCCCTCACATTTGTCGTCGGCCCGCGCCAGTGGCGAGCCACCAATCCGCAGACAGCCTGCCCGCACCCCAGGTCATGACGCCGAGCGCCATCGCCGCCCAGGTCAGATGAAGCGGCCATCCATCCGGTACCGTCAACTGGATGGCGATTGTCATCACCAAAAGCCCGAACGCGACGAGACGCGTCGCCAATCCCAAGACCAGCAAAGCAGACAAGAGAACCTCGGCGCAGGCGACCACGAAGGCGGTCACCGCCGGCGCAGGGAAGGGATATGGACCTCCGGGCAGGTACAATTGGAATTCCGATGTGAAGAGGAGAACCGCGACATCGTTCAACTGCAAAAAGCCATCCCATTTGCTCATACCCGAACGCCAGAAGGGTACGGCAAGCCCCAGCCGCAAGGCGAGTTGAGTAAGCGACGCCGGTGCCACGGTGGCAACCAGGCCGTCGATCCGACCGAGCCAACCTCCCCTTCCCCCGCCCTCGCGTCTGTCGAAGAATTTCCGTACCGAAATCACTTTCTCATCCTCCATGGCGGATCGCGGCAAAGGCGCCGGCCTCAAGCATGACGGCGACGGCAGCCGCGAGATCGAATTCCGGGCAGCACCTTTTTCCTACCGCCGCGGCGTTTCCGAATGGCTCGCCTCCAAGCAGATTGCTGAGGAAGACGTCAGCCCCCGGGGGAAGGCAGCGGACCTCCACTTCGAGCGCCGGCCGTGTGATCAGCGCGCTTTCTGCTGCCGCGACCTCGATGCGGCCGACCGGACCATCGCCGCGGTTCGCCAAAAAGACGGTCACGGCCGGATAGGCGGAGCGGATGATGCGGGTCGCCGGGTGCGGCTCGAAGACGATGCCGGCGAGGTCCACGGGTCGAACCGACGCCAGCGCGTGCGCTGGCAGGACGGCTGCGTCCGCCGCATGATAGGCGTCGAGCCAGGCGCGCTCGATGCGCGCGACGTCGGCTAGCCACGGCATGGACTGGGCATGTTCATACCGCTCGATGAAATCGGGAAAGTCCCGGCCGTATTCGAAGAGGAGCGGCGACATCGGTGGCGTCTCGCGGATGTGAAATCGGGCCATGGCCCGAAAGAATGCTTCGCCCGTGATGCGCATCGTCGCCGGAAACGTGGCGGCGAGTGCCTCGATGAGGCTGACGGTCACGTTGTTGCGATAGACATTGAAGCGTTTGTCGGCCGCCTTGCCGTTTGGGCCGGCAACGAGCGCCGGGGTCGGGCGCCCGGGGTCGAGCAGTCCGGGCGTGAAGCGCTCCGGATAGCCCAACCGCTCGGCGGCGTCGGCAGGACGTTCCTCAGCCGCGCGCATGTAATTTCTCCTGTCGGTGGCCCGCCGCGTGCCGATTCAGGATCGCTTGGGCCGCCTTTGCTTCGCGCTTCAGCACTGGCCACTCCGGAATGGCACTGTCCCATTCGATCAGCGTCGGGACGGGGCTACGCCAGCCGATCACGATATCGAAGAGCTTCCACACCGCGTCTGCGACCGGCCCATCATGGCTATCGATCAACAGGAGGTCGCCTTCATCGTCCTCCTGTTCGGCATGGCCGGCCAGATGGATCTCGCCGACATGTTCGAGCGGGTAGTCCGACAGATAGTCGAGCGCCGAAAAGCCGTGATTGGTCGCCGAGACGAAGACATTGTTGATGTCGAGCAACAGACCGCATCCCGTGCGTTTCACGATCTCCCGGATGAATGCGGTCTCGCTTATCGTCGACTCCTTGAAAACCACATAGGTCGAGGGGTTTTCCAACAGGAGCGGTCGGCCGATCGCCTCCTGCACCTCGTCGATATGCTCGGCGACGCGCCTGAGGCTTGCCTCCGTGTAGGGCAAGGGTAGGAGGTCGTTGTAGTAGGTCGTGTCGTGCGTCGACCACGCCAGGTGTTCAGAGACGAGCGCCGGCTCGTATCGCTCGACGAGTGTCGCGAAACGGCCGAGATGGTCCTTGTTCAAAGGCTGCGGCCCGCCGATCGACATGCATACGCCATGGAGCGAGACCGGATGATCCTCGCGTATTCGCGTGAGGGCCGCGTGCGGCGGCCCGCCAGCGCCCATATAGTTCTCTGCATGAACTTCGAAGAAACCGCCACCTCGCTCTTCGTCGGCGAGGATGGACGGCAGATGCTGGTGTTTGAAGCTGGTACCCGCCAGCCCATCGATCGGATGCGCCGGAAAGCGGAGAGTTCCCGGCTGAGCGCGATCCGTGTGACTTGCCACTTCCGGCATTGTCGCCTCCACTTTCCGGTGCTTGTATCGGCTTAAGAGGGAATGTCCCGCGACAGCGGTTCCGGCGAGCCCTTTCGGCCGCCCGGGAGTTCCATGGTCGTGCAGGTGCCGCCGTCCACGAATTTCCAGGCATTGCCCTGGTAATCGACAGTCGATGTGGCCTGGCAGGTCGTGCCTGGGCCGGCAGCGCAATCATTCTGCCCCTTGAGCGCGACGCCGTAACACTTCTCCTTGCCGGCATCCATCGCGGCTTTGACCTCGGCCTCCGAGAGCGGCGCGGCCATCGCGAGCGACGACACCGCGGTTGCCACAGCGCTGGCAAGCATGGCCGCGCTTATCGAGCTTCTGGTAGACATGATCTTCTTCTCCGTTGTTGCTGGGTGCGCCTTCCCTTCGGCACACAGAGCGTCCTTCGTCGCCAGCGGGAGAGATGTTACATTTGGCGGCTACACGCTTTCGTGAGCCGGGCGTGCTCTGAATTCACGGTGATTTTGGATTGACTCGGGAAGGACGAACGCTTCCGGTTTCATGACGAAAAGAATGCTGCAAGAACATGTAACAAGCGGCGGAAATCGGCGAATTGGGAGGAAGAAGCAGGTGAACGGCGCGGATGACGGCGATCTCGCCCGACTCTTTCGCTCGGCGCTTGGCGGCGACGAGAAGGCCTACGGCGATTTCCTCAACGACGCCGCGGCGCTCGTCCGTGTCTGGGCGCGCCGGAGAGCATATCCCGACCTTGATCCGGAAGATATTGTTCAGGAAACGCTGCTGGCGGTCCATCTGAAGCGCCACACCTGGCGGAATGACGGTCCGGTCAAGCCTTGGCTTTATGCGATCGCGAGGCACAAGCTTGTCGATGCTTTGCGACGGCACGGCCGCCACACACGCGTCGAACTCGGCGAGGTCGAAGAGGAGCTTGCGAGCGCAGAGGCGGAGACCGCCAGAGACTGGGAAATCGGCCGCGCACTCGAGGTGCTGACGCCGGGCCAGCGTTCCGTGGTGAGGGCGATATCGGTGGAAGGGCGCACGATAGCGGAGGCCGCAAGAAGCCTGGGCATGAACGAGACCGCAGTTCGCGTCGCGCTCCACCGCGGCCTTGCGGCCATCGCCAAGCGATTTGGACGGGAATGACATGGAAACGCATGAACTCATCAAGGCACTCGCGGCAGACACGAAGCGAAGCGGCATGCCGATGGCTTTCGCCTGGTCGGGCGCCGCCATCCTTGCAGTCGCCGTCGCTGCGGGCGTCTTCCTGGCGCTTCTCGGTCCGAGGTCCGACGTCGCAAACGCGATGCAGACGTTGCGTTTCCTCTACAAATTCCTGGTGACGATTGCGCTTGCGCTCAGCGCCGTAGGAGTTCTGCGGGTACTATCGCGACCGGAGGCCGAGCCGCGCACCTTTCTTCCCTATCTTGCCATCGCACCGGCGCTACTGCTCGCGGGTGTCCTCGCGGAGCTTGTCGCTGTGCCCGCCAGCGCATGGCCTGCGCGCCTCGTCGGAAGCAATGGCCTGGTATGCCTGACCTTCATTCCGCTGCTCGGCCTCGGCCCGCTCGCGTTGTTATTGCTGGCGCTGCGCCATGGAGCTCCCTCTCAGCCCACACTTGCAGGGGCGGTTGCCGGGCTCGCGGCCGGAGGCATCGCAGCAACCTTCTATGCCGCCCATTGCACCGACGACTCGCCGCTCTTCGTGGCTACCTGGTACACGGCGGCAATCGCCATCCTGGTGTTTCTCGGCTGGGTCGGCGCGCGCCGCTTCGTCCGCTGGTAACGGCTACTGCATGTTTCCTTAAATCGTACCCGATTTAAGGAGAAAAACATGCAGCAATTCAAAGTGCTACAGCGTCCTTTGTGCGTCTGAAAAGACGCACGGCGCTGTAGCGGGATTAGGAAAGCGTGCGCGGTTCTCCGCCCGCATCCCTCGCTAACCTATTGGAATTGATCAGGTTCATGATTTTAGGTCGATCCGCCCTAAAATCACGAATTCATCCGCCGTGCCGCGCCTCCTGAACCGGCGGACATGGCTCGGAGCCGTAGGAGCAGAACACGCAGCAATCGCCTTCCCTCGGCTTGATGATCGCGCCGCATCCCTTGCATTCGTAGACACGAAGACAGGCATCGATTGGCATCGTTTCGACCGCCTGGTAGCGACAGTTGGGGCAAGTCAGCACGGATAAAAGGTGAACCATACGGCGCATTCTCCTGCAGCTTCATCCGCTGCCGCATGATTTTACCTCACATCACTGCGCCGTGCCCATCTTCCGCGGGCGAGGCACGCGCCCCTGCAACAACCCGCCCTCCTCGGCCCTGTAAAAAATCGCGGCCGCCGCGCCCTATCGTCTGGTCGTCACACCGCCTCACCGCAGGCGCGGCGGAAGCGACGCACGGTTTCAGCCATGCCGTATTCGAGCGCATCCGCCGTCAGGCCGTGGCCGATCGAGACCTCGGCGAGCGCGGGAATGTGCTTTACGAGCAGGGGCAAGTTGGCGACCGTCAGGTCGTGACCGGCATTGACGGCGAGGCCGAGGCCGACTGCGATCTCCGCAGTGCGACCCAATTCCCCGGCAATCCGCTCGGCCTTCTCTTCGTCGTCGTAGCAGCCGCCATAGGGCCCGGTATAGAGCTCGATGCGGTCGGCTCCGGTCTCCCTGGCGATTTTAAGCGCCTCCGCGTCGGGGACGCCATCGGCAAAGAGCGAGACGCGGAAGCCTTTTTTCTTGAGCCGTCCGACCACGTTGCCGAGCAGATTATGGCTCTTGCGGAAGTCCCAGCCGTGATCGGAGGTCGCCTGCGCCGGATCGTCGGGAACCAGCGTCACCTGCTCCGGCTCGTGCCGCTCGACAAGCTCCAGAAACGTTTCGTTCGGAAAGCCTTCCATGTTGAATTCCGCTTGCGGAAATTCGTCGTCGATCAGGTCCCGGATCGGCTGGAGATCGGAAAAGCGGATGTGCCTCTGGTCGGGACGCGGGTGCACGGTCAGCCCGCTCGCTCCCGCCTCGAGCGCGATGCGACCGAGGTCGGTGACCGATGGCCAGGGAAGATCGCGCCGGTTGCGAAGCATCGCGACGGCATTGAGATTCACGGACAGTTTTGCGGGCATGTCAGAACTTTCGAACGGTTGCGCATGATGACGACGCCCGCTGTTCTACCGCAGATTTTGCGAAACCGGAATCGCCCGCTGCATTGCTCCGCGTGCCGGCAGCACATTTTTGACAATAATCCATTGGGTTGATATCAACGTTAAATTCGGCCGAGAACCGCAACCACTCGACATCGCAGACCGAGGAGAGCGATCATGACGAATGAGACCCCAATCATCCCCGCAAAAGAACTGGCGGCGCGCAATCGCGCTCGTTTCCCGAACGAAAGCGTCGAATATCGGCACGCACGCGACGCGCTTCTGGCCGAGGAGATCGAGCTCAGGCGGCACATCGAGCGCGTCGCTGAGATGCGTCGGCAGCTGCCGCCGGGCGGCGAAGTGACGAAGACCTATCGTTTCGAAGGGGAAGACGGGCCGGTCACCCTCGCCGACCTCTTCGCAGATAAGGATACGCTCGTCGTCTACAGCTATATGTTCGGCCCGCAGCGTGAAAAGCCATGCCCTATGTGCACATCGCTGATGGCATCCTGGGAGGGCAAGGTGCCGGACATCGAACAGCGCGTGGCGCTTGCCATGATCGCCCGTTCGCCGATCGAAAGGCTGATTGCCGCAAAGAAGGCACGCGGCTGGCGTCAACTGAAAGTCTATTCCGACAGCGATGGCAGCTTTACCCGCGATTATGTCAGCGCTGAAGACGCGGACGTACCGGGCTACACCGTCTTCACCCGCCGGGACGGGACGATCCGACATTTCTGGAGCGCCGAAATGAGCGGTGAGATGGCCGACCCCGGCCAGGACCCGCGTGACGCGCCCGACCCGGACCCATTATGGACCCTGCTCGACACGACGCCCGAAGGCCGCGGCAAAGACTGGTACCCGAAGCTAGAATATCCGAGCGGCGCCTAGTCTGCCGCAGGCTGCTGCATGTTTCCTCAAACCGCGGGCGCTTTAAGGATATAAAGCGTGCAGCAACGCAAGGCGCTGCAGCGACTTTGCGCGTCAGACGCGCGGCGCTGTCGGGCGGCGCCGCATAAAGCGGCGCGCCTCGCTTCGGATCGATACGTTCGGGCGCGTCTCTTGGAAAAATGAACAACTTTCTTGCCCCAACGCCTGACAACCACCATTTTTGGGCCTAAGTTCCGAATCAGGCTGTGGTTGCTTTATTTTCGAAAATGCTTTTCACGGCCTGTGAGCCGCATCCTTCTTGGAGCATATTGATGACGCCAGCCGAAAGGCCCAGCGACGAGACGATCCGGCTTGCGCTCGACCGGATCCTCGACAGCAAGGGTTTCCAGCGCTCCGAGCGGCTGCGCGCCTTCCTCGCCTACGTGGTCGAAAAGGAAATCGCTGGAGAGGGAAGCCAACTGAAGGGCTATACGATCGCTATCGATGTCTTCGGCCGCGGCCAGACCTTCGATGCCGATAGCGACCCTCTTGTGCGGGTCCACGCCGGCAAGCTGCGCAAGTTGCTCAGGGCTTTTTATGAGACGGAAGGCGCCCGAGAAGAATGGCAGATCAGCATTCCCAAGGGGGGCTATGTGCCGGAGTATCGGCGGCCGCGCGGCCACTCGCCGGGCGCCTCTCTGCCGTCCGACGACCGCCAAAGGGCGCCTGGACGCCCAGCCGCATGGAAACCGGTGCCCTTCTCCTCCCCCTGGGCGGTATTGACCGTGTTGCCGCTTCTTCTGTTCGCGCCGCTGCCTTCGCCGGAAATGGCGCTCGACATCGACGCCGAGGCCAAGTTGTTCAGCGGCTCGACGACGGCCGCGCGCGGCCTTCCTTTGGTCATCATCCGTGTGAATGGCCCGCAGCACGGCAGTGCCAAGTCGTTCGTCGCAACACTGAAACAGCTCGCAGCACGCCACAAGACGCTTGCGCGAGCGAGCGCGGCTGACGACAAACGGCCAACCGGCGCCAATTCGGCATTGACATTCTTCGTCACCGTCTCCTGGCAGGAGGCACCGGCCGCCGGCATCCACGTCACCCTGTTGCATGACGGCGAAGACATTCCGCTGTGGCGCGATTTCATCGCCGCGGAGCGGCTGGCAAGCAAGGCCGACGTCCTTTACGAAACCACCTCATTAGCCGCGCATCTATTTTCGTTGGATGGCGAGATCTATGCCCATGCCGCGCTGGAAGGACTGCAGAGCGCATTGATGAAATGCATGGCCGCGACCGCGCGCTACCGCAAACTACTCACCCGCGACAGCTTCCAGGAAGCCTGGAGTTGCCAGCAGAAACTCGGGCCGCTGCGCGGCGACGAACCCCTCTTCACCCTCTCGGCCAACAGCCCGCGCAGAGTAATCGGCCACTGATCAGCGTCGGGGAACACGTTCAAGCTTGAGCGGTCCGACGGCTTAACATGGCGCTGATTCAGAGACAAAATCGCCCGACACTTTGAGAAGCGACACACCATCATGCCCCTGCCCCGGATCCCGCAAGCCATCATCTTCGATATGGATGGCCTGATCTTCGATACGGAAGTTCTGTACCGCGACGCCGTGTTGAGCGCGGCCCGCTCGCACGGGCGCGAAATGCCCGTTTCCCTTTACCTCGAAACGATCGGCCTGTCTGGCGAGGCGACACGCGTGCTGTTCCGGGACCATTTCGGCCACCATTTCGATTTCGATCGTTTCTGGTCGCATGCTGTCGATCTCTTCCATGAAATGGCCGACACGCGATTGGGTTTGAAGCCGGGCGTTGTCGAGCTGCTCGACCTGCTGGACGAGAAGAAACTGCCGCGTGCGATCGCCACGTCTTCACGCCACCAGGACGTGAAGCACCACCTGGCGTTCCACGCCCTTGAGCAACGGTTCAGTGCTGTGGTCGCCCACGGCGACTATGAGCGCGGCAAGCCACATCCCGATCCGTTTCTGAAGGCAGCGGCATGCCCGGGCGTAGAGCCCGAATTCTGCCTTGCCTTGGAGGATTCCCACAACGGCATCCGCTCTGCATCCTCCGCAGGCATGATGACGATCATGGTTCCGGATCTGCTTCCGCCGACTGAGGAAACTCGCGGGCTGTGCATGCATGTGGCCCCTGATCTCCACACTGTCGGAAGCATGCTCCGCGCGATCCGATAACCGTCGTTTGCGCAGGCGCCGATCATGGCCCGGCATACAAAGTACTGCATTTTGAATGGCTTCAAACCTCGCCGTTCGCGAGCGTTGGATCAAGGAGAGAACACATGACCACACGCAGATCAGTCCTCAAGGGAACGCTTTCCTTCATGCTGGCGGCGACGGCGATGACGACGCTTGCCCCATTCGGCGCCGCCGCCAAGGCGCCGCAGGTCAAGACACAGGCTCCCGGCTTCTATCGGATGATGCTCGGCGATTTCGAGATCACGGCGCTTTCCGACGGGACGGTGAAGTTTCCGGCGGAAGCCCTCTACGTCGGTGCACAGGACCAGATCGCCGCCCTGTTGACGAAAGCATTTCTCGCCTCGCCGGTGGAAATGTCGGTCAATGCCTTTCTCATCAACGCCAACGAACGACTGGTCCTGATCGATGTCGGCACCGGCGGCTTCTTCGGCCCTACGCTCGGCAAGGTCGTGCCCAATCTGATCGCCGCCGGCTACCAGCCGGAACAGGTCGACGACATCATCCTTACCCATGCCCATGTAGACCATCTTGGCGGCCTCGTCGCTGGGGAAAAGATCGTCTTCCCGAATGCAGCCGTCCACCTCAACAAGCGGGACGCCGATTTCTGGCTGTCGCCGGCCAATCGCGACGCGGCGCCGGCAGCAAAGAAAGACTTCTTTGCTGCCGCGGTAAAGGCGCTCGCACCTTATCGCGAAGCGGGCAAGCTGAATGTCTTTGTGGATGGGGCCGAACCCGTTCCGGGTTTCAAGACCACTCTGCGCGCCGGTCATACGCCCGGCCACAGTGCGGTTGCGGTGGAGAGCAAGGGCCAGAAGATGGTTTTCTGGGGTGACATCACTCACGGCGACGTCGTTCAGTTCGACGAACCGGATGTGACCATCGGCTTCGACGAGGATGCCGGGGCGGCCGCAAGCGCGCGCGACGCGGCCTTCGCCGAGGCTGTTCAACAGGGTTATCTCGTGGCCGGTGCGCATACGCGTTTTCCCGGCATCGGCCATGTCCGCACGGACAGTGACAATTTCGACTGGGTGCCCGTCAACTACAGCACGGCGCTCTAACCCGCGACGATCACCGGCCCACCCCGTTCGATGCGCGACATCGCGTCCGAACGGGGTGGCGTAGCGAGCCACGCCCCGCATGATCGGGGCTGTTCATTTCGGTGATTCGCGCTTACCGTGAACAGGTGCGCTGGATTTTTATGTCTGGTTGCTCGTTCACGAGAACGCGCAAGGAAGCGCCAGCCCGCAAACGACCGCGCACGCTGTCTGGTGCGAAGGCCTGGAGAGGGCAAGCACATTGGTTTTGAGTAGCCGTGCCGTATGCACGGCGTGTCTCGCGAAGCGCCAGGCCGCGTCTCATGAAGAGACTGCCGGCGCCGCCGAACCGGGGGCTCAAAATGTCGCAAGATTCATTGAAGTACGTCGACTCCGGAGACGCGCCGAACGCGGCCGGTTTTCTGCCCAAACTGCCCATTCCCTATCATGGCACGGAAGACCGGCTTGCCATCGCGGAAATGGCGGAGGCCTTCGGCGTGACTCACCGCACGCTCCACTTCTATGAGGAGAAGGGCCTGCTGCACGCAGCGCGAATGGGGCCGATGCGCGTCTACGGCGAGGCCCAAATGCGCCGAATGGCGGTGATCAATGCCTGCCGGGAAATCGATATGCCGATCGCTGCGATCCAGGAACTGCTGGCCGCTCTCGACGGCGCGGGCAGCCAGAAGGAGGCCGACCGGCTGTTCGAAGCGACGCTTCGGGCGCGCCGCCGGGAGCTCGCCGCCCAGCAATCGATCCTGCGCCGCCAGATGCAGCGTATAGCCGAGCTTCTCGAAGAAGGAGCCGTCGGCGATGCAGATCCGCAAAATGGGAACATTCATCTCTCGCCGCTCGAAACGGAATGTCTCGGCTTCATGGCCGAAGGCCACCCCGCAGCACACATCGCCCGGCTGATGGACATGGACCTGACGGCGGCGCTTACGCTCGAATCCGGCATCATTCGAAAGTTCGGTGCCCACAACCGTTTTCAGGCCGTCGCCAAGGCCGTGCTCGCCGGTATGATCGCATCGGAATAGATGCCGAGCGGAAATATGAGGCCGCCCCTGAGGTCCGGGTCCTGCATCACGGCCGACATCATCTGTTGCCATTGGTGATCAGTGTTCAAATGACCTGAGAGTTGTCTTAGTCCTTGCGCAGCGCTAGTATTTGCCGGCAGTTCTGTACGTCTTTCTCGACAGGCTGCGTGTTTTGCCAGCGAGCTGCTTCTGATCGCACAGAACAACCTCTCGTCCGTCGAGAGCCATATTCAGAAGCTTATTTTCGTCCGACGCCACTCGAATGGCGCCTCCGCCGATCTGTCTTAAACACGAACGGATATACTTGGAGGAAAAGATGAGCAATCGCACGATCACTCTCACTCTCGCAGGCTGCCTCGCCTTGTCTGGCTGCCAATCTGGCACCATAACAGGAGCGACCGGACGCACTGCCGAGTTCGGTTGCATCGCCGGTACGGTCGGCGGCGCAGTTGTCGGCGGACTGGCCGGCGCGACCATCGGCTCGGGGACCGGTCAGCTCTGGGCGGTTGGCGGCGGCGCCGTGCTCGGCAGCGCGGCCGGCAGTGCCTTGACCTGCGCTTGAAGCGAGGACCGGAATGATGAAAAGACTAGTCCTGATGACGGCATTCGCCGTTCTCGCAGCCGTTACGGCTGCGGCGCAGAACCAGCCGGTTGCCATGAACCAAGGCCAAATGGATCGGCTCGACCGTGACAAGAGCGGCGCGGTCGACCGATCCGAATACCAGGCTTTCATGACGGCAGCCTTCGCGAATCTGGACAGGAACAAGGACGGCAGCTTGCGCTCCGAAGAAGTGGCACAGGTCCTGAACGCGCAGCAGTTTGCCGCCACCGACGCCAACAGTGACGGCAGGATCAGCCAGAACGAGTTCCTGAACAGGGTGATGGCTGACTTCAAATCTGCCGACCGCAGCGGCGATGGCAGTCTGCAGTAGCCGAGGACCTGCTGACCCCGATTGTGTTTCAGGGACAGCAACACGGCGGCAAATCAACGGCGCCGCCAGCAGGGCCGACTTAGAAGCGGGCCGTAACGGTCCGCCTTTCTAAGCGGGGCGCACGCCGGCAACTTCTCATTGTAGACGCCAGGCCTACCTTCGTTATAGTCGAGCGTCGTTTGCCGACACCGCGGAGGAAAAAACGTTGCCGTCGACCGGATTATTGATCACCTTCTTCATCACCACGGCCGTTTTCGCCTATATTCCGGGGCCGGCCATGCTCTATGCCGCAGCACAGACGCTGGCGCGTGGTCGCTGGTCCGGGCTGATGGCTGCGTTTGGTATTCACATCGGCGGCTATGTACACGTCGCTGCGGCCGCTGCCGGACTGTCGGTCCTCTTCCATGCCGTGCCCACGCTGTATCTCGTCGTCAAATTGGCCGGTGCCGCCTATCTGATCTGCCTCGGAATCGCTCTCTTTCGCCGCAAATCTCAGGGGCCGCTGCCGGAATTCAGTGTGAAACCCGGTCGCCGCGCCTTCTTTGAGAGCGTCGTCGTCGAGGTCCTGAACCCGAAGACCGCCATATTCTTCGTCGCCTTCCTGCCGCAGTTCATCGACGCGTCTGCAGCCCTCCCTGTCTGGGCCCAGTTCGTTATACTTGGAGCGATCGTCAACTTGATGTTCTCGTCGGCAGACGTCGCCTGCGTCATGCTCGCGGCTGTAGTTATATCGAATTTGAAGCGGTCCAGCCGCGTGGAGCGCCTCGTCCAACGCGCCGGCGGGGCGACCCTCATCGGGTTGGGAGCCCATCTTGCCTTCCAGAAAGGCTAAAGGCTGATCCGCCGGAACGCTATCGAACGATCGTCAGCCGCTCCGCAGCCCGCGTGATCGCCGTGTAGAGCCAGCGCTCGCGCGTGTCGCGGAAGGCCCAGCTTTCGTCGAAGAGCACCACATTGTTCCATTGCGAGCCCTGCGCCTTGTGCACCGTCAGCGCGTAGCCGTAGTCGAACTCGTCGTAGCGTTTGCGGGTTGACCAGGGGAGCTCCCCTTCCACGTCCTCGAAGGCCGCTTTCAGGAGTTTGATCTTCGCCGCACCGCGGTCCATGTCGTCGTCTTCGGGGCGGATCATCAGATTGATGCCCGGCTTCACGGTTTCCTTCGACGAGCTCATCACCTGCCAGAGCGAGCCGTTGAGCAGCCCTTTGGCCGGATCGTTGCGAAGGCAGACGAGTTTGTCGCCGGACTGAGGATATTCGCTGGTAAAGCCCTTAAGCTCGCGAAGCCGCTGGTTGTAGCGCCGCCGCGTCCGGTTGGTGCCGACCAGCACCTGATCGGCGTCCAGGACCAGCGGCTGCGTCACCTCGCCCTTGGAGATGACCTGCGCAGTACCATAGTCGCCATGCATGATCTCCTTGCGCTCGCGCACATGCATGGCGAGTTGGATGATCGGATTGTCCCGCGCCTGGCGATGGATTTCCGTCAGAAGATAGTCCGGCTCGTGGTTGGTGAAATAGCCCCCGCCCGAGACCGGCGGCAATTGTCCAGGATCGCCGAGAACGAGGATCGGCGTGCCGAAGCTCATCAGGTCCTTGCCGAGCGCCTCGTCCACCATCGAGCATTCGTCGACGATGATCAGAGCGGCTTTCGCGACGGGGCTCTGCCGGTTGATCGCAAACATCGGCGCGATCGAGGTCTTGCCGGTCTCCTCGTCCTCCACCTCTTCCTCGCCGCGCGGCCGGTAGATCAGCGAATGGATGGTCTTGGCGCTACTGGCTCCCTTCGAGCGCAGCACTTGCGCGGCTTTGCCGGTGAAGGCGGCAAACAGCACCTCGCCGTCCACATGCTCGGCAAAATGGCGGGCGAGCGTCGTCTTGCCGGTTCCGGCATAGCCGAACAGCCGGAAAAGCGGCGAACGGCCCTCCTTCAGCCAGCGCGAAACGGCCTTCAAGGCCTCATCCTGTTGCGGAGCGAACTGCATGACCCGCAGTGTCAGGATTCGGGCGGCGCGCGCAAGTGCCGATTTGGCGATCAGCCGTTCCTGTCGATTCCGTGGCAGCACCATTCCGCGAAATTCCATGCGGCGCCAAGGTGATGATTCAGCTCCAAGCAGCGGCCTTTCGGGGCCACTCTGGCAAAGCCGGTGTGGCACTTTTTTGCACCGCACCTTGAATCGAGGCTGTCAGTGCTGCTAACCGGTGATCGGCTGCATACAGTGTGCACGAACATCGATGCGCCAGCGCCTGCCGGAGAATGCCCTTGAAGCCGGAACAGCCATCAATACCGATGCCGCCCGGAAGGACCGGGCTGGGTCGCCTGTCGCCCTTATGGCAATGGTGCCTGCTTGCCCTGCTATCGGGAGTTTTTGCCGCGGTCTTCGAAACGATCGGCATTCCCGCCGGCCTTCTGATGGGACCGATGGCCGCCGGCGCACTTGTCGGCATGAATGGCGGTACGATCCGCCTGCCGCGGCAACTCTTCTTCTGCGTGCAGTTCGTCCTGGCGATGATGATCGCCGGCTCCATGAGCCCGGACCTCCTCGTGACCTTTTCGGGCAACTGGCCTCTGTTTCTCGCAATCATTCTCTCCGTGATCGGCATGAGCACGCTTTGCGGTTGGACCATCACGCGAATGGGCATCCTGCCCGGCACGACCGCGATCTGGGGCTCATCGGCCGGTGCTGCCTCGACAATGCTGCTGATGGCCGACGCCTATGGTGCGGATGCCCGTCTCGTCGCCTTCATGCAATATCTGCGCGTCGTCGTCGTCGCGAGTGCAGCGACCATGATCGCGCATCTCTGGGTGAGCGGCGCCGAGGCCGAGACCGCAGCCGGCTGGTTCGCGCCGGTCGCCGGCCTCCCTTTCCTCATGACGCTTGCCGTGGGCATCGTCAGCGGCTTCCTCGGCAGGGTGCTGCGCGTGCCGGCCGGCGCCTTCCTCTTCCCCTTCGCCATCGGCTCGGCGCTTAGCATCACCGGCACGATGACGATCGAGCTGCCGCAATGGCTGCTGGCGCTTTCATTTGCCCTGCTCGGTTGGAACATCGGTCTAGGCTTCACCCGAACGATCCTGGCGCACGCCCGGCGCGCCCTGGTGCCGACAGTCATCTCCATCCTCGTGCTGATGTCCTTTTCCGGGCTTCTGGCTCTGTTGCTCATAAAGGTGGCGGGGATCGATCCGCTGACGGCCTATCTCGCCACCAGTCCCGGCGGCCTCGATTCGATCGCCGTCATCGCCGCCTCCAGCAATGTCGACCTCCCCTTTGTCATGGCGCTGCAGACGGCCCGCCTGCTGATCATCACCTTGATTGGCCCGCCGCTCGCCCGCTTCGTCGCCGACCGGGCCTGACAGCCACCGTCCCACGCGGAGCAAACCGCGCCTTCTCCGCCTGCCGCAACCCTCGCGGGCGCTCGGGGAATAAATCCGCCATGCGTCGTGTCTCATCTGTGGACCCGCCAGAGCGCGGTTCTGCTTCAGAAACACTTTGAGGAAGAATCCCCATGAGAACGTTTCCATTAGCCATCGCCATTTTGCTTGCCACGGCCGCTGCCGCTCTCGCCGCGCCGCCGGTCAAGACAGTCGAGAGCGAAAAGGGCCCCGTTCTCGCAGCAGCGAACGGCATGACGCTTTACACCTACAGGGATGACCAGAAGGGCGTTTCG
Organism: Ensifer sp. WSM1721; assembly: GCF_000513895.2. Classification (GTDB taxonomy): domain Bacteria; phylum Pseudomonadota; class Alphaproteobacteria; order Rhizobiales; family Rhizobiaceae; genus Sinorhizobium. Next base: position 1,996,010 of record NZ_CP165782.1, read on the forward strand.
ACCTGCTATGATCAATGCGCCAAGAACTGGCCCCCCTTCATGGTCGAAGGCAATGCGACCGCTGAAGGACCCTATACGATCGTCGAGCGCAAGGATGGCAGCAAGCAATGGGCGAAGGACGGCATGCCCCTTTATTTCTGGGTCAAGGACAAGAAAATGGGTGACATCACCGGCGACGGTGTGAAGGGCGAGTGGGATGTCGCACGGCCGTGACGGTCCGGAAACGGGTTCGGGAGCGGGCTTCCCCGCTCCCGATGCCTTTGAACGAGATGTCCTCGCCTTGATGCCGGCGCTAAGGCGCTATTCGCGCAGCCTCGCGCGCTCCGACGCGGACGGCGAGGATCTGCTGCAAGATTGCGTCGAGAAGGTGTTGGCGCGGCGCGCGCAATGGCGCGGCGTCAATCTGCGCGCCTGGGCTTTCACCATCATGACCAATCTCTACCGCAACCGCCACCGCCGCCAGGCGCAACATCCGGAGGTCGAGTTCGAAGATGCACTCGGCCTTTCGGCTGAGGAGGAGAACGCGGATCCGTTGGAACGGCAGCGTCTGCAGCGCGCGCTGGACAGGCTGTCGACCGACAGTCGCGCGGTGCTGATGCTCGTGGTGATCGAGGGATATCGCTACCAGGACGTGGCCGACATGATGGCGATCCCCATCGGGACGGTGATGTCCCGCCTCTCGCGCGCCCGGCGCCAACTCGCAGAAGCGATGAAGGATGACAATGTGATTGCCCTGCGGAGACCGAAATGACCGACGAATTCGACAGCGTCTCCGAAGACGAGCTGCACGCCTATGTCGATGGCCATCTGAGCCAGCCGGAGCGCGGGCGCATCGAAGCCTGGTTGGAGAGACATCCCGCCCGGGCCGAGGAGGTGCGTGAGTGGCAGGCGCAGGCGCAAACGTTGAAGCAGCATTTTGCCTCCTATGCCCGCAGCGACGAAGGCGACCGCGCCCTGATCTCGGCTCGTCGGCCAACGGCGGGTCCGGCATCCTCCGCGTCCCTGCTGCGGCGCATCGCCGCCGGCCTCCTGATGTTTGCCGCTGGGGCCCTCGCCGGCGCTTATGCGCCACGCTTCATCGCCCCGGACGCCCCGTCTCAGGGCGAACGGCTGAACGAGTCGCTGCCTCGCCAGGCGCAATCCGCTTTCCTGATCTACGCGAGCGAGGTGCGCCATCCGGTCGAGGTCGGGGCCGACCAGCAGGCGCATCTCGCGACATGGCTCGGCAAACGGCTCGACTACGCGCTGATGATCCCAGACCTGTCGCCCCTCGGCTTTTCGCTCGTCGGCGGCCGCCTCCTTCCGGTCAACGGCAAGGCGGGCGCGATGCTGATGTATGAAGACGGCACCGGACAGCGGCTGACGGTGCTTCTCGGCCGCAACCCCGACAACCGCGAAACGAGTTTCCGCATTGCGAGCGAAGGCGGGATCGAGACCTTCTACTGGATCGATGGCGAGATCGGCTATGCCGTCACCGGGGAGGTGCCACACGAGCTGCTCCAGAAAGTCGCCAGCGAATGCTATCGGCAGTTCGAGGGATCGTCGCCGTCCTGAAGGTGGGTTGCGCTTGAGCGAGACGGTCGCCGGAACGCGCGGCCGTCCACCATCGCTTGCCGTTCCGGGTCGTTGTCCAGCGCGATCGGCTTGCCGTGCGGCGTCGCTTCCGCGGCGCGCTGCCAGCTTTTGGACAGGGTTTCAAGTTCGGGACGGGAGGTGATGGACAGTTCCGTCACCAGACGGCTGAGCGCCGCCACCCAGCAATCGTAATAGTCGCTGCCGTCCGCCTTGCGGCCGGGCCTGTAAAGCTCGGCCGAGAGCGCTTCGGCCCATTCGTTCCAGGAAAACACGCCCTGCTCGTGAAGCCGCACCGTCATTGCGAAGGCGACCGCCTGCCAAGGCTCGGCGAAGACCGGCTCGCCTTCCGGCGATTTCGGCAGTTCCGCCGAGGCGACCAGGGGAGAAGTGAACTTACGCGCGCTCAAGATAGCTCTCCCAGGCATCGATCGAGACGGTGAGCGTCGGGTCTGCGCCCTCGCCCCAGATCTCGCCCGCGTCGAACACGACCGTATAGAGCCATTGCGGGTTCTCGCCCTTGCCATGGGCATTGTCGTCCGGAAAGACGAAGCTCCCCTGCACAGCTTCCACTAAGCCGACCTTGGCGCGCGCATAGCGGGGCAGGCGTGTGTGGGTCTTAGGATTGAAGTTCTTCGTTCGCACCGTGTCGCCGACGGCGAAGCGCGGCGCCTGATCGACCGGCCGGTCGCAGGGTCCGCCTTTGGCGAGAACGCCCGCTACCATTTCGGCCTTCAATATCCGCTTCGGCTCGCGCCCCTTTTCGAGCATGTGGCCCGTGTCGAGCTCGGCCTGGGTGATGAAGCCGTGCCGCCTGAGCAGCGTTTCCAGCGCCCTTATCCATATCTCATAATAACTTGCGGAGAGATAGATCGGCGGCGGCAGGCTTTCGCGTGCGTGCCGGCTTTCATCCAGCGTCCAGGCGCCGAAGGCGCCGCAGGAGAGTGTAATCCCGAGTGCCCGCTTCTCCCATTCGGCGTGGAAATAGGGCTCGTCCTTTTCCGGCGCGATCGGCCCGAGCCCATGCTGCCCGCCGAGATCATGCGGCCCGTTCATCTCGCGGCCTCCGGTGAAAGTGCAAGCCCGGTACCGATCATCGAGTCGCGCGTGACAAGCTCGACCAAAGCGACCTCGCTGAAGCCTTCGGTTCCTTCCGGCCGTTCGGGAACGACGAGGTACCGCAGTTCCGCGGTCGAATCCCAGACGCGGATCTTCTTTTCCGCGGAGAGTTCCAATCCGAATTCCGCGAGCACCCCGCGCGGATCGATGACCGCGCGCGAGCGATAGGGCGGCGCCTTGTACCAGACCGGCGGCAGCCCCAGCACCGCCCAGGGATAGCAGGAGCAGAGCGTGCAGACGACGAGATTGTGGGTGTCGGGCGTGTTGAACACCGCGCGCATGTGCTCGCCCTGCCGTCCGGCGAAGCCGAGGCTGGCGATCGCCGCGGTCGCGTCCCGCTTCAGCCAGTCGGCAAACTGCGGATCGCTCCAGGCCTTGGCGACGACGCGGGCGCCGTTGCGCGGGCCGACCTTCGTCTCATAGGTCTCGACGATTGCGTCAATCGCTTCCGGATCGATCAGCCCCTTTTCCGTCAGCACCGTCTCAAGCGCCTTCACCCGCGCTTCCATGTCGGTGAAATGATTGTCGTGATGGTGACCGTGACCATCGCCATGATGATGCTCGGACATTCCGTGGCTCCTCTGCCGGAAACGCTACTATTCTTAATATATTGGTCCAAAAGCCGGAACTAACCATTGATGGGTCGGTCTTACTTGAGCATCGGCCAGAGGCTGACGACGAGCAGCACGGCCATGGTGATGTTGAACCACTTGAGCCGTGCCGGCTCGGAGAGCCATTGTCTGAGTGCCGAGCCGAACCCGGCCCAGGTCGACACACTCGGCACGTTGACAATCGCGAAGACGAGGCCGACGACGAGCACGCTCATGAGATAGCTGTCGCTGCTGGTATAGGTGGCCATGGCCGAAACCGCCATCACCCACGCCTTCGGGTTCACCCATTGGAAGGCCGCGGCTTGAAGGAAGGTCATCGGCACGGCATTCGCCTTTCCCTCCCCGAGCGAGCGCGAGGTGCTGATCTTCCAGGCGATCCAGACGAGATAGGCCCCGCCAGCAAATTTCAGCGCGGTGTAGAGGAGCGGCATCGAGTGAAGCAGCGCGCCGAGGCCAAGCCCGACGGCAATGAGAAGAACGAAGAAGCCGCCGCCGATTCCGAGCATGTGCGGGATCGTCCGCATGAAGCCGAAATTGACGCCCGAGGCGAACAGCATCATGTTGTTCGGACCCGGCGTGATCGATGTCGTGAAGGCAAACAGGAACAGCGCCAGAAGCGTATCCGGTTGCATGACTTCCTCCCGGACGGCGTGCGCGCCGCGCGGCGGCACCATAAAATCATTGATCTGTCGTGGATTTTTCCGCGAAGCGTGACCCGCTCCGGAGATATTGAGACAGCCTAACTGACCCAAATGCAATGGCCAGCCAAATCTTGTCACGGTGACAAGACCGGAGTGAGGATAACCAACTCACTCGGTGCAACCGTGCACCTCCGTAGAAATCGCGCAATCCCTCGACGCAGATGGAAAGAGCGTGTTCGGCTTACTTGCGTTTCTGCAGCTTTCGTTTTTTTGCAGGCTCGGCGGGAGCGTTCGCCGCCTCGGCGGCTTCCTTTTCCAGGCGCAGCTGCTTCAGGCGCGCCGTCTTCTTCTCGCGGGCCACCGCCTCCTGCTCGTTGATGGCGCGCGCCGCCAGCGTCGCCTGATCCGCTCGATCCGCCGGGTTCTTCTTCTCGGACTTGAAGATACGGTTGGTATTGGCGTTCTTCACGGACGACCTCCTTTCGGATGGAAATAAAAAAGGCCGGGCGAACCCGACCTCCTCATCATCTCAACCTGTCGCTGCCAGTACATCCGTGGTCAACGGTCGGGAGATGACAATCTCGTTGCGAACGAGCATGCGCAAACGCTCAAAGGGCGCGCAGATTTTCGGCGGACGTCTTGCCCGTACGACGATCCTGAGTAAGCTCGAAGCTCACTTTTTGACCGTCCTTCAGTGTGGACATGCCAGCGCGTTCTACCGCAGAGATGTGCACGAACACGTCGGCTGCACCGTCGTCCGGCTGGATAAACCCAAAGCCCTTGGTGCTATTGAACCATTTTACCGTTCCAGAAGCCACTTCGATACCTTTCAATCGCTCATGGAAAAACACCACCGCATTTTCAGCGATGTATTGAAACCGATTTTGTCAGGATTTTCGTGACGACGCGCCGCGGCGCAGAAACAAATATCGTCGATCAAACATCGATAGACGGTATGTAGTCCATAAATGTGTTTGTTACAAGGCGCGATTTTATTTTCTTCTATCTCGCATTCGAAGGTGCTTGCACTCCATCGGCGTCAAAAAGACAGTCGGAGCGCGGGGCCCATCCGCCTACCCGCCACATCGGCGGCGGATGGACATTTTCGGATCGGCCTCTAATCTTCGACAATGGAACAGATTTCAGGACCATTTCCCGATGCATGATCCGATCCCGACCATCACCTTTCCCGATGGCCGCAAGGTTGCCGCCCTCGGCCAAGGCACCTGGCGCATGGGCGAGAACCGGGGGAGAGCCGCAGAAGAAATCCGCAGCCTGCAGGCGGGGCTCGACCTCGGCATGACGCTGATCGACACGGCCGAAATGTACGGCGATGGCGCCGCCGAGCGCATCGTCGGGGAAGCGATCAAGGGACGGCGCGAGGACGCCTTTGTCGTCAGCAAGGTGCTGCCCTCCAATGCCAGCCGCTCGGGCACCCTTGCCGCCTGCGAACGCAGCCTCAACAATCTCGGCATCGATTGCATCGATCTCTATCTTCTGCACTGGCGTGGCGGCTATCCGCTCGCCGACACCGTCGCCGCCTTCGAAGAACTGAAGAAGGCCGGCAAAATCCGCGCCTGGGGCGCCTCGAATTTCGACGTGGAAGACATGGAGGAACTCGAGACCGTACCAGACGGCCGCAACGTCGCGGCCAATCAGGTACTCTACAACCTCGCTCGACGCGGTATCGAATATGACCTTTTGCCTCGGTGCCGCGACCGCGGCGTGCCGATCATGGCCTATTCACCGCTCGACGAGGGTCGCCTGCTGCATAATGCCGATCTGATCCATATCGCCAAGGCTCATCAGGCGACGCCGGCCCAGGTGGCGCTCGCCTTTTTGAAAACGCGCTCAGGCGTCATTTCCATTCCAAAGACGGGTTCCGCCGAACGCGCCCGCGAAAACCGCGACGCGATGGACATCCATCTGACAGATGCAAACCTCGCCGAGCTCGACCGGCTGTTTCCGCCGCCGAGGAGGAAGACACGGCTGGAGATTATCTGAGGCGAGAGCCGCCTGAGGGCCCCTCATCCGGCCTGCCAGCCACCTGCTCCCCGCACGTGGGGCGAAGGGACTCCCGGCGACATCTCATTCTTCACCGCTTCTTTAGACGAAAGTGACGAGGGCGGCGTCCTCGTCCCCTCTCCCCGCCTGCGGGGAAAGGGCTACAGCGCCGTGCGTCTTTTCAGACGCACAAAGGACGCTGTAGCACTTTGAATTGCTGCATGTTTTTGTCCAAATCGGGTACGATTTAAGGAAAACATGCAGTAGGGTGAGGGGCAATCACATCCCTCCCACTCAAGTATATTCCTCACATCCCCTGCGGCCCGCGGTTCATCGCGGCAATACCGGTGCGGCAGACCTCGATCAGACCCAGCGGCTTCATGATGGCGATGAACTGCTCGATCTTGGAAGGCTTGCCCGTGATCTCGAAGACGAAGTGTTCGATGTTGGCGTCGATGACCGAGGCGCGGAAGGCATCGGCAAGCCGCAGCGCTTCGACGCGATGCTCGCCGGAGCCGTGCACCTTGACGAGCGCCAGTTCGCGCTCGATCGGGCGGTCATGGCCGAGGCTTGCGGCGCGCACCGTGAGATCGACGACACGATGGACCGGCACCAGCCGCTCGAGCTGGTTCTTGATCTGCTCAAGCACGTGCGGCGTACCGCGCGTGACGATCGTGATGCGCGACAGATGCGCTTCGTGCTCGGTTTCGGAGACCGTCAGGCTCTCGATGTTGTAGCCGCGGCCCGAGAAGAGGCCGATGACGCGGGCGAGTACGCCCGGCTCGTTGTCGACGAGAACGGAGAGCGTATGCGTCTCGGCAAGCTCGGTCTCCTTGGCGATGAAATAGGCAGAGCCCGTCGGCTGAAGATGTGCACTCATTGTTGTTCCTCTACCCTTTTCATCAAACGAGCTGGCGGCCCTTGGCGTCGATGGCATTCGCGACCGCCTCGTCCGTCGCTTCGTCGGGCAGCAGCATTTCGTTGTGCGCCTTGCCGGAGGGGATCATCGGGAAGCAGTTGGCGAGATTGGCGACGCGGCAGTCGAAGATGACCGGCGCCGGCGTATCGATCATCCGCCGGATTGCGTCATCGAGGTTGCCGGGCTTCTCGCACCGAATGCCGACGCCGCCATAAGCTTCGGCGAGCTTTACGAAATCCGGCATCGCCTCCGTGTAGGAATGCGACAGGCGGTTGCCGTGCAGCAGCTGCTGCCACTGACGGACCATGCCCATATATTGGTTGTTCAGGATGAAGATCTTGACCGGCAGCCCGTATTGGACGGCGCAGGACATTTCCTGGATGCACATCTGGATCGAGGCATCGCCGGCGATGTCGATGACGAGGCTCTCCGGATGGGCGACCTGGACACCGACAGCGGCCGGGAAGCCGTAACCCATGGTGCCGAGGCCGCCCGAAGTCATCCAGCGGTTCGGCTGCTCGAAACCGAAGAACTGCGCCGCCCACATCTGGTGCTGGCCGACCTCGGTGGTGATATAGGTGTCGCGGTCCTTGCTGAGCTCATAGAGCCGCTGGATCGCATATTGAGGCATGATCACGTCGTCGCTTGGCGTATAGGCGAGCGAGTTGCGCGCCCGCCACTTGGCGATCGATCCCCACCAGTCGTCGAGACGCGCCTTGTCGACCGTCTTTGCGGCAGCGCGCCACAGGCGGACCATATCCTCGAGAACATTCGCGACATCGCCGACGATCGGAATATCGACACGGACGTTCTTGTTGATCGAGGACGGATCGATATCGATGTGGATCTTCTTCGAGTTCGGCGAAAAGGCATTGAGGCGGCCGGTGATGCGGTCGTCGAAGCGCGCGCCGATGCAGATCATCACGTCGCAATCGTGCATCGCCATGTTGGCCTCGTAGGTCCCGTGCATGCCGAGCATGCCGAGCCAGTTCTTGCCGGAGGCCGGATAGGCGCCGAGGCCCATCAGCGTCGAGGTGATCGGGAAACCGGTGAGATCGACCAGTTCGCGCAGGAAATGCGACGCCTGCGGCCCGGAATTGATGACGCCGCCGCCGGAATAGATGACCGGCTGGCGGGCCGATTTCATCAGCGCGACCGCCTCCTCGATCTTCTTCAGGTCCCCTTGGGTTTTCGGCTGATAGCTCTTCTGCGTCGGGACGGCGGAAGGCGGCGTATAGGTGCCGGTCGCGAACTGGATGTCCTTCGGTATGTCGACGACGACCGGCCCCGGACGGCCCGACTGCGCAATGCGGAACGCCTCGTGGATGATGCGCGCGAGATCGTTCACGTCCTTGACCAGCCAATTGTGCTTGGTGCAGGGCCGCGTGATGCCGACAGTGTCACATTCCTGGAAGGCGTCCGAGCCGATCAGCGGGGTCGGAACCTGGCCGGAGATGCAGACGAGCGGGATCGAGTCCATCAGCGCGTCTTGCAGCGGCGTGACGGCATTGGTCGCGCCTGGGCCGGAGGTGACCAGCATGACGCCGACCTTGCCGGTGGAGCGGGCATAGCCTTCGGCCATGTGGCCGGCACCCTGCTCGTGACGGACGAGAATGTGTTCGATCTCGTCCTGCTGGAAAATCTCGTCGTAGATCGGAAGCACGGCGCCGCCGGGATAGCCGAAGATGTGTTTGACGCCATTGTCTTTCAGAGCCTGGAGAACGATCTCCGCGCCTGTCATCTGGTTCTCAGTTCCGCTCATTGGCCTGCTTCCGTCCCTCTTTCAGGTTTGGGTGAATTAGCTTGTTTGGAGACATAAAAAAAGGCCCCGTCAGGAGCCTCGTTCAGCGCATGGGTGGCTATTGCCGGATGGTTACACCATCCTGCCCATGCGCTTTCCCACCACAAGAATAACCGCGAAATTTTTCATGGGGCGACTTGATAAACAGAAATCCCCCACCCGTCAACGGCTTTTGGCGCGGCTTAACCTGCACCAAAGCGGTGCAGGACGGCAGTGAGGGCGGGCAACCACTTGTTAAACCGCTGCGGCTACCCTGGAGTGCCGTCAGGAAAACGAACGCCTCCGTGCGCGTTCCTGCCATTCGCCGAGGTGTGTGTTGCTCAATAGTGAAACTCAACGCCCAATCAGCGCCGAAGGGCGGGATCGCCGTGACGGCACCAAGCCGGGTAACCGTTTCCTCGGCCGGGTCGTCGCCTGCAACGGCTCGCGCGCGACGATCGCCGCGGTCGCGGAGAACGGCGAGACGTCGCTCACTGAGCTCTGGTCCGTCGGCAAGCTGATTTCAATTTCCGTCGGCACCAATCGCGTGGTAGCCCTCGTCTATTCGATGCAGACCGTTTCCGAGGGTTGGGGCGAAGAGGCCAACAACACCTTCCGCATCGAGGTCGAACTGATGGGCGAGGTCCACGTCGGGCCGGACGGGCGGGAAGAGTTCTCCGCCGGCATCAGCCGCTATCCCTATCTCGGCGCAATCGCACATCGCATCCGCGCAAGCGACCTCTCCCGCATCTACGACTCGGGACAATCGGACAATTGCGTCATCGGCAAGCTGACGCAGGACGAGAGCCTCGATGCCACGATCCATGTGCCCTCGATGCTCGCCAAACACTTCGCCATCGTCGGCACCACGGGCGTCGGCAAGTCGACGGCCGTGACGCTGCTGCTCAACAAGGCGATCGCCGCAGATCCCAAGCTGCGCGTGCTGATCCTCGACCCGCACAACGAGTTCGCGGCCGCCTTTCCGGATCATGCGGTGGTCATCGAGACGGATACGCTCGACCTGCCCTTCTGGTTCTTCCGGCTCGAAGAATTCGCCGAGGTCATTTTTCGCGGCCGCCCGCCCGTAGCGGAGGAGCTCGACATCCTGCGCGACGTCATACCGGATGCGAAGAAGGCGTTCAGGGGTGGTGAATCGAGCCTGATGCGCCGACAGACCGAGAAGAGCTCGATCACCGCCGATACGCCGGTGCCCTATCGCATCGCCGATCTCCTGGCGATGATCGACGAGCGCATCGGCCGATTGGAGGGACGCGCCGACAAGCCGCATCTGCGTTCGCTCAAGGTCAGGATCGTCTCGGCGATCAACGATCCGCGCTACCATTTCATGTTCTCGCAGAACACGATCACCGACACGATCGAGGACACGATCGCCAAGATCTTCCGCATTCCGGGCGAAGGCAAGCCGATCGCCACCTTCGAACTCGCCGGGATCCCATCGGAGGTCGTCAATTCGGTCGCCTCCGTGCTTTGTCGCATGGCTTTCGAAATCGGCCTCTGGGGCAACGGCGCCATCCACATGCTGGTCGTTTGCGAGGAAGCCCACCGCTATGTACCGGCCGACCCCTCGCTCGGCTTTCTGCCGACACGCCAGGCGATCGCGCGCATAGCCAAGGAGGGCCGCAAATACGGCGTCTCGCTCGGCATCATCACCCAACGGCCCGGCGAGCTCGATCCTACGATCCTGTCGCAGTGCTCGACGGTTTTCGCTATGCGGCTCGCAAACGACCGGGATCAGGAAATCATCCGCTCGGCGATCTCCAATTCGTCGATCTCCACCACCAGCTTCATCTCATCGATCGGCAACGGCGAAGCGATCGCCTTCGGCGAGGCGGTGGCGGTACCGATGCGCATGCGCTTCGATCGCGTCGAGGAAGCGCGGCTGCCGCGGGCCCACGGCATCACCGACCACGTTGACGAGGATGCCGCGTCGAGCGTCGACCTCCGCTCCATCATCGGCCGCATGCGCGCCATCAGCGGGCCGGACATATCGAGCTTCCAGCAGAGCTATCTGGCGGCGGAGAGAATGCGGGAGGACGATCCGTGGAGCGAGAGGACCGAAATGGCACCGGCCGATTGGCCGGCCCAGGAAGGGCCCACATGCGAACCCTATCGGCCCGACATGCTCCCCCGCCCGCCAGAGCTGGCCAATCCGCAGCTCGAGCGCTTCAACCAGATCCGCGAGCAGATCCTGTCCGGACAGGCGGAAAGAGACGTCTCCCAGATGCCGCATGCCTCGCCGCAGCCGCATGCCGGCGAGGCGCGCCGCGAGGGATCGCTGCGTGAAAGTCTTCTGAAGCGCCCGCTCGGAAGCCTGATCCGGAAGTAAGCGGGTAGACATAGTTTCTCTTGAACCTTGGTCGGATCTGATGCCCCGCACGGGATCGCGCTGCACGGCGCCCTCCTCCCAGCTTCCCTCGAAAAGCTTGTAGAGAACCTCGACATATTCGGCGGCCACCTCGTAGCGATTGTCGTGGCTGCGCAGCCCGCCTTGACCAACATTCTTCGCGCCGCTTTCGAGATAGGACGTCACGATATTCCAGGCCCGCCCCTCGTATGGTGGTCGGCTGTCGCCAGCGGCGTGCGAATGTGCAGGGATGTTCAAAGGATGTCGAGGCGGTAATGCCGATGCCGAGGTGCTCGGTCGCAAGGGCGATCGGAGCGGCAAGCTGGATTGGATCGTTGACGGGGATCTGCGCCGCCTGCTCGATCGCATGGTAATTCGAGCCTTTATAGACACCGTAATAACCGATGACATCCGCATGAAGATGCCATCGAAGATGCCGCGTTCCAGCGTTCTCGCAAGATCCTGCCATCAACCAAGCCGCCATCAGTCGAACAGCAATGAAGGACGGCCCCGAATGGCGCCGTCCTGCTAAGGTCCTTGGAGTTCTGGTCAGAGGTTTCCCTCTGCAACAAGTGCGCGTATCCGTTTCAGCGTCGTCAGCAGGGCGGCCCTGTAGCCGTTTTCGCTGGCGAGTTCAGCCTGCTGGGCCTGCTCCTCAAGAGCATTTGGCGCTTTGCCACGTAGGCCCATGTAGCAATAAAAGCGGAGCTGCAGCACACCGTCTTCATCGTCGAACAGCTCGTTGATGATCGCTCCTTCGCGAGGCCCGTCCGCCTGGAAAAAGGTGACCTTGCTTCCGGGGTCAAGCGTGACGATTTCGCGAAGATCAATTCCGCCGATCGTGGCTTCACGCACGAAGTGCGTCGCGTTTTCCTCGACAACTACACAACAGGTGCAGAGACCTGGCGCAAGGAACAAGCGGGCGTCGCGTGCTTTGCGTTCGAGACCCTTCCAAGCCTGAGCACGCGTCAGCCGGGTTTCGCCTTCAGGGTTTACCGGAACAATGGCGGTTGCATAGATCATGATGCAGTCCTTTGGAGAGTGCTGTTGCTGTCGTCAGGATGAAGCCATCGTTTCCTTGGCGAAGTCGTAATATTTTCGAAGCGGACGGCCAAGCAACGTGGTCAGGCGCGCGACGTCGCCAACCTCGGGAAGCATGCCATCCGTCAGGAAGCGTTCGGCCATCAGACGCATGTCGTAGGCCATCCAGGCGGGTACGAACGGCGTGAGATTCTGCTCGAAGCCCTCGGTATTGTCGCCACCATAGGCGATCGGGCGAGCAAGCACATTCGACCAGACGGCAGCGATATCGTCGCCTGTCAGAACCTGGGGGCCGACGAGGTTGATCCGGTCGATGCCGAGCGGTTCCGACGCATGCTCCCGGCGCAAAAGCTCAAGGGCAGCGATCTCGGCGATATCCCGCGCGTCGATCATCGCGAGGCCCTTCGCACCGATTGGCATCGTGTAAGCGCCGTAGCCGGTGATCACGTCCTTGACCATCAGATCATTCTGCATGAAGTAGGCCGGGCGCAGGATCGTCGCCTTGAAGTCCATCTGCTCGATCATCCGCTCGACGCCGAACTTGCCGGCGAAATGCGGGACATTCACATAGACATCGGCATGAATCACCGAGAGGTAGACGATCCGCTCGATGCCAGCCGACCGGGCGACATTGAGGGCGATCAGGGCTTGCGTGAACTCGTCCGGCACCACGGCGTTCAGAAGGAACAGTGTGGAAACACCGGACATGGCGTTCCGCAGAGAATCGACGTCGAGAAAGTCGCCCTGCACGACGGATACGCCATTTGGAAACGTGGTCTTGGACGGGTCGCGGGCGAGAGCGCGCACATCCGCACCCCGTTCGACGAGGTGTTGAACGACCTGACGGCCAATATTGCCCGTGGCGCCTGTGACAAGAATAGTCATGATGTCTCCTGTTGTGTTGCTTGACATCTTTAATGTGTATGGTCCACTACCCGCACGATAGACGGATATTCTGGACACTCCGTCTCATGGGTGGAACAGATGGATCTTCTCGCTCTCGGAGATTTCAACCTTGTTGCCCGTCATGGTGGGTTCGGCAAAGCCGCAAGGGCCACCGGCCGGCCCAAGGCCACCCTGTCGCGGCGCGTCGCAGATCTGGAAAGCAGCCTCGACCTCCGGCTATTCGAGCGGGGCGCGCGGACCTTGAAGCTGACGGAGGAAGGGCGGGCGCTATTCGAGCGGACGGGGCGATTGCTCGCCGAGCTGAACGAAACGGCTTCGGCGATCGCATCCGGTGGGCACACGCCGAAAGGGAAGTTGCGCATCAGCGCGCCGGTGCTTTTCTCCCAAAGCGCGATGGGCAAGATTGCAGCGCAATTTTCACTGAGATATCCGGACGTCAGGCTGGAGGTCACGACGGAGGACCGGCACGTGGACATGATCGAGGAAGGCTACGATCTGGTCATCCGGGTCAATCCCGATCCTGACGAAAGCCTCATCGGACGGGCATTTCTCCGAGACCGGCTGGTCGTGGTGGCAAGCCCTACTCTTCTCCGTCCAAATGAAGGTGTTGCAGCGCCCGGCGTGGTGCGGGGCGCTGGTGAGCCACAGACATGGCGCGTGGTGACACCGGATGGTCCGTCCTCGATTTCGATCGAACCGGTCCTTGGTCTGGCAACCCTCATCATGGTTCGGGATGCGGTGCGGGTCGGGGTCGGCGCTGCCCGCCTTCCCATATCGCTCGTGGCCCAAGATCTTGCGGAAGGGACACTTGTGACGTGGGGAGATATTGACGGTTCTAATATTGCCCTCTGGACGCTCTACCCGTCGCGCCGTTTGCTCAGCTCACGCGTGTCGGCGTTCCTGGAGTTTCTCAAACACGCTTTCCCGAATGGGACACCGGACGAGCTGGCCGCTTACATCGCTCGCTGATGACGCCGGATGGCGTTAGTCCCGTTCCATGCACAAACAGAGCAGCCTGGTGGAAATCGGATGCTTAGCGCTCGATCAATCGTCTCTCCCATGAGACGGGCCGTCTCATTGCGGCGACTTGTGGCACATATTGGAACGAATACCTTCGTCGGGAAGGAGAAACACATGTCCAATCACCTCAAGCCTGCTCATTCCACATTCGAACCGCAAGCCCGTGGCCGCGCCTTACGGCTCCACTCTTACGGTGGTCCCAATTCGCTGATAGTCGATGAGGTAGACGCGCCTGAGCCCGGTCCCGGCAAGGTGCTGGTAAGGGTGATCGCCGCAGCGGCGAATGGCCTCGACTGGCCGACCCGGTGTCCGCGACCGCGCCGCTTGCCACGGAGCCGAGGATCGCCGAGCCGTGCAGGACCGGTTCCTCCGAGCGGGTGGCGACGACGGGCTTGCCGCAGGCATCGGCGAGGATCTGGCGGACCAGATCGTGCTGGCCGGCACCACCGCTGATCACGACACGCTCCACGGGAGCGCCAGCCTCGGTCTGCGTGTCCATGATTTGGTTCCGGCGAGACGCCTAATTTCCTGTGACAAGCACAGCAATCCAACCACGCCGCGAGTGGTTCCTCTTCGAGAAGACTCTGAAAGTCTCGCTCGCCCCGCACAATCGCGAGTTGACAATGCAGTCACGCGGACGAATCCTTTCTGTTGTAGATCTCGTGGACCATGAACAGCTCAGCACATCAAAGGATGCATCGACCACAGCGCCGCGCGTCTTATCAGACGCGCAAAGGTCGCTGTAGCGCTTTGAATTGCTGCATGTCTCCTTAAATCGAGGTCGATTTAAGGAGACATGCAGTAGGCAGGCAGTAGCGACAGTCCCCCGGGGAGGAACTTCATGTCCGTTATGTCGACAATGCCTCCGCGCAAGCTCAGGATTTTCGCGTTCGACCCGAGCATGGGGCGCCGCCACGAGACGCTGCCGCTGAACGAGGTGACCGTCGCCATCCCCTGGGAGATGGACAAGATCGATCCCGGCGTCCCCTTTGTCGGCCCCGTCGGCGAATATGTGGAAGTGATCGACTTCGACCCTTCGCTCGACCTCGTCTATGCGCCGGTCAATCTGCACGATCCCGCACTCCTTGCCGAAAACGGCCTGAAGCCGGCTGAATGGAACCCGCAGTTTCACCAGCAAATGACCTATGCGGTCGCGATGAACACGATCGTCAACTTCGAGAGTGCCCTCGGCCGGGTCGCCCTCTGGGCGGCGCGCGACCATGACGAGAAGGGCAAGTGGATCAATCCGGAATATGTGCAGCGGCTGCGCATCTATCCGCACGGCCTACGCGATGCGAATGCCTATTACAGTCCAGCGAAGAAGGCCCTGCTCTTCGGCTATTTCCAGGCCGGCGAGGGTCAATCCGGCGCGCCCGCCGGGACGATCGTCTTCACCTGTCTCTCGCACGACATCATCGCCCATGAGACGTCGCACGCGCTTCTCGACGGCATGCACCCGCGTTTCATCGAGGCGACCAATCTCGATGTGCTGGCGCTGCACGAGGCCTTCGCGGATATTGTGGCGATCTTCCAGCATTTCTCCTTTCCGGAGGTGCTGAAGGACCAGATCGCGCGTACGCGCGGCGATCTCGAAAGCCAAAACCTGCTAGGCCAGCTCGCCCAGGAATTTGGCCAGGTGCTCGGCCGTGGCGCTGCGCTGCGCGATGCGCTCGGCGGTGTGAAGGATGGCGTCTGGCGCGCCCACGCGCCCGATCCGAAGGTGCTCCGCCGGACGGAGGAAGTGCATGCCCGCGGCGCCATTCTGGTCGCCGCCGTCTTCCGGGCGTTCTTGTCGATCTACCGGTCCCGTATCGCCGATCTCCTGCGCATCGCCTCCAGCGGCACGGGCATCCTGCCCGAGGGCGAGCTGCATCCAGACCTCGTCAACCGGCTGGCGCAGGAGGCGGCGAAGTCGGCCCGGCATATCCTGCAGATGTGCATCCGCGCGCTCGACTACTGCCCGCCCGTCGATGTCACCTTCGGCGACTATCTGCGCGCCATCATTACCGCCGATCACGATCTTTATCCGGAGGATGAGCACAACTACCGTGTGGCCCTTATGGAGGCCTTCCTTGCCTGGGGCATCGTGCCCCGCGACCTGCCGATCGTCTCGGTCGAGACCCTTCTCTGGCCGACCATGCCCGAGGCTGCCGCCGACTATGAGGCGAGCGTCCCGGATATCGCGGGACTCAAGAGCGACGTCGGCTACCTCCTCTCGCGCCCGCTGGACATGATCGACGAACTTAAGACGCGCAGCGATTTCCGCGGGAGCGAGGGCCAGCGGTTCCTGGAAGGCCTCGACAAGACTGCGCAGGAAATCTTCGAGGAGATGAACCGGGCGATGGGCGACCGGCTGCCGGAAAAGGCGCGCCGGCCGAGAGCATCCGTCCGGGAAATTCTTGCCCGCAACCTTCTCGAACTTGGGCTGGAGGCGGATCGCCGGGTCGAATGGCTGGCGCGTGATCTTTACGGCCGCCTCTTCTGGGGCCTCGTCACCGAGGCCAAGAGCGCGCCGCTGCGCCAGGTGATCGGCATCCGGACCGACGCCAAAGCGCCGGCAACCGTTCGGCGCAGCAGGATTGTCGACGCGCCCGCCATCGAGGTGCACAGCGTTCGGATGGCCGCGCGCCGCGGCAAGCGCGATCAGTTCGAGCGCGAATACGTGGTCGAGCTGACGCAAACCCGGGAAGCCTATCTGGATCCGAAGGATCAGGAGGCCGCGGACAAGGGCAAGGCACCAAAACGCCCCCATGATTTCTATTTTCGCCGCGGTTGCACCCTGCTCATCGATGCCGACACGTTCGAGATCCGGCGCGTGATCCGCACTCCCGGCGACATTTGCGACGACGCGGAACTGGAGCGGATGCGGGCATATCTGAGAAAGCAGGCAGCAGGTCGCGAGAACGCCTTTGCGACAAGCGGCGTCAGACCGGTCCGGCCCGAGGTCTTCGCTCACCTCCACAGACGCCAGGGCTAAGGCATCTTGCCGAAAAGTGGTTGCTCGAATCGAGTCGAGGAGAAGGAAATGCCGAGAATGCAGGCACCCGAGTCCGGCATCACCGTGCGCATGTATCGACAGGGACACGGCGACTGCTTCCTGCTCGCGACGCGCAAGGCGGACGGCTCGGCCTTCCATATGCTGATCGATTGCGGCCTGTGGACGAATTCCGAGATCAAGCCGGAACAGACGATCGACAAGGTGATCGCAGACATTGCGGAGGCGACGGCCAACCGTCTCGACGTCGTGCTCGTGACGCATGAGCACATGGACCACGTCAACGGTTTCGCGAAGAAGGATCCCGAGACGGGAAAGCCGTGCTTCGACGCGATCGAGATCGGCGAACTCTGGCTTGCCTGGACGGAGGACGGCGAGGACGACCTCGCCAACGCCGTGCGCGCGCATTTCCACGACACGCTGCTGGCGCTGATGGGCGCAGACGAGCGGCTCGATCGCGCCGGGCTTGCTGCGCAATCGCCACAGCGCGCCATGCTGCGCGACCTCCTCTCCTTTGAGACCGGCGAGGATGCCGCCGACGAACTTCGCGAGCGGCTGGAGAAGATCCGCAAGCGCCATCCGGCGCTTTCGGCCCGCGAGCAGGCCGAACTCGCAATTGAGGGGATCACCAACAAGCGCGCGATCAAATATCTGCGCGACAGGATCGAAGGCGAGCCGCTTTTCCTGCGGCCCAATCGGGAACCCCACAGCCTCAAGGGCGTCGACGGCGTTCGTGTCTATGCGCTTGGCCCCCCGCGCGATCTCGAGCTGCTGCTTTCACTGGAGCCGCGGGGCGAGGAAGCCTTCGAGCTCTCGGCGGACAGCCTCACGCTCAGCCTCCTGGCGGCGACGATGGTCGGCGAACCGGAAGATGCTCCGCGCAGCTTCGATCCGCGCTTCGGCATGTCGCGCCGCGATGTCGAGAAAGGCCATGATCCCTTCATGAAAACATTCTTCACAAGCCGCTACGGCGCGAAGGGAAAACGCGGCTTCGCGCAGGCCTGGCGGCAGGTCGACAATGAATGGCTGGCAGGCTCCGAGTCGCTGGCGCTGCGGTTGAACAACGAGGTGAACAATACCAGTCTGGTCATCGCGATCGAACTTCCGCTGACCGGCAAGGTGCTGCTCTTCACCGGCGACGCCCAACGCGGCAACTGGATATCCTGGGCGCCGCTGAACTGGACCGTCGGCGGCAGAACGGTCACCGCGCGGGAGCTTCTCGGCCGTACAGTCTTCTACAAGGCCGGTCATCACGGCAGCCACAACGCAACACTCGACGGCAGCGTCGATGCGGACTACCCCAATATCTCCTGGCTAGGACAAGGTGTCTTTAAGAACGATTTCGTCGCCGTGATTCCCGCCAACGCTGGCTGGGCAACACAGGAAAAGAACTGGGAGCACCCACGCCGCTCTATTGAGACGAGACTGAAGCAAAAAGCGCGCGGCCGCGTCTTCCGCAGCGACATCGATCACGTGGACAGGCCCGAGGACGTCAGCGACGCCGAATGGGAAAAGTTCAATCGCGTGGAGCGCGATCTCTTCTTCGAATACACGATTCCGGATGCGCTCGCGTGACATGAGCACTCCCCCTTCGACCTATCGGGCGATCGGAGCAGATTGGAAGCTCATACAGCACCAGCAGACGCCGGCCCCTTGATCCTGCGGAACCGGCGACCGCGGCAGGCGTTTTGATCCGGGGTCGAAATCGGGAAGACAACCATGGAAGAAACACTCCGGCGCTTTTTCGAGCGCTACGAAAGCATGGCCAATCGGGTGCTCGCCGGCGAAATGGACGTCGGCGCGACGGCCTTCGCCTTCGCCTCGGATTTCATAGCCGCCTCCCCGGCCGGGGTGATGACCGGCAAGAACGACGAGAACCTGAAAGCATCGATGGAAAGCGGCTATGCCCGCTACCGCGCAATCGGCACCAAAGAACTGAGGATCCGCAAGACGAGCATCACGCCGATCGACGCACTCCATTTCCTCGTCCGCGTCGATTGGCGCTCCATCTACGATGTGAAGGACCGTCCGGACGTCAGCATCGATTTCGAAGTTCACTACCTCGTCCAGATGCGCGACGGCGAGCCGAAGATCTTCGGCTGGATCAGCGGCGACGAGGAGGCCGTGCTGAAGGAGCATGGCATCAGTTGAGCGTTCGCTACATCAGTTCGTTCGGGTTCTCGATCCGCTGCCAGCTTTCGTCGAGCTGATTGCGGAACCAGGTCATCTGGCGCTTCGCATATTGGCGCGTCGCCGCGGCCCCGGTCACGATCACATCCGCCTCGCTCATCTCGCCCCTCAGCATCGCGGCGATCTGCTGGACGCCGATCGCTTTCATCACCGGCACGTCCGGAGAGAGCTTGAGCGCAAGGAGCGCGCGCACCTCCTCCACTGCGCCGCTTGCAAGCATCGCCTCGAAGCGGCGGTCGATGCGGCTATGGAGAAGCTTTCGATCCGGCAGCACGACGATCTTCTGAGCCCGGTCAGGATCGACGATCATCGGGCCTCGGGCTTTCTGAAAGAGCCGGATGGGCTTGCCCGTCGCTTCGATCACTTCCAGCGCCCGCACGATCCGTTGTCCGTCGCTCGGCCGCAGTTGGGCGGCCGTTTCCGGATCGCGGACTGCAAGTTCGGCATGAAGCGGCTCGGGCCCCATCTCTTTCAGCCGCTCGCGCAGCCGCGCGCGGATTGGCGCGGGTATATCCGGCATGTCCGAAAGGCCGCCCGTCAGCGCCTTGAAATAGAGACCGGTGCCGCCGACGAAGACGGGCAACCGTCCCTCGCCGCGCAATCTCATGACCAGCGCCTCCGCCTCGCGCAACCAGGCGCCGGTCGAATAGGGCTGCCCCGCCGGCACATGGCCGTAGAGGAAGTGCTCGATGCCCTCCATGTCCGCCTCGTCCGGGCGTGCGGTCAAGACCCTCAGCGTGTCGTAGACCTGCATGCTGTCGGCGTTGATCACCGCGCCGCCGTGCCGCCGGGCGAGCTTCACCGCAAGCGCGGACTTGCCGCTGGCGGTCGGCCCGGTTATCAGGATCGCGTCCATATCTCGTTCAAGGTCTCGCATCATGGCTCTCGTTGCCACGCTTATCGCCAATCCGTCAAATCCTGTTCTGACGCCGTCCTTGGCGGAGGCGGCGGCTGAGGCGGTGAAAGCTTCCGGCCTCTATTGGCTTGCCGACGGCATTGCCTGCGACATCGCGCTGGTGGACGGTACCGATGCCGGCGAAGCCGAAGCGAAGCTGCGGACGGCTGTAAACGGTGCGGCCATCGACGTCGCCGTGCAGGATGCCGAGACGCGCCGCAAGAAGTTTCTGATCGCCGACATGGATTCGACCATGATCGGTCAGGAATGCATCGACGAACTCGCCGCCGAGGTTGGCCTCAAGGAAAAGGTGGCCGCGATCACCGCGCGCGCCATGAACGGCGAGATCGCCTTTGAGCCGGCGCTCATCGAACGCGTAGCGCTCCTGAAGGGCTTGCCCACCACGGTCATCAGCGACGTCATCGCGAGGCGCATCACGCTCACGGCCGGCGGCCGCGAACTGATCGCCACCATGAGGGCGAAGGGCTATTACACCGCCCTCGTCTCCGGCGGCTTCACCGTCTTCACCGGCCCCATCGCCGAGAAGCTCGGCTTCGACGAGAATCGCGCCAATGTGCTCATCGAAAACGACGGGACGTTGACCGGGGAAGTCGCCCATCCGATCCTCGGCAAGCAGGCCAAGATCGATGCGCTGCTTGATATCTCCAAAAGGCTTGGCATCTCGACTGCCGAGGTAATCGCCGTCGGCGACGGGGCCAATGACCTCGGCATGCTGCAGCTTGCGGGCAGCGGCGTCGCTCTGCACGCCAAACCCATTGTCGCGGAACAGGCCAAGGTCCGCATCGATCATGGTGACCTTACTGCCCTCCTCTACCTGCAGGGCTATCGCAAAACGGATTTCGTGACGTGATCATCTGCGAAACGGAGCGGCTCAGAATTCGCGCTTGGCGCGAGAGCGATCGCGATCTCTTCGCCGAGATCAACAGCGATCCGAAGGTCATGGAATTCTTCCCGCACCGCCGCAGCCGTGCGGAGGCCGATACACTGTTCGACCGCAACAACCGCGACATTCGCGAGACCGGTTTCGGTTTCTTCGCGCTCGCGCTTCGCGAGAGCGACGCGCCCCTTGGCTTTTGCGGATTGGCACGCACCGACCTCGAGCCGCATCTGCCGGATGGCACGATCGAGATCGGGTGGCGCCTGGCGGTGCCTTATTGGGGCGAGGGCTACGTGACCGAGGCGGCGCTCGCCCTTCTCGAGCACGGCTTCGCTCAAAGGAAACTTCCCGAGATCGTCTCCTTCGCCGTCCCGGCAAACACCCGATCCATCGCCGTCATGAAGCGCATCGGCATGCGCCCGGACCCCGCCCGCGACTTCGATCACCCGCGCGTGCCGGACACGCATCCGCACCTGAAACGGCACGCGGTCTACGTGATTGCGGCCGAAGATTGGAAGCGCCACGCCGACCGGTGACGTGCGCTCTCCGGCGCGCAGGCTGAAGACTCCGCGAGAGCGCGAGAACGTGTTTAGTTAATAGGCGTACACGAGAATCGGACGGCGCCATGCTGCATTTGGAAGGCTTTGACTTCGACCTTACAGCAAAGGATTCCGGCGAGCCCCCGGTCGTCCTACTTCACGGTAGCGGCGGAAGGGAAACGGATTGGACGAATTTCGCGCAACATATCGCTCCCCATTCCACCTGCTTTTCTGTTCGTGGCCCGATCGCATGGGAACAAGGTTTCACTTTCTTTCGACGCAATCCCGATCGCAGCCTAAACCATGCCGAAATGGCAACCGGCAGTGAAAGGCTTTGCGTTTTCTTGGATGGGATATCGAGAAGGTATGACTTCGCCCAGCCTCCGATCCTCGCGGGCTACTCGAACGGCGCGATCATAGCCGCCGCCGTCGTTTGCCGTCGAAGCGAGTTCACGTCCGGCGCAATTCTGCTGCGACCGCAATCGCCCGATCCGCAGACACCATTTCCCAATCTCGAGCACTATCCCGTACTCATCCTGGCAGGTGCAAATGATGAACGGCGGAAGAAGGGCGACGCGCAGGTGCTCGTCGACCAGTTCAGGGTCGCCCAGGCCGACGTGAGCTACCATGAGCTGAATGCCGCACACGGATGGGAGCAAACAGGCTTGGACCGGTCCCTTTCGAGGGAATGGTTCACAGAACGGTTTCGCCGCCTCTGACGCATATGAGACGCGACCGAGTTCGCCCTCGCCTACTCCATCCGCACCGTCACGAAGCGCAGCTCGCCGGTCTTGCTGGCGATCATCAGGAGGGCGTTGCGGCGTCCGTCGGCCTTCAGTTCCTCGACACGCGCAGTGATGTCCTCCGGCGTTGTCATCGCCTCCTGGCCGACTTCGACGATGACGTCGCCGGCCTCGAGCCGACGTTCGGCAGCGGGCGAGTTGGGCTGGACTTCGGTGACGACGACGCCTTTGACCGCCTCTGCAATGCCGAAGCTCTTGCGGCGGTCGGCGTCGAGGACCGCGAGTTTCATGCCGAGCACGGTATCGCTCGCGGGTAATTGTGCGGCCGGCGGTTCGCCCGGCTTGGCGCCTTCGCCGTTCGGCTGCTCGGTCTGCCTGGCAGCAAGGTGCTCGCCATCCTCGAGCCGGCCGAGCGTCACGCGAACCGTCTGCTCCGTGCCGTCGCGGATGATGACGACATCAACCGCCTTGCCCACCGGACTTTCGCCGACGGCGCGCATGAGATCACGAATCTCCGCGACATCCATTCCGTCGAAGCGGATGATGACGTCGCCCGGCTTGATCTCGCCTTTCGTGATCGGCCCGCCTTCGATGATACCGGAAACCAGGGCGCCGCGCGGCATCTCCATCTTGAGGCTCTCGGCGATATCGTCCGTAACCGGCTGGATGCGTACGCCGAGCCAGCCGCGCCGCGTTTCGCCGAATTCCTTGAGCTGATTGACGACGTTGACGGCGAGCTCCGTCGGCACGGCAAAGCCGATGCCGACCGACATGCCGGTCTGCGAAAGGATCGCCGTATTGATGCCGATGACCTCGCCTTTCATGTTGAACAGCGGTCCACCCGAGTTGCCGCGGTTGATCGCGGCATCCGTCTGGATGAAGCTGTCATAAGGGCCGGCATTGATGTTGCGGCCGCGGGCCGAAACGACGCCGACGGAAACGGAGACGCCGAGGCCGAAGGGGTTGCCGACGACCATCACCCAGTCGCCGATCCTGATCCTGCGCGAATCGCCGAAGGAAACTGCCTTGAGCGGCTTCTTCGGCTCGACCTTCAGGACGGCGAGATCGGTCTTCGTATCGGTACCGACAAGCTTTGCTTTGAGCTTCGTGCCGTCGGAGAAGTTGATCTCGATGTCGTCCGCGTCCTGGATGACGTGGTTGTTCGTAACGATGTAGCCGGTCGGATCGATCACGAAACCGGAGCCGAGCGAATTGACCGTGCGAGGACGACCACCCTCGCCCTGCCCTCTGAAGAATTCGTCGAAGAATTCCTGATGCGGCGAGCCCTCCGGCACCTGCGGCATCGGTGCATTGTCGTCGTCGCTCTTGACGTTCTGTGAGATCGATATGTTGACCACAGCATCGAGGAGACCTTCCGCGAGTTCGGCGACGGACGGTGGACCGGCCGGCGGCAACGATGTCGCTGTCTCCGCAAGTGCGGTGTTGGAGAAGAGCAGTGCCATCGCGGCACCCAGCACGATGCCGCGGAAGATTTCGGGTCGTTTTGACAAGTCGCTAGGCTCCTATCATTTCCTTTGCATCACGCCGGCTATGGCAGCCAAGGATTATCGCACGATCATTGCTTCGCCGCAGCGAAATATCCGGCGTTCGGCCGGTTCCTATAAAGGAACACTGCGGCAGCGGCGGCCCGTGCAACAGACGACTTTCCCTTGAAGATACGGCGGAATTCCGAAGCGTCCAGACACGATTTCCTGATCGGCTGAGACGCTGCCGCCGCAGCATTCAAGGGGTGATTTCGTGTCCGTGCTCCTTCAGCGCCTGCACCGCCTTTTCAAGATCGAAGCCGGCGACGAAGACATAATCGGTGCTGAAGGTTGAATTGGCAAAGACACCGACCCCCGCCTCCGAAAGCGGCCGCAGCACCGACGAGAGGACGCCCGGAACGTCGAAGCTGAAATGCTGCTCGATACGCAAGCAGCGCCAGCCGAGAGAACTCTGCACGCTTGAGGGGACGCGGGCGGCGCGACAAACGAGCGTCATCTCCTCGCGGGAACTCGACACCGTCCAGAACCCCGGCCCGGGCAGCCACTCCGGAATAGCGGACCCGATGTTCAGGCGGGTAATCGCATATTCGGCATCGACCAACCGGATCAGCAGTTTATGTGGCATTTCGCATTATCCTCGAAGCAACCAAACTAGTCCGACGCCAACGGCCACCGATGTCAATCCGGCCATTCGGAGCTGATGCTCAGGGACATACGGCAAACGTTTCGCCAATTCTACAAGAACCAAAGGGGCCAGTGCGTACACCAGCCCCTCGATGATCAGGAAAAATGCAAACCCGGTCAGGAAATCGGACATCGTCCGCTCAATCTCCGGTGGCAGGCGCCGTTGGCGCGGCTGGCGGCGCCGGTGGCGTCGCCCCATCTGCGCTGTTGAAATAACGGAAGAATTCCGAATGCGGCGACAACACCACGGTTGTGTCCGGATTGCCGATCGACTGCGCATAGGCTGCCATTGAGCGGTAGAATTCGAAGAAGCCGGGATCGCGTGTGAAGGCGTCCGCAAAAATCCCCGTCCGTTCAGCCTCGCCCTCGCCTCGAAGGATTTCCGAATCGCGCTGGGCTTCAGCGACGATCTCCACCACCTGGCGATCGGCGATGGCGCGCCGGCGTTGGCCCTCTTCATTGCCGCGTGCACGGATCAGTTCGGCTTCGGCGAGACGCTCGGCCTTCATCCGGTCGAAGGTCTGCTGCGAGACTTCCTGGGTCAGATCGGTGCGACGGATGCGCACGTCCTCGATATTCAGGCCGAGCGACTCCGCGTCCGCCCTGAGGTCGGTCCGCACCTCGCGCATCATCGAAGCGCGTTCATCCGAAAGAGCCGCTTCGAAGCCGCGGAGGCCGTAGACGCGGCGAAGCGAAGCATCAAGACGCGTGCGAAGGCGCGCTTCGGCTGACTCGCGATCGCCCGAAACCGTTTCGCGGAAGCGGCGGGCGTCTGCGATCCGGTAGACCACGAAGGCGTCGACCTCGTAGAACTTTCCGCCGGAAACCTGCACGCGGATATTGTCGAGATCGAAGCGGAGCGCCTGGTCCTCGACATATTGCACGCGGTCGGCGTCCATGAAGGCGAAGGGAAGCTTGAAATAAAGGCCCGGCTCGTTCTTCACGGCGCGGATCTCGCCGAAGCGCACGACGATCGCCTGCTGGCGCTCGGTGACCACGAATACCGACGAATAGATTATGACGAGAGCCGCCGCCAGGACGATCAGGATGATTGAACTGCGATTGTTGATCATTGGGTACCTCCCGACTGCGCGGGCCTGCCGATTTCATTGAGCGGCAGATAGGGCAGCACTCCCTGGCCGTTCTTCTCGTCGATAATGACCTTCTTCGACTTGCCTAGAACATCCTGCATCGTTTCGAGATAAAGTCGCCGGCGCGTGACCTCGGGGGCCAGGGCATAGGCGTCGTAAACCGAGATGAAACGCTGCGCCTCACCCTGGGCTTCCTTGACGACGCGGTCCTTGTAGGCGGCCGCCTCTTCACGGATCTGCGCACCTTGGCCGCGCGCCTTGCCGAGCACCTGGTTCGCGTACTGGTTGGCTTCCTCTACGAAGCGGTCCTCGTCCTGTTCGGCGCGCTGCACCTCATCGAACGCATCGGCGACTTCGCGCGGCGGCGCGGCATCCTCGATGGCAACCGTGTTGACCGAGATGCCGGCGCCATAACTATCCATCGTCGCCTGAATCGTGTTCTTCACGTCCGCGGCGATCGCCTGGCGATTGTCACGGAAGATATCCTGCGCCGGGCGCCGGCCGACGACCTCGCGCATGGCGCTTTCGGCAACCTGCTGCAGCGTGTCGGCGGGATTCTCAACGTTGAAGAGATAGGCCTTCGGGTCGGTGACGGAGAAGAGAACCGAGAACTGAACGTTGACGATGTTCTGGTCGCCGGACAGCATCAGCCCGGCGTTGGACTGGCCGCCGACGCGACCGCCGATATTCTGCTGCTGCTCAGTCACCTTGACGAACTCGACGGTCTCGAACGGCCAGAAGTGGTAGTGGAGACCGGGCATGGAGATCTCTTCCTTCGGCTTGCCGAAGCGCATCTCGACGCCGCGTTCATCGGGCTGAACTGTGTAGATCGAATTGAGCAGGATGAAACCGAGGATCAGCAGGCCGACGATGACGAATACGCCGCCGTTGAAGCCTCCCGGCACTACGTTCTTCAACTGATCCTGGCCGCGCCGGATGATCTCTTCGAGATCCGGCGGACCACCTCTTCCGCCGCGCGGCCGATTGGGCCCCTGGCCCCATGGCCCCTGATTGCCGCCGCCGCCCCATGGGCCGCCGCCGCCATTCTGATTGCTCCAGGGCATCAAAACCTCACTTCAAAGGAACTCTCTCGCTGAACGCCCCGCAAGCATTGCGGCCGGTCACGATGTGAAACCCGTTATAGGTATCATCCTCATTGCTTTCAACGCGATACGGCCGAGTTCACGGTAAATGCGTTAAAATAGTTGGCGCCCATGCCCTGTCGGTAGGCGACAGACGGATAAGAGCTGAAATGACCAGCCTTTCAGCGGCCCGGTCGGTCTTTGCGCCGCCAGGTCACGAAATGCATCGCATGGCTGTCCTTCTCGCCACGCGGCAGGTCCTCCTCCAGCACCTTTTCGAAGACGGCCAGATCGATGGCCGGAAAGCGGGTGTCGCCTTCCACATCCGCCTGCACTTCAGTGACGTGGAGTACATCGGCCATGCCGATCGACTGACGGTAGATTTCGCCGCCGCCGATGATGCAGATCTCGTCTGCCGCGATTGCTGCCGCATGCCGCCGCGCGATCTCGAGCGCCGCCTCGAGCGAGGGCGCGACGTCGGCGCCTTCGGCGATGAAGTCGGGGTTGCGGCTGATGACGATGTTCGGCCGGCCGGGCAGTGGCCGGCCGAGAGAAGCCCAGGTTTTCCGCCCCATAATGACCGGTTTGCCGATCGTCAGCGCCTTAAAGCGCTTGAGATCGGTCGAAAGCCGCCACGGCAGGTCGCCTTCGCGGCCAATCACGCCGTTGGTCGCAACCGCGACCACGATGACGAGCTTCGGTCCGGTCCTCGTTTCAGTCATGGAAGCCGCTCGGTTTGCTGTCGATTTCCCGCGCCCGCGCGAGCGCGGGCCGGTCGGTCACGACCCGAATGTAGCGGTCGATGACCTCGCTTTCCGGCAGTATCTTGCGCATCCATTGCAGCGCGCTCGCGAGCAAAAGATCAGCCCCGCTCATCTTTTCGCCGATGAGATAGGGCTGGCGCGTCAGCACATCGATGACATGCGCGCACATTTCGGTATAGAGCCTCGCCAGCGCTGGGTTGTTGACCGTGACGCCGGAAATATGGGCAAGCGCCGTCGGTTCGATCACGCCCGCGTAATAGGCAAGCCAGGAAAGATAGGCGCCGCGCTCGGGATGACCAGGCGGCCGCCCGAGACTGCAGTCCGGAAAGAGATCCGTGAGATACTGCACGACAGCGGCCGATTCCCAGATCAGCGTTCCATCATGCAGAAGCGCCGGTACCTGCTTGTGGGGATGCGGATTGTTCTCGTCCGGTCCGCCGGATCCGTCCCAGCGGCGGATATCGACGTAGCGGATTTCGTATTCGGCGCCGAGTTCCTCGAGCAGCCAGATAATTCGCGACGAGCGCGACAAGGGCGCATGGATCAACGTCAGCATCAAAACCTCCCGTCATCCCGGCTACAGCCGGTTATCCGAAGCATGGCTCCTCCGAACGGGCCACGCTCCGCTTCTTGATTGCAAAACATATGGGCTGCCTTTGACAAATCCACTCGAGGCCGGATTTCGCAACGATCCGGCTCGCGATCAAACCGCGACGGGCGCCTTGATATGTGAATCGGCTTCATAGCCGACGAGCTGAAAGTCCTCGAATTTAAAGGAAAATATATCCTTGACCGCCGGATCGATCTCCATTCTCGGCAGCGCCTTCGGCGTTCTCTCGAGTTGCAGCCGCGCCTGCTCGAAGTGGTTGTGATAGATATGTGCGTCACCGAGCGTGTGGACGAAATCGCCGGCTTTGAGCCCGGTCACCTGCGCCACCATCATCGTCAGCAAGGCATAGGAAGCGATGTTGAACGGTACGCCGAGGAAGATGTCCGCGGAACGCTGATAGAGCTGGCAGGAGAGCTTGCCGTCCGCCACATAGAATTGGAAAAGGCAGTGGCAGGGCGGCAGCGCCATTTCGTCGACAAGCACCGGATTCCACGCGGAAACGATATGACGGCGGGAGTTCGGGTTGGTTTTCAAGCCCTCGATAAGCGCGGCGATCTGGTCGATATGGCCACCGTCGGGCGTCGGCCAGGATCGCCACTGATAGCCGTAGACGGGCCCGAGTTCGCCCCTTTCGTCCGCCCATTCGTCCCAGATACTGACACCATTCTCCTTGAGATAGGCGATATTCGTATCGCCTTTCAGAAACCACAGCAGTTCGTGGATGATCGACCGCAGATGCAGCTTCTTGGTGGTCAGCACCGGGAAGCCCTTCGAAAGGTCGAAACGCATCTGATAGCCGAAGACGGAGCGTGTGCCGGTGCCGGTGCGGTCGCCGCGGTCGGTTCCAGTTGTCATCACATGTTCGAGGAGATCGAGATATTGCCGCATGCTTGTTCGCCGCCGATTCGTTTGTCCGCTCAAAAATAGGACGAACCGACGCGCGAACCAATGGTCCGGATGCGTTTTCCTGCGGATTGATGCCTAGTTGATGAGCGCCCGCAGCCGCCAATGACTGCGCACCTCACAGGCGCTGCGGGATACAGGCCCGAATCCACAGGCGTTCCTGTGCAGCACCTCGGCGGCTGCGGTATTGCCGGCGACGATCACTTCGAAGGACGCCGGTTGGCGGCGTGGTCCTGATATTGCTCGTTTCTCACCGCCCTTTCATCCAGGCCGCGCGCATCGGAATGCTGCGCTTTGTCCCTGTTGGAAAGGACGTCGTTTTCGCCCAAAACGCCCTGCTTCACTTCCGTCTGGGCGCCGCTTCCAGAACCCTTGCCCTTGTCCGGTTTCCCGACGTTCTTGCGACTGGCGTGAGCCATGGTCCGTCTCCTTCGGCTATTTCATTTGGCTGGATGGGACGTTCAGTTTTCAGCACCCTTGTGGTGCCTGCTTTCCTGATTTTTGCCGCGCGGCATGCCGCGATCGTCATCGCGCTCGCGCGCGTCGCTCTGCTCGGTGTCGAGGCTACGACCCTTGCGCTGGGCCTTCCGCAATGCCTCGGAACGATGCAGGTCCGCCTCGGCATTGAAATCCTTGTCCGCATTCGACGTATCCTCGCGACCTTGGATTATGCGCCGCTGCTGCTCTTGCGTCTTTCTGCCGACCATTGCCTTTGCTCCTATTTGTTCGTCCGACCCCGCTGGCGCGGGTTCGCGCCGCCCTGAGCGGTTACGTCGTTCGCAACGTCACCTTCGATGGTGTTGCCGCGTTTCAGGAGTTCGTAATCGGACGGTCCTTTGATGCCTTTGCTACGGCCGATCCCGGGGTCCTGTTTCAGGTCCTTGTCACTGGGATGCCGTGTCTTCGGATGCTTTGATGAGGTCATCGAGCTTCCTCCTGCGCTTTTGAATTGCTGGCGCCCCCGCTTGACGGTCAGTCGTCGCTCTCCCGGTTAACCGCACCCAGCCGCGAATGTTCCGTAATGGGTCCGATTGCTGCAGGCGGTGACGAGAGACGCGCTTGTTCGACGGAAGGGAAACAATCTCGGCAGACGATTGTTAGGCCTTATTGAATCAGATCGAACGTTCCAGCAAAACACCAGGGAGGTGACCATGAGCGCGACAGGTCTCGACGTCTTCGACAAAACTCTGCAAACGACCAATATCTGGCTCGGCGAAATCATGGAGCATCACGGGCCCGACCGAAAAGTGGCGTGGCACATTCTGAATGTCGTGCTGCGGGCGTTGCGGGACAGGCTCCCCCCGGAAGTCGCCGCCCATCTCGGCGCGGAACTACCCCTGCTCGTTCGAGGCGCCTATTACGATCAATACCGCCCCAACCATCAGCCGGATAAGGCAACCCGCTCACTCGACGAGTTTCTCGCCACGATCGCGGACGGACTGAAGAATACGCGGCCGGTCAACCCGACCGAGGCGGCGAAAGCAGTCTTCCGGGTGCTGGCGCGGCACGTCGACCTTGGCCAGACGAAAAAAGTACGCGACACCTTACCGAAAGAAATCCGGGCTCTTTGGCCCGACAGCGTTGGCGCAGGTGGATAGAGAGAGGCCGTGAAGCTGACTTCGCATGCCCGGAGAAGAGATGGGAGCGGCCGAGGCTCCCTTCAACGGCGGCAGCAGGCACCGGGCTCCCTCGCCAAGCATCCGACACTCACGTCTCTTCGCATGTTTCTTCGGGAAACTGTGAAGCTTATCCCGGCCGGCGCCCGGCGCCAGCCGGAACATAACTGATCGCGCCCTCGATCAAAGCGCCTGAAGCTTGCCGAGATGCTTGGCGACCAGATAGTAGAAGGTCACGCGCGACTTCGAGCGGTCATCCGCCATCGCCTTGGCGGCCGCCGCAATCGCCGCATCCGCCTCGGCCCCATCTACGCCGAGCTTCTTCTCGCACCATTTTTCCTTGACGCGCTCGAGTTCCTTGGGATCCGACGCGGAAACGAGGGCGGAATCCTTGTTGCGAAGGGCTATGCCAAGATGGCGCACGATTTTGTTGACAACTGCTTCGTCGGCGGCGCTGTCGTATTTCTGCACGTCTGCGAGATAATCGCTCATGATGCCTCCACTTTGCACTTGCTCCGAAAAGCTGCCGCCCTTCCTCGCGAATTGCGTGCAGCAGCCGAAGTCTTTCACGCTTCTCTTGCATGTCAAGGCGTTTTGAGGCGGACCGCCTCAGCCTGACACATATCCGTCACTTTCTCTGTCGATGGCCCTTTTCTTGGGCACCGGAAGCACCTATATGACGGATGCCGCTTTCGGGCGGCTATGGCGATAAACGGGCGATGCAATAAACCCATTGGACCCGGGGGCGGTACCCGGCGCCTCCACCAAAAACCGGCCTTCGAGCGGCCGGCTTTTGATGGGGGCGAAATAGGATCGACAAGGGTGTAAAGATCGACCTTTTGCTCGGCATTGTACCACCGTTATCGGGCTAAACTAATAGTTGCAAACGACAACTATGCTGAAGCACGCCTCGCTGCCTAACGGCGGTGCGGCACTTCAAATCAAGTCCTTCCGGGTAGCACCGTAAGGCGGGGTCCGAAGGCACCTGGCAACAGAAGCCTTCACCTTCTCCCCTGTCGTGAAATGGTCTATAGATGCCTCGATAATTGACTCGTCATAAACGGACGGGCAATGAAAGAGCAGACGATGTCGCCGCTCATCCTTGGAGACGCAAGTCTCGTGTAGCGCCTTGAATCGCTGCGTGATTTTCCCGAATGGATTTCCGGCCGGAGAAATCATGCAAGATAATGACTTTGAAGAGAACGGGGATCATATGGGCCAGGACCACATACGCTACGACATTCTGGCGCAGGACGCGCTTCGGGGCGTCATTCGCAAGGTGTTGGCCGAAGTCGCCGCCACGGGTCATCTGCCCGGCGACCACCATTTCTTCATCACCTTCCTGACCGGGGCACCCGGCGTACGCCTCTCGCAACATCTCAAGGCCAAGTATCCGGAGCAGATGACGATTGTCGTCCAGCATCAGTTCTGGGATCTGAAGGTCTCCGAGACCGCCTTCGAAATCGGCCTCTCCTTCTCCGACACGCCGGAGAAGCTGGTGATCCCCTTCAACGCGATTCGCGGCTTCTATGATCCCTCGGTCAATTTCGAGCTGGAGTTCGATGTTCCAGCCGGTGAGGATGAAGAGGCGGAATCGGCGGAAATCACAGCCTATCCGCTCAGCGAAGACGATGATGCCCCCGAGGACAGGAGTTCCGAAAAGCCGGAGGGCGGCCCGAAGGGCGGCGGCGCCTCCGTCGTCTCGCTCGATTCCTTCCGCAAGAAGAACTGACCGCCCGGGAGGCAAGGGGCCATGGCCGGTGACGTTATCAATCTGCGTCAGTTCCGCAAGAAGCAAACCCGGGCCGACAAAGAGAAGCAATCCGAGCAGAACCGCATCGCTTTCGGCCGCAGCAAGGCCGAGAAGGCGTTGACGAAAGCCCTGAACGAAAAGGCCGCGAAGGCACTCGATCAGGGCCGGCTGGAGAAATCACCGGGCACTGCAGCGCCGCGCGAAGGCTCTCCCGACCGCAAGAAGCCGTGATCGATCTTGCAGAGATGCGGGCAGAAGACCGTGCAAGTTCCCCGACGGTCCTGCTCCAGCCCAGAAAGCGATTCCGAGGCAAGAACTTAGTGTCGTTTCCGGAATCGGAATGCCAACTGCTTGAATCGGTTTGCGAGGATGGAAAAAATCGTCAAGCACTCGGCGACATTGCACGGACACCGCACCAGCTTCACGCTTGAGGAGCCGTTTTGGCGGGAGCTGAAGGCAATCGCCAAGGACCGCGGCATACCGCTCGCGCGGCTCATTGCCGAAATCGACGACGGCCGCGGTCCTGACGGGAATCTCTCCTCAGCCTTGCGCGTCTATGTTCTCGCCTGGGTTAAGGCGCGTGCCGATGGCGAAGCTACGTCCTGAGCCGGACACGATTTAAGGAAACATGCAGTAGCGTTACTGCACGGTGATGTCGGGTAGCACGTCGAAATTCAGGCTCGGCCCAGAGGGCGGGCCGACGTTTTGACCAGTCGTATTGCCCCCCGGAGACGGGCCGCTGCCCTGCATGCTCTGTGGTGGCGCAACAGGCGCCTGCTGTCTTCCTACGCTGCGCGGAAGCTGCCGCATGCGCAGACGCTCCTCCTCCGCGGCGCGACGCTCGGCCGCTGCGCGGGCCTCTGCCTCGGCCTTCATCCGCGCAGCCTCGGCCGCGGCGGCCTGACGCCGGCGCTCTTCGGCAATCGCTCGCAGCCGCTCGAGCTCCCGAGCGGCTGCGCGCGCCCGATAAAGCGCCGCCTCACGGCGCAGGCGCTGCTTTTCAAGCACATTCGCTTGCAGCGTTTCCACACGCCGCCGTTCTCGTTCGAAGGCCCTGAGCGACAGGAAATTCGACAGGTCCGTCACATCGACCGTGACCCCCGGCGCCGCAAGCAGCCCGGCGTAACTGAAGCGGACACGGGGCTCGGCGCCCGCGAGCGCCTCTTCTCCCGGGCGGAACGTCAGATCGATCGCGCCACTCATCCGGCCGGCAGGCAGATCGAAGGAAGCCTCGCCGCCGAACGCCGCGTTGCCGTCACCCGCAGTTACGTTCTGCGCCCTGACGGTGCCGCCAGCTATGCTGAAGGGCACCTTCACGGCGCCGACGACCGACTGTCCGGTAAAGAGAACCCTCTCGACAGCCTGTTGGATCGCGTCCGGCGAGATCTCCGTCTTCATCGCATCGGCGGCGGCCATCAGTTGCGACAATGCCGCAGTGTTGATGCCGTTGAGCGTCACGCCGTTGAAGGCGGCGGTGCCCGAGCCGCTCGCCGATTGAGCCATTGCCTGGGGTGTGGCGCCGGAGGCCTCCATCGCCACGGCCAGATCGAAGCGGCCCGTCGCCACCGGACCGTTCGCGCGGCTCCAACCGGCCGCGCCCAGATCGCCGCCCTTGAGATCGAAACGTGAGCGGAGGAAACCCGAACCGTTGGCGTTGCCGAGCTGTAGCCGGCCCTGAAGCTTGCCGCCCAGCCAATCTCCGCTCGCTTCGTTGAGTGTGAGTTCGTCGCCTTTCCATTCCAGCTTGCCGGCAAAGCCGCTCACCGGCCCGTAAGCGCCAGGCCAGAAACGCTTCGCCGTCACGTTCAGCGCCACATCGAGACCCGTCCAGGCTGGCTGCACCACCGGCGCCCGCGACAGCCCGCCGGCCGCTGGATTCTGAACCTGCCCCAGGATACCTTCGCCGAGCCAGCCAAGATCGAGCGCATCGAGCGCGAGCTCGCCCTCGGCCTTGCCGGGGACCTTGCGGTCGATCGAGAGCGCGCCGGTGAAACTGTTCTGGTCAGCCTTTCCCTCAACGGCGGAGATCGAGATCTTGTCCGGGTCGCTGGCGATTTCGGCCGAGAGCGTCACAGGCAATCCGCTGCCCATCTCCGGCAGGCCTATGCCCTGCATCAACAGATATGGCTCCAGGTCCTCGGTCTTCAGTGTCAGCTTTCCCTGCCCTTCGAGATAGCGCTCACGCGAGAGATCGACGACACCCTCGGCGCCGAGCGACGTCTTCTCGGTGGTGAAAGTCAGCGTTCCGTTGGCCTTCGAGCCCTCCGTACTTTGCAGCCTGACGGCCAGGATCCCGTTGGCGTCCGCGTCGAACGGCAGCGGATCGAGGCCTGCCTGTCCGAGGAGGACGGATGTCTGCGGATTTTCGAGCGTCGCGTCGAGCAGCATGCCCCGGCCGGCGAGCGCCTGGCCGATATCCGGCGCCTGGTAGCTCGCGGCGATCTTGCCGCCGTTGGCGGTGCCGATCACGCCGAAGGTGACGGGCGCGTTGCCTTCTTTGCTGCCCGCCGTCAGCGTCACGTCGAATGCCGCGTCGGCGAAATAAGGGCCTGCCTTGATGAGCCGCGCCAGCCCCGGGTGGCCGGCCGTATGCCTTCCGATCATTTCCAGGAAAGGCGTGAGTTCCTTGGCGGCCAGCTTCATCTTCGCCGAGACCACCGGTTTGTCGAGCTCTCCGCTCATCCGACCGGAGAAGGCGAGCTGAGCCCCCGAAAGAGCGCCGATCGCCACCCGCTCCGCCTGCAATTGACCGTTCTTCATGGTCAGCACGGCCTGCACGTCGCTCGCTTCCTCGCCGAAGGCCAGAAACGTTTCGGCCGAGATGTCGGCAGCGATGGCGTGCTGCAGCAATGTGTCGGTCGATGCATCGCCGGCGATGAGGCCCGCCAGCGCCCGCAGCGCCTCCAGATCGATGCGGTTACCCTTGAGTTGCAGCGACAGTGTGGGTTGCTGTTCTGCGAAGGACTGGCGTTCGATCCGGCCCTTCAGCGTCGCTGGACCGGCCGCCACCTCCAGGCTTTCGAACTGCTGCAGCGTGTCCGTAAGGTTGACGCTTGCCGCGAACCCCGCCGTCTTCAGCTTGCGGATCGCGGGATCGACCGATCCCGCCAGCCAATTCGCGAGACCCGAGGGCTGGTTGGACGCAACGAGGACATCGCCGCGGAAGGATCGCTGGCCTTTGAGGTTCAGCCGGCCCTTGGCCTCCAGTTGCGTACGGCCTGGCAGAAGCGCCACTGCATTTTCGACGATCCAGCCGGCACCGTCGGGCCGGACATCGAGGCGCACATCACGCACTGTCGTGTCGCCGATCACGATCGCCGGAAGCTTCAGGCTTGCGCGGCCTGGCACCTGCGGAATGGGAATATCGGCGGCGATCGCCATCATCGCTTCCACCCTTTGGCGGAGGGAAATGGCCGGATTGCGGCCCGTCTTCCCGCCGCTGCCGGAATTGCCGATGCGGCTGACATCGATCTGCTGACCATCGGCGATCAACAGGAACTTCTGGTCTTTGCCGGTGTCTAGCGTCGCCTCGCCGGTGACGATGTAGGGATCATCCGGGGGGCCTACCTCGAAATGGTATTCCGGCACGCGGATGCTTTCGTTGGTGAGCTGGAACTGGCCGTTGATCCGCAGCGCGCCGGCTTTGGCTTCGCTTTCAGGCCGGTTTTCCGTGAGCGTGAAGCGGCCGCCATAGACAGGCCTGAAGTCGACGACCTTGAGATCGCCGTCGAGCTCGACGCCGAATGGCCGCTTATCCGGTGTCAGCCGCGCCCGGAGGCTCAGTGCTCCCTCTTCGTCAACCACATTGCTGGCAAAGGAGAAGCTGCCCGCCTCCCCGTCGAGCGCCGCACGTCCCTCGATCTTCCAGGGGCCGGCCAACGAGCGCGCCGAAAGGGCTGCCGAAAGATCGGTGACGCGGCGCGTGCGCCCCGTCTGCTCATCCACGAACTCGATCTCGCCGTCGACGATCTCGACCTTCTCCAGGACGACCGTCGTGGCGGGGATCGCCGAGCGGGTGCCGCGCGCCCAATCGAGCGTGCCGTCCGGCTGCAGCCGGATTCTCGCCTTCGGCCGGTCGAGCCGCATATCGAAGATCAGCGCCTCGCCGCTCAGGAAGGGCGCGAGCTCCGCACTCATCGAAAATTGCGCTACCTGGATCAGCGGCGGTCCGCCGTCCGCAGCTCCGACACGCACGTCGTTGAGCGTGACCGTCGGAAAGGGGATGAGCCGCGCGTCGACGCTGCCATGCACGACCACCGGCTTGCCCATGATGCGGCTCGCCTCGCGCTCGAAGTCGTTGCGGAAGCTGGTCCAGTCGATGAACAACGGTGCGATCAGCGCCGCAAAGAGCGCAGCAACCAGCAGCCCGCCGATAGTAACCAGGATTCGCGCCAGCACCGTGTCACATTCCCATCAGTTCGTTCGCGCCTCTGCTTTGCGGGTATGACCCATTCTGCCGGCGTCAGGCAAAAATCTTGCCTGGATTGAAGATGTCGTCCGGATCGAGAGAACGCTTGATCTGTCGCATCAGATCCAGCGCTTCGCCGAGCTCGGCCGCGAGAAACGGCATCTTGCCCTGCCCGATCCCGTGTTCCCCCGTGCAGGTGCCGTCCATCGACAGCGCCCGCGCATTCAGCCGCTCGACGAAGGCCTCCGCCCGCGCCACATCGGCCGCATCCTTGTCGTCGAAAAGCAGCCCGACATGAAAATTGCCGTCGCCGGCGTGACCGACGATCGGTGCGATCAATCCGTGCTCCGCGATGTCCTCGTGCGTTGCCGAGACACAATCGGCCAGCCGCGAGATCGGCACGCAGACATCGGTGGCGAGGATCGCCCGCCCGGGCATCAGGCTCTTCTGTGCCCAATAGGCGTTGTGCCGCGCCTTCCAGAGTTGCGCCCGCTCTTCCGGATTGGTCGTCCAGATGAAACCTGTAGACCCGAATTCCGACGCTATTTCGGCGAACTGGCGCGATTGCAACTCGACGCTTTCCGCGCTGCCGTGAAATTCGACGAACAGCGTGGGCGTCTCCTCGTAGGTCAAGCCGGAATAAGCGTTGCAAGCCTTCATCTGCAGTGCGTCTAGCAGCTCGATGCGTGCGACCGGAATGCCGGACTGGATCGTCAGGATCACGGCGTTGCACGCATCGGCAATCGTCGGAAACGGGCAGACGCCACCGGAAATCACCTCCGGTATCCCCTGGAGGCGCAAGGTGACCGAAGTAATGATCCCGAGCGTGCCTTCGGCACCGACGAAGAGTCGCGTCAGATCATAGCCGGCCGAGGATTTGCGCGCCCGGTGGGCGGTTCTGATTTCACGGCCGCCCGCCACGACCGCCGTCACGGCGAGCACGTTTTCCTTCATCGTACCGTAGCGCACCGCATTGGTGCCGGACGCCCGCGTCGAGGTCATGCCGCCAATCGAGGCGTTCGCGCCCGGGTCGATCGGAAAGAACAGCCCGGTGTCGCGCAGATAGGTGTTGAGCTCCTCCCGCGTCACGCCGGGCTCGACCGTACAGTCCAGATCCTCCGCGTTTACGGCGAGCACGCGGTTCATACGCATCATGTCGACCGAAATGCCGCCATGAGGCGCGTTGACGTGGCCTTCGAGCGAGGACCCCGCCCCGAAGGCGATGAGCGGCACTCGATGTGTGCTGGCGAGTTCGACGATTTCGCGCACCTCGGCAGCATTTTCCGGGAAGACGACCGCGTCCGGCAGTTGCGCGGGAATGTAGGTCGTCGTGTTGGCGTGCTGGGCGCGGATCGCCGCGCCCGTCTGGAATCGATCTGCGAAGCGCGCCGCCAGAAGTGCCTTGACCGCGGCGATGCCGCTCTCGTTCCTGACGCCCGCCTTGATTGCTTTCAACGCCACGAAAAACGCCCCTTCTTAATCTCGCCGCGAGCGTCTTCCTCAACACCCGGAAATCGTCGTAACATTCTGAACGTCCGCATAATTTATCCCCAATTCGAACCCGAATTAAGGCTGTGTCGCAAGGCGGAAAGAGCGACCGAAATCGGACATGGTGGCCGAGCCGGATCGATCCGTCGCCATCGGTAAGCCGCCTCCCCCTCCGCATGCGCTCCAGCAGATGCAAGACAGGAGCACATCTTTCGACCGACTGGGAAGCGCTTACAATTCAAGGCGCTACTGTGCAAATCGGAATCATTTTGTCCAGAAGTTCAAGTCGTCTGCGATCGCCGCGCTGCGTGAAATCACCGCCGGTGATACCGGCTTGTCACAAGTCGGCGGAATCGCCCGGGCGCCGCGAACGCCGGAATGCGCAGGAGAATGCAGCTTTTGTTTGCGGGCTTATAGAGTATGATGTCGAGAAACGGGAGAACGTCGCATGTTCGGGCTGCTTGCTTTGATCACGGCGTCAATTTTCTTCGGCGCTGCCATTTACATCAACGTGGCTGAACAACCGGCGCGGCTTAGCCTGGACGGCGGCGCAGCGCTCCGCGAATGGGGGCCTGCCTACCGGCGCGGCTTTGAAATGCAGGCGCCTCTTGCCATCATTTCGTGCCTCCTCGGTGCCGCGGCCTGGTGGCAGACCGGCAACCCGCTTTGGGGCTTGGGGGCGGCGGTCATCATCTCGAACTGGCCCTATACGCTCTACATCATC
This sequence comes from Ensifer sp. WSM1721, assembly GCF_000513895.2. Classification (GTDB taxonomy): domain Bacteria; phylum Pseudomonadota; class Alphaproteobacteria; order Rhizobiales; family Rhizobiaceae; genus Sinorhizobium. The sequence continues at coordinate 2,034,876 of NZ_CP165782.1, forward strand.
ATGCCCATCAACGAGCGACTGGAGACGACACCGCCGGACCAGGCGAACGCGGAGACCCGCGAGTTGATTGAGCGCTGGGGCAAGCTCCACGCCGGCCGCAGTGCTCTCGGCGCTGCCGCCACCGCGATCTACCTCATCGCTGCCGCCGATGGGGTTTGAGCGGCAAGACACGTCTGCCTGTCCGTGCGCCCGATCAGACCTTGAGCGTGGCGGCTGCGTCCATCTCCTCGTGCAGCTTACGCTCCTCGTCAGCATGCGGCTTGGTGAAGCGCGCGATGACGAGATAGGCGACCGGCGTCAGGTAGAGTGTGACGATCACCGCAAGGCCGAGCCCGCCGACGAGCACCCAACCGAGCGCGATGCGCGCCTCCGCACCGGCGCCGCTCGCCAGCACCAGAGGCACGGCGCCGACGACGGTCGCGATCATCGTCATCATCACCGGCCGCAGACGGATATTGGCGGCATTCTCGATGGCGCTTCGCACATCCTGGCCGCGGTCGCGCAGCTGATTGGCGAATTCGACGATCAGGATGCCGTTCTTCGCCATGATGCCGACCAGCATGACAAGGCCGATCTGGCTATAGATGTTGAGCGTGTTGCCGGTCATGATCATCGCAAAGACGGCGCAGGCAAGGCCGAGCGGCACCGTCGACATGATGATGAGGCCGCTGACGAAGCTCTCGAACTGCGCCGCAAGCACCAGAAAGATGATGACGATGGCGAAGCCGAAGGTAACGAAGAGGCCACTGGCGTTCTCGTCGAGGGTCGCAGCTTCGGCAAGCGGCATCACCCGCGAACCGGGAGGCAGCAGCGGCTCGGCCATCTCCTCGACCATCGACAGCGCCTCGCCGAGCGCGAGATCAGACTTCAGGCCCGCCGAAAGCGAAACGGCGCGAAGCTGGGATTCCCGCGCGAGCTGCGGCGCGACGGCCTTCTCCTCGATCGAAGCGATCGTCGACATCGGAACGATGCGCCCATCGCCGGCCTTGACGAAGATGTTCTGCAGGTCCGTCGGGTCGTTGAGCGGCATAGTGGAGGAGAGCAGCTTCACCGGATAGGCCTCGCCTTCCACGAAGATGTCGACGACGCTGCTGCCGTCGAGCATAGCCTGCATCGCCCATGAAAGGGCGCCGATGTCCACGCCGAGATCGGAGGCCCGCTCGCGATCGATCGTCACCGACAATTGCGCCTGGTTGGCCTCGTAGTTGAGCCGGACATTTTCGAAACGGCCGGTGTCTTCTATCGCCCGCACGAGCTTCGCCGCCGCATCGCCGAGCTTCGTGTAATCATTGCCGACGAGCGCGACCTGAAGACCGCTGCCGGCACCACGAATGCCGAGACTGTTGGACTGTATCGTGAAGGCGCGGACCGAGGGGATGGCATTCGTCACCTTGTTGATGTCGGCGACGATCTGCTGTTGCGTCCGCTCGCGCTGTTCCCAGGGCGCAAGCGTCAGTACCATGAAACCGCTATTGGCCGAGCCGCCCTGGCCGGAGATCGAAAACAGGTTGCTGATCTCGCCGGATTTTACCAGCGCCTGCAGACCCTCCTCGATCCGACGCATTTGCGCCTGGGTATATTCGAGCGAGACGCCCTGCGGCGCGTTGATCCGGAGCATCACCTGCGACCGGTCCTCGCTCGGCGTCAGCTCGGACTTGAGCGTCAGGAACCCGGCGGCGCCCGCCAGCGTGAAGAAGGCGGCGACGACGAAGACGACGAGCGGCGCGTTGAGGCAGGCGCGAAGCGTGACCCTGTAGAAAGCGGCGGCGCGTTGGCCGAAGCGCTGCATTACACCCTGATGCGAATGCGCCTCGCTCGTCAGCATGCGCGAGGCGAGCATCGGGCAGAGCGTCAGCGATACGAAGGACGACAACAGGATCGAGAAGGCGAGCACGAAACCGAACTCACGGAAGAGCCCACCCGTCTGCCCCGGCAGGAAGGAAAGCGGCACGAAGACCGCCGCGAGCGTCGCAGTCGTCGCAAGCACCGCGAAGAAGACCTCGAGCGTGCCGTGCACGGCGGCCGCCCGCGGGCCGAGCCCCTCGGCCCGGCGGCGCACGATGTTTTCCAACACCACGATCGCGTCATCGACGACGAGGCCGGTCGCAAGCACGATCGCAAGCAGCGTCAGGATGTTGATCGAGAAGCCGGCGAGATAGATCGCCGCCACCGTTCCGATAAGCGCGATCGGCATGGTGATGGTCGGGATCAGCGTCGCGCGCCAGTCGAGCAGGAAGAGATAGATGACGAGCGTGACGATGAAGACGGCGACTGCGAGCGCGATCTCCACTTCGTGGATCGCTCCGTTGATGAACACCGCATCGTCGCTGGTGATCTTGAGCTCGGTTCCGGGCGGCAGGATATCCGAGGAGATCGTGTCGACGACCTTGCGCACGCCCTCGGAAATATCGACCGTGTTCGACTGCGCCTGGCGGATGATGCCGAGGCCGATGCCCTGCCGGCCGTTGGAGCGGAGCGCCGAGGTGCCGGTGTCCGGGCCGAGCGTCACGGTTGCGACGTCGCGAAGCCTGACATTGTTGCCGAGGATCAGATTTTCGAACTGCTCGGGTGTTTGCAGGTCCGCCGTCGCCCGCACGGAGATGTCCTGACTGGCACTCGTCAGCGAGCCCGCCGGCACGTCGTAGGCGGCATTGGAGAGCGCTTCGCGCAAATCGGCGACGGTGACGCCGCGCCCCGCGAGTTTCGCCTGGTTGACATCGATGCGGAAGATCTTCTCCTGATCGCCGTAGACGGTGACGTCGGCGACGCCCTCGACGGCCGCCAGCCGGTCGCTGATCTCGTTCTCGACGAGCAGCGTCATGTCTTCCATGCTCATCGTGTCGGAGGTAAGCGCGAGCCGCATGATCGGCTGGCTGTCGGAATCCGCCTTCACGATCCGCGGCTCGTCGGCATCGTCCGGCAACTGGCCGGCGACGCGGCCAAGCGCATCGCGGATGTCGTTCGCGGCCTGGCCGATATCGGTCGTGTCGGAGAATTCCAGTGTGACTCGACTGCGGCCGAAGGAGGAAGACGACGAAATTCCCTTGATGCCCTGGACGCGCGAGACGGCCCCCTCGATTACCGAGGTCACCTCACGGTCGATCGTTTCCGGCGAGGCGCCTTCGAATACAGTGGTCACCGAAACGACAGGCTGGTCGATCTGCGGCAGTTCGCGGATTTCGATGCCGTTCCAGGCGGCAAGCCCGGCAACGACGATCAGCGCGTTGACCACCAGGGCGAAGATCGGCCGGCGGATGAAGAGCGCAGTAAACCCGGTCTTCCCCCCCTGTCCGCCGCTCGGGTGGTATCCCCCCATGCCGATATTCATTGCGCTTCCCCCGCGACCTTCTGCTCGGGCTCGGAGCGCGTCTCGCCGGCAATGCGCACTGCGCCGCCATCGCGAAGGCGCTGCACGCCTTCGGTCACGACACGGTCACCCTCCGCGATCTCCGCGTCGACGAGAACCTTGTCGGGGTTGCGCTGAATGATCTTGACGGGCACGCGTTCGCTCTTGTCGCCATTGACCCGCCAGATGTAGGACCCTTCGGCGCTCCACTGGATCGCGAGCGGATCGACCGTAGGGTAGCGGTCGCCGTCGAAAGCCATGGTGACCGAGAAGGACATACCGGCGCGCAGCATGTCGTCGGGGTTGGCTAGCCGCGCCCGCACCCGGAGCGTACGGCTCGCCTGATCGAGGCGGTTGTCTATCGCGTGGATGACGCCTTCGAGCCCCCGACCCGGAAGCGCCATCGCGCTCGCCGTTACCGGCTGGCCGACGACGATCTTGCCGGCGAAGCGTTCCGGCACCCAGAAGTCGACGAGGATTTCCGAGCGGTCGTCAACGACGGCGATCGGCGTGGAGGTCGTGACGTAGTCGCCGACATTAACAGTGATGATGCCGACGACGCCCTTCGACGGAGCGACGATATTGCGGCGCTTGAGATCGAGCTCCGCCGTTCTCAGCGCCAATTCTGCCGCCTGCAGCGCGATTTCGGCGTCTCGCACTTCGACCGCCGTTACGGCGCGCGCGGTGCTGAGATTGCGGTAGCGGTCGACCTTTTCCTGGGCACTGTCGCGCGTGAGGCGAGCCTGCTCAGCCGCGATCACCTGGTCATCGCTGTCGAGCCTGGCGATCACCTGTCCCTCCGCGATCCTGTCGCCGGACTTTACGAGGATTTCCGTGAGGTTGCCGGTTGCGGTCGGCGTCACCGTGACGGAATGGATCGCCTCGCCGTTGCCGATGGCGTTGAGCCTGTCGTTGACGACCGCAGTCGCTGCGGGCCTGACGACCACGAGCGGCGCATCCGTGAAGCCGCGCCCGCCCTGCCCGCCTCCGCCGTTGCGCGACTCGCCGCCCTTTCCCTCGCCGCCTTGCGGCTGCGACAGGGCATCGATCAGGGGATGAGAAACACCGATCGCTGCCAGTGTCTCGCCCGCCCCCGGCGCAAAACGCAACCATGCGACGCCCCCCACCGCGAGAACGACGACGCTGACCGCGAGTTGCTTCCATATGCGCATTCATTTCTCCAAAAGAAAACGCGCCCTAACGCGGCGCGCACCGACGGAACGTTCCGATTTGCTCCTGAGTATCTTTATTTGCGGACCTTCGGGCAATGTCGGAGTGCCATCATTACGCAATTGTAATAAAAGCGAATTTATTGGCGGCACGATGGCCGGCGCGGCCGCCACGAAATCACGGGACATTGGTGGATAGTAGCATATTTACAGCCTTCGCGGCTCGGCTATTCTGCTTCTCGCCGGCGGCAGCCTCGATCGGCTTCCGACTTTCGCTAGCGCGGGATGAGGAAAAGTGTGTGCGGTTTTCCGCCCGCGTCCTGCGCTAGCTTCTTAGAATCGATCACGTTTATGATTTTACGTCGATCCGACCCAAAATCATCGTGATCTAGCGGGGAGAAGAGCGATGTGCGATGCATGCGTTATCGAGCAGGTAAAGCAGCGGATGTTGTCACGGCGCGGCTTTTTCCGTGCAGCCGCGGCCGGTACGGCGGGCATTGCCGCAGCCGGCATGGGACTCGCTCCGCCGGCACTGGCCGCCGGCCATAACAGCGTCACCGATCTCACCCATGAACTCCACGAAGAGTTTCCGACCTATTTCGGTCAGCAGCAGTTCTTCCGCGAGCAGAAGTTCAAGTATTCGGAACACAAGCTCAACCTTTTCGAGCTCCGCGTGAACGAGCATACCGGCACCCATGTAGACGCGCCGTTGCATTTCTCCGCCGACGGCCTTTCTGTCGCGGAACTCCCGGTCGAGAAGCTCGTGGTGCCGCTCTGCGTCATAGACATCCGCGAGAAGGCCTCATCCAATGCGGATGCGCAGGTGACACCGGACGACATCAAGGCATGGATCGCGGCCAATGGCGATATGCCGGAAAACGCCTGCGTCGCCATGCTCTCGGGCTGGGCCGCCCATCTCGGCACCGACAAGTTCCGCAACGCCGACGCGGCGGGCAAGCTGCACTTCCCCGGCTTCCACGTGGAGACGGCGAAGTTCCTGCTCGATGAGACGAAGGCGGCCGGCATCGCCGTCGATACGCTCTCGCTCGACCATGGCATTTCGTCCGATTTCGCCACCCATAACGCCTGGCTGCCGGAGGGTCGCTGGGGGCTTGAGGCCACCGCCAATCTCGACAAGCTACCGCCCAAGGGCGCAACGCTCGTTGTCGGCGCGCCGAAGCATCGTGGCGGCACCGGTGGTCCCGCCCGAGTCTTCGCGCTGGTTTGAGTAACGTCCGAGGAAAAGCATGAGCACAGTCGCGCCGCCCCCCGACCCCGAAGCCGATCCGCGCATCAAGGCGGTCTTCGACGACATCCGCGCCACGCGGAAATCGGACTTCATCAACAATATGTGGCTCTGGCTCGCCTTCGATCCGGACCTGTTGGAGCGCACCTGGGCGGAGGTCAAGGCGGTGATGGCAACGCCGTCGGCGCTCGAGCCGGTGGTCAAGGAAATGCTCTATATTGCCGTGTCCGTGACCAACGGCTGCGGCTATTGCATCCATTCGCATACGGCATCCGCCAAAGCCAAGGGCATGACGGAGGCGGAGCATGCGGATCTCTTGCGCGTCATCTCGCTTGCCGCCAAGACGAACCAGCTGGCGACCGCGTTGCAGGTGCCGGTCGATGCGGCGTTCGACGCCACTACAGCGCCGCGCGTCCCATCAGACGCGCAAAGCTCGCTGTAGCGCTTTGAATTGCTGCATGTTTTTATCCTTAAATCGGGTGCGCGATTAAAGGAAACATGCAGTAGCGGGCAATGACGGCTCAAAATACCGGCGCTGAAAACGTCAGTCTTTCCACAGGCTTGCCCAGCTTGGGAAAGCATCCGGAATAAAAGAAGAACATCCTTTCTGGCCTTTCGGTCCCGAATCACTACATTGGGCCGCATGAGCAACGGTTTCGACGACATTCCCTTCTTCGACGAGGAGCCGGCGCCGCGCAAACCTGCGCCCGCCGCCGGCGGCATCGCGGCGCGCGCAATGGCCGCCCGCGACAAGGCCAAGCAGCCGGACTATCTCGCTGGCCTCAATCCGGAGCAGCGCGAAGCCGTCGAAACGCTCGAAGGTCCCGTGCTGGTGCTCGCCGGTGCCGGTACCGGCAAGACGCGCGTGCTGACGACCCGCATCGCCCATATCCTCTCGACCGGCCGCGCCTATCCCTCCCAGATCCTCGCGGTGACCTTCACCAACAAGGCGGCGCGCGAGATGAAGGAGCGCATCGGCGTGCTCGTCGGCCATGCGGTCGAAGGCATGCCCTGGCTCGGCACCTTCCACTCGATCGGCGTCAAGCTCCTGCGCCGCCACGCCGAGCTCGTGGGCTTGAGGTCCGACTTCACCATTCTCGACACCGACGACGTCGTGCGCCTGATCAAGCAGCTCATCCAGGCGGAAGGGCTCGACGACAAACGTTGGCCGGCCAAGCAGTTCGCCGGGATGATCGACACCTGGAAGAACAAGGGGCTCGATCCGTCACAGATACCGGAGGGCGACGCCCGCGCTTTCGCCAACGGCAAGGGCCGCGAGCTCTATGCCGCCTACCAGAACCGGCTCATCACACTGAATGCCTGCGACTTTGGCGATCTGCTGCTGCATCCGATCCGCATGTTCCGCGCCAATCCGGACGTGCTGAAGGACTATCACGACAAGTTCCGGTACATCCTCGTCGACGAGTACCAGGACACCAACACGGCGCAATACATGTGGCTGCGGCTGTTGGCGCAGCGGCCTCGCTCGTCCGAACGATCTGGCGCAGGAAATCCGAGCGAAGCCCGAGCCGGCGAGGGCCGGCCGGACGACGTTTCGTCCGCCCCCACGGAGCGCAGCCGCGCAAGCGGCGACAGCGTGAGCGCGAAGAAACCCACACAACAAATCAATATTTGTTGTGTGGGCGACGACGACCAGTCGATCTACGGCTGGCGCGGCGCCGAGGTCGATAACATCCTCCGCTTCGAGAAGGATTTCCCCGGCGCCAAGGTCATCAAGCTCGAGCGCAACTACCGCTCAACCGAGCATATTCTCGGCGCCGCCGCCCACCTGATCGCCCACAACGAAGGCCGACTGGGCAAGACGCTTTTTACGGAACGCACCCATCCGGACGACGAGAAGGTGCACGTGCATGCGGCCTGGGATTCGGAAGAGGAAGCCCGCGCCATCGGCGAGGAGATCGAGCAGCTTCAGCGTCGCAAGCACAATCTGAACGACATTGCCATTCTGGTGCGCGCCTCGTTCCAGATGCGCGAGTTCGAAGATCGCTTCGTGACCCTCGGTCTCAATTACCGCGTCATCGGCGGCCCGCGCTTCTACGAGCGGCTCGAGATCCGCGACGCCATGGCCTATTTCCGCCTCGTCTGCCAGCCTGCCGACGACCTCGCCTTCGAACGCATAGTCAACACGCCGAAACGAGGCCTGGGCGACACCACCGTGCGCACCCTCCACGACTATGCCCGCGCCCGCGACATTCCGATGCTCGCCGCTGCAAGCGAAATCATCGAAACCGACGAGTTGAAACCGAAGGCGCGCAAGGCGCTGTTCGACGTCGTCACCGATTTCCGCCGCTGGCAGACATTGCTCGAAACGACGCCGCACACGGAGCTTGCCGAGCAGATCCTCGACGAGAGCGGCTACACCGCCATGTGGCAGGCCGACAAATCGGCGGAAGCTCCAGGACGCCTCGAAAACCTGAAGGAACTGATCCGCTCGATGGAGGCCTTCGAGTCGATGCGCGGTTTCCTCGAGCACGTCGCGCTCGTCATGGATGCCGAGCAGAACGAGGACATGGATGCCGTCTCCATCATGACGCTGCATTCGGCCAAGGGGCTGGAGTTCGACACCGTGTTCCTGCCGGGCTGGGAGGAAGGTCTTTTCCCGCACCAGCGCGCCCTCGACGAAGGGGGCCGCGCCGGGCTCGAGGAAGAGCGTCGCCTCGCCTATGTCGGCATCACCCGTGCAAAACGCCGTTGCCATATCTGGTTCGTTTCGAACCGCCGAATCCACGGCCTCTGGCAATCGACCATGCCGTCGCGCTTCCTCGACGAACTGCCGATCGATCATGTCGAAGTCGCCGAACAGGACGTCTCCTATGGCGGCTATAATCGCGGCGGCTACGGACAGTCGCGCTTCGACAAGGCCGACCCATTCGAGAACACCTACCAGACGCCAGGCTGGAAGCGTGCGCAGCAGCATCGCTCGGACGCCACCCGCGACAATTGGGGAACCCGCTCCGGTCACGCCATCGAGCGCATCGGCTACGGCGAATCGGGTCCGCGCACACGCACCATCGAAGGCGAGCTCGTCGCCAAGTCGACGACCTCCGAACCCTCCCGCTTCAATGTCGGCGACCGCGTCTTCCACATCAAATTCGGCAACGGCAACATCGCCGCGATCGAAGGCAACAAGCTGACGATCGACTTCGACCGCGCCGGCCAGAAACGGGTGCTGGACGGGTTTGTGGAGAGGGTGTGATCCGTGCGGGAAAGTTCCGGCCCGCAGGAGCTGTCGCCTCGGCTCTCAAATCGTCATGCGGTACATCACGAAACCCGATTTAACGGCGACCTTGTCGTAGAGCTGCATCGCGTTGACGTTCGTCTCGTGAGTTAGCCAGTAGACACGTGGCGCGCCTGCCCGCCGTGCTGCGTCGAAGACGCCGTTGATCAGCGCCTGGCCAACCCCTCTTCCGCGCAAGGCCTCACTGGTGAAGAGATCCTGGAGGTAGCAGTTGGGCTGGATCGAAGTGGTGCTGCGGTGAAAGACATAATGCGTGAGCCCGACCAGGCGCCCCTTGCTTTCAGCGACCAGAGCATGCATCGGCTCATAGGCATCGAAGAAGCGCGACCAGGTCATCAAGGTGATGTCCGCGGCGAGCGCGCTTTCGCCCGAGCGCCCGTAGAAGGCGTTGTATCGTTGCCAGAGCGGCAGCCATTGGTCGTAGTCGCTCCGTACGACCGGGCGGATGGAGAGGTTGTTTTCACTCATCTTCGGCCCACCAAAAGCGCGTTGCGGGGCGACAGCATAGCCTCTCGAGTTGACGCGGTCTACGCGATCGCCGACGCCTCGCATGAGGATCGCCTCACTCGGCTCCAGCGCGCTTCAATAGCGTGATCACCTCGGCATCCGTGGTCTGCTCGAAATCGTCGTAATAGATGCTGACGGCGTGGAACGGCTCGGGCGTTGCGAGGCAGACGATCCGGTCCACCCTGGAGCGCAGGCTTGCGACCGCGCTCGGCGGCGCCACCGGCACGGCGAGCATCAGCGCTGCGGCGCCCGCCTGCCGCAACGCCTGCACAGCCGCTTTGGCCGTGCCGCCGGTGGCAATGCCGTCGTCGACGATGATGATATTGCGTCCCTTCGGCGAAATGCGCGGACGGTCGCCGAGATAGAGGGCGCGGCGGCGGCGAAGCTCGGTCCGTTGGCGTTCCGTCTCCTCCGCCACATAAGCCTCGGAGGGCCGCACCATACGCATCGCCTCGGCGTTGAGCACGAGTTGGGGCTCGTCGCCATCGACCAGCGCGCCGAGCCCGAACTCGGCATGGCCGGGTGCGCCGATCTTGCGGACGATCAGGAGTTCGAGCGGCGCCTCGAGGATCGTCGCCACTTCGAAAGCGACCGGCACGCCGCCGCGCGGCAGCGCCATCACCACGGGATCGGCAAACTCCTCCTTCTGAATGGCGTTCGCGAGCTTTCGGCCCGCATCGGCTCTGTCGGCGAAAATTAAGCTCTCGTAGAACATGGCATTCGCTCCGGACCACAGCCGTCGGATTCGGCCGATCAGGGTCATAAGGGTGATCACCTCCTGATCGGGACGAAGGCCGCGGCACGCTTCGGTTCGCGCTCGACCCGCGCGTAAACTGCAACCCAGTGGACAACTGGTTTGATGCGAGACAATCGCTAAAATTGCAGCGAATTTTGCCGGCTTTCGTTAAGGTGCCATGGGTACCAATTGGCCTCGCATATTGGCTTAAACACAAGCCGCATTTTATTTTATCACGACAGGCCGCATCGAAATGAGCTTTCTTCCCGCCATCTCGGTTACAGCACTCCTGGCGATACAGCCGCTCCTGTTGTCTCTGCGCCGCTCGGCCGTTGCCGGCGTGCGGGACTTTTCGAAAGCCTGCGCGCTTTGCGCAGTCGCGGTCGGTGTCATGGCCGTCGCGACGACTTTGCACATGCCGCTCGCGGCCCTGCTCGGCTATGTGATACTGACGCTCGCCTTCTTCTTCGTCCTTCGAGGCTTTCGCCGGTTTCTCGCCTTGCGCATTCCGGCCTGGGCTTGTCCCGTGCTGGCGGCCTCTGCCGGCACGACGGGATTCATCATCACGCTTGGTGGCGACGAGGGTCTCGCCGCCCGTGTGATCGTCCTGACCGGTCTAATCGCCGCTCCGTTGCTCGTTGCAGGACTGATGGTGGTCGATCGCTCGCAGGAACGAAAGCCGGTGATCCAGGCTGCCATCATCGGCTCCGCCCTCGTTGGCTGCGCCGCTCTCGCTCATGTTCTCGGCGCCGCATCCGGGCGTTCGCCGGAGCTTTGGGGTGCGCCCGCAGACGCCATCTTCGAGTTCGCGGTCGCCGCCATGAAAGCGCTCTTCCTGCCGTTTCTCTTTCTCGCCGTCATCCTCGCGGTGCAAAACCGGATGATGGCCGCGCTCAGGGCGGCGATCGCCCGCGACGGGCTGACGGGCGCGCTTTCGCGAGGCGCGCTGATCGAAGCCGGGGAACAGATGATCGCCGACTGCCACGCCCGTCGCCGGCCGCTCGCCTTCCTTCTGCTCGACCTCGACCATTTCAAGCAGATCAACGACCGCCACGGTCATGCCTGCGGCGACATGGCGCTTGCCCATTTCGCGGATGTCGTCTCGAGCTTCCTCGGCGGACGTGGCGTGTTCGGGCGGATCGGCGGCGAGGAGTTCGGGATCGTCCTGCCGCACCACACGGAGGAGCAGGCGACGGCGCTCGCCGAGGACATCTGCCGCATCGTGCGTGAAACGCCAGCCGGACGCGGCCACCGGCGCATTGGGCTAACGGTCAGCATCGGTATCGCGGCCGCGGCGCCGGGCGACACGATCACGGACGTGATGATCCGAGCCGATCTGGCCCTCTACGAATCCAAAGCCGACGGCCGCGACCGGTGCTCGGTCGCGAAACGCCGGGAGATCGACGCCAGTACCCGCGCCTTGGCGGCTGCCGCCGCACAGTTGCGGGAAGCCGATGCCTTTCGCCAGGAATACGCCCGTCAGATCGCGTGAATTCCGGAGCTGGATGGGAACGAACCTCTTCGCCCCTGTTCGACCGGTGAGCGGGATGCCTCCGCTTTCGCGCGAGCGCCTTGCATTGCCGTAGCGGCCGCCTATCTGAACGGAGCAGTTCTTTGGAGGACATTCATGTTGCGCCGCTTCCGCACCTTGCTTTTCGCCGGCCTCGCCGTTTCGGCCGCCGTTACCCTCCCCGCTCGCGCCGAAACGGTCGGCCAGGTCGGCGTCGACTGGCTCGGCAACGACATCAAGATCGATGCCGTGCGCGATCCCAAGGTCAGCGGTGTGACCTGTCACGTCACCTATTTCGACCGAAGCGTCATCGACCGCCTCAAGAACGGCAACTGGTTCGAAGACCCGTCGAACAATTCGATCGCTTGCCGTCAAACGGGACCGATCGCTATCGGCGATATCGACCTGTCGAGGGAAGGCGAGGAAGTGTTCCGCTCCGGATTGTCGCTGATCTGGAAGGACCTGCTGGTAACCCGCATCTACGACAAGGCAAACGACACGCTGATCTACCTCGCCCACTCCCGTCAACTGACGGATGGATCAGCCAAGATGTCCATCACGACGGTGCCGCTCTTCGGTCAGCAGGTGACCTGGGAGAAAGGTAGGCCGCAATAGTCCCCCGGCCTCAGGGAGCTGGAGCGGAATCGCCTTGCCGCTATCCGCTCCGGTTGAAGGTACCCTTCCGATCTTATCGTGCCGGTGGGATGATACCGCGATAGTAGTCGCCCTCACCAGTTTCATATCTTTCCTGGTAGGTGCCGCTCGGATTAACGGCGCGACGGCCGTCGATACTGCCGGTTGCCGTCGGATCGACAAGGGACGGGTTGGGATTCTGTGGCCGCATGCGCACTTGATTCTGGGTTCCGGGAGGATTGTGCGGGTCGAGGCCCTGATAGTAGGTGTCCGCAAAGGCCGGTACAGCAACTCCAGCAACCGCGGATGAGAGGACGAATGCGGCGAATGACGTTTTCAGAGAAACTCTCATGGCATTAGCTCCTATCTCCGTTCGGCATCCTGTCCTCGTGACGGATGCCGTGGTGGCAGCATACGGCCTCCTACGAATGCTGCTGTTACCAGGATAACACCTTTCAGAGCGGTGGCTCGCGACCAACAATCACTTGTTTCGTCACGTTTGCTCATGCAACCGTGATGCAGATTACGCAACTGTAACTTGACTAGGCATCCCCCAGGGCCCGTGTCTTAGCCGCCGTGAAAGCGTGGTCGTGCAACCCACCGGACGCGGGCCATGCTCGACACTGATCACGAAGCCCGTGCCCAATTTCAGCCCGAAAGCGTCACCCGCGCACTACAGCGCCGCGCGTCTTATCAGACGCGCAACAGTCGCTGTAGCGCTTTGAAACGCTGCATGTTTTCAAAACATGCGGTAAGCCCGGGCAGCAGACCGCTTAGGGCCGCGGCGCCGGGGGAGTGATACCCTGATAAAAGTCGCCTTGGCCGCCACCCTGGTATTCATTCATGTAGTGCTCGCGTACCCGGCCAGGTGCCACGCTGATGCTGCCGGTGGGCACGGGATCGACGTAGACGCGGCGCATGGGCACGGGGTCAACATAAACGCTGCCAGTGGCCATCGGATCAACGTAAATGCTGCCGGTCGGCGCCGGATCGACGTAGTACGGGCCCTGGACCATCGGGACCAATACCGGTCCTGTGTTTTGGGTCCCCGGAGGATGATGCGGATCGACGCCCTCATAAAAGTTCGTGGCCAAGGCCGGCACGGCAGCCCCGGCAAGCGCGGATGAGAGGACGAATGCAGCGAAAGATGTTCTGAGCGAAACTGTCATGTCGTTGCTCCTGTCTGTTTCGGCATCCAGCCTCAAGGCGGATGCCGCGATCATCAGCATAGGGCTCTCCTCACCAATGCTGCTTTCTTCATAACTCGTTTCCCGTGCAGGGGTTCCTGGCCTGCGACTGACCAGTTTTCACGTTTACGCGTTCGCGCCATGCAAAAAGGCCCGCTTGCGCGGGCCTTGCATTCAGATGCGCGAATTCTCTTGGTTTCAGAGGCCTAGGCGGCCTGCGCCAGTTCCTCGGCAATGACCGTGTCCAGGTTGAGGAAGCAGACCATCGATTTCTCGAGTGCCACGATCCCGCGGCAGAAAGCGCGCTGCGCTTCCGGAATGATCTCGGGCGCCGGTTGCAGGTCTTCGCTGCGGATCGTCATCATGTCGGAAACCTGTTCGACCAAGAGGCCGACGAGCTTGCCGTTGATGTCCGTGACGATGATCGCCGAGCGTTCCGAAGGCTCGGTCATCTTCATGCCGAGGCGGCAGGCCATGTCGATGACCGGGATCACCGCACCGCGCAGGTTGATGAGGCCAAGCACATAGGGCGGCGTGTGCGGCATTGGCGTCACCGGCGCCCAGCCGCGGATTTCGCGGATCGCCATGATGTCGATGCAGAACTCCTGATCGCCGAGGTGGAAAGACACGATTTCGAGATAGGCGCCTGACTGCTTTATTGCGTTGCTCATGATCAGAACTCTTCCCAATTTTCGCCGGATGCCGTCCGCGACGGCATTGCAGCGGGGTTGTTGCCGAATGCGCCCGCCAGTTTCCCCATCAGGGCCTTGGCGGGAGATGGAGTTGCCCGAGTAGAGGCCTGCACGGCCGCAGGCTTGTGAAGCGAAACGGCCTTCGCGCTAGCGGTAGCGCCGGCGGCCGGCGGAACGCTTGTCTTGGCCGAGCCTCTCTTGACCGCGGATTGCACCGGAGCGGGAGCTGCGGCACGGATGGCAGTTTCGCGCGCCTGCTCATGGCGGAACTGGCCGACGAGTTCGCTGAGCCTTTCGACATCCTGCGCAAGCGTGTGGCTCGCGGCGTTCGTCTGCTCCACCATGGCCGCATTCTGCTGCGTCATCTGATCGAGTTGCGCGACCGCGGCATTGATCTCGTGAAGTCCGGTCGACTGCTCGCGCGCAGCCATGACGATCGAGCTCATATGTTCGTTGATGCGGGCGACTTTGACACCGATGCGGCCAAGCGCATCGCCGGTCTCCTGAACCAGCTTGACGCCGGTGCCGACCTCGTTGCCCGAGCGCATGACCAGCGCCTTGATGTCCTTGGCGGCACCGGCGGCCCGCTGCGCAAGCTCCCTCACTTCCTGCGCGACGACCGCGAAGCCCTTGCCGGCCTCGCCTGCGCGCGCGGCCTCGACCCCGGCATTGAGCGCCAGCAGATTGGTCTGGAACGCGATCTCGTCGATGACATTGATGATCTTGCCGATCTCGTTGGAAGCGCCCTCTATGCGCGCCATGGCGGCGATCGCCTCGCCGACGATGCGCCCGGATTCCTCGGCGTTTATGCGCGTCTCGTCGACCATGCGGCTCGCCTCTTCGGCGCGCTCCGTCGCGGTCTTCACCGTCACGGTGATTTCCTCGAGCGCGGCCGACGTCTGTTCCAAAGACGCCGCCTGTCTTTCCGTCCGCCGCGCCAGATCATCGGCGGCGCTGCGCATTTGGCGCCCGTTCGAGTCGATCGAGGCCGTGTTCTCCTTGACACTCGAAAGAACATGGCTCAGCCGCTCCACCGTATCGTTGAAATCGCGGCGCAGCGAATCGAGGCCGCCGTCGAACGGCTCGCGGATGGCAACCGCCAGGTTGCCCTCGGCAAGCTGGTTGAGCGCCCGGCCCAAGGCGTCGACCGCAATCTTGATGCGGGCGACGGCCTGTTCGCGTTCGGCTTCCTGACGGTCGCGTTCCTGTTCCATTTCGTTGCGGCTTGCGGCGGCACTCTGTTCGAGAGCACGCTTTTCAACCGCCGCTGTCCGAAACAGATCCACCGAGCGGGCCATCTCCCCGATCTCGTCGCCGCGTCCAAGCGCCGGCACGAGCGTCGAGAGGTCGCCCGAAAGGATGCGTTGCATACTGTCGCGCAAACCGAGAATGCCCCGACGGAGGACGTTCCCGTGGAACCAAATCAATGCGAGCATCCCGCCCATGGCGAAGAGACCGGCCACCGCCTGCATCAGCAGAGCGTGTTTCGATTCCGCCCGCGCCTCATCCGTGCGCTCCAAAGCCAGATCGGCGGCTGCTTCCGTGAGTTCCGTCAGCACCGCATTCATACGCTCGCCGCCACCATCGATCGCATCGTCGATGCGGGCGAAATCGGCGGCCGGCGCGCCGGCTTCCACCAGCGTCTTCAAATCCATTTCGACTGCCTTGCGCAACTCGGCGAAATCGGCCCTGAAGTTCGGCACAACGTCCGATTTTCCGAGCAGACGTGCCAGTTCCTCAAGAGCGGGCGTCTTCGCGTCGAGCAGCTCCAGTGATGCCTTTATCTGCGCGGCGCGTTCCGGCTGAATCTTGCGTTCTTCGCGATCGATGATCGTGTCCATCGCGATCAGAACCAGTTCTATGCCGGCGAAGCGCATTTCCTCCGCCGTTCTCATTCCGCGCTCCGCGACAATCGCCTTTTCGAGCGCTGCTTCAGAGCGGTTGTTCTGATACCAACCGACGCCAAGCACCGAGCCGAAACCGAGAGAAGCGGCGCCCGCAAGCGTCGCCAGTCGCTGGCTGACGGTAAGATTGCTCTTGGCGGATGGAGACTTGTTCATGATTGGCAGTCCAGGACAATGGACCCGCGGAGAGGCGGGGTCCTCCGTTGCGATCGATGCGGAAGGCCGGGCTCGATCAAAACCGGATGACCTCATGTCATGTCGAAGTGGTGCACTTCTCCGCGTTGGCCGACACTGGCAAAGAGACCTTAAACAATCGCTAATACACGAGCGGGAACTGCGGGACGATCGCGCATTTCGTTATCTTCCTTGCCCTTTCACTCTCGGTTCGTGGTGCTATGATTGAGCCATGCGCTCGGACACAAAAAAATCGCTTTCGCCGCTAATCCTTGCCCTGGTTACGGGTGCCCTCGCGCTCGTCTTCCTCCTCACCTTCCAGGGATGGATCGCGCACGGCGCCGACATATTCCTGTCGCTCGCTCAAGCCGGGCTGTCCTGGTGCTTCTAGCGCGGGATGAGGAAAAGTGTGCGCGGTTTTCCGCCCGCATCCCGCGCTGACTTACGTTCATGATTTTAGGTCGATCCAACCTAAAATCATCGTGATCTAAAGCGTATCTCAACGATCCGTCCCGTGCCTGCGTCAATTGTCGCTTTGCGCCCGCGGGTGTGAAGCGGTATCAAGACTCTGCATTCAACAGACGGTAGCAACGATGAAATCCATTCGCATAGCCCTTTGGGTTGCCATCCTCATCACGGTGGCGGTTCTCGGTTGGCTCACCTTCGACATGACACAGCCGAAGCAGCAGGCATCGTCCGGGCCCTTCGGCGTTCCCTTCACACTGGTCGCCCAAAACGGGCAGCAGATCACCGAGAAGGCGTTCACTGGCAAGCCGACCGCCCTCTTCTTCGGCTTCACCCATTGCCCGGAAGTTTGCCCGACCACGCTCTTCGAGCTGAACGGCTGGCTCGAAAAGGTTGATCCCGACGGCAACAAGCTGCAGGCCTATTTCATCACCGTCGACCCTGAACGCGATACGCCTGAAGTGCTCGGACCATATGTCTCGAATGTTTCAAAGCGCATCACCGGCATTTCCGGACCACCGGACAAAGTGCGGGAAATGGTCAAGGGTTACCGTGTCTATTACAAGAAGGTCCCGGTCGACGAGGCGAAGCCGGACGGCGACTACACGATGGATCATACGGCCTCGGTCTTCCTGCTTGACGCCGACGGTCAGTTCAGCGGAACGATCGCCTATGGCGAAAATCCGGAAACGGCGATCAAGAAGCTGGAGAACCTCGCAAAGGGCTGAGTGGCCCGCGCTTCCATCTCTCACCGGCGCCGGCAGATGCCGGCGCTTTGCGTTTGCCCTCCAATCATGCTAGCGGCGGACCCGCCGCGCAGCGCCCTGAATGCCGATAGCCAAAGGAAAGAACCTTGAGCGAGATACGCCTTTTCGTCACCACCACGGAAAAGCAAGCGGAAGCCGTGCTCGATGTCATGAGCATGATCTTCGAAGACGAGGATCACGCCATTGCGACCATGGAGATCGACGAGAAGCGCGATATCTGGGAAGCGTCGGTCTACATGATGGCAGACGAAGAGAAAGACGTGCAGGCGCGTCTTGAGCAGGCGCTTGCGGCCGATTTCTCGCATCTCTCCATCGAACGGGAAGTCCTGCCGGATGTCGACTGGATCGCCAAATCGCTGGAGGGACTCGCGCCGGTGCGCGCCGGCGGGTTTGTCATCCACGGCTCGCACGATCGCGACAAGGTGAAGGCGGGTGAGATCGCCATCGAAATCGACGCCGGCCAGGCTTTCGGCACGGGCCACCACGGAACGACCGCCGGCTGTCTCGAAATGCTGGCGGCGATCGCCCGCACGCGGCCCTTCCGCAACGTCCTCGACCTCGGCACCGGAAGCGGCGTGCTGGCGATCGCTGCCCGCAAGCTCCTGCACGTACCGGTGCTCGCAACCGATATCGACCCGGTCGCAACCCGCGTCGCGACAGAGAACGCCCGCCGCAACGGCGTGGTCACGGGCCTGACCTTCGCGACCGCCCCCGGCTTCCACTCCACGGCCTTCCGCACAAAGGGACCCTTTGACCTCATCATCGCCAATATCCTGGCGCGGCCGCTGATGAAGATGGCGCCGCAGCTCGTCGCCAATCTGGCGCCCGGCGGGTCGGTCATCCTCTCAGGCATCCTCGCAGAACAACGCTGGAGGGTGCTCGCCGCCTATAACGGTCAGAACCTCAAACATGCGCGCACTATCTGGCGCAATGGCTGGGTGACGATCCATCTGGTCGGGTAAGAAGCCGTTTTGCCAGCGCGGGATGAGGAAAAGTGTGCGTCCGCCCGCATCCGGGATTTTCCCGTCGCGAAACGAAAAGGCCGCCGGTCCATCATGACGGGCGGCCTTCTCGAAACAAAGGCGATGCCGAAGCATCGCCTGCTGGTCGGCTTGAGACCGACCATGCCCGCGAGCCTGAGGAGGAGGAGCGCTCGAGCGGGCTCTACAATTCCGAAGCTGGCCACCCTTGAGGGAGGAGGAGAACGGATGACCAACCATTCTCGGAACCGCAGTTCTTTGAACCGGACTTTCGTCCGTGTTCGTTGGCGCGCTTATAAACCATAATTTTGATAGAGAAAGATTTATTTCGGCATGGGAGCCATGCGCCTGGCGCATAAGTATGATAAATGCGCGAACACGCTTCCGGTTCGACTGATGCATTCGAACGCACCGGCAGGCTGTTTACGGCAGGATGTCGCCTCTTTCCCCCGAAGTGGCCTTTCCGCTAACATGCATCCATCTCGCCCTGCGGTTTGCCGCCAACCTACCGGAAATGTCCATGTTTCAGTCCTTTGAAGTCACCTCGACGCCTCAATTCGGAAAGGAGCGCACCGCCGCCCTGCGTTCCGCTTTCGCGGCTCTCGGCATCGACGGTTTCCTCGTCCCACGCGCCGACGAGTTCCAGGGCGAGTATGTGCCGGCCTGCTCCGAGCGGCTCTCGTGGCTGACGGGCTTCACGGGTTCCGCCGGCGTCGCGCTCATCACACAGCGTGACGCGATCGTCTTCGTCGATGGCCGTTACGTCACTCAACTCAAGGAGCAGGTGGATGGCAGCGTCTTCACCGGTGGCGATCTCATCGGAGAGCCGCCGCATGTCTGGCTGGAGGGGCACGCTCCCAAGGGCTTCCGCCTCGGCATCGATCCCTGGCTGCACACGGCGGCGGAGGTGCGCCGGCTTGAAAAGGCACTCGCCGCCATCGGCGGTTCGCTCGTTTTCCTCGACCACAATCCGCTCGACCGGCTCTGGACCGACCGGTCGGCAGCCCCCCTTGGCCGCGTAACCATCCAGCCGATCGAGCATGCGGGACAATTGGCCAAGGACAAGATCGCGACGGTTGCGGCAGGCGTCGACAAGGCGAAGGCCGCGGCCGTCGTGCTAACCGATCCCTCCTCCGTCGCCTGGACCTTCAACATTCGCGGCAGCGACGTGCCGCATACGCCGCACCCGCTTGCGCGCGCCATCATCCACGCGAACGGTCGCGCCGAGATTTTCCTCGACAAGCGCAAGACCGGGATCGAGGAAGAGGCCTATCTGACGCAACTCGCCGACATCGCGGCTCCGGCGAGCTTCGACGACCGGCTCGCCGCCCTCGCCTCCACCGGTGCGGCGATCTTGATCGATCCCGATCTCGCACCCTTCGCGATCGGCGAGCTGATCCGCTTGAGAGGCGGCTCGGTGATCGAGGCCGTCGATCCGGCGCGTCTCCCCCGCGCCCGCAAGAATCCAGCCGAGATCGCCGGCTCCATCCGGGCGCATCTGCAGGACGGCGCGGCAATGGTCGAGTTCCTCGCCTGGCTTGACGGGACGCAGCCCGGCAGCGTAACGGAAATCGGCGCGGCCAAGTGGCTGGAGGCGGCGCGTGCCGCTGTCGGCGAGCGCATGCAGAACCCTTTGAAGGATATCTCGTTCGACACAATCGCCGGCGCCGGCTCGCATGCGGCGATCATGCATTACCGCGTCACGACCGATACCGACCGGCCGATTGAAGCAGGAACGATGTTCCTGATCGATTCCGGCGCGCAATACATCAACGGTACGACCGACATAACCCGCACCGTGGCGATCGGCGCCGTGCCGGAGGAGCAGAAGCGCTTCTTCACGCTGGTGCTGAAGGGCATGATCGCCATCAGCACGGCGCGATTCCCAAAGGGCTCGCGCGGCGTCGACCTCGATCCCCTCGCCCGCATGGCGCTCTGGAAGGCAGGCGCCGATTATGCTCACGGCACCGGCCACGGTGTCGGCTCCTATCTCTCGGTACATGAAGGACCGCAACGGATTGCCCGGCTCGCGACCCAGGAGCTGCTGCCCGGCATGATTCTGTCCAACGAGCCCGGCTACTATCGTCCAGGCGCTTTCGGCATCCGCATCGAGAATCTGATCGTCGTCAAGGAGGCATCGGAGATCGAGGGCGGCGATCAGCCGATGCTTGGCTTCGACACGCTGACCTACTGCCCTATCGACCGCCGGCTCGTTCTCCCTGCCCTACTGACGGACGACGAGCTCGCCTGGCTGAATGCCTACCATGCGGAAACGCGAAAAAAGCTGATGCCGCTGCTGGCCGACGAGGAGACGCGCAACTGGCTGACAGCCGCCACGGAGGCGGTTGAACGTCAGAGCTGATCAAGTTGGACGCGCTGAGGACGGGAGGCCCGGCGTGGGGTGGGGGCTTGGGGGACCGCCGGGCCTCCGTTGGGAGGTCGATGTCTCTACCAACGGTATTGTTATATTTGGCGCTGCTCGCCGCTGTAACCCGGAAATTCTACGGGTTGCGTGCCTGTTACTCGAAGTAATCTCCAGTTGAGCCGAGCGCGAGGCCCACTTCCCATCAGATGCCAAGCATCTTCTTCGCCTCGCCGAGCGCTGCCTCCGCGCCGGCGTGATCGCCAGCCTGGTGCCGTTCCTCGCCCTGTTGGCGCAACTGTTTGACCTTGGCCATGTCGGCCTCGGAAAGTGAGGCGTTCGGCATCGCCGCGTCGATCGCCGCCATCGTGCTGGGGCACTGATTGGCAAAGGCGGTCACAGGGGTGAGCGCGAGCAAAAGGGCAATCGAGATTCTGACCATCATCTTCGCTCCTCCATGGCCGGAGGGGCTGGCGCCTCCGGCAACGAAAGAATGATAGTGCAGGATCGCTCCGGCGCCAATGCCGACTCGGAGCGCAGCGCCCGCTTGTCAGGCGGAATGCTACGAGATCAGATGCCGGATCAGCATCACCGCAATCCAGCCGACAAGCAGCATCCGCAGTGTCGAGAAACGCAGCCCGATGCCGAAGGCGACGAGCATCGCGGCGGCTACATCGAGGCCACCGTAGACGAAGGCGGGTGCCACCAGCGTCGTCAGCACCGCCGCCGGGACGGCGTTCAATGCCGCTTCGAGCCGCGGCGGAATGTTCTTAAGCTGGGTGATCAGCACATAGCCGCCGAAGCGGGTCGCATAGGTTGCGACAGCCGCCGCGATGATCAGATAGATGAGATCGAGATGTTGCGCGTCCAAGACTCAGGCCTCCCGTTCTGCGACCGGCACTCCCCTCGCCGGCCGTTCCGACGGCAGGCAAGCGGCGAGCAGGATGCCTGCGAGCGCACCGATGCTGACATGCCAGGGCGAGCCCACGAAATGCATCGCCGCGACGGAAGCGATCGCGCTTGTCGCCACGATCGGCAGGAAGCGATCGCGTTTGCGGAAGCTCATGACAAGGCCGAGGAAATAGACCGGCAGGAGCACGTCGAGACCGATCGCTTTGGGATCGCCGATCAACTGGCCGAAAATGGCACCTATCAACGTGGTGAGAATCCAGGGAATGTAGACCACCAGCCCGAAGCCGAGATACCACGCAAAGGTGATCGGCAACCCGCGCTCGCCGCGCTGTTCCGTCTCGGCATATTGCGGATCGACGAGCAGGAAGAAGGCGAGAAGCTTCTGTACGAAGCTGAAATGACGAATGTGCTTGGCAATGGAGGCGGAATAGAGCACGTGCCGGAAGTTGACCGCGAAGACGGAAAGCACGACCAACCAAGGCTGAACCTGATTGCCGAAGAGTTCGATGCCGACCATCTGACTGGCACCGGCATAGACCGTTGCGCTCATGAACACGGCGTCAGCGATGGTGAAGCCGTTCTCGACCGCCAGCGCCCCGAACAGCGCACCAAAAGGCGACGCCGCCAACATGATGGGAAAGCCGCCGCGCAACCCCTCACGGAAATCGCTTCTGTTCATGAATCTCCTCCCGCAGGGAGCGCCGTGCGCGAAGGGGCGCGGCCGTAAACTCTTGCCGGAGACATAGGTGGTGCCGCAGCTTGCGACAATTCAATTGCACTGATGCAGTGATTGATTTTTCTGATGGGTTCAACCGGCGACCGCTCCGGACAGACGCCGTGTGTACCGAAGAGAGGCGGTGGTTCGACACACGCCCTCACTCCTGTGACAAGCACAGAGATGAGGGTAGCGGGCGGAATTGGCTACAGCGCCGTGCGTCTTTTCAGACGCACAAAGGACGCTGTAGCACTTTGAATTGCTGCATGTTTTTGTCCTCAAATCGGGTACGATTTAAGGAAACATGCAGTAGCCGTAGGGCGGACGCGAATCAAACCCGCCGCGCCTTGTCAGCGCTTCACCTGAAACGTGTGCTCTATGCCGGGGAAGGTGCGCGCCTTCACCTCATTGGCGTAGTCCTCGGCCGCCTTCGAGATCGCCGGCGCGAGCTCGGCGAAATGCTTGACGAAGCGTGGCTTGAAGTCGTTGAAAAGCCCGAGCATGTCATCCGACACAAGAATCTGACCGTCGCAGGCCGGCGAGGCGCCGATGCCGATGGTCGGCGCGCGCAGGGTCGCGGTGATCTCGCGGGCAACCGGCTCAACCGTGCCCTCGACCACGATCGCGAAGGCGCCGGCATCGTCGATCGCCTTGGCGTCACGACGGATCTTCGCCACTTCCTTCTCGTTGCGCCCGACCGAGCGGTAGCCGCCGGTCGTGTTGACGAGCTGCGGCATCAGCCCGACGTGGCCGAGCACCGGGATGCCGCGGCTGACGAGGAAATCGACCGTCTCGGCCATTTCCGCCCCGCCCTCGAGCTTAACCGCGCTACAGCCGGTTTCCTTCAAGACGCGCGCAGCACTTCGGAAGGCCTGCTCCTTCGATTCCTGATAGGACCCGAAAGGAAGGTCGACAACAACGCAGCAGCGCTCCGAACCGCGCATCACCGCCTGGCCATGCGCGATCATCATGTCGAGTGTGACGCCGACCGTCGTGTCGAGGCCGTAAAGCACCATGCCGAGCGAGTCGCCTACGAGCAGGAAATCGACGTGCGGGTCTAAGAGGCGCGCGATCGGCGTCGTGTAGGCCGTGAGGCTGACGATCGGGCGCTCGCCCTTCAGGGCTTCGATACTGGCGGGACTCAGCCGCCGCCTTGCGGTCTGGACGCTCATTCTCAGGCAACCTTTGCTAAACGGGTCGATTTCGGGGCGATGACACGATTGTCGAGCAGCTTCGTCGTGCCGAAGCGAACGAAAAGCAAGAGCAGCACCGCCTTCTCACCAACTTCACTCACCGGCTCCAGCGTCTCGGGATTGCGCAGCGCCACTACCTCGGGTCGCGCCAGCGGCTCGCTGCGGAGGAAGTCGGTAACGCCTTTCTCGACCGCTGCCGGATCGGTCTCACCGGCTGCGATCAGGCGCTCGGCCTCGTCCAACGCCTTCGGCACGATCGCGGCGGCACGGCGCTCTTCCGGCGTCAAATAGACATTGCGTGAAGAGCAGGCGAGCCCGTCGGCTTCGCGCACCGTCGGCACGCCGATGACCTCGATCGGTTGTGCGAGATCCTCGACCATGCGGCGGATGATCTGGAGTTGCTGGAAATCCTTCTCCCCGAAATAGGCACGGTCCGGCTGGACGATGTTGAAGAGCTTGGTGACGACGGTCGCAACGCCTGCGAAATGTCCGGGGCGGACCGCCCCTTCGAGCTCGGAGCCGAGCTTCGGCAGGTCAACCACGGTTTCCATCGGCCGCGGATACATGTCGACAACGCCGGGCGCGAAGAGGAAATCGACGCCGCCCTCGGTCAGCATCTTCTCATCGCGCGCGAGATCTCGCGGGTACTTCGCGAGGTCCTCGTTCGGTCCGAACTGCAGCGGATTGACGAAAATGCTGGCGACGACCACGTCGTTCTCGCTGCGGGCGCGGCGGACGAGTTCCATATGGCCGACATGAAGATAGCCCATGGTAGGGACAAGACCGATCGACTTGCCAACGCGCCGGTGCTCAGCAAGGGCATTGCGCAGTTCGGCGACGGTGGTGACGGTTTTCATCTTCGGACCCTCCAATCCGCCGGGGCGGAAGAAAAACGCCCCGTTTCGCTGATATGGCGAGCAGCCAGCCCCGCGAAAAGGCAATTGCACAAATTTTGGCTGCAAGGTCTATCTTGTGCAACGCAAAAACACAAATGGAAATGGTTGAGCCGCACCCTTGTTCCGGCGAAGACCCCGTCTTTGTCGCCGACCATTTCAAGGGTAGCGGGTTGGCCGAACGCTTCGCCGGCAGTCTTGGCTGAGCGACGCACTTGAAAGCGTTGGCATCGATGCCAGATAAAATTTCGCACGGGCTGTCGGCAGACGGCAACTGCCTTCGTCCTTGGTCCGTGAAATCATTTCCACGAGGAGCACCCAATGCGCATGATTTTCGTCAACCTGCCGGTCAAGGATCTGAAAGCCTCTCGGACCTTCTTCTCCGCCCTCGGCTTCACATTCAACGAGCAGTTCTCGGACGAGACGGCCGCCTGCATGGTCATAGACGACAATATCTTCGCCATGCTTTTGACGGAACCGAAATTCCGCAGCTTCATCACTGGCGAGATCAGCGACACCTCGAAGGGCACGGAGGTGATCACCGCGCTTTCTGCCGCAAGCCGGGCCGAATGCGACGATATGCTCGCCAAGGCGCTTGCCGCGGGCGGCAAGCCCTGGAAACCGGCGCTCGACTACGGCTTCATGTACGGCATCAGCTTCCAGGATCTGGACGGCCACGTGTGGGAATTCATGTGGATGGATGTGACGGCGCAGCAACAAGCCTGACGGTCGGGCGGTTGATATCCGCCGGTCACCCGGCGGATATTCCACCGTCGCAGCGATCTCGGCGTCCTACAGCGCCGTGCGTCTTTTCAGACGCACAAAGGACGCTGTAGCACTTTGAATTGCTGCATGTTTTTGTCCTTAAATCGGGTACGATTTAAGGAAACATGCAGTAGACGCTCAAGAGTCTCTCACGGCTTAGACGCGCGGTGAGAGACTAAATCGCCTTCTGAGTCCCCTCGAAGTCGCCCTCTACCCGCCAATCAGCGCCAGCCACTCGTCCTCGTCCATCGTCGTGATTCCGAGTTCGCGGGCCTTGTCGAGCTTCGAACCGGCGCCGGGGCCGGCAACGACGATGTCTGTCTTCTTCGAAACAGATCCGGCAACTTTGGCCCCGAGACTTTCTGCTTTCGCCTTCGCCTCGTCGCGCGTCATCTTTTCGAGCGAGCCGGTAAAGACCACCGTTTTGCCCGCAACGGGGCTGTCGGTCGCAACCCGCATTTCCGCACTTTCCGGCTTCACCTCTTCCAGAAGCCGGGTGATGACCTCGATATTGCGCGGCTCCTTGTAGAATTCGACGATCGCGCGAGCGACGACCTCGCCGATGCCGTCGATGCTGTTGAGTTCTTGCCAGGCGTCGCCGGAAAAGCTGCCCGCCTCCCTCATCGCCGCGTCGAAATGCTCGTAGCTGCCATAGGAGCGCGCGAGCAGTTTCGCCGTCGTCTCGCCGACATGGCGGATGCCGAGCGCGTAGATCAAGCGGTGGAGGGCGATCGCGCGGCGGGCGTTGATCGCGTCGTAGAGCTTGCGAACGCTAACCTTGCCGAAGCCTTCGATGTTTTCGAGTTTGGTAAGAGACGTTTCCTGACGGCGCTCCAGCGTGAAGATGTCCGGCGCGGTTCGGATCCTGAGATTGTCGTCCTCGCTTTCGAAGAAGAACTCGATCTGCTTGGAGCCGAGCCCCTCAATGTCGAAGGCATTGCGCGAGACGAAATGCTTCAGGTGCTCGACGGCCTGCGCCCGGCAGACGAAGCCGCCGGTGCAGCGCCGCACGGCGTCCACCTTGCCCGTCTTCTCGTTGATGTCGCGGACCGCGTGGCTGCCGCAGATCGGGCAAGTCGTCGGAAAACGGTAGGGCTCCGCACCTTCCGGCCGCTCGTCCATCACCACGTCGACGATCTGCGGGATCACGTCCCCTGCCCGCTGGACGATGACCATGTCGCCGATGCGGATGTCACGTCCTTCGCGGATCGGTTCGCCACTGTTGCCGACGCCGCGGATGTAATCCTCGTTGTGCAGCGTCGCATTGGTGACGACGACGCCGCCGACGGTGATCGGCTCCAGCCGCGCGACCGGCGTCAGCGCCCCGGTGCGACCGACCTGGATGTCGATGCCCTTGAGACGCGTGAAAGCCTGTTCGGCCGGGAACTTGTGCGCCGTCGCCCATCTCGGCGAGCGCGAGCGGAAGCCTAGCCGCGCCTGCAGGTCAAGACGGTCGACCTTATAGACGACGCCGTCGATATCGTAGTCGAGATCCGGACGCTCGCGCTCGATGTGGTGATAGTGTGCGAGCAATTCGTCGGCGGAGAAGAAGCGCTGCATCAGCGGATTGACCGGGAAGCCCCAGGCCTTGAAGGTCTCGACCATGCCGAGTTGCGTATCCGCCGGCATCGCCGACATCTCGCCCCAGGCGTAGGCGAAGAAGCGGAGCTTGCGGCTGGCGGTCACCTTCGGGTCGAGCTGACGCAGCGAGCCGGATGCCGTGTTGCGCGGGTTGACGTAGAGCGGCCGGCCCTGCGCCGCCATTTCGGCGTTAAGGGCGGCGAAATCGGACTTCGCCATGTAGATCTCACCGCGAACCTCGACGATATCCGGCGCGTCGGCCGGAAGCTTCTGCGGGATCATGCCGATCGTGCGGACGTTGGCGGTGACGTTTTCCCCTGTCGTGCCGTCGCCGCGCGTGGCCGCCGTCACCAGCCAACGGTTTTCGTAACGCAGCGACATGGAAAGGCCATCGATCTTCGGTTCGGCGGTAAAGGCGACCGAATGATCGGGAAGCAGGCCCAGGAAGCGGAAGATGCCGGCGACGAAGTCGCGCGCGTCTTCGTCCGAAAAGGTGTTGTCGAGCGACAGCATCGGCCGCGCATGCACGATTGGTGCAAATGTCGGCAACGGCGCAGCACCAACCTTGCGCGAGGGGCTGTCCTCGCGGATGAGCGCCGGAAAGCGCGCTTCGATCATGTCGTTGCGCCGCTTCAACGCGTCGTAGTCCGCATCCGAAATCTCTGGCGCGTCCTTGCCGTGATAAAGCACGTCGTGGCGGGCAATCTCCTCCGCCAGGAAGGCGAGTTCCTCCGCCGCTTCCGCTTCGGTCAGTTGCTCGACAGGTTTTCTCTGATTCAGCATGGATCGCGACTCCGGATTCGGAGTCGTTTTTACTGCATGATTCCTCAAATCGGAATCGATTTGAGGACAAAATCATGCAGCGTTTCAAAGCGCTACAGCGATCTTTGCGCGTCTGGTCAGACGCGCGGCGCTGTAGAGCAATCGGCGCGAAAGAAAAGTGGTTGCGATCAGCCGTTGCCGGCCAGCAAGCGCGCGGCCGCCGCTCTCGCCTCCTCGGTGATCGAAGCGCCGGCAAGCATGCGGGCGATTTCCTCAGTGCGCGCCGCGTCGTCCATGCGGGCGACGCGCGTCGCAATCATCTCCGCCTTTTCCGCCGACGGGCCCTTCGAGATCAGGAGATGCGTCGCAGCACGCGCGGCGACCTGCGGCGCGTGTGTGACGGAAAGCACCTGGACGGTCTTCGATAGCCGCTTCAAGCGCTGGCCAATCGCGTCGGCAACCGCGCCGCCGACACCCGTATCGATCTCGTCGAAGACGAGGGTCGGCGCCGAGCCGCGATCGGCAAGCGCCACCTTGAGCGCGAGCAGGAAGCGTGAAAGCTCGCCGCCCGAAGCAACCTTCATGATCGGTCCCGGCCGCGTGCCGGGGTTGGTCTGCACATGAAATTCCACGGCGTCGATGCCGTCGGCCGTCGGCGACGCCGGATCGCTCGCGACCTCGACCATGAAGCGCGCGCGTTCGAGCTTCAGCGCCGGCAATTCGTCCATGACAGCGGCCGAAAGCGCGCTCGCAGTGTTGTGACGCCTTTCGGAAAGCGCACGGGCAGCCGCGTCGAAAGCCGCCTTCGCTTCTCCGACCTGCATTTCAAGCTGCTTCAGCTTCTCCTCGCCGGCGTCGAGATCGGCGAGATCGGCAATCATCCTGACGGCGAGCGCCGGCAGTTCGACGACAGGAACCGAATATTTGCGGCTCGCGGCGCGCAGCGCGAAGAGACGCTCCTCGACGCGCTCGAGTTCCTTCGGGTCGAATTCGGTGTTGCGCAGCGCCCGCTCCGCCGCCATCTGCGCGTCGGAAAGCTGGTTCAGCGCGCCGTCCAGAAGTTCGACCGTCTCTTCGAGCAGACCCGGCGCTTCGTGGCTCTTGCGCTCGAGCCGCCGGACGAGCGAGGCGATGAGCGGCACCGGCGACGCACTGCCGTTCAGGAATTCGGAAGCCTCGCTGATATCGCCGGCGATGCGCTCGGCCTTCATCATCCGCGCGCGGGCTTCCGCGAGTTCCTCTTCCTCCCCATCCCGCGGAGAAAGCGCTTCGAGTTCATCTACCGAGGAACGCAAATAATCCGCCTCGCGCGCCGCCGCCTCCACCTTCTCGCGGTGCTTCTTGAGCCCGCGCTCGGCATCCTTCCAGGCGCGGTAGAGCGTTGCGACTTCCTCCGCGGCTTCGGTCGTTCCGCCGAATGCATCGAGCAGCGTGCGATGGGCGTCTGTGTCGACAAGCGCGCGATCGTCGTGCTGGCCGTGAATCTCGACAAGCGCCTGGCCGACCTGCCGCATCAGCTGCACGCTCACCGGCTGGTCGTTGATGAAGGCCTTGGTGCGACCGTCGCTCGATTGCACCCGCCGGAAAATCAGATCGCCATCGTCGTCGATGCCGTTCTCGCGCAAGAGAAGCCGTGCTGCATGACCGGTCGGCACATCGAAGACCGCAGTCACCTGCCCCTTGTCCTCGTCATGGCGGACGAGCGAGCCGTCACCCCGGCCGCCAAGCGCAAGCGACAGACTGTCGAGCAAAATGGATTTGCCGGCACCGGTTTCCCCGGTTAGCACCGAAAGTCCGGCATCGAAACTGAGATCAAGCCGTTCGATCAGGACGATATCGCGGATCGAGAGCTGGGCGAGCATCCGGTTTCATATCTTCCTTGTCGGGTGCGGAGGAATCACGCGCCGATGAGTTTCTTGCCGGCGCGCGCAATCCAGGATGTACCGGTTTCACGCGGCTCCAATCCGCCGGACTGCAGCAGCTTGAAGGAGTCGGCGTACCACTGACTGTCCGGGTAGTTATGTCCGAGAACCGCCGCAGCCGTCTGGGCTTCCGCGGTCACGCCCATGGCGTAGTAGGCCTCGACGAGACGGGCGAGTGCCTCTTCGACCTGGTTGGTATTCGGATACTGCTCGACGACGGTGCGGAAGCGCGAAATGGCTGCAAGATATTCCTTGCGCTCGAGATAGTAACGGCCGACCTGCATCTCCTTGCCGGCGAGCTGGTCGCGGGCAAAGCGAATTTTGGCTTGCGCGTCGTCGACATATTCGGAGTCGGGATACTTGTCGACCACCGCCTGCATCGCCTCGATCGCCCTGGCGGCGGGACGCTGGTCCTGCGTGACGGACGGGATCTGCTTCGTATAGGCGAGACCCTGGATATATTGCGCATAGGCCGCGTCTTCCGACTGCGGATAGAGGTTCAGGTAGCGATTGGTGGCGTTGATCGCGTCCTGATACTGGCCGTTGCGATAGGCGACGAAGGCATTCATCACCAGTGCCTTGCGCGCATATTCGGAGAACGGATGCTGCTTGTCGATCGCTTCGAACTTGCGCGCCGCCTCCGTCGTCTTGCCAGCATTGAGGTTGGCCAGGCCCTGATTGTAGAGCACCTCCGGCGGATCGGTTTCTGCGGTAAGCTTGGTGATATCAATGTCGGGATCGTTCTGGCAGGCTGTGATCAGGCTCGAGCCGGCGACAGCCGCGAGAACGACCGCAACGACGCGCACTGATTTCTTCATGTCGACCGAAACTGCAAGAACCATCGGATATTCCCGTTTCACTTAGCGGTTGGCATTCCGCCGGACTTGCGCGTTTTAGAGCAAGTTGCCTCAAGACCGCAACGTCATGATCGGCAATTCATGCAAATTTGTGGCACCTAATTCGGGATGAGGGAGAGAGTAGCTGCTTTTCCACCGCATCCGCTCCTTCGGGCAACGAAAATGCCGGCCTTTCGGCCGGCGACTGGAGAAGAAAGAGCTTGGTTTGTTATGCGGACCAGGGCGCAAAACCCGGCGCGGCGACCGCGACCATATCGCGCGAGCGGGCGCGCTGGCGCTGCGACGCGGTTTCCACGACTTCGTAGGCACTGGAATCGCTCAGCAGCGCCTTCAGCGCATTGGCGTTCATCCGATGGCCGCCGCGATAGGAGCGATAGCAACCCAGGAACGGTGCGCCCGCGAGCGAAAGATCACCCACGGCATCGAGCGTCTTGTGACGGACGAACTCATCCGCATAGCGCAGACCTTCCACGTTGATGACCGTGTCGTCATCCGAGATCACCACGGAGTTTTCCAGCGACGAGCCGAGCGCGAAGCCGCCGGCCCACAGCCGCTCCACGTCGCGCATGAAGCCGAAGGTGCGCGCCCGCGACAGTTCCCGCTTGAACACAGACGGCGTCATGTCGCCCTTCCAGGACTGGCGGCCGATCAAGGGGCAGTCGAAATCGATCTCGACCTCGAAGCGCATGCCATCATAGGGCGTGAATTCCGACCAGGAAGCGCCCGATTCAATGCGGACGGGCTTCAGGATACGGATGTAGCGGCGCTTCTCCGCGAGCGAGCGGATACCAGCCTGTTCGATCGCTTCGATGAAGGGGGCGGAACTGCCATCCATGATCGGCATCTCGGCGCCGTGCACCTCGATCAACAGATTGTCGAGACCGAGCGCGTAGATCGCCGCCATCACATGCTCGATCGTCGCGATCGACGTCGCCGGCGACAGGCCAAGAACGGTGCAAAGGTCGGTATTGCCTACCTGCGACGAGACGGCTCTGTACTCGCTGACCCGTCCGCCGGGGAGGACCCGCTGGAAGACAATGCCGGCGTCGGCATCGGCCGGATGGAACGTGATCTCCACCTCCGCACCGGAGTGAACACCAATTCCCTTTAGGGTTATCGGGCTTGCGATCGTCGTCTGAAACCCGAGCAGTTCGATTCCCATTCTTGTCTTCACTTTCAATCAACGCGGCCGGCGGCCAAACTCCACAGGGTGCAACGATGCTCAAGGCACAAGCGCAGGACCCGAGATTCCGTGCCTGTCGGCCGAAACCCCGCATTCCGAACTAACAGCGCCCGATCGAATCGTATGCGTCCCCAATTCCGATGCTGAAAATAAGAGTTTGGAGGCACCATTCCAAATCACTGTTCGTTTCGCATTGTTACGCAATTCATATGCGCGCAACACAAATTGTAAGCCATTGAAATTAAAGCGAAATCGAAAATGCCCGGGCTGGCGCCCGGGCATCGGCAAGGTGAAGGAACGGGCCTTCGAATCAGCTCGATTGACGGCGCAGGAACGCCGGGATCTCGAGCTGATCATCTTCATGCGAGCGCACCTGCGGCGAGACGCGACCGTGATCGTCGAGCTGGCCGCGACGCGGCGCGTAGAGGCTAGCCTCCGGCGAGAGCGGGCGGCGCTGCTGCGAAGCGGCGCTCGGTGCTGCAGCGGTCATGTCGGCCGAGACGTTCTGAGTATCCCTTTCACGCAGTCCGAGCGAGCTGGTGATTCGGTTGAGCAGTCCCATCGGCCCGCGCTCTTCCTGATGCGTCGGCGCCGGCTGTGCGCGATGGTCCATCTCCGCCTTCACGACCGGCGGAAAATCCTCGACCTTCGGCATGCGGACCGGCTCGGCGTACTGGCGCACGACCGGTGCGGGCTCCTGGCGAACCGGCTGCGGCTGGACCTGCGGCTGAACCGGAGCCTGCATTTCGACCGGCCGCTGTGCCGGTTGAGCCGGGCGCATGACGGGAGCGGGCTCAGCCGGGGCAACGCCGGCGAAGAGCTTGCTCTGCGGACGGAACGTCTCTTCCTGGACCTGCGAGGCCGGTGCGGCAACTTGCGCGCGGGTGGCGATGTCGAGCTCCCGCTCCATCTCGGCTTCACGAATCGCAAGCGCGATCTGGTCGACCTGTTGGACGGGCTGTGGAGCGGTCTGCTGCACCGGCTGCGGCTGGGGTGCCGGCTGCTGCACGGCAGCAGGCTGCGGCTGTGCAGCAACCGCGGCGGACGGACGAACGATCGGCTTCGGCGCTACCGGACGAAAGTCGGCGGAGCGACCGGCCACCTCCGCGGCCGTGCGGTCGATACCGGTTGCCACGACAGAAACGCGGATAAGGCCTTCGAGGTCTTCGTCGAAGGTGGCGCCGAGGATGATGTTGGCGTCCGGGTCCACTTCCTCGCGGATGCGCGTTGCCGCCTCGTCGACCTCGAACAGGGTAAGATCGCGGCCGCCGGTGATCGAGATCAGCAGGCCTTGCGCACCCTTCATCGAGGTTTCGTCGAGCAGCGGGTTGGCGATCGCAGCTTCGGCAGCGGCCATGGCGCGGCCCTCGCCGGAGGCTTCGCCCGTGCCCATCATGGCGCGGCCCATTTCGCGCATCACCGAACGGACGTCGGCGAAGTCGAGGTTGATGAGGCCTTCCTTGACCATGAGGTCGGTGATGCAGGCGACACCCGAATAGAGAACCTGGTCGGCCATGGCGAAGGCGTCAGCGAAGGTCGTCTTGTCGTTCGCGATGCGGAAGAGGTTCTGGTTCGGAATGACGATCAGGGTGTCGACCGACTTCTGCAGGTCGGCAATGCCCTGGTCGGCGATGCGCATGCGGCGCCCGCCCTCGAAGTGGAAGGGCTTGGTGACGACGCCGACGGTGAGGATGCCCTTGTTGCGTGCGGCCTGCGCGACGATCGGGGCTGCACCCGTGCCGGTGCCGCCGCCCATGCCGGCGGTGACGAAGCACATATGCGTGCCGTTCAAGTGATCGATGATCTCATCGATGCACTCTTCGGCGGCCGCACGGCCGACTTCCGGCTGCGAGCCGGCGCCGAGACCTTCGGTAACGGCGACACCCATCTGGATGATGCGCTCTGCCTTGGTCATCGTGAGCGCCTGCGCATCCGTGTTGGCGACGACGAAATCGACGCCCTGGAGCCCGGCGGTGATCATGTTGTTGACGGCGTTGCCGCCGCCGCCGCCGACGCCGAAGACCGTGATTCGGGGCTTCAGCTCGGTGATGTCCGGCTTCTGCAAGTTAATGGCCATAGTCCTGTTCCTTCTCTTTCTCTGGCCGCCTTGCCGAGCCGGCCAAATCCTTCGAAAACTCAAACGCGGTCTCCCCGGGCGATCCGCCGGTGAAACCTAGAAACTCTCTTTCAGCCACTGGCCCATGCGGGCGAAGCGGCTGTTGCCGCCGCCGAGCGCCGAGAACATGCCGCCATGCGCAGCATGCGTTTCGAGGTCGGCGACCTGCGGATAGATCATCAGCCCGACGGCCGTGGAGAATGCCGGGCCCTTGGCGGCGGCCGGCAGCCCGGAAACGCCGAGCGGACGGCCGATGCGGACGTTGCGCGCCAGAATACGTCGTGCCGCTTCCGGCAGGCCGGTCAGCTGGCTGGCGCCACCCGTCAATACGATCCGCTTGCCGACGATCGGGCTGAAGCCGGAGCGCTGAATGCGGTCGCGGATGAGCTCGAGCGTCTCTTCGATACGGGCGCGCACGATGCGCGAGACAAGCGCGCGCGGCACATGGGTCGGCTGGTCGCGGTCGTCCTCGCCGATCGGCGGAACGGAGACGATGTCGCGCTCGTCGGCACTGTTCGGGAGCGCTGAACCATGCACGACCTTGAGCCGCTCGGCATCCTCGATACGCGTCGAGAGCCCGCGCGCGAGGTCGGTCGTCACATGATGGCCGCCGAGGCCGACGGCATCCGCATGGACGAGCTTGCCCTCGGCGAAAACCGAGATCGTCGTCGTGCCGCCGCCCATGTCGATCGCCGCGCAGCCGAGTTCGACCTCGTCGTCGACGAGCGCCGCAAGGCCGCTGGCATAGGGGGTCGCCACCATGCCCTCGACCGAGAGATGGGCGCGGTTGACGCAGAGTTCGAGATTCTTGAGCGCGGCCCGCTCCGCCGTCAGCATATGCATGTCGACGCCGAGCACGTCGCCGAACATCGCCAGCGGATCGCGGATGCCGCGTTCGCCGTCCAGCGAGAAACCGGTCGGCAGCGAATGCAGGATCGCCCGATCGGTACGCAGCGACTGCTGCCCCGCGGCGGCGAGCACTCTCTTGAGATCGTTCGCATCGACCTCCTGTCCGCCAAGGTCGATGGTCGCGGTATAGACGTCGCTCTGCAGGCGACCGGCGGAAACATTCACGATCAGGCTATCGATCGTCAGCCCGGCCATCCGCTCCGCGGCGTCAACCGCAAGCCGGACGACGCTTTCGGCCGCGTCGAGATCGGCGATGACGCCGTTCTTTACGCCGCGCGACTTCTGGTGGCCGATACCGATAATCTCGATATTGTGCGTGCGCCCCGGCAGGATCTGGCTCTCCGCGCGCGGCGTCAGCCGGCCGATCATGCAGACAACTTTGGTCGAACCGATGTCGAGCACGGAGACGACATGCGACCGTTTTGAGGAAAGCGGCTTCAGACGCGGAAGGCCGAAATTCGCGGAACCGAACAGACTCATATCCGCTTCTCCTGGGCTTTCAGCATCTTCTCCCTCGCCTTGAGCGCGATTTCCCGGCGCGCGACCGCTTCCGGGGTCAATTGTATGGTCGTACGGTCCTCGAGCCTGAGATCGACGGCAGCGATATCGCGCTCGAGAAGCTTGTGCGCCTCTTCCATCTCGGCGAGAACCTTCATCGCCCGGGCCACATCCCTCTCGGGAAGCCGGACGATGATGCCGTTGTCGAGGCGCAGATCCCAGCGGCGGCCGGCCACGCGCACGAAGGCTTTCACGCGCGAGCGAAATTCCGGCCAGCGGGAAAACTCGTCGTAGAAGCCGGCTGCCGCCGTCTCGGCGTCGCGTCCGACGAAAAGCGGCAGGTTCGCGAACTTATTGTCGCGCAGTGGCGCAATGACGCTGCCGCTGCGCTCGATGAGAGAGAGGTCCGATCCATGCTGCCAGATGCCGAAGGCCTTGCGCTCGGTGAGGCTCACCTCGATCGTGCCCGGATAGACCTTGCGCACGGTGACGCTCTCGACCCAGGGCAGCTCGCCGATCAGCCGGCGCGCCTCGGCGATGTCGAGCGCCACCAGCGAGGTCGTGCCATCGAGGCCGAGCTGCTGCAGGATGTCGATCTCCGAGGTCTGCTCATTTCCGGAAACCCGCACATCCTCGATCGCGAAGCCGGCCGCCGTCGTCGAGGCCTGCGCAAAATTCTGCGTGTGACCGCCGATCGACATGCCATAGAGCCCCGTCGCCAGAAGGAAGGCGGCAGCGGAGAATGTTCCCGTGTGGTTGGGAAAGCGGATGCGGCCGGTGCCCAGGCTGACCAGGAGACGGACGCCCCTGCGCAGCGGACGCGGCAGGACGAACGCATCGTCCGCCTCGGCAGCGACGCCGAGCGGATGACGAACCCTTTTGCCCCTTCTGCCCCTCAACGCAAACACGACGCGTCCTCCACCATCCACCTTAGAAACTCGCCGAACTGAAGGCCTGCATGCTGCGCCATTTCGGGCACGAGCGAGGTCGGGGTCATGCCGGGCTGAGTGTTGATCTCCAGCCAGATCAGCTCGCCTTCGCCCTCGCCGCGATCGTCGAAGCGGAAGTCGGATCGGCTGACGCCGCGACAACCGATCGCCTGATGCGCCTTCAACGCGAGTGTTTGTATTTTTTGGTAAATATTTGGTGAAATCTGCGCCGGAATGACGTGCCTCGAGCCACCTTTTACGTATTTCGAATCATAGTCGTAGAAGGCGTGCCCCTGCGGAATGATCTCGGTGACGCCGAGCGCCACATCGCCCATGACGCCGCAGGTGAGTTCGCGGCCGGCGATGTAGCGTTCGACCATGACGCGGTCGCCGTAGCGCCACTCGCTGGACGTGATGACCTGAGGCGGATGCGACTGATCTTCCTTGACGATCACGACGCCGAAGCTCGAGCCTTCGCGGACCGGCTTCACCACATAGGGCGGCTTCATCGGATGGGCGTTGCCGAACTCACGGCGATCCATGATCAGCGCCTCGGCGACCGGAATGCCGGCGGCCTTGGCGACATGCTTGGCCTGCGCCTTGTCCATGGCCAGCGCCGAAGCGAGAACGCCGGAATGGGTGTAGGGAATCTCGAGATATTCAAGAATGCCCTGGATCGTCCCGTCTTCGCCGAAGGGCCCGTGAAGGGCGTTGAAGGCGACGTCCGGACGCAGTTCGGCAAGGACCGCTGCGACATCGCGGCCGACATCGACGCGCGTGACGCGGTAGCCTTCGGCCTCGAGAGCATCCGCGCAAGCTGCCCCGGAAGACAGGCTCACCGGCCTCTCCGAGGAAAATCCGCCCATCAGGACAGCAACATGCTTGCCGCTCATTCAAACCCCCAAACAATACGCCACTATCGCGAAGCTTGCTTGCGTCTGGCTGATTGCGACAGCCTGAGTCGCGAGATCGCCGCGTAGGGCCACTACAACGACATTATGGTTAATGAACCGTTTACTTTGGTTAACTCTTGTCGTGAAACGCTCTGGATTCCGGCAGACAGAATCAACCTAAGCCAAGGCTTTCATGGCTGAATCAGAGCTTTCTATGGCCGGCAAGGGGAAATGTGGGCGAGCGCTAGACTAAACGAAGGCCCCGCTTTCGATCGGACGGGGCCCACCAACAACTAAGCACAATAGGGGGAGGTATGAGGACGCCGCCTCGGTCAGTCCTCCTCGCCGACGATCTTCCAGACGACGCCGGCAATCACCGCGCCGATGAGAGGCGCCACCCAGAAGAGCCAGAGTTGGGAGAGCGCCCAGTCGCCGACAAACAACGCCTGCCCTGTCGAGCGTGCCGGGTTGACGGAGGTATTGGTGACCGGGATGGACACGAGGTGGATCAACGTAAGAGCAAGGCCGATCGCAATGGGTGCGAAACCCGCCGGCACCCGGCCATGCGTGGATCCGAGAATGATGAAGAGGAAGAAGAAGGTCATCACGATCTCGGTGACGAGCGCTGCCATCAGCGAATAGCCGCCAGGCGAATGTTCGCCGTAACCATTGGCCGCAAAACCTCCAAGCTGGACATCCGCCTTGCCCGTGGCGATCACGTAAAGGACGGCGGCAGCAACGATCGCGCCCGCCACCTGCGCGACGATATAGCCGACGAGCCTGGAGGCCGGGAATTTGCCCGCGACGGCAAGACCCACGGAAACCGCGGGATTGAAGTGGCCCCCGGAGATTCCGCCAACCGCATAGGCCATTGTCAGGACCGTAAGACCGAAGGCGAAGGAGACCCCGAGCAGGCCGATGCCGACCTGCGGAAATGCGGCCGCGAGCACCGCGCTGCCGCAACCACCGAGAACGAGCCAGAACGTGCCGAGAAATTCCGTAGAAAGTTTTCTGAACATGAGTTCTCTCCCAGAGCCGAAGCCGATCGCTTCGGCTGGCGAGAGTTCGTTACTATTCGATTCCCGTCAAGGTGGAATTGTGCGATGGCAAAACACTCCCGCAAAGCGGGAAAAATACCCAAGCCCCGCTGAATACCGGACGAGGAAACGTTTCGGGTTAAGCCAAGATGATCTCGAGAAAAGGGCCGCGGCGGTTCCCCGCCGCGGCCCTTTCAACTGCGTCCTTGATACCGATCAGACCGTCGCACGGCCGAGGAATTCCTTGATCTCGTAGCCGGGCATGAATTTGCCGACGCGTTTGATCTCCCACTCCAGCTTGACGCCGGAATGCTCCATCACCCGCTGGCGCACGGTCTCGCCGAGATATTCGAGCTCGTAGCCGGTCGCCTGGCCGGTATTGATCATGAAGTTGCAATGGAGCGGCGACATCTGGGCGCTGCCGATCATCATGCCGCGGCAGCCGGCCTCGTCGATAAGCTTCCAGGCGGAATGGCCTTCAGGGTTCTTGAAGGTGGAGCCGCCGGTCTTCTCGCGAATGGGCTGCACCGCCTCGCGGTGCTGGCGCACGCCGTCCATGTCGCTGCGGATTTTGGCTTTGTCTTCCGCATAGCCCTCGAAGATCGCGTGCGTGAAGATCAGTTCTTTGGCCGCGTCGGAGTGGCGATAGGCATAGCCCATGTCGGCATTGCTCAAGACATGCTTGTTGCCCTTGCGGTCGACCGCATGGACCTCGACGACGCGCTCGCTCGTCTCGTTGCCATTGGCGCCGGCGTTCATCCTCAGCGCCCCGCCGATCGAACCCGGAATGCCATAGTAGAAATGGAAGCCGCCGATACCGTGGTCGAGCGCCATTGCGGCGATGTTCTTGTCCGGGCAGATCGCGCCCGCCTTGATGCGATTGTCGCCGACGAGTTCGAGATCGCCGAAGCCCTTGGCCGAAAGCCGGATGACAACGCCCGGAATACCGCCATCACGCACGAGCAGGTTGGAGCCGACACCGACCACCGTCACCGGAACATCCTTAGGCACGAGCTTCAGGAAGGCGACGAGGTCATCCGTGTCGTGCGGCTGGAACATGAGCTCGGCGAGACCGCCCGCGCGAAACCAGGTGACGCGGTCCATCGGGGCATCGGGCGTGATGCGTCCGCGGATTGCGTCGACGCCGCTTCCGAGCGCCTCGAGGAGTTTCTGACCATTGACCTGTTTCATGCTCAATTTCCTGAAATGTCCGCAAGCTCCTTGGGCAAGGCCGCGGCCCAGTAGGTGATGCTGCCAGCCCCCAAGAGAACCACAAAATCGCCCGGCTGCGCAATCTTGGCGACAATAGGCGCAAGCGCCTCCTGGCCGGTGACGTAGCGAGCGTCGCGGTGTCCGGCAGCCTTGATGCTGTTGACGAGCGCTTGCGAATTGACGCCGTCGATCGCCTCCTCGCCTGCGGCATAGACCGGTGTGATCAGGATGGTGTCGGCATCGTTGAAGCAGGACGTGAAGTCCTCGAACAGGCTTGACAGACGCGTGTAGCGATGCGGCTGGTGGATTGCGATGATGCGTCCTTGGCAAGCCTCGCGCGCTGCCCTGAGGACCGCCTTGATCTCGACCGGATGATGACCGTAATCGTCGAAGATGCGCGCGCCGTTCCATTCGCCCGTCAGCGTGAAGCGGCGCTTGACGCCGCCGAAGGAGGAGAGCCCCTTGGCAATGTCCTCCGGCTTGATGCCGAGGCGCTGCGCGACTGCAATGGCGGCAGTGGCATTGGAAATGTTGTGGCGGCCCGGCATGGGCAGCTTGAGGTCCTTGAGCTCGATCACCTGACCGGTTCGGCGGCGGCGGATCTCGATATCGAAGATCGAGGTCGCGCCGTCCATGCGGACATTGTGGAAGCGCACGTCGGCCTGCGGGTTCTCGCCGTAAGTGACGATCTTGCGGTCTTCGATCTTGCCGACCATGGTCTGCACCTCGGGGTGATCGAGGCAAAGCACACCGAAGCCGTAAAAGGGCACGTTCTCGACGAACTGCCGGAAGGCGGCCCGCACAGCGTCGAAATTGCCGTAATGGTCGAGATGCTCCGGATCGATATTGGTGACGACGGCGATGTCGGCCGGCAGCTTCAGGAAGGTGCCGTCGGACTCGTCCGCCTCGACCACCATCCACTCGCCGGCGCCCATGCGCGCATTGGTGCCGTAGGCATTGATGATGCCGCCGTTGATGACCGTCGGATCGAGCCCGCCCGCATCGAGCAGGGCGGCAATCATCGAGGTCGTCGTCGTCTTGCCGTGGGTGCCGCCGATCGCTATCGCGTTGCGGAAGCGCATCAGCTCGGCGAGCATCTCCGCGCGACGCACGACTGGCAAGAACTTCTCGCGCGCGGCGATCAGTTCCGGATTGTCCTTCTTGATCGCGGTCGAGACGACCACAACTTCGGCATCGCCGAGATTTTCGGCCTTGTGCCCGATCGAGACCTTGATGCCCTTGTCCCTGAGCCGCTGGACATTGGCGCTGTCGGACTGATCCGAGCCCTGGACGCGATGCCCGAGATTGTGCAGCACCTCCGCGATCCCGCTCATGCCGATGCCGCCGATACCGATGAAATGTACGAGCCCGATCGTCTTCGGCATTTTCATGAGCGTGTTTCCTTGAATTTCGCGACTGTCGAGCCGCTGGCAATAGCCTCTACCACGGATGCAAGCAAGCGCGCTGCATCCGGCTTGCCGGTTTCGCGGGCACTGGCAGCCATCTGCGCCAGCGCTTCCGGATTGCTCATCGCGTCGGAGAGAATGCCGGCGAGCCGTTCGGCGGTAAGCTCAACCTGCGCGATTACTCGTGCGCCTCCCTTGGCGGCAAGGGCCGCGGCATTGGCTGCCTGATCGTGGTCAAGGGCGTAGGGATAGGGCACAAGGATGGCCGGCCGGCCGATCACCGAGATTTCCGAAACGGTCGAAGCGCCGGAGCGGCAGATGACGAGCTGTGCCGAGGCGATGCGCGCGGCCATGTCGGTGAAGAAATGTGAGACTTCGGCGGCGACTCCGAGTTTCTCATAGGCCGCGATGACGCCTTCCCTGTCCTCGGGCCGCGCCTGCTGCGTCACCTTGAGCCGTTGACGCAAAGCGTCGTCCAGGCGGCAGACCGCCTGCGGCACCGCCTTCGAAAAATATTGCGCGCCCTGGCTGCCGCCGAAGACGACGAGATGAAAGGGCATCTCACCGGAGGACGTCGCGTAGGATGCGCCAGCGGCCTCGATGACGGCCGGGCGTACGGGGTTCCCGGTCGTCACGGTCTTTGCCGCGAAGGCTCCGCCTCCTTCCGGGAGGAAGCCGCCGGCAATCGCTTGTACGCGCGATGCAAGCATCTTGTTCGCGCGCCCCATCACGGCATTCTGTTCGTGGATGAGCGACGGCACACCCATGCCGATCGCGGCAAGCAGCGGCGGCACTGTCGGATAGCCACCGAAGCCGACGACCGCCCGCGGCTTGAGACGGCCAATCAGCCGCCGCGCCGCTCTGAGACCCGTCCATAGCTTCCACACCGACCGAGCAAGCTTCACGGGATTTCTCGAGCCGATCGTCGCCGACGGCACAACGTGGATTTCGTCGGCCGGAAACTTGCCGGCGAAGCGCTCGGCGCGGCTGTCCGTCACGAGGTGCACGGAATAGCCCGACACCTTCAGCTCGTGGGCCAGCGCTTCGGCGGGAAAAAGGTGGCCGCCGGTACCGCCGGCGGCAAGAAGGATGATGCCCTTGTCCATGTCTTACTCCGCCGGCACTCCGACGCCGGATCGAAAGAGGCTGCGCTCGACCGCGCGTTTTTCCGGCCGGTGACGGGTAAGCGCCAGAATGAAGCCCGCCGTCACGCAGATCGCCACCATCGACGAGCCGCCATAGGAAATCAAAGGCAGGGTCATGCCTTTCGCCGGAAGCAGCTCGAGGTTCACGCCGATATTGATCATCGACTGGATACCGATCTGCAGGACGAGGCCGGCAACGGCAAAACGGTTGAAATCGTTGCGCTCGCGGAAGGCATGATTGAGGCCGCGCATGACCAGAAAGGCGAAGATCACCACGATGACCATGCAGAAGACGATGCCGAATTCCTCCGCTGCCACAGAGAAGATGAAATCGGTATGGCTGTCCGGAATGATGCGCTTGACGACACCTTCGCCGGGCCCGCGACCGAACCAGTCGCCGCGGATGATCGCCTCGCGGGCGGTATCC
The DNA here is from genome assembly GCF_000513895.2 of Ensifer sp. WSM1721. GTDB lineage: Bacteria > Pseudomonadota > Alphaproteobacteria > Rhizobiales > Rhizobiaceae > Sinorhizobium. The sequence continues at coordinate 2,077,168 of NZ_CP165782.1, forward strand.
ACCTGGAATGTATCGCCCTCGCCGGTCAAGAACCGGTCGATGCGGCCTGCGACGTGCGGCAGCACGGTATAGGCTGCGAAGAAACCGCCCGCCGCCACCCCTGCAAGGATGATGATCCACAACCACGGCATGCCGGCCATGAAGAACATGCCGCCCCAGACCACGGTGGTCAGGATCGTCTGACCGAGGTCGGGCTGGGCGACGAGCAGCGCCCCTACGATGCCGAAGAGCAGGATCGAGAGCAGGTTGCCCGGGATTTCCGGCTGCCGCGCATGCTCGGCGAAAAGCCACGCACAGACGACCACGAAGGCTGGCTTCATGAATTCCGAAGGTTGGACAGAGATGCCGGCGAGCGATATCCATCGCCGTGAACCCTTGACCTCCTGTCCGAAGAAGAGCGCCAGCACCATCATCGCGAGCGAGATGACGAGCAGGATTATCGCCGCGCGCCTCACCTGCCGCGGCGAGAGGAAGGAAATGCCCACCATTACGGCGAGCGACGGCAGCAGGAAAAGCGCGTGACGCTTGACGAAGTGGAAGCTATCGAGGCCGAGCCGCTCGGCGACCGGGGGGCTCGCCGCAAAGGAGAGCATGAAGCCGACGCCCATCAGGAGGATGAAGGTCGCCAAGAAAAACCTGTCTATCGTCCAGAACCAGTCGGCCACGGGGCCACGTTCGGCTCGGCTTACCATCTGTCTGTCCCCTTTCCAGTCCGGCCTGAGCCGTCAGATAAGCATGGTCACGCCTTCGAGCGCCGCGACGTGACCGACAAAGGCATCGCCGCGCACCTCGAAGTTCTTGTACTGGTCGAAGCTTGCGCAGGCCGGGGAAAGCATCACCGCCGCCGGGCCTTCCATGTCCCGCGCCGCATCCGCCGCCGCATGCGCGACCGCCTTTTCCAAAGTACCGGAAATCTCGTAGGGCACCGCCTCGCCGAGCGTGGCCGCAAAGGCAGGCGCCGCCTCGCCGATGAGATAGGCCTTGACGATCTTCGGGAAGAACGGCGTCAGCGACGCGATGCCGCCCTCCTTCGGCAGCCCACCGGCGATCCAATAGATGCGATCGTAGCTCGAAAGCGCTGGCGCCGCCGCATCCGCATTGGTCGCCTTACTGTCGTTCACGAAGACGATCTCGCCCTTTCTGGCGACCGGCTGCATCCGGTGCTTGAGGCCGGGGAAGGTCCGGAGACCATCGACGATTTCCTTGTCGCTGACGCCGACCGCGAGGCAGGCGGCGATCGCCGCCGCGGCATTCTGGGCATTGTGCCCGCCGCGCAGCGTCTGGATGCCTGACAGATCGGTGAAAGGCGAAGATGTTCCCCCTTGGGCGCGCATCAGCAGCGAGCCCTCGGCATATATGCCCTCGGTCAGCGGATGGCGGCGCGAAATGCGCACGACCTTTGTTCCGGCCCGCTCCACCCGGTCGGCAATCAGGCTGGAATAGCTGTCGTCGACGCCGACCACCGCGGTTCGGCTGCCGGCCACCAGCCGTTCCTTGATATCGGCATAGTGCTGCATCGTGCCGTGCCGATCGAGGTGGTCCGGCGTCAAATTGAGCAGGATCCCGGCCGTCGGATCAAGCGTGGGAGCAAGGTCGATCTGATAGGAAGAACACTCGACGACGTAGAAGCGTCCGGCCTTCGGCGGATCGAGCGTCAGCACGGCCGTGCCGATATTGCCGCCGAGTTGCGTGTCGCGCCCGGTTGTCTTCAGGATATGGGCGATCAGCGCCGTGGTCGTCGACTTGCCGTTGGTGCCAGTGATCGCGACGAAAGGGCAATCGGGCGCATGCGCGCGCCGCTCGCGTACGAAAAGCTCGATGTCGCCGACGATCTCGACGCTCGCTTGACGGGCGAGATCAACGCTCCAGTGCGGCTTGGGATGCGTCAGCGGCACGCCGGGCGAGAGCACGAAAGCGGCGAAGCCGTCCCAGTCGACGTGGCGCAGATCGGCCGTCGCAATGCCTGCAGCGGTTGCCTTGGCGACGCTGTCGGGATTGTCGTCCCAAGCCGTGACGTCCGCTCCGCCGGCAACGAGCGCCTGGGCCGTCGCCAATCCCGAACCGCCCAGTCCGAAAAGTCCGACTTTCTTCCCCTTGAATGTGGTGACCGGGATCATCTTTCGCTCACCGCAGCTTCAGAGTGGAAAGACCGATCATCGCAAGGATGACGGCGATGATCCAGAAGCGGATCACCACCTGGCTCTCCGTCCAGCCCTTCTTTTCGAAGTGATGATGGATCGGCGCCATGAGAAACACGCGACGGCCCGTGCGCTTGAACCAGAAGACCTGAATGATGACCGACAGCGTCTCGATGACGAAGAGGCCGCCGATGATGATCATGACGATCTCGTGTTTGGTGGCGACCGCGACGGTCCCGATCAAGCCACCAAGCGCAAGCGAGCCGGTGTCGCCCATGAAGATCGCGGCCGGCGGCGCGTTGAACCAGAGAAAGCCCAATCCCGCGCCGATCACGGCACCGAGGATCACCGCGAGCTCGCCCGTGCCGGGCACGAAATGGATCTGCAGATAATTGGCGAAGACGGCATTACCGGCCAGATAGGCGATCAGACCGAAAGCTGCGGAAGCGATCATCACCGGCACGATCGCAAGCCCGTCGAGACCGTCCGTCAGGTTCACGGCATTGCCCGCGCCGACGATGACGAAACCGCCGAAAAGCACGAAGAAGTAGCCGAGATTAAGCATCAGGTCCTTGAAGAACGGAAAGGTCAGGGACGAGCCGAAGGTGGAGCCTCCCGAGCCCGCCGAAAGCGCCGCCCGCATCATGAAGAAGACGGCAATGGCGGCGATCGCGAATTCGATGCCGAGGCGCGCTTTGCCGGAAAAGCCCTTGTCGGACTGCTTCGTCACCTTGAGATAATCGTCGTAGAAGCCGATCGCACCGAAGCCGAGCGTCACCAATAGCGTCGAGACGACATAGATGCTCGAAAGATCGGCCCAGAGCAGCGACGAGACCACGATACCGGTCAGAATCATCAGCCCGCCCATTGTGGGCGTGCCGGCTTTCTTGAAGTGGGTCTGGGGTCCATCGGCGCGTATTGGCTGACCTTTGCCCTGGCGGATGCGCAACGACGCGATCATTGCCGGTCCGAACAGGAACACGACCAAGGCGGAGGTGAAGAGAGCCGCACCCGTGCGGAAGGTGATGTAGCGGAAGAGATTGAAGAATTGAAAGTGGTCCGCCAGTTCCACAAGCCAGATGAGCATTAGGGACCTTCCCCCAGAAGTTTAGAATCGGACAGCGTCCAACAGAATCATCTGATAGACGATACCCACTTGCGTTCGACTATGTTAGGCCATTTCCCCTGGCCGCGCGCTGTATCCACCAGCAATGGTGGCAGCGCCCGTTATACTTCCCCCGCTTCGGTCGGCACTTCGGGGTATGCTTCTAGGAGCGCCTGGACGATCTTTGCGCAGCCCGTACCTTTCGAAGACTTGACCATCACCACGTCGCCGGCCGTAACCGCCCCGATTACATAAGTTCTCAGGTCGTCGACCGAGTCTCGGTAAATTGTGGAAACCTCCGGCGGCAGCGCGTCGCGCAAATGCACCATCTCGGGTCCGGCCAACCAGACGTCCGCGATGCCCGCATCAACGATCGGTTCCGCGAGTCCGGCATGCACCGCTGCCGCATGCTCGCCCATCTCCAGCATGTCGCCGAGGATCGCGACGCGGCGCCCGCCGGGCGGCGGCTCGGCATCACGAAGAAGCGAGATCGCCGCCCGCATAGATGCGGGGTTGGCGTTATAGCTCTCGTCAATCAGCGTCAGGTAACCGGCCTCGATCTTCAGACGGTGCCGCTGCCCCCTGCCCTTCTCCGGCTGCATCGTGGCAAGTGATGCGACGACTCGGTCGATGTCCGCACCGGCGAGCATTGCCGCCGCAATCACCGCCAAGGCATTTTCGGCGATATGGCGTCCGGGCGCGCCGATCGCGATTTCCAGAGTCCTGCCGCCGATCGCGGCCCAGAGCACCGATCCCTCCGCCCCACCGGCAAACTCGGCCAGGCGAAACTCCGACTTCGGATTGGCGCCGAAGGAATGGATGTGGCCGACGCCTGCCGCTGCAGCCGACCTCTCCAGGAGATCATATTGCGCGCTGTCGCGATTGATGACCGCGTGGCCGCCTTTGACGACGCCCTCGAAGATTTCGGCCTTCGCCGCTGCGATCTCGTCGAGGCTCGAGAAATTGCCGAGATGGGCGGCGGCAATACTGGTGACGACCGCCACATGCGGACGGACCATCCGCGTCAACGGGCGGATCTCGCCCGGGTGGTTCATACCGATCTCGAAGATACCGAAATCGGTCGCTTCCGGCATGCGCGCCAGCGTCAGCGGCACGCCCCAATGATTGTTGAAAGAGGCGATGGAGGCATGAACGCGGCCGAGCGGCGAAAGCACGTGCCGCAACATCTCCTTCGTCGTCGTTTTTCCGACCGAACCGGTCACGGCGATGATCTTGGCGGCGCTGCGGTCGCGCGCCGCGCAGCCGAGCCGGATCATCGCCTCCAGAACATCATCGACAACGATCATCGGCGCGATCAGCCGGCCGAGCGCCGGAAGCTTCGCCTCGCTGACGACAAGCACCGCGGCTCCGTTCGCAAGCGCGATGCCGGCATAGTCGTGGCCGTCGACACGATCGCCCCTGATGGCGAAAAAGGCCTCTCCCTTGCCGATCGTGCGGCTGTCGATCGAAATGCCGGTGATCCCTTCCGGCAGATTGCCGACCGGGCGGCCGTTCATCGCGGCCATAAGATCGCTGATTGTCCAGAGCCAGTTCAAATCAAAGACCTCCCAGTGCCTTGCGCACCTCCGCATGGTCGGAGAACGGCAGTGTCACGGAGCCGATCGTTTGCCCCTCTTCATGCCCCTTGCCGGCAACGATCAGCGTGTCGCCGGTCTTGAGCATGCCGACGGCGGTGCGGATCGCTTCGGCCCGATCGGCGATCTCAGTCGCGCCGTTGGCGCCGGACATGATCTCGGCACGGATCACCTCGGGCACCTCCGAGCGCGGATTGTCGTCGGTGACGATGACGACATCGGCAAGCCGGCTGGCGATCTCGCCCATGATCGGGCGCTTGCCCTTGTCCCGGTCGCCGCCGCAGCCGAAGACGACGATCACGCGGCCAGTCGTGAACGGGCGCACGGACTCCAGCACGTTCGCGAGCGCATCGGGCTTGTGAGCGTAGTCCACATAGGCGAGCGCGCCGTCCCTCGTTTGGCCGACGAGTTCCAGCCGGCCGGAAGCCCCCTGCAGTTTCTCGAGCGCCGAGAAGGCCGCCTTGGCGGTGATGCCCGTCGACATTGCGAGGCCGGCGGCAACAAGCGCGTTGGCCACCTGGAAGTCGCCGGCGAGCGGCACGTGGATTTCGAAGATATCGTCGCCGACATGCACCTCCGCCGACTGCTTGTGGCGGAAATGCTCGACGCGCTTCAGCGTGATGAAATCGCCGCTGCGGCCAACGGTGCGGACATCCTGGCCGGCCTTGCGCGCGGCGGCGATAGCCTCGGCCGACCATTGGTCGTCGGCGAAGATCACCGCCGGCGAGCCCTTCGGCAGGAGGTCGCCGAAAAGGCGCATCTTTGAGGCCATGTAGTGCTCGACCGTCGGATGATAGTCCATGTGGTCGCGGCCGAGATTGGTGAAGGCGGCAGCGGCAAGCCGGACGCCATCGAGCCTGTTCTGATCGAGGCCGTGGCTGGAGGCCTCCATCGCCGCATGGGTGACGCCTTCGCCGGCAAGTTCGGCGAGCAGCTTGTGCAGCGAGACCGGATCCGGGGTGGTGAGAGACCCGTATTCGTTGCGACCCGGCGCCACCACGCCGGTAGTGCCGATCATCGCCGCCGAGAGGCCCGAATGCGCCCAGATCTGCCGCGTGAAGGAGGCGACCGACGTCTTGCCCGCCGTTCCCGTCACCGCCACCATGGTTTCGGGCTGGCGCCCGTAGAAGGCGGCAGCGGCCTTGGCGAGAAAGCGGCGCGGCTCGGGAAGAAAGAAGACCGGCGTGGCCGCATCCCCATGTGCGTCGGCGGCGACGACAGCCGCAGCACCGCGGGCGATGGCATCGGCGATATAGGCGGCGCCATTCGCCTTCGTTCCGGCCACGGCGACGAAGAGGTCGCCCGGTTTGACCTGCCGGCTATCGGCCGTGATGCCGCCGATTTCGACGTTCGCAGCATCGCCCTTCAGTTGCGCCGAAAGTTCCGGGAAGTTCGCTCCCGCCAGGTCCTTGATCTTCATGAACTGCACGTCTCACATCAAATGATCCGCTCGATTCGCGAATCGTCCCGCACTCTCATTTCACGGTCAATAAGACACAAGCAAGGCAGAACCGTCTTCTCCGAATTTCGGCTCGACACCAAGAAGCGGCGCGGAACGGCTGATGATGTCGCGCACCATGGGGGCGGCGTTGGAGCCTGCGGTGCGCCCTCCGCCTTCACCCGTCTTCGGCGCATCGATGAAGGTCAGCACGATGTACTTCGGATTGTCGATCGGAAAGGCGGCGAGGAAGGCGTTGAAGTTCAGGTCGTTGGCATAGCGGCCGTTGACGACCTTGTCGGCGGTGCCGGTCTTGCCGCCGACATTGAAGCCCGGAACGAGCGCCCGCTTACCCGAGCCGGCGATACCGTTCCAGCGAAGCAGATAGCGCATGTCGTTGCTAGTGCTCTCCTTGACGACGGCAGTGGCGAGCTCGCTCGCCTGTCCCTCGGTGCGCGGTAGGAAGGTCGGCGGGATGAGCTTGCCGCCATTGACCAGCGCGGCACCGGCAACCGCCGTCTGCAGCGGCGTCGTCGAGACGCCGTGACCGAAGGAAATGGTGATCGAGTTAATCTTCTTCCATTCGCGCGGCTGGCTTGGCGCTTTGACCTCCGGAAGCTCCGTCGGCAGTTTTGTGAGCAGACCAAGGCGGGTCAGAAATTCCTTGTGCCCGGGAATGCCGACGAGGTCGGCGACCTTGGCCGTGCCGATATTCGAGGAATACTGGAAGATCTCCGGCACGGTCAGCACGCGGCGCTTGCCATGGAAGTCCTTGATGGTGAAGCCGCCGATCCGGATGGGCGCGGTCGCATCGAAGCTGTCGTTGAGGGTCACCTTGCCGGAATCGAGGCCCATGGCGATGGTGAAGGTTTTGAAGGTGGAGCCCATCTCGAACGTGCCGTTCGACATGCGGTTCATCCAGCCCTCCTCGGCGCCTTCCGCTGGCTTGTTCGGGTCGTAGTCCGGAACGGAGGCCATCGCCAGCACTTCGCCGGTATTCACGTCCATTACGACGGCACCGGCAGCGATCGCCTGATAGTTTTTCATGCCGGAATCGATGACGTCGCGCACGATGTTCTGGACGCGCACGTCGATCGAGAGCCTTACGGGCTCGAGCTTGGCGTCGCTGGTCATGCCGATCGCCGCGAGATCGGCGAGCCCCTGGCTGTCGATGTAGCGCTCCATGCCGGCGACGCCGCGGTTGTCGATATTGACGTGGCCGAGAATATGCGCGGCGGTGGGGCCGCCGGGATAGAAACGTCGCTTCTCCGGACGGAAACCGATGCCAGGGATGCCAAGCGCAAGGATCTCGCCCTGCTGCTTTGGCGTCAACTGGCGGCGCAGCCATTGGAAACGCGAGTTGGACTTGAGCTTGTTGTAGATCTCGCGCGCATTGAGGTCGGGCAGGACCGTAGCAAGCCGTTCCACCGCCTCATCCGCATCGACGATCTTGTGCGGCTCGGCATAAAGCGAGACCGTGCGGATATCGGTCGCCAGGATTTCTCCGTTGCGGTCGAGGATATCGGGCCGAGAGGCCATCAGGCTGTCGGCGCGGCCGATCGAGGAAACCGTCTCCGGTTGCGCAAGACCGTATTGCACCAGTCGTCCGCCGATCACCGCGTAGACGATGCCGAAGCTGGCGATGATGATCGCTACCCGGCTCTTCGCCTGGCTGGCGGTCTTCTTGCGCGTTCCTTGGAAAGTGACATTGAGCGCGCCATCGGTCGGGCGATTATTGCCGCCCGCCGAAAAATGCGCCTTGCTTTTCAGCACCATGATACGGGAGAGAAACGACATCAGCGCGCCACCGAACCTGTTGCGATATTATCGGCATTGATCACCGCGGCGACGCCGTCCTCGGCCGCCTCGTCGTGGCCGGCTTCGTCATCAGCCGCCTTATTTGCGGCCATCTTGTCTTTGCTTGCCCCATCTTTGACTGCCTTCTCTTTGCCCTCTTCCGGCGGCGGCAACTCGGCCTTGAGCATCGGCAGTTCCTGTGGCCGCGCAAGCTGTGTCGACGGCGTCGGCGCCAGCTTCAGGTCGGCGGCGAAGGCGTCGACCAGTCTTTCCAGCCGGTTCGGCTGCGTGAGAAGCGCCCAGTCGGCCCTGAGCAGATCGATCGTGTCCTCCTCGAGCTTGATTGCAGCATCGAGCCTGCGGACCTCCTCGAGCTTGTTCTCGGCCTGGTGCTTGATCGTGTAGGTGACCGTGGCGGCCGCCGTCATGATGACGATCAGGACAATATCGAGCGTTCTGAGCATCGTCTCCTAGCCTCCCAGCCTTGCAAGGCTCGCCAGTTCCGGCAGATTGAAAATGGACAGATCGTCTCCCCGCGACGGGGCTTCCGTGCGGATGCCGGCTCTGAGTTTCGCCGACCGGGCGCGCGGGTTGCGGGACGCTTCTTCCTCGCTCGCTGCAATCATAGGCTTGCCGACTGGTGTGAAGGTTGCGGCGCGCTCGGCCACCATCGGCAGATGGCGCGAACCGCTCGCCTTGCCGGATCGATCCTGGAAGAACGTCTTGACGATCCTGTCTTCTAGCGAATGAAAAGTGACGACGACGAGCCGCCCTCCGGGCTTCAGCACCCGTTCGGCGGCAAAGAGCGCATTGGCGAGTTCGCCGAGTTCTTCGTTAACGAAGATGCGCAGCGCCTGGAAGACGCGCGTTGCCGGATGAATCTTGTCCTTGGCCTTACGCGGAGTCACCAATTCGATGAGGCCGGCGAGGTCGCGCGTCGTTTCGAAAGGCTGCTCTGCCCGGCGCTTCTCGATCGCGCGGGCGATACGCCCCGCCTGCTTCTCCTCGCCAAGAAAGCCGAAGATGCGAATAAGATCGGAAACCTTGGCGCGATTGACGACGTCGGCGGCGGAAACACCCGCTCCCGACATGCGCATGTCGAGCGGCCCCTGCTTCTGGAAGGAAAAGCCGCGCTCCGCCTCGTCGATCTGCATCGAAGAGACGCCGATATCGAGCACGACGCCGTCGAGGCCGCCTTCGGGCGCATGATCGGCAAGTTCGGAGAAACGGGCATGGACGAGCTTGAGCCGGCCTTCGGCCGCGGCGACGAGCGACTGGCCCGCGGCGATCGCCGTCGGATCGCGGTCGAGCGCGATCACGTCTGCGCCGGCCTTGAGGATCGCGGACGTATAGCCGCCAGCACCGAAGGTGCCGTCGAGAATGACCTTTCCGGGAGCCGGTTCAAGCGCTGCGAGCACTTCGGCAAGCATGACGGGAATGTGACGAACCGGTCCGCCGTCGGCTTCAGAAGCTCCGCCGCCTTGATCCGTCACCATTCCGCCTCTCCACTCTATTCCGGACGCAGCCCCCGTTGCTTGCGCCCTTCCCGGGCCTCCGCCTGCGCCCTCGCAAACGCCTGCGGCTCCCAGAGCTGAAAATGATCGCCCCGCCCGACGAAGGTCACGTCGGTCGAGATTCCGGTGAAGTCGCGGATGAAATCCGTCACCATCAACCGGCCCTCCGGGTCGAGCTTCACGAAGACGCCGCCCCCGTGAACGAGGAGCGACATCTGGTTGGCTGCATCCGAAAACGGATCCTCGGACGCCATCTGTCTCTCGAACCGGTCCAGAAGCTCCGGCCCGCCGACGCTGATCGCCGGAAAGACGAAGTCCTGGAAACAGTATAGCTCCCGCACACCCGCTTCCGAAAGCGCGGCGCGAAACGCCGAAGGCACGGAGACCCGCCCCTTGGCATCGATCCGGTTCGTAGCATGTGACAAGAAGCGGTTCATGACGCGAAACGGCCGCCTCCGACTGACGGGCCATGATCATCGGCCCGCGCGAACACTCGCCTGCGCACACAAAGGACCCCCGCCGGGCACGAGCGCGCCCGCCTGAACCTTCCGAGGAAGGCATCCTGAAATTTTGCGATAATGGGCCACGACGCGGCCCTTGCGCAGTACCATTATGGGATAACATGGGACCATATGGGCGTCAATGGGAGAAGCTCGTAAACAGCCTCGCGGATGATTAAATATTGATAGGTTGTTAAGTTTAACAAAGGATTACGATCCGGCCCCTAATGCCTTGGAATCCCGTTCGAAAGCGGGTCGAGCCGGCGCCCGGTGAACCGGCCTTGGCGGGCTGATTCGTCAAAGGCCAAAAGCTCGAGACGCGCGCGTCGGACGGGCGCCAGATCGGAAGGGAAAGAAGGCGCTGCGTCGAAAACGCCAGCGCGAGGAGCGGAAGAAAATCGCCAGTTGGCCTGTAAGCCGGGTTCTGTATGGCCCCGCCTCCCGAAGGAAACGGAACGTGGCAGCCATTCATCTGGGACTGCGCTCGCGCGCAGCCTCGTGCAACCCACCCGGATGACGCGCCTGGAAACCGGCTGGGCGCTCGCGCGCCCGTGTCATCCCTATTCGGTCTTGCTCCCGGTGGGGTTTACCGTGCCGTCCATGTTGCCATGTCCGCGGTGGGCTCTTACCCCACCCTTTCACCCTTACTCCGCAAGCGGAGCGGTTTGCTTTCTGTGGCACTTTCCCTGGGGTCACCCCCGCCGGACGTTATCCGGCACCGTGTCTCCGTGGAGCCCGGACTTTCCTCACCCCGCGGCCTTTCGGCGCTTGCAGGGCGCGGCTGCCCGGCCAACTGGCAGAGGCTCATTAACCGACCGGGGCACCAAGCGCCAGAAAAATCGGCGCTCTCGCCTCGGTGCGGCGGTCCGCTATCGATACGCGACCGCGAAGTCGGTCTCGTATTCGTCGGCTTGAAGCCGGCCGTCCATCACGAGCGTCGCGCCCAGCCTGCCGATCTCGTCGGAACTCTTGGCTGCTTGGCCGTTGCCGCCCGTCAGCACGGCGACGCGATCGCTCACGAAGCCGATATAGGGATAGCCGTCCCGCGTGAACGAGGTGACGCAAGGCGAAAAATGCGTCGAAACGGGCCTCAGCCCCGGCATCACTCCGGCAAGCAGGCCGCGCAGATGATCGGCTGCTTCAGCACTACCGCTGCCGCGGAACCATTCCCGGATCGCCGGCTCGCTCTTAAGGATCCGATCGGTCGGATCACCGCCGATCTTGATGTAGTGTCTGCCGTCGGCATAAGCAACCGGCGGGAGCAAATAGTAGCTCCTATCCTGTTCCGGCGCGGCACCGATCAATGACGGCATGCCGGCAAAGCCGGCGAGATCGTCGGGGCCGACCTCGGCGAAGAGCACTGTGCGCGCCTTCACCGTCAGATCGATCGGTCGCGGAAGAAGCGCTTCCGAGAGGGAGAAGCCGCCCGCCGCGACGAGGATGCGACCAGCGCGGACCGAGTGCCCGTCGAGGGTCTTGACCGCGACGTGATCCGCGCCGTCCTCGACCGAGACCACTTCCGAACGGACCACGAGCGCACCAAGCTTTTCAGCCGCGATCGTCTGTGCCCGGACGAGTGCGCGGGGATTGATGTAGCCCGCGCCACGCGCCTCGTGAACGCCGCCGTAGCCATTCGGGAAGCGGAACCAGGGAAACCGCTCGGCGACGTCGTCGCCAAGGATCAGCGGCGCGTCGACGCCGAGCCTGTCCCGGGCACGTTCGACATGCTCGAGATAGTCGAACGCACCGCCCGGAGCCGGCGCCGCGATCAGGCAGCCGACCTCGAAATAGAACTCGATGCCGCTCTGCTCGGCTATTTCTGGATAACGGTCAATCGATCGGCGAGCGAGCCGCGCCCAAACCGGATCGTTATCGATCGTCCGGGTGATGCGCGCATTGTCGTAGTGACTGGCGAAGACGCCGCCGTGATTGGCCCAATCTTCCGGCTCGTCGGGGCCGACAAGAGCGACCCTGGCTCCGGCCAGCGCGAGATGACGCGCCGCCGCAGCGCCCATCATACCTTTGCCGACAATGACGAAGTCAAAGCCTTCCGACATGGCCTTCCCCGATCGTTCGTTCGCTGCGGAGATAGCATGCCGTTCAGCCTAGGACATCGATTTCCTTCAAAGATTTTAACGGTATGCCGGAACGCGAGACCTATCCGGCGTTGTCCTACAGCGCCGCGTGTCTTTTCAGCCACGCAAAGGATGCTGTAGGCACTTTGGGTTGCTGCATGTTTTTGCTCTAAATCGGGACGGGTACATGCACTAGATCACAAGTCCAGGATGCTCTTGACTTTACCGCAGTAGCGCTTCGAAACGGGATTCATCCGCTTGGCACCGTGGCCGGCATTGTATTTGAGGATGGTGCCGCAGGTGGTGCCGTCCGAAAGCTCCTGTGCCTTGGCCAGATACATCATGCCGAACTTAATGTTGGTTTCCGGATCGTAAAGGCCCTTGGCGGATCCGGAATAGCCCATCATTCGGGCAGTGGCCGGCTTGATCTGCATCAGGCCGATCTCACCGGCGCTGCCGCGAGCCTCGGAGTTGAAGTTGCTTTCAACCTGCACGATGGCATGCGCGAGATCCACGGGGACCCCGTATTGCTTGGCGTAGGACTGGATGAGGATCGTATATTGCGAGCCGCGCATTAGCGTTAGATCCGGTTTCGGATAGCCCGTCGTTCGGGTCACCGAGGGGATCGCAGAGGTCTTGATGGTTTTGTCGATGCCCCCTGCATACGACGTACCCATCCCGGCGACGGACATGCAAAGGCATGCCGCCACCGCAGCAACAGACGATATTCTCATGTAGTTTGACGTCTCCGGTCTGAGGAACCGGCCGGACGGCGCACCCCACCGTCACGACCGAATTTCCCGATCGTTTTTTATTGACAGGGGCGCAGCGCGGGCGCCGCATTCCCTGCAGTTGATGCCGGGAAAATGAAGGGGCCATCATGGTAAACATGTGGCAACGCGAAAAAATCGCGCACGAAAGCCCGACGGACGCTAATTTAGTGCAAGCGAGAATCGCTGCCTAAGCGTTGAGTTTGGGGAGTGCTAAGAGCAAGCGATGAAGCGTATCGATGGTGGAAACGTCGGCGATGCCATCCACCCGCGATTGCCGGAAATGTCGCTGGAAAGCTGCCACTACGCCTTCGGTTTTCTGGCAGAAATCTCCCGTGATTTCAACGCCATAACCGTAAAGGGAAAGCATGGATTGAAGCGCTTCGACGGGCCGGCCCCGGTCACCGCGCTGGAAGAAGCGCCCGCCTGCGACCGGCGCCGGCTCCACCCAGTGCCCGACCCCGCGACGAAAAAGCACATCCCAAGGAAATTTTTCTCCCGGATCGACCTTGCGAATCGGCGCGACATCGCTGTGCGCGAGCACCCGTTCCGGGGCGATTTGCCAGCGTTGGCCACAGTCCCGACACAATTCGGCGACCGCTTCGATCTGCGCTTCGGGGAAGTCCGGCAGCCCATTCGGATGGCCGGCATTGGCAATCTCGATGCCGATGGAACAGGAATTGATGTCCGTCTCGCCCTTCCAGAAGCTCTTTCCCGCATGCCAGGCGCGCCGCTCCTCCGGCACGAGTTGATCGACGCGCCCGTCCTCGTGAACAAAATAGTGGCTGGAGACCTGGCTCTCCTCGCGGCAAAGCCAGTCGAGCGCCGAGGCTCCCGTCTCCATGCCGGTATAGTGAAGGATGATCATGTCCGGCGTCCGCCCGCCAACGCGCTCGCCGTGGTTGGGTGACGGCACGAAGCGGGCGCCGGGAAAATCGCAGGCCTTCGATGTCATGCGGCGCGGCGTTCTCTTTCGATCGCCTCGTAGGCCGCGTTCAGCGCCGCCATGCGATCGTTGGCGATCGCATGGAATTCCTTGGGCACGCCGCGCGCAACCAGCATGTCCGGGTGGTTCTCGGAAACGAGAACGCGATAGCGCTTGCGGATCTCGGAGAAGTCGTCCTTCGGAGATACACCGAGGACCAGATAGGGATCGCGGTCGTCCAAATGCACGTGACGCGCCATGATGCGCTTGAAATGCGCCTCGTCCATTTTGAAGATTTCGGCCACGCGCATGAGGAAGGCGAGTTCCTTCTCATGCACCGCCCCGTCGGACTTCGCGATATGGAACAGACCGTCGATGATGTCTTCGAGAATCGGGCAGTTCCTCTCGCAGGAAGAGCAGAGCGACGCCATCTTCTCCGCATAGGCCTCATATCCCGCCACGTCCTGGCGCGCGAGATTGTAAAGCCGGGCGACGTTCCTCGCTTGGTCCGCGGGAAATTTGAAGATATCGCGGAAAGCGCTCACCTCGGCCTCGTTCACGATGCCGTCGGCCTTCGCCATTTTCGCCGAAAGCGCGATCATGGCGACCGAAAACGCCACCTTGCGCCGGGTCTCCGGATCCCCTTCGAAGAGTGTGCGAACCGCCTCGACAACCCCTGCAAGCGCATTGCCGGTGGTCGTGACGATCTTGAGAAGGTTGTCCCAGAATGACATGAGTGCGATTGTTCCCTGTCCACCACACGAGCATGACCCGATGTGGTGGCAAATTGCAAGCGGCTGACCGCGCGAACCGTCATGGCTGACGAATTTGTGATGGCCCCTCAATAAATCATATCGCCCCAAATCTCAATCGAATTCCGTGGTGCACCATGCGACACTTTCAACGCAAGGCTCTCGCGCCTACACGCGTTCCGACTTTCTGCGATCCACAGGCCTGTCATTTAATTTCCATCGGATTTGCGTTAGACCACGGTGATCTTTGACGTGAGACAAGGATTTTAGAATGCGGTCGATCCCATGAACGATCGCTTGGTGCCGAAATCCCGAGGAGGAATCATGGCCAAGAAAAAAGTCGCAATGCTGACGGCGGGCGGGCTTGCGCCCTGCCTTTCATCTGCTGTCGGCGGACTGATCGAACGCTATACGGACATCGCGCCCGATTACGAGCTCGTGGCCTACCGCTCCGGCTATCAGGGCCTGCTTCTCGCCGACCGCATCGAAATCACCCCGGCGATGCGTGAGAAGGCGCATCTGCTCCATCGCCATGGCGGGTCGCCGATCGGCAACAGCCGCGTAAAGCTCACAAACACCGCCGACTGCGTAAAGCGCGGGCTCGTGAAGGACGGCGAAAACCCGCTTCGTGTTGCGGCCGAAAGGCTCGCTGCCGACGGGATCGGCATCCTGCACACGATCGGCGGCGACGACACCAATACGACCGCGGCCGATCTTGCCGCCTATCTCGGCGCCAATGGCTATGACCTCACCGTCGTCGGCCTGCCGAAGACCGTCGACAACGACGTGGTGCCGATTCGTCAGACGCTCGGCGCCTGGACGGCTGCCGACTACGGCGCCCGTTTCTTCGACCATGTGAGCAACGAGCAGAGTGCCGCACCGCGCACCCTCGTGGTCCACGAGGTCATGGGCCGTCACTGCGGCTGGCTGACGGCGGCGACGGCGCGCGCCTATATGCAGATCGCCCGCGGCAAGGAATATGTCGATGGCTTCATGATGAACGAGCAACTGAAGAACATCGACGGCCTCTATCTGCCGGAGATGAAGTTCGATCTCGAAGCGGAAGCCGAGCGGCTGCGCGGTGTCATGGACCGCGCAGGCTTCGTCACGCTCTTCGTCAGCGAAGGCGCCTGCCTCGACGCCATCGTGGCGGAGCGCGAAGCCGCCGGCGAGACGGTCAAGCGCGACGCTTTCGGCCACGTGAAGATCGACACCATCAATGTCGGCAATTGGTTCTCCAAGCAGTTCGCGTCGCTGCTCGGCGCCGAGCGCTCCATGGTGCAGAAGTCCGGCTACTATGCCCGCTCCGCACCGGCCAACGGCGACGATCTGCGCCTGATCCAGAGCATGGTCGACCTCGCCGTCGAAAGCGCGCTCAACAAGGTTTCGGGCGTGACGGGCCACGACGAAGACCAGGGCGGCAAGCTGCGCACGATCGAGTTCCCCCGCATTAAGGGCGGCAAGCACTTCGACACCTCGGCCAAGTGGTTCGGCGATGTCATGGATGTGGTCGGCCAGAAATGGCAGACCGCAGACTAAGTTCAGCTACGGGAAGGACGTTCTCCCCCACCTTGGCACGATAGCAGCTCGATAGCAGTTGACGGCTCCGCGTTGGCATGGCTCCCTCTGACTTTCTCAGGCCATTCAACCCGGAGCCTTCTCATGTCCCTCGAACACTGGCTCGCCTTCGCCGCCGCGTCGGCCGTCCTGCTTGCGATTCCCGGGCCGACGATCCTTCTCGTCATTTCCTATGCGCTCGGCCATGGCCGCAAAGTCGCGGGCGCGACCGTCGCAGGCGTTGCGCTTGGCGATTTCACCGCCATGACCGCCTCGATGCTCGGGCTTGGCGCCCTGCTCGCGACGTCGGCCGCCATCTTCACCGCATTGAAGTGGATCGGCGCCGCCTATCTCGTCTGGCTCGGCATCAAGCTCTGGAAGGCACCCGTCGGCGACGCGTCCGGGATTGCCGGTGAAGCAAGCCCTGCCGAGCGGCCGTTGCGAATTTTTCTGCACGCCTACGCAGTAACCGCGCTCAATCCGAAAAGCATCCTCTTCTTCGTCGCCTTCCTGCCGCAGTTCCTGGATCTGTCGCGCCCGCTCTTCGCGCAAATGGTGATCTTCGAGGTAACATTCCTGACGCTCGCGACGGTCAACGCGACCCTCTACGCCTGCCTCGCTTCTGCCGCCGGGGGCGCGATCCGCAAGCCAAGCGTGCGGCGCATCGTCAATCGCACCGGCGGGTCGCTGCTCATCGGGGCGGGCCTGCTGACGGCGGGGCTGAAGCGCGCCACCTCGTGAAATTCGCCCGTGTGCTTGCCGCAACCGGCGGCATAGGTTAATGGAGATTCAAGCGCAGCGGGTGGCATCCGCTGGTTTGTGAGGGGCTACGGGGCCCAGAAGCACGAAAGTGACAGCATGGCGAAAATCCGTATCCCCCTGTCGAAACAGGCACTTACCGCCGCGGCCTTGGCCTCGGTAGCACTTGCCTCGGGATGTTCCACGGTCGAGCATACGTCGCTTGAAGAATTGACCGCCGTGCAGACGGTCACCCCCCTGCCAAAGCCCGGAACGGAGATGACGGCCTATGCGCTGCCCGCACCGATCGGCGCAACCGCGAGCACTTCGGCTGCGCTGACGGCTCGGACTTCATCGGCCGCGAGCCAGCCGACGAGCGTCGCCACAACCACTCCGGTTATAGCCGCTGCAGTACCGGCGACAGACGCTGAGGTCATGCCGGCGACAGACGCGACCCTCGCATTCGCCGCGCCCCAGACTGTCGCAGTGCCCACGGCCAAGCCGGCCCAGGCACTCGAAGTGGCGATGGCAACGCCCGGGCGCGTAAATCTCTCCCCGACGACCGCTTCGCCGGCCGCCGAGCAGCCTGTCGCCCCCGTCCTCGGGGTGGCCGCCTCATGGGAATCGGATTTCGACACCGGCGAACCGGTCGGCCTCGAAACGCTCGTCGCCAAGCGCATGATCGTGCCGACGGAGCGTCCGAAGACTGGCGTCATCGGCTCGGCGGTGGGTGCGGTCGCAAGCGTCATTCCCGATTCGCTGAAGCTCACGAAAGCGCCAACCAGTTCGCGGCCGGAGCTCGATCACCTGATCAAGCACTACGCCGATCTCAATGGCCTGCCCCTCGAATTGGTGCACCGGGTCGTCAAACGCGAAAGCAACTACAATCCGCGCGCCTACAGCAAGGGCAATTATGGGTTGATGCAGATTCGCTACAATACCGCCAAGGGCCTCGGCTATGACGGACCGCCCGAAGGCCTCTTCGATGCGGAGACCAACCTCAAATACGCGACCAGATATCTGCGCGGCGCCTGGATGGTGGCCGACAACCAGCACGACGGCGCGGTAAGGCTCTACGCCAGCGGCTATTACTACCACGCCAAGCGCAAGGGCATGCTCGACGAGCTCGACATGCGGTAAGCCGCAGCGGATCATTTCAGGCGGCTGACTTACATTCTGTACATGCTCAATCGAGCGCTTCGATAATCCTGGCGTTCAGCTTCTGCACGTCATACCGCAGGCGCGACGGCGTCAGCCCCAACCGGACGACGGCGAGACGAAGCGACGGCACGAGTATGATCGCCTGCCCGTCATGCCCGAGCATCCAGAACGTGTCCGGCGGAAAATTGCCCGTGCCGGCGCGGATACCGTTTTCCTGGAGCCAGACCTGACCGGAACCGTAGTCGCCGCCCGAGGCCGCGGTCGGCGTGCGCATGAAGGACACGTATCCCGCAGGCAGGAGCCTTCTCCCCTTCCAGCTTCCGTCCTGCAGCAGAAATTCGGCAAAGCGTGCCCAGTCCTGCGCCGTCGCATACATGTAGGAGGATCCGACGAAGGTGCCGCTCGCGTCCGTCTCCATCACGGCGCTCGTCATCCCGA
Source organism: Ensifer sp. WSM1721 (assembly GCF_000513895.2). Lineage (GTDB taxonomy): Bacteria > Pseudomonadota > Alphaproteobacteria > Rhizobiales > Rhizobiaceae > Sinorhizobium. Next base: position 2,095,671 of record NZ_CP165782.1, read on the forward strand.
GCGGCGCGAAGAGCGCCTCGCGCGGATAGGCAAGCGCTTCGGCCGTATCGTCGAACGTCCGCATCCACAGCCGGGCGAGAAGATTGGTCGTGCCGCTCGAATAGCTGAACGTCGTGCCCGGGGCCGCTTCCAGCGGCTTCGAAGCGACGAAGCCGGCCATATCACTTTCGAGATAGAGCATGCGCGTCACATCTGTGACGTCGCCATAGTCCTCGTTGAAGGCAAGCCCGCTCTGCATCGCCAGAAGATCCGCGAGTTTGATCCGCGCGCGCTCGTCGCGCTTCCATTCCGGCACCAGATCGGCCTGAGCTAGATCCATGCGTCCCTCGGCGATACGGCGGCCGATGATCGCCGCCGTCACGGATTTCGTCATCGACCAGCCGAGCAAGGGCGTGTCGCGGTCGAAACCGGCCGCATAGGTCTCCGAGACGAGCCTACCATTTCTGATGACGACGACCGCCCGCATGCCGGGACCCGCCCATACCGGATCTTCGACGATGCTTTGAATCGCGGGATCGATGTCGGCCTTGCTTCCGTCCGGCCAGCTCACCGCCGGATCATCAGCTATGCCAGCCGCGCCGGCGTCAACCTGCCCGGCCGCCGCCAGCGCCTGCGCGCTGCTGCCGCCGACATTGGCACAGCCGAGGCCGGGGCGGTAGACCGCATGGCCGGGCGCAGCGAAGCCCAGGATGCGTGCAGTCACGCTCTGCTCTTCGCGATCGACGGAAACGCTGACGAGCTTCAAAAGCGGATGGCCGGGTGCCTGCACATCCTCCGCAAGCACCTCCTGCGGATCGCGCCCTGCGAGAAACACATTGGAGCAGACGATCTTGGCGGCGTATCCGTCACCCACCTGGAGGAGTTCCGGCGGGTAGAACGCCAGCCAGCCGATAAGCACTGCCGACGCAACGGCGATGATCCCGCCAAGCTTCTTCAACAAACCCTTCATGCACGCCCTCCGACCTCACTGGAGAGAAACAGGTTTTCGTTGAGAGGAAAAGCCCCCATACCGCCGCCCCGCATCGACAGAAGAAGCATGGGATCGACCGGCAGATGCCGGATACCGCGGTGGCGACTAGGCCCGGAGGGCCGTCACCCTCGGCGCCCGCTCAGAAGTGTGTTGAAGGTTGCAAGATCGATATTGCCCCCGCTTATCAGAATGCCGACCCTCTTGCCGGCGCAGTCGATCAACCCCTGCAGAACCGCCGCCGCTGCCAGGCAGCCGGTCGGCTCCACGATGATTTTCATGCGTTCCGCAAAGAACCGCATCGTTTCCACAAGCTGAGCATCGGTCACGGTCACGACGTCATCGACGTCCCGTTTGATAATAGGAAAATTATGATAGCCGACATGCGTGGTGATCGCGCCGTCGGCAATGGACTTCGGCACGGGGATGTGGACGATTTCCCCCTTGCGCAACGACTGCTGGCCGTCATTGCCCACCTCCGGCTCGATGCCGATCACGGCGCAGCCGGGCGACAGCGCACGGGCGCTGAGCGCGCTGCCGGCAAGCAAGCCGCCGCCGCCGAGCGGTACGGCGAGCACGTCCACCGCACCAATCTCTTCGAACAGCTCCAGGGCCGCCGTGCCCTGCCCCGCAATGATGTCCGGATGGTCGTAGGGCGGAATGAGAGCTGACCCTCGCTCGGCGGCAAGACGTCGGCTGATTGCGTCGCGATCCTCTGTATAGCGATCATAATAGACGACCTCGGCGCCATAACCCTGCGTCGCCGCTACCTTGATCGCCGGGGCGTCGCGCGGCATCACGATCGTCGCGGAAACACCATGCAATCTGGCGGCGTAAGCGAGTGCTTGGGCATGATTGCCCGAGGAAAAGGCGATGACGCCATTCTTGCGGGAGGCCGCATCCAAGGCCGCAATGGCGTTATAGGCGCCGCGGAATTTGAAAGCGCCCGCCCGCTGCATGTTCTCCGCTTTGAAGAAGAGGGCGGCTTTGGCGATCTCGTTTGCGGTGCGCGATGTCAAGACCGGCGTTCGGTGCGCTATGCCCGAAATGCGTATGCGCGCCGCCCGAACGTCTTCGAAGGTCGGGTAGGCGGTAGAATCCGATGAAAGCTTGGTCACAATAGTACTCCCGTCACTTCGCCGAAGAGCCATCAGTCCAGCACTCTAGCACGGGCGTGGCCGGTCCGCGCCTGTGCGAAATCCCGTCATCAAAGTGTAGCGGAGTCACTTTAGAAGCGCCTAAGTTTCAACTGGATGACAGGCAAAGATGACCGAACTCGCCCCCGATGCCGGCCTCCGCAGGAAGAATCCGAAGCTCAAAAGCGCCCTCCTGCAGCACAAGGCTCTTTCCCTTGCTGGCTTGTCCGAGCGCCTCTTCGGACTGCTCTTCTCCGGGCTCGTCTATCCGCAGATCTGGGAAGATCCGATCGTGGACATGGCGGCGATGCAGGTCCGGCCCGGACACCGCATCGTGACGATCGGTTCCGGCGGCTGCAACATGCTCACCTATCTTTCTGCCGCACCCGCCCGCATCGACGTAGTCGACCTCAATCCCCATCACATCGCACTGAACCGGCTTAAGCTCGCGGCCTTCCGCCACCTCCCGAGCCACAAGGACGTCGTGCGCTTTCTTGCCGTCGACGGCACGCGTTCGAACAGCCAGGCCTACGACCTCTTCATCGCACCGAAGCTCGATGCGGCCACGCGCGCCTACTGGAGCGGGCGCGACCTGACCGGCCGCCGTCGCATCAGCGTCTTCGAGCGCAATATCTATCGCACCGGCCTCCTCGGCCGCTTCATCGCCGCAAGCCATGTCCTCGCGCGACTCCACGGCATCAACCCGGAAGACTTCGTTCAGGCGCGCTCCATGCGCGAGCAGCGGCAGTTCTTCGACGACAAGCTCGCTCCGCTCTTCGATCGTCCGGTCATCCGCTGGATCACCGGCCGCAAGAGCTCGCTCTTCGGCCTCGGCATTCCGCCGCAGCAGTTCAACGAACTCGCGAGCCTCAGCAGCGAGAAGTCGCTTGCGGCGGTTTTGCGCCAGCGTCTCGAGAAGCTGACCTGCCATTTCCCGCTGCGCGAGAACTACTTCGCCTGGCAGGCGTTCGCGCGGCGTTATCCGCTGCCGCATGAGGGCGAGCTGCCGGCCTACCTGCAGAATTCGCGCTACGAGGCGATCCGCAACCATGCCGAGCGCGTCGCGGTCCACCATGCAAGCTTCACCGAGCTTCTGGCCGGCAAGCCCGCCTCCTCGGTCGACCGCTACGTGCTTCTCGACGCGCAGGATTGGATGACCGACCGGCAATTGAACGATCTCTGGACGGAGATCACTCGCACCGCCGACGACGGCGCGGTGGTGATCTTCCGCACGGCGGCGGAAGCGAGCATCCTGCCCGGGCGTCTTTCCGGCGCGCTGCTCGACCAGTGGCTTTACGACGCGGAAGCGTCCGCCAAACTCGGCGCCGAAGACCGCTCGGCGATCTACGGCGGCTTTCACATCTACCGGAAGAAAGCATGAGTGCCGTGCAGAGCGCGCAGGAGAGCCACGCCCGCCTCATGGACCGGATGTACCGCTACCAGCGGTACATCTACGATTTCACGCGGAAATATTATCTCTTCGGGCGCGACACGCTGATCCGCGATCTCAATCCCCCGCCGGGTGCGTCCGTGCTCGAAGTCGGCTGCGGCACCGGCCGCAACCTCGCCATGATCGGCGACCTCTATCCGAGCGCGCGCCTGTTCGGCCTCGACATCTCGGCGGAAATGCTTGCGACCGCCAGTGCTAAGCTCCGGCGCCAGGGCCGGTCGAACGCCGTCTTGCGGGTCGCCGACGCAACGAATTTCACGCCTGCCTCCTTCGGTGAGAAAGGCTTCGACCGCATCGTCATCTCCTACGCACTCTCGATGATTCCTGAATGGGAAAAGGCGATCGACGCGGCAATCGATGCGCTCAATCCGGGCGGCTCACTGCATATAGCCGATTTCGGCCAGCAGGAAGGCTGGCCGGGCGGCTTCCGCCGCACCCTTCAGGCATGGCTCAGACGCTTCCACGTCACACCCCGCGAAACACTGTTCGACGTCATGCGTGTGAAGGCCGCCAGCAGAGGAGCGGCGCTCGAACTCAGATCGATCGGCAGAGGCTATGCCTGGCTTGCGGTCTATCGCCGCCCAAAAGAAGACGGCAACTCGTAGACGGATGAAGGCCACGCGCTGTAGGTGCCGGCGCTGCAATTCACACTTGAGCTAACGCTATTTTTACGATGATATGGTGAAAAGGAGGCCACGCCTCCCTGGGGGAATCATCAATCATGGAAACCATCGCGTGAGGCAGGATCGTCGTTCGTCTCCAAACGGAACCCTCATGCGCCGGTTTCTCCTGGCTTTGCTGCCAATCGCCACCATTCTTTCCGCCTGCACGTCCACCGACTACGATCTTGTGAGGACGGCCTCGATACAGCCGCGCTTCCACGACACCGATCCGCAGGATTTCGGCGAGCGCGCGCCGCATCACCACAGCGTCCACGGCATTGATGTCTCCAAATGGAACGGAGATATAGACTGGATGAAGGTCAAAAACTCCGGCGTGTCCTTCGCCTTCATCAAGGCGACCGAAGGCAAGGACCGGGTCGATACGCGCTTCCATGAATATTGGCAGCAGGCGCGCGCCGCCGGCATCGCCTATGCGCCATATCATTTCTATTATTTCTGCTCGTCCGCAGACGCCCAGGCCGACTGGTTCATCGCCAACGTGCCGAGAAGCGCCGTTCATCTCCCGCCCGTTCTCGACGTCGAGTGGAACGGCGAATCGAAGACCTGTGGCTACCGGCCTTCGCCCGAGACGGTGCGGTCAGAAATGAAGCGCTTCATGGACCGCCTGGAGGCCCATTACGGCAAACGGCCGATCATCTACACGTCGGTCGACTTCCATCGCGACAATCTGGTCGGCGCCTTCAACGACTATCATTTCTGGGTGCGGTCCGTTGCCAAGCATCCGAAGGATATCTACGTCGATCGCCGTTGGGCCTTCTGGCAATACACCAGCACCGGCGTGATCCCCGGCATACGCGGCAGCACCGACATCAATGCCTTCGCAGGCTCGGCGAAAAATTGGCAGAAGTGGGTCGCCGCTGTTTCCCAGCCGAAATAGCGTGGATCACGGGCAAAGGATCACTCGCGGCGGCCTGCATTTCTTCATTCCGTCATAATGCTCTGGAAAAGCATCGGCAGATTTGATCCCGCAGCGCGATGGTCCAGGCGACCGACCACGGCCGCTACAGCACTTGAATGGCCGCATGTTCCCACGTCGGCTCCGATCAAGGGAACATGCGTAGACGGATTGCAGGCCGGCGGCCACTACCAGGCGGCCCGGCCCAGGAAAGGAATTACGATGACTGTCACAGCCCGCAAGGCACTCCTCACGCTTGGGTTGCTCGCCCTCACCGGCACATCGGCACTGGCGCAAGCCCCAGCCGCCTCGCAGAGCCCTGCCGTCGCTTGCGGCGGCGACCTCCCGACCTTTCTCGAGGGCGTCAAGTCGGAAGCGGTTGCGAAGGGGATCCCGGCCGACGTTGCCGACCAGGCGCTTGCGGGGGCACAGATCGACCAGAAGGTTCTGAGCCGCGACCGCGCCCAGGGCGTCTTCAAGCAGACCTTCAGCGAGTTTTCGAAGCGGACCGTCAGCAAGTCGCGCCTCGACATCGGTGCGCAGAAGATGAAGGAATATGCCGATGTCTTCGGCCGGGCCGAGCGGGAATTCGGCGTGCCGGCGCCGGTGATCACCGCCTTCTGGGCAATGGAAACGGATTTCGGCGCCGTCCAGGGCGACTTCAATACTCGTAACGCGCTAGTGACGCTGGCCCATGATTGCCGCCGGCCGGAAATGTTCCGGCCGCAGCTTCTCTCTGCCATCGAGATGGTGCAGCACGGTGATCTCGATCCGGCGACGACGACCGGCGCCTGGGCTGGCGAGATCGGCCAGGTGCAGATGCTGCCGGAGGATATCGTCGCCTACGGCGTCGACGGTGACGGGGACGGCCACGTCAACCTCAAGAAGAGCGCGCCGGACGCCATCCTCACGGCGGCGAAATTCATCCAGAGCCTCGGCTTCAAGGCCGGCGAGCCCTGGATCCAGGAAGTCAGCGTTCCGGACCAGCTACCCTGGGAGAAGACGGGTTTGCAGCCCGGTATGACGGCGGGCGACTGGTTTACGCTCGGCGTCACCCCGCGCGACGGGGATACCTCCCACAGCGCTCTCGAGGCCTCGCTCGTACTGCCACAGGGCCGGAAGGGGGTCGCCTTCCTGACCTATCCGAACTTCAAGATCTATCTCGAATGGAACCAGTCCTTCATCTACACGACGTCCGCCGCCTATTTCGCGACCCGTCTTGCCGGCGCCCCGCCCTACCAGCAAGGCAACCCGGAGCCGGGTCTTGGCGACGCCGAGATGAAGGCGCTGCAGACCAGATTGCAGGCGCTCGGCCATAACGTTGGCAAGATTGACGGCATTCTCGGCTCCGGTACGCGCGCAGCGCTCCAGAAGGAGCAATTGAAGCTCGGCCTGCCGGCCGACGGCTGGGCGACGCCGGGGCTGCTGAACGCGCTGTGAAAAGGGCGACACCAGCCCTATTCCGAGTCGCGCCGGTCGCACTGACAAGAAGCGGGTGGTCACGCCCGCTTCCTTGTATTAGTGCTTGCACAATTCCAGATTGCCGGATCGGATACACGCCGGCTTCGGTCCCTTCCACTGCGGCGCAGGCACGGCATGGCTTCGACGACAAATTCGATCAACACCCAGATGACGCTGCGCCTTTGGGCACTGCTGACGCTGCTCGGCCTTATCTGGGGCGGCTCCTTCTTCTTCGCGCGCGTGGCAGTCGGCCACGTCCCGCCCTTCACGCTCGTGCTCTTACGCTTGAGCCTCGCCGCCCTCGCCCTCCATCTCTATCTCCGCGGCCGCCACGGCATCTATCCGGCACTTCGCAAACGCTGGCGTGAGTTCCTGTTGATGGGGCTCATCAACAACGCCATACCGCACGCCTTCATCTTTCTCGGCCAGACACACATCGGAGCCGGGCTCGCCGCAATCTTGAACGCGACGACGCCCGTCTGGACGGTGCTCATCGCCAATGTCGCGACGGAGGACGAGAAGCTCAGCGCCGCAAAACTCAGTGGCTGTCTGCTGGGTCTTGCCGGTACGGTCGTGCTCATCGGACCGAGCGCGCTCGCCGGCATATTCGGCAGCAGCGGCGCCGTGCCGCTCTGGGCGCTCATCCTGCCGGTACTGGCGGCCGTGAGCTATGGCTTCTCCGCCACCTACGGCAAACGCTTTCGGGACCTGGCGCCGCCGGTCACGGCCACGGGGCAATTGACCGCATCGACGCTGGTCATGTTGCCGGTCGCCGCTCTTGCGGATGCCCCATGGACCCTGCCCCCGCCACCTCTCACCGCCGTGCTCGCGATCCTTGGGCTTGCGCTCGTGTCCACCGCCTATGCCTACATCCTCTTCTTCCGGATCATGGCTGAAGCGGGCGCCACCAATACGTCTCTGGTGACCCTGCTCGTACCGCCGAGCGCCATCCTCCTCGGCTATCTCTTCCTTGGAGAAACGCTGCAGGCAATGGACGTCGCCGGGATGTTGCTCATTGCTGCGGGCCTCGCCGTCCTGGACGGCCGTATCCTGAAGCGCGGATATGCTGCAGGCCGATAGAACCTGCATCCTGCACCGATTCATCCGCTTCCGCGCGTTCACGCAGCGTTACAAGCGTTTACATTAACCTGCCGGAAGCAAATGTGAAAAAAATGTGGCGCGCGGAAAAATGGAATAGCTCCAAGCACTTGAGCCTGTGAACAAGAGTTGCCGGTGATCCGGATTTCGCATTGCAGCACAAGTTTCGCTTTTATGGGCCGTTTTTTCGCCCTATGTTTTACCGGTCAACGCAGGGAGGATCAGCCTATGGGACTTACACACTCGTTGAACGTCCTCATGATCAGTGCAGCGTTTGCGTTCGTGGCCGTGATGCTTTTCGTGTGATCGGGCCACTGAAAGTCCAGACCGAATTAGGGACTATAATTTCCGGAAAATCCACTTTTGCAGCAAGACATGTCAGGCAGGCCGCTCCGAGAGCACCCAGATCGACATGCTGCAACAACGATAAAGCCCATGAACGCGGAGCCGTTCGTGGGCTTTCACATGTCTCAGCCAGCGCGGGATGAGGAAAAGTGTGCGCGGTTTTCCGCCCGCGTCCCGCGGCTCGACTTCTTAGAATCGATCACGTTTATGATTTTAGGTCGATCCGACCTAAAATCATCGTGATCTAAGGCGCCGGCTCCGAATCGGTATCATCCGGTCGCAGCGGCCCTGCGGGGGCGCTCCACGGCAGGCGCCGCCGCCGGCCGGCGTTCATAGCCCAGAAGATCGCAGACAGCCGCGACGAGCGGCGATCGGTTCATCGTATAGAGGTGGAAGTCTGTATTGCCACGCCTGACGAGATCGACGATCTGCTCAGCGGCAATATGCGTCGCCTCCTTGAAGCGCTCCACCGGCTGATCGTCAAGATGGCCGAGCCGCGAAACGACCGCATCTGGGACCTTCGACCCGCAAAGACCTGCGAACCTCTGTACCTGCGCGAGATTGTTGATCGGCAATATCCCCGGCACGATCGGTATCTCGATGCCGGCACCCCGCACGCGCTCCAGATATCGCTCGAAATCGTCATTGTCGAAGAAGAACTGAGTGATTGCCCGTGTCGCGCCATTGTCGACCTTCTGCTTCAGCATGTCGATGTCGGCGGCGACATCCGGACTCTCGGGATGTTTTTCCGGATAGGCAGAGACGGAAATCTCGAATTCTCCGCGCGCACGGAGCGCCTTGACGAGAGCGGCGGCGTTTTCATAACCACCCGGAAAGGGCTCATAGGCGCTGCCGATGCCACCCTGCGGATCGCCCCTCAAGGCGACGAAATGGCGGACGCCTGAGGCGAGGAACTCTTCGATCACCGCATCCACTTCCGCCTTCGGCGCGCCGACGCAGGTAAGATGGGCAGCCGTATTCGTAAGCCCGATCTCCTCGATCATCCGTCTGACGGTCGTCAGGGACCGCGCCTTGGTCGAACCTCCGGCGCCGTAGGTCACCGTCACGAATGCGGGTGCGAAGACGGAAAGATCCGACACCGTCTGGAAGAGCTGTGTTTCCATCTCCTCGTTTTTCGGGGGAAAATATTCAAAGGACAGCCTGAGACTGGCGCACTCCGCGGGATGAAGCGTCCGTTCGTTCATTCTCAAACTCCCCCTACCTGAAGGCGCTGGCGCGGCATTTCGGCGATAGTGTCGACTGCGCGCTGATCGCGCGCCAGCCAGATCGTGACCGTCAGTTTTCCTTCCTGCCCGCCTTCCGGCGCCAGATCGGTCGTCTTCTCCAGCGCGAGACCCGCCTTCTGCAGCCAATCGGCCATCAACTGATGCGAGAAGCCGAGGCGGGCATGGGCATGCTCGTCGCGCAGGTACTCGAGCCCGTGGGGCGCAAAGTCGATGATCACGAGCCGGCCGCCGGGCGCGAGCATACGGGCGGCCTCGGTGATCGCCGCCTCCGGCTCCTCGAGGTAGTGCAACACCTGATGGATCGTGACGAGATCGAAGGACTGGCCGTCGAGCGGCAGATTGAAGATGTCGCCGTGGCGGATCGAAGCCTTGGTGATCCCGGCCTTATCGAGATTGGAACGGGCGACCGCCAACATGTCGCGGCTCGCGTCGACGCCGATGCCGCGCCGGTAGATGCCTTCGAAAAGCTGCAGAATGCGTCCCGTGCCGGTACCGAGATCGAGCAGGCTGTCGACCTGTTCGTCGCCGACCATGGCCTTCAGCGCCGCCTCGACGTCACCCTCGGCTACGTGCAGCCGCCGGAGTTCGTCCCATTCGGCGGCGTTGCGACTGAAATAGGCCTGCGCCTTCTCCGCACGCGCCTTCTTCAATGCCGCGAGCCGGGTCGCGTCCCGCGCGAGAATTGCATCGTCGAAAGCGGCCGCCGCCAGGAGTTCACGCACCAGCGCCACGCGCCCGCCCTCTTGACGCAGGCGGAAATAGGCCCAGGCACCCTCCTGATAGCGATCGATGAGGGCGACCTCGGCAAGCAGTTTCAGATGCCGGGAAATGCGCGGCTGAGACTGGCCGAGAATCTCGGTAAGATCGGTCACCGTGAGATCGCCGGCGGCAAGCAAGGCGAGGAGGCGCATGCGCGTCGGCTCACCGGCGGCTTTCAGCACATCAACCAGCGCGTCCAAACTGAGCATTCCACGATCACCCATCGCTTTCCCCATCAACACATAAAGATATGTTTATGTGATTTGCGGGAAGCGCGCAAGCGAATTTGCGCAGAAGGGCAAGGGGATGACGGTCGGGAGGTAGGTCCGCTCCAGATTAGCTCCGAGGACATCACACCGGCGCGCCGCGGTGCTCTTTGACGCTATCCTGCGGCGTTGCGGTGCCGGCTGCAGGGCATCCGTTTACGACCACCGGATTATCTTCCATCCTCATTCCTGTGCTTGTCACAGGAATCCAGTCATGGCGCGTCCGCGCCGTGAATGACTCAGGGAATTACGTGGAAGAGCGGTGCAGACAGCAAGACATCAAGCGCGCCCAAGGACTTGGGCGCACTGGGTCCCTATGACAGCATAGGTATGAGGAAAGGCACAAGCTGACGCCCCAAACCTCCGGCTCGCCCGGATTCCTTCTCGGTACCGTCAGCCAGCACAGGATGGAACGCCAGTCCGCGCTCCGGTCTCACTCCTGTTACTGGCCCCAGGATGAGCAGGCGAAATGCCCGCAAACCGGCCTATGCAGAAGCCCGCCGTTTTGGCCGCTAAAGCGCATCACACCCAACGAATTCGTGCCATGCGCTTTAGTCTTTGCTTCTATCTACGTCGCCCATCCCAAAACCGCAGCGGGCTTTTAGGCGACAGACCTCTCAAACCCTATCGCGTCAGGCGCTTATAAGTCACCCGCTTCGGATTGACCGAGTCCGGGCCGAGACGGCGGATCTTGTCCTTCTCGTAGTCCTCGAAGTTGCCTTCGAACCACTCGACGTGGCTGTCGCCCTCGAAGGCGAGGATGTGGGTCGCGAGCCGATCGAGGAACATGCGGTCGTGGCTGATGATGACCGCGCAGCCGGCGAAGTTTTCCAGTGCATCCTCGAGTGCCGCCAGCGTTTCCGTGTCGAGGTCGTTGGTCGGTTCGTCGAGCAGGACGACGTTGCCGCCGGACTTCAGCATCTTGGCAAGATGCACGCGGTTGCGCTGACCGCCCGAAAGCGTACCGACCTTCTGCTGCTGGTCACCGCCCTTGAAGTTGAAGGCCGAGCAATAGGCGCGCGAATTGACCTCGTGCTTGCCGAGCTTGATGACGTCGCTACCGCCGGAGATTTCCTCCCAAACCGTCTTGTTCGCGTCGAGCGCGTCGCGGCTCTGGTCCACATAAGCGAGTTGCACGCTGTCGCCGATGCGGAAGGAACCGTCGTCGGGCTGTTCTTGGCCGGTGATCATGCGGAAAAGCGTCGTCTTGCCGGCGCCGTTCGGGCCGATGACACCGACGATGCCGCCCGGCGGCAGTTTGAAGCTCAGGCCGTCGATCAGCAACTGGTCGCCGTAGCCCTTCGAGAGGTTGTCGGCCTCGATGACCACCTGGCCGAGACGCTCGCCGACGGGAATGATGATCTGGGCATCGCCCGGGCGTCGGTCGGCGGCCGCCTTGACGAGCTCGTCATAGGCGCGGATACGGGCCTTGGATTTCGCCTGGCGGGCCTTTGGGCTCGAGGCGATCCACTCCTGCTCGCGGCTGATCGCCTTCTGACGGGTGGCTTCCTCGCGGCCTTCCTGCGCCATGCGCTTGGCCTTAGCCTGCAGATAGGCGGAATAGTTGCCCTCGTAGGGAATGCCACGGCCGCGGTCCAGCTCGAGAATCCAGCCGGTGACGTTATCGAGGAAGTAGCGGTCGTGGGTGACCATCAGCACGGCGCCCGGATATTCGCGCAGGTGCTTTTCAAGCCAGGCGATCGTCTCGGCGTCGAGGTGGTTGGTCGGTTCGTCGAGGAGCAGCAGGTCCGGTTGCGACAGCAAGAGCTTGCAAAGCGCGACACGGCGCTTTTCGCCGCCCGAGAGATTGGTGACCTCCGCGTCGCCGGGCGGGCAGCGCAGCGCGTCCATCGCCATCTCGACCTGGCTTTCGAGATCCCAGAGATTCTGACTGTCGATCACATCCTGGAGCTTCGCGCCCTCTTCCGCAGTCTCGTCGGAATAGTTCATCATCAGCTCGTTGTAGCGGTCGAGGATCGCCTTCTTGGCGGCGACACCTTCCATCACGTTCTCGAGCACGTTCTTCTCAGAATCGAGCTGCGGCTCCTGCGGCAGATAGCCGACGGTTGCGCCTTCAGCGACCCAGGCTTCGCCCGTATACTCGTGGTCGAGCCCGGCCATGATCCTCAGAACGGTCGACTTACCGGCGCCGTTGGGGCCGAGAATGCCGATCTTCGCGTCCGGATAGAACGAGAGATGGATATTCTCGAGGACCTTCTTATTGCCATAGGCCTTGTTGAGCCCGGCCATGTGATAGATGAACTGACGTGCCATAAGGGAATGCTCCGCATCGGAAGGGAAAATTTGCCCGCTATGTAGGCGAATTATGTTGGCGGGGCAATCCGGCAAAGGCTTGCCACGCCGATCCCTTCGATGTGGCGACCCCGCCGGATCAGCCCTGCCCGGCAGCGTCCGCGATCCCCTTTCCGCACTTGAACTCGGTCGGGCCGGCTGCCTGGATTAAGTCCGAAAGCCCGCTCTTGCCCGAGAGATCGCCGGAAAGCCCGATCGTAAGTCCGGTGATGATGCTGCGGCCGTTGACGCTTTGGCAGCGCATCCGCACCCGGTCGCCGGCACCTGCACCGAAGCTATGGTCGAAGGCCTGCTTGATCTGCTTTTCGTCGATCTCCTTGCCGATCTGGTCGGCAAAGAGCGCACGCACGGCCGAACGATTGAGCTCATCCAATAGCCGGAGCTGCAACGTGAAGTAGTCGTCCGCATTTGACGCTTGGCAGGTGCCGCTGCGCAGCCACTGATGTCGGTCGAGGCCGGATTTGACCCCAGGCATGGCGACGAGCAAGCGCGCGGCCGTGTCGTCGGTCATGGCGGCCTTCGGCAGGTCCAGCCAATCACCCTTGCGGTCGCGGGCCTTCAGCTCCGCTTCCACGCCGCAATAGCTCTTCCTGAGCGGCCACAGGCCATGAAGCGAAAAATGGGTGGCGTCGAACCGCTCCGCCGTCTGGTCGACGCATTCTTTGCGCGTCGGCCGCGTCTCGCAAAAGCCTGGCTGCCAACTTACAGCGAGGACATATTCAGTCTTCCCGCCGCCGGCCCCGCCACCCTCGTCTCCTTCCTGCGCGGCGGCGAAGGTGGCAAATCCCAGCCCCACCGCCAGCGCCGCCATCCGCACCACGTTCACTATTGCCCTTGCCCGCATTGTCATAACCGCCTCCAAACAGGAAAACAAAACGAGAACAAATATCGACAAACGCGCGAAAATTGCAACCCCTAATCAACATTTTCGGAATCGTTGTGACCTCATGCGAAACGAGCAACAAGCGCCGATTGCCTTTACCGTCCAAATCGATTTGATATCTGCGACGGCGTCGCATCGAAGAGGCGACGACAAACAGGCGGTGTGACGGTTTTTGGGAGAGCGCATGGCATGTTCGGGCAGGTGAGGACGCATCGAAGCCAGACCGGTGCGACGCTCGGCTGGCGTTATCGCGGCGCCGCAGGCGTGCCCCGCGGGATCCTCATCATCAGTCACGGCCTTGCGGAACATTCCGGCCGTTACGGCCGCTTTGCCGAGGTCATGGCCGCGCATGGCTTTCACGTCTATGCTCATGACCATCGCGGACACGGCGAGAGCAGCGCGCCGGACGCACTCGTCGCCATGTTCGCGCTCCGGGACGGCGCCTCGAAGGTCATCGCGGACCTTCGAGCAATTCGCGATATGGCGGCTGCCGATCATCCAGGCCTGCCGGTCATCCTCTTCGGCCATTCGATGGGCGGGCTGATTGCACTCAATGCAGCCGAAGCCGATCCCGGGCTCTACGATGCGCTCGCGGTCTGGAACTCCAACTTCCGACCGGGGCTTGCCGGCCGCGCCGGTCTGTTGCTGCTCGCAATCGAGAAGATGCTGAAAGGCTCCGACGTGCCGAGCCCGCTGCTGACGAAGCTGACCTTCGGCGCCTGGAGCAAGAGCATTGCCGAACGGAAAACCGATTTCGACTGGCTGTCGCGCGACGAAGGCGAGGTCGCCAAATATGTCGCTGATCCGCTCTGCGGCTTCGATGCGACGGTGTCGTTATGGATCGACGTCTTCACCTTTGCCTTTGCCGGCGCCCGCATCGATCGGCTGGCGCGGCTACCCGCAACCCTGCCGGTCCACCTCGTCGGCGGCAGCGCCGATCCCTCCACCTTCAACGGCGCCGCCATCCGCTGGCTCGGCAACCGCATGAAAGCGCGCGGCATGGCGGACGTCACCATCACCATTCATGAAGGCATGCGCCACGAGACGCTCAACGAAATCGACCGCGAGAAGGCGACGGAAGAATTCGCCGCCTGGTGTCTGGAGGCCGTCGGCGCCAAGCGTCGGGGAAAATCATGACCGACGTCTCCCTTCCCAAGCTCGCGGCCGATCGAAACCGGATTTCCTATGGCCTGACGCTGATGGTCCTTTCGGTGCTGATCTCGCCGCTGATCGACATCTTCGCCAAGCTCGCGATCGCAACGGTGCCCTCGGCCGAGATCACGGCCGTCCGCTTCCTGCTGCAGGTCGCCTTCATCCTGCCGATCGCCCTCGTGCGCGGCACCCTCTTCGATCTCACATGGCGCAAGAGCGCGCTGCATGCGTTACGCGGAGGGCTCCTCGTCTTGACCATGCTTTCCTTCATCACCACCCTCAAGGTGATGGAAGTGGCAGACGCCATCGCCATTTTTTTCGTGGAGCCGATCATCCTCACGATACTCGGCAGCATCTTCTTGAAGGAGACCATCGGCTGGCGCCGCTATACCGCCTGTGCCGTCGGCTTCTTCGGCGCACTGCTCGTCATCCAGCCGAGCATGCAGGAGGTCGGCTGGATCGCGCTTCTGCCGATCGTTGCTGCCTTCGGGCTCGCCGTCTTCCTGCTCGTGACCCGCATGGTTGCGCAGAGTGAGGACCCGTGGTCGATGCAGTTCCATGCCGGCATATGGGGTGGCCTTTTCTGTCTCGTTCTACTTTGGCTCGGCGAGGGTACCGGCTCGAGCGTGCTCGATCCGGTCTGGCCGGAAGGGCGCACTTGGTTCTATCTGCTCGGCGTCGGCGTGACCGCCACGATCTCCGGCGTACTCGGCGTCTACGCCTATCGCGGCGCGCCTGCCTCGGTGCTCGCGCCGCTGCAATATCTGGAGATCGTCTCGGCGACGATTTTCGGCTGGCTCGTCTTCGGCGATCTGCCGGACGCGTTGAAGTGGCTCGGCATCGCGATCATCATCGGCTCCGGCCTCTATATCATCTGGCGCGAGCGGCAGGTGCAGAAGACAGCGAGCATCGCGCCGGTGTCGCCGGCGATCTGAAATCGACGGGAATGAACACGAGCATTGGGAGGTGCAGACATGAAAACGGGCGGGCAACTGGTGGTGGAGGCGCTCGTCGCAAACAGCGTCAAGCGCATCTCCTGCGTGCCGGGAGAAAGCTATCTGGCCGTGCTCGATGCGCTCTACGATACCGAGATCGACGTCGTCGTCTGCCGGCAGGAGGGAGGTGCGGCAATGATGGCCGACGCCTGGGGCCGCCTGACGGGCGAGCCCGGCATCTGCATGGTCACGCGTGGTCCCGGCGCCACCAACGCCTCTGCTGGCCTACATGTAGCGCGGCAGGACTCGGTGCCTATGATCCTGTTTATCGGTCAGGTGCAGCGTGACGCCCGTGAACGCGAGGCCTTCCAGGAGATCGAATATCGCCGCGCCTTCACCGAAGTCGCGAAATGGGTGGGTGAAATCGACGATCCGGCACGGATTCCGGAGTTCGTCACGCGCGCCTTCGCGGTCGCCATCTCAGGCCGCCCCGGTCCCGTGGTACTGACCTTGCCGGAAGACATGCTCACCGAGAGCGCGGAAGCCCCGGCGGCGCGCGCCTACCAGCCGGTTGAAAGCCATCCGGGCCCCGCCCAGATCGCCCGGCTCGCGGAGCTTCTCTCTGCCGCGAAAAAGCCGGTGGCCATTCTTGGCGGTACGCGTTGGTCGGCCGAGGCCGTTGCCGGGTTTCAAGGCTTCGCCGAATGCTGGCATCTCCCCGTCGGCTGCTCCTTCCGGCGCCAGATGCTCTTCGATCACCTGCATCCGAACTATGCCGGCGATGTCGGCATCGGCATCAATCCGGCGCTCGAGAGCGGGATCAAAGACGCCGATCTCGTCCTACTCATTGGCGGCCGTTTCTCGGAAATGCCCTCTTCCGGCTACACGCTGATGGACGTGCCCTACCCCAGGCAGACGCTGGTCCATGTCCATCCGGATCCGGCCGAACTCGGCCGCGTCTATCGCCCGGATCTCGCGATCGCCGCAAGCCCGCGCGATTTCGTCGTCGCGCTCGCCGACCTCGCGCCTGCGGAAGAGCCTGTTTGGTCCGCCCGCACCGCCGCCATGCACGCGGCCTATCTCCGATGGTCCACACCTCCGGAAAAGGGTCCGGGCGACGTGCAGATGGGGCCGATCATGAACTGGCTGGAGGCGAACACCGCACCGGACACGATCTTCACCAACGGCGCGGGCAACTACGCTACCTGGCTGCACCGCTTCCACCGCTTCCGCCGTTACGGCACGCAAGCCGCTCCCGCTTCAGGCTCGATGGGCTACGGCCTGCCGGCGGCGGTCGCGGCCAAGCACCTCCATCCCGATCGCGAGGTCATCTGCTTCGCCGGCGACGGCTGTTTCCTGATGCATGGCCAGGAATTCGCGACCGCGATACGCTACAGGCTGCCGATCATCGTGCTCGTCATCAACAACGGCATCTACGGTACGATCCGCATGCATCAGGAGCGCGAATATCCAGGCCGCGTCAGTGCCACGGACCTGACCAATCCGGATTTCGCAGCCCTCGCCCGCGCCTATGGCGGGCACGGCGAAACGGTGGGGCGGACCGAAGAATTTGCCGAGGCGTTCCTGCGGGCCCGCGCCAGCGGCAAGCCGGCGATCATCGAGATCAAGCTCGACCCGGAAGCGATCACGCCGACGCGGACGCTGAGCGAGATCCGCAACGGTTGAGGGAACGTCCGCCCTCGTTCCGGCCGTGGGCCTTTCAGGAAATTGTGCGGTTTCTCTCGGGAATAGGCGCTTCAGCCGCGAATGTGCAGCGTCTGCTGATAGATTGCCATGGAGCGCGCGCCGGAGCGGCAATAGCCGAGCATCGGCCGCGGGAATTCGTCGAGCGCGTCAACCATGCGGGTTACCGCATCCGCGGTCACGCCCATCGGGCCCACTGGAATATGGGTGATTTCTAGCCCCAGTTCCTGAGCGCGCGCGGCGATCGCATCGAAGGTCGGCTGGTCGGGCACCTCGAAATCCGGTCGGTGGCAGACGATGGACTTGAAGCCGAGCGCCTTGATCTCGTCGAGGTCCTCGACCGTGATCTGGCCGGAGACCGAATACTCATCGTTGATCTGGCGAATGTCCATGTTGCGTTCCTCAAGAAAAGCGTTGCCCTGATGTAGGCCCGGCGTCAAACGGCGTCAATCGAGAAGCGCTTTCAGGCGACCGCGAAGGCTAGTGCGTAGTCCCGCGATTGGCCCGGCTCGAGCAGCGGGAGCTCTCCAGCTGCGGCGAGTTCCGGCCGCTTCGCCAAACGATGCGATGCCGGTTCGATGCTGATGACGTTGGCGCCGCCGCGCTGGCAGCGCCACATCTGCAGGAACGGCAGCGTGTCCGTCCGGAATCTGACGCGGAGAGCGCGGCCCTCAAGTCTTGATATCGCGGTCAGCGCCACCTCCGACAATTGCCCGTCGCTGGCGACGGCGGGTCGGCAGAAGCGCGCGCTCTCCCCCTCGCCGAACCGCCAAGCGAGCGATCCGCCATCGACCGACGCACTTTCGATTCGCGTTTCGTCGGTAAGCAGCCGACCGGCGATGTTGATGTGGTACATCATCATCGGCGCGAAGGCGGACGTACCGATGTTGATGATGTGATCCGCGAGCGTGACGCTCCGTGTGGCCTCATCGATTTGCCATAGGCGCCTGACCGCCGCCCGGCCACCGCAAGCGAGATCCAGTTCGATGTCGGCGCTGCAGCGATCGCCGGCGACCGACATCTCCGACCGGCTGACGGGTGTTCCAGCCAGCGACCCATGCAACGGATAATGTGCATCCACGCGCCCATCCACCGGTTCCGGGTGGCGGATGTGGTCGGGGCCGCAGGTGAAGAGAAAGCCCGCAAGGGCACGATCGATGCGCGGATCGCCGGCCGAGGGGATTGCATCACCGGGCGACAGATCGACGCCGGCGACAACGAAGGCGGCGATATCGAGCGCCGAGGAACGGTCGAAAAGGAGATGGCTCTCAATGTCCACGCCGGCGCTAAGCGTAGTCTGCATCTTTCTGGCCCCAGAATCAGGTGGATGAAGGCATAATAGCGCAAGCAGCCCCCACAGGTGCCTGAGCTCCGCGTGAAACCAGCCTGAGGAGAAAAACGTTATGGATTCAACAAGGTGCAGCAGCAGACACACCGCTTATGACGGCGAGTGCTGTTGCAACGCTTAGGCAGGTCGCCTAATTAGGATTTAGGGAATGTTCATGATGAATTCATTTTTTCCACATTAACGTCGGAATCGGCATGTACCGCGCCAAGGAAACCACCAGAAAGACGGGTTCTATCGTGACGTCAGCGCCTCGCATTGGCCTTTCGCTTGTCGCCGCACTCGGCCTTTTGGCCGGGGAGTTCGCCTCGGCCTACGCGCAGGAGGGCTACGGCGGCTATTGGGGCGACGGCGACGTGATGCTGGTCACGCCGGAAGGGGACATCCTCGATTATGTCCCCGGAGATGGCGAGGTTCAGGCGATGCGCGATCGCCGCGGTCGCACGGTGCTCGTCGACCCCTGGGGCAATATCGTTGCGACCGTCGTGCCGAATGACGGCTATGGCGGCAGGGCCCGCCGCCGCGACTACGGTGCAGACGGCTATTCCAACGAACGTGACCGCGGCTACGGCTATTCCGAGCCCGGCGAATTCACCGGCACCGTTCCCGACTATGGCGATGTCACCCCTGCTCCGGTCGAGCGTGAGGAGCTTCCAAATAGCCTTCCGTCGCTCTCCGGGCGCGAGGAGGCCGCCTATGACCCGCAATACGACGATCCGTTGGCGCAGCCGATGCCGCCGGCGATCACGATAAAGGGCAAGTCGCGCGCCGAGATCACCGCCCTTCAGGTCTTCCTCGATCGCGAAGGCTTTTCGCCGGGCGTCATCGACGGCAAGATGGGCTCGAACGTCACCAAGGCTATCGAGGCCTGGCAGCAGGCGACGGGCGAGACGCTCGACCCGAACAACACCGAAGATATCCTCGAACGCTTGCGCTTCAACGGCGGTCTGCCGATCACGACCTACACGATCACCGCCGCCGATGCGGCCGGTCCCTATGTCGCCTCGATCCCGGAGGACTATGCGCACAAGGCGATGCTCCCGCATCTGTCCTTCACTTCCACCGCCGAAATGCTCGGCGAAAAGTTCCATATGGACGAGAACTACCTGCGTGAGCTCAATCCCGGCGTCGATTTCTCCATCCCGGGTACGACGATCAAGGTCATCAATCCCGGTCCGAACAAGACGGGCAAGGTCACGCGGATCGTCGCGGACAAGGTTCGCAAGCAGGTGCTCGCCTATGACGAGGCGGGAAAACTGATCGCCGCCTATCCGGCCACTATCGGTTCGGCCGATACGCCCTCGCCGTCCGGCACCGTGGCGGTTGAGCGCATCGCCTTCGATCCGGGTTATACCTACAACCCGAAGATCAATTTCCGGCAGGGTGCGAACGATAAGATCCTGCAATTGCAGCCAGGCCCGAACGGCCCCGTGGGCACCGTCTGGATCGCGCTTTCGAGGCCGACCTACGGCATCCACGGAACCCCGGATCCCTCAAAAATCGGCAAGACCCAGAGCCATGGCTGCATCCGCCTGACCAACTGGGACGCAACCGAGCTTGGCAAGATGGTGAGCCCCGGCGTCACGGTCGAATTCGTCGGTTAGTCGCTTGAGACACCGCCGCTTCGCCCTGCGGCGCTCCAATTTGCCTGCCCCCTATCGGACCGGACCATCATGTCACGCCTCGCACGTGGCCTCTAAACGCCTGTCGCCGCGACGGAAGTGCACCGTTGCGGCCCTCATGACATCATGAAACATTGTCATGAAAAGCTTTGCCGCATTGGCTCTATCACAGGCGAATATCCTCGATCACCACAAAGGAATGTCCGCGATGGCGACGGAGCGCCCTCTCCCCAATCTCTGGCATGCGACGGCGCCGGCAGGGCCGCAAACGGCTCAGCTTGCGGGTGACCTGACGACAGAGGTGGCCATCATCGGAGGCGGCTTTACCGGGCTCTCGGCCGCCCTCCACCTCGCCGAGATGGGTGTAAAGGCTAAGGTAATCGAAGCAAGAATGATCGGGCATGGCGGCTCCGGCCGCAATGTGGGCCTCGTCAATGCCGGCATGTGGGTGAAGCCGGAGGACCTGATCGCGACGCTCGGGACCACGGCCGGAAACCGGCTGCTCACCGAACTCGGCGACGGTCCCTCGCTCGTCTATGATCTCGTTGCCAAACACGGCATCGAGTGCGAAGCCGTTCGCAACGGCACGCTGCATATGGCCGTCGGCGCAGAGGGGCTGCAAGATATCCGGGATAGAGAGGCGCAATGGAAGAAGCGCGGCGCGCCGGTCGAAGTCCTTTCGGCCGACAGGGCGCATGCGCTCTCCGGTGCTGAAGGCTTCACCGGGGCGCTGCTCGATCGTCGCGCCGGAACGATCCAGCCGCTCGCCTATGCACGGGGGCTCGCCCGCGCGGCGCTTGCCGCCGGCGCCGAGATCTTCACCGATACGCCGCTGCTTGCCGCCGAGCGGCAAGGCGATCTCTGGAAGCTGAAGGCCGGGCTTGGCACCCTCACCGCTCGCTACGTCATTCTCGCGACCAATGCATATGGCAGCCTCGTTCCCGATGTTCCGTGGAAGGAATACCGGCAGGAATTGACGATCCTTCCCTTTTTCCAGTTCGCGACCAATCCCCTCCCGGACCACATCGCCGCGAAGATATTGCCGGAGCGCCAAGGTGCCTGGGATACGGGTCTCGTCATGACGTCCTTCCGCATGGACAGGCAGGACCGTCTGATCTTCGGCTCGGTCGGCAGGCTCGACGCGCTGGCCGCCGGCACCCACCGTGCATTCGCCGCCCGTTCGCTGCGCAAGCTCTTCCCCTATATCGGCGACTTCCGCTTCGAATACTGGTGGGACGGACGCATCGGCATGACCACGAACAACCTGCCGGCGATGCACGTGCTCGCTCCCAATGTCGTATCGGTGAGCGGCTACAACGGCCGCGGCATCGCGCCGGGCACCGTCTTCGGCCGTGCGCTTGCCCATCACGTCACCGGCGACGCATCGGCCGTTCCGCTTGCGGAAACGCCGGTCACGCCGGATCCGTGGCGGAGCCTGAAATCCGCCTTCTACCATGCCGGCGCCCAGGCCAAGCATTTCATCGATCGGCGGTTCTGACAGGCTCTGCTTGTCACAAGATCCCGCCGGCGCCGCGTCTGCGGCGCAGGTAACCGCCCCTGCGGCTAGGCCGCCCGCGGCAGGGCCGAGCGCAAGCGAGACATCAGTGCGCGGCGTGCGGTTACGGGAAGCAGGCTCTGCACCTCGCTGGCAAGCGCGAAGGCGTTTTCGCGCGCCTTGTCGAGATTGCTGACCCGGTTCGGGTCCATCGTCTGCAAGGTCCCGCCGCATTCGAAGATTTCGCGATAGGCGACGCGCTCGACGATCGGCGTGTCGAGAACCGAGACGCCGCGAGAGGCGAGCAATGCCTTGATCGTCTGCAGCGCTCGCGTCGTCACCAGTGAATTAACGCGGGTCAATACGACCGAGTGATTGATGCGGACCCTCGCCTTCTGCTCGATCTGGCGGATGAGCTCCAGAATCTGCACCGCGCCCCGCGCATCCATGGCACAGCCCTGAACCGGAATCAGCACCTGGTCGGAGAGCCCTAGCGCCAGGGCGACAATCGCGTCCTTGGCGCCGGCCAGATCGATGATGATGAAATCGACCTCGCCCTTGAGTTCGCGGATATGACAGGGCAGCGAGGCCGGCGTGACATGCGAGATCACTTCCAGGTTGCCGACGTGACCGGATACCTCGGACCAGCTCGTGATCCAGCGCTGCGGATCGGCATCGAGAACCACGACGCGGTTCCCCTGCCTCGCCAGTTCCGTCGACAAGATCAGCGCCGCAGTCGTCTTGCCCGCACCGCCTTTCGCATTGGCGAATGTGATGACCGCCATTTCTCCACCTCGTCCTTGCATGTTCCGTTTGCGGGCCCGCCCAGCAGGACGGGGCGCGCCGGTTTCTTAATAGAACCTTTCAGATCATGGTTAACAAAATGGAAATTTTGGCTCCCAAAGATTAATCAAAACGCCTTTCCCGTCACTGACGCGTAATGAAAAAGCCCGGAAAACCAAAGCTTTCCGGGCTTCAAAAAAATTAACGCAACCTACCGTCAGATGCACTCGGCAAAGAGCTTCTTCGCCGTGTCGAGCGTCAATTCGACCGGGTTGCCGCCTGCGGTCGGGTCGACGATTGCCATTTCCGCCATCTCGTCGATGCGGTCGGTGCCGACACCGAGCGCCGACAGTTTGTCCGGCACGCCGAGCTCCTCTCTGAGCCGCAGCACATAGTCGTAGAAGCCATCGAAGCCGCCGCCAATGCCGAGGTAAGCGGCGGCGCGGCCGATCTTCTCCTCGATCGCCGGGCGATTGAAGCGCAGCACCGGCGGCATCACCACGGCATTGGTCATGCCGTGATGGGTGTTGTAGATCGCTCCGATCGGATGCGAGAGCGAATGGATCGCACCCAACCCCTTCTGGAAGGCGACCGCGCCCATCGCCGCCGCGCTCATCATGTGCGCGCGGGCTTCGAGGTCCGTTCCCTCCCTATAGGCGCGCGGCAGGTATTCCTTGACGAGCCGCATGCCTTCGAGCGCGATGCCCGCCGACATCGGGTGGTAGAACGGCGAGGAATAGGCCTCCAGGCAATGCGCGAAAGCGTCCATACCCGTGCCGGCGGTGATCACCTTCGGCATCCCAACCGTCAGTTCCGGATCGCAGATCGTGACGCCCGGCAGGAACTTCGGATGAAAGATCACCTTCTTCACGTGGCTTGCCGAATTGGTGATGACGCTGGCGCGGCCGACCTCGGAACCGGTGCCGGCCGTCGTCGGAACGGCGACGATTGGCGCGATGCCTTCGACGCTCGCGCGCGTCCACCAGTCACCGATATCCTCGAAGTCCCACACGGGACGCGTTTGGCCGACCATGAAGGCGACGCATTTGCCGAGATCGAGGCCGGAGCCGCCGCCGAAGGCGACGACGCCATCATGGCCGCCCTCCCGGAAAGCCTTCACGCCGGCTTCCAGATTTTTGTCGTTTGGGTTCGGATCGACGTCCGCGAAGATCGCGCGACCGAGGCCGCCGGCCTCGAGGATATCGAGCGCGTTCTGCGTGATCGCCATCGGCGCGAGCCCGCGATCGGTGATCAGCAGCGGCTTCTTCATGCCGAGCGCCATGCAATGGTCGGCAAGCTCCTTGATGCGGCCGGTGCCGAATTTGACGGCGGTCGGATAGCTCCAGTTGGCGGTGATGGTCATGCGGTGACTTTCTTCAGGTGATAGGATTTCGGACGGGTGAGATTATGGAAGCCGAGGACCGAAAGCGAACCGCCTCGGCCGGTCTCCTTGACGCCTGTCCAGCAGAGCGCCGGGTCGAGATAGTCAGCCCGGTTCATGAAGATCGTGCCGGTTTCGAGCTCGCGCCCGATCCGCGCGGCCCGCTCGGCATCCTTCGTCCAGAGCGAAACGGTGAGCCCGTACTGGCTGTCATTCATCAACTCGATCGCCTCGGCATCGCTCTTCACCTTCATGATGCCCACGGCCGGCCCGAAGGTTTCCTCGCGCATGAACTCCATCGAATGATCGACATCGACGAGGACCTGCGGCGCGAGATAGGCGCCGCCATCGTCCTGCGGGAAAAGCTTCGGATCGATCAGCGCCTTGGCGCCCTTCGAGACGGCATCGGCGATCTGGTTGCGGACGGTAGCCGCGAACCGCTTGTTGGCCATCGGCCCGAGCGTCGTTTCCGCATCGAGCGGATTGCCGAGCTTGTAGTTGGAGACCCAGGCGACCGATTTCTCGACAAAGGCGTCGTAGAGCGATTCATGCACGTAGATGCGCTCGATGCCGCAGCAGCACTGGCCGGAATTGTAGGTCGCGCCGTCCATCAGCGTGTCGACCGCCGCGTTGAGATCGGCATCCTCCATCACATAGCCTGGATCCTTGCCGCCGAGTTCAAGGCCGAGACCAGTAAAGGTGCCAGCCGCCGCGCGCTCGATCGAGCGGCCGCCTTCCACCGAGCCGGTGAAGTTGATGAAGTCGAAACTCCTGGCAGCGATCAGCGCCGCCGTCGTCTCGTGGTCGAGGAATAGGTTCTGGAAGACGTCCGCCGGAACGCCCGCCTCGACGAAGGCGCGCACCATGCGCTCGCCGACAAGGATCGTCTGACTGGCGTGTTTGATAATGACCGTGTTGCCCGCCATCAGCGCTGGAGCGACCGTGTTGATCGCCGTCATGTAGGGGTAGTTCCAGGGCGCAATGACGAAGACGACGCCATGCGGCTCGCGCTCTATGCGCCGCTCGAAGCGATCGCTCTCCTCGACGACGATCGGCTTCAGCGCGTCGGCCGCGATCGAAGCGACGTAGTTCGAACGCTCGTTGAAACCCCTGAACTCGCCGCCATAACGGACCGGTCGGCCCATCTGCCAAGCGAGTTCCGGCACCACTTCATCGACCATTTCGTTGAGGCGCGCGACGCCGGCGAGTACCAGCTTGACCCGTTCATCGAGCGGGCGTTTGGCCCAGGCTTTCTGCGCGAGGCGCGCATGCGCGACGGCCTCTCTGGCGAGCTCCAGTGGCATTGCCAGGCGCTCGGCATAGACCTCGCCATTCACCGGCGAAATGCATTTGATCATCGTCATGATCGTCTTCCTGTTCCTACTGCGAAAACAAATTTCCCCTCCCCACCCCTTCCCCACAAGGGGAGAGCTTCCCTCTCGGCAGCCTCGCCTGATCTCGGCTAATGCCAGCTGCGGAGGCGCTGAGTTGGGCGGCGATGACGCCGCGAAGCCCCCTTGCGGAGAGGGGTTGGGGACGGTTTTACCTACGCCCTCTCGAACCCCCGAGCGACTTCCCAATCGGTCACGCGCCGATCATATTCCTGCTGCTCCCATTGGGCGGCATGCACATAATGGTCGATCACGTCCTCGCCAAATGCCGCCCGTAGCATCTTCGAGCCGGAAAGCGCCTCAGTTGCTGCTCTCAACGTATGCGGAATCTCTCGCACATCCTTGCCATGGTATGCGTCGCCGACGAAGGGCGCCTCCAGTTCCATCTTGCTTTCGATACCGGATATGCCGGCCGCGATCAAAGCTGCAAAGGCAAGATAGGGGTTCAAGTCGGAGCCGCCGACGCGGCATTCGATGCGGATCGCCTTGGTGTCCTCGCCGCAGAGTCGGTAGCCGGCGGTCCGATTGTCCTTGCTCCAGATCGCCTTGGTTGGCGCGAAGGTGCCGGCCATAAAGCGCTTGTAGGAGTTGATGTAAGGCGCCAGGAAATAGGTGATCTCGCTGGCATGGGTGAGCAGGCCCGCCACGTAGTGCCGCATCAGTTCCGACATGCCGTGCGGCGCGTTCTTGTCGAAGAACAGCGGCGTCTCGCCGTCAAGGCTCCAGAGCGATTGGTGGATGTGCGACGATGAGCCCGCGGCCGAATAGTTCCATTTGGCGAGGAAGGTGATCGCCTTGCCGCGCTGCCAGGCGATCTCCTTGCAGCCGTTCTTGATGATCGCGTGGCGGTCAGCCATAGTCAGAGCGTCCGCATAGCGGACATTGATCTCCTCCTGCCCGGCGGAAGCCTCGCCCTTGGAGTTCTCGACCGGAATGCCCGCGCCCTGCAGGCCATTGCGGATCGCCCGCATCACATCCTCTTCCTTCGTCGTCTGGAAGATGTGGTAATCCTCGTTGTAGCCGCTGGCGAGCTGCAGGTCGCGGTATCCGGAGACCCTCGCCTCGTCATAGGACTGATCGAACAGGAAGAATTCGAGCTCGCTCGCCATGAAGGGCTTGAAGCCCATGGCTTCGAGTCGCGCCACCTGCTTCTTCAAGATGGCGCGCGGCGAATGCGGTACTTCCGCATGAGTATGGTGGTCGAGCACGTCACAAAGCACCAGAGCCGTGCCTTCGAGCCAGGGGATGCGGCGAAGCGTCGAGAGATCGGGCTTCATCGTGTAGTCGCCGTAGCCCTTTTCCCAGCTCGTCGCCTTATAACCGGGAACGGTTTCCATCTCTATGTCGGTCGCAAGCAGATAGTTGCAGCTATGCGTTTCCTTCCAGGCGCTGTCGACGAAGTATTCCGCATGAAAACGCTTGCCCATCAGGCGGCCCTGCATGTCCACCTGGCAGGCGAGCATCGTGTCGATGCGACCGGCGGCCACATCCTCTTTCAGTTCTTCGAACGAGTAGCTCATGAAAGTGTCATCCCATGTTTCGGCGCGGCCGTTCCCGAAGCCGCAAAAGTCAAGCGGGGATCGCAAGCGCGATCCCCGCGCTCCTGTTATCGTCTCAGACTTCGCCCACGGCCTTTTCAGCGGCGACGATCTCCGCCTGGCGGCGGGCGACTTCATCGCCGATGGGCGGCCCGCGGAAGCGGCGGTTTTCAAATGCAAACCAGATGATTCCCGTCACGATCAGGAAGCCGACGGTAATATAGAGCGCCCAATCATTCGGCGGCTGAATGCCGAGAACGAAGATCAGCACCATGGCGATGATCGACAGGATCGCGAAGAGCTTGAACATGCCCTCACCAAGGTTCCACGGTCCCATCTTATCCCACTTCGAGGTTCCCCAGGCGAAAAGGCCGAGCGTGATCGGGATCGCGAAGGAGAAGAACAGGAAGATGACCGTGCACGAGACGACGATCGTGTAGACCGGTGTGTCGCCGATCGAAACGAGCGACGATCCCCAGACGAAGAGCACTGCCAGAATCGAGCCCGTCCAGATCGCCGCGACCGGCGTGCGGTAGGTCGGGCTCACTTTCGACAGCGGCTTGGAGGCCGGCAGGCCGCCATCGCGCGAGAAGGCGAAGATCATGCGCGATACCGACGTAACCGTAGCCAGGCCGCACAGCCATTGGCTGACGAAGATGGCGAGGTAGAGAATGTCCTTGATGGCCGGGTGCACCTGCGCGTCCATCGCCCAGAAGAACACGTTCCAGCCCTGCTTGGCCGCCTCGTCCATGTTCGGGATCATCAGCACGAAGGAGCACAGCATGATGTAGCCGAAGAGCGCCGACCAGAGCACCGAAGAGACCATGCCGCGCGGCACCGACTCGGCGGCCTTGACCGTCTCCTCCGAGGTGTGGGCGGAAGCATCGTAACCGGTGATCGTGTAGATCGGCAGCAGCAGGCCGAGCAGGAACACCCAGGTGCCGGAAGTCTGCGGCCAGACATTGCCGCCCGCCTCGCCGGAATAGTTCGAGAAGGTGAAGAGCCGCCCGAACTCGTAAGGGTCGGCCGCTGCAAGGCAAACGATCGCCAGGAGGATCGAGGTCGCGAAGATGAGATAGCCCGAGAAGTCTGTGAGCTTCGCCGTAAGGCCGATCCCCATATGGTTCACCAGGGCCTGCACGCCGGTGATGATCGCCAGGAAGACGATACGCGTCGTCGTCGTGTCTTCCAGTCCCAGATACGGCGTGCCGAACGAACCCATGAAGAAATAATAGGTGCCGACATTGATGGCGCCGAGAACCGTCACCAGCCCGAGCAGGTTGAACCAGGCCGTCACCCAGCCGGTAAAACGGTTCCCAAGGATCGAGCCCCAGTGATAGAGGCCGCCGGCGGTCGGATAGGCGGAGCCGATCTGCGCCATGGCGACGGCGAAGACGAGCGAGATGAAGCATCCAAGCGGCCAGCCGATGCCGATCGAGGCGCCGCCCGCACCGGCGGTCGCCTGCGCAAGCGAGTTGATGCCGCCCGAAAGGATGCAAATGATCGAGAAGGATACGGCGAAATTCGAGAACTGGCTCATTCGCCGCTCGAGTTCCTGGGCATAGCCCATGGAATGCAGAATCTGCAGATCCTGCTTCTTATCGATTTCGGTATAGTCTGACATCTTTTTCCCCTGTTTCTCCGGACCCTCCGCGCCATTGCGAAAGGTCGCGTCACCCACTGCTCCAGACAACGAAACAGCACCGCGGCTTTGCCGCTCCCCCAGGTCTTTTTATTTTGCCGGAAGCGCGGCTACGCTCGTGGTGAGCAGCCCTTCCAGATAATCGGCCACGACCCTTTGGCCGATCTCGTTGCGGATGAGATCGTTGCGGATCTCGATCATGACGTTCGGCACGCCAAAGCGCATGCCGTATTCGATCAAGCTGTGCGTCACGCCGTCGGCCGGTCCATAGGGCTCGTTGCGACGAATATCGTAGCCCACGTCTCCAACGGCTGCAGCGGCAAGCATGCGGTCCGCCAGCCGACTGTCGGCGTCGTGCAGAATGCCGATTTCGACAGAGCGGGGCTCGCCGAAATAAACTGGCGTGAAGCTGTGCATGGTGACGAGAACGGCCCGCCTGCCCGAAGCCCGGCGGTCGCTGATGAGCTGAGAGACCGCCCCTTTAAACGGCAGGTAAATCTCGTCCACCCTCGCCTGCCGCTCGGCCGCCGACATCGCCCTGTTGCCCGGGACCTCATAGACCTCGCTGACGACAGGCGTGGCCGCATCGGATTCCGGCGGCCTGTTGCAGTCGTAGACAAGGCGTGAAAAGCGCTGATGGACGAGCGTGGCGTCGAGGCGCTTCGCGAGAAATCTAGACACCGCCAGAGCTCCCGGGTCCCAGGCGATGTGGCTCTCGAGCGCCTCTTCGGAAAGGCCGAGCGTACCGAGACGTTCCGGCAGGCGGCGGGACGCGTGCTCGCAGACGAAGAGGAATTCTCCCTTCGCATCGGCATTCTCGATGGCGACCGGGCCGCCCTCTGCCTGCGTCAAAAGCCCCGTCAAAACCGGCTCCCCTATGCCTCGTCAGACGATATTTGTGAAAAGAATTCTTCACGAATCGACGAGTGTCAATCAGAATCTGAAACGATCTCTTCAAGAATATGATTGACTCCGATTGTGACAGCGATGTTTAATTTCTCACAAGCTGGCGAAGACCGGCCGAGGGGCAAGAGCATTGAACGGCAACGCGACATCCATGACCGTGTCGGATGTGATCAACGCACATTTCGCCGCGCTGACGCGCGCGGAAAAGCGATTGGCGGAGACACTTCTCGACAACTATCCGGTTTCCGGCCTCGGCTCGATCACCACGGTCGCCGAGAATGCCGGCGTTTCGACCCCGACGGTCGCCCGCATGGTCCAGAAGCTCGGCTTCCGCGGATTTCCGGATTTCCAGGCAAGACTCCACCAGGAACTCGAGGCGACGATCTCCAATCCGATCGCCAAGCATGATCGCTGGGCGGCGAGCGCGCCGGGCACCCATACGCTCAACCGTTTCGCCGACGCGATCATGGGCAATATGCGCCAGACGCTTTCGCAGATCGAACCCCGCGAATTCGACGCGGCCGCAGCACTCGTCGCCGACCGCAAGCGCAATGTCTATCTGGTCGGCGGGCGCATCACCCGCTCGCTTGCAGACTATCTCTTCACCCATCTCCAGGTCATCCGCACCGGCGTCACCCGGATCGCCGTCAATCCGAGCTCCTGGCCGCATTATGTGCTCGACATGAAGCAGGGCGACGTCCTGATCCTGTTCGACATCCGCCGTTACGAGCAGGAGATGGAAACGCTCGCCCGTTTCGCCCGCGAACGTGGCGTCGAGATCATTCTCTTCACCGATCAATGGGGCTCGCCGGTCGCCAAGTCCTCCTCCAAGGTCTTCCGCGCCCAGATCGAAGTGCCCTCTGCCTGGGACAGTTCCGTGATGCTCCTCTTCCTCGTCGAGGCCCTGATCGAGGCCGTACAGAGCACGAACTGGGACGAAACCCGCGATCGTATGAAGACGCTCGAAGGCCTGTTCGATTCAACGCGCATCTTCCGCAAGCCGGTCTAGGAGGGACCGCCCGAGGGTTGAAGTTTCCGAAACGAAAGACATCAAGGAGGTGCAAAACGCCGCCACGCACGGGCTCGAAAGCGGGTCATTCCGAAGCCGACACGTTTGGCGCGAACAGGACAGAGCCTGTCACACAAGCTTCATCGCATCTCTTTAACAGCATCGCCGAAATTGGCTGAAAACCCATAAGGAGAACACCAGTGATTTCAAAGACTCAACGCCTGCTCTCGCTCTCGACCGCAATGCTGCTTGCAACGACGGCCATCGCCGCCGCCGAGCCGAGCGAGGAGCTCATCGCCGCCGCTAAGAAGGAAGGCACGCTGACCACGATCGCCCTTCCCCACAACTGGTGCGGATACGGGGATCTCATTGCCGGCTTCAAGGCCAAGTACGGCATCGAAGTCAATGAACTGAACCCGGACGCAGGTTCGGGCGACGAGATCGAAGCCATCAAGGCCAACAAGGGCAACACCGGCCCGCAGGCCCCTGACGTCATCGACGTCGGCCTCTCCTTCGGTCCCTCGGCCAAGGCCGAAGGCCTGATTCAGCCCTACAAGGTCTCCACCTGGGACACGATCCCGGACAGCGCCAAGGACGCCGACGGCTACTGGTACGGCGACTATTACGGTGTTCTTTCCTTCGTCGTGAACACCGATATCGTCAAGGAAGTGCCGAAGGACTGGGCCGACCTGAAGAAGCCGGAATACGCGAACTCAGTCGCGCTTGCGGGCGACCCGCGTTCCTCGAACCAGGCTGTACAGGCCGTCTACGCCGCCGGGCTTTCGACAGGCGAGAAAGACGCCGCCAAGGCCGGCGAAGCGGGCCTCGCCTTCTTTGCCGAAGTCCATAAGGCCGGCAACTTCGTTCCGGTCGTCGGAAAGTCCGCACCGCTCGCCCAGGGCTCGACCCCGATCATCATCGCCTGGGACTATAACGGTCTCTCCTGGCGCGATGGGCTGAACGGT
The DNA here is from genome assembly GCF_000513895.2 of Ensifer sp. WSM1721. Taxonomy (GTDB): domain Bacteria; phylum Pseudomonadota; class Alphaproteobacteria; order Rhizobiales; family Rhizobiaceae; genus Sinorhizobium. Next base: position 2,127,042 of record NZ_CP165782.1, read on the forward strand.
AACCCGCCGGTTGAAGTCGTCGTCCCGGCCTCCGGCGTCGTCGCCGGCGTCTATGTGCAGGCGATCTCGGCCTTTGCCCCGCATCCGAACGCCGCCAAGCTCTGGATGGAATATCTCTATTCGGACGAAGGCCAGCTCGGCTGGCTGAAGGGCTATTGCCACCCGATCCGCTTCAACGATCTCGTCAAGAATGGCAAGGTCCCGCAGGAAATGCTCGACAAGCTGCCGCCGGCAGCAGCCTATGAAGAGGCTGTTTTCCCGACGCTCGAAGAGCAGGCCGCGGGCAAGGAAGTGATCACCACCAAGTGGGACAGCGTCGTCGGCGCCAACGTCCAGTAATCGTGACCTCAGCCTCCCCGCTTGTGACCAGCGGGGAGGCTTCCTTTGACGCCGGGACAGCCGAAACCTCGATGACCACGACAACCGCAGCAGCACCCCTGATCAGCAAACGAGTGATTATCGATTGGCTCGGCATCGCACCCTTCGCGATATTCGCACTGATGTTCCTGGTCGTCCCGACGATCTACCTCGTTGCCGGCGCCTTTCTGACGCCTGATGGCGCATTCACCTTCAAGAACATCACCGACCTGTTCACGCCCTCGATCCTCTCCGCCTACTGGATCTCGATCCGGGTGTCGGTCGCCTCATCGCTCGGCGGCGCACTGATCGGCTTCTTTCTCGCCTGGGCGATCGTACTCGGCGGCGTGCCTAGCTGGGTCCGCTCCGGCCTGCTCACCTTTTCGGGCGTTGCGTCGAACTTCGCCGGCGTGCCACTCGCCTTCGCCTTTCTGGCGACGCTCGGCCGTACAGGTCTCGTCACCGTGTTCCTGCGCGACTGGTTCGGCTTCAACCTCTATTCGACCGGCTTCAATCTCCTAAGCTTCTTCGGGCTGACCATCACCTATATGTATTTCCAGATTCCGCTGATGGTCTTGATCTTGACGCCGGCGCTGGACGGCCTGAAGCGGGAGTGGCGCGAAGCGGCCGAGATCCTCGGGGCCTCCCATTGGCAATACTGGCGCATGGTCGCGCTGCCGATCCTTTGGCCGAGCCTGCTCGGCACCACGCTTTTGCTTTTCGCCAACGCCTTCGGCGCCATCGCGACGGCTTACGCGCTGACCGGCAGCTCGCTCAACATCGTGCCTATCCTCCTTTACGCCCAGATCCGCGGCGACGTGCTGCACAACCCGAACCTCGGCTATGCGCTCGCCCTCGGCATGATCGTCATCACCGGCATTTCCAACATTCTCTATATCTGGCTGCGGATGCGTGCCGAACGGTGGCAGAAATGAAAGCACAACGCCTGGGCGCCTGGATCGCCATTGCCATCGGAGCGAGCTACTTCATCATCCCGCTGCTCGGCACGCTGGAGTTCTCGCTGCGCATGCGCCGCGGCGCGTATTCCTTCGATGCTTACCAGTCGGTTTTCTCCGACATCCAGTTCCGCGAGACCTTCGGCTATTCGATCATAATGGCGCTGCTGACCATCGTCTTCGGCATGCTGCTCGTGGTGCCGACGGCCTATTGGGTGCGCCTGCGCCTGCCGCAGGTCCGCCCCGTGGTGGAGTTCGTCACACTGCTGCCGCTCGTCATTCCGGCGATCGTCATCGTCTTCGGTTATCTGAGGCTCTACAATTCCTCGTCGATCCTGCCGCTTACCGGCTCGACCTCCGGCACGAATGCGTTGCTCATGTTCTCCTACATGACGCTGTCGCTTCCCTACATGTACCGCGCCGTCGATACCGCCATGCGGGCGATCGATGTCAGGACCCTGACGGAAGCGGCCGAGAGCCTCGGCGCCAAATGGCCGACGATCCTTTTCCGCTGCATCTTCCCGAACGTGATGAGCGGAGTGCTTTCCGGCGCCTTCATCACCTTCGCAATCGTGATGGGCGAATTCACCATGGCGGCGCTGCTCAACCGGCCGGCCTTTGGCCCCTATCTGCAGCTCGTCGGCGCCAACAAAGCCTACGAGCCCTCGGCGCTCGCGGTCATCGCCTTCGCCATCACCTGGCTCAGCATGGGGCTGATCCAGCTCGTGTCCCGCTTCCAGCAATCCGCTTCGCCCAAGGCTTGATCACATGGCATTCCTGACGCTAACGAACATCCAAAAATCCTTCGGCCCGGTTCAGGTCGTGCACAACTTCAACATGGGTATCGACAGGGGCGAATTCGTTTCCTTTCTCGGCCCTTCCGGTTGCGGCAAGACGACCATCCTGCGTATGATCGCCGGCTTCGAGACGCCGTCCGGCGGCTCGATCGTCATCAACGGCAAGAATCAGGGCACGCTGAAGCCGAACCAGCGCAATATCGGCATGGTGTTCCAGGCCTATGCGCTGTTCCCGAACATGAACGTTCACGACAATGTCGCCTTCGGCCTCAAGGTCGCAGGCGCTTCCAAAACGGATATTGATATGCGGGTGAAGCAGATGCTCGGGCTCATCAAGCTCGAGCACCTGGCGGACCGCTTCCCCTATCAATTGTCCGGCGGCCAGCAGCAACGCGTGGCGCTCGCCCGCGCGATTGCCGTCAAGCCGCAAGTGCTGCTGCTCGACGAGCCGCTCTCCGCACTCGATGCGAAGATTCGCATCTCGCTGCGGGAGGAGATACGGCAGATCCAGCAGCAGCTCGGAATCACGACGGTGTTTGTCACGCATGACCAGGAGGAGGCGCTGTCGATCTCCGACCGGATCGTCGTCATGAATGCCGGCCGCGCCGACCAGATCGGCACGCCCTTCGAGATCTACAATACGCCGGCGACCCGCTTCGTCGCTTCCTTCGTCGGCACGCTCAACATCATAGAGGGCAAGGTGGCCGATCCTGCGAGCGGCGCCGTCACCATCGGCGACCAGCGGATTTCTCTGAAAGAGCCCATTGCCGGCGTCAAAGGCGGCGATAGCATCTCGCTGGCGCTCAGGCCGGAAGCTGGCTCGATCGCCGAAGGTGCCCGTGGCGACACAGCCCTTCCCGGCGAAGTGGTCTCCACGAGCTTTCTCGGCTCCGTCATCCGCACCAAGCTGCGCGTCGGCGGCGACATCATCTCTTTCGACATGTTCAACAATCCGGGCATGACGCCTCCGGTCACCGGCGAACACGTTACTCTGCGCTTCGCCGCCAAGGACCTGCTCGTCATCCGCGAGTAGAGGTGGGCGCCTTAGCGGAACGATTTCATCCGACACGCCGATGTCCTTGGAAAAATCTGTCGTGATTTCTCGCTTTTTCGTCGCTCGACGCGTTTGACCGCAGCCGAGTGGCCGATATAGTCGCAAGCGTTCTCAGGGCGGGGTGAAATTCCCCACCGGCGGTAGCGGCAAGGCGATCGGCATGATCGCCGGGTCGGAGCCCGCGAGCGCTTCGTGCGGTATTGCTCGAAGGTCAGCAGATCCGGTCGAATTCCGGAGCCGACGGTTACAGTCCGGATGGAAGAGAGCAAGCAGAGCGGCGTCCCCTCCCCGGGGGACTGTCGTGCATGCATGTTCGCCCGACGGGATCATTGGAAAAAACGCCAACCCTGAAAGGCTTGAGACCATGACTATCCTTTCCCATCCCTCCACCAAGATCGCCATCGTCCGCGCCCGCTGGCACGCCGATATCGTCGACCAGTGCGTCGACGCCTTCGTCGCCCAATGGGCGAAACTCGGCGGCAACACTGCCGACGTCGAGATCTTCGACGTGCCGGGCGCACTCGAAATACCGCTGCATGCGCAGACGCTCGCGAGGACCGGCCGCTATTCGGCGATCCTCGGCACGGCCTTCGTCGTCAACGGCGGCATCTACCGGCACAACTTCGTCGCCGGCACCGTCCTCGACGGCATGATGCGCGTACAGCTCGACACGGACGTGCCGGTGCTCTCCGCCGTTCTCACGCCTCACAACTTCCAGGAAAGCGAACCGCTGATCGCCTTCTTCCGCGACCATTTCGTCGTCAAGGGCGAGGAAGCCGCCAACGCCTGCGCGCAAATCCTCGACGCCCGCGCCAAGCTGGCGCTGATCAACGCCTGAGCAGCTTCCTCTAAAAGAAATGCGAAGGGGCGCGGCCGGCATCGGTTGCGCCCTTCCCATTTGCGCCGCAATTGAAAATTCGTGCGACCCGCGTTAGTAAACTTGACAAAAAGCTGAAAGATTATCCTTGCCGGCTTTGGGTGCCGGGCCGAGAAAGCGACCATGACATTTCAGCCGCGCATGCAGAACAAGATCAGCGGTTTTTCGATCATAGGCGGCCTCAACCGCCGCGAATGGAATGGTGTGGTCGCGGATGTCTGGGACGTGGAGTGCGTCCCGCATGCCGGCGGCTATTACGTTGCCGAGGACCCGCGCATGTTCATCGTCCTCGACGCCAAAGGAGGCGGCAATTGCAGGGTGAAGCTGGCCGCAAACGGCAAGGGTGTCGTCCAGAACTATCATCGGCAGGCCCTCTCCTATATTCCTGCCGGGATGGAATTGTGGACCGATGTGGTCGACGTCCACTATATCAGGCACCTCGACCTGCATTTCGATGTCGACGCGCTCAGCCGGCGCCTGAAGGAAGAACTGGATCTCGCTAACATCGAGACGCCGCGGCTGATGTTCCAGGACGAGCGCTTTCTCCGGCTTGCCGGTCTGATCGCGGCCGAATGCCTCAATCCGCAACCGCTTCATGATCTCTACGGCGACGGGCTGACGGTGGCGCTCTTCATCGACCTCATGAAGATCGGCAAGCGCGAGCCCCGCAAGCGCAGCCAGTTGGCGGGCTGGCAGTTGCGCCGTGCGATCGACTTCATCGAGGAGAACTTCGCCCGCAACGTCCGGCTGGAGGAACTTGCAAACCTCACCGGCCTCTCCCAATCGCATTTCAGCCATGCCTTCAAATCCTCGACCGGTGTTGCTCCTCACCAGTGGCACATGAATGCCCGGGTCGAGCGGGCAAAGCAGATGCTGCTCAAGACCGACGCCTCGCTGACCGCGATCGCCGCGGAAACGGGCTTTGCCGATCAGGCCCATTTCACTCGTGTCTTTCGCAAGACGATCGGCACGACGCCGGCCCTCTGGAAGAAGAGCCGCGGGGCCTGACAAACGCGACGGCTGCGCCTGTGTGCGCTGCGCAAATTTGCCCAGGATCGTTCAATTTTGCCCGACTGCGACAAGCCGGGCCCGTATAGTTGATTTAATCACTCACCTTATCATTGAACAGAACCGGTAGTGGTGCGATGGGCGCGCTCGGCCGAATTCGTGGCAGGAATGAAGACATGAAGCGCAAGGATCATGGGGCACATCTGAAGCATGTCTTGGCGAGCGGAGCGGCCCTTGCCACGTTGATGGCTCCAGGCGTGGCGCTGGCGCAGGATGGAAGCGCCACGCAGCTTGAACGGCTCGTCGTCGAGAGCGGGAATGTTGCGGACGACAGCGCCACCGGGCCAGTCGACGGCTACGTCGCCAAGGCCACGGCGACCGGTTCGAAAACGGCCACTCCCCTCACCGAAGTCCCGCAATCCATATCCGTAGTCGGCCGCGAGGAACTGGGCGACCGAGCCGTCGTCAACAAGGTCGACGAGGCGCTGCGCTATACGCCCGGCGTGATGGCCGCGCCCTTCGGCGTCGATCCCGACACCGACTGGTTCTACATCCGCGGCTTCGACGCCGCGCAGACAGGTGTCTTTCTCGACGGCCTCTCCCTCTACAGCTACGCCTTCGGCAATTTCCAGATCGACCCTTTCATGCTGGAGCGGATCGAGGTGCTGAAGGGGCCGGCCTCCGTGCTCTATGGCGGCGCCAATCCGGGCGGTATCATCAATCTGATCAGCAAGCGGCCACTCGACGAGCCTCTCTACTATACCGAGCTCGGCATTAACAGCGACGGCAACGCCTTCACCGGCTTCGAGGTGAACGACCGGCTGAACGAGGACGGAACGGTACTCTATCGCCTGACCGGTAAGGTCGCCGGCGGGGACAACTACTCGGATTTTTCCGAAGACTTGCGGGGTTTCATCCTTCCTCAAGTGACCTATGCGCCCGACGAAGCAACCAGCCTTACTGTCTATGGTTTGCTGCAGGGACTCGATCAAGTCCATGTCGGCAACGGCTTCCTGCCCTATGTGGGAACCGTGGCCGATGCGCCCTTCGGCAAGATCGACCGGGATGCCTACTTCGGCGAGCCCGACATCGACGAGGGAACCTACGCCCAGCAGATGCTCGGCTACGAGTTCAAGCGCGACTTCGATAACGGCTGGACCTTCACCCAGAACGCGCGCTACGCCCACCTCCACAAGCACGAGAAGTATCCCTATCCCTATGGCTATGTCGGCCCGGGCTTTGGTAATGTCGAGCCCATCGGTCCGGACTACCTCCTGAATCGCATCGGCTTCGAGGCGACGTCGAAGGTCGACAGCCTCTCAATTGACAACCGGGCCGAGACGGATTTCGATCTCGGCGCCACGAACCACACTTTTCTCGCCGGCCTCGACTACAAATACTACCGGCTTGACCATGTCGGGGCGTCGGGAGGCGCGACGCCGATCAGCCCCACTGATCCGGTCTACGGTGTGCCGCAGGGGCCAACCGCCGTCTACATCAACCAAATTTTCACCCAGCAGCAGCTCGGCATCTACGCCCAGGACCAGATTCGCTTCGGCGGCGGCTGGCTTGTCACGCTCAACGGCCGCTACGACTATGTGGACACCGACCTCAAGAACGGTCCCACCGCCTGGTCCGGGCCTTCCAACTTTGGATATGATGATGGTGCGCTCAGCGGCCGTGCTGGTCTCGCCTACGAGTTCGATAACGGCCTCACGCCTTATGTGAGCGTGGCTACCTTCTTCAACCCGCTCGTGGGCTCGCGCGACTCGGACCCGGATCCTCTGGTCACGACTCTCGTTCCCCTGAAACCCGAAGAAGGCCACCAGTACGAAGCAGGCATCAAATACGAGCCGACCTTTATCGACGGCTTGTTTACCGCCTCCGTCTTCGAGATAACCAAGCGGAATGTCCAGGTGACCGACACCCTTGGGATCTCCACCCAGCGGGGTGAAGTGCGCTCCCGCGGGATCGAACTCGAGGGCAAGATCAACCTTGATGAAAACTGGAAGGTCATCTCCGCTTTCAGCTATACCGACCTCGAGATTACGGAAGACACAAATCCGTCGCTGCTCGGCAAGTCGCCCTATCTCATACCCGAAACGCAGGCCTCGCTCTGGCTCGACTACACGGTTCCGAGCGGAGCGCTCGAAGGCGTAAGCCTCGGCGCAGGCGTCCGGCACCAGGGGGAATCCTGGGCCGACTCAGAGAACACGAAAAAAGTCCCGGCCGCGACGCTGGTCGATGCTGCCATACGCTACGAGAAGAACGACTGGACCGCATCGCTCAACGTCGCCAACCTCTTCGACAAAGAATATGTCAAAGGATGCCAAGGCCTCCTGACCTGCGGCTACGGCGAAAGCAGGACGTTCACGCTGAAGCTCAGCAAGACGTGGTGACCGCGGCGGCGGCGATGCGTTGAATCGATCCTTGAACGCCTTAAATCCGATCAGCAGGAAATACCGCTCAAGGGCCTGATTCGCTTCACCGATTACCGGTGCCGACGTCCCGCTACCCTTCCACCTCCCTGCCAAGCGCCTGCATGAGCGCTTGGGCACGGTGCCGGTGGCCAGCAAGCTCATAGCCGACGATCGTCACGACCGGCGCCAGCATCAGGATGATGAGGCATATCGCCATGGGGATGCCCGCTGCCGCTGCCGCAACAGATGCGGCCAGCACGAACGCCGTCCCGGCCAGGAGCCAAATGTGGAGACGGTCCGAGCGGCGCAACAGATAGGTATACATGGCGTAGATCAGCGCCACGTAGATCGCGACGGGAACAGCCACCGTCATCACCGTTGTCACCGAGGAAATATGCGCCTTGTGCTCGATGTAATAGGCGGCGACATGCAAGCCCGCGCCTGTCGCGACGATCGCGGCGAAAATCAGCATGTGACCGTAGCCCCAAACGAAGGCGCGCTTGCGGAACCGGTGCAGGATCTCCGCGCTCGGAAGCATGAAATAGATCCACCACATGCCGAAGGTCAGTCCCGTGCCGGCGATGCAGACGAGGGCGACGTCAAGATTCCAGCCGTGCCCTTCGACAACCGCCGTGACCGAAGCCACCGTTCCGACCACGCCTTCGCCGAGCGCGATGATCGCGAGAAGGCTGTAACGCTCGGCGATATGGTGGGCGTGCCAGGGCGTCCCTCCCTGAAACGATTCCGCGATCACCGGCCCGGTCATCTCGACTGCCGTCAACACCACGACGAAGGCCAAGGTCGCAAGCAGCGAGAAATCGATGAAAATCAGGATGACCCAGCCTAGCTGGGCGATGGAAATGGCCGCCGCATACGTGGTGCAGGCCTTGCGGCGGGATGGGTCCTGGCGGGCTGCCCGGAGCCACTGAAACACCATGGCGACGCGCATCACCACATAGCCGAGCACCATGACGCCGTTATTGAGATGCTCGCCCTTGTCGACCGACTCGAACATCGGCGGCAGTCCGATGGCGAGGATCAGCACGCCGACCATCTGCACCATCGTCACTGAGCGGAACACCCAATCATCCGTGTCATAGGCGGAAGCGAACCAGGAAAAGTTCACCCAGGCCCAGCAGATGGCGAAACTGGCGAAGCCGAAGCCGATCAGCCCGGCCTTGAAATGCCCTTCCGCCAGCAGATGCGCGAGCTGCGACGCGGCAAGGCTGAAGGCGATGACGAAGGTCAGGTCGAAGAGCAATTCGAGCGGCGTCGCTGCACGGTGGCCCTCGTGCGGATCACGGCCGCGCATCCTCGATACGTGATGCGCACCAGAATACGGCTTTTGCGATATGGTCTCGGACATGAAGCGCTCCTCACTGACAGGCGAGCATCTTCAAGTGTGTGCCGAAAGTCCGTCAAGGCCCGACACGTCGGCTCCAAACGAAAGCACCCGGCATCGCTGCCGGGCGTCTCGCCCTGCATGTTTCCTTAAATCCTAGCCGATTTAAGGACAAAGCATGCAGCGATTCAAAAGCGCTACAGCGCCGCGCGTCTGAACAGACGCGCGGCGCTGTAGCGCGCATGAGGGAGGATCAGCATGCGCCGCAGAAATTGCAGCGGTTATTTCTCGGCGTCGAGACGGTCGATCGCCTGCACGTTGGCAGCCGATGGACCGTTCGGGTCGAACTCCGAGGCGAGCCAGGTATCGACGATCGACTTCGCCAGTTCCGGCCCGATGACGCGCGCACCCATGGTGATGATCTGGGCATTGTTGGATTTGGCAGCCCGCTCGGCCGAGTAAGTGTCGTGTGTCAATGCGGCCCGGATGCCAGGCACCTTGTTGGCCGAGATGCAGACACCGATGCCGGTGCCGCAGATCAGGATGCCGCGATCGTTCTCGCCGGCCGTGATCGTCTGCGCCAGATCGCGGGAGAGATCGGCATAATAGCCTGTATGGCTCAAGTCCTTCACCTCGATATCGCTTTTCCCGGCGAGATGCGCGGCGATGACGTCGAGCAGGGGCTTGCCTGCGCTGTCAGCTCCGATCGCGATTTTCATGGATGTTTCCTTTCCGCACTTGTTGGAGACTATGTGACGATTGCTCAAATCGCCTTGGCCACGCATTGCAAAATGTCGAGATAGCCGCCGACGTCCCAAGCCGAACGGCCGATGAAAAGGCCGTCGATATGGGGCTGGACGATCAGTTCCTCGCAGTTCTCGGGATTGACGCTGCCGCCGTAGAGCACCGGCACGGCCACGCCGAGCGCGGTCTTTGCGACCTCGGCGATAAGACTGTGGCGGGCATCGGCATAATCGGCGGTCGCCGGTATGCCATTGGCGCCGATCGCCCAGACGGGCTCATAGGCGAGCAGGATCGGCGCATTCCTGGCCGCTCCTTCGAGCAAGGCAAAGGCGCCTTCCACCTGACGCGTCAACACCGCATCCGCCTGGCCCGCCTCGCGTTCTGCAAGTGTCTCGCCGATGCAGATCAGCGGCACGAGACCGTGCTTGACGGCAGCGGCCGTCTTCAGGCCGACGGTGCGATCGGTTTCGCCGAAATGTTCGCGACGTTCGCTGTGGCCGAGCTCGACGATATCGAGACCGCAATCCTTGAGCATCAGGGGTGAGATCTCTCCGGTCCAAGCCCCGGCATCTTCCCAGTGCATGTTCTGCGCACCGACCTTGACGCTCGTCGCCTTCAGCCTCTCCTTCACCTGCCGCACCGCCGTGAAGGGCGGAATGACGAACCGTTGGATGCGCGGGTCGCGCGACGCGTCGGCGGCGGCAAGACCGTCGGCGAAGGTCATCGCCTCCGCCAGCGTCTTGTTCATCTTCCAGCTCGTGCCGACCCAGAGAACTGACTTGCTCATGCATTCTCCGATATTTTCTGACTGCTGACCCTGATGAGCTTAACGCCGGCATCACCGAGCGCCGCCGCGTGTTGGTCCGAGACGTCGTCGCTGCTCAGCACGGCGTCGAAGGCTTCAAGCCCGGTCAGGAAATGCAGGGCCGAGCGCCCGAACTTGCCATGGTCCACGAGCAGGTATTTACGGCTCGCCGACTTCACCATCTGCCGCTTGGTCTGCACGACCTCCTGGTCCTGGTGGAAGGCTGCCGCCCCCTCGATCGCCGAACTCGACAGGAAGGCCACGTCGGCGCGGAGCGACCGCAGCGCCTCCTCGGTAACGATGCCGAAGAAGCCGTTGAACTTCTTGCTGTACTGCCCGCCGAGCGCGATCAGATTGACACCCGGCGCGCCGGAAAGCTCGGCGATCACGCCGAGATTGTTGGTGATGACGGTGAGCGGGCGGATATCCTTGAGAAAGGCGGCAATCGCGCCTGTGGTCGAGCTGTCGTCGATGATGACGCTCTGGCCGGGCTCGATCAGCGTTGCCGCGTGCTCGGCGATCCGCCGCTTCTCGCTCGTCGCGATCTTTTCCCGATAGCGGAAATCGCTTTCGAATTGCGAGCTCGATTGAATCGAGGCGCCCCCATGGACCTTGCGCAACAGCCCCGCCTGCTCAAGGTCGTCGAGGTCGCGGTGAACGGTCATCTTGCTGACGCCGAAGCGCAGCGCAAGATCCTCGACGGAGGCCGTTCCCGCCTCCATCAGCACCTCCATGATCGCCTCTCGCCTGTCTTCCGGTTTCATCGCATCGTCCCGATCCGGCGCGGCCTGCCTCCGCGCCACCACGGAGAAGATAACATGATGATGTGATATTTCAACTTACATTGTGAGATTTTGTTATGTATGAATGTGATATTTTAGACGCGATTAAAGCCGGTATCGATATACGGTTCCCAGAACTCGACCGACTCCCGGATCATCTCGACGACCCTGTGATCGGTCGGCTCGCGCTCACGGAACGAGAGTTCGAGGCAGATCTCGTTGTCAGTCCCGCCGCCCCTTCTTACGGCTTCGATCAGGCGCTCTGGCGTGATGCGGCCGTCCTTGTTATAGGCCGCGGTGAAGGGCCAGTGGCCGCCCTTGTTCATCGACGACTGCTTGATGTGAATGATCGGGGACCGCCGCGGAAAGGCCTCGGCCCAGGCATAGGGATCGACATCGGCGGCGTTCGGCGATGTGACGTCGCCATGATCGATGTCGACCATCATCTTCATAGGGATGGGCAGTTCGGCAGCGGCCAACCGCCGGTCGAGCGCCCTGCACTCTTCGATCGTGTGACCGAATTCGCGGCCGATCGACATCGGCTCCCAGAAGACGTAGGAAAGCCCGGCCGCCTTGGCGTGCTCGGCGACCTCGCGCCAGCATTCGATGGCGATCGCCACCAGCTCCTCCCGGCGCACCGGATCGTCATAATCCTTGAGCGTGAGGATCGCGAATTGCGTGCCCATTCCGGAAGCGCCGAGTGCGACGGAAATATCGGCGAAAGTCTTGAACCAATCGACGTAGTAGCGCCGGACATCGGGGTCGGGGTGGCCGAAGTGGTTGAGGCGGCCATAGGGCCCGGTCATGCCGGAGGTGATCTTCACGCCGGTGCGCGCGAGCGCGCTTCGAAACTGCCGAAGCGTCTTGTTGATCGTCGCCGCCGGCCAGCCTGGATTCACGAATTCATGGGTGAGCTGGACATAACCGATGCGGATCTTCTCGGCGATCGTGTCGATCAGGTCGTCCGGCTCGGCAAAGCGATTGACGAGAGGATTGGTGTTGAGCGACAGCGTGAAGGCCATGGCCGGGCTCCTTGCTACCAGAGAAATTTCGGGAGGATGAAATCGGGCGCGGCGCCATGCTCGACGAAGAGGAGCCGGCGCTCCTCGTCCGACTGGCGTTCGAGAATGCCGGTCGTCACCAGGACGGAGGCGAGCCCGACGGCTGCCGCGCCCACAATGTCATGCTCGACGCTGTCGCCGATAGCGCAGACCCGCGCCGGATCGGGCCGACCTAAAAAGTCGAGCGCGAAGTCGTAAATGTCGGGAAAGGGCTTGCCGATCCAGCGCACCTTGCCACCAAGCTCTTCGTAGAGCTCGGCGATCCGCCCCGCGCCGAAGGCGTGGCCCGTCTTCGTCAGCATTACCTTGTCGGGGTTGGTGCAAAGGCATGGCACGCCGCGCTCGGCGGCCGGTCGGAGCATATCCTCGTAATAGGAAAGCGGATGAATATCGCCTTCGCTTCCCGCCAGGAGCACGATATCGGCATCCTCGCCATTTTCGGTGCGGACAAGATCCAACCCCTTCAGCGGAGAAAGATCACCGTCGCGGCTGACGAGCAGGCATTTTCGCGCAACCCTGCCTCCTGTCTCAGCCTCGCGCCTGAGCATCTGCCAGGCGACCTCCCCCGAGGTCAGGAACCAGTGCCAGCTCCTTGGCTCGAAACCGAGTTCTGCCAGCCGGCGGTCGTTTTCCATCGAACGCTTGCCCGAGTTGGAAAGAATGATGACCCGCTTGCCGGCCTGTTTGAGGCGGACGAGCGTCTCCGCCGCACCGGGATAGGGCCCACGCCCGTCTCGGAGCACCCCGTACTGGTCTATCAGAAAGGCATCATAAGCGTCGGCGATCGCGGAGACGCCGGGAATTGTCCGGATACCGTTCATAGCACGCCCGCCTCCTTCGCTCCGTGAAGTGCAAGGCGCGCCGTGCCGGCCGCCGCCTCTTCCGAAAGCGCCGGCAGGAAGGGAACGGCGAGCTTACGCTCGCGGATCGCCGTCCAGGCCGTGTTCTTCGCACCGCCGCCGACGGTGCGGACCGAGCGAAGCTCCGGGCTACCGAGGGAGACGAGCCGTTCATAGGCGAGACGCTCCACACAGGCGATCCCCTCGAATATGGCCTTCAGGAATTCCGCGTCATCCCCGGGCCGCGGCTCCATGCGCGGCGCGAGCTGAGGATCGGCTATCGGAAACCGCTCGCCGGGCTTCGTCAGCGGATAGTAGTCCAGACCGGTATCGGTCGTCGGATCGATACGTGCTGAGAGTTCCGCGATCCGCTCCGCACTGAAATGCGCGGCGAGCACTGCCCCGCCCGAATTGGAGGCGCCGCCGGCAAGCCACATATCGCCGATCCGATGGCTGTAGAGCCCGTATTCCGGGGCGAAGAGCGGCTTGTCGGACAGCATCTTGACGGTGAGCGTGGTGCCGAGCGCGCTGACGCTATCGCCCGGCCGGTCGGCACCAGTTGCCAGGAACGAGGCGCAGCCATCGGTTGTGCCCGCGACAACGACGACGTCACGCGGCAAGCCCAAGGCTTCCGCCGCAGCAGGCGAGATCGTCGCCACCGGGCTACCTGCCGGCAACACCTCCGGCAGCAGATCGACGCGCGCACCGGTCCGCGCCAGCCAATCCGGCCAGCAACGGGCGACCGGGTCGTAGCCGGTCTTCAGCGCGTTGTTCTCGTCACTGACGTCGTAGAGGCCGGTGAAATGCCCGGCGAGCCAATCCGCCTGGTGGATGACACGGAAGACGACGGGCAGCGACTGAAACGAGAGCACCTTTGCGAGGCCCGAGGTCGCGCCATGGGCGGCGCTCTCCTTCGGCGCGTGGGCGGCAATGGTTTCGAGAATGGCCGCATCTTCAACCGGATCGTTATACATCAACGGCGCCGCGAGCGGCGCACCGTCGGCGGCAACCGGCAGCATCGTGCCCGAGGTGCCGTCGATACCGATAGCGCACACCTGCGCCGGGTCGATTGCCGCAAGTGTCTCCGCGAGTGCCGCCTGCACCGCTTGCCACCAGCCGAGCGGATCACGGTGGTCATCGGAAAAAGCGGCGAGTTTCGCTGAAGCGGATGCGACGATATCGCCGCCATCCGACATCGCAACGGCACGGGCGCCGGATGTGCCCATGTCGATGCCGAGAACAAGATTACTCTGTCCGCTCATTGCAGCACCTGCCCTGCCCGGTTCAGTTGCTGGCGATATTTCTCCGCGTCCCAACCGAGAAGTTCGGCATTTTCCGCGTCGGTGAGATAACGCAGCCGCGTACCCGCAGGGATGCGCGCCGCCACATCCGAAAGGCAGCGCGCCATAGCCAGCGCCCCGGCGGAGATATCCTTGAGCACCAGCGCCCCCTTGCCCGGGAAAAGGAGCACCGGCGGCAGGTTTTGGCCGGCATTGCGGAATTCCTCTTCGAGAGAGAGGGCATTTTCCTCTGGAGCGGCGATCACCGATCCCTTGCCGAGGAAGATCACATGGTCGGGGTAGAGACTTCCGCCGGCGGTGATCCTGCAGCTTTCGAGGTCCGTCGCAGCGTCGTGCAGCCTTTCGTCCTCGGGCAAGCGATAGGCACTGTTGACGGCGAGACGCGACAGCGTTGCGAGGTCGGCAGCCGGCGCCGGGCGCACCGGCACCGCAAAACGCTGCGAAACCTCGGCAAGAAGCCGTGCCGCTTCCTCGACCGTCTCCGCAGCCACCGCGAGCCCGTGATTGCCGAGCACCAGCACAGCCGTGTCCTCATCGATCCGCTCGGCTATAGCCCTTGCGAGCGGCAGACCGGGCCTTGCATAGGGCACGAATGCATGGGGGATGCCGCGAAGCTTTTCCGTCGCGATCGCCGCCGCATTGGTCTGCACGGCGGCTGCGATCGTCACTACGCAATGCACATGAATCACCACCTTCTGCGGCATCAGTGCATGGACCGTGGTTTCGATCGACGGTCTGAGGCCGGACGGGTTGAGTTCCCGAAAAACGAAATCCTGCGCCTTTTCCGCCGCCGGGTCGTCACGTTCGAGAGCATCGAGCAACGGATCGAGCGCGACCGGCACCATAACCTCGCGCATGCGGGCATGGGCAAGCCACAGGCCCGAGGCCTTGATCCAGAGGGTGCCGCCCTCCTTGATCGAGGTGTTGCCGCCCGCGCCCTGAACGAGTTCAGGGTCGGCGCCGACGCGCGCCGAGAGATCTAGAAGCGCCTCGAATTCGGAGCTTCGCAACATCGCCTGCTCCTTTCTCACGCCGCCGCCTGCTGGCCTTCGAGCCAGCCGCTGAAGGCCCGCTTCTCCGCCTCGCTCATATGCAGACCGTGCTTCGTGCGGCGTTCGAGCAGGTCTTCCGCCGTGCGCGCCCACTCGGTCTCGATGAGAAAGCGGGCCTCCCGCTCGCGCAAAAGTGGGCTGAAGGCCGTGCCGAGTTCATCGAGCGAGGCCGCGTCGTCAATGAGTTCATGCGACCGGGTGCCGTAGAGCCGCGCATAATGTTTGGCGAGATCGGCCGGCAGCCAGCGATAGCGGGCGCGCAGATCGCCGAGAAACTGGTCGAAGTCCGCATCCGCCATGTCGCCGCCCGGGAGGTGAGCGCGCGCGGTCCAGGCAGGGCCCATCTTCGGAAAGAAAGGCTTCAACCGCTCCAACGCGTGCTCGGACAGTTTGCGAAAGGTGGTGATCTTCCCGCCGAACACCGAGAGCAGCGGGGCCTCGCCTTTGCCGCCATCGAGCTCGAAAATATAGTCGCGCGTCACCGCCGACGGGTTTTCGGCATTGTCGTCGTAAAGCGGGCGCACGCCGGAGAAGCTGTGAAGGATGTCGCCTTCACTAAGCTGCTGTTTGAAGTAGCGATTCACCGATTTGAGTAGATAGGCAATTTCGTTGCTGTCCGCGGCCACGTCTTCCGGCCGGCCCTCATAGGGAATGTCCGTGGTCCCGATCAGCGCCAGATCGTTCTGGTAGGGATTGATGAAGATGACGCGCTTGTCGGGATTCTGGACGAGATAGGCCTGCCGTCCCTCCCAGAACTTCGGCACGACGATATGGCTGCCCTTGACGAGGCGAACGCTACGGCGGGAGTTGAGCCCCGCGATCCGGCCGATCACGTCATTGACCCAGGGCCCGGCGGTGTTGACCACACAACGTGCATTGACCTCCGTCTTCGCACCGGTCTCAGCATCCGTCATCTCGACATGCCAGGCATCGCCGCGGCGGCGAATGCTGCTGCAGGCGGTACGGGTCAGGATTCGGGCGCCTCTCTTACCGGCGTCGAGGGCGTTCAAGACGACAAGCCGTGAGTCGTCGACCCAACAGTCGGAATATTCGAAGGCCTTGCCATAGGCCGGTTTGATCGGCGCGCCTTCGGGTGCGGTGCGCAGATCGATCGTCCGTGTTCCGGGAAGACGCTTGCGGCCGCCGAGATGATCGTAGAGGAAAAGGCCGAGGCGAACGAGCCAGGCCGGCCGGTCGGCGGGATTGTGCGGCAGCACGAAGCGCATCGGCCAGATGATATGCGGCGCCGATTCCAGAAGCACTTCGCGCTCGATCAGCGCCTCGCGCACCAGGCGAAACTCGTAATATTCAAGATAGCGCAGGCCCCCATGCACCAGCTTGCCCGAACGCGAACTGGTTCCCTGCGCCAGGTCGTCCTTTTCGCAGAGCAGGACAGAAAGCCCTCTTCCCGCCGCGTCGCGGGCAATGCCCGCGCCGTTGATGCCGCCGCCGATGACGAAAAGATCGTATGTCCCGGTTTCGGTACTCACGTGCCTATCTCCTGTCATGCTGGTCATGCGGCTGCGGTACCGTCGCGCTTGTTCTGCAACCCGTAGCTGGCGAAGCCTTCGAGGACTCCGGCGATCTCTTCGTCCGGGAGGATCACCGGTCCGCCGATCAGCAGCGTGTGGTAATATTGCCTGGCGATCGCCTCGAGCTCGACCGCTGCCCACATCGCTCTCTCGATGCTCGGCCCGGTCGCGATCATGCCGTGATTGGCCATGAGGCAGGCGGAACGCCCCTCCAACGCCTTCAGCACGTTTTCCGAAAGCGCCTTGGTGCCATAGCGGGCGTAATCGGCAACGCGAATATCGACCCCGCCGAAGGCGGCGATCATGTAGTGGCAAGCGGGAATGGGTTTGCCCGCGATCGCGAGGATCGTCGAGAAGGTGGCATGCGTATGGACAACGGCCCCCACCTCCGGTCGCGCCCGCATGATGTCGAGATGGAAAGGCCATTCGACGGACGGCTTCTTCGGCCCGGACCAGGCGCCATACTCGCCGTCGATCGGCATCGCGACGATCATCTCCGGCGTCATCTCTGCATAGGGAATGGCCGAGGGCGTTATCAGCATCGTCTCGCCGTGGCGCACGCTGATATTGCCCGACGTGCCCTGGTTAAGGCCGATCGCGTTCATGTGGCGGCAATGGTCGATAATCGACCGGCGCAATTGAAGTTCGCTCATCGCCATCACCTCAGCACGGATTGACCGGCGGCAGGCCGGCGATGTAGCGGCGCACCTCTTCCGCCGCCATCTCCGCCGCATAGGTGACGGTGCGCACCGATGCGCCGGCGATATGCGGCGTCAGCGTCACATTGGGGAGCTTCAGGAGCGGCCAGCCTTCCGGCACCGGCTCCACCGCGAAGGTCTCCAGCATGGCGCTTGCGAGATGACCGTTGACGAGATTCTCGTAAAGCGCGTCGTAATCGCAAAGCGGCCCACGCGCAGTGTTCACGAAGATCGCTCCCGACTTCATTTTCGCGAACGTCTCGGCGTTCATCATGTTCTTCGTCTCCTCGGTCACACGCGGATGCAGCGTCACCACGTCGGCGCGCTCCAGGAGTTCGTTGAGCGAGACATGCTCGACGCCGGCATTCCGGTCTTCGGCGCTGAGCTGCACATAGGGATCGTGGACAAGCACCTTGGTGCCGAAGGCACGCAGCAACCGGACGACCTTGGTGCCGATATTGCCGTAGCCGATAACGCCGACAGTCATTTCCGAAAGCTCGCGGCCCGTGCGGTCGGCGCGATAGAGGTCGCCGCGCCATTCGCCCCGCCGCAGCGCCTCATGTCCAACGCGGATCAGCCGAGTCTCGGCAAGAATAGCGCCTATGGTGAACTCGGCGACTGCGCTCGCATTGCGACCGGGCGTGTTGACGACGCGGACGCCAGCATCGCGAGCCGCCTTCATGTCGATATTGACCGGACCGCCGCGCGACACGGCAACGAGCTTCAAGCTCGGCAGGTCCGCCAACATAATGCGCGACAGCGGCGCGAGCTGGGTCACCAGGATCTCGGCGTCACCGATGAAACGGACGATCTCGTCCGGCCTGCCGAGATATTCCTTGAGCCCGTCCATGCCCTCGACCGCGTAGCCGTGCTCCATCGGCACGTCGGGCCAGGGCTGTTCGAGCATGCGTATCTCGTGCCCATCGCCGCAGGCCTCGACGATCTTGTCGCGAAACACATCCGGCAGCATGAACCGGTCGCCGATAATGGCTATCTTCTTCATTGCGGTCTTTCCTGTGGAGTTCCCGCCCCGGCCGCGTGGGAGAGCGCGTGCCATACGGGTCTGAGCGCGAGGCGCGACTGCTGGTAGGCGGGGAAAAGCGCGTCGTATCGACGGACGAGGTCCTCATCGGCCGGCTCAGCAGGGCGATGGTGCGGCCGCACCCAGTCGCCGACGCAATCGGCCATCGAAGGATAGATGCCAAGCGAAACGGCGGCGATCATCGCTGCCCCGGCCGCACCGGCCTCTTCGCGTTCGCTCGTCTGAATGCTGGCGCCGAGTGCAGCGCCGAGGATACGGCGGAGGGAAGCACTGCGGGCAGCACCGCCGGTCAGGCGTATGCATTTCGGCAGCGGCCCCATCTCGGCATAGCAATCCCGCGCGGCAAGGGCGAGGCCATCGAAGACCGCGCGCAGCATGTCGCCGAAACCATGCACCATCGAAAGCCCGACGAAGGAGGCCCGAGCCGAGGCATCGACAAAGGGGCCGCGCTCACCCGCCTCCGAGATGTAGGGCTGGAAGAGAAGCGGAGCATCCTTTGCTTCCGAGAGCCAGTGATCCGCGTGGGCAAGCAGATCGCTCTTGGATTTCTCTACCCCCATGCCCTTGAGGACACCAGCGGCTAGCGCGAGAATCCAGTCGATATTGAGCGTCGCCGCCATATTCGACTGCATCTGCGTATAGGTGCCCGGGATCGGCATGCACATGGTGTAGCCGGTGAGATCGCGGTTGAGGCGCACGTCGTCGGCACTCGTCGCCAGGCGCATGTGCATGCCCGTCGAGCCGATGATCGAGCAGCCCGTGTCGGTGCCGGGATCGTAGAGGCCGGCGCCGAGCGCCGTGCAGACGACGTCCACATAGCCGAGCACGACTGGCGTCCCGGCCAGTAATCCCGTCGCCGCGGCCGCAGTCGGTGAGAGGTCATGATGGGCAGTCGCCCCGTCGACGATTTCCGGCAGCAGGTGCTTGAGTTTTTTAAGGCCGAGGAAGGCGATCACATCGTCGCAATATTGCCGCGTGCGGAAATCGCCGAAGGTGAAATTCGCCTCCGACGGGTCGGTGGCGCGTTTGTCCGTGAGATTGAAATAGAGCCAATCCTTGCAGTGAAAGGCGGTCGAGGCACCTTCAAGCATTTCCGGCGCATGCTCCTGCATCCAGCGCAGTTGCGGCCCCTGTTGGCAGGCGGCAAGGCCCGAGCCGGTGTGCGAGAAGCGCTCGACATCGCCGCTGTCGGCGCGCAGCCGCTCGACGATCGCGCTTGCGCGCGCATCGAGCCAGAGCCAGCCCTTGCCGACCGGCTCCCCGTCGCGGTCGATCATCCAGGTGCCGTCCCCCTGACCGGTCACCGCGATCGCGGCAACACGGCCAGGGAGGTTCTCGATCCTGGCCGAGAGCTCGACCAGGGTTTTCACTGTGTCCGTCCAGGTGCGCCGGAGGTCCTGGACGGCACCGGCGCGGCCCACCGCCTCATAGTTGTTGGGAACTGCGGCCATGGCGAGCTGCCGGCCGCCGAGATCGAAGGCGACCGACTTGATGACCGACGTCCCGGCATCGATGCCGATCAGGATGTCGCGCATCAGGCGAGCTCCTCTCCATGCGAAATCGCATTGCCGCTCTCGCTGTCGAAGACATGCAGGCTCGACGGATCAAGCCTGATTCCGATCGGCTGGCCGACCTCGAGCTTCGTCCGGTCATGCTCTACCAGAACCAGCGTCCCACCGGCGAAATCCGCCGCGATGTGGGTCTGGTCGCCGAGCCACTGGTTGACGGCGACGCGGCCAGTGACTCCGTCGGCACTGCGGCGAACGGCATAGGGTCGAACGCCGAGAACCACTTTCTGCCGCTTCAAAAGCGCTTCCCGAACCGGATGCGAGAAATCGGAGGTGTGATAGTCCAGGTGTACTCCGTCCTTGAGACCGAAGCGGATGCCGGTGCCCGATCCGCTGACGCTCGCCTCGAAGACGTTCATCGGCGGCTCGCCGACGAAGGTACCGGTGAAGAGATTTGCGGGCCTTTCCTTGATCTTCTTGGGCGTGTCGAACTGCTGCAGCACGCCCCCTTCCATGACGGCGATCCGATCGGCCAGAGCGTTCGCCTCGGTCTGGTCGTGGGTGACGAGGATGGCGGTCAGCCCGCGTTCCTTGATGTAGTGCTTGATGCGGCCGCGCAACACCGCGCGCAATTGCGGCTCGAGCTGGCCCATCGGCTCGTCGAGCAGATGCAGGGCCGCATCGCGGATAAGGGCGCGCCCGAGGGAGGCCCGCTGCTGCTGGCCGCCGGAGATCGAGCTCGGATAGCGCCCAAGAATGTCCTCGATCTCGAGCAGCTTGGCGATGCTCGCCACCTTCTCGTCGACAGCGCTCTGCGACAGCTTCGAAGCCTTGAGCGCGAAAGCGATATTCTCGCGCACCGTCAGCGGCGGATAGAGCGAATAGCCCTCGAAGGCCATGGCGACGTTGCGGCGAACCGGCGCAAGCGTGTGCACCTGCCGGCCGCCGAGCGAGATCGTGCCGCGCGAGACCGGCTCGAAGCCGGCGATCATCCTGAGGGTAGAGGTCTTGCCGCAGCCGGACGAACCGAGAAGCGCGATGATCTCGCCTTTCCTGACCTCCATGCTGAGTTGCTTCACGGCATGGACGCCGTAGTCGACCGGGCCGTAGAACTTGTCGACCTTGTCAATCGAAAGAGCGGTGCTGCTCATGCGGCTTCTCCATTACGCTTGGATGCCACTTCGGAAGGGCGAATGCGCTGGCCGGTCGCCTTGTCGAACAGGAAGGCCGCCCGGCCGTTGACGGCGATGTGTGCGGGTCCGGCGGTGGGGCCGGGCGTGCCGGCGGGGCGCGAAACCAGGATCTCGCGACCGCGCGCGGTCAGCGCCAGCGTCACGGTCTTCTCGTTGAGCGGCGTTTCCGCTTCGACCGTCACGGGTACGGCACCAAGCGCCGAGGCTTCGGTGAAGGCGAGCGTTTCCGGACGCAGTCCGAGGACGCATTCCTTTCCGACAATCTCCGCGCCGAAGCCCGGAAGACGAACCCGAACGCCGGAGAGTTCGACGAAAGCCCCATCCGGCCCGCGCTGCGGCACGACATCGAGGAGGTTGATGGTCGGGTCACCGAAGAGGCGCGCGATCTCGATATCGGCGGGCGCGTTATAGATGTCCGCCGGCGTGCCGATCTGGCGGATCCGGCCCTCGGCCATGACGGCGATGCGGTCGCCGAGTGCCATCGCTTCCTTGTAGTCCTGGGTGACGTAGATCACGGTCGCGCCCTGGGCGGCGAGCAGCCGCGGAAGTTCGAGCCGCATCTCGAAACGCAGCTTGGCGTCGACGTTGCGGAGCGGATCATCGAGCAGCAGCAGCGGCGGCGAACCGACGAGCGCGCGGGCGAGCGCCGTACGCTGTTTCTGCCCGTTCGAGAGCGCCTTTGGATGGTGGCTCAGCACATGATCGATCTTCAACAGCCTCGCCACTTTCTGCACGCCGGCGGCGATCGCCTCCCTGGAAGATTTCCGCGAGGTCAGCGCACTGGCGATATTGTCGAATGCGCTCATATGCGGGAACAGCGCGAAGTTCTGGAAGGCCATGCCGACGCCGCGATGCTCCGCGTCGACCGCCGTCATGTCTTCACCGCCGATCAGCACCCTGCCCTCATCCGGATCGATGACGCCGGCGATCAGCCGGAGCAGCACGGTCTTGCCGGAACCCGACGGTCCGAAGAGCACCAGCCGCTCGCCATCCGCGACGTCGAGCGACAGGTCGTCGAGAACCGTCTGGCTCTTGTAGCGCTTGACGATGTTCTTCAATTGCAGCGTGGTCATTTCGATTATCCCTTCACCGCGCCGAGCGACAGACCTTCGACGAGGTAGCGCTGGGCGTAGAGTGCGAGTGCCAGCGTCGGCGTGATCGAGAGCACGATCGCCGCGGCGATCTGGCCGTATTGGATCCCGGAAGCCGTGACGAAAGCGAGCGCACCGACCGTCACCGGCTGCTTGTCGGCGGAGGCCAGCACCAGCGCGAAGACGAAGTTGTTCCAGGCAAAGATGAAGGCGAGCAGGCCGGCCGCAGCAATTCCAGGTCCCGCCAGCGGCAGGGCGATCTTGCGGAAGGTCGAGAACCAGGAATGGCCGGCGATGCGATAGGCATATTCGACGTCGGCCGAGATGTCCTCGAAATAGCCGCGCACGATCCAGAGGATCAGCGGCAGGCAGATCAGTTGGTATACCCAGATAAGACCGAAGTAGGTATTCGAGAGCCCAAGCCACTGGAAATATTGCGTCAGCGGCAACAGCACGAGCAGCGGCGGCGCGAAGCGGAAGGAGAGCAGCGTGAAAGCAATGTCCTCCGAACCCCTGAACTTGTGCCGCGCAAAGGCATAGGCGGCCGGCACGCCGAGGACCAGGGCCAGGGCGACGGAAGCGACGGACAGGAAGACCGAATTGCCGAGATTGCGCATGAAAGCGATATCGAGCGTACCGGCGGCCGTCGTGAGCTTGCCGGTGATCAGCGCCGCATAATTGTCGAGCGTTGGCGTGAAGATCACCGAGGGAGGGATCCTGAGGATCGTCTCGTTCGTCTGGAAGGACATGAGGAAGATCCAGACGATCGGGAACATGAAAAAGATGACGACCAGAGTCAGAGCGATGCCGCGCAGGATACGTTCGAGCGGAGACATGGTTTCCATGGGAACCTCCTTACGCCTCGCCGCGGGCGCGTTCGCGCAGCCGGAGCCAGTTCTTGATGAAGACGTTCGAGAGAACGTAGGTTATCGCCCAGAGGATGATGAGCAGCGCAGCGGAGCGGCCGACGTTGGTCGACTGGAAGAAGTTGAGGTAGGCCTCGACCTGGAAGACCGTCAGCGTGTCGCCGGGTCCACCCTGCGTCATCGCATAAATGATGTCGAACTGCTGGATCGAATCGAGCAGACGGAAGAGCGTCGCCGTCAGTATGTAGGGCGTCAGCATCGGCAGAGTGATGCGGAAGAAGACGAAGGTGCGCGGCACGCCGTCAAGCGCCGCCGCCTCGAAAGGCTGCGTCGGCAGCGAGCGCAGACCCGCAAGCAGCAGGATCATGATGAAGGGCGTATAGACCCAGATATCGACGAGTACGACCGTCAAGAGTGCCGTGTCCGGCGACGAGGCCCAGCGGAAGTTCTCAAGACCGACAAGGCTTGCGAAGTAGCTGAGAATTCCGAAGCCGGGATTGGTCATCAGCTTCCACATCAGCGCGGCGAGCGCCGGCGCCGTCATCAGCGGCAGAAGCAGCATGATCGAGATGAAGTTGTTGACCGTCGTACGCCGTTGCAGGAGCAGCGCGATCCCGAGCCCGAGCAAGAGCTCGAGGCCGACGGTGACGCCCGCATAGACCAGCGAGATCCTCAGCGTGTTCCAGAAGCCCGGATCGGTGAAGAAGTTCAGATAGTTCTCACCCCAGTTGAACTGGCGTGCCCATGGCTGGCTCAGTCGGTAGCGCTGGAAGGAATAGATCACCGCCGTGAAGAACGGGATCAGGATACCGATGCAGACGAGAAGCGCCGGCAGGGAGAGCACATAGGGAAGAACCCTCTTGCTGATCCTGAATCCGCCGGTCCTTGCACCGGGTTGCGTCACAGAAGCCATGGCCAGCTCCGTTCGGAATGCTTGTGTCGATGATATAAAGGAGTCGGCCGCGGCCGGCGCAGCCAGACCCCCTCCTCGTGCTTGTGCATGTTGTCGATACGCCGACCGCCGCGGGCGAGCCGACGCACTCTTTCGTGCTTAACCGAGCCCGGCTTCCGCGAGCTGCCGGTTGATGCTCTCGGCGAGCTTGTCGAGGCCCTCATCGACCGGCACCTCCTTCGCCACCATCTTCTGCAGCGTCGCCGCCCATTCGGTGGTGAGGTCGAAGAAGAGGGGCTGGGCGGTGAAGTGGATCTTCGCGCCGGGTGCGGAAATATCATGCATTTCCACATAGCCCGGATAGCTCTTGTTCAGCCGTTCCCGGAAGATCTCATCCTTCCAGACCGAGGCACGGACCGGGTTGACGAAGTCCATCTTCGTCGCACCGAAGATCGCGTGCTCCAGACCGGTCGCCCATTGCAGGAAATACCAGGTCGCGTCCTTGTCCTTGGAGAAGTTGGACATCGACAGCGACCAGATCCAGATGTTCGGCGTCGGCGCGGAGGCGGCCGGATTGGCGGCGAAAGGCGCGTAAGCGAGCTTGCCCGCCATCTTGTTGTCGCCACCGTTCATGAAGTAGCCGAGGATATCGGCGTCATAGATCATGGCGGAAGCGCCGGCGCCGAGGTCGGTGCCGACCTGGTACCAGGTATAAGTCGACCAGTCCTTCGGACCGCTTTCCTGGATCATCTGCACCCATTTGGCGTGGAAGGCCTTCGATTCCGCCGTATTCATCGCGGCAGAAAGCTTGCCGTCGGCCGAGACGTTTAGATCCTTCTGGCCGAAATTGGCATAGCCGGAAAGGAAGCCCGGGTGGATAGTCGCCCAGGAGCGCGAGCCGCGCACGCCGATGCCGTAGACACCGCCACCGACATCCTTGGTGAGCTTCGCTGCAGTCACCAAAAGCTCATCGAGGTTCTTCGGAACGCTGACCCCGACCTTGTCGAACATCTCCTTGTTATAGGAGAGATTGTTCTGCTCGTAGCCCCACGGAATGCACCACTGCTTGGCGTCTTCCGAACCGAGCGCCCCTCCCGGCTGGCCGTTCCAGGCGCAGGACGCCTTGACGCCCGGCAGGAAATCGTCCCAGCCATATTGCGGATTGGTCTTCGAGGGATCCTTGATCCATTCGTTGAGGTCGGTGATCCAGCCGGCCGGACCATAGGTCCAGGTCATATAGGCGCCGGTCATGAAGGCATCGTACTCCGACGAGCTCGATGAGAGCGCCGCCGTCACCTTGTCGAAATAGACGTCCTCGGGGAAGACGTCATAGGTGACTTCGATGCCGGTCAGATCCTTGAAGGTCTGAAGATTTGCAATCATCGCATCGGCATAGGGGTGCTTGTTGAGAAGCAGCTTCAGCGATTTGCCCGAATGCGCCTTCCAGTCGAAATCGGCTGCGAGCGCCTGCGTCGACATCATGTTGAACAGGGTGCCGGCGGTGCCTGCCGTCAAGCCTGCCGCGCCGAGACCTTTCAACAGGCCGCGACGGTCCACCTCTCCGCGCAGGAATGCGCTAATGAGGTCTTTCTCCTTATCGTACATCTGTTCTCTCCTCCACTAAGGGTAGAACTGCTCGACTGAGCTGGCCGGCTACCCCAACCGGTATTGCCTCCCTGGACCTCGCGCGTCGGCTCTCTGCCGCCGTGTGGGTTCCGCATATTCTCAGGCAGCGAGCGCTTGCGCGGTACGCTCGTCGGTAATGAGCCCGCTCAGGAATCCGCTTTCGAGCACCGCGCGAATGGCGCGCGCCTTGATCCTTCCGCCCGCGACCGCCACGGTGCGGCGATTCCTCAAATCCTCACGGCCGAGCGTGAAGGTGCGATTGGAAAGCGCCGTTTCGATCGGCCGGCCTTTTTCATCAAAGAAGTGGCCGAGCAATTCGCCCATGCCGCCGCCCTTCTGTATTTCCTCGATCTCGCTCATCTCGATCATGCCGGTCGCCACCAGCGAGGCCTCGCGCTCGGCCGTACCGATGCCGACCATAAGGAGATCAGCCGATTTCGCGAGTTCGAAGACCTCACGCACGCCACGCTGGCTGAAGAGCACGTCGCGGTCCTCCACCGTGTTGGCGAAGAACGGCACCGGCATCACAAAGGCCTCAGCGCCGGTGCGTTCTGCCAGGCGATGGATCACGTCATGCGGATTGGCGGAGAATTTTCGCGTGAGACCGCCGAGCAAAGAGACGAAGCGGGTGTTGTTGCCTGGAGTGCGCGGCAGGTACTCCACGCAGGCGGCGAGCGTGCGTCCATGGCCGACGCCGATCAGCGCCGTCTCGCCGCGTTCGATCTCGCGCCTCAGGAATTGTGCGCCCGATATCCCGAGCGCCTTCAACGGCAGGTCGTCGCTGTCGAAATCGGGAACAACCTCGCAATAATCAAGGCCGTATCGGCTTGAAAGCCTCTGCTCCAGCTCGACGCATTCGGAGACGTCACCGTCGATATAGACCTTCACCAGACCTTCCTGGTTCGCCTTCATGATCAGTCGGTGCGCTTTGAGCGATGTGAGACCGAGACGCTTGGCGACCTCCGCCTGGGTCAATCCACCAGCGTAATGCAGCCACGCCGCGCGCGTCGCCATGCTCGCCTCGTCGTCGCGGACCGCCATTCCACCGATGAATGCCATGTCTCCACCCATGCTGCGCTGCATGAAAATTTTTGCAGCGCATGAAATTTTTATCGGACATGAAATAATTTTCACGACATGAAAAAATTGTCAAGCGCGACATGGTTGCGCCTCGGCAAAAAAGCCGCCTCCTTTGTCGGCGGCAGCAGCTTCGCGGCTACGGGTCAGAAAAGAACACGTGATTTCAGAAGCTTGGCGGATTTGTCGAGTTACGGGGCTCGGATCAGCGGAATCGCGGCTTCAGCCGCCCTGAACCGGTGGTTCGGGTTTCTCTCGGGAATGAGACCGGCTCACGGTGTCAATGGCCTAGATTCTTGATGTAAAGCGAGAGCAGTTGCGTCTGCGAGGAGATGCCGAGCTTGCGATAGACGTTGCGGCGGTGGACTTTGACCGTCCCTGTCGAGATGCCGAGCTTCAATCCGATCGATTCGGATGAATGCCCCTGCAGCACCAGTTCGATGATCGCCGCCTCCCGCTCGGTGAGATTGAGATGCCGCCAGACGCCGTCCGCGGGCGGATGCGCCGCCTTGCGTCGGTTTCGTCCCGTCCTAGCGAGCGCCGCGTCGAAGCGGCGGTCGAGCTCGCCCCAATGATGACGAACCAGTGCCGCAACCAGCGGCTCCACCTTCCTGAGCAAGGCAAATTCCGCCCCGCTGAACGCGCCGGTCGCCTCGCGCCGCATGAGCGAAAGCACCACGGTGACCTGGTCGCTGACCGGAACGAAAAAGCCGACCTCTTCAGCAAGCCCTGTCTGGACATAGTAGGTGCGATAATATTCGCTGGAGAAGAAACGGTCGGGCGCGAGTTCCCGCATCCGCCACACGCCAGGCTTCGGCGCGCATGCGGCGTGGTAGAACGGGTCGAGCAGATAGGGTCCGGCCTGATAGAGGCTCACGAAGAGCACGTGGTCCTTGGCGTCGAAGGTGCTGTAGAGGTCGATCGGCCGCTCCTTGCCTCGATAGGCGAAGACGACGACGTAGTCAAAGCTCATCACGGTCGACATCAGCCGCCGGAAGGTGCTGCCGACCGCCTGGTCGTCCATAGGCGCGCCGCTGATCAGCGGCGACAAGGCTTGAAAAAGTCTCTCGAGGTCGATGACCAAACCGTTCCCCCGCCGCTACTGTTGCAGGGTATACTCCTCCCACGAGGCAATCTGCGGTGAAATACCTCTCTTGGGGTATATACCGGCTCGGTAACCTTTGACTAGGCTACCTGACAATGACGGTGGGAAGCGCCGGCGCAAAACCGCGAGCGATTCCAAAAAACAACCGCAGGGAACAGACGTGACATCCGCTTCGACGAACGACATCGAATTCCGTTCGGTCGCCAAACGCTATGGCAGCGTGACGGCCGTGTCGGACATCAACCTCGCGGTGCCGCAGGGTGCCTTCGTGGCGCTGCTTGGACCTTCCGGCTGCGGCAAGACCACATGCCTGCGCATGATCGGCGGCTTCGAACAGCCGAGCGAGGGCACGGTCTATGTCGGCGGCCAGTCGATGAACGGCGTGCCGGCCTACCGCCGGCCGGTCAACATGGTCTTTCAGCAATATGCCCTCTTCCCGCATCTCGATGTCGAGCAGAACGTCGCCTATGGCTTGAAGCAGATGCGCCCGCGCGCCGCCACCGCCGAGATCGTGCGCCGCACGCAGGAGGCGCTCGAAATGGTTCGCCTCGGCGGCTTCGGCAAGCGCCGCATCCACGAGATGTCCGGTGGCCAGCAGCAGCGCGTGGCGCTCGCCCGCGCTATCGTCAACAAGCCGAAGGTGCTGCTCCTCGACGAGCCGCTCGCGGCGCTCGACAAGAAGCTGCGCACCGCCATGCAGATCGAGCTTCAGAGCCTGCAGCGCGAGCTGGGCATCACCTTCCTCCTCGTCACACACGATCAGGAAGAGGCGCTTTCGATGAGCGATCTCGTCTGCGTCATGAGCACCGGCCGCGTCGTGCAGATGGGACCGCCGCAGGAGATCTACGATCGCCCGGCAAGTCTCTTCGTCGCCGATTTCGTCGGCAAGACCAACCGCATCGCCGCCACGATCGAACCGGGCGCAGGCGCGGTGCGGCTTGCCAATGGCGTCGGTCTTTCGAAACCTGCGCGCGCCAACGGCACGGTCGGGGCTGCCATGGTGGCCCTGCGGCCGGAAGCGATCAGCCTCGTCCGAAATGGCACTGCAACACTGCAGGGGACGGTGACCCACCGCATTTTTCTGGGTTCTACCGTAGAATACTCGGTCGCGGTCGAGGGCCTTGGTGATTTCCTCGTCACTGCCGACCGGCGCCATGAAAGCGAACTTGCCGAGCCCGGTGAACGGATCGGGCTCAACTTCGATCCGAACGCAATGCATGTCTTCCCGGCCTGAACGGACCGGTCTGCCGCAAATCAATGCAGTCAACGATAAGGGAACAGCATCATGACCAAGTGGTACAGAGACAATGCCCCGATCACCGCGGACGGGCTCGCCGACGAGTTGATGCGCCTGAAGCGCGGCTCGGTTACCCGCCGCCATTTCCTCGGGGTCACCGGTCTCGGCCTGGCGACGGCCGTGCTCGCGCGCCAGCCCGGTCTCTTCAATTCGACCGCAGTCGCCGAGGATCTCGGCACGCAGATGTCGATCGCGACCTGGCCGAACTATCATGATCCCGCCACCTTCGAGGCCTTCACGGCCGCGACAGGCGTTGCCGTCGAAGTCAACGTCTTCGGCTCGAACGAGGAAATGCTGGCGAAGCTGCAGGCCGGCGGTACCGGCTGGGACCTTTTCGTGCCCACCAACTACACGATCTCCACCTATGTGAAGCTCGGTCTGATCGACGAACTCGATATGTCAAAACTGCCGAACTACGACGCCTCGACCGAGAACCCGCGCTTCACCAACGAGGGCATCGTCGACGGCAAGACCTATGCCGTGCCGAAGAACTGGGGAACGACCGGCATCGCGGTGAACTCCAGCAAGATCAAGACGCCGGTAGCGAGCTGGAAGGACTTCTTCGAGATCGCGATGACCGAGGCCGACGGCCGCACCATGGTGCACGACTACCAGCTCACCACCATCGGCAATGCGCTGGTTTCGCTCGGCTTTTCCTTCAATTCGATCAAGCCCGAAGAACTTGCCAAGGCCGAAGAGCTCCTGATCAAGGTGAAGCCGCATCTCTACGCGATCAACAGCGATTATCAGCCGGCGATGCGTGCAACCGACGCCTGGATGACGATGTGCTGGACCAATGATGGTGCGCAATTGAACCGCGACATTCCGGATATCAAATTCGTGCTCGGCAAGGACGGCGGCGAGATCTGGTCGGACTTCTACGCAATCCCGAAGAGTGCGGCCAACAAAGCGGCTGGATATGCACTGCTCAACTACCTGATGGCGCCTGAAAACGCCGTCAAGGAGCACATCGCCAACGGGGCGCCGACGACCGACAGCCGGGTCATGAAGCTGCTGCCGGCGGAAGTGACGTCCAACAAGATCGTCTATCCGGACGAGACCGCGCTGACCCCGCTCGAATTCGGCGCTGCCGTGACGCTGACGGATCCCGGCCGCGCCGAGCTTATGGCGCGGTTCAAGGCAGCTTGATTTTCGGCTCGCTGGCGAAACTTGCCCATCGTCCCGCTGCCGCGACCTTCTCCCCGTTTTTGACGGGGAGAAGGTGGCCGGCAGGCCGGATGAGGGGCGGATCTTGAACGTGCATTCTGACGGACCAACTCCATGCGCGCGGCAATGAACACGAAGAGGAACCTGGTGACGGCGGCGCTGGTTGCGCCGGCGGCCGCGTGGCTGACCGTCTTCCTGGTCCTCCCCTTCATCGCCATGCTTGTCTTCGCCTTCGGCGAGCGGGCACCCGAAGGCGGGTACCAGGTGGCCTTCACCTTCGCCCAGTTCGCCAACCTGCCGACCCGGGCAGCCGCCTTCTGGAATACGCTGCTCCTGGCGCCGGCGGGTGCCCTGCTCTGCCTGATCGTCGCCTATCCGGTCGCCTACTATCTGGCCGTTAAGGCGAACCCGCGCTACCGCCTCATCCTCGTTTCCCTCGTCGTCGTCCCGTTCTGGACGAGCCTGCTCGTTCGCACCTATGCCTGGATGTACATTCTCGGCTCGCGCGGCATTCCCAATCTGCTCGCGATGATCGGCATCGAGGATGTCCGCATGCTGAACACGCCCGGGGCCGTGCTGCTCGGCATCGTTTACGGTTATCTGCCGCTGATGATCATGCCGATCTATGTGAGCCTCGAAAGGCTCGACCGCCGGCTGCTGGAGGCCTCCGCCGATCTCGGCGCGAAGCCCGTCTCGACCTTTTTCGGCGTCACGCTGCCGCTGTCGCTGCCGGGGGTCACGACCGGTGTCGCGCTCGTCACCATCCTGCTCCTCGGCGAATACCTGATCCCGCAGCTCTTGGGCGGCGGCAAGGTCTTCTTCATCGGCAATGCGCTCGTCGACCTCTTCCTGCAGTCGCGCAACTGGCCTTTCGGCTCGGCCATCGCCGTCACTCTAGTCGCTGTTGTCGTCGTTGTTCTGATGGTGGCGATGCGGATCGCCTGGAGGGTCGCCGGAACAAGACAGGTGGATCTCGTCTGATGCGCGCCTTCATCTCCTGCGTCTATCTCTTCCTCTATGCACCGATCGCACTGGTCGTGTTGTTCTCCTTCAATGCGGGGCGCAATGCGAGCGAATTCACCGCTTTTTCGACCGCATGGTACGGCAAGGCGCTAAGCAACACCTTCCTCGTCTCGGCGCTCCAAAACAGCCTGATCATCGCCTTTACGAGCGCCGCGCTTGCCGCGGTTTTCGGCACCATGGCCGCGCTTGGCATGGAGCGGTTGAGCTCCCGCATGCGCGCGCTCTTCGATGCACTCTTCGCGGCGGCGATTGTCGTGCCCGGCGTCGTCATCGGCATTGCCACGCTGGTCGCGCTCGTCGCGGTATTCTCCTTCGTCAATCCGACAATCGCAGCCCTCTGGCCTGGCGATCAGCCGCCGCAGCTCGGGCTCGGTTATGGCTCGATCATTGCCGCCCACGGGCTCTTCTCGATGGCGCTCGTCGCCATGATCGTCAAGGCGCGCATCGCCAGCCTCGGGCGGGACATCGTCGAGGCGTCGAGTGATCTTTACGCGACGCCGCTCACCACCTTTCGGTTGATCGTGCTGCCGCAGATTCTGCCGTCGATTCTCGCTGGCTTTCTGCTCGCCTTCACCTTCTCCTTTGACGATTTCATCATCGCCTTTTTCGTCGCCGGCTCGAAGACGACCCTGCCGATCTATGTCTTCGCCTCGATCCGCCGCGGCGTGACGCCGGAGATCAACGCCATCGCGACACTCGTGCTCGTCGCCTCGCTGCTCCTCATCCTGACCGCACGCGTGCTCATGCGCGAAAAGAAAAGCAAATCCGGGGAGTGAAACCATGATCCTCAAAGACCGGATCGCGATCGTGACCGGAGCGGGTTCCGGGATCGGCCAGGCGGGTGCGGCCATCATGGCACGCGAAGGCGCTCATGTCGTGGTCGTCGACCGCAGCGCGAACGCCGCAAACGATACCGTCGCTGCGATTGCCGCCGAGGGCGGCAGTGCCGAAGCGCTCGCGATCGACGTCACGGATGACGACTCCCTGTCGTACGGCATTTCCGACGTCCTTTCCCGGCACGGCCGCATCGACATCCTGCACAATCATGCCGGCGCGCAGGTCGCGGGCGACCTCGAAACGGTCGAGGTCCCGGGTTTCGACCGATCCTGGAGCCTCAATGTCCGCGCCCATTTCATGGCCGCCCGCCTCGTGATGCCATCGATGAAGGCGGCGCGCCGCGGCGTGATCGTCAACACCTCCTCGTCCTCCGGTGTACTCTATGATCGGGAGATGATCGCCTACACGACCACAAAGCATGCGGTCATCGCCATGACCCGGCAGATGGCCGGCGACTACGCGAAATACGGCGTGCGCGTGAACGCCCTCTGCCCTGGCTGGGTCGATACCCCCTTCAACGAGCCCTTCATTGCGCAGATGGGTGGGCGGAGCGCCATCGAGGCTTATATCCGCGAGAGAGTGCCGCTCGGCCGCTGGGCCAGCGTCGACGAAATCGCCGAGTCGATCCTGTTCCTCGTCTCCGATCGCTCGTCCTACATGACCGGCCAGATCCTCGTGGTCGACGGCGGCGAGACTGTCGTCTGACACGGCGAGATATCGCCTCTACCAGTTTTCGAAAGCGGATGAGAGAGCAAAGCCGTCCTCGTCACTTCGGCGGAAGCGACAGCGCATAGCTGAGCGCCGCCTCAATGAGGCTCCTGCGCAAGGCGTCGTCGCCATAGGCCCCCGCGCCGGCGCGTACCCAGCCATGCATTTGGCGCTCGCCCATCACCATCTGGACGACGCCTGGCAGCGCCAGCGCCCAGCCGTCATTGCCCTTGCCCAGCCTCACCAGCATACCGTCCTCGCGCGCGCCGCATAGGAGATTGCCGTTGACGAGAAAGGCCAGGCCGCCGAACATCGGCTTCTCGGAAAGCCCCGGCTGATCGCCGAGTTCCTGCCTGACCAATTCCTCAAGCCCCTTATCGCGCATCGATTTTCCTCGCTTTTTCCAAGGCTCGCAGCTGGATCATTTTCCGAAAGAGCCGAGTATGAATTGCTGATTCGATTCGGTGTATCGGCCCAGCTGAACCGTCCTCTGAAATTTTTGATTCAACTCTTGAGCTTCAGACGCCGGCGCGTCTCGCTGGGGCTTTCGCGATAGTGGGCGCGGTAGCTTCGCGAAAACGACGACGACGAATTGAACCCGGAGATCGCTGCGATGTCGGCGAACTCCATCCGCGTCTCGATCACTTTGCGGCGCGCCGCATTGAGCCTGAGTGCGAGATAGTGCTCATGCGGCGCGACTCCCATCGCCTCCTTGAAGAGGTCTTGCAGATGCCGGGCGCTGACACCCACCCGGCGCGCAAGGCGCTGAAGCGTAAGCGGCGCCTCGACCGTTTCCTCCATGAGCTTGACGGCCGCGCCGACGCGCGTGTCGAGAATGCGCATATTGCCGATCGCCGGCATCTGCAGGAGGTCGCCACGCGTGCGCTCCTGCTCATAGATGAAGAGCCGCGACACTTCGAGGGCCAGCGAATAGCCATGCGCTCGACGGATCAGCTCCAGCATCAGGTCAAGCGTCGGCAGCGAGCCACCGGTGGTGATGCGCTTGCCGTCGATGACGAAACGCTCACGTACCATGGTCACCTGCGGATAGGCGGCGGCGAAATCCTCGAAATCCTCCCAGTGGGTGGTGGCGGAAAAATTGTCGAGCAGGCTCGTCTCGGCAAGCAGCCAGGAACCCGATTCGATTCCCGCCATTACCTCCCGATATCGAGCCGTCTGCGAGAGCAGCATCTTGAGCTGCGACGTGGCGCTGCGCTGCCAATTGTAGCTTGACAGCACGAAAAGCGGCGACGTTTCGCGCTGTGGCCGGAACGGCCCGGCGACCGGGATGGGGATGCCGCTCTTCGTCTCGATCGCCTCGCCGTTCGGGCTGAACATCGTCCAGCTATAGAGCGTGCGCCCGGCGATGCGATTTGCGGCGCGCAGCGGCTCGACGACCGAGGCGACGAGGATGAGATTGGTCTCCGGCAGGACGAGCAGATCGACATGCTGCGCCTGCGAAACGGCGGCTTCCACGGTGTAACTTCCTCCTCCTTTTGCCGACAATGTATAGAATGGCTCCGAACTTGGAAAGCAAGCTGGCGCTTTCTGGCTCGTAATAGGCTCAACAAAAAGGGAGACAGCCATGCCGCTCAGCATGAACCGCGAGGTGTTCGTCACCTGTGCCGTCACCGGCGCCGGCGACACCGTTTCGAAATCCCCTCACGTGCCGGTCACGCCGAAACAGATTGCCGAAGCGGCGATCGAAGCTGCCAAGGCGGGCGCCGCGATCGTCCACTGTCACGTCCGCGATCCCGACACCGGCGCACCGGCGCGGCGCCGCGATCTCTATAAGGAAGTGACCGACCGCATCCGCTCCGCCGATATCGACGTGGTCCTCAATCTGACCGCCGGCATGGGCGGCGACCTCGTCTTCGGCAATGTCGAGAGCCCCTTCCCGGTCAACGAAAAAGGAACGGACATGGCCGGCGCCACCGAGCGCGTCGCCCACGTGGCCGAATGCCTGCCGGAAATCTGCACGCTCGACTGCGGCACGATGAACTTCTCGCTCGGCGACTACGTGATGACCAATACGCCGTCGATGCTGCGCGAGATGGCGCGCCAGATGACCGCCCTCGGCGTCCGCCCGGAGATCGAGGCATTCGACACCGGACACCTGTGGTTTGCCAAACAACTCGTCGAGGAAGGCCTGATCGAAGACCCGGTCCTGATCCAGCTCTGCATGGGCATTCCGTGGGGCGCGCCGGACGACCTCAACACCTTCATGGCGATGGTCAACAACGTGCCCTCGAACTGGACCTTCTCGGCCTTCTCGATCGGCCGCAATGCCATGGCCTATCCGGCCGCTGCAATCCTTGCCGGCGGCAACGTCCGCGTCGGCCTTGAAGACAACCTCTATGTCGGCAAGGGCCAGCTCGCGACCAATCCCCAACTCGTCGAAAAGGCGGTTGCCGTCGTTGAGAACATGGGCGCGAAGATCATCGGGCCGGAAGAGGTCCGGAAGAAGCTGAAGCTGACGAAGCGG
The DNA here is from genome assembly GCF_000513895.2 of Ensifer sp. WSM1721. Lineage (GTDB taxonomy): Bacteria > Pseudomonadota > Alphaproteobacteria > Rhizobiales > Rhizobiaceae > Sinorhizobium. The sequence continues at coordinate 2,162,584 of NZ_CP165782.1, forward strand.
TGAAGGCCTGTCCCCGACCCTCCCACAAGGGGAGGGTTTAACCTGCCGCGCCGGCGAAAACTGGAGGAAGCGCCGGCATGCCTAGTTAAGTCTCTCGGATAACGAGAACCGCGCGGCAGGTGGTTAGGGAAAGAGGGACTGAACAGGATGGGCGCACCCAGCCCTCCTCCTTGTGGGGAGGGTGGCCCACAGGGCCGGGAGGGGTTCCGACGCAACAGTTGATTGGAGAGGGAATGAGCACCATCACCAAGGCCGCCTGCATCGGCGGCGGCGTCATCGGCGGGGCCTGGGCGGCGCGCTTCGCGCTCGCCGGCATAGACGTCAACATCTTCGATCCGCATCCGGAAGCCGAGCGGATCATCGGCGAGGTCATGGCCAATGCGGAACGCGCCTATGGCATGCTGACCATGGCGCCGCTGCCGCAGCGCGGCAAATTCACCTTTTGCAAGAGCATCGAAGAAGCCGTCCACAACGTTGACTGGATTCAGGAAAGCGTGCCCGAACGGCTGCCGCTGAAGCGCGGTGTGATCACCGAGATCGACGCCGCTGCCCGCCCCGACGCGCTCATCGGCTCGTCGACCTCGGGCCTCCTGCCCTCCGACTTGCAGGCTGAGATGAAGCATCCCGAACGCATGTTCGTGGCGCATCCCTACAATCCGGTCTACCTGCTGCCGCTGGTCGAGCTCGTCGGCGGCAAGAAGACCGCGCCGGAGACGATCAAGCGCGCCGAGGAAGCAGTTGCCGAGATCGGCATGAAGGGCGTCGTCATCGCCAAGGAGATCGAGGCTTTCGTTGGCGATCGCCTGCTCGAGGCGCTCTGGCGCGAGGCGCTCTGGCTGATTAAGGACGAAATCTGCGATACCGAGACGCTCGACAATGTCATGCGCTATTCGTTCGGCATGCGCTGGGCGCAGATGGGCCTCTTCGAGACCTATCGCATCGCCGGTGGCGAAGCCGGCATGCGCCACTTCCTTGCCCAGTTCGGCCCCTGCCTCAAATGGCCCTGGACGAAGTTCACCGACGTTGTCGACCTCGACGATGCGCTCGTCGAGAAGATCGGCGCGCAATCGGACGCCCAGGCCGCCGGCCGCTCCATCCGCGAACTCGAACGCATCCGCGACGAGAACCTCGTCGGCATCATGCATGCGCTGAAGGCCAGCAATGGCGGTGAAGGCTGGGGCGCCGGCAAGCTGCTCGCCGATTTCGAGAAACGCCTCTGGGCGAAGGGCGGCAACCAGTCGAAGAGCTACAACGCTTCTGGGCCGCTGCGTCTCGTCGAGACAAAGGTCAATGCCGCCTGGGTCGACTATAACGGTCACATGACCGAGCACCGCTACCTGCAACTCTTCGGCGACACGTCAGACGCGTTGCTCAGACTGATCGGCGTCGACTTCGCCTATGTCGAGGCTGGCCACAGCTGCTACACCGTCGAGACGCATATCCGCCATCTCGGCGAGGCCAAGCTCGGCCAGGCGCTCTACACGACGCTGCAAGTTCTCGCCTCTGACGAGAAGCGCATCCACTTCTTCACGCGAATCCACGATGCTGCCTCCGGCGACGTCATCGCTACTGCCGAGCAGATGATGCTGCACGTCGATGCCGATGCCGGCAAGTCCGTGCCCGCGCCGGCGGAGGTGCTGGCGAAGCTGAGGCCGATCGCGGAAGGACACGCGAAGCTCACAGTGCCGGAGGGTGCGGGGCGGCATGTGGGGCAGAAACGGTGAAGGTGATCGCAGCGGGGCGACACCCCTCATCCCGCTGCCGCGACCCTCTGCGGATCGTTGAGGAGCGACCCGCAAGGCGAATGCAGGCCGACAAGAATGACGAGGGAGAACAATGAATTTCGCACTGACCGAAGAACAGCAGATGATCGTCGACACGGTCCGCAGCTTTGTCGAGACCGAGATCTATCCGCACGAGAACGTGGTGGAGCGCACCGGCATCGTGCCGCGCGAGCTGGGCCTCGAGATCGCCCGCAAATGCAAGGAACTCGGCTTCTTCGCCTGCAACTTTCCGGAGGAGGTTGGCGGCGCGGGGCTCGATCACCTGACCTTCACGCTGGTCGAGCGCGAACTCGGCCGCGGCTCCATGGGCCTGACCGTCTTCTTCGGCCGCCCCTCCGGCATCCTGATGGCCTGCAATGAGGAGCAGCGCGAGCGCTACCTTTTACCGGCGGTCCGCGGCGACAAGTTCGATGCACTCGCCATGACCGAACCGGACGCCGGCTCCGACGTCCGCGGCATGAAATGCTTCGCGAGGCAGGACGGCGACGACTGGATCGTCAACGGCACGAAGCACTTCATCAGCCACGCCGATATCGCCGATTTCGTTATCGTCTTCATCGCCACCGGCGAGGAGCAGACGCCGCGCGGACCGAAGAAGAAGATCACCTGCTTCCTCGTCGACCGCGGCACGCCCGGCTTCGAAATCCGCGAGGGCTATAATTCCGTCTCGCATCGCGGCTACAACAATTGCATTCTCACCTTCGACGATTGTCGGCTGCCCTCCTCGCAGATCCTTGGCGACCTTCACAGAGGCTTCGATCTTGCAAATGACTGGCTCTACGCAACACGGCTGACGGTCGCCGCTACCTCCGTCGGCCGCGCCCGCCGCGCCTTCGATTATGCCCTCTCCTATGCGGCCGAGCGCAAGCAGTTCGGCAAGCCGATCGGCGCCAATCAGGGCGTCTCCTTCAAGCTTGCCGACATGATCACCGAGATCGACGCCGCCGACCTGCTGACGCTGTCGGCCGCCTGGCGACTCGACCAGGGCCTGCCGTCGAACCGCGAGATCGCTTCCGCCAAGGTCTTTGCCACGGAAATGCTTGCCCGCGTTACCGACGAGGCGATCCAGATCTATGGCGGCATGGGGCTGATGGACGACTTGCCGCTCGCCCGTTTCTGGCGCGACGCCCGCGTCGAGCGCATCTGGGACGGCACCTCCGAGATCCAGCGGCACATCATCAGCCGCGATCTGCTTCGGCCGCTGGGGGCTTGAACGATGGGCGAGCTTCCGCAAATTACCCCCCTCTGCCCTGCCGGGCATCTCCCCCACAAGGGGGGAGATCGGCAAGACGCAGCCGCCCAGTTTCCTTCTCAGAGAACCGTCTCGACCGCCCGCCGTACATCGAGAATATTCCAGCGCTCCTCGGCGGTCGCTGACGGGCAAGGACAGCGCCCCGACCAATCTCCCCCCTTGTGGGGGAGATGCCCGGCAGGGCAGAGGGGGGTGCGCTGCGGAGGGCGTCTCCCCGGCGCACTCAACGGGGGCGTGGCATGACCCCCACTCCCCGCTCCCTCGACCGTCTGATCCGCCCCCGCTCGCTCGCCGTCTTCGGCGGCAAGGAGGCGCGGCGCATCATCGAGCAATGCGACAAGATGGGTTTTGTCGGCCAAATCTGGCCGGTCCACCCCCGCGAAGAGGAAATCCTCGGCCGCCGCTGCTATCGCTCGGTCGCAGACCTGCCTGAAGCTCCGGATGCCTCCTTCGTCGGCGTCAACCGTGCGCTGACGATCGAAATCATCCGCGATCTCGCCACCCGCGGCGCCGGCGGTGCCGTCTGTTACGCTTCGGGCTTCCGCGAGGCGGCAAGCGAGCTTGCCGACGGCAGCGACCTGCAGGAGGCACTTATCGCCGCTGCGGGCGACATGCCGATCGTCGGCCCCAATTGCTACGGCTTCATCAACATGCTGGACGGCGCGCTCCTCTGGCCGGACCAGCACGGCATGCTCCGCGTCGAACGCGGCGTCGCCGTGCTCACGCAATCCTCCAACATCGCCTGCAACATCTCCATGCAAAAGCGTGGGCTGCCGCTGGCCTATATCATGACCGCCGGCAACCAGGCGCAGACCGGACTTTCCGATATCGCTTGCGCGGTGCTCGAGGACCCGCGCGTCACCGCCGTCGGCCTTCACATCGAAGGCTTTGACAGCATCGAGGCATTGGAGCGGCTCGCAACCCGCGCGCGCGAATTGCGCAAACCAGTCGTGACGCTGAAGGTCGGCAAGTCGGAGGCCGCACAAGCCGCAACCGTCTCCCACACCGCCTCTCTCGCCGGCAATGACCGCGTCTCCTCGGCACTGCTTGCCCGACTCGGCATCGGCCGCGTCGATACGCTGCCGGAGCTTCTCGAAACCTTGAAGCTTCTGCACCTTCACGGCCCACTTCCAAGCGCGGACATCTCATCGATGAGCTGTTCCGGCGGCGAGGCCTCGCTGATGGCGGACGCCGGCGTCCGGCGCAGGGTCAACTTCCGAGCGCTCAGAAAGGAGCAGCGCCAACCGCTCCGCGAGAGCCTGGGCGAAATGGTGACGATCGCCAATCCGCTCGACTATCACACCTTCGTCTGGGGCAATCGCGAGAAGCAGACGGCTGCCTTCGCCGCGATGATGCGGGGCGGCTATGCCTTGAACCTGATCGTGCTCGATTTCCCACGGCTCGACCGCTGCGATGCCGCCGACTGGGTGACGACCTGCGAGGCGGTGATCGACGCGGCGAACGCGACCGGCGCGGTTGCCGGTATCGTCGCAAGCCTTGGCGAGAACATGCCGGAGGAAACCGCGCTTTCCCTGATGGCAGCAGACGTGGCGCCCTTCTTCGGCATCGATGAGGCGCTCGCCGCCGCCGAGACCGCGGCGGCGATCGGTGCGGCCTGGGCAAGAGCGGCTGCGCCTCCCCTGCTTCAGGTCCGCCCGGATGCCGGAGACGCTGTCACGTTGACCGAGGCGGAAGCGAAGAGTGAGCTATCCGCCTCGGGCGTAGCCGTTCCCAACGGCATCACCGCCGCTACTGCTGAGCAAGCAGTTGATGCGGCCGAAACCCTCGGTTTCCCGGTCGTGCTCAAGGGCCTGGGTGTCGCCCACAAGACCGAGGCCGGTGCGGTCAAGCTTAATCTCGCAAGTCGCGACGAGGTACTCGCCGCGGCCCAAGACATGGCCTCGGTCGCCTCCGGCTATCTCGTCGAAAAGATGATCGCCAAGCCAGTCGCCGAGCTGATCGTCGGAGCAATGCGCGATCCCGTCGCAGGCCCGGTGCTGACCATCGGCGCCGGCGGAATTCTCGTCGAGCTTATGGAAGACTCCGCAATACTGACGCTGCCGACGACCGAAGAGGCGATCGGCGAGGCAATCGCGGGCCTCAAGAGTCACAAACTACTGGATGGCTATCGCGGCGGCCCAAAGGGAGATGTCGCCGCCTTGATAAGGACTGTCGCTGCCGTGGCATCCTATGTCGTTGCAAACGCTTCCAAACTCGAAGAACTCGATATCAATCCTATAATGGTGTTGCCGGAGGGCCAGGGAGCCGTTGCCGCCGATGCCTTGATCCGCCGGAGGAAATGACGCCTATGACCGGACCGATCCCCACCCGCCGCGAAGGCGGCATTCTCGAAGTCACGATCGACCGGCCGAAGGCCAACGCCATCGACCTGAAGACTAGCCGGGTCATGGGCGAAATCTTCCGCAATTTCCGCGACGACCCGGAACTCAGGGTAGCAATCATCACTGGCGCCGGCGAAAAATTCTTCTGCCCCGGTTGGGATCTGAAGGCGGCGGCGGAGGGCGATCCCGTCGACGGCGATTACGGCGTCGGCGGCTTCGGTGGCATGCAGGAGCTGCGCGACCTCAACAAGCCGATCATCGCCGCCGTCAACGGCATCTGTTGCGGCGGCGGCCTCGAAATCGCGCTTTCGACCGACATCATACTTGCCGCCGAGCATGCGACTTTCGCGCTTCCGGAAATACGATCGGGCACGCTTGCCGATGCTGCATCGGTCAAGCTGCCGAAACGCATTCCCTATCACATCGCCATGGACATGCTCCTCACCGGTCGCTGGCTCGACGTTGTCGAGGCGAACCGCTGGGGTTTCGTCAATGAGATCCTGCCGGCCGGACGGCTGATGGAGCGGGCCTGGGAACTCGCCCGCCTCCTCGAAAGCGGACCGCCGCTCGTCTATGCTGCGATCAAGGAAGTGGTGCGTGAGGCCGAAGGCCGCGACTTCCAGACGACGATGAACAAGATCACCCGCCGGCAGTTCAGGACGGTCGACACCCTCTATTCGAGCGAAGACCAGTTGGAGGGCGCGCGCGCCTTTGCCGAAAAGCGGGACCCGGCCTGGAAGGGACGTTGAATTACGCGGGCCCTCTACGGCCGCGACAAGGTCTTGGAGCCGGCTGGCCCGGCATTCTAGCGTGGCGCGCCGCGGATACCGCTGCGTGCGGCAAGATTTGTAATTTAGGGCGTTACAAGCCTCATCCAAAGCAGCTAGCCTTATGGATGAAGATGGTGGGAGCGCCCCCGGAACCGGAGAAGGAGGTCAGGATAGGCAAATCATGGCGGGGCACCAAGCCCGGGGCCGGAGCCATCGCATCGATGGCAAAACGCGAGTACTCTACCAATCACAACGAACGGCGAATGCCGAGGAAAGAAGGGAACAGGGGAATGAGCGATTACAAAGACTATCTGGCACGGCAGGTCATGCTGGGCAAAATGAACCGGCGTGAGTTTCTTGGGCGCGCGGCAGCTTTCGGCATCGCCGCATCGACGGCAAACACGCTTTTCGCGACCAGCGCGGCTGCACAGGAGCCGAAGCGTGGCGGTCACCTGAAGCTCGGTCTCGAAGGTGCAGCGGCAACCGACTCGAAAGACCCAGCCAAGGCGCTTTCGCAGTTCATGTTCGTCGTCGGCCGCAACTGGGGCGATATGCTTGTCGAAAGCCACCCGACGACCGGCGCGCCCGTGCCGGCGCTCGCCGAATCCTGGGAACCCTCCGCAGACGCGGCAACCTGGACCTTCACGATCCGGAAGGGCGTCAAGTTCCACGACGGCAAGGAACTGACCGTCGACGACGTCATCAAGACGCTGCAACGGCATACCGATGACAAGTCGGAGTCAGGCGCGCTCGGCGTGATGAAGTCGATCAAGGAAATCAAGGCGGATGGCGACAAGCTCGTGCTGACGCTGACGGAAGGCAATGCCGACCTGCCGCTGCTGCTCACCGACTACCACCTCATCATCCAGCCGAATGGCGGTCTCGACAATCCCGATGCGATGATCGGCACCGGTCCCTACAAGGTGACGAGCTTCGAACCGGGCGTGCGTGCCACCTTCGAAAAGAACGCCGACGATTGGCGCACGGATCGCGGCTTTGTGGACACGATCGAACTGATCGCGATGAACGACGCAACGGCGCGTATCGCCGCCCTTTCATCCGGCCAGGTGCACTATATCAACCGCGTCGACCCGAAGACGGTCAACCTTCTGAAGCGCGCGCCGACAGTCGAAATCCTCAATACCCCCGGCCGCGGTCACTACGTCTTCATCATGCATTGCAATACCGCGCCGTTCGACAACAACGACCTGCGCATGGCGTTGAAGCTGGCGATGGATCGCGAGACCATGGTCCAGCGCATCCTCGGCGGCTACGGCAAGGTCGGCAACGATTTCCCGATCAACGACACCTATGCCCTCTTCCCGGAAGGGATCGAGCAGCGCGTCTACGATCCCGACAAGGCCGCCTTCCACTACAAGAAGTCGGGCCACAGCGGTCCGGTTCTGCTGCGCACCTCCGACGTCGCCTTCCCCGGCGCGGTGGATGCAGCCGTTCTCTATCAGGAGAGCGCGAAGAAGGCCGGTATCGAGATCGAGGTCAAGCGCGAGCCGGGCGACGGCTACTGGACGAATGTGTGGAACGTTCAGCCGTTCTGCACCTCCTACTGGGGAGGCCGTCCGACCCAGGACCAGATGTACTCGACGGCTTATCTGTCGAACGCCGACTGGAACGACACTCGCTTCCAGCGTGAGGACTTCGACAAGCTTCTGCTTGAGGCCCGCTCCGAACTGGACGAGGCCAAGCGCAAGGAGATGTACCGCACCATGGCAATGATGGTGCGCGACGAAGGTGGGCTGATCCTGCCGATGTTCAATGACTTCGTGAACGCGGCCACGAAGCAGGTGAAGGGCTACGTCCACGACATCGGCAACGACATGTCGAACGGCTATGTCGCAACCCGGGTGTGGCTGGACGCCTGACGATGGAAAGCGGACCGATCACTGGTCCGGTTCTGACGGACGCGGCCGCGGGAGAGACACCCCTGCGGCCGGCCGATCTTTCCGGAGTACCAGCAAAACCCAACCCCGCCCTCGCCGCTGGCGAGCTCGGCGGCACATTCTGGCGGCGTTTCGTCTTTCGTCGTCCTCTCGCGGCGCTGATCCTGCAGCGCCTCGGCTTGAGCGTCGGCCTTCTCTTCGCCGTGTCGCTGATGATCTTCGGCGGCGTAGAGGCTCTCCCCGGCGATTTCGCCACCACCTATCTCGGCCAATCCGCGACGCCGCAGGCGGTCGAGAACATCCGCAAGGATCTCGGCCTCGACAGACCCTGGAGCGAACGCTATCTCACCTGGCTTGGTGGCGCCGTGCAAGGCGACTTCGGCACGTCCTGGGCGAGCAAGAACTCCGTCAGCGAACAGATCGGCAACCGCCTCGGCAATTCGCTGTTTCTCGCCTTCTTCGCCGCGCTCATCTCGGTACCGCTTGCAGTCGGGCTTGGGATGCTCGCGGTGCAATTCCGCAATCGCATGCCGGACAAGATCATCAACGTGATATCGCTGGCGGCGATCTCGCTGCCGGAATTCTTTATCGGCTATCTCTTGATCATGGTTTTCGCGGTCCAATTGGGGATCGCCACCTTCCCGGCGACTGTCTATGACAGCATGACCCTCACCGAGCGGCTTTCGGCGATCGCCCTGCCGGTCGCGACGCTCGTACTCGTCGTCCTCGCGCATATGATGCGCATGACGCGGGCGGCAATCCTCAACGTCATGTCGTCAGCCTATGTCGAGACCGCCGAACTTAAGGGTCTCGGCACCTTCCGCATCATCGCCCGCCACGCCGCTCCCAACGCCGTCGCGCCCGTCATCAACGTCATTGCACTGAACCTCGCCTATCTCGTCGTCGGCGTCGTCGTCGTGGAGGTCGTCTTTGTCTATCCCGGCATGGGCCAATACATGGTCGATGCCGTGACCGTGCGCGACATGCCCGTCGTACAGGCCTGCGGCCTGATCTTCGCGGCCTTCTACATCTTCCTCAATATGGCGGCCGACATCCTCGCCATTCTCGCCAACCCGAGACTGAGGCACCCGCGATGAATGTGAAATCCATCCCCATCAGCGCCTGGATCGGCATTGTCGGCATCGCCATTGCCATTCTATGCGCGATTTTCGCGCCGGCACTCGCCCCCTATGGCGAGCGCGACGTGGTCGGCGAGATCTGGATGCCGGCCGGCGGCGACTTCCTGCTCGGCACCGACAACCTCGGGCGCGACCTGCTTTCGCGCCTGATCTACGGCGCCCGCACCACCATTCTCGTGGCGCTGGCGGCAACCGTGCTCTCCTTCGCTCTCGGCATGATCCTGAGCTTCGCCGCGGCCGTCATGGGCGGCTTCGTCGACCAACTCTTTTCCCGCTTCAACGACCTGATGATGGCGATCCCGACGCTGATCTTCGCGCTCGTCGTTCTCGCCGTACTGCCGCAGCATCTCTGGATCCTGATCCTCGTCATGGCCGTGCTCGACTCCACCCGCGTCTTTCGCATCGGCCGCGCGGTCGCCCTCGACGTTGCCGTGATGGAGTTCGTCGAAGCGGCGCGGCTTCGCGGCGAAGGCTCCCTCTGGATCATCTTTCGGGAAATCCTCCCGAACACGCTCTCGCCCTTGCTTGCCGAGTTCGGCCTGCGCTTCGCCTTCTCTATCCTGTTCCTCTCCACGCTCTCCTTCCTCGGCCTCGGCATCCAGCCGCCGGCCGCCGACTGGGGCGGCATGGTCAAGGACAACAAGGACGGCATCATCTTCGGCATCTCAGCCGCTCTCGTTCCGGGTGCCGCGATTGCCACGCTTGCGATCTGCGTCAACCTCGTCGTCGACTGGCTGATGAAGCGCACCTCGAGCCTGAAAGGAGGGCGCGGTGATGCCTGAGCTGCTTTCCGTCAAGAACCTAAAAATAGAGGCGACGAGCTATCCACCCGGCGAGCCGCCGAAGGTGGTAACACTGGTCGAAGGCGTCTCCTTCGACCTGCAGAAGGGCAAGGTCCTTGGCCTCATCGGCGAATCGGGCGCCGGCAAGTCGACGATCGGCCTATCGGCTCTTGCCTATGGCCGCGGCGGTTGCCGCATCACCGCCGGCGAGGTGCTGCTCAACGGTAAGGATATCCTTAAGCTCGACCGCAGCGGCATCAACTCCGTGCGCGGCGCCCATGTCTGCTATGTGGCCCAGTCTGCGGCGGCCGCGTTCAACCCCGCCCACAAGCTTGGCGAACAGGTGATCGAGGCGTCGCTCCGCCACGGCATCATGAACAGGGCGGAGGCGCAGAAACGCGCGCTTTACCTGTTCCGCGTGCTGGGCCTGCCCAATCCCGAAACCTTCGGCGAGCGCTACCCGCACCAGGTGTCCGGCGGCCAATTGCAGCGTGCGATGACCGCCATGGCGCTCTGCCCCAATCCGGAACTGATCGTCTTCGACGAACCGACAACGGCGCTCGACGTGACCACCCAGATCGACGTCCTCGCCGCCATCAAGCACGCGATAGAGGAGACGCATACGGCAGCGCTCTACATCACCCATGATCTCGCGGTGGTCGCCCAAATCTCCGACGACATCATGGTGCTGCGCCACGGCAAGACCGTCGAATACGGCACTACAAAGCAGGTGATCGAAGCGCCGAAGGAAGACTATACCCGCGCCCTCGTCAGCGTCCGCCAGACGAAGCGGGACGAAGCCACGGACCAGTCCGGCACGCTTCTCAAGATCGAGAACGTGCACGCCGCCTATGGCAACGGCTTCAAGGTCCTGCACGACGTCTCGATGCATCTGCCGAAGGGTCAAACGCTGGCGATCGTCGGAGAATCCGGATCCGGCAAATCGACGCTCGCACGGGTGATCACCGGGCTCCTGCCGCCGACCGAAGGCCACATCACCTTCGAGGGCAAGGAACTGCCTCGAGCATTGAAAGGACGGTCGCGGGAGGAACTGCGCCGCATCCAGATGATCTACCAGATGGCGGACACCGCGATGAACCCCCGCCAGACGGTGCGCGACATCATCGGCCGGCCGCTTTCCTTTTATTTCAGCATGCACGGCGCCAGGAAGACCGAGCGCGTCAAAGAACTGCTCGACCAGATCGAGATGGGCTCGCGTTTCCTCGACCGTTACCCCGCCGAACTTTCCGGCGGGCAGAAGCAGCGCGTGGCGATCGCCCGAGCCCTTGCCGCCAAGCCTGAACTCATCCTCTGCGACGAGCCGACTTCGGCACTCGACCCGCTGGTCGCCGAAGGCATCCTAAGTCTTCTTATGAAGCTTCAGGAAGAAACCGCTGTTTCTTATGTCTTTATCACGCACGACATCGCCATCGTCCGAGCAATCGCCGACAGCGTCGCCGTCATGCACCGCGGGCGGCTCGTGCGCTTCGGCCAGAAATCGAAGGTGCTCTCGCCGCCCTTCGACGACTACACAGACCTGCTTTTGAAGTCGGTTCCGGAGATGGAAATCGGTTGGCTGGAAAAGGTGCTGAAGACGCGCCGCATGGAAAGCGCCGGCAATTGATCTTCAAGCGATGCGGAAAACGAGCGGCCTGCCGCCCGCTTCCGCATCTCTTCCGTTAAAATCGTCGTCGCCTGAAAGACTTCGCCGCGCCGAGGACGATCGCGCGAGATATGGGTCGAGAGGTAGCCAACATGGTCGATCGCAGCTTTACCGTGATAGAGAACGAGTGGATTACGCTCAAGGACGGAACTCGGCTTGCCGCGCGGATCTGGATGCCGGAAGGCACGGAACAGAACCCGGTACCGGCGGTGCTCGAATATCTCCCCTATCGCAAGCGCGACGGGACCTGTGCGCGCGACGAATCCACCTATCCGGTTTTCGCGGCCGCCGGCATTGCCGGCGTGCGTGTCGACATCCGCGGCTCCGGCGAATCGGAAGGCGTGATCGACGGTGAGTATACGCCGCGCGAGCTTTCCGACGGCTGCGAGATCATCGAATGGATTGCCGCGCAACCCTGGTCGAACGGCAAGGTCGGCATGATGGGGATATCCTGGGGCGGCTTCAACTGCCTGCAGATAGCGGCACTCAAGCCGCCGGCGTTGAAGGCGGTCATCTCGATCGCCTCGACTGTCGATCGCTACAACGACGACATACATTACAAGAACGGCTGTCACCTCTCGGCGCAGCTCTCCTGGGCGGCGACCATGCTCGCCTATCAGTCGCGCTCACCCGATCCGGAACTCGTCGGCGAGCGTTGGAGGGAAATGTGGCTGGAGCGATTGGAGAACGAGCCCTTCTTTCTCGAAGAATGGCTCGAGCATCAGCGCCGCGATGATTTCTGGCGACATGGCTCGATCTGCGAGGATTTCGAGGGCTTTCCCATTCCCGCGCTCGTCATCGCCGGTTGGGCCGACGGCTACCGCAACACTCCAATCAAGGCGATCGAGGGTCTCGGTGACAAGGCCAAGGCGCTCATCGGTCCCTGGGTTCACAAATATCCGCATTTCGCCTGGCCGAAGCCGCGGGCGGACTTTCACAGCGAGGCGATCCGCTGGTGGAACCGCTGGCTGCGCGACGGGCGAAACGACGCCGAAAGCCTACCGCCGATGCGCGCCTATATTCTCGACGGGCCGAGACCGGCCCTCAGGCGCGACCGAGACCCGGGCCGCTGGATCGCCAAGGATCGGTGGGCCGTACCCGAGATGCGTCCCTTCGTTGTGACAACCGATGGAAGCCTCGCCGACGGTTCTTCTTCGAAGCGAGGAATCGGCGACATCTATCTCCGCTCTCCGCTCGACACCGGCACGGCCGCCGGCGAATACTTCACGCTGAAGCCGGACGCCGAGATGGCGGGCGACCAGCGCATCGACGACGCGGGCTCCCTCACGTTCGATACGCATCCATTGCTCGAGGCGCAGGATTATTTGGGACAGCCAGTCCTCACGCTCGAAGTCTCCTGCGCCGCCGAAACCGCCAACCTGATCGCCCGTCTCGTCGACGTCCACCCCGATGGCACGGCGACCCGCGTCTCCTTCGGCGTTCTCAACCTCGCTCACCGCAACGGCAATGCGAAGCCGTCGCCGATGGAGAAGAACCGCAAGACGCGCGTCACCCTGGTGCTCGACGCTTGCGGCTATCGCTTCCGGCCCGGCCACCGCATGCGACTATCGCTATCGACCTCCTATTGGCCGATGATCCTCCCGTCCCCGAGCGATCCGGGGCTGACGATAGACACGGCGAGCCTGTCGCTGTCGCTACCGCTCCTCGGCGACCACCGCGAAATCGTGGTGCCGCAGCCCGCGAACCCCGAACCGCTGCCGCACTACATCGCCCATTCGCCGGCCGAAACCCGCCGCACGGTCGAACGCGACATGACGAAGGGCGTGACCCGCTACCGGATCTACGAGGACACCGGCCTCGTCGAACACCCCGATACCGGCAACGCGACGCAGGATATCCGCGACGAAACCTGGTCGATCTCACCCGCCGACCCCCATTCGTTGACGGGCCTTTCAACGTGGACATGCATCGCCCGGCGCGCTCAGCAGTCCGTCAGGACCATCGCGACCTCCCGGCTCGGCTGCACGGAAACCGAGTGGATCACCTCGGCAAAGGTTGAGGCTTTCGAGGGCGAGGAGAAGATTTTCGAGAAGAACTTCGAGAAGCGGATCAGGCGGGATTTTATGTAGGCGATCGGCCCGCGTCGTTGCCCTCATGCCGCTGCCGCGCCCTCGCGCAGGATCGGTTTCGCACCCGTAAGCAGTCGATGAAGGTCAGTCGCTCCACTTATTTCTTCTTGCTCATTCCGTTCCAACCAGTTGCGCGAGGCCATGCACCAGATGGCGAAATCCCGCTCGCGCGCCAGGGCTCATGTGCCGCGCCCGCAGCCAGGCATGGATCATCTGCGGCTCCTCGCGATAGGTCACGTCGACGCCCGCTTGCGCGAGCCGGGCGGCATAGGTCCGCGCGTCGTCCCGCAGCGGATCGAAATGCGCGCCGGTGATATAGGCCGGTGGAAGTCCGGAAAGATCCGTAGCCCTCAGCGGGTAAGCGAAAGAGTCCTCGGCAGGCGCCTGCAGCACGTCGCGATAATAGGCCACGTCCGTCGTCGAAAGCCCCGGCGCCTCCGCCATCTCGACATAAGAGCCGCTAACAAGATCGCCACCGAGACCGGGATAGATCAGCACTTGGCCCACGATGCCGGAAAGCCCCTCCGCCTTCGCCTTGAGCACGATACCCGCGGCAAGGTTCCCGCCTGCACTGTCGCCAACTACGACGACCGGACGGCCATCGGCGAGAAGGCTTTCGAGCACCGCATAACAATCCTCGAAGGCCGCCGGCCAGACATGCTCCGGCGCCAGGCGGTAATCCACCGCCGCAAGTTCGGCGCGTGCACCATGCGCGAGCTCGGCACAGATCGCGTCATGGCTTTCCAACGAGCCGACGACGAAGCCGCCGCCGTGAATATACAAGATACGTGTCTCGCTCGCGACCTCAGCGGGGCGGTAGTGCCTGGTAGGTATGCGCCCTGCCACAACCGCATCCCGCCGCCTCAGGCCCTCGGGCGACGGCGCATCGAACTCCGCGCAAAGCTCGTCGTACCATTGCCGCTGCTGCGCGATGCAGGCATTGACCGCGTCCGCGGGATAGAACGACTCGCAACGTTCGTGAAAGTTGAGGATGCCGGCTTCCGTCGGCATCGGTTTTGGTCGTCTCGAATCCATCCCACGCTCCGCAGTGCATGTTGCTTCGATCGGGGTCCTGAAGACATGTAGCCTTGCGCGTCCGAAAATGGGCAGTGCTGCAGGACGCAGCTTAGCATTGCCGCGCCGCCGCGCACGGCAAAATGCGCCAACGCCTGCCGCGGTCCACGCATTGCTTGCGTTTCCCTCAGCAAGCGGTGTTAATTCGCTCCATGGCATTCACGCTCCGGCAATTGCAATATTTCGTCGCCGTCGCCGAACAGGGCTCGGTCACCCGCGCGGCGCAGAACCTTTCGATCTCGCAATCTTCGATCACCGAAGCGATCAAGGAGCTCGAAACCGATCTCGGCGTCGAGCTCTTCGACCGCCATCCGCGCGGCCTGTCGATCACCCATAACGGGCATCAGTTCCTGCGCCATGCAACGAAAATCCTCGCCGACGTTTCCGACGCGCGGAGGAGCTTTGCCGACAGCCGCGAGGAACGCGGCGGCAGGCTCAATCTCGGCGTTACCTCGCTCGTCGCCGGCTATGTGCTCTCCGACCTGCTTGCCCGCTATCGCCGCGCTTGCCCGGGTGTCGAGGTGAGCGCCATCGAGGACAACGGCTCCTATCTCGAACATCTGCTGATCGGCGGCGAACTCGACGTAGCCGTCATGGTCATCTCCAACCTGCGCGACCGCATGGCGCTGCAGGCTGAAATCCTCGAAACCTCGCCCTACCGTCTCTGGCTGCCGATCGGCCACCCGCTCGTTGCCGCCGATATCATCTCGGTCGAGGACATCGCCAAGGAGCCGCTGATCATGCTCACGGTGGACGAGATCGAAGAGAACACCGGCAAGCTTTTGACGGCGCTCGGCGCGCGCCCGCATGTCGCCTTCCGCACTCGTTCTGTCGAGGCGGTCAGAAGCCTGGTTGCGACGGGCGCCGGCATCGCGCTTTTGCCCGACCTCGTCTACCGGCCCTGGTCGCTCGAAGGCGACCGGATCGAGAGCCGCGACGTCTCCGGCGCACTGCCGGTCGTGCAGGTCGGCATGGTCTGGCGCAAAGGTTCGAGCCTGCCGCAATCGGCCCGCGATTTCGTCGGCATCGCCGAAGCCTTGCGCAGCGCGCGCCCGCGATGAGGCCTACGTTTCAGACAGACGCGAAATGCGAGCGGAAAACCGCACATTCGCGTCGATATCGGAAATACCGATAGCGACATTCTGATTAATGAATTTGCGAATACGGAGAAATAGAGGCACGCTTCACCTCGGGAACAAAGCCGCCGGAAGCGGCATGAAACTGGGGAGACTTCCGATGAAGCAGATGTTGAAATCCTGCACGGCGCTCACGCTTTCTCTGGGCCTCGTAGCGCCGGCCGTCGCGCAGGAGCCGCTGGAGGAACTCGGCAAGGGAGAAGGCGAACTCTCGATCGTCGCTTGGCCCGGTTATATCGAACGCGGCGAGACCGACAAGAACTACGACTGGGTCACCGAATTCGAGAAGAAGACGGGCTGCAAGATCAGCGTGAAGACCGCCGCCACCTCCGACGAGATGGTCGCGCTGATGAACGAGGGAGGCTTCGATCTCGTCACCGCCTCCGGCGATGCCTCGCTTCGTCTCGTCGCCGGCAAGCGCGTCCAACCGATCAACACCGACCTCATCCCGAGCTGGAAGACGATCGACGAGCGCATGCAGAATGCGCCGTGGCATACGGTCAACGGCGTCCATTACGGCACACCTTATGTCTGGGGGCCGAACGTGCTGATGTACAACACGGAGGTCTTCAAGGGTGAGGCGCCGAAGAGCTGGAAGGTCGTTTTCGAGGAAATGACGCTCCCCGACGGCAAGTCCAACAAAGGCCGCATCCAGGCCTATGACGGTCCGATTCATGTCGCCGATGCCGCCAACTACCTGATGGCGCACAAGCCACAGCTCGGCATCAAGGATCCCTATGAGCTCAACGAGGACCAGTACAAGGCCGCCCTCGATCTGCTTCGCACCCAACGCACGCTCGTCGGCCGCTATTGGCACGACGCGATGATCCAGATCGACGACTTCAAGAACGAGGGTGTCGTCGCCTCCGGCTCATGGCCCTTCCAGGTCAATCTGATGAAAGCCGAGAAGCTGCCGATCGACTCGGTCGTTCCGGAAGAAGGGGTAACGGGCTGGGCGGATACGACCATGCTGCATGCGGAAAGCGAGCATCCGAACTGCGCCTATATGTGGATGGAGCACACGCTCTCCCCGAAGGTTCAGGGCGACGTATCTGCCTGGTTCGGCGCCAATCCGTCGGTAGGTGCCGCCTGCAAGGGTAACGAGCTCCTGACGGACGAGGGCTGCGCCACCAACGGCTACGACGACTTCGAGAAGGTCAAATTCTGGAAGACGCCCGTGTCCAAATGTGAGAGCCAGGGCGAGTGCGTGCCCTATCACCGCTGGGTCTCCGACTACATCGGGGTCATCGGCGGGCGGTAAGCCGGACCGCAGCCGCATCGCAAGCATTTGCCCCTCACACTAACCCTCTCCCCGCCCTCAGGGAGAGGGAACGCCTCCGCCAAAGCTCCCGCATCCCGTGAGTCCTTTGAGTGAGGCGGCCGTCGCAAGTCCCCTTCTCCCCGCGAGCGGGGAGAAGGTCGCGGCAGCGGGATGAGGGGCCGAAATCCTGGAGTATCCCCATGACCACCGCCGTCCTCTTTGACAATGTTTCCCGCTACTTCGGCGCCGTGCGCGCCGTCGATCGCGTGAACCTCAAGATCGCCGAGGGCGAGTTCTTCGCGATGCTCGGCCCCTCCGGCTCGGGCAAGACGACCTGCCTCAGGCTGATGGCCGGCTTCGAACAGCCGACCGGGGGGCACATCGAGATCTTCGGCGAGACCGCCGAAGGCGTGCCGCCTTACCGGCGCAGCGTCAATACCGTCTTCCAGGACTATGCGCTCTTCCCTCACCTCTCCATCCTGGAGAACGTCGCCTACGGCCTGATGGTCAAGGGGATCGGGCGGGAGGAAAGGCGCAAGGGCGCCGAGGACGCGCTCGCCATGGTCAAGCTGCCGGGCTACGGCACGCGCCGGCCGGGCCAGCTTTCGGGCGGCCAGCGCCAACGCGTGGCGCTTGCCCGTGCGCTCGTCAACAAACCCAAGGTTCTGCTTCTCGACGAACCGCTCGGCGCGCTCGATCTGAAGCTCCGCGAACAGATGCAGGAGGAGCTGAAGAGCCTGCAGAGATCGCTCGGCATCACCTTCGTTTTCGTCACCCACGATCAGGGCGAAGCGCTGTCGATGGCCGACCGCGTCGCCGTTTTCAACGAAGGCCGCATTCAGCAGCTCGGCAGCCCGGAGGAAGTCTACAATCGACCGAAGACCCGCTTCGTCGCCGATTTCGTCGGCTCGTCAAACGTGCTTTCGGCGGATCTCTGCCGGAAGCTGGGCCTGAAGGCGTCCTTCGCGAGCCTCCGGCCGGAGGCGGTCGCGATCGCGCCGCCGAGCGATGGTGCTCTCAGCCTCTCCGGCACCGTTGCCTCCCAGAGTTTCCTCGGCGCGACGAACCGCATCGTCATCGATGTCGAGGGCGCCCGCATTGCCGTGGCAAGCCCCGCGGCGCATGGCGTTCCGCCGATCGGCAGCCCGGTCACGATCAGCTTCGCCGGGCGCGACCTTCATCCGATGGAGGACGCATGAGCGTCGTTGCCGAAAGCATCATCCTTCCGGAGCGCCGCAGCACCGCCGGCCGCCTTTCGGATTTCTTCTGGAGGCACCCGCATGTGCTCCTTGCCATCCTGCTCGGGCCGCCGCTGCTCTGGCTGGGAATCGTGTATCTCGGCTCCCTCTTCGCGCTGCTCTTGCAGAGCTTCTTCTCGATCGACGAATTCTCGGGGCTGATCAATTACGAGTTTACGCTCGCCACCTACCGGCAGCTCCTGACCGACGCCAATCTCGACATCATCCTGCGCACCGTCATCATGGCGGCGCTGGTGACGCTCGTCTCCGCCGTCATCGCCTTTCCGATCGCCTATTACGCCGCCCGCTACGCGCGCGGAAAGTGGAAGGCGTTGTTCTATCTTGCGGTCATGCTGCCGCTCTGGTCGAGCTATCTCGTCAAGGTCTATGCCTGGAAGCTGATCCTCGCCAAGGAGGGCATTCTCACCTGGTTTTTTGAGAAGCTGAACCTTCTCTGGCTGCTCGATGCCTGGCTCTCGCTTCCCCTCGTCGGCGGCAACTCTCTGTCGGTCAGCTACACGGGCACCTTCATCGTCTTCGTCTATGTCTGGATGCCCTTCATGATCCTGCCGATCCAGGCGGCACTGGAACGCGTGCCGGGCAATCTCATCGAGGCCTCATCGGACCTCGGCGGCACGCCCGCCCAGACCTTCCGCTACGTGCTTTTCCCGCTGGCGCTGCCGGGCATCGTCGCCGGCTCGATCTTCACCTTCTCGCTGACGCTCGGCGACTACATCATCCCGCAGATCGTCGGCTCGTCGCGGCTCTTCATCGGCCAGGCCGTCTATGCCCAGCAGGGCACCGCCGGCAACATTCCGCTCGCGGCCGCCTTCACGGTCGTGCCGATCGTCATCATGGGCGCCTATCTCTGGATGGCCAAACGCATGGGGGCCTTCGATGCGCTCTGAGAAAGCGAACCGCGCGCCTCTCGGCCTGAAGATCGCTGCCGCCGGCGGCCTCGCCTTCATGCATCTGCCGATTCTCCTGATCTTTCTCTACGCCTTCACGACGGAGGAGAAGAGCTATCAGTTCCCACCGCCGGGGCTGACGGCGCAATGGTTCGCCATAGCCTGGAGCCGGCCGGATGTCTGGGCGGCGCTGACGCTCTCGGTCAAGGTCGCCGCGATCGCGACCGCGGCCGCGCTCGTTCTTGGTACGCTCTGTGCCGCAGCGGTCAGCCAGACCCGCTTCTTCGGCCGCGAGACAGTCTCGCTGCTCGTGATCCTGCCGATTGCGCTGCCCGGCATCATCACCGGCATCGCGCTGCGGTCCGCCTTCTCGATGGCGGACATCCCGTTCTCGTTCTGGACGATCGTGCTCGGCCACGCGACCTTTTGCATCGTCGTCGTCTACAACAATGCGGTCGCGCGCTTCCGCCGGATTTCCGGCTCGCTGATTGAGGCCTCGATGGACCTCGGCGCCGATGGCTTCCAGACCTTCCGCTACGTGATCCTGCCGAATATCGGCACGGCGCTGCTTGCCGGCGGCATGCTCGCCTTCGCCCTTTCCTTCGACGAGGTCATCGTTACGACCTTCACCGCCGGCCAGCAATCGACGCTGCCGATCTGGATGCTCGAAGAACTGATCCGTCCGCGCCAGCGCCCGGTGACCAATGTCGTCGCCATGGTCGTCGTCATCGTCACCTTCCTGCCGATCCTCGGCGCCTATTACCTCACCCGCGACGGCGACCAGATCGCCGGAGCCGGCAAATGATTTCGCACTTGAAGGGAGAACAGACATGGACACCCAACTCTTGATCGGATCGCGCTTCGAGGCCGGAACCGAGGCGGAGGAGAACATCCTGAACCCGAGGACGGGCGCCAAGATCGTCGATCTCGCCGAGGCCTCCCATGCGCAGATCGACGCCGCCGTCGATGCCGCCGAGCGGGCCTTCGTCACATGGTCGCAGACGACACCTGCCGAACGCTCCAATGCCCTTTTGAAGATCGCCGACGCGATCGAGAAGAACGCGGACGACTTCGCCGCGTTGGAAGCACTGAACTGCGGCAAGCCGATCAACGCCGTGAAGAACGACGAATTGCCGGCGATCATCGACTGCTGGCGATTCTTTGCCGGTGCGGTGCGCAACCTGCATGGGCCGACCGCGGGCGAATATCTGCCCGGCCACACCTCGATGATCCGCCGCGATCCGATCGGCGTCGTCGGCTCCATCGCGCCCTGGAACTATCCTTTGATGATGATGGCCTGGAAACTCGCACCGGCGATCGGCGGCGGCAACACCGTCGTCTTCAAGCCCTCCGAACAGACGCCGCTGACGGCATTGAAGCTCGCGCGCCTCCTGGCCGACATCCTTCCTGAAGGCGTTGTCAACGTCATTGCCGGCCGCGGCGAAACCGTGGGCAATACGCTGATCAACCATCCGAAGGTCGGTATGGTCTCGATCACCGGCGACATCGCCACCGGCAAGAAGGTGCTCACCGCCGCCGCCAAGACGGTGAAGCGCACCCATCTCGAACTCGGCGGCAAGGCCCCCGTGATCGTCTATGACGACGCCGATCTCGAGGCGGTCGTCAACGGCATCCGCACCTTCGGCTACTACAATGCCGGTCAGGACTGCACCGCTGCGTGCCGCGTCTATGCCGAGGCCGGCATCTACGAGAAGCTCGTCGCCGACCTGACATCCGCCGTTGCAACGATCCGCTATAATCTGGAGGACGATACGGAAAACGAGATCGGCCCGCTGATCTCCAAGCGCCAGCGCGATCGGGTCGCAAGTTTCGTCGAGAGGGCCGCCGACCAGAAGCACATCGAGATCACCACCGGTGGCCGCACCGGCAGCGAGTACGGCTTCTTCTTCCAGCCGACGGTCGTCGCCGGCGCGACACAGGAGGACGAGATCGTCCGTCGCGAAGTCTTCGGCCCGGTCGTCTCCGTCACCCGCTTCACCGGGAAGGACGATGTCGTCGCCTGGGCCAACGACAGCGACTACGGCCTCGCCTCTTCCGTCTGGACCAAGGACATCAGCAAGGCGATGAAAGCGGCCTCGCGCCTCCAATACGGCTGCACCTGGATCAACACTCACTTCATGCTGACCAACGAGATGCCGCATGGCGGCGTCAAGCAGTCGGGCTATGGCAAGGACATGTCCGTCTATGCGCTCGAGGATTACACCGCCGTCCGCCACATCATGATCAATCACGGCTGACGATCAGGCGACGGCCGTCGTCCCGCCGCCGACCTGCTCCCGCACCCGGGGAGAATTTTTTCTTTGCCCTCCGATCGTTAGACGACGATCGGAGGGCCTTTCTTTTCGCCTTCCCGCCATCGCCCAAAGCTGTTGCATGTTTCCCACAAATCCAGAAACATGACTCTAAAAGTCATGAAAATAACTTGCACCCGTTAAAATCATGAGTGAATAGCTCATCTATTAAAATTTCGCTTATCGATCAGAAAGTTGCATAGCATGCCCCGCGGAAAGCCCCTCCTCCTAACCTTCATCCGCTCCGCCCTCGCAGGAACATCGGCCCTCGCGTTGGTCGCCACCGCGCACGCGCAGGAGGCGGATCAGCAGACCGCCACCAGCGGCGATTCCACCACGCTCGAAACGCTGGTCGTCAGCGGCGGCAGCGGCGGTGTTATCACGGCGGAGGGCTATGTCGGCATCAGCAGCGCCACCGGTGCAAAAATCGACACGCCCTTCCTGGAGACGCCGCAGTCGATCTCGACGATGACGGAACAGCAGTTGAAGGACCGCAATCCGCAGACACTGCTCGATGCGCTCGCCTATACGCCGGGAACGCGCGTCGGCGCCTACGGCTTCGATCCCCGCTTCGATGCATTCTTCGTGCGCGGCTTCGATGTGACCTACACTGGCGTTTTCCGCGACAATCTTCGTCAACCGGCCGCCGTCGACTCGATCTTCAAGAACGAGCCCTATGGACTCGAAGGTGTCTCGATCCTACGCGGCCCCTCCTCCGCCCTTTACGGCGCAACCGGTGCCGGCGGCCTCTACAATCTCATCACCAAGCGTCCGATAGAAGAAACGCTAAGAGAGGTGCAGGTCCAATATGGGAGTCACGACCGCTACCAGGGCCAGTTCGACTTCTCGGGACCGGTCAACGAGACCGATCCCTTCTATTACCGCCTGACCGGTTTGCTGCGCGATGCTGACACGGAGCAGGTCGGCGTCCCCGACGACCGCGCCTATATCGCTCCCGCCTTCACCTGGAAGCCCGACGAAGACACCAAGCTGACCATCCTCGGAGAATATTCACGCACCAAGACCGGGGGTTCGGCTACCTACTACAACGACCCTGCCACCGGTAAGGTGACTGATATCTTCGTCGGCAACCCTGACTTCAACGACTCGGTACAGAAGCAGGCGCGTATCGGCTATGAATTCGAGCATCGGCTCAACGATACGTTTGTCTTCCGCCAGAATGCGCGAGCGTCTACCCTGAACATCAACGCCGATTGGGCATACGCCTATGGGCCGAACGACAGTGATCCGACGTTGCTCGACAGCATCGCCGGTACATACGACGAGCGGTTGACGGTGTTCGTCATCGATAACCAGCTGGAAACCAAGTTTGACACGGGGGCAATCGAGCATACCCTACTTGCTGGCATCGACTACACGAAGCTGGATTTCCGAGGGCTTGACGGGCGGGGCGTGTCGCCGCCGCTCGACACAACAAATCCGACACAAGGTCGCCCGGTCGGCCACATCGATTTCGACACCCGTACAATTCAGGATCAGTGGCAGCTCGGTACCTATCTGCAAGACCAGATCCGCTACGACGCCTGGACATTGACGGTGGGCGGTCGCTACGACTGGGTCTCGACCGACACGGATACGAGAGATCTCGCCACTGACTCGCTCACGACGATCTCGCAAAGCGACAAAGAGTTCTCTGGCCGTGTAGGGCTCACATACCAGACCGACCTTGGGTTTGCCCCCTATATCAGCTACTCCACTGCGTTCATGCCTAACGCCGGTCTCAACACGGAGACGAACCAACCTTTCAAGCCGACCGAAAGCGAGCAGGAAGAAATCGGCGTCAAGTACCTGCTGCCAAACAGCAACACGCTCATCACGGCCGCTCTTTTCAACATCGATCAGAAGAACGGTCTCTATCTCGAAGCTTTCGGTGGCGGCAGCATTCAGGTTCAACGCGGTAAACTGCGTTCGCGTGGTTTCGAGATCGAAGCGAATACCAGCCTCGACAACGGCCTCTCTCTAGTAGCTTCTTATGCCTACACCGATGTGAAGATCATCCAAGGGCCTGCCGGGACGGTCGGAAACTATGTCTCTTCCGCCCCACGGCACATGGCGTCGGTCTGGGCCCACTACACACTGCCGGAAGATGCTCCAGGGGCGGGGTTCAGCATAGGCGGTGGGGCGCGCTTTATTGGCTCCAGCTACGGCAATGACCAGAACACCATCAAAAACAGTTCGCGTGTTCTGTTCGATGCTTCCGTTGGCTATGACTTTGCAGCGATCGACAAGAAGTATGAGGGACTGCAACTGCAGGTAAATGCCACCAATCTCTTCGATCGCCGCGAAGCCGTGTGCACTGCCGGGTACTGCCATCGCGACCAGGGCCGTACCGTAATCGGCTCGCTGCGTTACAACTGGTGAGGCCATGACGACGGCCGGGCGCGAAAGCATGGTGCATGTCGGCGGGCCGACGCCCCTGTCGGCCGCCTTTGCCGGCCCGCATGCCTGGTGCAACGAGAAAATGGTGCTGTCGGCGGACCTTGCCGACGGCATTCCGCTGCCCGAGTTCTTCGCCTCAGGCGCCTTCGACCGGGCCCTTTCCCTCTATGCCGAGACGTCCGGCGGCAGCGATCGTCGCGCCGTCGCCTCCATGTGGTCGCTCTTTTATTTCTCCGCTCTGACCATTCCCTATGTGGTTGCCCGGGTGCTGGACCATCAGGCACTCCCCGTCATGTTCGAGGACATGACGGTGGCCCTCTCCGCTGATGGGCTTCCCCGCGCTTTCGGAGTCGCGACAGCCGGTGAATGGCGGGACGGCGCAGGCGAGATTTTCGCGGTGATCGGCTCACTCATGGAGGAGCACCTTTCCAGAGTGGTGCCCTATCTCAAGGCGACTGGCGGAATATCGCCCAAGCTCGCCTGGAACAATGCCGCCGTTTATATCGACTACGCGCTCCGCACAGCCGGAACCGAACCCTTGAATGAGCAGGCGGATGCCATGGTCGGCTGTCGCGTAATGCCCAATGGCGCGCCCAACCCGTTCTTCGATTGCCTGCGGCAGGAAGAGGAGGCGGACGGAACGCGCGTCTGTCGGCGCAAGATCTGCTGTCTCAGATATCTCCTCCCCGGGGTCCCGAGCTGCGGCAGCCTGTGCGCCCTTCCCAGCCAAAGGAACCAATAGTTTGCTTCGCCTGCTCCTTATGCTTATCCGCGCCGGCGCGCTTCTGCTCGCGCTCCTTCTCTCCCTCACCGTTCGAGCGGAGACGCAATGGCCGCTGACGATCACCGACGCGGTCGGCCGGGAGGTCACGATCCCCGCGAGACCAAAGGCCGTGCTGCTGGGCAGCGGTTTCAATCTCGTGGCGCTCTCGCTCATCCATCCCGATCCGGTCAGCCTGCTCGCCGGCTGGTCCGGCGACATGAAGAACGACAATCCGGAAATCTACAAAAGCTTCGTGCGCAAGTTCCCGAGGCTCGGCGAGCTGCCGCTGATCGACGACGGCAGCGGGCCCGGCCTCTCCTTCGAGACGATCCTGACGCTCAAGGCCGACCTTGCGGTTCTCGCCAATTGGCAGGCCGACACCGAGGCCGGCCAGCGCGCTATCGAATACCTCGAAAGCACCGGCGTTCCGGTCGTCGTCGTCGATTTCAACAACGAGCCGCTCAAGAACACGCCCGACAACATGCGCCTCCTCGGCAAGATCTTTGAAAGAGAAGAGCAGGCCGAGGACTTCGCCCGCTTCTACGAAGAGCGCCTCGCCCGTATTCGCGACCGCGTCGCAAAGCATCCGGAACCTAGCCCGAAGGTCCTCATGGACGCCTTCCCTGCGGCGGATCGCTGCTGCTGGGCCTATGGCGTCGGCGGCCTCGGCGAATTCATCGGCGTTGCCGGCGGCCGCAACATCGCCGAGGGCAAATTGCCGCGGCCCGGCGGCATGATGAATGCGGAAGCGGTGATGGCCGAAAACCCTGACGTCTACATCGCCACCTCGTCGCCCGGCGGGAAATACAGCGGTTTCTCGATCGGCCCGGGGGTTGCTCCCCAAGAGGCGGAGCGGACATTGGCGGAAGCTGTCGACAAGCCGGTAATGGCAAGCATCGCCGCCGTGCGCAATGGACGGGTGCACGGCCTCTGGAACTTCTTCAACGCCATTCCGCTCAACATCGTCGCGGCCGAGGCCTTCGCCACTTGGCTGCGGCCGGACCTTTTCCCCGACATCGATCCAGCGGCGACGCTCGCGGAGATCAACCGGCGCTTCGCCGCCGTTCCTTTCGAGGGCAGCTACTGGATCAGCCTGAAGGCACCGAAATGATGTGGGCTGCGGCGGCGCGAGGATGCGACGTAGGCCCCACCCGAAAGCGGCCGCCCCACTCCATTGCCAGTTGCTCACCACCCTATATAAGACTCCGACAGGAGGACTTTGATGCTGTGGCTGGTTGCGTTACCTCTGGGCGTGGCGCTCGTATATCTGGCGGCGCGCTACGGCCGATTTCGCAGTTGGCTGGAGCCGGTTCTGTCGATCGCCGTCGCCCTGGCGCTCACCGCCGCCTTCCTGGTCTGGCTGAGCGAAGGCACCCCCGAACAGCCTCCGGCGCCCGCTCCGACTCCGGCCGCGACCGGTCTCGCGGTTTCCGATATCCTGCTCGAGAACATGAGTTTCGAGCCTAACCAGTCGCGGCGCAGCTACCGCGTTCGCGGCACCGTCGCCAACACATCCGACGTGGCACTCGAGTATTTCCGGCTGACCGTCACGCTCGAGGATTGCCCGCAAGGCACCTGCAGGCGGATCGGCGACGACACTGCTCTCATTCTCGTACGTGTGCCCGGTGGCCAGAGCCGCCCGTTCGAGACGTTTCTCACCTTTCCTTTTAGGCTCGATGAGCCGCCAACAGCCCCGAAGTGGAGCTACAGGGTGAGCGCGGTTAGAGGTGCGGCCGGCCGTTGAATTGGGCGCCTGCAGCAGTGCCCTTCATCCGTCTGCCGGCGCCTTCTCCCAATTTGATGGGGAGAAGGGACTCGCGGCGCACTCCCCGCTTACGAGGAGGGCTAGTCCTCGGGTTAAACCCGAGGAGAGGGGCGGATCGCGGACGGCGCAGGGAACGGCCTCAGCAATAGATTCTGAACCGCTCGCGGATTGCCCGGTCGATCTCCGGCGCAATGACGGACGGCGCGGCATCGGCGAGGATGCGATTCTTCCTCTCGATCGCACGGGCGACGAGATCCGGCCGGCCAATTTCCACCCATTCCTTTGGACTCGTCCGGTCGGCGACAGCCGGGTAGATATACTCCGTCTGCATGAGCCCAAGCGTTTGCGGATGGCCGAGATAGTGACCGGGACCCTCAAGGCAGACGGAGCGCATGGTATCGAGCGACACCGAGTCTTCCGTGACATTGATACCGCGGATGCAGCGCTGCACCTGGCCGAGCATGTCGTCGCCCAGCACCAGCGATTCCAGGCAGAAGCCGAGAAGCGAAGCATGCATGCCGACGGCTTCGTAGACCATGTTGAGACCCGAGAGCCCCGCCATGACGTTTGAGATCGCCTGCTCCCAGCCGGCCTGCATGTCCGGCAGCTTCGCATCGGCAATGCCGGCGGCGGCCCCCCCGGGCAGGCGGTAGAACTGGTGCATCTGCGCGCAGCCAGCAGTCAACAGTGCCTGCTCGCCCGAACCACCCGACATCGCCCCGGTTCTTAAGTCCGAAACGAAGGGCCAGGTGCCGAAGACGGCCGGATGGCCGGGCGAAAGTGCGTTGACGTAAACCACACCGGCCAAGCATTCTGCAACCGCCTGGACGATCGCGGTCGCAAGCGGCGCTGGAGCCGTCGCTCCCGCCTGCCCGGCGGAAAGAAGCAGGACCGGCATGCCGCCACGGATGCACTTCTCCATGGTGATGCAGCTTTCCTCGGCGAATTTCATCGGCGGCACGACGAAGCAGTTGGAATTGGAAACGAAGGGTCGCGCCCGCCACTTCTCCTCTCCGCCGGCGATCATGTGGATCAGATCGAAGCAGCCCTCGACATGCGACGGATCGGAAAAGCTGGTGCCGACATGTTTGGTGGTGCCGGCGCAGCAGGCATAAAGCGTATTGATGTCCATCAGGAAATTGTCGGGAATGTCCCGGCAGACCATCGCGCGCTGGAAGAAGTGCACATTATCGAGATGGTGGACGAGCTGCGCGGCATTGAGCAGATCCTTCGCCGTCGACTCGCGATATTCCCGCTTCTCGACATCGACAACGTGGACTGCCGCGCCGGCAGTGCCGTAATAGACGCGGGTGCCGGTGAGTTCGAGATCCTGTTTCGGATCACGGGCGTAAAGCGTGATGTCACGCGCGGCGATGGCGAGCATGTCCTCGACCAGCGCGCGGGGAAAGCGGATGCGCCCGTCTTCGCCGAGGATAGCGCCGGCCCCGGTCATGATCTCGATCCCGGACTTCGGCGCGTTGGCAAGGCCGATCTGCTCCAGGGCATCGAGCGCCGCTTCGTGGATGCGTTTCACGCCTGCCTCGGTCAGCGGCTTGTACTGACCGCCGGAAAGGCCGGGGCGAACCGGCCGGATGTTTTCGGCGAGCGGAGCGGAACGAAGCGCGACGCGCGCCGCCCGTCCGCCGGACCGTCTCGAAACCGCAACTGCGCATTCGTCAGCCATCGTCATGTCTCCAAAAATGCGGCCTACGCCCGCACCCGCTCCGCCTTCGGGTCGTACATCGGCTTCAACGAAGCCTCGGCCTGGACCCGCGTTCCGGCGATCTCGATCTCGTAGCTCGACGCCAGAACGTCCGTGTCGCTTTCACCGTGACTCGGCACGAAGCCAAGCCCGATAGCGCCGCCGAGACAATGGCCGTAATTGCCCGACGTGATCGTGCCGACGATTTCACCGTCGCGCACGATCGCTTCGTTGTGGAAGAGCAGCGG
Organism: Ensifer sp. WSM1721; assembly: GCF_000513895.2. Taxonomy (GTDB): domain Bacteria; phylum Pseudomonadota; class Alphaproteobacteria; order Rhizobiales; family Rhizobiaceae; genus Sinorhizobium. Next base: position 2,191,111 of record NZ_CP165782.1, read on the forward strand.
CTCCGGATCGGTGAGCCGGAACTGCACCAGCCGGCGCGTGAGGCCCTTCTCGCGCTTGGCAAGCACCGCCTGGCGACCGATGAAATCCCCCTTCTCCGGCTTAACCGCAAAGCCGAGTCCGGCTTCCAGCACGTGATCCTCATCGGTGATATCGTGGCCGAAATGGCGGAACGCCTTTTCGATGCGGCAACTGTCGAGCGTGTGAAGGCCGCAGAGTTTGAGGCCGACATCCCGACCGGCGGCCTCCAGCACCTCGAAGACATGGGCGGCCTGGTCGGTGGAGACGTAAAGCTCCCAGCCGAGCTCACCGACATAGGTGACGCGGTGGGCGCGGGCGAGCCCCATGCCAATCTCGATCTCGCGCGCCGTGCCGAAGGGATGCGCCTGATTGGAGAAATCGTTCGGGCTCACCTTTCGCATCAGCTCGCGCGCATTCGGCCCCATCACACAGAGCACGCTCTCGGCAGCGGTCACATCGGTAACCACCACGAACTCGGCCCCAACATGCTTGCGCAGCCAAGCGAGGTCACGCTGCAACGTCGCGCCTGACACGGTAAGGAGGAACGCGTTTTCCGAAAGACGCGTCACCGTTAAGTCGCACTCGATGCCGCCGCGTGCGTTCAGCATCTGAGTATAGACAATCCGCCCCCGTTCAACGTTCATCTCGTTGGCGCAAAGGCGCTGCAGGAACGCGAGTGCATCGCGGCCTTCGACGCGGATCTTGCCGAAGGACGTCATGTCGAACAGGCCGACGCCATTTCGAACAGCCAGGTGCTCTTCCCGCTGGTTGTCGAACCAGTTCTGCCTCTTCCAGGAATAGCGGTATTCGCGTTCCTGGCCTTGCCTGGCAAACCAGTTGGCGCGCTCCCATCCGGCCACTTCGCCGAACACCGCGCCGCGCACCTTCAAGTGCTCATGCAGCGGCGAGCGGCGAACGCCCCGTGCCGTCGCCATCTGGCGATAGGGGAAATGATCCGCATAGAGCAGCCCGAGCGTCTCGCAGACACGCTCCTTGAGATAGGCGCGGTTCTTCTGGAACGGCTGCGCCCGGCGGATATCGACCTCCCAGAGATCGAATGGCGGTTCCCCGTCATTCATCCATTGCGCCAGCGCCATGCCGGCACCGCCGGAGGAGACGATGCCGATCGAGTTGTAACCAGCCGCCACCCAGTAGCCTTTGAGTTCCGGCGCCTCGCCGAGATAGTAGCGGTCGTCGGGCGTAAAACTTTCCGGCCCGTTGAAGAAGGTATGGATGCCAGCCGTCTCCAGCATCGGCATGCGGTTGACCGCCATTTCGAGGATCGGCGCGAAATGGTCGAAATCCTCCGGCAACTGGTCGAAGCAGAAATCCTCGCGAATGCCGTCCATGCCCCAGGGCTTGGCCTTGAGCTCGAAGGCGCCGATCAGCATCTTGCCGGCATCCTCCTTGTAATAGGTGCATTCATCCGGCACCCGCAGCACCGGCAACCGGCTCAAGCCGGGGATCGCCTCGGTGACGATGTAGAAGTGCTCGCAGGCGTGCAGCGGCACGGTGACGCCGGATTGGCTCGCAAGCTCCCTGCCCCACATGCCGGCGCAATTGACGACGTTTTCCGTCGCGATCGTGAAGCTCTCGCCGTTCTGCTCGCAGGTGACGCCGGCGACGCGGCCGTCCTTCGTCAGGACCGAGGTGACTTTCACGCCCTCAATGATCGTCGCGCCGTTCTGCCGCGCGCCCTTGGCAAGCGCCATGGCGATATTGGCCGGATCGCACTGGCCGTCGAGCGGCAGGTGCACCGCCGCCTTGACGTCGGAAGTGTTGAGATGCGGATACATCGTCTTGACTTCGTCCGACGTGATCTCGCGGACATCTACATTGAAGGCCCGGGCGAGCGAGGCCTGCCGGTAGATCTCCTCCTTGCGCTCTTCGGTGAGCGCCACCGTAATCGAGCCGTTCTGCCGCATGCCGGTCGCGATACCGGTTTCGGCTTCGAGCTTGACATACAGGTCGGCCGAGTATTTCGCGAGCCGCGTCATGTTCTGCGAGGCGCGGAGTTGGCCGATCAGCCCGGCCGCATGCCACGTGGTGCCTGAGGTCAATTGCTTGCGCTCGAGCAGGACCACATCGGTCCAGCCGAGCTTCGCCAGGTGATAGGCGACCGAGCAGCCGGAAACACCGCCGCCGATGATGATCACCCGCGCCTTCGCGGGAATGGGCTTCGTCATGCCTTCAATCTTTCGTTCGAGGGATCCCAGAGCGGCTGATCGGGCTCAACCGTTGCCTTGAAGCGGTCGCCGAAAATCTCGACCTCGATCTCCTGGCCCGGCACCGCGAGATCGGCGCGCAGCATGCCAAGCGCGATCGACTTGCCGACGCGATAGCCCCAGTTGCCGGAAGTTGTTTCGCCGACCACCTCGCCGCCCGACCATAGCGTGGACATATAGGGCGCGTCGCACTCGCCGGCCTCGACCGTCAGCGTCACGAAGCGCTTGATGACTCCCTGCTGCTTCTCGCGCTCAAGCGCCGCCTTGCCCTTGAAGCGCGGCTTCGACCAGTCGACGAAGCGCTCCAGCCCACCCTGAAGGATGGTGTAGTCGGTCGAAAGATCGCCCTTCCAGGCGCGATAGCCCTTTTCGATGCGTAGGCTGTCGAGCGCTTCCATGCCGAAGGGCTTCAGGCCGTGTTTCTGTCCGGCTTCCCAAACAGCATCGAAGATCACGGCGGCATCGTCTACCTTGGTGTGGATTTCCCAGCCAAGTTCGCCGGCAAAGGAGACCCGGACGAGTTGGCAATAGCGCCCGCCGATCTCAGCCGTCTGATGCGTCAGCCAAGGCTTCAAAAGATCGGCACCAGAGACTTCCGCGAGAATTGTGCGCGACTTGGGGCCGGTCAGGATCTGACAGGAGAAACTTGCCGTCACCTCATCGAGCGTGAAGGCGGCATTCGCCGGACGGTGCTTCTGTAGCCACTCGAAATCATGCCATTGCGCCGCAGCCGCGGTGATCAGAAAGAAAAAGTCCTCCTCGATCGCCATCACCGACATTTCCGTGACGATGCGGCCCTTGTCGTCGGCGAAATAGGCAAGGCCGATGCGCCCGGGCTTCGGTACGCGCCCGGTGATGAGGCCGGAGAGCCATTCACGCGCGCCCTCGCCCTTCACCCGGAAGCGCGAGAAGCCCGGCAGGTCGAGGATGCCGGCGGCATCGCGTACCGCCAGGCACTCCTCCTCAATGCGCTTCGCCCAGGGACCTCCCCGTCCCCAGGTCTGGGTCGCCTCTTCGGATGTATCGTCGCCGGGCTTCGCATACCACATGGCGCGTTCCCAGCCGTTATAAGGTTTGAACTGCGCACCAAGGGCGGCAATGCGGTCGTGGATCGGCGAAAGCTTCTTGTTGCGCCCGGCCGGCCAGTAATGCTTCGGGAAATGCATCGCATATTCATGGCCGTAGACTTCCATGCCCTTGGCGACGCAATAGTCCTGGTCGGTATAGTCGGTATAGCGGCGCGGATCGCAGGACCACATGTCCCATTCCGTCTGACCCTCGGTCACCCATTCGGCGAGCACCTTGCCGGCCCCGCCTGCCTGGCAGATGCCGAAGGTGAAGACGCAGGCCTCGAAGGCGTTCGGCACGCCCGGCATCGGCCCGATCAGCGGATTGCCGTCCGGCGCATAGGGGATCGGCCCATTGATGACACGCGAGACGCCTGCCGTGCCGAGGATCGGCACGCGCTCGACGGCATCGTTCAGATACCATTCGAGCCTTTCGAGATCGTCCGGGAAGAGCTGGAAGGAGAAATCCTCCGGCATCCGATCGTCTGGCGTCACCCAATGGGGCCGACAGTTCCGCTCGTAGGGCCCGAGATTCATGCCGTATTTTTCCTGCCGGAGATAATAGGAGGAGTCGACATCGCGTAAGAGCGGCAGCTTGTGTCCGGCCTCCTTCGACCAGGCCGCAAGCTCCGGGATCTCATCGAAGAGAATGTATTGATGGCTCATCACCATCATCGGCACGTCGCGGCCGAACATCTTGCCGACTTCGCGGGCGTAATAGCCGGCGGCATTCACCACATATTCGCAGCGGATCTCTCCCTGCGGCGTGGAGATCACCCACTCGTCCTTTTCGCGTCGCGCCCCGGTGACAGGGCAGAAGCGGACGATCTTCGCGCCCATGTCGCGCGCGCCCTTTGCCAGCGCCTGGGTGAGCTGGGCGGGATCGATGTCGCCGTCATAGGGATCGTAGAGCGCGCCCGTCAGATCACGCGTTTCAAGGAATGGATAGCGGGTGCGCATCTCGTCGGGCGTCAGAATATCGAGCTCCATGCCCTGGTAGCGGCCCATGCCGACGACGCGCTTGAATTCCTGCAGCCGCTCCTTGGAGTGGCCGAGGCGGATCGAGCCGGTGACATGATAGTTCATCGGATAGTCGACCAAAGCGCCAAGTTCGCGGTAGAGCGAGGCCGAATAGCGCTGCATGTTCATGATCGACCAGGACGAGGAGAAGGTCGGTACGTTGCCGGCCGCATGCCAGGTCGAGCCGGCGGTGAGCTCGTTCTTCTCGAGAAGCACGCAATCGGTCCAGCCGGCCTTGGCGAGATGGTAGAGCGAGGAGGCCCCGACGGCTCCCCCGCCGATGATCACGACACGTGCGTGAGACGGTAAATTCGACATGCGCTGCTCCCTCTTTGTCGCGATATTTGACGAGGAGCGGAGTGCCATCAAGCACGCAGATCCGCCTTTATTGATCGAAGAATTCGATTAGATTGGTTCCTTCGGGAGACAAGGAACGCCACGAATATGCAAGTCGATCTGATCGAAACCTTTCTGGACCTGATGGAGACACGCAATTTCAACCGCACCGCCGAGCGGCTGAACATCACGCAATCGACCGTCTCCCATCGCGTGAAGGCGCTCGAGGTGCAGTTCAACCGCAAGCTCTTCACCCGAAACAAGGGCGGGACCATTCCGACGGCCGCTGGCTTGCGCTTTCTCGATTACGCGAAAGCCATGCAGAATCAGTGGCATGAGGCTACTCGCGCAGTGACGAGCGCCGGCGCCCTGGAGCGCTCGATGCGGCTCGGCATCCAGCATGATCTGGCGGAAACCCTGGCCGGCCGCTGGGTGGCAGCAATTCGCCGCGAACTGCCGACGACGGAGATCTATATGGAAGCGGATTATTCGAACCAGATGAACCGCGACCTTGCCGCCGGAGAGCTCGATCTCGCGATCCTCTATACACCTCATTTCCTGCCCGATCTTCATTATGAACGCATCGGCGAACTGCATTACGTCCTGGTCAGCACCGAGGCTCGCGATATGACCGGCGTGAGGCCTGAAACCTACATCCGCTCGAGCTATTCGCCCGCCTTCGACCGCGCCCACCGACTGGCAATGCCACACCTTTCGGGCGCGTCACTTGCCGCCGGCCAGAACATGGCCATCGCTGGGCTGCTACGCGCGCTCGGAGGCGCGGCCTACGTGACGAAGGCGAGCGCCGAGCGGATCTCCGAAGACGACGTTGCAGCAATCGTCGCCGACGCGCCGGTCATTCCGCAGGCCGTCTATGCGGCAACAAGTCTTCGCACCCGCCATGCCCATCAGCACCGCAAGATTATCGGTGCGATGGAGGGGCTGCTTTCCGCCTTGTAACGTGCCAGTCAGAGAGCGGCCTCAAGTAAGCATGCGAAATTGCCCCTCTCCTCGGGTTCAACCCGAGGACTAGCCCTCTCCCCGCAAGCGGTGAGAGAGGACTGGAGGGTGCCGCATCGTCCCTTCGCCCCGCCTGCGAGGAGAAGGCGCTGGCAAGCGGATGAGGGGCAGTTCCGTGCGCCGCCACGGCCCTTCCCTCACCGTCCTTTGAATTGCTCCTTCAGCCGCACGACGTCCGCAGCCGTCACGCCTTGCGGATCGGTGACCGCCATCCAGGCGTCGATGTAGTGCTCCGGCGCATACACATGGCCGTAACCCATCGGCGAAGTCGTCGCCAGAGCCATGTCGGCGAGCAGCTGCAGCCCGGTGACGACTGGGAACCAGCTCAATGCCGGCGATACATCCGGCCCGCGCGGCGCCTTCATCCAGTCGGGTTCTCGATAGAAGGAGCGCGGGTCGAAGAAGGTCACCGGGTCGCTCGCATATTGCAGGTAGACGATGCGCATCGCACCCCAGCGGGCACCGGGAATCTCGAGCGAATTCTCCTGGTTCGTGAAGCGGATGATCGAGCTGTCCCGGTAGCGCGGCAGCCAGGCGGGCGAACCGGGAACGCGATTGGCCGTCACGGAAAGCCAGAGCGCGCTTTGAAAGGGCGGCCCGCTCCAGAGCGCGCCCTGGAAAGGATCGCTGATCACGTCGAAGAGATCGACGGAGCCTTGCGAGTTCATCGCTCCCAGGCTCAGACCATGCAGATAAAGCTTCGGACGACGGTCCTTCGGCAGCGTCGTCCAGTAGCCGTAGATCTCGTCGAAGAGCGCATTGGCGACTTCCGAGCCGTAACCCGGCTCGACCAGCAGCGACAGCCAGCTCGTGAGATAGGAATATTGCACCGCCACGCTCGCAACGTCGCCGTGCAGCAGATATTCGAGCGTGTCGAGCGCCGCCGGATCGATCCAGCCGGTGCCCGTCGGTACGACGATGAAGAGCGACTTGCGCTCGAAGCCGCCGGCGCGTTTCAGTTCTTCGAGCGCCAGTTTTGCCCGATCCTGAGCCGTCTCCGCGGAATTCAGCCCGACATAAACGCGCACCGGGTCAGGGGCAGCGCCGCCGAAGAAGGCGCCGATCTCGGCTCCCGTCGGACCGGAGGCGATGAACTGGCGCCCCTGCCGACCAAGCTCGTCCCAGTTCAGCAAAGACGCGTCGCTGCCTGTCTTGGCGGGATCGACAGGGGGTGCGATATCGGGATCGATAAGCGCATCGAGTTGTTGGAAAGAACTGTCCGCCGCACGAAGCGCGAACTTGAAAATCACCCCATTCGCCACCGACCAGAAGAGCGCGAGGGCGATGAGCCCGCCAACGGCGTTGGCGATGGGTCGCGTCAGGAAATATTGCAGCCATCGAGAAAGAACGCGGAAAGTCAACCGGAACAGCCGCGCTAGGAAGACGAGCGCGACGAAAAGCAGGCCTGCAACGAGGCCGATCCTCAACGGTTCCGCGCTCTCGATCGATTCAAGCCCCATGAGATGGCGCACCGTGTTCTGCCAGCCCGCTGCCTGCCACAGGAAGACGGCGGCGGCCGCGATCGAGACGATCGCCGCGGCGATTTTCAATGTGCGCGCCCGTCTGACCGTCGGCTCCGGAAGTTCGAAGAAGGACCAGAGCCAGCGCAGAAGCACGCCGATCGCGTAGCCGGCGGCAAGAGAAAAGCCGGAGATCACCGCCTGAATGAGATAGGGCCGCGGTATGAGACTTGGCGTCAGCGAAACCGCGAAGAAGAGCACGCCGACGAGCAGGCCGCTCGTGGAGAATGAACGCAGGAGGCTCAAAAGATGACGCGGAAACGGCCTCGGCAGGTCCGTCTGCTGAACGTGTTCCATGGCGGACCTCCACTTCGCGGGCGTTGTCGCCGCAATACTCGCTGATTGTCCGGCGCGAGCGACGCGCTGGCGGCAATGTCGCTTTCCGCTCCCGCACAGTCAACCATTGCCGTCCCTCGCCGGGGCGGGGACCCGGGAGTCCCGGTCGGATCCCGCGCTAGATTCTCCGCTCCTTGATCGTGTTCATCACGAAGCTCGTTTCGATCGACGCGACGCATTTGAGCCGCGCGATCTTCTCCTTGATGAAGCGCTCGTAATGGTCGAGACCGGCGCTCATCACCTTCAGCACATAATCGCGCGAGCCGGTGACAAGATGGCATTCAAGCACCTCCTCCCAGCCGCGGATCGCCTCCTCGAACATAACGATCTCGTCCTCGTGCTGACGGCTCAATCTCACCGTCGCAATCGCCGTCATTGTCCAGCCCTCGATGGCCGGATCGACGAGCGCCGTGTAACCTCGGATGACGCCTGTTTCCTCCAGCCGCCGCAGGCGGCGGAGGCAAGGCGAGGGAGAAAGGCCTACGCGCTCGGCAAGCTCGTTGTTGGTGATTCTCGCATCGGAAATCAGCTCCTTCAGAATCCGGCGATCCGTGTCATCGGCAATTTTTTGCGCCATGTCATTGCTACTCCGGCAAAAAGTTGCGCCCCATCAAAACGAAGTGATCGCAAATAGCAAGGATCGGCCCAGGCGTTTGATATAATTTAGCTGTAGTCGCGTCCCCTGCACCAAGGAGAGAACCATGACAGCTCCGCACCCGTCCAAGACCCACATCGGCAACCACAAACTGCATCCGGAAACGCTGATGCTGAACTATGGTTACGATCCCGAGCTGTCAGAGGGCGCCGTCAAGCCGCCGGTTTTCCTCACCTCCACATTCGTCTTTCACTCGGCCGAAGAGGGCCGCGACTTCTTCGATTTCGTCTCGGGGCGGCGCGAACCGCCTGCCGGCGTCGGCGCTGGGCTCGTCTACTCCCGTTTCAACCACCCGAACAGCGAGATCGTCGAAGACCGGCTCGCCATTTTCGAGCGGGCGGAAGCAGGCGCGCTCTTTTCATCCGGCATGTCGGCGATCGCAACGACGCTGCTCGCCTTCGTGCGCCCCGGAGATGCCATACTGCACTCTCAGCCGCTCTATGGCGGCACCGAGACATTGCTCGCCAAGACCTTCCGCAATCTCGACATCTCCGCCGTCGGCTTTGCCGACGGCATCGATGAGGCGGCGGTCAGCGCCGCGGCGGAAGAAGCAATGAGTAAGGGGCGTGTCGCCGCGGTCTTGATCGAGACGCCCGCCAATCCCACCAATAGCCTCGTCAATATCTCCATGGTCCGCCGCATCGCTGACAGGATCGGGGAGAAGCAAGGTCACAGGCCGATCCTCGCCTGCGACAACACCCTACTCGGTCCGGTGTTCCAGCACCCGATCGAACACGGCGCCGATCTCTCGCTCTATTCGCTGACCAAATATGTCGGCGGCCACTCCGACCTGATCGCCGGGGCAGTGCTCGGCTCCAAGGCACTGATCAAGCAGGTGAAGGCGCTTCGCGGTTCGATCGGCACGCAACTCGATCCGCATTCCTGCTGGATGATCGGCCGGTCGCTGGAGACGCTGTCCGTGCGCATGCAGAAGGCAAACGACAATGCCCGCATCGTCGCCGAATTCCTGCGTGATCATCCGAAGGTCGAGCGCATCCATTATCTGCCCTTCCATGACGAGGCGTCTCCGGTCAGCCGCGTGTACTCCGCGCAGTGCAGCGGAGCCGGTTCCACCTTCTCCTTCGACATCGCAGGCGGCGAGGAGGCGGCGTTCCGCTTCCTCAATGAATTGCAGATCTTCAAGCTCGCCGTCAGCCTTGGTGGTACGGAGTCCCTCGCGAGCCATCCGGCCGCGATGACCCATTCCGGCGTGCCGATCGAGGTGCGTCATCGCATCGGCGTGCTCGAATCCACCATCCGCCTGTCGATCGGCATCGAGCATCCGGACGATCTCGTCGCCGACGTCGCCAATGCCCTGACGACCATCTGATGCGGTGGGAGGCGGCGCCGACTTAATGCGTCAGGATATTGACGATGTTGCCGAAGGGATCACGCAGAAAAAAACGCCGCACGCCCCAGGGCTCGTCGGTGATATCGTGGACGATCTCGATGCCTGCGGCCTTCGCTTGGCGGTAGACTTCATCCACATCGTCCACTTCGATCGAGAGCGCCGGCACCGGCGTTCCCGATCCGCCTTCGGTCGCGAAGCTCACCTGCGGCATGGCGGAGCCGCCTACCGCCGCATAGGTGACGAGCCAGCCGTGATCCATCACTACCTCGAGGCCGAGCAGATCCGTGTAGAAATGGCGCGCACGTTGCGGATCGGACACCTGAAGGTTTGGCATGATACGCCGGACTGTCATTTGACCCTCCCGAATTGATGAGGCCGCCCTCACCGCCCCTGCACTTATAACAGAGCCGGCAGCAATCAAGTGACAACGGTCGCGGCAGCCGATCAGAGCGACAGGATGAAGAGTAGCGCACTGTCGTGACCGCCAGCGCCTCAGACGCGCGCGAAGCCCAGCACGAAAAGGGCGAGCGATGCGATCGAGGCAAGCGTTCGGACATGGTTCCACCAGACCCAGTCGGTCAAGTAGCGCTGTTGCCAGAGTTCGGTTGCGGCCTGGCCGGGAGAAGCGGCGGCAAGCGCATTGTTCAGCGGCACGTTGAAGACCATCGTTACCACCAGCGTGCCAATGAAATAGACGAGCCCGCCCGCCGCCAGCAGATAGCTCCCCTCCCCGCCCCAGAGGGCGGTGACGACAAGGACTAGGCTGAGAAGCGCCGTGCCCAGGAATGCGGTAAGGAACAGCGGGTTCTGGATTACTACGTTGATGGCATTCATCGCAGCGATACCCTCTTCGGGCGGCAGTCGCGACAACGCCTGCATGATGCAGACGGAAAAAACGAAGAAGAGGCCAGCCATCAGACCGGAGCCGATGACGGCAGCAAAGGCCAGGACGGGGATAAGGGCAATCATCGCACAGTTCTCCAGATACGAATCGCAGCCTCTGCAGGCGTGCAAATCACATGGGCGCGTACTCAACTGAAGAGATAGCCGACCGTCGCGCCACAGTCACCAGTGGTCCTCTTCGAGGGCGATGCGAATGCGCGAAAAGCCGCTTCACACTTTCAGCATCCACCTCGATTGACATCGCCAGCGCGCGAACCTAATCATCTCTGATCGGTTGGTTCCCGGAATGCGAACGCTTTTCGGGAGTAAACGGGAACGTGACGGATGGACCCACACTGGGCATCTCAATCACGGCCGACCCCGCGACTGTAGAGCGGCGTGAACTTGCCGTTCCGGAGCGATCCGGAAAAAGCCACTGGGACGGACCGCGAGAGGCGGTTTGACCTGGGAAGGCGAGGCAAGTCCCTGGTGTCTCACCTGACGCCGCGAGCCAGGAAACCTGCCAATCGATGCGGGCACAGTGCCCACCCGGGTAACATCCCCTTGCCATCACGGAGGTTGTCATGGCTACGTCTACCATCTCGAGCATTCCGCTCTCCCTCAGCGATCGCCTGACCGCGGGCTTCGTCGCCCTAATGATCGGCGCTTTCCTCGTCTTCGGCGCAGGCCTCGCAAACTCGGCCGTGCTGCACGACACCGCACACGACACCCGTCATTCCTACGGCTTCCCCTGCCATTAAGCGATGTGATGGGACGCTTGCCGCGTTCCACATCGACCGGCGGCAGACCGACTTCCAGCGTGAGGAGCATGAGCGCACTTGCCGTAGAGCATGCGCGCTTGCCGCTTCGCGTGCCGGCATCGGTCTGTCTATATGGCAACCGGAAATGGCGCCTGCCGATGTCGCAAGGACAGCGCGCGCGCCGGATTGAGGAAAATCGACAATGATCGTCAAAACACTTCTGGCCGCGATCGTGGCCGGGCTGATATCGGGCGTCTTCATGACGGCCGCTCAGGAGCTACGCGTCACGCCGCTGATCCTCCATGCTGAGGAATTTGAAGGCGAAGCGCCGGCCGCCCCCATCCAGCCGAGCGGCCAGCAGCCGGCGGCAACCGACCATCAGCACTCGCTGAACGACGCCTCGCCATTCGGCACCATGCTCGCAACGCTCTCGCCGATTACCCCGGCCTATGCCCATGAGCACGAGGGCGGGCATGAGGAAGGCGGCATCATGTTCGGGATGAGCCGCTTCTCCGGCACGCTTCTCGCCAATCTCGTGACCGGCGCCGGCTTTTCGCTGCTGCTTGCCGGCGTCAGCTTGGTGATCGGCCATCCGATCACGCTTCAAAACGGCGCGCTCTGGGGAGCCTTCGGCTGGCTTGCCGTTCACCTCCTGCCCGCGATCGGCCTTCCGCCGGAACTCCCCGGCTTCCCGGCAGCCGAGCTCGGCGATCGGCAGACCTGGTGGGCTGCGACCGTGCTGCTCTCGGCCGTCGCCCTCTATCTGGTGGCGCTCCGCCGCGAGGTGATCGCCAAGATCGGCGGGCTCGCTCTGATCGCAGCTCCTCATGCCTATGGCGCGCCGCAGCCGCTCGATATCTCCAGCAATGTTCCAGCGGTCCTCGGCGCCGAATTCGCCGTCGCGGCTCTGGCGACGACCCTCGCCTTCTGGCTTGTCCTCGGTGTCGTCTCCGGTTTCATCAACGAGCGGTTCGTCAAGGCGGGTTAGCCTTCAGCTGCCCCTCGCCCTAACTCTCTCCCCGCAAGCGGGGCGAGGGGACGAGGCAGCGGGATGAGGGGAGGAAAGTTCTTCTCGTTCAATCGCTTAAAGCGCGCCCGTCCCGCAAACGCGCCCGCAGCCGCTCCCGCCGAAGCTCCGGCTCGAGCAACACGCACGTATCACAGTAGCTGCCGCCGTCGCTGCGGTAGTAGAGACAACATCCGCCCCGCATCCGGTAAGTCCGGGAAAGCGCTTCCTCTCCCGAACCGCAGCCCTGTGTCGCGTCAACTCTCTCGTAGCATAATTCCCGCGAATAGAGCGGCGAGCCCACGCGTTTGACGATCGCCAGCGCCCGTTCCATTGCATCGGCCTCGGCTCCTCGCCGCCGCCCGATTTCGAGGAAAGCGCCGGCGAGTCCGTCGGCGGCAAGGCGCCACTGGGCACGGGACGAAAGCCCGCAGCGCCGCTCGATGAGCGCGATCACCGGTTTTAGCTGCGCGATGAAACTATCGTGGAAAACCCCGTCCGCATCCGTGAACGCCGCCTCGTCCGCAGCCCGCGGCAGCCTGGCAAGGAAATGAAAGCGGCCGGCCTCAACCTTACGGCCTCCCACCAACCTCTGATGGCTTTCGAAGCGCAGATCCGTCACCTCAGGGACTACTCCGCCGACGAGATAGATCGCACCGGCAGCAAGGCTGAACTGATGGCTGTAGAAGGCAATGAGATGCGCCGCCCGGATCTTGTCGTCCATTCCGGATGCGAAACGTTCCTGGTACGCGAGAACCGTTTCAAGGTCGGCCGAAGCCTCGGCCCAGAACGCCGCCAAGGAGCGGAATCCGGCCGCCCCGGTGGCAAGGGAACAGGCCACTTCCGCAAAAGCATCCGCGAGCCATATGACGGCATCCGTAGCGCCTACTTCCGCCGATGCGCCCCTGCCCTGCCGCGCCTGCAACCTGCTTGCTCCCTTCAGACCCGAGAAACGGGCGCCGAAAGCCAGCCGCCCTCGAAGCCGCCCTTGCGCAGCCCACGCGTGATCGCTGGAATGCCGCGCGTCAACTCCCAAATGAGCCCGCTTCTCCAGTTCTCGATCATCATGACCGATAGCCCCTGGTCAAGCCCGACGATCCTGTCATCCACCCAACCCTCGGGTCCCGCGCCTGGTAAGCTCGGATTGAAGCCGCCGGGAAGCCGCTCCTCCCTCATGAGTCCCGGATATCGCCACATCAGGTGGGCGAGACTGGCGAGGCAAGCATCCGGCTCGAATGGCAGGCCCGCAAGCGAAGCCCAGGGGACAAGCGTTCCGTCATCCGCGCCGAAGGGAGCGCCGCGCGCCGCGTAGCCCAGCAGTATCTGCCATCGTCCATCGCGGAGGCGCATCCACCCTCTCGGCGCGTGGCAGGCGCTGAGCCCCCAGAGATCGCGGCAATAGCCGGAGAAACCGTGCGGATTCTCCTCCGCATAGGCGCGCTGTAGCTCTATCGCCCGGCGCGTGTTCGCGAAATAGTCGCTTGCCCTCTCCCGCATGCCTCTGTCGCGGATGCTGCGGAAATCGATCCATGCATGCGGAAAGAGGTGGATGAAAAGCGCCCCGGCATGGAGATGGGTCCTTTCCTCGACCGTCAGCCACTCGTGCGCGGTCGTAAAGGCTTCATAGTTTTCCGGAGCGATCGGGTGCGTCGGCGACCCAAGCGCCAGCACGTAGAGAAGCTGTGCCTCGCTGTAGCCGTGCCAGCGGTACTTCAGGAAGCGCCCGGGCGGCCGCCAGCCCATCGTCACGGTGTCGCCGCGATTGAGCGCCCAGGTCCATTCCGCCCTTTCATAGAGGCGCAGGGCAAGAAGTCGAATTTCCGCTTCATTCGCGCTCGCCCCCGTGAAATAAGCAGCCGCCGTCAAAGCGCCGACAAGGAGCAGCGTGCTGTCTATGGTCGAGAGTTCGCTCCGCCAGGTGCGCTCACCTGTGCGCATGTCGAGGAAATGATAGTAGAAGCCGCGATGGCCGGTCGCCTGCGCATCGCTCGCCTGCCGACTACCGGCGAAGAAGCGCAGGGTCGTCAGCACGCGCCGGACGGCCTCGTCGCGTCCTATCCAGCCGCGCTCGACCGCCACCGGGTAGCAGGAAAGGCCGAAGCCTGTGGCAGCGGTGCTCGACGGCGAACCTTCACGCGACGTATCGGCCACAAGGCCGGTACTCGGATCGGAATATCTGAGAAAATACTCGAACGCCGCCCGTTGCAGGCGATCGACGCGTGCGAGATCCGAATTCGGCCTGTGGAACATTCACGGGTATCTCTTTGAGGACCGTGGTCAGATTGCGGCAGCGCGTCCGCTTGGACGCGTCGACCACCAGACGCCTTGGCGGCGCAGTATTGAGATCATTCGCCTTCGCCCGGGGTACTGTTTTCGTGCGCCCGCTCGCCTGGCGATCACCGAATATTGTAAGCCGGCTCTGCGGCAACAGTCGCCGATTTCCAATCCTGTGCTACATTCATCGGATGGTATCACCGGCAAAGCAACGCCTAATTTGCGGCGAAGCTGGTGTCGGGGCGTGGACGGTTCGTCCCGATGCGTTGATCATGATGATTGGCTGATGCGATGTTGAGCGTGATGGCGTTGATCCTGGCTCTCAGTGGAAGCCCGATACAGTCGGCCGCCATGCCCGCGGATGTCGATGTGGAACTGGTGCTGGCCGTCGACATGTCCGGCTCGATGGATATGGAGGAGGCGCGGGTGCAACGCTCCGGCTACCTCCAGGCGTTGAGGCATCCGGAATTCATCAACGCGGTCAAGGGAGGCTTCCTCGGGCGCATCGCCATAGGCTATTTCGAATGGGCGGGGCTCGTGAACGAAGCCTCCGTCGTCAACTGGCAGGTCATCGATGATGCCGAGGACGCCGAAGCCTTTGCCGCCAAGGTGGAAGCACGGCCGATCGGCACACGCCGCGGCACCTCGATCTCGAATGCAATCATTTTCGGCGCGAACCTGATCGACTCGAATACCTTCTCCGGGGCGCGGCGCGTCATCGACATTTCCGGCGACGGCCCGAACAATACCGGGCCGCCCGTTGCCCCTGCCCGCAACGACGCAATAGCACGCGGGATTGTGATCAACGGCCTTGCGATCTTGATCCGCCCGTCGGTCTCGACCGGACCACTCGATCAATATTATGCGGAATGCGTCATCGGCGGCCCCGGCTCCTTCGTGCTTCCGGTGCATGAGGCCGAGGATTTCGCTGTCGCGATCCGCCAGAAACTGATCCTCGAAGTGAGCGGCGTGGCCCCCAGACCTACGCTTAGCCTCGTCGCCGGCGAACCTGTGGCAGATTGCATGATCGGAGAAAAGCTCCGCCCGGGATTTCTCGACCGGGTCTATCCGGAGCTTGACCGCTAGTGGTGAAAGCCTGACGCTTAGTACCCGAACCGGGAGGGCTGCTCTGGGTGGACAGCGGAAGCCAGTTGTACCCACCATCTACGTCCGGATCGCCGACGTTGCTACATTCCCCCAAGGTTGTATGAATTCGAAAGGACCAGAGCGCTCTTCCACCCGAAACAGAACCTGAATGCAGCGAAGGCTAGAGCTTTTAGTATTTTGACCGTGAGCGCGGTCGTTTGAAGAATTAATATGGACCAAGAAGCCACTGCCTTTTCTTGAATGATCCGGGCGAGGAGGTTTCCATGTCCACGAGCAATGTCGACCGCCCGCTGCAGCCGGGCGACCGGGCACCGAATGTTGTAGTCGATGCGATCTCCCGCGAAGGCAAGATCGCGCTCAATGATTTTCGCGGCCGCAGCCCGTTGTTGATCGGTTTATATCGGGGCCTGATGTGTCCGTTCTGCCGGCGGCATGTCGCGGCGATGGCACAGCTCAGCCCGGTCCTGCGCGAAAAGGGAGTCAATTCTCTGGCGGTGGTGAACACCCCGGTCGAACGGGCGCGGCTCTATTTCCGCTATAACCCGATACCGGGTCTTCTTGCTGCATCCGACCCGGAGCGGGCGTCGCACCGCGCCTTCGGCCTGCCGCTGGTCGAGTTCACGGATGACAAGACCGAATGGCCGCACAAGCTCGGAATGGATGCGGTCATGACCATGCGGGTCGAGTGGCCGGGGGAACTGCCTGAACCGATGGACCCGGCGACCGCGGGCGACCTTCTCAACAAGAAGGATGGATACGAAATGATGGAGGCCGATCAGCAGGTAAGGGTCCCCGACCACATGCAGCTCGTCGGCCACTTCCTGCTCGATCGAGAAGGTGTAGTGCGCTGGAGCTTCACGGAAGTTGAAGAGGAAGGCCGGAATATGGACCGGGCGCTGAATCCCAAAGAATTGATGTCGGCAGCTTCACAACTCTCATGTTGACGGCGAGGAATTCGGCGGAGCGACTTTCGCTCCTGCCGCAATCACGTCCTTCCAGCAACCCTGCTACAGGGCATTTTGCGGGTGGGAAGCCGAAGTTCGGGAGCCCCTCCGTTGAGGGCTTCGCGCCAAACAGCGGACATTCCTGCACACAGATCGCCCGCACGGCGGCAACGATGCCTCAGGGCCTCTTAGAGCCGCCGTTGCGCCCCTTCCGCGCGTCGCCCTCTTATGAGGTCATCAAATCGATGACCCGCATAATCGCGATCGCACTGCTCGCGTTCTGGGTGCCTTCTGTTGTATCGGCGTTAGCGCAGGTCCAAACGTCACCCTTCTTGACTGTGAATTTCTTTCCGTTCTGAACGACTGAAAGTTCTCCCTCTGTCATGTGGCAGACCATGTCGTTCTTCATCACGTTGTCCGGCGTCTTCGCACCGGGTTGAATAACAACATCGCGCAGCTTGACCATTTTATAAGCCGGTATGACTGAAGCCCGCTCACCAAGCGCAACAACCCTGACACCGGGACCGACCTCCTCACCCTCATCCGGGCCGTAGGTCTGGGCGGCTGCTGGTGTCACCCAAGCGATCAGAGGTGTGGCGGCCATTGTAAGACCAAGCGCGAGTGTGGATCTACGATTGACGGCTTCCATTGCTTCCTCCCTAGCCAACTTTGTTCCGGAAAAAAGTAGGCAACCAATCAGTGTGAGCCGCTTCCACTGAGAGTCAACGGGCACTTCCGATTTGGACTGTCTCGCGTACGCTCGTGGGCGAGAGGCTCCGAGAGGTCGACAAACCGCCGGGTCCTCGTGCGAGCGTGTTCGTACCGGCCGGGCGTCGACTTCGATTTGATGTCCGGTCTCGGTCAGGAGTTGCCCAGCTTGCCTCGTTCAACGTCGGCAAAGGGATCGGTTCTCGCCATTCATTGTGGGTACCAAGCGTCAGGCTTTCACCACTAGAAATCTTTCATGGCGATCGGAACCGCCCTCGGGTGGAACGCGCAAAAGCGCAAGCAGCCTCTCGACCCTTCGCACTTTTGCTCGCCCTCGCCAGGGGCTGATCTTGCCTGGACGCCCGGCGACGGGACGCCGGTTCACTCACTGCAACCGACGAGTCGACGTATCGAGGCCCGCGCCCGTGATGACGAGCTCGTGCCGGTGGCGTATCTCGTCGGCGACGGCGTGCAACGCCATCTCGACGCAATATTCCACCGCCTGGGCATCCAGCGCTCGTGCGCTATCGCGGATATGTGTCAGCATCCTCGCGATGCTCGCGAGTTCCGACTCAGTGTCCGTCGAAGATAAAACATGCTTAGTCATTCGAACCCCCACTGCGTACGCTAACCTGAGCCCGACTATAAACGAATCCGCCGCTTACGCGCGTTGCACGAGCGTTGCACACGCAAAAGTAGTTATTCTAGTCACGTTCCACCAAAATCATGGGGGCTCAAATCAATCTGTGAGGAGAAATTGACCGGCAGACTATGAGTGGCGGTTCAGCGAAAAGCGCTATTCAAGACGAGATCGCCCGCGACAGCGCGCGCAAGCCGAAACGACGCGCCCTGTTGCCTTCGGGGCTTTCGAGATCGGGAATGACAACCTTCACTACGGAAAAGGGAAAACGGTCCGCAGAGAGCCGTACCGCGATGACGGACCGGACACCCGCCTCCTTCACACGATCGATGGTGCAACGCAACAGGGAACCGAGGCCGACACCGACCGAGGGGGTGCGAAGCGCCAACCGGCGCGGCTCCGCCAGGAAAGCGCGCCGTGTCGTTTCCGGCAGGGGCCGACTGAAGGCCTCGGGATGGACGTCGTCCCGAGCGCCGCTGACATAGGTGAGTCGCGACTGAACCGCCTCGGTCACCGCTCGGATCGCCGCGCGGACCGGGAAGAGATGCGCTCCGCAGCCGCTCGTCACCTCGACGAAGCGCACTTGCCCGCCGGTTACAACGCTGCTTGGCGCGAGCAGCGCGAGAAAGGCAGGAATATCCATGTCGCTAGTGATGTCGAAAAGCCGGAGCTCAAGCCCCGCCGCTTTGATGCGCTCGACGAGCTGGCCTAGCACCGGATCGCCGAAGGCCTCGGGAGCAACGCATTTGCGATGACGGGCTTCAGGACCGGACACTTGCCAGAGAACATGCGCGTCGCGCTCGACCCGTTCGAGAATGCCATGCAACATCGCCTCCTCGACGACGTTTCCCGACGCGAGCCCGTCGGACGACATCCAGAAGCGCGAAGGACGCGTGCGGTCGAGTAGGACCGCCTCGAGCGGTACGAAGACATCGCGGCCGGAGACAAGATCGACACCGCCGACCCACGTTATTTCTTCATCCGGCCCGACATCCTCCCGCCCCGCCGCGGTGAGGCCGGGAAGCGGATCGGCCGCGCGCCCGGAAGCACCGAGATTGCGGGCGGTATCCACGACCGTTTCGACAGCCGGCTGACCAGCGACGGCGCGCTCCAGCGCTTCCATGATCGCCGACACCTTCGCGTCCGCATCCGTCAGGCCCTTGCCTTGCGCAACGACGATCGACCTTGCGTTCGGCGTAAAGGCGCACCAGACCGGAAGTCCGATATGGTCGAGGCCCGTCTGCCGGGCGACCCTCGTCACGCCGAAACCGGCAAGAAAAGGTCGAACACGGGCAAGTGTCTCCTCCGGGCTGCACACCCGGTCGGAATATGCATTGCCCAACACGGCGCGGCGCTCGGACCCGATGCTTTCCTTCGGCGTCTCGTCCCCCATCCGTTGAATGCCGTCGACGGGCCAGTCACGCCCGCTCATCTGACCGAACATCGCAATTGCCACCGCCGGCTGGCGGTGAAGACAGGACGCCTTCTTCCATGCCCTCTCCTACCTCACGACCAATGTCGAAGCGCTCTCGAATGTCCCGAACAACCCCTGATCAACATGCTCAAAAAGCCGAAACATAGCAACTCGCCGCATACAGCGCCGCGCGCCTTATCAGACGCACAAACGTCGCTGTAGCACTTTGAATTGCTGCATGTCCTTTGTCCCTAAATCGAGGTCGACTCAAGGAGACATGCAGCAGGCGTCTACGGCCGATAACCGATCGGACCGCGGGTGCGCCGTTGTTCGGCCGTCGCTTTGATGCTATATTGATCCTGTTCGATCGAGGGCGCCGGCACCCCTCCGAAGATCGTTCGCCTGGAGCGCGCTTGGCCCAAACAAGCGCGCTTTCATATTTTTGCCCCACCATCGGCGAAGCCAAGATACGACGGCGCAACAACTGCCGCTCATCACAGCAATTTCAGGAAAAGGGTGACCCTCCGGAATTGCGGAGTTTCAAAGGTTAGATCCGGCGCGTCGAGGGAAGCGCCCGGCGCAAAACCCCGGCGAGCCTGGAAGCTCACCGGGTGACGTTTTTTTTATTGAACCACCTGCACCACCGTGCGGGTCTTCGGGTCCGCGATCACGCGCTGCTCGTTGACCACGGCGTAGGCGTAGCGCGTGTCTTCCGGAATGGGAGTGAGGACGACCGTCTCAGGCAACGGCTTGCCCACGACAATCTGCTCCTGGATTACGATCGGTTGCGGCGGAAGCGGCTGCGCTTCCACATACTCGATCACCTTCGGCGGAGGCGGGTCAAGGGCCGCACCAGCGATCGCGCCAGCAACACCACCAACGGCGGCACCGACCGGCCCGCCGACAATCGCGCCCGTGGCGGCTCCGCCGGCCGCGCCGGTTACGGCACTGTTCCTCGATGTGTCTTCCGCCGCAGCAGGGACAGCCATCGAGCTCAATCCGACACCCAAGGCAATAGCACTCTTGATGAGGATACCTGTCATCAGAAGTTCTCCTTGTTATGAGTCCCTTCCAGAGGACAACCCACAGGGCCCGAGAGTGTTCCCGTATTCGCCTCGCTGTAGGTGCTGCCAAGGGGCAGAGTCCTTACACGCGTAGAGATTGCATTAACCATACTCGTTTACGTTCCTCGCGGGGTTTGCAAAGGGAATGGGGCAATGATCCGGGCGGGCAGTCTTCTCGTTATTCTTCTTTCAGGTGCGCGGCTCGCGGCGGCGGCCGATATCGACGGGCCGCTGGTCGGGCCCGAGGATAATTATGAGGTGCCGGTAGAACAATCTTCAGGCGGCGTCGCCGGTTATATCGAAGGCTCCTATGGCGCCGCCGTCGATGCACCCGGCGATATCGATACAGATAGCTGGGAATTGCGAGGTGCGGTGAACTTCGACGCCGGCTCCGGCATGAACCTGCAGGTCGACCTGGGCTACACCCGCGCTTCGTACGATGATCTCGACACGAACAGCTATGATGGCGCGCTCCACGGCTACTACCGCGACAATACTTATGCAGCCGGCGCCTTCCTGCAGGCGGCACGCCTCGATCCGGGCATCGACACCCATGTCAACGATTACCTCGGCGGCCTCGAAGGCGCCTATTTCCTCGACACCTGGACCCTGCACGGGGCGCTCGGCTACGGCCAGACGCGGATGGAAGGCATCGACGCCGACCACTACATGGGCGCGCTCGGCGCACGCATATACGCGACCGACAACATCCGCTTCGACATCGACGGCTCCCTCAACCGCATCTCGGAAAGCGACATCGATTATGATCTGCGTACCCTGAAGCTGACGGCCAACTACCGGCCCGAGGCCTTCCCCGTCACGCTCTTCGCCGGTTACAAATATGTGAATGAAGAGCTCTCCGGTTTCCGTGAATCGCTTTCCGGCAACACGAGCACGATCTTCGGCGGCTTGCGCTTCTCCTTTGGCTCGGCAACCCTGCGGGAGGAAGAGCGCCTCGGCCCTGTCTGGTCCAACAACCGCCTGGCGTTCTGATCCGCCGCTCCGCCGAACCGAACGCGCGCGCCGGATACCCGCACGGCACGAGCAACCGTCATTGCTTGCCTCGTGATATTGAAGGGCGCTCTCGAAAATCGGCGTCGGAAATTGATCGCTTGAAATGGCGGGCCTTCTTTTTGGCCGTATTTGGCCGTAGACGCGCGCTCTTACCTTTCCGGTACTTCGCAAGCGCCTTGCTACGGATGCACTTTCCATTGTTGAGGAGCGCGAAAGCCGCCGCGCGGCAAGACCCGGCTTGAGGTCGCGCGCTGAGCCCGCTGGGGCAACTTGGGCAACTTTCGATCGCGAATGCAATGGCTGAGCGGCGAGCGGCGCTCAACATGAGCAACCTCGAGCTCGAGCTCAAATGTGACCGAACTCAGGGCCGTTCTCTCAACCCGCAATGAGATCAGCATGCACGCAGAGTTCAAGGTCGGCCGTGACTTCATCATTTGCAGAACCGCAAAGGACAGCAGCGGTAAGTGGGCTATGGCGCCGTTCGCTCATATCGTGCAGCTACTGCATGTTTCCTTAAATCGTACCCGATTTAAGGACAAAAACATGCAGCAATTCAAAGTGCTACAGCGTCCTTTGTGCGTCTGAAAAGACGCACGGCGCTGTAATAGTCTAAGCGGAAAACAAGAGGCGGCAGGGAGCGGCCGTAGGCGCTCGACCTGCCGCATGATCGCCCGGCGCCAGAGGGGGAGAGCGCCAGGCAATAAGTAATACTTAGTTTATTTCTTGCTTAATTAGACTTTAGTAGCATAGTCTGACCGTCCACTGCCTGGGAGGAGCAAGATGGAGCATGTCGAAGCCGAACAGCTTTCGAAGCAACCCGTTACCAAGGTTTGGAACGTCCACGAATTTTGCCAACGACATCAATTGGGTGAGAAAGAAGAGATCCGACTTCGTCGGCTATTCGGTCGGTTCGCCACGGCTCGCGAGCTGCTGCACAACGCCAAACGCGCTCCCAAGTGGAGATACTGAGGGTTGGCAATAGGATCCCGCGTTCATCGCTGACGCGGGCTCGGTCGCAAATGAAGCTGCGCACCGAAAAAACCGACCCGGCTCTGTGGCCGGGTCGGTTGAAAGGTCTTTCTACCGTATACGTCACATGGCGCCACGAAGAGGCGAGGACGGCAAGATCCCTTCTCCGAGCGTGCGGGGAAAAGGTGGCCGGCAAGCCGGATGAGGGGAGATGTCTCACCTCTCGACGACCACCCCGAGCTGAGCCCGGGTCCTCCGCGTCGAGACCGATCACTGCTCGATGGCGAAGGTCACGTTGACGGTGACGTTGTAGGCGTTCTCACCGGTTGCCACCGGCACTGCATCGGCGGCAAATTCCTTGGCCATGCTGCGCGCCACGGGGATCGGCTCGGGCCGGTCGGGCTGCTCCGCGATCTCGATCAGCCGGCCGAGCGAGACGCCGGCCGCTTCGGCCAGAACCCTTGCCTTGTTGATGGCGTCGGCGACGGCGGCCTTGCGGGCCTCGGTGATCACAGCATCCGGCTTGTCGTTTGTGAATTCGATGCCGCCGCCCTGATTGACGCCGAGGGTGACCGACTTGTCGAGGACTTCGCCTAGCTTGGTAAGATCGCGCACGCGCACGCTAACCCCGTTGACGACCTGATAGCCGACGAGCTCCGGCGGCCGGTTGCCACCGTCATTGTTCTGCGGGTAGTTGTATTGCGGCATGATCGAAAAGCCGCTCGTCTGCAGGTCGCGCTCGGCAATGCCGGATTGTTTCAGCGCCGCCAGCACGTCCTCCATCGCCTTGTTGTTGGCATCGAGCGCCTCGCGTGCGGTCTTGGCGTCCTTGACGACGCTCAGCTGCAGGATCGCCATGTCCGGAGCAGTCGTCGAGCGGCCCTCGCCGGAGACCTTGATCACCGCCTGGCGGCCCCTGATCCCCTCGGGGCGCCCCTTGTCCCCCTTGCCGGCGACGTTGTCGTCCGCCGCCGCGGCGGCCGCGAAGGCACCGGCAAAGACGGCGGCGACAGCGGCGACATGAACCGTGCGGGCAATGCGTGTAGCAATCATGGATGTGTCTCTCCGGTTGTTTATCGGCCGATTCCATGCTTATCGATTGTGTAGGTATTGCGGCAATGGCTTGTCCGCAAAAAGGTTTTCCGCTAGAGCCATTGCCAGCGTGCGAATTACCATTGGTTCGCAACAGCCGGCATACGGCAGCAGGGCCTGTAGCTCAATGGTTAGAGCCGGCGGCTCATAACCGCTTGGTTGGGGGTTCGAGTCCCTCCGGGCCCACCATTTTCACCCCTAGATCCTGACATCGGGCCGCCGCAAAGTGCGGTCGTGCCGTGAATATGAGGAATATCTCATATTATCAATTGGTTGGCTCGTCGTAAGAAGGACTCTGGGCGCCGATTCTCCATTTTCAAACGGCTGTCGATCAGGGGGTTTGGGGTTCAACTGCGAGCGGAAATATTCGTCTTTTTGACGCTGGGCAGGACTCGACCAAAGCCCGAAATTCGGCGCGACATCATTTCTTGCAACAAAGTACCGGACCGCGCCGGTCGCGGCGGGCAGACCCCGTTACTTCTTCCTGAAAGGCGGCCTCTTTCTCCTGCCGGAAGCTGGACGCGCCTCGCTTCAGGCTGGCGGGTTGTCGAAAGGCGGAGGGTTAGCGATCCAGTCGTCGACCTCGTCCGCGTAGAAGGCCTTCCGGCGTCCTGGCGTTACGCGATGCCATTTGGGGAACAGTCCCATGTGCATCAGCCGCTTGATGGTGCTTTCCGACAGGGTGGTGAGTATGCAGACCTGGCGCATGCTGTAAAGCCGCCTTGGTTCAGTTGGTTGTGGGGCCAATTCTCTGTTCCTTCGGCTGAGTGGAGCGGCGACACCGGCAGGACTCCACTATGTCCGGGATCGGCGAGGCAGACAACTTTGGATTGAGAGTTGACAACGCCCGGCTCTGCTTCCAGTGCCGCTCTCATTCGTCGCCCCGGCAGCCCGCTGCCAGGCAATGCGCCGGACGCCGGAGACAGCATCGAATGTGACATCGGCGCTCTGAACTCGGCCATCGACGCTGTGGCACAGCACAAAAAGCTCACACTTGAGCAATTAGAACATGATGCGATCATTTTGCCGTGGTATTGTTGAAGAATGAAAAAAATGGAAGGTATGAAGCCTCATCGAACCATGGGCTCGAATCCTAGTTCGAGACGCCTCGCGAGCTGCAGCGAGTCCTTTGGCGGGATGCAACCTATACAGGATTCGCCGACCCGCCGAAACCGTCGGGAATCCTTTCGGGAATAGCCCTTGGATGGATTCGCTCAATGGTAAAGAATCTTGCGGGTGTAATAAAAATGTCACCTTCCGCAGAGGGAGGTCGGGGCGCACGCTTAAGGCAGGCTTTGTGTCCAATTCCTAACTAAAGGTGCTTCCATTCTGGCAATCGCCGCCTAGCCGACAACTTCCGAATGCTGGACGACTAACATTGTTCCAGCACTTCGCAAGCAGCGCCGTTCTGCTCCGGGAAGGGGGATTTCTCAGCCATACCCGGACGGAAGCCGGGCTTCGGTTCAAGAGACGCCAGTAGCACGCACAGAAGGTCTTATGCCGTCAGAAGATATCTAAATATCTGATATTATTGATTTTTATTGCGTATAATGATTTTCTTGCATCGAGGCGCGGGCCTCATCGGTCCGCCGCTTCACGGCTGGAAGGAGTATCCGCATGGCCCGAAAGCTCCAGCGTGACAGCGATATTTACGCGCTCCCATCGGGGAAGAGCAAAACCCTATTTCGTCCGACGCCGCGTTCATGAAGGCACAGCCGGGTTTCATCTCGACCCAGCTTCACCGCGCGATCGGACCAAGCCCGACCTAGGAAACGACGGATGCTTTCCGAGGCGGCGTTCAGCCATCCCGAGTTCATCGCTAAACTCTCTGACTATCCGTCGTCCGGCGTGGCTAGCCCGCACCTCTTCCAGAAGGTCGCAGTGCCCGGCGTCTGTGTGGCCTGACGTCGCGCTGAGCGGCAGGGAACGCACCTAGGAGGTCGCCACGCGGTCGGTCCCTTCGTCAACAGGACGCGCGGCGTCGTGTCGGCGCAGCGCCGACAATGATCAAAAGGAAGAAGAGATGCTGAAGAGCAGGCATGATCGCTACGGCGCGGTGGCAATCTCGATTCATTGGCTGAGTGCCGTCCTGGTTTTCGTTTTGCTTGGCTCTGGCTTCCAGGCGGCCAAAGCCGTTGATGTAGCCGAAAAGGCGTCATTTCTTCGGGTGCACATTCCGGTGGCGCTCGCCGTGCTGCTTCTTACCTCCTTCCGCATCGTCTGGTGGTGGCGGTTCGATCAGAAGCCGCTTGCCGGTGAAGGATCGCCCATCTGGCAGGAGCGGATCGCGAGCTGGGTACATCTCGCCTTCTACTTAGTGGTGCTCGGCATGATTGCCAGCGGCGTCGGGATGATGATCCTAAGCGGCGCGGCCCCTCTTCAGTGAACCCGGTGCGGCGCTACCGAACTTCAACGACTATCCGCCGCGCGTGCCGCATGGCTTCGGTGCCAACCTGCTGATCGGGCTGCTGGCGTTTCACGCCGGAGCGGCGCTCTACCATCATTTCATTCGACGAGATGGGCTGCTGCGTCGGATGTGGTACGGAAGCTGAGCAGGTCCGCTAGCAGTTTTTTGACCAACGCGCCCACGGATTCGAAAATCAGCGCTCATCCGTCGCGTGTGCGCTCAATGAACCTATTGTATGTGCGAACCGGACTCAAGGCGCGCGGCTGCCGAATTTCGGCTATCCACCACCCATGCCAGCCATTCCAGATCCGTCCTGCGCGACGGTTTCGGCCCATCTCTAGACCTTTTTGGACGGCCACTCTCTCCCCCACCAGAAAGCACCACTGCTTACTCCCGAGCCCCAGCCGCAAACAGCCGGAATGGCCTGCCATACTGACGACCACCCCACTTGAAACCGCCGCACGCTCCTCCACCTTCTCCTGAGTGGTATCAATTCCACGAACGGGGAGCGCCAGGAGCGACCCTGCTGGCCACAACAGAGCACACGCCCTGCTGTTCGTCCGCCTGACCGGCAGCCTCGAAGGAGCCGACGGCCTTCCTCTTCGTCTTTGAAATGAAGGGAGATGGAAATGGCAAAGGTCGTTTGTGTCCTCTATGACGATCCCGTCGATGGGTATCCGACTACCTATGCGCGGGATGGCCTGCCGAAACTGGAGCGCTATCCCGGCGGCCAGACGCTTCCCACCCCGAAGGCGATCGATTTTCAGCCGGGGGTCCTGCTCGGCAGCGTCTCCGGCGAGCTCGGCTTGCGGAAATTCCTCGAAGGCCAGGGGCATACACTTGTCGTAACCTCCGACAAGGACGGTCCCGACAGCGTTTTTGAACGCGAACTTGTCGACGCCGACATCGCGATCTCGCAGCCCTTCTGGCCGGCCTACCTGACCGCCGAAAGGATCGCCAAAGCAGCCAAGCTGAAACTCGCGATCACCGCCGGCATCGGCTCGGACCATGTCGATCTGCAGGCGGCGATCGACCGCGGCATTACCGTCGCCGAGGTGACGTACTGCAATTCGATCAGCGTATCCGAGCATGTGGTCATGGTGATCCTGGCTCTCGCGCGCAACTACATCCCCTCCTACCAATGGGTGGTGAAGGGCGGCTGGAACATTGCCGATTGCGTTGCGCGTTCCTACGATATCGAGGGCATGGAGGTCGGCACGGTCGGCGCCGGGCGGATCGGCACGGCGGTGCTGCGCCGGCTGAAGCCGTTCGACGTCAGGCTGCACTATACCGACCGCCACCGCCTTCCCGCCGCGGTCGAGAAGGAGCTCGGCGTCACCTTCCACAAGACGGCGGCGGAGATGGTACCCGTCTGCGATGTCGTCACGATCAACGCGCCGCTTCACCCGGAGACGGAGAACCTCTTCGACGAAGCGATGATGGCCAACATGAAGCGCGGCGCCTTTCTGGTGAACACGGCGCGCGGCAAGATCTGCAACCGCGATGCCGTCGCCCGGGCGCTCGAAAGCGGCCAGCTCGCGGGCTATGCCGGCGATGTCTGGTTCCCACAGCCGGCGCCCAAGGATCATCCGTGGCGCTCGATGCCCCATCACGGCATGACGCCGCATATTTCGGGATCGTCGCTCTCGGCCCAGGCGCGCTATGCCGCCGGCACGCGCGAAATCCTGGAATGCTGGTTCGAAGGCCGGCCGATCCGCGAGGAATATCTGATCGTCGCCGACGGAAAGCTCGCCGGTGCAGGCGCCCACTCCTACAGCGCAGGGGATGCGACGCGCGGGTCCGAGGAGGCCGCGCGTTTCAAGACCTGACACAGCGACACGTTGCGATCGCTGGATGATGACCCGCCCTGCCTGCTCGGCATGGCTCTCATCCTTGCAGGCATGGCGCTGTCGCAGGGACGAGGAAGAAGACGTTCGGAATGAACGGAAGCGGCCTACCCTGCGTCAAGGGCGGCCCTGACGAAGTCGCAACACTCGATACGAGGTCGGCAACCGGATCCAGATGAACGGAATCGACCCCATCCACGCAGCGTTCAATAGTAGTGGCGTTCAATTTGCTCGTACGCGTCCGGCCGCCCACCGGGAGTAAGATCGAGGAGGGTCCACATCGGCTCGACCGTGCCGACATGGCGTGGATCCTGTCCGGGCTCCGTCGGTAAGAACAACAGCTCCGAGGCCCAGCTCAGCCTCACCACTCCGTCGGAGCCTTTGTGGAACACCGTGAGGATCGGCACCTGCTGTCCGTCTTCGTCCTCGCCATGGTAGTCGCGCTTGAAGCTGTTGTTGGCGGCCGAAATCAGTTTCAAATTGCGCCAACCACGATGCGCGGCGAAGGCCGCGACTTGCTCGATCGGCGCCTTCGCCACTGCCGCAATGTTGACCCCGAGTCCCTCGACATGCGGGACAGCCCCCTCCCAATTGTCGAGCAATGCAGTGCAGGACGGACACGGTCCCTGCTCAAGGGGAAGATCTGCCATCGGGCCATTGCTCGGACCGCGCCGGTCGTCGCTGCGATGCCGCGGGAACATATAGTGATAGAGAATCAAGGTATCGGTACCGGGCCGGAACAGCTCGGACAGCCGCACCTGGGCTGGCGCCCCGTGGGCGTCGATGTGGTCGAACTGGTAATCCTCGGGAACGGGCCCACCCGGCGGGAGTGCGCGGATCTCCGCGGCCACAGCCTCCATTTCACGCCGAAGGGCCACCTCACGCTGCAGCAGCCTTTCGCGAGCCTGGCGATATTCCGGACTTTCGTTTGGGAAGTTCACGTCCATGCACGCCTCTATCGAAGTGAATGGTCGGATCATAGCACGACTTCAGCGGGCTCGACTTCGCCCTCCAGGTTACTTCTCATTGGGGGCAGGCTAATAAGTCATACAATAATGCTGCAGGCAGCTCCGCGCGACTTGTCCGTGACAGTTGTATGACAGATAGTCGCCGCGTCGATGAACGGAGGTCGTCATGGGTGAGAAGCGCAGAAGGGTATACGAGGCATTGGTGGAAGGCGCGATGCAGGGCCATTCCGACAGGAACCTCTATCATTTCGTCCTTGCGCGCTGCCCGAAGACCTCCAGCAAGAAGCTCGTCCGCGCCTCGCTGCTGGCCCTGACCGACCCCGAGCTCAAGGACCGGAACATTCTGAGCACGATCTACGCGTTAGCAATCAAGCATCGCCTGGACGAGGCGCGAGCCGATGAGATCGAGGATGTCGACGACGATGAGCCGAGGGAGTTGGCGCCGTCGATGTCTGGCCTGCGGACATCTCCGTCGGTAGCGGATATGACCGCGTGAGCGCGGTTCCGATGCAGGGGGGTCACACACCCGTCACATAAAAGGAGGATCACTCGCTCGATTTATCAGACTGCCAATCGAGGGGGCGTAATGATGCAGGGCCGCATCTATCACATTCTCTTCCTTTCACGCCGAAACTCTGCGCGCAGCATCATGGCCCAGGCCATTCTCAACAAGATTGGTCAGGACCGATTCCACGCGTTCAGCGCCGCCGTCGATCCGGCAGAGGCTATCGAACCCATCGTGCTGGACCTCCTTCGCGCGGCGGATCTTCCAATCGACGACGTTCGGCCCAAGCATTTTCGCGACTTTGCCGCAGCCGAGGCGCCTGATTTGGACTTCGTGTTCACTCTGAGTGATACCGCCGCCGGAGAGCCGCTGCCAGAGTGGCCGGGCCTTCCCATCACGGCGCATTGGAAATGTGCCGATCCGGTCCTTGCCGAAGGCGAATTCTGGGAGAAGAGGCAGGCGTTTGTCGATGTGATGTCGCAGCTTGAGCGGCGACTGGCTATCTTCATCAATCTTCCGTTTGAATCGCTTGATCGGATGAGCCTTCAAACGCAGGTGAGGGCAATCGCGGACCCGCCTAGTCCCTAGTACGAGGCGGCGATGATCCTGGATTTCGGCCCCGCCCGGTTCGGGCCAGGCTATGCTTACTTCTCCGGCTGCCCCCGTTACGAATAGAAATGCGTACGAACCTTCGGCGCCTGGTGCGCATTTGAAGCCACTTCCGGGACCACCGTTGGCGATCGGCGGTCGGCTCATCGTTCCTGCAGATCCTGGTTGCCTTGACACTTCGCGTCGGAGCACGCCGGCTGTCTACTCCCCGAGTCCCGGGCCATATGCCATCGATCAGAGCGTGCGGATATTGTCCGCAGAACTCTTGCCCGACCGACGATCCTGAGTAATGTCGAAGCTCACCTTTTGACCCTCCTTGAGGGTAGAGAGCCCAGCTCGCTCTACCGCCGAAATGTGCACGAAAACATCCGGCGAACCGTCATCGGGCTCGATGAATCCGAAGCCTTTGGTGCTGTTGAACCACTTTACCGTCCCGGAAGCCACGGCGTGCGCCTTTCCATCATGAGAGCAGCATCATTCGTCGGCAATTGCGACGATCTCATATTTTCAGCTGCTTCTAAATAAGTTGATTGTGATACTTTTATGACAGCCGCCTCGCCAGACGGCGGGGTGCTACGACGACCGAGCCAGGGCTCACGATCTCACTGATTACTACGGACTCGTTGAGGAGCGCATATGGAGACCTGCCATGGCGATACTCGAAGACGCCTTTAAGGGTAACGTTATGACTGCCGTTGCCATCGGCATCGGAGCTGTCGTGCTGAGACCGATCGTCGTTCCTGTGGTGAGGCCGCTGTTCAAGGCCGCCTTGAAGGCCGGTCTGGTAGCCTACGATCAAGGCAGGGTCGCCGTGGCGGAACTCGGCGAAGGCTACGAGGATCTCATGGCCGAGGCGCGTGCCGAGATGTCGGCCGCGAACGGAGGCATTGGGCCTACCGAATCGGCTGAGCCGGCTGCTCGCCGTCCGGCGCCGAAAGCATCAACTTCGCGCGACGAAGATCAAAATAAAAATAGGTAAGTGGCTCGCCACATTGCCGCTGCTGGCGAGGGATGGCGGATGTCTTGCGCGTCCTTGCGGAGCTAGCAGGGCTGGCGCTGTGTGCAACCGTTTCTTGTCGCCGTTTTGGCTGCGACCATCCGCCACGATAAAGGGGGATTCAACATGGGTTCGATGCGGAGAAAAGTATACGAGGCCCTGGTCGAAGGAGCTATGTGCTGCCGTTCCGACGACGAGCTTTACGCTCTCGTCCGGAAGCGGTGCCCGAAAACTCCAGCAAGACGCTTGTTCGGGCCTCGCTGCTGGCCCTGACCGATCTCGAACTCAATGATGGCAACGCGCTCTGCATGATCTACGCGTTAGCGATCAAACACCGACTGGACGGGGTAAGGAGCGATGAGATCGACGACATGGGCGACGATGATCCGCTGGAACTTACCCCTTCCATCGGCGGTAGACTATCAATTGACCGGCCGGCGCGGAGCGGAGGTGCCTCTTGGAACGATCGCTATTTCTCGCCAGACTCCTGGGGCCGACATTTATCGCGATCGCGGTCGGGATGCTGATCAATCTCGGCATCTACGAGACTATGATCGCGGAGGCGCTGCACCCTGGCATCGTCTTCTATCTGTCCGGTTTGCTGTCGCTGCTCGCTGGCCTCGCAATCGTCAACCTGCACAATAGATGGCAGCCGGACTGGCGCGTGATCATCACAGTGTGTTAGGGCGAGGAGGTCACGTCGACCTCAATCGCGACGTCCTGAGAGAGCTACTCTACCGGCTTCAAGCCTAACTTCTTCAACACTATCGACCCGTTGCGGACATTCCAGCGCGGCGCCAGTGCGGCACGGATCAGGGCGCCGGTTATAGCCGTTCTTGCAGCAGCATCTTCAGCGCGCTGATCCGCTCTTCATCCCGCTTGTAGAATATCCATTGCTTAATCCGTTTTGGGCGCACCAGCCCGGCCTGAGAAAGTACGCGCATATGTTCGCTGAGAGTGGGCGGGGAAAGGCCGAGTTTCTCAGCTATCAGAATCGCGCAGACGCCATCCTCGACAAGATCGCCGTCGGTCTGAGGTGGAAAATGAGCCTGCGGGTTCTTGAGCCAGTCAAGAATCTGGAGCCGCCTCTCGTTTGCAATTGCCTTGATGATATCGATCTCTTGCATTTCGTCAGTTTGCCAAGTAACTAATTGATGTCAATACGGTAGGGGCGACTTATGAAGGTAGACACGCCGATCACCGCTGAGCGCATTCGCGAGACGGAAGCGCTGATCCGCCGTCATATCCGGCATACACCGGTCCTTCACGTTGACATGAAGGACTTTGGCCGCGCACCTCTGCCGGTCGCGCTTAAGCTCGAATGTTTACAATATACCGGATCGTTCAAGGTGCGCGGTGCCTTCGCCAATCTTCTTGGCAGAGCTGTGCCGGTGGCCGGTGTGGTGGCCGCTTCAGGTGGCAATCACGGTGCCGCGGTCGCCTATGCCGCAAGGCGCCTGGGAATTCCTGCCACGATTTTCGTGCCGACTGTCACCTCGCCGGCCAAGGCAGAGCGTATCCGCAGCTACGGAGCAAAGCTGATGATTGCGGGAAACCGCTATGCTGATGCGCTGGCGGCGAGCGAGAGGTTCTCCACCGAGACTGGCGCGCTGGCAATCCATGCCTATGATCAGGTCGAGACACTGATCGGTCAGGGCACGCTCGGGCTCGAAATGGAGCAAGACCTGCCAAATATCGATACGGTGCTGGTTGCAGTCGGCGGCGGTGGTTTGATCGGCGGCATCGCCGGCTGGTTTGCCGGTCGTAAACGAATTGTCGCCGTCGAGCCCGAAGGCTCGCCGACGCTTCATATGGCGCTCGATGCGGGGCACCCGGTCCATGCGCCCGCCGAAGGGATCGCGGCCGACTCGCTCGCTCCGAGACAAGTCGGCGGACTGATGTTTCCTATCGCGCAGGCCTTTGTCGAGCACTCGCTCCTGGTGACCGATGACGAAATAAAGCTAACGCAGGCGTCGTTGTGGGAAGCGGCGCGGATTGCCGTGGAGCCGGGCGGGGCGGCGGCGTTGGCTGCATTGCTCGGCGGAAGATATGTGCCTGCGCCGGGCGAGCGTGTTGCGGTGCTCGTCTGCGGTGCGAATACGACGGCGGTACAGTTCGGCTGAGGGTCAGTGCCCGGATCGCGGCTGTTGCCCGGATGGCTGCTGCCCACCCGAGTGCGACGGACGGGAACCAGAAAGATCGGCCAGGCGTCGTACGCCGATCGCGGACGGAATTTCCGGTCCTGGCCCCAAAAGCCGAAGTCACTCACGGTTTGGGCAAATAAAGTGGATTGCAGCACTCCTCTTTAATGGCTAAAGCGATGTCCAGATTCATGTGGAGGACATCGCCGTGGCGAACGCACGTCAAATCGCAACTTTCTTCGGTCTTCTGGCCATGATGGCAGCAGGCCCCGTCCATGCCCAGGACGGCAAAACCCTCAAGATCACCGATGACCGTGGAGTGGAGGTCGAGGTTCCGGCGCAGCCGAAACGCATCGCCTCGATCTCCTATTTTGCGGATGACGTAGCTCTTGCTCTCGGCATCAAGCCTGTAGCGAGCACCTATATGACGACCGGACGCGAGCCGGATTTCCTCCTTGGCCTGACCGCAGGAATGAAGCAGATCGGGCAGCGCGCCAAGCCGAACCTCGAGCTGCTTTCGGAAGCCAAGCCGGACCTGATCGTCGCCATCCGCCGCTATACCGTTGGCAATGCGCCGCAGCTCGAGAAGATTG
Source organism: Ensifer sp. WSM1721 (assembly GCF_000513895.2). Classification (GTDB taxonomy): domain Bacteria; phylum Pseudomonadota; class Alphaproteobacteria; order Rhizobiales; family Rhizobiaceae; genus Sinorhizobium. The sequence goes on from NZ_CP165782.1 coordinate 2,224,602, forward strand.
CTCCCTATGTCGCCTACAACATGGAGCTTTTGGATGGCAGCGATCGTGAGATCGCCGAGCTTTCGAAAATTCTCGGAAATCCTGAGCGCGGCTTTCAGCTAAACAAGGAGTTTCGCGAGCATCTGACCGAATATGCCGCAAAGGCTCCGAAGGACGTGCATCCGCGCTTCGCGATCATGTGGGGTGGCGAGACGCCGTTCGCGTTCCATAGCGAGAACACGGCTGCGTCCATCGTAACGGCGATTGGTGGCGAAAACATTGCCGGCAACATGACGCCTGGCGGCGAGTTCGGAATCGATCTCAGCCTGGAGACAATGCTCGAGAAAGACCCGGAAGTCCTCTTCATCTACGACTCGGGCCCCGACCGCCCGCATGAGAACAACCCGATCTGGCAGGAACTGACGGCCGTCAAGAACAAGCGGGTATTTTATGTCGGCGACCAGTGGGTCGAGACCAACGGCCCGATCGCCCGCGAAATCGTTTTGCGCGAGGCCGCCCACTATCTCTATCCCGACGTCTTTCCTGTCGTGGACGTAAAGGCGGAAGCCGCCAAGATGATCCCGGCCGAGGCTCAGAAATAACGGACGAGCGATCGCGACGGCGATGGGCACACGGAAATCCTCGATAGCCATAGGATTCGTCTTCGCGGCGACCATGCTGATCGTCCTCGTCGGGCTGCTGCCTGGGGCGAGGACGCTTTCCATCGATGCCGTGCTGCGCGTGCTCTTTGCTCCCGACGGCAAAATCGAGTCGATCCTGGTTTGGACCCTGAGGCTGCCGCGAAGCCTGGCGGCCGCCGTCGCGGGGTCGGGCCTCGCTGTATCGGGCTATCTGTTACAGGCCCTGACCCGCAACCCGCTCGCCGATCCGGGGATCACCGGCGTCACCGCCGGCGCGGTCGCGCCCATCGTCGGCTGCTTCGTTCTGCTGCCGTGGTTTTCATCGATCTACTACCCTTTTGTCGGCCTCGCGGGCGGTCTTGCCGCCGCGTCGGTGACGTTCTGGGTGGGCCGCGGCGGAAACGGACGTCCGCTTCACCTGGCGCTTGGCGGGGTCAGCGTGTCGTTATTCCTTGGGGCGATCACGATCTACGTACTGCTTCTGGCCGGGCCGCTATCGACCGCACTGCTGTTCTGGCTGTCCGGCGGCTTCGCCGGGCGCACGTGGTCGCACCTCGTCCAAATGCTTCCCTGGGTGGGGCTCGGGGTGGTGGGTGCGCTGTTGATGCACCGGGTGATTGCCATGTTCGCCCTAAGTGACCACGCCGCCGCCGGAATGGGTGTGCAGCTCAGTTTCTGGAAACCCGCCCTTTTGCTTCTCGGCATCTGTCCGGTGGCGGGAGTCGCGCCGGTCGCGGGACCCGTCGCCTTCGTCGGTCTCGCAGCCCCGCATATCGCGCGGCTCCTGCGGCCCTCAGGAACGGCCGTTGAGATCGCGCTCACGGCGGCAATCGGGGCTTTGATGGTGACCTCAGCCGACCTCGTCGCTCGCACCATTGCCATGCCCAAGGAACTTCCCGTCGGCATCATAACCGCGCTTCTCGGCGGGCCGATCTTCATCTATCTCATCCAGCGAGGGCGCGTCCGTTTCAAAGGAGAGGCAGCATGACCTCGGACGCGCCCGCCCTCACCCGACCGAAACCGTGGCTCCTGCCGGCGGTCATTCTGCTGGTCCTGCTCTCGTTCGTCGCTGCCGTGTTCCTTGGCGTGGTCGACATCCCCACGGTGGACGTCGCCTCGGTTCTGATTGGAGGCGGTTCGGCTGAAGCCCGTTCGATCATTCTCGACATCCGCCTGCCGCGTATTGTCACGGGCATGCTTGCCGGCATTCAGTTCGGGGTCGCGGGACTGTTGCTCCAGACGATAACCCGAAACCCTCTCGCCGATCCCTCACTGATGGGGGTGTCCCAGGGAGCGACTTTGACGGTCACGGTGTTCTTGCTGTTCACCGTCTACATCTTCAACCCCGGTTCCAATACGGTCGCTGAGCTGCCGATCGCATGGCTGCCGGCGGCCGGAATGGTGGGTGGCATGGCGGCGGGAGGCATCATCTACTTGATGGCTTTTCGGCTCGGCCTCAGTCCGCTCAGGGTCACCCTGTGCGGGATCGCGATTGGGGCAGTGCTGCACGCGCTTGCCATAGGCCTGATCGCGGGCTGGGGATCGGCCCGCATCGAGATCATTCTCGAATGGCTCTCCGGAAGCCTATACGCGCGCACATGGGATCACGCGATCTTCCTGCTGCCGTTCACGATCGCCGGTCTGGCCGTGCTCCCTCTGATCTACCGCCCGCTGGTCCTCTTGCAGTTCGACTCCGCTGTCGCCCGTTCCTTTGGCCTCTCCTACCGCAAGCAGTTCACGCTCGCCCTGCTTGTATCCTGTGCGCTCGCCGCCAGCGCCGTCGGAGCAGTGGGCCCGATCGTTTTCGTCGGACTCATGGTTCCGCATCTGGCGCGGTTCCTCGCCGGGCGCCATTTCCCGCTGGTGCTGCCTTTGACGGTCGTCCTCGGCGTGATCATCGTCACCCTCGCGGACCTGATCGGTCGTCTGGTCGGACACGCCGAGGAAGTGCCGATCGGAGTGGTCACGGCCATCGTCGGCGTGCCGGTCTTGCTCGCCCTCCTACGCAAAGCTCCCTGAGATCGCCCATGTCCCTGAGATGTTCGCAATTGTCGGTTCACTACGGTCGCCGGAAAGCGCTGAACGGCTTTCGGCTATCGGTCCAGAAGGGAGAAATCCGAGCCCTTATCGGACCGAACGGCTCCGGAAAAAGTACGGCGCTGCAGGCAATGGCAGGATTGATCCGGCCCGCGGAGGGGCAAGCGGAGATCGGCGATATTCCGGTGGATTCGCTGTCGCGACGCGCCATCGCCAGGAAGCTGGCCTTCCTGCCGCAGCAGCCGTCCGCCCCGGACGAGATGACGATCGCCCAGCTCGTGCGGCAGGGGCGCTTCGCCCACGTCGGACTCTTCCGCTCCTATGACCGCAAGGACGAGGCGGCCATCGAGTGGGCGCTTGAGAGCACCGGCCTCACGAGTCTGGCCGACAGGGCGCTCCAGGAACTCTCGGGCGGCGAACGGCAACGGGCATGGATATCGGCGGCGCTGGCGCAGGAGGCGGGCATCCTGCTGCTCGACGAGCCGACGTCGTTCCTGGACATCGGATATCAGGTCGAGGTTCTGGACCTCGTCCATCGCCTGAGCCGCGAGAGGGGCGTCACGATCGTCATGGCGATCCATGACATCAACCAGGCGATAGCCGTCAGCGACCGCATCTCCTTGCTGGAAAAGGGCGAGTTGCGCTTCGACGGGGAGCCAAGGGCGCTCGCCGAAAGCGGCCTGATCGAAAAGACATTTCGGGTAAAGGGGCGGTTCGTCGAGGTCGCCCCCGACAAACCGCCGCATTTCGACGTCGAGCTTACGCGGTTTCTGCGTTCGGGCGCTTGACCAGGCGGAACACGATCTTGGTCTGGGTGTAATAGTTCAAGGCGTCGGCGAAATCCGGCGTCCAGCCATCCTCGACAAACGGAATGAAACCGTCATACTCTAGTTTCCGGCCGGAGACCTCGAAACCGGCCTTCGCAAAGGCGCGCCCGTAATCGGAAATGGAGCGGTCCTGGACGACCGTGTTCGTGCGTTTCGCCACGAGCTCGCGCCACTTCGGCCAGAGCGGGTTATCGGTGTGGCAACCGGTGACCGCATAATAGACGCCTCCGGGCTTCAGCGCCTTGAAGATGTCCGCGGCATGGGCGTCGATGTCCTCGACGAGGTAGATGACCTCGTGGCTGATGGCGAGATCGAATTCCTCGACCCAGCCTTCGAGGGTTCCGCCAACAGCATGCTGGACGGGAATGTTGCCCTTGAAAGTCTCGGCCTTTGCGATCGATTGCTCCGCAATGTCGATGCCGAGCGCCTTGCGGAACGGCTTGATCGCATGGAGATGCCGCAGCAGGCCGCCTTGGTTGCAGCCAAAATCGAGGACGTTCTTTTCCGAAAGATCGCGCTCGACGATCAGATCGATGAGATGCCGCCAGATCGGGGCGTGTCCGTCCGCCATCCTGTCATCGGCGTCGGGGTCGACGTACCAGGTGGTGATGGTTTTCTGGGCATCCTGGCGCATCCGCCGTTTCTCCGGTGCGATTCATCTGATGCCAGTGTCATAGGGTGACCAGGACGTCGTGGGTAGGTCAAATCGAAACAAGTTTCGACCTCACTATTCCGGATGGCCGCCCCCGATACACGCAATGCCGCCCTTCGGTACTCTGGCCGCGAATCTCACAGCCCCAACCAACCGTAACGGGAGAAACCGGAATAATCGACCCTCTGCGGTCATCGCGTCGTGTGACCTAGACGTCAAAGACGGGGCGGTAAGCGGCCCTTGATTTGAGCCACCCCGCTAACGGCGCGCGCCATGCCTCATGGTGGCGTTCCTTGGCGGGGATCACGTGACGTGAACATCGGCAGCCTGCCATACCCGCCCCCTCTCAACGAAGCACGCACTACCCTCTCGCGGCCGTTCTGCGGATTGTGGGCTCCTTGCCACCATCGGCTACTTGATTAGCCGATGAGCCACCGGTGGGGGCATTGCGTCGCGCTCGCTAAGCAGCAGATAGGAGACCCTCGATAGCATCCACAGATCAACAACGCCGCTGGACCCAAGCTCGACATGAGCCAGGCTTCGAACGACGAAAAGATGCGTCCTGTCCGTGTCAGCCGCGGCCGCTAACCTGATGCTCTCCGAATAGGGGATCAGCGTATCATCCCGGCCGTGAATGAGGATGAGAGTGGCCTCGAGATCGGCCATATTCCGTGACTGGAGGTCAAGGCGATGGAACTCGGTGAGCACCGACGCCGGCAGTTTGGAGACGAGCAGCGGCGTCTTCTCCGGATCCCTATTGAGGAGCAGCCGATGTACAGCTTGACCCTCTGGCCCAAGCTGCGCGGCCATACCTCTCACATCAGCGTCGGGGTCCGCGAGCTTTGTCTCTGACATCGCTTTGAGAATCCGCCGATCCGCGGGGTCCTTCAGCCACACTGCGCTGCTGTGAACGAAGACCCAGGTGGCATAGGAGCTCGGCGTTCGTCTCTGCCAGCGCCGATCGGGGCCTTCGCGAAAATAGCCTGTCGTCAAATAGGTGCCGAGGGAAATGATGTCGTAGTAGGTGCCGATGGCATAAACGAAACGGACAAGCCTCCGCGTCTGTGGGTTCATCGCCGCCAGGATGGCCGGCCCTGCAGCATAGGAAAAGGCGACGATCCCGACGCTCTTCTCGGCCCCAGCGGTCTCCTTCGAGGCGATGTGCCAAGTGAGCGCGCTGAGCTCATCAACATCCTCAGACCGGATCGACAGTTCACGGAGGCTTTGCAGGTCCGGCACGAACACCATGAATCGCGATCTCGCCATGGTCTCCGCGAACGCGACGATGCGGGGGTCGTCCTTGCCAAGCCGCACGACTCCGGGCACGACGACCACGGTCGCCCGTGCATGCTCGCCTCCGCCGGGACGATAGACATCCGCGGTGTTCGTTTTCCCTGGTACGCGATAGGTGATCTCTTCGCGGATGGGGGCCGCCCTCCACTCCTTCAGGCGGCTCGCCCCAGAGCCTGCGGCGACGTCCTCGATCACCAGAAGGGCTTCGACGGCGCGGAAGATCAAGGGTTTGAAAGCCACCATGGCGAACACCAGGAGCGCAGCGATCCAAAACCATCGTCTCATCAGGGCAGGTGTCTCTAGCTGAATTTCTTACCATGCGAGGTGCGTCGGGCCGCCCTATTTTGGTGGACTGAGCCTAGGGTCAGGCCCATAAACTGACCGAAACCGTCAGATGACCGCATTAAGCCCCATCCATTCATTCATTCGACCAGCCACGCAACCTCTGGAATCCGCCTGCGAATATTCCCGCTACGAACTACCGCCGTCAGCGCCGAGCTTTCAATCCAGGCGCTGATTTCGGATGTTTAGCGCGGGATCAGGAAAATATACGCGTTTTTCCGCCCGCAGTCCGCGCGAACCCCTTAGAATCGATGACGTTTATGATTTAGGTCCACCCGACCTAAAATCATCGTGATCTCAGGCGGGAGGCGGCTCGGGCTTTGCCAGACCGCCGAGATCGGGTTCGCCGCAGCGCCTGAGGATCGCGTCGCGCACGGCGTCGCGCAGTTGCAGGATGGCTGCGAAATCCGTTCCCGTCGGCGCGACCGCCTCGGCGATCTCGATGCTGAGCGGGGCGCGTCTCGGAAACCATTGTTCGCCCCGAAGCACGGACCTCGTTCCCCGGATGACGCCCGGAACGATCTTGAGACCCGCCTCCGCGGCCACCTTGAAGGCGCCGAGATAGAAGCCGGAGAGGCCCGCCCTGCGCGTGAATGCGCCCTCTGGAAAAACGACGAGAACCCGGCCTTTGCGCGCCAGGTCCGTCAACGCCCTGGCGTCCTGCAGGCTACCGGATACATCGTAGCGCTCAACGAAGGGGATGCCGAGACGCCGCAGCAACGGGCCCGTGAGGAATTGCCGGGCAAGCTCCCTTTTAGCCACGATTGCCGGCTCGCCCGAGAGAACCGCGGCGAGGACGAGCACGTCCATATAGCTCGCATGATTGAAGGCGAGCATCACGCCCTCTTTCGGGATGCGATTGATGCCGGCGGTCGCAACCGGGATTCCCATGGCGGCAAGTGCGCCGCGCGCGATCCTCCTGACGGCGCGCCAGCGCCAGGAGAGACTCGGGATCAAGAGCACCGCGAGCGATCCGGCTGATAACGCCACGCCAAGAACGGCCCACCACCAGACGGCATAGAGCGTATCCCGGGCAAGCCGCGCGAAGCGCCGGATCTGCGTGCCGATACCGAGCAGCAGCAATCCGGACAATTGCACCGAAAATGCCCGCCGGGCGGTTCCGATACGATCGCTCTCGAAGAGAGCCTTCGCAGTGCCACGCCGAAGCTTGCCGCTCGACGTCTTCGGCACCGATCGCGGCGGCACCAGGAGCACCTCGTCGGCCGGACTGCCGGCAATGTCGGCGGAGGCCGCGACCACGCGCTCCTCGATCGCTGCGCGCGCATGCGTATCCGTCTCGGCCGTTTCCGCGACGACGACCACCCGCTCGGTGCCAGCGACACGGTCGGCCGTGCCGAAGACGGCCACGCCTCCCTTTCGGATTCCGGGTATGGCCGCCACCGCCTCCTCGATCTCCTGAGGATAAAGGTGACGACCGGCCCTGATGATGATGTCCTTGACGCGGCCCGTGATAAAGACGTCGCCGCCGGCCATATAGGCGCGGTCGCCGCTGTCGAGCCAGCTATCATGAAAGAGCGCGCGTGTCTTCTCTTCGTTGTTGAAATAGCCCGCCGTCGCGGAGGGGCCGCGAAATTCCAGCCGACCCTCCCGCCGCTCACCAACTTCGCGGCCCGCTTCATCGACGATGCGGATTTCGTGCCCCGGCAGTGGTTGGCCGCAGGCGACGATTTCGAGCGCCGGACTATCCGCACGCGCAATTTCGGCGATGCCGCGCGTGCTCAGCGCCTCGCGATCCACCCGATCGATGAGTGGCAACCGTGAGAGGGGCGGAAAAGCAAGACCGACGGAACACTCCGCAAGTCCATACACCGGAGCCACTGCCTCCACGGCCAAGCCGAAACGACCGAAACGCTCGCTGAACCGGCGGAGCGTACGAGCGCGCACCGGCTCGGCTCCATTGGCGATCATGCGCACCGAACCGAGGTCGAGCCCCTCGATGGTGGCATCCGTGATCTTGTTCCGGCAGATCTCGAATCCGAAATTCGGAGAAGCCGACAGCGTCGCGCGGTAATTGTGCATCGCCCAGAACCAGCTTTCCGGTCGCGCGAGGAAGCTCAAAGGCGACATCGCATAGAGCGGAGCTCCATAGTAGAGGCAGCCGAGCCATGCGCCGATCAGGCCCATGTCGTGGTAGAGCGGCAGCCAGCTCACGAACACATCGTCCGAGCCTGCGCGCATGGCATCGCCCATCGCGCGAATGTTTGCCAGCAGGTTGGCATGGCTGAGCACGACGCCCTTTGGGTCGCCGGTGCTGCCGGACGTGTATTGGATAAGCGCCGTTGCGGCGGGGTCGCCATGGTGATGGGCAATGTCCGGCTCCGCCGCCGAATCCTCCATCTCCGCGACGCAATCGACTGAATTCAACGAGTCGACCAGTGCCTTGAGCAAGCCGGCAAGCCGGCGTCCTTCGGGCAAGGTGATGAGCAGAGAGGCGCCCGCATTGCCGAGGATTCCGGCCTGCCGGCGCACATGCTCTTCGAGTTGCGAAAGCCGCGTCGGCGGATAGATGGGCACGGGGATGGCGCCGGCGTAGAGGATGGCGAAGAATGCGACAAAGAAATCGAGCCCGGTCGGGAGCATCAAGGCGACCCGATCGCCCGGCGCGATACCGCGAGCGACGAGTGCGCCGGCAAGCCGACGCGCTCGCCTGCCGAGGTCAGCATGGGTAAGGGCACCGAGGGTGGTGGTCTCGTCCTCCAGCACGGTAAGGTGCAGCCGCTCTGGATGCCGCGCTTCGTGCCGCTCCAACGCCTCGACCAGTGTACGTGCCTCGGTCGCAGCGGGGACGGTCGGAAGGACGGCGGTCAGGCGTCCGCCGGGAGCGCTTCGTTCGCCCGCCGGTCGGGCCCGGTCCAGCGCCCGCACAAGATCGGACACGGTTTCGGCTTCGGCCATCTCGCGGGCGGGTAGCTTCATATGGAAGGCGCGCTCGATCCGCAAAGCCAATTCGGTTCGGCCGAGACTGTCGATGCCGAGATCGCGCTCGATTCTGCTCGATGGAGCAACGTCGATCGAGCGTGCCTGCTGCGGGTGCAACTCGCGTAGGAATTCCGTTACGATCGCAATCAGGTCGCGAGCGCCCAGATCCTGCCCGTCAACTGCGGCAGGTGAAATCGGCTGCCCAGTTTCCTTCGACATGGAGAATTACAATAGCGCATTGTGAGACAATCGTCTTGCTGCACTGGCACGTCGCGTCAGAATCCGTTCCCGAAGGTGGGAGGCGGCGTGAAGCCCGCGGAACCAAGGACGGGGGCGTCACAGCGCCGGTCGAATTTCATAGGCGGTTGGCAGCGCATACAGTTCGATCCGTCCCGTAGGCGTATCCTACGCCCCCGTTTCCTACGAAGGCAACTGGAGGCGGGACTTGCGCCGCCGTTATGCGGGGCTTTTTCGTTGCATATGAGCAAGCCGCGGGCGCGCCGCGCAATCTCGCCGTCGAGTTCGGCGATCCTGCCGTCCAGGTCGGCCAGGAGGTCCAGCATCACCCTGATCATCGCAAGGGCGGCTGGAAGGCGCGTGCGGGGGCGCCTGGGCGCCCCGCTCGGCATCGCCTATTCGGCGGCGGCTCCCATCGCTGTGAGCATGTCGGGGTTCTCCGACTGGAGGCGCCCGCCTGCGCCAGCAAGCTCCAACGGATACTCGTTGACCAGGATCAGGATGTCGTCGGTGTTGGCAATGCCGGCAAATGCCTTTGCGATCGCGCCATTCAGCTTCTCGATCAGCGCGCGCCGGGCGTCGAGGCTGGGCAATTTCGGCGCCTCGACGAAGCAGACCGGCCGAACCGGCTCGGCCTCTACGCGACCGTCCTGCGCCACGTTGGCGGGAGCGTGCTCGCGCAGGAAAATGCGGACATCCGGTATATGATAGGCTTCATCCAGCACGGTCATTATCTCGGCCATCATCGTCGCCTTGGCTTCGGTTCGTAGGCCCTGCGGCCCCTCGATGATAAAGGTGGGCATGTGTCTCGTCTCCTGGTTGGCGTTCTCCGCGACATCGAACGCCAATGGGGGTTCGACGCGGACCACATAGAAGAGACGACCCGACCGCCGGAAAGGATTCGCGGAAATATTTCTTTCGGCGCGTGAATCCTTCGAGCTGCGGCGCACGTCTTCAGGAGGATACCGTCAACGGGAAGTACGTCAATGAACCGCACGATGATCCGTTACAAGACCAAGCCCGAAACTGCCGACGAAAATCAGCGGCTGATCGAGGGGGTGTTTCGCGAACTGAACGAAAAGGCGCTGCCGGGCGTGAAATACGCTGCCTTGCGACTTGACGGCGACGTCTTCGTCCATCTGGTGGAAATCGAGCAAAGCGGCGATAACTCGATCGCCGGTCTGGGGGCGTTTGCGGCTTTTCAGAGCGGCATTCGCGAGCGATGCCTCGAGGGGCCAGTCCGCAGCACGGCTCAGATCATCGGCAATTTCGGCATGTTCTGCCAACGAGCTACACATGATTGGCGACGCCGTGAGCAGTGAACTCTTTGCGGCAACATTCGGTCCGCGGCTCGGCGCGTTGCGACCAAAGCTCCATCGCTACTGCGCACGCATGACCGGTTCGGTCATCGATGGAGAGGACGTTCTGCAGGACGCCCTGGCAAAGGCGATGGAAGCGCTGCCAGCAGCAGCACCGATTGCCAATCCGCAGGGTTGGCTGTTTCGTATCGTTCACAACACCGCGCTCGACTTTCTGAGGCGCCGTGCCAAGCGGGCGGACCTCATCGGAGAAGAGGAGGCCGAGATGGTCGCCGAACCGCTGTCCCAGACCGAGGCGCGTCAGATCGCTGCCACCAGCCTGCGCACTTTCATGCGGCTGCCGGTGCGCGAGCGCAGCAGCATCATCCTGATGGATGTGCTCGGCTACTCGCTGAGCGAGCTCTGCTCGATCACGGGGATGACCATGCCCACCGTCAAGGCGCTTCTCCACCGTGGCCGGGTCAGGCTGCGTGACATGGCGGCGGGACCGGAAGACCAGCCGCTACCGGTTCTTTCGGCCGCGGAGAAGGATAGCCTCGCCTTCTATGTTGATCGGTTCAACGCCCGAGACTTCGAGGCGCTGAGAGACAGGCTCGCCGAGGACGCGAAAGCTGAACTCGTCGGCGAGGTCGTCATGCGCGGTCGAGACAAGGTTTCCACCTATTTCGGGAACTACGCGCGTGAAGACCGGTGGTGGCTCGCCCCCGGCCTCGTTGAAGGCCGCCCCGCCGCCCTGGTGTTTGGGCAAGGCGCCGTCCTGCGCACCCCTGCTTATTTCATTCTCCTCGACTGGGCCGGGGATTCGCTTCTTGCGATCCGTGACTTCCGTTACGCGCGTTATGCGTTGGAAGCGGCGGACATTAAGCCGCTGGGCGTTGTCCGAGAGGCTTGAGTTTGTGGCGGTTCCGACAGCCCCGAGGCCGACCAAAGATGGGCCCGCATACGTCCGCTGGCTTCTCCGATCGGGCTGAACGCCTTGAGCTCACGCGAGCTCGGCGGGAGAACCTGAACATAGCAAGGAGCGAGGTTTGTTGCTGGAGCGTCCGGAGCAATTGGAATCTTTCCGCCAGGGCGTACCGGCGCCCTGAAGGCTGCCATTGAGCCGGAGTCGGCGTTTCTGCTTAACTTGAGACCCCGCAGTCATGGGCGATGTGGTGAGTGGCGACTGATCAGATGGCTGTCGGAACCCCACACCTGCAGCACCCCGTCAGCGTAATATATCGAGGAGCGCCTTGGCCCTGCCAAGGTCCGCCGTATCGAAGCCCTCGGTGAACCGGCGGTAGACCGGCGCGAGCAGATCGCGGGCCTCAGGGCGCTTATCTTGGTCGCGCCACAGGCGGGCGAGCGAGGTGCCGGCCCGAAGCTCGAGCGACGCGGCTGCTTGGTTGCGGGCGATTTCCAAGGCTTTGAGGTACTCCATTTCCGCGCGAATCTCATTCTGTTGGGGAGAGAGGCGTAGGAGAAGCTCGCCCCTCAGTCTATGGAGCTCTGATTCGTAGAAACGTTCGTCGCTCTCTCTCATTGTCGCCAACGCTTGATCGAGCGCTTCGAGAGCTTGCTCGGATCGGTCCGCCTTGACAAGCGCTTGGGCAAGCAATGCATGGTAACACGGCAACAGCCATGCCGAATCGGTCTCGCGCCACCCGTCGAGCCCCGAACGCAGCTCGGCCAGGCCTCGTTCTACCTGTCCTTCTTCGGCCAGCACCCATCCCCAAATCACCCGGGCCATGGCCAGCCAGAATGGGTTGCGCTCCTCCTCGCAGAAAGCGACTGCGGCCTTAGCCGCCTTGTGGGTTCCGGCAATGTCGCCACAGAAGTGATACACATAGGGCGCCACACTCAGGGCGTATGCTGTGGTCGTGGCGTGGGCGAGATCGCGCGCGAGACTGATAGCCTCCTGACTATGTTTCAGCGCCACATCAGGATAGCCCAGGAGCCATTCAATCCAGGCCATGAACGACAGCCCCACGGCCCGCGGATCCTGACCATAGCGAAACGCCAGCGAGCGGTGCGCCTCCGGATCATAGACCGCAACAACCTGCTCCATCTGCTCCCGGGCCGCCGAGAGCTGTCCAAGGTTGAGAAGCGTCAGCCCCAGGGTGCGATGCGCCACAACGATGCCGTCGAGAGCCCCATGCTGTTCGGCAAGGCGCAGAAACTCTTGTGCGACGCGCCGCGCTTTCCGCTGATGCGCCTTCACCATGTGATACACCCATTCACCGTACATCGCAGGAAAGAGCTGCGTCGTATCACCCAGAGCGCCGCAAAGCTCTCGCGCTCTCGTATAGGCCCGGGCTGTTTCCGGAGCCGCGTAGCCTTTGGCCGCTGTCAGCGGGACCGCCACGCTGATTTGAAGCATGAGTTCTCGTTTCGCCCGTTCTGGTGAATCGGGCTGTGCTGCCAAGAGCTCCAGCCCCGCGGTTAAATGACTGATCGCTTCCACGCTGGCCGAGCGTTCCGTAGCCCGACGTCCAGCCAATAGCCAATAGGTAATGGCCTCGTCGGTCAGTCCTGCCTTCGTGTAGTGAGCAGCAAGGACCTCAGGTTCTGCCTCGGCCTGCGCCGGGAAGTGCTCCCGCAGAACCTGGGCGACACGCGCATGGAGCTGTTGTTTCCTGCTCCGGAGCAGGGTGGCATACGCGGCGTCTTGAACCAGCGCGTGCTTGAAGACGTAGGTCGCGTGAGGCGGGATACCACGCCGGAAGACCAGCTCCGACTTCAACAATTGATCGAGAGAGTTCTCGAGCTCGGGCTCCGGCAGAGGCGACACGGCAGCGAGAAGCTGATGTGAAAATTCGCGGCCGATGACTGCACCAACCTGCGCAACCTCCTTTACAGGCGCAAGCCGATCCAGCCGGGCCATCAGCGAATCCTGCAGGGTGCTCGGAATTGCGAAGGGCGGCAGCGGCCCGCGTAGGACAAAGCTGCCGTTCCGCGCGACGAGGAGATCCGATTCTAGGATTGTCTTCGTGAGCTCTTCGATGAACAGCGGCACGCCGTCAGTCTTGACAGCGATCTGGTCGAGCACCTCCGCCGGCAGGGACTTGCCCCCGGCAACGCTCTCCACCATCGTATCGACTTGTTTGCGCGTGAGGCGGTTGAGTGAGTGAAACGTCACGTGCGGGTAGTGGGTCCAGGGCGGAGCGAATTCTGGCCGGAACGTCACCACCATCAGAACTCGGAGCTTCTGCACACGGTCGACGATCTGGTCCAGGAGCTCGAGTGAAGTTGGATCGATCCAGTGCGCGTCCTCGAAAATGAAGAGGACCGGCCGATGCGCGGCCAGGCCGTCGACTTGATCTACCAGGACTTCCAATAGGCGCTCCTTCTGCCGCGGTGTGCTCAAATCAACCGGCGGATAGCGCGTCCCGGTTGGCACCGAAAGCAAAGCAGCAAACAGCGGCACGACCTCCGCGAGATTGGTGGCGGATCCGGCGAGCACGGTTTCGAGCTTGTCGAGCGTGGAGTCAGCCGCGTCCTGGGGTCCGATCCCAGCGGCCCGTTCGAGCTGGTCGATAATGGGATAGAGCGTGCTGTTGCGGTAGTGGGGCGAACACTGGTATCGCAGGCGCGTGTGCGGCACTCCGGCGAGGTGTTCTCGCAGCGTTTGGGTGATCCGCGACTTGCCCATGCCGGGGTCCGCCGAAATCAGCACGACCTGACCCTCGCCTTCGGTGGCGTAACTCCACCGGTCCATCAATAACGAGATTTCCTGCTCGCGCCCGACAAAGGGCGTCAGCCCAGCTTCGTGCGCCGCTTCAAAGCGGGTTTCGGCCCTGGTCGTCCCAATCACCTGCCAGGCCCGTATGGGCTCAGAAAAGCCCTGCAACTCGTGGCTGCCGAGATCGGCATACTCGAAGAAACCGCTAGCGAGTTGATGAGTTGTCGGACCGATCACGACAGCGTTCGGCTGCGCTAGCGTCTGAAGGCGGGCGGCGAGATTTGGCGTGTCCCCCACGACGCTCTCCTCTTGCGCAGCGCCCTCGCCGATCAGCTCGCCCACGACGACTAGACCTGTCGAAATTCCTACCCGCGCGCCGATAGGCTCATCGGAAGGGGTCCTCAGACCGGCGACCGAGTCGATGAGTGCAAGCCCTGCCCGGATCGCTCGCTCGACATCGTCCTCATGCGCCTGTGGAAAGCCGAAATAGGCCAATACACCGTCGCCCATGTACTTCGCGACGTGTCCTCCCCAACTCCGAATGACGTCCGTGGAGCGGCTGTGATAGGCGCGAATGATCGCCCCCATGTCCTCGGGGTCCAGGCGCGCAGCGAGCGCCGTCGAGCCGACCAGATCACAAAACAAGACCGTTAACTGGCGGCGCTCGGCTTCGCCTTTGGGTGAGCGCGCTGGCTGTTGTTCTTGGATGTCGGTTCGCTCGGCCGCTGCGGCGACTGGCCGCGCCTTACCCAGAGCAGCTATCGCGTCGAGCAGTAGCCGCCGATGGCCAACAAGCGTTACGCCCAGCTCTTTCAGGTCTTCAGCGGTGAGCTGCGGCAAGCTGCGGGCATCAATCTCATTCTCGCGGAACGAACGTTCGTACCGCTCAAGGCCCAACTCCCGAAGCCAGGCACCGACGTCCATGGCTCTTTCGCCTCTGTCTCTCCGGCGTGCAGGCTCTATATTCTACCGCAGATTCTCGATGAAGGCGCGAGAGAATCCGCCGCCCGCCAATACCGTCCTAATCTCCGTAGCATGGCGCATTTTACCCGTTTCGAAGGATTATGGAGATCTCCGTTGGCCGCCTTTCTGCGACGCAGCGGGGTGGCTCGCGTGGTGACTGTCGGAGCGCCTACGCGCGATGCCGGATGACTGCTTACGGCCGCAAAGGCCTGTTCTACGCGATCGCGCTGGACTTCCTGTTTCCACCCGAGTGCGACGGACGGGAACCAGAAAGATCGACCCATTGCTGCCGCTCGTCGACATCGACCGGGATTTCCGATGCTCGCCTCTTTGCCGACATCAATACGGATACGAGAAAGCCATCTTAGGTCTCTTCCGAAGTCATTTCCTTGGCCAGCGATCATCGAACGCAACCACCTGCGGGTAGCGAACGTGCCAAGCCATCTGCACTGGAAAAGTGTCGAGGTCGACGGGCGGCGCCAGTACCTTCAGCCGCGGATCCCGCACGAGGCTCCGACAGATCATGCTCGGCAGCGTTGCGCAGTAATCGGTCACGGCAATCATCTCAGGCACGGCAAGGAGCCCGTTTGCGGACGAAGCCACGTCGCGCCTCGATCCGGTCAGCCAGAAGGACGCATCGAATTTCTGCTCGAAATCGTCCACGAGACCGGCCTCGGTGTCTTGCTCGTCACCCACGATCGCCATCTCGTCGATCGCGTATCGAGTCGGATCATTGACATGGGCGAGGCTAGAGAAAGTTAAATCGGCTTCCGTGCGGTATTCAGTTATCGAACGGGCCGACAGTCCTACCGAACTCCGTCGTTACAAGCCCGTCGACAGGAAGCTCAAGAGCGTCATCAGGTTTGTCAGTAAGGTCGAGGAAAGCTCCGAGGCCCCGGGGCAGGCTGCGCGCGGCGGAAGGCTCGTATGACCGCTTCACGCAAAACGTGTTTGGCTGCAACGACACTCAACTCCGCTCTACGGCCGGACCGGCCATTGCGGAAATGCCAGTGCCATTGTGCATACGATCCGCCTTGGTGCCGGATCGTTGCTCCGGGATCAACGCTGGAACAGGGTCGGGCAGCCGCTCCAGCCGCAGCGAATTCACCACCACGAGGATGCTCGAGCCGGCCATGACCGCCGCCGCAAGGATTGGCTGCAGAAGTCCGAATGCTGCGAACGTCAGCGCGACGAGGTTGTAGCCGAACGCCCACATAAGGTTCGTTAAGATGGTCCTGCGGACCGCGCGGGCCACGTCGACGATCCAGGGCAGCATCCACAATCCATCCGCAGGCAGCACGAGCGCCGCAGTCTCGCGGGCGAGATCGGTGGCGGAGCCGACGGCGATACCGACATCTGCGACGGCCAGGACCGGCCCGTCATTCAGTCCATCGCCGACCATCGCCACCGAACCGTGATCATGGCGGAGCCGATTCAGGGCAAGCCGTTTGGCCTCCGGCGAAAGGCCCGCTTGGACGTTCTTGATTCCAACCAGGGCCGCGATCCGCTCCGCCGCTTGCGCGAGGTCGCCGGTCAGCAGGGTGGCATCGAGCCCGCGCTCACGCAGGGCCGCGATCGCGGCATGCGCCTCGGGAAGCGGTGAGTCATCGAGCGACAGCACGGCGTATACACGCTCGCCCCAACCGACATAGACCACCGAATGACCGCTCGCTTCCAGCGACCGCGCACGCTCGGCCAGCGACGGGGGAAGCGACCAGCCCAGATCATTCATCAATCTGCCGTTTCCTGCCGCCACGGGCCGGCCTTCGGCGCTGCCGCGGATGCCACGGCCAGGAACCGTCCGAACATCGCAGGTGACGAGCGGCGTGATGTCGCGCTGAGCGGCGGCTGCCGCGATGGCCCGCGCCAGACCATGCTCGGAAAGGCGCTCCAGACCGGTGGCGCGCGCCAGTACTTCGTCGATGCCGACCTCCTCGCGATCGACGCCGACGAGACGCGCTTTGCCCGCAGTCAGAGTGCCGGTCTTGTCGAAGGCGAGCAACCGTGTACGCGCGAGAGTCTCGAGCACGCCGGGGTCGCGGACGAGACAGCCGTGCCGCGCCAGCCGGCCGATGCCGAGTGATGTCGCCATCGGCCCAGCGAGGCCGACGGCACAAGGACAGGCAACCACCAGTACCGAGAGGCCAATCAGCAACGCCCGATCGAACGGCAATGACTGCGCCCAGTAAACGATCGTTAGACCGCCGAGGGCGAGGACCAGCGGCACGGACACGCCCACGACGCGATCGGCAAGGCGCTGGGTTGGACTGCGACGGCCCAGCGCTTCGCGCACCGACCGGCAAATCCGCGCCCAGCGGGTTGCGGTTCCGTCACCGCTGCTTTGGATCAGGAGTGGACCGTCGATATTGATGCTGCCGGCAATCACCTTGGAGCCGGCGCCCTTTGCCACTTGCCGGCTTTCTCCGGTAATCACGGCTTCATCGGTGTTCGATTCCCCCTCGAGAACCACGCCGTCGACCGGGATGCGCTCGCTTGGCCGGACCCGCACCAGCATGCCGGCCGAGACCTCCCGCACCGGACGGCGGATCTCTGCCGCGCCATCGACCACGGTCGCGCTCTCGCTTTCTGCGGCCAAAAGAGGTTCGAGATCACGCGCCGCCCGTGCGCGGCCTACAGCCTCGAGATAGCGGCCAACGGTGAATAGCATCAGCACCATGACGGCGGTGTCGAAATAGACATGCGTGCGGCCCTCGAACACGGCAAACGCCGAATAGAGGTAAGCGGCAGCGACGCCAAGCACGATGAGTGCCGACGACGTCACTCGTCCCTGAATGCCATTGAGCCACATTTCACGCAGATAGGGTCCGCCGAGAATCACCACCGCCGGCGTTGCGAAGATCCAGAGCAAAAGGTGTATCCACGGCAGCACGCCGGCATCGACGCCGGTGAACGCGTCCGAATAGAGGAGGAGGCTGAACATCATGATATTCATGGAGAGAAAGCCTCCCACGCCGAGCTGGATCAGAAGCCAGGCGGCTTCCCACTCTTCGCATCTGCCGCTCTTCACCTGAAAGGCGATGCAGCAGCCGTAGCAGCAGAATGCGCAAGCCTCACCGTTGAGCCTGCGCTCCATCGGGCGCAGGCCGACGGGCAGTGAACAGTGGCTACAGAGTATGTCGTCATGCGCAGTCATGCGGGATGTCCGTTCAGCCAGCCAAGGCCTATATGCGCGTGAGAAGGCAGGAGACCACGGCCGAGCGTGATGAGACCGAGCAAAAGAATAAAGCCACCAGCCAGCCGCACGCCGCGCCGCCGCGAGGCTGGCCCGAGTATCCGGCCAACGCCACCCATCATCAACATAGCGGGGAAGGTACCCAGTCCGAACCATGCCATGACGAGGAACCCGGGAAGCGCTCCGGCGGTGCTCGCCGCCTGGGCGGTGAAGGCATACACCAGGGGACATGGCAGGAAGCCGTTGAAAACGCCAAGGGCGAGCGGTGCGGCGCTGCTGCGGGCCGTCAACAGACCGCGCAGGGACAGTGCAAATGTGCTGCCGCCAAATCCGATCGCAAGGCGATGAAAAACCTGCAGCAAGCCGAAGAACTGCAAAGCCATGGCAATCATAAGCAGGCCAGCGACAATCGCTAGAATTCGTTGGGCGATGTCGAGGGAGCCGTTCAACAGCGGCGGCGCCGTTAGACCTTGCGTGGTGCAGATGACCTGACCAATCACACCCGCGAGCCCGCCCAGAAAGCAATAGGTTGTCAAGCGGCCGGTATTATAGAGCAGGTGGCGAAGGACGGTTGCGCCTCCGCCTCGCTGATCGCGGCCCAGCGCGCAGGCAATGCCGCCGCACATGCCGATGCAATGAAAGCTGCCTGCAAATCCAGCGGCGAAGATCACGAGGTAGTAGATCATTGGCGTCGCGCTGCGCCGCTATTGCCGCACAAGATAGAAAAGATAGATGATAAAGCCGACGGTGCAGCCGCCATAGATGAGAAAGCCGAGCATCTGCGGCAAGCCGGCGTCAGTGAGCTTGAACACGGTGTCCTGTAGCATCCGCAGCTCCTATGTCAGCCGAAATAAAGACGAAGCACGTTTATCGCCACCTCGAAGCCCAGGAAAAGGAGGTTCAATGCGGCGACCCCAAGGAGAATTTTGGCTATCAGCATCTCCATCACTCCTGCCTAATCAGCCCTTGCGACAGTCTTCTTAGAACAGACGGCCGGGGCCGAGCCCGCCCCAATAAACATACATGTAATACAGCCCCCAGGCGAACAGCAGCACGTAGACGACGAGAAGCCATAGCGGAATGAATCCCACGCGCGCCTGTATCAGGCCGCCGGCATAGTCCTCCAGTTCAGGGTGCGAGCTTTGACGCACATCCAGTTCCGGATGCCTCGGGCTCTCCGGATCGCTGCTCTGCAGATCGCTCATTTTCCATTTCCCTTTCAAAAAACCCGTTGGCGGCTTTGTCGGTGCCGGTCAACGCGCCGGATAGGACGCCCCAGATGAACAAGAACAGGGCCGCCAGGCTCATCAGCATGGCGCCCACATAGGGTCCGGTGACTTCAAAACCGAGCATGCGCTAACCTCCGGCGGGTGCCTGTTCCTCGCCAGGCGGAGCTGGCGGGCCGGACGCCGGCACCGACGGATCGGGCACATAGGCTCGCTCAGGCTTGTCAGCGACCAGTTCCAGATCGTTCAGTGCCGCGCGGGCCTCCTTCGTGATCGAGAGCGGCTGCAGCGAGAGCGGGTCTTTATAGGCGGAAAGCGCCACCACGAAATAGGAAAGCGCCCACCGGTCCTCGTCCGGAAAGGCATTCCGATAGGACGGCATCGGCGTGCCGCTGAGGCCGGTAGTTATCGTCCGGAAGATGTCTTCGACGGCCGGGCCAGACTTGAACTGGCCGCTGGTGAGGTCGGCCGGCACCATCGGGAAGCCGAGGTCATCCTTGAGACCGGCGGCTTTCTCGCCATCGCCCTTGCCCCCTTGGCCGTGGCACTCCCAGCACTTCGCCGCCTGCCAAACCTCCTTGCCACGGTCCAGTATCGTCTGGGACGGGGTCGGCGGGCGCCCGATATATAACGGTGGGCCAGGCGGCTCCTCGACGAAGAAAGCGTAAGGACCGGCGGGATCGGAACGGTCAACCGCTAGCTCATACTTGATGTACTGGATCACCGCCAGCCTATCATTGAGCGGCAGTTCGTACCAAGGGGGCATTGCCGTGCCGCGGATGCCGCGAGTAATGGTGCGCAGCATGTCGCCGTCCGTCGGCAGGGGCTCCTTTGTCAGCCTGAACTTGAAGACTGCGGACGTGAAGTCCCTGGGCCGCTGGTTAAACATAAAGGTGGCGGCCGGCCCGTTTCCGTCCCCTTTGACACCGTGGCAACCGATGCAGCGGCGCTCATAGACTTCCTTGCCGTAAGCAATCCATTCCTCGGAGCGCGGCATCGTCGCATCCATGACCTCCAGGCTTTGCGGCTCGAAAAGATCGCGCCATTTACCCCGGTTCGTGCCGAGCTTCTGGACGTAGGAAACGAGCGCCGCCAACGATTCCGTTTCCGCCGCGATGCTGACGGTTTCTCCTGTGTATTCGTCATTCGGCGTCAGGATGATCGGCTTTCTTTCGCGCGCCTCCAGCGGCACGAACAGCAACCCGTCCGCATTAGGCGTCAACTGGATCGCTCGTTGGCTGTCGAAGTCGAACAGGCCTTCGGTGACCTCTGTCCTTTCCACGGTCCGATTGCCAGCGCCGTCGTCAACGATACGGACGGCTGCATCGGGCTCGTGGAAAAGGCCGCGATACGGCGCCATTATCGAGTCCGGCACCAGCATCCGCGGATCGTAGAAGTGCGCCAGGTGCCATTCGTCGCTGTATTTCAGGCCGACGCGCGTCAGGTCCGGTCCGATCCGGCGTGTGCCAAACAGGTGCGGCACGTCATAGGCGTATTCGCCCGCCTCGCTGACCGGTCCCCAGCGGCGGATCTCGCCGGTCACTGGCCGCACGAATTGCGAATGGCAGTACCAGCAGCCTTCTCGCAGGTAAATATTGCGGCCGCGAAGCTGCTGCTCGGTGTAGTCCGTCGCCTCTGAAACCATCCATTTCAACTGGCCGAAATCCGTGCGCACCACCGAGGTCACGCGCGTCGTACGCGAGGACGGCTCCACGAAGGGCAGTACGCCCTGCGTGATCACCGCTAGGGTGACGCAAAAGACACCGGCGAACAGCGCGAAGAAGCGAACGTTCACCGTGCGAGCCCTCCCGCCGGGGCCGGGGTAGGCGCCTCCACCGGCCCGCGCACGCGTCGCGCCTCAGCGGCCGGGCTGGTCAGCGCGGTCAGCATCAGATTCACCACCAGCAGCGACATGCCGATATCCATGCTGATGCCTGCCAGTGTCCGCGCCAGCCAGTAGGGCTTCACCCAGACGAGCGAATCGAGCCACTCGACCCCATTCATCCATTGATAACCCTGCTGCAGCCCGCCCGCTGTGAGGACCAGGCCCATGGTCGCGATGCCGACGGTGATCAGCCAGAACGACCAGTTGCCGAGCTTGAATGACCACAGTTCGCGCCCGAACAGGCGCGGCCAAGTATAGATGAGGCCCCCCATCGCCCAGACGACGAAGGTGCCGAACACGGTAAGGTGTGAATGCGAGATGACGAAATCGGTGAAATGGGTCGGCTGCTGCAACTGCCGCAGCGCCTCGGTCGAGCCTTGGAAGCAGCCGACGAGGTACATGAGCGAGCCCATGATCAGGAACTTCGCCGGCAGGTTCCTGCCGAACTCATGCCACTTGCCCATCATGGTGCCGAAGAAGTTCACCAGCACCGTCCACACCGGAATGATCAGCAGCATCGACGTGACGACGGCCAAGGTCTCGGCCCAGTCGGCGATCGGGCTGTAGAGGTAATGGTGGATGCCGACGAACGGGTAGAACAATGCCAGGGACCAGAAGCCTACCAGCGACAGCTTATGGGCATAGAGCGGATTTCGCGCGCTGACCGGCAGGAAATAGTAGATGATCACGTAGCCTGCGGGCGTTAGCCACAGCCCGACGATGTAGTGGAGATAGAGACCATGGAAGGCGGCGCTGTTGATGCCGGAGATCGTGTATGGCAGGATGAAGCTTCCAAGCACGAAGTTCATCGTCGTCCACACGAAAGTGGCGATCAGGTACCATAGCGCGACATAGATCGCCGGCTCGAGCCTTCGACTGATCGTGATCAGGAACTGCGCGGTAGCAACAGCCACCACGATGAAGAATGCGACCTTCGCGTAGAGCGGAAGCTCTCCGGCTTCCAAACCGTCACTGTCGCCGATCAGCAAGCCGACCAAACCGGCAAGTGTTGCGATGTTCCAGACCCATGCGAGAAGAACCGACCACTCCGACCATATCACCCGCACCCCCGACAGACGCGGCACGAGATAGTAGCAAAGACCGATGAAAAGCGTCGAGAAGGCGCCGAAGATGACACCGTTGACGTGGACCGGGCGCAGCCGGCCGAAGGTGAACTCGAGATTCCCCGATCCGAGATAGTCGGGGTAGTTGAAGGTGCTTGAGATCAAAACGCCGACGGATGGCGTCACCATCAGCCAGAACATGCCGAAATAAAGCCAGGTCCGCACGACCCGGTTGTCGACCAACGCATCCAGGTCCACATTCGCGAAGTTGCCGCGCAGCTCCATCCCAGTCTCTGCCAACGCATAGACCTCCCCGCGCGGTTCCTGGGCCGCACGACTGCTTCAACCCCACCCCTCCGGCATCGAGGGGTGACCCCGATGGCGGACTCGCGGCGCGCTCCCTGCAGCCGGTGCCCCGTCTATCGACTAGACTAGTATTTGCGTGGCACCAACACCGAGCCGGTGTTCGACCGGTGATGTACGCCTCGAGCGCCTTCATCGCCTCCGATTCGGGATCGATCTTCTCGCCCTGGTTCGGCTTCTCGATGCACCGGTGACCCGCTCATCGTTATAGAAGCCACCTCCTTCATGTGGACGAGGGGCAACTTTTAAAAATAGAGCTAAAACAGTACCATGTCTAGCCATGGCGGAGACCGCGATTATGCAGTTGATCGATGCGTCGAAAGTTGTCATCCGGAAGGAGAGCGGCCATGCAAAGACATACGAAGGAAGCTTCGGAGCTTAAGGCATTGATCCTCGCGGATCTTCATAAGGAGCCGGGATGCGAGCACGTCACCGATTTTGCGATTCAGCGGCTCGAAACCAGGGAGAACGGGGCAAACTGGACTGTCAAATATCTGGATCCTAATCAAGATAAGGTCTGCGAGACGATTCTCATAAACATTGCGCGAATGTTGCAGCTCAGCTTCGACCTTCCTGAACGCGGGTCGTGAGAACGATGCGAGCGGGCTCGGCGCGCATCGTTCCATAATTCTCATGCAAACCGGCGGGATGAGCTAGAAATCAATGTCGAGATTGTCCTCGTGATCGTGGTGGCCAGGAAGCTCTGGCGGCGGCGGACCAGGCACCTCGGCCACCATCGCCTCCGTCATGATCATGAGACCGGCCATGGAGGCGGCACCCTGAAGGGCCGTGCGCACGACCTTGGCAGGATCGACGATGCCCGCCGCAAACAGATCGCGAAATGTTCCGGCTTGCGCATCGTAGCCCCATCCATAGTCATCTCTTTGTAGAATCTGGGCGGCGAAGAGCGAGCCATCCACGCCCGCATTGGACGCAATCTGTTTCGCCGGCCAGGTTATGGCTTCCTTGACGATATTGATGCCGGCCTGCTGGTCGAGGTTCTCGGCCTTCAGAGTCCCAATTGCCCTGCTTGCGCGCAGGAGAGCGACGCCACCGCCGGGCACGATGCCCTCCTCCACGGCGGCACGGGTGGCATGCATGGCGTTGCGGATACGGTCCTTCTTCTCCCTGACCTCCGACTCGGTCGCGCCGCCGACTCGGATCACGGCAATCCCGGCGGAGAGCCGTGCCAGCCGCTCCTGAAGTTTTTCGCGATCAAAGTCGGACGTGCTTAGTTCGAGCTGTGCCTTGATCGCAGCGATCCGCGCAGCGATTTCCGCGCTTGAGCCCCCTCCTTCTGCAATCGTGGTATTCTGCTTGTCCACCCTAATCTTCCGGGCACGGCCGAGGTTGTCGAGCGACATGGACTCGAGCTTGAGGCCGAGTTCCTCGGAGATGACTGTCCCGCCGGTGAGCAATGCTATGTCTTGCAGGATCGCCTTGCCGAGCTCGCCATAGGCCGGCGCCTTGACGACCGCCACTTTCAGGCCGCCGCGCAGCCTGTTGACAACCAGCGCCGCCCTGACTTCGGCCTCTATGTCGTCGGCGATGATGAGAAGCGGCCTGTCGGCCTGCACGACTTTTTCCAGCAGCGGCAATATTTCGCTAAGGCTCGACAGCTTCCTCTCGCAAATAAAGACAAGCGCGTCCTCCATCTCCACCTGCATCTTGTTTCGATTGGTGACGAAATAGGGAGAGATGTAGCTGCGGTCGAACTGAATGCCGGTGATGACCTCGCTTTCGGTTTCGAGCGACCTTCCTTCCTCGATCATAATCACGCCGTTGTTGCCGACCTTCGCCATCGCCTCGGCGATGATGTGGCCGATCTCCCGATCTCCGTTGGCCGAAATTGTGGCGACCTGCGTGATCTCGACGTTTGAAGCGACAGCTCTTGCATTCTGTTTCAACTCCGCGACGACCGCCTCGACCGCACGATCAATCCCGCGCTTCAGGTCCATCGGGTTCATGCCGGCAGTGACCGCCCGGACACCGCCCCTGAGGATTGCGTCGGCGAGGACCACCGCTGTCGTCGTTCCGTCGCCCGCCTGATAGGAGGTTTTGATGGCGACCTGCCTGAGCAACTGAACGCCCATGTCCTCGAACCTGTCCTCAAGTTCGATTTCCCTCGCGACCGTCACACCGTCCTTGGTGATTTTCGTGCCAAAGGAGCGGTTGATGGCTACGTTTCGACCGCGCGGCCCAAGCGTCACGCCGACAGCACGCGCAAGCGTGTCGATGCCATGCAGCATGCTGTCGCGGGCCCGAAAAGCGAGCCTGATCTCCTTGGCCGTCATGTCTCCCTCCCTTTCTTGCGTCGCGCATCTGAGCAGATGACCAAAGGACGCAATGGCGCTTTTTAATTGGCTCGGTGTTCTTAGGGCTACGCGGTGTCTCTTCTTTCCGCCGCGGGGGCGGCACTTTCGCGTGGCAGCCCGAGTTCATCCCAAACCTTGCTGAGCGCGGCCGCAAGTTGGCTGATCATGATGTCGCCATGGCACGGAGAGGGCGTGATGCGCAGCCGCTCGGTTCCTCTCGCCACGGTAGGATAGTTAATCGGCTGGATGTAGATGCGATGCTCAGCGAGTAGCATGTCGCTCGCCGCCTTGCACTTCGCCGGATCGCCGAGCCGCACCGGAACGATGTGGCTGTCACTCGCCATAACCGGCAGCTTCGCCGCGGTAAGTTCGGCCTTCACCCGCTGGACCCGGTTCTGATGAGCCTGGCGCTCAGACTGCGACACCTTCAAATGGCGGATCGCGGCGGTGGCAGCGGCACAGATCGGTGGCGGCAGGGCTGAGGTGAAGATGAACCCCGGCGCGTAGGAGCGCACCGCGTCAATGAGCGGGGAGCTTCCCGCAATGTAACCACCAAGACAGCCGAACGCCTTGGCAAGCGTTCCTTCGATAACATCGACCCGGTGCATGACGCGGTCTCTTTCGGCGATGCCGCCACCGCGCGGGCCGTACATGCCGACGGCATGGACCTCATCGAGGTAAGTCATAGCCCCGTAACGTTCGGCAAGATCGCAGATGTGGCGGATCGGGGCGATATCGCCATCCATCGAATAGAGGCTTTCGAACACGATTAATTTCGGCCGCCCCTGCCCGGCCGTCCTCAGCAATTCCTCGAGATGGCCGAGATCATTATGACGGAAGATCCGCTTTTCGCAGCCCGAGTGCCGTATACCCTCGATCATCGAATTATGGTTGAGTGCATCCGAGAGGATGACACACTCGGGGACCAGCTTCGCAATCGTGGAGATAGATGTCTGGTTTGAGACATATCCTGAAGTGAAGACCAGCGCTGCTTCCTTGTGATGAAGATCCGCGAGCTCAATTTCCAGCTCGACCAGCGGATGACTGGTTCCGGATATATTACGCGTGCCCCCCGCGCCCGTCCCCAGACGCTTCGCGGTTTCAGTCATGGCGCCGATCACACTCGGGTGTTGCCCCATGCCCAGATAGTCGTTGGAACACCAGATAACGACTTCTTTCGACCCGCTCGGTCCGTGCCAGATTGCGCGCGGAAAATGCCCGGCGATCCGTTCGAGGTCCGCGAATACGCGGTACCGATGCTCGGCATGGAGCTGGGCTGTCGCGTCGGCGAAGAAGCGATCGTATCGAGCTGTCACGAACCTTTGAGGGCGGGACAAGCGTTCAGACATGGCCTCCTTGTCTCCGAGTTGCAACCGATCGACGATTCACTCGCGATGCTTCGTCATCACTTGCCGCAGCATATCGGCCATGGAATCACCGGACATTCCGGCCCGCAAGCCGCGAACGAACTTGCCCTGAGGGTCCATGACGTAGATGTAGGTGCTGTGGTCGACGATATAGTCGGCGCCTGTTCCCTGCAGATGGCGGTCGCTGTAAGCGCCATATTTCTGCGCCACCGCGGCGATCTCCTCCCCGCTTCCGCTCAGTCCCAGGATTCGCCGGTCGATGGCGCCGGTGTATTGCCCCATAACAGCGGGCGTATCGCGTTCGGGATCGACTGTGATGAAGATTGGCTGCACCTTCGCTGCCTCGGGGCCAAGCCTGTCGAGAGCGATGGCAATCTCGCTCAGCGTCGTTGGACAAAGACTCGGACAGGAGGTGTAACCGAAGAAGACCAGCATCCATCTGCCGCGGAACTTCGCGTCGGTCACCACGGCGCCACCCGGTTCGATGAGACTGAACGGTCCGCCCACGGTGACCGGCGACGCTGCGAATCCAGGCACGGTGCTTACGAATACCGCAGCCGAAATCAATCCATGGAGAACCGCGCGTCTGCAGGTCGAAGCCCAAAGCAGATCGTTCCGCCTCTCCATGTCGTGCCTCCTCATCACGGGCCAACATCCTTCATCTTCGCTGCACGCTCTCAGCGGCGATGCGAACCGGATGCCTGGCGAGGCCGAAGAACTGCTCCGATAGCTCAGCCTTGCAATGGACACGTAGAGATATGACGCGGCCGGGTGTTTCCCGCTGGCGTCTATCTATATTCGTCGCCAGCCCTGCCAAAATCGCGATTTCGCCTTGATATTAGAATCATTCTGAATGAAAATGCAATGTTTCCTTCAAGGCGAAGGAGGCTTGCTGTGACAAAGCACCGCTTCTTCTCTAAGTTTCTTGGAACTGCTGCGGTTATGATGATCGCACCGCCGGCTCTATCCTATGAGGTAAGCGCCGTAACGGGAGGCGGATCCATTGAAGGCGTCATCGTCTATCGCGGCGACGTTCCGACGACCAAGATCATTCCGACAAAGGATGTTGAGGTTTGCGGGCAACCGCGGGATGAACCGCTAATCCGCGTTGGCGCCGATCAGGCGGTCGAAAGCGCGGTTGTATATCTGGTCGACGTCGCGTCGGGAAAGGAATGGCCCGCACCCGGCAAGACACCCGAGCTGAACAACTTGAAATGCCGCTTCGAACCCCAAGTGCAGGTGATCGCCGCAGGCCCGCTTGACGTGATCAACTCGGACCCGATGCTTCACAACACACACGGCTATTACGGCAAGCGCACCGCCTTTAACCTGGCCCTGCCGAACAAAGGTCAGCGCATACCGGTTGAATTGCCGCGGCCGGGCACGGTGCGCATCGACTGCGACGCGCATGGCTGGATGGAAGGCTGGATTTACGTGGTGGACAATCCCTACTACGCGGTCACGGGCGCTGACGGCAAGTTTTCCATCACTGACATTCCGCCGGGCGACTACAAGCTCGTGGCAGTGCAGCCCTTTATCGGACCCACGGAAATGCCCGTTAAAGTCGAGGGCGGGAAAACCACCAAGTTCGATATCGAGCTTAAGAAGAAGTAGCATAGGTAACGTGTCGGCGTGAGAAAAGTAAAGTAAAGAACAAGAAAAGCACTGACTGGCTTACACGCCATGTCTGCCTCTGTGGGGCCGAGTTCTTCTGTCGGCCTGAGAGGAGGATTCGTCATGTCTGACGAACTTGACCGCATTCGCCGCGAAATGCATTCCGTACTGCAACCTGAAGGGGTTCGGCCCGACGACTCACTAAAAATTACCCGCCGCACCTTTATCCACGGATCCCTCGTATTCGGCGCGGCAACTGTCGGCCAGGCCTTCGCCTGGTGGCCGCTGCTCAACACGCTCGATATTGCCCATGCCGCCGAGGCGCCGTTCAAGTTTGCCTGGATCTCCGACACCCATCTCTATCCAAGGTCCCTGAACACACGCTTCGTAGACAAGGTGGTGCGTGCGGCTCAGGAGGTCCAGGCCATGGATCCGCCGGCCGATTTCCTGATCTTCGGTGGCGATCTGGCCCAGCTCGGAAAGATCGAGGAGCTGGAACTCGGCGTCGACCTCCTGAAGGAGATCACGATCCCCAAGCACTACATCCCAGGCGAGCATGACTGGTACCTCGACATGGGCAAGAAATGGGGCGAGCTATTTGGCCAACCCAACTGGACCTTCGACCATAAGGGTGTGCGCTTCATTGGCCTCGATACCGTCAGCCGCGGCCCGGACTATTGGACGGCCAAGAACATGACGCCCGAGGAGCGGATGGGCCATATGGCCACACTCGACGGCACCGTCGCCGGACCATGGGCGGGCGTCGGCCGGGATCAGCTCGACTGGATGGAAAAGACCCTCGCCGACTGGGACAAGCAGCGCCCCGTCGTCATCTTCAGCCACAACCCCCTCTACGAGTACTATCCGCCGTGGAATTTCTGGGTGCGTGACTGGCGCGAAGTCCATGAGGTGCTGAAACCCTATGCCAAGGTCACGAACATTCACGGTCACGTGCACCAGGTCCTCTACAACGAGATCGGGACGTTGCGTTCGATCGGCATGCTGGCGACTTCCTGGCCTTGGCCTTATGCACCGGAAGGCTTGCCGAAACTTACCAAGCCGATGATCCGCGTCGATCCCGGCGACCCCTTCGACGGCGTTGGCTGGGAAAAGATCAATGTGGCGGCCACCGATGAGGTGGAAGTGGAATACATCATGTGGGGCCGCAAGGAAGTCTTCGTGCAGTCCCCCGAAGACCATGACAAGCATGTTTCGGAAGTGATCCGGCCGAGGGTCGCGGACAACATGTGGCCCTACTAGGGGAGGAATGGTCATGATAGCCTGCTCGAAAATCCGCTGGTTAACACGGCGTTTCCCCCTCGTCGGGGGAATTGCCATTGCCGCCGTTCTGGCGGGGCCGACCAGCGCCCATAAAGATCCGGTAAAGCCGGAGCAATTGAAGGCTTATCAGGAAGTGTTCATGGAAGAGGTCAGGAAGGGTGACCTTCTCTTCCATGGCGACCAGAAGATGGCCGAGCAGCTAGGTGTTGCCGACGACCTCTCGAAAACTGGCATGGCCTGCGCGATGTGTCATCCCATGGCGTCCGACACACACCCCCAATCCTTCCCGAAGTTCCAGCCGCAGATCGCCAAGTTCGCGACCCTCCGGGACATGATCAACTGGTGCATCGAGAAGCCGAACCAGGGTGTGAAGATCGATCCGGAATCCGAGGCAATGAAGGCGCTCGAAGCGTACATCACGTGGTCCAACACCGGTTCGGTGCTGCAGCCGGGCAAGTTTTAGGGGGCGGCCGCTGTCCGGACGAGCGGCTACGGCCATCCTTGCGTGAACCCGAACTGGCGCGACGAAGAGGACGCATGTTTTGGCAACGACCGCACACGTCTTGCCGACGGGTGGCGTGGGGTGTTGCCCTGGGTCGACGTCGCCCGCACGGTTCACCGGTTCTCACCATCTCCTCTGGGCCTGGGCTACAATCTCATCGCATTGATCGCCGCGGTGCTCGGGGTTCCTGCAGCCGATTCTCGCGGCGGCCGTTATGGCCGGATCGAGCGTTCTCGTCGTTATGAATTCAATGCGCCTGCCGGACCTGGACCCATCACGCTGGTCGGCAGACTCAGGCATTGCTTCAGGAGCCCCCGCCGAAAACATCCGCGGTGAAGGCGGAATACCAGCCCACGGCGTGTCGGGCGGTGCGGCGGCGGGCCTCAGCGCTCTCGCCCACCTTGCTGATCAACATTTTGACGGTCTTTATCCTTCCACCCTCCGGTGCGAAGGTGAGGGCATTGGTGAAAGCGTCGTCGGGCGCTAGAAACGTGTAGCACGAGTTGAACAGGTGCGGCGGAAACTGAGGCGAGCCCGTGAGGGAAGCCGCAATGGCAAAAGCGCATGCTTTGGCCTGGCTGTTGGCAGAGAAGGCAGACTTCGGCATGTCGCCGCCGATAATCGAGTCGCCTACGACATGGATGCCGGGCTGCAACGTCGACTCGAACGTCACAGGATCGACGGGGCACCAGCCGGATGCGTCAGTGAGACCTGCCTTCTCGCCGATGAGCCCCGCCTTCTGGGCCGGAATAATATTGGCGACCGCCGCCCTGAACGTCTCGCCTTCTGTCACCACCGATCGCGCCGCGACATCTACGGCTTTGATGGCCCCGGTGAACTGAGACGGTAGCCATTCAATCATGCCCGGATAGTGACGCGACCACGCATCCTGGAACAGTTCCTGACCCGAAAACCTATCCTTCGCGTCGAGAATGAGTATCTTCGATTTCGGTTTGAACTGCTTGAAATAGTAAGCGACCAGCGAGGCCCGCTCATATGGGGCCGGAGGGCAGCGGAACGGGTTTGGAGGCGCAGCGATAACGAACACACCGCCGTCGTCCATGCTTTTGAGCTGCCGGCGCAGCAGTTCGCTCTGGGATCCGGCAATCCAGGCATGCGGCATGATCTTTGCCGCTGCCTCATCATAGCCCTCGATCTCGGCGAACTTGAAGGCGATCCCCGGGGCGACGACGAGGCGGTCATAGGAGAGCTTTGCGCCGCCCTGAAGTTCAACACCTTTGCCTGGGGCGTCGATCGCCACCGCGCTGTCGCGGATGATCGTTATGCCGTGGCGTTCGGCCAGCGTCTCCAGATCGAAGGTCAGGGAGGCGAGCGAGCGAAGACCGGCAAGGTAGAGATTGCTGAAGAAGCAGGTGACGTGGGCGGAGTTCGGTTCGACCAGTGTGACGTCAATTGACTTCAGGTCAGCGAGGTATCGGGCAACCGTTGCGCCGCCGATTCCGCCGCCGATCACGATGACCCTCGGCCGTCCCTGACCACGAGCAATATGTGGTGCAGCCACCCCCAGCAGCGCTCCTCCGACTAGACCACCGATCTGGCGGCGCGTCCAAGCCGTCACGGCTGCCTCCCGGCGTTGGCTCTGTCAGTGAGGTAGCGCGCCATCACGGCCAGTTCGCCGTCGGTGAGCGACAGTGCAACGGCATGCATCACAAGGCTGGGGCTTTCGCTCGCACGAAAGGCGAGCATGGCCTTGACGATCCTCTGTTCGTCCAATCCCACGATCGGCGGAATGGCCTGCCCGCGGCCGGCTGGGTCGTGACAGGACGCACAGGTGGCGGCGATCTGAGCGCCCTGGCTTGCGTCCTCGGCGGCCGAATTTCCGGGAAAAAGGAGAATTGCGGAAAGCGAAGTACCGAGCAACCACCGGATTTCGGCTGCGAGGCCCTTCGCACGCGAGACAATCGCGGCCGCCCGTTCCCTTTTCATGTCAGGTGACCACTATGTCGTGAAAGAGAGAATAGGTCGCGCCGCCGTCCTCCCGCCAGGAGAACTCAAGACGACCGTTTTCCGTCGCGAGCAACTGGAACTCAAGGAACGGATTGGCCGAGACGGCTTCGTGCAGATCGGCACGGAAGACCTCGAGCTCGCCGTAGCGGCAGACGAACTGATTGATGATCTTTCGCGGGATCGTCTTACCCGCGGAATCGGTGCGCAGCCCCGTCTCCATCTGGTGCTGGATGATGGCCTTGACCGTGAACACCTCGTTTTTAGCTACCGAGCCTGGAACCATCACGCGGGGTATGGGAGTGGTCACGCCTACCTCCTTGCGCAACTTTCAGAGACAGCCATTGGTGGCGACCGTCACCCAGGCCTTTGCCATCAGCAGGCTACCGTCGCTCATCTCGGCAAGCGCCACCACATGTTGCGGGGCGGCCAGCCGAACGCGGGTCGAGACACTGGAGAGGCTGCGCCCCGGAACGAAATGAAACTGCACCACTTCGACGAGCGGATTCTTCGGAGCGAACACGCGGACGGATTTGACGTGGTCGGCCTCGGTCATCGGACTGTCGACCGAGATGCTCATAGGCACCGTATAGCCGGTCGGGAATTCCGCTGGCATCACGAGGCGAAGCCGATTCGAAGGCGTTGCCTTCCGCCCGGTCAGACGCCACAGGAAGTCCTCCATCTCATCCGCCCCCTGCGTACGCTTCGGCGTCAGCAGGGCGACCGCACATGCCACTGTCGCCATTGTGTTGGCCAGGATATGACGTCGCGTCAGGCTCATCGCTGTGTCTCCGGGACGGCTTGCACGTAGTCAAAAAGGAATTTCCTGCCTTCTCAAACGTCGCCACCGCGGCTCTGCGAAAGAGTACACCCTGTCACTTCCCCCGTAAATTGCGCACGATCCGAGAGTTTATCGGCATACATTGAAGCACGCCTCGCATGCTGGCCGCGGCGATTATCGAACTTGACCATATCGCTTCGTTTGGGTGCCAGGCCTGGTCGATCAAAACCGTGCGAGGGGATAGGCCTTGGATTTGCGCAACGTCGTTTACAGGAAGGACGAATTTTGAGCACGAGGAGACAACCGGAAGCACCGAATCTTTGGACACGAATTCGCTGCTGAATCAAACCCGGTCACGAGGACAGCGGCGAGTATCAGACCCTATCTCCGGGATCCGGCCCAACGAGTACTACGAACTGACGGCGAAGAAGAAGAAGCTGGAAATCGAGAAGGCGGTCTTTGAGCAGGATCGCGCGATTGTCTGCAAGGCTCGCGACAAGCTCAAGCTTCAACCGGAATTCTCAGGACTCGAGCTCAGCGCTGAGGAACACGAGAAGGCAATCAACGACCTTCTCGTGAGATTGCGGTCGCTGCTCACGACCCGGCAGACAAGAGCGATGGAACTCGCCGATATTCTCGACCAGCGGGCGGGCCTCGACCAGCAGATCGCTATGGTCCAGGCCTCCGCCAACGAACTGGCAGAGGACGCCACGTGGGCGGCTGATCAGGCGGACGAAATCATGTGCCCCACGTGCGGAGTCGTGCACGCCAACGATTTCAGAAATCGCTTTGCCATCCTTGCCGATCGGGAGGAGTGCTTCGAATTCCTGAGCAGCGCGCAGCAGAAACGTCAGGACGGGCTCATCTCACGAGGCGAGACTGATACCGTGAATGGTGGCCGCGAGCGTCTGAACGCGGTGCTGCAGCGTTTGGGCGGCAAGCCACTTCCAGCCGATCCGACAGCGACACCGGTTGCGCCCATGCAGCCTCAACGCACGGCTCCAAGCGAGCGGCTGCGGCAAGAACTCGAGGACGAGTTCGCGCGGCTGCATGGTATGGAAGACGCCGCCCAGGCGCGCGGCTACGCCTTCGAAAGATTCCTAAGAAGTGGTTCGACACTTGGGGATTGGACGCCCGCGCCTCGTTCAGACAAATTGGCGAGCAGATCGACGCAGCTTCGAGCACCGAGGCACAGTTTACCTGATCGAAGCTAAATGGACCAATGCGCGAAGTGACGCCGCTGCGCTACGCTCGTTCCAGGAAAAGGTGGGCGACGGGTTCGAAGGCACGCGTGGCTTGTTCGTCTCCTATTCCGGGTTCACCGATGAAGGACTCCGTGCCTTCAACGCCAAGCGCGTCATCCTCATGAACGGCATGGACGTCTTCCAGACACTGCGCCGGCGCATTTCGCTGGAGGAGATGATCGCCGCTAAATTCCGGCGCGGCACAGAAGAGCGACGTCCGCTGATCCAGGTTGACGAGTTGTTCCCTCAATGAGATCCCATCGATCCGTAGCGGCGTGCGTCTCAGATTTACTAAGTGTAGACAGCGGAAAAATGGATGCTGTCTAGGTTGTGAAAACTGGTCGCCAGTATCCAACCTGAAACCGTTCGGTCGTTTTCCTTTTAGGACGGCGCAGCACTGCAAGGTCCATTGGCGTTTCGATATTTTTCCGCAGGATGCCGATCAGCGACGCCATATCCCCGCAAGGCTTTGGCTCATGTCAGTTGGTGACACGTCATGCGAATCCTACAATTGTTGACAAATTGGTAAAACTACAGCCCATGTTCATGCATGGATTCGATGTCGGAAATCATGCGAGTTCTTCGGGCGGCTCGTGCGCTGGTGGGCCTCAGCCAAGCGGAATTGGCTGAGCTCTCCGGAGTCAGCCGTCAGATTGTCGTGAGAATCGAGAATGGCGAGAACAACGTCCTCGTCGAGGCGATCGAAAAGGTGCGCCGTGCCCTCGAACAACAAGGGGTGACATTTACTGATGCAACGCCCCAACACGGGCCGGGCGTTGCTCTTGGTAGGTCAACTGAAGGGGACGATCCGCGCGCCGCAAAAGGACTCGGTCAGAGTTAAATGCCCGGCAGACAGGTTGCGGCCGCGCACTAGGATGTGCCTGAGCCCGGTCCGGATCCCGACGAACCTTCGTCTACAGGGGCGTCTTTCCGCGACCGACGGACTTGTAGTTTTTCGCGGACGTGCCCCTGGCCGACAAGAATGCGAATCCTTCGCAGCGGGCGAAAGCCGACCTCGAACAGGGCTTGAAGAAGCGTCTTGCGGGGTGGCTCACCCATCTGGGGCTGCCCCCGGATCTGGTAGATCGGCTCCGTTCTGGCTCTCCACCCTCACGGACCTGTGCAGCATCGAATCCCTCGCAAGCGCGAGCATCTGATCGCGTTCTGCCTCGAGCATTTCCAGTGCCCGCTGGTACTGCGCGTCAAGGATCTGCCTTACCTCTTCTTCAATGGCCGCCGGTAGCGACGAATCCTTGAGGGATTCAATGTCCTTGATGAAGATCGGTGTGCTGCCCAGGCCGTACGAGGCCACCAGCCTTCGGGCAATCGTCGTGGCTCTCTCGACGTCGCTGCCGTCGACCCCGCCTGAGCCGAGCGAACGGTCGCCGAATACGACCTGCTCTGCCGCCATGCCCGCATACGCGACGGTGATCCTGTCGAGCAGCGAGTTCTCTGTTGGGACCCAATCTTCAAACAGCTCGTAGGACGTTTCTCCCCCAGCATTCGAATGTGCGCGCGGATTGAAGGTTTCGCGAACGGTTATCGTTGCGTTCTTGGCGAACCCAACTGCCAGAGCCACCATTGCGTGACCGCTCTCGTGAACTGCCAAGCGAAATTGCTCCTCGGTCGAATACTTCGCCCGGGCCGGCAGAACGGCAGCCACGTCCTCGATCCTAACCGCGCGTCCTTCGGCGCGTGATCGTCGCCTAGCATTGCGGGCCGCCTTCTCGAGGTCGGATCCCGACATTCCTTCAAGATTCGCGACGGAGTCCGCCAGAGACGCTGCGTCGATCACACCCTTCAAGTGGTAGCTGAGAATCTCGTCCGATCGTCCGGAAGCGAAAGTTCGAAATGCTCCTCGATCCGCCCGCTTCGCAGGACGGCCGGGTCTATGAGTTCGCGGAAGTTCGTGGCTCCGATGACGATGACACCGTCGGGCAAATTCGTCATCAGGCTGAGAAACTCATTGATGACGATCTGCCAGTAGAGTTGATACCTCTCTCCATGCAGCATTCCTCGATGGCCGAGGCTGTCAAACTCGTCGATGAAGAGAACCGCACCGTCTGCTGCCGCTGCCTCGGCGAAGCTCTGGTGCATCGCCCGGAGTGTGTCGTCGGGGTGACCCGCCTTTTGCCATTTGCCGACGGTTGTTGACACGAATTTCAATCCAAGGGCATTCGCGAATGCCTGGCCGAACTGGGTCTTGCCTGTCCCCGGAGGGCCATAGACGAGGGCCCCGGATCCGACCTCCGACCATTCAAGTTTGTCCTGCCGCCACAGGGCGACATCGTTGGCGACAAGACGAGCCCAAGCCTTCTCCCTTTCGTATCCCGGCAGTGCGAAAAGGCTGGGGCCCTCGGCCGCAGCCATCCCGAGTCGGGAGAGCTCTGACAGATCGCCCTCCTTCAATTCGCGTCTTGCCAGGGCCGCGATGATCATCTTCTACTGCTTCGCAGCCACAGCCGCGGCGATCTCATCGGAAAACGGAGACCGCGACGACAATATGCGGGCGGCCTGGACATGCCGCGCGGACTGTGGTGCGATCTCGAGGATCGCGTCGGCGGCGAAGCGCAGTTCATTGGGCACATTGCCGAAGTCCGCGGTGATGATGATCGAGAGCTCGTCCAGATCGAAAATGCTCAGATCGTCGTTTTGGAGCTTCGATTTCTTTCGACCGCTCCCGACGGCGTGGATCCGCTTGCCGGCGAGAACCCAATCGGTGTCGCGGTCGATCCTGTCGAGATATTCGGCCGCGTCTCTGGGGCGGCGCAGTCCGGCTCGGGAAAATCCGGACACACGACGGCCTCCACTTCGGCCGGTTCAGAGGCCGTGCTGCCCGGCTGGGCGGCGCCGATCCGATCACGCGG
Organism: Ensifer sp. WSM1721; assembly: GCF_000513895.2. Classification (GTDB taxonomy): domain Bacteria; phylum Pseudomonadota; class Alphaproteobacteria; order Rhizobiales; family Rhizobiaceae; genus Sinorhizobium. Next base: position 2,261,160 of record NZ_CP165782.1, read on the forward strand.
GCCGCCGGCACCCCGGCGTCGTTTCCCTCCAAGTTGCGAGTCCTCGCCCGCGCCGGGCAGGCATGGCCTCCTCGGGAATATCCCGCGCCGTTGGCCGGATCCGCCATTGGGCCCTCCCTTCCGGCAGTCGGGGAAGGCCTTTTTGATGACAACGGAAGTGGCAACGGAGATGACATCGGAAATGGCAACGGCGGCCGCGGCGACCGTGGACGCCCCTGGATCCTTCCGATCACCTCGTTTCGGAAGAATTGTGATTTAGTTCATGACGTTGCGAGGTTCCTGGACGGCTATGAACCCTCCTGGGGCGTTTGGCTCGTACGCCTCATAACCGCTTGGTTGGGGGTTCGAGTCCCTCCTGGCCCACCAATGTCTTTGTTTTTGCTACGTTATTTGCCCCTGTGTCCAAAATGCTGACAAAACTATTTGGACACGCTTTCTCCGCATCTTTTCGCTCTCAGGCCCGCCACGACTCGGCGGGTAGCGGGCCGCGGAACTTGAGCTGAAAGCGAGCTCGACGCGGTGCGGCACCCGCAGGAGGGAGAACGCCACGCCGGTTCGGATCCAGTTCCAAGGCCAGAGCCATCGGCGAAGGCTCGCTTCATGGCGTGCGCTCGAGCAGCCGATGGCGACGGGGGCTCATGCGGCGCTCGGCTATCGCGGCCCGCGCGCCCCAGAGGTGCTGTTCACTCGGTGGTTGGGGCAAAGGTGAAAAAAGGGCTGAGAGCGGAGGGAAGCTGCGCAACCGGGCTAATACTAGCCAGCGATTGACTCGCGGCCGTCGGCACGGAAGCAAACCCCACGGGCCGCTCGTATCGCCGCCAAGACGCTGACCGCCCAAACGACAACAAAAAAGCTGAACGGCGTGTGCCGCTCTCTTCAGGAAAGGATGACGGGCGCTGTGAATTCCAATGCCCGCTCTCTCGCCCAAGTCAATGGACTCGCATGCAGAAAAGCCCCCACGCCAGGCGTGAGGGCTCCATTTCCGTCGGCCGGGGGAGACAAGACGGAAATTCAAGGATTTACCAGCGGCCGATTATCGGGCATCCGCGCACGTTTGCGAAGATGATTGCCTGGCGCTCGCCGTAGCGACGGCCCTGGACGACGACTTGGCGGCGGGAGACGTCGGCAACGTGGGCCCGGCGCAGGCCGCGGTCACGTGCCTTGTCGACGGCAAGCCACGGTTCGCAACGGCCGCGGCGTTCCCAACGATCGCGCCGCCAATCGCGCCGGTCGTCCCAGCGGTCATAGTCGCGCTCGCGGTAATGGACGCCACCGCCCTGACCGAATTCGAAGATCAGCTGATCGGCCGAAGCTGTGGTAGTCGCACTCACAAGTCCGGTCATTCCGAGCACGGCGGCGACGGCGGCATTGACGAGGAATTTCTTCATGGCGTTTCTCCGGTGTAGGCGAAGGGTTTCGAACTGGCTATTTGCGCCAAAGATAGACCGGACAAACTGAACGGTACCGGAACCCTCCGTTCATGCGGTATTCAGGTTCAAGATCTCGTTGGAACAACGGGACTCAAACGCGATACGTTCCTTTTTCAGACAATGCTCCGCCCATGCGAAGCGCCGCGAAGTGATTGATTCAAGGGATTTCGACGATTGCAGCAGGCGTGCTCAGCCCGTCAGCTCCCGCTCGAAGAGGCGAAGATTGCGGTAGTGGCTGAGGCGGGTGATGACACCGTCCTCGATCTCGAAGATGAAGACGCTCGGAATGGAATAGCTCTGGCCCGAGGCTTCGGGAAGGCCGGCCATCGTCTCGCGGTAAGTGCCACGCGCCGTCGTATCCGCCGCCACGCGCTGGCCGAAGGCGTCGCGCATCAGCACGATGTCGCCGAAGCTCTCGTCGAAATGGCGCAGATAGCTCATCACCCATGCTCTGAGAGGACCGGCACCGACGGTACGCTGACCGGTGAGCGAATCGAGGGCAACATCCTCGTCGACGAGACGGGAAAGCGCGTCGAAATCGCGATCGTTCAGGGCCTCGATAAACCGGCTGGCAATCGTTTGGGCGTCTGGCATTCTCTCCCCCTTCTTTCCACTCTACCGCAAAAAGCCTGCGAAGCGGCATCCCGATCAGGCGCCGAGATGCAGGACGATCTCGCGGCGGTGCGGTCGATCGCGGTGTTCGAAAAGGTAAAGCCCCTGCCAGGTTCCGAGCGCCAGGCGCCCGTCCATGACGGGGATCCCGATCGAAACTTGCGTGAGGACCGCCTTGATATGGGCGGGCATATCGTCCGGTCCCTCCATCGTGTGCACGAGCCAGTGCATGGAGGGGTCGGAGGACGGCGGCACCAGCCGGTGAAAGAATGCGTGGAGGTCGCGCTTGACATCCGGATCGGCGTTCTCCTGGATGATCAGTGATGCGGAAGTGTGGCGGACGAAGGCGGTGAGCAGCCCCTCCGGCACGCCGGCACGCTGCACGAAATCGGCGGCTTCGTCGGTGAACTCGTAGAGCCCCTGCCCCTTGGTGGCGATGGCGACGACGGTCTGCGGCATCTTGTTCTTTCCGCTGCCTTGTAAACAACATTGCCCGCCCGCGCGCAAAGCGGCCACTGCATGTTTCCTGAAATCGCAAGCGATTTAAGGATGAAAACATGCAGCAATTCAAAGTGCTACAGCGCTTTGCGCGTCTGATAGGACGCGCGGCGCTGTAGGCAACGCAATTGATTACCGCATGACTCTATCCCTAAATCGCCGCCGATCCTACATCTCCAGGAAAGGCTCAAATCCGCCGTAGATCAAGCGCTTGCCGTCGAAAACGGATTTCCACTCGTCACCCTGGAGCCGCGGATCCGCCATGACCTTGGCGACGATCGTGTCGCGATCCTGTCGCGAGTTGTAGCGGACCCAAGAAAAAACGACCGTCTCGTCTTCCTTGGCCTGAACTGCACGCGGGAAGGATGTGACTTCGCCATAGGGCACGTCGTCGCCGAGGCATTCGATATATTCGAGCGCACCATGCTCCTTCCACACCTCGCCCGCCTTCCGTGCCATGTCCTTGTAAGCCTCGATGTTGGCCTTCGGTACCGCAACGATAAATCCGTCGACATATGCCATGTTCGTCTCCTCCGTTTGAAAGACAACAAAGGACGATCGAAACGAAAAGGTTCCGACATGCGATGTGATTTTCATGATGCGGCTGTCGGAAAGGCTCTTCTCGTTTTATCGCGACCGGCGATCGCGGCGATCGTTCGACTTCTCCTCAAAACCGATCCTTAACATTTACGCTTTATCAATCTCTCGCAAACGAGAGGTTCCGCGATGCGTTGCGTTTTTGTCGTCGTCCTCCTGTTGCTGGCCGGCTGCGGAACGGTGCCGAAGGATACCCGGAACGCCTGTGCGGTTTTCGAGCAGCGAGATGGCCTTTTCAACAATTGGCGCCGAGCCGCTTATCAGGCGGAGCGTGAATACGGCGTGCCCGTTCCGGTGCTGATGGCCACGATCTATACGGAGTCCGGCTTCCGCCATAACGCCAAGCCGCCGCGTACCAAGCTCTTCGGCTTCATTCCCTGGACGCGGGTATCCTCGGCCTATGGATATTCGCAGGCGCTCGATGGCACGTGGGCCCGCTATCAGGGCGAAACGGGCCGCTGGCTGGCGCGCCGGACCGACTTCGCCGATGCGATCCGTTTTATCGCCTGGTACCATAGCGAGAGCCATCGGAAGAACGGCATCGCGCTCAACGACACCTACCGGCTCTATATCGCCTACTACCATGGCCACGGCGGCTACGAGCGCGGCAACTGGAGCGACACGGCCAAGGCCGGCGCCAAGAGGGCGGCCGGCATGGCCGCAATCTACGCACGCCAGTTGGGCAGTTGCGGCTCCTGACAGAGAAGGCTCTCTACAGCGCCGCGCGTCTTTTCAGACGCACAAAGGACGCTGTAGCGCTTTGAATTGCTGCATGTTTGTCCTTAAATCGGCTGCGATTTAAGGACACATGCAGTAAGGCGAGCACGAAACGCCACCCCTCGATCCATTCCGATGTAAGCATCGACCGGCGCGCCCTCGCCCCGCAGGGACTGCGAGGGCGCGGCACTGGGCAGCGATCTAGCCGAGCGTACCGATCAGCTCCCGATAGGCCGCTTCGGGGAAAGCCTTCAACGTGCGCGTGCGCACATTGCCGTTCATGCCGAGGGTCAAGGCGAACCGCGCAGCCACCGCGTCGTCCGGCGCTTCGCAGACCGCGACCATGTCGTATTCGCCCATGGTCAGATAGAACTCCTTGAAGGAGCCGCCCATCTCCTGAAGCAGCTTCTTGGCCGCATCGAGCCGCCGAGGAGATTCACGTACGTTTTTAATACCCTGCTCGGTCCAATTGAGAAGTACGACGTAAGTGGTCATATCACACCTCCCGTAGAGCCATCCCGCCTTCGAAGAAAGGCGGCCAAGATGCTCCGATTTCGAAAGGGCTAGAGCGCTTTTGCGCCTCGAGTGCCGGCGCGGTGCTCTACAGCCTTGATGCCTACATGGCGCGTGCTGCCAGCGGAAAGATGCCCGGCAGAATGTTCCACTTAGACAGGAAAGGCTCAGGCACAACTGGACGCCTGCGGGTGCAAATACGTCTCTCGCACTGCAAACCAGTGCCCCTTCGCTGCAAGCCGCAAAGTATAGTCCCGCCGCCGGGGGCGAACAAGCAACGATACCGCGGCCGCGAAAAGAAAGAGCCGGGCGCAAGGGCCCGGCTCCACTCTTTTGGCGTCGGTAGAAAACCGGCGATTAGCTGTCGAGGAACGAGCGCAGCTTGCGCGAACGGCTCGGATGCTTGAGCTTGCGTAGCGCCTTCGCCTCGATCTGCCGGATGCGCTCGCGGGTGACCGAGAACTGCTGGCCGACCTCTTCGAGCGTGTGGTCGGTGTTCATGCCAATGCCGAAGCGCATGCGCAACACGCGCTCCTCGCGCGGCGTCAGCGAGGCAAGAACACGGGTCGTCGTCTCGCGCAGGTTCGCCTGAATGGCCGCATCGATCGGCAGCAGCGCGTTCTTGTCCTCGATGAAATCGCCGAGATGCGAATCCTCCTCGTCGCCGACCGGCGTTTCGAGCGAAATCGGCTCCTTGGCGATCTTCAGGACCTTGCGCACCTTCTCGAGCGGCATGGCGAGCTTCTCCGCCAGTTCCTCCGGCGTCGGCTCGCGGCCGATCTCGTGCAGCATCTGACGCGAGGTGCGCACGATCTTGTTGATCGTCTCGATCATGTGCACCGGAATGCGGATCGTGCGGGCCTGGTCGGCGATCGAACGGGTGATCGCCTGTCGAATCCACCAGGTCGCATAGGTCGAGAACTTGTAGCCGCGACGGTACTCGAACTTGTCCACCGCCTTCATGAGGCCGATATTGCCTTCCTGGATGAGATCGAGGAACTGCAGGCCACGGTTCGTGTACTTCTTGGCGATCGAGATCACGAGGCGCAGGTTCGCCTCGACCATCTCTTTCTTGGCGATGCGCGCTTCGCGCTCCCCCTTCTGCACCATCGACACAATGCGGCGGAACTCGGCGATGGAGATGCCGGTCTCGGTCGCGAGATTCTGGATCTCCTGCCGGATATCGCGGATCGTCTGGTTCTCGGCCCTGGCAAATTCCTTCCAGCCCTTGCCGGCAAGATTGCTGATCGACTTCATCCAGTTCGGATCGAGCTCGGCGCCCGAATATTGCTCGAGGAAGGCCTCACGCTTGATGCCGTAAGATTCGGCGAGGCGAAGCAGTCGACCTTCGTTCTGCGTCAGGCGCTTGGAGATGTCGTAGAGTTGCTCGACCAGCGCATCGATGCGGTTCTGGTTGAGCGACAGCGACTTCACCGCCTTGATCAGCTCGTCCTTCAGCTCCTTGTAGCGGCGCTCCTGCGCCGGCGACAGCGTGCCGGTCGCGGCAAGGCGCGCTTCCACCTGCTGGTCCTGCAGCTTGCGGAGCTTCTTGTAGGTCTCGGCGATGAGGTCGAGCGTCTCCATCACCTGCGGACGCAGCTCGGCCTCCATAGCCGCGAGCGAGAGGTTCGATTCGTCATCGTCCTCTTCCTCTTCCTCCGGCGGAGGCATATCGCCGCCGACATTGGTGATGTCGTCGTCGTTCGCCGCAACCCGCGCCTTGCGGACCTTTTCCTTCTCTTCGGCCGCCTTGCGGTCGGCTTCGATCTTCTCTGGGCTCTGGAACTGCGGGGCAGCCTTGGCCTCGGGACCGGAATAGGTCGTTTCGAGATCGATGATCTCGCGCAGGAGCGTCTGGCCCTCGTTCAATTCGTCGCGCCAGATGATCAGTGCCTGGAAGGTAAGCGGGCTTTCACAGAGCCCGGCGATCATGGTTTCGCGGCCGGCCTCGATGCGCTTGGCGATGGCGATTTCGCCCTCGCGGGAGAGAAGCTCCACCGAGCCCATCTCACGCAGGTACATGCGCACCGGATCGTCCGTGCGGTCGGTCGGCTCCTTCTTCTTGCCGGTCGCAAGCGCCGTGCCGCCGACGGTCGCGAGCTCGCCGCCCTCGCCGTCGCTGTCATCGCTGCCGCCGTCGTCGTCGTCACCGCCGGCGACTTCCTCCGCTTCCTCGTCCTCGATGACATTGATGCCCATGTCGGAAAGCATGGCCATCGTGTCCTCGATCTGCTCGGAGGTCACTTCCTCGGAAGGCAGGACGGAGTTGAGCTCGTCCATGGTTACATAGCCGCGCTTCTTGGCGGCCTTGATCATCTTCTTGACAGCGTCGTCGGAAAGATCGAGAAGCGGACCGTCCGGAGTGCCTTCGCGTTCAACGTCTGCTTCTTCGTTTTCTTTGACTTTTGTTGCCATTTATTCGTCGCTTTCCTTGTCGCAACCGGCCTGCGCCCGGTGCCAATGCCGCTCGGAGGTCCGGGCACGCCGCGTACCCGCCACCGCTTCATTTCCCCTGACGTAACGGGATGATGTTTAATTCCTGATTAACCACGACAGCGATCGCGGTTGAACGGGCAAGCTTCGACAGTCCTGCCACTGAAACGTCCCTGGCATGATTTCCTATCCGCCGTACCATGTCGCCATTTCTGCTTGAAATGGTGATTCCCAGAATTTTTGATCCCGTCAAGCGTTTCCGGTGAAAAACCGCGCAAATCGGCAAAAAACGCTGACTGGCGGGGTTTTGTGCTGTTTATCAGCTTTCGCTCAACATGTAGGTGCGACCCGAAGAAAGACAAGAGCCGCCCTGGTTTTCCCGGGACCAAGCAATAAAAACTGGCGCGAAATGGGCGGCGCGACCGCCACAAACAGCGAACGCAAAAATATTCCACCGAAATTGGTGTTGGGGGCGCCATTTCGCAATAGCGTTCCGCTTCTCGGCTTGTCGCTCGACCAATCACAGAGAACTTGCCGGCGCGCCCTACCAGTCCATCACCACCTTGCCGGAATTGCCGGAGCGCATGGCCTCGAAGCCGTCGCGGAAGTCGTCGATGCCGATGCGATGGGTGATGATCGGCGAGAGGTCGAGCCCACCCTGGACGAAGGCGATCATCTTGTACCAGGTCTCGAACATCTCGCGACCATAGATGCCCTTCAGGTTGAGCATCTTGAAGATGACCTTGTTCCAGTCGATCTCGAATCCCGCCGGCGCAATGCCGAGGATCGCGATCTTGCCGCCATTGTTCATCTTGTCGATCATGTCGCGGAAGGCGGGCGCGGCGCCCGACATCTCCAGCCCGACGTCGAAGCCCTCGGTCATGCCGATCGACCGCATCACGTCGGCGAGATTTTCCTTCGATGCGTCGACGACGTGGTCGATCCCCACCTTGCGCGCGAGATCGAGACGGACGGGGTTGATGTCGGTTATCACCACCTTGCGGGCGCCCGAGCGCTTGGCGACCATCGCGCCCATGATGCCGATCGGCCCGGCGCCGGTGACCAGCACATCCTCACCGACGAGATCGAAGGAGAGCGCCGTGTGCACGGCATTGCCGAAAGGATCGAAGATGGCGGCGATCTCGTCCGGCACGTCATCCGGGATCGACACGACGTTATACTCCGGCAGGCAGACAAACTCGGCGAAGGAGCCGGGGCGGTTGACGCCGACACCAAGGGTATTGCGGCAGAGATGTCCCCTCCCCGCGCGGCAGTTGCGGCACTTGCCGCAGACGATATGGCCTTCGCCGGAAACCCGCTCGCCGACATGATGCTTGGTGACGGCCGAGCCGACTTCGGCGATCTCGCCCATGAATTCGTGTCCGACGACCATCGGCACGGGAATAGTCTTCTGCGCCCACTGATCCCAGTTCCAGATGTGAACGTCGGTGCCGCAGATCGCCGATTTCTCGACCCGGATCAGAACGTCGTTCGGCCCGATCTCCGGCACCGGAACGCGCTCCATCCAAAGCCCGACCTCCGGCTTCGTCTTGACCAGCGCCTTCATCATGTTGGTCATCGTATGGTCCTCGCCCTGCCCCTCACCCTAGCCCTGCCCCTCAAATCACACCCAACTCCCGTCCGACCTCCTCGAATACGGCGATCGCGCGGCGCACATCCTTCTCGCTGTGGGCGGCCGACATCTGGGTGCGGATGCGCGCCTGGCCTCGCGGCACGACCGGGAAAGAGAAGCCGATGACATAGACGCCCTTCTCCAGCATGCGCGCCGCCACCTCTTGCGCCAGTGCCGCGTCGCCGAGCATGACCGGTATGATCGGGTGCCCCTCGCCGGCGAGCGTAAAGCCGAGCTTCGACATCTCGGCCCGGAAGAGCGCCGCGTTGGCATAGAGCCGGTCGCGAAGAGCATCGCCGTGTTCGATCAGCTCGAAGACCCTGAGCGAAGCGGCGGCGATCACCGGGGCGAGCGTGTTCGAAAACAGATAGGGCCGCGAGCGCTGGCGCAGCCAGTCGACGATCTCGGCCTTTGCCGAGGTATAGCCGCCGGAAGCGCCACCGAGCGCCTTGCCGAGCGTGCCGGTGATGATGTCGATCCGGCCCTCGACGCCGCAATGTTCCGCGGAGCCGCGGCCATGCTTGCCGACGAAGCCGACCGCGTGGCTATCGTCGACCATGACCATCGCGCCGTATTTTTCCGCAAGATCGCAGACGCCCTTGAGATTGGCGATGATGCCGTCCATCGAGAAGACGCCATCGGTAGCGATGAGCTTGAAGCGGCTGCCTTCGGCCTTCTTCAACTCCTCTTCGAGTGCCGCCATGTCATTGTTGGCATAGCGGAAGCGCTTGGCCTTCGAGAGGCGTACGCCATCGATGATCGAGGCGTGATTCAGCGCATCCGAAATGACCGCGTCCTCTTCGCCGAGCAGCGTCTCGAACAGCCCTCCATTGGCATCGAAACAGGAGGAATAGAGAATCGTGTCCTCCATGCCGAGGAAGGACGAGATTCGCGCCTCGAGCTGCTTATGCTCCTCCTGGGTGCCGCAGATGAAGCGCACCGACGCCATGCCGTAGCCGTAACGGTCGAGCGCCTTCTTCGCCGCCTCGGCAAGCTCTTCGTTATCGGCAAGGCCGAGATAGTTGTTGGCGCAGAAATTCAGGACGCGCTTGCCGGAAGAAACTTCGATCTCGCCCGCCTGCTTGGAGGTGATGACGCGCTCGGATTTATAAAGGCCGGCCTGCTTCAGGTCCTCGAGTTCGGAACGGAGGTGGGAGAGGAAGGCAGAGGTCATGGGCGGGCCGCTTTCGAAAACAAAGAGGAGTTTGTCTAGACAAATAGCACGGTAGGTCTCGACGCGCAGCAAATTCTCGCCGCATTGTCGAGGCGAAGCACACAGGATTCAAGCATCTTCCGCGCCGTGAGTGACCCAACAAGCGCAGCAGACACTCAGTCAGCCCCATCCTCGAACGCATCAATGACCGCGAGGAAAGCCTGTCCATACTTCTCCCTTTTGCTTTCACCGACCCCCGGGATATCGAGCAGGTCGTCGAAATCGCGCGGACGCCGCTTGGCGAGCGCAATCAAGGTCATATCCGGGAAAACCACATAGGGCGGCACGTCCATCTCGCGGGCGATCGACAGCCGCTCGGCGCGGAGCAGCTCGAAGAGCTCCAGGTCGGAGCCCGCCAGATCCGAACGCTCGCGGGCGGCCGCCGATTTCTGTCCCCGCGCCGCCTTGCCGGAGGCGGGCCGGTCCTTGCGGAAGAGCACCTGCCGCTCCCGTCTGAAGACACTGCGCGCCTCCGGCTCGAGCTTGAGCGCTCCGAAGGCCGCGTGATCCACGGTAATAAGACCGGCGGCGAGCAACTGCCGGAAGACCGACTGCCACGTGCGGGCCGGCAGGTCCTTGCCGGCACCGAAGACCGGCATGTCGACATGGCCGAAGCGCTCTGTCTTTTCATTGACGGCGCCCATCAGCACGTCGATCAAATGGCCGGTGCCGAAACGCTCGCCGGTCCGGTACACGGCGGCGAGCGCCTTGATCGCCGCGTCCGTACCGTCCCAGGTTTCGACCGGCTTCAGGCAGGTGTCGCAATGACCGCAGCCGCCGGGATGGGCCTCGCCGAAATGCGCCAGGATCGCCTGCCGCCGGCAACCCGCCGTCTCGCAGATCGCCAGCAACGCGTTGAGCTTCGATCTTTCGATACGCTTGATCTCCTCCGGTGAGCCGCCCTCGTCGATCATCCGCCGGCGCTGGATGACATCGGCCATGCCATAGGCCATCCAGACTTCGGAGGGCAGCCCGTCGCGCCCCGCCCTCCCAGTCTCCTGATAATAGGCCTCGACCGAACCCGGCAGGTCGAGATGGGCGACGTAGCGCACGTCCGGCTTGTCGATCCCCATGCCGAATGCGACCGTGGCGACGAGGCACAAATTCTCCTCCTTCAAGAATGCGTCCTGATGCGCATCACGCAGCGCCCGGTCCATGCCGGCATGATAGGGAAGCGCGCGGATCCCTTGCGCGTTCAGCCATTCCGCTGTGTCCTCGACCTTGGCACGCGAAAGGCAATAGACGATGCCGCTTGCATCCTTGAAGCGCTTCAGGAAGCGCAGGAGCTGCTGGCGCGGCTGGTCACGCTCGACGATCTCGTAGGCGATGTTGGGCCGGTCGAAGCTCGAGGTGAAAACCCGCGCACGGGTCAGCGCCAGCCGCTCGACAATATCGTCGCGCGTGTGCGGATCTGCGGTCGCGGTCAACGCAATGCGCGGCACGCCGGGAAAGCGCGACGCGAGGCAATCGAGGCCGCGATATTCGGGACGGAAATCGTGCCCCCATTGCGACACGCAGTGCGCCTCATCGATCGCGAAGAGGGCAATATCGATGTCGGCGATCATCTCGGCGAAGCCGTCGGTGACGGCGCGCTCCGGCGTGACATAGAGCAGGTCGAGTGCCCCCGACGCAAGCGCCCGACGAACGGCGATCGCCTCCTCGCGCGTGAGCGAAGAGTTGAGCGCCGCGGCCCGAATGCCGAGCTGCTTCAGCGCCTCCACCTGGTCGCGCATGAGCGCGATCAACGGCGAGACGACGATGCCGACGCCCCTGCGGCAGAGCGCAGGAACCTGGAAGCACAGCGACTTGCCGGCCCCGGTCGGAAAGAGCACGACGGCATCGCCGCCCGCTACCACATGTTCGATGACCGCCTGCTGCTCACCGCGAAAGGCGGAATAGCCATAGACACGTTTGAGGACGTCCAAGGGATTAGGGGCGCCTTCCGCTTCGAAAAAGCGTGCGGTGGAATTGTGGTTTTCGGGCATGGAATCGCTTTCGTCGGGGCGCTGAGTATGGAGTCACGGAGAGCCAGTGCAAAGAGGTGGAGCTGACCCTTTACGCTGCCCTCTCCTCGCAAGGGGGCCCGGCTGCGGCGAGAAGATGCCAGCAGGCGGATGAGTGACCATCCCACGCGCCGCCGCTACCGCGCCGCCGGCCCCTTGACCCGCCCGGAAAGCACCCCAAAACCTTCGACGATCGCTTCGAGCTTGTCCATCCGGTGGAGCTCGAGTTGCACCTCCTCCATGGCGCGCACGAGCCGCTGGCCCAGCTCCGCATCCTCGGTGGCCGCAGCCTCGGCGATCTCGCGTTCCAGCTCCCGCTTCTGCCAGAGCAGCGCCTTGGTGCGCCGGTGGAGCGTGAGGGCCTGCAGATAACCCTCCCGCGCATCCTCTGGTGCTGCCGCGGCCGTCGCGGTCCAGAGGCGCGCATAGCGGACCTGCTGATCGAGCGCGCCGATCAGCGCGCCGAAGCCCTCGGCTTCGAGTTGTTCCATGAGGCTTTCCCGCGTCAGGCGCGGCCCGCTCGCCGCCGCAGCGTTCAAGACTGCGGCCCAGCAGCGCTGCAGATCGCGATGGTCGAACTCGATCGTGGCGATCTCGTCATATTCGTCGAATAGCAATTGCGGGTGGTTGACGATGGTGAGCGCGAGCACGCTCTCGCGAAGCAGCGGCACGGCCTGCTGACCGCTGACGAGCGACGAGCGCGCCAGGCGATCGGAGATCGAAACCGGCCCGGTATTCCGGTCGCCGGCATTCCGGAAACCGCCGCCGCCCTGTCGTCCACCACCTTGCCGCCCGCCTCGGTCGAATGGCCGACGTTCGCCCCTGAACGGCGCGCTCCCTTGCAGGAATGCATTCAGCCGGTCGCGCATGTCCTGGCCGTAGTGACGGCGCACGCTCTCGTCCGCGATGACCGACGTCACCTGCCTCAGGCGCGCTTCGAGCTCGGCTCGCTTCTCCGGCGTGTCGAATTCGCCGCCCTGGATCTCGCGCAGCCAGACCATGTCGGCAAGCGAGCGAGCATTGCCGAGCACCTTGTCGAAGGGCTCGCGCCCCTCGTGGCGCACGAGGTCGTCCGGATCCTTGCCGTCCGGCAGCATGGCGAAGCGCACGGAGCGGCCGGGTTTCAGATGCGGCAGCGCCAGGTCGACGGCACGATTGGCGGCGCGGATGCCGGCACCGTCGCCATCGAAACAGAGCATCGGCTGCGACGTCATCTTCCAGAGAAGATCGAGCTGGTTCTCGGTGAGCGCCGTGCCGAGCGGCGCCACGGCATTCTCGATGCCTGCCTGGTGGAGGGCGATCACGTCCATATAGCCTTCGACGGCGATGATCGTGCCCGCACCCTCGGCGCCTTGCGAAGCCCGCCGGGCGCGCGCGAAATTGAAGAGAACGTTGCCTTTATGAAAGAGCTCCGTCTCGTTCGAGTTCAGATATTTAGCCGACGCATCGGGCGACATGGCACGCCCGCCGAAAGCGATCACTTTTTCGCGGGCGGAAGGGATCGGGAACATGATCCGGTCGCGGAAGCGATCATAGGAAACCGGTATGTCCGGACCATGCACGACCAGGCCGCAAGCCTCGATCTGCTCCTTGCCGACACCCTTGCCGGCGAGAAATTCCTTGAGCGCATTGCGGCTGTCGGGCGCATAGCCGAGACGAAACGTCTCGATCGTCCGGCCGGTCAGTCCGCGCTCGCGCAGGTAGGCGCGCGCCTTCGCGCCGTTGGCAGTCTGGAGTTGATCCTGGAAGAACTGCGTCGCTAGTTCCATGACGTCGAGCAGGTTCATCCGTTCCTTTTCCCGCCGCTCGGCCTGTGGATCCGGCTGCGGCATCGGAACACCCGCCATGTCGGCGATCTGCTGTACGGCTTCAGGAAAGCTCAAGCCTTCGAGATCGGTCAGAAAACGGAAGTGATCGCCGGAAACGCCGCAACCGAAGCAATGATAGCGGCCCTTGCGGTCCTCGCAGTGGAAGCTTGGGGACTTTTCGCCATGAAAGGGGCAGCAGGCCCAATAGTCGCCGCGCGACACATTGGTCTTGCGCCGGTCCCAGGCGACGCGCTTGCCGATCACGTCCGATATCGGAACGCGGTCGCGTATCTCGTCAAGGAAGGACGGTGAAAAGCGCATGATTACCTCTAGCCAGCCTTCCATATAAGCGGCATGGCAGAAGGAAGCCACAGGCGCTCTGCGCCTTGCCCGCAATTCACAGGGCAGGAAAAGCAACGCCCGCTGCGAATGAGCGGGCGTGCGGACTTACTTCAGCAATTCCTTGACCACGCCGGAGGCCTTGCCAAAGTCCATCTGGCCGGGATAGCGCTCCTTCAGCGCGTTCATGCACTTGCCCATGTCGCGAAGGCCGTGTGCTCCCGTCTCCGCGACGACCTTCGCGCAGACTTCCTTGACCTTCTCCTCGGAGAACTGCTCGGGCAGGAATTCGTTGATGATCGCAATTTCCTGCCGCTCCTGTTCGGCAAGCTCGGGGCGGCCGCCCTCGTCATAGACGCGGGCCGATTCCTCGCGCTGCTTGATCATCTTCGCAAGGATCTGCAGGATCTCGTCGTCGCCGACGGGGTCCTTGCCATGGCCACGATTGGCAATGTCGCGGTCCTTGATCGCCGCCTGAATCAGCCGGACGGTCGAGGTGCGCCGTGTATCCTTGGCTTTGAGCGCCTCTTTCAGTGCGTTTGCGAAATGCTCGCGCATGTCTTCACTCCATGTCGAAACCGGCCCCAGGCAAGCCTCAGGAGCCGGTCCGATTTTGCGTCGTTGTTGTCGTCGTCTTAACCAGTGCGGCAGGCACAATCAAACTTATTGCACAACCACTTGAATTATAAGGTATTTTATTTCCAAACAATTCACGGGAGCCCGGTTGACCCGGTCAAAGCCTTTGGCTATTTTCCGGCACCTGCACGAACATCGGCATGAACCTTTCTCTCGCGGGGCTTCCGCGCGCCATGCCGCATGCTATTTGAAATGGCGTTGAATCGGCCGGCTTTCAAGCCTCGCTTTCCGCCGCAACGGGATAGGAACGATGACCGCGACACCCGCATGGACAACCCAGAAACCCACCGCCCTTCTCGTTCTCTCCGACGGCACGGTGATCGAAGGCAAGGGCATCGGCGCGACCGGCAAGGTTCAGGCCGAAGTCTGTTTCAACACGGCGCTAACCGGGTATCAGGAAATCCTCACCGACCCGTCCTATCTCGGCCAGATCGTCACCTTCACCTTCCCCCATATCGGCAATATCGGGACCAATGACGAGGACATCGAGGACCTGACGCCCGCAGCCCGCCAAGGCGCAGTCGGCGTCATCTTCAAGGCCGACATCACCGAGCCCTCCAACTACCGCGCCGCCAAGCACCTCGACACCTGGCTGAAGGCGCGCGGCATCATCGGGCTCTGCGGCATCGACACGCGGGCGCTGACGGCCTGGATCCGCGAAAACGGCATGCCCAACGCCGTCATCGCCCACGACCCGGCCGGCGTGTTCGACATCGAAATGCTGAAGGCCGAGGCCAGGGCCTGGAGCGGTCTGGAGAGACTCGACCTTGCCAAGGTGGCGACCTCCGGCCAGTCCTATCGCTGGACCGAGAAGCCCTGGGTCTGGAACGAAGGTTATTCGACGCTCGGCGAGACCGATGCAGCCTATCACGTTGTCGCCCTCGACTACGGCGTCAAGCGTAACATCCTTCGCCTCTTCGCCGGCCTCAACTGCCGGGTGACGGTCGTTCCGGCGCAAACGAGCGCGGAAGAGGTGCTTGCCTTGAAGCCGGACGGCATCTTCCTGTCGAACGGCCCGGGGGACCCGGCGGCAACCGGCGAATATGCCGTGCCAGTAATCAAGGATCTGCTTAAGACCGACATCCCCGTCTTCGGCATCTGCCTCGGCCACCAGATGCTGGCGCTGGCGCTCGGCGCCACAACCGAGAAGATGCATCAGGGCCACCACGGCGCCAACCACCCGGTAAAGGACCATACGACCGGCAAGGTCGAGATCGTCTCGATGAATCACGGCTTCGCGGTCGATTCGAAGTCGCTGCCGCAAGGCGTTGAAGAGACTCACATTTCGCTCTTCGATGGCAGCAATTGCGGCCTGCGCCTTGACGGCAAGCCGGTCTTCTCCGTGCAGCATCACCCGGAAGCCTCGCCCGGCCCGCAGGACAGTCATTACCTCTTCCGCCGCTTCCTCAATCTCATCCGCGAGAAGAAGGGCGAGCCGGCGCTGGCCGAGCGCTGAGAGGAACGGCTGAGGGGGTGAGCGGCTAAGCTCCACCTGGATTTAGGCCCGCCTCGTTCCGGGCCTTTTGTTTCAGCCGTCGACGAACCGCTCCGCGATGAAATCAAGGACTGCGCGCACGGACGGCAACTGTCCGCGTCGGTGCGGCATCAGGATCGTGGTCGTCACCTTGCCCGCGGTCCAATCCGGAAGAATGCGGACGAGCGCGCCACTTTCGATCTCTTCCTCGCAAAGCTTGCCCGGCAAGGTGGTGATGCCGAGCCCGGCCAAGGCAGCCTCGCGCAGAACACGAGATTCATCTGCGACGAAACGCGGCCGCGGGGAGATCGCAACAGTCGATCCGTCGGCGCGCTCCATCACCCACCCCTCGGAGCTGAACGAGGTGATCAGCCCCTCGTGGTGCTCGAGATCCTCCGGACTCTCGGGCACGCCGCTTCGCTCTAGATAAAGAGGTGAAGCGACGATCAATTTGGCCTGCGAGCCAAGGCGGCGCTGAACGAGGCCGGAATCCGGCAGCGGCGCAAAATGATCGCGCACCGCCAGGTCGAAGCCTTCCTGGATGATGTCGACGAAGCGGTCCGTCGCATGCAGCATGACGCGCACCTTGGGATAGGCGAGTGCAAGCTGCGGGAGCAGCGGCGCCAGCGACAGCTGCGCCGTCGGCACCGAAGCGGTGATCCGGACGGCCCCTGTCGGCTCAGCGAGCTTGCCTTTGACGACATTCTCCGCCGCTTCCGCCTCGACCAGCATCGCCGCCGCGTGGCGATAAAAATCCTCGCCGGTCTCTGTCACCGAGAAGCGGCGAGACGTGCGATTGATCAGGCGGACACCAAGGTCCCTTTCGAGCTCGGCCACGCGCTTGCTGAGCGTCGACTTCGGCACGTTCAGCGCGCGCGCCGCTGGCGCAAAACCCTTGTGATCGACCACGTGGACGAAGAACGTGAAATCATTGAGATTGGCCATAAGCTCCATCGTCTACAAGCATGGACGATAGGTCCACATCACCCTATCTAGCACAAGTTCGTCCACGCATGCATCTATTCCTCATCGTCGTTGAACCGAAAGGAACGGATGTGATCAATTATCAGGGAAAGAAGGCAGTCGTTATCGGCGGTACCCACGGCATGGGCCTAGCGACGGTGCGCCGTCTCGTCGAAGGCGGTGCGGAGGTACTGCTGACCGGCCGCAACGAGGATAATCTCGCCAATGTCAGGCGGGAGTTCGGGCCACGCGTCCATGCAGTGCGCTCGGATATCGCCGATCTCAACGACATCGCCGTGCTTGGCGCCGCCGTCGGTCAAACGTTCGGCACGATCGACCTTCTGCACGTCAATGCCGGCGTATCGGAACTGGAGCCGTTCGACCAGGTGAGCGAGGCCTCCTACGATCGCCAGTTCGCCGTCAACACCAAGGGTGCCTTCTTCACTGTTCAGCGGTTGGCACCGCTGATCCGCGAGGGCGGTGCGATCGTCTTCACCTCCTCCGTCGCCGACGAGGGCGGACATCCGGGCATGAGCGTCTATAGCGCAAGCAAGGCGGCACTCGTCTCATTCGCATCCGTGCTTGCAGCCGAGCTGCTGCCGCGCGGAATCCGCGTAAACTCCGTCAGCCCCGGTTTTATCGACACGCCGACCAAGGGGGTCGCCGGTCTCACCGAGACGGAGCGCGCCGAGTTCAAGGCGCTCGGCGACAGCATCACGCCGATGAAGCGCAACGGCACGGCAGACGAAGTCGCACGCGCTGTGCTGTTCCTCGCCTTCGAGGCGACCTTCACCACTGGCGCGAAGCTCGCGGTCGATGGCGGCCTCGGACAGAAACTCTCGACGGCCGCCTGAACCATTTTTTGAGGAACGAATGACAATGAGCACGATTTCCATCCTCGGCCTCGGCGCCATGGGTACGGCACTTGCCCAAACGCTGCTGCGCAAGGGCCATGCGGTCACCGTCTGGAACCGAACGCGCTCGCGCGTCGAGGCGCTTGCCGCCGCCGGCGCAGAAGTCGCCGAAAGCCCTACCGAAGCGATCGCGGCAAGCGAACTCACCATTCTCTGCGTCGTCGACTACGCGGCGGCGCGTGCAATACTGGCGCAAACGGAGGACGCCCTCGCCGGCCGCGACCTCGTCAATCTCACCAACGGCACGCCCGGCGACGCGAGAGAATTCGGCGCGTTGGTGACAGCAAAGGGAGCGAGCTATCTCGATGGCGGGATCATGGCGATCCCGCCGATGATAGGAGAGGCCCGCGCCTTGATCCTCTATAGCGGCTCGTCGGCCCTCTTCGAACGGCACCGGGAGGCACTCGATGCGCTTGCCGAAAGCCGCCACCTTGGAGACGATCCAGGCCTCGCAGCGCTCTACGACCTCTCGCTGCTTTCCGGAATGTATGGCCTTTTTTCCGGCTTCCTGCACGCAAGCGCCCTGGTGACGAGCGCCGGCGGCAAGGCGGGTGATTTCCTGCCGCTGCTCCTCCCGTGGATCGAGGCGATGAGCGGCACCTTGCCGGACCTTGCCGAGAAGATCGACAGCAGTGCACACCACCGCAATGTCGTCTCCAACATCGGGATGCAAAAGATTGCGCTCGAAAACATTGTCAGGGCGAGCGAGGAACAGGGCGTCGCTCCCGATTTCATCGAGCCGATGCTGCGGCTCGCGGGCCGCCGCGTCGCAGAAGGGCATGCCGAGGACGACATTTCTGCCGTCGTCGAAGTGATCCGGAAGCGGAAATCACCCTGAATTCAAGACGATAGCGTCGGCCTCTGTATCGGATTGGCAGATCGTTGAATCGCTTCCTGAACAGACGACGGGCCCGCCCATAAACGGGCGGGCCTCGCTTGTGTTCTTACCTGCAGGCGGCGCAGAAGCGCTGAATGCGGCGGCAGGCTTCTTCCAACAGCTCTTCGGAGGTGGCGTAGGAGATGCGGAAGTTCGGGCCGAGGCCGAAGGCGGAGCCATGGACCACCGCCACACCTTCCGCTTCAAGAAGTTCCGAGACGAAGTCCTCGTCGGTCTCGATCACCTTGCCCGAAGGCGCGGTCTTGCCGATGAGACCGGCGCAGGACGGATAGACGTAGAAGGCGCCCTCCGGGGTCGGGCAGGAAATGCCCGTGGCCTGATTCAGCATCGAGACAACGAGATCCCGCCGGCCCTGGAAGATTTCCTTGTTGCGCGGGATGAAATCCTGCGGGCCGTTCAGTGCCTCGACGGCGGCCCACTGCGCAATGGAGGTCGCACCCGAGGTCTGCTGGCCCTGGATCATATCCATCGCCTTGATGAGCTGGAGCGGGCCCGCCGCATAGCCGATACGCCAGCCGGTCATGGCGTAGGCCTTAGAGACCCCGTTCATCGTCAGCGTGCGGTCATAGAGGCCGGGTTCGACCTCGACCGGCGTTGCGAACTTGAAGTCGCCATAGGTCAGGTGCTCGTACATGTCGTCCGTCAGCACCCAGACGTGCGGGTGCTTGATCAGCACGTCCGTCAACGCCTTCAATTCCTCAAGGGAGTAGGCAGCACCCGAGGGGTTCGACGGCGAGTTGAACACGAACCACTTGGTCTTCGGCGTGATCGCCTTTTCGAGGTCCTCTGCCTTGAGCTTGAAGTTGTTCTCCTGCTTGGTCGAGACGAAGACCGGCGTGCCGCCGCAGAGCGCCACCATCTCCGGATAGGAGACCCAGTAGGGCGCCGGGATCACGACTTCATCGCCTGGATTGAGCGTCGCCATGAAGGCGTTGAAAAGGATTTGCTTTCCGCCGGTGCCGACGATCGTCTGCGCCGCCGTGTAGTCGAGATTGTTCTCGCGCTTGAACTTCTTCGCAATGGCTTCGCGCAGTTCCGGGATACCCGAGACAGGCGTGTACTTCGTCTCGCCACGGTTGATCGCGTCGATCGCGGCCTTCTTGATATTGTCAGGCGTATCGAAATCCGGCTCCCCGGCGCCAAGGCCGATGACATCACGACCTTTCGCTTTCAACTCGCGGGCTTTCTGCGAAACGGCAATGGTGGCGGAAGGCTTTACACGGGAAAGGGCATCGGCAAGGAAGGCCATGTTTTGAGGTCCTGATCGTTTTCGATACGGCGTGAAGCGCTAAGGAGCTCGGGCTCCATAGCGGTTAGGTCTATGTCGAAAGACGCCCGCCCTTGCAAGCGTTCGAGACGGAAAAACGGCCGCAAAAGCGCGCAAAATGCGTCATCATGACAAAGTTTCATCGATGCCATCACTGCGGCCGATCGCGGCAGCCGGTTTTCAGGGTCTTTGGAGCCTCATGAAGGGGTCGCCGGCACCGCTCGCACGCTGAACGCTTCGCCTCGACCGGACCAGCGCCCAAGCGCATTGAACCCGAGAAAAACAGCGCTCCTCCCTTATTTTCGCGAACGCCTCAATTTTGCCACAACAACTGCCGCGGCATGCCGCAATTCCGTCCTGCAAGAGCCGATTTCGGAGCTTCTTCTCAAGAGTGCGAATGCATTGGCATCTTGGGGGTATGCTATGTTTCTCGACGATGAAATCGCCGCGGCGCGCGCACGGCGCAGGCAGGCGCGCTGGGGCTTCTATCTCGCGCTCGCCGCACTCGCCGCCTGCATCGTGATGGTCCTGGGTCTCATGGCGGATGCGACCGTACAAGCCGCCGAGAGTCAGCCGCAGCCGATAGTGGGTCATGTTTCGGAACTTGGCTTACCGCCGCCCGTGGCACAGGCCGACCGGCAGATCCTGATCGGCCTCACGCTCATCGCAACAGCGCTTCCGGCCGCCACCGCCTTCGCCCTCTGGCGAAGCCGCGTCGCCTTGCCCGTCCGTCCGGAGGCTCGGCGCCATGTCCGGTGACGACGATCTGCGCGAGCCGAAAACGGACTTTCTCGGCCGATTGTCGGCGATCGAAACGATCGTCGCCGCGATCATCGCGCTTATTGTTCTGGCCGGTCTTATGCTGGTCGGCAAAGGCTTCTACATGAAGGCCAAGTCCGAGGCATCACACGTTCCGCACAGAAGTTTCGCTACGCAATCCGACCGCCGCGCATCGGAATTCCAGACCGCCGCGAACGTTCCTGTGATGCGCGCCAGAAGCGCCGCGGCCGCGAGCGACTGATGAGGCGCTGGCCGTTCGCGCCTTAGCCGTTCGCACTTGTCCGGATAAAGGCCTTTTGATCCGATTTGACTTGAAGGCCGCGGCACCGCGCTCCAGTTTAAACCCGGATCATAGCGTGTCGGCGCGGGGACATGGGATGCGCCGCCCGCATCCCTCCCGGGCCCCGCGCAACAGGACCGGAGAACTGCGATGCGACGCCCGTGGCGAAGAAAGATCAATCCGAGCAACATCCGATCGGCACATGCCGGAGCGGCGATTTCAGTAGCCGCTTGGCTCCTCTTACATGCCGCATCGCCTGCCGCCGCTCAGGAAGCGCGCGAGTTTTCGACGCAGGCGGGCGCCGTTCGCGTCGAGACGCTGGCGAGCGGGCTGGAACATCCCTGGGCAGTTGAGGTCATGCCGGACGGCGCCCTCATCGTCACCGAGCGGCCGGGTCGTCTGCGTGTCCTGCGGGACGGCAAGCTTTCGAGAGCGATCGACGGTGTGCCGAAGGCAGCCGCAACCGGCCAGGGCGGCCTTCTGGATGTTGCCCTTGATCCGCAATTCGCCACGAACCGCACACTTTATCTCACCCTCTCCGCTCGCGGCGACGGCGGCTACGGCACCGTCCTCGTGCGGGCAGCCCTTTCCGAAGACGAGCAAAGCCTTCAGGAGGTGAAGGAAATATTCCGGATGAACCGGTTCACCCGGACAGGTGTGCACTTCGGCTCGCGCATTGCCATCGACAAAGACGGCAGCCTGTTCTTCGGCATAGGCGACCGCGGCGAAAGCGAGCGCGCGCAGGACCCCCGCGACCACGCCGGCTCCATCCTGCGCATCAACCCCGATGGCAGCATTCCCGCCTCCAATCCCTATCGCGGCGGCACCGGAGGTCGGGCGGAGATCTGGTCCATAGGTCACCGGAATCCGCAGGGCATTGCCTTCGACCCCAAGGATGGCAAGCTTCTGACGGTCGAACACGGGTCTCGGGGCGGCGATGAAATCAATAATCCGCTACCCGGCAAGAACTACGGCTGGCCGGTGATCACCTATGGCAAGGACTACTCCGGCGCGGAGATCGGCGAAGGCACCGCCAAGGAGGGCATGGAGCAGCCGCTCTATTATTGGGATCCGTCGATCGCGCCGGGGGCAATCGCGGTCTACCGCGGCAGCATGTTTCCGGAATGGGACGGCGACCTTATGGTCGCGGCTCTGAAATACCAGTTGCTCGCCCGCCTCGAGCGCGACGAAAACGGCACCATCACCGGCGAGGAGCGCCTCTTCGACGGTGAGTATGGCCGCATCCGCGACGTGATCGTCGCCCCCGACGGCGCGCTTCTGATGGTGACCGACGAGGCGAACGGTGCCGTGCTCAGGGTCTCCAAGGCCCCAACGCAATGAGGCCCACCTCAGAGGGAGGCCCTCACCTCCTTGCGGAACATGAATTTCAGCCCGGACCAGACCGCATCCACGGCGCAAACCTTCACGTCGACGAGACCAAGCGGCAGAAATATCTCCCGCAGGATGTCCTCGTTCAGCGTGGTGGCAACCCCCGAGGCACGCTTTGGCCACGAGATCCAGAGCATTCCGTCCGGTCTCAGCCGGGTAGCCAAGGCCGGCGCCGCTGATTCGAGCCTTACCCTCTCCGTCTCGAAGCTGTGAATGTAATCATACTTGCGCGCGGCCGCCTCTTCGAGCGACGTCGCCACGAGCGCGAAGCCGGGAAAGGCCGCAATCTCCGGAAAAACGCCCGGAACGTCGAGAAGCAGCGCGACCTGGCCGTCGCGCAAACCGAGTTTCTTCGCAAGCGGTGTGCCGGAATAGCCCGCGGAGCTCATCCATTTGCCCTTCGCCACCTACCTGCGGCCGTCTATCGTCATCCGTCGCAACGCTTGCCGCAGGTGGCGAGGATGAGCCTTGCGCCCAAAAAACGCAACTGATAGAGCGGCTCCAGCGCCGTGCGTCTGATCAGACGCGCAAAGGTCGCTGTAGCACTTTTGAATTGCTGCATGTCGCCGAGCGAGCCCGCTTTGGATCGCTTCCACCCCGAACCTTATCGATCCGGGAGCCCTCCGTGACTCGCATCCAGGCCAATCTGTTTCTGCTGTTCGCCGGTGCGATCTGGGGTGCAGGCTTTGTCGCGCAGTCGACGGCGATGGGGGCGATCGGTCCCCTCTGGTTCATCTGCCTGCGTTTCGTGATCGCTACGCTCGTGGCCCTGCCGCTGGCACTTGTCGAGGCAAGGCAAGCGGTGGCGCCATTGCCGCGTGACGCCGTTCGCAACTTCATCGTCATCGGGCTGGCGCTTTTCGGCGGCGCCGTGACGCAACAGTTCGGTCTGCTCAGCACCACCGTCACCAATTCCGGCTTCCTGACCGGGCTCTACGTCGTCTTCGTGCCGGTGCTTACGGTCGTGTTCCTGCGCCGCCAGCCGCATTGGGTGATCTGGCCGGCGGCATTGCTCGCAAGCTTCGGCATCTTTCTCTTGAGCGGAGGCGCGCTGTCGTCCCTGACCGGCGGAGACCTGCTGACGATCGTCTGCGCCCTCTTCTGGGCAATCCAGGTGATGCTGGTTGGTGTCTTCGCCCCGGCGACGGGACGGCCGATGCTTCTGTCGATGACGCAATTCGCCGTCTGTGCCGTTGCGGGCTCCGCGCTCGCCGTGATCTTCGAGCCGTTGAGCCTTGATGTCGTCCGGCAGGCACTGCCGCAGATCCTCTATGCCGGCATTTTTTCGAGCGGCATCGCCTTCATCTGCCAGGTGGTCGGCCAGCGCTACACTACCGCGCCGCAGGCCGCCATATTCCTGTCGAGCGAGGCTCTCTTTGCCGCGCTCTTCGGTGTGCTGCTACTCGACGAGATCATCACGCCGATCGGCTATCTCGGTTGCGCCGTCATCTTCGCAGCGATGCTCGCCGTCGAACTCGTGCCGGGACTGACGAAGAAGGGCGAGGCGGAGGCGGCGGTCTGAGCCGTTCCCGTCTTTCAGACGGGCACAAGACTAGACTTATAATACTATTAATACTGCGTGGAAATCGCTGTTGTTTGCTTCGGCGTGGAAGAGCGGACAGTCGCTCGACCGGCAGTTCCCAAGTTTCTTGGTAGGTTTCATGGCTCAAACCCGCGCTGGGCCGAAGTGCGGAGAAGGATGAGACATATCAGGCAGTTGCAGGAGGGAAAGCCGACTGGCCGGAGCCGCGACATGTTCGAGAGCGACAGAATATGGCGCAAACGGTCCAGCCTGCCTTCGCTTCACCTCAAAAAGCTTGGGATTCAATAGCTTGCGACGCATTCGTCGACATGGCGGGTCAACCGGCAATTGGCATGTTTTTGAGCAATGGCAAGTCGCAATATGCCATCAGAAAAGTTTTGCTTGCCAATTGAAAATAAACCCATCACTCTTACTCTGTTCGGGCAATTTGCGAACGCGGGAAGACCTTGAAAATAAGCGGGCCGGAGACGCAAGCAACTCCGGGCGACGAGGGTGGGGAGGCTTATTTTTGCAAGCCATTTCCATGCTGGCCGCGATAACCAGGACCCTTTCCTCAATTGTCGAGAACTGCCTGCCCCCACGCCCATATTGGGCAAAATTGCAATGCCGCCCGTGAAGCGGGCGGAGAGAAAAGGACCTGACGCATGGCCGAAACTGGCACTGTAAAATTCTTTAACACCGACAAGGGCTTTGGCTTCATCAAACCTGAAAGCGGTGGCGCGGACATCTTCGTACATATTTCTGCCGTGCAGGCCTCCGGCCTGAGCGGTCTCACGGAAAACCAGAAGGTCACCTTCGACACCGAGCCGGATCGCCGCGGCAAGGGACCGAAGGCAGTCAACCTGCAGATCGTCGGCTAACGCTGCTCTCTGTCGATACATCGCCTTTGAAGCCCGGCAAGTTTGCCGGGTTTTTTCGTTCAGGCTCCATTCAGTTTGGGCTGTATAGAGTTTGTTCATCATGAAAACCGGAGCCGATCCGGCCCATGCATAGGACAAAAAGCCCATGAAAAAGTTCATCAAAGCAGCCGTTCTCTCAGTCGCCGCCGCGGCAATGGTTCTCCCGACATTCGGCACTGCCCAAGCCGGAGACGACGACGATCTGTTGGCAGCAGGCGCAGTGGGCTTGGTCACCGGCGCGCTCATCGGCACCGCGATCGGCTCGCAGCCGCGCTACTATGGCGAACCCGAACGGGTCTACATCGATCCGGAACCCGAATATTACGAGCCGCGCCCGGTATATCGCCCCCGCCCGGTCTATCGCCCCGTCTATCGCCCGGTCGTCGAGAGCTATGGCCTCGAACCCTGGACGCCGGCATGGTATCGCTATTGCTCGCAGCGCTACCGCTCCTTCGATCCGGACAGCGGCACCTTCGTCGGCTATGACGGCCGCAGCCATTTCTGCACCGCCGGCTGATCGAAGCCAGCCCAATCAAAAGGGCGCATGACGCGAACGCGTCGTGCGCCCTTCTTCTTTAGCTGCCTTCTTTAGCTGCACCGCAGCCTGCGTCAGAGGCCCCGTAGGAAGGGGTTCGTGCGGCGCTCCTCACCGATCCGGCCACCCGGGCCGTGACCGCAGATGAAGCCGACGTCGTCCCCGAGTGGCAGGATCTTGTCGCGAATTGAAGTGAGAAGCTGCTGGTGATCCCCGCCCAGCAGGTCGGTGCGCCCGATCGAGCCGTGAAAGAGCACATCGCCCACATGGGCGAATTTCTGTGCCCGGTTGAAATAAACGACATGGCCGGGCGCGTGACCAGGGCAATGCAACACCTCGAAGACGTGACTGCCGAAGGAAACCGTGTCGCCATCCTCCAACCATCGGTCTGGCACGACGTTGCGGACCTGCATGGCGAGACCGAAGCGCTCTGCCTGGGCCTCCAGCCGCTCGAGCAGCGGCAAGTCGTCCTTGTGCGGCCCAATGATCTCGAGGCCCAGTGCCTCCTTCAGGTCCCTGGCGCCGCCGGCATGATCGATATGGCCGTGCGTGAGCCAGATCGCCTTCAGCATGATGCCGTTTTCGCGGATCGTCTGCAGAATGACGTCGGTATCGCCGCCGGGATCGACGATGACCCCTTCTTTGGTTTCGCTGTCGAACAGGACGGTGCAGTTCTGTTGGAAATGCGTCACCGGGATAATGCCCGCCTGTAACATGTCGCCTGTGCCTCGCTCTACTGCTTGTTTCCTTAAATCGTACCCGATTTAAGGACAAAAACATGCAGCAATTCAAAGTGCTACAGCGTCCTTTGTGCGTCTGAAAGACGCACGGCGCTGTAGGATTGTTGGAAGGCCCGCGGGCCGCCCTTTTCACCTCACCTATAGCGATAAATGAGCGCAGGAACAGGGCAAATCAGCGGAGCGCGGCGATCTCGGGCGTGGCCACCGGCGCGGGAAATTGCACCGTGGTCAGCAAAAGGGCCGACACGGCGAGCTTGGCCGCTACGACGATAAACACCAGCGGCCGCAGCCGCTGGGCCGTGAGCTTGGTTTCGTCGGTAATACCATCCTGCATCTTACAGACTCCCGTTCATTACGTGCGACAGCGGACGATCCGCCATGCCGACGTCCGCTCGAGCAACACTCGGCGGCGTCAATATGTTTCATGCTCACATTTCGTGATGTCACCGGCGGAACATCCCAGTCCGGCGGTGCGTTTGGGCTGCATCAAAAAGAGGAGCAAGACGATGAAGACCCTCTCCCCCCATCTGCTTCGAGCGGTCGCGGCAGCGGGTTTGATCCTCGCTGCAGGCGTGTCCACCGCCGGCGCGGCGATGAGCGCAATGGCAGTGACCGATCTCAACGTGCGCGCCGGCCCTGGGCCGCAATATCCGATCGTCGGACTGGCGGCGCGCGGCAGCACGGCCGTACTGGAAGGCTGCATCCAGGGCAGCAACTGGTGCCGCGTTAACATCGGTGGCGTGGCCGGCTGGGCCTATGCAAAATATCTCGCGACCGGCTCCGGCGGTTCGACAGTGGTAATTTCCGAGCGCCGCGCAGAACTGGGCGTTCCGGTCGTGACCTATGAGACCACCGGCAGCACGATAGCCACTCCGGCCGAGCCGCTTGAATTGATCGGGCCCGTCGAAGAGGTGACGGCGATCACTCCGCCGCCCGCGGTCCGCACCTATATCACCGAAAATCCGGCGGATACGGTTTATCTCGAAGGCGAGGTGGTTCTTGGTGCCACACTGCCGCAGACCGTCGCCGTCCGCCCGATTCCGGACTACGATTATCAATATATCACCGTCAACGGTCAGCCCGTGCTTGTAGAGCCCGCCACACGGCGCGTCGTCTACATCTATCGCTGATGCCGGAACTCTTCCCGAAGTCACCGTAGCGCGTCGCTCCAGATGCGCTGCGAAAGGGCGGGTTGCAGCCAGCAACGTCAGCGCCTAATTTCCTCCGCATCGGCGCGTCGGCGCCGCTGAAACAGATTTCTTCGTCTGATCGACGAAGCAGTGCTGCCGCGACGTCATCCTGCTCCGCCACTGCATCATGTTCCGTTGATAATCTTGCGGTTTTCAGTTTATCGGCAAACACCTTGGGGCAAATTCAATACTTCAATTTCAGCGACTCGATTATGAATTTGCGACCAGCCGCTTTTATCCTCACCGACGAGCGCCGTCGCATATCGCCTGCGAGCCGACCGTAAAGAGGTATGTCAACAAAGCTGACATACTTTATGGTATGTTGCGCAAATCGCAATTCGAGCGAAAGGAAATGACTGCGTGGCGGGCCAATCCAACAAGAGCCAAGAGGTTAGCGAAGGCGCCGGAGAGGATGAGGACACGATCGACTTCGAGATCATCGAATTGCTCTTCTTCGCCTATCGCGACTTCACCAGCGATCCGGACGCCATTCTCGAAAAGAGCGGATTCGGCCGCGCGCACCATCGCGTCGTGCATTTCGTCGACCGCGAACCCGGCATGACCGTGGCCGACCTGCTCGACACGCTGAAAATCACCAAACAGAGCCTCGCCCGTGTCCTCAAGCAACTGATCGATTCCGGCTACATCCGCCAGGTGACCGGGCCGGAAGACAGGCGGCAGCGCATGCTTTACACAACGAAGGAGGGCAAGGCATTGGCGCGGGCGCTTGCCGAGCCACAGTCCCGCCGCATAGCCGATGCATTGGCAAAGGCTGGTCCGGGCGGGCGCGAGACGGTAAAGCGGTTTCTTGCCAATATGAGGAACAGCACCGCGGAATGACGCCATGGAACGGATCACGCCGATGATCGGGATCGCGTCGATCCAGGTCCATCGTGGTCGCGTGGGGACGCTTCGGGCTTTGCCCGCTATGAGGATTGTCGAGCGATGATAGCAAAAGCGAGAGTCTCCGATGATGCTGCGCATCTTTTGATCGTCGACGACGACCGGCGAATTCGCGACCTGCTCAACCGCTATCTGGTCGAACAGGGCTTTCGCGTGACGACTGCGGCGGATGCAGATGAGGCGCGGCGAAAGCTCACAGGACTCGATTTCGACCTGCTGGTCGTCGACGTCATGATGCCGGGGGAAAGCGGCATCGCCTTGACGCAGGGCCTCAGGCAGATCAAGACGGTTCCGATCATCATGCTGACGGCCTTGGCCGAGACGAATTCGCGCATCGAGGGATTGGAAGCGGGCGCCGACGACTACCTGCCGAAGCCTTTTGAACCGCGCGAACTCGTGCTCAGGATCAACAACATCCTGCGCCGCAACCAGCCGACGCAGGCGCCGAAGGTCGACCAGGTCATCTTCGGCCCCTACACCTTCTCCGTCGTCCGCAAGGAGCTCCGCCGGGGAGCCGACCATATCCGGCTGACCGATCGCG
This sequence comes from Ensifer sp. WSM1721, assembly GCF_000513895.2. Classification (GTDB taxonomy): domain Bacteria; phylum Pseudomonadota; class Alphaproteobacteria; order Rhizobiales; family Rhizobiaceae; genus Sinorhizobium. The sequence continues at coordinate 2,289,908 of NZ_CP165782.1, forward strand.
AACAGGAGATCATGACGCTGTTTTCGCAGCGCGCCGGCGAGACCATTCCGCGTCACGAGCTGATCGGCGACGATGCCGAGGTGGGCGAGCGGACGATTGACGTGCAGATCAACCGGCTGAGACGCAAGATCGAGGACGATCCCTCCAATCCGGTCTGGCTCCAGACGGTTCGCGGCATCGGCTACCGGCTGAGCGTGGACTGAGCAAGGAGTGCAGCGATCGCCGGCATCGAATAAAGCTTGAGGGGAGGCGGCCGTGGAACCGCTCGCAGCCTTCGTCATGGCGCTCTAAAGCGCGCCGCGTCCAATCGAATTCGCGCGTCGCGCTTTAGGTCTTTGTTTTTGTGCATGTCGTCGTCCCAAAAACGCTGCACACCTTTGGGCGACATCCACTAACATACGGAACTCTTTCGACAGACGACGCAGGACCAATGGCAAGCTTTGACAGCCTCAGGCGCGAAGGAACGAGTGCGGACGGTGCCTGGAGAAGGGTGATCCGCTGGCTACGACGCCGCCTGCCCATGGGCCTTTACGCGCGGTCGCTGCTGATCGTCGTCATCCCAATGGTCCTGCTGCAGTCGGTCGTCGCCTTCGTCTTCATGGAGCGGCACTGGCAGCTCGTGACGCAACGCCTCTCGTCCGCCGTGACCAACGACATCGCCGCGATCGTCGACCTGATCACCACCTTCCCGCGGGAAGGCGACATCGACCAGATCGTCCGCATTGCCCGCGAGCAGCTGGACCTCAATATCAGCGTCGAGCCTGGCGGCGAACTGCCGCCGCCGCGTCCGAAACCGTTCTTCGAAATTCTCGACCAGATCCTCAGCGAGGAGATTTCGAACCAGATCCGTCGTCCGTTCTGGATCGATACCGTCGGCCAGTCAAAAATCGTCGAGATCCGCATCAAGCTCGAGGACGGCCGCATACTCAGGGTCTATGCCCGACGCAATCAGGCCTATGCCTCGAACACTCATATTTTCCTCGTCTGGATGGTCGGCGCCTCGCTGGTTCTGCTCACGATCGCGATCCTCTTCCTGCGCGGACAGATCAGGCCGATCCTGGCGCTGGCGAGTGCGGCCGAGAGCTTCGGCAAGGGCCAGAAGATCGATGATTTCGCACCGCGGGGCGCGGACGAGATCCGTCGCGCCGGTCTCGCCTTTATCCTGATGCGCGAGCGCATCGAGCGCCAGATCGAGCAGCGTACCGCGATGCTGACGGGCGTCAGCCATGATCTGAGGACGATCCTCACCCGCTTCAAGCTGCAGCTTGCGCTCTCCGGCAACAATCCGGACCTCGAAAACCTCAATCAGGATGTCGAGGATATGCAGAACATGCTGGAAGGCTATCTCGCCTTCGCTCGCGGCGAGGCGGAAGAGGATGTCGGCCGGCTGAAGCTCAGCGACCTGATGGCACGGCTTGCGGCAGAGGCCGAGCTCTACGGCAAGACCCTGACCACCTCTATCGAGGGCGAGGACGAGATTCACGTGCGGCCGAACGCCTTCACCCGGCTGATCTCCAATCTGGCATCGAATGCCTATCGCTACGCGAATACCGTTCGAATAGAAGCCCGCCACAGTGCGAAATGGCTGATCATTACCGTCGATGACGACGGGCCGGGCATTCCGGAGCGGTCACGCGAGGACGTATTCAAGCCGTTCTTCCGCCTCGATGAAGCCCGCAATCTCGACAGCTCCGGCACCGGCCTCGGTCTCGCGGTCGCCCGCGATATCGCCCGCAGCCACGGCGGCAATGTCACGCTCGGAGACAGCCCGCTCGGCGGCCTGCGCGCGACGGTCCGCGTGCCGACGTGATGGACAGCTATTTTCGGAAGGGCTCAAGCGCGTCGCGTTCAGACCGATTCATCAGCGCTTTCCCAAACCCGCCGCACACCTTGGCCGATATGGGTCAACGCGAATAGGTCGAGATGAAGCCGCGCTGTTTGTTGAAACGGTGCCAGGCATCGATCCTGAGCGGATGGCGGGCGCGCATCGCATCGAGCGGCACAAGCAGCCGGCCCTGCCGGCCAAGCGCCTCGTCGAGGATCTCGACGATGCGACGGTTCGGCCAAGGCTTGCGAGTGATGGTGAGAAGCGCCGCGAAAGCTTCCTCCTCACTGCCGGCGCCCAACTGATGCGCGATCAGGCAATATGCAAAGGCAGTCGACCGGCTGACGCCCGCGTGGCAATGCACGAGGATTCGGCTCGAGCGATCGTCGGCGACGGGCCTCAGTGCCTCGAAAGTCTCCAAGACGAGGTCGGGGAAATGCTGCGTCGCGACGGCATTTTCCTGATCGCGTATGCGCACGACGTGGTGGTTCGCATCGATGATGACAGGCACGTCGTCATCCGACAGTTCCGGGTCGAGAAGGGAAAGGACGTGGCTCGCCCGCCACTCGCGCGCGGCCTCGGCGGCTCGGTAGAGGCACGAGACCTTGACACGTTCGGAAATCGGATCACCGCTTGAGATCATGGCGTTTCACATCAGTTTCCTGCCGTTCGGAACCGGCTTTTCGACGGCAGCCAGCACGATCGCGCCGGCCTCGTCTTCAAAGCCGAGCGTCAGCACCTCGGAGCGGACGGGGCCGATCTGGCGCGGCGGGAAATTGACGACGCCCAGCACCTGTCTGCCGACGAGATCCTCCGGCTTGTAATGCACAGTGATCTGGGCAGATGACTTTTTTATGCCGATCTCCGGGCCGAAATCGATCTTCAGCTTGTAGGCAGGCTTGCGCGCTTCCGGAAAGGCCTCGGCCTCGATGATCGTGCCGACGCGAATATCGACGCGTGCGAAATCAGCAAGATCAATGACTTCCGACATGGCTATTCCCCGCTGAGAACCTCTGAGCGCGCCTGACTTAACGCATCGCGCCGGATTCCGGAAGACTGCCGGCGTTGACCTCATCCTCCATGCCGGAACTGTTCCACCACGGATGCGCAAACTGTTCGACAAGGAAATCGACGAAGACGCGCACGCGCGGCGAAAGAAACCGCCGATGCGGATAGACCACGCTGATCGGCTCGGCTTCGGCATGGTTGCACTCGGTGAGCACTGGCTTCAAGCGTCCGGCTCTGATGTCCGGCCCGACGAGCATGTCCGAAAGCCGCACGATCCCCATCCCGGCGAGCGCAAGCCGGCGCAGCGCTTCGGTGCTACTGGCCTCGATGGAGCTACGGATGCGCATCGCCCGATGACCACTGGCTTCGTCGAACTCCCACACGTTGAGGCCGCCGCGAGAGGTAATGCCCAGGCAAACATGCTTCAGGAGGTCGTCGGGCTTCTCAGGGGTGCCATGACGCTCAAGATAGTCCGGGGCTGCGCAAATGATCCGCCGATTAGGGGCAAGGCGGCGCGTGACGAGCGTGGAATCTCCTTGCACGGCCACACGCACCGCCACGTCCGCATCGCCATTCACAAGATCGACGATCGCATCGGTGAAATCCAGTTCGAGCTCGATTGCTGGATAGCGCCCGATGAACACCGGCAGCATCGGCACGATCAGCCGATGGCCGAAAGCACTTGGAAGGCTGACACGCAATCGGCCGCGCGGCTCGGCGCCCGGCTGAATCGCCAGTTCGGCCTCCTCCATGTCGCCGAGAATACGCCGGACCGATTCGGCATAAGAGTTGCCCTCGGTTGTGAGGCTGATGCTGCGGGTCGAGCGTTGCAACAGCCGTACGCCGAGCCGGGTCTCGAGCCGGCCGATGATTTTGCTGACGGCCGACGGCGTCATTCTCAATCGTCGGGCAGCCGCCGAGAAGTCCCCCTCTTCGACGACAGCGAGAAACACCGTCATCGCCTCCTGTCGATCCATGCCATCTATTCCGTTTCGTCACAGATAAAAGGAAAGCAATACGGATTATCGCGATGAAAGATAAGCTCTACCGTCCGCTGGAATCGTCAGCCAAGGTGAGAGCAATGACCGAACAAGGGCCTGAAATTCCGGACAGCCAACAGCTTCATGCGCTGGCACAGCGCCAGCGCAACGCCGCCATCAGCCACTTCTGTCTTCTGGCGATGCGCAAGGCGCTCCAGCTCTTGTTCAGACGCGAACCGTCCCACCGGCGCGATCCGCCGGGCCAAAGACGGACCGCGGGCGGCTGACCAGCGAACAAACCAGTTCATCGGCCACCCTGCGGAATCCTATTCGGAGCCCGCCAGTTCCTCGGCTCGCTTGCGCGCAGCCGCAATGGCCTTATCGAAGAGCGGCTGCATGCCGTCGTCCGCCATCAATATCGCCAGCGCGGCAGCCGTGGTTCCGCCCGGTGAGGTGACGTTCTGGCGTAGGCGCGCGGCATCGTCGGGGGACTGATGGAGGAGTTCACCAGCCCCCGCGACGGTTTCCCGAGCAAGCCGCATGGCAAGGTCCGCCTCGAGGCCGAGCTTGCGCCCGGCCTCGGCCATGCACTCGACGAGATAGAAGACATAGGCCGGGCCGCTGCCGGAAACGGCGGTCACCGCATCGATCTCCGCTTCGGCTTGAACCCACTCGACAGGGCCGCTGACCTTCAGGAGGTCATGCACGAGCCCTCGCTGCGCCTCACTCACCCGAGCGTTGGCAAAGGCGCCCGTAACACCACGGCCGATCATTGCCGGGGTATTTGGCATGGCGCGCACGATTGCCGCCTCGCCGAGATGGCGCTCGATGAAGCCGAGCGTCTTGCCTGCCGCAACGGAGACGATCACGGTCTCGGGACCGATGAGGCCCTTGAGCGGCGGCAGCGCCGCCTTCATGATCTGGGGCTTCACGGCAAGAAAGATGACCCCCGCCTCGATTCCTTCGGGAGCGGATGCCGCATGGCGCACGCCCTTATCGGCAATCAGCTTCGCCATCACCAGCGATGGAGCCGGGTCGACGACGAGGACATCGCCACTCGGGACGCCGCTCTTCAGCCAGCCGCCGAGCATCGCTCCGCCCATATTGCCAGCGCCGACGAGAACGATCGGACCCGATAGGGACACGCTCATCTCATGCTTCCCCCATAGTCTCGAACAGCACCGCGTCCACGGCGCGCTGCGCATCCATGCCGGACCAGACGACGAACTGAAATGCCTGGAAATAGGATTCACAGGCATCGAGCGCATTCGACAACAAGACCTCGACCTGCTGGTTCGTGGGCTCGGCGCCGCCGGCAAGCAGCAGAGATTGACGGAAAATGATGACCTCTTCTTGGCGCCAGAGGTCGAAATGTCCCATCAGCACCTGACCGTTGATATGTGACAGTAGGCGGATCACCTCGTTGACGCGGCTGTCGGGCACCTTGATATCGAAGGCGCAAGCGAGATGCAGCGCCTCGAACTCCTCCATCCAGGAGAAGGAAACATGATAGTCCGCCCACTTGCCCTCGACGGTCATGGCAATCTCGTCTTCGCCGGATCGTTCGAAAGACCAATCGTTGTTGGCGGCGACGAACTCGATCATATCGACCGGGTTGGACTGGCGCTCGACTTCCATTTCCAAAAGGCTCATGCATCACCCTAAAGGCGCGGCATAGGCGCGCATAGTCACGCTCACAGGACGCAACGCTGCAAACCCAATACCGGATACGGACACTATGATTTCTGGACCCGTCACTATCCTGGCTTACTTACCCTGCCCGGAGCTTGCGTGATCCGTTTCGAATCATCATTTAAAATCAGTCTATAACGGCAGAGTCAGCGTGCCAGCCCCCGCGCCTAAAAATTGCGAGGAACACGGCTGGGCGCGTTGCGATTTTGATTCAGGACGGGTGCTTAAACGACTCTGCCGTAAGGATTTTTTGGCAGTGTCCACAGGTGGAAAACTTTTGAAGTTTACTAGGCGTCAAAGCAAAAGAGGAAAGTGCGGCGGGATCTCGGCCGAAGGAGTCGCTTAGCCGCCGAGATCGCTATATCCGCATGCGCCGGAACCGCGCGCAGACGCGGCCCGGATTCAGATTGTCGCCGCCGCAGGGACGACCTCTGCACTGCTACTTGCCGGTGGTGCCGGCCATCGGCCCTGCCGTGGCAAGGCGCGCCTCCAGTGCCTCGATACGGGCAAGCAGAGCATCGTTTTCGTCCCGCGCCTTCGCAGCCATCTCCTTGACGGCCTCGAACTCCTCGCGCTTGACGACATCGAGAGAGTTCAGCCAGTTTTCGGCCTGGGCGCGAAATGCCGCCTCGACCTCGCGCCGCACGCCCTGGGCCGCGCCCGCGGCATCCGTCATCAGTCTGGCGAGGTCGTCGAGAATGCGGTTGGCCCCTGTGCTCATCGTTCCGGTCTCCATTTCAGTCCCGCCACCCGCGGCGGGCCCCATGTTTTCAGGTAGGATTCTCGAACAAAGGATGCAAGGGAAATAAGAGCGCCATGCCATTGCGGGTTTCGTCGAATCGCTCCTGATTCAAGGGACAAAAACGTTCAGCAATCAAAAGTGCTACAGCGAACCCTTATGCGTCTGTAAGAGCCGGGGGCGGCTTGACCCGGTCGGATTCGATCGCCATGTTCCGCCGAAACAATCGGCCCGGCACGAGACAAGACCTTGGAAACGATCGCGACCCGCCTTTCCATTCTCCCCTTCCCCGACATCGACCCGGTGATCTTCACGATCGGGCCGCTTGCCGTCCATTGGTACGGCCTAGCCTATGTCGCCGGCATCCTCCTCGGCTGGCTCTATGCACGGCGCATCGTTCAGAACGCTTCGCTCTGGCACAAGGGCACGCCCGCCTTCACTCCGGAGCAGCTCGATGATTTCCTGCTTTGGGCAGCCGGCGGCATCGTGCTTGGCGGGCGCATCGGCTATATCCTCTTCTATGATCTTGGCTCGGTTATCGAGAATCCGATCCGCGCGGTCGAGATCTGGAATGGCGGCATGTCCTTCCATGGCGGCTTGCTCGGCACCACACTGGCGATCATCGTCTTCGCCCGCAAAAACGCGATACCCCTCTGGAGCCTGTTCGATGTCGTGGCCGCCGTCGTGCCGATCGGCCTCTTGTTCGGTCGTATTGCGAATTTCATCAACGGCGAACTCTGGGGGCGCCTGTCGTCGATGCCCTGGGCGGTTGTCTTTCCGACCGGAGGGCCCTTTGCCCGCCACCCGAGTCAGCTCTACGAGGCGGCACTCGAGGGTCTGATGCTCCTCGCCCTGCTCGCCTATTTCGTCTATCGCCGCAAAGCCTTGAAAACGCCTGGCCTTGTCACCGGCATCTTCGTCTGCGGCTATGCCGCAAGCCGCATTTTCGTCGAATTCTTCCGCGAACCGGATGCGCAGATCGGCTATCTTGCCGGCGGCTGGCTCACCATGGGCATGGTGCTTTCGCTGCCGATGGCCCTGGCAGGAATCTGGGCCATTGCGCGGGCGCGCCGGGCGGCAGCCGCCGCGGCATAATTGGACGGATGCATGACGAATCCTCTTGCCGACAAGATCAAAGCGCTGATCAGGACAAACGGGCCGATCAGCGTCACCGATTATTTTTCCCTTTGCCTCGCCGATCCCGAACACGGCTACTATCGCGTTCGCGAACCGTTCGGGCAGGCGGGCGATTTCACGACCGCGCCGGAGATCAGCCAGCTCTTCGGTGAAATGATCGGCATATTCCTGGTCCACGCCTGGCAGCAACACGGCTCGCCGGCAAACGCCATTCTCGCCGAGATCGGCCCGGGCCGCGGCACGATGATGTCCGATATGCTGCGCGTCGTCCGCCGGCTTGCACCCGACCTCTACCAGTCCGCAAGCATCCACCTGGTCGAGACCAGCGACCGGCTGCGCGAGGTCCAGGCCGAAACGCTCGCAGGGCATGAAGGCAAGGTCCACTGGCATCAGAGCTTCGACACGCTGCCCTCCGGCTTCCTGCTGCTTGCGGCGAACGAGCTCTTCGACGCCATTCCGATCCGGCAATTCGTCCGGACCGCGCAGGGCTTCCGCGAACGCATGGTCGGGCTTGACGCCGACGATCAGTTGACCTTTGCCGCCGGGGTCGCGGGCATCGAGCCCTCACTGCTGCCGTCGCCACCGCAATCGGTTGTCGAAGGCACGATCTTCGAGATCGCGCCGGCCCGGGACGCCGTGATGGCCGCGATTTGTGAACGCCTTCGCACCGGAGGCGGCACGGCGGTCATCATCGACTACGGCCACCTCTCGACCGGCTATGGCGACACGCTGCAGGCCGTCCGCAACCACCAGTACGATCCGCCGCTAGCAAACCCCGGGCGGGCGGACCTGACCAGCCACGTCGATTTCGAGCAGTTGGTGAGCCGTGCGAAAGCAGAAGGCGTGCATGTCAACGGGCTTGCCCACCAGGGCGACTTCCTTGTCGCGCTCGGCCTTCTGGAACGTGCAGCCACTCTCGGCCGCGACAAGGACGCCGCAACGCAAGAACGCATTCGCGACGATGTCGAGCGGCTTGCGGGCTCCGGCGCCGGCAAGATGGGCGAACTGTTCAAGGTACTGGCGGTCAGCAGCCCCGAAGTGGCCTTGGCTCCCTTCCGGAAAAAGGCGCCGTAACGCGCGTCGAGCCTCGATTTTCCACGGGGTCGCCAGGGCCGATCCTAAACCGGTTCCACAGCCTCCTCCTTGTTCGGCAATTGACACGCCCGGCATGCCGGGCCAACATCGCCGGTAAATCAGCCGCATGTCGCCGGGCCGGAACGCGCCCCGAAATCCAACGAAGTCAAGACGTTAGCAAAGGTGAGAACGCCGGATGCAGGACGATGCCTCGCTTTCCCCTGTGCAGAGCCCGCTCTTCCGCGCCAAGGCGGGCCCGGGGATCAGGCATGGTTATTTCACGCGTCAGGGCGGCGTTTCGGAGGGCATCTATCGCGGCCTCAATGTCGGTCTTGGTTCCAACGACGATCGGGCGCGAGTCGGCGAGAACCGTGCCCGAGTCGCCCGCTGGTTCAAGGCCGTTCCACAACGCCTTGCCACGGTACACCAGGTCCACTCGCCGGACGTGATCATCGTCGACGGAAATTATAACGGAGCGCGGCCGGATGCGGATGCGCTGGTGACGGCAACACCCGGCATCGTCCTCGGTGTTCTCTCCGCGGACTGCGGCCCCGTCCTCTTCGCCGACTCGGAAGCGGGCGTGATTGGCGCGGCGCATGCCGGATGGAAGGGAACGCTCGGCGGCATCCTCGAAAGCACGATCGAGGCCATGATTTCGCTCGGCGCGCGCCGCGAGCGCATCATCGCCTGCCTCGGCCCCTCGATCAGCCGGCAGCATTACGAGGTCGGCCCCGAATTCGTCGAACGCTTCCTTGCAGCCGAAGCGAGCTATGCATCCTTCTTCAGCCCATCCGGGCGGAACGGCCACGCGATGTTCGACCTTCCCGGCCTTACTATAAGACGGTTGAACGAGGCCGGAGTGACCGCGGAAAACCTCGACATCTGCACCTATGCGGACGAGGACCGCTTCTTCTCTTATCGCCGTACGACGCACAGGCAGGAGCCTGACTACGGGCGGCAGATATCCGCGATTTGCATAGGGGAGGATTGAGATGGCGCTCCACTTCGCCGAAGAGGAATACGCAGCCCGCCTGGCGCGGCTCACCACCAAGATGCAGGAAGACAAACTCGACGCTCTGCTTCTCTTCGCGCAGGAGAGCATGTATTGGCTGACCGGCTACGACACCTTCGGCTACTGTTTTTTCCAGACGCTGGTCGTCAAGAAGGACGGCGAGATGGTGCTGCTCACGCGCTCGGCCGACCTGCGCCAGGCGCGGCACACGTCCAACATCGAGCGCATCGAGATCTGGGTGGACCGCGTCAATGCCGATCCGGCCATGGACCTCAAGAACCTCCTGAGCGAGCTCGATCTGCTTGGCTGCCGCATCGGCGTCGAATATGACACGCATGGCATGACGGGTAAGACGGCGCGGCTTCTCGACAATCAGCTCTCCACCTTCGGCGAGCTGGTCGATGCCTCGCTGCTCGTAAGCCGTCTGCGCCTCGTCAAGAGCCCAGCGGAAATAGCCTATGTCGAACGGGCCGCGAACCTTGCCGACGCCGCGCTCGACGCCGCGCTGCCGCTGATCCGCCCGGGCGGCAGCGAGGCCGATATTCTCGCGGCCATGCAGGGCGCGATCTTCGCCGGCGGCGGCGATTATCCGGCCAACGAGTTCATCATCGGCTCCGGCGCCGACGCACTTCTTTGCCGCTACAAGGCGGGCCGGCGCACCCTCGATGCGAATGACCAGCTCACGCTCGAATGGGCCGGTGTCAGCGCCCACTACCATGCGGCGATGATGCGCACGATCGTGATCGGCGAGCCGAGCAACCGCCATCGCGAGCTCTACAGCGCCTGCAGGGAGGCGATCCAGGCGATCGAGATGGTGCTCAGACCCGGCAACACCTTCGGCACCGTCTTCGACGTCCATGCGAGGATTATGGACGAGCGCGGCCTTGCCCGCCATCGCTTGAACGCCTGTGGTTACTCGCTCGGCGCGCGCTTCTCGCCCTCCTGGATGGAGCACCAGATGTTTCACGTCGGCAATCCGCAGGAAATCGAGCCGGACATGTCGCTCTTCGTCCATATGATCATCATGGATTCGGACAGCGGAACGGCGATGACACTTGGGCAGACCTATCTGACGACGACCGATACGCCACGGCCCCTGTCGCGTTACGGGCTGGACTTCATTTCTGCGTAAGGAAATCGTCCTATGCTTTCCGCGAGAAAGTGAACGACGCGGGTGCGGCTGGTCCCAACGGCCGCATTTCGCGCTGACATGTTCGAGCGGAAACGGTGGGAACGATGCGAAAGCAGATCATGCCGATCGCAAGCCTTGGTCTTGCCGCAGCCTTGGCCGGCTGCAACACGACGGATGCCCTGATACCGCAGGTCGACGTGGGCGAAGGCACCTTCCGCTCCCCACCGGTGACGCAGTCCGATCTAGACGCCATGTCGGCACAGACCGCCGTGATGCCGGTTGAAAGCATACCGCCGAGCCGCACCGCCGCCTTCTCGGCGCAGCCGAATATTTCAAGCCCGCCGACGCAATACGCCACGGGCGATACCGATTACACCGATCCGGCCGGCACCCTCGAAGGTCAGGCCAGTCGCCTCGCGGAGGGCGAGGCACCGATCCAGGCGAGACAAGTTGAAGCCGCGCGCGTAGAGAGCCCGCCGCCGCAGGAAGACCCGGCCCCGCAGGAGGACACGGCCCCCCGGCAGCCCTCGCCTGCAGAGACAACGGCGGCGCCGGCAAAAGAACCGGAGCAAGCCGCCGTCGCGCCTGCAGCCACCGCGAGCGGCTCCGGCGGCGTCCGCTTCCTGCCGATCATCGGGGCGCCGGTCGAGGCCGTCACCCCGCTCTCGAAACAGCTCGGCGCCTCCGCGCGCGCCGAGGGCCTCGCGATCAAAAGCTCCGCCGACACGACGAGCGACCATATCCTCAAAGGCTATTTCTCGGCGCTGAACGACGGCGGCAAGACGACCGTCGTCTATGTCTGGGACATTCTCGACGGCAGCGGCAACCGCCTTCACCGAATCCAGGGGCAGGACACCGTTGCCGGAACCGCGGCCGAACCCTGGAGCGCCGTTCCGCCCGAAACGATGCAGGCGATCGCCAACAAGACCATCGAGGCTTATCTCGAATGGCGGCGGGCCGGAGCGGGATAGGAAAAGGAACGCGGTGAGGAAAACTGCGCATGGTTTTCCGCTCGCCTCCCCGCTCTAACTTACTAGAATCGATCACGTTCTATGATTTTCGGGTCGATTCCGCCTCAAAATCATCGTGATCTGAGGCCGGTCGGCGCAAAGTTTTTCGGATAAACGCCGCTGCGTCGCAGCAATCCCCTTGCATTCACCTTCAAGGACGCTAAAAAGCGGCCGATCAGCTCTGACAGCGGCCATCCGCAACGATTGCCCGCGATCGGAATGGCTCACGGATTATGCGCGCAGGATCCCGCCCCGACCGGACGTGACCGCGCCAGCTCAAGGCGGACCGTCAATGAAGGTTTTCGCAGGCAATTCGAACCGGCTGCTGGCCGAAGCGATCTGCAACTATCTCAACCTGCCGCTCGGCAAAGCCACAGTCAGGCGGTTCGCCGATCAGGAAATCTTCGTGGAGATCGGCGAGAACGTGCGCGGCGAGGACGTCTTCATCGTCCAGTCCACCTCGTTCCCCACCAACGATCATCTGATGGAACTGCTCATCATGATCGACGCGGTACGCCGCTCCTCCGCCCGACGCATCACCGCCGTGCTCCCCTATTTCGGCTACGCCCGCCAGGACCGCAAACCCGGCCCACGCACCCCGATCTCCGCCAAGCTGGTCGCCAATCTCATCACCGAAGCCGGCGCCGACCGCGTTCTGACCCTCGACCTGCACGCCGGCCAGATCCAGGGCTTCTTCGATATCCCGACCGACAATCTCTATGCGGTCCCGATCCTCGCGCGCGATGTCAAGGAGAACTACGATCTCAAGAACGTCATGGTCGTCTCGCCGGACGTCGGCGGCGTCGTGCGCGCCCGGGCGCTTGCCAAGCGGCTCGACTGTCTACTGGCGATCGTCGACAAACGTCGCGATCGCCCCGGTGAGTCGGAGGTCATGAACGTCATCGGCGACGTCAACGGCAAGGACTGCATCCTGATCGACGACATCGTCGATTCCGGCGGCACGCTCTGCAACGCAGCCGAAGCGCTGCTGAAGAACGGTGCCACCAGCGTGACGGCCTACATCACCCATGGCGTTCTCTCCGGCGGCGCGGTCGCCCGCGTCACCTCGTCGATGCTGAAGGAACTGGTCATCACCGACTCCATCCAGCCGACCACCGCCGTTCAATCCGCCCACAATATCCGGGTGATCTCGACTGCCGGCCTGATTGGCGAGGCGATCAGCCGCACCAGCCAGGAAGAATCAGTTTCGAGCCTGTTCGACTGAGGTCGTTCCGCCGAGAACGGGAATGTTGACGCCGGCGCTGCAGCGCCGGCGTTCTTTTTTCGGCTCATCCGTTCTTCCCGAGGACCTGGGCCACCGGCTGGTCGGCGAGATTGTCGATGAACCAGTTCGGATAGACCGGCGCCGGCACGGTCTCGGCGTCGAGCGCCGAAATTTCGCCCTCCGTCAAAGCAAGCTTCACCGCACCGAGATTGTCTTCAAGCTGGTGTGGCTTGGAGGCCCCCAGCAACACGCTCGTGACCGCTTTCTTCCCAAGGAGCCAGGCGATCGCCACCTGCGCCACGCTCGCTCCATGACCATCGGCGATCGTGCGCATGCGCTCGATGAGGCGGAAGCCCTGTTCCTTGTCGAAGGGCAGAATGTCGAAACCGGAATAGCGGTTGTCCGGGTCATCGAGATTTTCCCGCGTGTACTTGCCGGAAAGGAACCCCGAGGCGAGCGGGCTCCAGACGGTGAGGCCCAGGCCGTAGCGCTGCATCATCGGGATGACGTCTCGCTCCACGTCGCGGCCGAGCAGCGAATAATGCATCTGTCCGTGCGTGAAGAGGGCTAGCCCGTTGGCCTTCTGGATCTCGAGCGCCGCCGCCGCTTTCCAGGCCGACCAATTCGAGAACCCGATGTAGCGCACCTTGCCGGCGCGTACGACCGCATCCAGCGCCGTCAACGTCTCCTCGAGCGGCGTGTGCGGGTCTTCCTTATGCGCGATGTAGACGTCGATCCAATCCGTGCCGAGGCGCTTCAGGCTTTGATCGACCGACCAGAGAATGTGGCGGCGAGAAAGCCCGACCTGGGTCAACGGCGTGCCGCTGCGAAAGCCGACCTTCGTGGCGATCACCACCTCGTCGCGGCGGGTTCTCAGCGCCTCGCCGAGGATTCGTTCGGACTGACCGGACGCGTAGGCATCGGCGGTGTCGAAGAAATTGATGCCCGCATCGAGCGCGCGCCCGACAAGAGCTTCGGCAGCCTCGGCGTCCGTCTTGTAGACGGCGCCGAGACTGCGGTCTCCAGCGGTGAACGTCATCGCGCCAAAGGCAAGGCGTGAAACGACGAGGCCAGTATTGCCGAGCGTCGTGTACTGCATGTCATCCTCCATTGTTGTCTGATAGCGAGCGCGGCATGAGGAAAAGTGTGCGCGGTTTTCCGTCCGCATCCCGCGCCGTCGCCCTTTCGACCGAGACAGCAGGCCGAGCTCCGGCCATCTTTCGAACACTGGCACCGATCGTTTTACCGGGAGTTCAAGTCATCTTTTTGCGTCCAGCATATAGGACGCAGCTTCGGCGGCGGACATTGCATGCTGCGAATACGTGAAAGTGCCATGCTCTTTGACTTCCCGCGCGGCGCTCATGAGCCCTGCAAGGGCCGCTCGCGCAAAGGAGCCACCGACACTGATGCGCTTTACCCCGGCCTGCTGCAATTCTTTCACTGAAAAGGTCTGCCCGGCGAGACCCATGACGACGTTGACCGGCCGACCGACGGAAGAGCAGACCGTCTGGATCGCCTCGAGATTCGGCAGGCCCGGGGCGTAAAGAACATCCGCACCGGCCTGCTCGAATGCGACAAGACGCCGGATCGTGTCATCCAGATCGGGCCTGCCGTGCAGGAAGTTTTCCGCTCTCGCGGTCAAAACGAATGGGTGCTTACGGGCCTCCTCCGCGGCGGCAGCAACGCGTTCGACAGCCAAGCCGAAGTCGAAGATGGGATTGGCGGGGTCGCCCGTGGCGTCCTCAATCGAGCCGCCGACAAGCCCAACATCCGCCGCCAGGGAAACTGTAGCGGCGCAACACCAGGGATCCGCACCGAAGCCGTCCTCCAGGTCGGCCGATACAGGCAGATCGGTCGCTTCGACGATATTGCGGGCATTCTCCAAAAGAGCCTCGCGCGAAAGAGCGGCTGCCGAATCTTTCCTGCCGATGGAAAAGGCAAATCCGGCACTCGTGGTGGCGAGGGCCTCGAACCCAAGCGCGGAGAGAATGCGCGCAGAGCCCGCATCCCAAGGATTGGGGATGACGAAAGCACCCGGCCGATCGTGCAAAGCGCGGAATGCCTGATATCTGCTCAGTTGATTCGCCATATCCGCCTCCCATCCTTGAAGACGACAAGCGATAGCACCAAACGAGCAAAAAGGGGAACGCGGTCTTGCCGCCGTTCAATTCCGGGTCGGCAAAGGGCAGGCCTCGCCACCGAAGAGGCGCGAGCGCGTGAAGAAACGCTTTTCCCGGCCGTTGTCGAGCGAGAACATCCCTCCCCTGCCGGGCACGACATCGATGATGAGCTGCGTGTGTTTCCAGACCTCGTACTGGCGGGCGCTGATATAGACCGGCACTCCGTCGACTTCGCCGAGTTTCACGTCGTTGTCGCCGACGATGTAGTCGTCGGCGGGATAGCACATGGGCGAGGAGCCGTCGCAGCAGCCTCCGGACTGATGAAAAAGCATATCCGGATGGTCGCGCCGGATTTCGCGGATGAGTTCGATCGCCGCATCGGTCGCGAGCACCCGCGCCTCCTGCTCTTCATGCGTCATTGCAATCTCCTCCTTCCTACAAAGCCAGCAGGCCCCCGACGAAAGATCGGGAGCCCTGAGAGAATTGCCGACGAGAACGGGATCAGAAGAAGCCCAGCGCCTTCGGGCTGTAGCTTACCAGCATGTTCTTCGTCTGCTGATAATGATCGAGCATCATCTTGTGCGTCTCGCGGCCGATGCCGGACTGCTTGTAGCCGCCGAAGGCGGCGTGCGCGGGATAGGCATGGTAGCAGTTCGTCCAGACACGACCGGCCTGGATGGAGCGCCCGAAGTGGTAGCAGCGGTTGGCATCGCGGCTCCACACGCCGGCACCGAGCCCATAGAGCGTGTCGTTGGCGATTTCCAGTGCTTCGGCCTCCGTGCGGAAGGTCGTGACCGACACGACCGGCCCGAAAATCTCCTCCTGGAAGATGCGCATCCTGTTATGGCCGTGGAACACCGTCGGCTTGACATAATAGCCGCCGGAAAGATCGCCTTCGAGCACATTGCGGCCGCCGCCGGTCAGGACCTCGGCGCCTTCCTCCTTGCCGATCTCGATATAGGCAAGGATCTTCTCGAGCTGTTCGCTCGACGCCTGCGCGCCGATCATCGTCGCCGCGTCGAGCGGGTTGCCCTGGCGGATTGCCTCGACCCGCTTCAGCGCCCGCTCCATGAAGCGGTCGTAAATGCTTTCCTGGACAAGCGCACGGCTCGGGCAGGTGCAGACCTCACCCTGGTTCAGCGCGAACATGGCGAAGCCTTCGAGCGCCTTGTCGAAAAAGTCGTCATCCTCGCTGGCGACGTCGGCGAAAAAGATGTTCGGCGATTTGCCGCCGAGTTCGAGCGTTACCGGAATGAGATTCTGGCTGGCATATTGCATGATCAGCCGTCCGGTCGTCGTCTCGCCGGTAAAGGCGATCTTTGCGATGCGCGGGCTGGTGGCGAGCGGCTTGCCCGCTTCGAGGCCGAAGCCGTTCACGATGTTGAGGACGCCCGGCGGCAGCAGGTCGGCGACGAGCTCCGCCCAGATGAGAATGGAGGCGGGCGTCTGCTCGGCCGGTTTCAAGACGACGCAGTTCCCGGCGGCAAGGGCCGGCGCAAGCTTCCAGGCGGCCATCAGGATCGGGAAATTCCACGGGATGATCTGGCCGACCACGCCAAGCGGCTCGTGGAAATGATAGGCGACGGTGTTGTGATCGATCTCGCCGATCGAGCCTTCCTGCGCACGAATGCAGGCGGCGAAATAGCGGAAGTGATCGATCGCCAGCGGAATGTCGGCGGCCACCGTCTCGCGGATCGGTTTGCCGTTGTCCCATGTCTCTGCCCGCGCCAGGAGCTCGAGATTATCCTCCATGCGGGCGGCGATCTTCATGAGGATGTTGGAGCGTTCCGTGGTCGAGGTCCGCCCCCATTTCTCCTTGGCCGCATGGGCCGCATCGAGAGCGATCTCGATATCGGCGGCGTCGGAACGGGCAATCTGGCAGAGCGTGCCGCCGGTGATCGGCGTCATGTTGTCGAAATAGCGGCCGGCAACGGGCTCGCGCCATTCGCCGCCGATGAAGTTTCCATATTTGTGCTTGAACGGGCTCTCGATGATTTTCTGATGCAGCATGGCTTCCTCCCTTGAAGAAAACAGCACTCCGATTGCTGTGGGAGGTAGGGTGCAGCCGAATGCGAATCTCCGATAGACACCCGCGGCAGCGCGCATCAGCATCTGTTTCAGAATTGCGACAGGTCGGCTTCACATGCCATACTGCAGTGCAGCAACGGTCCAGATTGTGAGTGTTCTTCGGGCCTGTCCGCCCCTCGCCCGCCTAACGGTATTTCTCCCCGCAGGCGGGGGCGAAGCAGCCGACACCCGGCTCGCTGTCCCCCGGCGTGCCGGGCCGGGGCCAAGGGCATTCTCGCGCCGCACCGCTCAGTTCAATGAAAGCCGCTTCATCTTGCGGTACAGCGTCGCACGGCTGATGCCGAGAAGGTCGGCGGCCATCGAGACATTGCCGTTGGTGCGCGACAGCACACGGCGGAGCGCCGCCCTCTCGGCATCCGGCAATTCGGCGCCCTCGCGCGGCGAATCTTCCTGAAGCAGGTCGGAGGCGGGCACGCCGGCGGCAATGCGCTTGTCGTCGAGCCCGAGGCAGAGCCGGGCCGCCCGTGACGCGCCGAGCACCAGGTCATCGCGGTCAACCGCAAGAAGCGCCGGTCCGGCGCGGTCGACCGGGACCAGCACGATGCGGGCACCGGCAAAGGCCCGGCGGAACAGGTTGGCCTCGATGCGGGCCGCCGCATCGCGCACCGCCTGTGAAAGGATCGACACGATCGCCTCCGAAGCATCGTCACGGCACGTGGAGATATCGATCGCCGCCGCAAGGCGCCCGGCTTCGTCGCGGATCGGCGCGGTCGCGCAACTCAAGCCGATATTGCGGCTGAGAAAATGCTGGTCACGCTGGATCACGACCGCACGCTCGTCAACGATAGCGGTACCGATGCCATTGGTTCCGACACTCGCCTCGCTCCATATGGTGCCCGACCAGAGGCCAACTCCGCGGAAATCCGCATCGTCGCCGCCGGCGCCGCGGCGTTCGAGCGCGACACCCTTCTCATCCGTCAGCAGAAGGCAGCAGCCGGCCTTGCCGACGATGGCGAACAGCCGGTCGAGCTCGCCGGCCGCCTCGGCGATCAACACCCCGGAGCGCTCGCGTGCCCGCAGCAATTCGCCCTCGCTCAGGCGCCAAGGCAATCGCGCTTCCTCAGGAGCGAGACCATGAAGGGTCATGCAGCGGCGCCACGAGGCGGCAACCGGCGAGCTGGCGGCGGCCGAAGGCTGATGCGCGACCTTATAGACGCGGTCGGTATGATCCCTGGCTGACGGCATTCGCTCCCTCCCTGAAGCGTCCCTCCGCGGAAACAGGCGTCGATCTCCCGCTCGGCGCACTGCGTCGAACGGTACTATACGCATTGCTCGTGCGACAGGTCCACTTAGACAAAGGTCACGCACAGGCCCGACGGTATCGACAGAGCGAGCGGATGTGCTACTCGATCAACACACCTCCCGCGACTCACCCGCGATATCCGCTCCAAACATCGAAACGGTCCGCTATGCTTCGCGACTTTTCCGCTCAAAGCCTCTTCATGGGCGCGCTGATCGCCTTCGTCGGCTTCGCCAGCTCTTTCGCCGTCGTTCTTCACGGCCTTACCGGCGTCGGCGCGAGCGAGGCGCAGGCGGCGTCGGGCTTGATGGCCTTATCGATCTCGATGGGCCTCTGCGCCATCGTCATCAGCGCCGTCACGCGGCTCCCCGTCAGCATTGCCTGGTCGACGCCGGGTGCGGCCTTGCTCGCGAGTTCTGGCACCGTCGAAGGCGGCTTCAACGCCGCCGTCGGCGCGTTCCTCGTTTGCGGCCTGCTGATCATCGTCGCCGGCCTCTGGAAGCCGCTCGGCCGGATGGTCTCTTCCATCCCCCCGGCCCTGGCGAATGCGATGCTTGCCGGCGTGCTCCTGAGCCTGTGTTTCGCACCCGTGAAGGCGGTCGCTTTCAATCCGCTCCTCGGCCTGCCCATCGTTCTTGCCTGGGCTGTCGTCGGCAGCATCAACAGGCTTTATGCGGTGCCGGCGGCGCTCCTTACCTTCGGCCTCGTCATCGCGCTCGGCGTCGAAATGCCGGAGGGCGCCCTTGCGGGCCTCTCCGCCGCGCTTGTTCCCAGGATCGAGTTCGTCCCACCCGCCTTCGACGCCGCTGCGATGGTGAGCATCGCGCTGCCGCTTTTCATCGTCACCATGGCGTCGCAGAACATTCCTGGAATCGCGGTGCTCAAGGTCAACGACTACCACCCGGATCCGGGACCGCTCTTCGCCACGACCGGTCTCTTCTCGATGCTGAGCGCTCCTTTCGGCGGGCATGCCGTCAATCTTGCGGCGATCACCGCGGCCATGTGCGCCGGCTCCGACTCCCATCCTGACCGCACACGCCGCTATTGGTCTGCGATCAACGCCGGCATTGCCTACATCATCCTCGGCCTGCTTGCCGGCGTCGTGACGACCTTCGTCAGCCTCGCGCCGCCGGTGCTGATCCAGGCGGTTGCCGGTCTTGCGCTGATCGGCGCATTTTCGAGCTCGGCCATGGCCGCCTTCAAGGAGGCCGAGACGCGCGAGGCGGCCGCCATCACCTTCCTCGTCACGGCATCGGGCGTCAGTTTCGCCGGCGTCTCCGGCGCCTTCTGGGGGCTCGTCGCCGGCGGCCTCATGCTTGGGCTTGCACGCGTCGCCAAACGGAAGGCATGATCGGCCGTGCCTTGCATTTACGCTCGTTCTCGGCTATGGACCCCGCGTCCGCGCAGACACCCTTGGAGGCACCGCGGATGAAGCCGCCTCGCGGCTTCAGGTTTTTCCGCCTTTGGCGGACGAACTCTCCAAATAACCAGAAAGGTCTATCCATGAGCCAATCTTACGAGCTCAAGGCCGAGACGCGCGAACGGGTTGGTAAGGGGTCCTCCCGCGAACTTCGCCGCAACGGTCTTATCCCGGCTGTCATCTATGGTGACAAGCAGCCCCCGCTTTCCATCGCGCTGTCCACTAAGGACGTGACGATGAAAATCCACGCCGGCGGTTTCATGACCACCGTTGCGACGATCGACGTCAACGGCGAGAAGATCCGCGTCCTTCCGAAGGACTATCAGCTCGATCCGGTCCGTGACTTCACGATGCACGTCGACTTCCTGCGCGTCTCGAAGGGCAGCCAGGTTTCCGTCCAGGTTCCGGTTCACTTCGAAAACGAAGAGAAGTCCCCAGGCCTCAAACGGGGCGGCGCGCTGAACATCGTTCGCCATGACGTCGAGCTTAACGTCTCCGCCGACAGCATTCCGGAATTCCTGACCGTCGACCTAACCGGTCTCAACATCGGCGACACGGTCCACATTTCGGATATCAAGCTTCCGGCAGGCGCGACCCCGGTCATCGCCGACCGCGACTTCACAGTCGCGACGATCACCGGCCGTGCGCAGGAAGCCGAAGAGACCGAAGAGACCGAGGGCGAAGCAGAGGCTTGATGCCCGCTTCCTGCGGCTGCAGCGCCAGGCCGCTGCCTGATGAAAAGAACCCGTCCCATGTCATGTGGGACGGGTTTTCTTTTGCTCGCGGCGCCCAAGAATTCTGGCCGGAGCACAATCTCTGGTAGTACACCAGCCCTCATGAAAACTCGCGATGCAACTTCAACAACATTTAAGGTTTTGATGATGTTCTGCACTGGGGAGAAACCGGTGGCAGTCCAAGAGCATGCGAAACGAACAAGACGATAACGCCGGCCGACGGAAGCGTCCGATGATGCATTCGGTGGAGAATCGTTTCATTGCGATCATCTGCTGTGCGATGCTCGTATTCGTCGCGCCGCTGCTCGCTCTTTTCCTGACCATATCGAGCGAACGGGTCGCCCGCGAGCGACTGCACAACGTCGAGCTTCTGACCGAGGCGAGCGGCGAGGCTCTCGCCAAGCCGATCTGGGACTTCGACGAGGAGGCTATCGCAAGGATCGCCCGCTCGCTGATGAACGCGACAGACATCGAGGCGGTCGTCATCCGCGACCCGGCGGGCAGCATACTCGCCCGCTTGCCGGCGGAGCCCAGCGCCGGGACGGCCGCATACCACTCCCTCAAGACCGTCATCTCCCACGACGGCGTCGATGGCCCCAAGTCGGTCGGCACGCTCGAAGTCCTCGTTTCCGCGTTGGGTCCCCTCTCGCGCTTCAGCAAAGACGAATGGGCGATCCTCGGCATTCTTCTGTTCGCCGTGGCGACCGTCTTTGCGGCGGCCCTGGTCGGCAACCGTCTAACCGTGATCCGTCCGCTGATGCGGCTGACCGCCGCGATCGAGGCAACAAGGCGGCTCGGATCACGACACCGGGTCGACTGGAGCTCGGATGACGAGATGGGCGCCCTCGCCGCCAACTTCAACGCGATGCAGGATCGGCTTGAACGCGAGGAGAAGGAGCTGAAGATCGCACACCGGCGGGCGACCGAGATCTACGATCTGACGCCGGCCATGCTCTTTTCGCTTGACGCCGAAAATCGACTGATCGCCGTCAGCGACTACTGGCTGCTTGCGACCGGCTACGCTCGGGAGGAGGTCATCGGCCGAGGCTTTACCGATTTCGTCGACCCGAGTTGGCACGAAGCCTACCGCTTGCGTACAAAGGCAATCGCCTCGGGCAGCGACACGATCAGCGAAGTCACGCTCCCTTTCCGCAAGGCCAACGGCGAATTCATGACCGCGCTGATCCTCGAAACGGAAACTGGCCGCGACGGGCTCTCGCTTTCCGTCATGACCGACGTGACGGCCTTGAAGCAGGCGGAGAGCCGCAACCATGCCCAGGCGATCACCGACCATCTGACCGGTCTCCTCAACCGTCAGGGTTTCGAAAGCGCGCTTGATGAGGCGATCCGCAGCGCCGACGAATGCGGCATGCAACTCGCCTGCCTGTTCATCGATCTCGATCGGTTCAAATGGATCAACGACAATTTCGGCCATGCCGCCGGTGATGCCGTGCTGCGCCAGACGGTAGAACTGATCCGCGCGAAACTCGGGCCTGCGGACGTGATGGCGCGTCTCGGCGGCGACGAGTTCGCCATCCTCATTGCGGCAACGGACGTTATCGCCCTTGCGAGCGAGATCGGGGAGCGCGTCTGCGAGGCCCTGCGCGAGCCGATGCCGGTGGAGAGCAACGAGTTGTCGGTCAGCGCGAGCATCGGCCTCGCCGTCTACCCGACGCATGCCGCCAGCGCCTCGGACCTCCTGCTCAAGGCCGACATGGCCATGTACGCGCGCAAGCGCGACGGCAAGAACGGCCTGCAGATTTTCGACACGGGCATGCTCGACACGGCGCGCGAGCGCCACGAGATCGAGCAGTGCATCGAGGCGGGCCTGAAGGAGGACTGGTTCGAGGCTTGGCTGCAGCCGATCGTTAGTCTGGCCGACGGCCGCATCATCGGCTTCGAGGCGCTCGTGCGGCTGGACCATCCGGAAAAGGGTCTCATGCCGCCCGGCAAGATCATCGGCATCGCAGAGGAGACGGGCACGATCAGTCGCATCGGCGACCGGGTGTTGGAGAAGGCCATTCGTCACCTTGCAGCGATCTCCGCGCTCGATGGGACGCAGGACACCTATCTGGCCGTGAACTTCTCGCCGCTGCAGTTTGAGCTCACGCTGGCCCACAGGCTGGCAGCACTCCTGCTCAAGCATCATATTTCCCCGCATCGGATCGTCATAGAAATTACCGAGGCGGTGCTGATGCTCGACAATCCGGAGGTTCATGCGGTGCTGAAGCAGCTCAGCGAGTTCGGCTGCCGTATCGCACTCGACGACTTCGGCACCGGCTATTCGTCGCTCAGCTACCTCAACCGTTTCCCCGTCGACATCGTCAAGATCGACCAGTCTTTCACGCGCTCGCTGAACTCCAATGCCGCCGACGTCCGGCGCAAGAGCAGGATGCTCATCAAGGGCATCCGCACCATCTCGCACCAGATGGGCTGCACCGTCGTCGCCGAGGGTATCGAAACGGAGGATCAGTGGCAGCTTTTGCGCAAGCTTGGCGTGGATAATGGCCAAGGCTACCTCTTCAGCCGGCCCATGCCGGTCGATGGCATGCTGGCCATGCTCGAGAGCGAATCGGAAGCCAAGGCGAGCAATCAGGGATAGGGTCGAATGAAGAGCGGCCCGGAAGGAGAATGGGCGTGAAACATTGGATCCTGGCACTCTTCCTTGGCCTTTCCTCCGCCGCCGATGCCGAGACGATCCATTTCCTCACCGAGGAATATCCTCCCTATAATTTCTCCGGCGAAAACGGTCCGAGCGGAGCCTCGGTCGACCAGGTCGCGCTGATCATGAAGACGCTCGACCTGCCCTACGAGATCAACATCCTGCCGTGGGCGCGCGCCTTCGCGCTGGCGGAGAACCAACCTCACCATTGCGTCTTCACCACCGGCCACGACGCCGCACGGAATGGAAAGTTCAAATGGGTCGAGCCGCTTCTCGTCGATCACATGATCATGGTGCGCCACAAGGAATCCGCTGTCGCGCCGCGATCGCTTGAGGAGGCGAAGCAGTTCGTGATCGGAACACAGCGCGAGGATTTCTCCGCCGGATACCTGAAGGAACGCGGCTTTCAGAGGATCGACTATGCCGCCAGTCTCGACTCCACACTGAAGAAGCTGATCGCCGGCCGCATCGATTTGATGATGACCTCCGAAAAGACCTTCGAGAGCATGCGGACCGACGGAAAGCCGATCGAGGCGGCGCTGGTGCTTGAAGGCAAGCAATACGGCATTGCCTGCCACAAGGATATGGCAGGTGAGACCATCGCCCGTATGCAGACAGAACTCGACCGTCTCATTGGCGACGGAACGCAGGACCGGATCTTCGAGCGCTACGGCCTGAGCCCGAACCGGATCGAACAGGCGGCGAAATAGCCATTGACTTTGGCTGGGCGGCGATGATTTTGGGGTGAGATAGCGGATGTGGTGGAAGCCCCTCTCCTCGGGTTTAACCCGAGGACTAACCCTCTCCCCGCGCGCGGGGAAAGGGGACTGGGACGGCGCGGCAGCCCCTCACCGCCTGCGGGGAGAAGGTCGCGGCAGCAGGATGAGGGGCAAAGGGCCTCCCCGCCACATCTCGCCTCATAGAGCAAAGCGCATCAGGAGCTTGCCGACATGCTGATCATCGCGGGACTTGGCAATCCGGGTCCGAAATACGCCGGTAATCGCCACAATATCGGTTTCATAGCGGTCGACGCCATCCAGCGGCGTCACGGCTTCTCCTCCTGGTCGAAGAAGTTCAAGTCGGAGATTGCCGAAGGCGAGATCGGCGGCGAGCGCGTCCTGCTGATGAAGCCGCAGACCTTCATGAACATCTCCGGCGAAGCCGTCGGCGAAGCCATGCGTTTCTACAAGCTCGCGCCCAAGGACATCGTCGTGATCTACGACGAACTGGATCTGCCCGCCGGCAAGGCACGGATCAAGACCGGAGGCGGTCACGGCGGGCACAACGGCATCAGGTCGATCGACGCCCATTGCGGCAAGGAATACCGCCGCCTGCGGCTCGGCATCGGCCATCCCGGCGTCAAGGACCTCGTGCATGCGCATGTGCTCGGCGATTTCGCCAAGGCCGATCAGGCGTGGCTTTCGGCCCTACTCGACGCCATCGCCGAGAACGCCGGCATGCTGGTAAAAGGCGAGGACTCGCAGCTCATGAACAAGATCGCTCTGGCGACCGGCGGCAAGCCGGAGGCGGAAAAGCCTGAGGCTCCGAAGAAACAGCCGGCGCAGTCCCATATTCACCAGGCGCGCGCAGCGGCCCAGCCGAAGAAACTCCCGGCAACCGGCCCCATGGCCGACATGCTGAAGAAGATGTTCGGCTCGAAAGGGGATTAGCGCTGGATGGTAAACGTGCGCGGTCTTCCACCCGCCATATCGCGATAGGATGTAGGAACTCCTGCAGCTTCGTGGAACCGGGCAAGCCGATCGAGCCAGAGAGCCAGATCCTCCGGGATTTCCGCGTGACTGCTCTCGAGCGCTTCAACCCAGGAGAGCTGGCATTGGAGCGCGGATGTGAGGTCGATTGTCGTCCACCGCAAAATGGCCAGGCATTCAGCAAAACGTTCGGGTGTCATCGGCGCAGTTTTCAGCATTGATGAGGGGCTGTGCACTGAATAGTGCATATGTCCTTTTTATCGCTCCTCGACTTTGCCAGGCGTTCCGCCGGTAACAGCCACATCGCTCGAAGGGCCCGGTCTTGAGGGCAGTGATCTTAGGCCAGCCCAAGGCGAGAATTGTCACTCCTCCGGCTCGGTCGTGAACATCAGCGGGAAGCCCGCTTCCTTGCCGAGGTCGGTCGCCTCCTTCGCCTTGGTTTCGGCCACGTCCTTGGCGCAGATCACGACGACCGAGGTGCCGAGCTTGTGCGCCGTCATCATCACCCGGTAACCGGTTTCCTCGCTCATCCGGAAGACGGCCTTCAGCACCATCACGACGAATTCGCGCGGCGTGTAATCGTCATTGACAAGGATGACCTTGTAGAGCTTCGGCCGTTCGAGCTTCGGCTTCGCCCTCGTTTTGCGCTTTGCGGCAACGTCATTGTCACTCATCGGAAATCCGCCGTTGATGACATGAGAGGCAACCAATATTGCGCTCCGATCAAAGGCATTCAAGGGAAACCCACCGATCAGCGGGATGTGAACACATTGCGATATGCGGGAAGAGCTTGACCGCTCCTCTCCTTTATCCCATAGCCACGCCCAAGCGATTTCAGGAACGACAGGTTTAGCCATGGGCTTCAAATGCGGTATCGTCGGGCTGCCGAATGTCGGCAAGTCCACACTCTTCAATGCGCTGACCAAGACGGCAGCGGCGCAGGCAGCGAACTATCCCTTCTGCACGATCGAGCCGAACACGGGTGAAGTCGCCGTTCCCGATCCGCGCATGCGCAAGCTCGCCGATATCGCCAAGTCGAAGGAGATCATTCCAACCCGCATCTCCTTCGTCGACATCGCCGGGCTGGTGCGCGGCGCGTCCAAGGGCGAGGGCCTCGGCAACCAGTTCCTCGCCAATATCCGCGAGGTGGACGCTGTGGTGCACGTGCTGCGCTGCTTCGAAGACGACGACATCACACATGTCGAGGGGCGCATCCACCCCGTCGAGGACGCGGAGACGATCGAGACCGAACTGATGCTCGCCGATCTCGAAAGCCTGGAGCGGCGGACCGAGCAGACGCGCAAGCGCGCGACCGGCAAGGACAAGGACTCGATGGCGCAGCTTCCGGTCATGGAAGCCTCGCTGAAACTGCTGCAAGAAGGCAAGCCCGTGCGCACCCTGCTTCCGAAGCTCGATGCCGACGAGCTGCGCATCCTGCAAGGCCTCAACCTCCTCACGTCCCATCCGGTTCTCTATGTCTGCAACGTCGCCGAAGCCGACGCGGCAACCGGCAACGAGCACACCCGTGCCGTCGAGGAGCTGGCCAAGGCTCAGGGCGCCGAAACGGTCGTGATCTCGGCCGCGATCGAATCGGAAGTCGCCCAATTGCCGGACGAGGAAGCGAAAGAATTCCTCTCGGCCCTCGGTCTGGACGAGGCAGGCCTCGACCGCCTGATCCGCGCCGGCTACAAGCTGCTCGACCTCATCACTTATTTCACGGTGGGCCCGAAAGAGACCCGTGCCTGGACGATCCCGCGCGGTACGAAGGCGCCGCAGGCGGCGGGCGTCATCCATTCGGATTTCGAGCGCGGTTTCATCCGCGCCAACACGATCGCCTATGACGACTTCATCGCCTACGGCGGAGAAAACGGAGCCAAGGAGGCCGGCAAGGCGCGCGACGAAGGCAAGGATTACGTCGTGCAGGACGGCGACGTCATTCACTTCCGCTTCAACACGTGACATCGAGCCGATGCGGCACCATATATGGCGCCGCAGCATTTCGGCGATGATGGGGGGCGGCATGCTCTATTTCGAGGACTTCACAGAAGGCCGGCGTTTCGACTACCGCCCGGTCCTGATGCAAGCCACCGACATGATTGCCTTTGCCCGCGAGTTCGACCCGCAGCCGATGCATCTCAACGAGGAAGCCGGAAGGCTTAGCATTCTCGGCGGCCTCTCCGCCTCCGGCTGGCACACCAGTGCCATCGGGATGCGGATGATGATCGACGCTTTCCTCGGCAATTCCTCCTCGCAAGGCTCGCCGGGGATCGACTTCATGGAGTGGAAAAGGCCGGTGCTTGCCGGAGATCTCCTCTCGGGCTTCAGCCTAGTGCTGGAGTCACGCCAATCGAAGTCGAAGCCCGCGATCGGCATCGTCAAATTTCGCAACGAAATCGACAACCAGAACGGTGAAGCCGTCGCAGTCTCCGA
The DNA here is from genome assembly GCF_000513895.2 of Ensifer sp. WSM1721. Taxonomy (GTDB): domain Bacteria; phylum Pseudomonadota; class Alphaproteobacteria; order Rhizobiales; family Rhizobiaceae; genus Sinorhizobium. The sequence goes on from NZ_CP165782.1 coordinate 2,317,145, forward strand.
ATGCTCGGTCATGTTCCGTCGCCGCGACACGGAGCAGCGGCCATGATGACGTTGGCGGAACTTTACGAAGCCGGCCGAAAGATCGTCATCGGCAGCCTGACCTTCGCCGCGGAGGACATCATCCGCTTTGCTCGCGATTTCGACCCGCAGCCGTTTCACCTCGACGAGGAAGGGGCGAAACAATCGCTGTTCGGCGGCCTTTGCGCTTCCGGCTGGCATACTAGCGCCGGCTGGATGCAGTGCTTCGTACGTTTCTGGGCGGACGAGGCCCGGCGCCTTGCGGCCGAGGGGCTGCACGCCCCCAAACTCGGCCCCTCGCCCGGTTTCCGTGAACTCAAATGGCTGAAGCCGGTCTATGCCGGCGACACAATAACTTATGCGGTAACCCTGCTCGAGGCCCGCATCGTCGCATCACGGCCCGGCTGGCGGATCAATACCATTCTGTGCGAGGGCGAGAACCAGCATGGCGAGGCGGTGATCCGTTTCGAGAGCAAGGTCATCGAATTCGCCTGAAACGGAGCAGCAAAGCACCGAGAGCCTTAGCGCGGGATGAGGAAAAGTGTGCGCGGTTTTCGGCCCGCATCCCGCGCCAACTTATTAATGCCCCTCGAACTCGATGAGCGTGCGGACGTTGACGCCGAGCGCCTCGAGCTTCTTGCGGCCGCCGAGCTCCGGCAGATCGATAATGAAGCAGGCGGCGACGATCTCCGCGCCCATCTGCTGCAGGAGCTTCGTTGCCCCTTCGGCGGTGCCGCCGGTCGCGATCAAATCATCGACAAGGATCACCTTTTCGCCTGGGACAATCGCGTCCCTGTGCATCTCCATCTCGTCGACGCCGTATTCGAGGCTGTAGGCGATCCTCACCGTGTCGTGCGGTAGCTTGCCTTTCTTGCGGATCGGCACGAAGCCGGCCGAGAGCTGGTGCGCGATCGCACCGCCCAGAATGAAGCCGCGCGCCTCGATTCCGGCGATCTTCTCGATCTTGGTTCCGGCATAGGGATGCACGAGCTCGTCGATCGCCCGACGGAACGTTCTCGGGTTGCCGAGCAGGGTCGTGATGTCGCGAAAGATGATGCCCGGCTTCGGGTAGTCCGGAATGCTTCGTATGGCGGCAATCAGTTCCGATTGAACAGCGATCATGTCTGAAAACGGCCTTTGCGAGTCTGGAGGTCGGCAAAGCCATAGCACCAACCAACTACGTGTTGACAGGGATTTCTTCGCGCAACGGCAGGGCGGAACAATTTGGCCGGCCCTCCGGTTGATGTTAGGCTTCCCTCGGCAGGTCGCAGCGGCCTACCAGTTGCAAAGGCGATCAGAGCGGAAGATGTCGGCGGCTCTGCGCCCTCGTCCCGCTCCACTTCTTGGAATCGGTCACTTCATGCTTTCGGTCGTGCAAGGGCCGAGTGATCTGGAGGAAGGAGGAATACCATGCGCTTGTTCGAATGCGGTACGCTCGTTCCGGGTTGCCCCTGGCACACCCGCGCCGATAACGATGCCGAAGTCGTACGCCGGGCCGTTGAGCACATGCGTGACACCCATGGCGAGACGGTCATCCGCGAAAACATGGTCGACAACATCAAGGCGCGCATCGTCGACGAGACTCAGGCAGCGTGACGGCGCAGTGCCACCCTCGCGCTCAGCCAGGCCGGGCCAGGGATTCGAGCCGGGCGACCAATGTCGCCCGGTCGACATTGAAATTTCGCTCGATCCAGAATTCCTCAAGCTCCTCCAACACCTCACCAATCTTCGGACCCGCGGGAATGCCCGCCTTCAAGACGTCCACTCCACTCAGCGGAAAAACCGGGCGCTGCCATCCTTCCGCCCGCGCGAGCAGCCGTTGGAACGAAGCGGTCTCGGCGAGAAAGGCGGGATCGGTCTCGGATTTGCGGCGGGCGGCGGCGAGGGAAAGCTTGAGCCGGACGATGATCCCGTCTTTGCCGTGTCGGTAGAGCTCCCGGTCGAGTGCTGCGTCCGGGAGAGTAGCAGCAATCGCCGGAGCCTCAGCGAAGCGGACCAGATAGGCCGCTTCAGCCTTCGAAAGACGCAGCCGCATCGCCATCGCTTCGAGCCGCTCCGCGTCGGGGGGAACGATCGCCGCGAGTCTCAAGAGCGGCTCCGGCCGCCAGGAGAAGCTCCGCTCCGCGGCCACGAGGCCGGGTATGGCGTCGATGCCCCATTTCTCGGTTTCGGGCAGGATCTCGCCGAGCACACCCGCCTGGCGCATCCACAGAAGCGCGCGGCCCGGATCGTCGGCGGAAAGCAGCTTCTTCGTTTCTCCCCAGACGCGTTCGGCGGAAAGCGTCGAAAGCTTCGCGCGCGCCTGCGCGCAGGCTTTGAGGCCCTCCGCATCCGGACGACCGCTGCCGTAATGCGCGAAGAAGCGGAAGAAGCGCAGGATGCGCAGATAATCTTCCGCGACGCGCTCGGCGGCGTTGCCGATGAAGCGCAAGGTCCGGCTCTCGATATCGGCCAGACCACCAACATAGTCGAAGACCTCGCCCTCGCTGTTCACATAAAGCGCATTGATCGTGAAATCGCGGCGTTCCGCGTCCTCTTTCCAACCGGACCCGAAGGCCACTTCGGCGCGCCGCCCGTCCGTCGTCACATCGCGGCGCAAGGTCGTTACCTCGTAAGGTATGCCGTCGATCACCAGCGTCACGGTGCCGTGGTTGATGCCGGTCGGCACCACCTTGATGCCGGCCGCCTTCGCCCGCCCCGCGACCTCCTCCGGATGCCAGGTCGTCGCCAGATCGACGTCACCCGTCGGCAGGCCGAGCAGGCTGTTGCGGACCGCGCCGCCGACGATCCGCACCTCGCCGCCGTCGACATTCAGCAAATCGAAGACGCGGCGCAGCGAGGGAGCCTGAAACCAGCGCTCGGCAGCAATGGAGGTCATGCATAAAGCCTTTCGTAGAGCATGCGGACGATTCCCGCCGTAATGCCCCAAATGTTCCGCTCGCCATAGGGCATCCGGTAATAATGCCGCTCGGCACCCTGCCAATGGCCGCTCCCACGTCCGTGATTCTCCGGATTCATCAGGAACGATAGCGGCACCTCGAACACGCTTTCGACTTCCACCGGATTCGGCGTCAGCTCGAAGCCCGGCTGCACCACCGCAAGCACCGGCGTGATGCGGAAGCCGGACATTGCCATATAATGCGGCAGCCGCGCGATCGTCTCGACGAAGCGCGGATCGAGACCGATCTCCTCCTCAGCCTCGCGCAGCGCCGCGATTTCGACGGACGGGTCCTCCGGATCGACGGCGCCGCCCGGAAAGGCGATCTGGCCGGAATGCTTGCGCAGCGTCGAGGTGCGTTGCGTGAAGATCACGCTCGCATCCTCGCCGCTGTCGACGACCGGCACGAGCACCGCGGCATCCTTCAGATGCAGGGATTCGAGATAAGGCACGATGCCGGGATTGAGCAGGAAGTCGCCGTGGTCGCGCCAGGCGGTTTCGACCGGCCCGCCCGCCTGGGCACGCGCGCGGCGGCGGAACTCGTCGGCGGAGAAGAGATGACGGCTCATCTGGACAGCGCTTCCAGCTCCGCCGCCGGCATGATCGGGAAAACCGCCCCCGCCGATTTGACGCAGAACATCTCGACACCGCCGACGTCAATGCTCTCGCCGAGCTCGACGATGTCGTACATCACCGGCCTGGAGACGAGCGCCTCCAGGCCTCCGCGCACGTGGAGATAAGGCTTCAGCTCGCGATTGTCGCCGTGGATGACGAAACGCAGGGGGTGCTCCGGCCCGGCCTCCACGACATCGCCGACATTGGTGCGGAACGTCAGCACATTCTCGTCGTCCTTCACCGTAATGCTCATTTCGACGGCGATGAATGGGGCATCGGCGACCCGGATGCCGACCTTTTCCACCGGCGTCACGAGATAGGTCTTGCCATCCGCGTCCCTGCGCAGGACTGTCGAGAACAGCCTCACCAGCGGCTGGCGGCCGATCGGCGTGCCCATGTAGAACCAGGTTCCGTCAGCACGAATTTCCATGTCGATGTCGCCGCAGAACGGCGGATTCCAGCGCTCGACCGGTGGCAATCCCCTTGCTTCGCCATCCGTCTGACCGGCAGCGCGCGCAATGAGTGCGGCGAGCCCCGCCGCATCGCCCGTCCGCTGAATCTTCGTTTCTGCCATCGTTCTGTCCCGTTTGGCCCCAATCTTGCCTAAGAAGAATAGCGCGTCCATGAGACGAGCGGGATGTTCGCCCCTGGTTACGAGCATCTTGACCGTACTTCGCGCTTAGCGGAGAAGCCGGAATGCTTCAGGGCGTTCTGAAGCTCACGAGATAGTGCGTTGGCGGCGGCTTGTCAGCCGTCTGCCAGGGTCTAAATTGAAAAAAGGAACCGAAAGCAGAGTGATGCCGAATCGGTTCGACACGCACGAGCGGGAGACTGGCAATGAGTGTTATGAAGAGCGCGGTCGAACTGGCCGATGAGAAGGCGATCGTCGCGGCAGCGGAAGCGGCCCTTGGCGAGATCGCGCTCATCCGCGCGGAGATCGGCAAGGTCATCTTCGGTCAGGAAAGCGTGGTGGAGCAGACCCTGCTCGCGGTTCTTTCCGGCGGCCACGCGCTGCTTGTCGGTGTGCCCGGTCTGGCCAAGACAAAGCTCGTCGCGACCCTCGGCACCGTTCTCGGCCTCGACAACAGCCGCATTCAATTCACGCCGGACCTGATGCCGTCCGACATTCTGGGCTCGGAAGTGATGGATCAGGACGCGGCCGGCCATCGCTCCTTCCGCTTCATCGCCGGCCCCATCTTCACGCAGCTCCTGATGGCCGACGAGATCAACCGTGCCTCGCCGCGCACGCAATCGGCGCTGCTGCAGGCGATGCAGGAATACCACATCACCGTCGCCGGTGCCCGTAAGGACCTGCCGCAACCTTTCCATGTGCTCGCGACGCAGAATCCCCTCGAACAGGAGGGCACCTACCCTCTCCCGGAAGCTCAGCTCGACCGCTTCCTGATGCAGGTCGATGTCGGTTACCCTGAGCTTTCCGCCGAACGGCAAATCCTCCTTGAAACGACGGGTGTCGTAGAGGCCGAGGCCCGTCCGGTGATCAATGCCGAGCGCCTGCAGCAGCTCCAGAGCCTGATCCGTCAGATGCCGGTGGGCGAGAAGGTTGTCGACGCCATTCTGGCGCTGGTGCGTTCCGCCCGTCCCGGCAACGGTAATGCCGCCACCGACAAGAACGTCGCCTGGGGTCCGGGCCCGCGCGCCGGCCAAGCCTTGATGCTCTCGGCCCGCGCACGTGCGCTCTACGATGGCCGGCTCGCGCCCTCCATCGACGATATCCTGGCGCTTGCCGAACCCGTCCTGCAGCACCGGATGGCGCTGACCTTTGCGGCCCGTGCCGAGGGCATGACTGTGCGCGACGTCATAGCCGACCTAGTGAAACGGGCCAAGGCATAACGCATGGCCTCCATCGGGCACATCGTCGCGCGTACTCCCTCCGGCGAGGTTCTTTCACGCGCGCAGCAGCGCGCGATGCTCGTTCCTGACTGCCTCGTCGAGGCACGCCGGATCGCCAATACCGTCATCTCCGGCTGGCACGGCCGGCGCAAGCGCGGCATCGGCGAGAACTTCTGGCAGTTCCGGCCCTACAGCGAAGGTGAGAGCCTGTCGCGCATCGACTGGCGTCGCTCGGCCAAGGACGACCATACCTATGTCCGCGATCGCGAATGGGAAGCCGCGCACACGATTTGGCTCTGGGCCGACCTTTCCCCCTCGATGATGTACAAATCGACGCTCGGCGCCGTCTCAAAGGAGAGCCGTGCGCTGGTGCTGATGCTGGCGCTCGCCGAAATCCTCGCCCGCTCCGGCGAGCGGATCGGCTGTCCCGGCGTGATGGAGCCGGTCTCGGCGCGCAACGCTGCAGAGCGGCTCGCGACCGCGATCATGCTGAGCCCGCTTGCCGAAGGCTTGCCCGACACAGGTATGATCCGTGGCGCCAGCGATCTGGTCCTGATCGGCGATTTCCTCGACCCGGCGGACAAGGTGATGGAACGCCTCGGGCCGCTTGCACGCCGCGGCTTGCGGGGACATGTCGTAGAGATCGCCGACCCCGCCGAGGAAGTCTTCCCCTATGCCGGCCGGACCGAATTCACCGATCCGGAAACGGGCGAGAAGCTAACCGCCGGCCGCGCCGAGATCCTGCGCGAGGATTATCAGCGCGCCTATCGCGCCCGCCGTGACAGCCTCGGCGATAGCCTTCGCCATCTCGGTTGGACCTTCATTCCACATAGGACGGATCGCCCGGCGTCGGAGGCGCTGGTCGCGGTGCACATGTATCTGTCCGGAATGCCCGGCCGGGCGACGCATGGAGGGCAGCTATGATAGGCGGCCTCTCCTTCGTCTTCGCCAATCCGGCCATGCTCGCAGCCCTCGTCGCGCTGCCGGTGATCTGGTGGCTGCTGCGCATGACGCCGCCCAGACCCGCAGCCGAGGTTTTTCCGCCGCTGCGCATCCTCGCCTCGGTTATCAAGCGCGAGGAGACGCCGTCGAAGAGCCCTTGGTGGCTGACGCTTCTTAGAATGCTGATGGCGGCCGCCGTCATTTTTGCAATCGCCGATCCGGTCTTCAACCCGCGCAGCAACACGCTCGCCACATCCGGCCCGCTGGCGTTGCTGATCGACAATAGCTGGGCGGCCGCACCGGACTGGGAGCGGCGCGTCGAGGCTGCCTCGGCTTTGATCGATGACGCCGAAGCGAAGGACCTTGCCGTGTCCATCGTCTTTACCGGCGAGCGCCAGCACGACGCGACGCCGGGATCGGCCGGAACGGCGCGCAATCGGCTCGCAGCGGTGGGCCCCGAACCGCTGCCAGCCGACCGGCGGTCCGCCATCGCTGCCATGCAAACGGCCTTCAGGGACGCACCGCCCGGAACGATCGCCTTCATCACCGACGGCATCGAGACCGACGGCAAGACCATGGAGACGCTGGCAGGCATCGGCGCGGCCGACCTCAAGGTGATCGAGGCGGACGGGAGCCAGGCGGTCGCGCTCACCGATAGCAGCAACGAGTCGAACGGTATGGCAGTGACGGCGAGCCGACTGAAGACCGACGACAGCCGCTCTTTCCCGATCGTCGCTTTCGACGCGCGCGGCCGTGCGATTGCGAACGGCACGATCGATTTCGCGCCCGGCGCGGCGACCGCGAAGGGAACAATCGAGGCTCCCTTCGAACTGCGCAACGACTTCGCCCGCATCGGCATCGAAGGCGCCGCAACCGCCGGCGCGACGCACCTCCTCGACGACGGCTTCCGCCGCCGCCGCGTGGCTTTGCTCAGCGGCGAGGCACGCGACCTCTCGCAGCCGCTGCTGTCTCCCCTCTACTACATCAATCGGGCGCTCGCCCCCTATGCCGACCTCGTCGAGCCGCGCGAAACCGATCTCGCGGTCGCCATTCCGGAACTCTTGCAGCAGCGGCCGTCGGTCCTCATCATGGCCGATATCGGCCGCCTGCCGGAAGAGACCTATCCGCTGCTTGCGAAATGGATCGACAACGGCGGCACACTGATCCGTTTCGCCGGCCCGCGGCTTGCCGCCGCGCCCGCCGACGATCCGCTTGTGCCCGTGACGCTTCGGCAGGGCGAGCGGGCGCTTGGCGGGGCACTTTCCTGGTCCGAGCCGCAGCCGCTCGCCGATTATCCATTGAACAGCCCCTTTGCGGGCATGCCCCGCCCCACCGATATCCTCGTCAAGCGGCAGGTCCTGGCCGAACCGACCGCCGATCTCGTCGAGCGGACCTGGGCAAACCTCGCCGACGGCACGCCGCTGGTGACGACGGCGGCACGCGGCACAGGCCGCATCATCCTCTTCCATGTCAGCGCCGAGGCCACCTGGTCGAACCTGCCGATCTCCGGACATTTCGTCGAAATGCTCCGCCGCAGCGTCCAGCTTTCGCGCAGCGGCGGCATCGCCCCTGAAGGCCGGGCGGCGCAGCCACAGACGCTGCCGCCCTATCGGCTGCTAAACGCCGACGGCGTGCTTGTCGCCGAAACCGCCAATGCCCGCCCGCTCGACATCGTGCCGGGTAAAGCGCCCTTGGCCACGCCGGAGAATCCGCCTGGCCTCTATGGTTCCGAGGACGGATTCACCGCGCTGAACCTGCTGCCGCGCGACGCTCAGCTCAAGCGCATCGACATGGCGGCCGCCGGCCCGTACACATCCGAGCGGCTCACAGCGGCGGAGAGCTGGTCGCTGAAACCGGCGCTGCTGACGCTCGCATTGCTGCTGCTGCTCGCCGATGCCGCGATTGTTCTCTTCATGGGCGGTGCCTTTTCGCGCTTGCGCATGGCGAAAGCGGCAGCAGCATTGTTCCTCGTGATGGCCGCGGCCGCTCTTCTCCCGCCTCCGCAAGCCTTTGCGGACGACGCGCGGCCGGATGACGCGCGCATTCTGGAACGGCTCGACACCACCCATCTCGCCTATGTCGTCACCGGCGAGCAAGACGTGGACCGTCTCTCCGAGAGCGGACTTCGCGGTCTCACCGATTTCCTCACCTATCGCACGACGCTCGAGCCGGGCGCCCCGGTCGGCCTCGACATCTCCAAGGACGAGCTCAGCTTCTATCCGATCATCTACTGGCCTATCTCGGCCAGCGCACCGATGCCGAGCCCGCAGACCGTCAGCCGCATAGACGCCTATATGCGCGCCGGCGGTACGGTGTTGTTCGACACGCGCGATCAGTTCTCCTCGCTCGGCGCCTCCTCGGGCGGCACGAGCCCGAACGCCGAACGCCTGCAGGCGATCCTCGCCAATCTCGATATACCGCCGCTGGAGCCTGTTCCGGCCGACCATGTTCTGACCAAGGCCTTCTATCTGCTGACGAATTTTCCCGGCCGCTACACCGGCAGCCCGCTCTGGATCGAGGCCCTGCTCGACAATCGCGAGGAGCCGAGCGACCGCCCGGCGCGTTCGGGCGACGGCGTGACGCCGATCATGATCACCGGCAACGACTTTGCCGGCGCCTGGGCGGTGGATTCCAACGGTGTCGCGGTGCTGCCGACGGTTCCGCCGGACGAGATACAGCGCGAATATGCCTTCCGCTCCGGCGTCAACATCATGATGTATATGTTGACCGGCAACTACAAAGCCGACCAGGTGCACGTGCCCGCCCTGCTCGAGCGGCTCGGACAGTGAGGCAGCGATGACCGTCGACTTTTCGCCACTTCTTGCCTGGCCCTATCTCGCGGCATTGTCGCTCATCGCAGCCGCGCTGGCGGCGCTCGGGCTCTGGCGCGGCGTTCGCGGTGCTTGGATCAGGACGGCCGCTCTCGTCGCGTTCTGCCTCGCCCTTGCAAATCCCGTTCTCTTCCAGGAGGAGCGCCAGCCGCTCTCGACCATCGTCGCTGTGGTTGTCGACCGCAGCCAGAGCCAAGAGAATGGCGACCGCCGCGAACAGACCGACCGGGCGCTCGCCGATCTCAAGGAACGTCTTGCGCGCTTTCCCCAGATCGAGGCGCGCATCGTCGAGGCCGCCGACGGCGAGGAGAGCGAAGCTCCCTCGACGAAGCTCTTCGGCGCGCTCACAACGGCACTGGCCGATGTGCCGCCCGCCCGCGTCGGCGGCGCTGTCTTCATCACCGACGGCCAAATCCACGATGTGCCGGACGTGAACCAGAAGCTCGGCTTCGATGCGCCCATTCATGGACTGATCAGCGGGCGGCCGGACGAGTTCGACCGGCGCATCGAAATCGTGAGCGCGCCCCGCTTCGGCATTGTCGGCGAGCAGCAGAAGCTGACGTTCCGCGTTGTGGACGAAGGAGCGGCGCCCGGCGGCAGCGCCGAGGTCACGATTCGTCTCAACGGCAACGAGATCGCCACCGAGCTCGCGGAACCGGGGACAGACGTACCGTTCAGTTTCACCGTTCCGCGCGGCGGCAACAACATCCTTGAATTCGCCGTCAATCCTGTCGCCGGCGAAGTAACGGAGGCGAACAACCGCGCCGTCCACGTGCTCGACGGCATTCGCGAGAACCTGCGCGTGCTGCTCGTTTCCGGCGAGCCGCATGCCGGCGAGCGAGCCTGGCGCAATCTCCTCAAATCCGACGCCGCCGTCGATCTCGTGCACTTCACCATCCTGCGGCCGCCGGAAAAGCAGGACGGCACGCCGATCAACGAGCTCTCGCTCATCGCCTTTCCGACGCGCGAGCTTTTCGTCGACAAGATCAGCGAGTTCGATCTCATCATCTTCGACCGCTACCAGCACCGCGGCGTGCTGCCGATTCTCTACTACGACAACATCGCGCAATACGTTCAGAACGGCGGCGCCTTGCTGATTGCCGCGGGACCGGAGCACGCCGGCAATGATTCGATCGCTGCCACTCCGCTTTCGGCGGTTTTGCCCGCGACCCCGACCGGCGTCATGACCGAAACGGCCTTCTTCCCGCGGCTTTCCGAGGAGGGAAAGAAGCATCCGGTCACGCGCGGCCTCGAAGGCGCATCGAGCGAGCCGCCGGCCTGGGGCCGCTGGTTCCGCACCGTCGACGTCGACCGGCCGCTCGGCCAGACGGTAATGGAGGCGGCGGACGGCAAGCCGCTGCTCGTCCTCAACCGCGTCGGCAAGGGACGCGTGGCGATGCTGCTCTCCGACCAGGGCTGGCTCTGGGCACGCGGCTTCGAAGGCGGCGGACCGCACATTTCGCTCTATCGCCGCACCGCCCACTGGCTCATGCAGGAGCCGGCGCTCGAAGAGGAGGCGCTCACCGCGCGCGCCCTCGGCCGGACATTGGAGATCACCCGTCAAACGATCGAGGGCGACCCCGGCCAGGCGACGCTCACCTATCCCTCCGGCAGGACCCAGGAGGTCACCCTTACCGAACGCGAGCCGGGCCTCTACAAGGCAGAGGTCAAGAGCGATGAAATCGGCCTTTTCGAGGTGGCGAACGACGAGCTGACGACGCTCGTCCATGTCGGCAATGTCGACGCGCCGGAGTTCAAGGCGGCGATCTCGACGGAGGAAAGGCTCAAGCCCTGGGCGGAAAAGACGAAGGGGCTTGTCCGCCGGCTGGCGGACGCCGACGGACCGGTCGATCTCCCTTCGATCCTGCCTGTTCGCGGCGCGGTGCGCGTCGCTGACGATGAGCGCCTGTCGCTGCGCATGACCGACGAGACGGTACTGAAGGGCGTCAATTCGCTGTCGCTCTTCGCGGGCCTTTTCGGCCTCGCCGCCCTCCTCTTCCTGATTTCCGCCACCTGGTATCGCGAGGGCCGGTGAGCGGCCGCAGCGACATCACGGTTTCGGAGCTGCGCTGCCGCCCTCCTCTACGGCCGTCATCCTCGGGCTTGACCCGAGGATCCACTCGCAAGCTTGAGGCGCAGGGGAATGCCGAATCGCGAGGTCGTTCTGAAGCCGCAATGCTTGTGCTTGGATCCTCGGGTCACGCCCGAGGATGACGAGCAGGACAGGAATACTGGAGCGCCGATTTTGACGGCAAGGACCAGCCCGTCAAGGAATCAAGCCGCCGCGCCGTGCGCCTGCTGCTCCGCGACAGCCTCGACGGCCGGCGCCACGCCGTCATCCCGCCAGGCGATCACGCCTTCGAGCCGCATGTGAACATCCGCCGCGATCGGCACCACCAGCACCCGGGCCGGATCGACCGGACCGGGGAATTCGAGCGCGCCGCAGCGTACCTTCTCGAAACCGAGCGGCTGGTAATAGGGCGGATCGCCGACGAGGATCACCGCCTCGGACCCCTTCCGCCGCGCGGCCTCGACTGCGATGCGCACCAGTTCACGGCCGATGCCCTTGTTCTTGTGCGACGGCCGCACGGCAAGAGGACCGAGCAGGTGTCCCCGGACGGACCCGGCGATCACCGGCGTCATCCGCACGGAAGCGATCGTTTCGCCGTCGTCGGCGCAGATGAAGGAAAGCGACCGGTCGTGCGGCCCCTGCTCGCGAATTCGCGCAGCAGCGCGGGCGAAGCGGCCTGGGCCGAAGGCTTCTTCATTGATGATTTCGATGGCTGCGTCGTGGGACGCGTCTTCAGTCAGATAGACGAGATCGTGCTTTTTCATGGATATCGAGAACCGGCATGCGAACGAACACAAGGATGGCTTCACCCGGAAGGGTGTTTCAGCATCAGCGTCGTCGCGGGCTTCCCGACAGGATCATGGCTAAGGTCGTTTCCGAACGTGAAAAAGCTAACGGATCGCCGATAGCAGAAAATCGCCATCTGTCAAAGCCGAAAACGCACTGTTCGGAATTTCGCCCCTATCGGCGGCGCCTCGGCGCGCTATCTTTCGGTTAAGGAAACGAGTGAAGGAGTTCGCCCATGGGCAGGCTGGTGGATGGCGTCTGGCAGGACGTCTGGTACGACACGCGTGCAACCAACGGCCATTTCAAGCGCAGCGAGTCGCAGTTCCGCAACTGGGTCACCGCCGATGGGTCGCCCGGCCCTTCCGGCACGGGCGGCTTCAAGGCGGAAGCGGGCCGTTACCACCTCTACGTCTCGCTCGCCTGCCCCTGGGCCCATCGCACGCTGATCTTCCGCAAGCTCAAGAAACTCGAAGACATCGTCTCGCTCTCGATCGTCGATCCGCTGATGCAGGCGAATGGCTGGGAATTCAAAGGCGAGAATGGCGGTACCGTCGACCACCTGTTCGGCTCGCGCGCCCTGTGGGAGGTCTATGTGCGCGCCGAGCCTATCTACTCCGGCCGGGTAACCGTGCCGGTTCTCTGGGACAAGCAGAAGAACACGATCGTCTCGAACGAATCCGCCGAAATCATCCGGATGTTCAACTCGGCCTTCGACTATCTCACCGGCTCGACCGAGGATTTCTGTCCGAAAGAACTGCGGGCGGAAATCGATGCGCTGAACGCGCGCATCTACGACGCCGTCAATAACGGCGTCTACAAGGCCGGTTTCGCAACCAAGCAGGCGGCCTATGAGGAGAGCGTGACGGCCCTCTTCGCCATGCTGGATGAGCTCGAAGGCCGCCTCGCCTCACGGCGCTATCTCCTCGGCGACCGCATGACCGAAGCCGACTGGCGCCTGTTCACGACGCTCGTCCGCTTCGATCCGGTCTATATCGGTCACTTCAAATGCAATATCCGTCGCCTCGCCGACTATCCGAATCTTCATGGCTATCTGCGCGATCTCTATCAGGTGCCGGGCGTCGCCGAGACGGTGAACATGCACCACATCAAGCAGCACTATTACCGGAGCCACACGATGATCAATCCGACCGGCATCGTGCCGGTGGGGCCGGTCGTCGACCTCGGCGCTCCGCACGGGCGAGATGATCTTTAGATTGGAAGTAAGAACTGCCTACCAGAATGTATCCGGCGTCGCCGCTCCCGCAAGTTCGGCGAGCCGGCGCCGGGTTGCCGGCGTCGTGTCCGCAGGGAGTTCGTCGAGCGAGAAGAAGTCCGCCGCGGCGATTTCGAGGTCGGCGCGCTTCGGCTGCTCTTGGCGAACATTGTCGCAGCGGAAGAAGATGACGTGATCGCGCTTGCTGGTGCCCCGGTTGTAATAGACCTGGAAGAGCAGCGGCGGTGCCGCCAGCAGGAGATTGCCCTCCTCCTGAAGCTCGCGAACAAGCCCCTCCACCGCCGTTTCGTTGCGGTCGAGGCCGCCGCCCGGGAAATGCCATCCGGGAAGGTAGGAGTGCCTGACGAGGAAGACCCGACCACTGTCGTCGAAACAGGCGGCCCGGACCCCGAGCGTCATGCCGCGCGAGAAGGCAAAGTAGACATGGGCGAACCGCGTCAACAGGCGGAGCCGCCAGTTAAGCAACTCCTGCCGGCGGTTCTCGTCCATGTGCTTCTCTCCTGCTACCCTACGATCCCTTACATCGGAGCGCGGCGCTTTAGGCCATCCGGGATAATCCGTTCAAGTGATTCCCCTGACCTGGAATATGCGCTAGACGGAGTTGATGTTCAAACTTGCGCATATATCGGACGTCCATCTCGGGCCCCTGCCGGAACTTACTCTCCGTGAACTTGCCTCCAAGCGGATCACCGGCTTCGTCAACTGGCACAGAAACCGGGTGCGTCATCTCTTCCCCGGCACGCTCGACTGCCTGATGGAGGACATCGAAAAGCGCCAGCCGGATCACCTGGCAATCACCGGGGACCTTGTCAATCTTGCCTCGTCCTTGGAGATCGAGGCGGTGAGCGCTTGGCTCGCGGAGGCCGGCGACCCGGGCGACATCTCCATCGTGCCCGGCAATCACGATGCCTATGTGCCCGGCGCCTATGAAAAGATAACGCGCGCCTGGTATCCCTACATGCGCAGCGACGATAGCCCCTCCGGATGGCTGAAGAACCACGCCTGTTTCCCCTATATGCGGGTGCGCGGGCCGGTGGCGCTTATCGGCTGCTCGACGGCCGTTGCCACCCCGCCCTTCGCCGCCAGCGGCTACTTCGGTCCGCGGCAGGCGCGAACGACCGTCAATCTCCTGCGCGCCGCGGGCGAGGCCGGTCTCTTCCGCATCGTCATGATCCACCATCCGCCGATCCGCGGCGCGACCTCCATGCACAAGCGCATGATCGGCATCCGCCGTTTCGCCGCGACCATCTCTTCCGGCGGCGCCGAACTGGTCCTGCACGGTCACACGCATCTCAATACGGTCTACTGGCTCAAGGGGCATGCGGCACCCGTGCCGGTCGTCGGCATCGCGTCGGCATCGCAGGGGCCCGGCGGCAGCAAGCCGGTGGCCGCCTACAACCTCTTCTCGGTGACCGGCGGACCGGGGGGCTGGCATCTGACCCGGGAGCGCTACGCGCTCGGTGCCGACGCCAAGGGCGTGACGCTGGCCGAAACGACGCGCTTCTAAAGCGAGCCGTGAAGTGGCCCACTAAGTCTTCGTCGACGGAAATTCAGGTCCGAGCGAATAATCAGCGAGACTGATGCGTCTTAATCGCGTTCGGGGGTAATCGACCTACGGTGGAACTGGGTTCGCCAACGCCCGCGCGATGTTCACAGGAGACAGGCAGATGAACCGAAAAGCGATTCTCTTCACCCTTGCAGCCTTCTTGGCCTCGGCAATGGGCCATGCAGCGCTGGCCGTCGGCGAAGACAACAGCGAGCCGCCGAAGAAAACGAAGACGACCACCCAATGCAAGAACGGCCAGGTCTGGGACGCCAAAAGAAACAGATGCGTCGAAGCGAAGAGAAGCGATCTTGGCGACGACATCCTGTTCGATGCTGCCCGCGAACTCGCCTATGCCGGCCAATATGAGAACGCGATCAAGGTGCTCGGCGCGATGAAGGAGCAGCAGAGCGCCCGCGTCTTAAACTATCTCGGCTACGCCAACCGCAAGGCCGGCCGCATGGAACTCGGCATGCAATATTACCGGAGTGCGCTGCAGGCAGATGAGAACTATATCCTCGCGCGCTCCTATATGGGGCAGGCCTTCGTCGAGCAGGGGCGGATCGAGGAAGCGAAAGTTCAGCTCATCGAAATCCGCGACCGCGGCGGCGAAAACACCTGGGCCTACCAGGCACTGTTGCAGTCTCTTGGAGGTGTTCGCACCTATTGACGCGTTGGCGCATAGCGCCGTCGGGGATTTGAGTGCGAGCAGTGGGAAACCGGTGCCGGAACGGAAAAACCTCTCTCCGTTCCGGCTCTTCCCTTGCAGACTTCGGATCAAATGTTTCATATCATGCTGATGCGTCCGCATCACGAATAGACGCATGATCCGGTACGTCTCACTGGAAGAGCAATGCGCCCAGCGGCAGAAATGAAGGATTTCCGACGCGATTTGGTCAGCCTGCTGCCCAAGTTGCGCCGCTTCGCGATGACGCTGACGCGCAATGCCGCCGATGCCGACGATCTCGTCCAGGAGGCTTGCGAGCGCGCGATCGCGCGCAGCCATCTCTGGAATGGTGAGGGGCGCCTCGAAAGCTGGATTTACGCGATGACGCGCAATCTCTGGGTCGACGAGGTCCGCAAACGCAAGGTCCGCGGTGGTGGCGGACTTATCGATATTCTGGAGCAGGACGAGCTGAGTATAGAGGCGGCGGCCGAAAAGGCGGTCTACGCCAATCAGGTGCAGAAGATGATCCTCTCCATGCCGGAGGGGCTCGCCAGCGTGTTCCTGCTCGTCAATGTCGAGGGCCACAGCTATCGAGAGACGGCGGCAATCCTCGGTATTCCGATCGGCACGGTGATGAGCAGGTTGTCGACGGCGCGGCTCCGGCTTGCCGCCATGCTGTCCGAGAATACGGAAAGGAGGGCCTGACCGTTGCTGCAGACGAAGGGTCTAACGCTTGAAGTGCGGTTGTCCGCCTATATCGACGGCGAACTAGGCGAGCCCGAAAAGTCCGAACTCGATGCGCTCCTGGCGCGCGACGACGAGGCGAGAGCGCTGCTCGAGAAGCTGAAAGCGGGAAGCGCCTTTGGCAACAATGCCTTCGAGGATTTTCTTCATGACCCGGTTCCGCTGGGGCTGGTGCGCCAGATCAAGCAGGGCTCCGGCATCAGCCCGAGGTCGGAGCGCGTCGCGACGGCCAATCTTCCGAGGCGAAGTGCTCACATGTGGCCCCGCATCGCGGCCGCCTCCGCTGTCCTCGTTCTGCTTGGCGGCGCCGCAGGCTTCATTCTCGGCAGCACGACTCGCATCGCCGAACCGATGAGCCAGGCCAATGAACGCTCCTGGCTCGACGAGATTGCCGAGTACCATCGCGTCTATTCCCGCCAGAAGGAGCACCTCGTCGAGGTGCCGGCTTCCGAAGCGGACAAGATAGAACCCTGGCTCGCTGCAAGCGTCGGCGTGACCTTCAGTATCCCCGACTTGAACCGCAAGGGCTTGACCTTCGAGGGCGCCAGACTTCTGGTCGTCGAGGGCAAGCCCGTCGCGCAGCTCGTCTATCGCGATCGCGAGGGCGATGTCTTCGCCATTTGCTTCCTCAAGCAAGGCGACGGGCAGCAATCCGGCGAATTCGGCGAGACCATCCGCGGCGATCTCGGCTTCGTCTCCTGGCAAAGGAACGGGGCATCCTTCGTGATAGTCGGGCCGTCTTCGAACGTCGCGCTGCGGGATCTTGCCGAAGCGGCGGCGGCCATTATTTGAATTGAAGGAGGCGCGGACTTTGCCCCTTATCCGGCCTGCGGGCCACCTTCTCCCCATTCTGATGGGGAGAAGGGACTCGCCGCACCCTCTCAGTCCCCTTTCCCCGCTTGCGGGGAGAGGCCCAGTCCTCGGGTTAAACCCGAGGAGAGGGGCAATCATGCCGCGCACGCGGCATGTAACTAGGACCGCCTCATTTCCCCATCACCTCCAACACGCGATTGGCGGCCGAGACGATCGCCTCCAATGACGCGGCGACGATGTTGGTGTTGATACCGACACCGAACAGCGTGCCGCCCGGATACTCGACCTCCACATAGGCGATCGCCGCGGCGTTCGAGCCGTGCTGCAGCGAGTGTTCGGAATAATCCGCAACCGAAAGCTCGATGCCGAGATAGATCGACAGCGCGTTGATGAAGCCGTCGATCGGGCCGGTGCCCTTGCCCTCGATGCGCTTGGTCTCGCCTCTGTCGGTGATCTCGGCGGCAACGACCCGCAGGCCCTTGTGCTCGCCTACCGGATAGGTGTGGTGATCGACGAACTTGATGCGCGCGCCGGGCTGGTCGACATAGCGCTCGATGAAGCGCTGATGGATGCGCTTCGACGGCAGTTCCTTGCCTTCCTCGTCGGTGATCCGCTGGATGTCCTCGCGGAACTCGATCTGCAGATTGCGCGGCAGGTTGATGCCGTAGTCCTCCTGCAGGATATAAGCGATGCCACCCTTGCCCGATTGCGAGTTGATGCGGATGATCGCCTCGTAGCTGCGGCCCACGTCGCGCGGATCGATCGGCAGATAAGGCACCTCCCAGAGCGGCTTGTTGGCCTGTTTTATCGCCTTCATGCCCTTGTTGATCGCATCCTGATGCGATCCGGAGAAAGCGGTGTAGACCAGCTCGCCGACGTAGGGATGACGTTCCGGAATGACCATCTGGTTCGAATACTCGTAGACCTCCTTGATCCGCTCGATGTCCGAGCAGTCGAGCTTCGGATCGACGCCCTGCGTGAACATGTTGAGCGCCAGCGTCACCACGTCGACATTGCCCGTACGCTCGCCATTGCCGAAGAGCGTGCCTTCGACGCGATCGGCGCCGGCCATCAGGCCCAGCTCGGTGGCGGCGATACCGGTGCCGCGATCGTTGTGCGGGTGCAGCGAGACGAGGAGGTTTTCGCGATTGTCGAGATTGCGGCACATCCACTCGATCTGGTCGGCATAGACGTTCGGCGTCGCCATCTCCACCGTCGAGGGCAGGTTGATGATCAGCTTGTTGTCCGGCGTCGGCCTGACGATCTCGATAACCGCGTTGCAGATCTCCAAGGCCACTTCGAGCTCGGTCCCGGTGAAGCTCTCCGGCGAATATTCGAAGCGATAGCCGCCGCCGGCTTTCGCCGCCATGTCGGTGATCATCTTGGCCGCGTCGGTCGCGATCTGTTTGATGCCGGCCACATCCTTGCCAAACACGACACGGCGCTGCAGCTCGCTTGTCGAATTGTAGAAATGCACGATCGGCCTATGCGCACCCTCAAGCGCCTCGAAGGTGCGCGTGATCAGTTCCGGCCGGCACTGCACCAGTACCTGCAGCGATACGTCGGCGGGCACGTTGCTCTCCTCGACACACCAGCGGGCGAAGTCGAAGTCGGTCTGGGAAGCAGACGGGAAACCGATCTCGATCTCCTTGAAGCCCATGTCCAGGAGCAGATGGAACATGCGCGCCTTGCGGTCGTGTCCCATCGGATCGACGAGCGCCTGGTTGCCGTCGCGCAGATCCACCGAGCACCAGATGGGCGCCTTGGTGATCGTCTTGGACGGCCAGGTGCGGTCCGGCAGGGTGATCTGTGGATAGGGCTGGTATTTCACAGCCGCCTCAGGCATGCCAACCTTGATGGGATGCGATTTCACGATCATGTGCAGCTTCTCTTCGTCACTGGAGCGTAGCTTGCCGCATGCAATAGCCGATCATGAGGGATATTGCGATGGCCGGTGCCGCGGGGAGCCACGCCATTTGTTTAAGTGTTTTTGGGATTTCGAGGAGCATGTGCCGGCAAGGCTTTTCGGCCGCCGGGCGCTCCTCAGCGAACCCGGCAACCGCGAATAAGGCCGAGAAGAAGAAGCGAAGCGAAGGCGCGCGAAGGGGCACGATTGTCATCGTGTCCGGAGAAGATCGAAGCGATCTTGGGTGCGTTCGCCTGAGTCATGGGCAAAGCCTATACACGGCTTCACATGCCAGGGCAAGGTAGGTGACCCGCGGATATTTGCGCCGCCTCAAGTCAGAAAGGGCACCGGCGCGGCCGGTGCCCTTTAGGCTCGATGTCAAATCTCCGCAATCGACGTAATGATCCGCGAGACGAGCCCGTAGGCCTTGGCCTCTTCCGCTCCGAGCCAGTAGTCGCGATCCGTGTCCTTGGCGATCTTCTCGACGGGCTGGCCGGTCGCTTCGGAGAAAATGCGGTTCAAACGCTCATTCATCTTGATGATCTCGCGCGCCTGGATCTCGATGTCGGAGGCCATGCCGCGCGTGCCGCCCGACGGTTGGTGCAGCAGGAAACGGGTGTTCGGCAGGCAGAGGCGCCGCTCTTTCGGCGGACCGACATAAATGAGCGCGCCCGCGGACGCCACCCAACCGGTGCCGATCGTCCAGACCTTCGGCTTCACGAACTTGATCATGTCGTGGATGCTGTCGCCGGACTCGACGTGGCCGCCGGGCGAGTTGACGAAGATGCGGATATCGTCGTCGCTGGCCGCGGAAAGTGCCACGAGCTGCGAGCAGACCTTCTGCGCCAGTTCCTGGTTGATCGTTCCGTAGATGAAGATCGAACGCGACTTGAAAAGATTCGCCTCCGTTTCCTTGCCGAGCGGCAATTCGGTCTTTTTTTCTTCCTGTTCGTCGTCGTTCCGCATTCTCGGACTCCTCATCAAATGCCTTCAAAGTCAGATAATGCGACTCGGCAGCGAAAACAATGCAAACGGCAGGGCGAAGACGGGTTCGAACGGCCGGCGCTTTCGCCATGGTAAATGCGAAAGACCGCCAAATGCCGTATGGACAGGCGGACAAAGCTCAATAAGATCAACGCGTCATCGAAGCGGAAGCGCAAGGTGCAACACCTGCGAGCCGCTTTTGACCGCCAGAAATAGTTCACGAACCGGCACGATCCCGGGCCGTGATCCAGAAGGCAGCCCGCCTCGCGAGCCTGCCGACCAGTGGGGACCAGAATGAAGAAACAGATCCTTATCACCGCCACGGCGCTCGCCGCCTCCGCCGCACCCGCCTTCGCCCATATCAATCCCGCCGAACACGGATCCCTGATGGCGGGCCTTTCCCATCCGCTTTTCGGCGCCGACCACGTTCTGGCGATGATTGCCGTCGGGCTCTGGGCCGCCCAGATCGGCGGACGGGCGCTCTGGACCGTACCGGCTGCCTTTGTCGCAGCGATGGCGCTCGGTTTTGCCCTTGCCGTCGCAGGCGCTCCCCTGCCCTTCGTCGAGCCGGTGATCCTCGCCTCGGTGGTCGTGCTCGGGCTTGTCGTCGCGACGGCCGCCCGGCTTGGCGGGACAGCGGCCACGGCCGTGGCCGCGGCCTTCGCGCTCTTTCATGGCCATGCCCATGGCGGGGAGTTGGGAGCGGCCGGCGCCTGGCCGTTTGCGGCAGGCTTCATGATCGCGACCGCTCTGCTGCACATCGCGGGTGTCAGCCTTGGCGTCGGCCTCGCCCGGTTTTCGGGCCGAGACATCTTCGCTCGCATTCTCGGTGCTGCGACCGCGATGACCGGCGCGGCGTTGATCTTCGGCTGATCACGCGGAAGCTAATCGAAGGGGCCGTGGCAAGCCCCTGCCCCTTCGCAAAGGAAATCCCGATGATACTGGTCCGTTCCGCCCTTCCGGATGAGGCGGACGCTCTCGCTCAAATCGGCCTTGCGGCATGGCGCAAGGGCATAAAGCCGCTTGTGCCGGTGCATGTTGCGGTGAAGATCGGACAAAGCAATCCGTTCCTGCCGTTCGTGCAAGAACTGAGTTCTCGCGTTCTGGTCGCTGAAATCGACGGAGAACCCGCCGGGTTCGGCGCCTGCGAGCATGCCGACGACACCATCAGCGACATCTGGGTAGCCCCCGCCTTCGAAGGGCGCGGCGCCGCATCAGCCCTCATAAGCGCGCTTGAAGCGCAGATCGCCGAGCGCGGATGCACGGAAGCTCGAATTCACGTGGCGGCAGCGAATGAACGGGCGCTTCGGCTCTACCAGCATCTCGGCTACCGAATGCTTTGGAAGAAGGTCGCCTTCGATCCCATACTCGAAACCGACCTCGAAAAGATCGGCCTGTCCAAAGCACTTTTAGCCTGATGATGAGTCACCGCCTTCCTCATCATCCCCAGGTCAGCGGATCCAGCCGAAGATAGAAGGCGAGCCGGCCTTCATCCGGATTGGAGATGCCGTGAATGTCGAAAAGGCAGTCCCGCGCCGCCTGCGCGTCACCCGTTGCGGTCCAGCTTTCCCGGGCATTTCCAAGAAGAAGCGAAAAATCGACATATCGATCCGCGGTTCCGAGGCGGCCAAGATCGATGATCCCCGTGCAGCGATGCGTTTCCGGATCGACCATGAAGTTCGGCAGGCATGCGTCGCCATGGCAGATCACAAGGTCGCCGGGTTCCTCGGCCAGGCGCTTCGGCAGCTCGGTCCTGAGCGCCGCAAGCAGCTCGCTCGACGGAACGTTCATATCCTCAGGGGCGAGGAAATCCGGGTTGACTGCACCGCGGGCGACAACGTCCGCGGCACGGTCGAACATCGAAGCGAGGCGCCGCTCGAAGGGGCACGCTTCCGTTGGCAATTCGTGCAGCGCCTTCAACTGCCGCGCGATCGACGGCCATGCTTTCTTGAGGTCGGGGGCGGCGAGCTCGCTTGCCGGCACGCCCGGAATGGCACTGAGCACGAGATATGCCTCATGCTCTGCCGCGATCCAGTCGTAAACGGTTGGCGAGCCTATGCGGAATGGCGCAAGCCACGCAACACGATCACGCTCTCCCTCGAGCAGCGCCGCAGCATTGCCACTCGCGATTTTCGCATAGGCGGCGCCGTCGCTGCGGCGATAGACGCGGTCGCCGGATTCTCCGTGGCGGACCGGCACCCACTCCCTGCCTGCTGGCAATGTCGGGAGCAGCCTTTCGGCGGCAAGATCTCGCTCGCTCATGAAAGCGGCCTAGGCAAGCGCCATCACCCCCGCCCGCGATAGGTCGGAACGCCCTGGTCCGGCAGCCAGACGCCCTCCGGCGGGTTGCCCGTCTGCCAGAAGACGTCGATCGGGATGCCGCCGCGCGGATACCAGTAGGCACCGATCCGCAGCCACTTCGGCGAAAGCAGCGACACCAGCCGCTTGGCGATCTCGATCGTGCAATCCTCGTGGAAAGCGCCGTGGTTGCGGAAGGAATGCAGAAACAGCTTGAGCGACTTCGATTCGACCAGCCAGCCATCCGGCACATAGTCGATGACGATGTGGGCGAAGTCCGGCTGCCCGGTCATCGGGCAGAGAGAAGTGAATTCCGGGGCGGTGAAGCGGACGACGAAATCCGTGCCGGCGTGGCTGCTCGGAACCCTTTCGAGCACCGCCTCCTCCGGGCTTTGCGGCAGATCG
Source organism: Ensifer sp. WSM1721 (assembly GCF_000513895.2). Classification (GTDB taxonomy): domain Bacteria; phylum Pseudomonadota; class Alphaproteobacteria; order Rhizobiales; family Rhizobiaceae; genus Sinorhizobium. Next base: position 2,339,791 of record NZ_CP165782.1, read on the forward strand.
ACCTTTGCCCCTAGTTGTGAAAGTCCTGATACGTCTGTCTTCGTCATTTCCGTGATGCTCCACTGCTGACCTTAACGCGCACACCGTGCGCCTTTTCGCCTTCCGGCTCGACATGGATGGCGATCCTCGCGCCCGGATGAACGGCGCGGATGGCGTCCTCTATGCGGTCGCATATATCATGCGCATCGCCCACCGGCATCGCCTCCGGCACGACCATGTGAAAATCCACGAAAGTCGCGGGCCCCGCCTGCCGCGTCTTGAGGTCGTGAACGCCGAGCGAGCCGCCGGCATTGGCGGCGATCGCCTGCTTAATCGCCTCTTCCTCCTTCGCCGGAACGGCCTTGTCCATCAGCCCGTCGATCGAACGCGAGATCACTTTCCAGCCCTGCAACAGGATATTGCCGGCGACGACAATCGCGAGCAGAGGGTCAAGCACCGCGTAGCCGGTGGCGATGGCAAGAAGAAGGCCGACGAGCACGCCAGCGGAGGTTACGACGTCAGAGAGAATATGATGCCCATCGGCGCTCAGGGCCGGAGAGCGATGCACCCTTCCCGCCCGGATCAGCACATAGGCCCAGATCGCGTTGACGATTCCGGCACCGAAATTGATCGCAAGACCGAGCGCCGGTGCGTTCAAGAGCCGCGGCGCCATGATCTCGGGGATCGCCTCACTTAGGATCAGCAGTGCGGCCACGACGATCAGCACGCCTTCGATGACGGCGGAAAAATACTCCGCCTTGTGATGCCCGAACGGGTGGCCGGCATCGGCGGGCTTCGCCGCATAGCCGATCATCGCATAAGCGATTACTGCGGCAATCACATTGACGATCGACTCCAGTCCGTCCGACAACAGCGCCACGGAACCGGTCACCCACCAGGCGAGCATCTTCAGCGCCATCACACCGAGCGAAAGCGGTATGCCCCAGAAGGCGAGCCTCAGCACTGTTCGATTGTCGGATGCGGCCATCTTCATTCCTCGTGCAGATGCAAACGAGTTGCAAATGCATGCCCATTCAAACGCAAAACCGCCCGCGCGGGTTTTCGCGCAGGCGGATTTTCGTGAACCATATGGGCAATAACGACCGTCTTGTCAAAGGGGCTTATCGCCGATCTGCATTCTCGTCCAAACGGTCTCGCAAGCAGCCGTGAATTCAGGTGTCAGGCCGCCTTGACTTTCGCTCGCTTGGCAAGATGCGCCACCACGTTCTCGATCATGCGCATGCCGGCGTCGCCGCCAAGCGTCATGATCGATTCCGGATGGAACTGCACGGCCGCTACCGGCTCTTTCATGTGCTCGATGCCCATGATCGTGCCGTCCTCGCTTTCGGCCGTGATCATGAACTCGCGCGGCAGGTTGGATGGGTCGGCGAAGATCGAATGATAACGCCCGACCGTCACCTCCCTGCCGAGGCCCGAGAAGACGATGCCGGGTTCCAGCACGCGGATTCGCGAAGGCTTCCCATGCATCGGGATCGCGAGCTGGCGAAGATCGCCGCCATAGGCTTCCGCAAGCGCCTGTAGGCCGAGGCAGACGCCGAAGATCGGAAGGTCGCGCGCCCGCGCCTTCTTGATCGTCGCCTTGCAGTCGAAGTCCTTCGGGGTACCGGGGCCGGGCGAAAGCACGACGAGGTCCGGCTTCACCCGGTCGAAGATCTCCTCGGCGACCGGCGTGCGCACCGTTGTCACCGTCGCGCCCGTCTGGCGGAAATAGTTCGCGAGCGTATGGACGAAGCTGTCCTCGTGGTCGACGAGCAGGATGTTGACACCGGCGCCGACGGCGGCGACGTCGCGCGCCGCGTTGGCGCTGTTGGCGGATTTCGCGTCGCGGATGGCTGCAATCATGGCGGAGGCCTTCAGTTCGGTTTCGGCTTCTTCTTCTTCCGGACTGGAATCATAGAGCAGCGTCGCGCCCGCCCTCACCTCGGCGATCCCGTCCTTGATGCGGATCGTGCGCAGCGTCAGCCCGGTGTTCATGTCGCCATTGAAGCCGACCATGCCGATCGCGCCGCCGTACCAGGCACGCGGGCTCTTCTCATGGTTCTCGATGAAGCGCATCGCCCAGAGCTTCGGCGCGCCGGTGACGGTGACTGCCCAAGCGTGGCTCAGGAATCCGTCGAAGGCGTCCATGTCGTCGCGCAGCCGCCCTTCGATATGGTCGACCGTGTGGATCAGCCGCGAATACATCTCGATTTGGCGCCGGCCGATCACCTTCACCGAACCCGGCACGCAGACACGGCTCTTGTCGTTGCGGTCGACGTCCGAACACATGGTGAGCTCGGACTCGTCCTTCTTCGAGTTCAGAAGCTTCAGGATCTGTTCGCTGTCGGCGATCGGATCGTCGCCGCGCTTGATCGTGCCGGAGATCGGGCAGGTCTCGATGCGGCGGCCGGACACGCGCACGAACATTTCGGGCGAGGCGCCGACGAGATATTCCTGGTTGCCGAGGTTGATGAAGAAGGAATAGGGCGACGGATTGATGGCCTTCAGGCGGTTGGAAATCTCCGAGGGGCGGCTCTCGCATCGCTCATAGAACTTCTGCCCCGGCACCACTTCGAAGAGGTCGCCGCGCCGGAAACTCTCCTTGGCCTTCACGACGAGTTCGGCATATTCGCCCGGACGATGGTCTCCGTGCGGCGGGATGCTGTCGACGCTGCGGAACGGCTCGGGAGCTATATCCGCCGCGTTACCCTCGGTCGAAAGGCCACCCTTTGCGAAATCGTAGCGGTCGATCCAAGCCTTGGCCGCGTAATGATCGACGACCAGGATTTCGTCCGGCAGGAAGAGGACCATATCGCGCTGGTCGTCGGGGCGCTTCAGCTTCAGTTCGATCGCGTCGAACTGAAAGGCGAGATCGTAGCCGAAGGCGCCGTAGAGACCGAGGCTCGAATCCTCCTCCGAGTGGAAGAGGTTCGTCACTGCGCGCAGAACCGTGAAGACGGTCGGCATCTTCGACCGCTCTTCCTCGGTGAAGACGCGGTCGGGCTCGTTGATGGTGAGATCGAGGCGGCGGACGGTGAGTGCACCGAGCGTGATGTCGGCGACGGTTTTCAGATGCTCGGCAATCAGCGCCAGCAGCACCTCGCCGCGGCCGTTATACGCTTCGATCCAGAGCGAGCGACCGAAGGAGGAGATGGCAAGCGGCGGGTCGACGACGGCTGTGTCCCAGCGGGTGTAGCGGCCGGGATATTCGTAATTGGAGGAGAAGACCGCGCCACGCCGCTCGTCGAGCTTGTCGACATAACCGGCAATCGCGTCAGCGTAGGAGGCGTCGCGCCGCCTGCGGGTAACGACGATGCCCCCCTTCGTGGTGTAACTCTCCGAGCCGTCTTCCAGAATTACCGCTGCCATTCATCTCGCTCCGTAAAAGCCCGGTCTTTCCACGCGGCCCGAATACGAAAAAAGCCGCCTCGAAATCTCCGGGCGGCTTCATGTCTCAATCACGCATGACTGGTCAAGGCCGCCTCAGCGAGCCCACCACCAGATCGAAATGTTCTGCGTGTTTGCCATGGGCGAAAGTGTTAGCGTGCCTTGCGGGTCTTAGCAAGCGGGAAAAGACGATGGAAACGGCGGCTGGCGAGAGCCGCCCTTTCGCTTGAAGGGATGTACCGCACCGCTCAGAAGCGCTGCGTCAGCGAGATCTTGAAGGTCCGGCCCGGCTCGGAATAATAGTCCCGCGGCTGGGTGAACGCGTTCTGCGTGTTAACCGCATCCCAATAGGTCTTGTCGAAGATGTTGTAGACACCGGCATTCACCCTCAGACCCGGCATCTGTTCCGACTGCCACCAGCCGGTGACATCCACGATGCCGTAGCCCGGCGCCTTGAAAGTGTTGGTCGACTTATCCGAAACGGCCATCGCAGCCGTCAGGATGACGTCGGCTCCCCAGGTTTCCGTGGCATAGCCGACACCGAGGACTCCCTTCAGCGGAGGCACTGAACCCAGCGCCTCGTCGGTGTCCAGATCCCTACCGTAGGCATAGGCGAGCGCGGTGCGCACATGGACGCCGTTGGCGAAAACTTTGTGGCCTGACACCTCGACCCCGTGAATGGAGACGTTGGCGCGATTGATTGCCTCGGTGATACCGAGCGGATACGTGCCCGTCGGATCGCGATAGCTGATCCGATCAATGAAGTTCTTGTACCTGTTATAGAATGCACCGACGCGGCCGCCGAAGTCATCGTCGCCGAGGTTCGCCCCGACCTCGAAGCCGTGGCTCGTTTCCGGCTTCAGATCGGGATTGCCGATCTGCAAATAGCTGCCCGGTGCACCGTAATTCAAATAGAGTTCCTCAGCCGTCGGCGGCCGGAAAGCCATCGCCCATTGTGCGAAAAGCTCGACCTGTTCGGCTGCCTGATAGGTCGCAAGCAGCTTCGGCGACAGGGCATAGTCGCTCTGGCCGGGCGGCAGGCCATCATAATTGGGATTGCGCATATAGGCGGCGGTGTTCTGAGGCGAATAATCGTACCAGTCGAAGCGGAGGCCCGGCGTCAGCGCGAACGGGCCATCGCCGATCGAGATGCGATCCTGCAGGTAGATGCCGAACTTCTTGCTGTCGACGTCGGGGCTGTCCGACTGGTTCGTATGCAGGAAGTTGCAGGTAGGGCTCGGCGTTGTGTCGCAGCTATCCTCACCCGAGGAATATTGATGGAGTTTCCCGAAGGCAAAGTCGCCGCCAAGCGTAACCTTGTGCTGCAGGAAACCGGTATCGAAGAACTTGTCGACGTAACCGCTGGCGCCGAAACTTTCCTCCTCGGCTTCGTTGAGCCGTGAATACTCGCCGATGACCGACGTGCTGCGGTAGGCATCGATACCGTTTTCCCTAAGCAGCCTCTGCCAATAGACAACGGCCGAGGCGCTGTCGAACCAAGCACCATCGTCAACGGCCTCGAAATCATAGTCGAGCGACAGGCGCTCGCGCCGGGTGTTGTCGAGCTTGTCGTAGTTGCCTGGCCGGTAATTGCCGGTGAGGCTTTGGCCGGACATGAAATCGATATCCTTGTCGCGATCGAAGCGCTCGGCAGTGAAGCCGAAAGTATGGCCGCTGTCGGTGTATTGCCGGATCTTGAACAGAAGGTTGTTCTGGTCGTAGTCGGCCGGGTCAGCCTCAGTACGGGTCATGGAATAGCCGCCGACCTCGCCGTTGCTCTTCCGCTCATGCCCCTTCTTGTAGCCGCCCTGGAACAGGACCGCCGTATTGTCGTAGCGCGCTGCGACGGCAGCGGAGCCGCCGAGGCTGTCGTCTTCGCCGTCATAGGCGAACTTGAATATGCCGCCCCAGGTTCTACCTTCGCCGATCAGGTCCTCTGGCTCAAGGGTGCGCAGGACCACCGCTCCCGCGAGCGCGCCGCCGCCAGCCCGGCTGGAATCGGTGCCGCGCACGATGTCGATCGTAGAGAGCGCTGCGAAGTCGAAGCTGTCGATGCCACCGTCGGCATCGCGCGCGCCGTCGTCGAGGAAGGGGATCGGAATGCCGTCGATCGTGGTCAGCACGCGAGGCCCTTCGAGGCCGCGAATGTTGACGCTTCCGCTCGTACGGTTGAAGTTCACGCCCGGCTCGAGACTTCTTCCCAGATCTTCGAAACTCGATATCTGGTTGTCGTCGAGTTCTTCTTCGGTAACCCGCTCCGCGAGCGGCGTATCGGCCACGCCCTCCTTCTCTCCATCCTTGATGGTCAGCTTCTTCAGCGCCGTCACGCGGCCCTGTTTTTCAGCGGCGGCGGCCACCCCGTCTGCCGATTGCGCGAAGGAAACCGTTGTTCCGGCTAGAGTGACGAATGCCGTGCACGCGAGAAGAGCCAGGCGATGATGCCGGTTGAGCATGGACCAGTCCTTTTGAGATGTTGGCCGGGCTTGCTGTTGAGCGGCGAACTCAAGGGCTGGCTGGGCAGGCGTCGGGAATTGGGAAGACGGACTTCCCGCCGCCTTCTTTAGGCCACATAAAAAACATGAGTGTAAAAGTCAATATAAATTGAGGGGCGAAGCCGACACAGTTTTCCGACGATCGAAGGCCTCGTCCTCAGTTTCAGCACATTTTGAAACAGGATTGTTTCTTCGCGCGTTTCGCCGTTCTGGCCGCCACCGCATCCTGCCTTAAATCGAAATCGATCTAAGGACGGAGGCATGCAGCGGTTCGAAATGTTACAGCGATCTTTTTGCGCGTCTGTTCAGAAGCGCGGCGCTGTACGGAATAGGAGGACCTGCATGCGCCGCGTCACCGGAATGTTACTGCTCTCCACCTTCGTTCTTTCAGGAGCGACCCTGCCGATGGAGGGACCGCTACCGGTACCGAGGCCCGCAACGGATGGCGATCAGCCGACGCCAACGCCGCGGCCCGCGATACCCCGCGCGAATGAGACCGGCGAGGGCGAGATCAACGCCCGGAGTGGGCGAGAGCTACCCCCGGGCTGGAAAGATGATGCTCTTGATGCCGTGCCGGTCGTCGAGATCGAGAAGGAAGACCCGCAAGCATATGCGTCCTGTCTTTCCGCGCTCAGGTCGCTCGGCAGCACTTTTGCCGAGGCCGACCGCATCGATGACGGTAAGGGCTGCGGCATCGACAAGCCGATCGATGTCAGTGCCATACTGCCGGACGTGGCCCTGAAGCCTGAGGGCATCATGCGCTGCGAAACGGCCTTGGCGCTTGCTCGCTGGACCAAGGAGACCGCCACTCCGGCCGCCAAAGCTGCTTTCGGACCCGACACCCGTATTGCCGCCCTGAACCAGGCCTCCACCTATGTCTGTCGCCTGAGGAACAACGGCACCACCGGCAAGATCTCCGAGCACGCCCGCGGCAATGCGGTCGACATCGCCTCCTTCACTCTCGCAGACGGCAAGATCATCGAGATTCAGCCGCGGGATGAAGATGGCACGATGGCCGGCGCGTTCCAGCGTGCGGTCACGGCCTCTGCCTGCCTCTACTTCACGACGGTGCTCGACCCGGGCAGCGATGCGGCACATGAAGACCACCTGCATCTCGACGTCATCGAGCGGAAAAACGGGTATCGCTATTGCCGATAGAGCGCGATGGGCCGCGGAACTCCCTCATCCGCCGCCGGCACCTTCTCCCTGCAAGACCGGTGAAGGAAACGCCCGAAGTCCCTCGCGGTGGTCGGAAATGTCGCCAGCCTCAATTGAAACCATCGGCGATCGGCACGATCTATGGAGCGGCACAACGGCGACAAGCCGAAAGTGTCGCTTGACTGCAATCGCCCGTACTCGAGGAGAATTTTATGCCGCTGACTATGTTTACGCTTTCCGTGCCGGCCTTCACCCGCGGCTTTTCCGCCCTCAGCGGCCTTCTCGACAAAGCCGAGACCTTCGCCTCGGAGGCCGGCCTTCCGCTTGCCGAGCTCTTCGATGCACGGCTTGCGCCCGACATGCTGCCGCTGGCAGGCCAGATTCAGCGGGCAAGCGACACCAGCAAGAACGCCATCGCGCGGCTGACGACGCTCGACGTGCCGCGCTTTCCGGATGAAGAACGGACCTTTGCCGACTTGCGCGAGCGCATCGCCAAGACGCTTGCATTGTTCGAGGCGGTCAAGCCCGAGGACCTCGACGGCAGCGAGACCCGCGAAGTGACGCTCAGCTTCCCAAGCTTCAAGACGACGCTCAGCGGCGAGGATTACCTCACGAAGTTCGTCCTGCCGAACTTCTATTTCCACGTCACCACCGCCTACGCCATCCTCCGCCACAGGGGCGTGCCGATCGGCAAAGCCGACTATATCGTCGGCCTCGGCTGAAACGCGACGGCGAAACTCTTGATGCGGATGGAGACACCCCCCTCTGCCCTGCCGGGCATCTCCCCCACAAGGGGGGAGATCGAAGGAGGCACCGCTGTGCACCATTGCGGCCTCTGTTAGTACGGTTGCCTCGTCGGAGGAGAGGAAGCGGGGAGCGCGCATCTTGCCAATCTCCCCCTTGTGGGGGAGATGCCCGGACGGGCAGAGGGGGGTGCCACCCCAAGCAGTTTTGGAGATGCCATTTCTCGTGATAGCCGGTCGTTGCCGCAACAATCAGTTTCGAGCTCGCTCTGATCGTAGCTAAAGGCTTCAGAACAGTCCCTCAATCAGACCCTGTTCATTGAGGCGGATCTTCTCGGAAGACGGCGCCTTCGGCAGGCCCGGCATCGTCATGATTTCGCCCGTGACGACGACGATGAAGCCGGCGCCGGCCGCAAGCCGCACCTCGCGGATCGGCACGGCGTGGCCGGTCGGCGCGCCGCGCAGGTTCGGATCGGTGGAGAAGGAGTATTGCGTCTTCGCCACACAGATCGGCAGGTAGCCGTAACCCTGATCCTCCCAGGTCCTGAGCTGGTCCCGCACCACCTTGTCGGCGATGACCTCGCTCGCGTGATAGATGTCTTTGGCGATCGTCTCGATCTTGTGGAAGAGCGGCATGTCGTCCGGATAAAGCGGCGAGAACTGCGAATGGCCCGCATTGGCGAGCTCGACGACCTTGTGAGCAAGTTCCTCGATTCCGGCCGAGCCGTCAGCCCAGTGCGTGCAGAGGACCGCCTCCGAGCCGAGCGTTCTGACGTAATCCTTGATCGCCTGAATCTCGGCCTCCGTGTCGGAGGTGAAATGATTGATCGCGACCAGCACCGGCACGCCGAATTTCTTGACGTTCTGGACGTGCCGGCCGAGGTTGGCGCATCCCTTCCTGAGCGCATCGAGATTCTCGCGCCCCAGATCCTCCTTCTTGACGCCGCCGTTCATCTTGATCGCCCTCACGGTGGCGACGACGACGGCGGCATCCGGCTTGAGACCGGCCTTGCGGCACTTGATATCGAAGAATTTCTCCGCGCCGAGATCGGCGCCGAAGCCGGCCTCGGTCACCACATAGTCGGCAAGCTTCAGCGCCGTCGCCGTCGCCACCACCGAATTGCAGCCATGGGCGATGTTGGCGAAGGGCCCACCGTGGACAAAAGCCGGATTGTTCTCGAGCGTCTGCACGAGGTTCGGCTGCATAGCATCCTTCAGGAGGACGGCCATCGCCCCGTCCGCCTTGATGTCGCGGGCATAGACCGGGCTCTTGTCGCGCCGGTAGCCGATGATGATGTTGCCGAGACGCTTTTCGAGGTCCTGAATGTCCATTGCGAGACACAGGATCGCCATCACCTCCGAGGCGACGGTGATGTCGAATCCCGTCTCGCGCGGGTAGCCGTTGGCGACGCCGCCCAGCGAACCGATGATCTGGCGCAGCGCCCGGTCGTTCATGTCCATCACCCGCCGCCAAGCGATGCGGCGGATGTCGATGGCCTGCTCGTTGCCCCAATAGATGTGGTTGTCGATCAGCGCCGCGAGCAGGTTATGTGCGGCGGTGACCGCGTGGAAATCACCGGTGAAATGAAGGTTGATGTCCTCCATCGGCACGACCTGAGCATAGCCGCCGCCGGCAGCACCCCCCTTGATGCCGAAGCACGGGCCGAGCGACGCTTCGCGGATGCAGACGATCGTCCTCTTGCCGATACGGTTGAGACCATCGCCGAGACCGACCGTGGTCGTCGTCTTGCCCTCGCCGGCCGGTGTCGGGTTGATCGACGTCACGAGGATGAGGCGGCCGTTCCTCTTTTCCTTCTGCGCCGCGATGAACTGCGCGCTCACCTTCGCCTTGTCATGGCCGTAGGGAAGCAGATGCTCCGGCGGAATACCGAGCTTGGCGCCGATCTCCATGATCGGCTTCTTCTTCGCGGCACGCGCGATCTCGATGTCCGACTTGACCTCCCCCATGGCTCTCCCCCCTTTTTTGATCTGCGCATTCCGCCTCCCGCGGAGTGCGCCGCATCCGTCTCTATGAGCTTTTTATGGTCCACTCGTCAGCGGGCGAGAATGTCGCGCATCTCCACGATATTGGACCTGACGCGAAGGATATAGAAGCCCATGGTGGCAAGATGCGTCGGCATGATCCAGCCATCCTCGCGGCCATTCGATATGATGAGCGGTTGAATGCGCAACGCGGCGCGAAGCTGCCTCAGCGTTTCCGTATAGATCGGCGTCAGACCGCGTTGCGTGACGACGTTCTCGAAATCCGCGCCGGCGGCCGACAGGATGCCGTAATAGCCGTAGAGCTGGCCGAAGGCGAACCAGAAGCGATCGTCGGCGCGCGTGTCGAACCAGCCGCCATTGTGGAATTCCGAACGCTCGCGGATGATCGCTGACGTATTGCCGAGATCGTTGGCGACGCGGTCGAGGAACTCCACCATATTGTCGGACCGGCCGTCGAAAATCGCCTCGCATTTGCCGAGCGACACGTTGAACTTCCGGAAATCGCGCATAGCCGCCCGATAGAAGCTCGGCGTCGGAGTTTTCGGGCCGAAGGGATTGAGGCCGAAATACCAGGTTTCCTCGTCGAACTGGATGTTGCCGCGCGCGCTCTGCAGGTCGTTGTTGACGCCGGACGTGCCGCGAACGCGACCGAGCGAATCGACGAGTTCGACCGCCGTTCGACGCACCGCTTGGTTGACACCGCGCTGGAACGACGCCTTGTTGTCGAGCCAGGGCGTATCGTCCCAATCGAGCCCGAAGAGGCCGAGCTTGTAGGCGAGCATCGAGGATATCCAGGCATTCTGGTTGACGTTGAGATCGATCAGATCGGCCGCGACATCGACGACGGCCGAGGTCTGGCAAACCGTTCCAGCCGGAAGCTGCGCCACCGCAAGGGCCTCCGTGGTGTTGTCCGCGCTCGACGGACCCGCCGCGGCAGCCTGGCTGGCGGTTGCGGCAGCACCGGATTGTCCCGTCGTCGCGCCCGGGCCGCTGACCGGCGAGCCGGCCGGCGTCTTGCGCTCGGCAAGTTTGTAGCGATCGACGTAATCCGGATCGAAATTGGTCCAGGCCTGCGTCTGCCAGATGAAGTAACCATAGAAGAGGATGAGTCCCAGAAGGATCAGGGCTAGCGGCCCCTTGATGATCCAGCTACGCCCCCGGTACCAATTGCCGAGCGCGACGAAGGGCCAGAGAAGCCACGCTACCGCCAGCCCGATGCCACGGCCGACCGCCGCAAAAACACGCTGGAAGAACGCAACGATCGGATCGAACATTTTCTATTCCTCTGTGAGACCGTAAAGCTTGTGGCGGAAGGCGGCCTTATCCTTGAGATATGTGTCGGTCAGGGTCGCAACAACATATTCGCGGAACTTTTCGCTGTAGCGCTCGTAAGCATCATAGAAGCCCTGCTTGTCGAAGACGAAACGCGAGACGAAATCGCGGGGGGTAAGTTGCGATATCAGGCGGTTGACCAGCCATTGATCCGGATGCCGCGGCGCTGCCCGGACGAGCAGGAAACGATTTTCCGGCGCCACCTCCGGCATGCTGATCGTGCCCGTGGCCGCGATCGCCCGCGACATTTCCTGAAGGAAGGGATAGATCCCGTCGCGCGCGACGAGCGCCGCATTGCGGTGAATCCAGGTCTGCAGCCATATCCGGTCGGCATTCATCAGATCGGCAGTCGCGTCGGCCTCGTTGATCAGCCCGCGAATGACCATATCGGCGCGATGCTGGAAAAGACCGGATTCCTGCACCCAGGATGCCTGCGGCAGTTGCAGGCGATTTGTCGTCGCCAGGAAATCGTAGATGCGGGCGTGATCGGTGATGGCGATATAGCTTACCTGCCACGGCCTGGACCGCCGGAAGCCCGGAACCGAGGGATCGCAGATCACCGTCGTCGTCTTCTCGTCCAGGAAAACGTAAACGCCGCCGAAGTGATTGGCCCAGTAGGCCTCATGCCGGAAGACGAGTTCTTCCGGGACGAGCGCGTTCTGCCGGATGTCGCCGGTCGTCTTGGCGAGTTCCACCATCCGCTCGAGCATCGCATCATCGGCCCAGGCATTAGGCACCTTCTTCAGCCGGTCGATCAGTTCACGAAGCTCCGTCGCCTTGCCGAGCATGTCCTCGGCGGAGAGCACCCGGAAGCGCACCTCGTTGATCGACAGAAGATCGTCGATGTCCTCGATGACGGACACCGAATCCTCGATCTCGCCATAAAGCGCGTCCTTGATCGTGACCGCATTGATCGCGCGACTGTTCGCGTTGAAGAATTCATGCATCAGCGCCGCGGTATTGGAAAAGCTCGTGTGAACGACCGGCAGTTCCGCCTGCGCGGGCGTCAGGATGATGAAGCGCCGATTGACCCGGTTCGGGTCGAGATAATCGCGGTCTCCCAGTTCCTCGGCGATTTCCGGCGAGAAGCCGGTCATGTCGATGCTGAACCGCTCGAGCGCCGTCGGTCGGAGACCGAAGCCTTCCAGCGCCTTGTTGTAGCGTGCGATGAGGTGCGGCTCGGAAATGTCGAGCAGCCGTCCGTAGATGAGTTCCGCTTCGAGGAGGCGCTTCATGCGGCAGTATTCTCTTTGATCATGCCTGCCACCTGCCATCGCGCTTCATCGTCTCGATCTCTCGGATCGCCTTCTCGCGCTGGCGCTCGCGGCGGATGATGTCGGCGACGGCGGCATCGTCGGTCTTGTCGGTGTAGCGGAATTCGCTGTCGGCATAGCGATTGATTTCTTGCAGCACCATCTCGATCGTGATCGGGCCGCGCAGTTCCTCGATCATCCCCTTCTTCTCGTCGTAGGACTTGTGCATGAAGGAGCCCGCATCCTTGAACCAGTCGTCGGGCAATTCGACGTCCATGGCGCGCATCTTGATCGCGTCCGTGATGTTCCTGATCGCCCGGCCGGTGAAGCGGGGTTCCGCCTCCTTGATCATGTGCAGATAGGCGCCGACGTCGGCAAGCGTGGCGATCTTGCCCTTCTCCTTCTCGTAGCGCTCCCAGACAGCGACCAACCCCTCCTCCTGCGGCCGCGCATGCGCAGAGTAGGATTGAGAGACGGCCCGCTTGATCTCCTGTCCGGCATAGAGTTCGTGTTGCCCAAGCGGAATCTTGTGATTCTTGCCGACGAGCAGCGCGAAGATGTCGATGTAGTCCGCCTCCGTCTGCGGCCCGTCGACCAGCCAACGCGCGCCGGCCCGCTGGCGCAGCGCATCGTCCACATTCTCCGGGTGGTTCGAGAACATGCCGAAAGTGCAGTTGCCACGCACGACGGTCGAGGCGCCGGCGAAACTCTCCATCAGCACCGCCGTCACCTCGTGCTGGCCGGCAGACGCGCGGTCATCGGAACGCTTCGCGGCCACCTGGTCCACATCGTCGATCGTGCCAAAGCCGATCGCCCGCGGGTTCATCACGTTGTTGACGAACTCCTTGCAGTTCTGACCCGACTTGCCCTGATAGGACGAAATCTGGTCGACACCGAAGTTCTCGTAATGGAAGGGGTAGCCAGCGACACCGCAATAGTCGTGGAGCATGCCGGCAAGCATCTGGATCAGGATCGTCTTGCCGGTGCCGGGCATGCCGTCGCCGATGAAGGTGAAGAGGAAACCGCCGAGTTCGACGAACGGATTCATCTGCCGGTCGAAATCATAGGCCATCAGCATCTTCGCAAGCTTCAGCGCCTGGTGCTTGGCAATGTGGTTGCCGATGATCTCCTCGGGCTTCTTGAAGGTCATGACCAGGGGTTTACGCTTCTGCCCGGGCGCGACATCGAAACCGTTCAGCGTGAAGTCATCCTGGTCGAGCCGGATGTGGACGTTCTCGAAATTCTGCAGCCCGGTGAAGCGCGCCTTGCGGGCGATCAGGCCCTCGATCGCGACGCGGCAGAAGGCCCGCGCCCGCGCGGTGAGCGCAAGGTCGTCCGGCGCGCCGGCGATGGTGCGGTCGAGGCCAGCGACCATGCTTTTCAGCGCGTCCTGCGGCGTATCGAAGAGGAAGTCCGGTTCCGCGGCATCGTCGATCGGCTCCCCCTCCCCCTGCAGCGTCGCGCCGATATAGGCGGCAAGCGTGAAGGCGGCGATATAGGCCGATGCCGATAGCAGCGCCTTGAAGTGGCCCGCATCCTCGCCCGTCAACGGTGCGCTTACATTGCGTGCCTGCAGCTGCTCGAGGCTCGTCTGCCGCGCGAAGACATCGGCGACGGCGAGCGCCACCTGGATGCCGCGCCGAGTCCGGTAGAGGACGGCATGCTGCGCCGGCGAAAGCAGCGGATCGGCGCCGCGCACGGCCTGAACGGTGCGGGCGAGTTCGACCTCATGCGTGCGGCGCTGCCCGCCGGTCGACACGGTCGACACGAAACGCCGGCCCGTACCGGCGATCGGTGTGCCTGTGGGGGCGTCGTCCCGCTCGAGAACAACCAGTTTGGTGACGAGGCTCTGCGCGACCGCCTGATGCTTGGCGATGTCGTCCTCGTGCAACGTCGTGAGGCCCGCGTTCAACGTCATGGATCAAACCTCGCTCACCACCTGGTTGCCGGAAATAACATGCACCTTGTAATCGCCGAACACCTGGGCCGTCTCGCCGGCCGCATAGAGCGCCTGATAGGCATCGTGTGGCACAAGTGCGTGCTTCTCGTAGGCACTCACACCCATTCGCGCCGCATCGAGATTGGCGGTGTCGATATGGAATTCCTCCTGAGCCGGCGTGGTCGACCAGAAGCCGCTTTTCGCCGGCCGTTCCGCCTTGGAGAAAACCTCCTGCACCGTCCAGGTCAGAAGCCAGGCATTTTCCGTCTTGCGCACCCGGGAGAGGATGTCGTTGATCCTGGCATTATTCTCCGTGATCCCGGCCGAATAGAAGGGTCCGAGCACGATGCGGCGAAGCTGCTTCGGATGCAGCTCCGGGAAATCCTTGTCGAGATTGGTGGCGATCGTCACCGGCGTCAGCGAATAGGCGCTGTTCTTGGAGGCGAAATCGTCGAAGCGGCTGGCCAGCTCCGGATTGAGCAGGCCGCCGACCGGAAGCGGGATCTCGACCTCCGGGTTGAGCTTGCCGTCTTCGGTGACCAGCATCTCCACGATGTTTTCCGAAGAATCTTCGATCGTCGCCATATAGACCATCGGCAGCGCCTGGCTGCCGTCGAAGGCGCCCCAGGAAACGACGTAATAGGCCCGCATCGTCTTCGGATTGACGGCGACCCGGATCGTCTCCGGCAGAACAAAGGGCGAAAAGATTTCGCCCTTGCCTATCTGCTCCAGATAGAGCCTCTCCGCCATGCGGGCCTGCAGTGCCTCCGGAAAGGCCTTCTGCCGCAGAATGAAGTCCACCATCTCCTCGCGCAGCGCATCGGCGGAAGGGATGCTTGCCAGTCGCTTCTCCGCGCTCTGCCGGTCGTTTTCGAGCTCCAGGACGTTCTGGAAAACCGGGAACCCGCTCTCCGCACGCGAGATCCGAAAATGCTCGACAAAGCCGATGCGATTTTCCCAGCAGGCGATCGAGGCCTTCAGCCGGGCAAGATAGGGAACGATGACCTCACCGACGACCGTGTTGCGGTAGAGCGGCGAATTGCGGTCGCCGAGGAAGAGTTCAAGCCCCGCCAGAGCGGCCCGGATGGAAGTGAAATACTGCCTGACGGCTGGAGATACGGCGGTATTCATCAAAACCCCTCCGGCCACTGCCGAAAGGCGCTCGGAAAGCTGGTCATCGCCGGCTTACCGATCACTGCTTCACGTAGTTTGCAGCATCGTGCTTGTCCATCACCGCCTGGAAGCGACGGGCAAAGGCGTCGTCGGCCAATTTCTTGCGGCGCTGGATATCCTGCGTCGCAAGCATGTTTTTTTCGTGCATCTCGAGCAGGTCGCCGATATGGCGCTGCGCCGCCGCGCCGATCCCCGCCATCGTCTCTTCGGCGGCGGTGTCGACCTGGCTGCCGAGCGTGTTGATCTTGTGGGCGACGTCCTGCTGCGCCGCCGTCTTCAGCGAGTCTTCGAGCGCCTTGTAAAGCACGATGCGCTGTTCGGTATCGATTGTCAGCTTGTTGATCAGCGTGTTCTGCGCGGCGATCTGGTTGTTGAGCGAATCGACGAAGGTCTGGAACATCGCAGTGTAGCGTTCGAGCGTCTGGCTCTCGGCGAGCAGTTCCTGCTCCTTCGCCTGCTTCTCGTTGTATTCGGTGGCAAGCTGCGAGCGTTCGCCCTCCAGCTCCGTGCGCGTCTTCTGGTCGGTCGAGGCGGCGATCCGGTTCTCGATGTCGAGCAGCAGCGGATTGATCTCCTCGATGCGCTTCTGCGTTTCTTCGAGTGCCGCCATCGTGCCCTTGCGGCGCTCGATCACCTGGATGAGGCTCTGCTCGGAGGTCTTGTAGCGCTGGTCGAGGATCGACCTCTGGTCCTTGAGGATGCCGACGATGGTGTCAGATTTCGAAAGCAGTTCCTGCAGGTTGCCGGCGAGCGACATGTTGCGCACCCGGTCGGTGCGCATGCGCTGCATCTTCTGCTTGGAGAAGAAGCCGACGAATTTCTCGTAGCCGGTATAGCTCTTCATGCTCTCAAATTCGGCGCCGAAGACATTGGTCGCATCTTCCAGCCCGATGATCAGATCGGCGATGTTGGCTTCCATCACCTTCTGCTGCTGAATCACGTCCTGGATCCGCGCATTCTCGATGTCGAAATTGACGTCACCGAGCTTGGTGTCTGCCTTGGCAAACTGGTCGAGCACGACACCGGACTGCTCGAGCTTGTCGCGCATCTCCTTGACGACGCTCCTGGTCTTTTCGATTTCCGCGTCAAAATTCTGAAGCGTCGCCATACCATTCTCCCTCTATCCGGCCACGCATATGCAGACCGAATTATTCAGCCCTCGATTGCAGTTATATAAAGGATGTTTGGGAGCTAACGGCAAGGGGACTACAGGCTTTTTCGCGCGGGCTGTTCCGCTCACGTGATAGGCGCTTACGGGCCCGCAGAAAGATCGCTAGGACAAGGCAAGCCCACCCATTCGTGCCGTGGCGGACGCCCGATCGCCGCGGACTCAGCCCTCGCGCATCCGGTCTTCCCAATGGCGCCGGCAATAGGACACGTATTTCTCGTTGCCGCCGACATCCACCTGCGCCCCTTCGCGCACGACCTTGCCGTCTCCGCCGAGGCGCACGACCATGGTCGCCTTTCGTCCGCAATGGCAAATCGTCCTGACTTCGCGTAACTCATCCGCAATCGCAAGCAGGGCCATGGAGCCGGGGAAGAGCTTGCCCTGGAAATCCGTCCTCAGGCCATAGGCCATCACCGGTATGCCGAGGCGATCGGCAACGCGCGCGAGTTGCCACACCTGCGCTTCGCCGAGAAACTGCGCCTCGTCGACGAAGACGCAGGCAATGTCCCCGGATCCATCGGCGTTCAGCCGCTCGATCAGGCCGTAGAGATCGTCGCCGTCGCGGAAGGGAATCGCATCCGACTGCAGTCCGATGCGCGATGCGATGCGGCCCATGCCGGCGCGGTCATCGAAGGCGGCGATCAGCATCACGACGCGCATGCCGCGCTCCTGATAGTTGTAGGCAGCCTGCAGGAGCATCGTGCTCTTGCCCGCATTCATCGTCGCATAGCTGAAATAGAGTTTGGCCATGATCCCCGTCTCCGGCGTCGTATTCGCGCTAAATGACCGGGGTTGCGTCCGTTGGCCAGAGTATGTCCGCGCGACCCACAGAATTTCGAAGGCGGAACAGGCATTCCGGCCCGCGCCGCCGGCAGCCGCGCGGCGCTTTGAGGACAGCATTTCATGGGCTTTGCGACATTCGGCGTCGCTTTGTGCACCCCCTTGGCCGATTGAGGCAATACACTTCCCCTCGATGCCAAGGCCTTGAATTCGGGGCGCATTGGTGTTTGGCTAAAAAAAGAACACAGGCAGGGGAACGCAACGATGATAAGGACCTTCTCAATCAAATTCATGCTGGCGGGCGCCGTCTGTATGGCCCTGGCCGCGGGTGGTGCGCTCGCAGCCGAACCGGAAAGCTGCGGCACCGTTCGCTTCTCCGACGTCGGCTGGACGGACATCACCGCGACGACAGCGACGGCAACGACGATCCTCAAGGCATTGGGCTATCAGACGGACGTCAAGGTGCTGTCCGTTCCCGTCACCTACACGTCGTTGAAAAACAAGGACATCGACGTCTTCCTCGGCAACTGGATGCCGACGATGGAAGCCGACATTGCGCCCTATCGCGAGGACAAGTCCGTCGAGACCGTGCGCGAGAACCTCGAGGGCGCGAAGTACACTCTCGCGACCAATGCCAAGGGCGCAGAGCTCGGCATCAAGGACTTCAAGGATATCGCCGCCCACAAGGACGAGCTCGAGGGCAAGATCTACGGGATCGAGCCCGGCAATGACGGCAACCGGCTGATCATTGACATGGTCGAAAAAGGCACCTTCGGCCTCGAAGGCTTCGAAGTCGTCGAATCCTCCGAACAGGGCATGCTGGCGCAGGTCGCCCGTGCCGAGAAGGACGGCGAACCCATCGTCTTTCTCGGCTGGGAGCCGCATCCGATGAACGCGAACTTCAAGCTGACCTATCTCTCCGGCGGCGATGACATCTTCGGCCCGAACTACGGCGGCGCCACGGTGCACACCAACGTGCGCGCCGGTTACACGACCGAATGCCCCAACGTCGGCAAGCTGCTCCAGAATCTGAAGTTCTCGCTGCAGATGGAGAACGAGATCATGGGCAAGATCCTGAACGACGGCGAAGATCCGGAGAAGGCGGCGGCCGCATGGCTCAAGGCCAATCCGACTGCGCTCGAGCCTTGGCTCGCCGGGGTCACGACCAAGGATGGCGGAGACGGAATGGCTGCGGTCAAGACCGCTCTCGGTCTCTGATCGGCTGCACCGCCATGCGTCTGGCACGGACGCGCAAATGTCGCTGTAGCACTTTGAATTGCTGCATGTTTCGCCTTTGCGTCGACTCCGGTTCAAGGAACATGCAGCAAGGCGGGGAAGCACCCCGCCTTTTTTCCACCGCTGCGTGCGATCCAGTGTTTGACCCCTGACAAGAGGGATTCAATTCCGTGGAATTTCTGACTGAAAACCGAATCCCGATCGGCGGCTGGGCCAAGGCGTTCGTCGACTGGCTGACGACGAATTTCGAGCTGTTTTTCGACCAGCTCGCAAATCTGCTTTCGGCGATCATTTCCGTTCTGCTCTACATCCTGCAAACGCCACATCCGCTCATCGTCGTCGCTGTGGTGACCGCATCGGCGTGGTGGTTCCGCCGCTCCATCGGAATTGCGGTATTCACCTGTCTTGGGCTGCTCTTGATCGTCAACCAGGGCTACTGGAAGGAGACCACCGAGACGCTGGCGCTTGTGCTCGCAGCGACCTTCGTCAGCATGGCGGTCGGCGTCCCGCTCGGCATCGTCGCTGCGCGTCGCGCCTGGATCTACTCGATCATGCGCCCGATCCTGGATCTGATGCAGACCATCCCGACCTTCGTCTATCTCATTCCGGCCCTGATCCTTTTCGGTCTCGGCATGGTGCCTGGACTGATTGCGACCGTCATTTTCGCCATTCCCGCCCCCATTCGCCTGACGCGTCTCGGCATCATTTCGACGCCGCCGTCGCTGGTGGAGGCGGCCGAGTCCTTTGGGGCAACACCGTGGCAGGTGCTGCGCAAGGTGGAATTGCCCTTCGCGATGCCGCAGATCATGGCGGGCCTCACCCAGACGATCATGCTGTCGCTCTCGATGGTGGTGATCGCCGCTCTCGTCGGTGCCGACGGCCTCGGCGTTCCGGTCCTCAGGGCGTTGAACACGGTCAATATTGCCAGGGGTTTCGAATCCGGCCTCTGCATCGTCATCCTCGCCATCGTTCTCGACCGCCTGTTCCGCTCGTCCGATGAAGGAGAAGGCGCATGACCGACGCCGTCGTTTTCAAGAATGTCGACATCATCTTCGGTAAGAATCCGCAAACCGCCCTGCAGATGGTCGACCAAGGCAAGACGCGCGACGAGATCGGCGCAGCAACGGGCCTGGTGCTCGGCGTCGCCGGCGCCTCGCTCGCCATCAACGAGGGCGAGATCCTGGTGCTGATGGGGCTTTCCGGCTCGGGCAAGTCGACGCTGCTGAGGGCGGTCAATGGCCTTGCGCCGGTGGTACGCGGCGAAGTCGAGGTGAAGACCTCGAACGGATCGCTAAACCCTTATCGCTGCAACGCGAAATCCCTGCGCGATTTCCGCATGCACACCGTCTCGATGGTGTTTCAGCAGTTCGCGCTCCTGCCGTGGCGCACGGTGGCGGACAATGTCGGCTTCGGACTTGAGCTGGCCGGTGTTCCGGAAGCGGAAAAGAAGAAGCGTGTCGGCGAGCAACTCGAACTCGTCAACCTGACGAAATGGGCGGACCGCAAGGTAAACGAACTCTCGGGCGGCATGCAGCAGCGCGTAGGCCTTGCCCGGGCGTTTGCCACCGGCGCGCCGATCCTGCTGATGGACGAACCATTCTCGGCTCTCGATCCGCTGATCCGCACGCGTCTGCAGGACGAACTGCTCGAATTCCAGCGGCGGCTGAAGAAGACGATCATCTTCGTCAGCCACGACCTCGACGAGGCCTTCCGCATCGGCAATCGCATCGCGATCATGGAAGGCGGGCGGATCATCCAATGCGGAACGCCGCAGGAAATCGTGAAGAGCCCAGCGAACCAGTATGTCGCCGATTTCGTCCAGCACATGAACCCGATCACCATGCTGACGGCGAAGGACGTGATGCGGATCGGCGTGGAGCGGGCCGCTGGCGCCGGTGTCACGGCGACCGCCAAACCGACGACGCCGCTCGTGGAGATCCTCGACGCCATGTCCCGCCAGCCCGGCAGCATCGGCGTCGTCGACAACGGCTCGGTGGTCGGCACGATCGACGCGCAGAACATCGTCGAAGGGCTGACGCGCCATCGCAGCAAAGGTTGACGCCGCACGCCAAGCGGCCAATAAAGCCTGGAGCTACCGCTCCGGGCTTTTATTTTGATCCGGCGGCGGCGCCGCAGGAGGCGACACAATGAGCGAGAAACCCAACGTATTGCGCGAGACCGACAACGAGGCGCGCAAGCTCGCGAGGACGCTGCTTCGTTCGGCAAGAAGCGGCGCGCTTGCCGCGATCGAGCCCGACAGCGGCGGCTCTCCCTTCGTCAGCCGCGTGCTGATCGGACTCGACATCGACGGCGCGCCGGTGATTCTCGTCTCACGGCTTTCGACACACACGCAGGCGCTCACTGCCGACAGGCGCGCCTCGCTCCTGACCGGTGAGCCCGGCAAGGGCGACCCCCTCGCCCATCCGCGCCTTACCCTTCAATGCGAAGCCGAAGCCGTTTCGCGCGATTCCGCCCTCCATGCCCGCATTCGCGAACGTTTCCTGAGGCGGCATCCGAAGTCCTCGCTGTACATCGACTTCCCCGATTTCGGCTTTTTCCGCCTCAATCCGCTGCGTGCGAGCCTCAACGGCGGCTTCGGGCGCGCCTATGTTTTGACGGCCGAGGATCTCGTCATCGCCTCGCCTGCCATGGCCGCGCTCGCCGAGATGGAAGCGAGTGCGATTGAGCACATGAACACCGATCATGCCGACGCGGTGAAGTATTATGCGACGACTCACTGCCGGGCGCCTGAGGGGGACTGGAAGATAGTCGCCATCGACGCGGCCGGACTCGATCTTTCCGACGGCGAGCGGCTCCAGCGGCTCGAATTCGAAACGCCGGTCCGGGATGTGACGGAATTACGGCCACTTCTAAAAAAACTTTACCGTTAATCGGCGCTTAGCTACCCCCATTTCTTGCAGTGGGTGGTTGCCCTTTTATGCATCACGGCTAATTATCGTGCTTCGTCAAACATAACTACGTGTGATGAATTTTCGCATGGAGCACGCGATGCAGCCTCTCTCGCCTGAAAGACACGAGGAAGCCGAGATAGCAGCCGGTTTCCTTTCGGCCATGGCAAATCCGAAACGCTTGCTCATCCTCGACTCCCTGGTCAAGGAGGAGATGGCGGTCGGAGCATTGGCCAATAAAGTCGGGCTGAGCCAGTCGGCTCTTTCCCAGCACCTTTCGAAGCTGCGTGCGCAGAATCTGGTCAGCACCCGTCGTGACGCACAGACGATCTACTATTCGAGCTCTTCTGACGCGGTCATGAAGATTTTGGGCGCGCTCTCTGAGATCTATGGCGAAGTCACAAGCGCCGTGGAAGAAAAACCCCTCGTCCGCAAGTCGGCGTAACCTCCCAAGACGCCAGGCCGGACAGACCAGCCTCACAAGCCCCGGCGACCCAGTCGCGCGGGGCTTATGTTTTTTATTGCGCGGCTGCATGCTATTGATCGCTATGGATCATGCGGGCGAAATTCTCATACTCACCGGGCCGGCCGGTTCTGGAAAAACCACGACAGCGCAGAAGCTTGCCGGAGAGCCTGGATCGTCGAAGGTCCATCTGCATTGCGACGACTTCTGGCACTTCATCAAGAACGGAGCGAGCCCGCCCTATCTGCCTGAAGCGCGTGAGCAAAACATCCTTGTGGTCGATGTTTTGACGAAGGTGGCCGCGGCGTACGCCGATGGTGGTTATTTTGTCGTGGTAGACGGCATTGTCGGACCTTGGTTCTTGGAACCATTCAAGAAGATCTCAGCGCCGCTGCACTACGTCGTTCTACGTCCACCGCTCGATGTCGCGATCCGGCGTTGCCAGGAGCGTGGCGGGGACACCTTGACCGACCCCGGGCCTATCACGGAGCTGTACCGACAGCTCTCATGGCTGGGGCCGCTTGAGCGGCATGTTCTGTCAACCAACGGACACAGTCGGGACGACACCCTGAGGGCGGTGATCGAGGCCGTGAAAAGCGGGTCGTTTCGCCTGCCGACATAACAAATAGGCGAGCTCCCACGAACCAGCTTCGCAAGCACCGCGGTCATCATGCATGCCCTGCAACACGGCAGCTTCGAGCATGTGTGCAGCCGAGCATGGTGCTACCCGAATTGCGACAGTTCATGGTGTGGGACGCGATCGACCGCAGGCTTGACGCTTATCGGCGCGCTGATAGTTTGACCAACAGGTAAAAGAATCCGGCTTAAGCCATCGCAGCATGGGCAGAATCCACCGAGGAGAACCGACATGTCGAACCGCCTGAACACCACGCCGAACGATCTGCGCGCCTTCTGGATGCCGTTCACCGCCAACCGGCAATTCAAGAAGGAACCGCGCCTCTTCGTCGGCGCCAAGGACATGTACTACACGACGCATGACGGCAGGACGGTGCTCGATGGAACGGCCGGCCTCTGGTGCGTCAATGCCGGCCATTGTCGGCCGAAGATTACCGAGGCAATCCGCGAGCAGGCGGGAGAACTCGACTATGCGCCAGCGTTCCAGCTCGGTCACCCGAAGGCATTCGAGCTCGCCAATCGGCTCGTCGACATCGCGCCCGAAGGCCTGAACCACGTTCTCTACACCAATTCCGGCTCGGAATCGGTCGATACGGCCCTCAAGGTGGCGCTTGCCTATCACCGTGCCAAGGGCAACGGCTCGCGCTTTCGCCTCATCGGCCGCGAGCGCGGCTATCACGGCGTCAACTTCGGCGGCATCTCGGTCGGCGGCATCGTTGCCAACCGCAAGATGTTCGGCACGCTTCTGACCGGCGTCGACCATCTGTCGCACACGCACCTGCCGGGCAAGAACGCGTTTACCCGCGGCGAGCCGGAGCACGGCGCCGATCTCGCCGACGAATTGGAACGGATTGTCACGCTGCACGACGCCTCGACCGTCGCGGCCGTCATCGTCGAACCGGTGGCGGGCTCGACCGGCGTGCTCATCCCGCCGAAGGGCTATCTTCAGAGGCTGCGTGACATCTGCACCAAGCACGGCATCCTGTTGATCTTCGACGAGGTTATCACCGGTTATGGGCGCCTCGGCACGCCCTTTGCCGCCCAATATTTCGACGTGAAACCGGACATCATCACCACCGCCAAGGGGCTCACCAACGGGGTGATCCCGATGGGCGCGGTCTTCGTCACTTCCGAAATCCACGATGCCTTCATGACCGGACCGGAGCACCTGATCGAGTTCTTCCACGGCTACACCTATTCCGGCAACCCGATCGCATCCGCAGCCGCGCTCGGAACGCTCGACACCTACAAGGAAGAAGGGCTTTTGACGCGCGCCGCCGATCTCGCCTCCTATTGGGAAGAAGCGCTGCATTCGCTCAAGGACTGCCCGCATGTGATCGACATCCGCAATATCGGCCTGATCGGCGCGATCGAGCTCCAGCCGATCGCCGGCGAGCCGACGAAGCGCGCCTTCTCCGCCTTCCTGAAAGCCTACGAGAAGGGCCTGTTGATCCGGACGACCGGCGACATCATCGCGCTGTCGCCGCCGCTGATCATCGAAAAGCGCCAGATCGACGAGCTCTTCGATAAACTGCGCGACGTTCTGAAGAACAACATCTGAGATTGGCCGCTCAAATCTCCCGGCCCTTTCCCCGCATGCGGGGAGAGGGTTATTGTCATGAACAAACGTCGAAGAGCGGGGTGCAGGGGATGTCTGAAGCGCTGGAACGATTCATCGATCAGGGCGTTGGCCGCGAGCCGGCGGACATCGTGCTCAAGGGCGGGCGGTTCTTCGATCTCGTCACGGGCGAACTCGTCGCTTCCGACATCGCCATCTCCGGCGACCGGATCGTCGGCACCTGCGGCGGTTATCAGGGGCGCGAGGAGATCGACATCTCCGGCCTGACCGTCGTTCCCGGCTTCATCGATACGCACTTGCACATCGAATCCTCGCTCGTCACTCCCCACGAGTTCGACCGCTGCGTCCTGCCGCTCGGGATCACCACCGCCATCTGCGATCCTCATGAGATCGCCAATGTTCTCGGCACCGAGGGCATCCAGTTCTTCCTGGATTCGGCGATGGAAACGATCATGGACATCCGAGTCCAGCTTTCCTCCTGCGTGCCGGCGACGCATCTCGAAACATCCGGCGCCGACCTGCCGGTCGAGCGGCTCGTGCCCTTCCGCCACCACCCGAAAGTGATCGGCCTCGCCGAGTTTATGAATTTCCCCGGCGTCGTCCACAAGGATCCGGTGTGTCTGGCGAAGCTCGATGCCTTCCAGAACGGCCACATCGACGGCCATGCGCCGCTCCTGCGCGGCAAGGAGCTGAACGGCTACCTCGCGACCGGCATCCGAACCGACCACGAATGCACGAGTGCGGAGGAGGCGCTCGAAAAGATCCGCAAGGGCATGCACATCCTCGTGCGCGAAGGCTCCGTCTCGAAGGACTTGCATGCGCTGATGCCGATCATCACCGAGCGGCTGTCGCCTTATCTCGCGCTCTGCACCGACGACCGGAATCCGCTCGACATCGCCGAACAGGGCCATCTCGACCACATGATCCGCACGGCGATCGCGGCCGGCGTGGAGCCGCTCGCCATCTATCGCGCCGCCTCCATCTCGGCCGCGCGCGCCTTCGGCCTCCGCGACCGCGGCCTTGTGGCGCCCGGCTGGCGCGCCGACCTCGTCGTCGTCGACAGCCTGGAAAACTGCAAGGCTCAGATGGTCTTTTCCGCCGGCAGACGGGTGAGTGATGCACTCTTCGCCGGGCGAAAGCCGGTCGAGCCGGTGGGGCTCGACAGCGTCAGGGCGCGCGAGGTGAAGGCCGCCGACTTCGCCATTCCCTACACCGAAGGCGAGACCTCCGTAATCGGCGTGCTGCGCGGCAAGATCATCACCGAGCACCGCCGTTACCGCCTGCCCGCAGAGGGCAACCAGACCGGCGTCGATCTCGGCCGCGATATCATCAAGGTCGCGGTTATCGAACGCCACGGCATCAATGGCAATCACGCGAACGGCTTCGTCCAGGGTTTCGGCCTGAAGAAGGGCGCGATCGCCTCCACCGTCGGGCACGACAGCCACAACATCTGCGTCGTCGGCGTCAGCGACGAAGATATGGCGCTCGCCGCCAATCGGCTCAGCGAGATCAAGGGTGGCTTCGTCGTCGTCGAAGACGGCAGGGTCACGGGGGAGATCGCGCTTCCGGTCGCCGGGCTGATGAGCCTCGAACCCCATGAACGAGTGCGCGACACCCTGCATCACCTGCGTCAGGCAGCCTTCGCGCTCGGCGCAACGCTTGAGGAGCCCTTCCTGCAGCTCGCCTTCCTGCCGCTGCCGGTCATTCCGCACCTGAAGATTTCCGATCGTGGGCTCGTAGAT
Organism: Ensifer sp. WSM1721; assembly: GCF_000513895.2. Taxonomy (GTDB): domain Bacteria; phylum Pseudomonadota; class Alphaproteobacteria; order Rhizobiales; family Rhizobiaceae; genus Sinorhizobium. Next base: position 2,365,764 of record NZ_CP165782.1, read on the forward strand.
GTGGATAAATTCGCCTTGATCGGCTGAGGCTGCCCTCTCGATCAACCCCTCCGGGCCGTCGCTGCTGTCCGGCGCTCGTACCCGGAGAAAGCTAGCCTCTCCCTCACCGCAGCCTTCCGCAGAAGACGTCGAGCTCGCCGAGCGTGATCGTGTTGTTCGCAAAGAGGGGGGCAAAGCCGGGCATCGGCAGCGGCTGGGTGACCCGCATGTTGACCGAAAGTTGAACCGTCTGCGGTTCCCGCGTCAGGTTGAAGACGAACAGCAGCCGCTCGCCGCCGCCTTCTCTGGTGAAAGCCAGGACATCCTGGTTGAACACAAGGAAGGCCATATCCCCATCGATCAGCGGCGCGTGCAGGCGACGAAAGGCGAGCGTGCGACGATAGTGCTCCAGCACCGACTCCGAAACGCCTTCCTGCGCATTGACCGCCAGCATTCGCTGTTCATCGCGCACCGGCAGCCACGGGATGCCGGTGGAGAAGCCGGCATTCGTCAGTTCCTTCTCCCACACCATCGGTGTGCGGCATCCGTCGCGACCGGCGAAGGCGGGCCAGAAGCGGATGCCATAGGGATCCCGTAGTTCCTCGAAGGCAAGTTCCGCTTCCGGCAGCCCCAGTTCCTCGCCCTGATAAAGGCATATCGAGCCGCGGAGCGTGGCCAGCAGCGAGATAGCAAGCTTCGCCACCCGGCTCCGATCGGCTTCGCGAAGCGCAAAACGGCTGACGTGGCGCATCACGTCGTGATTGGAAAAGGCCCAGCAGATCCAACCGTCCTTGACGGTTACTACGGAATTTTCGACGCAACGGCGAATGTGCCGCGCCGTGAATTCCGGCCCGAGAAGGTCGAAGGTATAGCACATATTGAGCTTGTCACCGCCGCTCGTATAGGCGGCGACGGTCTGCAGCGAGCGGGCGCCGTCGCCGACCTCGCCCACTGTCGCGCGGCCGCCATATTCATCGAGCAGCGCCCGCAACCGGCGCAGGAAGACGATGTTTTCCGGCTGGGTCTTGTCGTAAATGTGGTCTTGCATCCCGTAGGGATTGACGTCGGGCGCATCTCGGCTTGTAGCTTCGGGATCCGGTACGAGCGGCGGATTGTCCCTGAGAAGCCGGTCATGGAAATAGAAATTCGCCGTATCGAGCCGGAACCCGTCGACGCCGCGGTCGAGCCAGAAGCGGACCGTCGAGAGGACCGCTTCCTGAACCTCGGGATTGTGGAAATTGAGGTCAGGCTGCGACGACAGGAAATTGTGCAGGTAGTATTGCCTGCGCACGCCGTCCCATTCCCAGGCCGGGCCGCCGAAGATCGAGAGCCAGTTGTTCGGCGCCGTACCGTCCGGTTTGGGGTCGGCCCAGACGTACCAATCCGCCTTGGCATCGGTCCCGCTCGAGCGGCTCTCCACGAACCACGGGTGACGGTCGGACGTGTGCGAGATCACCTGGTCGATGATCACCTTCAGCCCAAGCCGGTGCGCCTCCGCAAGCATGTCGTCGAAATCCGCGAGCGTGCCGAACATCGGATCGACGTCGCAATAATCCGAGACGTCGTAGCCCATGTCCGCCTGCGGCGACGTGAAGAAAGGCGACAGCCAGATGGCATCGACGCCGAGCGAAGCGATATGGGAAAGGCGCCGGGTTATTCCGCGCAGGTCGCCGATGCCGTCCCCATCCGTGTCCTGGAACGACCGCGGATAGACCTGATAGATCACCGCGCCGCGCCACCAATCGTCGCCTGCCCTCGATGCAATCGCCATCGCTATCCCTCTGTTCGGCTATTCCAGAAACAGATGTATCTTCCAGCATCGCCTGCGTAAACGCCACTTGCAACATTCGCTTGCCGGAACGACGGCACACCGCTAACGCATTGTGCATTGCGCGACGGAAAAGGAGGAGCAAAATGGCAGGCAGCATGCTTTCGATCGGCGAATGCATGGTCGAACTGATGCAGGCGGAGGGCGGATTGCTGCGCAAGGGCTATGCGGGCGACACATTCAACACCGCCTATTACGCGCGCCTTTTCCTGCCGAGCGATTGGGCGGTCGAATATCTGACCGCGGTCGGCACCGATCTGGTGTCGAGCGAAATGCTCGCCTTCATCGAGAGCACCGGCGTCGGCACGGCGCATATCCCGAGGATCGAAGGCCGCATGCCGGGCCTCTACATGATCCACCTCAAGGATGGCGAACGCAGCTTCTCCTATTGGCGCTCGACCTCCGCCGCCAAGCTGCTCGCCGACGATCCGGAACGATTGAGAGCGGCGATCGCGACATCGGACGTCGTCTTCTTCTCCGGCATCACCCTGGCGATCCTTTCGCCGAACGCCGTCGAGACGCTGCTGTCGGAACTGCGGCGGGCAAAGGCTGGCGGCAAGCGGATCGTCTTCGATCCGAACATCCGGCCGCGCCTTTGGGACGATGCGACGAGGATGCGCGCCACGATTGAGGCCGGTGCCCGGGCAGCGACAATGATCCTGCCGAGCTATGACGACGAGGCGACGCATTTCGGCGACGCCTCGATCGACGCGACGATCGAGCGCTACCGGGCGCTCGGCGCCGAGAACGTCGCGGTCAAGGATGGCGCCAATGGCGTCACGCTGCAATTTGGCAGAGAGGAGCGCCGGCATATCCCGGCCGCGTCCGTTTCCCGCATCGTCGACACCACCAGCGCCGGCGACAGTTTCAACGGTTCGTTCCTCGCCCGCTTGGTGGCCGGCGACAGCCCGGCCGAGGCAGCCGCCTTCGCCGCACGCGTGGCCGCCGCCGTCATCGGTCATCATGGGGCGCTGGTGGCGCGGGAGAAGCTGATGGTGGACCAGATCGATTGAGGGCTACAGTCGGTTCTCCCCTCACCCTACAGCGCCGTGCGTCTTTTCAGACGCACAAAGGACGCTGTAGCACTTTGAATGGCTGCATGTTTTTGTCCTTAAATCGGGTACGATTTAAGGAAACATGCAGTAGCCCTCCGCACGGGCGAAGGTGGCCGGCAGGCTGGATGAGCGGCGAACTTTCCCTCAACGCTTCTTGCGCGCCTTCGACTCGTACGGATTGTCCGACGCACGGAGATGGATGCGGATCGGCACGCCCGGCAGGTCGAAATCGGTGCGCAGGCCGTTGGTGAGGTAACGGATATAAGATTCCGGCACCGCTTCGGGCCGCGTGCAGGAGATCATGAAGCCGGGCGGGCGGGCCTTCACCTGCGTCATGTATTTGAGCTTCAGGCGGCGACCGGAGACAGCCGGCGGCGGGTGCTGCACCTGCTGCGATTCCAGCCAGCGATTGAGGCGCGCCGTCGAGATGCGGCGGTTCCAGACCCTGTCGGTGTCGATGATCGCTTGCATCAGCCGGTCGAGGCCGTAGCCGGTGTGCCCGGATATCGGCACCGCCTTGATGCCGCGCGCCTGCGGCAGCAGCCGTTCGGTCTTTTCGCGCAGATCCGCAAGCACCGCCTGCCAATTCTCGACGAGATCCCATTTGTTGAAGGCGAGCACGGCTGCGCGTCCTTCGCGCAGCACCAGATCGACGATCTGCAGGTCCTGCTTCTCGAAGGGAATGGTGGCGTCGAAGACGATGACGACGGTCTCGGCGAAGCGGATGGCGCGTAGCGCATCGGCGACGGAAAGCTTCTCCAGCTTCTCCTGCACCTTCGCCTTGCGGCGCATGCCGGCCGTGTCGAACATCTTGATCGTGCGCCCGTGCCACTGCCATTCGACGGAGATGGAATCGCGGGTGATACCGGCCTCCGGACCGGTCAGAAGCCGGTCCTCGCCGAGGAAGCGGTTGATCAGCGTCGACTTGCCGGCGTTCGGCCGGCCGACGATCGCGACGCGCAGGGGTTTCGTTTCGTCGTAGACCGGTTCGGCCTCTTCGTCCTCCGCCCCGACACCGCCGCTCTCCGGACGAATGTCGACATCCGTTTCGGCCACATCCTCGGCCGGCGGAAACGCCCTCTCCTCCCCGAGCGCGGCAATGATCGCATCGCGCAGATCGGGCATGCCCTGGCCATGCTCCGCCGAGATCGGGCACGGCTCGCCGAGGCCGAGCGTGAAGGCATCGTAGAAGCCGCCCTCGGAGCCGCGCGCCTCGGCCTTGTTGGCGACCACCACCACCGGCTTGCCCCGCCGACGCAGCATCTCGGCCAGCGTCTCGTCGGCCGGCGTCAGACCAGCCTTGGCGTCGATTACGAAAAGCGAAAGATCGGCCTCGTCGATCGCCGCCTCGGTCTGCGCCCACATCCGGCCCTGCAGACTATCGGGCGCCGACTGTTCGAGACCGGCTGTGTCGATAATGCGGAACTTGAGATCGACGAGCTTGGCGTCGCCCGGACGCCGATCACGGGTGACCCCCGGTGTGTCGTCGACGAGCGCCAGCTTCTTGCCAACCAGACGGTTAAACAAGGTGGATTTGCCGACATTTGGGCGACCCACGATGGCGACGGTGAAGCTCATCTCGAAATCCGTTCTTGCGCTGGAGCGGGAAGAAGAAAAGTGTGAAGCGGTCTTCCGCCCGCATCCCGCTCCGGCTCTTTAGAGTCGATCATGATGATTTCAGGTTCATGCGACCCGAAATCGTCGTGACTTAGGCTTTGCCGCTCGCGGCAATCACGTCAAGCAGCATCTGCGCCCGGCTCATGATGCCGCGCGGGCTCTCGGCGTCTTCGGTGATCTGCTGGAACCAGCCTTTCGCCTTCACGTAATCGCCCGCCTTGTAGGCCGCAAGGCCGAGTGCCTCGCGAGCCGAATGGCGCATGGCGTTCTGCGGAACGGCCAATTGCTCGACCTCGGCAGAGACCTGGTCGTACGTCCCCGCATCGATCAGCAGGTAGGCTGCGCGGAGCCGCGCCGCGTCGCGCAGCGCCGGCGGAATGCGTGTATCCTTGCCGATCTCCGAAAACGCCGTGATCGCCGCCTCGGTTTCGCCCTTTTGCGCTTGAAGTGTCGCCGTACGCAGCCGCGCGAGAACCGGATAGGAGCCGTAGCCTTCCTTCTCCAGTTGCGTCAGCGCCGTGAGTGCCTCGTCTGTCTTGTTTGCCTTTGCGAGGTCGAGCGCCGCGAGGAACGCATCGCCCGACTGCGAGGAGGATGTCTCCTGCCAATAATCGTAGCCGACCTTGCCGACAGTTCCGAGCACGATCAGGACGGCAAGCCCGATGATGAGACCGCCGAAGCGCGTCCAGATGGCTTTCATCTGGTCGGAGCGGAGTTCTTCATTGACCTCGCGGATAAAGCTGTCGTCCTGGTTTACCATGTCCTGTCCCGGCTGCCCGGCCTTCATGCAAAGAGTTGGCGCCTTCTACCCGATTTTGCGCCGCTTGTAAGGGGGCCGACGTCATTTACCCCATAACGATGGGAGGGACGCCGATCAGCCAATCGTGCAGTTTCCAGACGAAGAGCACATAGGCAGCGAGGCCGATGACGATCGCCAGCACGTCATTGCGCGCCGACTTGAACACCCGCAGCACGGTTTCGCCCGCGCGCTCGCGTCGTTTCAATGAGATGCGCAGGATCACCGCCCAGGCGAGAAAGGAACCGAAGAGCAGCACCGAAGACGTCTCGCCATTCGCAAGCAGGTGCGCCAGTGCCCAGATTTTGATCGAGAGTATCTGCGGATGCTTGACCGCGACGGCGATGCGCCCCGCCGGCAGGGAGCCTGCGGCGAGCAAGACAAAGGCAAAGAGCATCAGCAGAAGGGCGATGTGGCGCAGGAACACGGGCGGATCGTAGAGTATGCCCGTTTCGCCGCGCGCCTGCCCGAATCCGTAGATGATCAGACAGAGGCCGACGAAGCTGACGAGCGTATAGAGCCCCATCCATGTGCCCTTACCGCGACTCTCGATGATGCCAGCGCGAAAACCGGGTGCAACCACCCGGACGAGGTGCATGCCGAGGAAGATTACGATACCCAAAAGCAGAAGCGCCATATCACACCCGATCTCGAAACGTTGCCCGTCTAAAGCGAGCGCAAGAGCTGCTCGCTCGTCCCGCTTTAATAGTTTGTTCACCGTCGAATAGCGCTATCCCCCGCGAATTTCCAGCGAGATCAAAGGATTGCCGCATTGTTGAAGAAGGGACGGCACGAAGTAAATCGTCGCAGTTGCCGATTCTCCCCAAGAAGCCTCCCGAATGTTCCACAAGATCATCGCGCTCTCTTTCTGTCTTTTTCCCGCCCTTGCCATGGCCGACCCGCCACGCGCACCGGACGCCGCGAGGAGCAAGCAGCTTGTCATCGTCTCTTTCGACGGCGCGCATGACAATGCGTTATGGGAAAAGAGCCTTGCCATGGCGAAGCGCACGGGCGCGCATTTCACCTATTTCCTCTCCTGTACCTTCTTGATGACGAAGGCGGACGGCAAACAGAGCTACAAGGCACCGGGCCAGAAGCCGGGCCGTTCAAATGTCGGTTTTGCGCAGAGCCGCGAAGAGATCGCGATCCGCGCCGGCCATATCTGGCAAGCGCATCTCGAAGGCCACGACATCGGCAGCCATGCCTGCGGCCATTTCGACGGCAAAGGCTGGAGCAGGGCCGACTGGGAAAGCGAATTCGCTTCCTTTCGCACGGCACTCCTCGAGGCCTGGAAGAAGGCCGGTAAGCCGGAGACCGAACCGGCAGGCTGGGCGGACTTCGCGCAAAAGGGCATCAAGGGCTTCCGCGCGCCCTATCTTTCGCTGAGTGACGGCCTCCTGCCCGCGCTGAAGCACTTCCACTTCACCTATGATGCAAGCCTCGTCACCAAAGGCCCCGGCTGGCCCGCAGAGGGCGGCTTGCCGCGCTTCGGCCTGCCGCTGATCGCGGAAGGTCCATCGCACCGGCCGGTGATCGGCATGGACTACAATCTCTTCATCCGCCATTCGATGGGCGTCGAGAATAAAAAGGACAGCGTCCGCTTCGAAGAAAGGACGCTCGCGGCCTATCGCGACGCTTTCCGCAACGAATATGAGGGCGAGCGCATCCCGCTTCAGCTCGGCTTCCATTTCGTCGAGATGAACGGCGGCGCCTATTGGCGTGCGCTCGATCGCTTCCTGACGGAGGCCTGCAGCAAGCCGGACGTCGCCTGCGTCAGCTATGCGGAGGCCTTGCCGCTGATCGAGGATGCAAGAAAGAAGGCGGATCGCTCCGCCTTCTGATCGGTTACAGAGCGAGTTCTTCCTTGCCGCCGGCCTCGATGAACTGCTGGTCGATCTCCGGTAGTGGCTCTTCATAGAGGACCGCTTCGAAGGCCCGCAGGCGCTTATGGATGGACAACAATTCTATTATCGTCGTCCACGAGTTAACGAGATACTGGAACGAATTACTTACCTGCCCGAACGCTGTCAAGATTTGCTGCAATATACCCATAGTGATCGCTCCAGCGACGAACGTAGGGACAAGAAAGAAGTACACAAATACGCTATCAGCTTGTGAATATACCGACCTGACAGCATTGAAATAAAGATAATGGAAGTACATTCTGAAATAATTCCTGCGGACATTACCGAAAAGCTCGGTAACAGTAGGAGGAGCGGCACGCGAGGCATCGTCTTCGCCGTATACTAGCTCTTTGCGATATGCCGCTTCCACGCGCTGGTTTCTGAACACGATTCCAGGCAGTTTGATGCCCACAAACCCAAGCAGGGCAGTACCAAAAATGGACCATGCCAAAGCAAGCCAGAACAGCGAATATGGAATCTCACCCAAAAAGGGCAGCGCGGGAACGTGCTTCGAGAGCGAAAGAAGGAGGGGCAAAAACGCGACGAGCGTCATTACCGCGTCAATTAGATTCACCCCCAAACCCTCAGAGATGTCGGCAAAGCGCATTGTGTCTTCCTGAACACGCTGAGCAGCGCCCTCAATGTGGCGAAGTCTGCTCCATTGCGACATGTAGAATTCATTCATCGCAGTCCGCCAGCGGAACACATAATGGCTGATAAAGAATCGTGTAATAATAAAAACGAAGACTGCAATCGCTCCAATTTCTGAGAACTTTATCAGCAGAATGTAGAAATCAGCGGCGGTGATCCCCGGCTTTCGCTCCAGAGCCGCCTGCAGCAGATCAAAGAAGGGACGCCGCCAGTTATTTACCGCCAAGGAGACTAACACCCCAAAATAGGTAGAGAATATTATAAATATGCTTCCCCATATTGACCAATTTAGCCAACGATGCTCTCGATCGTATATTCTCCACAGAGTACCGAATATCCCGCCGCACAGGAGAAAATAGAAATAAAAATACAACTTGTCCGGTGTGAGAAAGTAAGCGGCGCCGATCGGTTCGGTTCCTTCCGCCAATGGGCCGGCACCGAAAGTTACCCCGAGATTCGCTCCTATTGTGTACCAAAAAGCGATCGTGGCGATCGTCCAAATGATCGCGGAGGCAAAGAAGGGCTTAGGTTGCGGAAAGAATGATTGGAACAAGGGACGGCACTCTCGTTTTCTGGGAGATCAACGCTTGCCTCCCGATGCGCCGAAACTAGGGCAATTTGCGTGCGGCAACAATTATGCAATCTGAATGTTACTGTTATTTCATGAAGCTCCGCGCGGAAACGCCGTCGTCGGGCACCTGAAAATCGCTAGGCCTCATCGACGCAGCGCCATCCTGATCTCGCGCAGTTCCAAAGCCACCACCCCACCGCAGCAGAAGAGGACAACAGCGGCCACCAGCGTCGGCAGCGCGAAACTGCCGGTCCGCTCCGCAAGCCACCCGGCCACCAGCGGCCCGACGATCTGGCCGACGCCGAAGGCCGCGGTCATGAAGGCGAGCGCTCGGCGCGGGCTTTCGGGCGCCAGTTGCCGGCCGATCTGCAGACCATAGGCGGTGATCATCATGAAGGTGGCGCCGAGCATCAGCCCGCCGGCGAGCGGCGCGAGGGGCAAGGGCAGACTGACCGTCAGCACGAGTCCGGCCGCCTCGACCAGCAGGCCGGCGGCATAGACACCGGCCAGGCCGAAGCGCGGCACGGCATATCGCCAGAGATGCACCGAAAGCGCGGCGCTGATGCCCGTCAGCAGCCAGGCGAGGAACTCGACGCTATGGCCGCCGCTCGCATCCCGCGCCATGGCGACGAGGAAGGTGGCGGTGATCACGTAGCCGAAACCGAAGAAGCCATAGGTGAGCGTCATTACCTTCAGCGGCCGCGTCCAGACGAGCGGCGCCTCCGGCCGGCCGCCATTGGCAGCTTGATGAGTACCTGGCAGCAGCGCGGCCACCAGGATTGTGCCAGCGAGCGCAACAAACGCGCCGGTGAACCAATCGGCCTGCGGCACCGAGAAGCCCGCGACACCCGCAAGCGGCGCCGCCCAGACGGCAATCGAGGAAAGCGCGATGCCGAAGCCGACACCGCCGAAATGCACCGACGGTACATGCTCCGATCTGGCGGCGAGCCCCTGCCCCAGCACGATTCCCGAAACGAAGATCATCGCGAACGCGCTCGCGAGTCCCGCCAGGAAACGGATGATGCAAAAGGCCAGCACGGACGAGGTAAGCCCCATGGCTGCAAGCAACAGGGTCGTTGCCGCGAGCGCGGCAAGGCCGATCAAGCGTTCGCGGCCATGCGCCCATCCGTAGGCGGCGAGCACCGCGCCTGCGAGATAGCCGATGAAATTCGCCGAGGCGATCAGCCCGGCACCGCCCGGCGAAAGCCCCGCATCGGCCATCATCGCCGGCAGAATCGGAGTATAGGAGAAGCGCCCGAAGCCCATGGCTACCGCCATGGCAACTGCACCGGCCACCGCGGTTGCGGCAAGATTGACGCTTCTGGAGGGACCGGCAGGCGCGGCCGCCGATCCGCTCCCCGCATGCTGTCCTGCCTGATGAGGATCGGTGCCGGCAACGGTTTCGGATCGATTCGATCCGGTTCCTTCGCGGTCTTGCAGTCGCTGGGGCGTGCTCATGTCCTTCTTATTGCATCGCAACAACAGGGCGACAAATCATTATAATTGAACGAACTATCGACGGAATCGAACGATCCGCCCCGGCAACGAGGTCGCAAGCTCACCCGGAGCCCGCGTCAGCCCGGGAGCGTGACGACAAGTGGGCCGCCACGCGTCACGACGACCGTGTGCTCGTATTGCACGGTCGGGGCGCGCGGCTCACTGTAGAGCGTCCACTCGTCGTCGCCGCTCTCGGCCCAATGCGCACCCATCGACAGGAACGGCTCGACGGTGAAAACCATGCCCTCGGCCATGCGCCGCCGCTCCGACGGGTCAGGCCAGGTGGCGATCTCGCCCGGCTCCTCGTGCAGCGAGCGGCCGATACCGTGGCTCGCCAGATTGGTGACGAGAGAATAGCGGTTCTTGCGGGCGAACTCGCCGATGGCATTGCCGATCGCGGCTAGCGATTGACTCGCCCGGACCTGCTTCAGGCCCACCCACATGGCGCGCTTGCCGTCGCGGCAGAGCCGGTCGATCTCGGTCGTCACCGGCGGCACCGGAAAGGACGCGCCGGTATCGGCGAAGATGCCGTCCTTTTCGGCCGAAACGTCGATATTGACGAGATCGCCGGGCTGAATGACCCGGCTGCCCGGAATGCCGTGCGCGATTTCCTCGTTGACGCTGATGCAGGTCGCCCCGGGGAACTTGTAGCAGAGCTCAGGTGCCGAGCGCGCGCCGGCGTCTTCCAGCACCTTGCGGCCGATTTTGTCGAGCTCCGCCGTGGTCATGCCGGGCTCGAGGGCTTCGCCCATCGCTTGCAGCGCATTGGCGCAGATGCGACCGATTTCCTTGAGCCGCTCGAGGTCTTCGTCGTTGTTGAGGGTCATGGTGTCTCGCTTTCGCGGCCTCATGTAGCGTGCCAGCGCGCGAGATACCAGTGTGACCGGCGACCGTCAGATGCCGGATGCCTGCGGCTGGCCCTCTTCCGCCAGCATCTCGCGGACCAACGGCGCCACCTTGGTGCCGTAAAGCTCGATGCCCCGCATGATTTGGTCATGCGGCATCAGGCCAATCGCCATCTGCAGGAGGAAGCGGTCATTGCGGAACAGCCGTTGGTGCGCCACGATCTTTTGTGCGACCGTTTCCGGATCGCCGATGAAGAGATTTCCAGTCGGGCTGCGTGCCTGGTCATAGTGGGCGCGGTTCGTCGGTCCCCAATCGCGTTCGCGGCCGATGCGATTCATCACCTCCGCCTGCGGTCCGTAGAACTGGTCGGCCGCCTTTTCCGTCGTGTCGGCGATGAATCCGTGCACGTTGATGCTCGTCTTGAGCTTGGCTGGATCTTGCCCCGCACGCCGTGCCGCCTCGCGGTAAAGATCAAACAACGGAGCAAATCGGCGCGGTTCCCCGCCGATGATCGCGAGCGCCATCGGCAAACCGAGCGCACCGGCCCGCGCAACCGATTGCGGCGTGCCGCCGACGGCAATCCAGAGCGGCAATGGGTTCTGCAGCGGCCGCGGATAGACGCCGCGGTCGTTGATCGGCGGACGCAGCTCGCCCGACCAGGTGATCTTCTCGCTGTCGCGCAGCGCCAGCAGGAGCTCCAGCTTCTCGGCAAAAAGCTGGTCGTAGTCGTCGAGCGACTGGCCGAAGAGCGGGAAGGATTCGATGAAAGAGCCACGCCCGGCCATGATCTCGGCACGGCCGCTGGAGATGAGATCGAGCGTCGCGAACTGCTGGAAAACGCGAACCGGATCGTCGGAGCTCAGCACGGTCACCGCGCTTGTCAGCCGAATCCGGTTCGTGCGCGCCGCGGCCGCCGCGAGGATCACCGCCGGCGCCGAGGCCGCGTAGTCCGGCCGATGGTGCTCGCCAAGGCCGAAAACATCGAGACCGACCTGATCGGCAAGCTCGATCTCCTCGAGGAGATCGGCCAGACGCCGGCGGCCCTCCGCTCCCCTGTCGACCGCATTCGGATCGACGTCGGCGAATGTATAGAGTCCGAGTTCCATGATTGGCTTCCTGCTATCGTTCCGCCAGAGATAATCGGCGCACGATCGGGCCGCAAATGCGCTTTTGGGAAACACACCGTTTCCAACGGTTCACGAAGCTCCTCAAGAGCTCTTCGGTCTCTTCTGAGAGCGGGCGGCTCGCGCCGACGTGTTCAGTGCCACGGCGGCGCGGATGAGCGCCTTCAACGCCTCTTCGTCGATCTTGTCGCCCTCATGGATATCGATGGCACGCCTGGTGTTGCCCTCGAGGCTGGAGTTGAAGAGGCCTGAAGGGTCTTCCAACGAGGCGCCCTTGGCGAAGGTCATCTTCACGACATTCTTGTAGGTCTCACCCGTGCAGATGATTCCGGCATGCGACCACACCGGAACTCCTCTCCACTTCCACTCCTCGACCACCTCAGGGTCGGCCTGCTTGATGAGAGCTCGGATGTGGGCGAGCGTCTCGCCGCGCCAATCGCCGAGCTCGTTGATTCTCGCGTCTATCAGCCGAGAGGGAGAACCCTCTTCCATCGAGCCGCTCTTCGACGTCGCCGCTTCCTTCATGGTCGTTGTCTCTCCCTTCACTCGAGTATCGTCAGTCACCGTTTGGCGTCACAGTACAGTATTCGACGCGCTGGGTTGGGACTTCACGGCTGGCGCGCGCGCTCACGCGGCGCACGCACCTCGCCGCTTCCCACTCACAATTTTTCGCCGGGCAATTGGCTGGCCTGCTTCACCCAGTCGGCGAACTGAGCTTCGTCGAGTTGGCCCTCATGGATGTCGAGGTAACGTACTTCCGGGTGCTTGGACGTCCCGGGTGGGACAGGACGCAGCGACGTGCCGCGGAAGAAAGTCACTTTGACGTACTTGGTGAAGCAATGAAAGCTGAGGAACCAGGCTTGGTCCTCGACGCCATAAAAGGGCGAGTTCCATTTGACTGCCTTGCGCACGCCGGGGACGGTGCGCACGATGATTTCGTCGAGGCGGCGGCCGAGGTCGCTCTTCCAGCCAGGCATGGCCGCGATGTAAGCCTGCACCGGAGCGTCGCCATAGCCCTTCGCGATCTGAGGATTGCCACCCGAGAGGAGGACAGGCTCCGCGGTGACCTGGTTGGGAGCGGCCTTCGTTGCAACCTTCCCTGGCTTCTTTGGTGCTTTGCCGGTCATCGCCTTCCCTCCATTGAACCGGCGGGTCGCCCGCTGCGCCACCTAATAGCATACGGCAAGACGAACATGTACAGGCCGGTGAACAGCAGAAGGAAGAGCGGGAGCAGTGGCGAATAGACCACCCAGGCGGGAGGCTCGCCCAGTCCCATGGCGACGAAGTTGGCGATCACGGTCATCGTGAAAAGGATAGATAACCAGCGGTGGAATTGTCGCACCCACATGTTCCAATTCATGAGGATCTCCTAACGGATATATCGAAGCGGATCGGGCGACCTTTATTGGCCCATTGGACAACGCCGGCAGACGTCAGTCCATCCGCGCCAAGACCTGCTCCAGCTTTTCAAGGAATTGCTGCCATCCCGCCTTGGCACCGCCGTAGGCCTGCCGCTGATCCGGCCGGAAGCCCGACTGCTCGATGCGCAGCTGCGTCCCGGTGCTTGTCGGGGTGAGCGTAAAAGTCACCACACTCTTCAGGTCGAAGGCCGCATCCTCGTGGGCGAAATTCCAAGTGTAGGTCAGCTTTTTGTTCGGCTCTATGGCGAGGACCTCGCAGTCCAATACTCCACCCCAATCTCCGCGAAGATTGAAACGGTGCCCTACGACAGGCTTGAAATCGCTTTTCATCAGCCACTCCTCGATCAGGTGTGGTTGGGTGAGCGCGCGCCAGATCTTCTCCGGCGGATAAGGGATTTCACGCTCGACGACGACAGAGCGCGTTTCGGTCGGCGTATCGTTCATTGGTCCATCCTTTTCAGTAGGTCTTCGAGATCGTCGAAACGGCTCTGCCAGAACCCGGCCATCTGGCTCGTCCAATCGAGCAAAGGGGCAAGAGCGCCGAGTTGCGCGCTATAATATGTATGGCGACCTTCGTGGCGATCGCGCACCAATCCGGCCTCCTTTAAGAGCCCGAGATGTTTCGAGACGACCGGTTGCGAGACCCCGGCCCGAGCCGTCAGAGCTCCAACCGTCCTCTCTCCTTCGCGGCACAGTCGCTCAAAGAGAGCCCGCCGAGTGGGATCGGCAAGCGTCCTGAAGAGCATATCATGAGCATTCGACATCGGGATCAATACCCTGTTGGCTATTGATAGACCTATAGCTTCTGAGCTATACGTGAGTCAAGAGAGCCCGATCCTTATTTGATCCTCTTTACAGGAACCAATGTTAGCGGCGAGAGATCCGTTGTATGTCTGATTGCGCGCCACAATTCGGGCGCCAGAGTGAACGCAATGCTCACGCCCGTGAGCGCCGGCACTCGTGAAGACGTCCAAGCCGACCATAGCCAAAAGGCTATGCATTGTGATTGCTGTCGTGATGTAGTGGTGACACGCGTGCCGTATGTCGACGCGCGACGTCTGCCTGGCTCCAGATCAGCGGGTAGGACGCAAAGGAAACCGCAACACTTAGGCCGCGATCAACGTCCGCTTCACTGCACTGCGCCAACCTTTGAGCTTAACCTTGCGCGTCGCCTCGTCCATTCGCGGCTCGAAGCGCCGGTCGCAGGCCCAGGACTTGGCAAACTCTTGCCTGTTCGGCCAGACGCCGGCGCGGCTTCCAGCAAGCCAGGCGACGCCGAGCGCAGTCGTTTCGAGGATGACCGGGCGGTCGACGGGAGCGTCGAGCAGGTCTGCTAGGCGCTGCATCGTCCAGTCGGAGGCGACCATGCCGCCGTCGACGCGCAGCACCGTTTCCTTGCCGTTGCTGCGCCAATCCTTGTACATCGCTTCCAGGAGATCGCGCGTCTGGTAGCAGACGGCCTCGAGCGCCGCACGGGCGAATTCCGCCGGACCGGTATTGCGCGTCATGCCGAAGATCGCGCCTCGCGCATCCGGGTCCCAATGCGGCGCGCCGAGACCGGTGAAGGCGGGCACGAGATAGACCTCCTGCGACGGATCGGCGCTTTCGGCAAGCGTGCCCGTATCGGGTGCCGCCTTGATCACCTTGAGCCCATCGCGCAGCCATTGCACGGCAGCACCTGCGACGAAGATCGAGCCTTCGAGCGCATAGGTGGTCTTGCCGTCGAGGCGATAGGCAATGGTGGTGAGCAGGCGGTTCTTCGAGCGGACCATATCCTTGCCGGTGTTGAGCAGCGCGAAACAGCCGGTGCCATAGGTGGATTTCATCATGCCCGGCTCGAAACAGGCCTGACCGATCGTCGCCGCCTGCTGGTCGCCCGCGACGCCGAGGATCGGGATCGCGGCGCCGAAAAGCGATGGATCGGTGATGCCGAAATCCGCCGCGCAGTCCTTGACCTCTGGCAGCATCGCCTTAGGCACGCGAAGGATGTCGGTGAGTTCGTCGTCCCAGGCATTCTCGGCAATATTGTAGAGGAGCGTGCGCGAAGCATTGGTCGCGTCCGTGGCGAAAGACCTGCCGCCGGTGAGCCGCCAGATGAGGAATGTGTCGATGGTTCCGAAGCAGAGCTCGCCCTTCGCCGCTCGCGCCTGCGCCCCCTTCACGTTGCTAAGTAGCCAATTGAGCTTCGTTCCGGAGAAATATGGGTCGAGCAGCAGGCCGGTCTTCTTGACGAAGGTCTTTTCCAGCCCCTTCTTCTTGAGCTTGTCGCAAAAAGAAGCGGTGCGGCGATCCTGCCAGACGATCGCATTGTGGATCGGCTTACCGGTGTCGCGTTCCCATACGACCACGGTCTCGCGCTGGTTGGTGATGCCGATGGCGGCGATATCGCTCGCCGAGATACCGGCCGTGGCGATCGCCTCCTTAATCGTGAAGATCACCGTCTGCCAAATCTCCTCCGGGTCGTGCTCGACCCAGCCGGATTTCGGAAAGTGTTGCTTGACTTCCTTTTGGCCGACACCCGCGATTTTCTGTTTGCCGTCGAAGACGATTGCCCGGGTCGACGTGGTGCCCTGATCGATCGCGAGAATATATCCGCCCATATGCCCCTCCTCGGCACGCTACTCCAAAAGGGCCGGAACGGCATGCGAGCGGAAGACCGCGCCGCGCTTTCCTCACTCCACCCCTTTCGCCCTTCCTCAAGGGCGACATTCGGAAGACTTGAATACGATGGAAAAACGAATGTCAAACGAAAACAAAACGCAACTCTCTCCAGGCGCTCCCGCGAGGGCCGACTCTGCGTCGCTGGCCCGAAAAACACAATTGTCACCGCCGCGCTTTTGCGCGTAGGCTGAGGCTGTTGCGTCGCAAAACGAGGCGAACGGGATGAAGAATGCGGGCCGCTTTCGCCCGCCTCCCGCTTCGGCGGATGCGGTCGGCGCGGAGGGAGAGCGAGAATGACGAAAACTGCAGTGATAACGGGTTCGACGAGCGGCATCGGGCTGGCGATCGCCAGAGCCTTTGCCGGTACCGGCGCCAATATCGTGCTCAACGGCTTCGGAACGGCGGACGAGATCAGGACGGTGACGGACGAGGTCGCGGGTCTCGGCAACGGCACCGTGCTCTACCACCCCGCCGATATGGCCAAGCCGAACGAGGTCGCCGACCTGATGGCGACGGCCGCTTCGCGCTTCGGCGGCGCAGATATCCTCGTCAACAATGCCGGCGTGCAGTTCGTCGAAAAGATCGAGGATTTCCCTGTCGAGCAGTGGGACCGGATCATCGCCATCAATCTCTCCTCCTCCTTCCACACGATTCGCGCCGCCATTCCGACGATGAAGAAGAAAGGCTGGGGGCGCATCATCAATATCGCCTCCGCGCACGGGCTCGTCGCCTCGCCTTTCAAGTCCGCCTATGTCGCGGCCAAGCATGGTATCATGGGCTTGACGAAGACCGTGGCGCTGGAGGTGGCTGAAAACGGCATCACCGTAAACTCGATCTGCCCGGGCTACGTCCTGACGCCGCTCGTCGAAAAGCAGATACCGGACCAGGCGAGAACGCGCGGCATCACCGAGGAGCAGGTGATCAATGAGGTGATGCTCAAGGGCCAGCCGACGAAGAAGTTCATAACGGTCGAGCAGGTCGCGTCGCTGGCGCTCTATCTTGCAAGTGACGACGCCGCCCAGATCACCGGCACACATGTCTCCATGGATGGCGGCTGGACTGCGCAATAATTGAAGGTTTGAAGGAAGGGGCATGGCAAAGGAATCCGGCAGCATCCGCTTCATCCTGAACGATACGGAGGTCGCCCTTTCCGAAGTCGCGCCGACGGCCACATTACTCGATTATCTGAGGCTCGAGCGTCGCCTCACCGGCAGCAAGGAAGGCTGCGCCGAGGGCGACTGCGGCGCCTGCACCGTGCTGATCGGCCGGCTTGCGCGCGACGGCCGCGGGGAAGAGGGTCTCGTCTACGAAAGCGTCAATGCCTGCATCCGCTTCGTGGGCTCGCTGAACGCCACGCATGTCGTGACCGTCGAGCACCTGGCCGCCAAGGACGGCACGCTCCATCCGGTGCAGCAGGCGATGGTGGATTTCCATGGATCGCAATGCGGCTTCTGCACGCCGGGCATCGTCATGTCGCTCTACGGCCTGTGGCTCACCGACGACAATCCGAGCCGCGCGGCGATCGAGAAGGCGCTGCAGGGCAATCTCTGTCGCTGCACCGGTTATGAGCCGATCATCCGCGCGGCCGAAGCGGCCACCAGGGAACGGCCTTCGGCGCTCTTCGATCCGATCACGCGAACGCGCGAGGCGGTCACTGCCCGGCTGGGGGCCCTGCGGCAGACAGAAACGATCGTCATCCGCAAAGGCGAGGACTGCCTGATCCTACCGGTCGACACTACCGACCTCGCCCGCGTGCTTGCTGAATATCCAAATGCGACGATTGTCGCCGGTTCGACCGATGTCGGGCTTTGGGTGACAAAGCAGATGCGATCGCTCAACCCCGTGATCTTCATCGGCGGCATTGCGGAACTGCAGCGGATCGAGAGCTCTGAGGCGGGCCTGACGATCGGCGCCGGGGTGAGCTATACGGCTGCACGTGAGGCGCTTTCGGCCGCCTACCCCACGCTTGGCTGTCTGATCGACCGCATTGGCGGCGACCAGATCCGCAACATGGGCACGATCGGCGGCAATATCGCCAACGGCTCTCCGATCGGCGACAGCCCACCGCCGCTGATCGCCCTCGGCGCGACGGTAACCCTGCGTTCGAAAGACGGCACGCGCTCGCTGCCGCTCGAGGACTTCTTCATCGCCTATGGCAGACAGGACCGCAAACCGGGCGAGTTCGTCGAGAGCGTTTTCGTTCCGGCGCTGCCCCCAGGCGAGCATTTCGCCGCCTACAAGATCACGAAGCGCCGCGACGAGGATATCTCTGCCCTGCTCGGCGCCTTCCGGATTTCCCTCGACGGAGACCGGGTGAAGACCGCCCGCATCGCCTTCGGCGGCATGGCGGCGACGCCGAAGCGAGCGAAGGCCGTAGAGGCGGCGCTGATCGGCCAGCCCTGGACCGAGGATACAATACGCGAAGCGCAAGCCGCCTTCGAGGCCGATTACCAGCCGATCACTGACTGGCGCGCCACGGCCGCCTATCGCCTGCTCGCGGCGAAGAACCTGCTGATGCGTTTCTTCCTGGAAAGCACCGGAGAGATAGTACAATTGCAGCGGTTCGAGGAGGTCGCATGAGCGTGCATCGCTTGAGTTTGCCCCTCTCCTCGGGTTTAACCCGAGGACTAGCCCTCTCCCCGCAGGCGGGGAGAGGGAACGAAGGCGGCGCCGCGAGTCCCTTCGCCCCGCTTGCGGGGAGAAGGTGGCCGGCAGGCCGGATGAGGGGCACTTCCTTCGAAAGGAGGCCCCCACATGGATAAGTCCGCCTTCGAAGACCACGCGACCATCACCGGCCCGATGCACGCGCCGTTAAAACACGACAGCGCGCACAAGCATGTGGCCGGAACCGCCGACTATATCGACGACATGCCGGAACCCGCCGGCACCTTGCACGGCGCGCTCGGCCTCACCGATCGGGCGCATGCCGAGATACTGGAAATGGACCTTTCCGCCGTGTCGGCTGTTCCCGGCGTCGTCTGCGTACTCACCGCCAGGGACATGCCGCATTCCAACGACATCAGCCCAACCCATTTGCACGACGAGCCGGTGCTCGCGGACGGCCGGGTGCAGTTCCACGGGCAACCGGCCTTTGCGGTGATTGCCGAGACGCGCGACATCGCCCGCCGCGCCGCACGGCTTGCCAAGATTACTTATCGCGACTTGCCTCCCGTGATCGATGTCGTCGATGCCATCGCGACCGGCGGCGAGTTCGTGACCCCACCCCTGACGCTCCAACGCGGCGACGCGGAAGGCGAGCTGGAGCGCTCCCCGCGCCGGCTGAAGGGGAAGATGCGGATCGGCGGTCAGGAGCACTTCTATCTCGAAGGACACATCGCGCTCGCGATCCCCGGCGAGGACGATGAGATGACGGTCTGGGTCTCGACACAGCATCCAAGCGAGATCCAACGTATGGTGGCGCAGGTGCTCGGCACGCCCGTGAATGCCGTCACGGTGAATGTTCGCAGAATGGGCGGCGGCTTCGGCGGCAAGGAAACACAGGGCAACCAGTTCGCGGCACTCGCCGCCGTCGCCGCGCGCAAGCTCCGTCGTGCCGTGAAGTTCCGCCCGGATCGCGACGACGACATGATCGCCACCGGCAAGCGCCATGATTTTCTCGTCGACTACGACGTCGGCTTCGATGAAGACGGGCACATTCTGGCGGTCCATGCGAACTATGCCGCGCGCTGCGGCTTTTCCGCCGATCTCTCGGGCCCGGTCACCGACCGCGCCCTCTTCCATGCGGACAATGCCTATTTCTATCCGAATGTGAAGCTGACCTCCGAGCCGCTGAAGACGAACACGGTATCGAACACCGCCTTCCGCGGCTTCGGCGGGCCGCAGGGCATGGTGGGCGGCGAGCGGATCATCGAGGAGATCGCCTATGCGGTCGGCAAGGACCCGCTCGACATCCGCAAGCTGAACTTTTACGGCGACGGGGATTCGGGCCGGGACGTCACGCCCTATCACCAGAAGGTCGAGGACAACATCATCCGCCGCATCGTCGACGAACTGGAGGCGAGCGCCGACTATCAGGCCCGCCGGGCGGCAATCATCGAGTTCAACAGATCGAGCCGGGTGATTCGCAAGGGTATAGCGCTGACGCCAGTAAAATTCGGCATCTCCTTCACGCTTACCCACCTAAACCAGGCCGGCGCCCTCGTCCACATCTACACGGACGGCTCGATCCATCTCAATCACGGCGGTACCGAGATGGGCCAGGGCGTGTACACCAAGGTGGCGCAGGTCCTCGCCGACAGTTTCCAGATCGATATCGATCGGGTGAAGATTACCGCGACGACGACCGGAAAAGTGCCGAACACCTCGGCGACCGCCGCCTCGTCGGGCTCCGACCTCAACGGCATGGCCGCCTTCGATGCCGCCCGGCAGATCAAGGAACGGCTCGTCGCCTTTGCCGCGGAGCGCTGGCAGACGACGGTAGAGAACGTCTCTTTCGTGCCCAACCACGTCAAGATCGGCGAAGAGCTCGTGCCCTTCGCGGAACTCATCCGCCAGGCCTATGCGGCGCGCGTACAGCTTTCCGCCGCCGGCTTTTACGCGACGCCGAAAATCCACTGGGACCGCGCAACCGGCCGCGGCACGCCCTTCTATTATTTCGCCTATGGTGCGGCCGTTTCCGAAGTCTCGATCGATACGTTGACAGGAGAATATCTGGTCGACTGCGTTGACGTGCTGCACGACGTCGGCCGCTCCCTCAATCCGGCGATCGACCTCGGCCAGATCGAAGGCGGTTTCGTGCAGGGTATGGGCTGGCTGACGACGGAGGAGCTCTGGTGGGATGAGAAGGGGCGCTTGAGGACGCATGCCCCCTCCACCTACAAGATCCCTCTTGCCTCGGATCGGCCTAAGATCTTCAACGTGCGCCTCGCCGAGTGGTCACAAAACGTCGAAAAGACGATCGGCCGGTCGAAGGCGGTGGGAGAGCCGCCGCTCATGCTGCCGATCTCGGTTCTCGAGGCTCTGTCGATGGCTGTCGCCAGCGTCGCCGATTATCGCGAATGCCCCCGCCTCGATACGCCGGCGACGCCGGAACGGATCTTGATGGCGGTGGAACGGTTGAGACAGATTTGAGCTTGCCGGCCCTTATAGCGCCGTGCGTCTTTTCAGACGCACAAAGGACGCTGTAGGTCCTTAAATCGGGTATGATTTAAGGAAACATGCAGTAGCCCCGCTTGCGGGGAGAAAGTACCGGCAGGCGGATGGGGGCGGCGGACGCGAAACGTAGCCACGCACAGCCCTATTGAAACATCTCATCCTCGTGCCGCGGCTCGCCCCAATCCATGAAACCCAAGTCTCTTTTCATGTAATCAGAGAGAGCGTCGACATCCAGCCGCGAGTGTCTCGAGCGCATGAGCGCGCGTGCGGCGGAAACGAGCCAGGAAACTGGCTCGAACGCGGAAAGAGGTTTTCTTTCAGTATCTTCCAATATATCGCAGGCCATCTGAGTACCCTTTGTAAGCGGTGAACTTGGCTTGCAGGATGCCGAGAAAGATGCTCGAATTCCAATCGAACATCCGTCTGCATGCATCAAGAGAACTTATCCATGAAGATGTCGAAGCAGTTTCCGCTGAATGCGCTCAGGGTCTTCGAGGCGGCCGCCCGGCTCGGCAGTTTCACCAAGGCGGGCGACGAGCTCGGCATGACCCAGACGGCGGTCAGCTATCAGATCAAGCTCATCGAGGAGAATATCGGCGAGCCGCTGTTCCTGAGGCGTCCGCGGCAGGTCGCGCTGACGGAGATTGGCAAGCACTTGGCACCGAAGGTGACGGAAGCCTTCGAGATGCTGCAGGAAGCGGTCGCCTCGGCGCGCGGGGATACTGAAGCGGCGCTGCTCATCAACTCGACGGCAACCTTCGCGTCGCAATGGCTCGCTCGAGAAATCGGCACGTTCCAACTCGCGCATCCAAATATCGCCGTTCGTCTGGTGGCGAACGATGCGATCATCGATTTCAACAAGGAGGCGGTCGACGTCGCGATCCGTTCCGGCAAGGGCGACTGGCCGGGCCTCATCAGCCATCGCCTGATGCGGGTGGAGTTCACCCCAATGCTCAGCCCAGCCCTTGCGGAAACGATCGGGGGCGTGCGCAGGCCGCGAGACCTTCTGAAGCTCCGCATCATCGGCCCTCGGGATCCCTGGTGGGCCTTGTGGTTTCGCGCCGCCGGCGTGGAGGATCCCGATCTGGCGGGTCGTCCGGCGAGCCGTCTCGGCGCCCAGGCCTTCGAGGCTCGGGCGGCGGTGGCCGGCCAGGGCGTCGCTATCCTGATGCCTGAATTCTATAGTGACGACGTGGCGCTCGGCAGGCTTTACCAGCCATTCGATCTGCGTTGCAACGACGGCCACGATTACTGGCTCGTCTACCCGCACGCTCGCCGCAACACCTCGAAGATCCGTGCCTTCCGCGACTGGATTCTTGGCAAGCTCAATCCAGAGGCCCCTGAAGGCCCGCACTGAAAATCGACTTTGGAGGGTGTCGCTCTAGCCTTGGACAAGATCGGCTCGCCGGCAGAGCCGGCCCCGAATGGAGCGAGCGATGAAATCGCCCCTTCCCCGTTCCCGTTTTTTTTCGCAAGGTTGCGGCAACGGAGAAAAAAGGGGCCCTGAATGTACGAATTCGCCATTGCCTGGGAGTGGCTGGCCTTTGCCGTCCGCTGGCTGCATGTCGTCACCGCCATCGCCTGGATCGGCTCGTCCTTCTATTTCATCGCTCTCGACCTCGGCCTCGTGAAGCGCGACCACCTGCCGGCCGGCGCCTATGGCGAGGAATGGCAGGTGCATGGCGGCGGCTTCTATCACATCCAGAAATATCTGGTGGCGCCGGCCACCATGCCGGAGCACCTCACCTGGTTTAAATGGGAGTCCTATTCCACCTGGCTGTCGGGCTTCGCGATGCTCTGCATCGTCTATTATGGCGGCGCCGATCTCTTCCTGATCGATCGCCACGTGCTGGACATTTCGGCAACGACCGCGATCCTGATCTCGCTCGCCTCGCTCGGCCTCGGCTGGGTTCTTTACGATCTGCTCTGCAAGTCGCCGATCGGCAAGAACACCTGGGGGCTGATGGCGCTGCTCTACATCGTGCTCGTCGCCATGGCCTGGGGCTATACGCAGGTCTTCACCGGCCGCGCTGCTTTCCTGCATCTTGGCGCCTTCACCGCGACGATTATGTCGGCCAACGTCTTCTTCATCATCATTCCCAACCAGAAGATCGTCGTCGCCGACCTGATCGCCGGGCGCACGCCGGACCCGAAGCTCGGCGCCCAGGCCAAGCAGCGTTCGCTGCACAACAACTACCTGACGCTGCCCGTCATCTTCTTCATGCTGTCGAACCACTATCCGCTCGCCTTTGCGACGGCCTTCAACTGGATCATTGCCGCACTCGTCTTCCTGATGGGGGTCACCATCCGGCACTGGTTCAACACCACGCATGCACGCAAGGGCAAGCCCACCTGGACCTGGGCTGTCACCGCGATCCTCTTCATCCTGATCATGTGGCTTTCGACGGCACCGAAGGTCCTGACGGGCGAAGCACAGGCCGAGGCGGCACCCGTCTTCAGACGCTTTGCCGAGAACGCCCATTTCCCGGCAGTGCGAGATACGATTTCGACCCGCTGCAGCATGTGCCACGCGGCCGAACCCGCTTATGAAGGCATCGCGCGGCCGCCGAACGGCGTCGTACTGGAAAGCGACGCCGAGATTGCCGCCCGGGCGCGCGAAATCTATATCCAGGCCGGGCGCAGCCATGCCATGCCGCCCGGCAACATAACCGATATGACGGCGGAAGAACGCAGGCTCGTGACGGCCTGGTACGAAAGCGCCGTCGGGGAGACACGATGACATCCACCCTTATCCGCGGCCGCCTCTTGAGCTTCCATCGGGAGCCCCGGAGCATCGATGACCATGCCGCCTACGCCTACGAGGCCGATGGCGCCCTTCTGATCGAAGGCGGCGTGATCAGGGCCGCCGGCCCCTACGCAACGGTGAAGACGGCAGCGCCTGAGGATGTCTCGGAAATCGACCACCGCCCGCATCTCATCACGCCTGGATTCATCGATACGCATCTGCATTTTCCGCAGATGCAGGTGATGGCCTCCTATGCGGCCGATCTGCTCGAATGGCTGAACACCTACACCTTTCCCGAGGAATGCCGCTTCGTCGAAACGGCGCATGCCGAGCGGATCGCCGTCCGCTTCTTCGATGAGATGGTCCGCCACGGCACGACGACGGCGACCGCCTACTGCTCCGTTCACAAGACCTCCGCCGACGCCTTCTTCGCCGAGAGCCTGAGGCGCGGCATGTGCATGGTCGCGGGCAAGGTGATGATGGACCGCAATGCACCGCAGGGGCTGCTTGACACGCCCGAGATGAGTTATGACGAGACCCGCGCTGTCATCGCGGACTGGCACGGCAAGGGCCGCAACCACGTGGCGATCACCCCGCGTTTCGCCATCACCTCGACGCCGGAGCAGATGGAGGTCGCGAAATCACTTGTCCGCGAGTTCCCCGACCTGCATGTGCAAACTCATCTCTCCGAGAACCGCGATGAGATCAGCTACACTTGCGATCTCTATCCGGAAGCGAAGGACTATACCGACGTCTATGCCCGCTACGGTCTGCTCGGGCCGAAAAGCCTTTTTGGCCATTGCATCCACCTCTCCGAGCGGGAGGCGGACGCCATGAGCGAGACCGGCTCCGTCGCCGTCTTCTGCCCGACATCCAATCTCTTCCTCGGTTCCGGTCTGTTTCCGCTGCGCGCGCTGACGCGGCGGGAGAAACCCGTGCGCGTCTCCGTCGCCTCCGACATCGGCGGTGGTACGAGCTATTCGATGCTGAAGACGCTCGATGAGGCCTACAAGATCCTGCAGTTGCAGGGCGAGCGCCTGAACCCGTTCGACAGCTTCTATCTGATGACCCGCGGCAATGCCGAAGCGCTCGCGCTCGTCGACCGCATCGGCACGCTGCAGCCGGGCAGCGATGCCGACCTCGTGGTGCTCGACATGGCGGCGACCCCGGCTATGGCGCTTCGCGCCGAAGTGGTCAATTCACTGGCCGACGAGCTGTTCCTCCTTCAGACGATGGGCGATGACCGTGCGGTCGTCGAGACCTATGTGGCCGGCAGGCCCTCGAAATCCGCCCTCCGCGCCGGCTGAGCACGAAAAAAGAAGAGGTCAATTTTTTTGACCTCTTCTTCCCGCAGCTATTACAAGGCTTTTGAAAACATGATATTGGCTCGGCAGTCGTTCACTTGATGGGGCCGATCCATGACGCAGATCCTCGAAATCCGCGACCTCAAGGCGCTTGCCAAACGGCGTGTCCCGAAGCTCTTCTTCGACTATGCCGATAGCGGCGCCTGGACGGAGGGAACCTACCGGGCCAACGAGGAGGATTTTTCGAAGATCAAGCTGCGCCAGCGCGTTCTGGTCGATATGACCAATCGCTCGCTCGAGACGACGATGATCGGCCAGGAGGTGTCGATGCCTGTCGCCCTCGCCCCGACCGGCCTGACCGGCATGCAGCACGCTGACGGCGAGATGCTGGCGGCGCAGGCGGCGGAAGCCTACGGCGTTCCCTTTACGCTCTCCACCATGAGCATCTGCTCGATCGAGGACGTCGCCTCAGTCACCACCAAGCCCTTCTGGTTTCAGCTCTATGTGATGCGCGAGCGCGGCTTTGTGCTCGACCTCATCGACCGGGCGAAGGCCGCGAAATGCTCCGCACTGGTGCTCACGCTGGATCTCCAAATTCTCGGCCAGCGCCACAAGGATCTCCGCAACGGGTTGTCGGCGCCCCCGCGCCTGACGCCCAAGCATCTGTGGATGATGGCGACACGGCCTCGCTGGTGCATGAAGATGCTTGGCACCAAGCGGCGCACTTTCCGCAACATCGTTGGCCACGCAAAGGGCGTCACCGAGCTTTCCTCGCTCCCTTCCTGGACTGCCGAGCAGTTCGATCCGCAGCTCTCCTGGAAGGATGTCGAGTGGATCAAGGAGCGCTGGGGTGGTCCGCTGATCCTCAAGGGCATTCTCGATCCGGAGGACGCGAAGATGGCGGCGAAGACCGGCGCTGATGCGATCGTGGTTTCGAATCATGGCGGCCGTCAGCTCGACGGCGCCCCCTCCTCGATCAGCATGCTGCCGCGCATCGTCGACGCGGTCGGCGACCAGATCGAGGTCCACCTCGACGGCGGCATCCGCTCCGGCCAGGATGTCTTGAAGGCGGTAGCGCTTGGCGCCAAGGGCACCTTCATCGGCCGTCCCTTCCTTTACGGCCTGGGCGCCATGGGCAAGGAAGGCGTGACACTGGCGCTCGACATCATCCGTAAGGAGATGGACATCACCATGGCGCTCTGCGGCAAGCGCCGCATCGCCGATGTCAGCCGTGACATCATTGCCGACTACGCAATGTGATTTGGCAGCAACGGGCGCGACGCGTCTATTGCATGTTTCCTTAAATCGTAGCCGATTTAAGGACAAAAACCTGCAGCAATTCAAAGTGCTGCAGCGTCCTTTGTGCGTCTGAAAAGACGCACGGCGCTGTAGTCTCAACTGCCGCGGTAGGTGGAGTAGCCGTAGGGCGAGAGCAGCAGCGGCACGTGATAATGGCTGCAGGGATCGGCGATGCCGAAACGCAAGGGGATGAGGTCGAGGAAGGCGGGGTCCGGAAGCGCGATCCCCTTTGCCCTGAGATAGTCGCCGGCATGGAAAAGCAATTCATAATTGCCGGCCATGAAACCGGCACCATCGACCAGCGGCCCGTCGACGCGCCCATCGCTGTTGGTGTGGACCGTGCGGATCAGTCGCCGCTCTTCGCCCTCCAGCCAAAAGAGATCGATCCTCAAGTCCTCGGCCGGCTTGCCGAGCGCGGTGTCGAGGACGTGGGTCGTCAGACGGCCGGTCTTGCTCATGGCATCTACTCCTTCAGCGGATCGGGAATGACGAAGGGCACTTCGTAAAAGAACTCTTCGAGATTGTCGCCCGGCCCCTCACGGTCGATGACGAGGAACTCGCTGACGGCGCCGATCGACATCAGCGGATGGTGCCAGACGTTGCGGCCATAGTTGACCCCCTGCCGGCCCGCTGCCAGGAAGACCCGGGGCCGTCCGGGCTGCCCGCCTTCGTCGGCGGCGACCACCACTAGCCAGGGCCGGTCCGCGAGCGGCGAAAAGCTCTGGCTGCCGAGCGGATGGCGCTCCATCATGGTCACGGCATAGGGAAAGGCCCGCGGCTGGCCACGGAAGATGTTGATGATGACCGCGGCCTCCTCGCCCGCCACATCGACCCGGGCAAGCCCATGATATCGCTCCGTATTGCCGCCGTTGATGAAGCGCATCGAAGTAGGATCGGTTTCGATGACGCTGCCGAAAGGAGCGAACGCCTCCTTCGTCAGAGGCTCGATCGAAAGCATGCGCGACATCAGGCCGAAATTCCGGTTTTCTGCCTTCCGGCGCCAAGATTGGCGGGCGTGACCGCCGTGTGGATAGGGCGGTCAGGAACGGTGTCAGGCATTGTCTTCTCCCGGAAGCATCGAACTGAGCCGCAGGCGGGCGATCTTCTCCACCTCGGCACAGGCGGTTTCAAATTCCTCTTCCGGAGAATTGTCAATGCGCCGCTCGAAGGCGGCGAGGATATCTTCCTTCGTCAAGCCCTTTACTGCGATGATGAACGGGAAGCCGAATTTCTTCCTGTAGCCCGCATTCAGACTGGTGAACCGCGCATGCTCTTCCGGAGACAGCCTATCGAGGCCGGCCGACGCCTGCTCGGTGCGCGAATCGGCGGTGAGCTTGCCGGCGACCGCCAGCCTGCCGGCAAGATCCGGATGGGCTCTGAGAACCGCGATACGCTCGGCGGGCGAGGCCGCGCGAAACGCGTTGCAGAGCGCCGAATGCACGTTCCCGGCAGTCAACCCGACCGAGGCCGCACGATCGAAGGCTCGTTCCGCCACCCAGGCCGAATGCTCGAAGACGCCGCCAAAGCGACGGACGAAATCGTCGCGCTCGGACATCAGCGCATCCCTTCGGCCTTGTGATGCTCGTACCAGTGGCGCGCGATGTCGATGCGGCGCGGCACCCAGACCTTCTCGTGCGATTTGACGTAATCAAGGAATCGGGCGAGTGCCGCCGCGCGGCCGGGCCGGCCGACGAGCCGGCAATGCAGGCCGACATTCATCATCTTCGGGCTGCCTTCCTTGCCCTCCGCATAGAGCACGTCGAACGTATCCTTGAGATAGGTGAAGAACTGGTCGCCCGAGTTGAAGCCCTGATTGGTGGCAAACCGCATGTCGTTGGCGTCGAGCGTGTAGGGGATGATGAGATGCGGCTTGTCGGGCGCAAGCCCCGGTACCCAGTAGGGAAGCTCATCCGCGTAAGAGTCGCAGGAATAAAGAAAACCGCCCTCCTCCAGGACAAGCTTCAGCGTATTGGCGGAGGGCTTGCCCTGATAAATGCCGAGCGGCCGCTCGCCCGTGAGTTCCGTGTGCAGCCGCACGACCTCGCGGATATGCTGCCGCTCTACCTCTTCCGGAAAGTCCTTGTATTCGAGCCAGCGCAGGCCGTGGCTAGCGATCTCCCAGCCCGCCTCCTTCATGGCGGCAACGGCCTCCGGGTTGCGCGCCATGGCGAGCGTCACGCCATAGACCGTTAGCGTCACGCCGCGGCTCGTGAACATGCGCCACAATCGCCAGAAGCCGGCGCGCGCGCCATATTCGTAGATCGACTCCATATTGAGGTTGCGCTGTCCTGCCCAGGGCTGAGCGCCGACGATCTCGGACAGCAGGCACTCCGATGCGGGATCCCCGTCGAGAATGCAGCTCTCCCCGCCTTCTTCGTAATTCAGCACGAACTGTACGGCTATGTGCGCATCGCCCGGCCAGCGAACCTTCGGCGGCGTGCGACCGTAGCCGACGAGATCGCGGGGATAGGAATTCTCGGTCATCAACTCACCCTTCGATTCTTCCGGAACGGTAGCACCGCGCACCGGATTGTCGAGATGAAAATGACGACGGGAAAGGCACTTGGATACGGTGATCTTGCCTCGAATCGGCCCAGGTACGGCGACGCTTTCCTGCCCCGCTCTAGCGTCCGGCCTGCAGGGAGGCGGCGGCCAGCGGCGAGGGTCTGACGGCGTCGCCCTGAATCGGGCGACTGTCGGTGAATTGTCTCGCCTTGTCGCCACGCGGGCGGGCGGAAATCTTGCCGAGCGGATGCTGCGAATGCACGCGCATCGGTGCCCCCGTCTCCGGCTCGATGAAGAGAGCGAGGCTTTCGATCCTGAGCGGGCCGCTCAGAAGCGGTTCGAAAAGACCCCGCAGTGCAGGCTCCAGCCGCCGGCCGACGTCGGCATTCAGAGGACCGGTGAGCTTCATGTGAAAACGATATTCGTCCATCACGTAAGGGTCGCCCCACCGATGCAGGTTGGTGAACTGCGGTGCCGTCAATCGGTCGGGGTCAGCGCGCTCGATCTCGTCCTCGCCAAGCGGCGCGCGAAACCTGTCGAACGCCTGCACCACACGGGCGGCAAGCAGATGCATCGCTTGGCTCGGCACTGCCGGCACCAGCCCGAAGCACTGGCTGAGGCGCGCCACCTCCATCCGCTCGATCTCAAACGGCGCCTCCGCGCTCGTAAAGAGCATTAGCGCCTTGAGGAGCTGAGCTTCATCCATGTCCGGGGCGAGGCGGAAGGGCGCCATGATCATTGCATGAAAGCCGAAGCGGCGCGGCACGGCCGTGTGAAACGCAACGTCCGAGACCGCAAGGCCGGCCAAAGCCGGCAACTCCACCGGCTCGCCGGAATAGACGCTACGGCCAAGCCAGCTGGCGGCTGCAGCCGACAGCGGGTCTCCCATCGGCGGCGTAAAACAGATTGCGTACCGCATGGCGCATGCTCCGGGTCCGACTTGAGCGGGATCATGGGAGAATGTGCGTGGCGTTCCGCCCGCATCCCGCTCGAAGTCATCGTGATCTACGGGGCGCGTGTTAAGTGATTTGCGTGACAGATTGACGAAGTTCACTACCCATAAGGGGCGTGAACTGGCCGGTGGCCCGCCCTTCGACCTACCGCAGGGCCGCGATATGGTGCGCGCACCGGAACGTTTCCGGCAAAGCGGCCGTCGCTCGGCCGGCGATCTCGTCGATGACGGCACGCGCCAAAACATGCGCCATCGCGAAGCTTACCTTGAAGCCGCCCGTCAGCACGAAAAGTTTTTCCTGGTCGGGATGGCGGCCGACCATGGGTTCCCTACCGGTGGCCTTCGGCCGCAGGCCTGCCCAGCGCTCGATCACCGGGGCGCCGCGCAGGGCCGGCGCCAGGGCGGCCGCCCGTTCGATCAGCGCATCCAGTTGCGCGTCGGTGGACAGCGGCTCGACGAAGTGGTTCTCGCTGGTGCTGCCGACGGCAACGTGACCGTCTTCATGAGCGACGATGTAGAGCCCATCGGTGAAGATGATCGGCGATGCCGGATCGACTGCGGCTCTGAGCAGGGCAGCCTGCCCTTTGACGGCGCCGCCGCTCGGCGCGCTGCGCCGCTCCGTCAGCCGGTCGACCAAGGTGAAGCTCTCGACGCCGGCTGCGATGATGCAGCTACCGAATGTCAACGCCCGCCCGTCCGTGAGTAGAAGCCGTCCGCGCGCCGGATCGACCGCCGTGACCTCCGCCTCCTCCTCGATCCGGACATGGGGAAATTGGCCGAGCGCCGCTCGGAGCGCCTTAAGCAGGCTGCGCGGCGCCACCCGCGCCGCGAGCGTATCGTGAACGATGCCGAAGGGCGCCGCGTCGGCGGCCGGCCAGTCCCTGGCCCCGGCTTCGCGGACGTGCCAGTGGAACCGCCGCTCGCCGGCAGTCCAATGTCGCGCCGCGTCCTGCTCGTGGCCGAGCGCAATGTCGCGCAGGTGCGGCTTGCCGAGCGGCATGATCCGACCGCAGCGGCGATAGCCGGCCGAAAGACCCGTCGCCGCTTCCAGCGCGGCGATCTCGCCCTCGAGCGAGACGAGAGCGTCGAACTGGAACTGCTTCTTGGCATTCCAGCGATCGGGCATGTGCGGCATCAGCGCGCCGAGGAGCCCGCCGCTCGCGCCAGCGCCGATCTGGCGGCGCTCGAACAGGCGCGCTTCGATACCGGCTCGCCCGGCCATCATGGCGGCCCACAGACCCATGATGCCGCCGCCTACGATCAAAACTTCGCTCATCGATTGACCTTCTCGGGTCGGAGGACTATCGGCATTGCCATGACAGGCAGCGATCTCCGACAGAGCCATCCGCCATCGCGGCAAAGCCTCGAATGGCATGACGGCGATATGCCCTACTCAAAGGAATTTGGCGACCACTTTTATTGCCGCACCGACGGGCGGCTCGAGTGCGGCCATGTCTTTCTTGCCGGCAACGGACTGCCGGAGCGCTGGCGGGCCGGCGGCGCCTTCACCGTCGGCGAACTCGGCTTCGGCACCGGTCTCAATTTTTGTGAGACCTGGCGGCAGTGGAATGGGATAGGCTCCAACGGTGGCCACCTGCACTTCGTTTCCTTCGAACGCTTTCCGATGCAGGCGGCCGAAATAGACCGGGCGCTTTCCCATTGGCCTGAGATCGAGCGTGAGCGGCGGGCCCTTGTCGCGAACTGGCCGGAAACGCCGAAAGAGCGTGTCGAAATCGATTTTTCCGACGAGGTGCGGCTGACCGTGGTCTGCGGGCCCGCGCTCGAGGGCGTCGCCGCCTCTCCCGAACGCTTCCATGCGTGGTATCTCGACGGCTTCGCGCCGTCGCGAAATCCGGACATGTGGTCGCCGGAATTGATGCAGCTCGTCTTCGACAAGACCGCGGCGGGCGGCACCTTCGCAACCTACGCCGCAGCCGGATTCGTGCGCCGCAATCTCGTGGGCGCGGGCTTCCTCGTCGAACGCCGACCAGGTTTTGCCGGCAAGCGCGAGATGCTGCGCGGCGACAAAGCTTGAGGCTCGCCTATCCAGGGAAGACCACGGACTTCACGGTCGCGATCAATTGGTCGGTCGGCACCGCGACGCAATTGCGATCAATCTCGGCGAGAGTTCTTTCCTTGACCTGGTGCGAGAGCAGCTTTCTGAGATCGCCCAACGTCCTCGGCGCAGCGCAGATCACGAGATTCTCGAAGGCATGCTCATGCGCATAGTGGTCGAGCTTCCCGGCAATCTCCATAGCAAAGCGATGCTGCTCCTCGCGCACCGGATCGCTGCTGTATTCCATCGCCGAACGGCCGTGGCCGACCGACGAATGGCTGCGGCCCGGTTTGTCGGCCATGATGTCCTGGCGACGTTTAGTTTCTATCTGGAACATCTCCACTTCCGGCTGCTGGCGTCCGTCCTTCAGCAAGTTGACGTCCTTGACGATGCGCGCCGTGTTTCCATCGGCTGCCAGTATCCAAATCCGGTTCCGCACTATTTTTCCCCTGTGTTTGCAGATTAGGTGGGCGACGGTTCACTCTGCATGTGTCCTTAAATCCTAGCCGATTTAAGGACAAAAACATGCAGCAACTCAAAGTGCTACAGCGTCCTTTGTGCGTCTGAAAAGACGCACGGCGCTGTAGTCACAACGACAAAGGCCGCGTGAGGTTCCTTCGCACTGCAAGTCTCTTGCGTCCGTTGTCAGCCGGCGCAGCCTAGATACGGGCAAGATAGGCGTCGAAACTGCGTTCCGGCGCCGGCTCGAACCGCTCCCGCTCAACCTTGAGCGAAACGATCCTGTCGACTCGGAAATCGCGGAAGTCCTGGCGCAATTCGCACCAGGCCGTCAGCAGCCAATAGTGCCCGAAAATGCTGAGACCGAGCGGCCAAATTGTACGCTCGGACGTTTCTTCTGCAAGGCTTTCGTATGTGATGTGAAGCTTACGCCCATCGGCGATCGCCTCGCGGATATTGCCAAGCAGCGCTGGCGGTTCTGGCTGGAGCGCCGAGCGAAACGCGCGGAGCGGAGCGCTTCTCAATTTTTTCGCATGCTCGGGCGGCAGGCCCTGCCCGATCTTTTCCATTGCCTCGCGCGCCGCCTGCGCCAGCCGCCTGTCGCCGAGCATCTGCACAGCGCGCACACCAAAGGCCAGCGCCTCGAGTTGCTCGAAGGTGAAGGCGAGCGGTGGTGCATCGAAAGCCTCGCGCAGCAGATAGCCGACGCCGCGCTCGCCATCGATCGGCGCGCCCGAAGCGATCAGATGTTGCATGTCGCGGTAGATCGTGCGGGGCGCGACCTCCATCCTCTCGGCAATCTCGCGCGCCGTCATCGCGCGGCCTGTGGCACGCATGAGCTGGATGATGCGAAACAACCGGTCGGCGGGCCGCATGGCTCTTTCCCTTCGCGAGATTATGGCCATAAGGCTGGCAGCTGGATTGTGATTTAGTCAAGCGGTATTGAACAGGGAGACACCGATGACGACTGAACATGTTCTCGAACTCGCCGTTTGCACCGTAGCGGACAAGGAGCAGGCGCTTGCGGCGCGCAGGCAGGCCATGCAGGCGGTCGCCCGCTATCCCGGCTTCGTCTCCTGGCGTGCGGTTACGGCTTGCGAAACGGCCGATATGCTCGCCGATCTCGTCGAATGGGAAAACCTAGACGCGGCGCAGGCGGCCGGCAACCGCGTCATGACCGATCCGGAGTTCGCCCCTTACATGGCGGCGATCAGCTCGGTTCAGCTCATGCAGCATTTCCGAACCGAGCAGCAGATTTGAGCCAAGCTGGAGCCTTTCATGGCCGAACCCCTGAAGAACCTTCTGCATCCCGACGTCGTGCTCGATATCGCCGATCATCTTGCGCTGCATGCCTCGGCTTTCGATCGTGACCGTTTCGTCGCGGCAGCGGAGAACGGGCTTCAATCGCTGGAACTGATGCAGCGGTCCCTGCAAATCCGGGATGCGCTTGTTGAGACCCTGCCGGCAGACTTCGCGGCAGCGGCGGCCATACTTGGAAAGATCCTGCCGAACGGCAATGAGCCTGGCCTCACCGGCTGGGCGCTTTTGCCCGTGAGCCAGTTCATCGCGGTTCGCGGGCTCGATGACTTCGATCTTTCGCTGACGCTGCTCCACCGTCTGACGCCGCATTTCACCGGCGAGTTTGCAATCCGCCCCTTCATCCACCAGGACCAGGACCGCGCGCTCGCAACGATTTACGGCTGGGTCGAGGACAGCAACCATCACGTCCGCCGACTCGCCAGCGAGGGTACGCGCCCGCGTCTGCCATGGGCGATGCGGCTGCCGAAGCTCGTCCGCGATCCGCGACCGATCCTTCCAATCATCACCGCGCTCCTCGACGACCCTGAGGACTATGTGCGTCGCTCCGTCGCCAATAATCTCAACGACATCGCCAAGGATCATCCCGAGCTCGTGGCCGATTTCGTCGCCGAGAATATCGACGGGGCGACTCCGCAGCGGCTTCGGCTGCTGCGGCATGCCTCCCGCACGCTCCTGAAGCAAGGGCATCGCGCCGCGCTCGCCAATTTCGGCTTCCGGCCGCCCTCCGGCATAAAGACCGGTCTTTCGCTTGCCACACCAATTGTCCGCTTCGGCGGCGATCTCGTCTTCGGTCTGACGCTGCGCAATGAAAATCGCGCAAAGCAGCAGGTCATGATCGACTACGCCGTGCATCACCGAAAGGCAAACGGCAGCACGTCGCCGAAAGTGTTCAAATGGACGACGGCAACGCTCCAACCGGGCGCGGCACTCGAGTTCGAAAAACGCCATTCCATGCGGCCGATCACTACGCGGCGCTATTATGGCGGCACCCACCGGGTCGTTGTCCTCATCAACGGCGAGCCCGCCGCCGACGCCGATTTCGAGCTTTCCATCGCCTGAAAAATTAGCGCGGGATGCGGGCGGAAAACCGCGCACACTTTTCCTCATCCCGCGCCAAGTCACGGACCGATTTCGCACCTGCGAAAGATGCAGCTTGACTTTCCGGACCAAAACAACGATCTAAAGCTCGCGTCACCTTCCGGCCGCCGCGTGAGCGCGCCCTCGGCAACCACTTTCAAGCCGTGAAGAAGGAAAAGCGCGAGACATTCGCCGCGAGCTGCGGCAGCACAGGCGCCTGACGACTTCTCTTTAACCCACAAGTTCCCAATTCACGCGGGGTTCTTGACGCCAGACGACACCGGAACAGCAAGATGCGGTTCCGGCGCGAGCGTTTGGCGCCCCGAAAGGTATACCCATTGTCCAGTTTTAAAGCGCTTGGCCTCTCTGAGCAGATCCTTGCGACCCTCTCCGTTAACGGTTTCGAAAAGCCGACGCCGATCCAGGCGCAGGCCATCCCGCTGGTCCTCAAGGGCCACGACCTCATCGGCCTTGCCCAGACGGGCACAGGCAAGACGGCAGCTTTCGGTCTGCCGATGATCGAGAAGCTCATCGCCGACGGCAAGCGCCCCGATCCGC
Source organism: Ensifer sp. WSM1721 (assembly GCF_000513895.2). GTDB lineage: Bacteria > Pseudomonadota > Alphaproteobacteria > Rhizobiales > Rhizobiaceae > Sinorhizobium. The sequence goes on from NZ_CP165782.1 coordinate 2,401,105, forward strand.
GCAACATCCGCGCCCTCGTGCTTGCGCCGACGCGAGAACTCGTCAACCAGATCGCGGCCAATCTCAGGCTCTTCGTACACAAGACCCCACTCAAGGTTGGCATCGTGGTCGGCGGCGTCTCGATCAACAAGCAGACCGAGCAGCTCGCCCGCGGCATCGACATCCTCGTCGCAACTCCCGGCCGCCTTCTCGATCTCGTCGCCCGCAAGGCCGTGACGCTGACCCAAGGGCGCTATCTCGTCCTCGATGAGGCCGACCAGATGCTCGACCTCGGCTTCATCCACGACTTGCGCAAGATTTCGAAGCTCGTGCCGAAGAACCGTCAGACGCTGCTCTTCTCCGCAACGATGCCGAAGCTGATCGCCGAGCTCGCCGGCGAGTATCTCACTGATCCGGTCAAGGTCGAGGTCACGCCGCCCGGCAAGGCCGCCGACAAGGTCGAGCAATATGTCCACTTCGTCCCCGGCAAGGACCTGAAGACGACGATCCTCAAACAGTCTCTGACCGCTAACCCCGACGGCCTGTCGTTGGTCTTCAGCCGCACAAAGCACGGCGCCGAGAAGCTTATGAAGCATCTCGATCAGGTAGGTTTCAAGGCCGCGTCGATCCATGGCAACAAGAGCCAGGGCCAGCGCGAGCGCGCGCTGAAGGCCTTCCGCGACGGCGAGATCCGCGTGCTCGTGGCGACGGACGTCGCCGCCCGCGGCATCGACATTCCCGGCGTCACCCATGTCTACAACTACGATCTGCCGGAAGTTCCGGACGCTTATGTCCATCGCATCGGCCGCACGGCCCGCAACGGCCGTGACGGCATTGCGATCGCCTTCTGCGCGCCGGACGAGATCCGCCTGCTGCGCGACATCGAAAAGCTCATGGGCATAAAGATCGCGGTTGCAAGCGGTGATGCACCGGCTGACCAGGCTCGTCCATCCAAAGGCCGCGGCGGTCGCGGCAACGGCCAGCATCGCGGCAACGGCGGTCAGCGTCAGGACGGCGGCCACCGCGGCAAGCGGCCGGCGCGCGAATCGGCGGTGACCGGCGGCTTTGCCGGCGACGAGCTGCTACGCGATGATCGCCCGCACGAGCGCCGCGATCACCGTCCGACCGGCCACGGCCACCACGACGGCCGGGCGGAAGGCAACCGCAATCACGAAAACCGTACGCATCACGGTCGTCCAGGAGCGAAGCATGGCGACCCGCGCCGCAGCGCCGGTGAACCCGGAAATCGCAGGGAAGGCGGTCAGGGGATGCGCCGCACCGAAAAGCGCGGTCGCCAGGGCTGACGCAAAACGGTTTGAGGAACATCGCCCCAAAAGCGTGCAGCGCTTTGGGGCGACACGCTCGAACGAAGCGCTTCGCATGAATCCGTTGCAAACGTGGGGCGCATCCAGTCGCGGAGTTCTTCTGCGATCGGATCTGGTGGCGCCGCTGTCAGAACGTTATATCGGCAGCGGCCAGAACCTCCACTTTCGCCCTGCCCGCATCGAAACCGTCGAGCGTTTCATTGTGATGTGCGACGATCTCGGGAAACGTGAGGCTTCCCGAATCCGCCGTCAAATGGCCATCCGCGACGAGCGTCACGTCATATCCAAGCGACACCGCCCGCCTCACGGTCGTGTCGACACAGAACTGCGACATGCAACCGCCGACGACCAGATGTGTTACGGATCGTTCATCGAGGCGCTCGGCAAGATCCGTTTCGAAGAAGGGGTCGCAGCTTTTCTTGTGCACGACGACGTCGTTCTCCAACGGTGCGATTTCGTCGCGAATGGCCCAGCCGTGGGTCCCGACAGCCAGACGGTGCTCCGGAGTGCCGTCATGCTGCACGAGCACCACCGGAACTCCGGCAAGCCGAGCCTCCTGTTGAAGGGCGCGCAAGCGCGCGACCGTCTCGTTCAGCGCCGCATCGATATGCGGTTGCCGCTCCGGCGTGCCTTTTCCCGAAAGAATCGCGTTTTGCACGTCGATTATCAGTAGTGCTTTGCTCATTCCGATTGAAGCTCCGAGAATGTACTTCTGTTAGCCCGCGGTTGCCTTGGCTGCGCGCTCGCCAGCCGCCGCCGGGTTGTCGGCCTTGCGGTTGGTAAGATAGACGCCCGCTACCGCGATAAACGTGCCGACGATCATGGGTAGGCTCAACGCTTCACCGAAGAAGAGCGCTGCCTGAACGGCCGCGAGCGGCGGCACCAGATAGATGAGCGAAGCGGCGCGGGAGACCTGCCCCCGGCGGATGAGATAAAGCAGAAGCGCGATCGCCCCCATGGACAGGCCGAGCACCGACCAGGCAAGCGCCGCTACGAGCTGAAGATTCCATGTCACGCGCAGGTCCTCCAGCATCAAAGCCAAGGGAATGGTGACGATCAGAGCTCCGACATATTGCAGCGTCGCGATCGCCCGGATGTCGCCATTCTGAAGATGCCGCTTCTGATAGAGTGTGCCATAGGTCACGGCCGCCATGCCGAGCACGTTGATCGCTACCGGCAGCAGATGGATTGGTGTCGCAGCCGCATCGATCGCCAGCATCTTCGGCAATACGGCGAGCGTTATGCCGAGAAAGCCGAGCACCAGCCCCAGTTTCTGGCGGCCGCTCAGATTTTCGCCGATCAAGAAAGGCGCAACCGCCGCCGTCATCAACGGTTGCAGCCCGGCGATGATGCCGGAGATCGCCGCGGGCACACCCTCTCCGATCGCCCACCACACGGCGCCGAGATAGAGGCCGTGAAGGAAAATGCCGGACACGATCGCATGGCCGACGACGGTCAAGGAACGCGGCCAGCGCGCCCCGGTCGCCGCACAGAAGCCGATGAAGAGCAGGATGGCGAAACTGTAGCGCAGCGCCAGGAAAGTCAGCGGATCGGCGAAGAATGCCGCGTATTTCGCCACGACCCATCCCGTCGACCAGAGCAGGACGAAGATGGCGGGGGCCAGGCGGGCGAGCATTGTCGGATGTTCCTAAAGAGACGGAGAGTGACCGCGCAGGATCGCTGATTGGGCGATAGAGCGGGCGGTGCTCCCCGTCAAAGCAATTTTTCTGATGGCTGCGATCAACGAATCGGAATCATAAGGCGAAGCGAGGAGGCGGACGGGGAGACGAAGCCGGCCTCGTATTCCTCACGATAGTGCAGATAGCTCGTGTCGACGATATGCCCTTCAGCCGCGACCCAATCGAACATCTTTCGGTACTGGACGAAGACATCCCCGCCCTCCGGGTGGTGCATCGTCGTCACGAAGCGCATGGCTGGCAGATCCATATGGTCGGGCTCAGCGAAGGTTGCGCGATCTTCCCCGACATAGCCGACGAGATAGCTGAAGCCTTCCGAGCGCACGTTCCAGGAAAGACCGATAAGGGCGGAATGATCGTGTGGATGGCTGCGGCGGCGATGCTCCTGCGCCTCGGCTACCAGACGATGGATGGCGCCGTCCGCCGCTTCGACGAACGTGCCCTCCCACAAACGGCCGGTGACCCGTTGCGCCGGCCGTTCCACGATCTCGTAAATTGCCTCCATTGCTTTTCCCCGACGTTGCAGGTGGTGCCTATTCTGCCCGATCGCGGCGATTATGCGCTTTTGCGAAGGGTCGGCAAAGCAGGGGAGCTTGGAAGCGCTCCGGCCGCACCGCTCAAATTTCAAGCATCTGCCCATTTTCTGGAAAGAGCCTCGGGTTCGTACCGAAACTAGGCATGAGTGGCAACGGATTCCGGCGCAGCGACACGCAGTGAAGGCGCCCCAAATCGTCTCAAGACAATTCGAAAATTCTTGAGCGGCGAACGTGCACGCTTCTTGCATTGCATCCGGCGTTGTACTCAAATGGTCAAAAATAAGGGGACCACGCCTTTGGCATTTGACGAAATGATGAATGCGGACAGCAGTCCGCGCCAGCCATATTCGACCTATCATCAATGGTATGCCAGTCAGGACCGAAACCGGCTCATAGCGAAATCGAAAGAAGCCGAGAACATCTTCCGCAAGACCGGTATCACCTTCGCAGTCTACGGACACGCAGACTCCTCCGAAAAGCTCATCCCCTTCGACCTGATCCCCCGCATCATTTCCGGCCGCGAATGGCGCCGCCTCGCTCAGGGCATCGAGCAGCGCGTGATCGCGCTCAACGCCTTCCTCGATGACATCTACCACAAGCAGGAGATCATCCGCGCCGGGCGCATCCCGCGCGAGTTGATCGAGAAGAACGACGCCTTCCTGCCGCAGATGATCGGCTTCCGGCCGCCGGGCGGCGTCTACACCCATATTGTCGGCACCGATATCGTGCGCACCGGCGAAGACCAGTTCTACGTGCTGGAAGACAATGCCCGCACGCCTTCCGGGGTCAGCTACATGCTGGAAAACCGGGAAACCATGATGCAGATGTTTCCGGAACTCTTCCATCAGAACCGGGTGCGGCCGGTCGAAAACTATCCCTATCTGCTCCGCCAGAGCTTGTCGTCGCTGGCACCTCCCGGTTGCGGCGGCAAGCCGCGTGTCGCCGTGCTCACCCCCGGCATCTACAATTCCGCCTTCTACGAGCACGCTTTCCTCGCAGACATGATGGGCGTCGAACTGGTGGAAGGCTCGGATCTCCGCGTCATCGACGGCAAGGTGAAGATGCGCACGACGCGCGGCTACGAGGCGATCGACGTGCTTTATCGCCGCGTCGACGACGATTTCCTCGATCCTCTTACCTTCCGCCAGGATTCCGCCCTCGGCATTCCCGGCATCATGGATGTCTATCGCGCCGGCAACATCACCATCGCCAATGCGCCCGGCACCGGTATCTCGGACGACAAGGCGATCTACTCCTACATGCCGGAGATCGTCGAGTTCTATACCGGCCGCAAGCCGCTTCTCGAAAACGTTCCGACCTGGCGCTGCTCGGAACCGCAGAGCCTCAAATACGTGCTCGAACATCTGGAGGAACTCGTCGTCAAGGAAGTGCACGGCTCCGGCGGCTACGGCATGCTGGTCGGCCCGACCGCGAACAAGAAGGAGCGCGCCGTCTTTGCCGAAAAGCTCAAGGAGCGGCCCGGAAATTATATCGCCCAGCCGACATTGTCGCTCTCGACAGTGCCCATCCTGGTCAACAAGGGCATCGCGCCACGCCACGTCGATTTGCGTCCCTATGTACTCGTCTCCGACAAGGTGCAGATCATTCCCGGCGGCCTGACCCGCGTCGCGCTCAAGGAAGGCTCCCTGGTAGTGAATTCCAGTCAGGGCGGCGGGACCAAGGATACCTGGGTACTGGAGGACTGAGGCCATGTTGGGAAGAACTGCGAACGGCCTCTACTGGATGTTCCGCTACATCGAGCGCGCGGAAAACGGCGCCCGGCTGATCGACGCGGGCCTGCGCATGTCGCTGACCCGCAGCGAAGCGACCGAGGACGATTGGGACGGGGTGCTGCAGAGCGCCGGCGTGCGCGAACTTTACGATGAAGTGCACGACACGCTGACGAGCAGCGACGCCATCGACTTCCTCTTGCGCGACCACGCCAACCCGTCGAGCGTCATGTCCTGCATCGAGGCGGGCCGCCACAATGCCCGCATGGTGCGCACCGCGCTGACCCGCGAGACCTGGGAAGCGACAAACGAATGCTGGATCGAGATGAAGGCGATGCTCGCCAGGAAGGTGCGGCCCGCCGACATGCCCGAGATCATCGACGCCATCAAGCGGCGGGCCGGCCTCATCCGAGGCGCCTTCCACGGAACGATGCTCCGCAACGAAATCTTCAACTTCTCGCGCATCGGCACCTTCATCGAGAGGGCCGACAACACCGCACGCATCCTCGACGTCAAATATTACGTGCTTCTGCCTGCGGTCTCCGCCGTCGGATCGTCGATGGACAATGTGCAGTGGGAATCGATCCTGCGCTCGGTCTCGGCACACCGGGCCTATGGCTGGGTCTATGATGCCGAACTCAAGCCGGCCAACATCGCTGACTTCCTGATCTCGAACGGCCGCATGCCGCGCTCGCTTGCCTATTGCTACGAGAAGATCGTCTCGAATCTCGGCTATCTCGCGCGCGAATACGGTGAAAGGCATGCCGCCCACGAGACGGCGGAAGAGACGCTCGCGTCGCTCCGCAACCGTTCGATCACCGACATCATGGATCAGGGCCTGCACGAGTACCTGGAGGAGTTCATCAGCCACAACAATCGTGTGGGGCAGGAGATCTCCGACGGCTACCGGTTCTACCACTGAGGTTCAGGAGAAGAAAATGCACCTGAAAATCAGCCACGCGACCGAATACCGTTACGATGAGCCGGTACAATACGGGCTGCAGCGCCTGCGCCTGACGCCGACGAACCAGCCCGGCCAGACGGTCTTGAACTGGAGAACACTCGTCGAAGGCGCCGTCATCGAGGTCAGCTATGACGACCACTTCGGCAACCGCACGCATCTCGTCAGCATCGACGGGGATCGGGAGAGCTTTCGCATAGAGGCGAGCGGTGAGGTGGAAACGGAGGACCGCGCCGGCGTCCTCGGTCCGCACCAGTCCCACGTGCCGCTATGGCTCTACGCGCGCGAAACGCCGCTCAGCAAAGCCGGCAAGCTGATCCGCGAGCTCGCGAAATCGGCCGAAGGCGGGACCGACCTCGAACGCATGCACTCGCTGATGGCGATCATTCACGAAACCGTCAAATACGAGCCGGGCGAGACACAGGTCCAGACTACCGCCGAGGAGGCGCTGGAGCGCGCCAAGGGCGTATGCCAGGACCATGCCCACATCCTGATTTCCGCCGCGCGCACGCTCGGCCTGCCGGCCCGCTATGTCTCGGGCTATCTGATGACCGAAGGCCACCCGGAGCAGACCGCAAGTCACGCCTGGGCCGACGTGCACATCCCCAGCCTCGGCTGGGTCGGCTTCGATCCCGCCAACAAGATCTGCCCGGACGACCGCTATGTCCGGATCGCCCACGGCCTCTGCTACCGCGATGCCGCGCCGGTATCAGGGCTCGTCCACGGGATTGCCAGCGAGACGTTGAAGGTGGCGGTGACGGTCGAGCGGCAGGGACAGCAGCAGGCACAAAGCCAGAGCCAGGGCGAGCAGAGTCAGACGCAGAGCCGGTGAGCGTCGGTCAGCAAATGGGCGGTCCCCGCCAGTATTTGCCCCGCATCCGGCCTGCCGACCACCTTCTCCCCGCAAGCGGGGCGAAGGGGATACGCGGCCCACGCTTAGTCTCCTCTCCCCGCCTGCGGGGAGAGGGTTAGTCCTCGGGTTAAACCCGAGGAGAGGGGCTAATTTGGAGGCTTAGAGTTGAAAGCAGTCGCCCCTCGGTCACCCATCAATGGCTGTCCCGGTCCATCGGGATGCGATCGCCGCGCGTCCCGACGAGGAAGTCGAGGTCGGCGCCGGTGTCGGCCTGCAAGACGGTCTTGATGTAAAGGCCGCCGTAACCGCCGGTGAGCGGCTTGACCGGCGAGACCCAGGCCGCGCGGCGACGGGCGAGTTCCTCGTCCGACACATGCAGGTGCAGCTTGCGGTTCGGGATATCGACTTCGATCAGGTCGCCGTTCTCAACGAGCGCCAGCGGTCCGCCCTCGGCAGCTTCCGGTGCCGTGTGGAGGATGACGGTGCCGTAGGCGGTGCCCGACATGCGCGCATCCGAAATGCGGATCATGTCGGTAATGCCCTTCTTCAAGACCTTCGGCGGCAGGCCCATGTTGCCGACCTCGGCCATGCCCGGATATCCCTTGGGGCCGCAATATTTCAGCACCATGATGCAATTCTCGTCGATATCGAGATCTTCGCGGTTGATGCGGGCGTGGTAGTCCTCGATGCTCTCGAAGACGACCGCGCGTCCTTTATGCTGCATCAGGCGGGGCGACGCTGCGGAAGGCTTCAGAACGGCGCCCCGCGGAGCGAGGTTGCCGCGCAGCACGGCAATGCCGCCCGACTGCGTCAGCGCCTTTTCGCGCGGCAGGATCACGTCTTCATTGTAGTTAACGACGCCTTTGACGTCGTTCCAGATGGTGTCGCCGCTGACCGTGATCGCGTCGTTGTGCAGGAGTCCCATCTCGGCAACGGCCTTGATCACCACCGGCAGGCCGCCCGCATAATAGAACTCCTCCATCAGATATTTGCCGGAGGGCTGCAGGTTGACGATCGTCGGCACGTCGCGACCGAGTCTGTCCCAATCGTCGAGCGTCAGATCGACGCCGACGCGGCCTGCGAGCGCCAGCAGATGCAGCACCGCGTTGGTCGAGCCGCCGACCGCACCATTGACGCGGATCGCATTTTCAAAAGCCTGCTTGGTCAGGATGTCGGAAGGCTTCAGGTCTTCCTTGACCATCTCGACGATGCGGCGGCCGGTGAGCTGCGAAATCACCCGGCGACGGGCGTCGACTGCAGGGATCGCCGCGTTGCCGGAGAGTGTCATGCCCAGCGCTTCGGCCATCGACGCCATGGTGGAGGCCGTGCCCATGGTCATACAGCTTCCCGCCGAGCGGGCCATGCCCTGCTCCGCATCCATGAACTCGTCCAGCGTCATCTCGCCGGATTTCACCATTTCGGAGAACTGCCAGATCGCGGTGCCGGACCCGACGTCCTTGCCGCGCCATTTGCCGTTGAGCATCGGGCCGCCCGAGACGACGATCGCCGGAATGTCTACGCTCGCTGCCCCCATCAGGAGGCTGGGCGTGGTCTTATCGCAGCCGCCGAGCAGCACGACGCCATCGACCGGATTGCCGCGGATCGCCTCTTCGACATCCATGGCCGCGAGGTTACGGAACATCATCGCCGTCGGACGCAGCGTGCTCTCGCCGGTCGAGAAGACCGGGAATTCCACCGGGAAGCCGCCGGCTTCGTAAACGCCGCGCTTCACCCGCTCCGCGAGATCGCGCAGATGCGCGTTGCAGGGGGTGAGCTCCGACCAGGTGTTGCAGATGCCGATGATCGGCCGCCCGTCGAAGGTGTCGGCGGGAAGCCCCTGGTTCTTCATCCAGGAACGGTGCATGATGGCATTCTTGCCAGTTCCGCCGAACCATTCCTGCGAACGGAGCTTGCGCGGCCACTCAGCTTTCTTCTTCATCTCTTCCTTCCTTCAGGCCCGCGGAACCGGGCGGGAGCACGTCGGCGTAAGAGCGGGATGAGTGCGCGGTTTTCCGCCGCATCCCGCTCTCAACTCTTCAAGCCAGCGTGTAGGCTGTCTTGACGATTGTGTAGAACTCGGCAGCGTATTTACCCTGTTCGCGCGGACCGTAGGAGGAGCCCTTGCGGCCGCCGAACGGCACGTGGAAATCGACGCCGGCCGTCGGCAGGTTGACCATCACCATGCCGGCCTCGGCATTGCGCTTGAAATGCGTCGCATGCTTCAAACTGGTGGTGGCGATGCCGGAGGAAAGCCCGAAGGGCGTATCGTTGGCGACCGCCAGTGCTTCCTCATAGTCCTTCACCCGGATCACCGCCGCGACCGGACCGAAGATCTCTTCACGAGAAATCCGCATCCGATTGGTCGCCTCGGTGAACAGCGCCGGCTCAAGATAGAAGCCGGGCGTGTCGCGCGAGATCAGTTCGCCGCCGAAGGCGAGCTTGGCGCCTTCCTTTTTGCCGATGGCGATATAGTCCGTGTCTTGATTGAGCTGGCCCTGATCGACCACCGGGCCGATATGGGTGCCGGGCTTCAGCGCGTCGTCGACGACGAGCCCCTTCATGCGCTCGCCCATCGCCGCAACGAACCTGTCGTGGATGCCTTCGGTGACGATGATGCGCGACGAAGCGGTGCAGCGCTGGCCGGTCGAGAAGAAGGCCGAATTGACCGCCGCTTCGACGGCGACCGAGAGATCGGCGTCATCGAGCACGACGAACGGGTTCTTGCCGCCCATCTCGAGCTGGAACTTGCGACTGTGCTCGACAGAGGCGGCGGCGACCCGTTTGCCGGTGCCGACCGAGCCGGTGAAGGTGATCGCCTGGACGTCCGGGCTGTCGAGCATCGCCTGGCCGACGACAGAGCCCTTGCCCATGACGAGGTTCAAGACGCCCTTCGGGAGGCCGGCGCGATGCAGGATGTCGACGATCGCCCACGAGCAGCCAGGTACCAGCTCGGCCGGCTTGAAGACGACGGTGTTGCCGTAGCAAAGCGCCGGCGCGATCTTCCAGGCGGGGATGGCGATCGGGAAGTTCCACGGCGTGATGATGCCTACGACGCCGACCGGCTCGCGGGTGATCTCGACGCCGATATTCGGCCTGACCGACGGGATGACCTCGCCAGCCAGGCGCAGGCACTCGCCGGCGAAGAACTCAAAGATCTGGCCGGCGCGCACCGTCTCGCCGATGCCCTCCGCGAGCGTCTTGCCTTCCTCGCGCGACAGCAGCCGTCCGAGTTCGTCCTTGCGGGCGAGGATCTCGTCGGCGGTCTTCTTCAGGATCGCGTGGCGCTCGAGGATGCCGGAGCGCGACCAGGCCGGAAAGGCGGCCTTGGCCGCCGCGATCGCGGCTTTCGCGTCGTCGGCGGTGGCGCGGGCATATTCTCCGACGATGTCAGTGGTGTTCGACGGATTGATGTTGGCGACACCGTCGCCGCCGACCCATTCGCCGGCAATCAGGTTCTGGTGAAGTGTCATGGGCCTTAAGCCTCCTTGTCTTCCTGTCGCATTCGGCCGCCCGTCGCGACCGCGTCTGCTGTTACAGATATATCAGAGCTGATGTATGGCGATCTCTTCCTCCGCGGCGATGGCCAGCGGGTTGCGCAGCGGCAGGCCGAATTCATTGGCCTCGATCTCGAATACGTCGCCCTCTTCCGTCCGGACGCCGTCGCCAAAGGAGAGCGTCGCCGTGCCGAACATGTGCACATGCACATCGCCGGGCATGCGGAAGAGGACATATTTGAAATGGTGATATTCGAGATTGGCGAAGCTGTGCGACATGTTCGCCTCGCCGGAAAGGAAGGGCTTCTCCCACAGAACCTTTCCGCCCCGCAGGATGCGCGACGTGCCGCGGATGTCGTCGGGAGCGGTCCCGATGCGGATTTCCGGCCCGAAGCTTGCCTGCCTGAGCTTCGAATGTGCCAGCCAGAGATAATTGACCCGCTCGGTCTTGTGATCGGAGAACTCGTTGGCGACGGCAAAGCCGATGCGATAGGGCACTCCCTTGTCGGAGATGACATAGATGCCCGCCATTTCCGGCTCCTCGCCGCCGTCCTCCGCGAAGGAGGGCGACGTCAGCGGCTCACCCGGAGCGACTGCAGCCGTGCCATTGCCCTTGTAGAACCATTCCGGTTGGACGCCCTTTTCGCCCGGCTTCGGCTTGCCGCCCTCGAGGCCCATCCGGAACATCTTCATCGAATCGGTCAGCGTTTCTTCCGCCGCCTCGGCCGTCTTCTTGTGCATCGCGTCGCGCGTCGCCGCGGAGCCGAGATGCGTCAAGCCCGTCCCGGTGAGGTGCAGGTGGGCGGGGTCGGGATGGGTGATCGGCGGGAGCAGCCGCCCTTCAGTGTAGGCCTGATCGAGATCAATCGCTTCGCCGAGGCCCTTGGCCTCGATCACTTCCTTGAGGCTCTTGCCGCCATTGGCAGCTTCCATCGCGAGCGCGTAGACGCTCTCCGCTCCCTTGACGGCACGCGCCGTTTCGCCCGGCGCCCGCACCGCGACTGCAACCGATCCGTCTTGCTTCCTGACCTGAGAAATCAGCACGTTCCTGTCCTTCCTGATCGCGTTAGCTCCGGCCACGCCCTCCCCTGAGGAAAGGCAATGCGCCGCCCTAAGGGTGGCACGCGCCACCCAGTTCCGGCGGCCGCCTCGGCCGCCCGTTCATGTCGCGGTCGTTGTGAGCTGACCGGAGATCCGATCAGCCCTTGCCCTTGTTCTTGTTGTAGACGTCGAAGAAGACGGCTGCGAGGAGCACGAGACCCTTGATGAGCTGCTGGTAATCGATGCCGATGCCCATGATCGACATGCCGTTGTTCATCACGCCCATGATGAAGGCGCCGATGACCGCACCGGTGATCTTGCCGACGCCGCCCGAGGCGGAGGCCCCGCCGATGAAGCAGGCCGCGATGACGTCGAGCTCGAAACCGACGCCGGCCTTCGGGGTTGCCGAATTCAGGCGCGCGGTGATGATCATGCCGGCAAGTGCAGCGAGCACGCCCATATTGACGAAGGCGTAAAAGGTCAGCCGCTCGGTATTGATGCCGGAGAGCTTGGTGGCCTTCTCGTTGCCGCCCATGGCGTAAATCCGGCGGCCGATCGTCGAGCGCGTCGTGATGAAGGTGTAGAGGGCGATCAGCACGCCCATCACGATGAGCACGTTCGGCAGCCCGCGATAGGTCGAAAGCTGGAAGCCGATGAACAGGGCGACAAGGCCGATGACCGCCATCTGGACCGCGAAGAACACGAATGGCTCGTTCTCGGTGCCGTGCTGCTCGTTGATACGGCGGTTGCGAAGCCCTGCAAAGATCGCGTAGCCGACCAGCGCCAGCACCGCCACGAGCGCCACCATGTTCTTGATGACCTCGGGGCTCGGGCTGAGGAAGTACAGAAAATCAGGAACGAAGCCGGTCGAAAGGATTTGGAAGTCCTTCGGGAACGGCCCGATCGGGCGGCCGCCGAGGACGACGTAAGTCATTCCGCGGAACACCAACATACCGGCGAGCGTGACGATGAAGGACGGGATCTTCTGATAGGCCACCCAGTAGCCCTGCGCTGCCCCCATGATGCCGCCGACCACCAGACAGGCGGGAACGACGACGAAGGCCGGCAGACCCCATTTGACGAGCATGATCGCCGAAATCGCTCCGACAAAGGCGACGATCGAGCCGACCGACAGATCGATATGACCTGCCACGATGATCAGCAGCATGCCCAGCGCCATGATGACGATGAAGGAGTTCTGCAGCACCAGGTTGGTGATGTTGACCGGCCTGAAGAGCACGCCGTTGGTGACGAACTGGAAGAACAGCATGATGATCACGAGCGCGACCAGCAGGCCGTATTCGCGAACGTTGTTCCTGAGGTAGTCCCCGATCGAGGGTTTGGTGGTGTGAGTGCTCGTATCGACGACCATTAGTGTTTCTCCCCTGAACGCATGATGGCACGCATGATCGATTCCTGGCTTGCTTCCTCCTTGGAAAGCTCCGCCACGATGCGTCCCTCGTTCATGACATAGATGCGATCGCAGGTTCCGAGCAGCTCCGGCATCTCCGACGAGATCATCAGGATGCCTTTGCCCTCGGCCGCGAGTTGGTTGATGATGGTGTAGATTTCATACTTCGCGCCGATGTCGATGCCGCGCGTCGGCTCGTCGAGTATGAGGACTTCGGGACTGGTGAACAGCCACTTGGAGAGCACGACTTTCTGCTGATTGCCGCCGGAAAGGTTCACCGTCTCCTGGTAGATCGAATGCGAGCGGATCCTGAGCTTCGAGCGGTAGTCGGAGGCGATCTTCCGCTCCTTGCGCTCGTCGATGACGCCGTTCGATGCGACCGAATGCAGGTTGGCGAGCGTCGTGTTCTGCATGATGTTGTTGATCAGGACGAGGCCCAGTTGCTTCCGGTCCTCGGTGACGTATGCAAGCCCGGCCTTGATCGCCTTCGGGATGGTGCTCACGTCCACTGGCTGGCCGCGCATCGTCACCTCACCGGTGATCTTGTGGCCCCACGACTTGCCGAAAATGCTCATTGCCGTTTCGGTGCGGCCGGCGCCCATGAGCCCGGCAATGCCGACGACCTCGCCGGCGCGAACCTTGAAGCTGACATCGTGCAGGAACTGCCTATCGCGGTGATGTTGATGAAAGACGTTCCAGTTCTTCACCTCGAGCAGCGTATCGCCGATCTTCGGTTCGCGCGGCGGATAACGGTCTTCCATCGCGCGCCCAACCATGCCCTTGATGATCCGGTCTTCGCTGATGTCTTCCTTGTGACAGTCGAGCGTTTCGACGGTACCGCCGTCGCGCAGTATGGTGATCTGGTCGGCGACCTTTTTGATCTCGTTCAGCTTGTGCGAGATGATGATCGACGTCATGCCCTGGGTGCGGAATTCCATGAGGAGCCGCAGCAGCGCGTCGGAATCATTCTCGTTCAGCGACGCGGTCGGCTCGTCGAGGATCAAGAGCCGCACCCTCTTGGAAAGAGCCTTGGCGATCTCGACAAGCTGCTGCTTGCCGACGCCGATGTCGGTGATCAGCGTCGATGGAGACTCGCTGAGGCCCACCTTCTTCAAGAGCTCTTGCGTGCGAGAGAAGGTCTGCGGCCAGTGGATGACGCCGTTGCTGGCGATTTCATTGCCAAGAAAGATGTTCTCGGCAATGGACAGCAGCGGAACGAGCGCCAGTTCCTGATGGATGATGATGATGCCGAGATGTTCGCTGTCGGCGATCGTGCTGAAGCGGCGGGCCTCGCCGTCATAATAGATCTCGCCCTCGTAGGTCCCGGCGGGATAGACGCCGCTCAGCACCTTCATCAAGGTCGACTTGCCGGCGCCATTTTCCCCGACGAGGGCATGGATTTCGCCTTCGCGGACCTTGAACGAAACGTTGTCCAGCGCCTTGACGCCCGGAAACGTCTTCGTAATGCCCCGCATTTCCAGAATGATGTTGTCCATAATCAGCTATTCCAGCGGCAGTCTGCGAGAGACTAGACTCTCTTCCCCGCTGCATGATTCCCCGGATCGTTGCCGATCCAGGGAACGATGAGCAGTTCAACTATTACAGCGACATGGGTGCGCCTGCAAACGCGCGTCGCATCGAGCAAAGGGGCTCGCGGGGCAACCGCGAACCCCTCGGAACCGGATCAGTTGTTGATCTGATCTTCCGTGTAGTAGCCGGAGCCGACGAGAATTTCCTTGGCGTTCGTCTTGTCGACCGAAACGGGCTTCAGCAGGTAGGACGGAACGACCTTGACGCCGTTTTCATAGGTCTTGGTGTCGTTCACTTCCGGCTCCTTGCCGTCCATGATGGCGTTGACCATGTTGACGGTGACCTTGGCGAGTTCGCGGGTGTCCTTGAAGACCGTCGAGTACTGTTCGCCGGCGAGGATCGACTTGACCGAGGGAAGTTCCGCGTCCTGGCCGGTGACGATCGGCATCGGCATGTCGCCGGAGCCGTAGCCGACGCCCTTCAGAGCGGAAATGATGCCGATCGACAGGCCGTCATAGGGCGACAGAACGCCATCGACCTTGGCATCGGTGTAGGTGGACGACAGCAGGTTTTCCATGCGGGCCTGGGCAACCGCACCGTCCCAGCGCAGCGTGCCGACCTGGTCCATGCCCATCTGGCCGGACTTGACGACGATCTTGCCGCTGTCGATCAGCGGCTGCAGGACCGACATGGCGCCGTCGTAGAAGAAGAAGGCGTTGTTGTCGTCCGGCGAACCGCCGAAAAGTTCGATGTTCTTCGGCTCCTTGGCTTCGTCGAGCTTCAGGCCTTCGACGAGCGAGGTCGCCTGCAGGACGCCGACCTGGAAGTTGTCGAAGGTCGCATAGTAATCGACATTGCCCGAGTCGCGGATCAGGCGGTCGTAAGCGATGACCTTGACGCCGGCATCGGCCGCCTTCTGCAGGATGTCGGAGAGGGTCGTGCCGTCGATGGCGGCGATGACGAGAACCTTCGCGCCCTTCGTCACCATGTTCTCGATCTGCGCGAGCTGGTTCGGAATGTCGTCGTCGGCGAACTGCAGATCCGGCGTGTAGCCGGCTTCCTTGAACAGCTTCTCCATGGTCTCGCCATCGGAGATCCAGCGGGTCGACGTCTTCGTCGGCATCGAAATGCCGACGGTGCCCTTGTCCTGGGCGAATGCCGGCGCAGCGAAGGACGCGACGGTCATCGCCGCGGCTGCGAGAAGCGAAGTAAACAATTTCATCAGATCTCTCCCTGAGTGTTGAAGCCGGCGAGCCGAGGCCGCCGTCCGATGCGCAGCGATCCACCGTCGCGGAGAATGACCCCCGGTGGTGGCTCAAGATAAAGGAAGTCCTCCCCGTCTTACATACTTCCGCATGCGCTGGCGCATAGGCTCGGAAACTGGAATCAATTGCCATAACTGTCAAATACAATAATGCATTTCATACATACCAAATTTGATATACGACTCTTAAAGAGTGTGATTTATGAATCCCTTGAAGACAGGACCGCGAAATTGAACCTCGAAACCAAGCCGAGCACCGCCATCCCGGCGGGCGAACCGTTCGACAGCGGCCTCTTCCGGTCGGGATTGAAGATAAACCACCTCAGGCTCATCCTGGCAATCGACGACCACCGCCGGATCAGCGCCGCCGCCGATTCGCTCGGCATTTCGCAGCCGGCCGCCTCGCGCATGCTCGCCGAGATCGAGGCGATTGTGAAGGCGCCGATCTGCGCGCGCGTTGCGCGCGGCGTCGAGCTCACGCCCTACGGCGAAGCGCTGGCCAGGCGGGCGCGCACGATTTTTCTGGAGCTGCGCGAAGCCGCGCGCGAGATCAACGAGCTGAAGACGGGCAGCGGCGGTTCGGTGTCGCTCGGCTCCGTCACCGGCCCCGCTCTCAACCTCGCGGTGCCTGCAATCCGCCAGGTCTCCACCGCCTATCCCGGCATTGAGATCAATGTGCAGATCGACAACAGCAATGTGCTGACGCGGGAACTCCTGGCGGCGCGCCACGATTTCGTCGTCGGCCGCATCCCCGACGATCTCAATCCCCGGCTCTTCAATCTGGTCGAGATCGGTTTCGAGGAGGTCTGCCTGATCGTTCGCGAGGGCCATCCCCTGCTCGACAAGGCGTCCGCCAGCGCCGACGACCTGCCTGGCTACGACTGGGTCTTCCAGCCGCCCGGCACGCTTCTACGCCGCGCGGTCGAGGACAGTTTCGTTTCCGCCGGCGTCCGGCTCCCCGCCACGGTCATCAACACCTCCTCGATCATCCTGACGCTCTCGATCGTCCGCAACACCAACGCAATCGCCCCCGTCGCCCTCGATGTCGCCAAGCTCGTGGCGGGGAACGGCACGCAGGCCGGCGAGATCCGCATTCTGCCGACCGAGTTTCCGATCCGCATCAAACCCTATGGGCTGATCACCGCCGAGGGCCGAGCGCTTCCCCCGAGTGCGAAGCTGCTCTACGACCTGATCCTGAAGCAAAGCCGGACATGATCAGGCCCGCATAATGTTGAGCGGCCAAGATCGGCTGAATTCAGCTTGGAGAGGCTCGATGTTCGGCAAGTCAGTGTTTCAATCGGTGCTCGAGCGCCTGAGAGCCGATGAGGACGAGGACGTGCCGGACGAAAGCGCCGTAGACGGGTCGTGGCGCGCCCCGATCGAGCCCTCTGCCGTTATCATCGAGACACCGGCACGAACGACGACGCCTCTCCGCACCGTTGAATGCGCCTATCGCGAACTGGCACCGGTCGATGAAGTCGAGCCGCCCGTCATGCCCGAACATCTGAAGCGCACGAGCCTCGCCGAGGTTGCCGCCGAGCTTGCGCTCGATGGAAAGGATACCGCTCTGACGCTCGCCGCCAAGCGCCGGCGCTTCGCGGCGGCGAATCATCCGGATCGCCTGCCTGCGGAGTTCCGGCCCAACGCCACACTTCGCATGAAACTCGCCAACATGCTTATCGACGAGGCATCGCGACGGCTGGAATGGACCGGTACGGCGAAATAGCCGTCACTTCATCTCGTCGCTCGTCCCGGCCTTTTCTTCCGGTTGCTTCGGCTTATAAAATATGAGGAGAGTAGCGCCGGCATAGGCGGTGACGATCAGGAAGATCGTCCCCCACATCGTCTGCCCGCCATAAAATTCCACCGCCGTCCACACCGCACAGAAGCCAACGATCAGCAGCCGGATCCAGAAAGGCCTGTAGAATGGGTGATCCGGGTCGATGAACTTGATCATTCCAATGCCTCCGACAAACCTGCGCGGCAGGCTGGAACCTCATCTAATCCCATAATTCCTTAAATCGAAACCGATCCAAGCATAAAATCATGCGGGCGCCGGCGAACACTGCTCTTGCATGGCAAAGAGGCACGATCGGGATGCTTGACGGCGTCCCAGCAAATGGAATAAAAATTCCGTAATTATAAAAATTGGCTATTTCATTCCGATGCAAGGTCGGGTGAATGGCACGGGAGGGAGGCGCCGCAACGGCGCGGGAGGAAGAGCACCACAGTCCTCTCATCTTCCCGCGGACATTCCCTCCGCGACGCCTTTGCGCGATGAGCGTCATCATCGCGCGTCAACCCGGTCGCAAACCGGAATTAAAGGACGATAGAGATGACAGTGAAATTTGGTCTTCTGGGCGCCGGGCGGATCGGCAAGGTGCACGCGAAAGCCGTCACCGGCAATCCCAACGCGCGCCTCGTCGCCGTTGCCGACGCCTTTCCAGCCGCGGCGGAAGCGATCGCCAACGCCTATGGTTGCGAGGTCCGCACGATCGACGAGATCGAGGCGGCGGGCGATATCGATGCCGTGGTGATCTGCACGCCGACGGACACCCATGCAGATCTGATCGAACGCTTCGCCCGCGCCGGCAAGGCGATCTTCTGCGAAAAGCCGATCGACCTCGACGTCGATCGCGTCAAGGCCTGCCTGAAGGTGGTTTCCGAAACCAAGGCGAAGCTGATGGTCGGCTTCAACCGCCGCTTCGACCCGCATTTCATGGCCGTACGCAAGGCGATCGACGATGGCCGGATCGGCGAGGTCGAAATGGTGACGATCACCTCGCGCGATCCCGGCGCGCCTCCGGTCGATTACATCAAGCGGTCCGGCGGCATCTTCCGCGACATGACGATCCATGATTTCGACATGGCGCGTTTCCTGCTCGGCGAAGAGCCGGTTTCCGTCACCGCCACCGCTGCCGTGCTCGTCGACAAGGCGATCGGCGAAGCGGGCGACTACGACAGCGTCTCCGCCATCCTGCAGACGGCGTCCGGCAAGCAGGCGATCATCTCGAACTCGCGCCGCGCCACCTATGGCTACGACCAGCGCATCGAGGTGCACGGCTCCAAGGGCGCCGTCGCCGCGGAGAACCAGCGCCCGGTCTCGATCGAAATCGCCACCGGCGAAGGCTATACGCGCCCGCCGCTGCACGACTTCTTCATGACGCGCTATACGGAAGCCTATGCCAACGAGATCGAGAACTTCATCGCCGCGATCGAAAAAGGCGCCGAGATCACCCCGTCCGGCAAGGACGGCCTTGCCGCCCTGGCGCTCGCCGACGCGGCAGTTCGGTCGGTCAAGGAAAAGCGCCAGATCAGCGTCGCTTGACGCGAGATACCTTATCCGCAGCGGAAGGCCGGCATCGCCCGGCCTTCCTTGTTTCAGGGATGGCCGGCCGCGGCGATATCGGCGTCGATGGCGCTGAGCGCCCGGTCGAGATGGCCGTCGAAGACGAGCCGCTGCTCATCCGCGAGGACCGTTATTTCCGGCAGACCCTCCAGCCGCACCTGCAACGATTGCGCAAGCCCCTCCGTGAGCCCCTTGTGCAGAAGGTCGAAATAGCGCGTGCCCTGCCCCGTGACGAAGATCGGCATCGGTTCATAGAGGCTGAGCACGCGGGAAATGCCATTGCCGAGCGCGATGCCGGCTTGGCGGAAAGCGTAGTCCGCCATGCGGTGCCCCTGCCGCGCGCTCGCGGCGATCTTGTCCATTTCCGAGAGCGGCACGAATTTCGCGGGGATCGTATTGGACGGCACCTGGAAGGCCGTGCGCAGGATGCCGTAAAAACCGGCGGCGGCCTCGATGCAGCCATAGCTGCCGCAGCGACAGAGCCCGGCGGACGTCGCATGCAACATATGGCCGAAGTTCGGCGCCGAGACGTCGAGCTCGCCGGACCTCCCCTTCCTCGCGAGGCCGAGACCAATGCTGTGTCCGAGCGAGACGACCGCGAGCGACCTGAAGCCCCCCTCCCTCTCCTCCGCGCGGACCGCAAGCGCCTGCGCCACGAGCAGCGACTCGTTGTTGAGCATGACACTGGCGCGCCATTCCGGCCGGAGCAGCTTCTCGAAGTCGAGCTGTTCGTCGCCGAAGACCGGCGACCAGACGAGCCGTGCTCCATCTGCGGCCACGAGCCCCTTGCTGCTGATGGAGATGGCAAGCACCTCGTCCTTCGCGATATGCGAGCGATTGAGCAAGCGCTCTAGCGCCGCCATAAGCGAGCGCCCGAAAGCCGCCGTGCCGCTCAGGCCGTGATTGCGCGCCTCCTCGAAACGGTCGAGCAGGACGCCCCCGTAGTCGACGAGCGAGTATTGCACGGTGTCGGAGGAAATGCGCACGACGATCACGTAGCCTGAGCCGCGTCTCGGCGCAAAGAGAACCCGCGGTCGGCCGCGGCCACCCTGAACATGCTGCTCGGTCTTGGCGATGATCCCGGCGCGCTCGAGTTCGGCCGTGATGACCGAGATGGTGGCAGACGCAAGGCCCGTCTGCGCTGCGATTTCCGTGTGCGAGAGGGAGCCTTTGCGGCGAAGGGCTGCAAGGACAAGGCTGCTGTTCTGCTGACGCACAAGCTCTGTGCTGGACTTGGTCAGCATTGCACGTCCCTGCCGGTGGCGGATTCCTCGAACATGCTCCTCCCAAAGCATCTGCAGAACAGCAACACAAGGAGTGGATAGGCTTGTTGACAGCCTTCTAAAACTCTGACATCTATTTTCTCGACTGTCGAGAAAAAAGCTCCGCGCGCACTGCCGGAGACATTTGCGGCAGCGCTTCACGGCTCGTCGGGGATGCGTGCGGGAGGTTCGCGCGCGCGGCGGGCCCTTTGGGAGGATAAAATGAAATCCATTTTGAAGCTGATGGCGGGGGCCGCCATCATCGCGTCCATGCATTCCGCGGCGATCGCCAAGGATCTCGTGATCGGCGTTTCCTGGTCCAACTTCCAGGAAGAGCGCTGGAAAACCGACGAGGCCGCGATCAAGGCCGCACTCGAAGCCTCCGGCGACAAGTATATTTCCGCCGACGCACAGTCCTCTGCCGCTAAGCAGCTCACCGATATCGAGTCGCTGATTGCTCAGGGCGCGAACGCGCTGATCGTGCTTGCGCAGGATTCCGACGCCATCGCTCCGGCCATCGAAAAGGCGGCCGCCGAAGGCATCCCGGTCGTCGGCTACGACCGCCTGATCGAGAACCCGGCCGCCTTCTACATCACCTTCGACAACAAGGAAGTGGGCCGCATGCAGGCTCGCGAGGTCTTCAAGGCGAAGCCCGAAGGCAACTTCGTCTTCATCAAGGGCTCCTCCTCCGACCCGAACGCCGATTTCCTCTTCTCCGGGCAGATGGAAGTACTGAAGGAGGCGGTGGACGCCGGCAAGGTCAAGAATGTCGGCGAGGCCTATACGGACGGCTGGAAGCCGGAAACCGCCCAGAAGAACATGGAGCAGTTCCTGACCGCCAACGACAACAAGGTCGACGCGGTCGTCGCCTCCAACGACGGCACTGCCGGCGGCGCGATCGCGGCGCTCACCGCGCAGGGTCTGGCCGGCTCCGTCCCCGTCTCGGGGCAGGACGGCGACCATGCCGCGCTCAACCGCGTGGCGCTCGGCACCCAGACTGTTTCCGTCTGGAAGGACGCCCGCGAACTCGGCAAGAAGGCGGCGGAGATCGCCGTGACGCTCGCCGGTGGCAAGACCATGGACGAGATTGAAGGCGTGCAGACCTTCAACGGCGGACCGAAGGGCGTCGCCATGAAGTCCGTCTTCCTGGCGCCGATGGCGATCACCAAGGACAATCTGAACGTCGTCATCGACGCCGGCTGGATTTCCAGGGACGCGGCCTGCCAGGGTGTTGCAGCCGGCTCCGTTGCCGCCTGCAACTGACGGACGGGCGCTTTGCATTGACTTCGAGACGCCGCAACGGGACCCCGTTGCGGCGTTCGCATGAGGTCCGAACGGTCCTGCTCGCGCGGTGATATGATTGCGGCAACACCACGCGGGGTAACCGCATCAACGAATATAAACAGTGGGGGAACGCCGGCCATGGCCGACACGACAGACACCGCACATTTCAACCGCGCGCGCAACGCCGCCGAAAGCCCGGTAAAGCGCTTCTTTCGCGCCACGGAGATCGACACGCGCCTGCTCGGAATGGTCGGCGCCATGCTGATCATCTGGATCGGCTTCGATTTCCTGTCGAACGGCCTATTCCTGACGCCGCGCAACCTCTGGAACCTTTCGGTGCAGACCGCCTCGATCGCCGTGATGGCGACCGGCATGGTGCTGGTCATCGTCACCCGCAATATCGACCTGTCGGTCGGCTCGATCCTCGGCTTCGTCGGCATGATCATGGGCGTGCTGCAGGCCGAGCTGCTGCCGCAGCTCCTCGGCTTCAATCACCCGGCCACCTGGATCGTCACGCTCCTTGTCGGCCTCGCGCTCGGCGCGTCGATCGGCGCCCTGCACGGCGTGATCATCGCTTTCCTGAACGTTCCCTCCTTCATCGTGACGCTCGGCGGCCTGCTCGTCTGGCGCGGTGCCACCTGGTTCGTCACGAGCGGCCGCACCGTCGCGCCGATGGACGCGACCTTCCGCCTGATGGGCGGCGGCACCGAAGGTTCGATCGGCGCCACCGCGAGCTGGATCGTCGGCCTCATCGCCTGCCTCGCCATCGTCGTCAGCATCCTGAACGCCCGCAAGCAGCGCAAGCGCTTCGGCTTTCCGCGCCGCCCGGTCTGGGCCGAATACCTGCTCTCGGCGGTCGGCTGCCTGCTCGTTCTCGGTGCCGTGACGATCGCCAACAGCTATCCCTGGCCGACCAATATCGCCCGCAGATACGCCGAGGCGAACGGCATCGCCTGGCCGGAAGGCGGCCTCTTCATCGCCCACGGCATCGCCATCCCGGTCCTGATCGCGATCGTCATCGGCATCGTCATGACCTTCATCTCGACGCGGCTGCGCTTCGGCCGCTATGTCTTCGCGATCGGCGGCAATCCGGAAGCGGCCGAACTCGCCGGCATCAAGACGCGTTGGGTGACCGTCCGCATCTTCGCGCTGATGGGCATGCTCTGCGCCGTCGCCGCCGCGATTTCGACGGCGCGCCTCAACGCCGCCACCAATGCGCAAGGCGAGCTCGACGAACTCTATACGATCGCCGCGGCCGTCATCGGCGGCACCTCGCTTGCCGGCGGCATGGGCACGATCGCCGGCGCCATGCTCGGCGCGCTCGTCATGCAGTCCCTGCAATCCGGCATGGTGCTGCTCGGCATCGACAGCCCACTGCAGCGGATCGTCGTCGGCGTCGTTCTCGTCACCGCCGTATGGCTCGATACCGTCTACCGCGCCCGCGCGAAATAATCAGGAGTTCGAACATGACTGAACAACGCACTCCGCTCGTGGAAATGAAGAACATTTCCATCTCCTTCGGCGGCATCCATGCGGTGGACAACGCCTCCATCGATCTCTATCCCGGCGAGGTCGTCGCCCTCCTCGGCCACAACGGCGCCGGCAAGTCGACGCTGATCAAGATTCTCTCCGGCGCCTACCGGCGCGATGCTGGCGAGATCCTGATCAACGGCGAACCGGCCGAGATCAGCAATCCGCGCGATGCCAAGAAATACGGCATCGAGACGATCTACCAGACGCTCGCCGTCGCCGACAATGTCGACGCCGCCGCCAACCTCTATCTCGGCCGGGAGCTGCGCACCCCCTGGGGCACACTCGACGACGTGGCGATGGAGGCGAAGGCGCGCGAGGTGATGGGCCGGCTCAACCCCAACTTCCAGCGCTTCAAGGAGCCGGTGAAGGCGCTTTCCGGCGGCCAGCGGCAATCGGTGGCGATCGCCCGCGCCATCCTCTTCGACGCCCGCATCCTGATCATGGACGAGCCGACCGCAGCCCTCGGGCCGCAGGAGACGGCGCAGGTCGGCGAGCTCATCAAGCAATTGAAGCGCGAGGGCATCGGCATCTTCCTGATCAGCCACGACATCCATGACGTCTTCGACCTCGCCGACCGCGTCTCGGTGATGAAGAACGGCCAGGTCGTCGGCCACGCCCGCACCGAGGACGTCACCAAGGACGAGGTGCTCGGCATGATCATCATGGGCAAGGTGCCGCCCAAGGCGATCCCCGGCCCCGGCGCCATGCAGATGGCGTGAGCGCGGAGCGGGATGGGGAGCGCGGGCGGTTTCCGCCCACCTCCCCCCTCGGTTCCATCTGGACATCTGCACCTGAATCAATGCCGCATCCCGACAGATGCGGCATTTTTCTTTCGCCGCGAGACGCTACGAGCGATGCGCCGTGACCACAGCTCGGCCGAGGAAAGCAAATTTCCCGCACAATCTCCTGCAATTGACCATTGAAGCGGCACGCAAGCTAGGCTAAGAACCGCTCACAGCCTGCTTCGGCGGCCCTGCCGCCAACGGATGCACCCGTAGCTCAGCTGGATAGAGTGTTGGATTCCGATTCCAAAGGTCACAGGTTCGAATCCTGTCGGGTGCGCCATTTCCCCACGGTCCATACCGAACACATAAGTAACAGAACGTACCTAAGACATGGGTGACAACCTCGTGCCGAACGGGTTGTCGATGGTTTGCAAAGTTCTCTTCTCCAGGTCGATATATCCCAGATCATAATGCATGAAGGTAACGAGCCAAATGCGGTTGTCGACTTCCTTGAGGCCGAGCTTCTGGCCTGCGAGCACCGCGATACGTTGATCTCTTGCGGTGGATGCAGATGCCGCCGCAATTAGTCACCAGCGCATCTCCGTCATGAAAGGGGAAGCGATCTCCGGCGGATTACGGAAATAAACAAGCTAGGTCCTAGCTCGATGGCGTTTTAGATGGGAAGAAGCTCAATCTTTTCAATGATGGCATGAGCTGAGCTCGGAAGCGAGTTAGCATTAGCACCGGTCGCTGTGACAAGTTAACGAAAAGCGGTAATCCTCGTCATGCGGAAAGAATATACTACGCCAACGACGCAAGTGAGCACTATCCCGGCATAAAACAAGTATAGCGCGTACACAGCACTTTCAGAGATTGGACCTGCGGGACACGCTGTGGCACCGGATCTTAGTAGACCATATGCGCAAAGATACAGCACTACGTTGCCAATCGCGCCGAGCAGCGTGAGAGTTCCAAAAAATAACGTCCACGACCGATAGGTGTTTAGTCGGTTACGCTCGGCGACATTGGGTGTGTCAAATTTCTTCGGGAACGCCATTATAGACTTCCCGAAAGATATGCCTCCCCCCACAGTCACGATTGCCAGCAGTGGTCCCCCGAAGGACGAGTTAAGTGCACACCAAATGTCTACCAGCATCTACTTGCTCATTTCAAAGGGGGATAATCGCGGAATAGCTAAATTCTCTGACGGGGAAAAATACGTCAATTCGTTAGAGGACAACTTCGAAGTCCCGACATATGCCTCATCGCATTTTTTTACCAATTTCTTATGAAGATTTTCAGACCACGATCTTCCTGCTTTCGCTCTTGATTCCGCGGCCGCTTTAGCCACTTCGACACATAATGCGGCGCCAGCTTTTGGGCCGTCCCTATGCAGGGTCACTCCACCTCCCAAAACCCACCCCACATCGGGGCCTAAAAGCTCATAGTATGCGTGAAGTTGGCCTGCATAAATTCCTCCGGCAATGGTGGGCATCGCCTCATTTCGGCGAACCATATCGCGGTAACGTTGAACTGCTTGGACGAAACTGTTTTGTGTACTCGAGTCGAGTGATCTTTTCATATGACCAACGTCGGGGCGCCCACCAGGGTATATTACATCAGCACCCGACAATATAAGTGCTTCTAGTACCTTGTCGGGCGGGACATAGTTCGCCAAAGCCGTCCGCAACAGAGGATAACATGTTATAATTGGAGGTGAGCCCTGGACATCCACCATTTTTGCTCGACGGACGCTCTGGATAGCATCAATTCCATTTAAGCCTCCATCAATCTTCGATACCACCGGCGTAGGAAGCTGGTCACAGAAAGCCTGCAGTTCCTCCAGCAAGACTGACGTAGGAAGTGTGAAGTTTAAGGATAATCGCCCTGAACGCCCGGACCATTGTTTGTCAGCTAAGCGAGAAGCAATTTCTCTAAGGCTTTCCAAGTGAGCGCGATCTAAGGGTAAAAAACGCGTATCCAGTTCAACGATGTTGAAGCCTGCTGCCATCACGTCAGACGCGATTGCCTCCAACGCGTCCAGCTTGAAGCCAACTCTCGGCTTAAATGAAAAAGCCAACAGTGGCATGCCATCTTCCAGTGAGAACACCTTTCTTAGATCGGATATATTTGTGGAGTACGTTCGAAAAAGGCCGGTATGTGCGTCGCGCCAGCTATCGGGTATGGAAATATCTTTGACAACGAAATCACTTACTTTTAGTGGCGGAAGGACAAATCTAAGCAGATCGCCGGCCAAAATCCCAAAAAGGTGATTGTAGCCCCCTAGCTCCGCCGGAAATAGGTCCGCGGCCAGTTCAAGAGTAAACTCGAATCGGCCTTTGGCGGGATCAACCACTTCACCAAGCTCAAACCGGGAGAGGCTCTCAAGTGAGCGATCCATCCTGTTCGACCAAAATTCGGTGTCTATCTCGGCAAACGTTCCAAATAGAGCGTCATCCTTCACTTGCGCGGCTACTGTATAAGCGTCATCCGAGCTGCCTGGCGTGCCATCTGCTTTTTGGACAGAGAACTGAATTTTTATCTTAATCCAACTCAAGCGCGGAAAAACCTTACGACCGTTACGGGGCTATTCGATTCAATTTGTGGATAGAACGATTTCAATGTACTAACTAGCTGATCCCGATGGCTAAATCCATCCATTCTGGCGTCTTGTTCCGTCAGTTCGCTGAGCCGGCAGAAAAATACCTCTTCGATGACAATCGGTATTCGGACGTTGCCCGTTATCAGGTCCGCTGGACCGACTTTGTAGTCGCGCTTGCCCATCCGAACGGTGGTGGTTTTCAGCCCAGAGTTAATCAGTGGAATGAACTGGCTCGCTAGCCGGATCTCTTGCCTCATTAATATCCACCCTAAAGCCGATTACCTTTTGATCGTCATGCCCAATTATCTGCTGCGCTATTTCAACAGCGTCGCTTAGGCTCTCGGCGATGGGTATAACTTCTGAAAATGGCACTTTTTTAAAGAACTCCGCGATACTTTCTGCAACGACGACCGTGTTCACCTCACCCCAAATACTGTCTTTGGTACTGTAACCCCTTCGCAATTCAACTTCTCGGCCAACACACACGCGGGCATCATTGAATTGGCGGCCAAATCGTCTCAGTTCCCAAAGCTTTTCACCACTTTCAAACCATCTGAAAGGTTCAGATGCGAGAGCGACGAAGAGCCGCTTATGCCGAAACTGGGGCAAAGTAGTATAGCATCCCGGTTCGCTCTCCCCCGCTACGCCTTTCGCTGGATACTGTAGGAGCAACTGTGAATCCTGCGACTTGCAGGAAGTCTCTTTTAAGATATGTTCCTGCTGTGATCGCTCGGGCATCTCTTATTCTCCTCGTGGTCATAACCTCAACGAATTGAGCGCCAGGGAATAGTCGTGGCGCATATCGACGTGCGACCTTGGCCAGCGCCGACCCGATACCAAAGCCCTTCAACTCAGGAACAACTGCGACGCGATTAATCATAGTCAGACCCAACTCAGTAACGATCTCGCCTCTTGTCAGTTCCTCTAGGTCGACATCTAGCTCATGGACTTCGACCAAATGATTCCTTCCGACCGGTGCAGCGTACGCACAACCGCCCCCAAGGACCAGGGCGCCGGCAAAAGGCCATTTTCCATCCGGCCTACGAAACTTCTGAGGACATAATTGGGAGGTTGGATCGAGATAGCAAGCTATGACTTTCCCACGGGGATTACCCTCACGGTAATGTTGCTCGCCAATAAAATCTAAAACCGCACCCGAAGCGTTTCGTGGAATTACCCTGAACCCAGCTCCATCCAGTATATCTAAGTGATCAAACATCGCGAATCCCAGCTATATGCTGAAAGCGATATCCAACAATTTTTCCGAAAGCAACGACACCAAAAACCCAGCTGTGGATGGAAGAAACTAGTCGCCCGTCAACTCACATTTTTTACGCCATGGATCAACCGGACCAGTTGTCTAGCCAATACCGCACCACCAAATACTTACAATCCGCGCCTTCCCAGCCATCCAATTCCGATGAACGTGTCTGGGCCGCTAATTCGGCCCGCTTTTGCTCACGGATACTGAGCTAGTTAGGCGGCGCAATTCTAGAGCACCGTTTTTCCGTACTGCCCCTCCAGCCACGCCTTAAGCGCGACGGCATTGTTCCGCGTCTCATCCCGCGCCGCATAAAGCAGCGTCACCGGCCCCCCTTTCAGCCGCTCACGTAACTCACTCACCGCCACCTGCGCCGCCTCACCTTCCAACTGCGCCGCATAGGCCTTGCAAAACGCCTCCCAGTCCTCCGGCTTCCCATGAAACCGCTTGCGCAGCGCGTCGCTCGGGGCGATGTCCTTCAGCCAGAGGTCGATTCGCGCCTTGTCCTTCGCGATACCGCGCGGCCAGAGGCGATCGACGAGAATGCGCGTTCCGTCGGACGCTTCCGGCGCCTCGTAGACACGCTTCAACTGGAGTGATGGCATTGGGCCCCCGCAAGAATTCCCGGGTCGGCCGTCGCCGTCCCCGGGAACGAAACTGTTTCCATCGAACGTAGCGGACCCTTCCTAATTGTGGAAGAAGGTCTGGATCTCGTCCGGCGTGACCTTGCCGTCCCGGTTGACGTCCACCTTGTCGAAAATCCGCCGGTGGATGGTGCTGATCTCCTCGAAGGAAAGCGCGCCGTCATTGTCCGCGTCGGTGATGGCGAACATGATCTTCATCGCCTGCCGGTGCATCATCATTCCGCGCATCCTGTCGCGGTACCTCATGCGATCGCCCCGCATCCCCTCACCACGCATCATGTCTCCGCGCATCATCTCCATCTGCCTGTCCTGCGCGGCTTCGTCCTGCGCCGGCGCGTCGTCGGTCGCGGGCGCCTCGTCCGGCGGTGGGGGTGTATCCGGCGCCTGGGCGGCAGCTATGCTCGTTGCGCTGATCGTCATAAGCGCCGCAAGGGCGGCCGCGACAGGCAATCGCATCGTCAACATGTGCTCTCCTCCTCCAGTTGGGTTGAGTGTGATCCAGGTTTTCACCACTTTGAGATCGGGCGTTTCCCGCTGCCCGCCCGGCGGCGATGATCGCGTCTGCACCGGTCGCAGCCCACGGCAACGCACATCCTTCTCCAGGAAGGCGTAAAGCGCGTCGCGTTCAATCGAATTCGTGCGATGCGCTTTAGGACCTCGTTTTTGTGCATGTCGTCGCCCCAAACCGCTGCTCACTTTGGGCGACATGCATTAGGCCGCCCCGCGCTCCTCGATCGGCCGCACATTCTGGTTCATCCGGAAGAGATTGAGCGGATCGTAACGCCTCTTCACCTCGACGAGCCGCCGATAGTTGCTGCCATAGGCGGCCTCGACCCGGTCGATCTCGTCTTCCGGCATGAAGTTGATGTAAGCGGTGCCTGCGGCATAGGGTTTCGCCGCCTCGAAAAGCCGCCGTGCCCAGTCGATGCAGGTCCGATCCATCGCCGGATCGCGCCAGCGCGCGTGCACATTCATGACGAAATGCGAGCTGCGCTGCGGGAAGGCGGTTTCCTCCACGGCGACGCGACCGGCGGCACCGCCGACGTGGCCAATGAAGATCTCGCACTCCGGTCCCGGCAATTGCCGGACGGCATCGGTGAGCACGCCGATCGTTTCATCCGAAAGTTCCGTGAAATCATGGCTCTTCCAGTAGTTGCGGGCACCCGGCGTCAGCAGCGGATCAAAGGCCTGCTGCCAGCCGACGAAGGGAATGGGGCCGACGACGTCGGCGATCGGCTCGCCGATCGAACGCAGCTCCGCGGTTGGCTTCTCGCCTGCTTCGGGATCGCCGCAATAACAGATCGCCAGCAGCAGGATCTCCTTGCCGTGCCACTCGGCGGGAAGGAACGGCAAGGGCGGCGCCTGCCGCATCACGGCCCAGCAGGTGAGTTCGTCCGGCGCCGTCTCGAGCGCCTGCCGGTACTGCTTGAGCACGCTTGGCGCGTCGGCGAAGGGATGCACAACCAGCCCCGCGACAACTTCCGGACCGAGTTCATGCAGCGCGAATTCGAAGGCCGTGACGACGCCGAAATTGCCGCCGCCGCCCCTGAGCGCCCAGAAGAGGTCGCGGTGTTCCGTCGGGCTCGCACGCACCAGCTCGCCATTCGCCGTCACCACGTCGACGGAAAGCAAGTTGTCGACCGTCAATCCGAACTTGCGCGTCGTCCAGCCGAATCCGCCGCCGAGCGTCAGGCCGGCAATCCCCGTTGTCGAGTTGATGCCGGTCGGCAGCACCAGGCGGAACGCCTGCGTTTCCTTGTCGACGTCGGCAAGCGTCGCGCCCGGCTCCACCCAGGCCCGTTTGGTCGTCTGATCCACGCGCACCGATTTCATCGGCGTGAGATCGATCATCAGGCCGCCGTCGCAGACGGCATTGCCGGCAATGTTGTGTCCGCCGCCGCGCATAGCGACCAGCAACTGGTTCTCCGCCGCGAAGCGAACCGCATTGACGACATCCGCAGGCCCGGCGCACTGCACGATCAAGCCGGGCCTGCGATCGATCATTGCGTTCCAGATCGTGCGTGCCTCGTCATAGGCGGCGTCGGTCGGCATGAGGACACGGCCACGCAGCCGTCCCGCAAGCGCCTCGATGGCCGCGGCGCTGATCATTGTTGTTCCTGCTTGCAGATTGGTGAGGCTCATATCGTTCATGATTCGCTCCTCCCACGGTGAACCATTGCCCCAGCAGCGCGGCATTCTGCGCCTTTGGCGGGCGCCTCGCAAGGCGCGCCGGGTGCCGCCCGATACACTTATGCGGGAGCGTGGGGAGCGGGGTTCTCGGCGCGCAATTGTTGCAATTGTGCTGAAAATGCTTCAATGAACCGCGGCGCGCGGAAGCAGCTCTGCAAAAGGCTGGTTTGGAAGAGGCAGGTTTGGGCATGAAGGTCGTCATTCTCGCCGGCGGATACGGCACCCGCATCTCCGAGGAGAGCCACCTCAGACCCAAGCCGATGATCGAGATCGGCGGGCGCCCGATCCTCTGGCACATCATGAAGATCTATAGCCACCACGGCTTTTCGGATTTCGTGATCTGCCTCGGCTACCGCGGCTACATGATCAAGGAATATTTCTCCAACTATATCCTGCATTCCTCCGACGTCACCTTCGATATGGCGACGGGCGAAACCACCTATCATACGAAAACGGCCGAGCCCTGGCGCGTGACGCTTGTGGATACGGGGCCGGACTCGATGACCGGCGGTCGCCTCAAGCGCGTGGCTCCCTATCTCGGCGATACATTCTGCCTGACCTATGGCGACGGAGTCGCCGATATCGACATCCGCGCGCTCGCCGATTACCACCGCAGCCACGGCCGCGAGGCGACGGTGACGAGCGTCGTGCCGCCGGGACGTTACGGTGCACTGGCGATCGAAGCGGGGCAGGTCAACAGTTTCGCGGAGAAGCCGGCGGGCGACAATGGCCGTATTAATGGCGGATTTTTCGTGCTCAATCGCTCCGTGCTCGACCGTATCGAGGGGGATCACACCCCGTTCGAAAGCGCGCCGCTCGAGGGCTTGGCACGTGACGGAGAATTGATGGCCTTCCCGCATGACGGCTTCTGGCGGCCGATGGATACGCTGCGCGACAAGAACCAGCTCGAAGAGCTCTGGCAGCAAAACCGCGCGCCCTGGAAGATCTGGTCATGAGCCGCCTCACCGATCCGAATTTCTGGGCGGGAAAACGCGTCCTGCTGACCGGCCATACGGGCTTCAAGGGAAGCTGGGCGGCCCTGTGGCTGAATAAGATGGGCGCCCGCGTCACCGGCTATGCGCTGCCGCCTGCTTCCGACCCGTCGCTCCACGCGCTTCTGAACGGGGACGGCCTGGCGGAGAGCCAGTTCGGCGACATTCGCGACGGCGAGGCGCTCTCTACGATCACGCGGAAGAGCGAACCGGAGATCATCCTGCACATGGCGGCGCAGCCGCTGGTGCGCGAAAGCTATGCGACGCCCGCCGAGACCTTCGACGTCAACGTCATGGGCACGGTCCGGCTGCTCGAGGCGGCGCGCGCCACCCCTTCCGTGAAGGCAGTCCTCGTCGTGACCACCGACAAGGTCTATCGCAATGACGAGACCGGACGGCATTTCCTGGAAACCGACACGCTCGGCGGACACGACCCCTATTCCGGCTCGAAGGCCGCCTGCGAGGTGGCGGTCGCGACTTGGCGCAGCGCCTTCCTCGACGAGCGCGGCATCCGCATCGCCACGGCCCGCGGCGGCAATGTGATCGGCGGCGGCGACTTTTCGGCCGACCGGCTGGTGCCCGACGTCGTCCGCGCCGCCCTTTCCGGCACCAGGCTCAATATTCGCAGCCCAATGGCGACGCGCCCCTGGCAGCACGTGCTCGATTGCCTCAACGGCTATTTCCTTTTTGCCGAGGCGCTCTATAAGGGCGCGAGCGATGTCGATGCCCTGAACTTCGGCCCCTCGCCCGCCGAGCCGCCGATCGCGGTGCGCGACGTGGCAAACGCGATCCAGACGGCGATGGGGCTCGCTCCCGAATGGGAAGACGTCTCTTCGCTGAGGCAACCGCGCGAGATGCAGGCGCTCGGCCTCGACCCGGCACTCGCCGGCAAGAGCCTCGCCTGGCAGGCGCGACTCAGGCAAAAAGAGGCGATCGAATGGACCGCCCGCTGGTACGACGGCTGGCGCCGGGGCAAGGCTCCGCTCGAGCTCACACTGGACCAGATCGAAGCATTTACGAAAGGCTACTGACCACGATGTCTCATACCTGCCGCTTCTGCTCGACCCCGCTTGAAACCGCTGTTGCGGATCTTGGAGCGACGCCCTGGTCCAACTCGTTCCTCGAGCCGACCGAGGAGGCGATCGCCCGAGAGAAGATTTTTCCGCTGAAAGTGATGTTCTGTTCGGAATGCCTGCTCGTGCAGACCACCGAAACGGCGCCGGCCGACGAGATCTTCAACGCCGAGTACCATTATCTCTCGTCGTTTTCGACGAGCTGGCTCGACCATGCGCGGCGCTATGCCGAGACGATGACCGAGCGCCTCGGTCTCGATGGCACGTCGCAAGTCGTGGAGGTCGCGTCGAACGACGGCTATCTGCTGCAATATTTCGTCGAAAAGCAGATCCCCGTGCTCGGCGTCGAGCCAGCGGCCAACGCCGCCAAGATCGCCGAAGGCCGCAACGTGCCGACGCACGTCGCCTTCTTCGGCCGCGACACGGCCAATGAGTTGGTCCGCCGCGGAATCCGGGCCGATCTCACTGCGGCCAACAACGTGCTCGGGCATGTGCCCGACATCGCCGATTTCGTCAGCGGCTTTGCGATTCTCTTGAAACCGGACGGTGTCGCGACCTTCGAGTTCCCGCACCTCCTGCGCCTGATCGAAGGCATCCAGTTCGACACGATCTATCATGAGCATTATTCCTATCTCTCCCTCGTCGCCGTCGAGCGCATCTTCGCCGCCTGCGGGCTCAAGGTCTTCGACGTCGAGGAGCTGCCGACCCATGGCGGTTCGTTGCGCGTTTACGCACAACCGTTGACGGGCACGAGGCCGGCAACGGAGGGGCTTGCGAAAGTGCGTGCCGACGAGGCCAAGGCGAAGCTCACGGAGAGGGCAACCTATGTCGCCTTTGGTGAAAAGATCGCCGCCGTCTGCGAAGGCTTCCGCGCCTTCCTGCGAGAAGCCAAAAGCGAGGGCAAGCGGATCGCGGCCTATGGCGCAGCGGCCAAGGGCAACACCTTCCTGAATGTCTGCGGCGTGACCGCCGACGATATCGATTTCATCGTCGACCGCAACGACCTGAAGCAGGGCAAGCTCACGCCCGGCAGCTACATCCCGATCCACGCGCCGGCCAAGCTCGAGGCCGCCAAGCCCGACTATGTCGTCATCCTGCCGTGGAATCTCACGGACGAGATTGTCGAGGCGAACAGCCATGTCCGTTCCTGGGGCGGTCGCTTCATGGTTGCCATCCCGGAAGTGAAGGTGATTTGACGCCGGCGCAGAGCGACTGGAACGACAATGGAAAAGGGGCCGTTGCAACCGCGGCCCCTTTTTCTATTCCGATAATCCAGACTCGACCGGAATCCGATCAGCTTTCCAGCCGCTTCAGGAAGCCGTGGGGAGCAACAGTGACCATCAGCTTGTTTTGAACCGACTGGTCGATCTCGAATTCGGGATGGGATTTCAGGTACTCATGCACTGCGGTCTTCGGATTGTCGCCGACGTCCCATGGCCGGTCGCTGAAGAAACCGGCCGGCAGATCCTCGACCAGCGTGTCGAACACGACGCAATAGCAGCCGGGCGTGACCAGCGGCGCATAGGCTTCGAGTTCCGCAAGCACATGCGCGTGGGTATGCATGGAGTCGAGCGCGACCATCACGCGCCGGTAGCCCGCAGACGCCTCGCGCACCTTCGCGACGATCTCCTGATCGATGGATGACCCCTCGAACATCTGGATGCGGCTTGCCATCGGGTGGCTTTCGATCGCCGCGCGGTTATGCGCGCGGATATCGATGTCGATGCCGATCACCTTGCGCTTGGCCTGGCTGGGGTCGAAGGAAACGCCCGCTTCGATCGCGTCGCACATGTCGAGCATGGCAAGCAGCGAGGCGCTCAGGATCAGTGATCCGCCATGGGCGATCCCGGTCTCGATCACCAGATCGGGACGTGTCGCCCAGATGAGTTCCTGCATCGCCACGATATCCTGCGGATATTGGATGATCGGACGGCCGAGCCAGTCGAAATTATAGACGTAGCGCTTCGCCATCGTGACTTCGCGCCACTGGTTCGAGAGCGTCTGAAAATCGCCGTCGCGACCATAGTCGTCGACGGCTGCCGCCCGCTCGGCGCGGAATTGTTCGATAGGGTCCATATCGGGTCCTGTCCTCATGTGGAGGGCCGCGGATCGGAATCGTGCTCCGATTCGGCGTTGCCCAGAATTTCAGGGATGCGCTCTAGCACAGGTGTCGCAGCAAAAGCGAATTCGTCCGTCACTCGATCGACAGCAATCGGCGGGAATGAAGCGGTCGGCGCGCCGTCGTTCACCCCAACGGAACACTTCGCCCGGGATTGAATTGCGGCGCACCAGTCGGCGTGACTGGTCTGCCTGCCGCTTGCGACGTTGTAGACGGAATGGCGCCCTTCCTTTGCGATACGGAGAAGCAACTCCACCGCATCGTCGATCCAGATATAGTCCTTGCTGGATTCGAGCGCGGTCTGAAGCTGAATATGTCCGCCTCTCGCCTCCCGGCACAGCGCCCCGAGGAACGTGTCCGAACGCGCCTCGTCCGGTCCGACAACGTTCGACAGCCTGGCGACCCGTACGTTCTCGCGCCCAGAGTTAAGGCAGATCGCCTCACCGGTGAGCTTCGACAGATTGTAGAGGTCCGACGGATTGAGCGGCGACGCCGAGAGCAGAGCGCCTTCGTGCGTGTCGCGGTTGTTGGCGTAAACCCTCGTGGACGAAAGGTAGAGGAAGGAAGAGAACGCGTTCTCACGCAGGATTTTCGCCGCGAGCGAAACATGCGCCTCGATCGTATCGAAGGGCCGTGTGCGAAAGTCGGCCGTCAGGCCAATGGCATAGATGACATGACCGAGGTCCTGCCCCGCGAGAGGCATGTCGGTGCGAGAAGGAGCGCTGACGTCGTGGCCGAGATCGCGCAGCCGGCGCACGAGATTGCCCCCGATGAAGCCCGACTCGCCGAGAACGGTAAACATCACGACCTCTCGCCGAGCCGCCGCAGCGGATTGCCGCCGCAGATGCTATAGGCCTCCACTTCGCCGCGCACGATCGAGCCTGCCGCAATGACAGAGCCTTTCCGGAGGATGGCGCCGTCCAGGATCACCGAATTCGCTCCGATCCAGACGTCCTCCTCGACGACGATGCCGCCGCGGCTCGGCTGAAAGCCCTGCTCGCGGATTAGGCGATTTTTGTCGCTATAGGCGTGATTGACGGGAGCGAAGGTGCAGTTGGCGGCGATCAGCACATTGTCGGCGATGCGTATTCCGTTCCCGGTATAAAAGACACAGCCGCTATTGACGTAGCAGAAGCGGCCAATCTCGAGATGCCCTGAACCGCCGGCGGGCTTGACCTTCACGAAGCTGTCGATGACGGAGGCCTCGCCGACGACGATCCGCGTGCCGCGGACCGAATCCTCAATGTCGCTGAGCGGGCTGATCTTCGCCGTCGGATGCACCTCGATCATTATGGCTCCAATTTTTCTCCGCCGCTTAATTTCATTTCGGCACTCTTTTCCAGTTACCGCTTGCCGCGTCAACGCCTGATCGTGCAAGAAGCGCTCACAGGAAATGCCATCGGTCGAGGAATTCATGTCGCGGTTCAATCGCCTTCCCACTCCCCTTGCGGGCCTCACGATCATCGAGCGCAAGCAGATAGGCGACGAGCGCGGCTTCTTCTCGCGCTTCTTCTGCGGCGACGAATTACCCGAGTTCGGGGGCGTGATCGCGCAGATCAATCATACCTTGACACGCAGCAAGGGTGCGATCCGCGGCATGCACTTCCAGCGGCCGCCGCACGACGAGACGAAGTTCGTGTCCTGCATAAGCGGCGCCGTTTTCGATGTCGCGGTCGACATAAGGCCGGACTCGCCGACCTACCTGCAATGGCACGGCGAAATCCTGAGCGCCGAAAATGCACGCTCAATGATGATCCCGGGCGGCTTTGCGCATGGGCTCCAGACGCTGACGGAGGACTGCGAGATGCTCTATCTGCATGACAAGCCCTATGCGCCGGAGGCGGAAGGCGGGCTCAACCCGCTCGATCCGCGCCTGGCTATCGCTTGGCCGCTCGAAGTCAGCCAGATGTCGGAGCGCGACCGCGCCTTGAGCTTCCTGTAAGCCTTTTCGGCTTATGCCGTCTGCGCCTCGCGACGAAAGCCCTTGCTCGCCACCATCAGGCTGCGCGTATAGTCCTCGGCAATGCGGCCGGCCACAAGGTCGGCCGACGATAGACGCTCGACGACGCGGCCCCCCTGCATCACCGCCAGGCGGTCGCACATATGGGTGACGACGCCCAGATCATGGCTGACCATGATGAAGGTGAGCTTGCGATCGCGGCGCACCTGTTCGAGAAGGTTCAAAACCTCCGCCTGTACGGAGGCATCGAGCGCCGAGGTCGGCTCGTCGAGCAACAGGATCGACGGCTCGAGGATGAGAGCGCGCGCGATCGCAATCCGCTGCCGCTGGCCTCCGGAAAGCTGGTGCGGGTAGCGGAAGCGGAAGCCGGAGCCCAAGCCGACCTCGTCCAAAGCCTTGAGGATCCGGCGCTCGCCGTCGCCGATGCCGTGGATCGCGAGCGGTTCCATCAGCTGCCGGTCGACCGTCTGGCGCGGGTGCAGCGAGCCGTACGGATCCTGGAACACCATTTGCACCGCGCGGTAGAAGGCCTTGTCGCGACGCGTGCCTTTGACTTCTCGCCCCCCCACGCGAATCGTGCCTTCAGTCGCCGGAGCGAGCCCGGCGATCGCCCTCAAAAGCGTCGATTTGCCCGAGCCGGACTCGCCGACAAGGCCGAAGGATTCGCCCGAAGCGACCTCGACGCTAACGTCATCCAAGGCTTTGAAGTCATCGAAGACGACGCTGAGATTCTCGACGGCAACGGCCTCGGTCATAGCGCCCACTCCGGTTTACGGTCGAGCACGGGCAAGGGGTGGCGATCCGCACCGATGACCGGCATGCAGTTCAAGAGGCCGCGCGTATAAGGATGCTTCGCGTTAGCGAGGTCCGATGCAGCGATCTCCTCGACGATCTTGCCCGCATACATCACGAGCACACGATCGCAGAAGGACGAAACGAGCCTGAGGTCATGCGAGACGAAGATCAGTCCCATACCGCGCTCGGTCACCAGCTTGTCGAGGATCGATAGGACCTCGAGCTGCACCGTCACGTCCAAAGCCGATGTCGGCTCGTCGGCGATGAGCAATTCCGGCCCGGCAACCAGCATCATGGCGATCATCGCCCGCTGGCCCATTCCGCCCGAGACCTCATGCGGATAGAGATCGAAGACACGGGCCGGATCGCGGATCTGCACCGCCGCCAGCATGTCGAGCGCCCGCTGCCGCGCCTCGCCGCGGCCGACCCTTTCGTGCCGCCTCAGCGTCTCGACGATCTGCCGGCCGATGCTCATCACCGGGTTCAGCGAATATTTCGGGTCCTGCAGGATCATGGCGATCCGCTTGCCGCGCAAATCCCGCCGCACCTTCGGGGAAGCCGCGATGAGATCGATGCCGTCGAAAGCGAGCCGCTTCGCCGTCACCTGCGCGTGCAGCGGCGTAAGCCCCATGATCGCCCGGCCCGTCTGCGACTTGCCGGAGCCGCTCTCGCCGACGATGCCGAGACGTTCGCGCCCGAGGGTAAAGGAGACGCCGCGCACCGCCTCGACGACGCCGGTGCGGGTCGGGAATCGGACCCTCAGGTCTTCGACCGTCAGGAGCGCGCTCATTGACCGCTCTCCCGTGGATCGAGCGCGTCGCGCAGACCGTCACCGAGCAGGTTGAAGCCGAGACTGACAATCAGGATAGCGATGCCGGGCATGGTGGCGACCCACCATTGATCGAGGATGAAGCGGCGGCCGGAGGCGATCATCGCGCCCCATTCGGGAAGCGGCGGCTGCGCCCCGAGGCCGAGGAAGCCGAGCCCGGCAGCCGTCAGGATGATCCCGGCCATGTCGAGCGTCACGCGGACGATCAGCGACGACATGCACATAGGCATGACATGGCGAAAGACGATGCGCGCCGGCGAGGCTCCCATCAGACGAACGGCGGCAATGTAGTCGGAATTGCGCACCGTCAGCGTCTCGGCGCGCGCGATGCGCGCATAGGGCGGCCAGGAGGTGATCGCAATGGCGATGACGGCGTTTTCAATGCCGGGTCCGAGCGCCGCGACGAAGGCGAGCGCCAAAACGAGCTTCGGGAAAGCGAGAAAAATGTCGGTGACGCGCATCAGCACCGCGTCGATCCAGCCGCCGGCATAGCCGGCGACCGCACCGACGATCAGCCCCACCGGTGCCGCGATGATCGCGACGAGAACGACCACGACGAACGTCAACTGCGAGCCGTAGATCAGTCGCGACAGGATATCGCGGCCCTGGTCGTCGGTGCCGAGCAGATACCCCTCGCTGCCCGGCGGCAGCAGCCGCGCCCCGGCCAGATTGCCGACGAACGACGAATGCGGCGCGAGGAGATCGGCGAAGGCGGCGACAAGGACGAGCGCCAGCAAGATGAGGAGGCCGAGCACGGCGAGGCGATTGGCCGAGAACCGGCGCCAGGTCATATAGGCGCGGCCCAGCCGCGCCTGCAGGCGCGACTGCGGGCGATCGGAAAGCAGCCATTCGCGGCGCGTCATCGGGCGTGTTTCACCGGCAAGACTCATCGCGCGCGCGTCCTCGGGTCAAGCGTCCGGTAGAGCAGATCGGACAGGAGATTGATGCCGACGAAGACCGATCCGATGATGATCGTGCCCCCGAGGACGGCGTTCATGTCGGCATTCTGCAGCGAGTTGGTGATGTAAAGGCCGAGACCCGGCCAGGAAAAGACCGTCTCGGTCAGCACCGAGCCTTCGAGCAGGCCGGCATAGGAAAGCGCGATAACCGTCACCAACGGTACGGCCGCATTACGCAGCGCATGGCCCCAGATGATCCGCGCCTCCGAGAGCCCCTTGGCGCGCGCGGCGACGATATATTCCTGCTGCAGTTCATTCAGCATGAAGCTTCGCGTCATGCGGCTGATATAGGCGAGCGAGAAATAGCCGAGCAGCGAGGCCGGCAGGATGATGTGCCGGAAGACGTCGCGGAAGACGTCCCATTGCCCCTGCCAGAGCGTGTCGACGAGATAGAGACCGGTGATCGGCGAGAACGTGTATTCGTAGACGATGTCGATGCGTCCCGGATAGGCGACCCATTGCAGCCGCGCATAGAAGACGAGGAGCGCCAGCAGCGCCAGCCAGAAGATCGGCACGGAATAGCCGACGAGGCCGATGACGCGCACGATCTGGTCAGCGATGCTGCCGCGTTTGACCGCCGCGAGCACCCCAAGCGGCACGCCGATGAACGCACCGATCAGCGTTCCGAGCGTCGCAAGTTCCACGGTCGCGGGGAAAGCGCGGCGAATATCCGTCATGACCGGATTGGTGGTCAGCACCGAGGTTCCGAAGTCGCCCGAAAGCGCCTGGCGGCAATAGATGAAGAACTGCTGGTAAAGAGGTAGGTTGAGACCCATCGCCTCGCGCGTCCGTTCGACGACATGCTCAGGCGCCCGGTCGCCGAGAACGGCGAGAACCGGATCGATGGGGATCACCCTGCCGATGAAGAAGGTGACGGCGAGAAGGCCGAGATAGGTGGTCGCCACGACGACAAGGAATTGCAGCACCGTGGCGAACGCCTTGCGGGAACGGGCGCGCCGGCGCCCGCTCATTCGCACTGTATCGATCATGCTCAAGGAACCGGTCCTCTCGACTATTCCTTGGAGACGTTCCAAACGTAGTTGGTGTCGAAGCTCGGTCCGAGCTTGAAGCCCTTCAGATTCCCCGCAAGTCCGGCGACCTCGACCTGCTGGAAGATAATGATGAAGGGACTGTCTTCCAGCACGCTCTTCTGGAGTTCCTTGTAGGTCTCCGCACGCTTGGCGCTGTCGCGCTCGAGAAGCGCTTCCTTGGTCTTCTTGCTGAGCTCCGGAACGTCCCAGGCGTTGCGCCAGGCGAGCGTCTTGTTCGTACCCTCGTCGGAATTG
Organism: Ensifer sp. WSM1721; assembly: GCF_000513895.2. GTDB lineage: Bacteria > Pseudomonadota > Alphaproteobacteria > Rhizobiales > Rhizobiaceae > Sinorhizobium. The sequence continues at coordinate 2,441,789 of NZ_CP165782.1, forward strand.
TCCGGATTGTTGGTGAAGGTATCGGCGTTCGAATGCGGGTCGAAATAATCCATGCCCCATTGGCCGATATACATATCATGGTTGCGGGCGCGGTATTTCGTCAGCGTCTGCTTGCCGTCACCTGGGATGATTTCAAGCTTCACACCCGCCTGGCCCAGCGTCTGCTGGAAGGATTCGGCAACGCCCGTGACCGGTTGAGTGTTGCGCACGTCCATGGTGACCGTGAAGCCATCGGGATAGCCGGCCTTCGCCAGCAGCTCCTTCGCCTTTGCGACGTCGAATGTGTAGGGGTTTTCGTTCAATGCACCGAGCACGTCCTTCGGCAGGAAGCTCTGGTGGATCTCGCCAATGCCTTTGATCAGGGTCGCGCCGATCGCGTCGTAATCGACAAGATATTTGAAAGCCTTCTGTACCTCGGGCTTCGCCAGCTTCTCGTTCTTTTGATTGAGGCTGATGTAATAAACCGTGCCCTTGGGCGCGCTGGTCGTCGAAAGGTCCCCATTCTTGGAAACCGCCTCATAGTCACCCGGTTCGAGATTGCGCGCGACGTCGATATCGCCGGCTTCGAGCGCCAGCCGCTGGCCGGAGCTCTCCTTCATGTGGCGGTAGATGACGCGGGCAAGCTTTGCCGGTTCGCCGTAAAAATTGTCGTTGCGCTCCAGCACCACGACTTCGTTCGCCCGCCATTCGCGCAGCTTGAACGGCCCGGAGCCCGCATAGCCGGTCTTCAGCCATTCATTGCCGAAATCGTTGTCGTATTTGTATTCGTTGCTCGGTGTCATGGGCTTCGCATGTTCGAGCACGAGCTTCTTGTCCACGACGGAAGCAACCGTCGCGGTCAGGCAGTTCAGGACGAAGCTCGGTGCATAGGGCTGGTCGACGGTGAAGGCAAAAGTCTGCTCGTCAACGGCCTTGGCCTTTTCGGTGACGTTGTCGCCGGTAAGGCCGAACTGCGTGAGAATGAAGGCCGGGCTCTTGTCGAGCTTGACGGCCCGTTCGAAAGAATAGGCGACGTCCTCGGCCGTGATCGGATTGCCGGAGGCGAACTTCATGCCCTGCTTCAGCTTGAACGTATAGGTCAGGCCGTCATCGGAAACTGTCCAGCTTTCGGCGAGATCGCCGACGACCTTGGACGTGTCGTTGAGATCGAGCCGGACGAGCAGGCTGTAGGTGTTGCTGGTCATCTCGGCGGTCGAAAGCTCGAAAGCTTCGCCCGGATCCATCGTGATGATGTCGTCGAACGCGAAGCCCTCGACCAGTGTGTCCTTCGGCGTTTCCGCGAAAGCCGGCTGCGCCGCACCCATTGCAAGCGCGAGCGCCGCAGTTGCAGTCAGAAGTCGAAAACGTCCATGGAGCTTATGCATCATTTTGCGCTTCCCTCTTTTTTGCACCCTTTGCGGGCTCTTCTTCATGGGGATCAGGCAGGCTCGTGCCACGCCTGCCCCAGAACTCTCAGCCAATTCTCCCGGCATATCTTCGCCAGGTCGCGGTCACCATATCCGGCGTCTTTCAGCGCGGCAACGAGCTTCTGATTGCCCGCTGCATCGCCGATTTCCTCCGGGATCGTCGCGCCGTCAAAGTCCGATCCAAGTGCGACGCAGTCGATGCCCATGCGCTCGACCAGGTGGTCGAGGTGGCGCACCATGTCGGAAAGCGGCGTCGCCGCACTCTCCTGCCCGTCGGCGCGCAGCATGGTCGTCGCATAGTTGAGACCGACGAGACCGCGGCTTTCGCGGATCGCGTCAAGCTGACGGTCAGTCAGGTTGCGCGCGACGGGCGTCAGCGCGTGAACATTGGAATGGCTGGCGATGAGCGGCTGATCGGTCGTCTTCGCCACGTCCCAGAAGCCTTTCTCGGTGATGTGGGCGAGGTCGATCAAGATGCCCATCCGATTGCAGGCGCGCACGAGCTCGAAGCCGGCCTCCGTGAGGCCCAGGCCCGTGTCCGGCGACCGCGGATAGGCAAAAGGCACGCCATGAGCGAAGACGTTGGGACGGCTCCAGACCGGGCCGAGCGAGCGCAATCCGGCGGCATAGAAGGTTTCGAGCGCGGCAAGATCCGGCCCGATCGCCTCGCAGCCCTCCATATGCAGCACAGCGGCGAAGACGCCATCCTCGATCGCCCCCCGAATCTCGCCGGTCGAACGGCAGAGCCGCCATGCTCCGGCCCGGTCGAGCTTGAACGCGATGTCGGCGATCTCCATCGCCGTTGCAAGCGACGGCAGATGGTCGAGCGGTGCGGCGAGCGGCGTCGCGTAGTGGCCGTTCTCGTCCGGCGTCCTCAGCACGAGATCGCCGGACGGAACGTAGATCGCGCAAAGGCCGCCGACGAGCCCACCCGCCCTGGCACGCGGTCCGTCGATATGGCCCTTGTCGGTTCCGCCGATGAATTCCGTGACCGGATCGCTACCTCCGCGCGCGCGCTGCCAAAGCCGCAAAAGCACATCGTTATGGCCGTCGAAAACCGCCTGCATTCCGAAAATTCCTTTGCTATATCAGGGAGATCGGATGGAAACCGCCATCCCGCATCCGGAAAGGACAAGGGGTGATGCTATTGAAACGCATCGCTGATTTCAATGAATATCCCCGGCGTTGACGGCGTATGCTGTGGCGAAAAGTTGCAAGCGGACGCAAGCCATGGCCGTGGGCTCAGGGCGCGCGAAACTTTCGGGAGATGTGCAGACGCGATAATCTTCAATCGTAAGCAGCATGGTGCGATTGCATTCGATCGCGCGGTGCGTCGAAAGGCTGCTCTTAAGAGTTGCCACAGATTCGATTCGCGCCTGGGAAAGCGGATCGGGTTTCACGCCTTGAGGAGGTCCCATGAACAGCGGCTTGGAACCGGAAAACGAACCCCTGATCGAGATGCTGTTCCGCAACGGCACGCTGACCGTCGTCGGTATCGTCCTATCGTTCTCGCTCGGCTTCGTATCGCACTGGGCTGCCAATCCCTTGCCGTGGGAAGTGATCGACCTTCCGACGATCCTCCTTCTCGCCGGCGGCATCGCCTGCCAGATCAATGCGCTGCGCATCCTGATCGAGCCGGACTCTGTCAGGCAACGTGTGTATGACCGCGCCAAGCGTTCGTTTCTTCGTGGCGTGATCGCCGTCAGCGCGGGTGTCGTTCTTGCGGTTGCGATCGACTTCCTGCAACTCGCGAAACTGCCGTTGCTTTAGAGCCTCGTCGGCGATTCTGTCGAGAGCCGCCGAAGCTCCACAACTCCCGCACAGCACCGCATCAGTGAAATGTCGATTTGGAGAAGAGGTTGAGGACCAGCACTCCGGCGATGATGAGCACAAGGCCAAGAATCGCCGGCAGATCGAGCTTCTGGTCGAAGGTCACGTAGCCGACGGCCGAGATCAACACGATTCCGAGACCGCTCCAAAGCGCATAGGCAATGCCGACGGGGATATAACGCAGCGTATAGGACAGGAAGAAGAAAGCGACGGCGTAACACACGACCATGAGCACCGTGGGCGTCAGCCGGGTGAAATGCTGCGCCGCCTGCATGGCCGAGGTGCCGAGCACTTCGAAGACGATGGCGATCACCAAAACGGTATAAAGCATGGCGGGGTTCACGGGACGTCTCCGGGGTGATTCGAATAAAATGACGGGTATGATGGCTCGCGCTCATATCTTTCGCCGTCGTGCTACTCCAGCGACAGCGCCTTGAGCTTCTGGAGCAGCGCCGTCCGAATTGACGCATCGATGTCATGGCTCTGCATCAGATCGGCGAGCCATACGCCATCGGCGGCAAATCGGGCGAGGAGGCAATTGGGCGAGGAGTCGGTCGCTGCGAACTCCGCCGCCCGTCGCGCCACCCAATCACGCCAGCGTGCCTTGAGATGCGGCTCGGCGAGGAGCGCGACGGTGAGGACCTGCCACCCCTGCGCCTCCGCTTCCCGATCGAGCGCAAAGCAGACGGTGAGATAGGCACGCGTAAACCGTCCCTTCTCGATATCGTCCGCCGCCATCGCTTCCTCGATCGACCTGTCGAAGCGCGCGACAAGCTCGTCGAAGAGCCCGTCGAGCAGCGCAACCTTGTTGGGGAAGTGATGCAGCAGGCCGCCCTTGCTGACACCGGCCGCCTGCGAAACCGCATCCAGCGTCACGGCGGCGATCCCCTGCTCCAGCGACAGACGCGCGGCGACATCCAGCAACTGCCGGCGTACCAGCTCCGGCTGCTTTTTTCTTTGATAAGCATTCTTCATGGCCCACTAAAGATACCGTCTGGACGGTTTGTCAAGAGATTGAACTCGGAATTGCTCTGCCGCGATGAAACGCCGCAAGCGGTCAGCCGCCATTGTCCGTAGCTGTCGGCCGCGATACGAAGGCGCAAGCCGAGCGGATGAGGAAAAGCATGTGCGGTTTTCCGCCGGCATTCCGCTCCAACCCTTGAGAGCCGATCATGACGGAAACGACGACGCTCTATGAGGCGATCGGTGGCGATGCTACCGTCCGCGCGCTGACGCGACGCTTCTATGAGCTCATGGATAGCCTCCCGGAAGCGGCCCGCTGCCGCGCCATTCACCCGCCGGATCTCTCGGGCAGCGAGGAGAAGCTCTATGAATATCTGACCGGCTGGCTTGGTGGTCCCCCGATCTATGTCGAAAAGCGCGGCCATCCGATGCTGCGCCGCAGGCATTTCATCGCGGAAATCGGTCCCGCCGAGCGTGACGAATGGCTCCTCTGCTTCACGCGCGCACTCGAGGAAACCGTTTCCCATCAAAAGCTCCGGGAAGTCATTCTCGAGCCGATCACACGGCTCGCCTTTCACATGCAGAATAAGGAGTAGCCCGCCAATGTCGAACAGCGGACTGCGCGCGACCATGCTTTTCGTCGCTGGACTCATGGGCATTTTCGGCGTCGCGAGTGCCGCTGCGGCCTCGCATGGCGCCGACCCGAGACTCCTCGGCGGCGCCTCCGCGATGTGTCTTGCCCATGCGCCGGCGCTCGTGGCGCTCCACGCGGGCTGGGCGCATTTCCGGACGGCCGGCTTCGCCGCCCTGCTGCTCGCGGCCGGTACCGCGCTCTTTGCCGCGGATCTCACGATGCGCCATTTCTCAGGCCACGGCCTCTTCCCGATGTCGGCACCCCTTGGCGGCATGACGATGATGGCCGGGTGGCTGGCGGTGGCGCTCGGGGCCTTCATGCCCCGGAAGGCTAGCGCAGGATGAGAAAAGTGTGCGCGGCTTTCCGCTCCAGCGTCACGCGCCCTCGACGGCGGTGAAGCCCTCGAATTTCGGCGGCCCGAGATACATCGACCTGTTTTCGCCGGCGCTCCTGTGCGCCGCCCGGAAGTTTTCCGATTTGGTCCAGTCGATGAATGCGTCCTTGCTCTCCCATGTCGATTTCGAGATGTATGGCGTATAGCCCTCTTCCGGCACGCTATCGCCGCGCAGCAGCTGAAAATCGATGAAACCGGGCATCTCAGCGAGAGCGGAGTCGCGTCCCTTCCAGACAGCCTCGAAGGCTTCCTCCTGCCCGATCGCGACACGGAAACGGTTCATGGCGAAATACATGGCCTACTTCTCCAGCGCTTTCTTTTCCGGTGCGGCTTCCGCGGCCGCGCGCGGAAACGGCAGGATAGCGCCCTCCATGGGCGCCGCAAGCCCAAGCGGGTCCCGGCCCGTCGGACGGGCCTGCCAAGTGGGGAACTCGGTGACATTCGCGTTTTCTTCGATCATCCGGGCGCGGCGCGTCAACAGTTCGTAAAGTTCGGGAACCAGTCCGTCGCCGAATTGCGCGGCGAGTTTGTGCAGGCCGATCATCATCATCTGATCGGGACGTTCGTCATGCATTGATGGAACTCCAAGTGGCCGGCGGCGAGATAGGTCCCGCCGTCGTTTTCTCATTCAGCCATCGCGGCCGTTGCCGGTGGTCAGGTCCTGAAGCGCCCGCTCGAGGCTCGACTTCGAACCATTGCGCAGCGGCACGAAGGCCTTGCCCCACTTCTTGCAGCCGGTCTTCACGCGAAGACACGCATCATGGCTGATGCAGTCGATCGGGCAGAATACGCAGTCGACCGAGGGAAGGACGCGGTCGATGCGCGATACCGCTTCTCGTAAACCGCCATCGTGATGGATGAGTTCCGCGCCGAAAGCGCTGGCGATCTCCCGCAAATGGGCGACCTGGCAATCCCGTCCGCCGACATAGAGAAAGCTGCGGCCCTCGAGCGTCGCCTTGCCGGCACCGGGTGGGGGCGCGCTCGGTTCATCCTTCGTCCTGCCCTTACCACCCTTGCCTGCGTTCTGGTGCCGCTTGCCGCGCATCCATCGTCTCCATTTTGCTCCGCGACGTCGGCATGGCCGTCGATCGCCAATCAGAACTGCCTTTGGGCACACACCGAACGGTTGCGTGACGGCGGCAACTTATTAAACTTGATAACCGGAGTAAAGTATAAACATGAGTTTTTTAATCATATTAATTCACCCAAGAAGCGCTCGACAATGCATGCCTCAAACCATTGGAATTAATCGCATTCGCGATCCAGATTCGGCGCGAGATCAGATCCGAATGGGAGTAATTCAGCGGTTGAAGGCCAGCGGAATGGTAAAGACCCAACTGTCGCGGCCAGCACCCGCCGGGATAGCGGGGAACGGGGCGGCACGCTGGACGGCTGCCAATGCGGCTTCGTCAAGAATCGGCGAACCGGCGCTCTTCGCCAGACTGACGCTCGCAACGCCACCACCGGAGGTTACGGTGAAGCGGACATGGGCGACACCGCGTAGCCGTTGCCGTTTGGCCTCGGCGGGGTAGCGAAAGGCCCTGTTCAGTTTGTTTCTCACCTTGCCGGGATAGTTGGAGACGGCGGCATTGCCCGCTTGCTGCGCGACACTCCCTTTTCCGCTAGCCGCGGCCGCAGCCGCGTTTTCCACGCCGTCCGCCTGCCCCTTGTTCTGCGATTTCGCCTGCTCGCCCCCATCTCCGGCCTTCTTGCGGGCAACCTTCTTTTTCTTCGCCGGTTCCTTTTTCGGTTCCGACTTCTCGACCTTGGCCGGCTCGATCTTTTTGGGTTCCGGCTTCTCTTTCGGAACGACGGTTTCGACCGGAGCGACGCTGGCGGTAACCGGGGCTTCGGTGACCTGGGCCACCGGCACCTCCTCAGCGGGGAGAACGACATCCGCCTCGACGGGCGTCACGTCCTGAGGCTGAGTAGCGGCGACATCGGTCGCGGATGGTTCGACCGCCTCGGCCGCCTCTTCCGTCGGCTCGATCTCGGTCGGCTTCAGTTCCTCGGGTGCCTCTTCCGTCGGCTCGACGACGTCGGAAGGGTCGCCTGCCTGCAGCGTCTCGTCGAAGGCGTTGCCAAGCAGCGTCACTTCCATTGCGGCACCGCCGGCAAGCTGAACCTCTTCTTCCGCGGGCGCAAACAGCATAGCGCCGCTCGCATGCGCCAGCAGGGAGAGGCCGATCGCCGCGGCCCATTTTGCGAAATGCTTCATTATGCCTTGCCTTCCGTCGGCAATCTCAGGCCGCCTCAGCCCTTGAGTTCTACCGCCGACCTGGAGCCGGTCTTCAGGCCCGCCATGCAGGCAGCCTTGTCGACACCCTCGCCGACGCAGGTCGGCGCATCGTTGATAAGAAGGCTCTTCACGGCCTCGCACTTCGTGCCCGGCAGGTCAAACTGCCGGACCTTTGTCTTACCTGCCGGCAGGTCGCGGAAATCGAGCACGGCCATGCGCTCGACCCGCCCCTCCTGGTCGAAGAGGACGAATTCGAACGAGACCTTTGAAAGCGATTGGGCCAGCGCACTGCCGGCGACGAAGGTGAGCTTGCAGCCCTTTTCCGAAGGCGCGATCTCGTTGAGTTCGATCGTGAGCCCCGCGGGAGCGGCGTCCTGCGCTGCGACCGCTCCGGCGGTCAGGAGAACCGCGACTGCCGACGAAAGAGCAAAACGGAAAAGATGCGTCGTCATAACACCACTCGCTGCGCGTATTTCGGGATTTCGCCCGTCGCCGCGCGGTCCCGATCGGTTTAACTTGACTGTATTAATCCGGTATTGCGTCCTTAAAGAAATATGAGTAATGAAGTCAAGATACTAAATGGGATAGGCGGCAGGAACGCGAGGGAAACGCCTCGTTTCCTGCTCGCAAGCTGGCCGAAACCGTGACACCGAACGAAACCGATACTCAGCGATCCCCGCAGACGGCAAGCCCGGTCAACCGAACGCAGCGGGTCGTCGAGAGTCACGATCTTTTCCTTGGCGATAACGAGATCCTCATTTCCCACGAGGGCGCGATCTACCGGATGAAGATCACCCGCCAGGGCAAATTGATTCTGAACAAATAGCGAGACGACGATGAGCGAGAGCATGCGCCCCACCCCCTCCGAAATACGCGCCTACCGCGCTGCCAATCCGAAGCTGCGCGAGCGGGACGTCGCCGCGCAACTCGGCATTTCGGAGGCCGCTCTCGTCGCCGCCGAGTGCGGCCTCGGTGCGATCCGCATCGACAGCGACGCCAATCGCTTCCTTGAGCGCGTACAGGAGCTCGGCGAAGTACTCGCCCTGACCCGCAACGAGAGTGCCGTGCACGAGAAGATCGGCGCCTACGAGAACATCAAGGCAGGACATGCGGCGGCCCTGGTGCTCGGCTCCGAGATCGACCTGCGCATTTTCCCCGGCGCCTGGGCGCACGGCTTTGCCGTGACCAGGACCGACGCCAAGGGAGAGGTCCGCCGCAGCCTGCAATTCTTCGACAAGCGGGGCAACGCCGTCCACAAGGTCCACCTGCGCCCCGCGTCGAACACGACCGCCTATGAAAAGATCGTCGAGGGCCTTCGTCTCGACGATCAGTCGCAGGATTTCGTGGTCGACGCCGGCAACCCCCCCAGCGACGATACGCCCGATGTCGCAGTTGACGCCGCGGAACTGCGCGATCGCTGGTCGAAGCTCACCGATACGCACCAGTTCCCGGGTATGCTGCGAAAGCTGAATATCGGCCGACGCCGGGCCCTGCACTCGGTCGGCGACGACTTCGCCTGGCGGCTCGACAAGGCCGGCGTCGAACTGATGATGCGAACCGCCGCAGAAACGGCGCTGCCCATCATGTGCTTCGTCGGAAACCACGGCGTCATCCAGATCCACTCCGGTCCGGTCGCAAAGATCGGAACGATGGGGCCGTGGCTCAACGTCATGGACGATACCTTCCACCTGCATCTGCGCACCGACCACATTGTCGAACTCTGGGCGGTGCGCAAGCCTACGGCCGACGGACATGTGACTTCGCTCGAAGCGCTCGACGCTAAGGGCGAGATGATCATCCAGTTCTTCGGCAAGCGTAAGGAAGGCTCCTCCGAAAGGGCCGAGTGGCGCGGTCTGGTCGAGAGCCTGCCGCGGCTGAACACCGTCGTTGCCGCCTGAGGATAGCTGATGATGAACGGCCTCGATTTTCGACGTCTACGTCGCTGGGAGCTGGCGCTCGCGGCCTTCGCCCTGTCGGCGCCCCTCGCGCTGCCCCTGCTCGCGCCCGGAACGCCATCGCTCATGCGGCCTGCGATGGCGCAAGGCCTCGAGCAGCCGGACGTCTCCCGTATCGTTTCGGTCGGCGGCGCGATTACCGAGATCATCTACGCGCTCGGAGAAGAGAGCCGCCTCGTCGGCCGCGATTCGACCAGCACCTATCCCGAAGCGGCGAGAAAGCTGCCGGATGTGGGTTACATGCGGCAATTGGCTCCGGAGGGCATCATCGCCGTCAACCCGACCGCGATCGTGGCGATCGAAGGCAGCGGTCCGCCCGAGGCGCTCGCGGTATTGAAAGAGGCGAACATCCCCTTCACCAGCATCGCCGAGACCTACGACCGCGACGGCATCCTCGCCAAAATACGCGAGGTCGGGGCTTTCCTCGGGGTGCAGGATAAGGCCGAAGCCCTCGCGCAGACGGTGGAAAAGGACCTCGACTCCGCGGTCGCCGACAGCGCCAGCCGTCCCGAAGGTGAGCGCAAGCGTATCCTCTTCATCCTCAGCACGCAGGGCGGCAAGATCATGGCCTCGGGCACCGGCACGGCCGCCAACGGCATCATTGAACTTGCCGGCGCGGTCAATGCCGCCAGCACTTTTCCCGGCTACAAGGCGCTGACCGAGGAAGCGATCGTCGAGGCCAAGCCGGACGTGATCCTGATGATGGACCGAGGCGGAAGCCACGCGGCAAGCCCGGACGAGCTCTTCGCCCTTCCGGCACTCAGCCTGACGCCGGCGGCGAAGAGCAAGGCGCTGATCCGCATGGACGGGTTGCACCTCCTTGGTTTTGGCCCGCGGACGGCAAGTGCGATCCGGGAACTGAACGCAGCAATCTACGGAAAGAAGCCCAATGCCTCGCAGTGAGGCCATGGAAGGCGCCATGCGCGCACCCTCCTTCGCCACAAGGATCGCCCGCGAATGGCGCGGCGGAAACCGCGCGGGCCTGGCACGCCTAGTGATTGGCGTGCTGGTGGTACTCGCTGCCGCCACGTTTGCGACCTCGATCATGACGGGCGCAGCGGACGCTTCGCTTGCGAATGTCTTCCGCTGGCTTGCCGGCGGAGCCGATGAGGCATTGAGTGCGCGCGATCGCATCATCATTCTCGATATCCGCCTGCCGCGCGCCGTACTTGGCATGCTGGTCGGCGCATCGCTCGCGGTTTCCGGCGTCGTGATGCAGGGACTCTTCCGCAATCCGCTCGCCGATCCCGGCCTTGTCGGCGTTTCGGCGGGGGCAAGCCTCGGCGCGGTGCTGCTGATCGTGCTCGGCGGCGCTGCGTTCGCCCCCCTGTTTGCGCTCTTCGGTTTCTATGCGCTGCCGCTCGGCGCTTTCCTCGGCGGCCTTGCCACGACGCTCCTTCTCTACCGGATCGCGACACGCGGCGGCCAGACCTCCGTGGCGACAATGCTGCTCGCCGGGATCGCGCTCGGCGCCCTCGCAGGGGCCGTAACCGGCGTTCTCGTCTTTCTCGCCGACGACAAACAGTTGCGCGATCTCACCTTCTGGGGTCTCGGATCGCTCGCCGGCGCCAACTGGACGAAAATCGCTGCCGCCGGCCCGATCATCCTCTTGTCGCTCGCGGTCGTTCCGTTCCTTGCGCGCGGGCTTAACTCGATCACGCTCGGTGAGGCCGCAGCCTTCCACATGGGCATCCCGGTGCAGCGCCTGAAGAATATTGCGATCTTCAGCGTCGCCGGGGCGACCGGCGCGTCAGTCGCCGTCAGCGGCGGCATCGGCTTCGTCGGCATCATTGTCCCGCATCTTCTGCGATTGGTCATCGGTCCCGATCACCGCTACCTGTTGCCGGCCTCGGCCTTGCTGGGCGGCACGATGCTGATCTTTGCCGACATGCTCGCCCGCACGATCGTCTCGCCGGCCGAACTGCCGATCGGCATCATCACCGCCTTCGTCGGGGCGCCGTTCTTCTTATGGGTTCTGCTGCGCGGCCGTTCGAACATGGGATTTTGATTTTCGAAAATGATCAGGGCATCCGACATTTCCGTCCGCCTTGCCGGCAGGCAGGTGCTGCACGGTATTTCTTTCGAAGCCGTGCCCGGCGCCATGACGGCCATCGTCGGGCCGAACGGGTCCGGCAAGACGACGACCCTGAAGGTGGCCTCGGGCGAACTTGTCCCGTCCGCCGGCAAGGTCACCATCAACGGTCGCGATATCGCAAGCTTCAGGCCGTGGGAACTCGCGCTGAAACGCGGAGTCCTGCCGCAATCGACAGTGATTTCCTTTCCGTTCACGGTCCGCGAGATCGTGCGCCTCGGCCTTCCGGCAGGCGGTGGCGCCGACGCCCCCAGTCATGACCGGGTCGCCGACGAGGCGCTCGAGGCGGTCGACCTCGCCGGTTTTTCAGGACGCTTCTATCAGGAGCTGTCTGGCGGCGAACAGCAGCGCGTCCAGCTTGCGCGCGTCCTCTGCCAGATTTCCGCGCCCGCTACCGACGGCGAGCCGCGCTACCTCCTGCTCGACGAGCCCGTATCGAGCCTCGACATCCGCCACCAGCTCACGATCATGCGGCTCGCACGGCAATTCTGCACCGAAGGCGGCGGCGTCATCGCGGTGATGCACGATCTCAACCTTACGGCGATGTTTGCCGATCAGATCGTGATGATGAAGGCGGGCCGCATCCGCGCGCGCGGAGCGCCAAGGGACGTCCTGACCGACGAGACCATGGAAGCCGTATTCGGGTGCCGGATGCGGGTGAGCGTAGCCCCTGCACGCGATATGCCCTTCGTGTTGCCGCAGTCCGCGGTCGTTTGAATTCGGGCGGCGCGCCCCCGGCAACGTCAAGATTTATCGAAACAAATTCCGTCTTGACGCGTTGTTCCCCAACGCCGGTGCGGGCACCGCATCGGCGAGACATGGGCGTTTGCCTCATGCCGACTTGCACGCCTCGATCACGCGCCGGCCGACGTGGCCGGCGTGCCAGCAAAGGGAGTAGACAGATGGCGACAGGCCTCTTCTCAAGCTCGAGCACCAGGAGACGCAACGGTGGCGCGAGCGACACGTCGATCGAAGACCAGCTCCAGCAGGTTCGCGAGGACATCGCAAAGCTCGCCACACTGATCGCCGACCGCGGCGTTGCGGACGTCAAGACCAGGGCGAGAGGCGCTCGGGAGCAGGCCGAAGCCGACCTGCAGGATCTACTGGCAAGCGGCGAGCAGATGCTTTCCGATCTCCGCAGCCGCTACGCCGATACCGAGAGGGAAATCCGCAGAGCGATGCGCGAACATCCGATCGCCACTGTCGGTGCCGCCGCCGCAATCGGGCTTATCGCTGCAGCGCTCCTGCGCCGATGAGCGGACAGCTAAGATCTCGGGCGGATACCCGAAAATCGCTGACGGAAATGAAACGGAACCGGCTACAGCGCCGTGCGTCTTTTCAGACGCACAAAGGACGCTGTGGCACTTTGAATTGCTGCATGTTTTTGTCCTTAAATCGGGTACGATTTAAGGAAACATGCAGTAAGAAAGATGCGCCGGCGTCCGCCCGCGGTCCCGCGCTTTCACGTCGGCGGATGCAAAGTCGTCGTGATCTGGTGTGATCGGGAGTAATTCCATGGGAACGCTCGGGACTGCCTTGTCTGCCTTGCTCGCGGTCGACGTCGCCGCCGCCACCTCACGCTACAAACGCAACGCCGTCTTGTGGATCATCATCGCCATTTTGCTCGGCACCGCCTATGTTTTCGCCCTCGTGGCCGTCGCGCTGTTCCTGGCCGAGCGCTATTCGCCGGTCGCCGCTACCGTCTCGATCGCGCTCGCACTCGTGGTAGCAGCATTGATCCTCTTCGCCATCATGGCGGGCCTTTCCGCCCGCGACCGCCGGCTTGCCGAGGAACGCCGCCGTCGCTCAGCGCTGCAGGCGAATCTGGCGCTGATCGCGACTACAAGCATCCTGCGCAGGCAGCCCCTACTCGGCGTCGCTACCGCCATTGCCGTCGGCGCCTTCCTCGGGCTCGGGAAGGGACGGCGGCGCCGGGAAAGGCGGTGAACGCGTTGACGTGCTACAGCGGCAGCCGGATGAGCGCCGTGACGCCCGCGGGCAAATATTCGACCTTCACCGAGCTGCCGATAACCTTGTCCAGGCTGCGCTCGATCAGGATCGAGCCGAAGCCGCGTCGCCGCGGCTCGCGGACCGCTGGCCCGCCCACCTCGGTCCATGTCAGATGCAGCACGGACTCACCATCCTCGACGACGCGGCGCGCAGTCAGCACGACCTTGCCCTTCGGCACCGAGAGGGCGCCGTACTTCACCGCGTTCGTGGCCAGCTCATGCAACACCAGTCCAAGCCCTACCGCCTGGTCCGGACCCAGTGATATCTCGTCCTTATGAAGTTCGACCTGCTGGTCATAGTCGCTGACATAGGGCAGCAACTGCTTCGAGATCAGTTCCGACAGACGAATCGTACCCCATTCATAATCGGACAGGAGGCCGTGCGCCTCGGAAATGGCCTGAAGCCGGCCGGCAAAAGCGGTCATGAATTCTGCGGGGTCGCTGGTCTGGCGAAGCGTCTGGCGCGCAAGCGACTGCAGCATCGCCAGGGTGTTCTTGACACGGTGGTTCAGCTCCTTGAGCAGGAGCCGTGTTCGTTGAACGGCGGCCTGCTGCTCGGAGACGTCGACCGTCATGCCGAGAAAGGTCAATGGTGCGCCCTTGCTGTCGCGGTCGTGCACGCGGCCGCGACCGAGCAGCCACCGCCCGTTCGCGCCGATGCGAAACATGCCGTCATATTCCTCGTTGGCGGCCATTGCCTGCCGCAGCTTCGAGAAGGTCGGGATGCGATCCTCGGGATGGATGGCGGAGAAAACGGCCTTGGCGCCGATCGTCCGCTCCGGCGGGAGCCCGAACATACGCATCATCGCACCATTGCCGGCGACCGTGCCTGAGCGAATGTCCCAGAGCCAGCTCCCGACATTGGCGGCGTCAAGCGCCATGGCAAGCCGCTGCTCCTCGCGTGAGAGTGCGGCTTCCTTGAGCGCTCGCCGGCGCGCTTCGTCCTTCAGCTTGAGCAGCGAGGCGGCGATGCCGGCGATCTTTTTGAGGTCGTCCTGCTGTTTTGCCGTGACCTCAAGGCGCGGCGCGACATCGAGAACCGAGACCGTGCCCACTGCCTGGCCTTCCAGAACGATCGCGACGCCCGCATAAAACCGCAGGAACGGCGCTCCCGCGACCTTTCGCCAGGAGCGGAACGCCGGATGGCGCGAGGCGTCGAGCACGACAAACGCATGCTCGTAGGCCCCTGCGATCGTGCGCACGCAGAAGGATTCCTCCGAGCGAAAGCGCGTTTCCGTGGTGCCGACCGCCGCCTTGACCCATTGCCATTCACGATCGACCAGGCTGACCAAGGCGATCGGAGCGTCGAACAGGCTCGCCGCAAGCCGCGCGAGCCCTTCGAAATCGCTATCCGGTATCGCCATGTCCGGAACGGCAGCGTAAAGAGCGCCAAGCCGTTCCGGGGCGTCGAGCACCTCGGTCACCGCGGGAAGCATCGCCTCTATCTTTTCATGCATGCGATCTGAACCCAAGAAAATCCGATTGCGGCACAGGATTACCCGGCCAAGCCGCGGAGGCGGCCGGAACTCCGGCCGGATCACTAGATCGGCACCGATTTAAGGGCAAATTATGCAGCAATTGCGGATACCGCAGCAACTCTCCGTATCCGAACGCCAGCCAGACATGGCTCGGAGCGGAAGGCACGACGAAATCAGGAAACGAAGGCACGCGACGTGATCGGGGCGGAGGTTTCGTCCGGCCCATAGTCGTTCTCGCCCTTGACTTGAAGAATTTCCTGCAGGCGCTGGCGGGCGCGATTGACGCGGCTCTTGATCGTACCGAGCGCGCAGCCGCAAATCGTGGCCGCCTCTTCATAGGAAAAGCCCGATGCGCCGACAAGGATGATCGCCTCGCGCTGGTCCGGCGGCAACTGGTCGAGCGCCCGTCGGAAATCCTGCAGATCGAGCGAACCATATTGCTCGGGGTGATGGGCAAGTGTCTCCGTCAGATGGCCGTCGCTGTCCTGGACCTCGCGGCCGCGCTTGCGCATCTGGCTATAGAGCTCGTTGCGCAGGATGGTGAAGAGCCATGCCTTCATGTTGGTGCCCATCTCGAAGTGGTCCTGCTTGGCCCAGGCCTTCATGATGGTGTCCTGCACGAGATCGTCGGCGCGGTCATGGCGCCCTATCAGCGACATGGCGAAGGCGCGCAGGCTCGGCAGCGCGGCAAGCATTTCACGCTTGAACTCTTGGTTTTCGGATGGCATCCGGCGCCTACTCCTTGCCGTGCGGAACCGATTTCCGCTCCGCGGCTTCCAGCTTTTCCAGAAGATCGAGAAAGCGGGCCGGTATCGCTTCCTCCTGCACCGACTGATAGAGGGCTTTCAATTTCACCGCAATCTGAACATTCGGATCGTCGCCCGATGGACTTTGGCCGATCGTCCGCCCTGCCCCTGAAGTATATCTCATTGTTGTAGCTGTCGCCCTTGAAAGTTCGCCTGCACCATAACGCAGCAGAAAATTGAAATGTTCCGCGGCGGAACCTTTTTTTCGGCGGAACGTTTCCGCGAGGCACCAGCATAAATACCAGCATTGATACATGAATTGAGGGACACCCTGCATGACACTGTCCACGCGGATTGCTCCATTCCTTCCTTACCTTCGCCGCTATTCACGCGCCCTGACCGGTTCTCAGACCTCGGGCGATGCCTATGTCGCGGCGGTGCTGGAGGCCCTGATAGCCGACACGTCGATCTTTCCCGGCGCCAGCAGCGACAGGGTCGCCCTGTTCCGGCTTTTCACATCGCTCTTCGGGTCGTCATCCGTGCTGATCCCCGAACCGGTTTCTCCCTTCGCCTGGGAACAGCGGGCATCCGTCAACCTGGCTGCAGTATCGCCGCTTGCCCGGCAGGCGTTCCTCCTCGTCTCGGTAGAGGGCTTCAGCCCGCAAGAGGCTGCCGAAGTGCTCGACGTCGATATTGCAAAGCTCACCGATCTCCTCGACCGCGCATCTCAGGAAATCTCCCGCCAGGTTGCAACCGACATCATGATCATCGAGGACGAACCGCTGATTGCGATCGACATCGAACAGATGGTCGAAAGCCTCGGCCACCGTGTGACCGGCATTGCGCGCACCAAGGACGAAGCCGTTGCGCTCTTCAAGTCGACAAAGCCGAGCATGGTCCTCGCTGACATCCAGCTCGCCGACGGCAGCTCCGGCATCGATGCGGTGAACGAGATCCTGAAGAGCCACGCGGTCCCGGTGATCTTCATCACTGCCTTCCCGGAGCGGCTTCTGACCGGCGAGAGGCCCGAGCCCACTTTCCTGGTCACCAAGCCCTTCAATCCGGAAATGGTGAAAGCCCTGATCAGCCAAGCGCTGTTCTTCAATGAGGCAACTAGGGCTGCTGCCTAAACGCCTTCTCTACAGCGCCGTGCGTTTTTTCAGACGCACAAAGGACGCTGTAGCACTTTGAATAGCTGCATCTTTTTGTCCTCAAATCGGTACGATTTAAGGACAAATGCAGTAGCGCGCCGCATTCTACGACCTTCATGCGTTGCGGTTCAGGCGTCTGCGCGCTGTTATCCAACCGCCGCATATTTCCGGGATGACACGATTAGCCCATCCTGACGCAAAACAGCCAGTGCCGAGGGAAAGGGCACTGGCTGAGCTTAAGCAACTCACTGAGGGGGGATGTGAGTTGGCAACCGGCGGTATGCCTCCGACGTCACATTGGGGGCCATGTGCGTCACCGTCCGGTTATCGCCAATAATTCACGAGGAAGAAAAAAGTTCCGAAAAAAATGAAGTGGCGAATGGCTGTTGACGGGCCAGTCTATTCGATCGACTCAAGCTCGGCGCGGTGCCGGTAAAGCGCAAGGAATCGCCGGTAGTCCCGGTCGTAGACGCGACGCAGCGCAGGATTCGGAAGCCGTTCCTTTCCGCCCGAGGACATCGCGCCACCGGCCCCCGCCAGGTCACGATAGAGATTGCCCGCGACGGCCGCCGTCATTGCCGTGCCGAGCAGGACGGCATCGGGGGTCTCGGGCGCGACCACGCGGCAGCCCGTGGCGTCACAATAGAGTTCCATCAACAGGGGGTTGCGCACGTGACCACCGGTAACGTGCAGCGTATCGAGCTGATAGCCCGCCTCCTTCATCATCTCGAGGATATGGCGAATGCCGAGCGCGATCGCGACGCAGGTCCGCCAGTACAGACGGCAGAGACCGTCGAAGGAGGAGTCGAGGGCAAGGCCGCTGATGACGCCGAGCGCGTGTGGATCGGCAAGCGGCGAACGGTTGCCGTGAAAATCGGGAAGGACATGGAGGCGTTCGGCAAAGTCGACGCCATGAAGGGCGCGCAGTTCCTGCACGCGGTCGATGATTTGTCTGTGGGTATCGGCCGAAGGAACGAGCCCGCCCCCGTGCACGCGCACGATGTGGTCGAGCAGCGCTCCCGTCGCCGATTGACCGCCCTCGATTAGCCACAGCCCGGACAGCACCGCCTCGAAATAGGGGCCCCACATGCCGAAGCCCGGCTTCAACTCCTTCGAGAAGGCGACGATGCAGCTCGATGTTCCCGCGATCAGAGCAAGCTGACGTTCGAGCTTTTCCGGATCGCCCGCAAATCCGCCAAGCACACCAAGCGCGCCCGCATAGGCGTCAATCAACCCCGGCGCGACCCGGCATTCGGTATCGAGCCCAAGTTCCGCCGCCGCATGAGCCGTCAGGTTCCCGACGGCGCGTTCCACCGGCAGCGTCTCTTCGGGCAATCCGCCGCGGTCTAGAAGGTCTTCAAGGCCGATGCGCTCGAGATAGTCCTGCTGCCAGCCGCGCTCCTTGTGGGCGAGATAGTTCCATTTCGCCGTCAGCGTGCAGCGCGAGCGGGCCGTACTCCCTGTTGTCCGCCAGGACATATAGTCCGCGAGGTCGAAGAAATAGCCCGCCTTCTGCCATTGCTGCGGAAGGTTCCGCTTCAGCCACATCAGCTTCGGCATTTCCATCTCCGGCGACATCACCCGACCGGAATGGTCGAGCACCGGATGCTGCGTCGCCGTACAGAAGTCCGCTTCCGCCAAGGCTCTGTGGTCGAGCCAGACGATGGTGTCCCAACGCGCCTCACCCTGGCGATTGACCGAAAGCGGCGCACCGTCACGGTCGCGCGCGACCAGCGAGCAGGTGGCATCGAAGCCGATCGCCGCAATGCTCGCGGCGGACACTTCGGCCCTCTCGCGCGCCTCCCTCACCGCTGCGCATACCGCCGCCCAGATGTCTTCGGAATCATGTTCGGCGTGGTTTTCTTCCGGCCGGTTCATCGCGATCGGCCGGTCGGCACGCGCCAGAAGCGTGCCGCGCCGGTCGAAGACGCCGGCTCGCGCGCTGCCGGTTCCGATATCGACCGCCACGACATGTTCGCGCATCAATGGAGTCCCCGTCCCGAGATGGTGTTGAATCTTGCGTTCGCCAGGACGGCGCGGCCGGAAGTCGCCTCGTCCCGCTCTCCCTATTGCCGGACAAACTGTATCAATTCGCCCATATCGTCAAACAGAGCGTCGGGATTAAGACTTGCGAGCGCCCGCCGGTGGCGCTCGTTTCGGGCGTGGCTGGCCCCCGCGAAGGCGAAGACGCGCATGCCCGCGGCTTTGGCTGCCTCGATTCCGGCCGGACTGTCCTCGACAACGATGCAGTCGGACGGCTTATAACCCATCTCAGCGCTCGCATGCAGAAAGAGGTCGGGGGCCGGCTTGCCGCGCGCCACCATGCTGGCGCTGAAGATATTTGGCTCGAACAGATCGAGGAGTCCCGTCACCGTCAGCGAAAGCCGAATGCGTTCCGGCTGGCTCGATGAAGCGACGCAGCAGGCGATATCCAGCCCCTCGACCGCCTGGCGTATGCCGTCAACCGGCCTCAGCTCCTCGCGGAAGCGAGCATAGAGCCGGGTCCGCATGCCTTCGAGGAAAACTTCGTCGGTTGCAAGGCCGTGTTCGTCGTGCAGGATTGCCGACATGCTCTTCAGGCTACGGCCGAGGAAGCGCTCGCTCGCCTCTTCCGTCGTCATCGAGACACCGGCGGCATCCAACGCCTCGACGAGCACTTCGAGCGAGATTGGTTCGCTGTCCACCAGCACGCCGTCGCAGTCGAATATCACCAACCTGGAGGCGTGCTCCGCCATCGCGCTAATCCCCGAGTTTGCCGTCCAGATAAAGCTGCAGCGTGGCGCGCGTACCCTGTTCCCAAAGAGTTTTCAAGGCATGGGCGAAGCGACGGCGGAATAGATCGGATTGCGCGACCTCCCCGAAAATGTCGGAAAGCGCGAGGAAGGCCAACGGATCATCCTTGGCCGCAAGTGCCGCCGCATGCAGCCGGTCGGCGCTCGCATCGTTGAAGACGATATCCTTGCCGCTGTCGGACTTGCCGGCGAAGTAGCGACACCAGAGCGCCGAGACCAGCGATAATCCGGTGACGTCCTCGCCGCGGCGCAGGCGATCGGCCGTCGACGGCAGGATGAATTTCGGCTGCCTGTTCGAACCGTCCTGCGCCAGCCGTGCGATCGTATCGCCGATCTTCGGATTGGCGAAGCGCGTCTCGATGAGCTTGTAGTAGTCTTTCAGATCCGTATTCGGCACCGGCGGAATGACCGGGATGATCTCGTCGTGCTCCAGCTTCGCCAGGAAGGCGCGGATCAGCGGCTCCTCCATCGCCTCGTGCACGAAATGAATGTCGAGCAGTGCGGCCGGATAGGCGATCGCCGCATGGCCGCCGTTCAGGATGCGGATCTTCATGTGCTCGTAGGGTGCGACATCGGGTACGAACTGCACTCCGACCTCCTCAAGCGCGGGGCGGCCTTGGGGGAAATTGTCCTCCAGCACCCATTGCTTGAACTCCTCGCAGAAGACCGGCCAGGCGTCGTCGATGCCGTAGTCCGAAGCGACGATGCCGATCTCGCGTGGCCCCGTCGCCGGCGTGATGCGGTCGACCATGCCGTTCGGAAAGGCGACATTGGCATCGATCCAGTCGGCGAAAGCCGGGTCGGCGAGGCGCGCGAGGCCGGAAACGGCCGCATGGGTCACCTCGCCATTGCCCGGAATATTGTCGCAGGACATGACGGTGAACGGCGGGAGCCCCCGGGCTCTGCGTTCGGCAAGACCCGCCAGGATGAGCCCGAAGACTGTCTTCGGTGCAGCCGGGTTCTGCGCATCCTCGACGATCGCCGGATGGGTGGGATTGAACACGCCCGAGGCCGGATCGATGAAATAGCCGCCTTCGGTGATCGTCAGCGACACGATGCGGATGAACGGGCTTGCGAGCTGGGCAACGATTGCCGGCGTGTCGCCGGGTTTCAGATAGGCAATCATCGCGCCGGTGACATGTGCGCCGGTCCGGTTGTTGTCCTGCTCCACCACTGTTGTCAGCAAATCCTGCGCCTCGAGCTTGGCGCGCATGATCTCGTCCGACGGCAGCACGCCCGCCCCGATGATCGCCCAGTCATGGTCGCGGCCCAGGTTGAAGAGATCGTCGAGATAGACGGCCTGATGCGCGCGATGAAAGTTGCCGACGCCGAAATGGACGATGCCGGCTCGAAGATCATGCCGATCGTAATTCGGAACGCCGGCCCTGGCCTTGATCGCATCGAGCGTGGCAAGCGAGAGTTTGGTCGTCATCCTATCGTTCCTTTCGAGAACGTCTTTCGACGTATCTCAGCTCATCCATTGGCCGCCGTCGACGTTATAGGTCTGCGCCACGACGTAGTCGCTTTCCGACGAGGCGAGGAAGATCGCCATGCCGGTCAAATCCGCGGCAGTGCCCATACGGCCATAGGGAACGGCCTCGCCCACGAGCCGCTTCTTTTCGCCGAGCGGTCGGTTTTCATACTTTGCGAAGAGCGCATCGACGCCTTCCCAGTGCTCACCCTCGACAACGCCGGGAGCGATCGCGTTCACGTTGATGCGGTGCTTGATGAGGTCGAGCCCGGCCGACTGGGTGAGGCTGATGACCGCCGCCTTGGTGGCGCAGTAAACGGCGACCAGGGCCTCACCCCGCCGGCCCGCTTGGCTTGCCATGTTGATGATCTTGCCGCCCCGCCCTTGCGCGATCATCTGCTTCGCTGCCGCCTGCAATGTGAACAGCGTGCCGGCGACATTGATCGAGAACAGTCTCTCGAAACTCTCGCGGGTGATCTCGACGATCGGCGCGAGATCGAAGAGCGCCGCATTGTTGACGAGGATGTCGAGCCCGCCGGCGCGCTGAGTGACAGCGGCGATCGCCGCATCGATCGACTCCTGCCGGGTCACGTCCAGCTCGACCGCGTAGGCCGCAGCTCCGATTTCCGCGGCCGTCTGTTTCGCACGCTCGATGTTGATGTCGGCTATCGCGACCGTGGCGCCTTCGCGCACATAGGCTTCCGCAAAGGCGCGGCCGATACCCCGCGCCGATCCGGTGATCAGCGCGTTCTTTCCTTCAAGACGTTTCATCGAATTGCCATTCCCTTTTCATCAAACCGGTGCAGACGCTGCGGGTCCGGCGTGAGGAAGACCCGATCGCCATGGGTAACGGCGAAGTCGCCGCTGACGCGCGCCGTCAGTGTGCCGATGCCGTCGGCATTCACGTGCAGGAACGTATCGGAGCCGAGATGCTCTGCCACGCCTACCGTGCCCTGCCATGTGCCATGGTCTTTCGAAAGCACTAGGTGCTCCGGACGAATGCCGATCGTGTGAGCTTGATGGTTTGCCGCTTGCGCGCCCGAAATGAAGTTCATCTTCGGCGAGCCGATGAAGCCTGCAACGAAGAGGTTGTCGGGCCTGCGATAGAGCTCAAGCGGCGAGCCAACCTGCTCGATACGGCCGCGGTTCAGGACGACGATCTTGTCGGCCATGGTCATGGCCTCCACCTGGTCGTGGGTGACGTAGATCATCGTCGTCTTCAACTGCTGGTGAAGCTGGCTGATCTCGAGCCGCATGTTTACGCGCAGCGCTGCGTCGAGGTTCGAGAGCGGCTCGTCGAACAGGAAGGCTTCCGGCTGACGTACGATCGCCCGGCCGATCGCCACGCGCTGGCGCTGGCCGCCCGACAATTGGCGTGGTTTGCGGTCGAGATAGTCGGTAAGGTTCAGCACGCGGGCCGCGTCCTCTACCTTCTTGTCGACCGTCGCCTTGTCCTCGCCCGCCATCTTCAAGGGAAAGGCGATGTTCGAGCGCACGCTCATATGCGGATAGAGCGCGTAGGACTGGAACACCATCGAAAGACCGCGCTTTGCCGGCGGCAGCTCTGTGGCATTCCGGCCGTCGATGATGATCTCGCCGTCGCTGACGTCCTCCAGCCCGGCAATCAGCCGTAGAAGCGTGGACTTGCCGCAGCCGGACGGGCCGACGAAGACGACGAACTCGCCGTCGGTGATATCGAGGTCGATCGACGGGATGACGGCGTGGGCGCCGAAGACCTTCGATACGTTCTTGAGTGTGATGCTTCCCATGGTCGTATCCTTATTTGAGCCGCGCCGCCCTTATTTGACCGCACCGAAAGTGAGGCCGCGTACGAGCTGCTTCTGCGAGAACCAGCCGAGAATGAGGATGGGGGCGATGGCCATCGTCGAGGCCGCCGACAGCTTCGCGTAGAAGAGGCCCTCCGGGCTCGAATAGGAGGCGATGAAGGCCGTCAGCGGCGCAGCCTTCGCGGCGCTGAGGTTCAAGGTCCAGAACGCCTCGTTCCACGCGAGGATGATGTTCAGGAGCAGCGTCGAGGCGATGCCGGGGATCGCCATCGGCGTCAGCACATAGATGATCTCCTTGGCAAGCGAAGCACCATCCATGCGCGCCGCTTCGAGGATCTCACCGGGGATCTCCTTGAAATAGGTGTAGAGCATCCAGATGATGATCGGCAGGTTGATCAGCGTTAGCACGATCACGAGCCCCGTCCGCGTGTCGAGCAGGCCCCAATTGCGGAACATCAGATACATCGGCACCAGCACGCCGACCGGCGGCATCATCTTGGTGGAGAGCATCCACATCAAGACGTCCTTGGTGCGCTTGGTCGGCGCAAAGGCCATGGCCCACGCCGAGGGAATGGCGATCAGCAGCCCAAGCAGCGTCGAGCCGAAGGAAACGACCACCGAGTTCATGAAGTGCTTCAAGTAGTCGGAGCGGCTCTGCACTTCGGAATAGTTCTCCGTCGTCCAGTCGAAGAACAGGAAGACCGGCGGCGAGGCGATCGCCTGGGCTTCCGTCTTGAAGCTCGTCAGGAAGGTCCAGAGGATCGGAAAGAATATCAGGATGGCGATCGTCCAGGCGACGACCGTGGTGATGAGCTTGCGCCCTGTCGAGACGTTACGTGCCATCGGTATCAGGCCTCCAGAGTCTTGCCGATCATGCGCATCAGGAAGAATGCGACGATATTGGCGAGGATGACCGCGATGATGCCGCCGGCCGAGGCGCCGCCCACGTCGAACTGCAGGAGAGCCTGGGCATAGACGAGGAACGTCAGGTTCGTGCTCTGCGTGCCCGGACCGCCATTCGTGGTGACGAGGATTTCCGCGAAGACCGAAAGCAGGAAGATCGTCTGGATCAGGATGACCACGGTGATCGCGCGCGAAAGGTGCGGCAGGATGAGATAGATGAAGCGGCTCCAGGGACCGGCGCCGTCCATCTGAGCGGCCTCCTTCTGCTCCTCGTCGAGCGACTGCAACGCCGTCAGCAGGATGAGCGTCGCGAAAGGCAGCCATTGCCAGGCGACGATGAGAATGATCGAGAGGAGCGGCGCGTTGGCGAGAAAGTCGAAGGGCTGCAGCCCCACGAGCTTGGCGAGCCAGGCGAAGAGCCCGTTCACGGGATTCATGAACATGTTCTTCCAGACGAGCGCCGCAACGGTCGGCATGATCAGGAAAGGCGCGATGACGAGGATGCGCACGATCCCCTGCCCGAACATCTGCTGGTCGAGCAGAAGCGCCAGACCGATGCCGCCCGCTACAGTGATGAAGAGCACCCCGAGGACGATCGCGAGCGTGTTGAAGATGGCCTGGAAGAAGGCCGGGTCGGTGAGGAAATAGGTATAGTTCGAAAGACCCGCGAACTCCTCCATTCCCGGCATCAGCAAGTTATAGCGCAGGAGAGAGAAGTAGATCGTCAGCGCCAGCGGCACGATCATCCAGGCCAGGAGCAGAAGCACCGACGGTGCGATCATCAGCCGTGCGGCGGAGCGGGTATGCAAGGTCGCCATGGCGTCCCCCGTGTGATGTCAACGCTGTTCCAAGGAAAGGCAAGCGCCTGGCGCCTGCCGGACGCGTGAAGCATCCGAAAAAGCAGAGCGGGACGGGGGCGGAAGGTGATGTCCCCCTTGCCTCGTCCCGCTCCGAGGTTGCCGGAGCACCGGCCGTTGCCGGCCGGCACTCCAGCCCTTGGGAGCCTCATTTGATGTAGCCGGCCTTGGTCATCTCACGGGTCGTGAGCTGCTGTGCACTGGCAAGTGCCTGGTCGACGCTCATCTGACCGGCGAGTGCCGCCGAGAACACCTGGCCGACCGCCGTGCCGAGACCCTGAAACTCGGGAATCGCCACGAACTGCACGCCGACATAGGGCACCGGCTTCACTGCCGGGTTCTTCGGATCGGCGGCATTGATCGAGTCCAGCGTCATCTTCGCGAACGGTGCCGCCTTCTGGTACTCCGGGTTCTCATAGAGCGAGGTGCGGGTGCCGGGAGGCACGTTCGCCCAGCCTTCCTTCTCGGCCACGAGCTTCAGATAGTCCTTGCCGGTGGCCCAGGCGATGAACTTTTGCGCCGCATCCGCCTTCTGGGAACCCGCGGGGATTGCGAGAGTCCAGGCCCAGAGCCAGTTGCCGCGCTTGCCGAGGCCGGTGTCGGGCGCAAGCGCGAAGCCGACCTTGTCGGCAACCGTCGATTCCTTCGGGTTGGTCACGAAAGAAGCGGCCACCGTCGCATCGATCCACATGCCGCACTTGCCCGTCTGGAACAGCGACAGGTTTTCGTTGAAGCCGTTGGACGAAGCGCCGGGCGGGCCGGCGTCGTTCATCAGCTTCACGTAGAAGTCGAGCGTGTTCTTCCACTCGGGCTGGTCGAATTGCGGCTTCCAGTTCTCGTCGAACCAGCGCGCGCCGAACGCGTTCGCCGTCGCCGTCAGGAAGGCCATGTTCTCGCCCCAGCCGGCCTTGCCACGCAGGCAGATGCCATAGATTTCATTGTCCTTGTCGGTGATCTTGCGGGCTGCCTCCGCAACGAAATCCCAGGTCGGCGCGTCCGGCATGGTGAGCCCTGCCTTCTCGAACAGGTCCTTGCGGTACATGACCATCGAGCTCTCGCCATAGAACGGCGCCGCATAAAGCTTGCCGTCGATGGTGAGGCCGCTGCGGATCGCCGGCAGAAGGTCGTCGACGTCGTACTCCGGGCCGAGCTTGTCGAGCGGCAGGAGCCAGCCCTGCTTCGCCCAGATCGGCACTTCATAGGTGCCGATCGTCATGATGTCGTACTGCCCGCCCTTGGTCGCGATGTCCGTCGTCACGCGCTGACGCAGCACGTTTTCCTCGAGCGTCACCCATTCGAGCTGAATGTCCGGATTTTTTGATGTGAAATCGTCCGTCAGCTTCTGCATGCGGATCATGTCGGCGTTGTTCACGGTCGCGATGATCAGGGTTTCTGCTTGGGCCAGACCTGCTAGAGCGACTGCCGAGCACGTGCCCAGCAGGAAAGTTCTCAAATTCATCGACTTCCTCCCAGAAGAAAAGAGTGAGCATTTGCTTTGCTCGTGAGCAATTACTCACTCGTTGCCGAAAAATGTCAATCCGCAATCGTTGCTGCAACGCAGCGGATGCGCTAACCCGTGGTTTTCACTCGCGATTTTTTGCTTAGGAAAAGGTCGCCAAAGGCGGCGATCATGCGGGACGCGGCGCTCGTCCGGGTCGGCACGCCGCAATTCAGACGCTCAGGAGGTACTCGGCCGTGGTTTCGTCGGTGATGAGACCATTGATGATCCGGCCCTTCAAGGCGGCGCGCAGGGCCTCGTATTTGCGGCTGCCCTTGGCGATGCCGATGACCGACGCCCGCTCGCGGGACGGCAGCGGTACAGAGGCGACGCGCTCATTGATGCTGCCGGCGAGCAGCGTACCGTCGTGGCCGAACATCCAGCCGCAGATCTCGCCGGCCGCACCCGCCGCCATCAGGCGGGCCATTTCCTCCCGGGCGAGGAAGCCATCCTCGCAGAGCGGCGCGTCCGGCCCGAGCTCGCCGACGCCGACGAAGGCGGCATTGGCCTGCGCCCCGAGTTCGAGCGCGATTTTCACCAGGCTTTGATTGTGGAGCACTTCCCGCTCCTCGGCCGAGGAGACGAGAACCGGCAAGGGCATCGGAAAATGGCGCGCGTTGATCGTGTCGGCCATGCTGAAGATGACATTGTAATAGGCAGCCGAACCATCGAGCCGGATATTGCCGGTAAGCGAGACGATGCGGTGCTGCGGGCAGTCCATGACCGGTAGCTGGTCGATGGTCGCCTTCAGCGTCCGCCCCGTGCCGATCGCCAGGACGACCGGATCGGGCGATTTCAGCCAGCGCTCGATTTCTGCCGCACCGGCCTCCGCTATGCCGACTGTCGCCGAGGCCGATCCCGGATCGCTCGGCACGACATCGATGTAGGACAACTCGTACTTGTCCTTTAGCCGCGCCGCCGTCTCCAGACACGCGGCAATCGGATGGTCGAGGCGCACCTTGATCAGCCGCTCGGCCATGGCCAGAGACACGAGGCGCTGCGCCGATTGCCGCGAAATCCCCATGATCGACGCAATCTCGTCCTGCGTCCGGCCGGCAACATAATAGAGCCAGCCAGCGCGGGCAGCATCGTCCAGCCTGTTGTTGCTTTCCGCCTTGCGTGCCATAGATCGCCTCCTTCCCTTTGATTTGCTGCCACTATTTGCCGTGCGCTGTCAAACGAGAGGTGCGATCGAGCGGCGATGCATGCGGCAAGAACCGTTTTTCCCGGCATTTACGCTGGATGCGAAAGAAATTTTACCGTTTGATAAAAAAATAAAGCGTGTTACCGTTTCCTGATCCTGAGAAAACATTGGGAGCCAAAAAATGGGAACGACGCAATCTGGGATTCTCGGCGGGCGGTTGCCGCTTGCCGAGTACGAAGCCAATTTCTCCGACCTTCATCCGCCGCTCGACAAGCACGAGGCGCTGGTCGCTGCGGACCGCTGCTATTTCTGTCATGACGCGCCCTGCATGACGGCCTGTCCCACCTCCATCGACATCCCGCTGTTCATCCGCCAGATTGCAACCGGCAATCCCATCGGCTCGGCGAAAACAATCTTCGACCAGAACATCCTGGGCGGCATATGCGCCCGCGTCTGTCCCACCGAGACGCTCTGCGAACAGGCCTGCGTGCGCAACACGGCGGAGGAGCGGCCGGTCGAGATCGGCCGGCTGCAGCGTTACGCGACCGACATCGCGATCAAGGAGAATAAGCAGTTCTACACGCGCGCCGCCCGATCCGGCCACAAGATTGCCGTCGTTGGCGCCGGCCCCGCGGGGCTTGCCTGCGCCCATCGCCTCGCCGTCAAAGGCCACGACGTGGTGATCTACGACGCGCGTGAAAAATCCGGCGGCCTCAACGAATACGGCATCGCCGCCTACAAGACCGTGGAGGATTTCGCGCAGAAGGAAGTCGACTATGTGCTTTCGATCGGCGGTATCGAGGTGCGCCACGGTCAGGCACTCGGCCGCGACGTCTCGCTCGCCGATCTGACCGAGCAATATGATGCCGTCTTCCTCGGCCTCGGCCTTGCCGGCGTCAATGCGCTGCGGATCGAAGGCGAGAATGCCGAAGGGGTCGAGGACGCGGTCGATTTCATCGCCGCACTTCGCCAGTCGAAAACCAAGGCCGACATTCCGGTCGGGCGCCGCGTGGTGGTGCTCGGCGGCGGCATGACCGCGATCGACGCCGCCGTCCAGGCGAAGCTGCTCGGCGCGGAGGAAGTGACGATCTGCTATCGCCGTGGCAAGGAGCACATGAACGCCTCCGAATTCGAGCAGGACCTTGCGGCATCGAAGGGCGTCACCATCCGCCACTGGCTGCAGCCGAAGCGCATTGCCGTGAAGGACGGCAAGGTGGCCGGCATCGAACTCGAATACACCACGCTCATCGACGGCAGGCTGACGGCGACCGGGGAAACCGGTATCATT
Source organism: Ensifer sp. WSM1721 (assembly GCF_000513895.2). GTDB lineage: Bacteria > Pseudomonadota > Alphaproteobacteria > Rhizobiales > Rhizobiaceae > Sinorhizobium. Next base: position 2,470,426 of record NZ_CP165782.1, read on the forward strand.
GCCGCCGACCAGATCTTCAAGGCCATAGGCCAGACCTTCGAAGCCTCCGGGCTCAGTGCCATGCGGATGGAGGGTGGACGCATCGTCACCGATGCAGAGGGCCGCACCTCCCTCGCCAAGGTTTGGGCCGGCGGCGACTGCGTGCTTGGCGGCGAGGACCTCACCGTTTCCGCCGTCGCCATGGGCCGCGATGCTGCCGAATCGATCAACCGGGCTTTCGCCATGGCACAGCCGCTGGCGAGCGCCGTCGCGTAAGAAGCGGAACAGGATCGAGAGGACGAAACAATGGCTGATCTCCGCAACAATTTTGTCGGCATCAAATCCCCGAACCCGTTCTGGCTCGCCTCGGCGCCGCCGACGGACAAAGCCTATAACGTCGAGCGCGCCTTCAAGGCGGGCTGGGGCGGCGTCGTCTGGAAGACGCTCGGCGAGGAAGGGCCGCCGGTCGTCAACGTCAACGGCCCACGCTACGGCGCGATCTGGGGCGCCGACCGGCGTCTGCTGGGCCTGAACAATATCGAACTCATCACCGACCGCGATCTCTATGTGAACCTGCGCGAGATGAAGCAGGTGAAGATGAACTGGCCGGATCGCGCGCTGATCGCCTCGATCATGGTGCCTTGCGAGGAGAACGCGTGGAAGGCGATCCTGCCGCTCGTTGAGGAAACCGGAGCCGACGGCATCGAGCTCAACTTCGGCTGTCCGCACGGCATGTCCGAGCGTGGCATGGGCTCTGCGGTCGGGCAGGTGCCGGAATATATCGAAATGGTGGTGCGCTGGTGCAAGCAGTACACGCGCATGCCGGTGATCACCAAGCTGACGCCGAACATCACCGATATCCGCAAGCCCGCCCGCGCCGCCAAGGCCGGCGGCACCGACGCCGTGTCGCTGATCAATACGATCAACTCGATTACTGCGGTCAACCTCGACACCTTCTCGCCGGAGCCTTCGATCGACGGTCGCGGCAGCCACGGCGGCTATTGCGGCCCGGCGGTGAAACCGATCGCGCTCAACATGGTTGCCGAGATCGCCCGCGATCCGGAAACCTATGGCCTGCCGATCTCCGGCATCGGCGGCATCACCACCTGGCGGGACGCGGCCGAATTCCTGGCGCTCGGCGCCGGCAACGTGCAGGTCTGCACGGCGGCGATGACCTACGGCTTCAAGATCGTCCAGGAAATGATCACCGGTCTCTCGGACTGGATGGACGCCAAAGGCCACAGGACGCTCGACGATATTTGCGGTCGCGCAGTGCCGAACGTCACCGATTGGCAGTACCTCAACCTCAACTACGTCAGCAAGGCGAAGATCGATCAGGACGCCTGCATCAAATGCGGCCGCTGCCACATCGCCTGCGAGGACACCTCTCACCAGGCGATAACGCAATTCGTCAATGGCGTTCGCCATTTCGAGGTGATCGAGGAGGAATGCGTCGGCTGCAATCTCTGCGTAAACGTTTGTCCGGTCGAGAACTGCATCACCATGGAGCCGCTGCCCGCCGGCGCACTCGACAAGCGCACCGGCAAGCCGGTCGATCCGAACTACGCCAACTGGACGACCCATCCGAACAACCCGATGGCCCGCCAGGCCGCCGAGTAAGGAAGGTCGACGAGACAGTGAGGCCGCCGAAGAACATCGGCGGCCTTCTGCATTAATATGGTCAGAACTCGATCACCAGCTTGCCGAAGGGACCGCGATCGAGATGCGCGAAAGCCTCCCGGAACTCCGTGAACTTGTACCGTTTGTCGATCACCGGCTTCAGCCCGATACGATCGACGGCACCGACCAGATCTTCAAGCGCTCTCCGGTGACCAACGCTGATACCTTGGACCACCGGCGACTTCAAAAGCAGTGGAGCGACCGGACCGGAAACTTCGAAACCTTCGAGCACCCCGATCACCGAGATGCGCCCGTCCGGCGCAACCGCCTTCAGCGACTGACCTAGTCCCGCGCCGCCTGCGATCTCCAGAATGTGGTCGGCGCCATGATCGCCGGTCAGTGCATAGACGCGCTCCACCCAGTCCTCCGTCAACCGGTTGACGCCATGATCGGCACCAAGCGCAAGCGCGCGTTCGAGCTTTTCCGGGCTGCCCGAAGTGACGATGACCTCGGCACCGGTCGCCTTGGCGATCTGCAGGCCGAAGAGCGCGACGCCGCCCGTCCCCTGCACCACCACGCGGTCACCGGGTCTCAACTGCCCCTTCTCTATGAGGGCGAACCAGGCCGTCAGCCCCGCGCATGGCAAAGTGCTCGCCTCCGCGGCATCGAGGCTTTTCGGCGCCGCGACGAACCAGCCTTCCGGGAAGGCGACGTATTCCGACATGACGCCCGGATGCACGCCGCCGAGGGTCGCATAGGATGGCGTTCTGCCGTTGCCCGGACGCAGGCCGTCGAGCCAGCCGGGCGCAAAGGTCGAGATTACGCGGTCGCCCGGCCGGAAACGCGTCACGCTCTTGCCGACGGCCTCGACGACACCGCTCATGTCCGAGGCCGGCACGAAAGGAAACGTCAGGTCGAGACCCATGCCGGTTTCGAGCACCAGCTTGTCGCGATAGTTGAGCGACACTGCCAGCGTTCGCACAAGGACTTCATGATCTCCGATTTGGGGCATCGGGCGCTCGGTGATTTTGAGATCATGCGGACCGACCGTCTCTGTGCTCCATTGCTGCATCCATTTCGACATGCTCGTTCCTTTCATCAATCGTTATTGGACGAGCATACTGTTGAACAAGGGTCGCCAGTTGCGATAAGATTTCCCCTTATTGTTTCCTGACGGGATGCAATCGATGGAGCGACTGAACGGCATTTCCGTGTTCGTGGAAGTGGCGGAAGTGGGAGGATTCTCAGCCGCCGCCGAGCGCCTGCATCTCTCGCGCTCCGCCGTAGGCAAGACGATCGCGCGGCTCGAGCAAAGGCTCGGCGTACGCCTCTTCCATCGCACCACACGGGCGCAGAGCCTCACCGAAGAAGGTCAGCTCTTCTACGAGAGCTGCCAGCGGGCACTCGGCGAGATCAAGACGGCAGAAGATCTCCTCGAATCCGGCAGGCGGGAAATTCGCGGCCGTCTGCGCATCTCGATGCCGGTTCTCTTCGGTCGCCAATGCGTAGCTCCGTTGCTTCGTGACCTCCTGCGCGCGCATCCTCGGCTGGAGCTCGATCTTTCCTTCAACGACCGCGTCATCGACCTGCTCGACGAGGGCTTCGATCTCGCCATCCGCAACGGCTCGGTCGGCAATGACAGCAACCTCATGACCCGCACGGTCGCGGAACAGCGCATGACCGTCTGCGCCTCCCCCGCCTACCTCGAGGCGCATGGCACACCCAACACCGTCTCGGATCTAGCTGCCCATGACGGCGTGGTCTATGCGCGCGGCAGTGAGCCGCGGCCCTGGTCCTTTCCCGCCGAAGACAGAGCGAGCGAGACCATCCTGCCGAGAACGCGACTCAGACTCGACGACCTCGCAGCAATCGCCGATGCCGCCGCGGAGGGCCTCGGTCTCGCCTGGCTGCCCTGCTGGCTGGTGCGCGAGCGGGTGCAGCGTGGCGAACTCGTGCGCGTGCTCACCGATCAGCCGGGCATTATCTTCAAGGCGTATGCTGTTTGGCCGCGAACACAGCACATGTTGCCGAAATTGCGTGTGGTGATCGATAAGCTCGCCGCGGGCTTGCCGCGCATCATGGAGTAGAAAAGCGTCTTAACTCGTTCACGCCACTGCATATTCCCTGAAATTGAGGGGAGTTCTGGGAGCGATCATAAAAGCGAAACAGTCTGTGTCCGAAACGTAAGTTGTCGGCACTGGCGATCTGGTTAATAAGGAAGCAAATCAAACCGGCCGGGCCTCGGCCGGCAGACCCGGGCAGCCCGTTTGACAATTCTTTCCACCAGCAGACGCAAACAGATACACTTGATCTCCGGCGGCGTACTCGGAGTGTTCGTGCTCTGCCATTTTCTCAATCATTCGCTCGGCCTCGTTTCCATCGGAGCCATGGAAGCGGGCCGGCATGTGTTCACGCTTGTCTGGCAAAGCTTGCCCGGAACCGTCGTGCTTTATGGCGCCTTGCTCACGCACTTCCTGATGGCGCTCGACAGCCTCTATCGCCGCCAGACGCTGAGGATGCCGGTCGGCGAAGCCTTGAAGATCATCTTCGGCCTGAGCCTGCCCTTTCTGCTGATACCCCATGTGGTCGCCACCCGAGTGGAGCCGCTCCTGACCGGCATCGGCGGCGATTATCCGACCATTCTGCGGGCGCTCTGGTCGAGCTCCGCCAATACGACGCGCCAGACGATCGCTCTTCTCTTCGTGTGGAGCCATGTGTGCCTCGGCGCCTGGTTCTGGATGCGGGGGCGAGACTGGTTTCCGCGTTATGAGACACTGCTCTATACGATCGCTTTGCTCGTCCCGATCTTCGCGTTGCTCGGGTTCGTAAGTGGCGCACGCTCGCTCGGGCGCGAATATTCCGAACATGGAGGTTATGGCGACAAGGCCTATGCAAGCCTGCAACTGCGCGCCGACCCGGCTCTCCTCGAAAATATCCGCCTCGCCTTTTATGGCGGCTTTGCAGGACTGATCGGCGGAACCCTGGCGCTTCGCGACTTGCCGTCGCGCGGTCGTATCCGCATTCGTTATCCCGACGGGCGCGTCGCTGCCGTCAGCCTCGGCTTCAGCGTGCTCGAGGCGAGCCGCGCCGCCGGCATATCGCATGTTTCCGTTTGCGGCGGCCGCGGCCGCTGTTCGACGTGCCGCGTGCGGATAATCCAGGGCCTCGAAGGCCAGCCAGTGCCCGAAGCAGCAGAACGCGCAACGCTCGCCCGCATCGGCGCTCCCGACAATGTGCGCCTCGCCTGCCAGTTCCGGCCCGTGCACGACGTCAGCGTGGTTCCCATCCTTGATACCGACAGTCTCGGCATCAAGACGCAGCTCGCCCGGCAGAACGGCGGCGGCCGGGAGCGGCGGGTCGCGGTGCTCTTCTGCGACCTGCGCGATTTCACTCGCATCGCCGAGCACAGGCTGCCCTATGACACGGTCTTCCTGCTCAACCGCTATTTCGAAATGGTCGGCGAAGCCGTCGAAAGCTCCGGCGGCGTGATAGACAAGTTCATCGGCGACGGGGCGCTTGCGATCTTCGGGCTGAAAACTCCTCTCCCGCAAGCCTGCCGCCAGGCGCTGAATGCCGCCGCCCGACTGTCCCAAGGCATCCGAGCGCTAAACCAGACTTTCGAAGGCGAACTCAACCAACCGCTGAGGCTCGCCATCGGCCTGCATGCCGGCCCGGCGATCATCGGCGAGATGGGCTATGGCCAGGCGACGTCGCTGACCGCCGTCGGCGATACGATCAATACCGCGAGCCGGCTGGAGGGCCTGGCAAAGGAACATGACGCCGAGCTTGCCGTTTCCGTCGAGCTGGTACGGCACGCAGGCTTCGACCTTCAGGGCCACGGACGGCTTGATATCGGCCTGCGCGGCCGCCAAGCGCGCCTTGAGACCTGTATCGTCGATAATGCTTCGGAGATTTCCGAGTTGCTGCCGGCGCAAGGTTAGTCGCTGAAAGGGAACGAAGCCTAGCTTTCCCACTCGCGCTGTGCGCGCCCAGCTATTCCCGCACCTGCAGACCATCCACGAACAGCCGTTCCAGGAAGCGCGCGGCGTCTTCGAAACGTCCGTCACCGGCGTTTTCCTGACCCAGCACGGCGCGCACCTGCACGTCAAAGTCGGCATAGTGCTGGGTCGTCGACCAGATCGCGAAGATCAGGTGGTAGGGATCGCACTTGGCGATCTTGCCGGCCTTGGCCCAGGCGCGAATGACTTCGGCCTTCTCGTCGACCAGTTGCTTCAGCGGCCCTTTGAGCTCGTCCTCGATGTGGGGAGCACCCTGCAGAATCTCGTTGGCGAACAACCGGCTTTCGCGCGGGAACTCGCGCGCCATCTCGAGCTTGCGGCGAATATAGCTGCGGATTTCCGCCACCGGGTTACCCTCGGCATCGAGCTCGCGGAGCGGATCGAGCCAGGTATCGAGCACGCGGTCGATCAGCGCCCGGTGCATCGCTTCCTTGGTGCGGAAATAGTAGAGCAGGTTGGGCTTCGACATGCCGGCTACCTCGGCGATCTGGTCGATGGTCGAGCCGCGAAAACCGTTGGCTGAAAAGACTTCAAGCGCCGCTTCGAGTATCCGCTCCTCTTTTTCCTCCTGGATGCGTGTGCGCCTTTGCGTTCTGGCCGCTCTTGGAAGTACCATCTCGCCCCCTACGATGCCCGCCCCGATGCCCAAATTTCGGACGCGCCATATTTTTGGGCAACAGCTCCGTTTTTTGTTTTTCCGGCTTGAGTGCCGCCACGGAAGTTGTAATGTTTACCAACCGGTCAAATTATCAGCCAGATTACCGACAAAGGCAACGGCTGATCGAAGGGCAACAAACAAGGCCCCGATTTGGCCAACGGGAACGTGAGGGCTATCCCCGGGGGGGATCGGCCGCCAAAAGAGGAGAGCGCCATGGCAGCACCTGGCGAGAATAGGCGCGTCAATGCTGACCGCCTGTGGGATTCCTTAATGGATATGGCGAAGATCGGCCCCGGCGTCGCCGGCGGCAATAACCGCCAGACGCTCACGGACGCGGACGGCGAAGGCCGCCGGCTTTTCCAGTCCTGGTGCGAAAAGGCCGGGCTCTCGATGGGTGTCGACAAGATGGGAACCATGTTCATGACCCGTCCCGGAACCGACCCCGATGCTCTCCCCGTCCATATCGGCTCCCACCTCGATACGCAGCCTACCGGCGGCAAGTTCGACGGTGTGCTCGGCGTCTTGAGCGGTCTTGAGGTCGTGCGCACGATGAACGACCTCGGCATGAAGACAAAACACCCGATCGTGGTGACCAACTGGACCAACGAGGAAGGCGCACGCTTTGCGCCGGCGATGCTTGCTTCCGGCGTTTTCGCCGGCGTCCACACGCTGGAATATGCCTATGCCCGCAAGGACCCGGAAGGAAAGGCATTTGGCGATGAACTGAAGCGCATCGGCTGGGTGGGCGACGAGGAAGTCGGCGCCCGCAAGATGCACGCCTATTTCGAGTACCACATCGAACAGGGGCCGATCCTCGAGGCCGAGAACAAGCAGATCGGCGTCGTCACACACTGTCAGGGCCTCTGGTGGCTGGAATTCACTCTGACTGGCAAGGAGGCGCATACGGGCTCGACGCCGATGAACATGCGCGTCAATGCCGGCCTTGCCATGGCTCGCATCCTTGAGATGGTGCAGACCGTCGCGATCGAAAACCAGCCGGGGGCCGTCGGCGGCGTCGGCCAGATGTTCTTCTCGCCGAATTCCCGTAACGTGCTGCCGGGCAAGGTCGTTTTCACGGTCGACATTCGCTCGCCCGACCGGGCAAAGCTCGACGGCATGCGCGCGCGCATCGAGGCTGAGGCGCCGAAGATCGCCGAGGCGCTCGGCGTCGGCTGTTCGATCGAGGCAGTCGGTCACTTCGATCCTGTCACCTTCGATCCGAAACTGGTCTCGACCGTCCGCGGCGCCGCCGAGAAACTTGGCTACAGCCACATGGACCTCATCTCCGGTGCCGGCCACGACGCCTGCTGGGCGGCAAAGGTCGCGCCGACCACGATGATCATGTGTCCCTGCGTCGACGGGTTGAGCCACAACGAGGCGGAGGACATCTCCAAGGAATGGGCCGCCGCGGGCGCAGACGTCCTCTTCCACGCCGTGCTCGAAACGGCGGAAGTCGTCGAGTGAGATTTTGCGGGCGGGACGAATGTTCCGCCCTTTTTCCTGGCGGCACCCGATCCGCCGAAGCACCATTGCGAGGGAAGAACAATGAGCACCGTCATCAAGGGTGGAACCATCGTTACCGCCGACCTGACCTACAAGGCCGATGTCAAGGTCGAAGACGGCAAGATCATCGAGATCGGGCCTAACCTCTCCGGCACAGAGACGCTGGACGCGACCGGCTGCTATGTCATGCCAGGCGGCATCGATCCGCACACGCATCTCGAAATGCCCTTCATGGGCACCTATTCCTCCGACGATTTCGAAAGCGGCACGCGCGCGGCCCTTGCCGGCGGCACGACCATGGTCGTCGATTTCGCGCTGCCCTCGCCCGGTCAGTCGCTGCTCGAAGCGCTCACCATGTGGGACAACAAGTCGACGCGCGCCAATTGCGATTATTCCTTCCACATGGCGATCACCTGGTGGGGCGAGCAGGTCTTCAACGAGATGGAGACCATCGTCAAGGACAAGGGCATCAACACCTTCAAGCACTTCATGGCCTATAAGGGCGCGCTGATGGTGGACGATGACGAGATGTTCTCCTCGTTCCAGCGCTGCGCTGCACTTGGCGCCCTGCCTCTGGTCCATGCCGAAAACGGCGACGTGGTGGCGCAACTCCAGGCGAAGCTGCTTGCGGAAGGCAACAACGGCCCCGAGGCGCACGCCTATTCGCGCCCGGCGGAAGTCGAAGGCGAGGCCACCAACCGCGCTATCATGATCGCCGACATGGCCGGCTGTCCCGTCTATATCGTCCACACCTCGTGCGAACAGGCGCACGAGGCGATCCGGCGTGCCCGCGCCAAGGGCATGCGCGTCTTCGGCGAGCCCTTGATCCAGCACTTGACGCTGGACGAAAGCGAGTATTTCAACAAGGACTGGGACCACGCCGCCCGGCGGGTGATGTCGCCGCCCTTCCGCAACAAGCTGCACCAGGACAGCCTTTGGGCGGGGCTTGCCTCCGGCTCGCTGCAGGTGGTCGCGACCGACCATTGCGCCTTCACGACGGCGCAGAAGCGCTTCGGTGTCGGCGATTTCACCAAGATCCCGAACGGTACCGGCGGGCTTGAAGACCGCATGCCTATGCTCTGGACCTACGGCGTCGCGACCGGCCGCATCACCATGAACGAATTCGTGGCGGTGACCTCCACCAACATCGCCAAGATCCTCAACATCTATCCGAAAAAGGGCGCGATCCTCGTGGGTAGCGACGCCGACCTCGTCGTCTGGGACCCGAAACGCTCGAAGACGATCTCGGCGAACACCCAGCAATCGGCGATCGACTACAACGTCTTCGAGGGCAAGACCGTCACCGGCCTACCGCGCTTCACGCTGACGCGCGGCGTCGTTGCGATCGAGGAAGCGACGGTCAAGACGCAGGAGGGCCATGGCGAATTCGTCCGGCGCGACCCGTTCCCGGCGGTCAGCACCGCACTTACGACCTGGAAGGAAGTGACGGCGCCGCGGGCGGTGCAACGTACCGGCATCCCGGCGACCGGGGTGTGATCTAGGTGACCGGGATAGGCTGCTAGCGATGTATGCTCATGAGCGGGAGAACTGGTTTCCACGGCTACACGCGGCGGCCGTCCTCGGGGGCACCTACACGGCCTTCGTGATGTTAATATTCGCCGAGCCTCAGTCGATTTCCGGTGTCTCTTTCCTGGTTCTCATTCCGGCCGGCATTCTGTTGCCGTTCTTCGCATCTCTGGTCGCATTCGCTGTCTTCGCTCCGGTAAGTTTCGGACTTTACCGGCTCATGGAGCGGTTTGGCCGACGAAATCTGAGCGACCATTGCCTTGCTGGTGTCGTGTGCGTCACGCTGACATTCGCGTTCATTTGTCTGGCGGCATATGTGGCCTCTCTTGTCGAAAATGCCCCTGAGCCACCGGAGGATATCGGCCTCTATGGCCAGCCATTCGGACGGCAGGATCAATTATTTTTCGTGGCCTGCGCGATCAGTGGCGCGGCAGGTGGAGCCGCCTTTTATCTCGCACGGAAGACTGGAAGCTCAGGAGACCCGGCGAAGGCAAACGGAGAGCGTTCATAGATGGTTCAAGTGCTGTCAACTCAGTCATTGCCGCCCGCCTCTGCCAACTCGATTGATTTTACCTCCGCAAAGGCGGAGATGGAGGACTTGCGGCAAATAGCGGCAATCTCCGCCTCAGGACACCAGCCCATCCAGTTCGGGAAGCAGCACGACGCTCTCCTGCTCGTTCGGATCTGTCCGGGCGATCACCGCCGTGCAGGGACTGTCGGAGAGGTTTGCCGGCAGGTGCGGCACGCCGGCAGGGATGTAGAACATCTCGCCGGTCTTGACGATGACATGCTCTTCGAGCCGCTCGCCGAACCAGGTGTGCGCCTCGCCGGAAAGAACGTAAATGGCCGTCTCGTGGCTCTCGTGGAGGTGCGCCTTGGCGCGCGCACCGGGCGGCATCGTCAGGAGATGCATGCATATGCCGGTGGAGCCTACCGTCTCCGCGGCAATGCCTTCGAAATAGTCGAGTCCCTGCTTGCCGGCATAGGCATCGCCGGGGCGAACCACGCGACAGCCAGGATTGGGTGATCGAGCCATGAGTGTTCTCCAGAATTCGCTGAAAAACCAGCAACAGAAGTCGTCAGCGGCAAATCCCCGATTGCATGTTGCGGGTGCGGATAGCAGTCTGACACAGACAAGCCATGATGAGAATCCACTGATGACATCCAATCCCGCCTCCGTGGTCACGGCCCGGAATCTCGGCCTGACGTTTGAGACCAGCGACGGGCCGGTCAACGCACTTACCGGCGTGAACCTCGATGTGGCGAAGGGCGATTTCGTCTCCTTTATCGGCCCGTCCGGCTGCGGCAAGACCACGTTCCTTCGCGTCATCGCCGATCTTGAAAAACCCACCGCCGGCACGATCGCCGTCAACGGCATGACCCCGGAGGAAGCCCGCCGGCGGCGCGCCTATGGCTATGTCTTCCAGGCGCCCGCCCTTTATCCTTGGCGCACGATCGAGAAGAACATCGCGCTGCCGCTCGAAATCATGGGCCATTCCAGGCAAGAGCAGAAAGCGCGCATCGAGCGCACGCTGGAGCTCGTCAACCTCTCGGGCTTCGGCAAGAAATATCCGTGGCAGCTCTCCGGCGGCATGCAGCAGCGCGCGTCGATCGCCCGCGCTCTCGCTTTCGACGCCGATCTTCTTCTGATGGACGAGCCCTTCGGCGCTCTCGACGAGATCGTCCGCGACCACTTGAACGAGCAGCTTCTGAAGCTCTGGGCCCGCACCGACAGGACGATCTGCTTCGTCACCCACTCCATCCCGGAGGCCGTCTATCTCTCGACAAAGATCGTCGTCATGAGCCCGCGCCCCGGGCGCGTGACGGATATCATCGAATCGACGCTGCCGAAGGAACGGCCGCTCGGCATCCGCGAGACGCCGGAGTTCCTGGAGATTGCGCACCGCGTGCGCGAGGGTTTGAGGGCGGGACATAGTTATGATGAGTAGCTGTCGAGTGGGACTGACACCTCCTCCGCGACCCCTCTCCACAAGGCGGCCATGCGCCTCGAACAACGCACCGCTTGCGACCGGAGGAGGCGGCCATGATGCATAAGCCGAGTTTCATCCGAGACAAACTCCTCCCTATCAGCACCGTCGTCCTCCTGCTGATCGCCATCTGGTACATCGCCGCCGTCTTCCTGAACGCCCCTTTCGAGCGCGATACGGCAGCGCGTGCCGGAACCGAGATCGCGTTCTCCGATCTTGTCCGCAACACGATGGCGCAGGAACGGCCCGTGCTGCCCGCCCCGCACCAGGTCATTGCCGAAATCTGGGACACAACCGTCAACAAGGCGATCACGTCGAAGCGCAGCCTCGTCTATCACGCCTGGATCACGCTTTCGGCCACCCTGCTCGGCTTCGGTATCGGCGCAGCGCTCGGCATCCTGCTTGCCATCGGCATCGTCCACAACCGCGCGATGGACCGCTCGCTCATGCCGTGGGTGATAGCCAGCCAGACGATCCCGATTCTCGCCATTGCGCCGATGATCATCGTCGTCCTGAACGCGATCGGCATTGCCGGGCTGCTGCCCAAGGCGTTGATTTCCACCTATCTGTCGTTCTTCCCGGTGGTGGTCGGCATGGTCAAGGGGCTGCGCAGCCCGGAAACGATCCAGCTCGACCTGATGCACACCTACAACGCCTCGTCGGCCCAGACCTTCTGGAAACTGCGCTGGCCCTCCTCCATGCCCTATCTCTTCACCTCACTCAAAGTCGCCGTCGCCATCTCGCTCGTGGGCGCGATCGTCGGCGAACTGCCGACCGGTGCGGTCGCCGGGCTCGGCGCGCGCCTGCTCGCAGGCTCCTATTACGGGCAGACCGTGCAGATCTGGGCGGCCCTGTTCATGGCGGCGGCGCTCGCCGCTGTGCTGGTCATGATCGTCGGTGCAGCGCATAGCGCCGTCCTGAAGCGCATGGGAGCCAAGCCATGAATCTCCCCATTCTCGCCGGGGCCATCCTTTTCTGGCTGATCGCCTGGGCCCTCAACGAATGGCTGGTCCGCCAGCATTTTACGAACCGCACGATGAGCAACGCCGCCCGCTTTGCCGTGCCGCTCCTCTTCGGCGTGACGATCCTGGTCCTGTGGGAGGGCATCGTCCGGGGCTTCGGCATTCCCTCGGTGCTGCTGCCCGCGCCGTCGATGATCTGGCAGCGGCTCGTCAATTCGCTGCCGACGCTTGCTGCCGATTTCCGGCAGACCTTCCTGAAATCCGTGCTGACCGGCTACGTGCTCGGCTGCGGCCTCGGTTTCCTTGTGGCGATCCTCATCGACCGTTCGCCCTTCCTGCAGAAGGGGCTGCTGCCGCTCGGCAATTTCGTCTCCGCCCTCCCCGTCATCGGCGTCGCACCGATCATGGTCATGTGGTTCGGCTTCGACTGGCAGTCGAAGGTCGCGGTCGTCGTCATCATGACATTCTTCCCGATGCTGGTGAACACGGTTTCGGGCCTTGCCGCCGCAAGTCACATGGAGCGCGACCTGATGCGCACCTATGCCGCCACCTGGTGGCAGACGCTCGTCAAACTGCGCCTGCCGGCCGCCTGGCCTTTCATTTTCAACGCACTCAAGATTAACTCAACGCTGGCACTGATCGGTGCCATCGTGGCCGAGTTTTTCGGTACGCCCATTGTCGGCATGGGCTTCCGGATCTCCACGGAAGTGGGGCGCATGAACGTCGACATGGTCTGGGCCGAAATCGCCGTGGCGGCGGTGGCTGGCTCCGCCTTTTACGGGGTGGTCGCGCTCATCGAGCGGGCCGTCACGTTCTGGCATCCGTCCGTCCGCGGTGGCCGGGCCTGACAACAAAGCAAATGATAAGAGGGAACTGACATGAAGAAGAAAATTGCATCTCTGCTGGCAGCGGGCGTCTTCTCGCTTGCCGCTTTCCATGCCAATGCCGCCGACAAGGTCACGCTGCAACTGAAATGGGTAACCCAGGCCCAGTTTGCCGGCTATTACGTCGCCAAGGACAAAGGCTTCTACGAGGAAGAGGACCTCGACGTCGAAATCAAGCCGGGCGGTCCCGATATCGCTCCGCCGCAGGTGATTGCCGGCGGCGGCGCCGACGTCATCGTCGACTGGATGCCCTCCGCGCTCGCCACGCGCGAAAAAGGCGTGCCGCTCGTCAACATCGCCCAGCCCTTCAAGAGATCCGGCATGATGCTGACCTGTCTCAAGGAATCCGGCGTGAAGACCCCGGAAGACTTCAAAGGCAAGACGCTCGGCGTCTGGTTCTTCGGCAATGAATATCCTTTCCTCTCCTGGATGGCACAACTGAAGATCCCAACCGACGGCGGCCCGAACGGCGTGACCGTTTTGAAGCAGGGCTTCAACGTCGACCCGCTGATCCAGAAGCAGGCGGCTTGCATTTCCACGATGACCTACAATGAATACTGGCAGGTCATCGATGCCGGCATCAAGCCGGAGGATTTGGTCACCTTCAAATATGAGGACCAAGGCGTCGCCACCCTCGAAGACGGCCTCTATGTTCTCGAAGACAAACTCAAGGACGCCGCCTTCAAGGAAAAGATGGTGAAGTTCGTTCGCGCCTCGATGAAGGGCTGGAAATATGCCGAGGAGAACCCGGACGAGGCGGCGGACATCGTGCTCGAGAACGACTCGACCGGCGCCCAGACGGAAAAACATCAGAAGCGGATGATGGGCGAGATCGCCAAGCTCACCGCCGGTTCCAACGGCGCGCTCGACGAGGCGGACTACAAGCGCACGGTCCAGTCGCTGCTTGCCGGCGGTTCCGACCCGGTCATCTCCAAGGAGCCGGAAGGCGCCTGGACGCATGAGATCACGGACGCCGCACTGAAGTAGCCCATGCGGACGAAACTCGGAGCGCGCGGCCCTCGTCGCGCGCTCCTCTCTTTGGAGGCGGGCCGCCCGCTCCACGGTCAAAAGGTCGCAGCCAACGCGGCAAACGCGCACCACACCGACCGCAATGACATAAAGGCGAATGATTTCAGCGATTTAAGGCCGTCCGCGGGCGGCATTAACCCGATCTTTTTCCTCGACCCGCTTGAGTTGTTAAGACTGCCTTTAGGTTGCATCGCTATTGCGCTACGAAAGGCAGCAGAATAGAAATAATGAGGCACCATCGCTTCGCCGCCCTTGTAAGCATTTGCTCCGGCGATTACATAGGCCGGAACGTTTGACTGGAGGGCAAGCATATGGAGGAATCCATATTTCGTCAGCATTGCCTTTTTGGGAATTTTCTTCCCGCCCGGCATCTTCGGTCTGAAACCGCTGTGCCGGGCAGAGATTTGAGGTTGTAGACCGTGAATGCCTCCCGCGGCCAAGCGCTGGAGACGTTGTACGGAACACGAGTGAGATAGCGTGATTGCGGCCGGCCCCTGCCTCGATAGGCGGCGATCGGTTATGATTTGCTTCAGTTTCGGGAAAACAAGCCTATGGCTCAGAAGCTCCTGCCTGTCCTCGGCGCTTGCGCAGCGATGATCCTGTCTGTCCTTTCCGGCGCCTCGGCGGACGAAGCCGTCGAACCCCAACAGCAAAAACAGACACTACCCTCCATCGTGGTGACAGAGGCGGCGGAGCGGACGATCACCGATCGCGTAGTTGCCACCGGTTCGATCGAGGCCGTCGAGGAGACCTATGTATCGCCGCTGGTGGACGGTCTTTCCATCCGGTCGCTCAATGTCGACATCGGCGATCGCGTCGAAGAGGGAAGCACGCTCGTCGTTCTTAACGACGACGCGCTGCTGTTGCAGAAGAGCCAGCTCGAAGCCAATCTCGCCAAGACGGAAGCAGCGCTTGCGCAATTCCGTGCCCAACTCGGCGAAGCCGAGGCAAATTCCGAGGAGGCACAGCGTGTCGCCGATCGTGCCGTGCGGCTATCGGAAAACGGCACCGTCTCCACTGCCGAAGCCGACCGCCTCAAGGCACTCGCCGCCGCCTCGCGCGCACGCCTGCGTTCGGCCGAGCAATCGGTGAGCGTCGCGACCGCGGATATCAAGGTGGTGCAGGCGCAGATCGACGACATCGACCTGCGTCTTGCACGCACCGCCGTCAAGGCGCCGGTGAGCGGAGTGATTTCGGCCAAGAACGCCAAGATCGGCGCGATCGCCAGCGGCAACGGCGAGCCGCTCTTTGCGATCATCCGCGACGGCGAGGTGGAAATGAAAGCCGACGTCACCGAGGCCGACATCGTCAAGCTTGCGGTCGGACAGCCCGCGACCGTCAAGCTCGCCGGCAGCGATACGATCATAGAAGGCAAGATCCGGCTGATCGCGCCGACCGTCGACCCGCAGACCCGCCTCGGCAAAGTCCACATCAGCCTCGCCGACACGGTGACGGCGCGCGCCGGCATGTATGCGAGCACCGTGATAACGGTAGAGGAGAAGCAGACGGTGGTCTTGCCGCAAACGGCTGTTACCTCGGAAGACGGGAAGTCCATCGTCCGCAAGGTGGAAGACGGCGTCGTGCACCTTGTACCCGTCGAGACCGGCATCCAGGACGGGCAATTCGTAGAAATCCTGTCCGGCCTCAGGCCCGGTGAGCAGGCGGTGGCGAAGGCCGGCGCCTATGTCCGCGATGGCGACCGCATCAACCCGGTCAAATCCGCCGAGCCGGCAACCAACTGACGGGAATCGTGACCATGAATTTCTCCGCCTGGTCTATCCGCAATCCCGTCGCGCCGATCCTGGCGTTCTTCGTGCTCGTCGTGCTGGGATGGCAGTCGTTCAATTCGCTGCCGATCACCCGCTTCCCGAACATCGACGTGCCGATTGTACAGATCAGCGTCACGCAGAGCGGTGCGGCCCCCGCCGAACTCGAGACCCAGGTCACCAAGGAGATCGAGGACGCGGTCGCCGGCGTCTCCGGCGTCGATCATATCGAATCCACGATCACCGACGGCAGTTCAACGACCGCCGTTATCTTCCGCATGGAAGTGCCGACGACGCAGGCCGTGCAGGATGTCAAGGACGCGATCGACCGCATCCGCAGCGACCTGCCGACCTCGATCGAAGAGCCTATCGTTTCCAAGGTCGACGTCGAAGGCCAGGCGATCCAGACATTTTCCGTCTCCTCCCCCGGCATGACGCTGGAGGAGCTCTCCTGGTTCGTCGACGACACGATCAAGCGGGCGATCCAGGGCCAGACCGGCATCGGCCGCGTCGACCGCTATGGCGGCTCAGACCGCGAGGTTCGCATCGAGCTCGACGAAGATCGGCTGAACTCCTACGGCATTACCGCCGCCGACGTGAACGGGCAGCTTCGCCGGATGAACATGGACCTCGGCTCCGGCCGCGGACAGGTCGGCGGCAGCGAGCAGGCGATCCGCACGCTCGGCGACACCCGCGACGTCTCCACCCTTGCCGAGACGATGATCTCGCTGCCGAACGGTCGTTTCGTCCGCCTGTCGGAACTCGGCACGGTGATAGACACCTACGAAGAGCCGAAATCGTTCTCGCGTTTCAACGGCGAGCCGGGCGTGACCTTCGCCGTCTTCCGTGCCAAGGGGGCAAGCGAAGTCACCGTCGCCGAAACCGTTGCCAAAACGCTCGACGAGATCCGCGCGAAGCATCCGGACGTCACCATCGAGATGGTCGACGATTCGGTCTATTTCACCTACGGCAATTACGAAGCGGCAATTCACACGCTGATCGAGGGCGCGCTGCTTGCGGTCGTGGTCGTGATGCTGTTCCTGCGCAACTGGCGCGCCACCCTGATCTCGGCCGTCGCCCTGCCGCTCTCAGCTATCCCGACGTTCTGGGTCATGGAGCTCCTCGGCTTTTCGTTGAACCTCGTCAGCTTCCTGGCGATGACGCTCGCGACCGGTATCCTTGTCGATGACGCGATCGTCGAGATCGAGAACATCGAACGGCACATCCGCATGGGCAAGTCGCCCTACAAGGCGGCGATCGAGGCGGCGGACGAGATCGGCCTCGCCGTCATCGCCACCACCTTCACCATCATCGCCGTCTTCGTGCCGGTCTCCTTCATGCCGGGCATACCGGGGCAATATTTCATCCAGTTCGGCCTGACCGTCGCCGTCTCCGTCTTTTTCTCGCTCCTGGTCGCCCGCCTGATCACGCCGGTGATGGCGGCGTATCTGATGAAGCCGACGGACGTCGGCGGGCATCATGATGATGACGGCTTCATGATGCGCCAATACACGCGCGTCGTTCGCTTCACGACGAAACGCTGGTACACCCGCTATTCGACGCTGCTCGCCGCCATCGTGCTCTCGGTCGGCTCTGTGATCGCACTTATCCTCTTCGTGCCGGGTAGCTTCCTGCCGCCTGAGGACAATTCGCGCGTCAGCCTGTCGATCGAACTGCCGCCGGATGCGATGCTCGCCGACACGGATCGTACCACCACGGAGATCTACAACCGCATCAAGGACATCGACGGCGTCGAAAACATCTTCGTGCTTGGCGGCGCCTCGCCGAAAGGCGATCTCGAACTGCGGCGCGCCGCCGTCACCGTACTTCTCGAGAAGCTCGACCATTCGCTCGTCAACAAGGTGGTCAACGATGTGATCGGCCGCACGCCGCTGATCGGTGAGTACCTGCCGAAGCTGCCGCCGGCCGGCCGTATCAAGCCGCAGTCGCAGATCGAAAAGGAAATCCTTGCGGAGCTTCGGTCGATCCCGGACGTTCGCGTCACCAAGCTCAACGACCGCGGTGAGCGCGACTTGTCGTTCAACCTGCTTTCCAACAACGAGGCGGATCTGGACCAAGGCGTGGCTATTCTCGAAGCAAAGCTGCGCAAAGACCCGCTCCTCGCCAATGTCAGCCCCGACGGTGCCCTGCCACGGCCGGAATTGCAGATCCGCCCGCGCGACGACCAGATGTCCCGCCTCGGTATCACGACGGCGCAGATCTCCGAGGTCATCCGCGTCGCCACCATCGGCGATATCGACGCTCAACTGACGAAGATTGCGCTCGACGGGCGCTTGATCCCGATCCGGGTCCAACTCAACCGCGATTTCCGTACGGATTTAGCGGCGATCCGCAACCTCAAGGTTCAGGCGGCATCCGGCGCTACGGTTCCGCTCTCGAGCGTCGCCGACATCAACTATGCGGAAGGACCGAGTTCCATCAAGCGTTACGACCGCTATCGCGTTGTCAAGCTCGGCGCCGACCTGCCTGTGGGCGTAGCACTCGACACGGCATCGGCCCGCTTCAAGGAGATCGCCGCCGCGGCCGAGCTGCCTGGAACCATCGAGTTCCTCGAAAGCGGCGACGCCGAGGTTCAGGCGGAGATGCAGCAGAGCTTCGGCAACGCCATGCTGTTGGGCCTGATGATGGTGCTGGTGGTGCTCATTCTCCTGTTCAAGGACGTGATCCAGCCCTTCACCATCCTGTTCTCGTTGCCACTCGCCATCGGCGGCGTGGCGGCAGCGCTTATCCTGACGCAGAACGCGCTCTCGATGCCCGTTCTGATCGGCATTCTGATGCTGATGGGCATCGTCACCAAGAACGCCATCCTGCTCGTCGACTTCGGCATCGAGATGATGCATCACGGCATGGACCGGACGCTGGCGATGATCGAGGCGGGCCGCAAGCGCGCCCGCCCGATCGTCATGACCTCGATCGCCATGTCGGCGGGCATGCTGCCCTCGGCGCTCGGCGTCGGCGAAGGCGGCTCCTTCCGCGCGCCGATGGCGATCGCCGTCATCGGCGGTATCATCGTCTCGACGGTCCTGAGCCTTGTCGTCGTCCCCTCCTTCTTCCTGATCATGGACGACCTCTCACGGCTTCTCGCCTGGACCTTCGGCCGCTTCATCGGCAAGAAGGAAGAAGAAGACCTCCCGCTCGGTCCCGAGGCTCTCAGCAAGCTCGCCGCCGAGCAGGGCGACACGATCGAGAGCCTGGAGGAGCGCGTCAGGGCGCTGGAGAGCGAGCGACACGGCAAGTCCGACCGCAAGGTCATCAGCCATCCGGCCTTGGCTGCGGAATAGGACCTCAGGAACGGGAATGCCGCTGAGACGGCACCTGCCCCCAATGTCATACCTGGGCACACGCCGTTATATCTCGGCGCATTCGTACTTTGCGCTTTGATGGAGCGCCCTTCACGGAAACGCTCGCTCGGACCGCGTCAAAGCCCTCCGTGCACCGTCAGGTACTCGACGATCCGGTCGACGCCGTCACCGCGTTTCATATCCGAAAACACAAAAGGCTTTTCCGCGCGCATCCGCGCCGCATCGCGTTCCATGACCTCGAGATCGGCGCCGACGTGAGGGGCGAGATCCTTCTTGTTGATCACCAAGAGATCGGACTTGGTGATCCCCGGACCACCCTTGCGCGGGATCTCCTCGCCCTGGCAGACCGAGATCACATAGATCGTCAGGTCGGCCAGATCGGGCGAAAAGGTCGCCGCCAGGTTGTCGCCGCCCGACTCGATGAAGACCACGTCCAGATCGGGAATACGGCGGTTGAGTTCGGCGATCGCCTGAAGATTGATCGAGGCGTCCTCGCGGATCGCCGTGTGGGGGCAGCCGCCGGTCTCGACGCCGACGATCCGCTCAGAGGGCAGCGCCTGCATGCGCACCAGCGCCTCCGCATCCTCCTTGGTGTAGATGTCGTTGGTGACGACGGCGACGGAGTATTTCTCCCGCATCGCCTTGCAGAGCTTGTCGGTCAGCGCCGTCTTGCCGGATCCGACCGGGCCGCCGATGCCCACGCGAAGCGGACCGTTTTCCGATGGCATGTTCATATGTCCTTTCCGAGCGCCTGAGAGTTCTCGCTTTTCATGCATGTCGTTTCCCCCGCTGCATACTTTTTGAGCGGCATGCGTCAGGAGCGAAACAGGCGCGAATGCAGGGTTTCGTGTCTGAGCGAAGCAATATCGGCCATGACCGCAGCCGAGCCAAGATCGTCGAGCGAGCCCGCTGCTGCGCGAGCCGCCACGCCGGCTATCGTCTCCTCCAGCGCGGCGAGCACACCGACGCCATCGCGCTGACCCATGACACCGCAGCGAATGGCGACCGACACCGCATTCGAGGCGCTCGCGTTGAGAAAGGCGGCGAGCGCCGGCTCGAGGCCCGTTCGATGCGCGCCGGCAACGGCGCCGACCGCCACCGGATAGGCGACCGTCGATCCGAGTGTTTCGAGCACCGGCTGCGGCCAATGGCCGGCGGCCGCGAGAAAGGCCTCGCCAAGGAGCATGGTTTCCATGTGCCGTTCGCGCGAGCCGGCCAGCGCCTCCGCCAGTTGGCAGACCGCCCTCAATCGCGAAGGGTCCTGGTGGCAACGATAGCCTTCGGCCAGAAACAGCGCATCGTTCCACGCCGTACCGTGGTTCATCAGCGTCTCGAGCCACCGCCGCAAGTCCTCGGCATGGGTGACGAGGCCATCGTGTACCGCCTGCTCCAGGCCGCCGGAATAAGAGAACGAGCCGATCGGAAAGGCCGGCGAGAGCCAGGTAACGAGGCGGAGCAGCGCCTGCGTATCGACCCGCTCAGCCATGATGGTGGTGGTCGCCGTGCCCGTGGTGATGATGGCCGCCGCCGTGATAGGCGCCACGAAGGGGATGGAAGGGTTCGGTCACTTCGTCGACCGTTGCGCCCAGCCCTTCCAGCATCGCCCTGATCACGGGATCGCGGGCGATCAGGATCCGCCCCTCCTCCACCGCCGCCGGCAGATGCCGGTTACCGAGGTGCCAGGCAAGCTCGATGAGGTGCAGGGCGTTTTTCGGACGGACTTCGTAAAGCGCTTCCTCAGCCGCCTTGACCTCGATGTAGCCGCCGCCTTCGATGACCAGGAGGTCCCCATCGGCGAGCATCACCGGCTCCTTGAGGTCGACCATGACCACATCGTCGTTTTCGAGATGCAGGAGCTTGCGACGCAGGTGCCGCTGGTCATGGGTGAGCGTCACGCGCTGGAGCGGCGTCTCGCCGGCCGATCCGGGCGGAAGGATCTCGGTCGAGCGGTAAGGCACGTCAGAGAACCTCGACCTTTTCCGGATGCACGACCTCGATGCGAGCCTCTGCAAGCAGGTCAACCATCGCCGCCTTGAAGCTCTGCAGATGCGGCTCGGCGAAATGCGCATCCACAGCCGCCCTGTCCTTCCATGTCTCGACGAAGATGAGCGTGTCGGGATCGGCAGGCTTGCGGTAGAGCTCATAACCGATGCAGCCCGCCTCCTTGCGCGTCGCCTCGATCAGCGGCCCGGCAAGCGCCACGACCTCATCGCCCTTGCCCGCATGCGCCTTCAGATGTGCGATAACGTAAACCATCGAAGTCCTGTCTCCAACCCCGCGCCACTTTAGCAAGAAAAAGCCCCGGCGCCAGCAAGAAGGCGAAAACCGTTGATTTTCAGGAGCCTGCTTGCGGGAGCCGGGGCCTTCCCAATGTCGATAAAATAGGATCAAGCAGCGAGCTTCTGCGACTTCAAGGCCGCGAGAATGTTCTGCGGCGAGGAAATTCCATAGGGATCGCTATCGCAATTGTCGGAATAGCCTTCCTCTTCGAACCACTGTTCGACGACGCCGTTGTTGATGACGGCGGCATAGCGCCAGGAACGCATGCCGAAGCCGAGATTGTCCTTGGCGACGAGCATGCCGATCTTGCGGGTGAATTCGCCCGAGCCGTCCGGAATGAGCTTGACGTTTTCCAGCCCCTGCGACTTGCCCCACGCATTCATGACGAAGGCGTCGTTCACCGATATGCAGTAGATCGCGTCGATGCCGAGCGTGCGGAACTCAGGCGTGAGCTTCTCGAAGTCGGGAAGCTGGTAGGTCGAGCAGGTCGGGGTGAAAGCGCCCGGCAGCGAGAACAGCACGACGCGCCTGCCGGCGAAATAATCGTCCGACGTGACGTCCTGCCAGCGGTACGGATTGGAACCGCCGACGGCTTCGTCGCGGACGCGGGTACGGAAGGTTACAGCGGGAACTTTTCTGCCGAGCATCATCATCTCCTTCGAACCGGCTGCCGGCGGCATCAAGTCTTGGGAGGAAGAAACGCGGCCGGCGGAAAACGAGTGTCCTTCCTACCGGAGATTCCGCTGCAGTGCAGCATCAAAGCGGCGCTTCAGGCCGCGACGCATAGCAGGCATGCGATTGACGCATGACTGGTGGCGTCGGGCCGAAACGCGCCTGTTCAGTTCAGTTGTAAATACCAAGGGAAAGATCCAGCGTGACCGGAAGCGGGTTCCACAGACCGGTCCGCAATCCCGCCTTTCTGAGCGCGCTCGCGGTCCATGTATTGCAGCCGAACAGGGCGTTGAAATAGCCCTTCGCCTCAAAGAAGCGGTCGTTTGGACCATAGGAAAAGCCTGTAACAGGTGCGATGTCCCCGTCCGGCCGCTGAAAGCTCTCGAACACGAATTCTATCAACCGCTGGAACTCCTCGACATCCACGTCGAACCCCGTGACCGACTCCTGCGGCTCGACAATTTGCCCAGCGACATCGACATGCAGCACGGATCGGTCGAAGCTGAGCGCCCGAAGGACGGGCAGCGGCTTCAACTCGCTCCAGGTCGGAGTCTCGAGATAGAATGAGCGCCCTCCCCAGCCGAAGATGAGCCACCGGGCGTCGGGATGCAGAACGGGCACGCCCGCATCTTCGACGAATGCGAATTTCTCCCGCACGTCGTCATCAAGTGGTATCGCTATGTCGGTGTGGATCGGACCGGACAGCACGAGTATCCGACGTAGCCCCTCCACATCTGCCGAAGCATAGGCGGGCATCAGCGGCCGCGGGACCAAGGCTCCGCCAGTGATGGCAAACACGAAGGCGAGGATGGCCCCGCAAAACCATTTGGCCACACGCTTCATTCACGGTTCAGGGCAAACCTAGCGCTCAGAACAGGAAGTAGCGCTGCGCCATCGGCAGCACCGTCGCCGGCTCGCAGGTCAAGAGTTCTCCGTCGGCACGGACCTCATAGGTTTCCGGATCGACCTCGATATGCGGCGTCAAGCTGTTGTGGATCATCGACGCCTTGCCGATGCCGCCGCGAGTGTTCTGCACCGCTACGAGCTCCTTGGCGACGCCGAGCCTTCCCGCAAGCCCGGCGTCGAGCGAGGCCTGCGAGACGAAGGTGACGGAGGAATTCGTCCGCGCCCTTCCGTAGGCCGCGAACATCGGCCGGTAGTGGACCGGCTGCGGCGTCGGGATCGAGGCATTCGGATCGCCCATCGGAGCCGCGGCAATCGACCCGCCCAAAAGCACCATGTCCGGCTTGACGCCGAAGAAGGCCGGGTTCCAGATGACGAGATCGGCGCGCTTGCCGACTTCGAGGGAGCCGATCTCGTGGCTGAGACCATGGGCGATCGCCGGATTGATCGTGTACTTGGCGATGTAACGCTTGACCCGGAAATTGTCGTTGTCGCCCGTCTCCTCCTTGAGCCGGCCACGCTGGCGTTTCATCTTGTCGGCGGTCTGCCAAGTGCGGATCGCTACCTCGCCGACGCGGCCCATCGCCTGGCTGTCGGAGGAGATGATCGAGAAGGCGCCGATATCATGGAGGATGTCTTCCGCCGCGATCGTCTCCTTGCGGATGCGGCTTTCGGCAAAGGCAATGTCTTCGGGGATCGAGGGTGACAGGTGATGGCAGACCATCAGCATGTCGAGATGCTCGGCGAGCGTATTCAGCGTGTAGGGCCGAGTCGGATTGGTCGAGGAAGGGATGACGTTCGGCTGGCCGCAGATCTTGATGATGTCCGGAGCGTGACCGCCGCCCGCTCCTTCCGTGTGGAAGGCATGGATCGTCCGCCCCTTGATCGCCGCGATCGTATCCTCGACGAAGCCACTCTCGTTCAGCGTGTCCGTATGGATCATCACCTGCACGTCGTATTCATCGGCAACGGAGAGGCAGCAGTCGATCGCGCCCGGCGTGGTTCCCCAGTCCTCGTGCAGCTTGAGCGAGGTGGCGCCGCCGAGCACCATTTCGACGAGCGCGCCGGGGAGAGAGGCATTGCCCTTGCCGGCAAAGGCGAGATTCATCGGGAAAGCATCGGCCGCTTCGATCATCCGGGCGATATGCCACGGCCCCGGCGTGCAGGTGGTGGCGAGAGTGCCGTGGGCCGGCCCCGTGCCGCCGCCGAGCATGCAGGTGAGACCACTCATCAGCGCCTCTTCGATCTGCTGCGGGCAGATGAAGTGGATATGGCTGTCCATGCCGCCGGCGGTGACGATCTTGCCCTCGCCGGCTATCGCCTCGGTGCCCGGGCCGACGATGATGTTCACACCTGGCTGCGTGTCGGGATTTCCCGCCTTGCCGATCGCCGCGATCCGCCCGTCCTTGAGGCCGATATCCGCTTTCACGATGCCCCAATGGTCGACGATCAGCGCATTGGTGATCACCGTGTCGACCGCGCCGCCCTCGCGCGTGACCTGGGCTTGGCCCATGCCGTCGCGGATCACCTTGCCGCCGCCGAACTTCACCTCCTCGCCATAGGTCGTGAAATCCTTCTCGACCTCGATGAAGAGCTCGGTATCGGCAAGCCGGACCTTGTCGCCGACGGTCGGACCGAACATGCTAGCATAGGCCGCGCGCGACATTTTGTAGGACATGGGCTCAGGCTCCTTGGAACAAGTCTGACGAAGAGGATTGAGGAAGGCGGCGGAGCCGCCCTTGCGCCACCAGTGCATCGACGTAGCGGCGCTCGGCGGCAAAGGGATGCCATTCCCAGCCGCTATGACCGAAACCGGTGAGAACGATGTCGTCGCCGGCGGATGCGAAGCTGGAAAGAACGTCGGCGATCACCACCAGGCCGCTCGAGGGCACGACGTAGGGCGGCGGTTCGAAGCGGGCGAGATCGCGGTCGAGGCATTCGTGCGTCTCGGTCGCAATGACCCGATGCTTTCGCCCCGTCGCGCGGGCGAAGCTCTCGAAACCGATTGTGTAGTCGTCGCAGAAATCGTCGAGATCCGGGTGGCTCGCCGCGAGCGCCCTCCTCATCTGAGCGAATTTGACGCCGGAACGCACGCTCCATATCTCGCGGGCTTGCCGGACTGGCTCGTTCGTCTTCCAGCGGCCGCCGCCAAGCATCGAAAGCGCCGGGCGGCCGGTATTGCAGACGGCGACGATATCGGTCTTGACGCCGCCTCGGCCGGCCGAGCGGCAGTCGTTGAACCGGATCACGAGGTCCGCGGCATCGATCGCGGCGGCAGCGCCGTCCGCAACCGTGCCATTTCCCACGATCATGATGACGCGGCGATTTTGCAACGTCAGTTCTCCGCCGATTCGACAAGCTCTTTCAGTTCGGCGGTGCGCTTGCGCGTCAGCTCCGCGAGGCAGCCGGAAACCAGCATGGGCTCCATCGAGCCGCCTCGCGCCTCGAATCCTGCCAGTTCACACTGCCCGTCGCGGTAGCCGATCCAAGCCCGCTGGGCCTTTTTCAACGCCTCGACGGCGCCGACGTAAGCAGGATCGATACCCCCGAGCTCCTTGTCGGTTGCCTGCATCGCGGTCATTGCCTGCTTGTAGACCTTGTTCAGCTCCGCATCCGCCGTCCGGTAGTCTCGATCGGCGCAGATGTTCAAATCCATCTGCGCCACGGCATTCCGGCAGTCCACTTGCGGCTCTTCCTGAGCAAGCGCCGACCTCATCGAAACGAACAGCAGGCCAATGACGGAAGCGACTGCCCTCATAGCTTGCCCATAACCTGCTGGCGGAAGCCGAAAACCTCGCGCTTTCCCGAAAGCGGGATGAGCGTCACCTGCCGCGTTTGCCCCGGCTCGAAGCGAACGGCCGTGCCGGCCGGAATGTCGAGCCGCTTGCCGCGCGCTGCATCGCGATCGAAGAGAAGCCCTGGATTCGTTTCAGCGAAATGATAGTGGCTGCCGACCTGCACCGGACGGTCGCCGGAGTTGGAGACCTCGATGGTCACGGTCTCAAGACCGGCGTTGAGCTCGATATCGCCCGCGGCTGCGATGATTTCACCTGGAATCATAGTCGGTCCCCTTACGCAGCGTTTGAAGCCGTGCAGCCTTCCGGCTTCAGCACACGCTCCGTCGATGCCGGATATTTCTTCAGCATTGCCGCCGGACGCACCGGACGGCGGACCAGCTCGCCGCTGCAATTCGGGCAGATGCCGCCAAGCCTCGCCTCGGCGCAATCAGTGCAAAAGGTGCACTCGAAGGTGCAGATCATCGCCTCCCAGCTTTCGGGCGGCAGGTCGCGGTCGCAGCACTCACAGTTCGGGCGGAGAGTCAGCATAGCGGTTCCCTTAGCGGATCGGTTCGTGGACGGTTACGAGCTTCGTCCCGTCCGGAAAAGTCGCCTCGATTTGGATGTCGTGAATCATCTCCGGGATGCCCTCCATCACTTGATCGCGCGTCAGCACGTGGGCGCCGGCCTCCATCAATTCGGCGACGGAACGGCCGTCACGCGCGCCCTCGACGACGAAGTCGGTGATGAGGGCGATCGCCTCGGGATGGTTGAGCTTCACACCCCGCTCCAGCCGCCGGCGCGCCACCATCGCCGCCATGGAAATCAACAGCTTGTCTTTTTCGCGCGGAGTGAGATTCATGCGTCGCCATCCAGATTAGTACGGGTCAGAGAGTCCAGACTTTCGGCACAGATGCGTCCTTACGCAAGTGCGAAATGAGGGGAATCAGGATTTTTCTGAGCGCAAAACCGTCCGCGGCCGCAATGCGTGCAACGATCTTGTCGCGGCCTGCGACTCGATAATGGCTTATGCCCGCTTGCGCATATTCCCCAAGCAACCCGCGCAGCTTCGAAAGCATGGCTTCGTAATCCGGCGCAGCGTAGAACAGCGTCGCAAACGCGGCCGCTCCGTCCAGCACCGCGCGCCGGGCCACGAGATTTGCGACGTCATCACCAAAGGCGAGGTTCTCCGCGTGGATCAGCTTGCCGCCACTCGAGATTCGCCAACGATCGCGGAAGAGCGCCGTGCGGACGACCTCGCCCATGGCCTTGCGCCCGAGCAGCACGGCTTCGACCGCCAGGAAGGATGCGTCATAGGCAAGCTCGACCTCGAGCGAGCGCGACAGCGACGCGCGATCGAAGAGGATCGTTTCCTGCGGCAGCCAATCGACCCGGCCTCCGGCCGCGACCGATATTCGAGTCACGACGTCGGCCGTTCCCGCACTTGCCTTATAGATCTTCTCGCAGGCCTGCGTCGTCAGCGTGAGGTTCGTCCCTTCGCCCGCCTCGAACGCCCAGCTCAGCCGGTCGCCGCCGGTAACGCCGCCCGATGAATTGATGAGCACTGCTTCCATCGAGCCGTCGAAGGTCTTCGGCAGGCGAATCTTGGCGCAGCCTTCCTGGTAGAGCTCGGCAATGCGCGTGCTCCCGTGCTGAGCCTTGGCAACGAGCCGCCCCTTTCCCCACGCCCTTTGCGGAGCGATCATTGCTGCTTCAGTCAAAGTCCTCGGATTTCCCCTGCGGCACGCCTTGCCGACGCGCTTCATCGATCCGGCATCGTCGGAAACCAGGCGGCCAAAGTCAAGCTGCTGTTTCGCAAGCGAAATTGCCGCGTTGCTATGTGCCGAGCTCAAGCCACCCGGTCCGGCGGCTCCTGCCCCGCGAAGAAGGCGGTGATGTTGTCGACGACCTTCATTCCCATCGCCGTGCGCGTCTCGTCCGTCGCGCTGCCGAGATGCGGCAGAAGCACGACGTTTTCGAGCGCCCTCAGGCGCTGAGGCACGTCCGGTTCCGCCTCGTAGACATCGAGACCGGCGCCGCGGATCACGCCTCTTTCGAGCGCGTCGATCAGCGCGACTTCGTCAACGACGTCGCCGCGCGCGGTATTGATGAGATAGGCGCCCGACCTCATCGCCGCAAAGCGGGCGGCATTCATGAGGTGCCGGTTCTCGCCGCCGCCGGGGCAGTGCAATGACACGAAGTCCGCCGTCTTGAGTACGTCCTCGACTGTCTCGAGCTGACGGGCGCCGAAGCGTTTCGCCTCCTCCTCCGCGACCTTCGAACGGTTGTAGAAGACGACGTCCATGTCGAAGCCGAAGCGGCAGCGTTTCGCCATGGCTTTGCCGATGCGGCCGAAGCCGATAATGCCGAGCGTCTTGCCGCTCACCTTCGTGCCGATCATGTGGGTGGGACGCCAACCATCCCAGGCGCCTGCCCTCACCTGCCGCTCGCCTTCGCCGGTTCGTCGGGCAACGGCAAGCAACAGCGACAGGGCAAGATCTGCGGTGCAATCGGTCAGAACGCCCGGCGTGTTCGTCACCACGATGCCGGCGGCCTTCGCGGCCGCGACGTCGATGTGATTGTAGCCAACGCCGAAATTGCCGAGGATTTTTGCGCGTAGATTTCCGCCGGCGAAAAGCGTAGCCGGCAGCCGGTCGGATACGGTCGGCAGCACCGCGTCGAAATTGCGCAATGCCTCTGCAAGGGCGGCCGCATCCATCGGCCTGTCCCCTTCGTTGAAGACGGTTTCGAACCTCGCAGCAAGGACCTGCTCCACGGCCTCGGGCCAGCGTCGAGTGAGAAGAATGCGTGTCATCGGACGTCTCCCAAGTATCGGCTCGGGATAGTGCACGAAATCCGGCCGCTGGATAGCCGCCCGCGCAAAAAAGAGGGCGCCGGTCGAGGCGCCCTCCAGCCACGGCATCTGTGCTTACAAGTACAGGCCGAGGCGCTATCAGGACCGAGCAAATTCCAGCAGGTCCTTGTTCAGTTGTTCCTTGTGCGTGTCGGCAATACCGTGCGGGGCGCCCGGATAGACCTTCAGCACCGCATGGGGGATGAGCTTCTTCGAGGCGCGCGCGGCGGCGTCGATCGGCACGATCTGGTCGTCGTCGCCGTGGACGATCAGCGTCGGCACGTCGAACTTCTTCAGATCCTCGGTGAAATCGGTCTGCGAGAAGGCGACGATCGAGTCGTATGTGTTCTTGTGCCCTGCCATCATGCCCTGCAGCCAGAAGCTGTCGATCATGCCCTGCGAGGGTTTGGCGCCCGGCCGGTTGAAGCCGAAGAACGGGCCCGAGGCGATATCTTTGTAGAGCTGCGAACGATCGGCAAGGCTTGCCGCCTGCAGACCCTCGAACACCTCCTTCGGCAAGCCGCCGGGGTTCTTGTCGGTCTTGACCATCAGCGGCGGCACGGCAGCGATCAGCCCGGCCTTGGCGACACGACCGGTGCCGTGGCGGCCGATATAGCGGGCGACCTCCCCACCGCCGGTCGAAAAGCCGGCAAGGAAGATGTCCTTCAGATCCAGCGCCTCGATCACATCCGCAAGGTCGTCGGCATAGTGATCCATGTCGTTGCCGTCCCAGGTCTGGCTCGAGCGCCCGTGACCGCGACGGTCATGCGCGACAACGCGAAAGCCGTTGCTGGCAAGATGGAAGGCCTGCGCTTCCCAGCTATCGGAAGAGAGCGGCCAACCATGGCTGAGTATGACGACCGGCCCGTCCTTCGGGCCCCAGTCCTTATAATAGATCTCGACGCCGTCGCGCGTGGTGATCCGGCTGCCGATTGTCTTTGCGCCCGCGACGGTTGCGGATGCCGCCGGGCTGGAGCTCGCCGCTTCAGCCGGCTTGACCGCGGAGATTGCCGCGACTGCGCCGGCAGCGCCCAGCGCACCGGCCAGCATCTCTCTCCTTGAGACGTTGTTCGCTCTTGCCTTTACCTGAACCTTAGTCATGGAAATGCTCCTTGTTGGCGCTATTCAAAACAACTTTATAGAACTTGCGATCAAATCGTGCTCGATGCTCACCTTGTATCGCTGACGATTAGATCGTGCACGATATTTATCCCGCCGAATTTTGTCTGTCAATACCTTGCGATTATATCGCGAACGATTTATTTTTCTGGTTCGATGAATCGGATAACGGCCATGGCAAAGGCAGACCTCCCCTCCTCGGAGGACCTGATGAAGCTCGACAATTTCCTGTGCTTTGCGATCTATTCCGCAAACCACGCCTTCACGCGGGTCTACAAGCCGCTCCTCGACGCGCTGGATCTCACCTATCCGCAATATCTGGTGATGGTGGTGCTGTGGGAGAAAGACGACCAAACCGTCGGCAGCCTGGGCGAGAAGCTCTTCTTGGAATCGAGCACGCTCACCCCCATGCTGAAACGCCTCGAGGCCATGGGCTACATTGCAAGGGTGCGCGACAAGACCGATGAGCGGCAAGTGCGCGTGCGGCTGACCGGCACCGGCAAGGCCTTGAAGGAAAAGGCGAGCCGCGTTCCGCTCGGTATCGCCGACGCGACAGGAATGGAGCCGGCGGAGATCGTACGGCTGAAACAGGAAATCGCGGCCCTGCGCGCATCGTTGTTGCGATAGATCACGACGATTTAGGGCGGATCGACCCAAAGTCATGAACGTGATCGATTCTAATAGGTTAGCGCGGCATGCGGGCGGAAAACCGCGCACACTTTTCCTCATCCCGCGCTACTGCATGTCTCCTTAAATCGACCTCGAGTTAAGGACAAAGACATGCAGAAATTCAAAGTGCTACAGCGACATTTGCGCGTCTGATAAGACGCCCAGCGCTGTACCCGGCAGGAGCGTTACGCGACGGCATCGCCAGACTTTGGGAAACGCGGCGGCCGCTGCAGCATTCCCAACGCCGCGCGTTTCGTCTCACCCAAAACAAAGGACCCGGCGCTTTCACGCCGGGTTCGGAAGTCGTTTTCATAGCGGAAGAACGGACTATTCGTTCTGGAAGTAGCTGTACTTGCCGTCGTCACCCTTCTTCCAGGTGTACATGACGTAGTCCGGGCGGGTGATGTCGCCCTTTTCGTCAAAGCCGAGTTCGCCGATCGCCGTCTTGAACGGACCCTTGGCCTTGAGGGCTTCTGCGACGGCCTGCGGGTCATTGCCGCCGGCTGCCTTGGCGCCGTCAGCAATCACTTGCAGGGCCGCATAGGCATAGAGCGTGTAGGCTTCCGGTTCGAAGCCGGAGGCGCGGAACTTCTCGACGAGTTCCTTGGCGGCCGGGCTCTTGCGCGGATCGGGTGCGAAGGTCATCAGTGTGCCGTCGACGGCGTCGCCGGCGATCGAAGCCAGCTCGTTCGAGACGATGCCGTCGCCGGACATCATCGTTGCCTTCAGGCCCTGATCCTTCATCTGGCGCATGATGAGACCGGCTTCGGTGTGCAGACCGCCGTAATAGACGATCGAAACGCCGGCTTGCTTCATCTTGGCGATGAGCGCGGAGAAATCCTTGTCACCGGTATTGATGCCTTCGTAAAGCGCTTCGGTGACGCCGGCTTCATTCATCGCCTTCTTGGTCTCATCGGCAAGGCCCTGACCATACGGGGTCTTGTCGTGGACGACGGCGACCTTGGCGTCCTTGAAATTGGCAGCGATATAGGCGCCCGCGACGGCGCCCTGCTGATCATCACGGCCGCAGGTGCGGAAGGTGTTCCACAGGCCGCGTTCGGTGAACTGCGGGTTCGTCGAAGCCGGCGTGATCTGCAGGATGCCGTTTTCGGCATAGATTTCCGACGTCGGAATGGAAACGCCCGAGTTGAAGTGCCCGACGACGAACTTCACGCCATCGGCGACAAACTTGTTGGCGACGGAAATGCCCTGCTTGGGATCCGAAACATCGTCACCGAGAACGATCTTGATCTGTTCCCCATTAATGCCGCCTGCGGCATTGATGTCGGCAGCCGCCTGCTCCGCACCTTTCTGGAGCTGGGCGCCGAACGCCGCATTCGGGCCGGTCAGCGGACCACCGACACCGACCAGAATGTCAGCCCATGCGGTGCCGCTGAAAGCAACCATTGCTGTCAGCGCCACAGCTGACAGAAGAGACTTTTTCATCTTGTTACTCCCAAATATTCGAGCGGGTCTCGTTACTAAGCCTGCGCAATGCCCACCATCAATTGCGCCGGTGTTCTTTCGCACCGGCCGCTGCCGACCGGCACGCGCTGTTCCCTTATTTGGCCTTCCAGGAGAAAGGCGAGCTCTTTTCATAGAGCCAGTAGTACATGTTCGCCATTTGCTTGGTTCGGTAGTACCGGAAGCCGGCAGTAGCAAACAACAAAAGCACGAGCGTGTCTACGACATAGTATTGGAGGCTGAACATCGTGCCGCCGAAGAGCGCATGATGGATGAAGCGGATGCCCCAGCCGAGCAGCGCCACATAGATCAACAGCCGCGGAGCGCCATACCAGCTCTCGGCAACGCTCTTACCGGTCCGCCATGCGGTCCACCCGCCGAGTACCCAGGTGATGAAGAGAAACTGCCAGATTGAGGCTTCTTCGTAGAGAATTCCCTGCATGTCACTTAACTCCAGCGCGGCGCGTCAATGACGTCCGCCTTCGAGATAGGCCGATCGCACCTCCGGATTGGCGAGGAGATCCTTGCCGGTCCCGCTCATCGTCACCCTACCGTTGACCATGACGTAGCCGCGATCGGAGAGCTTGAGCGCTCCGAAGGCGTTCTGCTCCACCAGGAACACGGTGAGGCCTTCTTGCTTGTTGAGCTTTTTGATCGCTTCGAAAATGCCCTTGACGATCAAAGGCGCAAGACCGAGCGATGGTTCGTCGAGCAGGAGCAGCTTTGGCCGCGCCATCAGCGCGCGACTGATCGACAGCATCTGCTGTTCGCCGCCCGACAGAGTGCCGCCGCGCTGAGCCTGCCGCTCCTTGAGCCGCGGAAATAGCGTGAAGACCTTCTCCACGTCCTCGTTGAAGTGCTTCAGATTGTCGAGGCCCGCGCCCATCTGAAGATTCTCGAGCACCGTCATGCGCGGAAAGATGCGCCGCCCTTCCGGGGACTGCGCTATCCTCAAGCGCGCGATCTCGTGCGTCGGCATACGCGTGATCTCTTGGCCGTCGAAGTGAATCGAACCGGTGCGCGCCTGCGGACTGCCGCAGATCGTCATCATCAGCGTCGACTTTCCGGCGCCGTTGGCGCCGATCAACGAAACGATCTCTCCGCGATGGACCTCGATATCGACGCCGTTCAAGGCGCGGATGTTGCCGTAATAGGTCTCGACGCCTCTCACATTCAGCAGCGCAGCAGTCATGGATTGATGCCTCCCTGCTCGCTTTCGATTTCCTCGATCTCTTCGATCACCTCTTCAACCTCTTCATCCTCGACACCCAGATAGGCCGCGATGACCTTTGGATCGTGCTTCACGAAGTCCGGGTTGCCGTCGGAAATCTTCTGCCCGTATTCGAGCACCACGACGTGATCGGAAATTTCCATCACCACGGACATGTCGTGCTCGATCAACAGGATGGAGGTGCCGGTGTCGCGGCGAATCTCCTGCAGGAGTTGGTTCAGGGCGAGCGACTCGCGCGGGTTAAGACCGGCTGCTGGCTCGTCCAGGCAAAGAAGCTCCGGCCCCGTGCACATGGCGCGGGCGATCTCCAGCCGCCGCTGCGCACCATAGGGCAGGTCGCCCGCTGGATCGTCGGCACGATCGATGAGGGATGCCTTTTCGAGCCAATGTCTGGCGAGTTCGATCGATTCCTTGGAGGCCTGGCGATAGGCCGGGAAGCCGAACAGGCCGAGCAAGGTGTAACCTGAAGCCTGCATCAGCTTATTGTGCTGCGCAACGAGCAGATTCTCCAGAACCGTGAGCCCCGAGAACATCCGGATGTTCTGGAACGTGCGAGCGACCTTGGCCTGCTTGGTGATTTCGAAATCCGGCAGGCGCTCCAGGAGGTATTCCTTGCCGGACCTCTGCCGCAGGGTGATCATGCCCATCGTCGGCTTGTAGAAACCGGTGATGCAGTTGAACACCGTTGTCTTGCCCGCCCCGTTCGGGCCGATCAGCGCGGTGATGTCGCCGCGCTCGGCCTCGAAGGAGAAGTCGTTGATGGCCATGAGACCGCCGAAGCGCATCGACAGGCGCTCGACCTTGAGGATGGGGTCTTTTGTCATAGTGTTTGCCTCGAAGGTCATCAGCCGTGCCCTTCCTTGGTGAAGCTGCCGGAGACGGCCTTGCGCTTGTGGAGGAACGCGGTCGGCTCGCGCGACCCGACGAAGCCGCGCGGCTTCCAGACCATGACGACGACCATGGCCAGGCCAAAGATCAGCATGCGATAGAGTTCAGGCGTGAAGTTCGGTCCGAAGATCATCTTGAGGAAGGTGAGCTCGCGCAGGATCTCGGTGCCGCCAATCATCACGATTGCCGCAATGGCGATTCCCGTCAGCGAGCCCATGCCGCCGAGGACGACGATGGCGAGAATGACCGCGGATTCGAGGAAGACGAAGGACTCCGGCGAGACGAAGCCCTGGCGAACGGCGAAGAACGAGCCGGCGAAGCCGCCGAACATCGCACCGGTGGCGAATGCCGTCAGCTTGGTAGTCACCGTGTTGATACCAAGGGAGCGGCAGGCGATCTCATCCTCGCGCAGCGCTTCCCAGGCGCGACCGATCGGCATCCGGCGCAGCCGGATGGTGACGAAGGCCGTGATCATGCAAAGGGCGAGGGCCAGATAGAACAGGAAGATTTTGTAATAGGCAGACGAGATCGGCAGGCCCATCAACGCCGCGAAGCCGTCCTTTGAGGCGTCGAACTTGATGCCGAAAAGCGTCGCCTTGGCAATGCCGGAGACGCCGAACGTACCCTTGGTGACCTCGGTCCAGTTGATCAGCACGAGGCGGATGATCTCGCCGAAGGCGAGCGTCACGATCGCCAGATAGTCGCCCCTGAGGCGCAGCACCGGGAAGCCGAGAATGACGCCCCAGCAGGCGGCGAGCAGCCCGGCGACCGGCAACAGCACCCAGAAGGACAGGCCGAAATAGCTGGAGAGCAGCGCATAGGAATAGGCGCCGACCGCATAGAAGGCGACATATCCGAGGTCGAGCAGGCCGGCGAGGCCGACGACGATGTTAAGGCCCCAGGCGAGCATCACATAGATCAGGATCTGGATGCCGAAGTTGTCGACCCATTTCAGCGAGCCTTGTACGCCGAAAAGCGCGACGATGACGGGCGGATAGAGCACCAGAGCGGCAATCGCGATTTTGGAGAAGTTGCGGCTGAAGAAGCCCTCCTCCTTCACCACCTCGGCTGCGGCCGCCTTTGTGGCCTTGCGCTGCGCAAGCCACGGCTGGGCATAGGCGACCATCAGGAAGCGACCGACCATGGCAACGATGATAAAGGTCGCGAGCAACCCCCAGCGCTGAGTAAGGATCAGCTCGTTGCGGATGTTCTGGTCGGTCTTGAGCCCGACGAAGAGCACGAACAATCCGAGCGTGATGAGACCCGCAAAGACGGCCTCTCGCAGGGCCCGCGCCGTCAGTTCACTGCCGGCGCTTGCGGTTGTGGATGCAACATTTGCCATGGAATTATACCTTCTCGACTTCCGGTCGTCCGAGAATACCCGACGGCTTGAAGATCAGGACGATCGCGAGAATGGAGAATGTCGCGACATCCTTGTAGTCGATGGTGAAATAGGCCGACCACAGCGACTCGATGAGGCCGATCAAGAGTCCGCCGAGGACGGCGCCGGGTAGCGAGCCGATGCCCCCGAGAACGGCCGCCGTGAACGCCTTGACACCCGGAGCGAAGCCGTCGGTGAACACGACGACGCCATAGTACATCAGATACATCGTGCCGGCGACGGCGGCGAGCGCCGCACCCATGATGAAGGTCACCGAGATGGTGCGATCGACGTCGACGCCGAGCAGCGCCGCCATCTTGCGATCCTGCTCGGTAGCGCGTTGGGCACGTCCAAGCGGTGTGTGGTTGACGACGTACCAGAAGACCGAAAGCAGGATTGCCGTGATGACGACGATGACAATCTGCTTCAACGAGATCGCGATGCCCAGGATCTCATAAACCGAGGAAACGAGCGGCGGGATCGGCTTGTTGCGCGGCCCCTGGGTTACCTGGATGAAGTTCGACAGGACGATCGACATACCGATCGCCGTAATCAGCGGAGCCAGACGGAAGGACCCGCGCAGAGGGCGATAGGCCACCCGCTCGATGGTCCAGTTCCAGAGCGCTGCCGTCAGCATGCCGACGATCATCATAAGCAAAAGCGCCAGTACAACCGGTACGCCCGCCATGAATGTCGTGAGAATCAAGAAGACAATCAAAGCGGCAAAGCCGCCCAGCATGAAGATGTCGCCGTGGGCGAAGTTGATCATGCCGATGATGCCGTAGACCATGGTATAACCGATTGCGATCATACCATAAATAGACCCAAGTGTCAGCCCGTTGACGAGCTGCTGGATGAAATACTCCATCAAACTTCCCCTGGACCGGATCCTGATGGTCCGATCTCTTGTTATTAGTTATCATTCCCGAGCGTGCTCTGAGCCCGATTTCATACCTCTTTCAAATGAAAATGAAAGCTAAAAAATGCGCCGTCGGTGGATTCTTCCGAGATAAAATCGATTTGACGCTTTTGAAGCCAAAAAAATCAAATTTTCAGCAGCCTTCGCTCGCGAAATGGCCAAATCCGGCGGCAAAAAACGAAAAACGGCAGGCAAATGTCGCCTGGTCGCGCAAACGACCCCTCCCAAACTGGCACCCCTTGAGCTGGCCGCGAGTGCCATCGGCGGCAGCGGCGCGGTGGCCAATTCGCTCAGCCTCACGCAACCGGGAAAAATACGATCGGCAACAGGCATCCTTTCCGGCCCCCCACGCTTTACCCTTCGCAGCGGCAAAGATGACTTTCTCCCGCCGCGCCATCGATGCTATCCGGGCATTGCATGGGAATCGATGCGGCGACGCCGGAAAGACGAGAGAAGATGCTCGAGATACTGGAAAAATCGGCGATCGTCGCCGGGCAGGCAATCCTGGACATATACGGTGCCGGCCCCGCCGTGATCTACAAGGCCGACACCTCGCCGGTCACCGATGCGGACCATCGCGCCGAACACATCATTCTTACCGATCTTGCCGCCGCCTTCCCCGGCATTCCTGTGGTTGCGGAGGAAGCCGTTGCCGCCGGGCACGTGCCCGACATCGCCGGTGGGCGCTTTTTCCTCGTCGACCCGCTCGATGGCACCAAGGAATTCGTCGAGCGCAACAGCCATTTCACCGTAAACATCGGACTCATTGAAAACGGCGCGCCAACCGCCGGTGTCGTCTATGCGCCCGCACTCGGCGTGCTTTATTCGGCCGCCGCCGGACGGGCGAGGAAGGCGATCGTCGAGGCAGGCAGCGTCACCGGCTCCTGGACCCCCATCGGCTGCCGCCGCTGCGCTGACCGGCCGCTCGCGCTGACCAGCCGCTGGCACAACAGCGCAGAAACGATCGCCTATCTCGCAGAACGGGGCATCGCCGACTACGAGGCCGTGGGCTCGTCGCTGAAGTTCTGCCTGCTGGCCGAGGGTCTTGCCGACATTTATCCGCGCTTCAGCCGGACGATGGAGTGGGACACGGCGGCGGGCGACGCGATCCTGAGAACGGCCGGTGGCGAAACGCTCACAGTGGCGGGCAAGCCGCTCGCCTATGGCAAGCGCAACCAGCCGGACGATAGCGACTTCGCCAATCCCTGGTTCATTGCGCGTGGCAGGGTGTGACAGGAATCCGCGAGAGGTTATCCGCTTCGGACCGGCAGCGCTTGCGTGCCGAGCATTCCTTTGCTGAAGGGCTTGTCCCGCCCTGGCGCTGGTGAAGCCGACGCCGAAGGCCGGAATCTAAAAGCTGGTGAACGCCCAATTCGCGTCATGGACTTGCCCGCCGCCGGGCCCTATTTCTGCTCGATGTCCCCGCAAGCAGGATTGAGAGCCATGTTGTCCTATTCCGCCATTGCCAAGAACAATGTAGTCGTCATCACGGGCGCCGCCTCCGGCATCGGGCTTGCCGCGGCGAAGCGCTTCGCCGGCCTCGGAATGAAGGTCGTGCTTGCAGATCTGGCCGGTGAACGGTTGCAAGATGCCGCGGCAGAAGTAGCAAAGGCCGCTGCCGGCGGGGCAGACGATGTCGCCGCGATCGCGACGGATGTCTCGCGGGCCGACGAACTTGTGGCATTGGCGCGCGCGATACGCGAGCGTTTCGGCCGCGTGCATGTGCTGATGAACAATGCCGGCATCCAGCCCGGCTCGTCGATGTTCGGCCCGATGGAGAACTGGGAGGCCGTGATCAGCGTCAATCTCTGGGGCGTGATCAACGGTTCGCGTATCTTCGCACCCGCCATGATTGCCCATGGCGAGCCCGCGCTGATCATCAACACAGGCTCGAAACAGGGTATCACCACGCCGCCAGGCGATCCGGCCTATAACGTCTCGAAGGCAGGCGTGAAGGTCTTCACCGAAGCTCTGCAGCACGAATTGCGCAATACGGAGAACTGCCAGGTCAATGCGCATCTTCTGATCCCCGGCTTCGTCTATACGGCCCTGACCGCACATGGCCGGACGGAAAAGCCGGTCGGTGCCTGGACGCCCGAACAGACGGTGGACTTCATGATGGAGAGCCTCGCCCGCGGCGATTTCTACATCCTCTGCCCGGACAACGAAGTCGCACGTGCAACGGACGAGAAGCGCATCCTTTGGGCAGCCGGCGATATCGTCGAAAACCGGCCACCGCTTTCGCGCTGGCATCCGGACTATGGTGAGGCCTTCCAGTCTTTCCTTGCCGCAAAGAAAGATTGACGGTGATCTTCGTCGAACCGGCGCGATCGGCTCGCGCTCGCCACCGTTTGCAGGGAGGACAGAGACCGTGACGAGCGGCATCCACCACATCACGCTGATTGCCCGCAAGGTGCAGGCGAATGTCGATTTTTACGTGGGTTTCCTCGGCCTCCATCTCGTAAAGCGGACCGGCGGCTACGAGGACCCCAATCAGTTGCATCTCTTTTACGGCGATGCCGCGGGCTCGCCGGGCTCGCTCGTCAGCTTTCTGATCTGGGAGGACGGCTCTCCCGGGCGTGTCGGCCACGGGCAGCCGAGCGAGATCGCCTTCGCCATTCCGCCGGAGAGTATCGGCTTCTGGCTGACGCGGGCCCTGCAGTTCAACGTCCAGACGACCGGACCGGCACAGGAATTCGGCGAGCCGGTCATGAGATTGAAGGATCCGGACGGCGTGATCGTCAAGCTCGTCGGGACCAACACGCTTTCCGAGCCGGCCCCGTGGGCGAGCCGCGATATTCCCGAAACCGACTCGATCCGGCGGTTGCGCGGAGCAACCGTGCTTACCGAAAAGCCGAAGGAAACGGCCCACTTTCTGCAGAACCATTTCGGCTATAGGGAAACGGCCGCGACAGAGACCATCCGCCGTCTCACCTCGTCGTCCGGAGACGTGATCGACGTGCGCGACGCTGCCGGCTTCTGGAGCGCTGCCCCCGGCACCGGCACGATCGATCATATCGCTTTTCGCGCGCCCGACGAGGCGACGGTGCTTGCGGTGCGCGCCGATCTCGAGCAGGAGCATGCCGGCGCGACCAATGCGCACGACCGGAAATACTTCTTCTCCCTTTATGTGCGCGAACCGGGCGGCTCGCTCTGCGAGTTCGCCACCGACGGGCCCGGCTTCGCGGTCGACGAGCCTCCGGACGCGCTCGGCTCGACGCTGTTCCTGCCGCCGCATCTGACCAAAGATGCCGCAGCCTTGGTCAAGCTGCCGCAATTTGCGCTGCCGGGCGAGCCGCGTCCGGCGCAGCGGGACCTGCCTTTCGTCCATCGCCTCTACTATCCGGAGAAGGCGAGTGACCGCACCTTCGTGCTGCTGCACGGCAGTGGCGGCAATGAGATCGACATGCTGCCCTTCGGCCATCAGGTCGATCCGCATGCCACGCTGATGGGCGTGCGCGGCCGCAGCACCGAGGAAGGCTTTCCGCGCTGGTTCCGGCGCCTTTCGATGACGACCTTCGATCAAGTGGACATCCGCTCGGAGGCGGAAGCCTTCATCGCTTTCGTCGAAGACGCGCGCCAAGGCTACGGGCTTGATCCGGACCGTACCGTGTTCATCGGATACTCGAACGGTGCGAACCTGCTGGCGGCCGTGATGCTGCTCCATCCGGGCGCGATCAGGAACGTCGTGCTGATGAGAGCCATGGCCGCGCTCGAGAACGCGCCGAGCGCCGATCTTGCCGCCACCAGAGTCCTGATGCTCACCGGCAAGGACGATCCTTACGGCAAGCATGCACCTGCCTTGAGGCGTATGCTCGCAGATGCCGGCGCAGCGCTCGAGGCCTTGGACATCGACACCCACCACGGAATCGGCGACGAAGACGTAGCCGCCATTCGCCGCTGGCTCGATGAAAATGGTCTTTAGCTCACCTTCGCGGTCGCGACATGGTCGGCGAAGGCCTGGACGAAGCCGCGCAGTCGCTCGCGGGTATGGTCGTCGGTCAGTTGCCCATCGCCGTCGAACAGCGCGTCCGCTTTCGGCACCATCAGCCGCTTGCCCGACCAAAGCTGGGCGCCGAGCGTCCGCATCACTGAAAGCCAGGCGTTCTGACTGAGAATGGTCCCGAAACTGCTCGAAGACGCACCGGCGAGAGCAAAAGGTCGACCGCCGAAGACCTTTCGAATGTCGGCGGGCGGGCGGCTCAGCCAGTCGATTGCGTTCTTGAAAACGCCGGGAATCGAATTGTTGTATTCCGGGGTGAACAGGATCACTCCATCCGCGGAGATTATCTTTTGCTTGAGCGCCGTTGCCGCGGCCGGGACGCCGCTCTCGGCCTCCACATCGCCATCGTAAAGCGGGATGCCGTGCAAGGTTGCCGTTTCAAATTCGACGCCGTCGGGCGCGACCGCTTTCGCCGCGTTCAGCAATCCCGTGTTGAACGACGCTTTCCGCAGACTGCCCGATATGCCGAGAAGCTTGGTCATCGATAAATACATCCTTTCACACACGCCGAATTCAATGAAAGAACTAGGAATGTGGAAAGAAAAGGAAAGCCGGAAATCGACCCCGGCTTCCGCATATCGTAAACAACCGCCGCTATTCCAGCGGCTTCAATCTCGCCTCGATCTGAGCGCGTCGCGGCTCGAGGAAGGGCGGCAGCGACAGGCTTTCGCCGAGCGTCTCCATCGGCTCGTCGACTGCGAAGCCGGGTCCGTCGGTGGCAATCTCGAACAGGATGCCGTTCGGCTCACGGAAATAGAGCGAGCGGAAATAGAAGCGCTCGACCTCACCGCTCGAAGGCAGGCGGAAATCGTTCAGCCGTTCCGTCCATTGATGCAGCGTGTCGAGATCCGGCGCCCGGAAGGCGACATGGTGGACGGCGCCCGCTCCCTGGCGTGCGATCGGCAGGCCCGGCTGGACCGCGACGTGCAATTCGGCAGCCGGCCCGCCCTCGCCCATCGAAAAGACATGCACCTCTCCGACTCCGTCGGGTGACGGATAGCTCCGCACCTCGGTCATGTTCATCACATGCGTCAGCACGAGCGCGGTATTGGCGATGTTCGGCACGCTGATGGTGATCGGACCCAGGCCCTTGATCTGATGACCGGCGGGTATCGGGCTCTTCTCCCAGGGATGCGAAGGCTGAAGCCCGCCATCATCGACGAGCCGAAAGCGCTGACCTTCGCCGTCCTCGAAGTCGAGCGAAACCCGCCCGTCGATTTCGCCAACATTGCCCGACGTAACCTTCAGTTCATCGAAGCGCCGTTTCCACCACCTGACGGTTTCGGCGCTGCCGACGCGAAGGCCGGTGCGCGCGATGCTGTGCGTTCCCCGCCCCTCGGGCCCTACGGGCCAGTCGAAAAAGGTCAAGTCCGTGCCGGGCGTCGCCTGCCCGTCGGCGTAGAAAAGATGATAGGCGCTGGTGTCGTCTTCGTTGACGGTCTTCTTGACTAGGCGAAGCCCCAACGTTTTCGTGTAGAAGCGCAGGTTTTCGAGCGCGTTCGCAGTGATCGCAGTCAGATGATGGATACCGGTCAGTTGCAAGCTCATGAGTGCCTCCTAAGCCAATGTTGCGGCACCTTTTACGGGTTCTGGACGCGCGGCGCCGTGGGCGGGCATTTCGTTGAGCACAATATCAGCCCGAGCGATTGTTTCTCAAAGAGCGGCGAGAGGAACGGAATGTTCGCTCAGAGCGAACGATCGCGCGGTATCCGACGCAAATCTTCAAGATAAGTATTGTCCGCCCGCGAAATGGCGAAAGCCTTCGGGTCGATTTCGGCCAAGATCAGCGTTTCATCGGCCGAGTTCGCCCTTGCCAGAACCTGCCCGTCCGGCGAGGCAACGCGCGACAGCCCGGCAAATGAGAACAGCGCGTCGGAGCCGCAATGATTGATGTAGGCGACGAAGACCTGGTTTTCGAAGGCGCGCGTCTGGATCATGTGCTCGGTGATGAAGGTGCCCGACCAGCCGGCCGGAAGCGCGGTCGGCACAATGACTGCGTCCGCACCGGCGAGCGCGAGCCGGCGCACGTTTTCCGGAAACTCGACATCGTAGCAGATCAGCATGCCGCAGGTGACACCGCGATGCTCGAAGAGACGCGTCGACGGTTCGGACGGCGTGAAAAGCGAGCGCTCATAGTCGCCGTAAAGATGCGACTTGCGATAGACGATGGGGTCAGCATCGCCGTTGACATAGACGGCGCCGTTATAGACGGTGCGGCCCTCCCGCTCGGCGAAGCCTGCAATGATCCCGATGCCGGCGTTCCGCGAGATACGCTGCAGCTCCCGAACGATCGGCCCGTCGGCCGGCTCGGCGAGCGCCGGAATAGCCTCACTGGCACCATAGCCGGTGATCCCGAGCTCCGGCGTCACGAGCAGGGTCGCGCCCTTGCCGGCGGCCTCGTCCGCCGCGCCCTCGATGCGCGCGAGATTGGCGGCAGGGTCGCCACCAACGCTTCTCATCTGCAGGGCCGCGAGCTTCATTACTTTCCGTCCGACGACATGGCGCCGAGCAGCTTCGGCAGGTCGCCGAAGCGCGCGACGAGGCTGAAGATAATGGCAGCGGTGGAAACGAAGAGGATCGTCACCGAAGCCATGGTCGGCGTATAGCCGTAGCGCAGCGCGTTGAAGATCTTGATCGGCAGCGTCTCCATCGTGAAGCCGACGGTCATGTAGGCGACGATATATTCGTTGAGTGAAAGCACGAAGGCAAAGGCGTAGCCGGAGACGATATAGGGCAGGATCAGCGGGAGCACGATCGTGCGGAAGATGGTGCGGTCATCCGCGCCCATCGTCGCGGCCGCCTCGACCAGCGAGCGATCGATCGAGGTGAAGCCGAGCGACAGCGTCACGAGCGGCAGGGTCACGAAGAAGATCGCGTGGCTGACGACCGCCGTCCAGGGTTGACCGTAGAAGCCGGCAGTCGCCCAGAAGGTCAGCAGGCCGAGCGCCGTGATGACCGGCGGCAGCGTGAAGGGGGCGACGCCCAGGAGCTGAAAGATGTTCGCCCAGGGCGCAACCCGCCGCCAGAGGAACCAGGCAAGCGGCAGCGCGATGGCGACGGCCAGTGCGGCCGAAAGAAGCGCGAGCGTCACCGAGGCGACAAGCGCGTTGCGCCACTCGGGATTGAGGAAGATTTCGCCGTACCAGGAGGCCGAGAAGCCCTC
The DNA here is from genome assembly GCF_000513895.2 of Ensifer sp. WSM1721. Classification (GTDB taxonomy): domain Bacteria; phylum Pseudomonadota; class Alphaproteobacteria; order Rhizobiales; family Rhizobiaceae; genus Sinorhizobium. Next base: position 2,514,007 of record NZ_CP165782.1, read on the forward strand.
CGGCGGAAAGGCGAGCGTCTGCTTCTGGTTGACCGAGACGCCGGCGACGACAATCAGCGGCAGTGCGAGAAAGAGCGCGATCACGAAGAAATAGAACCTGCGGAAAACGGAGGTCATGCCGCTTCTCCCTTCCGTCCGGCAATCACCGTCAGCGCCACCAGTCCGAGCGTCACCAGCACCAGGAACACCGCCATCGCCGCGGCAAACGGCATGTTGGATTGGTAGATCGCCTGATCGGTGATCAGCACCGAAAGCGTCCAGTGCTGCGGGCGGCCGAGCAGTTGCGGCAGGAGGTAGGAGCCGAGCGCGAAGATGAAGACCATGATCAGCGTCGCCACGACAGTGTTCCTGAGCGCCGGCACGACGACCGTGAAGAAGGCCTTGAGCGGCGAGGCCCCAAGCGTGCGGGCGGCCTCCGTCAGCGTCGGGTCAAGGCGTACGAGCGCGGGGAAGAGCACCAGCACCGTATAGGGAAAGGCCTGGTACACCATGCCGGTCAGCACCGCCGCGAAGCTCGGCGTGAGCGCTTTCGCCTCGCTCATGAGGCCGAGCGCCACGAGAATGTTGGTGATGCCGGCCGTGCGGGAGAAAAGCGTCGACCAGGCAAAGCCAATGATGACCTCGGAGAGCGAGAGCACCGAGAGCAATGCGACGAGCCAGACGACCTGCACGCTACGTGCCATGCGCGTCAAGAGATAGGTGAAGGGCAGCGCCAGCACGACGCAGCATATGGCAACTGCGATTGCCAGCATCAGCGAGAAGCCGAGCACGCCGCCGAAGAAGGCCGAAAGAAAGCGGGCGTAATTGTCGTAGACGAAGGCCGGCGTGTAGAAGCCGCCCTGCTGGCGCTGGAAGAAGCTGACGGCGATCATCGTGCCGAAGGGCACGACGAAGAAGATAGTGAGCATCGCCGCGGGGAAGAGAAGCGGCGAGTAGTCGCCGAGAGTCTGGGGCGGTTCGCGTCTCATTTGCGCAGTACCACGCAGCAATCCGGAGTGAGCGCGACGCCGACCTCCTGGCCGACCGTGACGTCCGGCCGGGCCCGCGGCGTCGAAACGGCGACGATCTGGCGTCCGGCAACGTCGAGAAAGGTCTCGATCGTACCGCCGAGATCGCGCACAAAGGTGACCTTGCCGGAAAGCGCACCGGCGCCGGGCGCCGTCAGGTGCACGTCCTCCGGGCGGATCGAAAGCGTTGCCTTCGCAGCACCCGGCGGCAGTTGCAGCCCCGGCACCGGCTGCCCCAGCACCGTCACATGGCCCAGGGTGTCCTCCTCCGCTTCGATCAAATTGGTCTGGCCGATGAAGTCCGCGACGAAACTGTCGGCCGGCCGGCGATAGATTTCGATCGGCGAGGCGGCCTGGCGAATTTCGCCGCCGTTCATGACGACCACCGTATCGGCCATGGTCATCGCCTCGCGCTGGTCGTGGGTGACGACGATCGTGGTGATGCCGAGCTTCTGCTGCAATTGCCTGAGTTCCACCTGCATCGCCTCGCGCAGCTTGGCATCGAGCGCCGAAAGAGGTTCGTCGAGCAGGAAGAGCTTCGGCGAGATCGCGAGCGCGCGGGCGATCGCGACGCGCTGGCGCTGGCCGCCGGAAAGCTTGGAGACCGGCCGATCGGCATAGCCCTGAAGATGGATCATCGACAGAAGCTCGTCGACGCGCCTCTTCTGATCCTCCTTCGGCGCGCTGCGGATGCGCAAGGGATAGGCGATGTTCTCGCCGACGGTCAAATGCGGGAAGAGTGCCAGCGACTGGAACACCATGCCGAGATTGCGCTTGTGCGTGGGCACGCGCGTGATGTCTTCGCCGTCGAGCCGTATAGCGCCCGAGGTTGGCAGGTCGAGCCCCGCGATCATGCGCAAGAGCGTGGTCTTGCCGCAGCCTGACGGCCCTAGCATGCAGACGAAGGTGCCGTGCGGCACCGTGAGGTCGACGTCGTTGACGGCCCTGAAGGCCCCGAATTCCTTGACGACGTTTTGAAGGGCAAGTCCGGACATGTGTACCCCGTTTCGCGCATTATGCGCGGATGTCACGGCGCCGTCGCGTGAGGCGCTGAGGCCGCGACAACAAAAATTCGCATCAGGTTATCCCTAAACCGCCTCGGGTTTAAGGGGCTATGCAACGCGGTCCCTACCCCGCACCGGCTGAATCCCGTGCGGGGCCGATGCGTCTCAGCCGACGATCAACTCCGTCCACTTCTGGTTCAGCCAATCCGACTTCGTCTGATAGAGATCGTAACGCGGAACGATCGGCTCGATATCGGAGGAGACGGCCGAAAATTCCTTGTCCGTCAGGTCGGTCGATTCCCGCTTGACCGTCGGCGAAGTGCCGACCTTGCGCGAGAGCGTCGCCTGGATCGAGGGCTGGCACATATAGTCGATGAAGATATGCGCCTCTTCGGCCTTCTGCGAGGCGCGCGACAGAGCCCAGCAGCCGGAATCCTGGATGCCGCCTTCCTTCGGGAATGTGGAGCGGACCGGATGCCCGTCGGCCGCGGCAAGACCGGTAACGTCGTGATAGTACTGGCCCATCGGGATTTCGCCGGACTTCAGCGCCTGCTCAAACTGCGCTTCGTCGCGATACCAGAGGCGGACGTTCGGCTTCACTTCGGCGAGCTTCTCGAATGTTTTCAGAATGCCCTCTTCGGTGTCGAGCGCATTGGTGCCGCCCATGAAGGTCTTGGCTGTCACTTCGAGGAGGAACGAGTTGGAGACCAGCGCCAGCAGGCCAAGCTTGTCGGCATTCGCCGGATCCCAGAAGGCGGCCCAGGAGGTCGGCGCCTCCTTGTAGACATTGGTGTTGGTCACCAGCGTGATGTACCACGAAACCGCCCCGACGCCGGCGACGCGGCCATCCGGATATTTGTTGACGAAGCGATCGAGCAGGTTCGATGCGTTCTTGATTTTCGCCATGTCGATCGGCGTCCAGAGCTCGGTCGCCTGCCCTTTGAGCATCGCGACCTGCGACATCATCGAGACGTCGGCCGGCGCTTGGCCGGCGCGGGCCGCTTGCTCGAGCTGCACCAGCCAGGCCTCGCCGGTGGGCTCGGCGACGGATTCCACTGCGATTCCGGTTGCCTTGGTGAATTCCGGGAAGATGTTCTTGTCGAAGGAGTCCTTGAAGTAGCCGCCATAGACGCCGACCTTCAGCGACCTGTCCTGCGCCCGAAGCACCGCCGGCACTGCCAGCATCGACGCGCCGGCAAGCCCCGCGCCGAGCAGCGTGCGGCGCTTGATCGAATTGATGTTCATTGCATGTCTCCTTTGTTTTGCGGTCGTTGCCGCGTTCCCTGTTCCAGTTGATTCTTTATGTCTTCTAGGCGGGATGAAGCGAGCCTCCGCCTCTATTCCGCCCGCACGCTGCGATCGCTCCCGCGCTGTCCCGAGGACTCGGGCCTTATTATCGCGCTGCAATCACCCGGTCGTCACGCAAGATCATGGACCTTCATGCTTCCCATCATGCCTTGCTGGCAACGGTGGGGCTGAAGACCATCAGGCTCAGGATCTCGAAAAGCACCTGGGCGCCGGCGTGAGCGGTGTTGGTCGTCGCGTCGTATTGCGGCGCCACCTCGACAACATCGCCGCCGACGAGATTGACGCCCTTGAGGCCGCGGATCAGTTCCAGCACCTCGCGAGTCGTGAGCCCGCCGACTTCAGGTGTGCCCGTGCCCGGTGCGAAACTCGGATCGAGGCTGTCAACGTCGAAGGAGAGATAGGTCGGGCCGTCACCGACGATCTTCTTCGCCTTCTCGATCATGGCGGGAATGCCGAGGCCCGTGACCTCCTCCGCATGGATCACGGTCATGCCCGACTCATAGGAGAACTCCCAGAGATACTCGGCCGCGCCACGGATGCCGATCTGGATGACGCGGGTCGGATCGAGCACGCCGTCGAGTACGGCATTGCGGAACGGCCCACCGTGGTGGAACTTGGTGAGATCGAAGGCGCCTCCGGTGTCGCAATGCGCATCGATATGGATCATGCCGACGGGCTCTTTTTTCCCTACGACCTTCAGAATCGGGTGCGTGATCGAATGGTCGCCGCCGACGGAGAGCGGCACGACGCCTGCGTCGACGATCTGATCGATGCGCTTCTCGATGTCCTCGTGGCTGAGTTCCAGGCGGTAGCGGCTGCGGAAGGGAATGTCGCCGATATCGGCGACCCTGAGATCATGCACCGGCGCGCAGCCGAGAACATGGTTATAGGGACCGATGCGCTCGATCGCACGCAGCGCCCGCGGTCCGAAACGGGAGCCCGGGCGGTTGGTGACGCCGAGATCCATGGGAATGCCGACGATCGCCACCTGGAGATTGCCGAAATCCGGATTCGCGGCATCGACCGGCATGTAGGGCGCGCTCAGAAAGGTCGGAACGCCGGCAAAGGGCGCGAGCCGCGTACCGCTTTTCGTGAAGATCTTGTCCGCGACCTTGCGGAACGTCGGATCGAAAAGCTCGCCGCCATGGCTTTCGCCGTATTTCGCCCTCAATTCGTTTAGCTTCTTCTCGTCCCAGGCCATCCGCCGGAATCTCCCGTGTCTACAGGGCGGAATGCGGAAGGTGTGCGGTTTCCGCTCATCCCGCTCTACTTGTTAGATCAATCCGGGGCAGGCACATGACGCGCAGCAGAACCTCATCTGAAGTTTCGCCGAGCTGGCACGGCGCGATCGAGTTCCCCAGGGCATTCGTTTTTATTGGACATATTAGGGGACAAATCTTCTGGAAAATCAATTGACATTGTTATAGCGTTTCGTGTGAGAAAAATTCACATCAGCGCCAACCCTCCGGAGCCGTTTCTTGTCGAGCCGCCTGCCCCCGCTGAACCCGCTGCGCGCCTTCGAAGCGACAGCCCGGCGCGGCTCGGTTTCCGCTGCTGCGCGCGAGCTCAACGTCACCCACGGCGCGATAAGCCACCAGATCCGGGCGCTCGAACACTCCTTCAACGCACCCCTTTTCGAGCGCGGCGGCAAGCGGTTGCGGCTGACGCCCCAGGGCGCTTTGCTCCTACCGGCGGTCACCCACGCCTTTGCCGAGATAGCCGCGGCGACGGCGGCGATGACGCGGCCCGCAACCAGCGGCGAACTCCGGGTGACCTGCGTACCGGCACTGCTCTCCTTCTGGATGATCCCGCGGCTCCATCAATTCACCGAGCAGTTCCCTGACGTGCGGTTGAAGCTGATCGCCTCCAATGACCAGGCGAATCTCCATTCGCCCGATGTCGACGTCTGCCTGCTCTATGGAGATGGTAATTGGCCGGACCGCTGGGCGCGGCTCTGGAGTCGGCTCGAACTCTTCCCCGTCGTCAGCCCGACGCTGCTCAACATGCGCCCTCTCCGCTCCATCCGCGATCTGCGCGACCACGTGATGCTGCACGGCGACGACGGCCGTGAGTGGAACACCTGGCTCGCCGCCGCCGATGCAATCGATCTGCAGCGCGGCCGCCAGCATTTCATGAGCGATGCGCGCCTTTCGACGGAAGCCGCACTCCATAATCAGGGCGTGGCGCTCGGCGACACGATCACCGCCGGCAGCCTGATCGCCCGTGGCGAACTGATCGCGCCCTTCGATCTGACCGTTCCGGCCAACGACGCATTCTTCGTTGCCTGCCGCAACGAGGTCCTTGCGGCGCCGATCGTCCGCGTCTTCATAGACTGGCTCTTTGCCGCCCTAGAAAGCGACCCCATGCCGGAGCTGCAGATGTCGGCCCGCACGATTATTCGCAGCCGCATGTCGAAGCAGGAAGGCGCCGGCCGGAAGGCAACACCGGAGAACTTCCGACCCGTTTCCTCGCCACGCAACCGGCGTCCCGAACGCCCGCAAAAACGCAAGATCAAGTCATAACGCGGGAGCCGAAAACCCCTCAATCCGTTCAACGACAGGAAATCCGTCATGCCGCGTTTCAATCCCCTCGTCGAAAAGCTCTCGCCGCCGCCGGTGCCCTCGGTGCTCGCATGGGCGAAGGCCTATGACGGGGCAAAAGGCCCGTTGATCGATCTCTCGCAGGCCGTGCCGGGCTATCCCCCCCATCCCGACATGCTGAGATGGCTGGGGGAAACCGCTGCATCGACTGAGTATACGGGCTATGGCGCGATCGAAGGCGAGCCGGAATTGCGCACGGCCTATGCCGAACAGGTTGCGACGCTCTACGGCGCGGCGATCACCGCCGAAAACATCCACATCACCTCCGGCTGCAACCAGGCCTTCATCGCAGTCGCGATGGCAATCGCCGGCGCCGGCGATACCGTCCTGATGACCAATCCCTATTATTTCAACCAGGAAACGACGCTGGCGATGCTCGGCATCAATGTCGAGCTTGCGCCATTGGACGCGGGCGCGGGCTTCCTGCCCGAGGTTGAGACGATCGCTTCCGCCCTCCGGCCGGGCATTCGCGCCCTCGCACTCGTCTCGCCCAACAATCCGACCGGCGCGGTCTATCCGCCGGACCTGCTCCAGCGCATCCACGAACTCTGCCGGGCCAATGGCACCTGGCTGATTCTGGACGAAACTTACCGCGACTTCCTGCCGGACGCGGCCGCCGCTCCGCATGGTCTGCTCCGCGCCAAAGGATGGCAGGACGGCTTCATCGGCCTCTACAGCTTCTCGAAGTCCTTCTGTATCCCCGGCCATCGCCTCGGCGCAATCACCGCCGGCCCCGCGCTCATCGCGCAGGTTGCCAAGATCATGGACAACCTGCAGATCTGCGCGCCGCGCTCAGCGCAGGCCGCCGTCGCCAGGGCCATTCCTGCTCTCGCCGCCTGGCGGCTTACGAACCGTGCCGAGATCGCCGCCCGCGCGAATGCGATGAGAGACGTCATGAGCCGCCTGCCCCAATGGAAGCTGCAGGCCGTCGGCGCTTATTTCGCCTACATCCGCCACCCCTTCCCCGACATCGACTCGCAATTCGTCGCCGAGAAGCTCGCGAAGCTCGCCGGCGTCATCTGCCTGCCGGGCGACTATTTCGGCGAAGGCCAGGAAAACTACCTGCGCTTCGCCTTCGCCAATGCCGACGTGCCGACGATCCTCAAACTCGAGGAGCGGCTCGCGGGTTTTGCTCTGCCGGGTATCTAAGCGGGTTTAGCCTCTACGGGCGATCAGGATGCCGATCAGCACGATCGCGCCGCCGATCGCCTGCATCAGGCCCACGGGCTCGCTCAGCAAGACCCAGGCGAGCAGCGCGGCGACTACCGGCTGCAGCAGCAGCGTCAGCGAAGAAAAGGCTGGCGGCAAATAGGCGAGCGCATAGGTGATCGCCACCTGCCCGCCGGCATGGCTGACGAAGGCGAGGCCGATGAGCATGGCCCAGCCGAAAGCGCTCGGCGGCAACAAAGAGGGCTCGGTGAAGAAAGCCATCGGCAGCATACAGGCGGCCGCCGACGCCGTGCTCCAGAGCATGATCCGGTTGGTGCTGAAACGGCTTCGCAGTCGGCCTATGGCGAGAATGTAGCCCGCGTAGAACATGGCGGCGATGATCGCGATTCCGTCCCCGGCAATGTCGCCGCCGCCAAGCGCGGCCGGGCCACCCTTCAGGACTATAACGCCGGCGATGGCGGTTACCAGGCCAGCTACGAAGATGCCGCTCACGGGCGAGCGGAACAGGACCCAGCTTGCAAGCGTCACGAAGACCGGCGCGACATTGGCAAGCAGCGTCGCGTTGGCGACAGACGTCATGGTTAGCGACAGATGCCAGGCGCCAAGATCGATGGCGAGAAAGACGCCCGGCAGGACGAGCAGAGCATAATCGGAGAGTCGCTGCGGAGGCTTGTCGGTAGCCGCACCATTGCGGAGCTGAGACCAGACGACCAGCGGTATCAATGCCAGCGCCACACGCCAGAAAGCGGTCGCCATCGGCCCCACTTCCGAGAGCCTTACGAAGATCGGCGATCCGCCGATGGCGGCGCCGCCGATCAGCAGTGCGGCCATGGCAAGCGAGTTTTGCGAGGGGGCGGAGCTGACGGCTTGGGTCACGGCGGTATCCGATCGAAGGGGGGAACGCCGCGAGATCGACGACGCCGTCAAGCGAGCTACCAGAATCGCAGGGTAAACGACAGTCGCATTTCGCCGCAAAGGTGCTGAAAAACGGCCGCACGCCAAAAAGGTGCGGCCGTGCCTGGAGACAGCCGATCAGGCTGCGTCCGGCAGATGCACCGTCTTTACCTCGAGAAAGTCCTCAAGGCCGAACATGCCGCCCTCCCGGCCGTTGCCGGACTGCTTATAGCCGCCGAAGGGGCTGCCATAGCGGTGCGGGCCGCCATTGATGTGCACCATGCCGGCGCGCAGCCGCGCGGCGACGCGCTGCGCCCGGTCGGGATCGCCGGTCTGGATATAGGCGGCGAGCCCGTAATTGGTGTCGTTGGCGATTTCGATCGCTTCGTCCTCCGTATCGAAGGGAATGATCGCAAGCACCGGCCCGAACACTTCTTCACGCGCTATCCGCATGGAATTGTCGACGTCGGCGAAGATCGTCGGTTTGACGAAATAGCCGGCCTCGAGACCTTCGGGCCTGCCCGGGCCACCGGCAAGGAGCCGCGCCCCTTCGGCAACGCCCGCTTCGATCAGCGCCTGCACGCGCTCGTACTGGATGTGGCTGACGAGCGGCCCGATATGCGTGCCTTCTTGTGTCGGATCGCCGACCCTCGCCTCCTGGCCGACGCGGCTGGCGATCTCCACCACCTTGTCGTAGACGCTGCGTTCCACCAGCATGCGGGTGGGCGCATCGCAGGATTGGCCGGAATTGTTGAAGCATTCGAGAATGCTGGCGGTAACGCGTTCCTCGATATCGGCATCGGCGAAGACGATGTTCGGCGACTTGCCGCCGAGCTCGAGCGTGACGCGCTTGACCGTATCGGCCGCATCCTTGCTGACGGCGATGCCAGCCCGCGTCGAACCGGTGAACGACATCATGTCGATGTCCTTGTGCTTCGAGAGCGCCGCACCGGCATGAATGCCGTCGCCGTTGACGAGGTTGAAGACGCCGGCCGGGAAACCCGCCTCATGGATCATCTCGGCGTAGAGCATGGCGTTGAGCGGCGTGAACTCGCTCGGCTTCAGGACGCACGTGCAGCCGGTAGCAAGCGCCGGCACCACCTTGAGCGCGATCTGATTGACCGGCCAGTTCCATGGCGTGATAAGGCCACAGACGCCGATCGGCTCGCGCAGGAGCGTGTCACCGTTCGGCAGCTTCTCGCGCAGCTTCAAATTTTTCAGCGCATCGATATAGCCCTGCAGATGGCCGACACCGACATCGGCTTGCTGCTCGCGGCTCATCGTCTTCGGCGCACCAAGCTCGGCGGTGATCGTGTCGGCCATTTCGTCGTAACGGCGCTTGTAGATCGCGAGCAGCTTTTCGAGCAGCGCCAGCCGTTCCTCGACGCTCGTCCGGGCGTAGTTTGTGAAAGCCTTCTTGGCGGCCGCGACCGCCCGGTCGATGTCAGCCGCCGTGCCCATGGAGATCACAGCTATCGGCTTTTCCGTTGCCGGGTTGAGCACGTAGAGATCGTTTTGCGTGGTCGGATCGATCCATTCGCCGTTGATGTAGAATTTCCGTTTGTCGAGCATTCGCTCCTCCTTCCCGTCAAAGTGTCTTTTGCTTGTCAGTGAGCCAATCCTTGATGAGCTGCCGGTAACGTTCGCCGGAGAAGCTCGGAAAGTGGCCGCCGTGGACGATACGCGCCGGTATCTTCAAAAGGCGCTCCATCGATGAGAGATAATGCTCTGCGTTGGAGTGGTAGGTGTCCTCGATGAGCGGCCCGTCGTAGAGAATGTCGCCGCTGAAAAGCACACCCGTCTTCGTCTCCCAGAGCGCTATGCCGCCCGGCGAATGGCCCGGCGTATGGATCACTTCGAAGACCCGGTCGCCGAGATCGACCGTATCGCCATCCTCGAGAATGCGCGTCGCCCCAGCACCTTTCACCGCATAGCACTCAGAACAATAGGGTTCCGGCGGCAAGGCGTCGAAGATCTCGTCGGAAACGTAAGGATCGGCGAGTGTGTTCGCCCGTGTCGGGTGTGCCAACAGATCGGCCTCGGCCGCGTGAACGGCGCGGCTCTCGAACTCATGGTGACAGCCGATGTGGTCGAAATGCGTATGGCTTGCGATGGCAATGAGGTCGCGTTCGGTGACGAGCGGTACCCACTCCCTGAGCGACACCACGCCCATGCCGCTATCCACGAGCATGTCGCGCTCGCGGCCGCGCACATGCCAGATGTTGCATCGATAGAATTCATTGATGAAAGGCTCCGATATGGCGGTCACGTCGTCATCGAGACGCTTCACCGCATACCAGTCTTCCGGAGCAATCCGACGCATCGATCACGCATTCCCGCTTGCCGGGGGCAAGGCTACGACGTCGGCCGCGCGCACCGCAAGGGGGATGATCTCCCCCTCGCCGACGTCGGCGGACTGCGGCAGATGCGCCACCAGCGTCCTGTCCGCCGCCCCCCGTGGCTCGAGATGGCAGCGGTAATGCGTACCGAAGAAGGCGCTGCCGACGACACGCGCATCCCCGAGGGCAATCAGCGGACCATCCGTCCTGTCGGAAGCGCGGAAGTGTTCCGGTCGGATGGTGAGGGTGATCGCATCGCCGGCTTTCGGCGCTGCCGCGGGGAAATTCGCCGCCGGCAGGGCAATGTCTCCGAGCGAAGTCTCGACCCGCGCCGACCGGCCATCGGCCTCTCTGATACGCCCCGGCACGAAATTGACTTCGCCCATGAAGCCGGCCGAAAACAGCGATTTCGGGCGCATATAGACCTCAGACGGCGGGCCGAAATCCTCGATCCGCCCCTGGTTCATCATGACGATCCTGTCGGCGATCGCCATCGCCTCCTCCTGATCATGGGTGACATGGACGAAGGTCGTGCCGACCCGCTTCTGGATCGCTTTCAGCTCATCCTGCATCTGGCGGCGGAGCTTCAGGTCCAGGGCTCCGAGCGGCTCGTCGAGAAGCAGGACGTCGGGGTCGACGGCGAGCGCCCTTGCAAGCGCCACGCGCTGGCGCTGGCCGCCGGAAAGCTCGTGCGGCCGCTTGTCCGCAGAGGCTTTGAGACCGACAAGATCGAGGAAGCCGAGCGCTTTTTCACAGCGTTCGGCCTTGGCGAGCCCACGCATTCTCAGGCCGAAGCCGACATTGTCGACGAGCTGCATATGCGGAAAGAGCGCATAGTCCTGAAACATCGTCGTGGTCGGCCGTTTGGCAGGCGGCACATAGGTCATGTCACGGCCACCGATGACGATGCGACCGGCGCTCGGCGAGAGGAATCCGCCGAGGATGGAGAGCAGCGTGGTCTTGCCGCAGCCCGAGGGGCCGAGCAGCACGATGAACTCGCCTGCCCGAATATCCAGCGTAACATTGTCGAGCGCGGTGAAGCCCCCGAAAGTCTTGGTGACATGCTCGATCGAGACGGGTGCGGTCATTGTTTCTTCGTCCTTCCGAACAGGAAAAGTTCCAGGGCCAGGAGCAGCGCCACCGAGACCAGAAACACGAGCGAACCGATGGCATTGGTCTTTGGATTGAGGCCGGAGCGCAGCATGCTCCATATCTCGACGGGAAGCGTCACGTCGAAACGCGAAAGCAGAAAGGCGATAATGAATTCGTCCCAGCTGAAGGTGACCGAGAGGAAGAAGGCGGCGAGAATCGACGGCATCAGCATCGGGGCGGTCACCAGCACCATCACTTTGAAGTCGCTTGCGCCGAGGTCGCGCGCCGCCCGCTCGATATTGATGTGGTGATCGCCCATTGAGGCATAGATGATGGCGAAGCAGAGCGGCAGATTGATCACCACATGCCCGATCGCGACCGTCATGAGCGACAGCGGCACATTGAGCGCATTAAGCACGGCGAGCAGGCCGAGCGCGATGATCAGGTAACTGACGGTCATTGGCGCGATCAGCAACCCCCGCTGCAGCGCCGAGGCCGGCAACCTGTAGCGCGCGAGACCGTAAGCGGCGAGAAATCCGAGAAGGCAGGCGACGATAGAGGATGCGAGCGCGACCAGCAGCGAATTGCCGAGCGCCGCCATCAGTTTACGGTCGGCAAAGACCGCCTCGTACCATTGCGTCGAGAAGCCGTTGAAGGGCGGCACCGGCAGCCTTCCGTCCTGGAAGGAGAAGAGCACCAGCACCAAGACGGGCAGGAAGATGAAGGCGTAGGCGCCGGCGAGGTAGGTCCAGGAGAGGCCGCCGAGAAAGACCCTACGCATCGTCACGCCCTCTCGATCTTCAGCCAGCGGGCACAAAGGACGTAGGCGAGCGTAACCACGAGCATCAGGATGATGGAGAGCGCCGCAGCCATCGGAAAGTCCGCCCGCCGACCGAGCTGCAGCATGATGATCTGCGGCAGGACCAGCTCATTGTTGCCACCGAGGATCTGCGGCGTGACATAGTCGCCGATGCAGAGCACGAAGGTCAGGAAAGCACCGGTCATGATGCCCGGCAGTGTCAGCGGCAGGATGACATGCCAGAAGGTCTGGAACGCGTTGGCACCGAGATCGGCGGCGGCACGCCGGTAATTGGGAGAAAGCTGTATCAGGTTGGAATAGATCGTCAGCGTCAGCAACATGACGAAGAAGTGCACGAAGCCGAGCACGGTCGCGCTGCGCGTGCTGGCGATCTCGATCGGCTCGGCAATGACGCCGAGACCCATGAGGCCCTGGTTGATGACACCGTTCTTGGACAGAACGAGGAGCCACGAATAGGACCGCACCACATAGGAGGTCCAGAACGGCAGGATGGCGAGGATCAGCGCCATGCGCTGCAAGCGTTTCGGCACCCGTTCGGCGATGATCCAGGCGAGCGGATAGGCAAGCAGCACCGAGAGTACGGTGACGATCAGCGTGATTTCGACCGAATTCGTCAGCCCTTTGAGGAAAGCGCTCTCCAAAAAGAAACGCAGGTAATTGTCGAGATTCCAGACCCGGACGATCTCCCGCCCCTCGCGCTTCCAAAGGCTCATCGCCGCCGTGAAGACGAAAGGGGCGACGAAGAAGGCGATGGTCCACAGAAGCGCCGGGGCGACAAAGCCCCAGGCTTTCCGGCGATCGACGTCTTCAAGGGTGACGACTGTCATGAAGGCTCCATGCGGAGTTCACCGCGCGACAAATCTGCAAACTCGACGCCCATCCTGACCATCAGGCGCTCGGGGCCTCGTGCGGGTGCGGACACCGCGAGGGTCGTTTCCCGGAGGAAAGGACCACCGGCGCATCCTATTGCTGCAGCATTTCGGTCCAGGCATCCTGGAACTGCTGATCGAGTTCCGCGCTCGGGATCGGATAGAGCTGTGTCTTCTTGAGGTACTCCGCCTGATCGTCGAACCGCAGTGCCGCCTTCTGTGCCTCAGTCAGATGCGCCCCGGCCTTGCTGTTGGCCGGCATCGCCCAATAGCAGGAGGACGTCGCTAGCCGTGCCTGCCCTTCCGGACTGAGGATGTACTGCACGAATTTCAGTGCAAGCTCCTGCCTGGTGGAATTCTTCATCACGCCGATCGACTGCGCCCAGCGGACGGCCCCCTGGTCAGGGATCGTCCAATCGAGGTTCGGCTTGTCGCCGGAGAGGCCGGCGGTGAGCCACTCGCCGCCGCCGACGAGAATGTCGACCTCCCCGGTCGCAAGCGCCGTCTGCGAGGAAACCACATCGCTCACCTGCTTGGACACGGCCCGCATCGCCGCGAGCTTTTCCTTGATCGCCGGCATGTCCGCATCGGAGAGCTCGGCCGTCTTCTTGCCGAGCCCAAGGCCGACAAGACCGATCACCGGCAGATAATAGTCATAGATGGCAACCCTGCCCTTGTATTTCTCGGACCACATGACCGACAGGTCCTGCATGTCCTTCGGATCGACCTTCGTCTTGTCGTAGGAGATGGTGTTGTAGCCGAACTTCTCGGTGACGGCGTAGGTCTTGCCGTCCTTCATGTTGTTGGCCTCCATCCGCACTTCCGGGAAGATGTCCGCAATCGGCAGTTTGTCGGCCGGCATTTCCGCCAGGAGGTCGAGCTCGATCGTGCGATGGACATCGACTCCGTCGATCACCAGCACGTCCCAGTCACCGGGCCGCGATTGATCGAGGATCGACAGCGCCGCGCCGGTACCCTCATAGACCTTGAAATTCACCTTGACGTCGTTGGCTTTCTCGAAAGGCTCGAGCAGCGCGGGATCGGTGTGGTCGCACCACACCAGCGCATTGAGCTCCTCCTGCGCAAAGGCCGGCACCGGAGCGGAGCTAATCGATGCGACCGTGACGGCAAGCGCCGCCGCCGAGGCGAGAAGACGACGCGCGGCCGCGCCACCGTGGACTGACTTCATCATTCTGTTGCCCTCTGTTTGTGACGCTCGTTTCGGCGCCTTCAAAAAAGCTTGAATGAACTCATTTTTTAAGTCAATCTCAATTTTGAGGACATTCACAATTGCAGGAATATTGCATGGCGGGCTTGCGAGCACGACAAAAGGCAGACCGGAATCGGCGTATTTTGGAAGCGGCGACCGACCTCTTCCGCGACGTCGGCTACGACAGCGCCCGCATTGAGGACATTGCGGAGCGTGCGGAGGTCTCGGTCGGCACTTTCTACAACTATTATGAGAACAAGGGCGACATCCTGGTCGCGACCGTCTCGATGGAGGTCGAGGAAGTCCTGGCGGCCGGCAAGGCAATCGTGGACGACCCGCCGGCTTCCGTCGAACGGGCGCTCGAGGCGTTGATCGGCCAGTATTACGGCCATTCGCTCGTCTATCTCAGCAAGGAAATGTGGCGCACGGCGATGGCGATTTCGATCCAGCAGCCGGCGAGCCCTTTCAGCAAGCGCTACACCGAACTCGACCGGCGGCTTTGCGATCAGGTCACAACCCTCATCCGCAAGCTGCAGTTGAAAGGCCTCGTCGCGCCGGACCTCGACACGCAGGCCGTCGGCGAGATGTTCTTCAACAATCTCAACATGGAGTTCACCGAGTTCGCCAAGGACGAGGCGATGTCGCTCGATGAGCTCAAGGCGCGTGTCGCGCGACAGAACCGGCCGCTTGCCACATTGATCGCCAGCCGCTGATCCAGCCTTCAACGGGATGACAATGACGCATGATCAGACCCAAGCGGTGCTTGCCGCCGCCGACCGGCTCGTGGCCGCTTTCGCGCGCCATGACAGCCCTGCCTATTTCGCTGCCTTTGCTCCGGCGGCCACCTTCGTGTTCCACAATCTCGATCGGCCGTTGCTGAGCCGCGCCGAATACGAGGCGGAATGGGCCTTATGGGAGGAGCGTGACGGCTTCCGCGTCCTCGCCTGCCGGTCCAGCGACCGGCATGTCCAGATGCTCGGCGACGTCGCGATCTTCACGCACCGCGTTGAAACGGAGCTTGAATTCGCCGGCGAGCCGACAACGACGAAAGAGCGGGAAACGATCGTGTTCGAGAGGACGCCAGCCGGAGAATGGCGGGCGGTGCATGAGCACCTATCGCCGCTGCGCTGACCTCAGATCGCGCCAATGACGAGCGCGCAGATGAAACAGAAGGCGGCGGCCACCGCAATCGAGTGGGGGATGAGATTCGCCGGCGATCGCCGTGATGGTTGAGCCTGGTAGACGGTGTAGCGGGCTTGGGTCATCGCCTTTGTCGCGTTCATCTCGTCTCTCCGCTGTTTGACCCGGGCGAGAGAAAGTGCGTTCGGTTTTCCGCACACATCCCGCTCCGACTTTTCAGTCTATGGCGTTGGCCTGTATCCCATGTTCTCCTATATTCTCGATTGAGTTTGTAGATATTATTTTCTGTAGATCGCGCGAGGGATGAAAAATCCGTTTACGCCGGCGTTAGCGGCTGTTGTTGCGCTCGCGCTCCTGCAGGTGGCGCGACCAAGTTTCGCTGAACCAGGGCGTCAGCAACGACACGTCGGCCGAGCGGTGCGAGCGGCTGAGCCCGCTGTCGGGCTCGACCAAGGTCCAGATCGTGAAGGCGGTCAACTGATGCTTGCCGAAGGTCTGGATCAGCGGAATGTCGGCGGCATCGCGGCCGCGCGCGACGGGAATGCGGCCTGCTCGCCGGGCATTGTTCTTGGCATCGAACGTGTACCAGCGGCCACCCAGGAAGACCTCGAACCAGGCGTTGAAATCCATCGGCGCCGGAGTCTCCGGCGCGCTGAGATCGGCCATGTAGCCGGCGACGTAACGGGCGGGCATGTTCATGCAGCGGCAAAGCGTGACGGCGAGATGCGCGTAGTCGCGGTTGACGCCTAGCCGGTCCTCATGCGCTTCGAGTGCCGTGCGCATCGCCTGCGCGTAGCCGTAGCTGAAGACCAGCCGGTCGTGCACGTAATCGCAGATTGCCTGCACGCGCTGCCATCCCGCCGGTACATCGCCGAAGAGCTTCCACGCCAGTGCGCCGAGCCGGTCAGTCTCGCAATAGCGGCTGGCGCAGAGATAGGGTAGCACGGCCGGCGGAAGCTTCGCCACCGGCACCGCTTCGGCCAACGGGTCGAAGGCGTCGAGCTTTCCCTCGTCCCTGATCACGGCGTCGTAATCGAGGCGCGTTTCCCCTTCGGGCAGGATCATGCGCAGACAGACATTGCCGTGCGGATCGGTCACTTCCTCCATCGGGACGACGGGCGACGCCACTGGCCCACGCTCGCGCACGACATCGTCGCGTCGTTCGGGCACAACTGAAAGATAGGTCATCATCGGGGTCGGCTGCGCACACTCGATGCCGATCTCGTAACCGAAGCGAATGAACATATTCCAACCTCCCCTGATGGCCCGCGACGATCCGGCACTCTCCACGCCGTGAGCATCGGATGGCGTTCGGGGCCAGGTGACCCGATCCGGATGCTTCCCCCTTCGCGTTTTACCCGCGATCTCGTCGAAGACCGGCCCGGGAGCCGCAGACGCCTGCGAACGGGAAACTCTAGCGCAACATCCACTGCAGCGGAATCGATCTCGAAGAGAAACGCGCGCCCGCCGCAACCGGCTGCCGCTAGCGCTGCTCGAAACGGTCAGGGAGCCTTCGCGGCGGTTACCAGCCGACCGCATCCTTGAACATGTACCACCAGGAGCCGACCGTCGAATATTGTGCCCGAAACATCCTCCCGCCGGGGAATGGATACCAGGGCAGCTTCGCAAAGACGTCGAAGCGGGTCGCGTCGCCGTCGATCGCTTCGGCAAGAATGCGGCCGAAGAGATGCGAACCCGTGACGCCGTGGCCGCTGTAGCCGTGCGCGAAATAGGTGTTGGCGCCGATCCGGCCCATCTGCGGCACGCGCGTGAAGGAGAGTGCGAAGTTGCCGCTCCAGGCATAGTCGATCTTCACGCCCCTGAGGCGCGGGAACACCTTTTCCATAGTGGGCCTGAGCTTGGCCGCGACGTCCGCCGGATCGGTACCGCCATAGACCGTGCCGCCGCCGAAGATCATGCGTTTGTCGGCGGAAAGCCGGAAATAGTCGAGGATATAGCGCACGTCCTCGACGCACATGTCGCTCGGGATCAGCGAATGGGCGAGTTCCTCGCCGAGTGGCGCTGTGGTGATGATCTGCGTCGAAACGGGCATGACGCGCGACACGAGCGTCGGCACTGCATCGCCGAGATAGGCGTTGCCGCAGAGCACGACAATGCGGGCGGCGACCTCGCCCCGATCGGTGTAGACGGTCGGCCGCGCCGCCTCGTGATCGACGCGCGTCACCGGCGACAGTTCATAGATGGTGCCGCCGAGGCTCTCGAAGGCGCGGGCCTCGCCGAGCACCAGATTGAGCGGATGCATGTGGCCGCCAGTGGTGTCGAGCATGCCGCCGCAATAGGCCTCGGAATTGACGAGCTTGCGCAAGGCCTCGCGATCGAGAAGCTGGTGATCGTCCATCCCGTATTTGCGCCAGAGCGCCTGCTTTGCCTCGAGCTGCTTCATATGCGCGCCGGTATAGGCGGTGTAGATGTTGCCCGGCTTCAGGTCGCACTCGATCTGATATTGGCTGACGAGCCGGCGGATGATCCGCCCGCCCTCCTGCACGAGACCGCCGATGAAGCGCGCGGCATCCTCGCCGTAGCGGCGCTCAATCGTCGACAGACTGGCATTGAGGCCGTTGACGATCTGGCCGCCATTGCGCCCCGAAGCGCCCCAGCCGACCTGAGCGCCTTCGACTACGGTGACCTTGTAGCCCTTTTCGGCGAGATGGATGGCCGTCGACAGGCCGGAATAGCCGGCGCCGACAATGCAGATGTCTGCCTCGGTCCGGCCCTCAAGCTTGGCGGGCGTGCGGATGATGTTGCGGGAGGCGGCGTAGTAGCTCGTCGGATAGCGGCCGTCGCCGGCATAGGGTTTCTTCGCGCTTGCCATCATACAGTTTCCAGAAAGGCGCTGAGCCATTCGGCCGGACTTTGCAGGCCGTCGAGCCTTCGGCAGCAGGAGGCATATCGCAAATCTTGCCCCTTGACCATGCGGCGCTCCGGCTGCCATATTGCTCAGATGTCAGACCAATTCTGGTCCCGGAGAACCGGATGCCCCAGCAGGATAGAGCGACGCTGCTGCCCTTGCCGCCCGTTGATCGGGCGCAGCAGGTGATATCCGCGCTTGCCGACTACATCCAGGGAGCCGGCCTGAAGCCGGGCGACCGGCTGCCTGCCGAACGCGAGTTGATGGCGGCACTTGCCGTCGGCCGCTCGACGGTTCGGGAAGTCCTCAGCCATTTCCAGGCGCTCGGCGTCGTCGAGGCGCGCAAAGGCAGCGGCACCTATCTCCTGCGTGCTATTTCCGGTGCGACCATCCACATGCCGCTGGCGCTCGACACTGAGCATCTGCGCGACGCCCTCCTGCAGACGCTGGAGGTGCGACGCGGCATCGAGGCCGAGGCCGGCATGGTGGCGGCGCGCCGGCGTACGGATACCGACCTCGTCAATATCGAGGCGAAGCTCGACGAGATGGAACGCGTCCATCTCGCCAAGGGCACCTCCGGCCCGGAGGACCTCGCCTTCCACTTGGCGATCTACGACGCGACCCACAATCCGCTTTTCCGGCAACTGCTCGAGCAGATGCGCGAGGCCTTCGAGCGCTTCTGGGAGAAACCGTTCGACCGGCCGGATTTCGCTCGACGATCCTTTCCGTTTCACCGCACGCTCTTCAACGCGATCGCTGCGCAGGATGCCGACGCCGCACGCCAGGAAACACTGAAAATCCTCGCAATCGTCGAGGAAGACATCAAGGAAATGTCCAGATGAACGACGGCTTCGATCCGTTCGACAGAGCCTCCCTGATCGTCGCCCACGACGACGGCCACGCCTTCGATGCCGTCGTGCCGCCGATCGTCCAGACGTCGCTTTTCACGTTCAAGGACTATGACGAGATGATCGCCTCCTATCGGGGCGAGCGCGTGCGGCCGATCTATACGCGCGGCCTCAATCCTACGGTCCGGGCTTTCGAGGAGATGCTGGCCACGCTCGAAGGCGCGGAGGACGCGATCGGCTTTGCGAGCGGCATGTCGGCGATCTCCTCCACTGTGCTTTCCTTTGTCGAGCCGGGCGACCGGATCGTCGCGGTGAAGCATCTCTATCCCGATGCCTTCCGCCTGTTCGGCACGCATCTGAAGCGCATGCGTATCGAAGTCACCTATGTCGACGGGCGCGACGAGGAGGCGGTCGCCAAGGCGCTTCCCGGTGCCAGGCTCTTCTACATGGAAAGCCCGACGAGTTGGGTGATGGACACCCACGACGTGGCGGCGCTGACGGCGGCCGCCAAGGCGCAAGGGATCGTCACCGTCATCGACAACAGCTGGGCGAGCCCGGTGTTCCAGCAGCCGATTTCGCTCGGTGTCGATCTCGTCATCCACTCCGCCTCGAAATATCTGAGCGGCCACAGCGATGTCGTCGCCGGCGTCGTCGCCGGCTCGAAGGAACTGATCGGCCGTATTCGCTCGGAAGCCTATCCTTATCTCGGAGGCAAGCTTTCGCCTTTCGACGCCTGGCTCCTGATCCGCGGGCTTCGCACCCTGCCGATCCGGATGAAGGCGCATGAGCGCTCGGCGCTCGCCATCGCCCGGCGCTTGGCCGAGCATCCGCTCGTCGAAGCCGTCTGCCATCCCGGCCTCGGAAACAAGCTGCCGCCGGGGCTCTCCGGCACGTCCGGCCTCTTCTCCTTCGTCTTCCGCGAGGGCGTCGACATCCGTCGCTTCGCCGATCACCTCGAATTCTTCAAGCTTGGCGTCTCCTGGGGCGGTCATGAAAGCCTCGTCGTACCTGGCGAAGTCGTCCTCGCGCAGAAAGCTCAACCCAATTCCGCGGTCGCCTTCGGCATTTCTCCGCGGTCGGTACGGCTCCATGTCGGCCTGGAGGGAACGGAGGCCCTCTGGAGCGATCTCGAAGCGGCGATCGCCGCCGCTTCGCAAGGCTGACGAACAAGCAACCAGCGAGAACAAAAGGGAACAAAAAATGAGGAAACTGATCACAGCTACCCTGCTCGCCACGCTGATGGCCGGCAGCGCCCTTGCCGACACGAAGCTCAAGCTCGTCGAGGTCATCACCAGCCCCGAGCGGACCGAAACGCTGAAATCGATCGTCGCCAAATTCGAGGCGGCGAACCCGGGCACCACCGTCGAGATCATTTCGCTCCCCTGGGGCGAAGCCTTCCAAAAATTCGCGACCATGGTCTCCGCCGGCGAAATCCCGGACGTCATGGAGATGCCGGACACCTGGCTGTCGCTCTATGCCAATAACGGCATGCTCGAAAGCCTTGAGCCCTACCTCGCCAAGTGGGAGCACACCTCGGGCCTCACCGAACGCGCGCTCGAGCTCGGCCGCGACGTCAACGACACCGCCTATATGCTGCCCTACGGCTTCTATCTTCGGGCGATGTTCTACAACAAGAAGCTGCTTTCGGAGGCCGGTGTCGCCGAACCGCCGAAGACGATGGACGATTTCGTCAAGGCTTCCGAAGCGGTGTCCAAGCTCCCGGGTAAGGCCGGCTACTGCCTGCGCGGCGGCCCGGGCGGGCTCAACGGCTGGGTGATGTTCGCAGCGACCATGGCCGGCGACAACAAGTTCTTTAACGAGGACGGCACCTCGACGATGAACAGTGAGGGCTGGGTCAAGGGCCTTACCTGGGTCATCGACCTCTACAAGAAGGGACTGGCGCCCAAGGACAGCGTCAACTGGGGCTTCAACGAGATCGTCGCCGGCTTCTATAGTGGCACCTGTGCTTTCCTCGACCAGGACCCGGATGCGCTGATCGCGATCGCCGAACGTATGAAGCCCGAAGATTTCGGTGTCACCACCATGCCCAAGGGCCCGAGCGGCAAGACCTTCCCGACGATCGGCTATGCCGGCTGGTCGATGCTGTCGGCCAGCCAGAACAAGGATCTCTCCTGGAAGCTGATCGAAACGCTCGAAGGGCCGGAGGGCAATATCGAGTGGAACAAGCGAACCGGCGCGCTGCCGGTCCACAAGTCGGCCGAGAACGACCCCTTCTATTCGAGCCCGCAGTTCAAGGGCTGGTTCGATGAACTCGCCGACAAGGACGCCATTCCGACGGTCATGCCGACCTATCTCGAAGAGTTCGCCTTCTTCAAGGACTCGCTCGCGATCAAGACCAGCCAGGAGGCGCTTCTCGGCGACATCACGCCGGAAGAGCTCGCCAATCAATGGGCCGACTACCTGACCAAGGCTCAGCAGAAATACCTGGCGAGCAAGAAATAACGCCATAGGGGGCGGCGCCGTTCGCGCCGCCCCTGCTCGACGGGGCGAAAAGACAAGGCACGCCAAGCGCGACAAAGAGGAACTCCGATCGATGGACTATGCCGTACGCCCGGGTCTGCCGGCGATCCGTCCGCCGCTGATGAAGCGCATCGCGGATGCCTCGGCTCCCTATCTCTATACCGCGCCGGCGCTGATCCTGATCGTCACGGTGATGCTGGTGCCGCTGGTGCTCGGCGTCTCCTATGCGTTCCGCGACGTCCAGCTCCTCAATCCCTTTTCCGGCGCCTTCATCGGCCTGGATCATTTCCGGGCTCTTTCCGAGGACGACGCCTTCTTCCGCTCGCTCAGAAACACCCTCTGGTGGACCGGTGCATCGGTTCTTCTGCAGTTCGCCTTCGGCCTTATCCTGGCACTGCTGCTCGACAAGCCGTTTCATGGCCGCGCGATCGCCCAGGCCCTCGTCTTTCTGCCCTGGGCCGTTCCGAGCTTCCTTGCCGGCCTCAATTGGGCCTGGCTTTTCAATCCCGTCGTCGGGCCGTTGCCGCATTGGTTCTACGCGCTCGGGATCATGAGCCAGCCGGCCAACATCCTCTCCGATCCGCAGCTTGCCATGTGGGGGCCGATCGTCGCCAATATCTGGTGGGGCATTCCCTTCTTCGCGATCACGCTCCTTGCCGCGCTGCAGGCGATCCCGCGCGACCTCTATGAAGCCGCGAGCATCGACGGAGCGGGAGCGTTCCAGCGCTTCCTCTCGATCACGCTTCCCTTCCTGGCGCCGACGATCGCGATCACCATTCTGCTCCGTACCGTATGGATCTCGAACTTCGCCGATCTCATCATCGTCATGACCAATGGCGGGCCGGCCGACAGGACCCAGATCGTCGCGAGCTACATCTTCACCCAGGCCTTCAAGCGGCTCGACTTCGGCTATGCCTCGGCGGTCGCGCTGGTGCTGCTCGCACTGCTCCTCGCCTATTCGCTGCTGATCGTCATCTTGAGACAGTGGCTCCTGAGCAAGGATTGAACCGATGCGCGTCAAGCCAGCCCTCCTCACCGTGGCGCATCGCCTGGCGATCCTCGCCTATATTACCTTCGCGCTCTTTCCGCTCTTCTGGCTGCTAAAGGTGGCGGTGACGCCGAACGACCTGCTCTACTCCGAAGGAATTCGCCTCTGGCCGTCGAGGGCGAGCCTCGAACATTTCGATTTCGTGCTGAGGCACAGCGCCTTCCCGGTCTTCTTCCGCAACAGCCTGATCGTCTCGGGCTCGACGGCCGTCGTGGTGACAATCCTTGCTTCGCTCTCCGGCTATGCGCTCTCGCGTTTCCGCTTCCGTGGCAAGTACTGGCTAGTGACGTTGATGCTGCTGACCCAGATGTTCCCCCTGGTGATGCTGGTCGCCCCGATCTTCAAAATCCTTTCGCCACTGGGGCTCACCAACAGCTTGACGGGCCTCGTCATCGTCTACACCGCCTTCAACGTGCCCTTTGCAACGTTCCTGATGCAGTCCTTCTTCGACGGCATTCCGAGGGATCTCGAAGAGGCGGCGATGATCGATGGGGCCACGCAATTCGTCGCCTTCCGCCAGATCATCCTCCCGCTGACGTTGCCCGGGATCGCCGCGACCCTCGGTTTCGTCTTCACCGCAGCCTGGAGCGAACTGCTCTTCTCGCTGATGCTCATCTCCGGCAACGAGCAGGCGACCTTCCCGGTCGGGCTTCTGTCCTTCGTTTCGAAATTCTCGGTCGATTTCGGTCAGATGATGGCCGCCGGCGTGCTCGCGCTGATCCCTGCCTGTCTCTTCTTCTTGCTCATTCAACGCTATCTCGTCCAAGGCCTCACGGCCGGCGCGGTCAAAGGCTGATCCCATGGCTTCCATCGACATCGCCAATATCCAGAAATCCTACGGCGTCCACCCGGTGTTGCACGACGTCGACCTCAAGATCCGCGATGGCGAATTCGTCGTGCTCGTCGGCCCCTCCGGCTGTGGCAAGTCGACCCTCCTGCGCATGATCGCTGGCCTCGAGAGCGTCACCGCCGGGGAAATCCGCATTGCCGGCAAGCGAGTCAACGAGCTTGCACCGAAGGACCGTGACATCGCCATGGTGTTCCAGTCCTATGCGCTATATCCGCACATGTCCGTCGCAAAGAATATGAGCTACAGCCTTCGACTGAGGAAAACGCCGAAAGACAGGATTGCGGCCGTGGTCGCAGGCGCTGCCGCCAAGCTCGGCCTCGAGCCGCTCATGGAGCGCCGTCCGCGCGCACTTTCCGGCGGCCAACGCCAGCGCGTCGCTATGGGCCGCGCCATCGTGCGTCAGCCGAAGGCGTTCCTCTTCGACGAGCCGCTGTCGAATCTCGATGCGCGCTTGCGCGAACAGATGCGCGCCGAGATCAAGAAACTGCACAAGGACTTGGGCGCGACATCGATTTATGTCACGCACGACCAGATCGAGGCCATGACGCTTGCCGATCGTATCGTCGCCATGAACGCCGGTGTGGTGCAGCAGGTGGGAAGCCCGCTCGATCTCTATGATCGTCCCGCCAATCTCTTCGTCGCCGGCTTCATCGGCTCGCCCGGGATGAACTTTTTCGAGGGGACGTATCACGGCGGCGCCACGCCTCTTTTCGAGATCGAGGGCGCGGCACATATTCCACTCGACGCGCCCGCGCCCCTTTCCGAAGGCGCCGGCGCCACGCTCGGCATCCGTCCGGAACACGTTGTGCTTGCCGGCCACGGGCCGCAAACGCTTCTTGCCACCGTCGACCTAGTCGAGCCGACCGGCTTCGGCATCATCCTGCACCTGTCACTCGGGCGGGCCGGCTTCAAGGCCTTCACCAACGACCGCTCGTTCCTCACGGCCTCCGGCACGATCCCCGTTCGTTTCCCTGCGCACCAACTGCATTTCTTCGATGGCGAAGGCAGACGCATCTGACGCCGACTGGAGGGTCGCTGCCGGCGCCTACCTCGAAGGAGCGATTGACTTCTTTCCTGCGAGGACTAGCTTGTCTTGTGTCGCAAGTATCAACCGTCCCGGCGCGTCATTCCCTGAGAGAAGCAAGCACCGCCAAAGCCATGATTTGACGATATTCTTCCTTGCCCCGCGCCGAGCGAAATTGAGGAAGTATGATGCGAAACTTTGTTGTTGCCCTGTCTTTTTCGGCACTCGTTCTCTGTCCGGCCGCGGGCCTTGCCCAGGAGGGCGATGCCGAAGCCGGCGCCACCGTCTTCAAGAAATGCGCGACCTGTCACGTTGTCGACAAGGACCAGAACAAGGTCGGACCGTCGCTCCAGGGCGTCATCGGCAGAACCGCCGGAACTCACCCGGATTTCAAGTACTCACAAGCCATGGTCGAGGCGGGTAAGGGCGGCCTCGTCTGGGACGACGCGACGTTGAGCGACTATCTCCGTAATCCCAAGGCCAAGGTCAAGGGCACTAAGATGGTCTTTCCCGGCCTCAAGAAGGACGAGGAGATCGCCAACGTGATTGCCTATCTCAAACAACACCCGAAATAGGAGCAACCCTCGGGACGGGAGAATTCCACGCCTTCCCGATGATTTGCCAGTATTTTCCGTTCGTGCAATAATTGTGATCGGAACGCTGCGGATTGCGCATTCGTCTCACGGCCGATCATGGCGAGGAGGGGACAGGAAATGGCCGTGGTTGTAATTCTGGTTCTGTTGGCCGCCGGATCGGTGTTGTTCCATTTGTTGAGTCCTTGGTGGTGGACACCAATCGCCTCCAACTGGAATTACATAGACAATACCATCATCATAACATTCTGGATCACTGGCATCGCCTTCACCGCCGTCGTCCTGTTCATGGCCTATTGCGTGCTGCGCTTCCGCCACCGACCCGGCAACACCGCGGCCTACGAGCCCGAGAACAAAAAGCTCGAAGGTTGGCTGGCGACGAGCACGACGCTTGGCGTCGCCGCAATGCTGGCGCCCGGCCTGTTCGTTTGGAACCAGTTCATCACCGTGCCGCAGGATGCGGCGGAAGTGGAAGTCATCGGCCAGCAATGGCTGTGGAGCTTCCGCCTCCCCGGCGCAGACGGAAAGCTCGGAACGACGGAGACGCGCAATATCGCGCCTGAAAATTCGCTCGGCCTCAACCGGAACGACACCGCCAGCCTCGACGACCTCATTATCGAGGGCGGCGAGCTTCACCTTCCCGTCGGCAAACCGGTCAAGGTCGTGCTCCGGTCCGTCGATGTACTGCACGACTTCTACGTGCCGGAGTTTCGCGCCAAGATGGATATGATCCCCGGCATGGTGACCTATTTCTGGCTCACTCCGACGCGGACGGGGACCTTTGAAATCCTTTGCGCGGAGCTCTGCGGCGTCGGCCATCCGCAGATGCGCGGCACCGTCGTGGTGGACACCGAGGAGGACTATCAGACCTGGCTCGCCGAGCAGCAGACCTTTTCGCAACTATCCGCATCGTCCGAAACAAGCCCGGCGGCAACTGCGATTACCGCCTCAGCGGCGCAGTAGGAGGCGCCGTGGAGTAGCAACCTGGGAGGGCATATGATGGTCGACGTCCGGTCCGGTATTGGCGAGGCGCTCCCGCCTCCCGAAGTCGAGGATGTTGAGCTTTATCATCCGCATAGCTGGTGGACGCGCTACGTCTTCAGCCAGGACGCGAAAATTATCGCCATCCAATATGCGACAACCGCGATCGCCATCGGCATGGTGGCGCTGGTTCTGTCTTGGCTGATGCGCCTTCAACTCGGCTTTCCCGGCACATTCCAACTGATTGATGCCGAGGCCTACTACCAGTTCATCACCATGCATGGCATGATCATGGTGATCTACCTGCTCACGGCGCTCTTCCTCGGCGGTTTCGGCAATTACCTCATCCCCTTGATGGTCGGCGCCCGCGACATGGTGTTCCCCTATGCCAATATGCTGAGCTATTGGATCTACCTGCTGGCGGTCCTCGTGCTCGTCGCAAGCTTCTTCGCACCCGGCGGGCCCACCGGCGCCGGCTGGACGCTCTATCCGCCGCAGGCGGTCCTCTCCGGCACGCCGGGCGGCAAGGATTGGGGCATCATCCTGATGCTCTCCTCGCTGATCATCTTCATCATCGGCTTCACCATGGGCGGCCTGAATTACGTCGTCACCGTGCTTCAGGGCCGCGCCCGCGGCATGACGCTGATGCGCCTGCCCCTGACCGTCTGGGGCATCTTCACGGCGACGGTGATGGCACTGCTTGCCTTCCCGGCGCTTTTCGTCGCCTGCGTCATGATGCTCTTCGACCGGCTGCTCGGCACGAGCTTCTTCATGCCTGCGATCGTCGAGATGGGCGAGCAGCTTCAACATGGCGGCGGCAGCCCAATCCTGTTCCAGCACCTCTTCTGGTTTTTCGGCCATCCGGAAGTCTACATCGTCGCGCTGCCCGCCTTCGGCATCGTCTCCGACCTCATCAGCACGCATGCGCGCAAGAACATCTTCGGCTATCGCATGATGGTCTGGGCGATCGTCATCATTGGCGGTCTCTCCTTCATCGTCTGGGCCCACCACATGTATGTGAGCGGGATGAACCCGTATTTCGGTTTCTTCTTCGCGACCACGACGCTGATCATTGCGGTACCGACGGCGATCAAAGTCTATAACTGGGTGCTGACGCTCTGGCGCGGCAACATCCACCTGACCTTGCCGATGCTTTTCGCGCTCGCCTTCATCGTCACTTTCGTCAACGGCGGCCTGACGGGACTCTTCCTCGGCAATGTCGTCGTCGATGTGCCGCTCTCCGATACGATGTTCGTCGTCGCGCATTTCCACATGGTCATGGGCGTCGCACCGATTATGGTCATCTTCGGCGCCATCTATCACTGGTATCCGAAGATCACCGGCCGCATGCTCAACGAAGTGCTCGGCCAGATTCATTTCTGGGTCACCTTCATCGGCGCCTATGCGATCTTCTTCCCGATGCACTATGTCGGCCTCGTCGGCGTGCCGCGCCGCTACTACGAACTCGGCGAGATGGCCTTCGTCCAGGAATCGGTCCATACGCTCAACGCCTTCATCACCGTGATGGCGCTGATCGTCGGGGCCGCGCAGATCGTCTTCCTCTTCAATCTCGTCTGGAGCCTGCGCCACGGCCGCGAAGCCGGCGGCAATCCCTGGCGGGCGACGACGCTCGAATGGCAGACGCCCGAGACGCCGCCGCCGCATGGCAACTGGGGCAAGGAGCTGCCGGTCGTCTATCGCTGGGCCTACGACTACAGCGTCCCGGGCGCACCCGAGGATTTCATCCCGCAGAACCAGCCAGGCCCCGGTCGCCTCGGCCATGAGGCGGCCTCATGAGCGTGACGGTAATCTTCCTGGCGGTGGTCGCCGCCGTCATCGTCTGGTGGCTCGCCGGCCAGCGCGTGACCTCGCGGCCGTGGCTGGAAGTCGGCCACGCGCATGATCGTCGCAGCGGCGCGCCGATGCCCCCGGCGAAGGTCGGCCTCGGCGTCTTTCTCGCGGTCGTTGGCGCACTGTTCTCGCTTGCCATCAGCGCCTATTTCATGCGCATGACCTCCTCGGATTGGGAAGCACTTCCCTTGCCCGGCTTTCTCTGGATCAATACGGGCATCCTCACAGCCGGCAGTATCGCCCTGCACTGGACGAAAGTGGAGGCGGAGCGGCGGCATGACGAAGCGGCGCGAACGGGTCTCCTCGCAGCCTTGGCGGCGGGCCTTGCATTTCTCGCCGGTCAACTTTTCGCCTGGCGTATGCTTTCGGACGCCGGATATCTCCTGGCCGACAATCCCGCCAACAGCTTTTTCTATATGCTCACCGGCATGCACGGCCTGCATATCCTCGGCGGACTCCTTGCGCTCGGTCGAGTGACCGCGCGCGCCTGGAACACGCCCTTCGACCGCAGACTGCGTCTGTCGATCGAGCTTTGTGCCGTCTACTGGCATTTCATGCTGATCGTCTGGCTGGTGCTCTTCGCCCTCTTCTCCGGCTGGGCCAGCGACGTCGTCGATTTCTGCCGCCAACTCCTGACATAGGAACCGTTGCCAATGTCTGCCCCGATCAAGACCCCCGCCGCAGAAACGCTTCCCCGGCCCGCCGGTTTGGCCGGGCTGGCGTCGGACTGGGCCTCGGACCAGCGGACGTTCAAGAACGTCTCCTGGGGGAAGGCCATGATGTGGATCTTTCTCCTGAGCGATACCTTCGTCTTCGGCTGTTTCCTGCTCGCCTACATGGCGGCGCGCATGTCCACCACCGTCCCCTGGCCGAACCCGAGCGAAGTCTTCGCCCTCGAGATCGGTGGCACCCATATGCCGCTGATCCTGATCGCTATCATGACGTTCGTGCTGATCTCCTCGAGCGGCACCATGGCCATGGCCGTCAATTGCGGTTATCGCCGCGACCGACGCAAAACCGCGGCCCTCATGCTGCTGACTGCGCTTTTCGGCGCCACCTTCGTCGGCATGCAGGCATTCGAGTGGTCGAAGCTGATCGCCGAAGGCGTGCGGCCGTGGGGCAATCCCTGGGGAGCGGCCCAATTCGGCTCCTCCTTCTTCATGATCACCGGTTTTCACGGCACCCATGTCACCATCGGCGTGATTTTCCTGCTGATCGTCGCGCGCAAGGTCTGGCGCGGCGATTTCGACACGGAGCGGCGCGGCTTCTTCACCAGCCGCAAGGGCCACTACGAGATCGTCGAGATTACCGGCCTTTATTGGCACTTCGTCGACCTGGTCTGGGTTTTCATCTTCGCATTCTTCTATCTCTGGTGAGGAGGACACCATGGCTCATGCAGAGGCACAGGTCGCACACCATGCGGCACATGCGGAACAGCAACAGCACCCGATCAAGCTCTACCTGCTGGTCTGGGGTCTGCTCTTCGTCCTGAGCGCCTTTTCCTACCTCGTCGATTACTTCGGACTGCAGGGCTATCTCCGCTGGTCCCTGATCCTGATCTTCATGATGCTGAAGGCCGGCCTCATCGTCGCCGTGTTCATGCACATGGCCTGGGAGCGCCTGGCGTTGATCTATGCCATCATCCTGCCCCCGCTTCTGGTCCTGGTCTTCGTAGCGCTAATGGTGTCGGAGTCGAACTATATCCTCTTCACGCGCCAACTTTTCTTCGCAGGCGGCGAGTAAAAAGCCGCCGCCGAAGGTCGCGTTCCGGCGACACGGTCTACGGCTGCCTGCCTCGTCGACGAAAAGCCTGTTCTTCGCCGTCGCGCGGGATGGATTTTCTCGTGATATCAGCTAGATGAACGTTCACGTGATCGCGGCCGTCCCCATCCGTGGACCGCATCATTCTGGTCGTGCAGCACGATGATTATGTCGTAGACAGGCTCAAGTCGCGGCGCCGCAGGCTCTAATATCCGGCTTCAAAACTAACCAGGGTCGCAATCAATGGCAGAGTTTCCGCAAAGGGCGAAGGTCGTAATCGTAGGACTGGGTGGCATCGTCGGCGCATCGGTCGCCCACCACCTGATCGAGCGTGGCTGGGACAATATCGTCGGTATCGACAAATCCGGCATCCCGACCGACATCGGCTCCACGGCGCATGCCTCGGACTTCTGCTACACGACGAGCCACGACTATCTTTCGGTCTGGACGACGCAATATTCGATCGAGTTCTTCGACAAGATGGGCCATTACGCCCGCATCGGCGGCCTGGAAGTCGTACGCACCGGCGACGACGCCTGGATGGAGGAGATCAAGCGTAAGCTTTCCTCCGCCAAGGCCTTCGGCACCCGCGCGCACTATGTCTCGCCGGCCGAGATCAAGAAGTTGTTCCCGCTGATCGAGGAAGATCAGGTCATGGGCGGCATGTTCGATCCGGATGCCGGCCTCGTCGTCCCGCGCTCGCAGACGGTCGCCGGCAAGCTGGTCGATGCGGCGGAAAAATCCGGCAAGCTGCAGATCTTCGGCAATACGCCGGCAACTTCGCTCCTCGTCGAAAACGGCCGCATCAAGGGTGTCGTCACCCATCGCGGCACGATCATGGCCGACCATGTGGTCGTCTGCGCCGGCATCTGGGGCCGCCTGATCGCCGAAATGGTCGGCGAAGACCTGCCGGTCATGCCGGTCGACCATCCGCTCACCTTCTTCGGCCCGTACAACGAATTCGAAGGCACCGGCAAGGAAATCGGCTGGCCGCTGCTGCGCGACCAGGGCAACTCGGCCTATATGCGCGACACCGGCGATCCGAAGACCACCGAAGGCGGCCAGATCGAGTGGGGCTATTACGAGACCACCAATCCGCGCCTCTGCCATCCGCGCGACATTCTCGAAAAGAACGAGGCACGCCTGTCGCCCTCGCAGCGCGACCTCGAGATGGAGCAGATCATCGAGCCGCTCGAGCGCGCCATGGAACTGACGCCGATCCTCGGCGAGCTTGGCTATAACGAGGGCCACTCCTTCAATGGGCTACTGCAGGTATCGGCCGCCGGCGGACCCTCCTGCGGCGAGAGCCAGAAGGTGCGCGGCCTCTGGTACTGCGTCGCCATCTGGGTGAAGGACGGCCCGGGCTACGGCAAGCTGATCGCCGACTGGATGACGGATGGGCGCACCCATACCGACCATGCCTCGATCGACTACGCCCGCTTCTACCCGCACCAGCTTGAAGAGAAGTTTATCGAGGAGCGCTGCTTCGAGGCGGCGCAGAAGATCTACTTCCCGGCCGTGCATCCGCGCGAGCCCTATGCGGGCGGCCGCAACGTCAAACGCTCGCCCTTCTACGAGCGCGAGAAGGAGCTCGGCGGCTACTTCATGGAACTCGGCGGCTGGGAGCGCGCGCACGGCTATGCCGCGAACGAGCACCTCCTGGAAAAATACGGCAACCGCGTTCCGGTGCGCGAGAACGAGTGGGACAACCGCCATTTCTGGCGCGTTTCCAACGCCGAACATCTGGCGATGAGCGAGGATTGCGGCATCGTCAACCTCTCGCACTTCCACATGGTCGACATCGAAGGTCCGGACCACGTCGCGCTTCTCGAGTGGCTTTGCGCCGCCAAGATCGGCGGAGACGGCAATATCGGCAAGGGCATCTACACCCACTTCCTCGATGACGAGGGCATGGTGCGGGCCGACTTCACCGTCTTCCGCATGGCCGACCGCTGCCGTCTCGTGAACGGCGCCGATGCCGGTCCGCGCGACTTCCACTACATGCGCCGTGTCGCCGAAGACCGAGGCCTCGACGTCACCATCACGGACGTTTCGGAGAAGTTCATCACCATCGGCATCTGGGGCCCCAATGCCCGGGAAACGCTGAAGAAGGTGGTTGCCGATCCGGCCGGCGTCGATCCTGAGAACTTCCCCTTCGCCTCGATCAAGCAGATCGAGATCGCCGGCAAGCCGGTCTCCGCCTTCCGCATCTCCTATGTTGGCGAGCAGGGCTGGGAACTGCACATGAAGTACGAGGACGGCTTGGCCGTATGGGATGCGCTGCGCGCCACGGGCGTCATGGCCTTCGGGGTTGAGACCTATGCGAACTCGCGCCGCATGGAAAAGAGCCTGCGCCTGCAGAACGCGGATCTTCTCACCCATTACAACCTCATCGAGGCCGACCTCGCCCGTCCGAAGGTCAAGGAAGCGGACTTCCGCGGCAAGGCGAAGCATGTGGAGTACAAGGCGCGCGAGCACCAGCCCGCCATGCTCTGCACGCTCGTCATGACGGAGGACACCGACAGGAAAGGCGTGAAGCGCTACCCGGTCGGCAACCTGCCGGTCATGGACCCGGAGACCGGCAAGGTGCTGGTCGACGAGCTCGGTCGCCGCTCCTATACCACTTCGATCGCCTACGGTCCGACGATCGGCAAGAATATCGCGCTTGCCTACCTGCCCTGGTCCTATTGCCAGGTCGGCCGCAAGCTCCATGTCGAGTATTTCGCCGAGACCTACCCGGTCGAAGTCGCCGGCGTCGGCTACAAGCCGCTCTACGATCCGGAGAACCTCAAGCCCCGCACGTGATGACAAGGCTTTGAGCTATTGACTGCAGGTGAGCCCGCTCAGACCGAGTGGGCTCACTTCATTTTCGCCCGTCGTTCGGCAAACGACAGAGAGAAGTCCGTCGCCGTCAGATGCGATAGCGATCGATTCGATCCGACATTCTTACTTCTCGGCCTCGGCTGAAGCCTTTGCGGCTTCGGCTTCACCAAGTGCCGCGGCGCACTCCTCGCAACAGACTTCTACCGTTGTGCCGCCAAGTTTCACCTTGATACTCTGCTGATCGAGCTCGCAGTCGCAAGCTGCACAGGTTCTCTGGGTCATCGCTTCATTCCTCGTCCGTGATTTTGGTTCGACCACCGCAGAAAACCATGGCGCTGCCCGCGGCGCTGTCAGATTTTTTAGCAATATGAAAGGCGTTAGCGCGGGATGAGGAAAAGTGTGCGCGGTTTTCCGCCCGCATCGCGCGCCAACTTATTAGAATCAATTACGTAAATGA
This sequence comes from Ensifer sp. WSM1721, assembly GCF_000513895.2. Taxonomy (GTDB): domain Bacteria; phylum Pseudomonadota; class Alphaproteobacteria; order Rhizobiales; family Rhizobiaceae; genus Sinorhizobium. The sequence continues at coordinate 2,547,046 of NZ_CP165782.1, forward strand.
TTTTGGGTCGGTCCGACCTAAAGTCATCGTGATCTAACGAAGGCGAAGGCTGCGCTGAAACTCGGCCGGCGTCCGTCCATAGGCTTGCTTGAAGGAGGAGCTGAAATGACTATGGCTGGAAAAGCCGAGCTCCAGCCCGAGCGCGGTAAGATCATGGTGGGAGCCAAGCAGATCGAGCGCCCGCGCCAGCCGCAGGCGCAACTGGTAGCGGTAAAGAGGCATTGCCTCGACTTGTTGGAAAACCTGGGTGAGATAGACCGGCGAGACGCCAACCGCCCTTGCGACCTCACCCAGCGTCCAGCGGCGGGCAAGATCGCTCGAGAGCACGAGTTTGGCCCGGTCCACCAACTTTTCTCGGCCGTAAGTACCGGCCGCACCATACGACGTCCGCTCCCCGAGGGAGCGCCGGATGAGCGTGAGCGTGAGCGTTTCGGCTTCGAGGGGCTCGGCAATACCCCGACCGAGGCTGTAACGCAAAAGAGCAACGAGCGCCTGGGCGCGCGCGTCGATGCGCCGGCGCTGGCGTTTGAAGGACACACTTGAACGCAACTGCTCCTTCGGCGCGAGCTCGGACAGCACCTCTTCGCTGACCTTTACGTCGAGACACGCATCTCCGCCCGCGACCGGGTGGCTGATGCGATATCCTTCGCCGCCATTGAAGAAAATCACCTGATTAGGCTCGGCCACCGCGTCGCTCCTACCCACATGGCGCATGAAAACGCCGCGATAAGGATAAACCAGGCTCGTCGAATGCGCGCATTCTTCAGCGCTCCGGTGGCGACATGCCCCGTTGCAGATGACGTCCCGAAGTCTGACGGTCGAGGTTGAAAGAATTGTCTGACACGAAAACTGGGACATTGCGATCCTACAAGTCGCGTTTGTAGAAGTCGTTATATGCTTCCCCACGGGACAGGCCAATGTCCTTGAGCTGATAGTCCGAGAGTTCGAGCAGGTCCAAGCGACCGCGCCGCGTGTCCATCCATCGAGCAAGGCGCGCGAGCAATCGCATGGGCAGGCCACGCCCTTCGAGCGGCGTGAACGCGGTGATCCTGCGCTGCGGTCCAATCAACTCCGTCGCGACAAAGGCTTGGCTGCCTGAGATCGGCCTATTGTCCGTCATCGTATCATCTCCTCTCTTGCCATTTGCATGAGAAGAAATTGACGCAAAGCCATGAGTGGCGCTGTCAGATTATTTAGGGATCATCGCCGCAACGGATACGGCCGGTGAGAAGTCATCGCGCCTACGGGCGATCGCCGGCGTCAGCGGCGATAAGCTACTTTCAACGGTCGCTTGGCGGAGCGTATTGTGCCGACCTAACCGGCCAAGACCTCGCGCCTCTCGGGCTGCCGTCACACCGATCTGCATCACGCCTGGTCTTGCTGAGCACTTTCGATGGTTGATCGCAGCAACCGCAGGATGTATATGATGTCCGTTGTCATCGTTCCATTGTGAGGCGCAAGTGCGCCTCAGGTGGCGAGTGGACCTGCTGCCGCTTGAGCCTCGGCCGCAGATCATGCCACTTCAATCTTGCAATGCTGCGATGAGGCTCGGAAGCTCGCCTCTCCGTAGGAAGGGAGCGACAGAAACGGCGACGTCAGCCGGTCCGGCCGCAGATATATGGCATACAGCTTTGCAAATCCCGGACGTCGGAGGTATCGGGGCCGTTCTCATAAAAACCAGGAGCATGCCATGACCACCCGAAGGACAATGCTCTCCGTCACATTTGCGACTATAGCCGCCATTTCGACTGGCTGCGCCACGGAACAGAACCAACGTGGCTTGGGCGGTGCTTTGATAGGGGCCGGAACGGGCGCGGTTGCAGGCCAGCTAATCGGTCGAGACACGACGAGCACCGTCGTAGGTGCGGCTGGCGGAGCTCTCGTCGGTGCAGCGGTTGGAACTGCAACGACCCCGGCTCACAGCCGTGGCAACTGCAGATACAGGCAACCGGACGGCACGATCATCATCGCACGGTGCTGATTCACTGCTCCGCTCGGCCTTGTCGTCTTGACCTGCTTGCGTGCGCCCGCCTCATCGCGCGCGTGAATTGCGCCGACCACAACCGGCAACACGTCGAGGAGGTTTCCAAGACGCGACGGCGCCGGGTGACCCTGAACCCAAAGAGGCCGCTTGCTTGCCGCCGCGCGCCGATATCGGCGCGCGCATTCTCCTGCTGCCGTTGCGGACCTTCACCTCTCCACGTTTCTTTGGAAACAGGCAGGGTCGGTCAGCAAGAACAAAACAGCGTACAAAAAATCGAACCGTGACAGAACCCCGCGGCAATACTCAAAAAGCGGGAAACTCCCGCGAAAGGCGAATACGGCGGCGGAGAAGGTGAAGAAGGCTTGACCACGTCTTGCGGCGGCCTTTTGAGGAGCCGCGTGGTTCTCCGATCGCGCCTTCTTCCGAAAGTTCTCCTAGCATTTTTCATGCCCCGGGGCCGGAACTTGATACGGAGCCCTCGCATTCTTCGTAACGACGAGCGAAGGAGGGCAAGGTGAAAACGGCGTTGGCGGTATTTGGCGGATTCATACTTGCCCTCGCGTTATTCCTAAGCGGTACGGCTGTCGGAATTTTGTTCTTCACCGGCAAGCCAACGCGCGAGGCGCGGCTGGACATGAATCAGTCGGAAATATGGACCAGGAATCCGCGAGCAGTGAACACGGCGACCCAGCGATTTGAGCGGCTCCCCGCCCGCTCAGCGGCAACTGATCTCAATGATTCGAGAGGACCTGGGGTAACCGCAACGGGAAGCGAAGTCGAGGAGGAGCACCCTTCGGAGCCCCTGGACACGATGGCCACCGCGTCGATTCAAACGACGCCCAGCGAGGAGCAACCGACGTTACCGACCAGGCCACCTGCTGATCCCGACGCTTCCGGAGAACGCGAAGTAACTGCATTGGGCAAAGACGCCAAGGGGGAGCGCTTTTCGGAACCTTTGGACACGACGGTTACGACGCAACGGGCGCCCAATGATGAGGAACCGACCTTATCGACCGAGCGGACTGCCCATGTGGAATGGTGTGCGAAACGGTATCGGTCTTACCGTCCAGGCGACAACAGCTACACGCCCTTCACTGGCGGCCGGCGGACCTGCATCTCACCCTACATCGATGCGGACCAGGTCCAGTCCGAGCATGTTTCGCCGCAACCAAGCGACAGCTATGCGGGGGGTGCAGGCGACCCTCCAACCCGCACGGAATATCTCTGGGGCGACACGCGGGCGGGCGCGAATCTGGCGGAGGAACATATCAGCTATTGTTTCAGCAGATACCGATCGTACCGCCCGGAGGACAATAGTTACCAGCCCTTTAGCGGCGGGCCGCGCAGACAATGCCGGTGACGAGGTAGGGTGGCACGGGCTGAGAAGAAATACCCGCACAGAATGCTCGTATCGACCGTTGGCCGCTGATGCGCGTTATGGACCGCCGCAAAAGTGCGACGGCATCCGGAGGCATGGGTATTGCGGGGGATGAAAAGCAAAGGCCCGCGAATGCGGGCCTTGCGTGTTTGGTTGCGGGGGCAGGATTTGAACCTGCGGCCTTCAGGTTATGAGCCTGACGAGCTACCGGGCTGCTCCACCCCGCGTTATGGTTTTAAGCATAAGGGCCGCTTGTTGCGGCCCTTTGTTTCGGCTGGGCCGAGTTTGTGAGAGAAGATGTTTGTGTTTATCTTGCGTTTAGCAGACCTGGCAGCGACCTACTCTCCCGCGTCTTGAGACGAAGTACCATCGGCGCTGGGGCGTTTCACGGCCGTGTTCGGAATGGGAACGGGTGCAGCCACCCCGCCAGAACCACCAGGTCGGCAAAGCGCAAGATTTGCGCCCGGAGGCGCAAACTGATTTCGAGAAGCTGGTGAAGCGATTGCTTCGTTTTTTTGAACACGTCTTGCGACTTATCCGGATATTTGCAGCAGCCGGCAGAGCCGAGCCGCCGGTTGTCCGGGGCGCCGTCCGCAGCGCTTTCGCGCGTCAGGACAGAAGATAGCATCATCGAACTTTCGTTTGATGAGCATGAGCAATGGGAACGATCAAGCCGATCGAACGATTAGTACCGGTAAGCTTCATGCGTTGCCGCACTTCCACACCCGGCCTATCAACGTGGTCGTCTTCCACGGTTCTCAAGGGAATACTCGTTTTCAGGTGGGTTTCCCGCTTAGATGCCTTCAGCGGTTATCCCTTCCATATATAGCTACCCTGCTATGCCCTTGGCAGGACAACAGGTCCACCAGAGATATGTCCATCCCGGTCCTCTCGTACTAGGGACAGATCCTGTCAATATTCCTACACCCACGGCAGATAGGGACCGAACTGTCTCACGACGTTCTGAACCCAGCTCACGTACCGCTTTAATTGGCGAACAGCCAAACCCTTGGGACCTGCTCCAGCCCCAGGATGCGATGAGCCGACATCGAGGTGCCAAACAACCCCGTCGATATGGACTCTTGGGGGTCATCAGCCTGTTATCCCCGGCGTACCTTTTATCCGTTGAGCGATGGCCCTTCCACGCGGGACCACCGGATCACTATGACCGACTTTCGTCTCTGCTCGACTTGTCAGTCTCGCAGTCAGGCGGGCTTATGCCATTGCACTCGACGAGCGATTTCCGACCGCTCTGAGCCCACCATCGCGCGCCTCCGTTACTCTTTCGGAGGCGACCGCCCCAGTCAAACTACCCACCATACACTGTCCCGGATCCGGATGACGGACCGCGGTTAGACATCCATGACGATAAGGGTGGTATTTCAAGGACGGCTCCACAGGAACTGGCGTCCCTGCTTCAAAGCCTACCACCTATCCTACACATGCCGACACGAATGCCAGTGTAAAGCTATAGTAAAGGTGCACGGGGTCTTTCCGTCTGACCGCAGGAACCCCGCATCTTCACGGGGAATTCAATTTCACTGAGTCTGCGTTGGAGACAGCGGGGAAGTCGTTACGCCATTCGTGCAGGTCGGAACTTACCCGACAAGGAATTTCGCTACCTTAGGACCGTTATAGTTACGGCCGCCGTTTACTGGGGCTTCGATTCAGAGCTTGCACCCCTCCTCTTAACCTTCCAGCACCGGGCAGGCGTCAGACCCTATACGTCGTCTTGCGACTTCGCAGAGCCCTGTGTTTTTGATAAACAGTCGCTACCCCCTGGTCTGTGCCACCCCATCATACTTGCGTACAAAAGGGTCACGCTTCTTCCGAAGTTACGCGTGCAATTTGCCGAGTTCCTTCAACGCAGTTCTCTCAAGCGCCTTGGTATACTCTACCTGACCACCTGTGTCGGTTTCGGGTACGGTCTATATGGTGGAGCTATTTCCTGGAACCGCGTCCAAGCCCGGACAATCCAATAAGTCCGGACAAGTTAAGCGATCCGTCACTACCACCAGGCCCACGAATATTAACGTGGTTCCCATCGACTACGCGTGTCCGCCTCGTCTTAGGGGCCGGCTAACCCTGCTCAG